>AMFN01000001.1 GCA_000302695.1 Enterobacteriaceae bacterium LSJC7
GCGAGAGTAGGGAACTGCCAGGCATCAAATTGAAAGACTGCGCACAATCTTCAGGGCAGTTCGCTACTCGACAGAGAGTAGGACAGAAGCGATGCTTCTGAACGTTGCAAAGCAACGGCCCGAAGGGTGAATCACGAAGTGATTCATAAACTGCCAGGCATCAAATTAAGCAGTGAACCGGGGCAACAAACCGGTAGTTGTAGAAAAATTCGGTGGAGCGGTAGTTCAGTTGGTTAGAATACCTGCCTGTCACGCAGGGGGTCGCGGGTTCGAGTCCCGTCCGTTCCGCCACTTATTTGATAAGCCCTGAGCAAATGCTCAGGGCTTTTTCTTTTTCTGATATGCCGGAAATCCCCACTATTGCTATTCCAGCAAAAATCCTTTGCGCTTGTGCCTGTTTTCTATTCGCTCCCGCCTCGTAATAATGGCCTCAACAACACAATATCAACGAGGTAAGTTATGGGCGTTCCTGCATTTGGTCTTGGTACCTATCGTCTGAAAGATGAGGCTGTCATCGCATCTGTCAAAACAGCGCTTGAGCTGGGTTATCGCGTAGTTGATACCGCGCAGATTTATGATAACGAAGCGGCTGTTGGTCAGGCCATTGCTGAAAGTGGCATCGCGCGCAGTGAGCTTTATCTCACCACCAAAATCTGGACTGACAACCTGAGTGCCGATAAGCTCATTCCCAGCCTTAAAGAGAGCCTGAAAAAGCTGCGTACCGACTACGTTGATTTGACGCTGGTCCACTGGCCGTCGCCGGGCAAGGCTGTCAGCGTCGCTGAAACAATGAATGCGTTAATGGAAGCAAAAGCATCAGGGCTAACCCGTGAAATTGGCGTGTCCAACTTCACGATTGAACTGATGCAGCAGGCTATCGATGCCGTAGGTGCCAGCAATATTGCCACTAACCAGATTGAACTGTCGCCGCATTTTCAAAATCGTCGCGTGGTTGACTGGGCTAAAGCTCACGGCATTCACATCACGTCTTATATGACGTTGGCCTACGGTAAGGCACTGGCAGACGACGTTATTGGCCGCATTGCTGAGAAGCATAACGCAACACCTGCACAGGTTATTCTGGCATGGGCGATGGCGCTGGATTATTCCGTGATCCCATCTTCTACAAAGCGTGAAAACCTGCAAAGCAACCTGCAATCACGTGAGCTGCAACTCGATGAGGTGGATATGGCAGCCATTGCTGAGCTGGATCGCAATGACCGCCTCGTCAGCCCGGATGGTCTGGCACCGCAGTGGGATAAGTAACATTCTGTGTATCACAGCCCGCGTAAGGGCTGTGGTACATGCTCGCTCAGAAAGTCGATAAATGTTCTGATGCGAGTGCTGACGGCTCTGTCGCTGTAATAGACGGCGCTGATTGGCACCTCAAGAGGTAATACGCAGTCTTTCAAAACTTCTACCAGTGTTCCCTCTGCAATCTCCTTATCAACCATAAAATCTGCCAGGCAAGCGATGCCGTTACCGAGCATGCACAGTTGTTTAAGTGTTTCACCGCTATTGGATGAAAGCTCGGGTTCAATTTCCATAAGCTGCCCGTCACCCTGCGCCAGCGGCCAGCGGTTGAGTACGATGGGCTCACTGAAACCAAGGCAGGCATGATGACGCAGCGCCTGCGCGTTCGGGGGCATTCCCGCTCGTTTCAGGTATTCAGGTGAGGCAACAAGACGACGGTAGCTATTGAACAGTGGTCTGGCGCGCAAGCTGGAATCGCTTAATGTACCCACACGAATGGCGACATCCACTTTTCTTTCAATCAGGTTGATGAATGTTTCCGAAGAAACCAGCGAGATCTCAACGTCCGGGTAGCGTTCGCGAAATGGTTTAATCAGCGGTGTGAGCAGATGTATCACCACGGGAGTTGCGGCATCCACGCGCAGTAAGCCTTTGGGGGCTCTACGGCTCTCAAGAAGTTCGTTTTCTGCCATCGCCATGTCCTGTAAAATCTGCTGGGCGCGGCGAAAAAAACGGTTCCCCTCTTCTGTCAGACTGAGATGGCGAGTGGTACGATTAAGCAGGCTCACCTCAAGCTTATTTTCCAGCCTTTTTACCGTACGGCTAATGGCTGAATTGGCCTGACCAAGCTGTTCCGCTGCACGGCTGAAACTGCCACTTTCCACTACGGCGACAAAAATCGCCATTTCTTCAGACGTTGTTTTCATTTTTGCTCATCGTGCAATATTGCTGCGGTATTAGTGCTGAAGCGTAATTAAAGCATGGGCTTTGATGGCTGTCATCTGCCTTTCGGATTGCGCAGGTATCGTTCAGGTGGGACCATTGAAAACTGCGGACAAAGCCCCTATAACAAAGGGAACACTCCGTTGTATGAGTGATAACGCTACAGAGGTCATTAGCGAAACGTGCGAAAAAAAACCTATGCCATGCGCTATGTTGCAGGTCAGCCGGCGGAGAGGATTTTGCCCCCGGGTTCTTTTGCGAGCATAGGCAAGGCACTGCCTCCCGGTGAGCCGCTTTATGGGGAAAATACGCTACGCGTGCTGGTCTGGAACATTTTCAAGCAGCAGCGCGCCGACTGGCTTTCTGTGCTGAAGAATTTTGGTAAAGACGCTCATCTGGTGTTGCTGCAGGAAGCGCAGACCACACCTGAGTTAGTGAATTTTGCGACCTCCAACTACCTGGCTGCTGACCAGGTTCCTGCTTTTGTACTGCCTCAACATCCTTCTGGTGTGATGACGCTCTCGGCGGCACATCCGGTGTATTGCTGTCCACTGCGCGAGCGTGAGCCGATTCTGCGGCTATCAAAATCTGCACTGGTAACGGTTTATCCTCTTCCAGATGGTCAGCTACTGATGGTTATCAATATTCATGCGGTGAATTTCAGCCTGGGTGTGGATGTCTACAGCAAGCAGCTGGGCCCTATTGGTGACCAGATTTCTCATCACGCCGGGCCGGTCATTATGGGCGGCGATTTTAATGCCTGGAGTCGTCCGCGCATGGCGGCGCTTTATCGTTTTGCGCGTGAAATGTCGCTGCGTGAGGTCCGGTTTACTGACGATCAGCGGCGCCGGGCGTTTGGCCGACCGCTGGACTTTGTGTTTTACCGTGGAATGAACGTACATGAAGCGTCTGTGCTGGTAACGCGCGCATCAGATCATAATCCGCTGCTGGTTGAATTTACGCCGGGTAAAAGCTCCAGTCGCTGGATAAAGCAGGCATTAAAAAAGGCACCCTGAGGTGCCTTTTTGTTTTTCAGCATTCCAGCCATTAGCTATTGGAATTACCGGCGTTTTTCACAATCACCGTTAGCTGATCGCCTGGTTTCAGATTACCGGTATCGCTGTTCCAGCGCTCCAGATCTTTAATTTTCACGCCATGACGCTTCGCAATGCTGGACAGCGAATCGCCTTTACGCACGCGATAGGTGATGCTGTTGTTACTGCTGCGATTACTGGCGAGCTGAGTGTCGCTGCTGCCAGCGCCGCCCATCTTCAGCTTCTGGCCCGGTTTGATGCTCGCACCGCGCAAGTTATTCCAGCGCTGAATATCCTTCGTGCTCACCTTATTGCGTGCTGCAATAGTAGAGAGCGTATCGCCAGAGCGTACTGTATAGCTGCTTACGCTGGCCGTGCGGCTGACAACTGGCTGAGCCTGCATAACGTCGCTTTCAGCCAGAATACCGGAATCCACAGCGTCAAAGTCGCCAGAGGCCAGTGAAGTACGCAGACGATCGACGTGCTTTTTCGGCACCATCACGTATTGCGGACCACTTTTACCCAGTACTGAACCCTTATAACCTGCGTTATACGTTTTCAGCTTATTAACCGGTATACCGGCCATATCCGCGAGTTGTGTCATCGCGACCGGGTTATTGACTTCCACACGCGCTAACGCACGGCTTTCATCTGCGGTTGGCATACGCACGCCATAACGCTGGTGATTTTTGAAGATATCGCTCAGCGCCAGCATTTTCGGGATATAAAGCTGTGTTTCCGTCGGCAGAGACAGCGACCAGAAGTCAGCGGGTTTACCCTGCGCTTTGTTCGCTTTTACTGCCTTCATCACACGGCCTTCGCCACTGTTATAAGCGGCAACGGTCAACAGCCAGTCACCATCAAACATGCGGTTCAGGCGCTGCATAATGTTCAGTGCTGCGGTGGTTGACGCGACAACGTCGCGGCGCGCATCGTAAGTACTGGTTTGCTGCAAGCCATAGTTACGCCCCGTGCTCGGTATAATCTGCCAGATGCCAGCGGCACTACGAGCAGACGTCGCATGGGGATCAAAAGCGCTCTCCACTATGGGTAGAAGTACCAATTCCATTGGCATGTTCCGTTTCTTCACCTGACCGGCAATCCAGTACATATAAGGCTCAGCCTTTACGGTCACATCGTGGAGATAGCTCTTGTTTTTTAAATACTTTTGTTTTTGTTCGCGAATCCGGGTATTTTCCGGAATGCCCATCTTCAGCTCGTCGCTAATGAAGTTCCACAGATCCTGATCCTGCTCGAGAGCCAGACTATTGTCCAGCCAACGAGCCGAGGTCGCTCGACCCGTATACTTACCTGCTTCACCTTGACCAGCTGCAGAAAGGCTCTGTGCATGCTGTTGAACGTTGCTGTCATCTTTCGATGCCTGGCAACCCACCAGCAAGACAGAGGCGAGAATCATCGCTTTTGCCTTCATGTGTGTGTCAATAGTTGCTTAAAAGACGAGCAATCATACAGTCGAACCTGTAAAGACACAAGTCGGAAAACTCAGAAGTTATCCTTATTTGTCCTCAGCCATGCAAAACGGCCTTCAGGGTGTTGCAATTTTGTTTCATATGGAATTTTCCTAATTAAATCAGAATTATCTGTGAGGAGGAAAATATTTATTTTTCGCTCAATTGCCAGTGTGGAAGGCAATGTTGAGTGGTTTTTTGCCCGTAACTCTTTAACTTTAAGGAAATACTCATTTAAGTCCGGGTTTGCAGGAAGGATGCTCAAGGCAAAGGTTAAATTGCTGAGTGTGTACTCATGCGCACAACAAATTAACGTTTCTGCCGGGAGTTGGTTAAGTCGCTGAAATGACTGGTACATCTGTTGGGCCGTACCTTCAAAAAGTCGTCCGCAACCACCAGAGAACAGCGTGTCGCCGCAAAAAAGCCAGGGCGTGGTATACCAACTGATATGCCCAAGGGTGTGACCAGGTGTTGCGAAAATCTCAAACTCCAGGCCGAGCAGATTCACGTTATCGCCATCGCCAACAATGTGTGTAGCCCCTTTGTTGCGCGTTTCTTGCGGGCCATAGACCGCAATATCCGGGAATGCCTTCACCAGCTCGCTTACGCCGCCAACATGATCGTGATGATGGTGCGTCAGTAAAATGGCCACAGGTTGCCAGTGTTCTTCTGCTATCTTCTTCAGCACAGGCGCGGCATCGCCAGGATCGACAATCAGGCATTTACCCGCCTCGTCACTCAATACCCAGATGTAGTTGTCCGTAAATGCGGGAATACTGGTAAGATTCATAGAACACCTCTCATTGATTGACAGAAGGTTGTGATGAAACCGGCAAGGATACCTGACGTGCATACTGCGCCGCGACACTGGGCAGAACTGCCCTGGGGCGAATACTATCGCGATGCGCTGGAGCGCCAGCTGCGTCCGTGGCTGGGTAAGATGTTTGGGTTTCATTTGCTCAAAATCGGCAACCTGAGCGGCGAAATCGACACCGACGCCTGCGCCATTTCACACCAGGTTAACGTTGCGTTACAAGGAGAAAGGCTACAGGTTGTGGCTGACCCGCTGTATCTGCCGTTTGCGCCTGACTCCATTGATGCCTGCCTGCTGGCCCATACCTTACCCTGGTGTACCGACCCGCACCGCCTGCTGCGCGAGGCCGACCGCGTATTAATCGAAGATGGCTGGCTGATTATGAGCAGCTTTAATCCAATGAGTGTACTTGGTCTTGGTAAACTCACGCCTTTTCAGCGCCGCCGCATGCCCTACAATAGCCGCATGTTCACGTTGATGCGCCAGCTGGACTGGCTGTCGCTACTCAATTTTGAGGTACTGCACCAGAGCCGCTTTCAGGTGCTACCGTGGCACAAGCAGGGCGGCAGGCTGTTGAGTACGCACCTTCCGGCACTGGGCTGTATGCAGCTTATCGTGGCGCGCAAGCGCACTGTGCCGCTTACGCTCAATCCACAAAAGAGAAGAGCGGGGAAAACTCAGCTTCGGCCCGCGGTTGGGGCAACCCGCCAGTGCCGAACGCGTATCAGCTTGCCTGATAACCCACGTCATCAAGAGAAGGATTAGCGGCGGCGTTGCGCGCCAGTTCGTCACAGCGTTCATTTTCGATGTGCCCGGAGTGGCCTTTAACCCATTCCCAGCTAATCTGGTGCTGGCTAAGCGCTGCGTCCAGCCGCTGCCAGAGGTCGACATTTTTTACCGGCTCTTTGCTCGCTGTTTTCCAGCCGCGTTTTTTCCAGTTGTGGATCCATTGGGTAATGCCCTGGCGCACGTACTGGCTGTCGGTGCTAAGTACCACATCGCAGTGCTCGCGCAGCGCTTCCAGCGCCACGATGGCTGCCATCAGTTCCATGCGATTATTGGTCGTAAGCCGGTAGCCGGCGCTGAAGGTTTTTTCGTGCTGCTTATAGCGCATAATGGCACCGTAGCCGCCAGGACCTGGATTGCCCAGGCAGGAGCCGTCGGTGAAAATTTCTACCTGTTTACGCATCTCTGGTAGACTTCCTCTGTTGAAAACGCCAAGTCTGACATAAACGAGCGCTATGAGCACTGCAATTACACGACAGATCGTCCTCGATACCGAAACCACCGGTATGAACCAGATAGGTGCCCATTATGAGGGGCATCGCATTATTGAAATCGGTGCGGTGGAGGTGATAAACCGCCGTCTGACCGGCAATAACTTCCACGTCTACATCAAGCCTGACCGGCTGGTGGACCCGGAAGCCTTTGGCGTACACGGTATTTCCGACGAGTTTTTGCTCTCTCAGCCGACGTTTGCCGAGATAGTGGATGATTTTCTGGAGTACATCCACGGCGCTGAGCTTGTCATCCATAACGCCTCGTTTGATATCGGCTTTATGGACTATGAGTTTGGGATGCTCAAGCGCGACATTCCCAAAACTAACACCTTTTGCAAAGTTACCGACAGCCTGGCGCTGGCGCGTAAAATGTTCCCCGGCAAGCGTAACAGCCTTGATGCGCTGTGCTCACGCTATGAAATCGATAACAGCAAGCGTACATTGCACGGGGCATTGCTCGATGCCCAGATTCTGGCTGATGTTTACCTGACAATGACCGGCGGGCAAACGTCGATGACGTTTGCAATGGAAGGCGACGCGCAGCGTACGGTGGGGGATGCTAATGCGATTCAGCGCGTGGTGCGCCGGGCATCGTCGCTGAGGGTGATTACGGCGAGTGATGAAGAGGTGATGAACCACGAATCGCGCCTTGATTTAGTACAGAAAAAAGGCGGTAGCTGCCTCTGGCGTGCCTGACGGCGAATTTTCAGACAAACGGTTTAATTTTCTGGAAAAAAGCGTTGACGGTCTGCGGGCCAACTCGTAATATTCGCCTCGCTCCCCACGAGGGAGCAGTGGAGCGGTAGTTCAGTTGGTTAGAATACCTGCCTGTCACGCAGGGGGTCGCGGGTTCGAGTCCCGTCCGTTCCGCCACTATTCAGGCCCACGTTGTTTTACAACGTGGGCCTTTTTCATGCTTACGCACCAGCGAAATCTTCGCATTGTTGATGTTCCATGCCTGCTCATTTTTCTCACTTCTTAATTCACATCCTTTCCCGGTGATAGTTTTCCTCCATCATCATCGTCATGCATCCCAGCGATAATCATGCAAGGCTCCGGGCACCTGGCTGCCATGCGATGCAGGCTTCATCATTGAGTAAATTTGCCTACCCACGGACTGCTCTTTTCATGAGACCAAAGTTGTAGAAGTCTTTCCCTGAATTTTTCTGCAGCGGGACTCAGGGTGGTTTCTCGTCGTTGAACAAGCCCTAAGGTACGCCGTATAACGGGCTCGATAAGAGGACGGCTTATAAGTATGTGGTGTTCATCGGTTGGCATTGCCAGGCTGGGGACAACGGCAACGCCCAGTCCTGCTTCTACCATGCCAAGTGATGTTGATAAATGACGGACTTCATAAAACCAGTTGGGTTTCCACTGTACTTGCTCCAAAGCCTGATCGATTAACGATCGGTTACCGCTTGAACGTCTGACACCGATGAGTTTTAAATTAGCCAGATCTTCCCAGGTCACCAGTGGTTTTTGTGCCAGTTCATGGTCACGACGGCAGGCTAATACAAAAGGTTCATTCACCAGTGGCGCAAAATCGATATTGGGATGTGTGATGTTAATCATATTTATACCGAAATCTGCATCGCCGTTTAAGACGGCGTCAAGACAGTCACTGGCACTGTGTTCAAGAATACGTATACGGATGTTGGGATAGTGATTGTTAAAATCTTTTAGGACAGAAGGAAGGAAATAGAAAGCCGCTGTCGGCAGACATGACAGCGTAATCACGCCAGTCTGATGCGTGGCCATCTCCTTGATACTTAAAATTGAGCTTTCATAAAAATCGATTAAATTCTTTGCCTTAGGTAAAAATTCCCGCCCTACAGTCGTCAGTTTAATGCTTCGCGTCGAGCGTTCAAACAATATGGCGCCCAGACTCTGTTCAAGCTTTTTTATTCGGCGTGTTAACGCAGGTTGCGATATGTGAAGAAATTGCGACGCCCTTGTGAAGCAGCCGATTTCGGCAATTTTTACAAAAGCCTGAATACCTTGTAGTTCATGCTGCATGACACTCTCCTTTGTTCACTCGCTCCCTGGTGCCACACTAACCGAAGGTCGATTTATGCGCAAATCGTATTAATGCTTCGTTTTTTGACATTAGAGTTATCGGTAGGGTTATGGAATCCTTCAAGCGTTCTGAATACAACGCGAAATGAGAAACAAAATGTTGAAGATTCCTTGCGTATTAATGCGTGGTGGTACTTCCAAGGGCCCTGTCATTCTGGCGAGTGATTTGCCGCAGAATGTCCGTGAGCGTGATGCCGTATTGCTCAGGTTAATGGGGGCGGGCCATGAACTTGAAATTGATGGTATTGGCGGTGGAAGTCCGCAAACCAGTAAAGTGGCGATAGTCAGCCCTTCCGACAGCCCCGATGCGGATGTTGATTACTTATTTGCACAAGTCATGGTTAATGAACAACGCGTCGATACGACGCCTAACTGTGGGAACATGCTGTGCGCTGTTGGTCCGTTTGCTATTGAAAAAGGGCTTGTTAAAGCACAAAACCCGGTGACGACAGTGCGTATTCGTAATCTTAATACAGGCACACGGGTTGAGGCTGAAGTACAAACGCCTGATTATCAGGTAAGTTATGAAGGCGAGACTCAAATTGATGGTGTGCCTGGTTATGCTGCCCCCATTGGCCTGACATTTCTTAATTCCGCTGGCTCTAAAACAGGTAAATTGCTTCCTACCGGGAAAGTGACAGATGTAATCGATGGTATTGAAGTCACGTGCATCGACATGGCAATGCCGATGGTATTAATTAATGCAAAGCACATGGGCAAAACAGGCGGCGAGTCACCGGTACAGCTGGAAGCTGACCAACAATTTATGGACAGGCTGGAAAATATCCGCCGTATAGCGGGTGCGGCAATGGGGCTGGGCGATGTTTCCTCAAAAGTTATCCCCAAACCGGTTCTTCTCAGTGAGGCACAAAAGGGAGGAACAATCAGAGTGCGTTACTTTATGCCGCATAACTGTCATAAGTCTTTGGCCATTACGGGTTCCATCGGTATCGCTACGGCCACCCTTATTGATGGCTCTGTGGCTCAGAAAGTTATTGCTGACAGGCCTAAGGATTTATATACCACTATTATCAATATTGAACATCCCAGCGGGAAGATTGCCGTATCATTACTTAAAGAAGGTAATGATATTGAAAAAACTCGCGCGGCGGTAATTCGCACTTCACGCAAGTTATTTGAAGGCGTTGTTTGTGTGCCAGAAGATGTCTTGTCTGAAACTATTTAGATACTGCCAGTTTCTTTAATCGACTAATAAACTCTCGCGCAGGCGAGCTGCATAATTCTGTACCTAAAATATAATGTCGAGGATATTATGGCTATAACGAGTACTCAAGATAATTTAAACAGTCCAGATGGGGCAAAGGCCGGTAATTATATTCGCGTTATACTGGCGCTGGCATTGTCCGGGCTTGCCGAGCTAGCCTCATTGTTTTTTATTCAGCCGCTGTTGCCCATACTGGCAGTGGAGTATGATGTACCTGTTAGCCAGGTAAGCATTATTCTCTCAGCAGAAACGGCATTGCTTGCTATTGGCTTATTGTTTACCGGAACATTATCCGACCATTATGGCCGGAAACGCTTAATTATCGTTTCATTGTGGTTAGGTGGTATTCTTACCCTGTTATGTCCTCTGGTAGAGTCCTGGGCTATGTTGGTTGCTCTACGTGCCGTTATTGGTCTTGCGTTGAGCGGTATCGCGGCGGCGGCAACAGCCTATATTAGCGAGGAGGTAGCACCGGTTGTTGCTGGTGTTGTAACGGGTTATTTTGTCTTCGGCAACTCAATGGGGGGAATGTCTGGACGTATTATTGCCAGTCAGCTCATTGAGCATATTTCAATTAATACTATCTTTTACGGTTTTGCCTTAAGCTTGATAGCGGTTGCTATCCTGGTAAACTTCCTGCTGCCTGCATCGAAAAATTTCACCCCTACACAAACGCTTAACGTTATGCGTGTGATGAAGGGCGCGGCGTCACATTTTAAAAACAAAAATCTGGCACTGGCATTTGTTATTAGCTTCATTATCTTTGGTGTATTTACTTCGCTGTATAACTATCTGGCTTTCTTCCTCAAAGGAGAGCCGTTCCATATTTCACCGTCAAATGCTGGCTTGCTGTCTTTTAGTTTTGCCCTGAGTTTCTTTACTGCACCGCAAGCGGGCAAGTTTGCTGCGAAATACGGTGCTATGAAAGTCCTGCGTGTTCTGTTCCTGGTTATGGCGCTGGGAATGCTGCTGACGCTGACCTCGAATGTCATCACTTTCATCATTGGCGCCGTTATATTTACCGGTTGCTTCTTTGGATGCCATTCCATCGGGTTAAGTTGGGTCAGTAAAAATGCAGCGCATGCACGAGGCCAGGCTGTAGCATTGTATTTGTTCTTCTACTATATGGGCGGTTCGGTTATTGGCTTCGTTAATGGCTTTGTCTTCCATTCCATGGGATGGCAGGGTATGACGGGATTTATTCTGGCACTGTTGGGCGTAGGCGTCGTAGTTGCTACATACCTGGCATCCAGTAATAAAGCAGTGCTGGTGCCGGCACAGTCAGTGAAATAAAGCGCGTTTTTTTACATTGCTTATGCCACAGGCGGTGGCATAAGCAAAGCAAGCAATATGAATTATATCAACCAGGTGTCATCATGAAATTAGCAAGTTACATTCATCATGGTCGTAAAAGCTACGGGATTTTCACTGAGTCTGGCATTATCGATTTAGAGCGTAAAATCGGCCATCAATATGCATCGCTTAAAGATTTGCTTCAATGGGATGCAATTGATGTTGCCAGACAATATATCGATTACCCGGTGGATATCCTGGTTGATGACATTACTTTTTTACCGGTTATAGACGAGCCAGGAAAAATTCTCTGTGTAGGAATGAATTATGCGGATAAAAGGAAGGAGTTTGCAGAAACCAATGATGCACCAACCCTGTTTATCCGTTTTCCTGATTCGCAAACAGGCCATGCTACACCAGTTATCAAACCAGAGCGGTCAAACGAATTTGATTATGAGGGAGAGCTGGCGGTTATCATTGGCAAACCGGGCACAAATATCGACGTTCAACATGCACTGAGCCATGTTGCGGGTTATAGCTGTTATATGGATGGTTCCGCGCGTGACTGGCAGCATGCCTGGTTTACAGCCGGTAAAAACTGGAAGCGTACCGGCGCATTTGGTCCATGTATGACCACAGCGGATGACATACCCGACCCCAATGCGTTATCCATTAAAACCTATCTCAATGGCATGTTGGTGCAGAATGACTCGACTGCCAGCATGATCCATAAAGTAGCCGATCTTATTGCCTATATCAGCACGTTCACCTCACTGAGCGCTGGTGATGTCATCATTACCGGTTCGCCAGGGGGCGTGGGTAAAAAACGAAATCCGCCTTTATTCATGAACGAAGGCGACAGGGTTGAAGTCGCTATTGAAAATATTGGGCGACTCATCAATACCGTTGAGGAGTCTCATTCTCAACGCGAATTGTTAGCATCGTAATCCCGGTATACCAGTTTATAACCTGCCGGTATTCATTAATGTGTATTCAGGAGAAAGACGATGTACACCGACCAGACGCTAGAATTCGAATCTGTTGAAACTAGCAACGGTATGCTCAGTGAGGAAATCATTTCCTTTCTGAAAAGCAATGGATTAGGGGTTGATGATGACATTGAGCAATTTGTCATCGCGCGTTGTCGTCGAAAGATGATTGCCTGTGCAGGCGTTGCTGGTAGCGCCTTAAAATGTATTGCGGTGGATAGCGAATGGCGGGGTACGTCTTTAAGTCCTCAGATAATCCATGAGGCTCAACTCCTGGCTGCACAAAAAGGTGAATATCATCTTTTTTTACTCACCAGCCCTGAGAATGTTAAATCGTTTAGAGGATGCGGTTTTTATCCTTTAGTCACGCTTGATGAACGTGCGGCGTTAATGGAAAACACGCCAATAGGCATTCATCGCTATTGTAGCCAACTTCGCCAAAACCATCTTGTGGTCGCCGATAAGATTGGCGCAATTGTCATGAATGCAAACCCTTTTACTTTGGGGCATCAATATTTGATTGAGCAGGCTGCACAAGCGTGCGACTGGTTACATGTATTTGTCGTCCAGGAGGATGTGTCAGTATTTCCTTTTCAGGAACGATTATCTATGGTGCGCGAAGGCTCACATTATTTGTCAAATGTGACTGTCCATCCAGGGTCGAAATATATTATTTCACGCGGTACTTTTCCTGGTTATTTTCTTAAGGAAAAGCAGATTGTCAATGAAGTATATGCTGCGGTCGATTTGATGATGTTTCGTCGTTATATTGCCCCAAGTCTGGGGATCACACAGCGTTTTGTTGGCACTGAGCCATTTTGCAAAGTGACAGCACATTACAACCGCGCCATGCATCACTGGCTGGAAGATGAAATGACAATGCCCGCGACCAGTATCAGGGTAAATGAGATTCAAAGAATAACGGACGATAACAACTTACCCATTTCTGCGTCAGCGGTTCGGCAACTTTTGAAGGAAAATAATCTTTCTGCGGTAAAAGACAGAGTTCCGGCAAGCACCATGCCTTATCTGAATAAGTGGGTTGCACAGCATCAATGTGAACACCCTGATTTAGCCGTAGAAGTTTAATCGTCTTTGTTTGAGGGGAATGATATGAAAATAGTGCAACCTGCTATGTCCGGGACACTGGAGTCCAGCGATCTCATTGTTAAGGTTGGCCCAAATGAAAACGGGTTGGACGTTGTTATAAATAGTGAAGTGTACAAGCAGTTCGGTGAGCGAATTACTGAGGTTGTTCAGGAAACCCTTTCTGCATTCAATATTGAGCAGGGACAAATTATTGTTGAAGATAAGGGCGCGCTGGACTGTGTTATTCGTGCTCGTATGCAGGTTGCCATTTTGAGAGGGACGGGCAGCAAAGACATAATGTGGGAAAAATTATGATGAAAAAATTACGCCGCAGCATGTTATTTTTACCGGGCTCGAGTGCAGCAATGTTATCCACAGCCTTTATCTATAAACCCGACTCCATCATGTTTGATCTGGAGGATGCGGTTTCCCTCAAAGAAAAAGACAGTGCACGTTTGTTGGTATTTCATGCACTTCAACATCCTATGTATAAGGATATTGAAACTGTTGTCAGAATTAACCCGCTCAGTACGCCTTTTGGTTTGAAGGATCTCGAAGCCGCTATCAGAGCTGGCGTGGATGTTATTCGTTTACCCAAAACGGACTCACCCGAAGATATTTATCAGCTTGAGCGTGAAATGGTGCGTATTGAACAAAGTTGTGGCCGTCCCGTTGGCTCCACACAATTAATGGCCGCTATTGAATCTGCCATGGGCGTGATTAATGCCGTTGCGATAGCGAAATCGTCAACACGTCTGATGGGTATTGCGCTGGCTGCGTTTGACTACGTGATGGATATGCAAACGGAACGTGGTGATGGGACAGAACTTTTCTATGCGCGATGTGCAGTGCTGCATGCGGCGCGCGGCGCGGGTATTGACGCGTTTGATGTTGTTTATGCCGATGTGAATGACGAGGCGGGCTTTTTGAAAGAGGTCGATGTGATACGGCGCATGGGTTTCAACGGAAAGTCACTGATAAACCCGCGCCAGATTGAAATTCTTCATAACGCCTATGCACCTACTCAGGAAGAGGTGGATTACGCGCAACGGGTTATTGACGCGGCCGAGGAAGGTGAGCGCAATGGACTTGGGGTGATTTCCCTTAACGGCAAGATGATTGATGCACCCATTATCAATCATGCCCGGGTAGTCATTGAGCGTAAAAATGCCTCTGGCATTCGTCAGTAGCCCCACCATTATCGCAACAGGATGTAATAATGAATAACGTAACTGCAAGCCTGCATGACATACCCGGGACTCAGCGTGAATATGTTGCGTTTAGCGGCGCCAACGTCTCCACGCCTTATCTTTCCGACTGCGAACTAAAATATCGCCGTAAACTTTTTGAGAGTGTGGATGACGTGCTGGCGCACTGCAATTTACACGACGGAATGACGGTTTCTTTTCATCACGCTTTTCGTGAAGGGGATAAAGTCATTAATTACGTCATGGATAAGCTTGCCCAACGCGGTGTGAAAGGGATAACTCTCGCGTCCAGCTCTTTAATGACATGTAATACACCGCTAATTGAACATATCCGCAACGGCGTCATTACCCGGATATATACCTCCGGAATGCGCGGAGAATTAGCGGATGCCATTTCTCACGGCCTGATGGATGAGCCGGTTCAGATTCATTCTCATGGTGGGCGAGTCAATCTCATTGAGAAAGGTGAGATAGCCATTGATGTCGCCTTTTTAGCCGTATCCTGCTGCGACGAATACGGCAATGCCAGCGGCAGCGGTGGGAAATCCCTGTGCGGCTCGCTGGGCTATGCCATGGTGGATGCAAAATACGCCAAAAAAGTCGTGTTGCTGACAGAGAGTCTTCAGCCCTTTCCGTATACCCCGGCCAGTATTGTCCAGGATCAGGTGGACTACATTGTTCAGATAGAGAGCGTAGGAGACCCGGCCAAAATTAGCGTGGGGGCGGCCCGTGTTACCAGCAATCCGCGAGAGCTCATGATTGCTCGCACTGCTGCCGATGTCATCGAACATTCAGGCTATTTTCGCAATGGCTTTTCACTGCAAACCGGCTCTGGTGCTGCCTCTACGGCATGCACCCGCTTCCTTGAGTCGCGAATGAGAAAACACAATATTGTTGCGCGGTTTGCCCTGGGGGGGATCACCGGCAGCATTGTGGATCTGCATGAAAAGGGGCTTATTGAAAAGATCCTGGATACACAAAGCTTTGATGGTGCCGCGGCTGCATCACTGGCAAGAAACCCTAATCACGTTGAAATCTCAACCAGCGTCTATGCCAATCCTGCGGCAAAAGCAGCCTGCTGCGACAGGGTTGATATTGTCATTCTCAGTGCGCTGGAAGTGGACACTGACTTCAACGTTAACGTACTGACAGGCTCTGACGGTGTCATGCGCGGTGCATCCGGTGGGCACTGTGATGTCGCTGCGGCAGCAAATCTTACCGTCGTCGTCGCACCGCTGATTCGCAGCCGTATTCCCACCGTCGTCAGGCACGTCACCACGCGAGTCACCCCAGGTGAAAGTATTGATGTGCTGGTCACCGACTACGGCATCGCCGTTAATCCGGCTCGCCCGGAAATAAAGGCGAGACTGCTCTCTGCTGGATTACCGGTGCTCGATATTGAAACGCTTTATCAGAAAGCGCTGCTTATATCAGGTGAACCTAAACCCATTGAATTCACATCCCGGATTGTCGGCGTGGTGCGCTACCGCGACGGCAGCGTCATTGACGTTGTAAGGCAGGTAAAAGAATGATGAACATGACAACCGAAGCAACCGTCTCCCTGGACCAGGTATTAGCTTCCAGAGAGCAAAGAGCGAGTTTGCAACAGTCCTGGTTATCTCAGTTTGAGCAAACCGTTATTTCAGTCACGCTTGTCTGGCCCGGTGAGGTAAAGGATACCGCGCTTTCCCGGCAGGTTATGGATGTGGCAAATGAGTCACTTGCTCAGCTTTTCGAGGCACATCACTGGACGGTTGACCAGCATGAAACCCGTCGTCTCATTACTGGGCCAGAAGCTTTCTGGTCTCTGTCTGCCCCGGCCTGGATGGTCAAGCACGTCACAACCCATCTGGAGGACACGCATCCCCTGGGGCGTCTTTGGGACATTGATGTGTTTTGCCCAATGACGGGGTTACTGCCAAGAAAAGCGATAAAACAACCGGCGCGCAGATGTTTTGTCTGCGATGAGCCTGCACATGTTTGTTCCCGTATGCGCCGTCATTCGCAGCCTGAACTCATGCACGTCATTGAGGAGTTAACCTTTGACTATTTTAGCGCCCAGAAGTAATCCCGGTGCGAGTCAGTATCACATTACTGAACTGGCGGCCAGGGCTATGCACAGGGAGGTAACATTAACCCCCAAGCCTGGGCTGGTGGATAGTGCGAATAACGGTGCCCATAAGGACATGACTATCATGCTTTTTATGGCCAGTATTGCGGCAATCTCCCCCTGGTTTTCTCTGTTCTTTGAAACAGGGAAACAAACAGCAACGCTCCCGGGCCCGCAAACCTTGCGGGCAATCCGCCCCATTGGGCTTGCATGTGAACATGCCATGTTCACCGCCACCCACGGTGTTAATACCCATAAGGGCGGAATTTTCTCACTTGGACTGTTGTGCGCCGCTGCGGGACGGTTGACGGGAAGGGACGAAACACTCACGCAGCGCAACCTGTGTCGGGAAACCAGCAGGATGTGTATCAATCTTGTTGAAGATGAATTACATCCCACGCGGATGCCCAAAACGAAAGGGGAGAGCATATTCCAGACGACAGGGCTCACTGGCGCAAGAGGTGAAGCGGCGAGCGGATTTATTACGGTCAGACGTTACGGGCTACCGCGACTGGAAAAGTCGCTGCGGGCAGGTGCATCTGAACAGGATGCCTTATTAATGATGTTATTAGCGCTAATGGCTACGAATCCGGATACCAATATTATTTCCAGAGGCGGAGTCAACAGTTTGCATTATGTGCAACGCTACGCCCGCCGTTTATTAAAAATGAAAAGTTTGTCCGGTGAAACATTACATAAGGCACTGGTTAATATGGATAACGCACTGATTGCCAGAAATTTAAGCCCTGGTGGAAGTGCAGATCTTCTGGCAGTGGGATGGTTATTATCTCACTTCCAGTCTGATTAATTGCATCCATTACGCAAGGATACGTTATGACTGCGCAACGCCTGGAGCAACTGAATCATTTTTTCACCGTTATTCTGGTGCCAGGGCTGAGGGACAGTGACGAATATCACTGGCAAAGTTGCTGGGAACGTCGTTTTCCTTTCTGGAGGCGAATTACCCAGCGTAACTGGATTGAGCCAGATATAGAAAACTGGGTTTCGGCAATAAAAAGAGAACTGGTTATGTGTGATTTACCCGCGATTCTTATCGGGCACAGTTATGGTGCCCTGGCATCATGCCGACTGGTTCAAACGCAAAGTTGTAACATCGCCGGTATTGCCATGGTTGCGCCAGCCGAACCGTCATTATTTGAGCTTGAAGAGGTCATTCATCCTTCTGAACTGGATGCTCCCAGCATCATGTTTGCCAGCCACAACGATCCGTTGATGCCCTTTAAACGGGCTCAGTTTTGGGCGCAATGCTGGGGGAGCACGTTAATTGATATTGGTGAAGCTGGGCATATTAATGCTGAATCCGGATTCGGGGAGTGGGATTACGGGCTTGAGCAAGTCATGGCGTTTATGGAAGGTCTTTGGGAACGTTAAAAAATTCTATTTCGAGTAAGAAATAGCGCTGTCCTACTAATAATAACCGGATAATGATGGTCCGGTCAGGAGAGTATATGTTAGATACATATAATAAGCATAGGGAAGAGCGTGCTGCAATGGGCATTCCGCCCAACTCGTTAACGGCCAGGCAAACGGAAAGTCTCATTAATGCCCTTGTTAATAATGAGTGCTGCGATCGCCAACAGTTAATTACGCTACTTACGCATTGTGTTCCTCCGGGCGTCGATCCGGCTGCAAAGCTTAAAGCCGAGTTTCTGTATAAAATTATTAAGCAGGAATATAACATTGCGGAGCTTTCCGCTGAGCGGGCGATTGAGTTACTCGGGACGATGCAGGGCGGATATAATATCCAGCCTCTGATTGAGTTACTTGAAGATTCCACGTTGGCACCGCTGGCTGCCGAACAACTCCGCTTTACTATCCTGATCTTTGAAGAATTTAAAAGTGTTGAGCATAAAGCAACAAGTGGCAATGTATGGGCACAGAAAGTCATGGAGTCCTGGGCTAATGCCGACTGGTTCAGGCAACGCGATACGCTGCCTGAAAAACTGACATTAAAAGTCTTCAAGGTCGCCGGAGAAACAAACACCGACGATTTGTCGCCCGCGCAGGAGGCCTGGTCGCGCCCGGATATTCCTTTACATGCTCTGTCCATGCTGCGAACACCGCGTGACGGTGTATTTCCTGATGAACCGGGTGTGCGAGGGCCTCTGCAACAGCTTGAGGCGCTAAAAGCAGAGAAATATCCGTTGGTATATGTGGGGGATGTTGTCGGTACTGGCTCTTCACGCAAGTCAGCCACCAATTCCATTTTATGGCACATCGGTAACGATATCCCTTATGTGCCAAACAAACGCAGTGGCGGGTTTGTATTTGGCGGAAAAATAGCGCCCATTTTTTTTAACACGCTGGAGGATTCCGGTGCGTTACCGATAGAAATGGATGTTTCAGGCCTGTCGAGCGGTATGCTTATCGACCTGTATCCCTATAAAGGTGAAATTAGGGAAAACCACAATCAGCAGCTTCTTGCCTCCTTCACGCTAAAAACAGATGTATTGCTTGATGAAGTTCAGGCAGGAGGACGGATCCCGTTGATTATCGGGCGCAGCCTGACTGCCAGGGCGCGAGAATATCTGAAATTACCGCCATCAGAGTGCTTCCGTCAGCCAAAAGCCCCTGAGCCTTCAACGGCAGGTTTTACCCTGGCGCAGAAAATGGTTGGAAAAGCGTGCGGGGTTGCAGGCGTTCGTCCCGGCCAGTATTGCGAACCTAAAATCACAACCGTGGGTTCCCAGGATACGACGGGAGGGATGACGCGCGATGAGCTTACCGATCTGGCTTGCTTAACGTTTTCAGCCGATCTCGTTATGCAGTCTTTCTGCCATACCTCGGCGTACCCCAAATCGGTGGATGTCACACTCCATGAAACGCTGCCGCAGTTTATGACTACCCGAAAAGGCGTGGCGTTAAAACCGGGCGATGGCATCATTCACTCCTGGCTTAACCGCATGCTGATCCCCGATACGGTGGGGACCGGGGCTGATTCTCATACCCGTTTTCCGCTGGGTATTTCTTTTCCGGGTGGCTCTGGATTGGTAGCTTTTGCCGCGGCTACCGGAATCATGCCTCTGGATATGCCAGAGTCGGTACTGGTGCGTTTTACGGGTGAAATGCGCAAAGGCATCACATTGCGTGATTTGGTTCATGCTATTCCTTTTTATGCCATCAAGCAGGGATTACTGACCGTCGAGAAAACCAATAAGTGCAATATTTTTTCAGGCCGCATTCTTGAAATTGAAGGTCTTGAAGCGCTGACAGCTGAACAGGCTTTTGAGTTAGCGGATGCCTCCGCAGAACGTTCTGCCGCTGCTTGTGTACTGCAACTCGCAGAAGAAAACGTCGCACAATATCTACGCTCGAACGCAGCATTGTTACGCTGGATGGTTAACCAGGGTTACGAAAATGCCGCAACCCTGGAAGCGCGCATTGCGCAAATTGAGGCATGGCTGGCTAACCCGTCTCTGCTCAGGGCCGATTCGGATGCAGAGTATGCGGCCATCATCAATATCGATCTGAGCGAAATCACTGAGCCTATCGTCTGTGCACCTAACGATCCCGACGATGTGAGATTGTTATCGCAGGTTGCCCGCTCACCCATTGATGAAGTCTTTATTGGTTCCTGTATGACCAACATCGGGCATTTTCGTGCTGCCGGGAAAATCATGGCGGATTCAAAAGACATTCCGGTGCGGTTATGGTTAGCCCCACCGACGAAAATGGACGCACAGCAACTTTCCAGCGAGGGATATTTTAATAAATTTATTCAGGCTGGGGCCAGGATTGAGGCAGCTGGATGTTCTCTGTGCATGGGGAATCAGGCGCGCGTACGTGAGGGAAGCAATGTTGTGTCAACCTCAACCCGTAATTTCCCTAACCGGTTGGGGACCAATGCCAACGTTTTTCTCGCTTCTGCAGAGTTGAGTGCTGTGGCTGCTATTATCGGCAAAATGCCGACAGTGGAACAATATTTCTGGCACATGGATAACATTGAGGAAACCCGTGAGGATACTTACCGGTACCTCAATTTCGATCAATTGCCTGAATATCAGTTAGCAACCAGTAAAAAGATTGATGTTGTCAGTTTATAACGCTTTCTTTTCGCGTTACAGGCCGAGAAATACATCAATTCTCTATTGCCCAGCAGACGTTTCGTTACCTTAGAAACGTCTGCTCTCAAGGAATGAAAGTTGTCTGGGTGAAATATGATGAAATCAAAAGCATTAAAAATAGTATTGCTGGTGTGTATCATATTACTGTCAGTCATGATCCCACCTCCAGAAGGGTTAACGAAGGAAGCATGGATACTGGCCGGCATTTACCTGGCTGCCATTGTAGGCCTGGTCAGTAAACCCTATCCTGAACCTGTTGTCATGCTTGTCGCCGTTGCGTTATCGTGCTTTACCGTTGCCAGGTTCGGTGATTCACCGGTGAAATCCGGCGATGTGCTCAGCGGTTACGCTTCAGGTACAACCTGGCTTGTGTTTAGCGCATTCACACTCAGTGCTGCATTTGTCACCACCGGTTTGGGCAGGCGTCTGGCATACTGGTTTATCTTAAAATTTGGTGGCACTACATTACGGCTTGGATACGTTACTGCATTACTGGATTTAATTCTGGCACCGGCCACGCCGTCTAATACCGCGCGAGCGGGAGGCATTGTTTTTCCCATCATTAACAGTATTGCGCGTGCTCTGGGATCAGATCCTAAAGACAGCCCGCGTAAAGCTGGCCGTTATTTGATGGTTAATATCTATATGGTAACAAAAACTACCAGCTATATGTTTTTAACCGCATTCGCCGGGAATGCGCTGGCGCTACAGTTAATATCTGATATTTTTAATATCCATATTAGCTGGGTTGGCTGGATGCTTGCAGGAATGCCAGTTGGCTTATTGATGTTGGCCGTTATTCCTTATATTGGTTATAAAATTTCCCCGCCAGAATTAACGAAGATAGATAACGTTAAAATTGCAACCTCAGGTTTAGAAACTCTGGGGCCAATGAATATGAAAGAAAAAGGGCTGGTTGTCATTTTTTTCTCTGCACTTCTTGGATGGATATTTTCCCACTATCTGGGTCTGAATGCTTCTTCCGTTGCTATTATTGCAATGGGTGGCGCATTGCTGTTCAATATTATTTCCTGGAACGATATCCTACAAAATAAAGGCGGCTGGAATACACTTATCTGGTACGGCGGCATTATCGGCCTGAGTGCGACCTTAAGCAAAGAGGGCTTTTTCAAATGGCTGGCAGATTTTATGTCGCACCATCTCGACTTTTTGGGCGCCGGTAACGAGACTATCGTTATTATCGTCTTCATCAGTATCCTGGTGCGTTATTTGTTTGCTTCCGGTGGCGCGTATGTCGCGGCGATGGTACCGGTGTTCGCCACTGTGGGCCTGGTGACGGGAACCGCGCCGGTGCTGCTGGCATTGGCTATTTTGTTCTCTAACTCTTATGGCGGCTGTATTACGCATTATGGTGGCGCAGCTGGGCCTATTATTTTCGCCGCAGGGTACAACGATATTAAATCATGGTGGATTATCGGCACGGTTGTCGCGTTGCTGACGTTTGTCGTTCATATGGTTGTGGGTTTACCCTGGTGGAATTTCCTTCTTAACAGCGGCATGTTGTAAAAAAATACCCGCGTTATCTGTTTGCCTGGCATGTTCACCGCAGGCAAACAGACGTGAAGGTAGACTGATTGCGTAAACATTGGTGCTACTGCATAACATGGTCGAATAATCGGTAAGTGCGTGGTAATGCGTTTGTATGGATGATATTCAGACAGACGTTCCGATGAATTTATCACCTCTTCGTCCCTCATCTTATCCTTCAAAATGGCATGACTCTTGCTGAACTCGTGAACAGATGTGCGGGTTTTCATTATTGTTATACAGGGTGCAAAGCACCTGATGAAAGAGAGCGACAACATGCCGATTGGTAAAGTACAAAATATTCCTCCGCTTAATGACAGTTATCCTCGTGACATGGTGGGCTACGGCGGCAGGCCGCCCCATGCCCGCTGGCCCGGTGGTGCGCGCCTCGCGCTGCAGTTTGTGCTTAATTACGAAGAGGGCGCTGAAAGCCACATTCTGCACGGCGACGAAGGTTCTGAGCAATTTCTCTCAGACATCATTGGTGCGGCGAGCTATCCCGACAGGCATATGTCGATGGATTCCCTCTATGAATACGGATCGCGTGCCGGGTTCTGGCGCATTCATGATGCGTTTCAGCGTCGTGGCTTAACCATGACGGTATTCGGCGTGGCAATGGCGCTGGCGCGCAACCCACAGATTGTTGCCGCTATTAAGCAGGCTGATTATGACGTGGTCAGCCACGGCTGGCGCTGGATTCACTATCAGAATATGAGTGTGGACGCAGAGCGCCTGCACATGCAGCAGGCGGTGGAGGTACTGACGTCGTTGTTTGGGAAACGTCCGCAGGGCTGGTACACCGGGCGTGACAGCCCCAACACGCGCAGGCTGGTGGTCGAAGAGGGCGGTTTTTTGTACGACAGCGATAACTACGGCGACGACCTGCCATTCTGGAGCCTTGTTGAGTGTGCCGACGCAACGGTGAAGCCGCATCTGGTTATCCCTTACACGCTGGACGTTAACGATATGCGTTTTGCCACCGCGCAAGGTTTCAACACGGCAGAGCATTTCTATACCTACCTGAAAGACACCTTTGACGTGCTGTATGCCGAGGGGGAATACAGTCCAAAGATGATGTCCGTGGGTATGCACTGCCGCCTGTTGGGGCGGCCTGGGCGTTTTCGCGCGCTCCAGCGGTTTCTGGATTATGTGCAGAATTTTAACGACGTGTGGATCTGCCGACGCCAGGATATTGCCGAACACTGGATTGCCACGCATCCGTTTCAGCCTGCGGCAGGAGAGCGTTAATAACGAGATGCAGCGCATTTCTCCCGCTGGCTATGTTGGTTGACGCCGGACTGCGACTGCGTCACCCTTGTGATGAAACAAACGTTACAGGAAGCGCCATGAAACCTCTCGATCAGCGCCTGCGTGAATGCCTTGTTCAGCTTTCCCCTCAGGAGCAGCGGGTGGCGACGTTTATTACCGATCATTTTGACGACCTGATGGGTTACAACAGTGCCGATCTCGCCAGACTTAGCGGGGCATCAAAAGCCACCGTCAGCCGGTTATTTAAACGCCTGGGTTATGCGAGCTTTCGTGACATGCGCGATGAATTGCGCAACCTGCGCCAGAGCGGCATGCCGCTGACCGATGGCCGCGATGTCGTCCAGGGCAACACGCTGCTGGCACGCCACTACAAGCAGGAAATGGCCAACCTGACTCGCTGGGTGGACGAGCTGCATACGCAGGGCTTTAGCGAAGCCTTGCAGGCGCTGGCCCACAGCCAGCGCATCGGCATCATTGGCCTACGCAACAGTTATCCGGTGGCGCTGCACCTGCGCCAGCAGCTGTTACAGGTGCGCGGTAACGTCTCCCTCCTTCCACAACCGGGTCAGACGCTGGCTGAAGAGCTGGTGGATTTTACCGCTCAGGACTGCGCCGTGGTTATTGCTTTTCGCCGCCGTCCGCGACTGCTGCGCGGTCTGCTGGTGCAGTTGCGCCAGCGCGGTATTCCAGTTTTGCTGATAAGCGAGCCTCAGAGCGCCACGCTGCAAGGGCTGGGAAGCTGGCACTTCACCACGCCGCTTGACAGCGTTTCTGCTTTTGACAGCTATTCCTGCGCCATGAGCCTCGTAAACCTGCTCGCTAACGCACTGTTGCACGACATGCTGGAAAGCGGCCGTCGGCGCATTCACCACATTGCCGGGCTGTATGGCGAGCTTGACGAACTGGAGCCGCGTTGACGCTCTTTTGTGGTGCATCTGCACCACTTCTGCGGGCTACGTTGGTTCATGCCCTCTTTCGCCAGTCCCTGATTTTCTCTGAATAACCTGTCTCTTGTCGCAGTGATGGCGGCAGCGGCAGACTTTTTGTCAATGTGGCACACTCGTTGCAAAACAAATCACAATGAATCTTTTGTTTCACTGTGAATGGACAACCGGAACAAGGAAACGCGATGTTTGATATCCAGCCGTACCCGCAAATCAATCCGCCACAGCGCCTGCTGATGGGACCCGGCCCGATTAACGCCGACCCACGCGTGCTGCGCGCGATGGCAAGCCAGCTTATCGGGCAGTACGACCCGGTAATGACCGGTTATATGAATGAAGTGATGGCGCTGTGGCGAGAGATTTTCTGCACCCGCAATCGCTGGACGATGCTGGTAGATGGCACCTCCCGCGCTGGGATCGAAGCCATCCTGGTGTCGGCCATCCGCCCGGGCGATCGCGTGCTGGTGCCGGTATTTGGTCGCTTTGGCCATTTGCTGTGTGAAATCGCCCGCCGCTGTCGTGCCGAGGTACATACCATTGAGGTCCCCTGGGGCGAAGTCTTCACACCGCAGCAGATTGAAGATGCGATTAAACAGGTCAAGCCGCGCCTGCTGCTGACGGTGCAGGGCGACACCTCCACCACCATGCTGCAACCGCTGGCAGAACTGGGCGATATTTGCCGCCGCCACGGGGTGCTGTTTTACACCGATGCCACCGCCTCACTCGGCGGTAATACGTTGCTTTGCGATGCCTGGGGGCTGGATGCGGTATCGGCCGGGTTACAAAAATGTCTTGGCGGTCCGTCGGGCAGCGCACCGGTGACCCTCAGCCCGCAAATGGAAGAGGTGATCCGGCGGCGTAAATGTGTGGAGCAGGGCATTCGTACCGCCTCCCACAACGATGGTGACGACGAGATGATTTACTCCAATTACTTCGATCTCGGGATGATCATGGATTACTGGGGACCGGAGCGCCTGAACCATCACACGGAAGCCACCAGCATGCTGTTTGCTGCCCGCGAATGCGCGCGCATCATTCTTGAGGAAGGGCTGGATAACACCATTGCGCGCCATGCACTGCACGGTCGCGCGCTGGCAGCCGGGATTCAGGGCATGGGGCTTGAAGCCTTTGGTTCACAGGCACATCGCATGAATAACGTACTGGGCGTGGTTATTCCCGCGCAGGTGCACGGCGAGGAGGTACGCAGCCGCCTGTTACAGGACTTCCATATTGAAATCGGCACCTCGTTTGGTCCCTTGCAGGGCAAAATCTGGCGGATTGGCACAATGGGCTATAACGCGCGCAAAGACTGCGTATTGCAGACGCTGACGGCACTGGAAGCGGTGCTCAATAAACTGGGTTTTCGTACCACGCAGGGCGCTGCCATGCAGGCCGCCTGGGATATTTACGAAGGAGCCGCCTGATGAACATGCACGCGAGCGAAGCCGCACAGGCTGCCCGGCGTGCGATGGAACGCTGCGACGCGCTGGCCCAAATCAGCGCCACGGCCGAAGGACTGACCCGGGTTTATTTGTCTTCTGAACATCTGCGAGCCAACCGGCTGGTGGCCGACTGGATGGAGCAGGCTGGCATGGTGACCTGGCAGGATGCCGTCGGCAATATTTGTGGGCGCTATGAAGGCGTGCAGGAGGGCGCGCGGGCCGTGCTGTTAGGTTCACACCTTGACACCGTGCGCAACGCCGGGCGCTATGACGGCATGCTCGGCGTGGTGGCGGCCATTGAAGTGGTGGCCTGGCTGCATCGGCACACTATCCGTCTGGCACAGGCGATTGAAGTGGTGGGGTTTGCCGACGAAGAAGGCACTCGTTTTGGCATTACGCTGCTTGGCAGCCGTGGGTTAACCGGCGACTGGCCGCGGTCGTGGCTCGCCTGTGAGGATGCTGATGGCATCAGTGTGGCACAGGCGTTGGTTAACGCCGGGCTGGATCCGGCGCGCATCGGCGCAGCTGCTCGTGCGCCAGAGGATTTTAGCGCTTACCTGGAGCTACATATTGAGCAGGGACCGGTGCTGGAGCACGACAATCTGGCGCTGGGCGTGGTCAGCGCTATCAACGGGGCGCAGCGTCTGCGGTGTCGTTTTACCGGCGAAGCCGGGCATGCGGGTACGGTGCCGATGGCGCATCGCCGTGATGCGCTGGCCGCCGCTGCGCAATGGCTGCTGGCCGTTGAGCGTGCGGGTGGCCCTGAACTGGTGGCAACCGTCGGTACGCTTGCGTGTGAGCCGGGTGCGGTCAACGTTATCCCGGGGGAAGTCACGCTGTCACTGGATATTCGCAGCCCGCGTGATGAAGTGCTGGAAAGCACGCTGGCGTCATTACTGGCACAGGCCAGTGATATCGCGGCACGCCGCGGCGTGCAGTTTGCCTGCGAGCCGTTTTACGCTATTGCTGCCACGCCCTGCGACAGCGACCTGCGCCGGGCGCTTGGCAACGTGGTGGCGCAAATACAGGGGCAAGCCCCCGTCCTTGCGAGCGGAGCCGGGCATGACGCTATTGCTATCGCCGGGCGCTGGCCGGTGGGCATGCTGTTTGTGCGCTGTCGCGGCGGTATCAGCCACCATCCTGACGAGTCGGTGCAGGAAGAGGATGTGGCGCTGGCGCTGCGCGCTTTCAGTCAGTCGGTGATTGCCATTGCCGGTGATAACGTCCTGGAACGTTTCAACCAGGCTGAACGTGTTGCCGCCGCAGCCATGATTGCACCTTGCGTGGCATTACCAACGTGGCACGAGGCGCTGGTGACAACGCGTCCCTGGGCGTCAGTCACCGCGCTACGCGAGCGTGCGCAGTCGCTGATGCAGACGTGGACGCACGCTGACTTACATCTGGCGCTGAGTGCGCATCCGCGTATCGGTGAGCGTGCTCAGGGAAAGGCGCGGGAGGCAACGCTGTCGCGCGCTGAGCAGTCGGGTGTGAACAGTAAAGACGCGGCGCTCGCTCAGGCGCTGGCACAGGCCAATGCGCAATACGAAGCGCGTTTCGGCCACGTTTTTCTGATTCGTGCCAGCGGGCGCAGCGGGGAAGCTATCCTGGGCGAACTCCGGCGTCGGCTGGCAAACAGCGATGAACAGGAAAGAGCCGAGGCGCTGGAGCAATTGCGTCAGATAACGCTACTGCGCTTCGACGGTGTATTTCACACCAACGGATAAAGCGGCTCCTGCACTGGCGCATGCGCAACGCGTGTCGGCCAGTGGACCCGAAGTAACGTGACGGCGGGGCCTGCTGACGGGCTGCATCAGGCGGCCAAATGTATCCTACAAAGCAAACCGTGCCAGAGGAAAATGACAGCCATGAGTTCTGTAACCACCCATATTCTCGACACGGCGCTGGGGCAGCCTGCGCGGGGGATCGCTCTGCGCCTGGAGCGTGATGCCTGCGGCGACTGGGATATGCTGGCGACCGGCATCACCGACGATGATGGCCGCTGCCGCGATCTCACCACTCAACCGCTACAGGCTGGCCGTTATCGCCTGACGGCAGACATTGGTGCTTACTTTACCCGCAGCGGGCGCGACACGCTGTACACGAGCGCGCAGATAGATTTTGTGATGACAGAAAACGGCGGTCATTATCATCTGCCGTTCCTTATCTCTCCCTGGTCGTGGTCCACCTACCGCGGCAGCTGATTCACTCAAGGTTAAGGAAGGGCACAATGACAACACCACGCACCCGCCCGGAAGACCGGCGTTATCCGCTCGCCAACACGTTCACCTGGGGATTACAGCACGTCCTGACGATGTACGGCGGCATTGTGGCGCCGCCACTGATTATTGGCAGCGCCATTGGCCTTTCAGCCGCACAGACTGGGGCGCTGGTCACCGCCGCGCTGTTTATCAGCGGCATTTCCACGCTGTTACAGTCGCTGGGGCTGCCGTATTTTGGCGCCCGCTTGCCGCTGGTACAGGGCGTGTCGTTTGCCGGTGTTGCCACCATGGTGACGCTTGCCAGCGACGGCGGGTTGCCGATGGTGTTCGGGGCGGTTATCGCCGCGTCGCTGCTGGGGCTGCTGATTGCCCCGTTTTTCTCACGCATCATTCGTCTGTTTCCACCGGTTGTAACTGGCTGCGTCATTACGGTTATTGGTCTGTCGTTGATGCCGGTGGCCGCGCGCTGGGCGATGGGGGGGAATCAGCGGGCTTCTGACTGGGGGGCGCCGTCCAACATTGGTCTGGCAGGGCTGACGCTTGCGGTGATACTGCTGCTCAATCGCCTTGGTAGTGCAGGTGTGAGCCGCATTGCCGTGCTGGTTGCAATGGTTGTCGGCACGCTGGCGGCAGCCCTGATGGGCAAGACGGATTTCAGCGGCGTATTACAGGGGCCGTGGCTGGCCCTGCCGTCACCGTTTGCATTTGGCGCACCGGTATTTGATATCGCCGCGGTGCTCTCCATGTTTTTGATTGTGCTGGTACTGCTCACCGAAACCACAGCTGGCTTGATGGCCGTGGGGGAGATTGTCGGCACGCCAGTGGATGAGCGCCGCATTGCCAGCGGCCTGCGGGCGGATATGCTCACCAGCGCGCTGGCACCGTTATTGAATTCGTTTCCGCAAAGCGCATTCGCGCAGAATATTGGGCTGGTGGCGTTAACAGGGATTAAAAGCCGCTTTGTGGTGAGTGCGGGCGGGCTGATTTTGCTGGTGCTGGGATTGTTACCGGTGCTGGGGCGCATCATTGCCTGCATTCCCTTGCCGATACTCGGCGGTGCGGGTGTTGTGCTGTTTGGCTCGGTCGCCGCAAGCGGCATTCGCTCGCTGGCAAAGGTGGATTACAAAGACAACATGAACCTGGTGGTAGTCGCCACCTCGCTGGCCTTTGGCATGATCCCAATAGTGATGCCTGCATTTTACGACCAGTTCCCGGGCTGGGTACGCACCTTACTGCATTCCGGCATCAGCGCCAGCTGTCTTGCCGCGTTCACACTCAATATCCTGTTTAACGTCAGGCTGTTTACCACGCGCAGACGTCTGCCTGAAGCCTCTCGCTGAGAAGCATGAGCGCAAAGCACTAACGGCCGTCTCTGTGGCGGCCTTGTCACATTACATCAGGTGAAACGCATCGGCATCCTGCCACGCCGGAAAGCGAGAGCGGTATTCCTGTAGCGCTGTCAGTGACAGTTCGGCGTCAAGCCGCGCGGCCTGATGCGGCTCGGCGCTGGCGAGGCTTTCACCCTGTGGGTTAATAATACGGCTATCGCCGCGGTAGTGATGGCCGTTGCCGTCAGTACCAATGCGGTTGCAGCCTGCCACATAGCTCTGGTTTTCAATGGCGCGCGCAGTCAGCAGCGCCTGCCAGTGGTGTGAACGCGGCGCAGGCCAGTTGGCAACGTACAGCGCGAGATCGTAGTCGTCGCGGTTGCGCGACCAGACCGGGAAACGCAGGTCGTAACATACCAGCGGCAGAATGCGCCAGCCGCGCCATTCCAGCACCAGTCGTTGTTCTCCGGGCTGATAATGATGATGTTCGCCGGCCATGCGAAACAGATGACGCTTATCGTAGAAGTGGACCTTGCCATCCGGCTGCACCAGCAAAAAGCGGTTAACCGGGCCGCGTTCGCTGGCAATAGCGGCGCTACCGGCAATCATCGCATTACAGCGCTGCGCCTTTTGCTGCATCCACGTCACCACCTCGGCCTGCGGCATGGAACTCTGTGCGGCCTGCATGGCAAAACCGGTGGTGAACATCTCCGGCAGGACAATGAGGTCGCGCCCGTGCAGGTCATCGAGCAGTAAATCGAAATGACGCAGGTTGGCAGGACCATCCATCCAGATAAGCGGCTGTTGCAGCAGCGATAGTTTCAGGCCAGACATCGTGTGGTACTCCTGCATTGTGCAAATTTTTAACACTGTATCATGAGGTTTACAAAAAATGTCACCCTGAGCACTCACTGGAATCTTCTGCTTTTTTGTTGGTTATTTGCAATATCTTTGTCTTTGTACCACCCTGAAGTACTGGCATTTTCACGCCTGACAGAGAAAAACGGGAGTTCGACATGTTAAAGAAAATAAGTGTGGTTGCGCTGCTGCTGGCAAGTGCAGGAGCGTGGGCACAGGGCGATATGATGACGGTCAGCGGCCTGGCAAACGGTGCCAATTCCAAAGCGGCTTTTGCCAAAATGACCGAAGGCCATAAGCTGCCAGAATGGGTGGTCAAAGGCGGTACGGGGTCACCGGCGAAATCGGTAAAACTGGGTAGTGATACCTGGCAGGTGCTGTCTTCCTGTAAACCGCACGACTGCGGTTCAGAGCGCGTGGCAATCCTCTGGTCACCAGAGAAAAAAGAGATGACGGGCGTCTACTCAACGGTGACAGAGAGCAGTTCTGAAGAGAAACTGGTGTGGATGAATGTGAGTGACGATTTGTCCATTGACGGCAAAACCGTGCTGTTTGCGGCATTGAGCGGCAGTCTGGAAAATCATCCGGATGCATTCAACTACAAATAAAGACAGTTAGTGAAAGCCGCCTTCAGAGAAGGCGGCTTTTTTATGCCATCGGTTCAGGACGGGTCAGTGTCAACGCTATTCAGGACGGGTCACAGGCAATAAAAAAGCGGAGCCAGGCTCCGCTTTTTTAGTCTTGCTGCCTTCAGGCGGCTTCGACCTTACGCAATTTCTCTTTGTCCTTACGCGGCAGCGGGCGGGTGGCCAGCTCTTCCGGTTCGAACTCATCAACGTTAATGGTACGCAGGCGGCTGGCTTCTGCGGTGCGCAGGATCTGCGCTTCTTCAGCCGTAATCTGCTCTTTCGCCAGCGCTTTCTCGGCCAGTACGTCCAGGCGAGTAAACGGCAGGTTTTTGCCTGCGGCTTTGCACAGTTTGGCGTGAATCGGCTCAGCGGCCATGGTTTCCTGCAACGCCTGCTCAAGCTGGCCGAACGGATTGTGCTCGCTCGGGGTGATGTACTGACCGCGACCAATACGCGAACGGGTGGCCGACGGCGTTTGCAGAATCTGCGCCAGCTTGTGATCCAGCACGTCTGACGGCGCACGACAGGTGCGACCCAGCGGGAAAATCACCACGCGCATGGCACCGGCAACAAAGCGGTTCGGGAAGTTGCGCAGCAGGTCATCAATGGCTTGTTCGGCCTGATGCAGCGCATCCTGAACGCCCCAGTGCAGCAGCGGCAGGTCAGCTTCGTTACGCCCTTCGTCTTCATAGCGTTTCAGCGCGGCAGAGGCGAGGTAGAGTTGGCTCAGTACGTCGCCCAGGCGCGCGGAGATGCGCTCGCGGCGTTTCAGGCTGCCGCCGAGCACCGCCATAGACACATCCGACAGCAGCGCCAGGTTGGCACTCAGGCGGTTAAGGTGCTGATAGTAGCGGCGCGTAGCGTCACGGGTTGGCGTGGCGCTGGTCAGGCCGCTGGTCAGGCCCAGCCAGAAACTGCGTACTTTGTTACTGCCGACGTGGCCGATGTGTTTAAACAGCAGCTTATCGAAGGCATTGAGATCGTTATTCTGTGCAGCGGCCATTTCATCAAGCACATAAGGATGGCAGCGGATAGCGCCCTGGCCGAAGATCATCATGCTGCGGGTCAGAATATTTGCGCCTTCTACCGTGATGGCAATCGGTGCGCCCTGATAGGCGCGGGCGAGGAAGTTGCTTTCGCCAAGCATAATGCCTTTACCGCCGGTAATGTCCATGGCGTCAATAATGGCGCGCTGGCCGCGATGGGTGCAGTGATACTTCACAATAGCCGACAGCACCGCAGGCTTTTCACCCTGCATAATGCCGTAGGTAATCAGCGTTGCTGCGGCGTCCATCACATAGGCGTTACCGGCAATGCGCGCCAGCGCTTCTTCAATCCCTTCCATCTTACCAATGGAGATCTTGAACTGGCGGCGAATACGGGCATAAGCCCCGGTCGCCAGCGCCACGCTCTTGAGGCCGCCAGTGGCGTTTGACGGCAGCGTAATACCGCGGCCAACCGACAGGCATTCCACCAGCATACGCCAGCCCTGACCGGCCATTTTTGGGCCACCGATAATGTAGTCAATCGGGACAAACACATCGTCACCGCGGGTCGGGCCGTTCTGGAACGGCACGTTCAGCGGGAAGTGGCGCGTGCCGATTTCCACGCCCGGTGTGCTGGTGGGGATCAGCGCGCAGGTAATGCCAGGCGCTTCATCGTCACTGAGCAGGCGGTCCGGGTCGTGCAGTTTGAACGCCAGCCCCAGTACGGTCGCAATAGGTGCGAGCGTGATGTAGCGCTTGTTCCAGGTCAGGCGCATACCCAGCACCTGTTTGCCTTCCCATTCGCCCATACACACTACGCCGGTATCCGGGATAGCACCGGCGTCTGAACCGGCCTCAGGGCTGGTCAGTGCAAAGCAGGGAATTTCTTCACCACGCGCCAGGCGCGGCAGGTAATGATCTTTTTGCTCTTCAGTGCCGTAGTGCTGCAACAGTTCACCTGGGCCGAGCGAGTTAGGTACGCCAACGGTAATTGCCAGGATACCGGACACGCCAGAGAGCTTTTGCAGTACGCGCGACTGGGCGTAAGGCGAAAACTCCAGCCCGCCGTACTCTTTTTTGATGATCATGGCGAAGAAACGGTGCTCTTTCAGATATGCCCACAGTTCTGGCGGCAGGTCCGCCATTTCATGGGTAATCGCAAAGTCGTTTGCCATGCGGCAGGCTTCTTCTACCGGGCCGTCAATAAACGCCTGCTCTTCAGCAGTAAGGCGCGGTTGTGGATAGTTGTGTAGCTTATTCCAGTCCGGGTTACCGCGAAACAAGTCGCCTTCCCACCAGGTGGTGCCTGCATCGATAGCTTCTTTTTCGGTGCGGGACATTGGCGGCATCACTTTACTGAACATGCGAAAAATCGGTGCGGAGAGCAGGGATCTACGCAGTGGGACAATATTGAGCGGTAACAACACAATCGCCAGTGGTAACAGCATCCAGGGCGTCCAGAGACCGGCGGCGGCAAGCGCGACGGTCCAGACCAGCATAATGGCGCTGCTCAACAGCAAATTTACCCGGTGGTAAAAAAGGGCAGCGAGTAAAACAACGGTAGCAACAATACTCAACGTCAACATAAGAAAAGCTCCTTAACTTGCCGGAGGTCTGACCAGTGGTTGTTATTGTTGTAGTGGACACACTCATTTTTATCAATGTGTTTACAATATAATTACAACCTGGCTCACACTGTGGGCTAAATTAACGGCCAAACTGCCGTTGCACGGTGCTTCTCGCTGCTGGCGCTATCCGGTACACTGCTCACAGTAACTAGCAAAAGCTGAAGGAACCCTCCTCATGTACCAGGATACTATCCGTAGTGAACTCAATGAAGCCGCCGACACGCTGGCGAATTTCCTGAAAGACGACGCCAATATCCACGCTATCCAGCGTGCGGCTGTGCTGCTGGCAGATAGCTTCAAAGCGGGTGGCAAAGTGCTCTCCTGCGGTAACGGTGGTTCCCACTGTGACGCCATGCATTTTGCTGAAGAACTGACCGGTCGCTATCGTGAAAACCGTCCGGGCTACCCGGCGATTGCGATTTCCGACGTCAGCCATCTGTCCTGTGTAAGCAACGACTTTGGTTATGAATACGTATTTTCTCGCTATGTAGAAGCGGTGGGTCGCGAAGGTGACGTGCTGCTGGGGCTGTCCACCTCCGGTAACTCTGCCAACATCATTAAAGCTATCGAGGCGGCGCGCGCAAAGGGCATGAAGGTGATTGCGTTGACGGGCAAAGACGGTGGCAAAATGGCGGGCAGCGCGGATATCGAAATCCGTGTGCCGCACTTTGGCTATGCCGATCGCATCCAGGAAATTCACATCAAAGTGATTCACATCCTGATGCTGCTGATTGAAAAAGAGATGGTAAAAGCATAACCCCTAAACCCCTCCCTGACCGGAGGGGTGCGGTCCGGGAGGTCAATATGTGTGAACTGCTCGGGATGAGCGCCAACGTCCCAACGGATATTTGCTTTAGCTTTACCGGACTGGTTCAGCGCGGCGGCGGCACTGGCCCGCATAAAGACGGCTGGGGCATTACGTTTTATGAAGGCAAAGGGTGCCGCACGTTTAAAGACCCGCAGCCAAGCTTTAACTCTCCCATCGCCAGGCTGGTGCAGGACTATCCGATTAAGTCCTGTTCGGTCATTGCGCATATTCGCCAGGCCAACCGTGGTGAAGTGGCGCTTGAAAACACCCATCCTTTTACCCGCGAGCTGTGGGGCCGTAACTGGACCTTCGCCCACAATGGGCAGCTTAAGGGCTATCGCAGCCTGGAAACCGGCAATTTCCGCCCGGTGGGTGACACCGACAGTGAATACGCGTTCTGTTGGTTGCTACACCGCCTGACTCAACGTTACCCGCGCACGCCAGGCAATATGACGGCAATGTTCCGCTATGTGGCCGAACTGGCGGCTGAGTTGCGTAAAAAGGGCGTGTTTAACATGCTGCTGTCGGACGGGCGCTACGTGATGGCGTTTTGCTCGACCAATCTTTTCTGGATAACGCGCCGTGCGCCGTTTGGTGTGGCGACGCTGCTCGACAGAGATGTGGAAATTGATTTTCAGCGCGAAACCACGCCCAACGACGTGGTTTCGGTGATTGCCACCCAGCCGCTTACCGGTAACGAGAACTGGAACCGGATAGCGCCCGGGGAGTGGGCGTTATTTTGCCTCGGTGAAAAGCAGGTTTGATGCCAGCTGCGGCTGGCTGTTATTGCCGCCCATAAATGGCCGGGTGTTGACGACATACTGGCCGTTTTGCACGTTGACATGCGGTGGCTGCTTGTTCTGCACAAAGTAGTCGTAACCTGGCTTAAGCTGTTTCCAGAAGTTCGCGTAGTATGAGTTTTTGTGCAGTGCCATGTTGGCATCCGTCATGCGAAACGGGTAAATGCTCACCTCAACGCGTGGCTGACCAAACACCAGGGCTGCGGTCACGAACTGGAAAATCTCATCAATACCGCTGTCGGTCATGGCATAGCAGCCAACCGATACGCAGGCACCGTGAATCATCAGGTATTTACCGTCATAGCCGTTCTGGCGGTCAAACTCGTTCGGAAAGCCGATATTGATAGCCTTATAGTACTGGCTGTCAGGCTTAAGCTGGCTGCGGTCCACGCTGTAGAACCCTTCCGGGCTTTTAAAATCACCGGTACGTCGCTTTGGCCCAAGCCCGCCTGAGTAGTTGCAGATGTTGTAACTGCTCATCAGCTGATACTTTTCGCCCGACTTGACCCACAGTTCGAGGGTGCGCTCTTGTTTAAAGATCTGAATATAAACCGGCGAGCCCATAAACTGCTTTTTGTCAGCCAGCGGGGAAGGGTTGCTGCCAAGCAAGCCGGCAAATGACACGCACGGCAGGAGAAGCATCGCAAAAAATAACGCGATTTTACGCATACAGCGGATTTCCTTGATAAACCGATAATACAAGCCTGAACGGCAAAGGTTGCCCTGAGTCAGAATGCTCTGGAATTCAGCGCTCACATTATCACCACTATTGTTTTTCGCAAGCGGTGCCAGCGTGTTTTACACGTAAGAAATGTTTTCATGCTTTTTTTTACACCAAAAAGTTGCGCCACCGTTCGCATTGTTGACCTTGCGCAGGCGGTAGTGCTGCCGTTTTTGGGGTGTTTAGTGCTAAAATTACGCGCGAAAATCGATATAAGGATAAGAATTGAAGGTATTCAGCCGTTTGGTCGGCGTAACCTTCGGTTACCATCTTTTTCCTTTCCGTCTGACGGAAGTGATATCACTCAGGCGCCGTACAAGTAACGGCGCGATAACGATAATCCATACGTACTTAACCTTATGATCAAAATAAAACAAGGGCTCAATCTGCCTATAGCAGGCGTACCGGAGCAGCGCATTGACGAATGCCCAACGCCCCGGCACGTGGCGCTGTTGGGAGAAGAGTATATTGGTATGCGCCCCTCGATGCTGGTCCAGGAAGGCGACCGGGTACGCAAGGGACAAGCGCTGTTTGAAGATAAGAAAAACCCTGGGGTCTTCTATACCGCGCCAGCAAGCGGCACGGTTGAGGCCATCCATCGCGGCGAACGCCGCGTGCTGCAATCTGTCGTGATTGCCGTTGACGGTGATGAGCAGGTGGAGTTTGCGCGCCACAGCGTTGACGAACTGGCGACACTGTCGCGTGAAGCCGTTGAGCGCCAGCTGCTGGCGTCCGGGTTGTGGACGGCGCTGCGCACGCGCCCTTTCAGTAAAACCCCGGCACCGGGCAGCGTTCCGGCCGCAATCTTCGTCACCGCCATCGACACCAACCCGTTGGCCGCCGATCCGCAGCCCATCATCAAAGCGCAGCGCGCGATGTTTGATGCCGGTCTGACGGTGCTCACGCGCCTGACGGACGGCAAAGTCCATGTGTGCCAGGCAAGTGGCGGTATGTTGGGCGGCCATCCGGCAGCACAGGTCACGTTTAATGAATTTGCCGGTCCCCATCCCGCGGGCCTGCCGGGCACCCACATCCACTTCCTTGAGCCCGTCAGCCTGACTAAACAGGTGTGGCACCTCAATTACCAGGACGTCATCGCCATCGGTAAGCTCATGGTGGAAGGCGTGCTGTGGACCGAGCGCGTTATCGCCCTGGGTGGTCCGCAGGTGAAACAGCCGCGTCTGCTGCGCACGGTGCTGGGTGCATCGGTTTCGCAACTCACTGAGGGCGAACTGCTCGACGGTGAAAACCGTATCGTGTCAGGCTCCGTACTGAGCGGCAGCCAGGCAAGCGGTCCGCATGCGTTCCTTGGTCGTTTCCATTTGCAGATTACCGCACTCAAAGAAGGACGTGAGAAAGCGTTTTTGGGCTGGATTGCGCCAGGCAAAGACAAATTCTCTGTCACTCGCACCACGCTGGGTCACTTCCTCAAGCACCGTCTGTTTAACTTCTCAACCGACACCCACGGCGGTGAGCGCGCAATGGTTCCCATTGGCAACTACGAGCGCGTGATGCCACTGGATATCCTGCCTACGATGTTGCTGCGTGATTTGTTGGCCGGAGACACAGATGGCGCTCAGGCCCTCGGTTGCCTTGAGCTGGATGAAGAAGATCTGGCGCTGTGTACGTATGTCTGTCCGGGGAAATATGAATATGGCGCAGTTCTGCGTGACGTATTAACCCGCATCGAGCAGGAAGGATAACCGATGGGCTTGAAGCAGTTTTTCGAAAAAATAGAGCCGCACTTTACCGCAGGTGGCAAGCTGGAAAAGTGGTACCCGCTGTATGAAGCGACGGCCACTATCTTTTACACGCCAGGCCAGGTCACACGCGGTGCCTCTCACGTGCGTGACGCCATCGATCTCAAGCGCATGATGATCCTGGTGTGGCTGGCAGTGTTCCCGGCTATGTTCTGGGGCATGTACAACGTGGGTCATGAAAGCATCACGGCGTTGAACAAACTCTATGGCACAGAGCAGCTTCAGCAGGTGCTGAACGGCGACTGGCACTGGCAGATTGCGCAGCTTCTGGGCGTGAATTTTGGTGCAGACGCAGGCTGGGTAAGCATGATGACCCTCGGGGCCATCTGGTTTGTGCCGATTTACCTGGTGGTGTTCCTGGTCGGCGGCTTCTGGGAAGTATTGTTCGCGATTATCCGCAAACACGAAATTAACGAAGGTTTCTTCGTTACCTCCATCCTTTTTGCCCTGATTGTACCGCCAACGCTGCCGCTGTGGCAGGCCGCACTTGGCATCAGCTTCGGCGTGGTGATTGCCAAAGAAGTCTTTGGCGGCACCGGGCGTAACTTCCTCAACCCGGCGCTGGCAGGGCGTGCTTTCCTGTTCTTTGCCTATCCGGCACAGATTTCCGGTGACCTGGTGTGGACGGCGGCTGATGGCTTCTCTGGCGCAACCCCGCTCGCGCAGTGGGCGAGCAAAGGCGGCGAGGCGTTAGTCAACGTGTCAACCGGCCAGCCGGTGACCTGGATGGACGCTTTCCTCGGCAACATTCCTGGTTCCATTGGCGAAGTGTCTACGCTGATGATTCTGCTGGGCGGTGCCATCATCATCTTTGGCCGCGTAGCCTCCTGGCGCATTGTCGCGGGCGTGATGCTGGGCATGATTGCCACCGCAACGCTGTTTAACCTGATTGGTTCTGACACCAACCCCATGTTCGCCATGCCGTGGTACTGGCATCTGGTGCTGGGTGGTTTTGCCTTCGGCATGATGTTTATGGCAACCGATCCGGTTTCCGCTTCGTTTACCAATAAAGGTAAATGGTGGTACGGCGCGCTGATCGGCGTGATGTGTGTGCTGATTCGCGTGGTGAATCCGGCCTATCCAGAAGGCATGATGCTGGCGATTCTGTTCGCCAACCTCTTCGCGCCGCTGTTCGATTATCTGGTGGTGCAGGCCAACGTTAAGCGGAGGAAGTTGCGTGGCTAACAAAGGAAACGACAGCATCGGCAAAACATTGCTGGTGGTGATTATGCTTTGCCTGGTGTGCTCGGTGATTGTTGCCGGGTCGGCAGTCGGGCTCAAAGCGCGCCAGACTGAGCAGCGCGAGCTGGATAAACAGCGCAATATTCTTGATGTTGCCGGGCTGATGCAGCCAGGGATGAGCGGTGAACAGATTCGTGAGGTTTTTACTTCGCGCATCTCTCCTCGCCTGCTTGACCTGCCAAGCGGCAACCTGCTGGATAAAGATCCGGCAACCTTCAGTGAAGCTAAAGCGCTGCGCGACCCGCAGCAGAGCATTGCGCTCAATGCCGCGCAGGATCCGGCTGGTCTTAAGCGGCGCAGCAACGTGGTGGAGATCTGGCTGGTGCGTGATGAGCAGCAGAAAGTGCAGCAGCTTATCCTGCCGGTCTACGGCAACGGTCTGTGGTCGGTCATGCATGCGTTTGTGGCACTTGGCACCGACGGGCGCACTATCGATGGACTCACTTACTACGATCACGGTGAAACGCCGGGACTCGGTGGCGAAATCGAAAACCCGAACTGGCGTCGTCAGTGGGTCGGTAAAAAAGTGCTCGACGAGAACGGTAATCCGGCCATTCGTGTGGTGAAAGGTGGCGCGCAGCCTGGCAACGAATACGCGGTTGACGGTTTATCGGGTGCAACGCTTACAGCAAACGGTGTACAGCACAGTTTTGACTTCTGGATGGGCGAGCTGGGTTTTGGCCCGTTCCTGAAGCAGGTACGTGAAGGAGTGCTCAACAATGGCTGAAATGAGCAACATGAAAGAAATCAAAAAGCTGGTGGTGTCACCGCTTGTTGATAACAACCCCATCGCGCTGCAAATCCTGGGCATCTGTTCTGCCCTGGCGGTCACCACCAAGCTGGAAACGGCCTTTGTGATGGCGATTGCGGTAACGCTCGTTACGGCGTTTTCCAGCATGTTTATCTCCATGATCCGCAACCACATCCCCAACAGCGTGCGCATCATTGTGCAGATGGCGATTATCGCCTCGCTGGTTATCGTGGTGGATCAGCTGCTGCGCGCCTTTGCCTATGAAATCTCCAAACAGCTGTCGGTGTTTGTGGGCCTGATTATCACCAACTGCATCGTGATGGGCCGCGCTGAAGCCTACGCCATGAAGTCACCGCCGCTGGCGAGCTTTATGGACGGCATTGGCAACGGCATCGGTTACGGCGCCATTCTGCTGGTGGTGGCCTTTGTGCGCGAGTTGATCGGTTCGGGCAAACTGTTTGGCGTCACCGTTATGGAAACCGTGCAAAACGGCGGCTGGTATCTGCCAAACGGCATGTTCCTGCTGGCACCGAGCGCGTTCTTCCTGATTGGTCTGCTCATCTGGGCGCTGCGGACCTGGAAGCCAGAACAGCAGGAGAAGGAGTAAATCATGGACCATTTTATTAGTCTGTTTGTCCGTGCGGTGTTTGTTGAGAACATGGCGCTGGCCTTCTTCCTCGGCATGTGTACTTTCCTGGCGGTGTCCAAGAAAGTCTCCACCTCTTTTGGTCTGGGGATTGCCGTTACCGTGGTGCTGAGCATTGCGGTGCCGGTCAACAACCTCGTCTATAACCTGGTGCTGCGCGACGGCGCAATTGTTGAAGGCGTGGATCTGAGCTTCCTGAACTTCATCACCTTCATCGGCGTGATTGCCGCACTGGTGCAGATCCTGGAGATGATCCTCGACCGCTTCTTCCCGTCGCTTTATAACGCGCTCGGCATCTTCCTGCCGCTTATCGCCGTAAACTGCGCCATTTTCGGTGGCGTGTCCTTCATGGTGCAGCGTGATTACACCTTTACTGAATCCATCGTCTACGGATTTGGTTCGGGGATTGGCTGGACGCTGGCTATTGTGGCGCTGGCGGGACTGCGTGAAAAAATGAAATACGCCAACGTACCGGCGGGACTGCGTGGTCTCGGCATCACCTTCATCACCACGGGACTGATGGCGCTGGGCTTTATGTCATTCTCCGGCGTGCAGTTATAAGGGCGATTAGTTATGGAAATTATTCTTGGCGTAGCGATGTTTACGCTGATTGTTCTGGCGCTGGTACTGCTGATTTTGTTTGCCCGCTCCAGGCTTGTGAATAGCGGCGACGTGGTAATTGAAATCAATAACGAAGCCGACAAGCAGTTTCACACGCCAGCGGGCGACAAGCTGCTTAATACGCTGTCCGGCCAGGGGATTTTTATCTCCTCAGCCTGCGGCGGCGGCGGCTCCTGCGGACAGTGCCGCGTCACGGTCAAAGAGGGCGGCGGTGAAATTCTGCCAACCGAGCTTTCGCACATCACCAAGCGTGAGGCGAAAGAGGGCTGTCGTCTGGCCTGCCAGGTGGCGGTGAAGCAGAACATGAAAATTGAGCTGCCGGAAGAGATCTTTGGCGTCAAAAAATGGGAATGTGAAGTTATCTCTAACGATAACAAATCAACGTTCATCAAAGAACTGAAGCTGAAAATTCCTGACGGTGAAGTGGTGCCGTTTCGCGCTGGTGGCTACATTCAGATTGAATGCGGCCCGCACACGGTAGACTACGCGGATTTTGACGTGCCTGAGGAATACCGCGGCGATTGGGACAAGTTCAACCTGTTCCGCTTCCGCTCAGAGGTCAAAGAGCCGTGCGTGCGTGCTTATTCCATGGCGAACTACCCGGAAGAAGCGGGCATCATCATGCTCAACGTGCGTATTGCCACGCCGCAACCGAACGTGCCGGATGCACCGCCGGGCATCATGTCGTCCTACATCTGGTCGCTCAAAGCGGGTGACAAGGTGACCATTTCCGGGCCGTTTGGTGAGTTCTTTGCTAAAGAAACCGACGCCGAAATGGTGTTTATAGGCGGCGGTGCCGGTATGGCGCCGATGCGCTCGCACATCTTCGACCAGCTCAAGCGCATCAAAACCGACCGTAAGATAACCTTCTGGTACGGCGCCCGCTCGCTGCGTGAGATGTTCTACCAGGAGGAGTTTGAGCAGCTTGCGCGTGACAACCCGAACTTCAGCTTCCATATTGCGCTCTCTGAGCCGCTGCCGGAGGATAACTGGACGGGCTACACCGGCTTCATCCACAATGTACTGTATGAGCACTATCTGCGTGACCACGCGGCACCGGAAGATTGCGAGTTCTACATGTGTGGACCGCCGATGATGAACGCTGCGGTGATTAAGATGCTCAAAGATCTTGGCGTGGAGGATGACAACATCCTGCTCGACGACTTCGGCGGCTGACGGAGGCGCGTATGTTAACGGTATTCCTGGCGACCTTTGCTATCTTTGCGCTGGTGATATTAGGTATGTCACTGGGTTACATCGTAAAGCGTAAAACGCTCCAGGGGAGCTGTGGCGGCATCGGTGCGCTGGGGCTGGAAAAGGTCTGCGACTGCCCGGAGCCGTGCGATGCCCGCAAGGCGCGTATGGCACGCGAACAGAAGCTTAACCAGAACCGCATTGTGTAACTGAAAACACCTCCGACAGGAGGTGTTTTTTTATCATTACCAGGGATAAGGGCTGATAACGCTGACGTTCCCCTCTTCTGTTATTTGTATATCCATCTGTAGCGTTTCGCCATTTTTCAACAGCACTTCTGTGGGAAGAGGGCCGTTGCTCTCATCGTCTATATAGTCCATTACGTTAAAAGCGACAGATTCACAGGCGTGTGTCTCCAGCCCTGCCTGGCCGTACTTTTGCTCAGTACGGGTATTAAGGAACTCACAGACTTCTTGTTCGACATATAGTTCGATAAATGCATAAGAAAGCGTGCCAACTACGATGACAAGGCTGATGACAACATGGACCACGGTGATTATCCAGAACATGTACTTCCTGCGCACTCCGGTCATACTGGCGCGTTTGTAGAAATAAACCGGCGGCAGAAAAAAGCACCACAATGGGTGAGGGGCAGAAAACCCGGCTTTAGCCAGTGCCCGCCTGTCCAGGATAATAAAGGCGATAGAAAATGCGATGCTGAACGCCAGGCTGATAACGAGCTCTTCATCCGAATCTAACATTGTCAAAAATTCCTCCCAAAAGAGGAACGGGGTAAGGCTCATAATGATATATAGCCAACACCAGATATTATTAAGTTTCTCTTCCTGGACCGTGACGATGGCCATTAACATTTTCCTTCTATAAAAGCAGTTAATCAGGGATATATGGATGGGAAAATAGCGTGGCATTGCCTGATGAATAAGTAATTAAGGACGCACGCTTAGTCCTGATACTCAAAAGGCGCACGCACAATAAGCTGGCCGTTCTTGTTTAGCTGTATGCCCACCTGCATCGCTGAGCCATTTTTCAATCTGACATCCGCGTTATATTTTTTTGTTTCGACCAGTTCAATATCAATGACTTTCTCACATCCGCCACCAAGCCTGACTCTTTGAGCCTGTGCGCCCCGGGTAAGGGCATTTAGCGCGGCGCAGGTTTTGTGTTCTGCATAAGCATCTTCATAGTAATGAGCCATTATTAGCATCATAAATCGAATAATGAAGAACATAATCAACATGCGTTTAAAACGATAACCGGTAATACCATCTCGCTTCCATAAATAGACAGGCTCCAGCAGTACTCCCCAGAGCGGATGTGGAGAGCGCAATCCAGCTTCAGCCAGAGCGCGCCTGTCGAGAACAACGAAGATAGTGACCAGGGCGAAACGCAATATCAATGCAGTCAGTGCATCGAGCCATATAAGCCTGACAGTGTAAGGCATGATAATGAGAAGCCAGCACCAGATATTGGTGAGCTTTTGTACTTTATTTGTGAAGATTGCCATTACTGCCTTAATCAGTGAGTAAAATATCGCCAGTGCCGATGCTGGTTAATAAAGATACCGATATTTTTTTATCCTGGCTTTATTTTTAAAGGGATATTGTTGCAAACAGGAATAATGCAACGCGAAAGCACAAAATTTCACCATTGCGTACAGGGATAAATTTGCTATCCTGTATGTCTGTACAGTAAGGGGCTGGTGGATATGCGTAAAATTATTCATGTCGATATGGATTGCTTTTTTGCAGCCGTCGAGATGCGTGATAACCCAGCGCTGCGCGATATTCCACTCGCCGTCGGCGGCAGCCGCGAAGGGCGCGGCGTCATCAGTACCGCAAACTATCAGGCGCGCAAATACGGCGTGCGCAGCGCTATGCCAACCGCCACCGCGCTGCGGCTGTGCCCGCACCTTACGCTGCTGCCTGGGCGTTTTGAGGCTTACAAAGAAGCCTCTAACCATATCCGCAAAATCTTCTCCCGCTACACCGACCGCATTGAGCCGCTGTCGCTTGACGAGGCCTATCTTGACGTGACCGAAAGTAGCCACTGTCGCGGCTCGGCCACGCTGATGGCGCAGGAGATCCGCGCGGCGATTTTTAACGAGCTGCACCTCACCGCCTCGGCAGGCATTGCGCCGATTAAATTCCTTGCCAAAATCGCCTCCGACATCAACAAGCCCAACGGCCAGTTTGTGATTACGCCGCAAGAGATGCCCGCCTTCCTGCTGTCGTTGCCGCTGGCCAAAATCCCCGGCGTTGGCAAAGTGACGGCGTCAAAGCTTGAAGAGATGGGGCTACTTACCTGCGCCGATGTGCAAAACAGCGATCTGGCTCGCTTGCTCAAGCGCTTTGGCAAGTTTGGCCGCGTGCTGTGGGAGCGCAGCCACGGCATTGACGAACGTGAAGTGTGCAGCGAGCGCCTGCGTAAGTCGGTTGGCGTGGAGCGCACGCTGGCAGAGGATATTCATAGCTGGGAAGAGTGCGAGGCGATTATTAACGAGCGCCTTTACCCGGAGCTTGAGCGCAGGCTGGCGAAGATTAGTCCACAGCTGCTCATCGCCCGCCAGGGTGTAAAGCTCAAATTTAACGACTTCCAGCTGACCACTCAGGAGCATGTCTGGCCGCGGCTTAGTAAAGACGACCTGATTGCCACCGCGCGTAAAACCTGGGAGGAGCGGCGCGGTGAGCGAGGCGTGCGGCTGGTAGGGTTGCATGTCACGTTACTGGACCCGCAGCTTGAGCGTCAGTTGGTGCTGGGTCTATAACGTTATTGTGAACGGGCAGTTTTCCTGCACCCGCGCTGGAGCAGGGCTCTTTTTTAACTCACCGTATCCCAGTGCATGCATAACCAAAAACAAAAACGCCCTCTGAAGAGGGCGTTTTGACATCAGTGGGACATTATTTTACCGGAATCGCTTTCAGTAGCGCCGTCAGCAGCGTCCAGTAATGGCCCACGCTTTCAATATGCACCTGCTCATCGGGCGAGTGTGGCCCGGTGATGGTTGGCCCAATAGAAACCATATCCATATCCGGGTACGGTTTTTTAAACAGACCACACTCCAGACCCGCGTGAATCACCTGAATGTTCGGCGTTTTACCAAACAGCGTGTTGTAAGTCTCACGCACCAGCTTCATCACCGGTGATTTGTCGTCCGGCTGCCAGCCCGGATAGCTGCCCTTAATCTGCACCTGTGCACCGGCCAGTTCGCCAAGCGATTGCAGCGTGCTGGCAACGGCATCTTTGCCGCTGTCGATAAGCGAGCGGATCAGGCAGATAATTTCAGCCTGGCTCTCTTCGGTGGTGACAACGCCCAGGTTCAGGGAGGTTTCCACCACGCCTTTCATTACATCGGAATTGCGAATCACGCCGTTTGGCGTGGCATTGATGAGATTAATGAAGGTGTCGCGGCTTTTTGCCGTCAGCGGCGAGTGCGCAGCGTCACAGGGCTCCAGCACCAGCGTCAGGTTTTTCTCTTTCAGCGCCAGTTCGTTTTCCAGTACGGCCTGGTAGTGGGCAACCTGCGCTTTCAGTTCAGCCGATGTACTGCTCGCTACGGCCAGCACGGCGGAGGCTTCGCGCGGAATGGCGTTACGCAGCGTACCGCCGTTGAAATCGACCAGACGTAAATCCAGTGCCGCGTGTTCTTTCAAAAAGCGCGCCAGCAGTTTATTGGCATTGCCAAGACCGAGGTGGATTTCTGCACCGGAGTGACCACCTTTGAGGCCTTTGAGGGTCAGTTTAACGGTCTCAAAGCCGCCCGGCAGCGCTTCACGCGCCAGCGGCAGGGTGGTGATGGCATCCACGCCGCCGGCGCAGCCCATGTAAATTTCACCTTCTTCTTCAGAGTCGGTGTTAATCAGAATGTCGGCCTTCAGCCAGTTGGGCTGAAGGCCAAATGCGCCTTCCATCCCGGCTTCTTCGGTCATGGTCAGCAGCACTTCCAGCGGGCCGTGCTCCACGCGCTCGTCAGCCAGCACCGCCAGCGCAGACGCCATACCAATCCCGTTGTCGGCACCCAGCGTGGTGCCGCGTGCTTTCACCCACTCGCCGTCAATCCACGGCTGAATCGGGTCTTTAGTGAAGTCGTGGACGGTATCGTTATTTTTCTGCGGCACCATGTCGAGGTGTGCCTGTAGGGCAACCGGTTTGCGGTTTTCCATGCCCGGTGTGGCAGGCTTGCGAATCAGGATATTACCCACCTGGTCGCGCTGTGCGTGCAGCCCTTTTTCGTTGGCCCAGCCCATAATGTGCTGAGCCAGCTGTTCTTCATGGTAAGACGGGTGCGGGATAGCGCAAATATTGGCAAAAATATCCCACAGCGGCTGGGGAGAGAGTTGAGACAGTTCAGACACGATGCGTCTCCTTGACGACGACCGGCAATAAAGTCTGCCTGGTCACTGTGTTAGCGGGAAAAAGATGTACGCGGGCTCTGGCCCGTACGATAAGTCGAGGATACCACTTTCTCCTGCATCTGGAGAACAAAAGCCTAAAATCCGCGCCGTTGCCAGCGCAGCACTGGTGTTTAGCGCATGGGATCTCTATAATTTCGCGCAACCTGATTTCCCCTGAATAATTTTTAAGCCGTTACTGACAGGCTGGGACACTTCATATGAGCGAAAAATACGTCGTCACCTGGGACATGTTGCAGATTCACGCCCGCAAACTCGCAAGCCGCCTGCTGCCCGCTGAGCAGTGGAAGGGCATCATCGCGGTCAGCCGCGGCGGGCTGGTCCCGGCGGCGCTGCTGGCGCGTGAACTGGGTATTCGCCACGTCGACACCGTTTGTATCTCCAGCTACGACCATGACAATCAGCGTGAAATGAAAGTGATTAAGCGCGCAGAAGGTGATGGTGAAGGCTTTATCGTGGTTGATGACCTCGTGGATACCGGCGGTACTGCCGTGGCTATTCGTGAAATGTATCCGAAGGCGCGTTTTGTGACGATTTTCGCCAAACCGGCAGGTCAGCCGCTGGTGGACGATTATGAAATCGACATTGCGCAAAACACCTGGATTGAGCAGCCGTGGGATATGGGCGTTGCGTTTGTGCCGCCACTCTCGGGCCGTTAATTGACCAGAATCATAATAAAACGCCCGGCTTGCCGGGCGTTTGTTTTTTGTTGTCGCGCATCCGGCTACAATCACACACAGTGATTTTTTCGATTGACGGAGCGTTTGATGTCGCAGAAAAACCTGAGCGAAACGTTGTTCAAGCCCCGCTTTAAACACCCCGAAACCTCCACGCTGGTGCGCCGTTCGCGCCACTATAAAGCCTCAGCCGTGCAGTCGGCGCTTGATGGTGCCACCGTGGCGCACTGGTATCGCCTGATTAACCGTCTGCTCTGGACCTGGCGTGGGATCCCTGCGCTGGAAATCCTTGAGGTCCAGTCACGTATTGCCGCCAGCAAGGCCGAGCGCACCCATGATGATATTTTTGACACGGTGGTTGGTTATCGCAGCGGTAACTGGATATTTGAGTGGTCGAAGCAGGCGATGGACTGGCAGCAGAGCGCCAGCCAGCAGCAGGATGAGGTGCTGTGCGGCAAGCAGTGGCTGATGGCGGCAAACCTCTACAGCATCGCCGCGTATCCGCACCTTAAAGGCGATGAGCTGGCAGACCAGGCTCAGGTGCTGGCTAACCGAGCCTATGAAGAGGCGGCGCTGAGGCTTTCTGGCGGGTTACGTAAGCTGGAGTTCCCTGTAGCGGGCAGCGGGACCATTACTGGCTTTCTGCATATGCCAAAAGGGGTGGAAGGTCCGTTGCCCACGGTACTGTTGTGCGGCGGGCTTGATGCATTGCAAAGCGATTATTACCGCCTGTTTGAGCACTATTTTGCGCCAGCGGGACTGGCCATGCTGACTATTGATATGCCTTCTGTCGGCTTTTCTGCAAAGTGGAAACTCACTCAGGACTCCAGCCGGCTGCACCAGCATGTGCTTAAAGCGCTGCCGGATATACCCTGGATTGATCACACGCGTGTCGCGGCGTTTGGTTTTCGCTTTGGTGCCAATGTGGCGGTACGGCTGGCCTATCTTGAGTCGCAGCGTCTAAAGGGCGTGGCCTGTATCGGGCCGGTGGTACATGCGTTGCTCAGTGACACAGCGCGCCAGCGCAGTGTGCCTGAGATGTACATCGACGTGCTGGCAAGCCGCCTGGGGATGCAGGATGCCTCGGATGCTGCCCTTGGCATTGAGCTGAACCGCTATTCACTTAAAACTCAGGGGTTGCTGGGCCGCCGCTGCCCGACGCCGCTGCTCTCTGCCTACTGGCCAAACGATCCCTTTAGCCCGGAGGAGGAGTCGCGGCTGATAACCTCGTCCTCAGCCGACAGTAAACTGGTGGAGATCCCGTTTCGGCCGCTGAACCAGAGCTTTGATCGGGCGCTTACGGAGATTACTGGCTGGTTGTCTAAGCGGTTACGCTGACGAAGAAATGCGATTTATGTTGCGAAATTGTTGGCTTTAAGCATCAGATATTGCTTAATTTTGCATGTTCGTTAACACTGGGTGTTCACTAACAGGAGATCGCAATGACGTTACCGAGTGGATACCCCAAAGGCCGCCTGACCAAAAAGTTTGCAGCGCTTGGCCCTTATATTCGTGAAGACAAGTGCGACGAAAATCGATTCTTTTTCGACTGTCTTGCTGTGTGTGTCAATGTAAAACCTGCACCTGAAAAACGTGAGTTCTGGGGATGGTGGATGGAACTGGCGCCGCAGGAAAAGCGCTTTCATTATACGTGGCAGTTTGGTCTGTTTGATAAAGACGGCATCTGGCAACCTGTCGACTTTAAAGACAAGGCAGTCGAAGAGCAGGTGACCCAGACGTTGCGCAATTTTCACGAGCGGCTGGAGACGCTGCTGACCTCGCTTAATTTTGAGTTGCTACCTGCCGACGGTGTAGAGCAGCCGGTTAAACGCCGCGCCTGAATGAAAAACGCCAGCCTGCGGCTGGCGTTTGTTTTTTCTGGCATGAATCAGAACTGATAAGTCAGGCCCGTTGCCACTACGTTATCCGCGTTCACACCCAGCGGGTTCTTGCTGTTAATCAGGTTGATTTTATAGTCCACAAACGCTGACATGTTCTTGTTGAAATAATAGGTCGCTGCAACATCCACATATTTCACCAGGTCGGCACTGCCCACGCCTTCAATCTTTTTGCCTTTTGACTGTACATAACCCAGTGACGGGCGCAGACCGTTATTGAACTGATACTGAGCAACTGCTTCGAAGGTCTGCATTTTATTGGCAAAACCGTTAACACTGGTGTTCACGCCATCAATCGTGGCGGTGCCTGAAATGGGCGTCATATTGCGGGTTTCAGCATACACCGCACCCAGATAGAGGCTGTTGGCTGAGTATTTCAGGCCGGTAGCCCAGGCTTCGGCTTTGTCGCCACGGCCCCAGCTTTGTGCTTTTTGACCGGCTGTGCGGCCTGCTGCGGCGTAGGTTGCGCCAACGCTAATGCCTGTGTCGCCAAAATCATAGCTCACGGCTGCGCCTGCGCCGTCACCGTTTTGTCTGCTGACAGCGCGCCCGTCGTTCTCGTTTTTACCCTGGTACTGTACGGCCACGTTAAGGCCATCCACCAGGCCGAAGAAATCACGGTTACGGTACGTTGCCACGCCGTTGGTGCGCCCGGTCATGAAGTTATCGGTACGCGTCCAGCCATCGCCGCCAAATTCCGGGAAAACATCAGTCCAGGCTTCTACGTCGTAGAGCACGCCGTAGTTGCGACCGTAGTCAAAAGAGCCGTAGTCACCGACTTTCAGCCCGGCAAAGGCCATGCGGCTTCTGGCCGAACCGTCGTTCTCGCTGCGGTTGCCGGTCATCTGGTATTCCCACTGACCGTAGCCCGTAAGCAAGTCATTAATCTGAGTTTCGCCTTTAAAGCCCAGGCGGATATAAGTCTGGTCGCCATCAACCGACTGATTATCGCTGATATAACGCATCGCTTTTACGCGACCGTAGAGATCCAGTTTGTTGGCGTTTTTGTTATAGATTTCCGCTGCGTGTGCCGTGGTGGTCAAAAACGTGCTCGCCACCAGTAATGCCAGAGTGATTTTTTTCATTTTGTTTCCTGCCAGGAATATTGTATGTGCTCATCATCAGGACGTAACGTCCAGCCAACCTGCAGGAAGCGTTTTAACGGCGGTATGTGAAAGTTTTATGACGCAGTGAAAAAAAATTTAATTAAATGTAATTTTCTGGAATTGCCATAAATCTGTCATATTGCGCCGCTACGCTTGTCGGTTTTTTTCTCGCGGAAAAGCCTTTTCCGCGCTACCTGTTGGCAAGGCGGTCCACTCCTGTTACAACATTCGGTGTTTCTTCTTTTTCTTTTTTAAACGGCAAAAACATCATGAGTGACAGCCAGACGCTGGTGGTAAAACTCGGCACCAGTGTGCTTACCGGCGGTTCACGCCGCCTCAACCGCGCCCATATTGTGGAGCTGGTGCGCCAGTGCGCCCATCTGCATGCAGCCGGGCACCGCATCATCATCGTCACGTCTGGCGCGATTGCTGCCGGACGCGAGCATCTGGGGTATCCCGAGCTACCGGCGACCATTGCCTCTAAACAGCTGCTGGCGGCGGTTGGGCAAAGCCGCCTGATTCAGCTGTGGGAGCAGCTGTTTTCCATTTACGGCATTCATATCGGGCAGATGCTACTGACCCGTGCTGACATGGAAGACCGTGAGCGGTTCCTTAACGCCCGCGACACCCTGCGTGCCTTGCTGGATAACCGCATCGTGCCCGTCATTAACGAAAACGACGCGGTGGCGACGGCAGAAATCAAAGTCGGCGATAACGACAACCTGTCCGCGCTGGCCGCGATACTCGGCGGGGCAGATAAACTGCTGCTGCTGACCGATCAGCAGGGGCTATTCACCGCCGATCCGCGCCACAACCCGCATGCCGAGCTGATCAAAGATGTGCACGGCATTGACGATGCACTGCGCGCGGTGGCAGGCGACAGTGTTTCAGGCCTGGGCACGGGCGGTATGAGCACTAAACTTCAGGCCGCCGATGTTGCCTGCCGTGCCGGTGTTGATGTCATTATCGCGGCGGGTAGCCGCCCGGGCGTGATTGAGGATGTGATGGAAGGTCTGACGGTAGGGACGCGCTTTCACGCCCAGCAGTCACCGCTGGAAAATCGCAAGCGCTGGATCTTCGGCGCACCGCCTGCCGGCGAAGTGACCGTTGATGACGGTGCATTAGCCGCCATCCTTGAGCGCGGCAGTTCGTTGCTGCCAACCGGTATCCGTGGCGTTGACGGCAATTTCTCTCGCGGGGAAGTTATCCGCATTCGCAGCCTGCAAGGGCGCGATATCGCCCACGGCGTGTGCCGCTACAACAGCGATGCGCTCAGGCGCATTGCCGGTCATCATTCCCAGCAGATTGATGCCATTCTCGGCTATGAGTACGGCCCGGTTGCGGTACATCGCGATGACATGATTGTGAGCTAAGGAGCGGACAATGCTGGAACAAATGGGGAAGGCGGCAAAGGCGGCCTCTTATCAGCTGGCTGGCCTGAGCAGCAAAGAGAAAAACCACGTGCTTACACAGATTGCCGACAATCTTGAAGCGCGTGCGGATGTCATTCTGAAGGCAAACGAAGAAGACCTGGCACAGGCGCGCCAGGACGGTCTGAGTGAGGCGCTGCTCGACAGGCTGGCGCTGACGCCTGCACGACTAAAAGCGATTGCCGACGACGTGCGCCAGGTGTGTAACCTGGCTGACCCGGTCGGGCAGGTGATTGATGGCGGTTTACTCGACAGTGGTTTGCGCCTTGAGCGCCGTCGCGTGCCGTTGGGGGTAGTCGGCGTGATTTACGAGGCACGCCCGAACGTGACCGTTGACGTGGCATCGCTGTGTCTGAAGACCGGTAATGCGGTGATTCTGCGCGGGGGTAAAGAGACTTATCGCACCAACGCCGCAACGGTAAAAGTGATTCAGCAGGCGCTGGAAGCCTGTGGGTTACCGGCCGGGGCTGTGCAGGCCATTGAAAGCCCGGATCGCGCGCTGGTGAGCGAAATGCTGCGCATGGATAAGTACATCGACATGCTGATTCCGCGCGGTGGCGCGGGCCTGCACAAGCTGTGCCGCGAGCAGTCAACCATTCCGGTCATCACCGGTGGTATTGGCGTGTGCCATATCTTTGTGGATGAGAGCATGGAAACGGCTCCGGCGCTGAAGGTGATTGTGAATGCCAAAACCCAGCGCCCCAGCACCTGCAACACGGTAGAAACGCTGCTGGTGCATGCCAGCAAGGCGGCAGAGTTCCTGCCTGCGCTGGGCTGCCAGATGGCGCAAAGCGGCGTGACGCTGCATGCCGATAGCGCGGCACAGACGCTGCTGGCAGACAGCCCGGCAAAAGTGGAGGCGTTACAGCCGCAGACGCTGGATGACGAATTTCTGTCGCTCGATCTTAACGTGGTGCTGGTGGCCGATATCGACGCGGCTATTGCCCATATACGCGCCCACGGCACTCAGCATTCCGATGCTATCCTCACGCGTGATATGCGCAATGCACAGCGCTTTGTCAACGAAGTGGACTCCTCGGCTGTCTATGTGAATGCCTCCACGCGCTTTACCGACGGTGGTCAGTTTGGTCTGGGCGCGGAAGTGGCAGTCAGTACCCAGAAGCTGCACGCCCGTGGCCCAATGGGGCTGGAAGCGCTGACCACCTACAAGTGGGTGGGTTTCGGCGACGATACGATTCGTGCCTGAATAATCTGAAGATGATGTAAAAACCAGCAGTCGATGCGCGGGGGAGTTGACGCCTCCCGCGCTTTTTTTTACCCTTTACGCCGTGCTCAGGTTCCTGTGCACGTCTTAAAGCCGATATAGCTCAGTTGGTAGAGCAGCGCATTCGTAATGCGAAGGTCGTAGGTTCGACTCCTATTATCGGCACCATTAAAATCAATTAGTTACTTAGCTTTTAGATACACAACATTCTCTCCTTGTGCCGTATTTGTGACATTGCGGCCTATAATCGCATCTATTTTACTAGCGTGTTCTGTCAGGTGACCTGCTGACAGATGCGCGTATCGCTGAACTATTTCGAGAGTTTCCCAACCACCCATCTCCTTCAGCGCCAGAAGAGATACTCCTGACTGAACCAGCCAACTTGCCCACGTGTGCCTCAAATCATGGAATCGGAAATTGCTAATGCCAGCCCGCTTTAGCGCCCCTTTCCATGCCTTGTTACTGTCAGTGCGCATTTTTCTGATTGCTGGCGTTTTTGTCCCATCATTGCGCGATGCCGCTTTGGTGTGTACAAATACCCAGCGCTTGTGCAGCCCTTGCTGTTTCCGCAATATCTCACACGCAGTTTCATTAAGGGGAACTCCGATAGCGTTACCAGCTTTTGTCTCGTCCGGGTGCATCCATGCCACGCGCTTATCTAAGTCAACTTGCGACCATTCAAGGTCGGTGACGTTTGATCGGCGCAGTCCGGTAGTAATAGCGAACATGACAACAGGTAAGCACGGCGCCTATCATGCAATGTCTCAGCTAACTGGCAATCCTGAATTAGCTGTTTTGCCATCAACAAATAATTCATATTTCTATGCTGATAATGCTTCAATATTAACAGTGAATAATTTTACGTGCGACATGAGTAATGTATCAAATTTTGGAAATACATTCCTTTGCACGACAAGAGATTCAAACTCTAAAATTATATTTTTCAACACAAAAATTTATTTTGGAAGTTCGCGCCTTGTGCATCCGTTGAACGAATACTGGAGCAATATAGAAGCTATCAACGACCCATTCTTTTCAGGTTATCTTATGCCTGATGGCACAGGAAGCACTTATCTTGGGTGGGGAACATCGATTCAGTTAGACTATTCATCAGTATCGTTATCATCAGATGGCACTGCCACGATAACGCCACCACCAGGATTTAGGATCCTCTCATCCGAGACTTACCTTGTGACGTCAACAGCATCTCAGGCTCAGAATGGGGCAGTAACAATCAAAAGCAAGGCGTCAGATGGGTCATCTCTAACATTTCAGACAGGCCAGGCCTCGTCTGCGTACGCAATTTATTACCGAATGACGCTGAAAATCATCAGGTAGTTAGTTATTGTGGAGTTTTGTCACGCTGTTATAATCAGGGTATGTTCGTAATATCTGGTGATATAGTGCAAAACTCCACAACAACACGGCTAGATAGCATACAATTTTTGCGCGGTGCGGCGGCTTTGCTAGTAATCGCTTTCCACTTTCGACAGTATCTTAATAATGTTTACACTCAAAAAGATTTGGGTGATTTGCTATTTGGGTTAGGCGAGGTTGGAGTAGATATATTTTTCGTTATTAGCGGATTTATAATTACTTACTCTACCGCTAATAAAGATAAAAATTCTCCGCTAGAATTTTCCATTAAGAGGTTTTTTAGACTCTATCCAGTCTTTATTATAACGCTGACGTTTCTAATTTATTTTGATTTCACATATAATTCAACAATAACGCAGCTTGTAAAAAGTTATTTACTTATTCCAAATGATTATAATTTTATAGGACCTTGGTATGGTTATAATATTAACCTTCCAGCATGGACATTAACGTATGAAGTTCTTTTTTATTCTATCTTTCTGGTAGCTCTTTCTATAAATCATAAATATAGGTCGATTATATCCTGCTTGTTAATTGTTGTAATATGTTGTTCAGCGCAGTTGTATTTCAGAGGGTATTTGCAAATAGATGCTATAACCAGAGATGACGGTGGGGATGCGTTTGTTAGAAATTTCACTTTCATTTCTAACCCGATTATCTATGACTTTATTTACGGCATGTTAATTGCTGAAGTATTTATGAGAGTTAAATACTCTTTACTTACCAAAAGGAGTGTTCAGGTTTTATTAGTATGCTCATTTTGGCTTTCGCTAGCTTTCATTATATCAGGATGGAACAGAGGTGCCGGAGCAGATAGATGGGGGTTATTCTCTTTTGTGCTTGTTGGCTCCTTAGTGCTAATAACCAAAGTCAGGGACATCAGGTTTTCTTCATTCTGGATATTGATGGGGGAGATGTCATATTCACTGTATATCAACCATATGATTGTTAAAAAATTATCAGGTATATATCTTCGTGATTTTGGAATCTATCAGGGTAATGGTGGAGTACCACTTTTTATTATTCTAATGATACTAACGTTCATAATTTCATACATCACTTACAACTTCATAGAAAAACCTTGCGTAAGGATTGGGCATAGTTTATCTGAAAAGATTCGCGCTCGCATGGTTGCGTAGTGCGCGCGTGAGGCAGTGAGACAAAAATGGGCATAAAAATCATTGTGCCGGCTTGCATGGCTTTGTGTGTTTTCACAGCATGTGGCGTGTGCCATTTTTGTGACACGCATTGGCAGTTACATTACAGCAACTTTCTGTTTGTGCCATCAACAATGCCTGAGTGAATGCGGTCAATGATAGCCAAAACAGATAGTTAAGCGTGGTGCTTCTGATTCGTAATGCGAAGGTCGTAGGTTCGACTCCTGTTATCGCACCATTTTAACCTTCCCCCCAGGTTTACAGCAATCCATCAAAGCATGTCTTAAGCGTCTTGAAGTGCGTTTCGTTTTTTCCACTGTCAGCAGAGCGCAATCTGAATCACGTCACTCAAGCACGACGTGTTCAATGCCAGAAGCGTTCCTTTTCTATCGACATTATCAGACCTGCTATATTTCAAACACGCCAGTATTTGGTTTGATTTGGAGGCTCATCCCCGTCCAGCCACAGATACGAAATATAAACCAGCGTTACGCAACAATGCACAAAGCGTGCAAATAAGCGTGGCGACTCATCACCAGGACCGGCAAATATAGCGAGAAGCGTTTATCTATCCAAAGGAACGGTTTTCTCTATTGAAGCACCGTCTTCATTCAAATATCGATACCGGATTTTACCCTCTTTAAGCGTCGCGTTAGCGGCTTCTAATGGGTAACGCTTCTCGCTGAACGCTCTTGTCATCATATCCATCTGCGAGAGCGCGCTTTGCTCTACGGTATCGTTGACAAGCGCAATCGAGGTAAAAGAGATATTCAACGGTGTAGGATTATTAACGGCAATTGCCCATCCGCTATTATCTTGTACCAGCCTGAAGGTCAGCTGATTCACAACATCCTTCAGGGTGGCGGTAATAGACTTAGGGCGCCAGAACAACTTAAGCTGAGTATTCATCGCCAGCGTCAGACGTGATTGCTGAGATTGTTTATCGGTCACTGGCGGGATCTCATAAAGATTGAGCCAGAAGACAGATTCCCGGTCCGACGGGAGCGTATCCTGGTTGTAAATAATACGTAACCCTTGCCTCTCGCCCGGCGAAAGGCGAAAAACTGCCGGCAATACCACAAACGGGGCCAGGTTAGATTCAGGATCGCCCTCGCCATTATCGACCCAGCTTTGAACAATGACGGGATAGCTATTGGTATTGGCCAGCATAAGGCTGACTTCGCGATGGTCTTGCGGGTAAATTACGCGCGTCGCAGCGGCCATAATGCCTGCGCGAAGTGGCGCGGCAAACAGCAAACATAAAAACGCAATTGCAGCCCGTTTCTTCATCATTGCATTCTCACCAGAACATACGCTGTAGCATGTACTTTACCCGCCGTGACGGTCTGTCCGTTGAGCTTTTTCAACGTGGCTATGAAGGTGTGGGTATAGTAAGTGTAACCGCTGGTGATGCTGCCCGCCGCTTTAGCGCCTGACAACACAGGGTACCAACCCGCGCTATTTCCGCCCGGTGTCAGCGTGGATATGCCGGGTTGTCCGACAAAGATCAACGGTGTTCCAGGGTTATCGCCGTGCGCAAGAGTAATGCCTACTCCTTTCGCCATATTCGGTGAGGCGTAATTATCTGAAACCAGGGCGGTCACTCCGCCACTGCTATTGACCAGGCCCAGCGTTTGAGCCGCACTGTATGCGCCTTCAGAAACCTGGATACCCAGCGCCGTCTGGGTGTCGCCTATGCCAGACTTAACCGCATCGCTGCATTCGATCTGTACCGAAAAGGGAGCGTTGACCTCCATACCCGCATTCAGGTCCACAGTCGAGATTGTGGGCAGCATAACAACGGGGTCGGCGCTACGGGCGACACAGGTTGCCACGCTATAAATCGAACTACCGGTACGCATCCCGTAGCCAAAGCCATTATCTGCGCCCCAGAAATTAAAATACGTAGCGCTGTCTTGCCCAGCCATATCGCGCGCAAAAGCGAAGGAGACAGAGGAATCCCCGGAAAGTTGGATATAGCTATTGGGTTGTATACATGAATATATCGTCCCCACACTTTTACCGTAGGCAATACCTCTGCCATCCGTATTGTTATTTCCGCAGTAGGACGATTTAGCCGACGTGCCGGGGAGGGTGCTAATGCGATATAGCTCTGCCTGAAGCGGAGGGATATCCTGGAGGCGAATTTGTATTTTACCATTCGACGTTGTATTCCAGCTGCTCAATGGCAATTTCTGCCAGTAGCGGGTCAGGGTTACGCCTCCCATCGTCTGGCGTAATCCGACATAAGCAAACCAGGTGGCATAAACATCCGTCAGCCCATCGACGGCGCCAAGATCGTAGAATCCGCCGACGCGATCGTCACCATTAGTCGCAACAAGAAAATAAATACCTGGAAGGTCAGCTTCATCACACTCCCAGAGCACTGTAGAAGCCGTTGTGCCACCGTAGGTGTAATTGGTCGGTGGTACCACGACACTCGCTAACAATGAACCTACGGGAATAAAGTAGGTATCCGTCAGGTTAACCTTGCCGAAGGGAATAATTGCCGTACGGTCGTCTTCGGTTTGCGAGGCGTTGGTTTTTGTACATCTGCTCCACCCGGGAGCTGCAGCAATAAGCAGCATCAGACCAATCAATAATCGCAGCATCAATACGCTATGCTTTTTCATTTTCGCTCCGACTTATTTAACGTGAACATATTGATGATAATCTGACCATAGGCTGCTCGTTTTCAGCGTGGGATATGTTAAAAGGCAAATAGCAACGATCTTCAGCCTCTTCGCCCCAGCGCACGGTAAGGTGCCCCTTATTTTTTTCACTGCGAACATATATTTGTCCGCCCTGGCCGGTCATTCCAATTATGTTGCCGCTTTCATCAAGGACATCAGCGCCAGGGGGGAGGACTTCACCATCGGGAAAACGAGATTTAATTAATAGCGCCGTGCCGCTGCGGGTACGGAATACCAGTTTACTTGCCGAACCGGCAACAGGCGCAATGCGCTTCTCGCTGTCTACTAATTCGGCATTACCATCCATATTCTGCGGATCAAGCGTTACCCTGTTGTAGCGATACGGTGTAATGGACGGTATAAGTGCATACCCGTGGCTATCAATAGCTACCTGTTGAGAATTGAGCACTTTTGCACCTTCAGCGCCTTTGGCCTCAACCAGCACAAAGGTATCGCTAAGATAAGGGCCAAAAGTGATACCGCCGGAGTGAATTGCCATTGCGCCCTGAGCATTACCCGATGCTTGCCAGTAACCCTCTCCTTTTGATGCATTCATTCCTAACGTGGTATTCGTGAACCGTTTTTGCAGGTTGCCGCTTAACACCGTGTTCTTATATTCCTGGTCGCGGCTAACATTAATACCGTAGTTTGTGGTTTGTTTCTCATCAATGACGCCTGACAGCGAGCTTTGATATTGATCGCCGCCATCGGTGGAATGTGTCCAGGAGGTGCTCAGCATCGGCGCGTTGGCCCCGGAACGTCCTAACGGGATTGAAAAGGACAATGAAGTGAGAGTCTGCATGCTGCCGCTGTCATTGTAATTACCCATGCGCTGGCGTGCGATAGAAACGTTAGTACCGATGCCATAAAAACTATTGCTGTAACCAAACTGCAATTGTGTGTCCCGGCTGCGGTCGTCACGATAATTCTGCGTCGAACCCGATAAAAATAAATTACCAAGCTGCCCTAAACTTTGACTCAGCGAAATATCAAACCTGGACTGCTGGAGGTAACTTGTGGATTGCCAGCTATTTTCTAAATTTGCACTATGGCGCACGCCGAGTACATCGCTGAGATCCCGATAACCGCTGGTGGAGTAGCGATAACCAGCAAGAGAAACAGTCGTGTTCGTTTCCTGAAATGTTTTGCTCCAGGACAGATGCGTCATCCATCCCTCGGTGTAACCCGTATCAGGAAGCGAGGCATGTGACCAGGTCATATCCATCCCAAAAGCGCCCAGCCAACTGCCATAAACCCCGCCCAGCATCACCGCCTGGTAAGAATCGGCTACTCGCAGGCCGCTGTTCACGGTAATCGTGTTGTTCAAACCATGCTGCCAAATGAAATCGCTGAACAACGATTCGCTACCGCTGTCACGCGTTTTCCCAATCTCAACATTATAACGAGAGATGCCCGGCCTCATGGATTCCGGCACAGCAGCAAAGGGAACGCTGAAGCGACTGACGGAGCCGTCTGCCTCAGTAACCTCAACATCGAGGTCACCGCTGTAGCTGGTAGGGTAGAGATCGGTAATTTCAAACGCACCGGGTGACACAGTAGTCTGGTAAATTTGCTGGCCATTCTGACGTACAGATACTTTGGCGTTGGTGACCGCCACGCCGCGAATAACAGGGGCATAGCCGCGCATTGAATCAGGGAGCATTCTGTCGTCTGTGGCGAGGCTGAACCCGTTATAGTTCATACCGGAAAAGAAGCGCCCTGAGGTGATAAGCTCGCCCATCTCCATCTGGCTTCTTATGTTCGGCAACGGTCTTTGGACATAACGACGAATGTTCTTCCAGTCGCGTCCTCCATTTCGGCTCCAGGTAAAATTTGATAACTGTCGGTACTGCCACTTCCCCATATTTAATCCACCATTCAATGACACCCATGCGGAGTCCTGAGTAGCGCTGTTATTTCCAGAATAAGAGACGTGATAATAGTTAGTTATGTAATTAATAAACCCAATGGCGCTACCGGTCACTAAATCTTCGGGATTAACATAGCCGCGTGGCGTAATGTTCATGTCCGTTTGTGGAACACTCAGGTTAAGACGCAGTTGGGCCATATTCATGTCAACACTGCCATCTTTTACGACTTGATTAAAAATGACGCATCCGCTGTCATTTTTTGTGAATGCCATCATCTGCGCAGAGAATTTTATGCCTGCGCGCTTAAAAAATTCCGGTTGCACACACAGCACAACAGAGCCATCGCTCTGGGAGACAAAATCAATATTTAATGCATCAACATAGTTTGTATTAACATACACATCGACCCTATAAGAGCCAGCAGCGATGTTGCTTTTTGTCAGTTGGGCAAGTGTGGATTCGCTAAACCGCCCACCACGAAATAACTCAGGCTCGAAGGTATAATCATCAGCAGCCGGTGGCGCAGAGGACACGTTGTTATTCAGAACGGCTGCCGGCGTTGCAGGAATTGATGCCATAACAGTTAAAAAAACAGCTATGTATTTCATTCTACTGCGCCTCCGTGCCGTGATTATTGTCTTTTCTATTCAGTTCTGGTGTGTCGTCACAGGTGGCGTTCAGTAACAGTATCCATACCGTAGTCATTGACTAAAACCAGGCGAAGACGCGCCCCCTTAAGGCTGGTTACAGGTTTAGACGGTGTCCATTCAGAAAAAGATTTTGGTGGCACCATGGTTGAATCAGCCAGAAGAATTTCACCATGTTGCGTCAGTAAACTTGCGTGCCGTACAGCGGCAAAATAGCCGCCAGGATTAGTGACTTTAATTTTTTTACCATTCAGGCTAAAAGCGAGTAACTGTGCTGTATCTGTCTGCTGTTTGGCGAGCTTTGCAGGCCGATAGAAAATTTTCACCCGATTAGTGATAGCTAAAACCAGCTGATTACTGCTTTGCTGGGCCGCTTTTGAAGCGGGCAGCTGAGTAAAGTTCAGGTAAAAAAGCGACTCGCGATCCTGGGGTAAAGATTTACCTTTATATATCAAGCGAATTGATTGCCCGGCATTTGGCTCCATGCGAAATATCTGTGGGGTAATGACAAAATCACCCTCAGCCTCAATGGTGTCGCTTCGTTTTCCATCATCCGTCTGAATCTGGACAATATAAGGTTGCTGAGCGGTATTTCTTAACTGAACGGTTTTTTCGCGGGCCTGCGCAGGGTAAATGACACGCGTGCCGGTCATCACCACGCTCGCAGATACGTACTGGCTAAAAAATAAAAAAAAGGTTGTTAACAGCGTAAAATAAGTGCGCATCCTTCGCCCGTGATTATCAGTAAGTTGGTATCATGAGGTATTCTGGTTGGTCGAATTATTCTGCCAACCAGAACAAGGTGATTAGAAATAGCTCAGAGTATATTCCGCTACCGCAGTGATTTTACCTGGCTTAGCACTCGCGGCATCAATAACATAATACTGTGCGCCAAAGTCATAGCTGGCAGAGGTTTCACCCGTTTTCAAAACCAGACCGCTGACATTCGTCGGGCCTGAAAGCGTTACGACATTAGAACCATTACTGGAACCGGTTAACTGAATGCCGTAACCCACTGCCGCGTTGGTTGTCGCGCGATTACCCAGAACACCGGTTGAAGAATCAACGTCATAGCCCATAAATTTTGTGTTGATGTTCAAATCAGCGGCGGGGGCGGTACATTCACTGATGGATACCGTAAATGGCGTTAGCCCTGCTGTCTGGCCATTAGCCAGTGTTGCACCAAAATCAGCGGTAGCAACCGTGGGCAGCATCACAACAGAGTTAGTTTGACCATTGATGCTTACAGAACATGTTTGATCGGTCACTTCACCTTCAAAGGTTACAGTGGGGGTAGAAAAGGCAGTGCAAGGCAGAATAGCCAGAGCGATAACGGCTGTAACTTTTGTAAATTGAATCATATATATCCTTATACTATAAACTAATAAAGCATTCTTCCTGTCAGGAACTTACCTCTGCATAGAATTTAAAACACATCATGCGAGGACGGGATTTTATAAGTTGAATTATGTATCGTCAATCAGGTGGGTCGTTATTTTAAACAATTCATTCATTTTCATTTATAGATGTTACCGAGAGAATAGTTGAAAAGTTTTCTTTTAGGGGATTTTCTTAGCCTGCTAATTGAGCAGTCCGCATTAATGAATTTTTCCTCACAGGCCAACATAATGTTGCTTTTTTATGGAAATTTCTTAATGGGTTAGCTGATTTGTGACAATAAAAATTCCTGGGTTTTGATGGTAAACAGGTGAGAGATTTCAAGGTATTTGATGAGCTAAGTCTGTTAAAAGTGGCCGCGAGCCAACGGGAAAATATCTCACTTTAATGCTGCCATGTTAAAGGGTGTCAGCGGTTACCTGAGACAGGTAAAAAATCAGTGCAGTACAACATCCGCGAGGAGAGCAGGTTGTTTATCAGTTCTCGGTCGCGCTTGAATTGCTTTAGCGCTGCTTTTAAACCCGGTTCAGACGTGCCATGCGAAAGGCATTTGCAGTGAAAACCGCGATACCTTGAAATGTCATGAGCGCCAGGGGCCAGGCGCTCGGAAGTCGGGCCACGTCACTATGGCATGGTGTGCTAGTCAGCGTGGCTGTGATGTGTGCATGCCGCTATGCCTGAGCTTCAACACACCTTCCAGGGCGCTGGCGTATGATTAACTGTCTGCCGCGGCTTGTTGGCGCTGGCCGGTGCAATACGTGTGATTTTGCTCCTGTAGCCTGATTATGGGGGCCATTTTTGACAGGTATGTCGCTGTATGTTTATCAATCAACTCATAGAATGGTCAGGATGTAGTCTCACCTGACCAGGATGAACGTAAATGGAATTAAAAGACGTATTATCAATGCTTATCGCCGCAATACCCACCCTGATTGGTGTCTGGAAATTATTCAAAGACGTAAACTGGTCGCTGCCTAAGACCACAAAATATAATCATTTACTGGATAACTATTCAGCCTGTCTTGAGCCTCTGGAAGTCGCTTTTCTTCAGTCTGAGATTAAAAAAGAAGTTAAAAAAAACGTATTGAGGGTACTCAACCCAGCGTTCAGAAATATGTTGTTATACGTGCGTGCGAACTGCCATTTAGATATGGCATCCTGGCGCTGGGTGCATCTGGCGCCACACATTCAGATGAAGTACGGTAAGTTTTTTATCAGGTATAAGGGTAAGTACCGTCTGTATCGCTGGGGGTTTCGGGGGTTCGCCGCTTTCTATTTTGCTGTTGGTACGCTCTATGCTGTGCGCATATACAACCCAAATGTACTTGTTTATCAATTTCTGGCGATGATGCTTTTTCTGGCATGTATATTTATGGGCGGCATTTTTTGGGGACTGTTACCGGGCAAGAAAATAATTAAAAAATATAACGTTGAGCTTTTAAAAATTGATGGGGCAGGTTTTAGTGCCTGCCGTCAGTAAACTTTAAGCGCCCGGAAGCGACGGGTGGAATAGGGTTAATACCGTGCCCTGGCTACAGATACTGGACGCAACCTGGCGAGCGACAGATGTGTTCACCACAACGGTTGTCCGTGGTGTGCAGTCATTTACGGTGTGCTGCCGACAGCAGCGCGGCTGAGGCACGCGTATGGTTCAGGCTTTCGGGCGGGTTAACTCGGCTGGAATAAGCCGTGATGTAACATAAATCGACGACCTGTCAAAGTGCACATTGGCGGGGTCATCGTTGATATAGTCCAGCGCAGGAGGTAACGGGAGGCGCGGGGAGGAGGCGGCACAGCCAGCCAGAAGAAACGATAACAGTACCGCAACGGTACTTTTGGGTATCTTCATCGATATTCCTTTCTGAAAGAGCCATCCATTGGCTTTGGTTATTTTATCAGAGTGCCCTCTTTGGGAGTTACCTAAAGTTGCGTAAATGTTTCTGGTAATCAGGCTCATACTGGCGTTGACCATGCGCCAGGGTTAACAGGATGAGCAGAATGGCATTGTGGTTAATCGGACAACACTGGACGATGAAGGCAGAAGGCAGAAGGCAGAAGGCAGAAGGCAGAAGGCAGAAGGCAGAAGGCAGAAGGCAGAAGGCAGAAGGCAGAAGCGTGGCGTGGATAATTCCTCCACCCGGACAGGCAGGTGAAGGGGCGTTGACAATTAGTCGCTGTTAAACATTATCTCTACGCGACGGCTGTCTTTATTACCGCCATCCTGCTGGCGGGAACGGCAACCGTCGCTAGTAGACGCAGTACCTTCGCCTCTGGCATTGATAATCGCCCCGTCTTTACCGCTGGTATTGTTGGCTGCACTGTCGCTTTCTGCCGTCAGCACGTAGGCATCATGCGACTTACCCGGGGTCAGGCCGCCCCAGTTGCGGTTGACCATCCCGTTGGTATCACTCCCCAGCGTGCTGCTGGCCCCGCGTGGTCAGCAACACCGTTGGTGATACGCAGCAGCTGTACCGAGTAGACCTCATTCGGATCCAGCCCGAAGACGCTCACCAGACCCATGTTGTTGCTGGGGCCGCACGCCTGCGGGTTAATCAGCTGCGTGGCAACCCGTTCACCGGCGGAGTGATAGAGCTTAACGGTATTGCTGTAGAACGTATTGATGCCGTTGCCGTCAACAATACGGCTCTTCAGGCTGGTACCGTCTGCCGCGATGTTGGTGTTTTTCACCAACGGTGTACGGGCTGCGAAATCGCTGGCATTGTGTATTAATGATAAAATAAGACAATAACCTTATTTATTTCTTCTTTACCAGAAATGCAGCACTTTCATCCAGGCGCCGCCTAAGAGTAGCCAGATAGCGAGGGAGGCAAGGGAAACGGCGAAACTGACGCCCCACCATTGACCGGTCGTGTTGTAGCCTGAGCCAAAAAGCGCGGGTCCTGGACCGCCGGCATATTGTGTGAGTCCCATCGACAAATTCGAGGTATACCCGAGAACCAGGGCGGCAAATAGCGGCGGTGTACCTACTGAAATTGCCACCGCCAGGAAAGCAAGATACATCGCGGAGATATGCGCCATCGCAGAGGCAAAAAAGTAGCGGGTGTAGAAGTACACCAGCACGAGCACCAGAAACACCGTCGTCCAGTCAAAGTGGCCGATATAGCCGACGATGCCGTCGGAAATCCAGCTAATCATGCCGTATTTGTTCAGTGCGTTGGCCATCATAACCAGTACCGCAAACCAGAACATAGTGTCCCATGCGCTGTGTTCTTCAACGATGTTTTTCCAGGACATAATATTGGCAATCAGCAGGATAGCCAGGCCGATAAACGCAGACAGCGTTGCCGGGATGCTAAAGACGATGTCGCCCACGGTCCACAGCAGTATCAGGAGTACAAAGTCGAGTGCGAGGATTTTCTCAGCCAGCGACATCGGTCCCATACTCTTTAGCTGCTGGCGGGCAATCTCAGGAATTTCCGGCGTTTTCTTAAGCTGTGGCGGATAAATCAAGTAAACTACTAACGGCAGCAGAATCAGCGCGGCAATACCTGGGACAATGGCGCCTAAAAACCACGTAGTCCAGTTAATCTCCACGCCCTGGCTACGCGCCAGTTCGGCAATAAGCGGGTTTCCGGCCATTGCAGTCAGGAACATAGTGCAGACAATGGCATCAATTTGAGAAACGCAGATCATTAAAAAAGCGCCCGCCCGGCGCGCCGTGGGGCCAGGTTCAGAGTTGTATGCTGTGGCAATAGATTGGGTGATAGGGTACATGATGCCACCGCCCCTGGCTGAGGCCGACGGAATACCCGGCCCTAACACCAAATCTGAGAGCGCCAACCCCCAGGCCACGCCCAACATACTGGAGCCACAGCGGGCAATAAACCACAGTGCCACGCGTTTACCCAGCCCGGTTTTGATAACCGCGCGTGAGATGAACATCGCAATACCAATAAGCCAGATGGTGCTGTTGGCAAAGCCTGACAGCGCGCCCACTTTATCGCCTTTGGCGGCAAGTGGCGTCACCTCGGTCAGCGCCGAGACAATCAGCGCAATCATCGTCACGGCTCCCATTGGCAGCACCTTGAGGATAATGGCGAAAATCGTGGCGGCGAAAATAGCGAACATGTGCCAGGCGTTGGCCTCAAGCCCTGCGGGTGGGGGCGTGAACCAGATAATAGCGCCTGATAACACAGCCAGGACTCCCTTCCACAGTGGGAAAGCGAGTTTAACTGTTACTGACGGCATCTCTTTTTTCATCTTCTTTCTTCCCTGTTTTTTTTCGTATCTTCGGGGCTGAGGTGAATAACACGTATTGATGTGAATCAACCTTCATCGCTGCGTTTACGTTCACCTGGGGAAAAACAGAGCAAAGATGAGATCCAGTGCCTTATTTTCTAAAGCTGCCTGACGGTTTATTTTTTCTCCTTGAGTGGACTTTAATTTTTTATTGACCAGCCCGTTATTTCATAAAAACAGCAAAACCCCCCGCAGGCCTTGATAGTCGCAGGCTGTGCAAATCAGAAAATTGTTCTCCATTATTCACGGGTGACGGACAGTAGAATCCGGTAGCGATTCACTCTTTTTCCTGTTTTGTGTTTTTTTCAGCGCCTGAACCGGTCTTAAATATCGTCATTAGTAGGCTTGGTTGCTTTAATGGCATAAAACAGACATATCCATGAAAACAAAAACGCACAGCCTGTTTACATCCCAGGTTTTGCTCTGCACCCCTTAACCCATTCACTGTCGATGACATCCCGTTAATCATCGGGCTTCAAGTAAACGGAGTATTCCACTGTTCCACCAGCCGCCCCGACACCCTAACCAGACACGACAAATCCCCCCGCCGCGAGGCGGGCTCACCAGCCCCCATCGACATCACTTCTCCCTCCATCAATAAGAAAAAAAATTCCTTCTTGCGCATTATCCTAATTTTCCGTAAACCTGCGTAGAATAGTTAACCACCACGGAGCAAAAGGAGATGCGATGTACCGTTGGAATATGCTGGCGCTGGTCGCCATCGCACTGACGCTTCAGATCAGTGCCGCTAAGGCAGAGAGCTGCCGCACAGCCGAACAGCAGGATTTGCTGTGCTTCACGCCAGTAAACGGCGCTCACCCGCGCAGCGGCGAGCCGCCTGCGTCAGGCAGCAACGTGCCTGTCTCATCGGCAGAGTTTTGGGGCAGTAACACCACGGTTTCCGACGCCACACCGGGAGACACGCAGGACCGACGGCTGCCAGAAAACACCGGAATTACCTCGCATACCGACAGCTGGGGCAAAACCACCTACTACAATATGCATGGGCTGGCGATAGGCTCATCGACCAAAGATATTGCGGGCAATGTGCATTATCGGGATCAAAATGGCACCGAGGTAGACCGCCTCTGGTAGTCGCTTACTGGCGCGCTCTGGCGGCTGCGTGCAGACCGCGCCGGTCAATGCGCATCCCTGTCCCGGTTGGCAGCAGCCCCTGTACTGAGTGAACGCTCACCTCATGCAGGCGCTTTGTCTGCCGAGGCTGGTTACCGCCTCCGGCCACCACCTACTTTCCCGCCCGACTTTTCAGATAGCCATTATCGGATACACTCAATTTATCCTTCCCCGTCAGACGGATATATCCGTGGAACATATCGATCATATTCTGATAGTCGACGACGACCGTGATATTCGCAGTTTAATTGCCGATTATCTGCAAAAGGCCGGGCTACGCACCAGCGTGGCGGCCAGCGGTAAACAGATGCGCGCCATGCTGGCAGCTATGCCCGTAGATTTGATTGTGCTGGATATCATGATGCCCGGCGATGATGGCCTGGCGTTGTGTCGCGAGTTACGCAGCGGGCCAAATAAAACGGTGCCGGTGCTGATGTTGACCGCGCGCGGTGAGGATACCGATCGCATTGTCGGCCTGGAGATGGGCGCTGATGATTATCTGGTGAAGCCATTTGTCGCCCGCGAACTGCTGGCGCGCATCAAAGCCATCCTGCGCCGCGCCCGGATGCTGCCGCCGAACCTACAGATCACCGAGGCCGGGCGTTTGCTGGCGTTTGGCAACTGGCATCTTGATACTTCCGCGCGCCATCTGCCAGATAAGCTTCGCAAAGGCCTCGCGGTTAGCCTCGTAGCCTTCTCGCCCGCGCTCGGTGGCAAAGTAAAACTGATACCACCAGGTAAGTTCAGCGACAGGGGGCAACGGTGCTTTGTTGGCCTGCTGGCTGCCAATCAGATAACCGCTGACCGACACCAGCGCTTTACAGCGCTCCGGCCACAGTGCTGCCACAATATTGGCGGTGCGTGCTCCCCAGTCAAAACCGCCAATTACCGCCTGCTTAATCTTCAGGGCGTCCAGAAACGCAACAGCATCCACTGCCAGCGCCGCCTGTTGGGCGTTACGTACCGTATCCGTCGACAAAAAGCGCGTGCTGCCGTAGCCACGCAGATGTGGGATCACAACACGAAAGCCTGCCGCCACAAGCTTTGGCGCCACATCAACAAAGCTGTGAATGTCGTAAGGCCAGCCGTGCAGCAGTAGCACCGGCTCACCGTCGCGCGGACCGGTGTCAACATAACCCACGTTCAGCTCACCTGCATGAATTTGCTGAATGTCACTGAAGGCGGCGCTGGGTTTAGCGGCGGGGGCGTTGGCCGGTTCGGTAGTGGCCGCGTGCGCGTTGCCGAGTTTTAGTTCAAACGCGGCCAGACCGAGTGCGGTGGCCTGCAACAGACGGCGTCGCGTCGGGTTTATCCGTTCCTGCATGGGATGCTCCTCGTTGGGATGGCAACAGAGATAACGCGGCAGCGCGGCGCAAAACGGCACGGCTGTCCGCACGCTACCATTTAAGGCGCACCGGGTGTCCTGAATGTGTCTGCAACAGGGCGGTTATGTATCTCAGTGTATCTGGAGGGTGACGTATCCCCACGTAATGCTGCGTTTTCTTTCCACAAGGAGTCCGCTAAGATTGATGGCATACTGAACATGTTGCCGAAGGAACCGTCAGTGGATGCCAGGAAAAGTGCTTTTGAAACCGAGCCAGGCTGCCTTCATGAACACCGCTTTCGCCGTGAGGAGTATCCCTTTTTCTGGCTGGTAAACGTGCAGGCCCGCTACAGCCAACTACTGGAAATTGAACTGAAAAAAATCGGACTGGATATTTCGCGCTTCCGTGTGCTGACGCTGGCGTGGAAATACCGTACCGCTACGATTACCCAGCTTGCGCAATATGCGGTGATTAAAATGCCCACCGTCACCAAAATTGTGGTGCGCCTGCGCGACGACGGGCTGGTGATAACCCGCGCCAGCCGCGCCGATGGCCGCGTCACCGAGGTGCAACCCACCGAGGCCGGGGTAGCGAAAGCCGAGCAGGCACATGTGCTGGCGACGCGTATTTTTGACCGTGCGTTTAAGGGGATCCGCCCGGCACAGGTGGATAAAATGAACCTGATACTGGCCCAGATCCTGACCAACCTGAACGACTGACCGCGCCGGTACAGTCGTGTTCACTGCGTCACAAAACAAGTCAAAATTACCGCGTAGCAGCCGCGTCTGCACTGCTGGCGGGAGCCGCCCGTGCGGATATAGATGCACTGATTGCCGGGGCGCTGGCAACTCACGGTGTGCGCTATCACCGCGCTGAACTAAAGATACGGCTGCGTTTTAGCGCCGCCATTGATGCGCTGCTCGAACGCCACGGCGTACTGCTGCTGCCCGCGCCGCCGGACCTGCCGCCAACCCTTGAAGAAGCGCGCGATCCGCTTTTCGTGGTCAACCTCACCCGGCTACTGTGGCTGTTTAACCTGAGCGGCCATCCGGCGCTGGTGCTGCCGGTCGGCGAGATAGACGCTCGCCCGGTGGCGCTACAGCTGGTGGGCCGCAAAGGGCACGAGCGCGCGCTGCTTGAGTTCAGGCTGTGGAAGTACTGCCGTGTGGAAGCCCGTACCGGGTGAGAATTGATTATTCAGGCGTAAAAGGGGCACGTTATGGTGGATACCACGGCTTTTCGTGATGCGATGGCGATGCTGGGTGGTGCAGTATCGATTGTCACCACTGCGGGTCAGGAGGGGAAAGTAGGCATGACGGCGTCTGCGGTTTACAGCGTAACAGATTCCCCTGCGACGGTGCTGGTTTGCATTAACCGCAGTGCCTGGGCACACAGGCAGTTTATGCAAAACGGCATCCTTTGCGTCAACGTCCTGGGCGTCGGGCATCAGGCGAAACCGTCATATCGGGATGGAGGAGCGATTTTCGACCCACACCTGGCGCGAGCTTGTGACCGGTTCACCTGCGCTTGAAGGGGCGTTGGTGAGCGTTGACTGTCGTATTGTTGCCTGCCATGACGCGGGGAGCCATACGGTATTTTATGGCGAAGTTCATGGCATCAAATCAGGAGAAAGTCGCGATGCGCTGATTTATTTCAATCGCGATTATCATGGTGTGCAGTCCGTACGTTTTTCATGATGACGGTGTTAAACGCCGTTTAATTTGCCATTTTCTACGTGTGTTCATGGGGGCGGTGGCCTGCCAGAAGAGAGATATATCATAAAGTTAATTTAAGTATTACCAGGGGGAAGTATGCCTGGCGTGCTGTTGCTGAAAGCGCCAGTACGCCAGCGATTATTTATTCATCCCGGGCGAAGAGTCTGATGTTTTTTTGCCTGGTGCTGGCGGTGAATAGGCTTTCCAGATAAATCTGCTGGTGATTAATATTGTCTTTGTTTCTGTTTGTGAATGATATTACTCATCTGCTTTTGTTTTTTTCTCTATAAATTAACGCTTTTAAGACGAGGGGTTTTTTATAAGAAAATTCTTTCATTGTTAACTTCAGGGTTTAGTTTTTGACTCGTCTTTTTACTAGTGCTTGTTGGTTGTTTTTAACGATCAGGGAAAGGGTTGATTTAGGTTTTTTTGCTATTATTGCCCCTGGTCCTGGCTTTTTGTTAGGACTTTTATTTTTCTGTATGATAAATCCGATTGACAGTGTCGGGGCATTTTAATACTTTAATCCGATATTGCGTGTAACAGGTTTTTGCCTGGATTTTTGTTTCACAAATGCGGTGCCTCAGGCTTTCAGGATGAATTGCGAACCGCCCGCTGTGGTCAGTAAAACCAGTATAAAAAATTAAACATGCCTGAGGTGGTGAGATTTTTTGCTGCCTCGCGGCGCTATGGTGATATAACACGTTGTTTTTATCTCATTCGTAGTGTTTGGTTTTTTTGTTGCTTTTGTGACAATGCTTATTCTGTTTTTATGTGAAAAATCTCATTAATGAAATGAGGCAATAAAGCGCGTTCTATCGCTAAACAGGGCATAAACCTCCCAGAAACAGAATGAGTGAGAAAGTAGTTTATCATTAAGGATGACGATAAATAACATGCCGCAACTATTGATTGTATTTATCAGTGCGCTTCTGGCACTTTTAATTACGCGCTATCTGGCAATAAAAATAGGGCTTGTTGATAAGCCCAACGTAAGAAAACTACATCAGGGAGAGATTCCCCTGGTTGGTGGTATTTCCGTCTGGTTTGCGCTCACCGTTTTTTGCCTGTCACAATCTGAACCTTTCCCCTGGCAGGCATGGTATCTGCTGTGTTCTGGCTTACTGCTTATCGTTGGTGTGCTGGACGACCGCTTCGACCTTCCCGTTTTTCCTCGTGTGTTAGTACAACTGGTCGTCGCGGCGCTGATGATGGTTGCCGGACTCAAACTCTCCTCTTTTGGCGCTATCTTGCCTGGCATGGTGCTGATGCACGGTATCGTTAGCTACGGCATTACCATACTGGCAGTCTGGGGGGCGATTAATGCATTCAATATGGTTGACGGTATCAACGGGCTGCTGGGGCTGCTTTCATGCGTGACGTTTGGGGCGCTGGCGCTGCTGTTTTATCTCGGTGCACGTCTGGATGTGGCGTTATGGTGTCTGGCTATCGTTGTGGCGATGGTGCCTTATTTGCTTTCAAACCTGGGAGTGCTGGGCGGGCCACGCACGCGTGTTTTCATGGGTGATGCGGGCAGTACTGTCATTGGTTTTACCGTCATCTGGTTTTTAATTATTGCCACGCAGGGTGGGCAGGCGGTGGCTTATCCGGTAACTGCACTCTGGATTATTGCCATTCCTCTGATGGATATGACCCGGCTTTTCTTTAGCCGCATGCTGAACGGCACGAGTCCTTTCAAGCCCGACAGGGAGCATTTGCATCACGTATTACAGCGCTATGGCCTGAGCACAACGTTGACGCTTGGTGCGATAACTGCGGCATCACTGGTGCTGGCGTTGGTTGGGATTGGGCTTGATGTCTATGGCGTTCATGAGTCCGTGAGCTTTGCGCTTTTTATGGTGTTATTTGCCGCCTATTTCTGGTTTACCGGTCGCAGTAAAAAGGCGAGCGAAAAAGCACAGCGTCATTCACAAGAAAAACAGGTATGAAAGCGCGATGGCCTCAGGCTGAGGCAAGCGGTCGCATTGGTCATAAAATGGAATTTACAATGAAAATGATAAAAGCACTTCCCGTCTTTGTTGCCGCAGCACTGTTAAGCGGCTGCGTATTTGCACCGGGAACGTACCTTTCGACACAGGGAAAAAATGTCGTTAAGCAGCAGGATGCGGATTTTGATATTGATGAGCTGGTCAATGTCCTGCCGATGACGCCAACGCTCATCGAGAAAATGCGTCCACAGGAAGTACGCGCTCGCAGCAATCCTCAGCTGGATTTGGCACTGCAAAATTATGAATACCGCGTAGGTGCAGGCGATGTGCTGATGGTGACCGTCTGGGATCACCCGGAACTGACAACGCCCGCTGGCACCTACCGCAGCGCCAGTGATACCGGCAACTGGGTTAACTCCGATGGCACCATTTTCTATCCCTATATCGGTCGCGTGAATGTTGCTGGAAAAACGCTGGATGAGGTACGCCGCCTGATTACTAACCGACTGGCGACCTATATCGAAGAACCACAGGTTGACGTGAGTGTGGCGGCATTTCGTTCTCAGAAGGCCTACGTCACGGGTGAGGTTGCAACCTCCGGCCAGCAGCCAATTACCAACGTTCCTCTGACCGTGCTGGATGCTATCAATAAGGCAGGCGGCCTGACGGCAGATGCGGACTGGCACAACGTTGTGCTAACGCATAACGGGCAGGAGCAGCGTATCTCGCTGCAGGCGCTGATGCAAAAAGGGGATTTGATGCAGAACCATCTGCTCAGTCCTGGCGATATTCTTTACGTACCGCGTAACGATGCGCTGAAAGTTTTCGTGATGGGTGAGGTCAGTAAGCAGACTACGCTGCGTATGGATCGCAGCGGTATGACGTTGACCGAAGCGCTCAGTGGTGCCGAAGGGCTTTCCCAGAACATGGCGGACGCCACGGGCATTTTTGTCATTCGTTCGAAACGTACAGCTCGTCAGTCTGAGCCGGTATCTGATGAAGTAAACCACGCTGCACAGCAAACTGTTGCCTCTGTAAATGCGAGCAGCACTATTCCAGCCGCAAAAGGAAAGATTGCCGATATCTATCAGCTCAATCTTTCCGATGCTACCGCACTGATTATGGGAACGGAATTCCAGCTACAGCCTTATGACGTGGTGTATGTCACCGCGGCACCTGTTGTGCGCTGGAATCGCGTGGTCAATCAGTTGCTACCGACCATTACTGGTATCAACAACATAACCGAAGTGGCAAGTTGGGTGAAAAAATGGGGGCGTTAAAAATACGTTCAGTGCTGATTGTCTGCATGGGGAACATTTGCCGTTCGCCTGTGGGAGAAGCGCTGCTGCAACGCAGGCAGCGCGATATTCGCATTGAGTCAGCGGGCATTCGTGCGCTGGTTGGGCGTCCGGCAGATGCGGTAACCTCAACGCTTGCCGGGCGGCATGGCCTGGCGCTGGAGGGGCACCGTGCCAGGCAACTGACGGCCGAATTGTGCCGTAATAACGATCTCATTCTTGTGATGGAAAAGCAGCATGTTGAGCATATCACGCACCTTGCACCAGAAGTGCGCGGTAAGACGATGCTGCTGGGCCACTGGCTACAGCGGACCGAGATTGCTGACCCTTACCAAAAGAGCACGTCGTTTTATGAGTTCGTTTATGGACAAATGGACCAGGCCGTTGAGCGATGGGCAAATGTTCTGTCACGATAATTTTTTCAGGGATAGTGAATGGCAATGCAACAGCGTCTGACCAGTGATTCAGGCGAGCGGGAGTTGGATTTAGGTAAGCTTCTGTTTTCATTATTGGATCATAAATGGGTCATCATCCTCACCGTGCTGGCTTCGTTTTTGCTGGGACTGGTTTATGTTAGCTGCGCTACCCCGGTATACCGGGCGAATGCGCTGATCCAAATCGATAAAAATAGCAGCAGTTCGTTGTTGGGCGATCTGTCGAGTTTGCTTTCGGACAAAAGTATGCAGTCCGGTTCTGAAGTCGAAATTATTAAATCCCGTATGGTGGTCGGCCAAACCGTTCAGGAACTGGGGCTGGATCTGCGGATTAAGGAAAAACGCCTGCCTTTAATTGGTGACGCCATCGCGCGCTTGTTTGATCTTGAGGACGGCAAAATTGCGATTTCCCGGCTGATTATCGATGGCACCTTTACCAATACGCAACTGACGCTGGCCGTACTGTCACCCACAACCTACCAGGTGACGCTACCTGAGGGGCGCTCGGTAAATGGTGAAGTGGGTAAGCTGCTGGAAAACGATGCCCTGACGCTACTGGTCAGCGATATACAGGCTGAGCCGGGTACCGTATTTCGCATAGAAAAACTGCAGGTGCAGACCGCGGTCGAATCACTGCTACAAAAGTTTTCTGTTGCGGATAAGGGTAAAGATACCGGCGTGATGCAGTTGACCTACGAAGGCGAAGATCCGACCTTGATTCGCAAGGTGCTGGACAGCATTTCGCGCAACTATTTACAGCAGAACATCGACTGGAAATCGGAAGAAGCCGAGCGCAGCCTGGTGTTTGTTAACGACCAGTTGCCCAAAATTCGCGCTTCACTTAACGAAGCTGAAGACAAGCTCAATCAGTTTCGCCAGAAAAATGAATCGGTCGATCTTTCTCTGGAAGCGAAAAGCGTGCTTGATACGATGGTGAACGTTGAAGCCGGGCTTAATGAGTTGACCTTCAAAGAAGCGGAGATCTCCAAGCTTTATACCCGCGAGCACCCGGCGTACCGGGCATTGAATGAAAAGCGCAAGACATTGATTCAGGAACGTAACAAGCTCAATCAGCGTGTTGAATCAATGCCGGGTACACAGCAAGAAATCCTGCGCCTGACGCGCGACGTTGAGTCGACACAGCAAGTGTATATGCAGTTGCTCAATAAGCAGCAGGAGCTGAAGATAAGCAAAGCAAGCACGGTGGGACACGTGCGTATTGTTGACAATGCCGTGACCGAAACAAGGCCGGTAAAACCGAAAAAGGCACTGATTGTTGCGGTGTTTATTCTGCTGGGCGGCATGCTCTCCTGTGCGCTGGTGCTGGTGAAAATGCTGTTTAACCACGGTCTTCAGAGTGCCAGTGAACTTGAGACGCACGGTGTGAATGTGTATGCGAATATCCCCTTAAGTCGTGCCCAGCAAGGGCCGATGCACGGGCACAGGCCACGCTTTCGCAAACCACGGCGCGGCAGTGATGGGCTACTGGCTGTTAAGGATCCGGCCGATCTGGCTATTGAAGCTCTGCGTAACGTGCGTACCAGCGTTCAGTTCTCCATGATCAATGCAGATAACAATGTTCTGATGATCTCTGGCCCAACGCCAGGTGTGGGAAAAACGTTTGTTACCAGCAACCTGGCGGCAGTGTTTGCCCAGAGCGGGCAGCGCGTACTGCTCATTGACTGTGATATGCGCCGCGGTGATTCCCATAAAACGTTTGGCTGCAACTCAGCCCCCGGTTTGAGCGATGTGCTCAGCGGCGTGCGTCGGCCAGAAGATGTCATGTTAAAGACCGAGGTCGAAGGGCTGGACTTTATATCTCGTGGTTCAAAGTGCAGCACGCCGTCAGAATTGCTGATGCACCCGCGTTTTGCTGACATGCTGGCGACTTTTTCTGCGCAGTATGACATGGTGTTGCTCGACTCTCCGCCCATCCTGGCGGTGGCCGATGCTGCGATTATCGGCAAGCATGCCGGCTGCTCGCTGCTGGTGGCGCGTTTTGAAAACAACAGTCTGAAAGAAGTGGATGCCAGTATTCGCCGCTTTATGAACAATGGTGTGACGATCAATGGCGCTATTCTCAATGGTACCGTGGAGCGTTACTCAAACTTCTACGAGTACGGTTTGCACCATCACTATAGCTACGACGATCGCCATGACTAAACCACCTGGTGGTGGTCAGCGTAATAACAATAAAAAAGGCGCCTCCTGGCGCCTTTTGTTTGGGCTGCTTTCAGAGCAGCTTTTGCTCGGCAACATCGAGCGCAAAATAGCTCAGGATCAGATCAGCACCTGCGCGCTTAATAGCGCCCAGGCTTTCCAGCACCACGCTACGCTCATCAACTGCGCCTGCCAGGGCCGCAAACTTGATCATCGCGTATTCACCGCTCACCTGGTAGGCCGCCAGCGGTAAATCGCTGCGCTCGCGGATATCGCGCACGATGTCCAGATAGGCACCGGCAGGTTTCACCATCAGGCAGTCGGCACCCTGAGCCTCATCCAGTAACGACTCACGAATCGCTTCGCGACGATTCATGGGGCTCATCTGGTAGGTTTTGCGATCGCCTTTCAGGGCTGTACCGGCGGCTTCGCGGAACGGACCGTAAAATGAAGAGGCAAATTTGGTGGAGTAGGCCATGATTGCCGTTTGGCTAAAGCCCTCAGCGTCCAGCGCCTGACGGATTGCCTGGACCTGCCCGTCCATCGCCGCTGACGGCGCGATGAAGTCTGCTCCGGCTCTGGCGGCGGCCACAGCCTGCTTACCGAGGTTGACAAGGGTGGCGTCGTTATCCACACCGTGCTCACACAGCACGCCGCAGTGGCCGTGCGTGGTGTATTCGCAAAAGCAGGTGTCGGACATTACGATAAGTTCTGGCGCGGTTTGTTTGGCAATGCGCGACATACGTGCCACCAGCCCGTTGTCATTCCAGGTATCGCTACCTGTTTCATCGGTATGGTGAGAAATACCAAATGTCATGATGGAACGGATACCGGCTTTGGCGATGCGTTCAATTTCGTGAGCCAGACGCTTTTCAGGGATGCGCATAACGCCTGGCATCGCTTCGATAGGCACGTAATCATCAAGGCCCTCTTCTACAAAGATGGGCAAAACCAGGTCGTTAAGAGAAAGGGAGGTTTCTTCGAACATCGCGCGCATTGCGCCAGACTGGCGCAGGCGGCGCGGGCGGTTAATTAAGGAGAAATCAGGCATTGCAGTCACTCTGTTCTGTGTGAAACATACCGTTCATGTTACCCGATTTTTACTGTGGTGTTTTACGTTTGGGGCCGTTGTCGTCGTTGAAACGTCAAAAATGGGCGTCGAGGGTCGCGAAAAGCGCAAGCAATAACAGGAAAGGGCAAGTGTAGGGCTGAAACTGCGTTTCCCGCCGCAGAACGATGGGAAACACAACTCACTGGCGTCATTCGGCTCTTTTGATGTCCAGAGAATAAAGTGACTGACACGTCTGGCACATCTGCTCACCTTCCAGACCATTAAAAAGATGATTTCTTCTGGCACGGCATTGAGACGGTGTACAGGTCATCACGTGTTTAAAGGTACGCGTATACGACTGCTGTGAACTGAAGCTGTATTTTTCGGCTATCTCAATAATCGAGCAATCACCAAATTTCAGATCGCGAATCGAACGGTGCAGCTTGTCGTGACGGATATAGCTGGCAGCGGTGATGGACATTTGCTCATAAAACATCCGTTGCAAATGCCATTTGGAATAACCTGCAATACGGGACAGGTCGTCCAGCGTGATTTTTTCGTGAATATGATCGTCAATCCAGTAGAGAATTTGTTCAATCACGTTTGCGGAGAAGTGGTCCTTTCTCATCCATGTGTCCTCCAGAAATAAGAATTATCTAATTATGGACACAAATTTTTATAAGTGTGTGTATAAAGAAATAAAATAGTCTGAATTATTCAAGTTATGCAAAGATAAAGTCAATTTTGATCATTTATTCATCATTTTCAATATCAGAGACGAGATTTGCTCTTGCTGCCCGGGTGTCATTCTATCGAGAAATTGCTTATCGACGTCAATAGCGCGTGGAATGGCGCTTTGAAGTAATGCCTGGCCTTCATCGGTAAGCCAGATAAAACGACGACGTTTGTCACAAGGATCGCATTCGCGTCTGACCAGCCCACGCTGCTCCATGCGACTGAGCATTTCGGCAAGCGTCGCTTTTGTGCTAACGGCAACATCAATCAGTGTGACCTGTTCGATGCCAGGGTTCTCTGCAATAGAGCGCATTACGGCGTATTGCGGCTTGGTGATATCCGGTAAACGGTGTTGCCAGTGTGAGGTATGTTGTTGAAAAAGCTGCCGTAAAAGGTGAAAGGTTTCATTTTTTACCTGCATGATTACGGCTCCCGGGTTGAGAAAGTCGCGTTATCATAGCGCTGTGCTGCCAGGAATTTAAGACATGTGTGCGTTTTTGAGGCCGGCAAATGCTGCACGGCTTAACAAGTCGGCTTTTGAGCGATTTAAAAAAGGAATTGCCAGCATGATATTGCACTACACGGGCAGTAAATAACTATTATTCTGTCGATAAAGAGAGCATTTTGCCTGATTATTCTATTTTTGTGTTAACGGCTTTTAATTACACTGTAAAAATAACTTCTCATTTTTAGAAAATAGAGGATTTCATTTATCAAGAAATGGCGAGCATTATTTTAACTCAGGTTTCAATTTTTCATCCCATATCCTGTTCAGGTCCGGATTTTACTGCGCAATCGCGCCATCAATGCTCTGATAAGGCATATTTTCCCCAGACGGACTGATTGTCGGGTATAAAAGCCAGCCTTGTTACAATAAATTTTTGAGAATAAACACAACTGAGCGACGGCCAGTGTCCCTGCACCGGATATTGACTTTTCGTGCTACCCGCACTTGCGAGCCGATTTTGTCCGTGTCATGGTAAATAAAAGTTCGTATACGAACAATTTGCGAGGTAACGATGAAAATCATTGTTGGGATCACAGGGGCCACCGGTGCACCGCTTGGCGTTGCGTTATTACAGGCGCTGCGTGATATGCCGCAGGTGGAAACGCACTTTGTGATGTCGAAGTGGGCCAGAACCACCATTGAGCTGGAAACGCCGTGGCAGGCGAGAGAGGTGGCTGCGCTGGCGGATGTGCACTATAGCGCGGCGGATCAAGCGGCGGCGATCTCATCGGGATCGTTTAAGACTGACGGCATGGTGATTATTCCATGCAGCATGAAAACGCTGGCCGGGATCCGCGCCGGTTACGCAGAAGGATTAGTGGGGCGCGCCGCTGACGTGGTGCTCAAAGAGGGGCGCAAGCTGGTTCTGGTCCCGCGCGAAACGCCGCTCAGTGCCATTCATCTGGAAAACATGCTGGCCTTGTCGCGGATGGGCGTGGCGATGGTGCCGCCCATGCCCGCGTATTACAACCACCCGCGCACTATCGATGATGTCACTCACCATATCGTCAGCCGCGTGCTGGATCAGTTTGGCCTCAATTCACCGCTGGCCCGTCGCTGGCAGGGGCTTCAACGCGCAGAACAATCGCATCAGGAGGAGTACGAAAATGGCATTTGATGATTTACGCAGTTTTCTGCAGGCGCTGGATGAGCAGGGCCAGCTTCTTAAAATCAGCGAACAGGTAAAAGCAGAGCCGGATATTGCCGCCGCCGCCAACGCCACCGGGCGCATTGGCGACGGTGCACCGGCGCTGTGGTTTGACAACATTGAGGGGTTTACCGATGCGCGTGTAGTCATGAACACCATTGGTTCCTGGCAAAACCACGCCATTTCGCTTGGCCTGCCACCGGGAACGCCGGTGAAACGCCAGATAGATGAATTTATTCGCCGCTGGGATGCTTTCCCCGTGTCGCCCGAGCGCCGTGCCAGCCCTCCGTGGGCGCAAAACAGCGTAGAAGGCGATGAGATTAACCTGTTTGATATTCTGCCGCTGTTTCGGCTTAACGACGGCGACGGAGGTTTCTACCTTGATAAAGCCTGCGTCGTTTCACGCGATCCGCTCGACCCGGAAAACTTTGGTAAGCAGAACGTGGGCATCTACCGCATGGAGGTGAAAGGCAAACGCAAGCTCGGCCTGCAACCGGTGCCGATGCACGACATTGCGCTGCATCTGCACAAAGCGGAGGAGCGCGGTGAAGATTTGCCGGTCGCCATCACGCTGGGCAACGATCCTATTATCACGCTAATGGGCGCGACGCCGCTCAAATACGATCAGTCAGAATACGAAATGGCGGGTGCGCTGCGCGGTAGCCCGTACCCGATAGCCACCGCACCGCTCACCGGCTTTGACGTGCCCTGGGGATCGGAAGTGATAATCGAGGGGGTTATCGAAGGGCGCAAGCGCGAAATAGAAGGGCCGTTTGGTGAGTTCACCGGCCACTATTCCGGTGGGCGCAACATGACCGTGGTACGCATCGATAAAGTGTCTTATCGCAGCAAACCCATTTTTGAATCGCTGTATCTCGGCATGCCGTGGACAGAGATTGATTATCTGATGGGCCCGGCAACCTGCGTGCCGCTGTACCAGCAGCTTAAAGCTGAGTTCCCGGAAGTGCAGGCGGTGAACGCCATGTACACCCACGGCCTGTTGGCCATTATCTCCACCAAAAAACGCTATGGCGGCTTTGCCCGTGCAGTTGGGCTGCGCGCCATGACCACGCCGCATGGCCTGGGCTATGTGAAGATGGTGATTATGGTGGATGAGGATGTGGATCCGTTCAATCTGCCGCAGGTGATGTGGGCGTTGTCATCCAAGGTTAATCCGGCAGGCGATCTGGTGCAGTTGCCGAACATGTCGGTGCTGGAACTCGATCCGGGTTCCAGTCCTGCGGGCATTACCGACAAGTTGATTATTGATGCCACCACGCCGGTTGCCCCGGATCTGCGGGGGCACTACAGCCAGCCGGTTAAAGATCTGCCGGAAACCCAACAGTGGATAGAAAAACTCACCGCCATGCTGGCCAACCGCAAATAAAAGGAGCGAGATATGATTTGCCCACGTTGTACCGATGAGCACATTGAGGTGATGGCGCAGTCGCCAGTAGCAGGGGTCTGGACGGTCTATCAGTGCCAGCGTTGTCTCTACACCTGGCGTAACACTGAGCCGCTGCGTCGCACCAGCCATGAACATTATCCCGAGGCGTTTCGTATGACGCAGCAGGATATTGATAACGCGCCGCAGGTGCCAACCGTGCCACCGCTGCTGGCTGCGCAATAAAAAAAGGCCAGCGCGTGTTGTAACGGGCTGGCCTTTTTACCTGCACCGGGCGTAACCCGGTCTAGCGCGTTTAGCGCTGGGCTTCACCGCCGAGGCCCGCAATCAGGCTTTCGATAAGCGCAGACAGCTCGCCGGTCATCAGCGTGAAATCGGCGTCAAAACGCTGGGCGACATCTTCCCGGTCGATATCATCGTTCTGATCGCGCAGCTCATCGCTGAATTTCAGACGCTTAAGCGAACCGTCGTCGCAGACCAGGAACTGAATGCGCTGCTGCCAGTCAAGCGCAAGCTTGGTCACCACTTTACCGGCTTCAATGTGTACCGCGATTTCATCACTCACCAGTTCCTGCTTTTTCGCGCGAATAACGCCGCCGTCTTCAAGAATGGCTTTCAGTTCAGCTTCGTCGAGCAGCTGATAGCCCTGCGGCACGCTGCCGGAACGCACCCATTCGGTGAGCGTGAGCTCAATGGGGTTTTCCATCGCAAGCGGCACTACCGGCAGCGACCCCAGGCTCTTGCGCAGTAGCGCCAGCGTGTCCTCGGCCTTTTTAGCGCTGGCACAGTCGATGATAATCAGTCCATTGACGCTGTCTATCCACATCAGGGTTTGGCTGAAGCGGCTGAAGGCGCGCGGCAGCAGATCGTGTAGCACTTCGTCTTTAAGTGAATCCTTTTCGGTCTTCTTAAGCTTACGCGCCTGCTCGTTTTCGAGTTTGCGAATTTTGGCGTCAAGCTGCTGCTTAATCACCGAAGAGGGCAGCATTTTCTCTTCTTTACGTGCGCAAATCAGGATCTGGCCGTTTACGGCGTGGGTTAACGCATCGCTTTGCGAGCCCATCGGTGGCACCCAGCCGGTTTTCGCCATGTCCTGGCTACCGCAGGGCGTGAAGCCGTAAAGCGCGAGCTGTTTTTCCATTTCGTCCTGTTGCAGCGAGATGTCGCGGCTGAGACGGTAAACCATTACATTTTTGAACCACAGCATGAGAGGTAACCTTGTAAGTCGAACGCAGCGCGCATGATAACGAATCGGCCCGCGGGTTTCATTGCCTTTCCGGTTTACGCGCTCTACTCTCTGGGTACTTATTCAGACACTGAGGTCTTTTTTGTGCGTATTGGCATCGACTTAGGCGGCACCAAAACGGAAGTGATTGCGCTGGCAGACAGTGGCGAGCAACTTTATCGCCACCGCCTGCCGACGCCGCGTGATGATTATCCACAAACCCTCGATACCATCGCGCACCTGATAGCGCTGGCGGAAGCGGCGACCGGTCAGCAGGGCAGCGTTGGCGTGGGTATTCCGGGGGCGATTTCGCCGTTAAGTGGCGTGGTAAAAAACGCCAATTCCACCTGGCTTAACGGCCAGCCTCTGGATAAGGATTTGGCCGCGCGTCTTAAGCGCGATGTGCGACTGGCGAACGATGCCAACTGCCTGGCGGTTTCTGAGGCGGTGGATGGCGCAGCGGCAGGCGCGCAGACGGTGTTTGCAGTCATCATCGGCACCGGCTGCGGCGCGGGGGTGGCGATAAAGGGACGTTGCCACGCGGGCGGTAACGGCACCGCAGGTGAGTGGGGCCACAATCCGCTTCCCTGGATGGACGACGATGAATTGCGCTATCGCGCTCAGGTGCCGTGCTACTGCGGCAAGCAAGGATGTATTGAAACCTTTATTTCCGGCACCGGGTTTGCGACGGACTATCAGCGTTTGAGCGGCAGTGCGTTGGTTGGGGCTGATATCATCCGCCTGAGCGAACAGGGCGACGCCATAGCAGAGCAGGCGCTGGTGCGCTACGAGCAGCGCCTGGCAAAGTCGCTGGCGCACGTGGTGAACATTCTCGACCCGGATGTGATTGTGCTTGGTGGTGGGATGAGTAATGTGCAACGGCTGTATCGCACGCTGCCGGACCTTGTCAGGCCATGGGTGTTTGGTGGCGAATTTGAAACGCCGATTCGCCAGGCGCAGCACGGCGATTCCAGCGGCGTACGCGGTGCGGCCTGGCTGTGGCCGGTGGCATGAGCTATACAGGTAAAAAAAAGAGATAAATCATACAACAGGGAGAGGTTTGTAATGGATGACTATGTCAGTCTGACGTGCGGTGATGATGTCCTCAGGGTCTGGTTTTACAATGAGCATGACAAGCCGTTTGCGCTGGGCGAAAAGATGAATGCCGTTTGCGATGATGCTTACATGAACGGCTATAACTGGGGGGCGTTTTTTAATTATTACCTTGCCAGCCGCGCGCCACAAGTGCTCAGTGCCATGCAGGATTCCGATCCTGAGGCCGGCTCCTATGTTGCTTACTTTGACAAAGAGTATGAGACGCAGGCCGGACGCTTTGTCGCCATTATCCGCGAACTGGTGGAAAATGAAGACGAAACGCTGCGTATTGTACGCGAGGAGTGTGACTGCATTGCGTGGGACTGACGGTGTTAACGCAGGTCTTTGAAGAACAATGTAGTTAAAAACCGGCGGCACGCTTTGAACATGCCGCCGCTGTCCTTACACGGCAAACGCCTTATCCAGCTTGCTAAAGCCCAGCCCGTTTACCTTTCTCACCTTAATCTGTACCGGGATCCGCTCTTTCATTGCTTCAACATGGCTGATAACGCCAATGGTTTTGCCGCTGGCGTTTAGCGCATCGAGCGCATCGAGTGCGATATCCAGCGTCTGGGCATCCAGCGTGCCGAAACCTTCATCCAGAAACAGCGATTCGATGCGGGTTTTGTGGCTCACCAGGTCAGAAAGCGCCAGCGCCAGCGCCAGACTTACCAGAAAACTTTCCCCACCCGACAGCGTGCGGGTATCGCGCACCGCGTCTGCCTGCCAGGTATCCACCACTTCCAGCTCCAGTGTCTCGCTGGCCTTGCGTCTGAGCAGATAGCGCCCGTGCAGCCGGTTAAGCTGGTTGTTGGCAAGCCAGACCAGGTTATCCAGCGTCAGTCCCTGGGCAAAGCGGCGGAATTTATCACCTTCTTTTGAGCCAATCAGGTGGTTGAGGTGGCTCCATTCCTCAAGCGTCTGGCGGGCGCGCTCAATATCGGCCTGGAGTCCCTGCTGGCGCAGGGTGTTTTCGGCGTCATGGCGCAGCTGCTGGTTGATTTCACCCTGGCGCGTGGTGTTGTCGCGTAGCCGCTGGTTGATGGCGCTAAGCGTTTCCTCCAGCGCTGTGGGCGTCGTGTCATCGGCAAGCGTCTGTGGGCGCAGCTTGTCGTGCTCACGCTGGGCATTATCGGCTTCTTCCAGGCGGGTTTGCTGCTGTTGCAGGGCACGCTCAAGCTGTTGTTTACGTAGCTCCAGCGCCTGGAGGGTCGCGTCATCAAGCCGGGCGGCAAGAAACGCGGTTTCATCTGCAAACGGGCTTGCCGCCAGCGCCTGGTCGAAACGTGTCTGCGCGCTGGCAAGCTGCTGGCGCGCCTGGGTCAGCTGTGTCTCCAGGCTTGTCAGTTGACCTGCCAGCGAAATGCAGGCTTCCTGCACCTGCTGCCAGCCGTCGAGGGAGGTGGCTGGCGTGTCGTTTGCGTCTTCGCCTGCTTCATCTGGCAACGCCTCAAGCAGCTGCTGGAGGCGCGCAACTGACTCACTCAGCGCCCGGCTGCGCTCCTGCTCGCGTTGCCAGCGCTGTACCTGGCCTTCGCGCTCGGCAAGCCAGTGTGCTTCTTCAGCGGCTGACGGCCAGCGCAAGCCGAGCGGCGTCAGTGCCTGTTCGCGCTCGTGCTGCTGCTCGTCCAGTTCTGCCTGTAGGGTTTGTTGCTGTTTTTCTGCCGCCAGGCGCTGCGTCTCCAGCTGCTGTCGCTGTGCAAAAGCAAGCAGCTGCTGTTCCTGTTGCTCCTGCGCATCAAGCCAGGCGCTAATGTCCTGCTCTGGCGTAAGCGCGGCGTTCAGCGCGGTGCAGTTTTGCTGCCACTGCGCCTGCCATTGCTGTTGCTCGTCGTTCAGTGCGGTGAGATCTTTTTCCAGTTGCTCTTTACGCTCAAGCCATGCGCCAAGCTGGCCTTTTAGCGCCGCGCCCTGTTCTTTAAGCTGTTCTCTTTCCTGCTCAAGCTGCGCCTGTCGCTGCTTATTCTGGCTGGTTTCCATGGCCTGATACTGTTCCACCGCCGGGTGCACAGTGGAGCCGCACAGCGGGCAGGGCGTGTCCGGCTGCAACCGTGCGCGCTCGTCGTGCAGGCGCACGATGGTGTCTTCCAGTTCGCAGATTTTCTTCACGTCCAGCGCCTGCTGGTTTTTCTGCGCCCAGGCCTCACGCTTCTCATTGAGCGCCTTTTGCTGGCTGGTAATTTGTTCTGTCAGCACGCCCAGCTGCTGCGTGAGCGTGTTGCGACGCAGGGCGAGCGGGGCAAAGCGGGCATGCAGCACGGCTAACTGGCGGCGCGCCGGACGGGCGTCGGTCAGGCGTTGTAAATGCTCACTGACCTGCTCGGGGGGGATATCCTGCGCAGGTGCTGCCAGCGCTGCCAGCTTATCGCTCAATGCGCGGATGTCCTGCTCAAACTGGACAAGCCGCTGCCCGTCCCGCTGGCGCTGGGCGAAGGCGGCGCGCCAGCCTGCCAGTTCGCTGCTCCAGGAGGCGATAGCGGCGTTGTCGTTTAACCAGTGATTAAGCGTGGATTGTTCACGCTCAATCTCGCTGCGCTGAGTGACGGCGCTCAGGCGTATCCGGCGGCGCTGCTGGCGTTGCTCATGTAAGCGAGTGCTGACTTCGCTGTGAGTTTTAAGTGTGTGGTTAAGGTTTGCCTCCTGCTCCTGGCGCTGGCGCCAGTCAGGCTGCAGGATGGCCGCCGGGCGTGCCAGCGCCAGCCGTGCCAGGTCTGGTGCTGCCTGTTCCAGTGCGTAAGCGGCACTGCGGTGAGCCTGGGCAATGTCGTGCTGATGGGCGAGCAACTGCTGGCGGCGGCTTAGCCACTGTTGCTGCGCCTGAAGCGTTTTTTGCTGTGCCAGTTCGCGCTGCTCTTCATCAGTGAGCGTTTGCAAACTTTCTGTCAGTTGCTGCTTCTGCTGTGCGCTCAACAGTGTGACGCCTGCGGCCTGGGCTTCAAGCTGTTCCAGCGCCACGCGTTCAGCCTTGTGGCGTTCAAACACGCTGGCCGACAGCCGGCCGTAAATGTCGGTACCGGTCAGTTCCTCAAGTAACTCGGCGCGCTCGTTGGCTTTGGCGTTGAGGAAGGCGGCAAACTGGCCCTGGGACAGCAGCATGGATTTGGTAAAGCGGTCATAATCCAGACCGCTCAGTTCGGTGAGTTTGTCGAGTTTATCTTTGACTTTATCGGCCAGGATCTTGCCATCGCTCACCCGCGCCAGCTCCACGCGCGGTGCCTGCAAATTGCCGTCTGGCTGGTTGCGGGCGCGGTTCTGGCTCCAGAATGCGCGATAGGCCACGCCTTTGACCTCAAACTCCACCTCGGCCAGGCACTCGGCGGTGTCGCGGGTCATCAAATCGTTTTGTGACTGGGTAATGGCCCCCAGGCGCGGTGTGCTGTGGTAAAGCGCCAGGCAGGTGGCATCCAGCAGGGTGGTTTTGCCCGCCCCGGTTGGGCCGGTAATGGCAAACAGACCGTTACTGGCAAACGGTTCGGCGGTGAAGTCGATTTTCCACTCGCCGCGCAGCGAGTTCAGGTTTTTCAGACGTAGCGTCAAAATTTTCACGGCTGGCTCTCCTCGTGCAGGGCTTCCAGCGTCTGGCCGAACAGCGTGCGCAGCCGCGCTTCGCGTGCTTCCTCAACGGCTTCAAGCGCCAGACGGCGTTCGAACACCTCAGTGACGCTCAGTTCGCTTAAAGACTCTTTGTGCTGACCGTCAATCGCGCGCTGGCGCTGCTCCCGCGCCCGGCGCATCAGCACGACCTCAACCGGCAACGTTTCGGTAAGCTGCTGAATATGGCGCTGGATATCGTGCAGATAGTCGTCAGTGGTGATTTCAATATCAAGCCAGGTGACGGGAAGCGCCGGGGCATCACGCCAGGCGGCAAGCTGATGTTCAATTTCACTGAGCGTGCCTTTAATCACCGCCAGCGGTTGGGTGACCGGCACGTCCAGCGGCTCCACGCCCGCCAGGGCGCCGTGCTCAAACGTCACCAGGTTAACGCATTTAACCGGGCCGGTTTCATCAAAGCTCAGCGCAATCGGCGAGCCGCTGTAGCGGATGTGCTCCATGCCACCCACGCGCTGGGCTCGGTGAATATGGCCGAGCGCCACGTAGTCGGCAGGCGGAAACGCCTGTGCAGGAAAGGCATCCAGCGTGCCGATATAAATCTCGCGCACTGAATCACTGGTGCTGGCTCCGACGGCAGTAAGATGGCCGGTAGCAATAATCGGCAGCGGGCGCTCACCGCGACATGCCAGCGCCGCCTGGTAACAGTCCTGATAATGTGCCGTGATGGCATCCAGCAGCGACTGTTGTTTTTCATGGCCGGACTGCCCGGCCTGGCTTTTCAGAATGTCGCGCGGGCGCAGGAAGGGAATGGGGCACAGTACCGCGCCGGGCTCGCCCTCGCGCGTGGTCATCAGCTGCGGCTCGGTGGTGGGCGTGGCAATCACCTGGGTGTGCAGGCAGGCCAGCAGCTCGCGGGATTCGTTAAGGGTTGCGACGGAGTCATGGTTGCCTGCCAGAATATACAGGCGGCAGCCGGTGCTTTGCAGTCTGACCACAAAGCGGTTGTATAGCTCACGCGCGTAGCTCGGCGGTGAGCCGGTATCAAAAATATCGCCCGCCACGATGATGGCATCCACCGCGTGCTCCCCGGCTTGCTGGAGCAGCCAGTCGAGAAATGCCTGATGCTCGGCGGCACGGCTTTTGGTGTAGAAGTTCTGGCCCAGATGCCAGTCTGAGGTGTGGAGAATGCGCATATACCGGTTCCGGTGGCAAAAAAGCAGGATGGCTATTATAAACAGGCAGACCGTCAAGGGCAGCGCTGTTAAGTGGGTTACTATAACAGTGAGGCGCAGCGATCATAAAAGGGTCATTTTTTCATAAAACTGTCATAAAACTGACGCATAATGGCGGCGCGTTACAACAGACAATGTTTAACAAACAGGGTAACTCTAACTCATGGCGAGACGTATTCTGGTAGTGGAAGACGAAGCCCCCATTCGCGAAATGGTGTGTTTTGTACTCGAACAGAACGGCTTCCAGCCGGTTGAGGCGGAAGATTATGACATGGCGCTCGGCAAGCTCAATGAACCCTGGCCCGACCTGATATTACTCGACTGGATGTTGCCGGGTGGCTCAGGACTACAGTTAATTAAACACCTCAAGCGTGAAACGCTGACCCGCGATATCCCGGTTGTGATGCTGACCGCACGCGGAGAAGAAGAAGACCGGGTGCGTGGCCTTGAAACCGGGGCCGATGACTACATCACCAAACCGTTTTCGCCTAAAGAGCTGGTAGCACGCATTAAAGCGGTGATGCGCCGCATCTCACCGATGGCCGTTGAAGAGGTTATCGTCATGCAGGGCTTAAGCCTTGATCCCACCTCACACCGCGTCACCACCGACGAGGCCGCCCTGGACATGGGGCCGACGGAATTTAAACTGCTGCACTTTTTCATGACTCACCCGGAGCGCGTATACAGCCGCGAGCAGCTGCTCAATAACGTCTGGGGCACCAACGTCTATGTTGAAGACAGGACGGTGGATGTGCATATTCGTCGCTTGCGTAAAGCGCTGGAGCAGAGCGGCCACGACCGCATGGTGCAGACGGTACGCGGCACCGGCTATCGTTTTTCGACCCGCTTTTAACTTTTCTTTACTGGAGCGTGACCCGTGCTGGAACGGCTGTCATGGAAAAGGCTGGCACTGGAGCTGGTGCTGTGCTGTTTGCCTGCGTTGCTGTTGAGCGCGGTTTTTGGTTTTTTGCCGTGGTTTTTACTGGCGGCAGTGACGGGGCTGCTGGTCTGGCATTTTCATAATCTGCTGCGCCTGTCCTGGTGGTTGTGGGTTGACCGCAGTATGACGCCGCCGCCCGGACGCGGCAGTTGGGAGCCGCTGCTGCACGGCCTGCACCAGATGCAGATGCGCAACAAAAAGCGCCGCCGTGAACTGGGTAGCCTGATTAAGCGTTTTCGCAGCGGTGCTGAGTCGCTGCCGGATGCGGTGATCCTCACCACCGAAGAGGGCACCATTTTCTGGTGCAACGGTCTGGCACAACAGCTTTTGCACCTGCGCTGGCCTGACGATAATGGCCAGAACATCCAGAACCTGCTGCGTTACCCGGAGTTCAGCCGCTATCTTAAAGCGCGCGATTTCTCACGGCCACTGAATCTGGTGCTCAACAACCAGCGCCATATCGAATTTCGCGTGATGCCCTATAGCGACAGGCAGTGGCTGATGGTGGCGCGCGATGTCACGCAAATGCACCAGCTTGAAGGCGCACGGCGCAACTTTTTCGCCAACGTCAGCCACGAGTTGCGTACGCCGCTTACGGTCTTGCAGGGTTACCTCGAAGTGATGCACGGCCAGAGTATGCCCTCGGCGCTGCGTGACAAGGCGCTGGGCACCATGCGTGAGCAGACCCAGCGTATGGAAGGGCTGGTGGAGCAGCTACTGACGCTGTCGCGCATTGAAGCCGCGCCGGCATTACAGTTGACTGAAAAAGTGGATGTGCCAGTGATGCTCAACATGCTGGAGCGCGAAGCGCATACGCTTGGCCCGCAGCACCCGCTTCATTTTGAGGTGGATAAGACGTTACGGGTGTTTGGCAGCGAGGATCAGTTGCGCAGCGCAGTCTCAAACCTGGTGTACAACGCCGTCAAACACACGCCTGCGGGCACGGCCATTACCGTGAGCTGGAAGCGCACGCCGTACGGCGCACTGTTTTGCGTGGAAGATAACGGACCGGGCATTGCGGCCCAGCATATTCCGCGCCTGACCGAGCGCTTTTATCGGGTGGATAAATCGCGCTCACGCCAGAACGGTGGCAGCGGGCTGGGGTTGGCTATCGTCAAACATGCTCTTAGCCACCATGATGCCCGTCTGGAGATTGACAGCACGCTGGGGCGCGGTACGCGTTTTAGCTTTGTGCTGCCCACGCGCCTGATTGCCGATGAAACGCGGGCGTCTGCGGGCTAGCCCGTCAAGGTCACTTTCCATAATGAACGCGTCGCATGTTTTTAGCGCCACCGCCGGACAGGCAGGGCGTTAAACACGTGCGTTGTTCGCTTTTTGTCCGCACGATAAGCCATCAGTTTGCGCCGCTTCGCAAATACTTCACCAAATATTATGTTATATTTAGTTGAATGTTCTGGTTTGGCGATCCCTGGTTGCCTTCATACGCTATAAGCGTTTTAATTGGCGCCCGCTATCGTCAGACTCACCAGAATTGCGTGGTTAATCGACTAACAATTCTTCGCTGCGCTTACTGAGAAGGTTTTCTCACTGGAAATTTCTGATATTGCCGTTTTTTCGCCACCTTACGCGGTGGCGAAAAATATTATTTATTTCAACACCACATCCACAGGCTGCAACGAAATTTATGACCCATCGTTTAACATCGCGTGACATCCTCGCTCTGGGTTTTATGACCTTTGCGTTGTTTGTTGGCGCGGGCAACATCATTTTCCCTCCCATGGTTGGCTTACAGGCCGGTGAAAACGTGTGGTGGGCCGCACTCGGCTTTCTGATTACTGCCGTTGGTCTGCCGGTGCTGACCGTGGTCGCGCTGGCGCGCGTGGGCGGCGGCGTCGACAGCCTGAGCACGCCTATTGGCCGCCGTGCCGGGGTGCTGCTGGCAACCGTCTGTTATCTGGCCGTTGGCCCGCTGTTTGCCACACCGCGTACTGCTACCGTCTCCTTTGAAGTGGGGATTGCGCCGCTGACTGGCGACGGCGCGCTGCCGCTGTTGATTTACAGCCTGGTCTACTTCGCGCTGGTTATCTTCGTTTCCCTGTATCCGGGTAAGCTGCTGGACACTGTGGGCCATTTCCTGGCGCCGCTGAAAATCATTGCGCTGGTGGTCCTTGGTGTAGCGGCTGTGATGTGGCCGGCAGGCGATATCAGCACAGCAACACCAGCCTATCAAGCCGCACCGTTCTCTAACGGTTTTGTGAACGGCTATCTGACGATGGATACGCTCGGCGCAATGGTATTCGGTATTGTCATCGTTAACGCCGCCCGCTCGCGCGGCGTGAGCGAAGCGCGCCTGCTGACCCGTTACACCGTCTGGGCCGGTCTGATTGCCGGTGTGGGCCTCACTCTTTTGTACCTGGCGTTGTTCCGCCTTGGCTCTGACAGCGCATCGCTTGTGGACCAGTCTGCTAACGGCGCGGCAATTCTGCACGCGTACGTTCAGCACACCTTTGGCGGCTTCGGTAGCTTCCTGCTGGCGGCGCTGATTTTCCTGGCCTGTATGGTGACCGCAGTCGGTCTGACCTGCGCGTGTGCGGAGTTCTTTGAGCAGTATCTGCCGCTCTCTTATCGCTCGCTGGTGTTCATCCTTGGCCTGTTCTCTATGGTGGTGTCTAACCTGGGTCTGAGCCACTTGATTCAGATTTCTATTCCGGTGTTGACGGCGATTTATCCGCCGTGCATCGTGCTGGTGGTGCTGAGCTTCACCCGCCCGTGGTGGAATAGCTCCACGCGCGTGATTGCACCGGCTATGCTGGTCAGCCTGCTGCTGGGCCTGGTCGATGGCATCAAAGCGGCCGACTTTGGCAATCTGCTGCCGGGCTGGATGACGCACCTGCCGCTGGCAGAGCAAGGCCTGGCGTGGCTGATGCCGTCGCTGGCCGCCCTGGTGCTGTGCGGTATCTGGGACAGGATTGCCGGGCGTTCGTCGACCTCTGTCGCACACTAAGAAAACGTTTTACTGTTAACCACGGGGCTGCCCGTGGTTTTTTATTTGGTGGATGGCTTCAATGGAAAAAAATACGCTCAAACGCGGCCTGAGTACGAGACACATTCGTTTTATGGCGCTGGGCTCGGCAATTGGCACGGGGCTTTTTTACGGCTCGGCAGATGCCATTAAAATGGCGGGGCCAAGCGTGCTGCTGGCCTACATTATCGGCGGCGTTGCGGCGTATATCATCATGCGCGCGCTGGGTGAGTTGTCGGTACATAACCCGGCGGCCAGCTCCTTTTCGCGCTACGCGCAGGAAAACCTCGGCCCGCTCGCAGGCTATATCACCGGCTGGACCTACTGCTTTGAAATCCTGATTGTCGCCATTGCGGATGTGACCGCGTTCGGTATTTACATGGGCGTCTGGTTCCCTGACGTGCCGCACTGGGTGTGGGTGCTGAGCGTGGTGATGCTGATTTGCGCCATTAACCTGATGAGCGTGAAAGTGTTTGGCGAGATGGAGTTCTGGTTCTCGTTTTTTAAAGTCGCCACCATTATCATCATGATTGCTGCCGGTTTTGGCATCATTATCTGGGGCATTGGCAATGGCGGGCAGCCCACCGGCATTCACAACCTGTGGAGCAACGGCGGCTTTTTTGCCAACGGCTGGATTGGCACGGTGATGGCGCTGCAAATGGTGATGTTTGCCTACGGCGGGATTGAAATTATCGGTATCACCGCCGGTGAAGCGAAAGACCCACAAAAATCCATTCCGCGTGCCATCAACTCGGTGCCGCTGCGTATTCTGGTGTTCTATGTCGGCACGCTGTTTGTGATTATGTCGATTTATCCGTGGAACCAGGTAGGCACCAACGGCAGCCCGTTTGTGCTGACGTTCCAGCATCTGGGTATTACCTTTGCGGCCAGCATTCTTAACTTTGTGGTGCTCACGGCGTCACTGTCGGCCATTAACAGCGACGTGTTTGGCGTGGGCCGCATGATGCACGGCATGGCCGAGCAGGGCGCGGCCCCGAAAGTGTTTGCCAAAGTCTCGCGCCACGGTATTCCGTGGGTGACGGTGGTGGTGATGACGGGCGCAATGCTGCTGGCGGTATATCTCAACTACATCATGCCCAAAAGCGTGTTTCTGGTGATTGCCTCGCTTGCGACCTTCGCCACGGTTTGGGTGTGGATAATGATCCTGCTCTCGCAGATAGCGTTTCGTCGCCGTTTGTCTAAAGACGAGATAAAGGCGCTGAAGTTTAAAGTGCCAGGCGGGGTGGTGACCACCACTGCCGGGCTTATCTTCCTGGCGTTTATTATTGTTCTGATTGGCCTGCATCCCGAAACCCGTATTTCGCTTTACGTCGGTTTTGCGTGGATTACGCTGTTGCTGGTGGGCTGGATGTTTAAGCGCCGGCATGATGCAAAACTGGGCAAAGCGTGATGGTCTGATGGCGTTGTCGAAGGCGAAAAAGCCCCGTTGTGATGACGGGGCTATTTTTTTGGTTTTTGCGTGAAGCAGGCGCTATCACGCCATGATAAGAGAGCCAATAAGCAGGCCGTCAGCCCATTGAGCCAGAAAGGTTTTTTTTGTTGGCGCTTCACGCCAGCTGTTATCTGCGCTCTCCTCCCCCCGCATCCTCCCCGAATCTGTGGCCTAATGATGAGCAACCGCCCAGGCTGATATGGCAAGGTGGGGCCATTTTTCGACACAGGGGAAGCACCATGTTAAAGGCCTGGCACCTGCCGGTGGCACCGTTTGTCACCGTACGCGAGCAGAAAATGACCGTTACGCTGTGGCTTGCAGGCGATGCACTGCCGCAGCGCGTGATGCTGCGTACCGAAATTGATAACGAAGAAACGCCGCTCAAAATGACCCGGCTTTCGCGCGAGCCGCAGCCTGGTGTGACCGCGTGGCGCGTGACGCTGGACGCCAGCGGCGGGCAGGCGCGGCGGCGCTACAGCTTTAAGCTGCTGTGGGCCGACCGTCAGCGTTGGTTTACGCCGCAGGGCTTTAGCGATTTCCCGCCGCCGCGCCTTGAGCAGTTTGCTGTGGATCTGCCGGACAGCGGCCCGGACTGGGTAGCGGATCAGGTGTTTTATCAGATCTTCCCGGACAGATTTGCTCGCAGTAAGGATCGCACGCCAGAGCAGGATAGCGTTTACTGGCACCACGCGGCCGGGCGAGAGATTGTGCGCCGCGAGTGGTATGAACCGCTCACACCTGAGGCGGGCGGCTCGACATTTTACGGCGGTGATTTAGATGGCATCAGCGAGAAGCTGCCGTACCTCAAGCGCCTGGGTGTCACGGCGCTGTACCTTAACCCGGTATTTGTCGCTCCCAGCGTGCATAAATACGACACCCAGGACTATCGCCACGTTGACCCGCAGTTTGGCAGTGACGCGGCACTGCTGCGCCTGCGCCATACCACCCGTGAGCAGGGCATGCGGCTGGTACTCGACGGCGTGTTCAACCACAGCGGCGATACCCACGCATGGTTTGACCGCCATACGGCAGACTCAGCGGGCGCCTGCCACAATCCGGCCTCGCCCCAGCGCAGCTGGTACAGTTTCTCGCCTGACGGACTGGCGCTGGACTGGCTGGGCTATGCCAGCCTGCCAAAGCTCGACTACAGCGCTCGCGGCGTGGTGGACGAAATTTACCGCGCTGAAAACAGCATTGTGCGCCACTGGCTGCGCGAGCCGTGGGGCATGGACGGCTGGCGGCTTGACGTGGTGCATATGCTGGGCGAGGGCGGCGGCGCGGCCAACAACCTGCTGCATGTGGCGGGCATTCGCCAGGCGGCGAAAGAGACGCGCCCGGATGCTTACGTGTTTGGTGAGCACTTCGGTGATGCGCGCCAGTGGCTCCAGGCCGATGCAGAAGACGCTGCCATGAACTACCGCGGTTTTACCTTCCCGCTGTGGGCATTTCTTGCCAATACCGATATCTCTTACGATCCGCAGCAGATTGACGCCCAAACCTGCATTGCCTGGATGGAGCAATACCGCGCGGCGCTCTCGCACCAGCAACAGCTACGCATGTTTAACCAGCTCGACAGTCACGACACGCCGCGTTTTAAATCACTGCTGGGTCACGATGTGGCGCGCCTGCCTCTGGGTGTAGCCTGGCTTTTCTGCTGGCCTGGCGTGCCGTGCATTTATTACGGCGATGAAGTGGGCGTGGACGGCGATATGGACCCCATGTGCCGCAAGCCCTTCCCGTGGGATAAGACGCAGCAGGACACCGCGCTGTTGGCGCTTTACCAGCGTCTTGCAAAGCTACGTAAACAGAGCCAGGCGCTGCGTCGCGGCGGCTGCCATATTGTGCACGCCACTGGCGATGTTGTGGTGTTTGCGCGTATTCTCGGGCGCGAGCGGGTGCTGGTGGCGATTAACCGCGGTGCACAGGCACAGGTGGTTATCCGCTCACCGCTGCTGGTGGGCGGGCGCTGGCAGCAGGTGGAAGGCGAAGGGCATTTTACCGATGAAACCATGCAGCTTGCGCCAGTCTCGTTCGCTATCTGGCGCAGTAAATAATTATTTTAATAATGCCTGTGAACGCAGGCATTATTTCCCTTATCTTTCTGTTGAAATTAATTCGCCATTAATTGACAGCGGCGTTAATAAATTAAATTCACCGCTAAACTTGGTGAATTTTTTTTAGCAGAGCGTTCAAAAAATCCAGCTATCCTGAATTACGTTTTACGCCTATTCTTTTTTTGCTGTCAGCAACATACCACTACATAACTTAACCTCATTATTTAAAAGGTATTTATTATGTCTATACGGGAATTGATTGACCCGCAGAACTCCACGCTCATTTTTATTGATCACCAGCCACAAATGTCTTTTGGCGTGGCAAATATCGACAGACAGACATTAAAAAATAATACGGTAGCACTGGCTAAGGCCGGGAAGATTTTTAATGTGCCGACCATTTATACCTCGGTCGAAACCGAAAGCTTTAGCGGTTATATCTGGCCGGAACTGCTGGCCGTGCACCCGGATGTGAAACCCATTGAGCGCACATCAATGAATTCCTGGGAAGACGAGAAGTTTGTTGAAGCGGTGAAGGCTACCGGGCGCAAAAAACTGATTATTTCAGCGCTGTGGACCGAAGTGTGCCTGACCTTCCCGGCGCTGATGGCGCTTGACGAAGGTTTTGAGGTTTACGTGGTGACCGATACCTCTGGCGGTACTTCGGTGGATGCCCACGAGCGCTCGATTGACCGCATGGTACAGGCGGGTGCGGTGCCCGTGACCTGGCAGCAGGTGCTGTTGGAGTACCAGCGCGACTGGTCGCGTAAGGAAACCTACGACGCGGTGATGGACCTGGTACGTGAGCACAGCGGTGCCTATGGTATGGGCGTCGACTATGCCTACACCATGGTGCACCACGCCGAAGCGCGTAAAAAATAACCTTAGCAGGCGGGAGCTTCCCGCCTGCATTTTCATTCAGGACGGCCAACTATGGCGCAGAACAAGCATGTCACGCTGGTGATTACCCATGCGCTTAAGCCCGGTCAGGAGGCAGCCTACGAGGCCTGGCTGGCGCGCATTATGCCGGTGGCGGCAGAGTATCCGGGCCATCTTGGTGCAAACGTAATACGTCCGAGCGCGGGCATGAGCGAGTGGAATATCGTGATCCGCTTTGACACGCTCGACAACCTTTATGCCTGGACCTGTTCATCGCAGCGCAAACAGCTGGTTGCTGAGGTAGAGCCGCTACTCAACGGCGGCGATCGCACCGAAGTGCGCACCGATGCTGCCTTCTGGTTTACGCCAGCAACGCCCCGCGTGCGCCAGCCAAAGCGCTGGAAGCAGTTTCTGATTACGCTTTTGGTGATTTTCCCCAGCGTCAATCTGGTGGCGTGGCTTAGCGGGCAGTTATTTGGCGCGCACCGCGGTGAGCTGTGGCTCAATTTGCTGAACAACGCCTGTGTGGTGGCGCTGGTAGTCTGGTTCTGGATGCCGATAACCACCCGATTGTTTGCGCGCTGGCTGAAAGGATAGCCACGAATTACAGGAGAGTCCCCATGACCGAAACAGCTTCATTAATACTGATGAACGGCAACGTGCACACGCTGGATAGCGAAAACCCGCAGGCGCAGGCGGTGGCGATAAAAGACGGCAAAATCCTCGCGGTTGGCAGCAACGACTATGTGCTGAGCTTTGCCGGTGAAGGTACACAGCAGGTGGATTTACAGGGCCAGACGCTGGTGCCGGGCCTGAACGACTCGCACCTGCATCTGATTCGCGGCGGGCTGAACTACAATCTGGAGCTGCGCTGGGAAGGCGTGCCGTCGCTGGCGGACGCGCTGCGTATGCTCAAAGCGCAGGCCGAGCGCACGCCGTCGCCGCAGTGGGTGCGTGTGGTGGGCGGCTGGAGCGAGTTCCAGTTTGCCGAGCGCCGCATGCCGACCATTGACGATTTGAACGAGGCCGCGCCGGACACGCCGGTATTTGTACTGCATCTTTATGACCGGGCGCTGCTCAACCGTGCGGCACTGAAGGCGGTGGGCTACACCCGCGACACGCCAAACCCGCCCGGCGGCGAGATTGTGCGCGACGGCAACGGTAACCCGACCGGGATGTTGATTGCCAGACCGAACGCCACCATTTTGTACGCGACGCTGGCAAAAGGGCCAACGCTGCCGCTTGAGGCGCAGGTGAACTCCACGCGCCAGTTTATGCGTGAGCTTAACCGACTGGGGCTGACCAGCGCCATTGACGCAGGCGGCGGTTCGCAGAGCTACCCGGAGGATTATCAGGTTATCGAGCAGCTGCACGCCGAAAAGCAGATGACGATTCGCATCGCTTATAACCTGTTCACCCAGCGCCCTCAGCACGAACTGGAAGACTTTACGACCTGGACCGATATGCTGGCACCGGGCCAGGGCTCAGATTTTTATCGCGTGAACGGTGCCGGTGAAATGCTGGTGTTTTCCGCTGCCGATTTTGAAGACTTCTTACAGCCGCGCCCGGACCTGCCGCAGGGGATGGAAGATGAGCTGGAGCGCGTGGTGCGCCGCCTGGTGGAGCACCGCTGGCCGTTTCGTCTGCACGCCACGTACGACGAATCCATCAGCCGCATGCTTGATGTGTTTGAAAAAGTAAACCGTGATATTCCTTTTAACGGCCTGCACTGGTTCTTTGATCACGCTGAAACCATCAGCGAGCGAAATATCGAGCGCGTGAAGGCGCTCGGTGGCGGTATTGCGGTGCAACACCGCATGGCGTTTCAGGGCGAGTACTTTGCCGAGCGCTACGGCACTGAGGCGCTTAAGCAGACGCCGCCCGTTGCGAAGATGCTGGCGCAGGAAGTGCCGGTTGGGCTGGGAACGGATGCCACACGTGTGGCGAGTTACAATCCGTGGACCGCACTGTACTGGCTGGTGAGCGGGCGTACCGTGGGCGGGATGGTGATGTACGACGAGAACAACCGCCTTTCACGCGACGTTGCGCTGGAGTTGTGGACAGCGGGCAGCGCCTGGTTCTCCAGCGAGCAGGGCAAAAAAGGCCGCATCGTCGCCGGACAACTGGCAGACATGGTGGTGCTCTCCAGAGACTACTTCAGCGTGCCGGAGCAGGAGATTAAAGATATCGAGTCGGTGCTGACGCTGGTGGACGGGCGCGTGGTGTATGCCGCAGGGCGCTTCTCGCCGCTGTCGCCGCCACCAATTCCGGTACTGCCAGAGTGGTCGCCAGTGGCAACGGTGCCAGGCCACTATCGCGCCGCGCCGCCGCAGGTGAGCAACGCGGTATTTGCCCAGTCGGTACATCAGTGCTGTGGTAGCTGTGGCGTTCACGGTCATCAGCATGACATTGCCCGCCGCTCGGCGGTACCGGTTGCTGATGATGGGGCTTTTTGGGGCGCGCTGGGCTGCTCCTGCTTTGCCTTTTAAGGCGAGGAATGACGCGGGGCAATGTCCCCGCGTTTTTTATAGCTGCTTTGTGCGTGCCAGCTCCATCATCTGTGGGTAAAACTCATTAAACAACTGCTCCAGCGCGGCGTAATGTTCATTCAGGTCGTGCCAGGAGTCGCTCAATGCCGCGAGCTTCGGGCGGCGGCTCGCCATACCGTTTAGCACGCGGGCGATAAAGTCCATATCGGCGTAGCGCTCCAGCCAGCGCTCCGGCCACAGATAATGGTTGAGATTTACAAAGCGCTCCGGGGCCAGCGGCAGAATGGGCGCAATGGCCGCTTCGGCGCGCGCCACAAACTGTGTGAGCGGCTCATCGGGTGAAAAGCGCGCCCAGTGGCGCGACAGGAAATGGTCCCACATCACGTCCAGCGAAATGGGAGATACCCGGCGCGTCTGCGGGCGAAACCAGGTGCGTGCGATGTGTACCTGCGCCAGGCCGTCGGTCATGGCGTCGATGCGCCGGTGCATAAAAATGCCCGCCGTCACGTCGGCAGGCCAGTCGTCGCCGGGGTTGCCGCGCACAAAATCGGCAATCAGGTTGCCGGGCAGCGAGCTGCCAGCAAGAGAAGCAAGGTGCAGGTGCGCCAGAAAATTCATCAGTTACCTTTTCATTACTAAAGCGTGTCGCGTGCATCCTCAAGGCCAGACTCAGGGACGGCAGGATCCGTCACACTGAGCCAGCCGAGGATCCTCGCATGCTGTATTTGCCATATCCCCTGCTCAAACACCAGCGCGTATTGTTCTCTGGGTGCGGAAAACGGTCCCGCATTTTGTTGAATAATTTCAATATATTTCTGTTGCTGGTCTACGGCGGTGACGATAGCAACATGCCCGTAGCGGTTAAGTGCGCTCGCTTTATAAACCAGCAAATCCCCCACGCCGGGTAGCGTACCGCTGCCGTTTCGGTACTGAAACAGACCTCTTCGCGGATTCAGCGCGCCGGAGGCGAGCGTAGCATCAAAGAAATCTTTTGCGTGGCCGTAACTGTCCGGCATTTTGTGGTTGAAGACCTGATAATAGTAACGTTTCACAAACTCTACGCACTGATATTTCAAACCGAGATTGTAACCGTCGGCGGCCAGGTGGCGTTCGCTGACGTGGTTAACGCCGCCATTGAAATAGACATTAACACCGTCAAATGAATCAATAACATCGCCCACTGTATGATGCGTATTGAGGTTGAACCCGGTTATCGCCTTATATCCTGCTGCTACAAGCGTAATGCAGACAAAAAACGTGACGATTTTCTTTTTATGCTTCATGTTATCCATCCTGGCATTTTGCGTAGCCTGCGTGTCCCTGACAGGCTGTTTTCCCTGATAAAAGCAGGGTTTTATTCCATGTTGCGTGTCTGCACCCTGTACTGGGGTTTATGACTGAGCGCGGCGAGCAGGGTACAGGTTCGTTGTTCGTTTTACGAACCGTTTTCCTGGTTGCCGGTAATAACCGTGTTGGGTTATGGCTTGCAGCGAAAGCGCCCCGGCACTAGACTAGCCGCCTGTTTTTAAGTCTGAGTCCAGAGTCCCCGTCATGCGCGTCGCCGATTTTTCGTTTGAACTTCCCGAATCTTTAATCGCTCACTATCCGCAGCCCCAGCGCAGTGCCTGTCGTCTGCTGTCGCTCGATGGCCCGACGGGGCAGCTCACGCATGGCATCTTCACCGACTTGCTCGATAAGCTCAACCCCGGCGATCTGCTGGTTTTTAACAACACCCGCGTGATCCCGGCGCGCCTGTTTGGGCGCAAAGCCAGCGGCGGTAAAATTGAAGTGCTGGTCGAGCGCATGCTCGACGATAAGCGCGTGCTGGCGCATATCCGCGCCTCTAAAGCGCCAAAACCGGGCGCTGAACTGCTGCTTGGCGATGATGAAAGCGTGCAGGCCACGATGGTGGCGCGCCATGACGCGCTGTTTGAAGTTGAGTTTAATGATGAGCGCACGGTGCTGGAAATCTTAAACGGTATCGGCCATATGCCGCTGCCGCCGTACATCGACCGCCCGGACGAAGAGGCCGACCGCGAACTGTACCAGACCGTTTACAGCCAGAAGCCGGGTGCGGTGGCAGCACCGACCGCCGGACTGCATTTTGACGAGCCGCTGCTGGATGCGCTGCGTAACAAAGGCGTTGAGATGGCGTTTGTGACGCTGCACGTCGGTGCAGGCACCTTCCAGCCGGTGCGTGTGGATAGCATTGAAGACCACATCATGCACTCTGAATATGCTGAAGTGCCGCAGGAGGTGGTTGATGCGGTGCTGGCGTGTCGCGCGCGCGGTAACCGGGTGATTGCCGTGGGCACTACCTCCGTGCGCTCGCTGGAAAGCGCGGCTAACGCGGCCAAAAATGACGTTATTGCGCCGTTTTTCGGCGACACGCAAATTTTTATCTATCCGGGCTACCAATACCGGGTGATTGACGCACTGGTCACCAACTTCCATCTGCCGGAATCAACGTTGATTATGCTGGTGTCGGCATTCGCCGGTTATCGCCATACCATGCATGCCTACAACGAAGCGGTGAAGGCGGAGTATCGCTTTTTCAGCTATGGGGATGCGATGTTTATCACGTACAATCCGCAGGCCATTAACGAGCGCCCGGGTGCATAAGCGCCTGACCGGGCTCGGTTCTACGTTTTTACGCCGCTGGCTTTCCCGCTGTGAGAGCGCAGGCCGGCTGCGCACCTGTCAAAAACGCTGAGACAGGCGCTGTAATTTAGCGCCGTAGGCAACGCCTGCGGCACCGGTATGACACGTCAGACTGTTTATCTGACGCAGGAGGTAATGTGAAATTTGAACTGCAAACCACCGACGGGCGCGCGCGTCGCGGCCGTCTGGTGTTTGAGCGCGGCACGGTGGAGACTCCGGCTTTTATGCCGGTTGGCACCTACGGCACGGTGAAGGGGATGACCCCGGAAGAAGTGCAGGACACCGGCGCGCAGATTATTCTTGGCAACACCTTCCACCTGTGGCTGCGCCCGGGTCAGGAGATCATGAAGCTGCATGGCGATCTGCACGATTTCATGCAGTGGAAAGGCCCAATCCTGACCGACTCCGGCGGCTTCCAGGTCTTCAGCCTTGGCGATATCCGCAAAATCACCGAACAGGGCGTGCACTTTCGCAACCCCATCAACGGCGACCCGATTTTCTTAAGCCCGGAAAAATCCATGGAGATCCAGTACGATCTCGGTTCCGATATTGTGATGATCTTTGATGAATGTACGCCGTACCCGGCGGACTGGGATTACGCGAAGCGCTCAATGGAGATGTCGCTGCGCTGGGCTAAACGCAGCCGCGACCGCTTTGACGAGATGGAAAACCCGAATGCGCTATTTGGGATTATCCAGGGCAGCGTTTACGAAGATTTACGTGACGTCTCGGTTAAAGGGCTGGTAGAAATTGGCTTTGATGGCTACGCTGTCGGCGGCCTGGCGGTCGGTGAACCGAAGGCAGACATGCATCGCATTCTTGAACATGTTTGCCCGCAAATTCCTGCCGATAAGCCACGCTACCTGATGGGCGTGGGTAAACCGGAAGATCTGGTAGAAGGCGTGCGCCGCGGTATCGATATGTTCGACTGCGTCATGCCGACCCGAAACGCACGCAACGGCCATCTGTTTGTGACCGACGGCGTGGTGAAAATCCGTAATGCGAAGCATAAAAGCGACACGTCGCCTCTGGATGCAGAGTGCGATTGCTATACGTGCCGCCATTATTCGCGCGCTTATTTGCATCATCTGGACAGATGCAACGAGATTCTGGGCGCGCGGCTCAACACAATTCATAACCTGCGCTATTACCAGCGCCTGATGGCTGGTTTACGTAAGGCTATTGAAGAGGGTAAATTAGAGCACTTCGTCGAGGACTTTTACGCACGTCAGGGTAAACCGGTCCCAGCGTTACGTATTGATTAAACTAAAAATGAGGGAATTTTAATGAGCTTTTTCATTTCTGATGCGGTTGCCGCGACCGGTGCACCGGCCCAGGGCAGTCCGATGTCACTGATTCTGATGCTGGTTGTTTTCGGCCTGATTTTCTATTTCATGATCCTGCGTCCGCAGCAAAAGCGCACCAAAGAGCACAAGAAACTGATGGATTCCATCTCCAAAGGTGACGAAGTGCTGACTAACGGTGGCCTGGTGGGGCGCGTGACCAAAGTTGCGGAAAATGGCTATGTGGCTATTGCCCTCAACGACACCACGGAAGTGGTTATCAAGCGTGATTTTGTCGCAGCCGTTCTGCCGAAAGGCACTATGAAGGCGCTGTAATTTTCCGTTTTCCCTAAGGGAACTGCCGTGTTAAACCGTTATCCTTTGTGGAAGTACATCATGCTGATTGCCGTGCTGGCTATCGGCCTGTTGTATGCGCTTCCCAACCTGTATGGTGAGGATCCGGCTGTTCAAATCACTGGCGCGCGCGGAGCCGCCGCCAGTGAGCAGACGCTGATCCAGGTTCAGAACACCTTAAAACAAGAAAATATCACCGCTAAATCTGTGGCACTGGAAGAGGGTGCGATCCTCGCACGCTTTGATTCCACCGACGTTCAGCTGCGCGCGCGTGAAGCGCTGGTAAGCCAGCTTGGCGATCAGTTTGTCGTTGCGCTAAATCTTGCGCCTGCGACACCTCGCTGGCTAAGAGCGGTTTCCGCCGAGCCGATGAAACTCGGTCTTGACCTGCGCGGTGGCGTACACTTCCTGATGGAAGTGGATATGGAAACTGCACTGGGCAAACTCCAGGAACAAAATATGGATAGCCTGCGCAGCGACCTGCGCGAGAAGGGCATCGCCTGGAGCAACGTGCGCAAAGCCAATAACTACGGCGTGGACGTGGTATTTCGTGATGCAGCAAGCCGCGACGCCGCCATTTCCTGGCTCCAGCCGCGTCACCGTGACCTCGTTATCAGCAGCCAGGGCAGCAATGCGCTGCGTGCGGTGATGTCTGACGACCGTCTGCGTGAATCGCGCGAATACGCGGTACAGCAGAACATCAACATCCTGCGTAACCGTGTAAACCAGCTTGGCGTTGCCGAACCGCTGGTACAGCGCCAGGGCTCTGACCGTATCGTGGTTGAACTACCGGGTATCCAGGACACCGCACGCGCCAAAGAAATTCTGGGTGCGACGGCGACCCTGGAATTTCGTCTGGTGAATACCAACGTTGACCAGTCTGCTGCCGCATCTGGGCGCGTACCGGGCGATTCCGAGGTGAAGGCCATGCGTGAAGGCCAGCCGGTTGTGCTGTTCAAACGCGTTATCCTGACCGGTGACCACATCACCGACTCGACCTCCAGCACCGACGAATACAACCAGCCGCAGGTGAACATCTCGCTTGACAGCGCGGGTGGCAACATCATGTCTAACTTCACTAAGGACAACATCGGCAAGCCGATGGCAACTCTGTTTGTGGAGTACAAAGACAGCGGCAGGAAAGACGCCAATGGCCGTGCGATTCTGGTGAAGCAGGAAGAAGTCATCAACGTGGCGAACATTCAGTCACGTCTGGGCAACAGCTTTCGCATTACCGGTATCAACAACCCGAACGAAGCCCGTCAGCTGTCGCTGCTGCTGCGTGCGGGTGCGCTGATTGCGCCGATTCAGATTGTGGAAGAGCGCACCATTGGGCCGACGCTGGGTATGCAGAATATCAAGCAGGGTCTGGAAGCGTGTCTGTGGGGCCTTGTGGCATCCATCCTGTTCATGGTGTTCGTGTATAAGAAGTTTGGCCTTATCGCGACCACGGCACTGATTGCCAACCTGGTGCTGATTGTGGGCGTGATGTCGCTGCTGCCAGGAGCGACGCTGACCATGCCAGGTATTGCGGGTATCGTGTTAACCCTTGCGGTGGCGGTGGATGCTAACGTACTGATAAACGAACGTATTAAGGAAGAGATTAAGAACGGGCGTTCGGTACAGCAGGCCATCCACGAAGGCTATAAGGGTGCGTTCAGCTCCATTGTTGACGCCAACCTGACAACGCTTATCACCGCTATCATCCTTTACGCTGTCGGTACCGGCTCCATCAAGGGCTTTGCCATCACCACTGCAATTGGTGTGGCGACCTCGATGTTTACCGCTATTGTCGGCACACGCGCTATCGTCAACCTGTTGTACGGCGGCAAGCGTGTTAACAAGCTGTCTATCTGAGGAGTGAGTTGTGGCACAGGAATATACCGTTGAACAACTCAATCACGGCCGTAAAGTGTATGACTTTATGCGCTGGGACAACGTGGCCTTTACTATTTCCGCGCTGCTGCTGGTGGCGTCGGTAATTATCATGGGCGTGCGCGGCTTTAACTGGGGGCTGGATTTCACGGGCGGGACCGTCATTGAAATCAACCTCGAAAAACCGGCCGAAATGGACGTGATGCGTAGCGCGCTGGAGAAGGCTGGTTTTGCTGACCCGCAGTTGCAAAACTTTGGCAGCAGCCGTGACGTGATGGTGCGTATGCCTCCTGCAGAAGGCGAGTCAGGCGGCCAGGTGCTGGGTAGCAAGGTTGTGAGCGTGATTAACGAAGCGACCAGCCAGGACGCGACAGTTAAACGTATCGAGTTTGTTGGCCCAAGCGTGGGGGCTGATCTGGCGCAGGCGGGCAGCATGGCGCTGCTGGTGGCGCTGATTTCCATCCTTATCTACGTGGGCTTTCGCTTTGAATGGCGTCTGGCGCTCGGTGCGGTTATTGCGCTGGCGCACGATGTGGTCATTACAATGGGCGTGCTGTCGCTGTTTCAGATTGAAATTGACCTGACCATTATCGCCTCGCTGATGTCGGTTATCGGCTACTCGCTTAACGACAGTATTGTGGTATCGGACCGTATTCGTGAGAACTTCCGCAAAATCCGTCGCGGCACCTCTTACGAAATCTTTAACGTGTCGCTGACCCAGACGCTGAGCCGTACGTTGATGACATCAGGTACTACGTTGTTAGTCGTACTGATGCTCTATATCTTCGGCGGCGCCATGCTGGAAGGTTTCTCGCTGGCGATGCTTATCGGTGTGTCTATCGGTACCATCTCGTCTATCTATGTGGCGTCTGCACTGGCGCTGAAGATGGGCATGAAGCGTGAGCACATTCAGCAGCAGAAAGTGGAAAAAGAAGGGGCGGATCAGCCGTCTATTCTGCCGTAACGGCAAGAAGTCTTTAGTACACCTAAACCGCGGCCCAGGCCGCGGTTTTTTTATGGCGCTGATTTCACGTTAGCCTGTTGGCAAGAGCGCGTGGTGTCGCAACGAATACCGTGATGCGCCTGCTAGCGGCCAGAGGTTGGCTGCCGTCAGGCTTCAGTGTTACAACGCGGGCGTTCTGTGGCCTGACACGCTGTTGTAGTCTGGTGATATCGCGCAGGTGAACAGGTTTGTGAGCAACAAGCGGGGCCGCGTGCGGCGTTGCCTGTGTGATAAATTTCCCGCACACAGACAGTAAAGCGCCTGTAGCGCAACGTAAGTACCGTTCAAATAAAAACCGCGGCTCAAGGCCGCGGTTTTTGCATCTGTATGGCAGCGAGGCTGCGGGGCAGATGAATCAGAAGTTGTAGCCTGCAACCAGGTAGTAACCCCAGCCGTTAGCCTTCACGCCAAAGTCACCTTCACCGAAGTTCAGGGTGGAGTTATTTTTCCACTGGCCGCCGTTGTGGAAGTAACGGGCTACGAAAGAGTAATGCCAGTGATCGTAGTTCAGCGCCAGCACGTGGCTGGAGGCGATGGAGTTGCTGGAGCGGTTTGGCTGATCGCCCAGATCGGAGCCCCAGTCAAAGTTGGTAAAGCCGATGTAGTTCAGCTTGCCGCCCCACAGGTCGGTCAGCGGGACAAAGTATTTTACTTTGAAGCGATAGCCGTCCCAGCTGTTTTCATTGGCCGCACCGTAGTTTTCCCACTGGTATTTTGCGTACACGTTCAGCGACAGGCTCATCGGCAGGCCGGTTTCGATATCGGTACCCAGACCCATGTACCAGGTGTTCTGACGGTTGGCGCTGTTGCGGCCCATGTCGTAGATGTAGTTGTTGGCGAAATACCACTCTTTGAACGGGCCAAAGCTCAGATTGGTGCCGGTCAGCTTATCGATGGAAAAGCGTGGCTCAATTTCCATAAACAGCGGTGAACCGTGGTTCCAGATGCCGCGTGAGTTACCGTCGCCGCCAAAGAAGCGCGGAGCATCAACGTAGCCGTAGAAATCGAACCAGTCTTTTTTCGCGAACGCTTCGTATTCCAGATAGGTGTCGTTACGCAGCTGCGGTCCGAAGCGCGTGTGATAGCTGCCTACCACGTTGACGCTCTGGTGCCACCAGTCGGAAACATATTCGCTATTGCCGCTGGCAGCCGTTACGTTAAAAGAGCTGGTAAGTGCGAGAGCCGCACCCGCTGCTAACATCAATTTTTTCATCATTTCGCCACTATTTTATTAATACGTCCGGTTAAACGGAGTCAGGGATCCTGCTTTTTTATGTTGCTGCCGTGAGAGTTAACTCCGGCGCGATTATTATAAAAATCCACGCTCACAAAAATATGTTCTTATTCACAATATCATTACGCGCGTAATCGATTGCGTTCACGATGCAGAGAATAAAACGCCGCGATTTTACCGATTCTATCGGATTTGTCCATGTGTAAGCGTTTTTTGCGGGGGGTTACTGTAGCGACAAAAGCCTCCGCACCCGCAGGTACGAAGGGGGAGGACGGTATCAGAACGGTGAAGTGGGGCGTGATGCCCCAGGCAGCACGGGCTGGTTACTGGCTAAAGGGCGAGCGCGGGCCAGGACGCCAGTTGGGGTCCGACGGCTGAATATCGTGAATGCGAATAAAACCCAGCTGGTTTGGCTGAATACCGGGCATTTCCAGAGGAATGGCGACATCACTTGGCACCAGCACGCTTGCTGGCGCACTAACCGGCAGCGTCAGCGGATTAACCTCTTCATAGTCGTCGGTCGTGCCAAGGATCTGGCCCCAGACCACCTGGGCGCTAAACGCGGGCAGCGGGCCGCTGCTGTCGCCACGGATATTGAGCGTGGCGCGGGTGCCGTTGGCATCGGCGGTGACGTTGGTCAACGACAGTTGCAACATGCCGAGCTGGCTTTTTAGCTGAGCAGGCGTTTTTGAACCCGGCAGCAGGTAGACACCGCTGTTGGATTTGGCATTCAGCGCGTTTTGCTGCTTGAGCTTAATGGTCTGCTGATTGAGCTGGTCCATCTGCTGATTGAGTGCGCTGACCTGGCGTGTGACCTGGCTTACCTCAGTCGCGTGTGCGCCAGCGGTGGCGAGGGCCAGCAGACTTCCTGCCAGAAGCAGCTTCAGGCCTGGTTTTGTCATAATAAAAGTGTCCCGTCGTTCAGTAAGTTAACTAAGAATAGGGGCAAAATATCAGAAAACCTAGCGTCTTACTCTCAAAGCGTGCGGCGTTTTGTAGTCCTGCCAGTTCGGGGTAAACTAGCTATCATTTATTTTTATAGTAGGTGGCGTTATGCATTGCCCATTTTGTCAGGCTGTGGACACCAAAGTCATCGACTCCCGCCTTGTTGGTGAAGGCTCATCGGTGCGCCGTCGCCGCCAGTGTCTGGTGTGCCATGAGCGCTTTACCACCTTTGAAGTGGCCGAACTGGTCATGCCGCGTGTGATAAAGAGTAACGACGTGCGCGAGCCGTTTAACGAGGATAAACTGCGCAGCGGCATGCTCAGGGCGCTGGAGAAACGGCCGGTTAGCGCCGACGACGTGGAAATGGCGCTTAATCACATCAAGTCGCAGCTGCGCGCGACCGGCGAGCGCGAAGTGCCCAGCAAGCAGATTGGCAACCTGGTGATGGAACAGCTGAAAAAGCTCGATAAAGTGGCCTACATTCGTTTCGCTTCGGTCTATCGCAGCTTCGAAGATATCCGTGAATTTGGTGAAGAAATTGCCCGCTTACAGGATTAATGCTCATGCGTGATGAAATCTACATGGCGCGCGCGCTCATGCTTGCGCGTCGCGGGCGTTTCACCACGCCGCCCAATCCTAACGTTGGCTGCGTTATCGTGCGCGACGGCGAGATTGTCGGCGAGGGTTATCACTATCGCGCCGGTGAACCACACGCCGAAGTGCATGCGCTGCGCATGGCGGGCGATAAGGCCCGGGGCGCTACGGCTTACGTTACGCTTGAGCCGTGCAGCCATCACGGACGCACGCCGCCGTGCTGCGAGGCGCTGATTGCCGCCGGTGTTGCCCGGGTGGTGGCTGCTATGCAGGACCCCAACCCGCAGGTCGCCGGGCGTGGTCTGAACCGACTGCGCGAAGCGGGTATTGATGTCAGCCATGGGCTGATGATGAACGAGGCCGAAGCGCTTAACCGCGGTTTTCTCAAGCGCATGCGCACCGGGTTTCCGTGGATCCAGCTCAAGATGGGCGCTTCGCTTGATGGACGCACGGCGATGGCGAGCGGCGAGAGCCAGTGGATAACCTCGCCTGAAGCCCGGCGCGACGTGCAACGCCTGCGTGCACAAAGTGCCGCTATTCTTTCGAGCAGCGCCACGGTGCTGGCGGACAATCCATCGCTGACGGTGCGTTGGGACGAGCTTGATGATGATACCCGCGCGCTGTACCCGCAGGCGTCGCTGCGCCCGCCGGTGCGCGTGGTGGTTGACAGCCAGAACCGCGTGACGCCGGAACACCGGTTAATCGCGCAGCCGGGTCAGACCTGGCTTGCCCGCACGCGCGCAGGTGATGAAAGCTGGCCGCAGGAGGTGGAACAGTTGCTGCTGCCTGAGCACAATGGTCATCTGGATCTGGTGGCGCTGATGATGGTGCTCGGTAAACGCCAGATTAACTCAGTCTGGGTGGAGGCCGGTGCGAGCCTTGCGGGAGCGCTGTTGCAGGCAGGGCTGGTGGATGAACTGATTGTGTACATCGCGCCTACACTTTTAGGCAGCAATGCCCGCGGGCTGTGCCAGCTGCCGGGGCTGGAGCGTCTGGCCGAGGCACCCAAATTCACCTTCAGCGACGTGCGTCGCGTGGGCCCGGACTTGCGTGTCACGCTTACGCCCGCGCACGGCTGAAGATAAACGTATCCCTTGCGCGCCGCAAAGGTGAAAACCGTAAGCAGCGCGAGAAAGATTATGGTAGAATCCGCCCCCCTGCGGGGGCTAACTGAACCCGTTAAGGATGAGTATGAACATTATTGAAGCTAACGTAGCCGCTCCTGACGCCCGCGTCGCCATTACCATCGCGCGTTTTAACAACTTCATCAACGACAGCCTGCTTGAAGGCGCTGTTGATGCGCTTAAGCGCATTGGTCAGGTGAAAGACGCTAATATTACTGTGGTGTGGGTGCCAGGTGCTTATGAGCTGCCGCTGGCCGCGGGTACGCTGGCGAAGACCGGTAAATACGATGCGGTTATCGCGCTCGGTACGGTGATCCGTGGCGGTACAGCCCACTTTGAATACGTTGCCGGCGGTGCCAGCAACGGCCTGGCCCACGTGGCGCAGGACAGCGAAATCCCGGTTGCGTTTGGCGTACTCACTACCGAAAGCATCGAACAGGCTATCGAACGTGCTGGCACTAAAGCTGGCAACAAAGGTGCGGAAGCTGCTCTGACCGCACTGGAAATGATTAATGTACTGAAAGCCATCAAGGCTTGAAGAATTTAGTAAGGGGAATTGTGTGAAACCTGCTGCTCGTCGCCGCGCCCGTGAGTGTGCCGTTCAGGCGCTTTACTCCTGGCAGATATCCAAAAACGATATTGCCGATGTTGAATACCAGTTTCTGGCAGAACAGGACGTTAAGGATGTTGACGTAGCGTACTTTCGTGAACTGCTCTCTGGAGTGGCGACCAACAGCAAGTATCTCGACGACCTGATGACGCCGTACCTGTCGCGCCAGCTTGATGAGCTGGGCCAGGTTGAAAAGGCGGTGCTGCGTGTGTCGCTCTACGAGCTGGCTAAACGTGACGATGTGCCCTACAAAGTGGCTATCAACGAAGGCATCGAGCTTGCGAAAACGTTTGGCGCAGAAGACAGCCATAAGTTTGTTAACGGCGTACTCGACAAGGCTGCTCCACATATTCGTCCCCGCAAGAAATAATCCCAGAGGCCGGTTTCTCCGGCCTCCTTCTTTTCTATTCCAGCCAGAGGCGTTTTTATGCCAAACGGTGAATTTTCGCTGATAGCCCGCTATTTTGACCGCGCACGCAGCGCGCGCCGCGACGTGGAAACCGGTATTGGTGACGACTGCGCGCTGTTGACGGTGCCAGATAAACAGCTACTTGCAATAAGCACAGATACGCTGGTGTCTGGCATCCATTTTCTGCCGGATATCGACCCGGGTGATTTAGCCTGCAAGACGCTGGCGGTGAACCTGAGCGATCTCGCGGCAATGGGGGCCGACCCGGCCTGGCTGACGCTGGCGTTAACGCTGCCGCAGGTGGATGACGCCTGGCTACAGGCGTTTAGCGACAGTCTGTTTGAGCGCCTGAATTACTACGACATGCAGCTTATCGGCGGCGATACCACGCGCGGGCCGTTGGCCATGACGCTGGGCATTCACGGCTTTGTACCTGCCGGGCGCGCGCTTAAGCGCAGTGGCGCAGAGCCTGGCGACTGGATCTACGTGACCGGTACGCCAGGCGACAGTGCGGCAGGGCTGGCGATTTTGCAAAAGACATTGCAGGTGGGCAACCGTGAGCACGCGGATTATCTGACGAGCCGCCATCTGCGCCCGACGCCGCGCATTCTGCAAGGCCAGGCGCTGCGCGGCCTTGCCAGCAGCGCTATCGACCTTTCTGACGGGCTGGCCTCCGATCTGGTGCATATCCTCAACGCCAGCGGCTGCGGGGCACGTATTAATCTTGATAGCCTTCCGCTCTCGCAGGCGCTGACGGCAAGCGTATCGCATGAGCAGGCGCTGCGCTGGGCGCTGTCCGGCGGTGAAGACTATGAGTTGTGCTTTACCGTGCCGGAGCTTAATCGCGGGGCGCTGGATGTGGCGCTGGGCCACTTGGGGGCGCGCTGGACCTGCATCGGCCAGGTTACGGCTCTCGCTGACGGCATAAACTACATGATGGGTGATAAACCGGTGACAATGGAACTGAAAGGCTATGACCACTTTACGCAACAGTAAGGCCGAGGCGAAGCGTCGCCTGAGTATGCGCAATCCCTGGCACCTGCTGGCGACCGGGTTTGGCAGCGGATTGAGTCCGGTGGTGCCTGGCACGATGGGATCGCTGGCGGCCATTCCGTTCTGGTGGTTGCTGACGTTCCTGCCGTGGCAGCTTTATTCACTGGTGGTGATGTTCAGCATCTGCATCGGTGTGTATATCTGCCGGCGCACGGCAAAGGATATGAAAGTGCACGACCACGGCAGCATCGTCTGGGACGAGTTTGTCGGCATGTGGATAACGCTGATGGCTATCCCGGTCATGGACTGGCGCTGGGTGGCGGTCGGTTTTGTGATTTTCCGCATTCTGGATATGTGGAAGCCGTGGCCGATTCGCTGGTTTGACAGGAACGTGCATGGCGGCATGGGGATTATGGTCGATGACATTATCGCCGGGGTGCTGTCGGCAGCGATTATCTGGCTGATTAGCGTCCAGTGGCCGATTGGGTTGATTTAAGTGTATTTTGGTTTGGGGAGAAAGGGTGCTACCGGACGGTAGCGCCCTTTTTTGTTTATGGGGCGGGCTGATGTGAACGGCTTATACGATAATCTCGCTCAGTTAGACGAGAGATTGACATTGGGGCTCAAAAACGCGGCTAATAGCGACAATTTTGCTGATGAAACGCACTTTCTTACAGTGTGGGGTTTTGTGCCTCGCTGAAATCGGCGAACCGGAGGCGTGAAGACAAGGTCAGGCCGCCAGGGATGGCGGGCTGAGGCGAAACGAGACAGGATGTCGAGTCGAGCTGGCCGCAGGCTGAAAGCCGGGAGGTGAGCGCACCGCGAAGCGGCGATTTCTTTGCGAGGTCGCGGGGTTTGTTAAGGGGGATGCGAAAATCCCCCTTAACCCGTTCACCGACAATGATGTTCCGTTTTTCAGCACAACTTCAGGTGAACGGAACATCCGCAGAACCTTAAACGGCAAGCACCAGTCTGCAATGCAAATTGTTATGAAAACCCCACCACGTGATGCGGGCGGTACGGCATTTCCAGCTCGGCAATCTCTTCAGGACTGAGCTGCAAATCCACCGCCGCCAGCAGTTCATCGAGCTGCTCCTCGCGCGAGGTGCCGATAATGGGTGCCGCAACCGCCGGTTTGCTCAACAGCCACGCCAGCGCCACCTGCGCGCGGGTAGCACCTTTGTCCTGGGCCACGTACGCCAGCCGCTCGGCAATCTGGGCGTCGTTTTCTTCACTCTCGACATACAGCGTTTTGCCAAATTCGTCTGAGACCGAGCGTGCTGAGGTTTCACCCCACGGGCGCGTCAGGCGTCCGCGCGCCAGCGGACTCCAGGGGATCACCGCCACGCTTTCTTCGTAGCACAGCGGCAGCATCTCGCGCTCCTCCTCACGCTGAATCAGGTTGTACTGATCCTGCATGGTGACAAAGCGTGTCCAGCCATGCTTATCCTGGGTATACAGCGCTCGGGCAAACTGGCGGGCGTACATGGAGGAGGCACCGATATAGCGCGCCTTACCGGCTTTTACCACGTCGTGCAGCGCCTCAAGCGTCTCTTCAATTGGCGTGTTGTAGTCCCAGCGGTGAATTTGCAGCAGGTCAACGTACTCCATGCCTAAGCGCTTCAGGCTATCGTCAATTGAGCGCAGGATTTGCGCGCGTGACAGACCCTGCGGCAAATCGCCGGTCCGGTGATAGACCTTGGTGGCAACCACCACTTCGTCGCGACGGGCAAAATCGCGCAGCGCGCGGCCGACAATCTCTTCGCTGCTGCCGTCGGAGTAACTGTTGGCGGTGTCGAAAAAGTTGATGCCGCCTTCCAGCGCACGCTTAATGAGAGGGCGGCTGCTCTCTTCTGGCAACGTCCAGGCGTGATTACCCCGGTTGGGTTCGCCAAATGTCATGCAGCCAAGGCACAGGCGCGACACGCGCAGATCGGTGGTTCCTAAGGGGAGATAGTGCATTCTTCACTCCTGCCATGGATGGTTATTCACCACCTAAGCATAGCAGGAGCGAAAACGGCGTCAGGCAAGCCAGGCGCGGATGCGCTTTTCCATGCCGTCGGCGGTCAGCCCACAATCAGCACGCGCTTCTTCCTGCGTGCCTTGCGGGATAAAGCGGTCCGGTAGGCCGATATTCAGCACCGGCACGGCACGCCGGTGTGCCATCAATAACTCATTTACGCCGCTGCCTGCACCACCCATGATGGCGTTTTCTTCCACTGTCACCAGCGCGTCGTGGCTGGCGGCAAGCTCCAGCACCAGCGCCTCATCAAGCGGCTTCACAAAGCGCATATCCACAAGCGTGGCGTTCAGGCGCTCGGCCACCGCCTGCGCTTCTGACAGCAGTGTGCCAAAGTTCAGGATAGCCAGCTTTTCACCGTCGCGCTTTTTCACGCCTTTACCAATGGGCAGCAGCGTGAGCGCTTCAAGGTCAGCGCCAGTACCGCAACCGCGTGGATAGCGCACCGCGCTTGGCCCCTGCTCGTACTGGTAGCCGGTCCACAGCATCTGGCGGCACTCGTTTTCATCGCTCGGCGTCATGATGACCATGTCCGGGATGCAGCGCAGGAAGCTCAGATCGAATGCGCCCTGGTGCGTCTGACCGTCGGCACCCACGATCCCGGCTCTGTCGATGGCAAACAGCACCGGCAGCTTCTGGATGGCTACGTCATGGATGAGTTGGTCATAGGCGCGTTGCAGGAAGGTGGAGTAAATCGCCACCACCGGCTTGTATCCGCCAATGGCAAGCCCGGCGGCAAAGGTCACCGCGTGCTGCTCGGCAATGGCGACGTCGAAGTAACGGTCCGGGTGCTGGCGTGAAAATTCCACCATGCCGGAGCCTTCACGCATGGCGGGGGTAATCGCCATCAGCTTCTCGTCTTTGTTCGCCACCTCGCACAGCCAGTCGCCGAAAATCTTTGAGTAGCTGGGTAAGCCGCCGCTGGATTTAGGCAGCATGCCGCTGCTGGGGTCAAACTTCGGCACCGCGTGAAAGGTAATGGGGTCTTTTTCCGCAGGCTCATAGCCGCGGCCTTTTTTGGTCATGATGTGCAGAAACTGCGGGCCTTTCAGGTCACGCATGTTCTTAAGCGTGGTGATAAGTCCCAGCACGTCGTGGCCGTCCACCGGGCCAATATAGTTAAAGCCCAGCTCTTCAAACAGCGTGCCCGGCACCACCATGCCTTTGATGTGCTCTTCGGTGCGCTTAAGCAATTCACGAATCGGCGGGACGCCGGAGAACACTTTTTTACCGCCTTCGCGCAGACTGGAGTAAAGCTTGCCAGACAGCAGTTGCGCCAGGTGGTTATTGAGCGCGCCGACGTTTTCAGAAATCGACATTTCGTTGTCGTTGAGGATAACCAGCATATCAGGGCGAATATCGCCTGCGTGGTTCATGGCCTCAAACGCCATGCCAGCGGTGATGGCACCATCGCCAATAACGCACACGGTACGTCGGTCCTGGCCTTCTTTTTCTGCCGCTACGGCAACACCAATGCCGGCGCTGATGGAGGTGGAGGAATGGCCAACGCTCAGCACGTCATATTCGCTTTCTTCACGCCATGGGAACGGATGCAGCCCGTTTTTCTGGCGAATGGTGCCTATTTTATCGCGGCGTCCGGTGAGAATTTTGTGCGGATAAGCCTGATGACCGACGTCCCAGATGAGCTTGTCGAACGGGGTGTTGTAGACATAGTGCAGTGCGACGGTCAGCTCAATGGTGCCAAGACCGGAGGCGAAATGTCCGCTGGAGCGGCTGACGCTGTCCAGCAGATAGCGGCGCAGCTCATCGCAGAGCTTAGGCAGGCTCTCTTTTGGCAACGAACGTAGCTCCTGGGTTGATTCAACCAGCGCTAGCGTTGGGTATTTGGCGGTATCAAAACTCATCAGAGACTCATTGTGTGTTTTATTTATCACGCTCGATAACGTAGCGTGCCAGCGCTTCCAGCGCTGAGGTATCCAGGGATGCGAGCCTGAGGTCCACAAGCGCCTCAAGCGCGTTGTTGCACAGATCCTGTGCTTTGGTTTTGGCCTGCTCCAGTCCGAGCAACGCCGGATAGGTGCTTTTGCCAAGCTGCAAATCGCGCCCCTGGCTTTTACCGATGGTGGCGGTATCGCCGACCACGTCGAGAATGTCGTCCTGCACCTGAAACGCAAGGCCAATGTTACTGGCGTAGCTATCCAGCAGTGGCATGGCTTGTCGCCCTGCTTCACCGGCGCTCAGCGCACCCAGACGCACCGCCGCACGGATCAGTGCGCCGGTTTTGAGCCGGTGAATGCGCTCAAGCATCTCAAGCGATGCCTGCTGGCCTTCGGCTGCCAGATCGAGCGCCTGACCGGCGCACATACCTACCGCACCGCTTGCCTGAGCCAGTTCAGAAACCATGGCCAGACGTTGCTCTGTAGCCACGCCTGGCATGGGTGCATCAGCCAGTATAGAAAACGCCAGCGTTTGCAGGGCGTCACCTGCAAGAATAGCGTTGGCTTCGCCAAATTTGATGTGACAGGTCGGCTGACCGCGGCGTAGCGCGTCGTCGTCCATGGCGGGTAAATCATCGTGAATGAGCGAGTAGGCGTGGATGCATTCCACCGCAGCTGCGGGGGCATCTAACGCCAGCGGGGCAACGCCAAACATTTCGCCCGTTGCGTACACCAGAAAAGGGCGCAGCCGCTTACCGCCTAATAGTGCGCCATGCTGCATGGCGTCAACCAGAGGAGTGTTCTGAAACGGCTGTGGAGCAATAAAGCGCAGCAGCGCCTGGTTTGCCTGCTCGGCGCGAGCCTGCATTAAAGCGGTAAAGTTCATTACTGAGCATCCGGCGTGAAGGGGGCCAGCGGCGCCTCTTCACTGTCACTGAGGAGAATCTGTACGCGCTGCTCTGCCTGCTGCAGTTTAAGCTGACCCTGGCGTGCGAGCGCAACGCCGCGTTCAAATTCGTTCAGCGCTTCTTCCAGCGGCAGTTCACCACTCTCAAGATGGCTGACAATTTGCTCAAGCTCCGCAAGCGCTTTCTCGAAGCTGGCCGGACTTTCATTCTTTTTCGGCATAGTGGCTCTGTGCTTAGTTTTCGCGAATCCGTCATGGTAACGGAGATAAAATGATAATCAAACATCCCCTTCACACTTAAGGTGCGCCAGGCGCTAAGTATGGAAAGGGATGTGCCGTTACCGCCAGGCCGCAGCGCGTCATTAAAGAGGGCGGCTGTGGTTATGTGAGCAGTCTCACAGGGATGGTGATATACTTGCGCGTCCCGGATTGCAGGCACGCGTTGCTGACCTGTGTACTACTACTTTCAGCCAGTGCTCATCGCAGTCGTGGCTGACCAACGAACCTTTAGTCGCCATGAAGTTTATCATTAAATTGTTCCCGGAAATCACTATTAAAAGCCAGTCCGTACGTTTGCGCTTTATAAAGATTCTGACCGGGAATATCCGCAATGTTCTCAAACACTATGATGAGAGCCTGGCCGTGGTCCGTCACTGGGACCACATTGAAGTGCGCGCCAAAGACGAGGCCCAGCGCCCGGCTATTCGCGATGCGCTGACCCGCATCCCCGGCATTCACCACGTTCTTGAAGTGGAAGACGCGCCGTACACCTCCCTGCACAACATCTTTGAGCAAGCGCTGGCGCTGTATCGCGAGCAGCTTGAAGGCAAAACCTTCTGTGTGCGCGTGAAGCGTCGCGGCAAGCACGAGTTCACCTCCATTGAAGTGGAGCGCTATGTTGGCGGTGGTCTGAACCAGCATATCGAATCGGCGAAGGTGAAGCTGACCCACCCGGATGTGACTGTTAACCTCGAAATTGAAAACGACAGACTGCTGCTGGTAAAAGGCCGCTATGAGGGCATTGGCGGTTTCCCTATTGGTACCCAGGAAGACGTGCTGTCGCTGATTTCCGGTGGTTTTGATTCCGGTGTGTCGAGCTACATGCTGATGCGCCGCGGCTGTCGCGTGCACTACTGCTTCTTTAACCTCGGTGGTGCTGCTCACGAAATCGGCGTGCGTCAGGTCGCTCACTATCTGTGGAACCGCTACGGCAGCTCACACCGCGTGCGTTTTGTGGCTATCAATTTTGAGCCGGTGGTCGGTGAGATTCTGGAGAAAGTTGATGACGGTCAGATGGGCGTGGTGCTCAAGCGCATGATGGTGCGCGCGGCCTCAAAAGTGGCAGAGCGCTATGGTGTGCAGGCACTGGTCACCGGCGAAGCGCTGGGCCAGGTCTCCAGCCAGACGCTGACCAACCTGCGCCTTATCGACAATGTTTCAGATACGCTGGTGCTGCGCCCGCTGATTTCCTGGGACAAAGAGCACATCATCGATATTGCGCGTGAAATTGGCACCGAGGATTTTGCCCGCACCATGCCGGAATACTGTGGCGTGATTTCCAAAAGCCCGACGGTGAAAGCGGTGAAGGCGCGCATCGAAGCAGAAGAAGAGCATTTTGACTTCAGCATTCTTGAGCGCGTGGTGGCCGAGGCGAATAACCTGGATATTCGTGACATTGCCCAGCAAACCGAGCAGGACGTGGTGGAAGTGGAAACCGTGAGCGGTTTTGGCGCACACGATGTGATCCTCGATATCCGCTCCATTGACGAGCAGGACGATAAGCCGCTGGCGGTTGAGAATGTTGAGGTGGTATCGCTGCCGTTTTATAAGCTCAGCACGCAGTTTGGCGACCTCGATCAGAGCAAAACCTATCTGTTGTGGTGTGAGCGCGGTGTGATGAGCCGTTTACAGGCGCTGTATCTGCGTGAGCAGGGCTTTGCCAATGTGAAGGTCTATCGCCCGTAACATCTGCACGTCGGCGTCACCTTGTCTGGCGCTGGCTGTGCTGTTGCACCATTAATTCAGCGTGGTGAAATGTGCTGGCGGTTGATGCCGCCAGCAATGCGCTGACACAGCTTCACGTTGCTCTGCATTTAATTTCGTCCGGCCCTGGTTATTTTTATGAGCAATTCGCTTACCTATTTGCTTTATCAATATATTAAAATTATCTGAATTATCACGCTGTTCACGTAGCGACTGGGATTTCTTTCAGTGGTTTTTAGCTGCCGTTTTTCTTATGATGCCTTAATCTCTCAACGATAATAACAACACCGTTGACTTTGTTATGTCATCAATAAGGATATTGATATGGATATTAAGACTATTTCACTGAAGAAAAAAATTGGTGCTGTCGTTATTGTGGCGGCGATGGCAGGCAGTATATTCAGTTCTACGGCGCTGTTTGAAAACGTTCCGGCGGGCTATATCTGCGTGATTCAGTCACCGCTGTCCGGTAAGCTCACCATTCACACTGAACCGGGGCTTAAGGCGCAGCTCTTCGGTATTGTGACCTATTATCCGCGCTCTGGCGTATTTGAGTTTAACCAGCCCGTTGACCCGAATGACCCGTCTCAGGTTGCCGCGTATAAAGCGGAAAACGATGACGCATTAAAAATTACTTTTAATGACGGCGGTGAAGCCTGGATTAGTGGCTCCATTCGTTATGACTATCCGCTTGAGCAGGACAAAATAAAAACCCTGCATAAAATGTTCTCAACGCATAATAATGTGATGAAAGGGCTGATTGAAAAAACGGTTGAACGCTCTATTTATATGTCTGGTCCGCTGATGTCATCCATTGAAAGTTTTATGTCGCGCCGCGCCGAATTACCCAAACTGATTGAAGATCAGGCGCGCAACGGTCTTTATGACGTGGTGACCAAAGATATGCGCATGGAAGATGAGTTCACCAAAGAGGTCAAAATGGTGAAAGTGGCAGAGCCGATTCGTGATTCCAACTCACCGGGCGGTTTACAGCGCCAGGAGGAGTCGGTGCTGACCAAATACGGCATGTCGCTTTCTAACTTCACCACCAACAATATTTCCTATTCACCCAAAGTGCAGCAGCGTGTTGATGCGCTGTTTGCTGCCGCCTCCGATATTCAGGTGGCGACCCTGAATGCGAAGAAGGCCGAGCAGGACAGAAAAACCTCTGAAGAGAAAGGTAAAGCCGAAGCCACCGAGGCAGAATGGAAGGCGAAGACCAGCGCCGCAGAAGAGACTGAAAACGCCCGTAAAGTCGCAGAGGTGCAGAAAATTGAAGCCCAGCGTGATAAGGACGTTGCAATTATCGAGGCCAATAAAAAGCGCGAAGTGGCCGAGCAGGAAAAAATCACCGCGTCGTTATATAAAGATGCCCAGCTGCTGCGCGCAGAGGCAGATGCGACCTACAAGCGCAAGATGATGGAAGCAGACGGCGCGCTGACGCAGAAACTGGAGGCATATAAGCACTCGGTTGACCGCTTTGCTTCAGCGATGCAGAACTACCAGGGCAACTGGGTGCCGCAGGTGGTCACCGGCGGTAATAGCGCGCAGGGGAACAACGCGGCAATGAACATGATGGAGTTTTTAAGCCTCAAGGCGGCGCGTGATTTAAGCCTGGAGTTGGGGGCTGGCGACAAACAGCCTTAATGATGTGAGCCGGGAAACCGCCCGGCTCGTTGCACGCGGGTAGCCTGCTAGCGGGCTACCCCGGCGCTATCGGCATCATGATAGTCATAAATACCCGCCGCCAGCACCAGCTGCGACGCCACATCCCGGGCCATTTCTGGCCCAGCCAGCAAATCAATAATCTTCAGAGCAAAGTCCATTGCGGTGCCCGGCCCCTGACTTGTCAGCAGATTGACGCGCGGGTCCCACACCACGCGCCGGTCCATCCATTTATCTTGCGGAATGCGCGCTTTCAGCCCCGGAAAACCGGTCATATTGCCGACCGGGAACAGATCGTGCGCTACCAGCACTACGCCTGCCGCTGCGCAGATAGCGGCGACGATGCGCCCTGAGTGGTGGAACTGGCGCACGGTTTCGACTAACAGCGGGCTGTCGCGAAAGCACTCGGCACCTTTCAGACCGCCGGGCAACACGATAACGTCAAAATCACCGTCGGCCACGGCCACCAGCGGCGCGTCGGCTAACAGTTTTACACCGCGTGAGCAGGTAATCGTCAGATTGCCGTCGCTGGCAACGCTTGCTGTAGTGACCGCAATACCGCCGCGCACCAGCAGGTCGATGACCGTGACCGCCTCTGTTTCCTCACTCCCAGGGGCGAGACAAACCAGCGCCGATGCGCTCATATTCATTCTCCTTGCGTTTGACCTGCTCGTAGAGGTGGGCGTTGGCCGGGGCGCTCAGGCCGTGGGCACGGGCGCGCTGGAGCAGGTAGCCAGTAATGTAGTCGATTTCGGTATGCCGCAGCATGTGCACATCCTGCAACATGGATGAGATATTAGCAGCGGTACTGTCCACCACATCCCAGACGTAGCTCAAAAGCCCTTCCGGCGTGGTGTGGTGGCCTTCTCGCACCATCACCTGAGCGACTTCGTGACACACGGTTTCCACTTCCTGCGCGTGCTCACGCAGTCCGCCGTTGGCACAGTTAAGCACCGCCGTCATGGGGTTGATGACGCAGTTGGCCGCCAGTTTATTCCAGCGTGCGGCGTTGATATTGTCATGCCAGGCGACATCGGGCAGCGCACACTGTAGCGGCTCGGCAAGCCAGCTGTAATCGCGCCCGGCATCGTTGGCAGGGCCGATGTGCGTGAGTCCGCTGGCAACGTGAATGATGGTATTACCGTCGCGCCGGGCGGCCTGGGTTGTCACCCCGGTAACGAGCGGCTGGCGCAGGCCGCGCAACTCTTCTGTGGTGCCCATGCCGTTGTGTAGCAGCAGTACCGGACAACGTTCAGGTAACAGGGGCGCGAGATTTTTAAGGGCATCGGAAACCTGAAACGCCTTAAGCGTAACCAGCAGCAGTTCGCTGTGCGCCAGAAACGATTCGTTATTAGCAGGAAAAGCGCGCTGGAAGCGGCTTGCGTCTGTACCGGTAACGTCAACACTGCACTGCGCCTGGGGTACGCGCAACCATCCCTGAAGCTCATGACCCTGGTTTGCGAGTGCCGACAACCACAGTTGCCCCAGTGCGCCACAGCCCAGCACGGTAATTTTCATCTTTCCTCCCCACCTGCAATAGCTACCCAGGTGTTTTATACTTTTGACCCGTAAAATGATGATACTGGCACCATAAAAAAAAGCGTTTGTCCTCGTATGCCAACGGTTACGGGTTTGTAGAGTATAGCGTTGACGGGCGCTTCCCCGCCTGGCGGGTTGTTTTGTGCTGCTTTGCGGGTATTATGCAACGCAACAGAAAGAGAGGGAGACCAAAACATGCCATCTTTTGACATCGTGTCTGAAGTCGATTTGCAGGAAGTCCGTAACGCGGTGGAAAACGCCACCCGCGAACTGGAAACCCGCTTCGATTTTCGCAGCGTGGCCGCAAGCTTTGAATTTAACGAGAAAAACAAAAGCATCAAGGTGCTGAGCGAATCTGATTTCCAGGTGAACCAGTTGCTGGATATCCTGCGTGCCAAGCTGCTTAAGCGCAGCATTGAAGGCAGTTCCCTGGATGTGCCAGAGGAGTTTGAGCACAGCGGTAAAGACTGGAGCGTGGAAGCCAAACTTAAGCAGGGCATTGACGCGGCGCAGGCGAAGAAAATTGTGAAGCTGATTAAAGACAGCAAGCTGAAAGTGCAGGCGCAGATCCAGGGCGAGCAGGTGCGTGTGACCGGTAAGTCCCGCGATGACCTGCAAGGCGTGATGGCGTTGGTGCGCGGCGGCAACCTCGGCCAGCCGTTCCAGTTCAACAACTTTCGCGATTAATACCTTCATGACCCCGCATCGCGGGGTCATTGCTGTTGCGCTCCGCGCTTATGCAGCACCTCTGACGAGCTGCTCAATTTCAAACCGGTTAGTGACTTTATTGTCGATTTTGACGTAGGCGCTGCGCTCTGCGGGCACCACTACGGCTTCGTTTACGCCAGGGGCGGCCAGCAGGCGCTGTGCAAGAGTGGCGTCACTGGCGGCCTCCTCGGGCAACTCTACGCGCAGACTGCTGACGTACGGCGGCTCCTGCATGGTGAGGCTCACCAGTAGCCACGTTACCGCCAGCAGTGCGCCAAACAAAAAGACCGTCTGGGTGTCGTAATGGCCCGCGAGCCAGCCGCCGAGTGAGCCACCAATAGCTACGCCGAGAAACTGGCTGGTGGAGTAAACGCCCATAGCCGTGCCTTTGTAACCGGCGGGGGACTCCTTGCTGATAAGCGAGGGCAGAATGGCTTCCATCAGGTTAAATGCCACAAAGAACATCTGCACGCCTGCCACCAGCACCCAAAAACTTGAGCCCGCACCCCACAGAACCACTTCGGCAATCAGCAGCAGCGCCACGCAGCCGACAAACACGCGTTTCATGCGACGTTTCACTTCGGCATAAATAATAAATGGCACCACGCAGGCAAAGGCGATAAGCATAGTGCACAGGTAGACCTTCCAGTGGCTGACGGCGGGCAGGCCCGCGCGCTCAAGCTCACCCGGCAGGGCGACAAACGTGGACATCAGCATGATGTGCAGGCACATGATGCCAAAATTGAGTTTCAGCAGCTTTGGGTTAGCCAGCACCTGGCGAAAGCAGCCTTTGACCATGCCTGATTCGCGGTTAAGGCGATGTGCGCTGGCGTTGGGTACCATCACGACAGTGATAATGACCGCAAGCGTTGCCAGCAAGGCAATCATCCAGAACAGGCCGTGCAGGCCAACGGCGTGGGTAACGATGGGGCCGAGCACCATGGCCAGAGCGAAGGTCACACCGAAGCTGACGCCGATAAACGCCATCGCTTTGGTGCGGTTTTGCTCGCGAGTAAGGTCGGACAGCAGCGCCATCACCGCGGCAGCAATGGCACCGGAGCCTTGCAGCGCACGGCCCAGAATCACACCCCAGATAGAGTCGGCGAGGGCGGCGATAACACTGCCAAGCACAAACACCAGCAGACCGCCAATAATCAGCGGCTTGCGGCCAATGCGGTCAGAGAGCAGGCCGAACGGCACCTGAAAGACAGCCTGTGCCAGACCGTAAATGCCAATAGCCAGACCAATCAGTGCCTCTGTCGCGCCCTGGAGCGCCATGCCCCAGGTGGTGAGCACAGGCAATACCATAAACATGCCCAGCATGCGTAATGAGAAGACTGTCCCTAATCCCCACGTTGCGCGCCGCTCAGCGGATGTCATTTTATAATCGTTCATTCATTTCCTGGAAGAAAAGCCAGACAACAGAAGTCTCATCAGCGTCTGATACAGCAGGCTCAACACCGCGCGGCTATTGTCGCACAGGTGAGCGCAGACCACGCTCAGGAAGGTTGAAACTGTGATGTCAGATTAGACAGCTTAGTGTAGTGCGCAGGCAAGGGAGGGTAAACGCCCGCTGTTTTAGCAAATATTACAGCGTTTACTTATTTGATAACACACGTAAAAAAGGGCGCTAATGCGCCCTTTTTCGTTACTGGATGCTTACCAGGCGTAAGTCAGCAAATTGTGCGAGTCGGGCACCATAAAGTCCACCGACATCATCACGCTCAGCGAGGTGATAGCCACAATGGAAAAGACGAACAATTTGCGCGCCCACACGCGGTCGTTCTCCGTCTTGTAACCCGACAGCGCCATGCCAAGCCACCACACGCTGACCGCCACGCCGACAATCAGGTATTTGTAGCCTGCATAGCCGCCCAGCGACAGCATTAGCGTGGCAACCGCAAAGGCTGCAATGTAGAGCGTGATGTGGTTCTTCGCAACCGAGATCCCTTTCACCACCGGCAGCACCGGGATGTTAGCGGCCTGATAATCCTTAAAGCGGAAGATGGCAATCGCATAGGAGTGCGGCATCTGCCACAGGCTGAAAATAGCCAGCAGGATCAGGGCGCCAGTGTCGAACTCGTTGGTCACCGCACAGTAGCCAATCACCGGTGGCGCTGCACCAGAAAGGCTGCCGATAAGCGTGCCGTAAACCGACTTGCGTTTCATGTACAGGCTATAGACGCCGACATACACCACAAAGCCCATCACCCCAAGCCACATGGCCAGAGGGTTAGCACCAAACCACAACAGCATGAAGCCAGCAATACCCAACGCTGTGGCGTAAGCCAGCGAGACCTGCGGCGAGATCAGGCCTTTTACCAGCACCCGGTTCTTCGTCCTTTCCATCTTGCGGTCGATATCGCGGTCAATAACGTTGTTGTAGACACAACCTGACGCGACGACCAGCGATACGCCCACGAGGGTGTACAGGAATAAGGGATAATCAATGCTGCCCTTCGAGGCCAGTAAAAATCCTCCAATGACAGAAATTAAATTCCCGAAAATAATTCCCGGTTTCGTGACTTGCAGGTATTGCTTAATCATGTTTACCGCTCTTAAGAAAGCATCATATTGTGGTTCAGGTTCCACATAATCCAGATTGAGCCTACAACCAGAATCGTAATGATGAGCACCGTAAAGACGAATGCCGTCATGTTCCAGCCCTCATCGGACTTGGTATTCATGTGCAGGAAGCAGGATAAGTGAACCAGAATCTGTACCACCGCAGTGACCAGCACCACGCCCAGAGTGACTGCGGTTGACGCGCCGCCATTCATCACCATCCAGAACGGGATAACCGTCAGGATGATGGACAGGATGAAGCCTGTCATATAGGTTTTGACGCTGCCGTGAGGTGCAGAGTTATCGTGTGAATGACTCATTACATCGCCCCCATCAGATAAACAACAGAGAACACACAGATCCAGACCACGTCCAGGAAGTGCCAGAACATGCTCAGGCACAGCAGACGCGTGCGGTTAGTGCTGGTCAGGCCGCGGCGTGCCACCTGATACATCATCACCGCCATCCAGATAAGGCCGGAGGTCACGTGCAGACCGTGAGTACCGACCAGGGTAAAGAACGCAGACAGGAAGCCGCTGCGATCCGGGCCGTAACCTTCAGAAATCAGGGTGTGAAATTCATAGATTTCCATCCCAATAAAGCCCACGCCGAACAGGAATGTCAGGCCAAGCCAGGTCAGCACTTTGCTCTGGTTGTTGTTGTTCATGGCGATAATCGCCATGCCGTAGGTGATGGAGCTAAACAGCAGCAGGAAGGTTTCTACCAGCACGAACGGCAGTTCGAAAATATCCTTCCCTGTCGGGCCGCCAGCAGTGCCGTTCACCAGAACGGCATAAGTCGCGAACAGACATGCAAAGATGATGCAGTCGCTCATCAGGTAGATCCAGAAGCCAAAAACCTTATTGGCTCCTGCGTCGTGGTGCCCATGGTCATGCGCGTCGTGGGCGTGCGCCTGATTCAGAGTATCAGTTGACATTTTTCAGCCCTGCTTTGGTAATTTCGTCGAAATGCTGGTTTTCCAGTTTTTCAACCTGTTCAACCGGTACGTAGTAATCCACGTCCTCATCAAAGCTCTTCACTACCCAGCTCACGATGGTTGCCGCGAAACTTGCGATAGCCAACCACCAGATATGCCAGATCATGGCAAAGCCGAAGATGGTGACGAACAGCGAAATGATGATGCCCGCGCCGGTGTTTTTCGGCATGTGGATTTTTTCGTAGTGGGTCGGCTGCTTGTACGCTTCGCCTTTCTCTTTTGTTTCCCAGAATGCATCGCGCTCATGAACCTGCGGCACCACGGCAAAGTTGTAGAACGGCGGCGGTGAAGCGGTTGACCACTCCAGCGTACGACCACCCCACGGGTCACCGGTCAGGTCACGGTTCTGATCGCGGTCGCGAACGGAAACGTACATCTGAATGACCTGGCACAGCACGCCGATGGCAATCAGCGCCGCGCCACAGGCAGCAACGGTGAGCAGCGGGTTAAACTGCGGGTCAATCTGCTGGCTCAGACGACGGGTCATCCCCATGAAGCCCAGTACGTACAGCGGCATAAATGCTACGAAGAAACCAATGAACCAGAACCAGAAGGCACGTTTACCCCAGGTTTCGTTCAGGGTGAAGCCAAACGCCTTCGGCCACCAGTAGGTCATACCGGCAAACAGACCGAACACCACGCCGCCGATGATGACGTTATGGAAGTGCGCAATCAGGAACAGGCTGTTGTGCAGGACAAAGTTTGCACCCGGAACCGCCAACAGCACGCCGCTCATCCCACCGATAGAGAAGGTGACGATAAAGCCAACCGTCCACATCATCGCCGAGTTAAAGATGATGCGGCCCTGATACATGGTGAACAGCCAGTTGAAGATCTTCACCCCGGTCGGGATGGCGATAATCATGGTGGCAACACCGAAGAAGGCATTAACGTTCGCACCGCTGCCCATGGTGAAGAAGTGGTGCAGCCAGACGATGAACGACAGGATGGTGATACAAATTGTCGCCCAGACCAGCGAGGTATAACCAAACAGGCGTTTCTGGGAGAAGGTGGCGGTCACTTCAGAGAACACACCGAACACCGGCAGCACCAGGATATATACTTCCGGGTGGCCCCAGGCCCAAATCAGGTTGATGTACATCATCATGTTGCCACCCATATCGTTGGTAAAGAAATGGGTGCCCAGGTAACGGTCAAGCGTCAGTAGTGCGACAGTTACCGTCAGAATGGGGAAGGAAACAATGATAAGTACGTTGGTGCAAAGCGCAGTCCAGGTGAAGACCGGCATTTTGAACAGGTCCATGCCCGGTGCGCGCATCTTCAGAATGGTAACGAAGAAGTTAATCCCGGTCAGTGTCGTACCGATACCGGAGAGCTGAATACTCCAGATCCAGTAATCGACCCCGACCCCTGGACTGTACTCAATGCCCGATAGCGGTGGGTAAGCAACCCAACCGGTTTTGGCAAATTCACCAATACCGAGGGACAGGTTAACCAGCACCACGCCGACCACAGTTAGCCAGAAGCTCAGGTTGTTCAGGAACGGAAACGCCACGTCGCGCGCGCCAATCTGCAGCGGAACCACCAGGTTCATCAGACCGACAACAAACGGCATCGCCACGAAGAAGATCATAATTACGCCGTGGGCGGTAAAGATCTGATCGTAGTGACTCGGTGGCAGGAAGCCCGCTTCACCGGCCGAGGCCAGCACCTGCTGGCTACGCATCATGATGGCATCGGCGAAGCCGCGAACCAGCATGACGAGTGCGACCAGGATATACATGATACCTAAGCGCTTGTGGTCAACGGACGTCAGCCACTCTTTCCACAAATAAGTCCACTTACCAAAGTAAGTCAATGCTGCTACCACCGCCAGACCGCCGATAATAATGGCGGCAACTGTCACCATAACAATCGGTTCGTGGTACGGGATAGCATCCAGTGTAAGTTTTCCGAACATCGTATTTATTCCTCGGCGCCCTGATGAGAGGTTGTCGCGTTACTCATGTTCATGCTTTCCGCTGAGTGGCCCGCATGCGCGCCTTCAGTGGTACCCATGTTCATGGTTTCCCCGTTACCCATGCTCATTTTCTCTGCGTTGCCCATCTTCATGTTTTCACCGTGTGACATAAACTTATTCACCACGTCCTTAAACAGATTCGGTTTCACGCTGGAGAAGTACTCGACTTTGTTGAATTCGCTCGGTGTAGCGAGCTTTTCGAAAGCGGCCATGTCGTTCATGGTGGCTGGCGATTGCTTCGCTTTAGCAACCCACTGCTCAAAGCTTGCCTTGTCCGGCGTGGCAATAGCGTTGAACTTCATGCCGGAGAAGCCAGGGCCGCTGTAGCCTGCGGAAAAACCGCCGTAGGTGCCTGGTTCGTTGGCAATCAGATGCAGTTTGGTCTGCATGCCTGCCATGGCGTAAATCTGGCTGCCGAGGCGCGGAATAAAGAAGGAGTTCATTACCGAGTTAGAGGTAATTTTAAATTCCACCGGGGTGTTGGCCGGGAAGGCGAGTTCGTTCACCGTTGCGATACCCTGCTCCGGGTAAATGAAGAACCACTTCCAGTCCATTGAAACAACTTCAATTTTCACCGGCTTCTCTGAGCTAACCAGCGGGCGGCTGGGTTCAAGAGCGTGGGTGCTTTTCCATGTCAGCACGCCCAGGAAGATGATGATCAGAACCGGGATGGTCCAGACAACCGCTTCCACTTTATTGGAGTGTGACCAGTTAGGGGTATATTTTGCATCCTTGTTGGTTGCCCGGTACTTCCAGGCAAAGCCGACGGCCATCAGAATGGCTGGTATCACGACAATCAACATCAGGCCAAGGGCCGTCAGTATCAGTGAACGTTGCTCCAGGCCAATCTGCCCTTTCGGATCGAGAAGCGCCGAATCACAACCGCTGAGTAAAACTGCGGCGGCGAGTAACGACGTCCATCCCAAACTTTTATTGTATTTCCTGAGTCTCATTCTAACGACCTCAATTCCACGGGATCGGGTGGCGTTTAAAGTGTGCGGGCATTTTACGGGATGGTTACATTACTGTAAACATAGATAGGGTTGTGTCAGTGCTATGTTAGTTGCTTCTGTTTGCTGCGTCACGAAATATGAGGTGAAGTGTAAACATTCAGTGCTGACAGGGCCTGAGCGGATGTTATAACCTTTTTTTAGGTAAAGAAATGTCAGTGAGGCACATTGGTATATCTATTGGCTATAAAGACACAAAGGGTTAACAATATTGCATCAAAAGACACACAAGGATGGCTTGAAATAATTTATCACCGGTCAGAATAGCCGGAAGGAAATTGGCGAGGACAGATGCAGAAATATTTTTTGCACCGCCCTTTTTGCTAAAAAGAAATAAAATAAATAACAAAAGTCGCCGGCATTAACCGGCGAACTTAAGTGTTAAAGCAGGCGGCTACGTTTGAGTGCGGCGTAATCGAGCAGGCCGCCGAACAAAATTCCACCAACGGCGAGAAGTGCACCGGCTTCAAGCAGCAGCACATCGAAAGGCAGGGTAGCCAAACCAAGCGCGTTGATAATCAGTACCACCAGCCAGGCCGCGAGTAGCAGGCAACCAAACGTCAGCACGCCGAGTGCGAAGCGATAGGCGCGGGCATATTCGGTGCGCGGCATAAAGGATTCGGTGCGCTGGGTATATTCCAGCGTATGGCGACAAATCAGCAGCAGCACAATGCCAGGCACGGCGGCAACCACGGAGAACAAATAGAATGTCGGCCAGCCGTGGCCTTCAACAAACCAACCGGCAATGGGACCGACATAGACGCGTCCTACCGCTGAGAGCGCCGAGAGCAGAGCAAACTGTGTGGCAGAAAATGACTTGTTGCATAGCGTCATTAACAGCGCCACAAAAGCCGCCGTACCCATGCCACCGCACAGGTTTTCAAAAAAAACGGCGCTGCCCATGGTGATGATGTTTTTGTCCGTTACTGCCAGCATCCAGTAACCGGCGTTCGACACGCCCTGCAAAATACCGAAGATAAGCAGCGCGCGAAACAGACTCAGGCGCTGCATCAGTACGCCGCCGTACAGCGCGCCAACTATCGTTGCAAACAGGCCCAGCGTTTTGTTGACCATGCCGACTTCACCGGCATCAAAGCCCACACCGCGGATTAAAAAGGTGGTAGTCAGGCTCATAGCGAAAGCGTCGCCAAGCTTGTACATCACAATCAGCAGCAAAATCAGCCAGGCGTTATTGCGACCAAAGAAGTCGCGCAATGGAGCCATCACCGCTTCTTCTAAGGTTTTGGGCGCAGCAATGGCGTCTGTTGGCTCCGGCGCCAGTAAGGTGGCAATGATGCACGGAAGCAGCAGGACAGCCATCAGCCAGTAGGTGGCTTGCCAGCCAAGGTATTTATCCGCCATCCACAGCGCCAGCCCGCCGGACACCAGCATCGCCAGACGATAGCCCAGCACGCTGATGGCGGCACCAGAGCCGCGCTCTTCCGGCGGCAGCACGTCGGTTTTCCAGGCATCAAACACGATATCCTGCGAGGCAGAGCAAAAGGCAATCAGCACCGCCAGCGCCGCCATCCAGCGCAGCTGGCTGGTGGGATCCAGAAAGCCCATCGCGGCAATGCCCGCCATCAACAGAAGCTGGGTAATGATAAGCCAGCCGCGCCGCCTGCCGAGCAGCGGCGGCGTAAAACGGTCCATTGCGGGCGACCAGAGAAACTTAAACACGTAAGCCTGGCCGACCAGCGAGAAGAAACCAATGGTTTTTAAATCGATGCCTTCAACCGTCATCCACGCCTGTAGCGTGCCGGAGGTGAGCGCAAGAGGCAGACCAGACGCGAAGCCCAGAATTAACAGAATGGCCGATTTCGGCTGGCGGAAAAGTTGTAATGTATTGCTCGACATGGTCAATCCGGTGACAGGCCCGACAGCGTCGGGCCTGGAGTGAGGCAATTAACGTGCGTTCTGCTTGATAAAGTCGTGAACGCTGGTGTCCTGCGCCATCTCGGCAATGGTGTCGGTAAGCGTGGTGTTAACCGCGTTAGTGATATCGGCATTAGAAGCCTGGAACGCCCCTTCAACGCTGTAGTTTGAACGGTACTGTTTGTTCATCTTATTGCCGTTTTTCGCCGTCGCGGTGATGGTGATATCCGCTTTGGTCGAGATTTTGTAGCGCACGTTGCCCTGAGACACGTCCGCAAACAGGTTATTGACGATAATTTGCAGGTCAACCGGACCGTTCGGGCCAATCATATAGCCGCGTGCGGTCATCTGTTTTTCCAGCACTTCCTGCAACAGGAAACGCAGGTCGCGGGAGGCGGTGAGCGTCACCAGCTGGTTGTTGCGGTTAATTTTCGCCAGCGCCTGGTCGGCACGCTGGTCAGCGCCGTTGATACTGATAGTAATACCCATCAGGCTCGGGTCCTGCTGCGGCAGGGCAATCTGCGGTGAAACTTCAAGGGTGTTGGACTGTGACGCACAGCCAGCAAGCATTACCAGCGCCATCAGAGGAACAAAGATTTTCTTTAACATATTTAGTTATCTCAATCGTGTTGCGTGTGTCTGCCTAACAAAATTCTTGTCATCATAACATTGCCACGGGCCAGGGGAAGGGGGAATGTCTGCAAACGCAGCGCTTTGTTTTTTTTAACGCCGTAGCCTGGATTTGTCGCAAAAGCCCGGTTCCGGGATGGTTAAATTTTTGTTGAGAAATGACAATGGAAGCGGTAAAAGCGGCTAACATTTAAAGAGATGGGAGCCATCCCTGCGTTGACGAGGTAAGCATTATGATGGTACGCGAGCAAATAGAAGCAAAACTTAGAGCAGCTTTTGATCCCGTGTTCCTTGAAGTCGTTGATGAGAGCTATCGTCACAATGTTCCTGCGGGATCAGAAAGTCATTTCAAAGTGGTGCTGGTGAGCGACTGCTTTAACGGAGAGCGTTTTCTCAATCGCCATCGGTTAATTTACGGGACATTAAGTGAGGAGCTGGCAGGTAGTGTCCATGCCCTCGCACTACACACCTACACGAAAAAAGAGTGGGAAAGTTTACAGGATACGGTGCTGGCTTCTCCACCCTGTCGGGGTACCGGAAGCATTGCCTGAAGACGAAGCAGAGCGGAACTTTTCTTTATCTTTATGCATCAAACGCCAACGCATATGAATGAAAAAACGGCCTGAGGGCCGTTTTCTTTTGCCTGTTGTCAGGAATGGTGAAAATATTGTGAAAGATGCCGCAGCGTTGACTGCCGCCGTTCTCGACTCACAAAAGCGATGCCGCTATAATGCGGCGTCTTATTTTTCGGAATGTCTTCGGGGTAATTCTGGCGACAGGGAATGTGATTCTGATTTCAGAATGTATCCCGATGCTGCGAAGCAACAACAACGTTCCCTCGGGGGCTGCTTCCAGAGTTGACCGAGCACTGTGATTTTTTGAGGTAACAAGATGCAAGTTTCAGTTGAGACCACCCAGGGCCTGGGGCGCCGTTTAACGATTACTATCGCTGCTGACAGCATCGAAAACGCTGTAAAAAGCGAGCTGGTCAACGTAGCGAAGAAAGTACGTATCGACGGTTTCCGTAAGGGCAAGGTACCGATGAATGTTGTTGCTCAGCGTTATGGCGCTTCTGTTCGCCAGGACGTGCTGGGCGACCTGATGAGCCGCAACTTTATCGATGCGATCATCAAAGAAAAAATCAATCCGGCTGGCGCACCTAACTATGTGCCGGGTGCGTACAAGCAGGGTGAAGATTACACCTATGCGGTAGAATTCGAAGTGTATCCAGAAGTTGAGCTCAAAGGCCTGGAAAGCATCGAAGTCGAAAAGCCGGTTGTTGAAGTCAAAGACGAAGACGTTGACACCATGCTGGACACCCTGCGTAAGCAGCAGGCGACCTGGAAAGACAAAGACGGCGCTATTGCCGCTGAAGACCGCGCTACGCTGGACTTCACCGGTAGCGTTGACGGCGAAGAATTTGAAGGCGGTAAAGCGTCTGATTTCGTTCTGGCAATGGGCCAGGGCCGCATGATCCCGGGCTTTGAAGAAGGTCTGGTGGGTCACAAAGCGGGCGAAGAGTTCACTATCGATGTGACCTTCCCGGAAGAATATCACGCTGAAAACCTTAAGGGTAAAGCGGCGAAGTTCGTCATCAACCTGAAGAAAGTTGAAGAGCGCGAGCTGCCGGAAATGACCCCGGAATTTATCAAGCGTTTTGGCGTTGAAGACGGTTCTGTTGCTGGCCTGCGTACTGAAGTACGTAAAAACATGGAGCGTGAGCTCAAAGGTGCTGTGCGTAACCGTGTGAAATCTCAGGCTATCGACGGTCTGGTGAGCGCCAACGAGATTGACGTACCGGCTGCACTGATTGACAGCGAAATCGACGTACTGCGTCGTCAGGCTGCACAGCGCTTTGGCGGTAACGAGAAGCAGGCGCTGGAACTGCCGCGTGAGCTGTTCGAAGAGCAGGCTAAACGCCGCGTTGTGGTTGGTCTGCTGCTGGGCGAAGTGATTCGCACTCAGGAGCTGAAGGCTGACGAAGAACGCGTGAAAGGCCTCATCGAAGAGATGGCGTCTGCGTATGAAGATCCGCAGGAAGTTATCGAGTTCTACAGCAAGAACAACGAGCTGATGGACAACATGCGTAACGTTGCGCTGGAAGAGCAGGCTGTTGAAGCCGTTCTGACCAAAGCAAAAGTCACTGAAAAAGAAACCACTTTCAGCGAGCTGATGAACCAGCAGGCGTAATTGCTCCTTCGCACGCACAAGCCAGAAAGCCTGTCACCGCCGGTGGCGGGCTTTTTTTTATCAAAAAAACAACCGCCGTGTAGAATGAGAATAAAACCTTCTTTGGGCACTTAGCGTTCGGGCCAAAGGTTGTTATGCTTGAAAAAGCATTGGGTCAACCCCATCTGGTACTGAAGGTTGGCTTGCCGATACCCTGGTTGATATCCGTCTGTGTGTGCCGGACGCGCTGCGTAGTAAAGCCGAGCGCGCTTTAGTAAAATCAGGTCAGTAAGAACGATAATGAAGGAGACGGACATGTCATACAGTGGCGAAACAGAACAATTTGCACCCCATATGGCGCTGGTGCCGATGGTTGTTGAACAAACATCCCGCGGCGAGCGTTCTTACGATATATTCTCCCGTCTGCTTAAAGAGCGCGTCATCTTTCTGACCGGTCAGGTCGAAGACCACATGGCTAACCTGATTGTGGCGCAGATGCTGTTCCTGGAAGCAGAAAACCCGGAAAAAGACATTTACCTGTATATCAACTCACCGGGCGGCGTGATTACCGCCGGGATGTCGATTTACGACACCATGCAGTTTATTAAGCCGGACGTCAGCACTTTCTGTATGGGACAGGCCTGCTCAATGGGCGCATTCCTGCTCAACGCCGGGGCGAAGGGCAAGCGTTTTTGTATGCCGAACTCCCGCGTGATGATTCACCAGCCGCTGGGCGGTTATCAGGGGCAGGCGACGGACATTGAAATCCATGCCCGTGAAATTCTGAAAATCAAAGCGCGCATGAATGAACTGATGGCGCAGCACTCCGGCCAGCCGCTGGAAAAAATTGAAAAAGACACCGAGCGCGACCGCTTCCTGTCTGCCGAAGAAGCGCTGGACTACGGCCTGGTGGATGCCATCCTGACCCATCGTGAATAATGCACATGCCCGTGGCGCGGTGTGTCGCTATACTATGTCTAGATGCGACACGCCCTGGCACGGGTATGGCTATGGCCAGGGAATCGGGAACTGCACCCTTGAATGGCGCAAAAAGTAACAGATTAAGAGGTTTTGACTCATGACAGATAAGCGCAAAGACGGTTCAGGAAAACTGCTGTACTGCTCTTTTTGCGGCAAGAGCCAGCATGAAGTGCGCAAACTGATCGCAGGGCCGTCAGTGTATATCTGCGACGAATGTGTCGATTTGTGTAACGACATTATTCGCGAAGAGATTAAAGAAGTCGCGCCGCACCGCGAGCGTAGCGCGCTGCCAACGCCGCACGAAATACGCCATCACCTGGACGATTATGTTATCGGTCAGGAGCAGGCGAAAAAAGTGCTGGCGGTTGCCGTTTACAACCACTACAAGCGTCTGCGCAATGGCGACACGTCAAACGGCGTGGAGCTGGGTAAAAGTAACATCCTGCTGATTGGGCCGACCGGTAGCGGTAAAACACTGCTGGCAGAAACGCTGGCTCGCCTGTTGGACGTACCGTTTACGATGGCAGATGCCACAACCCTGACTGAAGCCGGCTATGTGGGTGAAGATGTTGAGAACATCATCCAGAAGCTGCTGCAAAAGTGTGATTACGATGTGCAGAAGGCGCAGCGCGGTATCGTGTATATCGATGAGATTGACAAGATTTCACGTAAATCCGATAACCCGTCCATCACCCGTGATGTGTCCGGCGAAGGCGTGCAGCAGGCGCTGCTGAAGCTTATCGAAGGCACCGTGGCGGCCGTACCGCCGCAGGGTGGGCGTAAGCATCCGCAGCAGGAGTTTTTGCAGGTTGATACCTCAAAGATTCTGTTTATCTGCGGCGGTGCGTTTGCGGGCCTGGATAAAGTTATCGCTAACCGCGTGGAAACCGGCTCTGGCATTGGTTTTGGTGCAACGGTAAAAGCGAAGTCAGAAAAAGCCACCGAAGGGCAGCTGCTCTCTCAGGTTGAGCCAGAAGATTTGATCAAGTTCGGTCTTATCCCTGAGTTCATTGGCCGTCTGCCGGTTGTGGCTACGCTTAACGAGCTGAGCGAAGACGCACTGATCCAGATCCTTAAAGAGCCGAAGAACGCCCTGACCAAGCAGTATCAGGCGCTGTTCAACCTCGAAGGTGTGGAGCTGGAGTTCCGTGACGAAGCGTTGGATGCTATCGCGAAAAAAGCGATGGCACGCAAAACCGGTGCCCGTGGTCTGCGTTCCATTGTTGAAGGCGCACTGCTGGAAACCATGTATGACCTGCCGTCGATGGAAGATGTGGAAAAAGTGGTTATTGATGACTCTGTCATTGAAGGCCAGTCTGAGCCGCTGCTGATTTACGGTAAGTCTGAGGCGCAACAGGCGTCTGGCGAATAATTCGCCACTTCTTACAGTCAGTTACCGTACAAATGGGGGAATTTATCCCCCATTTACTTTTCCTTAATTCCTGCCGTTGAATGTACGGGAAACATCCCCATATACTGAATCACTAACTGAAGAGATGCCGTGAAGAGCGTTCACGCGCGCCCCTTACCTGGCGGAAACTAAATTGAGAGAGAGCTCTATGAATCCTGAGCGTTCTGAACGCATTGAAATCCCCGTATTGCCGTTGCGCGACGTGGTGGTTTATCCGCACATGGTTATTCCGCTATTTGTCGGGCGGGAGAAATCCATTCGCTGCCTGGAAGCGGCAATGGACCATGATAAAAAAATCATGCTGGTGGCGCAGAAAGAGGCTTCCACGGATGAGCCGGGTGTAAACGACCTTTTTTCTGTGGGCACCATTGCCTCCATTCTGCAAATGCTGAAACTGCCGGACGGTACCGTAAAAGTGCTGGTCGAAGGGTTGCAGCGCGCGCGCATTACCACGCTTGCCGACAACGGTGACCACTTCAACGCCCAGGCGGAATACATGCCGTCGCCGGAAATCGAAGAGCGCGAGCAGGAAGTGCTGGTGCGCACCGCGATTAGCCAGTTCGAAGGCTACATCAAGCTAAACAAAAAAATCCCGCCTGAAGTGCTGACCTCGCTTAACAGCATTGACGATCCGGCACGTCTTGCCGACACCATTGCCGCCCACATGCCGCTCAAACTGGCTGATAAGCAGTCTGTGCTGGAGATGTCCGACGTTAATGAACGTCTGGAATATCTGATGGCGATGATGGAGTCTGAAATCGATCTGTTGCAGGTTGAGAAGCGCATTCGCAACCGCGTCAAAAAGCAGATGGAAAAAAGCCAGCGCGAGTACTATCTGAATGAGCAAATGAAAGCGATTCAGAAAGAGCTTGGCGAGATGGACGACGCGCCAGACGAGATTGAAGCGCTAAAGCGCAAGATTGACGCGGCAAAAATGCCTAAAGACGCCAAAGAGAAAGCGGAAGCTGAGCTGCAAAAGCTGAAAATGATGTCGCCGATGTCAGCCGAAGCCACCGTGGTACGCGGTTATATCGACTGGATGGTCCAGGTGCCGTGGAATGCGCGCAGCAAAGTGAAAAAAGACCTGCGCCAGGCCCAGGAAATCCTCGATACCGACCACTACGGCCTTGAGCGCGTCAAAGACCGCATTCTGGAATACCTCGCGGTACAAAGCCGCGTGAACAAGCTTAAAGGGCCGATTCTGTGCCTGGTTGGGCCGCCTGGGGTGGGTAAAACTTCACTGGGGCAGTCCATTGCTAAAGCCACCGGGCGTAAATACGTGCGTATGGCGCTGGGCGGTGTGCGTGACGAAGCGGAAATCCGCGGTCACCGCCGTACCTACATCGGCTCTATGCCGGGCAAGCTGATTCAGAAAATGGCGAAAGTGGGCGTGCGTAACCCGCTGTTCCTGCTCGATGAAATCGACAAAATGTCGTCCGATATGCGCGGCGATCCGGCGTCTGCCCTGCTTGAGGTGCTGGATCCTGAGCAGAACGTGGCGTTTAACGATCACTACCTTGAAGTGGATTACGATCTGAGCGACGTGATGTTTGTGGCGACCTCCAACTCCATGAACATTCCGGCACCGCTGCTGGACAGGATGGAAGTGATCCGTCTGTCGGGTTACACCGAAGATGAGAAACTGAACATTGCCAAACGCCACCTGCTGTCCAAGCAGATTGAGCGTAACGCGCTGAAAAAAGGCGAGTTGACCGTTGATGATAGCGCGATTGTTGGCATTATCCGCTACTACACTCGTGAGGCGGGCGTTCGTGGACTGGAGCGTGAAATCTCCAAGCTGTGCCGTAAGGCGGTGAAACAGCTGCTGCTGGATAAATCGCTCAAGCACATTCACATCAACGGCGACAACCTGAAGGAATACCTGGGCGTACAGCGCTTTGACTATGGCCGTGCGGACAACGAAAACCGCGTGGGTCAGGTGACCGGTCTGGCGTGGACGGAAGTGGGCGGCGACCTGTTGACCATCGAAACCGCCTGCGTACCGGGCAAAGGCAAGCTGACCTATACCGGTTCGCTTGGTGAAGTGATGCAGGAGTCCATTCAGGCTGCACTCACCGTGGTACGCGCGCGCGCGGAGAAACTCGGTATCAACACCGATTTCTACGAAAAACGCGACATTCATGTGCACGTGCCGGAAGGGGCAACGCCGAAAGACGGCCCAAGTGCCGGTATTGCTATGTGTACCGCGCTGGTTTCTTGCCTGACCGGTAACCCGGTGCGCGCCGATGTTGCCATGACGGGGGAAATTACCCTGCGCGGCCAGGTGCTGCCGATTGGCGGTCTGAAAGAGAAACTGTTGGCGGCGCACCGTGGCGGTATCAAAACGGTGCTGATCCCGGACGAGAACAAACGCGATCTTGAAGAAATTCCAGATAACGTTATCGCAGATCTGGATATCCATCCGGTGAAACGTATTGAAGAAGTCTTGTCTCTGGCGTTGCAGAACGCGCCGTTTGGCATGGAAGTCGCGACGGCAAAATAGTGACCTGACGCAAAGACAAGCGATAAAAAAAGCGCTGGCAGGTGATTTCTCACTTGCCAGCTTTTTTTTGTCTGGCTAACTTAAATACCGTCTGGCTAATTTTTCAGACAAAGGCCTGCAACAACGGGTGTTGTAAGGGCATAACAGGCCTGTTATAACTGCTGCGCGGTCGCGTTCCTGAGGATCTGGGCGCGATATAAATAATAATGAGAGGAAGAGAAGAGTGAATAAATCTCAACTGATAGAGAAGATTGCCGCAAACGCTGACATTTCTAAAGCTGCGGCTGGTCGAGTGTTGGATGCATTTCTGGATTCCGTTACCGAGTCTCTGAAATCCGGGGACGACGTGGCTCTGGTAGGTTTTGGCACTTTTGCAGTTAAAGAACGTGCTGCCCGTACCGGTCGCAATCCGCAAACTGGCAAAGAAATCAAAATCGCTGCTGCTAAAGTACCTGGCTTTAAAGCAGGGAAGGCGCTTAAAGACGCCGTTAACTAAAACCGCGTTGGCTCCCTCTGGAGCAGCGCTTGCAGTCATGCCGAAAGGGTACATCGTCAGATGTGCCTTTTTTATTGTGCAAAAATGCCGATCCGGGCTGACAATTGCCCCGGTTTCTTGTCACAATACGCCTTTATTGCGTAGCCGCTAAGGCGTGCTGCGTCAGGTAAAGCAGTTACACTACAGCGGAGTGTTGTTACACCATGATGGACAATTTACGCTCGGCGGCTAATCACGTCGTGCTCAAGGTACTTCTGGGTTTGATTATCGTGTCATTCGTTCTGACTGGCGTAGGTAACTACCTGATTGGCGGTGACAATAATTACGCCGCGAAGGTGAACGGTCAGGAAATCAGCCGCGCTCAGTTCGAGAATGATGTGATAAACGAGCGTAATCGCCAGCAGCAACAGTTGGGCGAGCGCTTTTCTGAGCTGGCTGGCAATGACGGCTACATGTCTGCCATGCGCCAACAGGTACTACAGCGCGCCATTGATGAGGCGTTGCTGAGCCAGTATGCCAAAGAACTGGGCCTGAACATCAGCGATGAGCAGGTCAAACAGGCGATTTTCAGCGAGCCGGCATTTCAGTCTAACGGCAAGTTCGATAACGAACGCTACAACTCCATTATCAGCAACATGCGCATTACGCCCGATCAGTATGCTCAGGCGCTGCGTAAGCAGCTGACCACTCAGCAACTGGCGGGCGCGATTGTGGGGAGCGACTTCCTGCTGGCGGGTGAAACGGAATCACTGGCGGCACTGGTTTCCCAGCAGCGCGTAGTGCGTGAAGCAACGGTGAACATTAATGCGCTGGCGCAAAAGCAGCAGGTTTCCGATGAGGAAATCAACGCCTACTACCAGCAGAACAAAGCCCGCTTTATGGCACCTGAGCAGTATCGCGTGAGCTACATCAAGCTTGATGCGGCGTCCATGAGCGAAGACGTGAGCGATGCCGATATTCAGTCCTGGTACGATCAGAACCGTGCACAGTTTACACAACCGGCTCGTTACCGCTACAGCGTCATTCAGACTAAATCAGACGTCGATGCCAAAGCCGTGCTGGACGTACTTAACAAGGGCGGCGATTTCGCCACGCTTGCTAAAGAGAAATCCACCGACATTATTTCTGCACGCAACGGCGGTGACATGGGCTGGCTGGAAGCATCCACCATGCCGGATGAGCTTAAAAATGCGAACCTGACCGAAAAAGGTCAGCTGTCTGGCGTAATTACGTCGTCCGTAGGTTTCCTGGTCGCCCGTCTTGACGACGTGCAGCCGGAGCAAGTGAAACCGCTGGCCGAGGTGCGCAGTGACATTGCCGCTAAAGTGAAGCAGGAAAAAGCGCTGGACGCGTACTATGCGCTGCAACAGAAAGTGAGTGATGCTGCGAGCAATGATAACGAATCGCTCGCCAGCGCTGAGCAGGCCGCGGGCGTCAAGGCCGTTGAAACCGGCTGGTTTGGCCGCGACAACCTGCCGCAGGAGCTTAACTTTAAGCCAGTGGCTGACGCTATCTTTGGTGGATCCCTGATTGGCGTCAACAACACGCCAGGCAGCAACTCTGACGTCATCACCGTTGACGGCGATCGCGCGTTTGTACTGCGCGTGGCAGAGCACAAACCCGAGGCTGAAAAGCCGCTGGAGCAGGTACGTAACGACGTGGTCGTGGCCGTACAGCGTCAGAAGGCAGAGCAGCAGGCGAAAGCTGATGCTGAGAAACTGCTGGCAGCGCTGAAGAAAGGTGAAGGCGACAGCGCGCTTGCTGCGGCGAACCTGAGCTTTAGTCAGCCTAAGACTCTGAGCCGCACCGATCAGGACCCGATGACGCAGACCGTCTTTGACCTGCCGCTGCCGGAGAAAGGCAAGCCGAGCTTTGGTGTGGCTAACGACATGCAGGGCAACGTGGTGTTGATTGCGCTTGATGAGGTGCGCAGCGGTGAAATGCCGGCCGAGCAGAAGAAGGCGATGGAGCAGGGGCTGACCCAGAACAACGCGCAAATCACCTTCGAAGCGCTGATGGATAGCCTGCGTAAATCAGCAAAAATCAAACTGGGTAACATCGCCACCCAGCAGTAATCTCTCGAGGCGGATTGTGTTTTCCGCGCAACGAGTTGCAACATATAAAGGCCGCTTTCGCGGCCTTTTCCATATCTGAAACTCGCCGTTTGTGGTCGCTGTTGTGCCTGTTTATGGTGGCTTCACCAACAACAAATGGAGAACACAGTATGAAAAAACTCATCACTATCACCACGCTGGCGCTGTCGCTGGCAGGATTTTCCGCAGGTGTGCTGGCGGCACCTGCCTCGGCGAAAGCCGCTGCGCCCCAGCCTGTGGCATCGCTGGCAGCAGACAGCGTACCGGAGAGTGAACGTGTGAGCATCAACAGCGCATCAGCCGAAGAACTGGCGCAAATGCTTAACGGCATTGGCGTGAAGAAAGCGCAGTCCATTGTCAGCTATCGCGAGGAACACGGTGCCTTCAAAAGCGTGGACGACCTGCGGGCCGTGCCCGGTATGGGTAATGCGCTGGTAGAGCGCAACCTGCCGCGCCTCAAACTTTAAGCAACATCGCATAGCGCGCAGACATTTTTTTGCTACGCTGTAGAGGTCATACCAGTTTGGTGTGGCCTCTGTACGTATTGGGGCAGGGACAAATGGATGTTGTTATCCCTGGCCCGTAAAAACCATAAAAACAGTCAAAGGTTGCCGCTATGCAGACGCAAATTAAAGTCCGGGGATACCACCTCGATGTTTACCAGCATGTGAACAACGCGCGCTATCTGGAGTTTCTGGAAGAGGCGCGCTGGGAGGCGCTCGAAACCCAGGCCGCCTTTCGCTGGTTAACGGAGCACAATATCGCTTTTGTGGTGGTAAATATTAATATCAACTATCGCCGTCCGGCGGTGCTGGGCGATGTGCTCAAGGTGGTGAGCCACCTTGAGCAGCTCAACGGCAAGAGCGGCGTGCTGCGCCAGGATATCCATCTGGAGCCGGAGGGCGAGATGGTGGCCGACGCGTTGATTACGTTTGTCTGTATCGACCTTAAAACCCAGAAGGCGCTGGCGCTGGAGGGCGAGCTGCGCCAGCATCTGGAACAGATGATGACAGAGCGTTAAAGCGAAACATGTCATTTGTGCCCTGGAAGCACTGTAGTGTGTGACCGGGGCGCTGAAAAGGTGAGAGGGTTCGCTTCGTGAAAAGAGCGAACAGGCTGAATGCCCGCCCTTCCCGCAGTCTCTAAAATCGGTGGCGTTAGTCCCGGCAACCCAACCCAACCCAATCCAACCCAATCCAATCCAATCCAACCCTGATATCACCGGGTTCTGCGCTACGTACCTGGCTGGGGTAATCCACACAACCTCCCCTGAAACGCTGCACGCATGCTGGCGGCAGAACGGGGAGCCTGTATGCCAGATTTAGCCCCTTCGCTTGTAAAAATGCATGATATATCTTTGTAATTGTTGAATTTTATTCATTTTGTTTGCTGGAGGGTTCTGAGCGCGCCATCTACACTTTCGCATCACGTCTGGATTACGCTGCCTGGAGAATCATGCTTTTTCGTAAAGAGGTGGGTGAGTACCAACAGGCTTTCCGCTCGGGCCAGGTATTACTGTTACGCGGCTGGCCAGCCTGGGTAACGGCGGCAGTTACGGCACTGATTATGGTTAGCCTGCTGATGTTTCTTATCTTTGGCAGCTACACCCGGCGTGTTAACGTCAGCGGCGAAATCGTCACGCTGCCGCACACGGTTAACCTGTTTGCACCGGAGCAGGGCATGATAACCCGCCTGCTGGTGCGCGACGGCGAGGTCGTCGCCGCAGGTACGCCGCTCTATCAACTCGATGTCAGCCGGGTCACAAGCTCCGGTAACCTCAGTACCACCACGCTTGGCGTGCTGCTCAAACAGCGCCAGCGCACCGAAGAAATCATCCTCCAGACCCAAAAGAACAAACAGTCCACGCTGGAAGGGCTGCAAAAACAGCTCGCTCGCTATATTGAGGCGCGCAAAATCAGCGGCGCGATGATTGATTCGGCAAGCATTGGTCTGCATGAGATGCAAAAAAGCATGGAAGCCTACGGCGCATATCGCAAAAAAGGGCTGGTGACGACCGATCAGCAAAACAACCAGCGCTATCTCTACTACCAACAGCAGGCCAGCTGGCAGAGCCTCAATGCACAGGTCATTCAGCAGGACTTACAAATCTCGTCGCTGCGCAGCGAGCTTATTGCCAAAGGGGCTGACTTCGACAGCCAGATTGCTCAGTACCGCATCCATCTGGATGACCTGGAAAAACAGTCTGCAGAAGCCGACGCGGGCGGCGTGCGCATCATCACAGCACCGACGGCAGGGCGAATTTCTTCACTAAGCGTTACGCAGGGGCAAATGGTAGGGCTGGGCGACAGCCTGGTGCAGCTGGTGCCGCTGGATAGAGATGCCTGGCGTATGGTTATCTGGCTACCGGGTGAGAGCATTCCCTGGGTACATACCGGCGATAGCATTAATCTGCGTTACACCGCGTTCCCGTTTCAGAAATATGGCCAGTTTCCAGGACAAATTGAATCCATCTCGCGTGCGCCCATTCCGGCAAAAGAAATCGCCGGTTATGCCAGCGCCCCGCGCGATGCGGCGGGCAACGTCAGCGACGGCTGGTTTAAAGCGCTGGTGAAACCGGATTTAACCGGTCTGACGCTTGAAGGCAAACCGCCGCCGGTCAGCAGCGGTATGCAGGCCGAATCAACGGTATTTCTCGAAAATCGCCCGCTCTGGCAGTGGATCCTTTCACCTTATTACACGCTCAAGAGCAGCGTAACAGGAAGCGTACATGACCGTTGATGTACTCAAGGAGCTTGCCGCGCGTCTGGGCCTGAACCTGCGCCGCCGCATCCCGGTAATTTTGCAGACCGAGGCCGCAGAGTGCGGTCTGGCATGCCTTGCCATGATAGCCGCCGCTCACGGCCAGCCTACGGATCTCCTGACGCTAAGGCGGCGAGCGGGATTATCCATGCGCGGCGCCACGCTGCGCCAGATCATGGATATTGCCGCCACCAGTGGCCTCAAAACCCGGGCGCTGCGTCTGGATATGCATGACCTGGCCGCGCTGAAAACGCCCTGTATTTTGCACTGGGACATGAACCATTTTGTGGTGCTGGTGGCGGTGCAGGGCAACCGGCTGGTGATTCACGATCCGGCCGCCGGGCGGCGCGTGCTGGCGATGCAGGAGGCCTCTGGCCACTTTACCGGCGTGGCGCTGGAGTTGTGGCCCAGCGAAAGCTTTGCCACCCAGGAGCAGGCACCGCGCGCCGTGCTCAAGCTGCGCACGTTAACCAAAACGGTAAGCGGCCTGGGACCGACGCTGGCAAAGCTGTTCTGTTTTTCAGTGCTGATCGAATCGGTGAACCTGCTGATGCCGGTGGGGATGCAGCTGGTAATGGACCATGTTATCCCCTCAGGCGATGTCGGGCTGCTGACGCTTATCTGTTTAGGCCTGCTGTTTTTTATTATTTTTCGCACCGCCGTCAGCATGACTCGCGGCTGGATGTCGCTGGTGATGAGCACGCTTATCGACATCCAGTGGAAGTCACGCCTGTTTGATCATCTGCTGGCGCTGCCGCTGGATTATTTTGAAAAGCGGCGGCTGGGGGATATCCAGTCGCGCTTTATTTCGCTCGATACGCTGCGCACCACGCTTACCACCAACGTGGTCAACAGCATCATGGACGGCATTATGTCCATTGGGCTGTTAGTGATGATGTTTTTATACGGCGGCTGGCTGGTGTGGGTGGTGCTGGCATTTACCGCAGGCTGGATTATCTTCCGTTTATCTACCTACGGCGCATGGCGGCGCGCCAGTGAGGAGCAGATTGTGCGTAATGCCCGCGCAGGCTCGCATTTTATGGAAACCCTGTACGGCATGGGCACCATGAAGGCGCTGGGGCTGTCCGGCCAGCGCGCGCAGGCGTGGATGAATCTAAACGTCGAGAGCGCGAATACCACCGTGCGCAAAACTCGCTATGAAATGCTGTTTTCCGGCGGTAATACGCTTATCTCTTCGCTTGAGCAGATAACGCTGCTGTGGCTGGCGGCAAGCCAGGTGATTGACGGACATATTACGCTGGGGATGTTTGTGGCGTTTAACACCTATCGTGGGCAGTTTGCCGACCGCGCGGCCAATTTGCTGAACATGGCGCTCCAGTTGCGCATGTTGTCGCTGCATACCGGCAGGGTGGCCGATATTGCGCTTACGGAGCCGGAGCCGGGCGGTGAAGAGGTTTCGGGGGCCGGACTGCCGCTGGTCACACCAGGCAAACCAGCATCGCTTGCAATTGAAGGGTTGACGTTCCAGTTTGATGCGCTGTCGCCACCGCTGTTTCAGGGGCTGCGGCTTGAGGTGGCACCGGGAGAAAGCCTGGCCATTACCGGGCCGTCCGGCGAGGGCAAAACGTCGCTCATGAAAATCATGGCAGGTCTGGTACAGCCGCAGGGGGGGGAAATCCGCATTAACGGCATCAGCATCCAGCAGGCCGGTTTTGCCCGCTATCGCGCCTGTATTGCCACTGTATTGCAGGATGACACGCTGTTTGCCGGTTCGGTGCAGGAGAACATCACCGCGTTTGACAGCACGCCGGATGCCAAACTGATGCTGCAATGCGCTATGTTGTGCAACATTCACGAAGACGTGATGCGTATGCCAATGGGCTATGAGACGCTTATCAGCGAGCTTGGCAGCAGCTTGTCCGGTGGCCAGAAGCAGCGCTTGCTGATAGCCCGCGCGCTTTATCGTCGCCCGGCGATTCTGTTTCTGGATGAGGCTACCAGCCATCTTGATAGTGATAACGAAGCGCAGATCAACACTGCAATCCGGGCGCTTAACATTACGCGCGTGATGATTGCCCACCGTCCGTCAACCATTGCTTCGGCTGACCGGGTGGTGGATATCAGTGCTCTGAAAGCGGCGGGTGCGGCAAGCGGTGGATAGGCGTATGGCGTAAATTCCCGTATCCGCGTTCAGGCCGGATACGGGAGCAGGTAAGGCGGGCTTACGCCGCTGGATTAGCCACCTTTCAGGCGACCTGCCAGGAATTTAAACGCATCGCTGATGCTACTGATGACATTCTCAACAGTATCGCCCACATCAGAAACCACATTGCCCGCTTCGCCGACGATATTGCCCACTGAACTGGCGATGCTGCTCAGCAAATCGGTAAGCTGACCGCCCCCGGCCACTGCCTCAATTTCCGCTGCGTTGAGTTCACGAATGCCTGTTACTTTTTCAGTTTCTGAAAGCATAGAGTGTTACCTCTTAACGGTTGACTGAGTACCTGCGTTTCTCGTTACCTGGCGGTGTGATACAGATTTATTGATATCGCTTGGTGCCACCGCTTTTTTACGACTCTGTATCCACCAGAAGCCGTTGCTGGCCGTGTGGAACGGTGGTGAATATTAAATCAATGTGATGGCGCCGTACCGATATATTGTAAAACCCGCGTTGCGTTAACGGAAAATCAGGTGGATTGTCTGCGAAAGCAGACCTGAATAAATGTAGCGTATAATAAAAAAGCTAACAGGTTAATTGTTCCTGGTGTGTGTTTATTTTACGCGGCAGTGTGATGATATCAGTAATCATGATAGTAACCGGCAACGACAAAAGATTAATTAGGTGACTGGTTGCGGTTATTTTAGCGTTATTGCCGCTATTTATTGCAAAAAGGATGGCGTAAAAATATATGTTAATAAACCGCCAGGCATTTTTATATTTATCTGCAGGTGTTATCAGGAAGAGTGATAGTACGGTGTGACAGGGTATTCAGGCAGCCGTTTGGCGGTGACGTGACCACTCTCCAGGCGGTTTTGCACCCTGCCGCAGAGTGTTCGGCAGGGTGCGGGAATGCATTCGGTCAGCTTATTTGTTACCGCCGAGGATGCCGCCCAGGATGCCACCCAGGTCAAGGCCGCCGCCGATGCCGCCCGTCACGCCGCCCAGCACGCCATCTTCAACAGCATTAACCAGGCCTACTACCGTTGTGGTTGCGGTGACCAGCAGTGAACCCAGAAGGTTGCCAAGTACGCCGCCGCCTGCCACTTCGTCAATTTCCAGGGCGTTCAGTTCGCGGATGCTGTTTTCTTGTGATTGCATAATAATTACCTCTAATCTAATGAGTTAAGGAATGACATCATGTTTTCACTAACAAGAGAGATAATGCGAGCAACAGCGCGCCGGTGCCAGGAGAATATAAACACCGTCAACAGGATTACTCTGTCGCTTGCATGACTTAGCTGGCTGTATTGAATACTCGCCATACCTGAAGCATGTTCAGGCGCTGAATATCTGCCGTGGGTTGATACCGACAGCGTCGGATATCGCAACATTATGCTGCCACAGATACCTCCTTTTCATTATGCGGAATGCATATGAAACTATTCGGTGAGTGTTTCAGTAATATCTTTTTTGAAACTACGCGGGATGCGCATTCAATTGCAGCCACAGATAAGGGTAGCTGTGTTTATAAAATAGTGAAAAGTTTTTTTTGGTTTTAATATCGCAATGTAATTGCTAAGGTTATTTACTTAGCGAAGCGTTAAATCAGTAGTGTTGTCGCATCAGGTAATAGGCGTTCATGTTTGAAAGCCGTATTTAAATAAGGCGTTAGCGCCCGCGGCGTCAGGCATTTGAGTAATAGTATGAATATTGAATGGCTTTGTAATAAATATATTATGTATTAATGCATTCCTGATGAGGAACAGATAAGTACGGGAGCCATTAATGGCTCCCGCATCGCCGATAACACATCAAACCAGGCCGGTTATCTGCTTCATCTGCGCCATGATGCCCACCTTATCGGCCTCGTAGCCTTGCAGACCGCTGGCACGCAGGTGGCAGGCGGCACACTCGCCGCAGCCGTCGCCGCGAATGCCGTTGTAGCAGGTGAGCGTCTGCTCGCGCACTAAGTCCAGTTTGCCCCAGTAATCTGCCAGCGCCCAGGTTTGCGCTTTATTAAGCCACATCAGCGGTGTTTCAAAACGCACATCGCGCGCCATCCCCAGCGCGACGGCGTGGTTGAGGGCTTTCACAAACTCATCACGGCAGTCGGGATAGCCGGAAAAGTCGGTTTCGCATACGCCGGTAATCACCGCTTCGGCCTGCACCTGGTAAGCGTAAATCGCCGCCAGTGTCAGAAACAGAATATTACGGCCCGGCACAAAGGTATTCGGAATGCCGCTGGCCTGGGCGTCATAATCCGGCACCGGGATACTGTCGCGCGTCAGGCTACTCACCGCCAGTTCGTTGAGCAGCGTAACGTCCAGCACTTTGTGTGCACGAGCGCCGAGCCTGTGCGCCAGTTCGCGCGCCACGTCAATTTCTGCGCGATGGCGCTGACCGTAATCGAAGGTGACGCAGTGAACTTCATCATACTGCGCCAGCGCCTGAATCAGACACGTTGTGGAATCCTGACCACCGCTGAAGACAACAACTGCGCGTTTCATAGTTCACCTTTTTATTTTGGGGGGCGCTATGGTAGCGCCGGGAGCCGCCTGCGACCAGCGCTTCATGCGTCCGGTGGCGGTAGCCAGACACGGCTGAAGTCAAACCAGCCGCGCGCGTTCAGGCGAATGCCGTTTACGCCAGGCGGGGCGCTTATCAGATAACGGTAGTGAAACAGCGGCGTGAGCAGCGCGTCTTCCATAAGCTGATGAAAAACGTGCATCAGTGCGCCGTGGCGGGCCTGCGTTTCAGGCAGGTGCTGTACCGCATCAAGCCGGGTCTGTAGCTGCTCGTAGCGTGGGCGGTTCATAAGCAGCGGCCACAGCGGATCGCAGCGCAGCCACTGTTCCAGGGTGGCTTCTGCCGCGTCGCCAATCAGCCTGTCGCCCATCACAATATCGGCCTCGGCCGGTGCCTGGTTGTCGCTCCAGCTTTTGGCGTTGTGAAAAACCACCTCCAGCTCGCAGCCGAGCGTGGCCAGGCGGCGGCGTAGCTGCTGGGCCATAACGTGTAACTCTACCGGTAAATGGTAAATCAGCCTGAGTCTGGGCGGCAATGCCACCGGTTCAGCCGTGAAGGGAGCCTGCTCCCAGCCGGGTAGAATGGCATTGCCGGGCGTAATCAGCGACTCGCCGAGCGGCAGCGTATCAATCATGTCGCTGTTGTGAATCAGCGACATCAGCCAGCGTGCCTGCTGTCGTGTCAGGCGGCCCTGCTGGTTAATGGCCAGATAGCAAAAACCAAGGCTGATGCTATGGCTGACAGGGCGCAGATCGGGCAGTTGTTCCTCATTGCCAATGGCGAGTTGCACCGGATGGCGGCAACTGGTGCCGAGCGTGGTGTCAAATAATTGCGGGGTTATCCAGAATTCAATGGCACGCAGTAACGGGTGGCGCAGGTGATAGCCGTCATGGTTTTCCAGGCGCAGCAGCGCGCTACCATGACCGGCAATGCGGAACGGGCCGCAGCCCTGCGTCTGGTCGTCGGGATGAGCCAGCCGGCTGCAATAGCCCGACAAACGCCAGGGCAGCCAGTAGTCAGCCTGGTGCAGCGTAAACTGTATACATCCGCCATGAGGCGCACTTATCTCGCTCACGCTTGCGAACAGCTGCGCCAGACCGGGGCGGGTCAGCAGCCGCTGGAAACTCGTAAGCAACTGATCGGCGCTCACCGCTTCGCCGTTGTGCCAGCGTAGCGTGGGGCGCAGGTAAAAGCGCCAGGTGCAGCCGTCAGGTGAAATATCCCAGTGGTGCGCCATATCGGCCACCGGTTCAGCGCAGTCGTCGTCAAAGCGGGTCAGACCGGCATAGACCTCGCTTGCCAGGTGCTGTTCGGCGCGGCCTGGCAAAAAGCCTGGCGTCAGCGGCTCCAGCGGGCGGTAATACGGGATGCGCAGCGTTGGGATATCGTTCTGCCAGCGGCCGCCGAGCAGTGGCTGTAGCACCTGGCGCAGTTGCTCTGGCGCAAGCTGCGCCAGGTCCAGCGCATTCTGGTGCTGGCCGCGTTCCAGCTCCTGCTCCAGAAGCGTGGCGCGCACGCTTTGCGGGCTTACCAGGAAAGTGAGTTCACCGCGTTTTCCGCGCCCGGCCTGCGCCTGCCAGGTGAGCCAGCCTGCCTTTTCCAGTTGGCTGAGTAGCGTGCGGGCGTGGCGCTCGCTGCAAAAGCAGCGCCCGGCAAGCTCGGCCACGGTGACGCGCTGTACCGCGCCGCCGGAAGGCTGCCACAGACGCTGGAACTGGTTAAGGCGGTGAAGCAGACGCATGGGAAACCCGGAACAGTTTTTTGGCAAGTATTCACTATTAGTTCCGTATATGCCAGGCAATACTGGTTGCTATCGCGCGCAATGTGAATGAAGAGGTAACAATGGCTCGACTGGCGGCATTTGATCTTGATGGCACTCTGCTGATGCCGGACCACCGTCTGGGTGAGGAGACGCGCGCTACGCTGCGTCGCCTGCGCGAGCGCGATATTAAACTGACCTTTGCCACGGGCCGCCACTGGATGGAAATGCCGAATCTGGTCGGTGATTTGCTTGATGAGGCTTTTTTGATAACCGGCAACGGCACCCGCGTGCACAACGCCGCGGGGGAAACGCTGTGGCGTCACGACCTGGCACCGGAGGTGGCGGAGATTGTGCTGCACGGTCACTGGGACACCCGCGCCAGTATGCATGTATTTAACGACAGCGGTTGGTTGACCGAGTACGACGTGCCTGAACTGCTGGACGCGCACGCATACAGCGGCTTTCGCTACCAGCTGACGGACCCAAGGCAGATTTCCGCGCTGGATGTGACCAAAGTCTGTTTTTGCGGTGAGCACGATGAATTGGTGAGATTGCGGGTACAGCTTAACGAGGCGCTGGGCGAGCGTGCTCATCTGTGTTTCTCGGCGTTTCACTGCCTGGAAGTGTTGCCGCTCGGTTGTAATAAAGGTTCTGCGCTGGCGGCACTCGGTGCGCACCTTGACGTGGCGCTCGCGGACTGCATGGCGTTTGGCGATGCCATGAACGACTGCGAAATGCTGGGCTCGGTCGGGCATGGCCTGATTATGGGCAACGCTATGCCGCAGTTGAAAAGTCAGTTACCGCACCTGCCGGTTATTGGCCATTGCAGCCGCCAGGCGGTTTCACACTATTTGACGTATTGGCTCGACACGCCGCATCTTTCATATTCCCCCGAATAATGCGGCGATTGCGCCAGCCGGGCATCTGCCCGGCTTTTTTTTAGCCTAATAACGTGTTGATTTGCTCGCTGAACGGGCGGATATCACCCACGTTGCTCGCCACCCACTGCGGGTTGTAGTAGCTCTCCAGGTAGCGCTCGCCGCTGTCGCACAACAGCGTGACGATGGCACCGGTGCGGCCTTCTTCGCGCATCTGGGCGGCAAGCTGTAACACGCCCCACATATTAGTACCAGTTGAGGCCCCTACCCGGCGACCCAGCACGTTTTGCAGCCACAGGATGGTTGCGACACTGGCGGCATCCGGCACGCGCAGCATGTTATCAATGACGCCCGGCACAAAAGACGGCTCAACGCGCGGGCGGCCAATACCTTCAATGCGGCTGCCCACGGTGCTGCGCAGACTGGCATCGCCGTTGTGCCAGTAGTCCATAAATACCGAGTTTTCGGGGTCAACCACGGTAAGTTGGGTATCGTGACCCTGCAAACGCAGCCAGCGCCCAATGGTAGCCGAGGTGCCGCCGGTGCCTGCGCTCATCACAATGTGATCCGGCACCGGGAACGGTTCATTCGCCATCTGGCGGAAAATGCTCTCAGCAATATTGTTATTGCCGCGCCAGTCGGTAGCGCGCTCAGCAAAAGTGAATTGATCCATATAGTGGCCGTTTAGCTCGCGGGCAAGCTGCTCTGAGGCAGCGTAGATTTCGCACGGGCTGTCAACGAAATGGCAGCGCCCGCCGTAAAATTCAATCTGCTCAATCTTGCGTCTTGCCGTGCTGGCGGGCATCACCGCGATAAACGGCAGGCCCAGCAGACGCGCGAAGTAGGCCTCCGACACCGCGGTTGAACCTGAAGAGGCTTCGATAATTGTAGTGCCTTCCTCAATCCAGCCGTTGCACAGGCCGTAAAGAAACAGCGAGCGCGCCAGTCGGTGCTTCAGGCTGCCGGTCGGGTGTGTGCTTTCGTCTTTCAGATAAAGATAAATGCCAGGGAACGCCGGCAGTGCCAGGCGAATCAAATGGGTGTCGGCAGAACGCTGATAGTCGGCGTTAATTTCATTAATGGCGCGGGTGGTCCACTGACTCATCATCGGTCACTTCTCTTTTGTTCGTTTGTGCTCAGATTACGGGATTGATGAGAAAAAGAGATTGCTATTTTGCCTCCGTATTCGCACCATGAGAGAAAAATTTTCTCCCGGAGGCGCCAGTGCTGGATAAAATTGACCGTAAGCTGCTCAGCCTGCTGCAAAAGGACTGCTCGCTGTCTTTGCAGGACCTGGCCGACGCCGTTAACCTGACCACCACGCCGTGCTGGAAGCGCCTGAAAAGGCTTGAGGATGACGGCATTATCGTGGGCCGTGTCGCCTTGCTGGACCCGGAAAAGCTTGGGCTGGGCCTGGTGGCTTTTGTGCTGATTAAAACGCAGCAGCACAGCAGCGACTGGTACAGCCATTTTGTTGAAGTGGTGGCACAGATGCCGGAGATCCTCGGCTTCTGGCGTATGGCTGGCGAATACGATTACCTGATGCGTGTGCAGGTGGCGGACATGAAGCGCTATGACGATTTTTACAAACGACTGGTCAACAGTGTGCCGGGTTTAAGCGATGTCACTTCGAGTTTTGCGATGGAGCAGATAAAATACACCACGGCGTTACCGCTGGTGGAAACGCTCCCCCGTGGCTAACGTTCTTATTATGACTTCTCGCCGCCGCTCTAAGGCGACTCAGGACTTTTTCTCGTGCGATTATTTGCTCAGTTAAGCTGGTATTTTACCCGCGAGTGGCGACGCTATCTCGGTGCGGTGAGCCTGCTGATTATTATTGCCGGTTTGCAGCTTATCCCGCCCAGGCTTGTGGGCGTGATTGTGGATGGCGTAACGCAAGGCGGCTTTGGCGCGCGCCAGATCCTGACCTGGATCGGCGTGATGATTGCCATTGCCGTGATGGTCTATCTGTTGCGCTACGTCTGGCGTGTGCTGCTGTTCGGCGCGTCTTATCAGCTTGCCGTGGAGTTGCGCAGCGATTTTTACCGCCAGCTCAGTCGCCATAATCCTGCCTTTTACCTGCGCCACCGCACCGGGGATTTGATGGCGCGCGCCACTAACGACGTGGACCGCGTGGTGTTTGCTGCCGGTGAAGGTGTGCTGACGCTGGTGGATTCGCTGGTGATGGGCTGTGCGGTGTTGATTGTGATGAGCACGCAGATTAGCTGGCAGCTGACGCTGATGGCGCTACTGCCCATGCCGGTGATGGCGATGTTTATCAAGCGCTACGGTGACCGCCTTCATGAGCGCTTTAAAACGGCGCAGGCGGCATTCTCCTCGCTTAACGACAGGGCTCAGGAGAGCCTCACCAGCATTCGCATGATCAAATCTTTTGGTCTGGAAGAGCGCCAGTCCACGCAGTTTGCCGAGGACGCGCGTGATACCGGTTTAAAGAACTTCCGCGTGGCGCGCATTGACGCCCGCTTTGATCCGACCATTTTTATTGCTATCGGCACCGCTAACCTGCTGGCTATCGGCGGCGGCAGCTGGATGGTGATGAACGACGCGCTCACTCTCGGCCAGCTTACCAGCTTCATGATGTATCTCGGCCTGATGATCTGGCCGATGCTGGCGCTGGCGTGGATGTTCAATATTGTTGAGCGCGGCAGTGCCGCTTACAGCCGCATCCGCATGATGCTGGCAGAGATACCAGAAGTGGCCGACGGCGAGCGGCCGTTACCTGCCGGGCGCGGCGTGCTGGCCGCCGATATTCGCAGCTTCAACTACCCAGAAACGGCGCAGCCGACGCTGCACAACGTGGCGTTTACCCTGGCACCGGGGCAAATGCTTGGCCTGTGCGGGCCGACGGGTGCGGGCAAAAGCAGCGTGCTGGGGCTGATTCAGCGCCATTTTGACGTCACCGAGGGCGAGATTCGCTTTCATGATATCCCGCTGCCTGCGCTGCGCCTGGATGACTGGCGCGCAAGGCTGGCGGTGGTGAATCAAACGCCATTTTTGTTCTCTGACACCGTGGCGCACAACATCGCGCTCGGCAAGCCTGGGGCGACCCAGGACGAGATAGAAACCGCCGCGAAGCTTGCCTGTGTGCATGACGATATCCTGCGTTTGCCGCAGGGCTATGAGACCGAAGTGGGCGAGCGCGGCGTGATGCTCTCCGGCGGTCAGAAGCAGCGTATTTCCATTGCCCGCGCGCTGCTGCTCGACACCGAAATCCTGATTCTTGACGATGCGCTTTCTGCCGTTGACGGACGCACCGAGCACGATATTTTGCGCAACCTGCGCCAGTGGGGCAGCGACCGCACGGTAATTATCAGTGCGCACCGCCTGTCGGCGCTGACGGGGGCGAGTGAAGTTCTGGTATTACAGCATGGCCACGTGGCGCAGCGCGGCCAGCATGAGCGGCTGGTGGCCCAGCAAGGCTGGTATCGCGATATGTATCGCTATCAGCAGCTGGAGGCGGCGCTGGATGAAGACAGCGAGCCAGAGGAGGTAATGGGTCATGCGTAATTTTGGTCAACTGTGGCCCACGCTTAAGCGCCTGCTGGCGTATGGCTCGCCGTGGCGCCGTCCGCTCGGCATCGCGGTGCTGATGATGTGGGTAGCAGCGGCAGCAGAAGTGAGCTGTCCGGCGCTGATTAGCTATTTTATTGATAACGTGGTGGCGCAGGACCGGGTGTCGCTCAAACTTGCCGTGGGACTTGCCTGCGCGTACCTGATGCTGCAAATCCTGGCCGCCTCGCTGCACTACTTCCAGTCGCTGTTGTTTAACCGCGCTGCCATTGGCGTGGTGCAGCAACTGCGTACCGACGTCATGGACGCCGCACTGCGCCAGCCGCTGAGCGCCTTTGATACCCAGCCGGTGGGCCAGCTGATTTCGCGGGTGACGAACGATACCGAGGTGATTCGCGATCTCTACGTCACCGTAGTGGCCACCGTGCTGCGCAGTGCCGCGCTGATTGGTGCGATGCTGGTCGCCATGTTCAGCTTAAGCTGGCGCATGGCGCTGGTGGCGCTGCTTATCTTCCCGGCGGTGCTGATTGTGATGTTTATCTACCAGCGCTACAGCACGCCGATTGTGCGCCGTATGCGCGGCTATCTGGCTGATATCAACGACGGATTTAACGAAGTCATTAACGGGATGGGCGTGATTCAGCAGTTTCGCCAGCAGGCGCGTTTTGGCGAGAAAATGCACCGTGCCAGCTACCAGCACTACCTTTCACGTATGCAGACGCTGCGCCTTGACGGTTTTCTGTTGCGCCCGTTGCTGAGCCTGTTTTCGGCGGCAATTCTGTGCGGGCTGCTGATCCTGTTTGGTTTCAGTCCAGCGGGCACGATTGAAGTGGGCGTGCTGTATGCGTTTATCAGCTATCTCGGGCGGCTTAATGAACCGCTTATTGAGTTGACCACCCAGCAGTCCATGCTGCAACAGGCGGTAGTGGCCGGTGAGCGTGTGTTTGAACTGATGGACAAACCGCGCCAGCAATATGGTGACGATATGCGCCTGCTTGAGAGCGGTAAAATCGACATCAACGGCCTGTCGTTTGCTTACCGTGATGACCGGCTGGTGCTTCAGGACATCAATCTGCACGTGCCCTCGCGCGGCTTTGTGGCGCTGGTGGGTCACACCGGCAGCGGCAAGAGCACGCTGGCAAACCTCTTGATGGGCTATTATCCGCTGAGTAAAGGGGAGATCCGCCTTGACGGGCGTGTGCTGCAAAGCCTGAGCCACGGTGCGCTACGCCAGGGCATCGCGATGGTGCAGCAGGACCCGGTGGTGCTGGCGGACACCTTCTTTGCCAACGTCAGCCTCGGGCGTGACATCAGCGAAGCGCAGGTATGGCAGGCGCTGGAAACGGTGCAACTTGCGGCGCTGGCGCGCAGCATGAGTGAAGGTATTTATACCCGGCTTGGCGAGCAGGGCAACAATCTTTCGGTTGGGCAAAAGCAGCTACTGGCGCTGGCGCGCGTGCTGGTGGATGCGCCGCAGATCCTTATCCTTGATGAGGCCACGGCAAACATTGACTCCGGCACTGAGCAGGCTATTCAGGCGGCACTGGCGGCAGTACGCCAGCGTACCACGCTGGTGGTTATTGCCCACCGTCTGTCGACCATTGTCGATGCCGATACCATTCTGGTACTGCACCGCGGTCATGCGGTAGAACAGGGCAACCATCAGCAACTTCTGGCCGCGCGCGGGCGCTACTGGCAAATGTATCAGTTACAGCTGGCGGGTGAAGAACTGGCGGTGTCCGGGCGCGAAGAAGTGCGGGTGAACTGATGCACTAAAAACGCGCGATGTGTTGTTTTTTTCCTCTGCTGGTGCAGAGGAACGGTTCAAGGTGCACCATAATGGTGCGCCTTTTTTACTCTGCCATCCTCCAGCTATCTCTTCCTGTGGACGTGCTGCGCGTAATCTCCCGCGCAGCGGTGTTTATCATTTCTGGCACGCCCCTTGCTTTATACGAATCGTCTTGTTGCGTTTAGTCAATTCCGACGGGGGATTTATGAAGCTGGTTACCGTAGTAATCAAACCATTCAAACTTGAAGACGTGCGCGAAGCGCTTTCTTCCATCGGCATTCAGGGGCTGACGGTGACGGAGGTAAAAGGCTTCGGTCGCCAGAAAGGTCATGCAGAGCTCTATCGTGGTGCGGAGTACAGCGTTAACTTTCTGCCGAAAGTCAAAATTGATATCGCGGTGGCCGACGACCAGCTTGATGACGTCGTCGATGTCATCAGCAAGGCCGCATATACCGGCAAAATTGGCGATGGCAAAATTTTTGTCGCCGAACTGCAGCGTGTCATTCGCATTCGTACCGGCGAGTCCGACGAAGCGGCACTGTAACAAGCCTTTGTGACGGGGATAAATAAGATGAAAAAAATAACCACGCTTTACGCCGCGCTCGCGCTGCTGCCAGGACTTGCCAGCGCGGCACCGGCCGTCGCTGACAAGGCTGATAACGGGTTTATGATGATAAGCACGGCGCTGGTGCTGTTTATGACCGTGCCGGGACTGGCGCTGTTTTACGGCGGCCTGCTGCGCGCTAAAAACGTGCTCTCAATGCTGACACAGGTAACTGTGACGTTTGCACTGGTGTGTGTGCTGTGGGTGGTTTACGGCTACTCGCTGACGTTTGGTGCCGGAAACAACTTTTTTGGCAACGTTGACTGGGCGTTGCTCAAGGGCATTAAGATAACGGATGTGACGGGCAGCATTTATCAATACATCCACGTGGCCTTCCAGGGCTCGTTTGCCTGCATCACCGTAGGGCTTATCGTCGGCGCGCTGGCAGAGCGTATTCGCTTCTCGGCGGTGCTGATTTTTGTGGTGGTGTGGCTCACACTTTCTTACGTGCCGATTGCCCATATGGTGTGGGGCGGCGGCCTGCTCGCAAGCCACGGTGCGCTGGACTTTGCCGGTGGGACGGTGGTGCACATCAACGCCGCAGTGGCGGGCCTGGTGGGGGCTTATCTGATTGGTAAACGCGTGGGCTACGGTAAAGAGGCGTTCAAACCTCATAACCTGCCGATGGTGTTTACCGGTACGGCCATTCTTTATGTGGGCTGGTTTGGCTTTAACGCAGGCTCAGCCGGTGCAGCGAGCGAAATTGCCGGACTGGCGTTTGTGAATACCGTGGTGGCAACCGCCGGGGCGATTCTGAGTTGGGTGTTTGGTGAATGGGCGGTGCGCGGCAAGCCGTCGCTGCTGGGTGCCTGCTCTGGAGCCATTGCCGGGCTGGTTGGCATTACACCAGCCTGTGGCTATGTGGGCGTTGGCGGGGCATTGATTATTGGTATTCTCGCGGGCCTTGCCGGGCTGTGGGGCGTGACCGCGCTCAAGCGCTGGCTGCGCGTGGATGACCCGTGTGACGTATTTGGCATCCACGGCGTATGCGGCATCGTAGGTTGTGTGCTGACCGGCATCTTTGCGGCCGCGTCACTCGGCGGTGTGGGGTTTGCCGAAGGGGTGACAATGGGCAAGCAGGTGCTGGTACAGCTCGAAAGCATTGGGGTGACGATTGTGTGGTCCGGCGTGGTGGCGTTTATCGGCTACAAGATTGCCGATATGACGGTGGGCCTGCGCGTACCGGAAGAGCAGGAGCGCGAAGGGCTGGACGTGAACAGCCACGGCGAGAGTGCGTACAACAGCTAACTCATTACATCCATAAAAAACCGAACCTATGGGTTCGGTTTTTTTTATGCCTCAGGCAGGCTTATTCGCCACGATGTTGGCGAATGACGCCTTCCTGTACCGCAGAAGCCACCAGTTCACCTTTACGGTTATAGAACTCGCCGCGTACAAAGCCGCGTGAGCTGGAGGCGGAGGTGCTTTCTACGTCGTAAAGCAGCCAGTCGTTGATATCAAACGGGCGGTGGAACCACATGGAATGGTCGATGGTGGCAACCTGCATGTCTTTTTCCAGAAAACCTACGCCGTGAGGCTGGAGCGAGACTGGCAGGAAGTTGAAATCTGACGCATAGCCCAGCAGATACTGGTGCACGCGAATATCGTCAGGAACCTTGCCATTAGCACGCAGCCACACCTGGCGACGCGGCGCGTCAACGTGGCCTTTGAGCGGGTTATGGAATACCGCAGGGCGGATTTCCAGCGCTTTTTCACACAGAAACTTCTCTTTAGCGAACGGCGGCAACAGGTGCTCTACCGAGCGGGCGATGTCCGTTTCTGACACCAGTGTTTCCGGGGCGGGCGCATCTGGCATCGGTTTCTGGTGCTCAAAGCCGGACTCTGGTGCCTGGAAGGAGGCCGTCATGTAAAAGATGGGTTTGCCTTTTTGAATGGCGGCCACCCGGCGTGCGCTGAAGCTATTACCATCACGCAGCACTTCCACGTCGTAGACAATGGGCATCGTGATGTCGCCCGGGCGCAGGAAGTAGCTGTGAAAGGAATGCACCAGGCGCGCTTCCGGCACCGTCTCTTTCGCCGCAGACAAGGCCTGCCCAACCACCTGACCGCCGAACACCCGGCGCAGGCCTAAATCTTCGCTCTGGCCGCGGAACAGCCCCTCTTCAACTTTCTCAAGCTGGAGTAAGGTCAGCAGGTTCGAAAGTGCCTGACTCATTATTTCACCTTTAAATGCTTTACCACAGATTCGACTATTATACGCACTTTCACCGCCGCACGGTTGGGTGCAACTGTCTGATTAATGGCTTGCAGGCAGGCAAAAATCTGGATTATGTGCCACACTTACCGAATAAACAGCCGATGCGGCCGTATTTTCGGTGCATTGATATCAAAGGAGAAGTCAATGAAACTCGTGCACATGTTAAGTGGTTTAACCGTTGCTGTAGCTCTGGCGGGCTGCGCAGATAACAGCGCAGATATTCCTACGCCTGCGCCAAGCCCGAATGCGGCGGTATCGGGGGCTATCTCTCCCGACACGCTGCGCCAGCCTAACGTCTCGGGTTCTGTATTGATTCGCCAGCGTATGGCGGTACCGTCCAATGCGGTGCTGACGGTGACGTTGTCTGATGCGTCGCGTGCCGATGCGCCGTCTGTGGTACTGTCGCAAAAAGCGGTGCGTACCAATGGTAAACAGGCACCGTACAGCTTTGTGCTGCCGTTTAACCCTTCAGACATCAAACCGAATGCGCACATTCTGCTGAGTGCGGCAATCACGGTTGATAACAAACTTATCTTTATCACCGATACCGTTCAGCAGGTGATTAACGAGGGCGGTACGAAGGCTGACCTTGTGCTGGTGCCAGTGGAACAAACCGCGGTACCGGTGCAGCAGAGTGGGGCAAAAAGTGGGATACCCGCGACTTCCCCGACGCAGGTCACGCCGAGCGCCGGGATCCCGGCACCGACTACCTACTAATAATGAAAAGCGCCTCTCTGGAGGCGCTTTTTAGTAGCGCCAGCGGTAGCGCGCCATATCAATAAGCCCTTTCCCTGATACCTGCACCCCTTCCGACAGCAGCGCCTGGCGTTGGCGCTGAAGGTCCGGCCCGGTCAGTGAAATACCGCCGTGGCGGTTAACCACACGGTGCCAGGGCAGGGTGCTGCCTTGCGGCAGACGACGCAACACGCCACCGACCTGGCGTGCGGCACGCGGCGAGCCAGCTAACCGGGCGACTTCGCCGTAAGTCGTGACACAGCCTTCGGGAATGGCCGCCACAATTTGCCAGACGCGCATGGCAAAAGAATCTTCTTGCTCCATTGGTGCCCTCTCATTGTTACCCGGCTTCAGGATAGTCAGGCGCGGCGGCGCTGGGAAGAGGGGATTGCACAAGAAACCGGCAGGCAACCGTCGTCGTCTTGCAATTGCCGGAGTCAGCGGGGATAATGCCGCCTGCGCCTGTGAAGCGGTTCGCTTTGCAGGCTCTCAATGGGGGCCCTGTTGGTTCTCCCGCAACACTAACTTGTGAACTCGGTCAGGTCCGGAAGGAAGCAGCCGCAGCAGGCGACGTGTGTGCCGGGATGTAGCTGGCAGGGCCCCCACCCATTTCAGGTAAAGCTGACACGCTAAGTATTTTCCCTTCTCTACGCACCGGGCAATTCATAAGATGCCGCGTGAAACAGCAATAAAGACAAATCCGCAGGTTGTTATCGGACAGAGCGTTTTCTCCCTGTCTGGAGAGTCTGCTCCGGCTGCTGCTTGTGTCACTGTTATCTGAATAGCGCCTGTTAAATCTGTCTTCCCGCCATTTAGACCTGTTCCCCTCATGCCAACGCCGCTCCCTCGCAGGTCCTGTTAACCAACCGGCCAAAACTCCTGAATACAGTGGTACTTTATTGTTTATTTTTCCCCCAGCACGCGTGGCGTTCGTTGTTTCAAAGCGGTTTTCTCAGAGAGTATATTTTCAGATTGCTGGGGCGCGCTGGTGTTACGTTTATATTATGTCTGTATCTGGCAGAGTAATGTTAGCGCAGCCGAATCATGGTTTTTTATTCTAATAGTGTTCTTGTTTTTCTTGTTGTTACCAGAAGCTGGAGGGTAAAGGGAGGCAGCGTAAGAGTGCATTTTTGATCGAAATAAAACATTGCGGACCGCATATTACCCCGGCGCGGTCCGCATGGGTGTTAATAACTGATTGATTATAAATAATATTTAAAGTTAAAAAATACTGTTCAGGCGTATCAATCGCCCAAGGGATCAGATACTATTTTTCATAAGGAAAAGGCGTTGGCTTTATTCATAATACAGGAGGTGTAATAGAGTAGGATATTGGGTTGGTAGTCTTTTTATATGGCTGGCTTTTTATCGGTTCCACTTGATTGTGTATGATTAAATTTATTTTTTGACACCGTTTTTATTTTTGGTTGCCTCCGGTATTCATTTTTATGTGAAGGGGCAAGTGTACGCTATTAAAATCACTGAGGAAATTATTATGGGTAGTATTGTAAACAGACTTATTCGTCCTGATAATTATTCACTTGCTGTCGAATTTAATGAAGATGCTTTAATGCGTGATGACTCACTTGAGATCGCCATGTGGTGCAGCGGGTTCAAGGCAGTTGAGGATAGCTGGATGCTGCCTTTGACCAGCAATTCTATGCCTTTTGATCCGCATTGGGCCAAATATGCAGGTTTGAACTCTATTCCAAATATCAAAGCATCTCAATATTTCAATCGTTATCAAGAGTATCCAGGCTGCCTGATTATAGAGTTTGATCATGAAGTTGAGAGTGGAGAGTTCCATCTTTGTAGTAGATTTCGCCTTTCTCCTTCAGGCCCAATTGAAGAAGAGCATTTTTCATTTTAAAAATTTTAGCAGTATTACTATTTGAATGATTTTTTGAGGATAATTTTATGTACAGTTCTTTTACTCGTGGCTATGGTGATATCACCTTAACACCCGCTGGTAATTATGGTGAAGGTTATCTCGAATTACCTATTCCGTCAGATTTAACAGATGAGGTCATGGCCGCGCACGGCGCCATCTACGCACGAGTGGATGCCACTTGCGGCGCCGTTAATAATAATACGCTTGATAAAGCACATCCCGCCGGTTTGCGTATTCAAACTCTGCGCTATGGCGACTGGAATGGTGGTTCTAATTTTGGTACCTATTACTGGGAGAAAGAGTTTTTTATTGAAAAGAAGTCTGAAGTTGCCACTGAATTTCCCTATATCGCTGAAACGCGCACAATCAGTTTTATTCCGATTGAATTGGTTTTGCGCAAAAAACCTCAGGGGTCGACATCAGGCTCTACTATCAGACTGAAGCTGGCCGTTGCTGACTGTAATTTTGATTCAACGTATCGGGTAAATTACTACGTTAGCTGGGTAGGGGCTCCGCTTTGAGTCTTCACTGCCTTTTCTGGTGAAGGAAACCGCAAGATAACCCTCTGCTTTACCTCTTCACGGGGCTGTGTAATGCGCAGCCCCATCGTGCTGATGCTTTCTCTGCGCGTGAGTGTCGCACCCGGTTTCTGACTGGGTTGCTTACACAAGCAACGACGCCGTTATAAGCGCGTTTATCGCGCGTTAAGCCAGGGAGCAAGTGTTTGCCATCCGACTTATTTCGCCCCCGTTTGCGAATCAATGACCCGGTTGAGATGCTGTGCCAGACTTTGTGGTGTCATGCCGGGCAGGCCGAGGGTCAGTAGTCCGTCCAGCCCGCATACCAGCGCAATCAGTCGCCAGGCAATGGCCTGTGGCGTATCGGTAAGGGTAAAACTCCCAGCCTGCGCGCCCGCGTTCAGGATCTTCACCGTTTCGTCATGCCACATTGCCATGCCGGTTATCCAGGCCTGGCGGATGTCATCATCGTGTTCGGCCAGCAACTGCGCCTCGCGCCACAGGCGAATATACGGCTCCAGGCTTTCGTCCTGTGCGCCGAGCATATCGAACAGGCGCTCGCGCCAGCTGGCCGAGTCGGGCAGGGGAGCGGCATCCAGCGACTGGCGTACCAGACGTAAAAACACCTCGGCCTTAAGCACGCTGGCGCTGGCAAAGTGGTGATGCATTTGTCCGGTAGCGATTTCTGCCACGCTTGCCACGCGCCGTACCGTCATCGCTGACAGACCTTCTGCCAACGCCACGTTCATGGCAGCAGCAAGGATGGTTTCCCGGCGCGCCGCTTTGTTCATGTAAGCCAATTTTATCTCTCCGTTTACCCGGCTGCCGCAGTGTAGCGTAAAGCTGGACAAGTGTTCAATTCCAGGTCAGGATCAGCCAACCTGAACATGTGTTCAAGTTTAAGAGAGTAATGAGGTTGAGTTTATGTTTCGCCAGTGGCTGATTTTAATGGTGATTGTTCTGGCTTATGTGCCGGTGGCGATTGATGCCACTGTGCTGCACGTTGCTGCGCCGACGTTGAGCGTGGCGCTGGGCGCGAGCGGTAGCGAACTGCTGTGGATTATTGATATCTATTCGCTGGTCATGGCGGGAATGGTGCTACCGATGGGGGCACTGGGTGACCGGATTGGTTTTAAACGCCTGATGGTGGCGGGCTGTAGCCTGTTTGGACTGGCATCTCTGGCGGCGGCGTATGCGCCGGATGCCGTTTTGCTGATTGCTGCCCGTGCGCTGTTGGCGGTGGGAGCGGCGATGATATTGCCCGCGACGCTGGCCGGGGTGCGTAACACGTTTAGTGATGTCCGGGCGCGCAACATTGCACTGGGTATCTGGGCTGCGGTGGGCGCCGGAGGAGCAGCGTTTGGTCCGCTGGTGGGGGGCATTGTGCTGGCCCACTTCTCCTGGGGCGCGGTATTTCTGATTAATCTGCCGGTGGTTGCGCTGGTGTTGTTGCTGACCTGGCGCTATGTGCCAGCGCAACCAGGTAATTTACAGCAGCGCCTTAACTTTACCCATGCGCTGATGCTGGTCGTGGCGGTACTGGCGCTGGTATGGGCGGCAAAAACCGCTATCAAGCCCGACGATGCCTGGCAGCCTGCGGCGCTGGCGCTGAGCATGGGGGCTGTGCTGCTGATAGCGTTTGTGCAGCTACAGCGCCGCACGTTATCGCCGCTGCTGGATGTTGGGCTTTTCACTCATCGCATTATTGTTACTGGTGCTGTGATGGCGATGACGTCGATGGTCGCACTGGTGGGTTTCGAGCTGTTGATGGCGCAGGAGCTACAGTTTGTTCTTGGTAAGACGCCGCTACAGGCAGGTATTTTTATGTTACCGATAATGCTGGCAAGCAGCCTGTGCGGGCCGCTTGCCGGGCTGTTGGTGTCGCGCTTTGGGCTGCGGCGCGTGGCGGCGGTCGGTATGGCGCTCAGTGCGCTGAGTTTTTACGGGCTGGCGAAAACCGATTTTGCCTGGCAACAGTGGCAGGCGTGGGGCTGGATGGTGTTGCTGGGGCTAAGTGCTGCAACGGCGCTGCTGTCTGGCACCTCGGCAATTATGTCCGCGGCACCGCCGGGTAAAGCCGCTGCTGCCGGGGCGATTGAAACTATGGCCTATGAGCTGGGTGCTGGCATGGGGATTGCGCTGGCGGGTTTGCTGCTGGCACGCAGCTACCGCACTGCGATGGTGCTGCCGCAGGGACTCGCGCCTGAAGAAGTGGCTCAGGCATTATCTTCAATCGGTGAAGCGGCGCAGGTTGCCATGACCCTTGATGATGCGCTGGCAGTGCATGTGATGCAGGCTGCCTCGCAGGCCTTCAGTTATTCTCACAGCACGGTGCTGGGACTGGCGGGCACGCTGCTTGCGCTGCTGGCGGTTATTGTCTGGTTTGCGTTGCGGGGTGTTACCGATAGTCGCTCCACGGACGCAGCACACTAAAATACGGTGCGGTGACGATGGACATTTTTACCGTTCGTTAAAAACAATGCACAGTGGAAGCAACCGCGCTTTCACGGCTCACAAGGGGAAAGGCCTGCGGGCGCATAGGGTAATCCATGGACCGGACATTGCCGGGGGAGGGATGGAAGTAAGGAAACCGCGAGTGTGAGGTTATTCATCCTCTTCACGTCGTGGGCGCAGCTGTGATTCGTCGGCATCCCATTTATTTGCGTAATCGCGCAGGCTTTCCCAGCCGCTCCAGGCCACGGTAATGATGGTTGCGCCCATAATGAACAGTTCACCGGTTTCCACGGTCTTCGGCTGCCCGGCAAAGTAGCCTTTAAGCATGATGATAATGCCTGTGAGCAAAATCGCTACCAGTACCGTGACGGTGGCCAGTCTGAGAAGAAAAGAGTGCTTCACAGTTCATTCCTTTGTCTGTTGAAACGCCGCTCCAGACGCGCGTTTTTATCTGTCTGTCATTGTCGTGCCACAATCGTGTGGCATTGTCGTCGTGCAAATACGCCTGGGCTGTTGCACGGCCGGGATGCGCGCTGCCTGTAACGGGCCAGTCTTCTTTATTTTACGACACTTTTGTAAACCAGCGGCTGAGATCGTGCAGGCTACCGTCGCCGCGAAACTGTCCTCCTCCCAGGTAGTGTAGCGTTTGGGTGTGCTCAGGCTCTTTGCATACTCTGGCATTGACCACTTCAAAGATAAAAAAATGGTAGCGGCTCACCAGCGCGTCATCATAAAGGCGGCACTCGAAGCTGGCGCAGCATTCTGCCACTGAAGGCGCATCCACCTGCTCTGACGCTTCTGGCGTCAGGCCAAACTGGTGAAATTTATCTATCTCACTCCCGCTACAGTTGCCAATGCGTGAGACGGTTTGCGCCATTTTCTGCTCCGGGAGATTAATCACGCACTCGCCGCTTTGGGTAATCATATCAAAGCTGTGATTAGCGGCAGAAATCATACAGCCGACCAGTGCGGGGGAAAACTCCAGAACCGTGTACCAGCCCAGCGTCATGAGGTTGTTTTGGTCGCGCCAGCGCGAGCTTATCAGGACGACCGGGCCGGGTTCGAGATAGCGGCGAACATCGCTCACCGGATATGCCGTTTTCATCATCTTCTCCTGGTGTTGGCGTCGTACCTGTAAACAGCGTAGAAGAAGAGGCATGATTTAGACGGGGGTTTGGTACTCTTCCAGGCGCTGGCGTTGCTGGCCGTCGGCGGTAAAGTTCGTTGGATCAAGCCAGCGAGTCAACGCCTGAGCGCGCAGTGGCCATTCGCTGTCGATAATCGAAAACCACGCCGTATCGCGATTGCGTCCTTTGTACACTACTGCCTGGCGAAAGATCCCCTCAAACTGAAAACCCAGACGCAAAGCGGCCTTGCGTGACGGGACATTGAGGCTGTCGCATTTCCACTCATAACGCCGGTAGCCGAGTGTGTCGAAGACATAGCGCATCAGTAGCCAGTGGGCCTCTGTTGCAAGCGGTGTGCGGCTCATCAGCACTGAGAAGTGGACGTGACCGACTTCAACACAGCCGTTAGCACTGTCGATACGCATCAACGCAAGGCGGCCAACGGGCTGCTGGCTTGCTGTATCAATAACGGCAAAATGCAGCGGATCGTCCAGCGTTGCGGCGCTGGCAATCAGTTGGTGAAAGGCGTGTTCGTCAGGGGGAGGCGGGTGCGGTAGCCACGTCCAGTGTCGGGTATCGGGAGCCGTCTGAAATGCCTGCCACAGGGCTGTGGCATGTTGCGCATTCAGCGGCTCCAGACGGCAGCGCGGACCGGAAAGCGTCACGCGCTGTGGGCGACCACGCGGCTGCCAGTCAAAAACGGGCTCGCCGACAGGCTGATTAAATTCATTTACGGGCATTCACGCTCCTGTTGAGAAACTGGCGTACGTGCCCGGGGAGGAGAAATCAGAGGTTGGGCATCGCCGCAGGGGTCGGGTTCCTGGCCGGCTGCATATGCTGCCCATCCAGCGAATAAACATCGTAAAACGAAAGCTCGCCTTTTGTCGCCAGCATTTTACGCAGCTGCGCTTTCTGACGCTCAGGCACGCGCTCTGAAGCCATAATCTCATCAATTAACGTATTGGGAACGAGGCGGGTGTTGTACCACTCACCGTTGTAGCAAACGCGCAGATCCAGCACGTCAATATCGCTGTAGCGATAGCGTGGATTGACATCAAAAAAGAAAAAGCCGTTGAGCAAAATGAAGATAAGGAACAGCAACCAGATGGAGTCTTTCAGCATGGGAGAAAGCAGCATCACGGCAAGCGTTGCGAACCAGCCGATATACATTGTGGTAAAGAGGCCCGGATGGTTGCGGATAAAGCTGATGCTAAAGCGTGGGCGATTATCGCGGTTTTCTTCAGCGTTGATGTTGTCGATGCAGGTAGTCAGCAGGCGTTGGATTTCGCTCATAATAATCCTTCGTTCCTCTGTGTTCGGAAGGTTGTAGCGATAGTGTAAAAAATGTGGGCTGCTGTGAACAGTGACAGTTATGGTCTGAAAAACGATAACAGGCTTACAGTTGTTTGATGACCCGCGCGGGGTTACCTGCCACAACGCAGTTTGCCGGGACGTCTTTTACAACAACCGAGCCGGAGGCAATAACGGCATTGTCACCCACGGTGACACCGGGGTTGATAATAGCACGCCCGCCAATCCAGACATTATTGCCAATTCTGACCGGGATACCGTACTCAACACCGCTGGCTCGCAGCCTGGCATCAACCGGGTGAGTCGCGGTGTAAATATGAACGCCCGGTGCCAGCATGCAGTTATCGCCAATATAAACCGGGCAGACATCAAGAATGACGCAGTCAAAGTTGGTGTAGAAATTCTCGCCGACGTGGATGTTATAGCCGTAGTCGCAGCGAAAAGGCGGTTCAACCCAGGCTTTACTGACGCTGCCCAGCAGTTGCTGGAGCAGTTGCTGGCGTAATTCGATGTCTTCAGGAGCACTATTATTGTACTGCGCGATCAGGACGCGCGCATCAAGCCTGTCCTGACGAAGGGTTGCATCGTCAGCGAGGTAATGTTCGCCGGCGATCATTTTTTGTTTTTCTATGCTCATTGCATTCCCTGATGAGTTTTAAGAACGCATTCCGGCGCTCTGTTGTACAGGGCAACTCTTTCATGAAGTATGGAGTAACATGCTTGCATTACGAGTGCAGGGATAAATTCAATGATGATGTAACATTCCAGCCTAAAACAGACCTTAGCGAACAAATTTCCACACGGAAGACGGTATTTTATCGTAGAGCTTATTCATTGTCAGTTCAGCCAGACGGTGGTCGGCTGCTGAATAAAATACCGCCAGTTCGCTGTCGGGTAATTCATATTTGTTTTTTTCAATAACTCTTTCAAGGGTGTCGATTGTCTGACAGCGCCTCAGACGCATCAGATAATCAGTTTTGGTTAACGTTTTTGTTGTCATAAAGCACCTCAAATGCTTGCAATAGATTTCTAAAATGAAAGACTTACTGGATTGTCTTTACTGGCAGTAACAAAACTACAAAACAGTTGATTGCCGGACTTTCGCCACTTCTGCAACTCTTTTGCATTAATGCCATAGTTACTGAGTAACATAAATGTTTCGTCCAGATATTCGTCTATTTGCTCAATCAATTTACTATCGGCGTCATGCTTAATCTTATAATTAAGCGCGAACGCTGCAATGTGTTCGATCAAATCATTAAGTTGTAGGTTAGTGGTTGATGTGGGGTCATTAACCCAACCTTGTTTGCGCTCGCCGAGGCTATCAAGACAATCGTGATAGAGGCTTTCACAGAGATACCTGAGCTGAGCTATATCATGCCGTTTTGGTGAGTATTCGTCCATATGCTACCGCCTTTTTATCGTAAAAAAAAGATAACGACTCAGGTGGGATGAACACACCACATAATGTGTATATTAGTTGCGCATTAGCGTGATGCTTTAAATTATAAGACACGCAACTTTTTTTTTCCCTGCTCTATTACGAAAAATTACAATTATTCCGCAAAATAATAGGGATAGCCTTGTGATTAATAGCGGTTATCAGTGGCCTGGGTAATGCCCCTGGATTTTTTTGTTATACAATCAGCAAGTTGCGGTTTTCAAAGGGACGTTGCCTGAGAAATAAGCGCAGGTGTGGCGTTTTTGCTTTTTTGAGACGATCCCTAAGAAGACGTCAGTGGGACGTAAAATTAATTCTTAAATCGCAGTGCAAAAAAAGTTCTTTTTGAGATAACAGATAAAAAATAAGGTTATTTCCTATTGCAAATTCTTTTTGAAGAATAAGGAAAAAAGGTCGCAAATGCGACCTTTTATGCTGTTGGCGTGTGCTGAAAGTTACTGTTTATGCTCCAGTGGCACGCTATTTTCTTCGTTTTTATTGCGTCCGAAGCGGCGACGGATCACCACAAAGAACACTGGCACAAAGAAGATAGCCAATACTGTCGCAGTAACCATCCCACCCATTACGCCAGTACCCACTGCGTTTTGCGCGCCGGAGCCTGCGCCAGAGCTCAGTACCAGCGGCAGTACGCCGAGGATGAACGCCAGCGAGGTCATCAGAATGGGGCGCAAACGCATACGCACGGCTTCAAGCGTGGCTTCTGTCAGGCCTTTGCCTTCTTTATCCATCAGATCTTTGGCAAATTCGACGATGAGTATCGCGTTCTTTGCCGATAGCCCAATGGTTGTGAGCAGGCCCACCTGGAAGTAAACGTCGTTGGTCAACCCGCGCATGGTCGCCGCAACAAGCGCACCGACAACGCCCAGTGGCACCACCAGCATGACCGAGAACGGCACCGACCAGCTCTCATAGAGCGCTGCCAGACACAGGAACACCACAATCAGCGAGATGGCGTACAGTGACGGCGCCTGGTTGCCTGACAGTCGCTCCTGATAAGACAGACCGGTCCAGTCATAGCCAATACCTGCAGGCAGTTTGCTTGCCAGTTGTTCCATTAGCGCCATCGCTTCACCGGTACTCTTACCTGCAACCGCTTCACCCATGATTTCCATCGCAGGCAGGCCGTTGTAGCGCTCAAGACGCGGTGAACCATACTGCCAGTGGCCGGTTGCAAAGGCGCTGAACGGCACCATCTGACCGTTGGAGCCGCGCACAAACCATTTACCAATGTCACCAGGCAGCATGCGGTATTCGGCTTCGCCCATGATGTAGACTTTCTTCACGCGACCGCGGTCGATAAAGTCATTCACGTAGCTTCCGCCCCAGGCCGCACCCAGTGTGGCGTTGATATCGGTAGTGGTAATACCCAGCGACAGTGCCTTCTCCTGATCGATTTCCACCTTATACTGCGGCGTATCTTCAAGACCGTTCGGGCGAACCTGCATCAGTACGTCAGGATGCTGCATCGCCATACCCAGCAGCTGGTTACGTGCCTGCATCAACTGGTCGTGGCCGAGGTTTGCCTGGTCGATAAGCTCAAAGTCAAAGCCTGTTGCGTTACCCAACTCGACGATAGCCGGCAGGTTAAAGGCAAAGACCATGGCGTCTTTTATCTTCGAGAAGGTCCCCATTGCACGCCCGGTAATGGCCTCAACCTTGTTCTCTTCACCAGGACGGTCCGCCCAATCTTTCAGGCTCACAAACGCCAGACCGGTGTTCTGACCACGACCTGCAAAGCCAAAGCCGTTAACGGTAAACACGGAGTTCACGTTATCTTTCTCTTTGGTCAGGAAGTAGTTTGTCACCTCGTCCAGCACTTTCTGCGTGCGCTCCTGGGTTGCGCCCGTAGGCAGCTGAACCTGCGCCAGGAACACACCCTGGTCTTCACTTGGCAGGAACGAACTCGGCAGGCGGATAAACAGCAGCGCCATGCCCACAACAATCAGCAGATACAGCAGCAAATAGCGGCCAGTGCTGCGCAGGATGTTGCCTACGCTGTCGGTGTAATGGTGCGTGCTCTTCTCGAACATGCGGTTAAACCAGCCGAAGAAGCCTTTCTTGCCTTCGCCGTGATCGCCTTTGGCGACAGGCTTGAGCATGGTGGCACACAGCGCCGGTGTCAGGATCATCGCCACCAGCACTGACAGCGCCATGGCCGAAACAATGGTGATGGAGAACTGGCGATAAATCGCCCCGGTAGAACCACCGAAGAAGGCCATCGGGATAAATACCGCTGAAAGCACCAGTGCAATACCAACCAGCGCGCCCTGAATCTGACCCATGGATTTACGCGTCGCTTCTTTAGGCGGCAGGCCTTCTTCCACCATGACGCGCTCGACGTTCTCCACCACCACTATCGCGTCATCAACCAGCAAGCCTATCGCCAGCACCATCGCGAACATGGTGAGTGTGTTTATCGAGTAACCGAATGCGGCAAGGATAGCGAACGTACCGAGCAGAACCACCGGCACCGCGATAGTAGGAATCAGCGTAGCGCGGAAGTTCTGTAGGAACAGGTACATAACGATAAACACCAGCACGATAGCTTCCACGAGGGTTTTCACCACTTCGAAGATAGATATCTTAACGAACGGGGTCGTATCGTACGGATAAACCACTTCCAGACCGTGCGGGAAGTAGGGCTTCAGTTTCTCTACTTCGGCTCGCACCGCGGCTGCGGTATCCAGCGCGTTGGCGTTGGTGGCAAGTTTGATACCTAAACCGGACGCCGGGTGGCCGTTAAAGCGGGCGATAACGTCATAGTTCTCACCGCCAAGCTCAATGTTGGCAACGTCTTTGAGGCGCACCTGCGAGCCGTCCTGGTTGACCTTCAGCATAATTTTGCCGAACTCTTCCGTGGACGTCAGACGGGTCTGGGCAACAATGGACGCGTTAAGCTGCTGGCCGGGGACGGGCGGTGTGCCGCCCAGCTGACCGGCAGCGACCTGGGCGTTCTGCGCTTTAATCGCCGTTGACACATCGCCTGGCGTTAGTGAGTAGTTGTTAAGCTTGTTAGGGTCCAGCCAGATACGCATGGCGTACTGAGAACCAAAGAGCTGAACGTCACCCACGCCTGAGGCACGGCTGATAGGATCTTTAATCGTCGAACCAACGAAGTCCGCGATGTCGTCCTGGTTCATGGTGCCGTCAGTGTTGATAAAACCCAGTACCATCAAAAAGCTGCTGGAGGACTTTTTCACGCTGATACCCTGCTGCTGTACTTCCTGCGGCAGCAGCGGCATCGCCAGTTGCAGTTTGTTTTGCACCTGCACCTGGGCGATATCGGCATCGGTCCCTGACTCAAACGTCAGCGTAATCTGGACCGTACCGGACGAGTCACTCGCTGAGGACATGTACATCAGGCCATCGATACCGTTCATGTTCTGTTCGATAACCTGTGTCACGGTGTCCTGCACCGTTTTTGCATCAGCACCAGGGTAAACGGCTGATATCTGAACTGCTGGCGGCGCAATGGTGGGATATTGCGCCACAGGCAGCTTCAGGATAGCCAGTCCCCCTGCAAGCATGATGATGATCGCAATGACCCAGGCAAAAATGGGGCGATCGATAAAAAACTTAGCCATGTCTTAACGGCTCCTGTTTAAGTTAAGACTGTGTCTTGTCGGACGGGGCAGCGGCGTCACTCTGTGCTTTGTCGTCTGCTTTCTGCTCTTCGGCTTTCACCTGAGCACCCGGACGGACTTTTTGCAGGCCGGAAACAATCACGCGGTCACCGCTTTGCAGCCCTTCGGTCACCAGCCACTTATCGCCAATAGCCTGCGAGGTGGTGACCTGGCGCACTTCAACCTTCTCATCTTTACCCACCACCATGGCCGTGGCATCGCCACGCGGCGTGCGGGTGATACCCTGCTGTGGAACCAGCAGTGCGTTCGGGTTGGTGCCTTCATCAAGACTGGCGCGTACGAACATGCCCGGCAGCAGCGTGCCGTTAGGGTTCGGGAACAGCGCACGCAGTGTGATAGAGCCGGTGGTCTGGTCAACGGTCACGTCAGAGAATTGCAACGTGCCGGTCTGCGGGTAAGTGATGCCGTCGGCGGTGGTGAGCGTGACTTTCGCCTTGCCGTTTTCCTGCTTCAGCGTGCCGTTAGCCATCTCCTGTTGCAGTCGCAGGAAGTCATTGCTCGACTGGGTAAAGTCCACATAGATATGGTCAAGCTGCTGCACAGTGGCCAGCGCGGTAGTCTGACCATTCTGCACCAGTGCCCCTTCGGTGAAGGCGGATTTACCAATGCGCCCGCTGATTGGCGAGGTGACTTTGGTGTACGCAAGGTTAATGCGTGCCGTTTCTACTGCCGCTTTAGCCGCAACAACAGAGGCGTCGGCCTGCAGTGAGGTGGACTGAGCGTTATCGTAATCCTGTTGGCTGATATAGTTAGTGCCAAGCAGTTTCTTGTAACGATTCAGTGTAATGCGTGCCACGCTGGCGCTGGCTTGCGCCCGTGCCAGATCGCCTTTGGCGCTCTCGTAGGCGGCCTGATATGTGGCCGGGTCAATCTGATAAAGAGATTCACCCGCCTGCACGTTGCTGCCTTCTACAAAATTACGCTTCAGAATAATGCCGCTAACCTGTGGGCGAACTTCCGCAACCCGAACAGCGCTGGTGCGTCCGGGCAGCTCGGTCGTTATCTGAAGAGGTTCGTTTTTTAGCGTAACAACGCCAACGGCCTGAGCCTGAGCACCTTGCTGTTGTTGCTGTTCGTCATTACATCCTGTAAGCGCAAAACTGCCTGAGAGCATCAGAACGACCGCCAGAGGCGAAAATCCTCTGTTTTTGTTCATAGGTAAACCTCGAGTGTCCGATTTCAAAATTTGATCAAGGGTCAAATGTCCACAAACCCATTGCTGCGTTTATATTATCGTCGTGCTATGGTACATACATTCATAAATGTATGTAAATCTGAACTCCTGTAAATCCTTCCACTGATGGCACGAAAAACCAAACAGCAGGCGCTTGAAACTCGTCAGCACATACTGGATACAGCGCTGCGTCTTTTTTCAGAAAAAGGCGTTTCATCGACGTCGCTTGCAGACATCGCGCACGCGGCAGGTGTGACGCGTGGCGCGATTTACTGGCATTTTCGTAATAAGTCGGATTTATTTAATGAAATCTGGGAGCTTTCAGAATCCGATATCGGTGATTTAGAAATTGAGTATCGGGCAAAATTTCCTGACGATCCACTTTCTGCATTGAGAGAGTTACTAGTTTACATTCTGGAGGCGACGGTAACAGAAGAAAGACGCCGTCTTATGATGGAAATCATATTCCATAAATGTGAATTTGTTGGGGAAATGGCCGCTGTTCAGCAGGCGCAGCGTAGTCTTTATATGGAAGGTTACGAGCGTATTGAAAGCACACTTAACCTGTGTCGTGCGGCCGGTATGCTGCCGCAAAATCTCATAACCCGCCGTGCGGCAATATTAATGCGCTGTTATATGACCGGCATAATTGAAAGCTGGCTGTTTGCACCAGACTCTTTTGACCTCAAACGCGAAGCGCGCGATTACGTCGCCATTCTGCTTGAGATGTACAGGCATTGCCCGACCCTGCACCAGGCCACAGCGAGCGGCGTGTAATTTAAGAAAACTCCGTGCCGCCTGGCGGCTGTTACCTGTACAAAAGGCGTGCTATTCTGCGCCACTCAGACTTTCCTTATCTCTTCTTGCGGCCTGGCCGCCACAGATGCCATGACTCTACAGCACGCTATAAGACGGCGGAAATCCGCTTTCGCTGTTGTGATAACGCTGATTTTTCTATGTGGTTGGTTGCTCTGTGCCCCTCTGGTGCAGGCGCGGGCCAGCAGCGATCTGCCTGCGCGCCAGGATATACAAAGCCAGCTTGATACGCTTAATAAGCAGAAAAACCTGTCCGCACAGGACAAGCTGGAACAGCAGGATCTTAGCCAGACGCTGGAAGTGCTCGATAAAATCGACCGGGTTAAAAATGAGGCTCTGGAGCAGCGCAAGCAACTCAAAGAAGCCCCGGAAAAAACGCGACTGGCAACGCAGGCGCTTGAAGCCTGGGGCCAGCAGACGCAGGATGACGCGGCGTATTCAAAAAGCCTTGCCGCCTTATCGCTGCGCCAGCTTGAGCAGCAAGTCTCGCAGGCGTTTGATGACCTGCAATCTGCGCAAAGTGACCTGTCTACGCTCAACAGCCAGCTGGTGTCGCTCCAGACGCAGCCTGAGCGGGTGCAAAGCGCCATGTACGCGGCAACCGAGCAGCTACAGCAGGTGCGCACGCGTCTGAATGGCACCGCGACCGGAGCGACGCTGCGCACAAGCCAGGAGGCGCTGCTACTGGCCCAACAGACGCTGCTTAATGCGCAAATTGAGCAGCAGCGCGACAGTCTTGAAGGCAACACCATGCTTCAGGATTCGCTGCAAAAACAGCGCGACTACACCACCGCGCAGATCTCTCGTCTTGAACACCAGCTACAGCTAATGCAGGCCACACTCAGCACCAAGCGGCTGACGCTGACGGAAAAGACCGCGCAGGAGGCCATAACGCCGGAAGAGAGCGCGACCATTCAGGACAATCCGCTGGTCCGGCAAGAGCTTGAGGTTAACCAACAGCTGAGCGAGCGCCTGATAGAAGCCACCCAGCGCGGCAACGAACTGGTGCAGCGCAATATCCAGGTCAAAACCTGGCTTGACCGCACGCTACAGTCCGAGCGCAGCCTGAAAGAACAAATTGCCATGCTCAAGGGGAGCCTGTTGCTGTCGCGCATTCTTTATCAGCAGCAGCAAAACCTGCCGTCTGCGGACGACATGCAGGACATGACCGGGCGCATTGCCGACCTGCGCCTGGAGCAGTTTGATCTTAACCAGCAGCGTGATGCGCTGTTTAAAAGCGATGACTTTGTTAATCAGTTAATTCAGGGGCAGTCCAAAGAGCAGCAGCAGGACATTGCCAGCAACAGTGACGTGAAAAACGCACTACTGGAAGTGGTGGAGATGCGCCGCGAGTTGCTCGACCAGCTCAACAAACAGCTGGGCAGCCAGCTTATGCTGGCTATCAATTTGCAGATGAACCAGCAGCAGTTGATGAGTTCCAGCCAGCGGTTGCAGCAAACGCTGACGCAGCAAATTTTCTGGGTCACCTCCAACAAGCCCATGGACTGGGAGTGGATAAAAGCCTTCCCGCAGGCGCTGCAAAGCCAGCTTGCGTCAATGAAAATCGAGGGCAACTGGGACCGTGCGCGCCAGTCGCTTGGCTCGGGGCTACTTGTGGCGCTGCCGCTGTTACTACTGGCGGGTCTGCTACGCTGGCGCTTTCGCTGGCTGCGCCAGCGCCTGGCAGCACTTGCCGCTGACATTGGCCATCTGCATAACGACAGCCAGAGGCACACGCCACAGGCGCTGTTGATTAACGTTGTGCGCGCCCTGCCGGTGTGCCTGACGCTACTGGCAGTGGGACTGATTTTGCTGTTTATGAAGCTCAATGTCAGCGAGCTGATGTGGAGCTTTGGTAAAGAACTGGCAATGTTCTGGCTGGTCTTTGGGGTGAGCTGGCGCGTGCTGGAGCAGGGCGGTGTGGCCGAACGCCACTTTGCTATTGCGCCAGCAAAGGTGCGCCATTATCGCCGCCAGATTGTGCGCATCAGCCTCGCGCTGTTGCCCATGTTGTGCTGGAGCGTGGTGGGGGCAAATTCCCCGCTGCACCTGATGAACGACGTGCTTGGCCAGTTTATGGTGTTTCTCAACCTGCTGGTGATTGCCGGGCTGATGTGGCCGATGTGCCGCGACGCCTGGCGTGATAAAGAGTCGCATACTGTGCGCCTGGTGACGATAACCGTACTGTCGCTGGTACCAATTAGCCTGCTGGTGCTGACCGCAATGGGCTACTTCTACACCACGCTGCGCCTGGCGCACCGCTGGATTGATACGGTGTATCTGGTCATTATCTGGAACCTGCTTTACCAGACAATTTTGCGCGGCCTGAGCGTGGCGGCGCGGCGTATTGCCTGGCGACGGGCGCTGGCGCGGCGTGAGGCAATGGCCAAAGAGGGCGCAGAAGGCAGCAACGAGCCGCCAGAAGAGCCGCCGTTGGGACTCGACCAGGTTAACCAGCAGACGCTGCGCATTACCACTCTTGCCATGTTTGCGCTGTTCGCCGTGGTGTTCTGGGCCATCTGGTCTGATTTAATTACCGTTTTCTCTTATCTCGACAGCATCACCCTCTGGAGTTACAGCGCCACGGAAGCGGGGGCGGCGGTGACAAAAAGCGTGACAATGGGCAGCCTGCTTTTTGCTGTGGTGGCCTTTATGCTGGCCTGGGCGCTGATCCGCAACCTGCCGGGGCTGCTGGAAGTGCTGGTGCTCTCCCGGCTCAAAATGCGCCAGGGGTCGTCATATGCCATTACCACCATTCTCAATTACGTGATTATTGCCACAGGCGCGATTGTGGTGTTTGGATCGCTTGGGATTTCCTGGGACAAATTGCAGTGGATGGCGGCCGGGTTATCGGTAGGTCTTGGTTTTGGCTTGCAGGAGGTGTTTGGTAACTTTATTGCCGGTCTGATAATCCTGTTTGAGCGCCCCATCCGCATTGGTGACACCATCACCATCGGCACCTATTCGGGGTCAGTCAGCAAAATCCGCATTCGCGCCACCACGATAACGGACTTCGATCGCAAAGAAGTGATTGTGCCGAACAAGGCGTTTGTCACTGAGCGCCTGATCAACTGGTCACTTAGCGATACGATCACGCGCGTGGTGGTCAAGCTCGGTGTGGCCTACGGATCCGATCTTGAAAAGGTGAAAAAAATCCTGCTCCAGGCGGCGAGCGAGCATCCGAAAGTGATGCACGATCCTCAGCCGCTGGTGTTCTTCCTGAACTTTGGGCAAAGCTCGCTGGATCACGAACTGCAATTTTATGTGCGTGAACTGGGCGATCGCGTCGGCACGCAGGATGAGGTGAACCGCACTGTTGACAGGCTCTGTCGCGAGAACGGCATTAATATCGCGTTTAATACCGTTGAGGTGCATCTGCGCAACGAGAAAGGCGACGAAGTCACCGAAATAAAGCGCGACATCAGTAATAAAGACGAGGGCGACGCACCGGCATCAGTCTGACGCTGGCGTTTGCTGCGCCTGCTTGCGTAAAAAGTCCTGACGCACAATATCCAGCGCCGCCAGCGCGGTGTGCGTTGGGACGGCGTTTTCTTCCAGTAGCATAATCAAATCCACGGCCAGTTTGACCTCATCCGGGGCAGTTTCCAGCGACATAGCTTCTCCTGATTAATTTCAGCGCGTGCGGCGTTCCACCACGCGCGTTATTTTTGCCAGCGCGTCACGGCAGCGTGTAATGCGCCCGTCCAGCACCTCCAGTTCACGAATCAGCCGCTGCTGTTCTGCCAGCGTTTCTGCGCGCGCTAATTGTGCCGTGCGGGTGTTTTTCATGGCCAGCAGCCGCCGCTCGTAGTCCTGATGTTGTAGCAGTTTTTCGTTAAGTTTTGCCTGGGATGGGCGGGCGGCATCAAAGCGGCGTAATTCACCTGTTGCCGCCTCGCGCGTTAGCGCGGCAATCTGGGCGACCAGATGTTCTGCAAGCCAGGCCGTTTGTTCACTATTATTTCTGGCAATAGCCTCTTTCAGGCGCTGGCCGTTTTCTTCAATTTCGCGCAGGCAGTCGCCCATCAGCGTGCTGCGGGTGGTAAAAAGCTGGCGGTCAAAGCGCGCCGACAGCGCGCGGTGCGCGCTCATCGGGGCAATCAGCACAGCCAGTTCGGCAATGCGGGCATCCAGTGTTTCAGTTAATGGCTGACGCTTCATTATCTCCCCGGGGCGATGGCCGGTGGTTATGCTACAGTGGCGGCATCGCGCTGTGGAAGCAACCTATGGGTAAATACATTTTAATCATGACGGGCTGGTTAGCGGTAGCACTCGGTACGCTGGGCGTGGTGTTACCTCTGTTGCCCACTACGCCGTTTATCCTGCTGGCGGCTTGGTGTTTTGCGCGCTCGTCGCCGCGTTTTCACCACTGGCTGATGTATCGCTCCTGGTTTGGCGGCTATCTGCGCTACTGGCAGCGCTACCGCGCCATGCCGCCGGGCGCGAAACCTCGTGCGGTGGCGTTTATCCTTATCACCTTTGCCGTCTCGCTGTGGCTGGTGCAAATGACCTGGGTGCGCGTATTACTGCTGCTGATTCTTGGCGCGCTGCTACTCTTTATGTGGCGCATCCCGGTGGTTGATGAAAAGCAAGAAAAGCCGTGAAGTCACACGACGGTGGTTGCAATTGCCGCCCGCAGCCAGTAAATTCTGGCGTTTTCGAGCGCAGCGCGATGCTTATAAACGAAGCAAAGGTGCCACTTCCGGGCCTCTTGCGCTGTGGGTAATACCGTATTTTTCAGGCAAGTAACTATGACCGCAACTGCGCAGCAGCTTGAGTTTCTCAAAAACAGCATCAAAAGCATTGAGGATTACCCGAAGCCGGGGATCCTGTTTCGTGACGTCACCAGCCTGCTGGAAGACCCGCAAGCCTACGCGCTCAGCATTGCATTGCTGGTAGAGCGTTATAAAGACGCGGGCATCACCAAAGTGGTGGGCACCGAAGCACGCGGCTTTCTGTTTGGTGCGCCGGTTGCGCTGGGCCTGAATGTAGGTTTTGTACCGGTACGCAAGCCGCGTAAACTGCCGCGTGAAACTATCAGCGAAAGCTATGAGCTGGAATACGGCACCGACCAGCTGGAAATTCACGTTGATGCCATTCAGCCGGGCGATAACGTGTTGGTGGTGGACGATCTGCTGGCAACCGGCGGTACGATTGAAGCGACGGTGAAGCTGATCCGTCGCCTGGGCGGTGAAGTGACCGACGCGGCTTTCATCATCAATTTGTTCGATCTGGGCGGCGAGCAGCGCCTTGAAAAGCTGGGCGTCACCAGCTACAGCCTGGTGCCGTTCCCCGGCCACTGAGTTCTAAGAGCAGCCTCGCCCATCGGGTGGGGCTGTGTTAGCATTATCCTCCTGTGACTTACCTTTCTCCCTGTCTGAGAGCCTATTGCCGATGAGCTACCAGGTGCTGGCCCGTAAATGGCGTCCACAAACCTTTGCCGATGTTGTTGGCCAGGAACATGTCCTGACCGCGCTGGCTAATGGCCTGAACCTTGGCCGTATCCACCACGCTTATCTGTTTTCTGGCACCCGCGGCGTGGGTAAAACCTCCATTGCCCGCCTGCTGGCAAAAGGCCTTAACTGCGAAACCGGCATTACCGCCACGCCGTGCGGCAAATGCGACAACTGCCGCGAGATTGAACAGGGCCGCTTTGTTGACCTCATTGAGATAGACGCCGCCTCGCGTACCAAAGTGGAAGACACCCGCGAGCTACTTGATAACGTGCAGTACGCACCGGCGCGCGGGCGTTTTAAAGTCTACCTGATTGACGAAGTACACATGCTCTCGCGCCACAGCTTTAACGCGCTGCTAAAAACGCTCGAAGAGCCACCCGAACACGTCAAATTCCTGCTGGCAACCACTGACCCGCAAAAACTGCCGGTCACCATTTTGTCGCGCTGTTTGCAGTTTCATCTCAAAGCGCTGGATGTAACCCAGATTGCCGCCCAGCTTGAGCATATTCTCGGCCAGGAACACATTGATTTTGAATCGCGTGCGCTACAGCTACTGGCGCGTGCGGCGGAAGGTAGCCTGCGCGATGCGCTGAGTCTTACCGACCAGGCGATTGCCAGCGGCGACGGCCAGGTGACCACTCAGGCGGTGAGCGCCATGCTTGGCACGCTTGACGATGACCAGGCGCTGACGCTGATTGAAGCCCTGGTCCAGGCCGACGGCCCACGCACGATGACGCTTGTGAACAATGCCGCGATGCGCGGCGTTGAGTGGGAAGCCCTGCTCATTGAAATGCTTGGCCTGTTGCACCGCATTGCGATGGTACAGCTATCGCCGTCTGCGCTCGGCAACGACGCACTGTCAGATGAAACGCGGCTGCGTGAACTGGCGCGCACCGTGGCACCAACAGATATTCAACTTTACTACCAGACGCTGCTTATTGGGCGTAAAGAGTTACCCTGGGCGCCGGACCGGCGCATGGGCGTGGAAATGACGCTACTGCGTGCGCTGGCATTCCACCCACAGCAGCCGCTGCCAGAACCGCAAGCGCCGCGCAGTACAGCACCGCTTGTCGCACCTGCGCCGTCTTTGCCGCCACAGCAGATGGCGGCACCCCAGGCATTCACACCATCGGCGCTACCCTCAGCAGAGCAGGTTGCGCCGCCGCCCATGGACATGGCAGATATAGCGCAGGACGCGCCACCGCCAGGCGCGCCGCTGCCAGACGCCATAAGCCAGGTGCTACAGGCCCGCAGCCAGCTTGCGCGCCAGCAGGGAGAAACCAAAACAAAAAAGGGTGAACCGGCGGCGCTATCGCGTGCTGCGCGGCCGGTTGCAAACTCCGCGCTGGAACGCCTTGCCTCTGTGACCGAGCGTGTACAGGCGCGCCAGTCTGCTCCCCAGGCGCAGGATAAACCCTCTAAGAAAGAGGCTTATCGCTGGAAGGCGCAGAACCCTGAAACGGCCGTGGTGGAAGAAGTCGCCACGCCGAAAGCGCTTAAGCGAGCCCTTGAGCACGAGAAAACCCCGGAGCTTGCGGCGAAACTGGCTGAAGAAGCGATTGAGCGCGATCCCTGGGCCGAAGAAGTGAGTCGCCTTAAGGTAGCGAAGCTGGTCGAGCAGGTCGCGCTGAATGCCTGGAAAGAGCAGAATGGCAACGCCATCTGTCTGCATCTGCGCCCGTCACAGCGCCACTTAAACTCTTCCGGCGCGCAGCAGGCGCTGGCGCAGGCGCTGAGCGAGTTGCACGGCGCGCCGGTAGAACTGACCATTGTCGAAGACGACAGCCCCGCGCAGCGCACGCCGCTGGAGTGGCGCCAGGCTATCTATGAAGAGAAGCTGGAGCAGGCGCGGGAATCGATTATTGCGGATAATAATATCCAGACCTTGCAACGGTTTTTCGACGCGAGTCTGGATGAAGAGAGTATTCGCCCCGTCTGACGTGCAGCCTGGCTGTGCGTTATCAACAACACGCCGCGTAAGCGTTTTGTCGGTTATGCGGCCCGAGCAATAGAGAGAAGATTATGTTTGGTGGTAAAGGCGGTCTGGGTAACCTGATGAAGCAGGCCCAGCAGATGCAGGACAAAATGCAGAAGATGCAGGAAGAAATCGCCGCAATGGAAGTAACCGGCGAATCTGGCGCAGGTCTGGTGAAAGTCACCATCAACGGGGCGCATAACTGCCGCCGCGTGGAAATTGACCCAAGCCTGCTCGAAGACGACAAAGACATGCTCGAAGATCTGGTAGCGGCCGCGTTCAACGACGCAGCGCGTCGCATTGAAGAGACGCAGAAAGAGAAAATGGCGTCTGTGTCTTCTGGCATGCAGTTGCCGCCTGGCTTCAAGATGCCGTTCTGATGCAAACCAGCCCGCTGCTCACGCAGCTTATGGAAGCGCTGCGCTGTCTGCCAGGCGTGGGGCCAAAATCGGCCCAGCGTATGGCCTTTGCGCTGTTGCAGCGCGACCGCAGCGGCGGCATGCGCCTGGCGCAGTCGCTCCAGCGCGCGATGTCGGAAATCGGCCACTGTGCCGATTGCCGCACTTTCACCGAGCAGGAGGTCTGTAACATCTGCTCGAACCCGCGTCGGCGTGAAAACGGCCAGATTTGCGTGGTGGAAAGTCCGGCGGATATTTACGCCATTGAGCAGACCGGGCAGTTTTCCGGGCGCTACTTTGTGCTGATGGGCCACCTGTCGCCGCTTGACGGCATTGGCCCGGACGACATCGGGCTGGACCGCCTGGAGCAGCGCCTGGAAACCGAACAGATGCAGGAAGTGATTCTCGCCACCAATCCCACCGTGGAAGGCGAGGCGACCGCGAACTACATCGCTGAACTTTGCGCCCAGTACGGCGTAGAGGCCAGCCGTATCGCCCACGGCGTGCCGGTGGGAGGTGAACTGGAAATGGTCGATGGCACCACGCTTTCCCATTCTCTGGTCGGGCGTCATAAGATTAGTTTTTAATCAATCGGGAGCGGCATTTTGCGCTCCCGCTTGAAATCCTCTCTACGTATCCCCATTACCTCAAAAACGTATTTTCCCGTAACCGTACAAACCCGCGCGCTTGCAGATGTGACTGTAAGCACAAGGGAAGAGTTGAGGTATCGCTAAATGAAAGGACAAGAGACACGTGGCTTCCAGTCAGAGGTAAAACAGCTTCTGCACCTGATGATCCATTCTCTTTATTCGAACAAAGAAATTTTCCTGCGTGAGCTTATCTCCAACGCCTCCGATGCGGCCGACAAGCTGCGCTTTCGCGCACTGTCGAAGCCGGAACTTTATGAAGGCGACGGTGAGCTGCGCGTGCGCGTTTCGTTTGATAAAGACGCCCGCACGTTGACCATTTCCGATAACGGCATCGGTATGAACCGTGATGACGTTATCGACCACCTTGGCACCATTGCTAAATCCGGCACCAAAGCGTTTCTGGAGTCAATGGGCTCAGACCAGGCCAAAGACAGCCAGCTGATTGGCCAGTTTGGCGTGGGCTTCTACTCGGCGTTTATCGTGGCCGATAAAGTGACGGTCCGCACCCGGGCGGCGGGCGACAGTGCCGAAAACGGCGTGTTCTGGGAATCTGCCGGTGAAGGCGACTATACCGTTGCTGACATCACCAAAGAGGATCGCGGGACGGAGATAACGCTGCACCTGCGTGAAGGTGAAGACGAGTTCCTCGACGCCTGGCGCGTGCGTTCTATCATCAGCAAGTATTCCGACCATATCGCGCTGCCGGTAGAAATTGAGCAGAGCGAAGAGAAAGACGGCGAAACCGTCGTTAGCTGGGAAAAGATCAACAAAGCCCAGGCGCTGTGGACCCGCAGCCGCGGTGAAATCAGCGACGACGAATACAACGAGTTCTACAAGCACATCGCCCACGACTTTACCGATCCGCTCACCTGGAGCCACAACCGCGTTGAAGGCAAACAGGAGTACACCAGCCTGCTGTACATCCCGGCGCAGGCGCCGTGGGACATGTGGAACCGCGATCACAAACACGGCCTGAAGCTCTACGTACAGCGCGTGTTCATCATGGACGACGCCGAGCAGTTCATGCCGAACTACCTGCGCTTTGTGCGCGGCCTGATTGACTCAAGCGACCTGCCGCTTAACGTGTCGCGTGAAATTCTGCAAGACAGCACGGTTACCCGCAACCTGCGCAACGCACTGAGCAAGCGTGCGTTGCAGATGCTTGAGAAACTGGCAAAAGACGATGCGGACAAATACCAGACCTTCTGGGAACAGTTTGGTCTGGTGCTTAAAGAAGGCCCGGCGGAAGACACCGCCAACCAGCAGACCATTGCAAAACTGCTGCGTTTTGCCTCCACCCACAACGACTCCTCTGTGCAAAACGTCTCGCTCGATGCGTACATTGCGCGCATGAAAGAAGGGCAGGAGAAGATTTACTTCATCACCGCCGACAGCTACGCCGCGGCGAAAAGCAGCCCGCACCTGGAATTGCTGCGTAAAAAGGGCATCGAAGTGCTGCTGCTGTCTGACCGCATCGACGAGTGGATGATGAGCTACCTGACCGAGTTTGACGGTAAGCCGTTCCAGTCCGTATCAAAAGCAGACGAGTCGCTGGAGAAGCTGGCCGACGACGTGGACGACAGCGCGAAGGAAGCCGACAAAGCGCTTGAGCCGTTCGTTGAGCGTGTGAAAACGCTGCTGGGCGAGCGCGTGAAAGAGGTGCGTCTGACCCATCGCCTGACCGATACGCCAGCCATTGTCACCACCGACAGCGACGAGATGAGCACCCAGATGGCGAAGCTGTTCGCCGCCGCAGGCCAGGCCGTACCGGATGTGAAGTACATCTTCGAGCTAAACCCGGAGCACCCGCTGGTAAAACGCACTGCCGATACCAGCGACGACACACGTTTTGGTGAGTGGGTGGAGCTGCTGCTTGACCAGGCGCTGCTGGCTGAGAAAGGCTCACTGGAAGACCCGAACCTGTTTATTCGCCGCATCAACCAGCTGCTGCTGGGCTAAGCGCGATTAACGCTAAAAACCCGCCGACAGGCGGGTTTTTTTATGCCTGCCGGGCAGCCCGTTGCGCCCAGGCCATTGTATACGGCGGCGAAAACGCGCAAAAATCAGACGGTTTGTACGCACCCGCGACGCTGAACCGAGTCAGACCGCACCGCTACCGTGGGCTTTCTTGTGGTGACGTGGGCTTAATGGTAAGGTCATACCCCTCAGCTTATACCCTCCACTTTTCAGGCTGCGGATGCGCGGCAATGCGCAATCTTTCCGGTTGCGTGCCGCCTGCGTGCGGCTTCCTGAAGGGATGGGGAAGAATATTGATAAATCCATTCGTAAGGGGAATTACGCAATGCGTATGATTCTGCTCGGCGCGCCCGGCGCTGGTAAGGGGACACAGGCTCAGTTCATCATGGAGAAATACGGGATCCCGCAGATCTCCACCGGTGATATGCTGCGTGCCGCAGTAAAATCCGGCTCCGAGCTGGGTAAACAAGCCAAAGACATCATGGACGCCGGCAAGCTGGTGACAGACGAACTGGTTATCGCACTGGTTAAAGAGCGCATCACGCAGGAAGACTGCCGCAACGGTTTTCTGTTGGACGGTTTCCCGCGCACTATCCCTCAGGCTGACGCCATGAAAGAAGCGGGTATCAACGTAGATTACGTGCTGGAGTTTGACGTGCCGGACGACATCATTGTTGACCGCATCGTTGGGCGTCGCGTTCACGCCGCATCCGGGCGTGTTTACCACATCAAATACAATCCGCCGAAAGTGGAAGGTAAAGACGATGTGACCGGCGAAGAACTGAGCACCCGTAAAGACGATCAGGAAGAGACCGTGCGCAAGCGTCTGGTGGAATACCACAACCTGACCGCGCCGCTGATTGGCTACTACCAGAAAGAAGCGCAGGCGGGTCACACCAAATACGCGAAAGTTGACGGCACCCAGGCCGTTGACGCCGTGCGTGCCGAGCTGGTGAAAATTCTCGACTAAGCCGCGCGAAATAACCGGGGAAAGACTCCCCGGTTTTCACTTTTCAGGGATGTATCTGCAATGCGGAAAAAATTACCGCGCCTTGCTCTTATTCTTATTGTTACCTTCTGCTCCACAGGCTGTGCTGAAATGCTTTACGGCGTTATCTGCGCAGGCGGCATCCTGTTCTCTTCTGATACCCACAAAACGGCGCTGATCTGGCCGGATGCGCGCGTGGGTGAGCCTTACCAGGCCACGCTGCACGTGGGTGAGTTGCTGCAACCCGAGTTTAGCGATAGCGAGCGTTTGCCTGACGGACTGACGCTGTCGTGGTGGTATAAAGGCGAAGACGTCAACGCGGGGCCGTCGCCGCTGGTCGATTACACCCGAACGACCAGAGATTTTGCCGATATCTATCTGCGACTGGAAGGTACGCCAACAAAAGCCGGAAAGTACCGTTTCTCCGTCATCTCCCATTACATGCCCTCTATGTGCGGCACCGGCAGCGCCGTCCACCCGCTGCGCCTTCGCGTTCAATAGTGTTCACGCGCTACCTGTCGCTGCAATTGGTCCCTTGTGGCGGCTTTTCGGCTACAATCTTTAACCCGTAACGCAGTCAATAAGGAGTGGAACGTTGCGTCAGGAAAAAATGGGCGTGCTGTTGGCAAACCTTGGCACGCCGCAAGCACCCACCCCCGCGGCAGTGAAACGCTATCTGCGCCAGTTCCTCAGTGACAGACGCGTGGTTGATGCGCCGCGCCTGAAGTGGTGGCTTATTCTGCGCGCTATCGTGCTGCCGCTGCGCTCCCCGCGTGTGGCAAAACTCTATCAATCGGTGTGGACCGACGGTGGCTCGCCGCTAATGGTCTACAGCCGTAGCCAGCAGCAAAAACTCCAGGCGCTGCTCCCGGACACGCCGGTCGCCCTTGGCATGAGCTACGGTGTGCCATCCATACAAAGCGCGGTGGACGAGTTGCTAAGTCAGGGCGTGAATCACATTGTGGTGCTGTCGTTGTACCCGCAATATTCCTGCTCCACCGTGGCGGCAGTGTGGGACGAACTGGCGCGCGTGCTGGCAAAAACCCGTAACGTGCCTGCCGTCTCTTTTATTCGTGATTACGCGCAGAACCCGGACTACATTGCCGCACTGGCCGATTCAGCGCGCCGCTCCTTTGCTGAACACGGGGAGCCGGATCTGCTGCTGCTCTCTTATCACGGCATCCCGCAGCGCTACGCCGATGAGGGTGATGATTATCCGCAACGCTGTCGCGATACCACCCGCTCGCTGGTCAGCGCGCTTGGCCTGCCGCCTGAAAAGGTGATGATGACCTTCCAGTCGCGCTTTGGCAAAGAGCCGTGGCTGACGCCTTACACTGACGAGACGATGAAAATGCTCGGTGAGCAGGGCGTGAAGCATATTCAGGTGATGTGCCCGGGCTTTGCAGCGGACTGCCTGGAGACGCTTGAAGAAATCGCCATGCAGAACCGTGAAATCTTCCAGCACGCCGGTGGCGGAAAATATGAATATATTCCAGCGCTTAATGACCAGGACGACCACATTGCGATGATGGCGCGGCTGGTGGCGCGCTAGCGCCGATCGCAAGGGGGGCGCAGGTGTGCTACTCTACGCCGCCTGTCTGGCTACCCCCTTAATCCATTCATGAAATTTCCCGGTAAACGTAAATCTAAACACTATTTTCCCGTCAGCAACCGCGATCCGTTGCTGGTGCAACGCCAGCCTGAGAGCGAAACCAGCAGTAGCTGGATTGTTGGTATCGATCAGACGCTGGTGGATATTGAAGCAAAGGTGGATGACGACTTTGTCCGTCGCTACGGCCTGAGCTTTGGCCACTCGCTGGTGATTGCCGATGACGTGGCCGAAGCGCTTTATCGGGAACTGGTCAGCCAGAATCTTATTACCCACCAGTTTGCCGGTGGCACCATCGGTAACACCATGCACAATTACTCGGTGCTGGCTGACGACCGCTCGGTGCTGCTGGGCGTGATGTGCAGTAATATCGAAATCGGCGGCTACGCCTATCGCTACCTGTGCAATACCTCCAGTCGCACCGATCTGAACTACCTGCAAGGTGTGGATGGCCCAATTGGTCGCTGCTTTACGCTTATCAACGCACAGGGCGAACGCACCTTTGCCATCAGTCCTGGCCACATGAACCGCCTGCATCCGCAAAGCATTCCTGAAGAGGTGATTGCTGGTGCCTCGGCACTGGTACTGAGCGCCTATCTGGTGCGCTGCGAGCCGGGCGAGCCGATGACCGATGCCGCCATGCAGGCGATTGCGTATGCCAAAAAGCACGATGTGCCGGTGGTGTTGACGCTCGGCACCAAATTCGTGATTGCCGACAGGCCGCAGTGGTGGTGCGATTTTCTTCACGAGCACGTGTCGATTCTGGCGATGAACGAGGAAGAGGCTGAAGCGCTGACCGGGCTAAGTGACCCGCTTGCGGCGGCGGATAAAGCGCTCGACTGGGTGGACCTGGTGCTGTGCACTGCCGGTCCACAGGGGCTTTATATGGCGGGCTTTACCGAAGATGAGAAAAAGCGCCTCACGCGCCACCCGCTGCTGCCGGGCACCATTGCGGAATTTAACCAGTATGAATTCAGCCGAGCCATGCGTCACAAAGATTGTACGACGCCGCAGCGTATCTATTCCCATATCGCGCCCTACATGGGCGGGCCGGAAAAAATCATGAACACCAACGGCGCGGGCGACGGCGCGCTGGCGGCGCTGCTGCACGATATCACCGCTAATCACTACCACCGCGCCAGCGTGCCAAACTCCAGCAAGCACGCGCTGAACTGGCTGACCTATTCGTCTCTGGCGCAGGTGTGCAAATATGCCAACCGCGTCAGCTATCAGGTGCTGAATCAGCATTCACCGCGCCTGTCGCGCGGGCTGCCGGAGCGCGAAGACAGCCTCGAAGAAGCCTACTGGGAACGCTAAGTGCGGGCATAAAAAATGCCGGTCAGTACAGCCACTGACCGGCATTTTCGTTTTTCAGTGCGCAGTGAGCGGGTTATCCGGTGACCGCTTCCGTTACCGGCGGTTTCTCCAGCAGCGTCAGCATGGTATTGGCAATTTCACGCTCGCCCATCACCACCTGGTTGGCACCGCGCTCGGTAATGTACTCCACTTCGTCGTCGTAGTGCGCGCGGGCGATGATTTCAATATGTGGGTTCTTCTCGCGGGCAGCGGCGACAATCTCGCCAGCCTCGTAGCCGTTGGGGATGGTCAGCAGCAGCCAGCGGGCGCAGTCAAGATGCGCCAGCGCCATGATCTCTTCATTGGCCGCGTTGCCCAGCACCGCACGCACGCCGCGCTCGCGCAGCTCATCCACGCGGTTGCGTGAGGTTTCAATGACCACCAGCGGCACGCCCTGTTCAATCAGGCGCTGGCCCAGCAGGCTGCCGACGCGGCCAAAGCCGACCAGCAGCACATGGTTACAGATATCCACCGGCACCTGCTTTTCTTCTTCCAGCGCCTCTTCGAAGGTTTGCTCCTCCAGAGTTTCGTGCCTTTTCAGGAAGCGCTCCAGCAGGGCAAATACCACCGGATTAAGCATGATGGAGAGGATAGCGCCTGCCAGCACCAGGTTTTGTCCGGCCTGCGGCAGCAGGCCCATCGCCATGCCAAGACCGGCCAGGATAAAGGCAAATTCACCAATCTGCGCGAGACTTGCGGCAATGGTCAGCGCGGTGCGCTGCGAGTGACCAAACATGCGCACCAGCAGGAAGGCGGCGACAGACTTACCAAAGATAATAATGGTGAGCGTGGCGAGTACCGCCAGCGGCTGCTCAATCAGTACCATCGGGTCGAACAACATGCCAACGGAGACAAAGAACAGCACCGCAAACGCGTCACGCAGCGGCAGTGTGTCGTGTGCCGCGCGGTGGCTGAGTTCGGATTCGTTGAGCACCATGCCGGCAAAAAACGCACCGAGGGCAAAGGAGACGTCAAACAGCTCTACCGCACCCATCGCAATACCGAGAGCCAGTGCCAGCACCGAGAGCGTAAACAGTTCACGTGAACCGGTAGCGGCGCTGCGCGCCAGAATCCACGGCACCAGGCGGCGGCCTACCAGCATCATCAGCGCGATAAACGCCACAACCTTGCCAATGGTCATGCTCATATCCAGCGCGAGGGAGGCAAATCCGACGTTACCCTTCTCCATCATGCCGGCCACCGCAGGCAGCAGAACCAGCGTCAGCACCATCACCAGGTCTTCCACTATCAGCCAGCCAATGGCAATTTGCCCGCGCTGGCTGTCAATAAGCTGGCGTTCTTCCAGCGCCCTGAGCAGTACCACGGTACTGGCGGTTGACAGGCACAGGCCAAACACAATGCCGGTCATCATTGACCAGCCGAGCGCTGCGGCAAGCCCCATGCCCAGCAGTGTGGCCACGGCTATCTGCAAAATTGCGCCGGGAATGGCGATGGTTTTTACCGCCATCAGATCTTTAAGAGAGAAGTGCAGCCCGACGCCGAACATCAGCAGAATCACGCCCAGTTCTGCCAGTTCAGGGGCTAGTTTGGTATCTGCTACAAAGCCCGGGGTAAACGGTCCTGCCAGCACACCCGCAAGTAAGTATCCCACCAGCGGTGATATGCGCAGCTTGTTGGCAAGCATACCCAACAGAAAAGCGAGCACAAGGCCGCCAACAATGGTGGTGATAAGCGGGGTGGCATGATGCATTCCGTCTCCTTCTGGGCTGTGTTAATTCCGGGTGTCAGCACCGAACGGGCTGACAGCAGTACTTATAGTTTATAACAACTTTTTACAGTGCGTTTGCGAATAAATGTTGAATGCTCTTGAAAATAATCGCTTCAGACAAAAAAGCCTCACAGCATGCTAATTCAGCGCATTATCTTAAATGAGGCGTTAATTAATGTGGGGATTAGCTCCGGCCAGAACAAGACTCTGGCCGGAAAAAGTCAGGCTTTTACCCGGTTATCCGGCAGGAATACCGTGATAATGCCAAGTAGCGGCAAGAAGGCGCAGATTTTGTAGACCAACTCAATGCTGGTGTGGTCGGCTACCAGCCCCAGCACGGCAGCGCCGAGGCCGCCCATGCCGAAGGCGAAGCCAAAAAACAACCCTGACACCATGCCAATGCGCCCTGGCAGCAGCTCCTGGGCATAAACGAGGATGGCGGAGAAGGCAGACGCGAGGATAAAGCCGATAATCACCGTCAACACTCCCGTCCACCACAGGCTTGCCCATGGTAAAAGCAGGGTAAATGGCGCAACGCCAAGAATTGAGCCCCAGATAACGTATTTTCGACCAATTTTGTCACCAACCGGGCCGCCAATCACGGTTCCTGCCGCCACCGCAAACAAAAAGGCAAACAGGTGAATTTGGGCGTTTTGGACCGACAGCCCGAATTTATGCATCAGATAAAAGGTGTAATAGCTGCTGATACTCGCCATATAAAAGTATTTTGAGAATATCAGCACCAGCAGAATGCCAATAGCCAGCACCACTTTATTGCGTGGCAGCGGGCTTTTCAGCGCCTGCTTCGGGCTGTTTTTCGCAATGCGGTGCTGGGCGGCGTACCAGCGGCTTACCTGCATCAGCACAATAATCGCCAACAGGGCGGCCAGCACAAACCACGCCACGTTACCTTTGCCATAAGGGGCAATAATCACAGCTGCCAGCAGTGGGCCGAGTGAACTGCCGAAATTCCCACCAACCTGAAACAGCGACTGCGCCAGTCCGTGACGCCCGCCGGAGGCCATGCGCGCCACGCGGGAGGATTCCGGGTGGAACACCGACGAACCGGTGCCGACCAGGGCGGCAGCTATCAGCACCATCGGGAAGCTGCTCGCCAGCGCCAGTACTATCAAGCCACACAGCGTAAAGCACATGCCAATGGGGAGTGACCAGGGCATGGGATATTTGTCAGTGTAATAACCTACGACCGGCTGCAGCAGCGATGAGGCGAGCTGAAAGGTCAGCGTGATCAGCCCGACCTGCACAAAGCTCAGGGTAAATTCTGCCTGTAACAGCGGATACAGCGCCAGCAGCAGCGACTGGATCATGTCGTTAAGCAAGTGTGAGAGACTGATAGCGCCGAGTATGCCAAATGAGGTGCGGGCTTTTTGCGTCGACGGTGGCGCGCCAGGCAGCGCCGGGTTTTGTTGAGTCATGCCATAGTTACCTGAAATTTATGGTTATAGTTGTGCGGATAATGCAGGGAAGTATCCGGTGATGATAAACACTCTGCTAACATACGCCTCAGGACGCGCAGTGAAAAGTCGGGCAGGGGATTTTATCGCCTGGCATTGTTACCCGCTGTAGCACAACTATTTACGTGTATGCTTTTAAGAAGAGGCCGCAGTTTCCGGCCTGATAAATAACCAGGGAGTGTTGATGATGTGTTCTGGGATTAAGGCGCTGGCTATGGCGCTGGTGGGCGCACTGGCGCTGACAAGTACCAGTTCGTTTGGCTGGGAAAAGGATAAGACCTACAAAATAACCATTCTGCACACTAACGATCACCACGGCCATTTCTGGCGCAGTGAGCATGGCGAATATGGCCTGGCCGCGCAGAAAACGCTGGTGGACCGTGTGCGCCATGAGGTTGAGTCCCAGGGCGGTAGCGTGCTGCTGTTGTCTGGAGGGGATATCAATACCGGTGTGCCAGAGTCCGATGTGCTGGATGCCGAGCCGGATTTTCGCGGCATGAATCTTATTGGCTATGACGCGATGGCGGTGGGCAACCACGAGTTTGATAACCCGCTATCGGTGCTACGCCAGCAGGAAAAACTGGCGAAGTTCCCGTTCTTGTCGGCCAACATCTACCAGAAAAGCACCGGGGAGCGCCTGTTCAAACCATGGGCCATTTTTAAGCCCCAGGGCGTTAAAGTGGCGGTGATTGGGCTTACCACGGACGACACTGCCAAAATTGGCAACCCGGAATACTTCACTGATATCGAATTTCGTAAACCGGCAGACGAAGCAAAACTGGTGATTGAGGAGTTACAGCAAAGCGAGAAGCCGGACATCATTATTGCCGCCACGCATATGGGGCATTATGACAACGGCAACCACGGCTCGAACGCGCCGGGCGATGTGGAGCTGGCACGCAGCCTGCCAAAAGGCGCGCTATCGATGATAGTCGGCGGTCACTCGCAAAATCCGGTCTGTATGGAGAAAAGCAACCGCAAGATAAAGGATTACATTCCGGGGACGCCGTGCACGCCAGATCTGCAAAACGGCACCTTGATTGTACAGGCGCACGAGTGGGGCAAGTACGTGGGCCGCGCTGACTTTGAATTTCGCAATGGCCTGTTGACGCTCAAGCGTTATCGCCTGCTACCGGTTAACCTCAAAAAAGAGCTTAAGTGGGACAACGGTAAGAGCGAGTGGGTACTGTATCTGCCGGAAATCCCGGAAAGTCCGCAGATGCTGACGCTGCTATCGCCGTTTCAGAAAAAAGGTAAAGCGCAGCTTGCGGTCAAGCTTGGCAGCGTGAATCAGAAGCTGGAAGGGGATCGCAATAAGGTACGCTTTGAGCAAACCAACCTGGCGCGCTTAATCCTGAATGCGCAAATGGCGCGCAGCAAAGCCGATTTTGCGGCGATGAGCGGCGGCGGTATTCGCGACAGCATTGAAGCAGGCAATATCACCTATAAAGATGTGCTGAAGGTGCAGCCGTTTGGCAACACGCTGGTCTATGTCGATTTTACCGGACAGGAAGCGCTGGATTACCTCACGGCTGTAGCGCAGAAAAAGCCGGATTCAGGCGCGTATCCGCAGTTTGCTAACGTCAGCTTTAACGCCGCAGGCGGCAAACTTTCGGCGCTAAAGATAAAAGGCGAACCGGTGGACCTGGCCAAAACCTACCGTATGGCGACGTTGAGCTTTAACGGCGCGGGTGGGGATGGTTGGCCGAAGATTGACGGGCACGCCAGTTACGTGAACACCGGGTTTATTGATGCCGAAGTGCTCAAAGAGTACATCCAGAAAAATTCGCCCATAGATGCCGCAACGCTGGCACCGCAGGGCGAAGTCAGTATGAAGTAATTCACTCGCCGCGGGCGATATCGGCGAACTGCGCGTTGAGCAGGGCAGCCAGATCGCTTGCGGCAAGCTCGATATCCAGCCCGCGTTTGCCGCCGGAAATATAAATGGTGGCAAATTCACGCGCGGGCGCGTCAATTACCGTCGGCAGACGCTTTTTTTGCCCCAGCGGACTGATGCCACCCACCAGATAGCCGGTTGTGCGCTGTGCCACCATTGGGTCGGCCATGTCGACTTTTTTCGCGCCCAGCGCTTTAGCAACCTTCTTCAAATCCAGCTGGCTGGCGACGGGGGTGACTGCCACCGCCAGTTGCTTCATATCGCCGCCCAGCGCCACCAGCAGCGTTTTATACACACGTTTAGCATCCAGCCCCAGCTTGTTGACTGCTTCTTCACCGAAGTGGGTTTCACTCGGATCGTGGTCGTAAGCATGGATCTGGAAAGCAATTTTGTTTTTTTCGAGCAGTTTTACAGCGGGCGTCATAGTCTTTTCTCTTATTTTGGGAACGCACGACAGGGTATAAATTGTTCATCATTCGCTATCGATAATCAGAACCTTCGTGACATTAGCCGCCGCAATGCGCGACAATAGCTGGTTCGTTGGCCGTAAGGTTGACGATATAACGACAATAATAAATAAATTCCTCTTTGACGGGCCAATAGCAATATTGGCCATTTTTTTAGCTTTTTTTCAGCAACTGCGGCAGGTTGTCCTCGCCGTAAAGGTGCAGCGCACCCACAGCCACCACGTAGCGTCCGGGCGGCAGTCTGTGTAAAAACTCGCGCCATTGCGCGTTGCGCCGCGTCATCAGCACATCATAAAGCGCGCTACTGAAGGTATTGGGTAGCATGCCGGATTGCACCCCAGGCGGTGATTCCAGCCACCAGCTCACCATGGTTTGCAGCAGTCTGGCATTGGTATGCCAGTGCTCCAGCGTGTCTTCGAGCAGCGTCAGCCCGCCGTCCGGCAGCGTTTTTAATAATTCCACCTGGCTTTGCGCGCCTTCCAGTTCTATTACCGGCTTGGCGCTAAGGTGTGCGCTTTGCAGTAGCTGAAAATCAATGCCGAAATCCGGGCGCAGCCCCAGGCGCTGGGCCTGATGCGCCTGAAGGATGAGTGCCGCCTGCCAGTACGGCAGGCCGTCAATGCTGTGTGCATCTAGCGCCAGTTCATGCAGGCGAGATGCGGTGCGCGCCCAGTTCTCTTCACTCAGTCGCTCGCGCAGCGGCGGCATATCGTTGTCGGTGGGAAAAGGCGAGCTACTGTCGCTGATATCTGCCTCGACGATCAGGGCGTCGGCACGGGCAAGTTTTTGCAGCAGGCGCGGCGGCAGCGGGGCCATATCGGGCGTTCCCATGTGGATGCTGCCGACCAGATGCAGATAGCGCCCACCGGGCAGCACCACGTCCAGCGCTGGCCACGGATACGTGGTGCTCACAAAGCGGGAAACCAGAGTACGGAGGCGGTAAAACAGACCCATAGCGCATTCCCTGACAGAAAAGGCCATGCTAACGCGCGCGACAGCATGGCGCAAATGTACACTTCAGGGCCGCGGCACAGGCCGCAGCCCTGAAGAGGGTTAGGCTTTCGGTTTAAAGCGCAGCAGGCGGTTGGCGTTACTGACCACCGTAATTGATGACAGCGCCATGGCTGCACCGGCCACCACCGGGTTAAGCAGGGTGCCGGTAAGGGGCCACAGCACGCCAGCGGCAATCGGAATGCCGAGCGAGTTGTAAATAAAGGCGCCCAGCAGGTTTTGCTTCATGTTACGCAGCGTGGCGCGAGAAATCGCCAGCGCATCGGCAACGCCCACCAGACTGTGGCGCATCAGGGTAATGGCGGCGGTTTCGATAGCCACATCGCTGCCGCCGCCCATCGCAATCCCTACGTCGGCCTGCGCCAGCGCCGGGGCATCGTTAATGCCGTCGCCCACCATCGCCACCTGGTGACCCTGCTGCTGAAGCTGAATAATTGCCTGCGCTTTGCCATCTGGCAGCACGCCTGCGATAACCTCGTCAATACCGGCTTCTCTGGCGATAGCGCCTGCGGTAGTGGGGTTATCGCCGGTCAGCATCACCAGACGGTAACCTTCATTGTGCAGGCGTTTGAGAGCCGCCACGCTGTCGGCTCGCAGCGGGTCGCGAATGGCAAAGAGCGCTGCCGCCTGGCCGTCCACTGCCAGTAAGACAGGTGTCGCGCCCTGTGCCGCGTGGGCTTCAAGCTGTGCATCCAGACGCGCGCAGTCCACGCCCTGTTCTGTCAGCAGGGCGCGGTTACCCAACAGCAGGCTGTGGCCTTCGGCGCTGCCGCTCACGCCCAGCCCACGCAGAGTGCGAAAGCCCTCAACCTCAGGCAATGACGCGTTGCCTGCTTTTTCAAGTATGGCCCGGGCCAGCGGATGGCTGGAACCTTGCTCCAGCGCGGCGGCAAGGCGCAGCGCCTGGGTACTATCAGTACTGCCGACGGTTTCCAGCGCGGTGACCTGTGGCTTACCTTCGGTCAGGGTGCCGGTTTTATCAAAGACAACGGTGTCGAGGGTGCTTGCACGCTGTAGCGCGTCGGCATCGCGCACCAGCACGCCAAACTCTGCGGCGCGCCCGACGCCGGAAATAATCGACATCGGCGTTGCCAGCCCCAGCGCGCAGGGGCAGGCGATGATGAGTACCGTGGTGGCAATCACCAGCGCGTAAACCACCTGTGGCGCGGGGCCTACGGCATACCAGACTGCGGCGGCAACCAGCGCAATAGCGACAACCACCGGCACAAACACCGCCGAAATACGGTCGGCAAGTTGGCCGATTTCCGGCTTGCTGCTCTGCGCCTGGCGCACCATGCGGATAATGCGTGCAAGTGTGGTATGACTACCGGTACGGCTGGCGCGAAACAGCACACTGCCGTCCTGTACCACCGTGCCTGCGTGAATCGGCTCGTCCAGGCCTTTTTGCTGTGGCACCGGCTCGCCGGTGAGCATGGCTTCATCAAACCAGGCTTCGCCCTGGGTGATATTACCGTCAACCGGTACGCGGTCGCCGGTGGTCAGGCGCAGCGTCATCCCGGCTTCCACATCGGCCAGCGGCACGCTACGTTCACCGCGCTCGTCCACCACGCGTGCGGTAGGTGGCGTTAAGTCCAGCAGCCGCTCCAGCGCCTTTGAAGAGCGCTGGCGTGCGCGGGCCTCCAGCATGTGGCCGAGGTTAATCAGGCCGATAATCATGGCGCTGGCTTCGTAATACAGATGGCGCGCGGCGGCCGGGAACAGATGCGGCCAGAGGTTAACGACAATGGAGTAGAGCCAGGCGGCACCGGTGCCGAGGGCGACCAGGGTGTCCATGGTGGCGCTGCGGTTAAGCAGGCTTTTCCAGGCGCTGCGATAGAAATGGCCGCCAGCCACTACCATGACCGCCAGGGTCACCAGGCCGATGGCAAGCCAGGTCAAACGGTTGTCGGCGGTGAGCATCATGTTGTCGCCCATCATGCCCCAGATCATCACCGGGATACCGACCGCGAGTGCCACAATGGCCTGCCAGCGAAAGCGTTTCATGGTCGCCTGGGCGTTTTGTTGCTGGCGCTCGCGGCGCTCGGCGTCGTCTTCTATCGCCTCCGCGCCGTAGCCTGCGCCCTCAACGGCTTTCACCAGCGCAGAAGCCGGCGCACTGCCCATGACCAGGGCCGTGCGCTCAGCCAGATTTACCCGCGCCTGGCTCACGCCGGGAACGCTTTGCAGCGCGTTCTGAACCCGACTTACGCAACTGGCGCAGCTCATGCCGTTGATGAGCAGCTGCTGGCTGTCATCATCAGTGTCAGCTGCCGGAAGCTCGGGGGTGACCGCTGTCGATGCTTCCGACGGGGTTAATGACTTCGTCAGCGGTTCAGACTTTGGGCGGCTTAACGCTGCACCGTAACCGGCCTGTTTGACCGTCTCTATCAGGTCGTCGGCGCTGGCGCTGCCGGTGACGCTGGCATGTTCAATCGTTACCTCGGCGTTATCCACATCCGGGCGTTGCTCCAGGCTTTCTTTAACACGCTTTACGCAGTGGCCACAGGAGAGGCCGTCCAGCGCAAGTTCGATAGTGTGAGACATACAGACTCCTTGTGTGTCGGGCCGCCAATGGCCCATTGAATGACTGTGTTCAAGGATAGACCTTACCGCAAGGGGAAGGTCAAGCGTTCAATTTGCTGATAAAAAAGGATTTTTAAAATCAGCGTCCACATAGCGGCCACACAAGAGTATTGCACCATAGAAAAGCCCCGCAATCACGGGGCTTTTTCTATACTGCCAGCGACAGCTGATTATCACCGTAATGCGACGCCGGGAAAGCGTCGCGGGGTACAAAATCGGGCGGCACATCGTCGCAGCGTATGCGCTTAGTCACAACACGCTCAACACTGTTAAGCGTGGTAAAAGACAGGCTGCATTCTAAATTCTGGCACTGATGGTACTGGCGTATCGTCAATTCGCTAAGCCGACGACTGGTGCGGGTGCGCGCTGTGGCGCCGCAGTGTGGACAGGTAAACATGGCAGATACTCCCGCAGGAGTTGAACTCGCCGCTATTTTAACCGCTCTCGCCGCTTTCCGCTATCCAGTCAGATATTTTGGCTTCGAGGTCCAGGCGGGTTGTAAATCCGCTGCCATCAATCACATGCTCAACACGCGTTATTACCCACGGCCGGGCATCAATTTGCGGCTTAAAACCGCTCACTGATACAGGCACATCGGGGAATAATTCCGCCTGGCCGCGCGCCAGCGTCAGAGAAAATTGAGCGGCGCCGCGCTGGAGCTGCTGCCATTTCGCTGCCGCAGCACGTCGGGCAGTGGTTTCATTGGGATAAGTTTTGCGCATGACATAAATATTTCCCTCGGCGCCCTCAATGTAATCACCCTCTCGGCTGCTGCTGGCGGGCTTATTTGCCGCTTTGCGCGGACGGACTTTTACTGACTTTTTTTTACCGAAATTCAGATCAAGCCAGTAGGCGCGCACACCGGTATAGGAATCACGATCGGCAATGCGAAAGCTGTGCCGGTCGCCACTGCTGCGCGTTATCAGCGCGGCAGGCAGCGGCTTGCCGCTGGCGCTTACACCCGCGCCCGGAGTGATAAACAAAAGGTTGCCATTTTTCACCGTTGCAATAGCGCCGAGCATTTCAGCCATACGTGTTAAAAATGACATGTCACTTTCCTGCGTCTGATCTGCATGATCGATTTCGATATCCATTAGTGACTCGCTGATCGCTGGTTTAAGCTCATAGCGCCGTGCTATCGCTGACACAACACGCTCAACCGTGACATTATGCCAGGACACCTCACGCTTAACGTTAAATTCATCCCGAAAATCCGCGCTGCGAGCTGTTATTTCTAACGCATCTGGCGGGCCTGAGTGTGACACCTCGTCAACCGTATAAATGCCCTTGTATACCAACGGTGCTCCCTTCCAGCCCAGTGATACAGATAACTCAGCCCCCCGCGGGGGTAGCTCAATATCACCGGCCGCATCGTCAATAGACAGCGTAAGCTGATCGGCATCAAAGCCGCGGTTATCTGTGAGTTGCAGGGATATCAGCCGGTCACTCAGCGCGGACAGCGATTTGCCACCAAGCAGCACGCTGAAATCTGGCACGCGCACCACTTCTTCAAATGCAGCAAGACCACCCGTCAAGTGCTGCCTCAGTTGTTCTAATGCCATTGTCATCACCTCCCTCGCAAATATTCCACGCACGCGCGAGGCAACAAAACGCTGGTTGTTGTCAGCAGCCAGAAACAACCCTAACAGCGTGTTTATAAAGGCATTTACCGCAAGAATCACAATGAACTCACAAGCAGGGCAAGAATATGGCAGAAACTTTTTTTCACGGCGCGCGCGTTCGGGAAAACACGGATCTGGTAACGGCAATCAACGATATTGATTCGACGGTAATTGGCATTGTTGCCGTTGCTGACGACGCCGACGCCGACCTGTTTCCACTCGATACGCCGGTGCTTATCACTCGCGTTAACAGCGTGCTGGGTCAGGCGGGTAAAACCGGCTCGTTATACAAAACGCTCAAAGCGATTTCCGATCAGTGCAGCCCGAAGGTAATTGTTGTTCGCGTTGCAGAGTCTAAGGAAAGCGGTGATAAAACGCAGTCGCAGCTGATTATCGGCGGCAATGATGATGCGGGTGGTTATACCGGAATGTATGCGCTGTTGACGGCTGAGCAACATACTGATTATCGGCCGCGAATCCTGGCCGTTCCCGGATATGACACAAAAGAGGTAACGGGGCAGCTGTGCGTGCTGGCGCAGAAGCTCCGCGCGTTTGTTTATGCGAGCTGTAGCGGCTGTAACAGCATTGCAGAAGCTAAGGCTTACCGCAAAACGCTTAACTATCGTGAGCTTATGCTTATCTGGCCCGATTTTATCGCCTACAACCCGCAAACAGGTGCTGATGAAGTCTTCCCCGCTCCAGCGTACGCCTGCGGCCTGCGTTCAGCGATAGACATTAATCAGGGCTGGCACAAGTCATTATCGAACGTCTCAGTAAATAACGTGCTTGGAATGTCGCACGACGTTTTTTGGGCGCTCCAGGCTGAAGACAGCGACGCAAATGAGCTAAACGCGAATGAAATCACCACGCTGATCAAGCGCGATGGCTTCAGGTTTTGGGGTAACCGCACAACAGATACTCAGGAATATATTTTTGAGGTCTACACACGTACGGCTCAGACGCTTGCTGATTCAATTGCTGAAGCGCAGTTCTCAACTGTTGATAGCCCTATGACGCCAGCCAACGTTAAAGACGTGGTAAGCGGTATTCAGCAGAAACTGCGCCAGAAAGTTACAGCAGGCCAGCTTCTGGGCGGTGATGCGTGGTTTGACATTATCGATAACCCGGTAACCGGTCTGCGCCAGGGGCGCTGCGCGGTGAAGTACTCATACACACCAGTGCCGCCGATTGAGGATCTGGATATGACACAGACCTTTACTGACCAGTATTTTGATAGCGCGTTTAGTTCGCTGGGAGGTGCGTAAGTGGCAATTCCTAAAATCCTGCGCCTTTTTACGCTGTTCGTAAACGGTGATAACTATCTCGGCAAAATTCCATCCGTTACGCTGCCGAAAATCACACGAAAAACCGATGATTACCAGGGGGGCGGGATGTTTGGCGCCGTAGCTGTCGATCTCGGTCTGGATAGTGGCGGGCTGGATGCATCAATGGCAGTTGGGGGGCTTGAGCAAGCCCTCATCCTTGAGTATGGCGGCGGCATTGACGAGCTTCAGTTGCGCTTTGCGGGGGAGTTTTACACAGACGACGAAAGTGCGATTGCTGAAGTTCAGATGCGCGGGCGTATCACCGAAATCGACATGGGTGAGGCGAAGCAGGGCGAGACGACAACGCACACCTACGCCATTAAAAACACGTATTACAAACTGACGGTAGACGATAAAGACCTGATCGAAATCGACTTGCTGAACTTCATCTACAAAATCAATGGTAAAGACGTTTACCCCGACCGGGTGCGCAGCGCGCTGGGCCTGGGCTAATAAAACCTAAATTTAATTCATTGGCGGCACCCGGTGCCGCCCGGAGATAAAACGATGACTGATGCCATCAAACTGACAAAACCACTGGTGCGTAAAAACTCAACGATTGACGAAGTGCGGATCACATCAGCTATTGAAGACGCAGGCGTACTGCGCGGGCTGCGCCTTTCAGATGTTCTCAATTTTGAGTTTGGCGCAACATCAACGCTACTTTCACGCGTAACGGCCCCCGCCCTAACCGCGTCTGAAATCAGCAAGCTGCACCCGCTTGACTTTATTCAGCTATCAGAGGCGCTGACGCCTTTTTTAGTGCCGGGGGGTGCTATCGAACCGAGCGAGAAGGTGACGGTGGAAGCGTAGCGATACTGGCATTCGATACGGTTGAGGATTTGATAGCTGATATAGCTGCGGTTTTTCACTGGCCGCCCTCTGAGTTGTTCAGCATGAAAATCATCGAGCTGATCGCCTGGCGGGAGCGCGCGGCCGCCAGAAGCGGAAACGATGATGAGTAATTTAAATATCCGCGTTGCGTTCAGCGCAATCGATAAATTCACCCGACCGGTTAGCGCCGCTCGCCAGAGTGCGGGCGGCCTTACCGAGTCCATCAAAAAAACCCAAGCCTCAATTAAAAGCCTGGATCAGCAAAGCGCAACATTTCAGAAGCTGCGCGCGAGCACAAATGACACGGCGCGGAAACTCACAACAGCCCAGCGGGCCGCTGCTGGATTGAGTCAGAGACTTGCCGAAACCGGCACGCTAACCGATGCGCAGCGCGCACGTCTCGACATGCTGCGCGGTAAAATTAGCACACTTACCACGGCCTATACCGCCCAAACCGCGAAACTGCGCGAAAGCGGCAGCGCGCTGCGCCAGCACGGCATAACCCTTACCAGTGGCAGCGGCACGATTCAGAGCGCTATTCGACGCACCGAGCAATACAACAAAACCCTCGAACGTGAGCGCCAGCAGCTCGCCGCGGTGACGCGGGCGCGGACAAACTACGACAAGGCACAGCAAACCGCTGGCAAGCTCAAAGCGGGCGGCACGGGCGCGGTAGTTGGCGCTGTGGCCGCAGGCTATGCAGGTGGCCGCTTTCTGGCGCCTGCAATTGGTTTTGACGAGGAGATGTCACGCGTACAGGCGTTGACTCGTCTTGATAAAAGCAGTGAGCAACTGGCTGCACTGCGCGCGCAGGCGAAAAAGCTCGGTGCCGAAACAGCGTTTACCACCCGTGACGCGGCGAGCGGCCAGGCATTTCTGGCAATGGCGGGATTTACGCCGGAAGCCATACAGGCGGCACTGCCGGGCGTGCTCAACATGGCGCTGGCAGGCGGCATGGAGCTGGGCGAATCTGCGGATATTGGTTCTAATGTTCAGACGCAGTTCGGCATGAACCCCGATCAAATGGACCGTATCAGCGATACGCTGACAGCCGCATTTACCCGCACGAATACCGACTTACGCCAGCTTGGTGAAACAATGACCTATGCCGGGCCGGTAGCCGCAAAACTCGGCATTGATTTAGAAACCGCAGCCGGTATGGCGGGCATGCTGGCTAACAGCGGTTTGCGTGGCAGTCAGGCAGGCACAGCACTAAGAGCCAGCCTGGCGCGCCTGGCTTCGCCACCAAAAAAAGCAGCAGACGCTCTGGCGGAAATGGGCGTATCCGTGGCCGATGCTAACGGCAAAATGAAACCGATGGAGCAACTACTGCTCGATATGTATAACGCCACAAAAAAATATGGTGAAGTCGATCAGGTTTCGTTTTTCAAGGACATTGCGGGGGAGGAGGCTTTTGTTGGTCTGCAAACCCTGGTACAGAGCGCGGGCAGCGGCGCCCTGCAAAAACTGATTGGTGAGCTGAAAACATCCGGCGGAGAAGCTCAGGCAGTTGCGAAAAAAATGGCTGATAACCTCGGCGGCGATCTGAAAGAACTGGACAGTGCCTGGGAGGGGCTGCGTATTCAGTTTGAGGAAACGGCCGACGGTGCATTGCGTAAGCTCACGCAGGGGCTAAGCAGCGTTATTGGGCGAGTATCTGCGTGGTCGCGCGAACACCCGAAACTCACGCAGGGGCTGATTATTGCAACCGGCGGTGTAATTGCACTGGCTGGCGCAATGGGCGGACTTTCCCTGGTCGCCGGGGTGTTAATGGGGCCACTGGCAAAGCTGCGGCTTGGATTTGCATTGCTTACCAGCAGTGCGGCGGCAGGCTTCAGCGGCCTGGCCGCGACTGCAACGACTGCGTTTTCTGCCATCACTGGAAGCGCATCGCTGCTGCTCGGCCCTATTGGCTTGATTGGCCTGGCGATAGTCGCGGCCGGGGCGTTGATCTGGCGCTACTGGGAGCCGATTAAGGCTTTTTTCGCAGGTTTTTTTAACGGAGTGGCGCAGGGCATTGAGCCGTTGCGAACGGCTTTTGCGCCGCTGGCACCGCTGTTTAACACAATAGGCTCGGCAATCGGCAGGGTGTGGAACTGGTTTAAATCACTGTTTGAACCCGTCAACGCATCAAAAGCTGCGCTCGACGCATGCAGCAGTGCTGGCGAGACGTTTGGCCGCGTGTTGGGTGCGGCATTCAGCGCGTTAATGCTTCCGCTCCAGGCCCTAATGAAGGGCATTGGCTGGATACTGGAAAAGCTGGGGCTAATACCTGGCGGCATTGATGCGGCACAGAAAAAAGCCGACACCCTGCGCGCGCGTGAGCCGGTAGCGTGGGAGTGGGATCCTGAACAGAAAAAAATGGTGCAGCGGGAATGGAAATGGGCGCCCGCCGAAAAGCAAAAAGTAACAAAAATAGCCAGCGCTTCGGAGGCATCAGCACCAACCATCACGGCCGGCACATTAAGGCGCGGTAATAGCGGATCTGATGCCAATGGGCGTAATTTAAAGAAGATTGCTGACAACACTGGCGGCCTACTCAACGAAGAAAAAAAACGTATTGGGCCTGGCGACATTGTATTTAAAAACCTGCCAAAGGCCGAGGCAATACGGGGCGCATGGCAAGAGCCGCGCGTAATTGCACAGCAGTTGCCTCGCATCACCCCAGTAGTGGTGAGAGAGGCCGAGCGCGCACCGGTATTAAATGCGGCGCAGGTCATAAAAACGGAGCCATCAGCCAGGACATTTGCGCCTCACATCGAAATTAATATTCATGACGCAGGCACGCGCGACGCGCGAGAGCTGGCGCAACTGGTCGCCATGGCTGTGCGTGACGAAATGTCAAAATTGCAACGGGCGGGGCGTAGTTCATTTCTCGATCACGATTAAGGGGTAATTATGATGATGGTTTATGGGCTGTTCGTCTTTGAGCTGCGGACCGCCCCCTTTCAGCGGGTAACCCATTCAAAAACATGGCGCCATGTAAAAAACGAGCGCATCGCTCGCTCGGCAGCGTGGCAATACATCGGAGCTGGGGATGATCAGATAACTCTCGACGGGGTTTTATACCCCGAAATTACCGGGGGCAACCTGTCACTCACTGCGCTGACCAGCGCTGGCTACACGGGCCAACCCTGGCCGCTAATCAGCGGCGCGGGGCAAATTTACGGCATGTATGTACTGACCGGGCTTGACGTAACCAGGCAGGAATTTAGTCGTTATGGAGAGGCGCGAAAAATGGAGTTTTCACTCTCCCTACAGCGCGTTGATGAGGATTTGCGGGAGCGCCTCCAATCCTCATCATTGACGGAGCTAATGAGCAATTTGCGTAACGATGCCAGCAACGCATTTAACAGCGTTGGATCTGCTGTAGGGGCGCTTTTTTGATATTGAGCATAGCCATTTTTGACTGTACTGCAGCGCATGGCCAGAAACGTCATTTATGACGGTACGGTCCTGATTACCGGCAAACACCGTCATTTCTGAACGGGATGATATTTATAAATTGTTTTTTCTGACACATCATAAATTCGCGCTAACTCTGCGCGCGAGTGACCGGCGGCGAGCAGGCGACCGATCTGATCCCAGGTTTCCGGAGACAGTTTCGGCCGTCGCCCTCCCACGCGTCCCGCTGCGCGAGCGACAGCTAAACCCGCACGGGTGCGCTCAACTATCAACTCACGCTCCATTTCTGCTAACGCCCCCATCACATGAAAGAAAAAACGCCCCATCGAAGTCGATGTGTCAATCGAGTCTGTAAGGCTTCGAAAATGCACGCCGCGAGAGTGCAGCTCCTCAATCAAAATAACCAAATTTTTCATTGAGCGCCCCAGGCGGTCCAATTTCCAGACCACAAGCACATCCCCCTCATTTAACGCACGCAATGCGCGGCGTAAGCCTGGACGTGATGCTTTTGCGCCGCTCATTTTATCTTCAAAAATTAGCTCGCAATCTGCGCATTCCAGCGCTTTGCGCTGAAGATCGGTTGATTGGTCATTTGTTGATACGCGCATGTAGCCGATTTGCACAATTTCTCCCCGCAAAAAACACTTAGTCTTAACGATGGTGGTGTGCACGATCAACCCTTGATTCAGATAGCAAACCTTCGTTTGGG
>AMFN01000002.1 GCA_000302695.1 Enterobacteriaceae bacterium LSJC7
GGGGGGGGGGGGCTTGCACCGCATTTTAGCCACCAGTCATTGATATGTTGTTAAGGTAAAACGACAACTATGAGGGCTTAAATTATTAAGGTGACGCGGATTAATATGTATTTAAAATAACTGAAAATGGAGCGTCTAATGTATTTATTCAGTCCGTCTAATAATGCGTTTTATCCTGAGTCTCTTCGCGAGGCTTATGAAAACGCAGGTACATTACCAAGTGATTTAATTAGTGTAGATAGCGGGGTTTTTAGCGAATTTTCTGGCCCACCTCCAGATGGAATGCGGCGAGCGGCTAATGATGAGTTGATGCCATGTTGGGAACCAGTCCCGGTAATTGAGTATACAGCAGAGCAAATTAAGGCACAGGCGAGACGGTTGCGAAATGATTTTATTTCAGCGACCGACAGGATGGTTACTGTTGATTATACGATTAACGATCGTGATTTAACCGATGAGCAGCAAGATGAAATTATTGCATTACGCGCAGCGTTTAAGGCGTGGCCCAGCTATGAGGGTTGGCCCAATATCGAACTACCAGAAATACCGCTTTGGATTTTAATTGAAGCTGTAAACAATGGCTATGCCGTTCCAGACTGGCCGAAATAAATAAAAAGCCCGAAAGGGCTTTTTATTTTTCTGCGAGGGTATCAGTATCCTATCCCCCACACGGCAACAGATGAGTTTGATTTTGAGTAAGAGCATGCCACTTGAAAGGCCTGCCTGTTAATTACCCTGGCTGACGTGAAAGGCATGCCCGATGTTGCGTAAATAATGGAATTTGTCAAAGCCTGGATAATATTAATACACGCGTTCGGGAATGCGATCGGCCAAAGAGAGTCCACAACAACTAAGGAGCCATCTGAGGATTGCGGCACAGAGACATTACGCCACTGCAAAAGAAAACTGACGCTGTTTGCAGCGGGAATTTTTATCCATCCGCCCGATGAGGTGGAACCGCTAACTGCCGAAAGTTTTGCCGCTTCTCCCAAACGAACGTTTAAAATCCCTCAATGACTATGTAGCCGATAAACTTGGAGAGATAAGAGCTTGAGACGTTCGACCCGTTAGATATTCCCTGCGCTAATACCCGTATTGTGGTTAAGTTTTCTGACGTATAACCTGCAAACTCCAATGAATTATCTGTTGCCGCATTTATCATCAGTGCAACGTTTCTAACAACTCGGCTAAAAGCAATGGGGTAATTAACGCTAATCCCACTTGATGGAGTAGGTATATTTAACGGGTTCGCCGCGTTGTACTTAAGTCCCTGCCTTATAAATCCATCGCTATAGATTTCATACCATGAGTTGTCACTTCCGCCATTTGAGACAAGATACCTTTTCATTCTCGCCATTTCGCCCAAACGAAGATTTGAGAGAGTCTTTTCGATCGCTGCGTCACCGCCTTTGGCGATCTCATCAAGGCAGTTTGCGATCTGCAAATATTGTGAATGTGGGTTTTCCTCAGCCAGGTGTTCTGTCAGCAACTTATCGGAGTATGCTTTTACCTCAATAACAGCAGCATCAACATATGCGCGGGTGGCGAGCACAACAGACGGATCAACTTTCAATTCAACGGCCGCCGCACTGTTAACAATCAGCACCATCCTGACAACTTGCGTGCGTCCGCTACCCTCTTGCAGCTGAGGCTTGTACGTCTCAGCACAGTTTGCAACCGCAATCATTACGCCACTTTCATCGAATAAGCCTATTTCGCGAATCCAGAAACCGCCCTCGCTTTCAGGGATCACCTGCTCAACAATGACCTGGTTCGCATTTGCTGTGTCGATAAATACCGAATTAACCGGCGCGCGGCGCACTTCGTTAACCAGTGCCATGCGCGCAGCATCCGGCGTTGGGAGAGTGCCGCCGCCATCACCCACGGCCATTGTGGTGATTTTTAATGTTGTGCCGAGCGCGGTGGCGTTTGCCAGTTTCGCCGCGCCCAGGTTCGTCAGAATTGCATAGTATTTAGCTGCCATAATTCACGCTCACAGTATCGATTAAATAAACTCCCGCGCTGAACGCGGCATTCCCTGCTGTTGTAATATCGTCCGGCATATACGGGTAAACGGTTAATTCATCCCCCATATAGCACCCGGCGGCGACAGATGTTGCACCGGCTGTCTCAAGCTGAATTGACAGGCCAACCAGATGCCTTGTAAGCGGTTTTGCATCAGCCAGAAGGCGTTCCAGCTCGATGTAAATATCCTCGGTTATGCCTTGTTCGCTGATGCCAATATCAAGACGAAAAGTGCCGGGTGCTTCCCCTGTCTCAAACCACTCGATGATGCGGATCAGGTAGCCGAACGGTTCAACAACGCCGCGCAGGGCTGCAATCGTTCCCTTCAGGCGATGTACGCGCCACGCCGTGCGAATGACCTGCCTTTTCGTTTGCTCCGTCCAGCCCTCATCCCACCTATCGACTGATAACGCCCAGGCCAGATAGGGCAAAAATTTCACAGGACATATGTCAACGTTCCACAGTTTCCAGATATCCACTGGCAGCTCAGACAACCGGCCGCTGGCAGCTACGGCATTGCGCATAAATTCCGTTGCGTTGGGCGGCAACAGGCTGTTACTCATCCGTCCCTCTCATCTCAATCACGGAAGAATCACAGTAGGCGGCCTGGGTATCATTCACAGGTATATTCACAGCCGGGGCCAGTAGCTCCACGCGCTGCACCCCTTCAACGTGTAGCGCTGCCATAATTGCCGATCTCGCCACGTCGCGACCAATGCGCCGCTGCGCCTTCAGGTATTCACTCAGCGAATTAAGAGCAGCTGTTTGCACAATCTCCGCTTCGGGACCTGGGTATAGATACAATTCAGCATCAATATGATAGCGAACGATATCAGCGCTCTGAACCGTCAACCGGTCAGCAACAGGCCTTTTATCTTCGGCTGAAAGCGCTGTGTTTACGGTTGCTAATAACTCAGGTGAGGCAGCGCCATCGCCCTCTGTCGAAAGAATCGAAACTATGGCAACTGCTGGCGACGGGCTGATCCCCTTTGCATCTGCAACCTGGCCGCTGGCGCTTTTAGCAAAAAACTCATAGGCGGACACAGGACCAGCCACGCTCAAGCCCTCATAAGCAGCCTGGGCGCGCAGACGAAACGAAGAGTCACTTTCTGTTTCCGCTTCATCCGTGTCGGTTGCTGGCTTGCTGACCAGTCGGATCACGTCCTGGTTTGCCGCCAGGTTATCCAGATTCGTGCCGGTTGAATGACTCAGCATGCATGCGGCGGTGGCGTCATTTATGCGCTGGCGTAACAGCATTTCGCGATACGCTATGACCTGTGCGATTGCGTTAAGCGGCTCAGACTCAAGCTCCAGCGCGGCTGTGACAGCTGCGCGCTGGTCTTCGGGGAATGCCGCCACCATCATCGCCTTTACATCAGGTAACAGGATCTCAAAATCCAGTTCTTCAATAATCTGCGGCTTCGGCAGCTGCGATAAATCAACTGTTGCCATCTCGATCGCTCCTGAGTGTTACTGTGCCGCTGGTCGCTTCTAACGTTTCTGTTAGCAGGCCGGACAGATACATTTCCACACGCCCGGTTTTTGACCATGAAACATCTACCGCTGACAGAGCAATACGCGGCTCCCAGCGCGTTAACGCGATCACCGCTGCGCTCATTAGCTGCATTCGTGTAATGCTGTTTTGCGGGGCGTCAATCAGATCTGGCAACACGGAGCCATAATCCCTGCGCATAATTCGCGAACCAAGCGGCGTAGTGAGAACATCACGCACTGACTGCCAGAGCTGCTGCTTGTCTTTTTTTACGCCGGGGCCGTCAGGGTTCATACCGATATATCGCGCCATTATTTCGGCCCACCCGTATTGCTCGATCCACCCTGCACGCCGGTATGCACATGCTTATCAACAATCACACCGTTTGATGACAACTGGCCCGATGAATGGGTGACATTGCCGCGCAGCGTGCCGCCATTTTTCAGCTCAAACGTATTTGTCACGAGATGCTGAGTGCATTCAACGACCGGCGTTTCAAGCGTGACGCTGGTTGACGCTGTAATGCGCGCCGTTTTCACCCCCTCAGCGAGCAGCTCACCTGCCGCGGCGTCATATCGAATCCTTGCGCCATCGGGGGCCGTAATTACAATCTCCTGAAGGTCGGCCCCTGGCGGTGATGCTGACTCGCTGTAAATACTGCCGATCACAATCGCCGTTTCCGGGTTCCCTCCAATGCACGCGAGCAGTAACTGCTCACCCTGGGATGGCGCGGCCCACACCCGGAACAGCCCGGCACGAGGCGCGGTCCAGGGTAGCCACGCGGTGGCAAGCTCTCCGACACTGACGCGCACCCGAGCGGCACGCTCGTCAACCTCCAGCACAGTGCCAACGCACAACATGTTTTCAATCAGCCGCTGCTGCTCTGCGCTCATTTCAGCCTCATTGACTCAATCATTTTTTCAGCGATAACCCGGCGATCTGCAATCGTCAGGCCCAGCAGGATGCGGCGCGGGTATGACGCCAGAGCACCGCCGCCAACCTCATCACGCAGGGCAAACTGATGCGCCCGAGCGATGCGTGCCGCCACGCCGGAAAAGCCTGTCTCCGCTCCGTCCGGGGTTGCCGCTGTGCGCAGCCAGCGCGAGGTGCGTAAGCGCCGAAACATTGCCTGTTTTTTTGTCGTGGTGCGCTGCGTTTCCGTCAGATCAATATCCAGCCAGGCCGCTACATCCTCACGCCGCAACGAACGCTCAGCGCCCCCGCGTGCCGAATCACGCCCGGTAACCATCCGGACACCCCCGCGGCCGGTCGTATGTCGCCAGTCTGTTAGCTCTCGCACCTGGCCGCGATATAACACGCGCAGGCTTTTATGCGTTTTACGTAACCGGCGACGCCGTGCTTCATATTGCGATCCGTCCGGGTTTTGCTGGCGTGCTATGCGTTGCTGCTGTCCGCGCCGCACCCCCGCTGCAATAGCGCGCGCAGAGGCGCGTCGGGCTTGTGGCGTCATGCCCGCCAGAATGTCTGCAAATACCCGATCTAGCTGCTGAAACATCGCCTCACTCATCACGACCACCCATGCCAACATCACCAACAAACACCACATCCCAGGGGCCGCCGAAAATTCGCGGTGGCCGTTCCGCTTTATGCTCAGCTATCAGGCCATCTTCATTGCGCTGGACAATGACACGCTCCCACAGCGGAACCTTTAGCAGGATATCGGCTAATTCATCGTTGATAATGTCCGCATCAAATTCGATCAGCCGGTTTTTGTCCGGGTTTAACAACAAATCAGGCTGATTACTTTTTAGCCAGCCGAGCAGAGGGAGCATGAGATCATCAAGCTGACCGGAAAAATCTGTTGCAAGCACATGCAGTGTGTACCGGTACATAAACGCCGCATCATTGCCAGCAACCTCGACAGAACCACGCTCAACCCATACCGTCAGTCGCTCAGGATTAGCCCGGCACCAACTATTTTTGCGCACAAATTCAGCGCGCAGCAGCTCCGCTTTCAGCATTCCCGTTCCTCCCGGCTCTCATCTCATCCCATCGCCTGAGCGCAGCTTTATCAGCGTTGCAGCTGTCAAGCGCATCAAGCACGCTGTCACTCCATGGTAAAAGCTCCCCCCACGTCAGCGCGGATGGCAGGGCAGGGGCTTTAGTGCTGAGTATCAGCGACTGCGGCACTGGCTCATAAATGACCACCGGCGTTAACCTCACCGAGTCGTCGGCGCAACCGGTCAGAGGCAGGGCCAGGCACAGCCACACTGGCACACGGTTCATTTTTGATTTCCTCGCGAATTTCATTGCGTCGTAACTCCCCGCTTTCAGTGCGCTGCTGAGCAAGCTCTTTGATTTCTGTCTGTAACGCGTCTGAGCTGGTCTGCAGCTTGCGAAGCTCTGCCATAACTGCATCCACGCGGCTCGCCTCGCTTTCCAGATCCCTGGCGCGTACCTCTGCCGAATCCCGCTTGTTGGTTTGCCAGCTCAAAGCCAGAGCGAGGAAAAAAGCCAGCCCAGCAAGAAACGTTGCTAACATTCTCATGGCGTCGCCTCTGCAAGTTCCGGGGCTGACAGGCACCACGCCTTAAAATCACTGCGGCGCTTAACCAGGCCAGTCAGCGGCTTTCCGCCAGCATTAACAAAATCTGTCAATCGATCGCAAACGCCCGTCCAGTTTCCGGCCTGGGCGTGCCGCCAGATGGTTGTGCGCTGCTTCAGCCCCTTTTTGTTTGTGAACCACATCAGCCCAACGCAACCAGTGTTAAAAGCTGCGTCTGTCATGGCCTCAAATACTCGCAGCGGCGCGGCGCGCCCATTGAAATTTTGATTCACGCAGTTTTCAGCACGCTGCAAATCCTCAACCCAGCGAGCTGCGATCTCCTCGTTTGAATAACGCCGGTTTTTAACGCCACCCGTTGATCCAATCCCAACCGTCAGGACGCCTGCGGGGCAGTAATAGGGCACCGATCGGCAATCCTCATAAGCTGCGATTTTTTGCTGCACATCCGGCGTGGTGCGGAGTTCTGACGGCCACATGGCGGCAGCCAGGGCAACTATTGCACCCGTGCTACATGCAACTATCTTTCGCACTCTTCCCCCTTCCCTGATGCTGCCAGCAGATGGGCCAGCATTTCATTTTGCTGCCGCTGCAATTGCTCCATCCGGCGGCGATGCCGATGGGCGAGCCATGCCGTTAGCAGGCCGATCGCTACCGCCGGGATAACAGCCCACTGCTTTGCCGTCATTAATCCAACACCCGTGGCAGCAGCTGATGATGTGTACGTTAGCCAGTTCCACAGCTTCGAAATCATGTCCATAACTGCACCAGCTCCTTTGCTGCGGGCTGCTCAATATCTGGCAACTCAACCCACTGTCCGGCGGTTAAAAATAACTCAGTCGATAACCATGGGTTTGCCGCAAGCACCGCCTCTGTAACACCTGCGGTTAAACCGTAATGACGCCAGCACAGTTGATCCACGGTGTCGCCCTGTAGCGCCTGAACCTGCATTAACAAACCTCCGAAATCATTCGCGGGCGACCCAGTATGTCGGCAATACTCCAGCGCGCATCACGCCACAGATCATCGCGCTGCGTACTTAATGTTGCGGCGCGCTTTTCACCGTCGCCGGTCGAATCAACATCACGGTAATTTTCAATGAGCAGCGCGCGGGTAATGCTGTTTACAGCGTGGCGAAAACTGAACAGATTCACGCTTTCATCACCGATCTCATCAGCTGGAACATCAGCCATCGTCAGATGGCCTGCCACCTCCTGAGCGCGCCGCCAGTCGGACAATTCGCGGGTAACATGCACCACTGCCTCAGTGGCCGCATGCTTTAGTCGCGTGGTTGTTACGTTTCCATTGATGCGCATTTCACGGCGGACCCTCTCAAGCTCGATGACCGGCCAGAACGTGCCAGCCGTTATCGTTTCGCCGCGATCATCAACATCAGCGATATCATCAACGCCTGGAGTAACCGCGCGTCGTGCAACCAGACCCATTTTTCAATCCTCAAAGGGTGGCGGTGGGCGGGCGGCAAAAAACTCTCAGGTGAGGCAGATCACCGCCCGCGCCGCCAGCGCGCGGGGCGCAAATCGTTAATTCTTCTTGACCGCTTTGGCCTTACTGCTGTTTTTGCCCGTTTTACTTGCTGCCCTGGTCCTGCTTCCGCGGGGGCGACCCGGCCTTTTCTCCGCAGTGGCCAGCACGGTCACTTCTGCCGGTGCTGCAGCTGTCGTGGCTTCGCCAGTTATTTCTGGCTCCGCGGGGTTAGCTGTGGTTTTTTTCAGTCTGGCGCTAAGTTGCTGTATCTCTTTCTTGACGCCCGCAGCTGGATTCAACTCCATCGCCTGGCGCAGGAGATTCAGCGCCGCACCCAGCGCCTCGTTATCTCCGCGGCGCAGAGCGAAGGCATGAGCTTTGCAGACTTTTGCGCGGACAATATCCGGCATATCCTGGCCCGCAATAATTTCCTCCAGCTCCGCCAGATATCCCGTAAAGCCGGACAGGTCAGCGTCAGGATCTGACGCAGCCAGGTTTAATACGGCGTCAGCAATTTCCTCTGCCAGCACCGTTGGCGCCGTGCGGTTAAAGCGGTCTGGCATCGCCAGGCCATGCCCCACAACGTAACGACCTATGCGAAGCGCCTGGGCGTAATCAGCTGCATCGATAGCCCACAGCATCAGACGAGCAATGACCTCATCCGGGCGGCCGCTGTTGCTTTCCAGCGTGCCATCTATCCAGCCCGCATAATTCGGCAACAGCTGGCGCTTCATTTCGGCCTTTGCCTGATTTGATTGAATACGCTTAAGCGATGCCAGATCTGCGCGCATGCGGTGCAACACTTCTTCGTGCGCCGTTCGCGCGGCTGTGCTGTGTACCGCCTCAGTGTTGTGGCGCTGAGCCATCACGGACTGATAATGCCGCTGGGCAGGTGTAAGCATTTTTCCCCCTGTTATGGCGGGGCTACTTGCCCCGCCCTCGTCGGTTATTCAGCGCCAGCCTGCTCGCTGGCTGTCTGCTCATTGGCACCCTCGCCGCCAGTGGCTGCATTCAGCACAACACCATAGCTGGCCGGGGCTGCGGCTCCCGGTGCAGCAAATTTGATGCCGTCAATCAGCGCGGCTTTGCCCAGGTCCTCCACCACATAATCATCATTTGATGATTGATAGGTCGCGACGCGGTTGTAGTGCGCTTCCTCAACGACAGATCGCCGCGCACTGCCCAGCTGGTAATAAACTGACAGATTCTTAAACGATGTAATCAGCACAACGCCGTCGGGAATCATTGGTGACGTGAATGCTGGCAGGCCGCCCACGCGCTCAGTACTTAAAATCAGCTGCGCCGCCAGCAATTCGCTGTTCGGGTTCGTCTGACTCAAAGCGTTGAGGCGCGGAAAATTAACGGAGGTCAGCAGATCTGGCGACAAAATCACCACCAGATCGGGGGCTTTTTTATGCCAGCTCGCCAGCAAGCTGTTTTTTGCATCAAACACAGCTGCATCCAGGTTGCCGTAAGTCCCGCGGGCAACAATCTGGTTGTCCTCATCACGCGCAGTAATCGTTACATCACTGATAATGCGGTGCGGTGCCTCGTCGCGTATCTTCTGAATCCAGCCCGCGCCGCAGTCCTGCAATAATGGGTATGCCGTCGAATCGGAGACGTCAGAGTAATGCGTGCCGTTAAATCCAATGGTGATACGGTCCAGCGCAATCTGCTCAGCCTGCGACTGCGCGATCAGCTGCTGGAAGTTGGGGAACATCGCCCAGGCATCCATTTCTTCATAGCTTAGCGCTGTGTCGTGGTTCACTTTCCGGCAGCGATAACCCTGGCCCTCAACCTGATGGTTGGGGCTGGGGTTGCGCCGCTTGCTGCCGTCGCTGGTATTGTTTGTGCTCGCACCCGGCCCTTTACTGCCGAGGCGCAGTTTCTGCCCTTCCTGCTCCTTTACAGGCATGACATTAATTTTTTTCAGAAAATCGCTACTTTCCTGCGCTGCTTTTTCCAGCTTCTGCTGAATGGCGGGCTTAACCGTAAAGCTTTTGCCAACAGCCGAACGGCTCACGCCATTAATCGCAGCCTGGCGCTGGGTGTACTGCTCAAATAATTCGCGGGTTTCGTTTTGCATGACGCTCTCTCTTAAAATTCGGCCAGTTGTGCGCTGGAGTTGCCGCCGCTGGATGGCTGGCGGTGATAATCATCACCGTCAGTGCGGCCCAGCATTTTTTTTAGTTCGGCCAGCTCTGCGCTTAAGCTCTGAATTTTCTGGCCATCATTCTGGCGCGCGCGACTCAAATCACTAACGCTATCCATTAGCTCCGAATGTGACTGAGCGACGCTCTCAACAGCATCGCGCACCTGGCTGAACTGCTCGCTATCAGACTTACGGCCTTTACCAATAACCCCCATGATGCGGTTGAACCACAGGCGACCTTCATCACTGCGCTGTTCTGCCAACTCAATCAGCTCGGCCTCAATGGCGTCAGTAAACAGCGGAGCCTCTCCCTGCTGGTTACTAAAGCTCATCACCTGCGCCCGTTGCTCTGCGGCAAATTTCAGCCGCTCAGTTCCCAGGCTGGCGGGGGTATCGGTCATCGCCAGGCCGACAACATATGCCTTTCCATTCAGTGCAAATTGCGGATGCAGCTCAATGCTGGAATAAACCTTCTTTCCCTCATCAGTGAGCTGTTTCATTCGCTCAGACGGCTCAATCTCTGCATAGAGTGCGGTGCGCCCGGCAAGTGGCCCCTCGCTGATATCCTCAGCGCTCAGCGCGGCAACGTCTCCCATTGCCACAAAATCACTCTGAGGAAAGGGCGACAAATAATGCTCAATATTGACGCGGGCGCCGTATACGTCCGGGTTGTAATTCGCTGCGGCCTCGCGCAGGTGCTGGGGTTGAATCTCGCGACCATCTACCGTGGCGCCGGAGACAGCGACGCGAAATTTTTTGGTTTTCTTCATGGTTCCTGTATGCCCGTTTAACCTTGCTCGGTAGTGATAATTGCAGAGCCAGAAAAATTACCCAACCAATTGAAGTTGTGAGGGAAATGGGAGAACCAAAGGGGCGGGAAACCAGCACGCGCGCGCGTTAATCTCACTGGTAACAACTACCGGGGGAATGATGATTCAGGACGCATTTATACGAGAGCGGGCGCGCCAGCTTTACTGGCAGGGTTACACGCCTGCGGAAATCTCGCGCCTGATGGGAACAAACCAGAATACGATCTACACGTGGAAGAAGCGCGACGGCTGGGATGAAACGCCGCTGATGCAGCGTGTCACCACCTCATTACATGCTCGCATGATTCAACTGACCGACAAAACTGATAAATCAGGTCGCGACTTTAAGGAGATAGACCTGCTGGGGCGTCAACTTAAAAAGCTGGATGATGGCGCAATCGCACAGCCCAAGAAAAAGCAGCGCAAGCTCAAAAACCATTTTACCGAGCAGCAGGTTGCGGCACTGCGTCAGAAAATTACCGACTCGCTTTACTGGCATCAGCAATGCTGGTTTGAGCAGCGCAACCTGCGCAACCGCATGATCCTGAAGTCTCGCCAGGTGGGGGCAACGTGGTATTTCGCACGTGAGGCGCTTCTTGACGCACTGGAAGATAAGCCAAAGACATACCAGCGTAATCAAATTTTCCTTTCAGCATCACGGCGGCAGGCTTATCAGTTTCGCGGGTTCATCCAGAAGCTGGCAGAAGAGGTCGACGTTGAGCTGAAAGGCGGAGACAAAATCGTCCTCTCAAATGGCGCTGAGCTGCACTTTCTCGGTACGTCTGCGGCTTCCGCTCAGTCATACACTGGCAACCTGAAATTTGATGAGTTTTTCTGGACCAGCAACTTTATCAACCTTCGCAAAGTTGCCGGAGCGATGGCGACACTAAAAGGGCTGACGCGTACCTATTTTTCAACACCATCCAGCGAAGAACACGAAGCGTATCAGTTCTGGACCGGCGACCGCTGGCGCAAGCAGCGAGGGCGCGGGGCGCGCCCGGAGTTCGATGTGTCATGGAAAACGCTACGTAGCGGCCTGATGTGTCCAGACAAAACCTGGCGGCAGATTGTCACGCTTGAGGATGCAATCTCACACGGCTGGGATCTGACAGACATTGACGAGGTTCGCGATGAGAACGGGCCGGACGAATATGAAAACCTTTATGAATGTAAGTTCGTGCGTAGTGGTGAAAGCGCCTTTGATTACAACCTTTTGCTCAGTTGCGGCGCAGACGGTTATGACGACTGGCAGGACTGGAAACCCTTTGCGGCGCGACCAATGGCAGATCGCCCGGTATGGCTCGGCTATGACGCAAATGGCAGCAGCGGCAATGGCGACAGCGGCGCAATCTGCGCGGTCGCGGCGCCACTGGTTGAGGGCGGAAAATTCCGCACGATTGAAACCCGGCAGCTGCGCGGGCTGGAGTTCGAACAGCAGGCGCGCGTCATAGAGGAATTTACACTGAAGTACAACGTGCAACATATCGCGATAGACAGCACCGGCATTGGCGATGCTGTCTACCAGATAGTGAAAAAGTTTTACCCGGCCGCTGTCAGTTACCAGATGAGCATTTCATCAAAGCGCGCGCTTGTGCTTAAGGCGTTACAGGTGATGCGCGCTGGCCGCTGGGAATATGACAGGGCAGAACAGGGGCTTGTTACCGCCTTTAACGCAGTGCGCCGGGTTAAGACCCCTGGCGGCTTCATGACGTATGACACCGACAGAAGCCGCGGTGTAAGTCATGGCGACCTGGCCTGGGCCAATATGCTTGCAATTATCAACGAGCCGCTCGGCGCCGAATCCGGCGGCGGTTCATCCGTTTCGGAGTTCTGATGTCCAGAAAGAAAAAATTTCACAGGCAAAGCCAGCATGCTGTGCCTGATTTTGCGCAGGCCATCAAAACCGCGCCTGAGTTAAGCGCTTTTTCCTTTGACGGTCCTTATCCCGCGGGTGCCCCCGATCTGCTGGATAACATGTACTGCGCCGACAATGGACGGTATTACGATACGCCGATCGACTGGTATGGCCTGGCGCGCGCCTTTAGCCAGTCTGGCTGGCATCAGTCGGCGTTGACGTTCCGTCGCAACGTGCTGGCCGGTTGCTTCATTCCGCACCGATTACTATCGCGCCAGCAGTTCTCTGCGCTGGCGCTGGACTTTGGCACCTTCGGTAACGGTTATCTTGAGCTGCGCAAAAGCATGCTGCGGCAGCCGATGGCATTGCGCCGCGTACCTGCAAAGTACACCCGGCGTGCGTCTGATGATTTGGACAAGTATTGGTATATACAGAGCGGACAAGATGATCATGAATTTCGCCCGGGGAGTGTTTGTCACATCATTAACCCCGACATTCACCAGGAAATTTACGGGATGCCAGAATATCTCGGCTCGCTGCTGTCGATTAGCCTGGCGCACTCGGCGGACAAGTTCCGCAAAATGTTTTATGACAATGGCAGTCATGCCGGATGCATCGTGTACGTTGGCAGCGCACTGGCCGATCAGTCCTCTATCGATAAGCTGAAAAAAACGCTATCAGAAACCCGGCAGGGTGGTGCGTTCAAAAACATCCTGATCCATGCCCCGGCTGGCGGCAAAGATGGCGTGCAAGTGCTGCCGTTCAGCCAGATTAGCGCAAAAGATGAGTTTTTAAACATCAAGGCCGCAACGCGCGACGACATATTAGCGGCGCACCGCGTGCCACCACAGCTGATGGGCGCCATGCCAGAAGGTAATGGGAGCTTTGGCGACGTGGAGAAAGCGGCGCGGGTGTTCGCTATTAACGAGCTTACGCCGACAATGGAAGCGCTGAAGCACATCAACGACTGGCTGGGTGAAGAAGTGATTCGATTCAACCCCTACGCGTTGCTTGAGAGCCAGTAATACCCCACACGGCGGCCTGAGAGCCGCCACACCTAACGCGCCGCTTGCGCGCATAAATATCCCCTCCTATCACATTCAAGCCCCGCAGGGAGCGACAGAGCGCGCGTAAGCACCCACCCTTAACCCCCTTAGCGCGCGCTTGCTCCCCCGCCTCGCCTGCGCGCAAAACATGTTTGTTTTTGTGCAATTTCTGGGGGAGATGGAAGTCGCGCCAGTGCTGGTGTGGTCGAGGATTCGTGGCGAATTAAAAATCGTGCATTTTTGTGCAGTATCTTGCAACGAAAATACCATGCTCAAGCATAATAAATATAGGGAAAAATATAGGGGTTTCGTTGACATTATAGGGGGCACCCCTATATTATCAACACTCCCTATAGGGATGTGCTCTTTAAAAAATTTACCTCAGGGCTGTCAAGATGACTGATATTCAATGGACAGGTAGGGCCGTTAAGGACTTACGCTCATTGCCTGCAAGTGATCAAAAGGCTGTACGCGAAAAGGTTAACGCTATGCAGGCTTACCCGGACCTATCGGGGCTGGACTTTAAAAAGCTTACCGATAGAGATGGGTGTTATCGACTACGGGTTAAAAGTTACCGCGTACTTCTTGAAATCATAAACAATGAAGCCGTGGTGATTGAGATTCAGCGCATACTGCGCCGAACTTCCACAACATACTAGGGAAAGGCGGGGTAACCCGCCCTTTTGACAGCACAACAAGTAAGTTTTCCCCGATGATAGCGGTTTAATTTTTTGATTTTGCAATACTTTTATTTTTTTTGGTGGGTAGTCGCCAAACCAAACTAAGCTAAGGAAATGGATACCGTGACTAATATTCAATTTATTACCGATAGCAGAGGACGCCGCGTCTCAGCTGTGGTGCCAATTGAATTGTTCGAAAAATTAACGCGCAATAGCGATATTGACGAATTATTTGAACCAGTTCAAAACGATACCGGCGCTTCTGATAGGGTCCGATACCCTAATGAGGTAATCAACATACTCTCGACCAAGGGGTGCACCATGCAAGCTGCATGGCGCATTTACCGCAAGTTAACCCAAAAAGAGGTTGCCGCCGCACTAAACATCAAGCAATCGACTGTTTCTGAATTTGAAAAGTCCGAGCGCCCACGCAAAGACAACCTTGAACGGCTGGCTGCGCTTTACCAGTGCAGCCCAGAGCAACTAATTCTTGAGTAAGCCAATGCCCCGGAGACGGGGCATTAATTTATGAATAATCGTCAGAATAGCGATAGGCTGGGATCTTCCATTTCTGGAAAATCATCATCAAATCTCATCGCGCGTGACTCCACCCGTTTGCCTACTCAACCTCATACAGTGTGGCTAGGATGGCGAGATACTCGCCATGGGGTAGCCCAGCGAAGCTATTGCGCTGGCCCGGTCGTGGATTCAGGCTGGCTTCAAAATCGTGCCTTTTGCGCGGAGCCTTGCAGCGAGAAATAGATACAAAAAAGCCGCCCAGGGACGGCCTTTTGTTTATGCAAAATTATTCAGAAATTGACACCTTGCCTGCCGTCTGGTTTTGGCATAAATGTTGGCCCAAGAGCTTTAGAACCCTGCTTGTCCTGCTCTTCCTTTTCTTTAAATTTCGAATAAGTATCCGTATCAAAGAAAGAAATACCCTCAATCCCATCCTTTGGTATGAGCGTTCTAAAATCAGATAAGCTTATCGGGCCGGCATTAACCCCGCCCACAATCCCACTGTCTATATAGTGCCTTTTATAATTGGTGGTCACATTGATAGTGAGTGTTTTTTCATCTCTGTATCCACTCAAAAGCGGGAGGAGTTCCAGATATTCAGCTTTGCCGTGCTCAAACTGCGGACAATTTACAATGCCCACATAGAATTTTCTGGAGCTTAGTGTGATGATAATCGGGAATTTTCGAACAGCACCTTCAATCAGCAGGCTTTCGAGAGAATCGTGATGAACAGCCTTCACCAGTGCATCAATTCGCCTATCCTCGCTACTACATGTATACCATTTAACAAGCTTACCGCACGCCCATGCGAAAAACATGGACAGCACACCGAACACGGCAAATTTTAAATCGCCAAACTTGAACTGGTCGGATGGGGAAAGCGGAAAAACACGCTTGATTGAATCCGCTTCAAGAAAATCATGCGCTACGGCGAAATTATAGGCCCAACGAAACAAACCCAGCATGCTGAGGGCGGAACAAAACAACCATGCAATCAGAGTAAAAAGAACTCCCCATGCCGCTACATAAAAATAAGCGTCCCAACCTTCGGAACGCTTAAATATATATCTTGCTGAAACTGACCGTGTAACATACAGGTAACCGCTAATGAGCGCTATTGCCAGTATAATTGTATTCATTCATCCTTTTTCCCAGAATCGTCCTTCACATCTGGCAGTTTCTCGATCCGAGCAGCGATCGCCTCAAGCACTTTGACGTCATCAAGATTCAACGACACATAACCATCTCGGCTGATAGTATAACTGCCTTGATTGTCTTTCAGGGCTTTCTTAAGCCGTTCTTTTGAGCTGAACATAGTTCCACCCAAGGATAGTCCATATGCTATTGACATATCCGCCTCCTCCATTCCTAAGCTAGTCTCATCAGAGAAAAATGTAATCAAAAGGTTAATGCGCGCCCGTTATCATCCATGTCTTGACAAAAACTTTTCTTATAAAACTAAATGGAGCGCTTGACATGTTATGTATAGTAAAGCATGGGCTATATCAACAGTTTTTGCTGTAAAAAAACTTAAAAGCAGTTAAAAAACTATATGTAGTGCCTTTGCAATTTCAAAAGCCCTACTGCCCCCCCCCCCCCTCTGTTTACTACAAGAAAATTATACCACACACTGTATTTATATACAGTTATAATGTTAAATTTTTTCAATAGCAGCCACAAATAACAGTGTAGCCCGGCAAACACAGTCATTTTTGATATCGGTAATCACTTCCCATACGGCGTAGCCACGCGTTAACCCGTGTCATGGTCGATACGCTGGCCGCCTCACCCGTGAGATAAAGCCTGCCATCCTGACGCGCCCTGTAACTCTGCCCGCCTAAAATGAGTGAGCGACCAGCCAACAACAGCCCGATCTGTGCGTTGCTTAACCGCCAGCCGCTTGCCGCTGCAAAATCCCGCAGGCGCTCACCTGCTTCGGTAAGTTGTTGGCCGGTATTCTCACCATGCCGCCGCGATTGCCGTCGGCGTTTAGTCGCTGCTACTTCCTCCAGAAGCCTAGCAGTCAGCTCCTTACGCTGCTGACGGTTTAGCGAAGCAAAATCAACCGCGCCCCGGTCAGCTGGCACTGCCATTTCTGACGGTGGCGCGGCCTGTCTGACGTCTTTTTCATCTGTCCCGCCGCAGTCGGTACAGTTATTGACAGAACTCCAAGGGGCCGCGGAGCGGCCTGGAAGGTCAACGTCAACGGCCACATCATTGGCGGGTTTGTGTTTTGGCACGATCTTGTAATGAGCTGTGCGCGTGTAAATCGGCTCGGCGCTGGAATAGGGGGAGTAAACCCCGGCAATGCGCGCTACTGCGTCGCCGTAATCATTGCCGTTTTCGGTGACCTCATAGCACAAGCGAACGCGCAGCATGTTGCGCTCAACGAGTGGGCCGCCCTGGGCCGCAACATATCGATCCCATGCTGATGCGTCAGCGGCAGCGCGTACCTCTTCAATCTCAGGATGCAGCACAAGCTCACGCTCGCCCATCTTGCGCAGCTCACGCCAGACGGTGACCGGCGCACCGCCTATCTGTTGAAACTGACGAATCGACCAGCGTGACGCCCACGCGCTCACGCGGCGGGCCATATCCTTTAGCGGCTCGCCGGTTTCGTCGTCGGTGTCACCATCAAGCGCGTAGCCATCAATGTTTTTGCTGATGTACTTAGCGATATAGCCCGTAGCACTGCCAAACTCCTCACGTATCGGCACGGCCTTAAAGCGGTTTTCTGCGGCACCCGGCTCATTACCAGCTTCGGCCAGCGCGTAATCCCGAAAAATTTTGCGAGCGCTCTCGACGTGTTCGGGGAGCATGAATAACAGCAAGTGCCAGTGCGGGGTTGCGTCGTGATGAGGCTCTACCACGCGGAAGCCAAACACGCGGATGCCATGTCGTTTCCATTCTGCGCGCACGCGCGCCCACACATTGCAGAGGTATTTTTGGGTATCACGCGGCGAAGCCCCGCTGTATTTATCATTGCGGCGGCCATCACTAAGCGCTGAGTGATAACTGGACGGGGCCGTAAGCGTGTAAAACTCCCCGGCCGCACCGGTTTCTTTCGCCAGGTCCTCAAATCCACGCATGCGCGCCATTAGCTCGCGGCGGCGGTTTGCCGGATTTGCAACACTGGCCGCCACCTTATCTATCAGAGACGTGCGCTCGCCAGTATTCTCATCTTCTAATTCCATCGCCTTCAAAAACTCGCGGTTCGCTTTCTTCTGCGCGAGCCATTCTGAGAGGCAGGGGTTACTACAATAGGGGGCTGACTTCCTGTGGACATAGCCCGCAGCAATCATTAAGTGCTCGCGCCAGCGCGCTGTTAGGCGCCGTAATTTGTTTAACCACCAACGCGGGGTTTGCAGGCGCGCAACGGCGCACAACGCCTCGTCAGCACTCAGCGTTTCTGCCTCATATTTACGCCAACCAGGCACCGCGATGGTTAAGTGACGAGTCAGCATAGCAATGCAGCCATAGGCCGATATCGCAGCGAACTCAGGATCGCCGCCGGTGCGTCCCATCTGTAAATTAAACTCGCGCATAAGCTCGCCCGCCATCAGATCTGCGAGCGTATGCGCCAGTCTCTTCAGTTGTTTTTTACCCGCCCACTGCAAGCGATGGAAATCACCATGCAGGGGCAGCAGCACGGCAGGCCAGTTGCTTTGCGGTAAATATTTATCGTTAACTGCATCAATACGGCGCAGCACGCGGCGCTCAAATGTGTTAAGCAACCACTTGCGAGAGGCCGCGGGATCTGTGGCGTCAAGCTGCTCCAGGCGCTGTGCGTAATATGCACGAATGTACTGCGGCAACGCCGCCAGACGGCGGCGCAGATATTTTACCCGGTCCGGCTTTTCGTCGGTTTCAGCAAGATCGGCCAAAGAGAGCCACTTGCGCTGGCCTTCAGGCGTCAGGTACTTGATGCCGCGTGCTGGTTCAGCAGCGGCATAGTTTCCAATAGCTGGACGTGGAGCACTCCATGTGTACGGGTTAGCTGGAGCGGTCATTTAACCGCCTCCGTATACGCCCTTATGAATTCTTCCGCGACCGGCACGGCGATGGCATTTCCATAGGCGCTCATTCGCACACTCCGGCATAAATGCTGCTGCAAGCCGCCTTATCATTCGCGGCCGCCAGAAGGTCAAACTGCGCTCCGCCGCGTGTTGTCATCGCCCAATCGCGGTAAGTCTCAATCCCGTAACTATCGACAGTGATAATTTCTATCCGGCGTTCAGCGCGCCGCGGGTCATGGGTAGAGGGGAAAAAGGTAGAATTGCCGCGTCGAGAGCATGCCGCGACAAGGCGCTCCCACGCAGCCACGCGCTCGATTTCCTCCGGCCAGCGCTGAAATATCTCTGCAAGCTCTGATTTACGCGCGTGGATGCATGGCATACAGCCAACGCGTGAGCACCCTTGCTGATAAAGCGGGTTTGGCTTAATGCCATGACGCTTTGCCAGTGCGAAAACATCGTCATGCGTCCAGTGTAAAATCGGACGGTAAACATGTAGCCCCGGCGTATTATCAGCATCTTCCTCCCATACAGGTAAACTGGCCCGCGCCGCTGACTCTTGTGCGCGAACGCCCTGCCAGCTAATTACCTCGTCGAACTCTTCCAGTGCAGGTAAAACCACCTGATTTCGCACTGGTTCATGTTTCAGGTCAAATGTGCAGAAACGCGCCTTGGTGCTTGGGAAGCGTCCTTTCCACATACAGAGATCAAGGAATGGATTACCCGTTGGTTTCAGAACCTCCAACGCGTGGCGGATACGTTCCGCCGCCTCTTCGGGCGACATTCCGCATTCTTCAACCAGAGAAACCGGCCACTTATCTGCAATAAACCTACGCTTTCCCTCTATCTGACGAGAGAAATCAGCTTTAACACGGACTACTTTTCCAAGCCTGGATTCCAGATAGTCCAGGTAGTCCATTGTCTGTGGGTGTTCATGACCGGTGTCTGCAAAAACAGTCGAATAAGGCACGCCGCTTTCAATGGCTAAAAGCCATTGCGCAAGGCTATCTTTCCCACCAGAGACGGAGATGATATTGAGCGTATCAATGGCGCTACAGCGAGGATCAATGGCGTTCATTATGGTGCCCTCCCTAAACCGTCGAACACGCCTGATGCAACCATCGCGTTATAAGTCGCGTCACCGCAGCACGGTCCGCAGTCCGGGCACCGGCCGCCGCCAGCACTGCCGCAAGCAGGGCAGACCTTCAGGACGCCAATGACCTCGCCTGCTGGAGTACGGCTCTTTGCTGACGCGCCAGCGGAACGCTGCACGCTAATTTCATGAAATTTAAAATGCTGATAAATCTCGCGGGTGGCTGGCGTGTCACTGTTGGAAATGACCACCTGTGCGCCAGTCTGTTGCTGCGCCTCAAGCAGAGCGGCGGCGAGCTGGCGGTGTTCTTTCCGGCCAAAGGGGCTACTGTGATATTGGGTAAAACTTGCCGTTTCACTGGCCGGCAGGTAAGGCGGATCGGCATAAATTACCGAGTCACCTCCAATCGTCACCTTGATGGTGTTCTGAAACGAGCAGCACAGAAAAATCGCTTTCGTGTCGCGCGCCTTTTCAGAGAACAGCCTGATCTGCTCTTCAGGAAAATAGGGGGCGGATTTGCTGCGACCAAACGGCACGTTAAAGCAGCCGCGCTGGTTATAACGCACTACACCGTTAAAGGCGTGGCGGTTGAGAAAAAGGAACTGCGCGGCACGTAAAACCGATCCAGCGTCGGGCTGGCCCTCATGCATATCATGAGAGGCCATACAATCGCGGCGCCGCGCGTTGAAGTCGCCACGTATCCAAATATAACCCTCAACGTCTCCGTAAATCTTGAACAGCGGGCGGGCGGCGTTAATTACTGCATCAGGCCAGTGGGTGATCTGACGATAGAAGCTAATGAGATCCGGGTTAATGTCGCCCAGGACGTAACGACGATATTCCGTACCCAGGAACACTGACGCACCACCAACAAACGGCTCGATCAGGCAATCGGCTTTTGGCAGGAGTGGAAGCAAGTCGGGCAGAACGCGGGATTTTCCGCCAGGCCATTTCAGAGGGGAACGAATCATTTTTTACTCTCCTTGTTGTACGCTTCATGTGTCATGAGCAACCAGGTTTTACCGCCGGTTTTGCTGAGCAGGCGCCAGCGCAAGCCAATGCGGATAACGAGGTATCGATGCGGGTGCAGGCTGGAAAAGTTGCGGGCGCCGCAGGCGTATGCCCGCAGCGCTTCGGCGGCGCGGCGAAAAACCGGGCGCGGGGCGCTGCATTGGGCGGTGAAGGTAGCCGGGATGCTCATCAGGCGATCCCGGCGTCGATATTGTGAGCAGTCAGGCGCTGCCATATCTCACAGGCCATTTCAGCCTGATAAACGGCATCAGTTAGGGCGTTATGCGATTCGGTTTTGCGGGGGTGTGGCACATAGCCTGTAACCCCTGCACAGGCGATTAGGGGGCGCAGGCAGCGCTCATTCCAGTAATTCCACGGCGTAGGGTAGTGGTTGCGCTCAAGCGCACTTTTGATGATGGGGAAATCGAATGATGCACCTTTACACCATACCCGCAGATTGTCCGGGTTGCGTGGTCCATGTACGCCCAGGAAATCCATGAAATCTCGAAGGGCAATCCATTCACTGACGCTTTCCGTGGTTAACTCAGCGCGAACCTCTGCCGACTGTCTGCACCACCAGGCAACCGTTTCAGCGCATACATGGCCGCCATTGCGCTGGCTGTTTGCCGGATCAACTGTTAAATAAAAACTTTCACTAAGCTGACCTGTGGACGGCTCAAAAAATACAGCGCCGATAGCCACCAACGCGGCGTTTGGTTCTTTGCTCAGAGTTTCCAGATCAATCATTACATTATTCATAGAGAGGCCTTTAATAATATGAAGCGGTATTAACCACAGGACGCTGTAAAGCATTTATTAGATTGCTGCGAAGTTCGTTTATAAAAACCGTAACGGCGGCATCACTTGCCGTTAATGTTAATTCACCATCGTAGTGGGTTTTAATTGTCAGCCCCTCGCGTTCGATGGCTGGCAACATAACGTTTAAAATAAAGCTGTATTGTTCGCGCTGATTCATTTTCCCCTTCCTTCGGGCAATAAAAAGCCCTGCCAGAAATGGCAACAATTAAATTGATTATTTTGATTCTGCTTTTAAGCTAGTTCGTGTGTTGTCGTTATCTCTGAATAGATAAGAGGTCGTAAGGCGGCGGTACGCTCCCGCCAGACATTGTAGCAACCAGCTCACGCAGTTCGCACAGCGTTCCCTGTTCGGCCTCACCTGCTGTTAATGCGAAATAGTAAAGATGAGACAGGCCGTGCCTAAGCAATGCAAAGGCGCTTCCCGCTTCAATCCCAACAAAATGAATATTGAAATAAAACGATTCCAGCAGAGAGTTAACTTTTTCCGCGTAATCTCTTTTCATGTTCGCTTCCTTTTTTAAGTTTCCGGGCATGAACACGACGACAATGATCAATAACCATTGCACGTAACGAAAAAACAATAAGCACAGCGAAAAGCATTAAAATGATGAATAAATATGAATCATCTGTTGTGCGTTCCATGTTTAATAATTCCATCAACAGTCGCTCGTGCTTCAGGCAAAGAAAAATCAATGCCGTAATAATTGCCTGTGCAGGTTATTTGATAGCGCTGGCGATTATAGGGTTTCATGCGCGGCAGCTTTACAAGGGTAAAGCCGCGGTAAAGAAAAGTTTTGCTATTCAATTTCGCTAACATCATGCACCTCATGCGGTGGCTCGACTGATCACCGAGTGGCGATTTCGTTTTCTCAAGGTGTGCTGCCGCTTAGTTACGCTGCGATAAGTCGCTTTGTCGCGCATAAGGCGATCGATGTAATGCTTTTCTTCGGGGGTAATCATTGCTCTACAGTGCGCTACTGCCTCCCAATATTCCTGAAGCATGATAAAACGCTTTGGTCGCTTACAGCCCGGCATCCCTTCGCGGTGAACCGGGATCTGTGCTCGGTCCATAAGGTTTCGGACTGATTTCAGCGTCCTGCCTGTAAGGTAAGCAAACTCAACAGGGGTTACAAAAACCTGCTTCTGCAACTCTTCAGTATTCATATCTCTGATGCTTCCCGCCTGCGCTTCTGTTAGGCGACACGTACGATTTCGGGCGCCATTCAACGGGAATTGCCTAATGTCGTTACATTCAACGCTAATATCGATATCTCGTCTTTTTGTCATTTGTTAGACTCTCCGATCACTGCCAATTGAGGCTTGCGAAGTCCAATTTGCGCATGACGTCATAGGTTGTCTGTTGAGCAAACTGTGGCTTGTTTTTCATAAATATGACGAGAACTCATCATGAAGTCAATCACACAAGGCGAAAAACTCGGCCTTATTAGGGATTCAGAACGCCTTTCAAAGAGGCAACTAACTGATTTAATTGGAATGAATTACTCAACTTATGTTGGCTATGAGCTGGGCAGAACGAAAATGACCCTCGAGTCAGCTATTAAACTCTTTGGTCACCCTAGGTTTCAGAAATATCAAGACTGGTTTATGTATGACCGAGTTGACCCGAGCCGGGGCCAGGTTGCTCCGGCTCTCGCACACAGTGGGCAAGAAGCAACAACATCACAACACTCAGACCAAAAGACTGGTTAACCGTTAACGCTCTTTATGAATGTTCACGATGCAAATTAAAGAATTGCCCTAGTTATGAACTATTAAGAAACGAACCAAAAACCATCGGAGGGCTTAGCCATGTCGGTTAAGAAGCTTATCGATGGTCGCTATGAAGTTGACGTAAGGCCGCGGGGGCGTGACGGAAAACGCATCCGGCGGAAGTTTGACCGCAAGGCAGAGGCTCACGCCTTCGAAAGAAGCATTATTGCAAAGCACCAGGAGAAAGATTACCTCAGTAAACCCGCAGACAAACGCTGCTTAAGTGAATTTATTGCTCTTTGGTGGCAACTGATAGGGCGTAACAAAAACTACGCTCGACGCAGGTTAAGCACAGTAAATTGCATTTGTCGGGACATGGGCGACCCTATGATTTACCAAATTGATGCGCGGATGCTCATTGACTACAGGGCGAGCCGATTGAGTGATGGTATTAAGGCGTCGACAATAAATCATGATCTTTTCGCTTTGAGTGGTTTATTTAAGGCAATGGCAGTAATTGACGAGTTTCATGGTGAAAATCCTGTAAGCCAGATCACCCCTTTGCGTGAGAAAAAGACGGAAATGTCTTATCTCACCCATGATGAGATTGAACGACTGCTAAGCATGGCGAAGGGGGATTATTACCGTATTGCCGTTCTCTGCCTTGCCACTGGTGCAAGATGGGGGGAGGCCCATCAACTGAAGGCTGAAAACATTATTGACAACCGAGTAATGTTTAATTTAACCAAAAATGGAAATCGGAGAGTCGTGCCTATATCAGAGGATGTTGTGAAGCTGATTAAGGATCGAGAATCTGGCCGTTTATTCCGGGTGAGTTACAGCCGTTTCAGAAAGCTGATAAAAGAGGCCAAACCAAATCTACCAGACGGCCAAGCCGCTCATGCGATGAGACATACATTTGCTACTCATTTCATGGCAAAGGGCGGGAGCATTATCACACTACAACGCATCCTCGGACATGCGGACGTGTCGCAGACGATGATCTATGCGCATTTTTCCCCCGACTTTTTGATTGATGCAGTTAGCTACAACCCCCTAAGCGGAATGTCCACATTGTGTCCACACATTGGAGGCAATAGGGGGCTTTCAGAGGTTAAGTAAGTCCGTAAAAACCTTAGTTGGCGCGGCCTATGCTGATGCCGCGCCTTCTAAAATCCCAACCGCAAGGGGAAGGTCAAGCTGGTTGTCGTGGGCCATTTTTAGCGGTCATGTTTTGATACAGGTCGTCGATTTATCACCACAATTGGCGCGGATCGGCTTTGCTATAGTTTTGCTGCCACAAAAAACACTCACGAGGAGACAATGATGCATCATGAAGAAACCCGGGAATTGGGTAAAAGCGGTATTCAGGTGCCGAAACTGACCTTTGGCGGTAACGTGTTTGGCTGGACGGTGGATGAGAAACAGTCGTTCTCGCTGCTGGACGCGCTGGTGGAAAGAGGGCTGTGGTTTATCGACACTGCCGATGTGTACTCGCGCTGGGCGCCGGGCAACCAGGGAGGCGAGTCAGAAACCATCATCGGCAAATGGCTCAGGAAAACCCACAAGCGCGATGCGATTGTGCTGGCAACTAAAGTCGGCATGGAAATGTCGCGTGAGAAAACCGGGCTTAGGCCGCACTACATTCGCCAGGCGGTGGAGGACTCCCTCAAGCGCCTGCAAACCGACTATATCGATGTCTACCAGGCGCACCGTGACGATCGGGACACGCCGCTTGAGGAGACACTCGCCACCTTCGATAAGCTCATTAAAGAAGGTAAGGTGCGTGCTATTGGCGCTTCGAACTACAGCGCTGAGCGGCTTCAGGCTGCGCTTGATATCAGTAAGCGCAACGGGATTGCGCGCTATGAAGTGCTGCAACCGGAGTACAACCTTTACGATCGCAACGATTACGAGTCCGGCCCTGAGCAGGTGGTGCGCGAGGCGGGCATTGGGGTTATCAGTTATTACTCGCTGGCAAGCGGCTTTCTGAGCGGTAAATACCGCAGCCAGGCTGATGCGGGTAAGAGTGCGCGCGGTGAAAAAGTGGTGGGGCAGTATGTGAATCCACGCGGCATGAAGATCCTTGAGGCGCTCGACAGCGTGAGTCAGGCGCATCAGGTAGCGCCTGCACAGGTGGCGCTGGCGTGGCTGATGGCTCGCCCAGGCATAACGGCACCGATTGCCAGCGCAACGACGATAGCGCAAATTAACGATCTGGCGGGCGCAACGCGGCTTACGCTGAGTGCAGAGGATATTGCTGTGCTAAACGACGCCAGTCGCTAAAAGCAAACGCCCCGGCGTGGGCCGGGGCGATAACGGGCGGGGCGTTACTTCGCCTCGGCGACGTTGTTAATTTTGCCGGTATAGCCGGTTTTTGCGACCGCGGCGAGCAGCTTCTGGTTATCAAACCCTTCAGGCACGATGGCCACCGCCTGGCGCGTTTTTAAAGACGATTTCGCCTTAATCACACCGTCGGTGCTGCGCAGCGCCTGATTGACCGAAATCACGCACAGCGAGCAGGTCATCTGCTCGATATCGATTGTCACCTGTTTGTTGGCCGCCCAGGTTAGCGGGGCGCACAGCAGCAGCGTCAGGCAGAGTAACTTTTTCATTCGCTTATTCCCATAAACCAGGGCAGAACGTAAGGCCAGCTCACCAGAATGAGCACGAGCGGCACTGCCAGCCAGTAAAGCACGCGCAAGGTGCGCAGGCTGACAATATTCACGCACACCGGGCGCGGCGACAGATACAGCCGCCAGAAACCGCGCGCCATCAGTCCGGCTGCCAGCACAATCATCGGGATTTGCAGCCAGGCCAGTCCCGGCAGAGCGGTCAGCCCGGCGGCGGACACGCCAAACAGCAAATACAGCAGCGGGCCGATGCAGCAAAAGCTGGACGCCAGCGCCGCAGCCAGCGCTGCGCCTAGCGTCACCAGTGGCCCTTTAGCGTTGCTCGGTGCTGATGTATTCATAGCTGAATGCCGCCGGATCGTAAAAGTTGACCGGGTCGCCGTCCACTTCGGCATAAGGATAGCCAAAGTTGTTGATGTCGCCCTGTTCTGCCTGCGGTGACAGCGCAAAATCGCGTCCGTGGTTAAAGCCTATCCAGTTCATTTCGATATTACCGAACAGGTACTCGTTAACGGCCTCGACCTCCGGGTTGCCGTTCTCTTTTTTCTCCGCCAGACGCATTTTGGTCACATCTGCCGGATCAGCCGCAAGCCAGCCGTATCCTGCCAGCCAGAACATGGCGCGACAGTGCTGGGCGGCGCTGATTTTTGCCACACCGTTGGCGTCTGCGCTGCCGAAGGCACCTTTAGAGTATTGCGCCAGTTTGCGTGAAGCGCCCAGGCGAATACCGAACATTTCGCGCGCCGGGATCCCGGCTGCGCGGCACAGCGCTACAAACACCGAGTTAATGTCGGTACATTTGCCGCCAAGCTTGCCGGATTTGAGGATTTCTCCCACATCGCCGGTGCCGCAGCCAATGACGGAATCATCGCGGTGCATGTTAGTGCGCACCCAGTCGTGGATGAGGCGGGCCTGCTTAAGCGGTGCCTTTTCACTGCCGATAATTTTCAGCGCGGTTTCTTTCACCAGGCCATCGACCGGAATGTGCGGTGTGGGTTGCAGGAAGGGCTGGATTTCTGCCGGGATCACAATGGCGTCTTCTGGCACCTGCCAGCCGTCGAGCATGCCGTTTTTCAGCGGTTCCCAGTCATGGGTTTCGACCAGCATCTCAACCTTAACCTCCATCTTGCCGCTGGCGTCAGGCCAGGTGGCAAACAGGGTTTTTGCGCCATACTTGTTGTTGGCAGTGAGATATGCCTGCTGGTAGTTGCCGGAAAAAGAGAGGTTCAGTAGCTGCTGCAACGCGGTATCTTCCGGCACCGGGATCCAGAGTTTAACCACGCCTTCGGAGCCTTGCGGCGGCTTAATGTTGTAGGTTTGCGTCATCACAAAGCGGCGGCGTGCCGTGGGGGCGGTGTTTGTGGCAGGCGCAGCTGTGGTTGCGCTTTGTGCCAGTGTGGGAGTGACCAGCCCCAGTGTAGACAGGGCCGCTGCGCCCTTAAGAAAGTGTCGCCTTTGCATCTCTTTTTCCTTTTATGCATCCAGATAAAGCTGGAGCTTAGCGCCGCAACTGCGGACGCCGGGGCATATTATGTGACCGGTCGCGGCGCCCTACAATCTTTCACGCCATTTTTGTGTGTAGAAGCGTAAAATGGGGCGATTCACCGGCGTGAGTACGCGGGTCAGGAGGAGTCATGAATATCAGCGACGTGGCGAAACGCACCGGCCTTACCAGCAAGGCGATTCGCTTTTATGAAGAAAAAGGACTGGTGACGCCGCCGCTGCGCGCCGAAAACGGTTATCGCAGCTACGGGCAAAAGCATCTTGAGGAGCTGACGCTGCTGCGCCAGGCACGCCAGGTCGGTTTTAACCTGGAAGAGTGCGGTGAACTGGTGGCGCTCTTTAACAACCCCACGCGCCACAGCGCGGATGTGAAAGCGCGCACGCTGCAAAAAGTGGCAGAGATCGAGCGCCATATTGCCGAACTGAGCAGCATGCGTAAGCAGTTGCTGGCGCTGGCCGAAAGCTGCCCCGGTGACGACAGCGCCGATTGTCCTATCATCAACGGGCTGTCTGGCTGCTGCCATAGCGGGAAGTAGCGCCTGGCCCGGTGCGGAACTGGGACGGCTAACTCTGGCGCAAGCGTGGTGATACGCCTGTGAAAAAAAGGGCCTGCTGGCCCTTTTGTGTTATTGCATTTTTATTCTGAGCGTAATGCCCTCGACGGCGGTGACCACCACGCGGCTGCCCGCGGGCAGGTCTGTATCTGCCTGCACCGGCCAGCGGCTGTCCCCTACGCGGGCGTTGCCGCGCCCGTTGACCAGCGCTTCATCGAGCACCAGTTCACGGCCAACCAGCGACTGGCCGCGCTGGTTGAGGGTATTTTCAGGCTTCGCATCGGCGTTGCGGCGTGCCAGCCAGCGCCACCATAAAAACGCGCTCAATACTGTCAGTAGTGCAAAGCACACGCCCTGCCATTCGAGGTTCAGCGGAATAATCCACGTCACCACGCCGGTGACCACCGCCGCCACGCCGCACCACAGCAGCCAGCCACCGGTGCCGAGCATTTCAGCGGCCAGCAACAGGCCGCCGAGCGTCAGCCAAAACACATGAGGATGGGCGACAATGGCGGCAATCATGACGGTTTACGCCCGTTTCGGCTCTCACCAATCAGCTCGCTAATCCCGGCAATGGAGCCCATCAGACTGCTGGCATCCAGCGGCATCAGCACCACTTTGCTGTTATCGGCCGAGCCAATTTGCTGCAACGCGTCGGTGTATTTCTGCGCCACAAAGTAATTCACGGCCTGGATGTCACCGGCGGCAATCGCCTCGGACACCATTTTGGTTGCCTGGGCTTCGGCCTCAGCAGAACGCTCGCGCGCCTCAGCTTGCAGGAACGCGGACTGGCGCTCACCTTCTGCTTTGAGGATTTGCGACTGCTTCTCACCTTCGGCTTTAAGGATTTCTGCCTGGCGCACGCCCTCGGCTTCAAGGATGTAGGCGCGTTTGGTTCGTTCGGCTTTCATCTGTGCGTTCATGGAGGTGATAAGCTCCTCCGGCGGACGCACGTCGCGGATTTCGATACGCGTTATCTTCACGCCCCACGGATTAGTGGCTTCGTCAACGATATGCAACAAGCGGCTGTTGATTTTGTCACGCTGGGACAACATCTCGTCAAGCTCCATCGAGCCGAGCACGGTACGGATGTTGGTCATGGTGAGGTTAACGATGGCGAGATCGAGGTTGCTGACCTCATAAGCGGCTTTCGCCGGGTCGATAACCTGGATAAAACACACCGCGTCAATGGTGACGTTGGCGTTGTCTTTGGAGATAACTTCCTGGGAAGGAATGTCGAGCACCTGCTCCATCATGTTGATTTTGCGACCAATGCGGTCCATGAAAGGAACAACAAGGTTAAGACCAGGCTGTAACGTGCGGGTATAGCGACCGAAGCGCTCTACGGTCCACTGAAAACCCTGAGGTACAATTTTGACGCCTGCGCTGACAATAACCAGCGCGACGACGATAAGAACAGCAATCACTATTAACATTGAATTAACCTCCTGTTGTTTTAGAGGTTATTTTAGCGGTGAACGTGGAAAGAAGCCCGTCTTTCCACGTCAGGTTGAGCGTTGGTTCGTTATTTAAGCGTCGCGGATCAGTAAAGCAGCGAGTAGAGCTGGCGGCGGTATTTTGACGCCAGGGCGTCACCGGTGCCCATGGCACTGAGAATTTCCTGGAAGGTTTTACGCACCTGGCCGTCTGCGGCACTCAGGTCTGTGCGTAAATGGCCAAACAACAGCTCCAGCGCCTCTTCGTTGCGATTAACCTGGTGCAGCTGTAGCGCCAGTTGCACGGCAAGCGCGGCATCTTGCGGGTGTTGTGCCACTTGCTCCAGCAGATGCTGGATTTCTGGCGTGTCGGCCGCCTGGCGCAGCAGGTCGATTTGCGCAACCAGCCCCTGGTAGCGGGTGTCCTGGTCCTGCAACGGAATGGTTTTCAGCACCGCTTCGGCGTCGTCCGGGCGGCTCAGGGCAATCTGGGTTTCTGCCAGTAGCAGGCCGATTTCGCTGTCCTGGTTTGACAGCTGCCAGGCCTCTTTGAGTAGCGGCAGCGCTTCGTCGTGCTTGCCTTCCTGAATTAGCTGCATCGCCTGCTGGGCTTTGAGTTCTTCTTCGCGCGGCAGCACTTTATCAAGCAGCGCGCGGATGGCTTCTTCCGGCTGCGGGCCCTGGAAGCCGTCAACCGGCTGGCCGTTCTGGAACAGATAAACGGTAGGAATGGCGCGCAGGCCAAACTGTGCGGCGACCATTTGTTCAGCATCGCAATCAACCTTCGCCAGAATAAACTGTCCGTGGTACTGATTTGCCAGACCTTCCAGCACCGGCGTCAGCTGCTCGCAGTGCTGGCTGCGCGCTGACCAGAAATAGAACAGGACCGGAACGGTCATGGAACTGTCCAGTACCTGGTGCAGGTTCGCTTCGCTAATGTCGATAATGTTCTGTGCGGACATGAGTCACTCTCTGTCTGTTTGTGGCATATAGCTGTTATATAGGGGCTTGCGGCCGTGGCTTCAACTCAGCCCTGCAATATTTTATCCATCAGGCGGGCGGGCAGCAGGCGTTTGAGCACGCCAACGGCGTGGCTGACCAGCGTCACCGGGTAGCGCAGGCGCGGTGCCGGGCTTTCAAATGCATGGCGCACTTTAGTCACCACCGCTTCCGGGCCAAGCGTAAAGCGCGCGGCAATGCCGGGGTTTTCGACGGGTTTATCGCTGCGGGTCTGATTCACGTTTTCGGTAAACTGGGTGCGAATGGGACCAGGCTCAATCAGGCTTACGCTAATACCGCTGTGGCGAAGCTCCATGCGTAGCGCGTCTGACCAGGCTTCCAGCGCATATTTGCTTGCGGCATAGGCACCGCGCCCGGGCGTGGAAATCAGCCCCATGACTGAACTGGTCATCACAATGCGCCCTTCGCGGTGGGGCGTCATGGCGGGCAGTAACAGCATGGTAAGCTGGTGTGCGCCAAAGAAGTTGGCAGAAAACTGCTGTTCCATTTGCTCACGGCTGATGCTGCTGAGCGGGCCGTAAACCCCGTAGCCTGCGTTATTGAAAAGCCCGTACAGGCGGTTGTCGGTAAGCGTAATCACACGCGCGGCGGCGCGCTCCACGCTTTGCGGGCAGTCAAGGTCAAGCTCGATGCCGGTAAAACCCAACGCATCCATGCGCGCGACGTCTTCTGCCTTACGGCAGGCCGCCAGGATGTGCCAGCCATTCCCGCGCAGCGCCTGCGCGCTGGCAAGGCCAATGCCGCTGGAGCAGCCGGTAATTAAGATGCTTTTTTGCATAACTTTACGCCAGTCGTTGCCTGCTTTATCAGGAGTCGTGTTTAACTAGTGGGGCCAGTTTTTCGGCCATCCAGTCGGCAATAAACGGCTGGGCCGCCTGACTGGGGTGAATGCCATCCTCCTGCATCCATTCGGGTTTGAGATAAACCTGTTCCATAAAGAAAGGCAGCAGCGGGATGGTGTATTGTTCAGAGAGCTGTGCATAGATAGCGCTGAAGGCTGCGTTGTAGCGCCGTCCGTAATTGGCAGGAAGTCTAATCTGCATCAGCATCGGTTGTGCGTTGGCGGCCTTCACGGTATCAATAGTTTTACGCAGCGTCGCCTCAATATCGGCCGGGGCAAATCCACGCAGCCCGTCGTTACCGCCAAGCTCAATCAGTACCCAGCGCGGCTTGTGCTGCTTTAGCAGCGTTGGCAGGCGGGCAAGGGCCTGGTCAGCAGTATCACCGCTGATGCTCGCATTGACCACATTGGTGTCCGGTTGCCATTTCTTATTCAGCAACGCGGGCCAGGCGGCGCTTGCCGACATACGGTAACCCGCGCTAAGACTGTCACCCAGAATTAACAACGTGTCCGCTGCCGCGGCGCGAAAGGTTAACAACGCCAGCAACAGGAAGGGCAAATGCCAGCGGAAAACATTGTTGAAGTTCATCATCTTAAGAAATCCGTCGGTGAGGGGGATCACGAACTGTCCATCCTTACCGGAGTTGAGCTGCTTGTCAAACCGGCGCAAACCATTGCCCTGATTGGCGAGTCAGGTTCTGGGAAATCGACGTTGCTTTCCATTCTCGCGGGGCTGGATGACGGCACCAGCGGGGAAGTGAAGCTGCTGGGCCAGCCGCTGCACGACATGGACGAAGAGGCGCGTGCGGCGCTGCGGGCAAAGAATATTGGTTTTGTGTTCCAGTCTTTTATGCTGGTGCCGACCCTTAACGCGCTGGAGAACGTGCAGCTTCCGGCACTGCTGCGCGGTGAGCGCGACAGCGAAAGTCGCGAACAGGCGCGCACGCTGCTTGAGCAGCTTGGCCTCGGTCAGCGCCTGAGCCATCTTCCAGCCCAGCTTTCTGGCGGTGAGCAGCAGCGCGTAGCGCTGGCTCGCGCGTTTAGCGGCCGCCCGGCGATACTGTTTGCTGACGAACCGACCGGCAACCTCGACAGGCAGACCGGCGACCGTATTGCGGATCTGCTTTTCTCTCTCAACCGCGATCACGCAACAACACTTATTCTGGTCACCCATGACGAACTGCTGGCGGCGCGCTGCGACCGTCGGCTGCGTCTGGTTGGCGGCACGCTTCTGGAGGAGTGATGATTGCTCGCTGGTTCTGGCGCGAATGGCGCTCTCCCTCCCTTTTGATTGTCTGGCTGGCGCTGAGCCTGGCGGTGGCCTGCGTGCTGGCGCTGGGCAATATCAGCGACCGCATGGAGCGGGGGTTAAGCCAACAGACGCGTGAATTTATGGCCGGTGACCGCACGCTGCGCGCTTCGCGTGAGGTGCCACAGGCCTGGCTTGAGAAAGCGCAGCAGGACGGGCTGAATGTAGGCCGCCAGCTGACGTTTTCCACCATGACGTTTGCCGGTGACAGGCCGCAGCTTGCGAGCGTGAAGGCGGTTGATAACGTTTATCCAATGTACGGCGAGCTACAAACGCGCCCGGCCGGATTAACGCCGCAGCCTGGGACGGTGCTGGTGGAGCCGCGCTTACTGGCGCTGCTTGAGCTAAAGCCGGGTGACAGTATCGACGTGGGCGATACCACGTTACGAGTCGCAGGCGAAGTCATTCAGGAGCCGGACAGCGGTTTTAACCCGTTCCGTATGGCGCCGCGCCTGATGATGAATCTGGCAGACGTAGAAAAAACCGGTGCAGTCCAGCCCGGTAGCCGCCTGACATGGCGCTATAAATTTGGCGGTAGCGACAGGCAGCTTGCGAGCTATGAGGCATGGCTGTTACCGCAGCTTAAGGCCGAGCACCAATGGACGGGACTGGAGCAGGATGACGGGGCGCTCGGTAAATCTCTCGAACGCTCGCAGCAGTTCCTGCTGCTGAGCGCACTGCTCACCTTGCTGCTCTCTGTTGCCGCGGTGGCGGTGGCAATGAGCCACTACTGTCGCAGTCGCTACGACCTGGTGGCGCTACTTAAAACCCTCGGTGCCGGACGCCAGGCGTTGCGTAAGCTCATTATTGGCCAGTGGCTGATGGTGCTGCTGCTTTCAGCCATCACTGGCGGGCTGGTGGGGTTGGGGTTTGAAGCGGCGCTGATACAATTGCTCAAACCCGTTTTGCCCACCACGCTTCCTGCCGCCAGCCTGTGGCCGTGGCTGTGGTCCATTGGTGGAATGGTGACGATTTCATTGCTGGTGGGACTGCGTCCGTGGCGCTTGCTGCTGGCGACGCAACCGGTGCGGGTACTGCGCCGCGATGCGGTCGCCAACGTCTGGCCGCTGAAAATCTGGCTGCCGCTGGTGAGTGGTGTGGTGGTGGCGCTGCTGGCGCTGTTGATGGGCGGCAGTACGCTGCTGTGGGCGGTGCTGGCCGGGGCGCTGGTGCTGGCGGCGCTGTGTGGAGCCGTCGGGTGGTTGCTGCTGCGCCTGCTTAAGCGAGCGAGCGTAAGCTGGTTGCCGTTACGCCTGGCCGTGAACCGTTTGTTGCGCCAGCCGTGGGCAACGCTCAGTCAACTGGCGGCGTTTTCACTCTCCTTTATGCTGCTGGCGCTGCTGCTGATGCTGCGTGGCGATCTGCTGGACCGCTGGCGTCAGCAGCTACCGCCAGAAAGCCCGAACTACTTTCTGGTTAACATCTCCCCGGCTCAGGTGCAGCCGCTAAAAGAGTTTCTGGCGGAGCGCCAGATAATCCCTGATGCGTGGTACCCGGTGGTGCGCGCGCGCCTGACGCAGATTAACGGTCAGTCGACCGAAGGCAACCGCGACGAAGCGCTTAACCGCGAACTGAACCTGACCTGGCAGAGCCAGAAGCCGAGCCATAACCCGATTGTGGCGGGCAGTTGGCCGCCACGCGACGGTGAGGTTTCTATAGAAGAAGGGCTGGCAAACCGTCTGAACATCCGTCTGGGTGAAACAATAAGTTTTACCGGTGACACGCAAACCTTCAGTGCGAAGGTCACCAGCGTGCGTAGGGTGGACTGGGAAAGCCTGCGGCCAAACTTCTATTTCATTTTCCCGCCAGGTACGCTGGATGGCCAGCCTCAGAGTTGGCTGACCAGCCTGCGCTGGGATGGTAGCAGCGCATTGCTGACGCAGCTTAATCGTGAGTTCCCGACCGTCAGCCTGCTGGATATTGGTGCAATATTGCAGCAGGTGGGTCAGGTACTGGAACAGGTGAGTCGGGCGCTGGAGGTGATGGTGGTACTGGTGACCGCCTGCGGTCTGCTGCTGCTGTTTGCCCAGGTTCAGGTTGGGATGCGCCAGCGACATCAGGAACTGGTGGTTTGCCGCACGCTGGGTGCCGGTAAAAAACTGCTGCGCCAGACGTTGTGGTGTGAGTTTGCGTCACTTGGCATAGTGGCCGGGCTGGTGGCGGCGATTGGTGCAGAAACCGCGCTGGCGCTGCTACAAACGAAGGTCTTTGACTTCCCGTGGCAACCGGACTGGCGGCTGTGGCTGGCGCTGCCGTTATGTGGCGGCATTCTGCTGCTGCTTTGCGGAGGCTGGCTGGGCTCACGCCTGCTGAAAGGGCGGGCGCTGTTCCGTCATTTTCAGGAGTAATTAACCCGCTTCTCGACATGCGCTGTAATATTTCGCAGCGCATGTCGCATTTCTGTAATATTTCTTCATACTTTCTTTACCCATTAACAGCACAAATCGTTAACTATCCATCACGTTTTGACAGAAAGAAACGTTAGGATGCGTGTGCTTATGTCAAGCAATTGTCAGGTAAGGATTACACATGAAAACAAATATAAAAGCGCTGGCGCAGTTAGTAGGCGCAGCAGTGGTATTAGGAACGGCCTCTTTTGCAGCACAGGCGGAAATCACCGTACTGAAGCAAGAGCCGCAGGCAGGGAACCCGCTTAGCCGTCTTAACTTCACCGTAGGCGGCAGTATTCGTCCGCAGTTTAACAATATGACCGGTGATGGCGACAAAGGTTCCTTCCGCCGTAACGGTTTTGACGGCGGCACGCGTTTTCGTTTTGCAGCGGATTACTACCTGTTCGATGATATTAGCTGGATAAGCTACTACGAACTGGGCGTGAACATCCCGGCATTGTTTGACTGGGATAACCACTATGCAGAAGGCGCACGTAACACGACTCGCCGTATGCTCTATACCGGCCTGAAGAGTGATACCTGGGGTACGTTGACCTTTGGCCAGCAGAACAGCATTTACTATGATGTTGTTGGCGCAAAAACCGATATCTGGGATTACGACATGCGTGCCCAGGCACCGGGCAACGGCGTTGACGGCGACTACGACGGCTCTTACCGTTCACGTAAGATGCTGAAGTACAAAAACACCTTCGGCGATGCCGATGTGTATGCCTCTTATCTGTTCGAAGATAACGATCGCCTCACCAGCGACAGCATGCGCTACAAGCGTAAGAGCGGCGGTTCTCTGGGTATTGATTACCACCTGACGACCGACCTGACCTGGGGTACGGCGTGGAACTATACCCGCGCGCAGATTCGTAACCCGAATACCAGTGAAAGCAAAAACTACAACCAGAACATCCTGGGTACTGCGCTGAGCTGGACGCCGGAGAACTGGACCCTGTCTGCGGGCGCAGGCTGGTATGAAAACTTCCTGACCTCCAGAAGTGGGCGCATTAACAACTACTTCGCAGGCGATGCGTGGGGCGTTGAATACTTCATCGGTTACAAAATCCCGGTGGGTCAGTACGCCATCAAGTCCATCCAGCCTTACTTCATGGGTGACCGTCTGGAGTACATCAACGGACGTAACTACAAAATCATCGACAACGGCCTGGGCGTCAGCTTCCAGCTGGATTACGGCTTCCGCGTTGATTATGAGCACGTCTTCACCTCCAGCACCGACAAACAGGGTGACATGAACCTGGTGCGTCTGCGCTACGACTTCTGATAACCCACACTCAGTATGGTTATCAGCCAAAGGCCACCTTCAGGTGGCCTTTGTATTTTGCGATTCATTTCACTCACCTGCCGTGCCGACAGGCGCTGGATGTCGGTTTTCTGCGTGCAGTGATGCGCGATTAGACCACAGCCGCTTCTTTATTATTTATTTTATCCACTCAGCGTGTAGCAAAAAAATGATAAAGACCTTATCAGATAATAGTTAATTGTCTTTTTTGAAAAATAAACTTCTGCTAATCTTGAATGGCGTTAAAATAAAAAAATCAATCAGTCTATTTATATTGTTTAATATATTATTGCGGTGAATGGGTTTTCGTGACTGATATTCTGGATAGAATGATCTACCATTAACAGGGAGTTGTGATGATTAAAAGTCTGCGAAATCTCATGCTGGTGTTGCCTGCACTGTTTATTTCTGGCTGCACGGCGTTGCTGTGGCATGTCAATGATGCTAAAGAATACAGCTCCAGACGCAGTCTGGAATATTCTGATGTTATTTATTCAGCATTTGAATATAAAAATACCACGCTGTCGGTAAGCGGTAAGACAAAGACGCCTCAGGCTATTGACCTGCCTTTATTCGGGGTGGGTTTCATCGGTAAGAAAAATGTCTATTTTGTTACGCAGAATGGCGATGAATTATTATCATTAAATGATTTAATGAAAACCGCACCTTTGCGGATGGTTGGTAATGAAAAATACATAGATATTGACATTACAGAAGATAAATATGCCAGCGCGAATGCGACTTTTCGCCAGTCTCTGAGTATCCGCACGCTGCAACCTGTCGCTGAACTCACGCTGGCGCAAAAAGACGCTCTGGTTAAGCAGGGATTTAGCGCGGGGAAGGATTACTACCAGAAAACTTTCTGGATTGAAGGCTTCATTATTAACCGCCAGCGTTTGAACGGGGATTTCCCGGCGACAGCCGCACTCAATGAGCGTTATCCGGTGCGTTTTTATACGCATAAATTGGTGAAGTCGTTTGATGGCGGCAAACTCACCTCCAATATTTTGTTAACGCCTGTCACGCTGGTTGGCGATATTTTGCTGATCCCATTTTATCTGGTATCGGCAATCAATGGGTAGCAGCCGCTTGCGCTAAAGGCAGTCATAGGTACAACCTGGTTATTAAAGGATTAAGCATGCATAAAAAATTTGGTGTTCTCTTTTTACTCGGTGTTTTACTTACGGTGTTAAGCGGGTATCTGGCTTTGACAACGTGGCAATTTCAAAAGAGCGCCCTGCGCGCAGTCGGGGTTGTGACGGATTTGCGTTACAGCAAGGACAGCGACTCTTCTTCAGGCGTGTGGTTCCCGGAAGTCACATTTGAAGATGAAACCGGGCAGCGTATTACGTTTGACTCCTCTTTCGGCAGTTCAGGCTATCGCAACATGCTGGGTAAAGCAGTGGGCGTTATTTATCAGCCTGGAGATGCGCAGAATGCGAAAATTGATGATAAGTCAGGTCTCTATATCGGGACTATTGTCAGCGGCATTTTTGCTCTGGTTCTGATGATTATTGGCGGTGCGGGCTATGCCATTGCCAGTAAAGGGCGCCGGAGCAGCAAACTGCTGCATGAAGGCAAACCGCTTGCCGCACAAATTATCAGCATTGAGCAGAACGAGGCACTGAATATTAATGGCCGTCATCCCTGGCGCATTATCTGCCAGTGGTTAAATACCCAGACAAACGAAGTACATGTATTTAAAAGCGCAAATCTCTTTTATGATCCCAGCCCCTATTTGCAGGATGACAACATCACGGTTTATGTAAACAAGAGCAACATGAAGAAATATTTTGTGGATATCTCTCATTTGCCGAAAGAAGCATGATTCGTGGCATAACCTGTCTGTTGACGCGGGGAGCCTGACTTCCCGCTTTTCAGAGCATGGCGTTTTAGCTGGCGGGGCATTTTGCTTGTTATTTTACGCCACGCGCCTGCAACCAGCCTTTGACCTCTTCATAGCTCCCTTCAAAACGAATCTGATCGCGTTTTTTACTTAACTGATAGCGGTACATTGGGTCGTAATAATCACTCAGCAGCGGGGCCAGCCAGCTCAGGTGCGCACCAGGGGCATTATCACGGCGGTGTTGTACCAGCGCCTGCTCCAGCTGTGCATTCAGGCGCAAGTAATTTTCCAGCCCCAGTCGGCGGCGAATGGCGCTCAGACCGTGGCGTAAATAGCCCGCAAACGCCAGCCAGCCTGCTTCCTCACCCAGTTGGTTAATAAATGCCGCCGCCATCTGGCGAAAGTACTCTTCTTCCAGCCTTGCCAGACGGCGCTCAAACGGATCGTTAATCACGACAATATCCGCACGTTGCATCTGATTGCGTAGCGCCAATGGAATGTGGCGTGAGCCAATAGCCGCACCTTCATCTTCCAGTACCCAGCTAAAGCCAGGTAGCTCGCCCTGTGCCTGTGACTTTTGCAGCAGCGTCACCGCCAGCTGATTTTCAAACGTCGCCTGGGAAGGTTGTTCTGCCAGCATGCCACCAAACGACGAACCGCGGTGGCGGGCAATGCCTTCCAGATCCACGCCCCAGGCCAGTTCGCGCACCAGTAGCGTTTTACCGCAGCCAGTATTACCACTGATGAGCAGCATGGGGCGCAAAATCTGCCTGGCTGAGGCGTCCTGGGCATACTGGCGCAGTGCGCGGTAACCACCGTCCACTAACGGGAAATCAATGCCGGATCCGCGCAGCCACTGTTGAACGATATGCGAGCGTAGTCCACCGCGCGCACAGCAGATATAGCCGTCAGGATGTGCTTTACACCAGTCCCGCCAGGCGGCAATGCGTGCTTCACGCGTTGCGCCACTGACCAACTGCTGGCCCAACTCCAGGGCTGCCTGTTGGCCAGACTGCTTATAACAGGTGCCGACGGCGGCGCGTTCGCCATCTTCCATCAGCGGCTGATTGTCGGCGCAAGGCAGTGCGCCCTGGGCAAATTCGACCTGCGCACGTACGTCCAACAGCGGAACGTCGGCGAGTAATAACTGCGCATAGTCCTGAGTGTCAGAACGATGAGGGAGGGTTGTCTCCATGCGTAACCTTGTCGCCGCAGGCGTGTCTGGAGTGCGGCTTTGCAGAAGTGATAGCGAATTTTACGGAGTCTGAGAGGGGAAGTGCAACTGCCTTTGACGGGATAATTGTCTGGTGACGACGGTGAAGGCGACCGGCGGCAGTAAAAAGCAGACGGCGAGCGCCGTCTGCATGACGATAAAGCCGTTAGCCGCCCAGACGCACCTGCGCCCAGGCGATGCCGCTGGCATATTCTTGTGGCAGCAGTGGCATTAATGCTTCGAGTGAGGCAGAAAGACGGCCGATGTCGCTGTCGTTAAGGTTCAGATGTCCCACCTTACGCCCCGGGCGCACCTCTTTGTCGTACCAGTGCAGATGGACCAGCGGCAGGCGCAGCCAGTCATAGTTGAGCGCCGTGCCAATCAGGTTCACCATCACCGACGGGGTGTTGACCACCGGCTTTGGCAGCGCCAGTTTCAGAATGGCACGCAGATGCAGTTCAAACTGGCTGATGGAAGCACCGTTTTGCGTCCAGTGCCCGCTGTTGTGCACGCGCGGTGCCAGTTCGTTAATCAGCAGGCCAGCCGGCGTGACAAAGCACTCCATCGCCATCACGCCAACGTAGTTCAGTTCCTGCATAATGGCGCTCAGCATGGCTTCTGCCTGCTGCTGCTGGGCAAGATCTGCCAGCGGGAAGGCAACACTGGTGCGCAGAATGCCGTCCTGATGCAAATTGTGGGTCAGCGGATAAAATACGCAGTTACCATCGTGGCCGCGTGCGCCAACCAGCGACACTTCGCCGGAGAAGTTAATGCCTTGCTCGACAATACACTCGCCATAACAGTCGGCGGGCAGTTGTTCCACGTCCGCAGCGCGCAGCCGCCACTGACCACGGCCATCGTAGCCACCGGTGCGGCGCTTCACAATGGCCAGCTCGCCCAGGCGCTCGAAGACGCCTGGCCACTGCTGGGCATTTGCCAGTAGCTGCCACGGCGCAGTCGCCAGGTTGAGCTTGTCGAAAAGCTGCTTTTGCGTGAGACGGTCGGCGATTATCGGGAACACGTCGCGGTTAACAAAAGCCGGGTGACGCTCCAGTTCGCGGGTGAGGGCGGTTTCAGGCCAGCGCTCGATTTCTGCGGTGATAACGCTTTGCTGAAATGGTACCGCTTCCGGCTCGGCGTCCAGACCGACCGGGTAAACCGCAATGCCCAGTGGCTCACCGGCCTGGCGCAGCATGCGCCCAAGCTGGCCGTTGCCCAGTACGCAAACCTGCATTACGCGCCCTCCCGCGGGTCCGGGTTATTCAGCACCTCGTCGGTCTGCTGCTGGCGCCACGCCGCCAGACGCTGGTGCAGCGCCGGATCGTGCTGGGCGAGAATTTGTGCTGCCAGAAGACCTGCGTTCGCTGCACCAGCTTTACCAATTGCCAGCGTACCGACCGGAATGCCGCGCGGCATCTGGACAATGGAGTAAAGGCTGTCAATGCCGCTCAGCGCCGCGCTTTGCACCGGCACACCCAGCACCGGCACCAGCGTTTTAGCCGCAATCATGCCCGGCAGGTGCGCTGCACCACCCGCGCCCGCAATAATGACCTGAAATCCGTTGCTCTGGGCCGCTTCGGCAAAGCTGAATAGCTTGTCCGGCGTGCGGTGCGCGGAAACCACTTCAACGTGGTGTGGAACGTCAAGGGCAGTGAGGACTTCGGCGGTAAACTGCATGGTTGCCCAGTCGCTCTGGGAACCCATCACAATGGCGATTCGCGTGGCCTGGTGAGAAGACATACGTCCTGGAACTCCTGTGAATCGGGAAGATAATGGCGGTCATTGCTAACGAAGGGCTCAGAGAATAGCACGGAATACCGGCAAGGAAAACGGTTGCGTCGTTGATGGCAGAGGGTTCTTGCTCACGCCCGTGAGGGGCTAAAACGCGCGAAATATCCTCACCGTTTTTATCTGTAGCCTGTAAACCGGGGGCTATAGCGCTCAGGAAGGTGAAGGGTTACGAAATGACTCTGTGCAGAGTCTGGGCGTGCGGCATAAAAGCGGTCTGAAGCCAGTCAGGTGAAGACACCATGGCGGCTTTTACACCGCAAACCAGCGTCGCCAGACAAAACGAATAATGAAAAACTCGATGGTGCCAATCAGCAGGAACCACAGGCAAAACAAAATGGTGTACAGCTGATTGAGGTCAACCAGGTGAAAGCGTGTCATCAGGCTTTGTGCCAGCGTCAGGCCGAGGCTCGGCGCAGGAAGCAGCAGGCAGGAGAGAAACGCCAGCAGTAAAATACTGCCTGCGGTGAGCAGCGGCTGGAACGGTTGGTTTGTCACGGTGTTACATCCAGGTTAAAAACCGCTATTGTCGGTAAATTAGCACCGTAGTGCAAATGTTGTGCAGGCCAGCTGTGCTGGCGATGTTGTTGAGGCCGCGGCTCAGAAGGGGAAAGCAATCAATTCCACGTCGTCAGCGCTGACTTTTATCATGGAGCCTTCGTTGTGCCATGCGCCCAGCACGCAGCGCCTGGCCGGTGCGCCGTTAGCGTTGAGTTCGTGGATGGCGGGGCGATGGGTATGGCCGTGGATAAGCCACTGTACGCGATGGCGGGTAAACGCCTGCAACACGGCTGTGGCGTTAACGTCCATGATGTCCATAGATTTGCTGCTGTTGGCGGCTTTGCTGTGCGCACGCATGCGAGACGCAATGCGGCGGCGGATGAAAAGCGGCAGCATTAAAAACGCGCGCTGTATCCAGGGATTGTGTACCCGGGCGCGAAAGGCCTGGTAACCCGCATCGTCGGTGCACAGCGTGTCGCCGTGCATGATAAGCACGCGCCGCCCGTCGATATCCAGCACGCACTCTTCTGCCAGCAATTGCATGCCGCAGGCTCGGGCAAAGCGTCTGCCGAGCAGAAAGTCACGGTTGCCGTGAATAAAATAGCAGGGCACGCCAGCGTCCGTCAGCGCACGCAGCGCGCTGGCGATGTCCTGGTGAAGCGGGTTGGGTTCATCATCACCAATCCAGACTTCAAACAAGTCGCCAAGGATATAAAGCGCGTCGGCGTTACGGGCATCTCCTGCCAAAAAACGCAGAAAACCGGCGGTTATCGCCGGTTCATCCGTACTCAAGTGCAAGTCTGCAATAAACAGCGTTGCCACGAATTACTCGCTGACGGTCACGCTTTCAACGATAACGTCTTCTTTCGGTACGTCCTGATGCATGCCGCTGCGACCTGTAGCCACGCCTTTGATTTTGTCGACCACATCCATGCCTTCAACCACTTCGGCAAATACACAGTAGCCCCAACCTTGCAGGCTTTCGCCGCTGAAGTTCAGGAAGTCGTTGTCCACAACGTTAATAAAAAACTGTGCGGTCGCGGAGTGCGGAGCCTGAGTACGCGCCATCGCCAGCGTGCCACGGGTGTTTTTCAGGCCGTTGTTGGCTTCGTTCTGAACCGGATCTTTGGTTTCTTTTTGCTTCATGCCCGGCTCAAAGCCACCGCCCTGAACCATAAAACCGTTGATAACACGGTGGAAAATGGTGTTGTTGTAGAAGCCTTCGCGGCAGTAATCCAGGAAGTTTTTAACGGTGAGCGGCGCTTTGTCATCAAAGGTTTTGATAACAATGTCGCCATGATTGGTATGGAAAGTAACCATTGTATGCATCCTGTTTGTTAATGTGGTGCCGGGACCCACGTAGGCAGGTCGAATCAGGCGCCTGTTATAGCATAACTTTGCTGATGGGATCACCTTGCAAAGCGTGCTGCTTCCGGGTTGAATTACGGGTAATATACCGCGTTTTCTTTGACACACGTTTACATGGAATCTTCAGATGTTAAAAATCTTTAATACCCTGAGCCGCCAGAAGGAAGAGTTCAAGCCTATTAACCCCGGCGAAGTGGGGATGTACGTGTGCGGGATAACCGTTTACGACCTGTGCCACATTGGCCATGGCCGCACGTTTGTTGCTTTTGACGTGGTCACGCGCTACCTGCGCTACCTCGGTTATACGCTGCGCTATGTGCGTAATATCACCGATATCGATGATAAAATTATTAAACGTGCTAACGAAAACGGTGAACCGTTCACTGTGCTGGTGGACCGCATGATTGCCGAGATGTACGCTGATTTCGACGCACTCAACATTCTGCGCCCGGACAGCGAGCCACGGGCGACCCAGCATATCCCCGAAATTATCGCCCTCACCGAACGCCTGATTGAGCGCGGCCATGCTTATGTGGCAGACAATGGCGATGTGATGTTCGCCGTGCCGACCGATCCGAACTACGGGTTGCTGTCGCGCCAGGATCTTGAGCAGCTACAGGCCGGTGCGCGCGTGGAAGTGGCCGATGTGAAGCGCAACCCCATGGACTTTGTACTGTGGAAAATGTCCAAGCCCGGCGAACCAAGCTGGCCGTCACCGTGGGGCGAAGGGCGTCCGGGTTGGCACATTGAGTGTTCAGCGATGAACTGCAAGCAACTCGGCAGCCATTTCGATATCCACGGCGGTGGCTCTGACCTGATGTTCCCGCATCATGAAAACGAAATAGCCCAGTCCACCTGCGCCCACGATGGCGAGTATGTGAACTACTGGATGCACTCCGGCATGGTCATGGTCGATCGCGAGAAGATGTCAAAATCTCTGGGCAACTTCTTCACCGTGCGCGACGTGCTCAAACATTATGATGCCGAGACTATCCGCTATTTCCTGATGTCTGGTCACTACCGTAGCCAGCTTAACTATAGCGAAGAGAACCTCAAGCAGGCGCGTGCCTCGCTGGAGCGTCTGTACACCGCGCTGCGTGGCACTGATGCCAGCGCTCAGCCTGCGGGCGGTGAAGACTTTGAGGCCCGCTTTACTGAGGCCATGAACGATGACTTCAACACGCCAGAGGCCTACTCTGCGCTGTTTGATATGGCGCGCGAAGTTAACCGCCTGAAAGCAGAAGACCCGGCGGCGGCAAACGGCATGGCGGCACATCTGCGTAAACTTGCGGCCATTCTGGGGCTGCTTGAGCAGGAGCCGGAACAGTTCCTGCAAAGCGGTGCGCAAGCGGATGATGGCGAAGTTGCTGAGATTGAAGCGCTGATTAAACAGCGTAAAGATGCCCGCGAGTCTAAAGACTGGGCTGCGGCAGATGCGGCGCGCGATCGTCTTAATGAAATGGGAATTGTGCTGGAAGATGGCCCGCAGGGAACAATCTGGCGTAGAAAATAATTATTGTTAAATAACAGAAGCCCGATATATCGGGCTTTTTTTATTGCTGTCGCCGAGTGGCTGTTTAATGTCGTTATTAACCTGGTATAAATGCTGATTAATCTGATAAAAAACCAGAGTATTTATTATTCATTGGGGGTAGCGCTTCAGGACAGGTGACTTCTTTTTTCATTGTGCAATAATAATTCAGACAACAGGAGATAGTCATTTGTAAAAATATAAAATGCAGGATGCAAAATGAAACGGATATTCACGTTCTTTTTATTTTTTGGCTGTCTGATGCTGGGCCTGTCGTTTTATCAGGCCTGGTCAGAAGCCCAGTTTGAAAAAAATGCGTTACGGACCACTGGCAAGGTGGTGGATTTAGGTCTGGATCGTAGTGAAGGCCAGCGTATCTGGTATCCCGTGGTCAGCTTTTACGACAGCCAGGGGAAAAAAAATGAATTTACCTCCTCGGTGGGTAGCACTGGCTCTCGCAGTATGTTGGGGCAGGATATTGACGTGTTGTACCTGGCCGACGAGCCAGAAGAAGCCCGCATCAGCGGTTTTGAAGGACAATACGTTAGCTCGCTGGTGGTAGGTATATTTGGCGTGGGTTTTGCGCTGATGGGGGCATTACCGCCGCTTTTAATGCGCAGTCGTCAGAACCGGACCGAGCGCCTGATGCACGAAGGGCACCCGATAGAAGCGACCATTCTTGGCGCGGTCATTAATTCCGCCGTTGAGGTTAACGGGCAATCACCCTGGCGTATTGTTTGCCAGTTTGTCGACGAACCGGCGAATAAAACCTATCTCTTTCACAGCGAAAATATTTATATTGATCCGACGCCGTGGATAAAAAAACGTAAGCAGACAGTGGTTTATCTCGACAGAAATAATATTAAAAAATATCACGTAGATATTTCATGGCTGCCGGAGCAGCAGCCAGAGATGATTGAGAGCTGGGATGGTGCGTAGAGTGTGAACTATTCTGAGTGGGAAAGCACAGTATAATTACGTCGCCCGGCGGCGTAATTGCCAGCGCAGCAAAGCCATTACGTCCGCGTCAGGCAGCATGGCGAGCGCAATACCTGCCAGCAGCAGACGCGGTGGTATTGTTTTACGGCCAAGTCCTAAGCCGAGGCAAAGCGGCACGGCGGCGTGCGTGATAATGGTTGGCATACCTGACCTGTTCCAGAAAGCAAAACAGCGACTATAGCAGCCGCTGTTTTGGAATAAATCGGATTACAGGCAGATCTGACGGTCGATTACCGCTTTAAATCAGGCGATAACGGTAATGCTGTTACCGTCAAAGCTCACCGTCTGGCCCGCCACGATTTTACAGCGCTTACGGGTTTCAACGGCACCATCAACGCTGACCTGTCCATCAGCAATCAGCAGTTTCGCCTGTGCGCCGCTTTCACTCCAGCCTTCAAGCTTCAGCAAGTCACACAGTTCAACGTGTGGGTGTTTACCCAGAGAAAATGTCGCCATCTTATACGTCCTCCACGTCGTGATATTCTTCGCATGCCTGAAGCGTGTTCTGGATAAGTGTTGCGACCGTCATCGGCCCCACGCCGCCAGGCACTGGCGTGATGTAGGATGCGCGCTCGGCGGCGCTTTCGTACTCCACATCGCCCACCACTTTGCCACTCTCAAGGCGATTGATGCCGACATCGATGACGATAGCACCTTCTTTAATCCACTCACCCGGAATAAAGCCCGGCTTACCGACGGCGACAATAAGCAGGTCGGCGTTTTCAACGTGCTGGCGCAGGTTTCTGGTGAAACGATGGGTCACCGTGGTCGTGCAGCCAGCCAGCAGCAGTTCCATGCTCATCGGGCGGCCAACAATATTGGAAGCGCCAATTACCACGGCATTAAGACCGTAGGTGTCGATGTTGTAGCGCTCCAGCAGTGTGACGATACCGCGCGGTGTACAGGGGCGCAGGCGTGGCGCACGTTGGCACAGTCGGCCCACGTTATACGGATGGAAGCCGTCCACGTCTTTATCCGGCGCGATGCGCTCCAGTACCTTCACATTATCAATGCCCGCAGGCAGCGGCAGCTGTACCAGAATGCCATCGATGGCGTCATCGGCATTGAGCGTGTCGATAAGTTCCAGCAGCTGTGCTTCAGAGGTGGTATCCGGCAGATCGTAAGAGCGGGAGATGAACCCGACCTCTTCGCAGGCCCGGCGTTTGCTGCCTACGTAAATCTGTGACGCAGGGTTATCACCGACCAGCACGACAGCGAGCCCAGGCGCGCGTTTACCGGCGGCCAGCCGGGAGGTGACTTTTTCCGCGACTTCAAGGCGTACCTGCTGCGCAATCGTTTTACCGTCAATAATCTTTGCTGCCATTGGAGAGAAGATTCCATCAGTTACAAGTGAGAGGGGGACAGGGCATATTCTGGCAGAAGCGCGCGGTGCTGTCAGTTACCGATTGCGTTTTGCGCAGGCCTGGCTTGAGTGTGTTAGTAAAATGAATGAGATGGTGACGAAGATGTCTATTTACCGACCATTTGCAGGGAGAAGCCATTGACTCACCTGGCGTTGAACGTATAATTCAGCCACTTCGCATTATGTAGTCTCTTCACAATGCGCCCTTAGCTCAGTTGGATAGAGCAACGGCCTTCTAAGCCGTGGGTCACAGGTTCGAATCCTGTAGGGCGTACCATTAAAAATCATAGTGTTACGCTTCTTTTACCTCCTCGTCATTTCCCGTGTGGGACATATTTGGGACATCACTGGTAAAAATGGCATCAATTTGTCGGGCATGCTCTGTCAGATGATTTGGTGCCAGATGCGCATATCTGCGCACCATTTCTATTGACTCCCAGCCGCCCATTTCTTGCAATGTCAAAGCTTCTGTCTCTACCCACACGCACCCCTAAATCTGTGTATGCATACAGTGTTATTCTGCGCGTTTTAGGATTCAATGAGAAAAATTGCGGACACAAAAAAGCCGCTCAAGGCGGCTGTGGATATGCTACAGGTACAAGTTTGCGAAGGCGCGTGGTTTGAAGCGGGTATTCTTGCTTGAGCCAGCAATTTACCTTATCACGTATCTCTGCTTGAGTTGCTTCATCATCAAAGTTGAAGCTTTTTTGTCTTGTTTCCTGCTCGCCAGTATTGTCATCCTGAACAATAAACTCAGCTAGCCAATATTGCATAAATACCTCCTGTATGATTATCAATCGCATGGGAGTCTGGCGCGATTTTTAATTATTGCTTTTTCTTGCCGTTCTTCTCTGCCATCTCCAGATAGCGCGGGTCACTCGCTCTCGGCAGGCTCATGCTTTGCTCTCTGTAGAACCTCACACGCTCCATGAAATACTCTTGTAGCTCTGCTGGCTGCTCTCGCATAACCGCTTCAGCGATTGCTGGCATGTTAAGCCGCTCTTTATACGCGACGCCGCTTATTGCTAAATCGACGTTAATTTTATCCCGTTCTTCCCGACTCTTTACTGCTATGTTGTGCGACATAAAAAACCTGGTTGCGGGGTGTTATAGGATTTATCGTGATGTAGTGCTATTCAGTTGTCACAACATAATCAGACACGTTTAGCCATGTTAGCGGGCGAAACCAGAGCCGATGAAGTAGCTGATTTCCCCATCACCGTGGTCTATAACGTCAAATGCGTTCTGTATTGTTTCGCTCATCCCGCCGCTGTAATTAATCGTCAGTGTTGCCATCACACCACTTCCAGGCCATTCCCAGCCTTATTTCACCTTCACCGCCTGCGCATCATCCGCAAACAACGACGGGTAATAGCGACGGAATAGTGCGCAGGTAGTGCGGCCAGAGCATGCTGACCAGCCCTTCCGTCGGCTCTGGTAGATCATTCTCTATCTTCTGGTGCAGCCGACCCATTGAGAAGGCAAAATCTTCAAACAGGCGGGGCCTGGCGTTCCTGCTTTATCCTGGTCGGGCATGGCAGCCCAGTCCGGGTGCGCCTGTGCAAACTCTTTGGCCGCCTCGCGCAGGTAATGCAGCTCGGCGTCGTAATAACGAAGGGTCAAATCGTCTATGGGTGTCCTGGCGAATGTTTGGTTAAATAATAAGGGGTACGAGAGCCTGCTCAGAGCATATCGTCAACGGCATTACTGCCTTCACTTTCAACGGTAAGGGCAGTGTGGCTGACGGTGAAGATGCTGTCCGGCAGGGTGAAGTTACGCAGCCTGAGCAACTCCAGCGGCCCTTTTCCGGCCTCGGTGCGCAGGGTGTAGTTAAGTGTTCGCCCGTCCTGCGCGGGCCAGCTCAGACGCCAACTGCTACTTATGCCCGGGTAAGCGCTGGCTTCTGCCGTGTCCAACAGACGTATCAGCCCCCATGCGCCGGGCAGGTCGGCATACTGGCGGGTGCCAGCCTGGGGGCTGACCCAACTGAGCGTGGCACCCGGTGCTTCGGTGTCTCCCGGCCAGGCAAAGCGTTTCCAGACGGGCATCTGGTTCATGTAGCTGAGCTTCTGGCTGTCAATTACCAGGTGTGTTTCCACCACACCGGCGGCGGTGCCCGGGCGCAGCTCAAAGTGCAGTCCGGCCTCACCGCGCGTGAAGACCACATCAGAGATATTGCTCAGGGTATTCACCGCATTCAGGAACGTCGGGCTGATGTTCAACCCCTGAGCGTTGATGCTGTCCGGCACCCAGCGGCTACCTTCGCGGTGCAGCACACCGCCCAGGCGACTTTGCAGGAACTGTGTGATGCGCCCGGTATCGGCATTGAGGTAACGGGCCAGCAGCGGCAGGGAGGCTTCGCTGCTGACGTTTTTAAACGGGTAACGTCCGCCAAAAGTACGGTTCCACTCATCCACGACGGCCGTGCGCCACTGGGCATTAAGGCTTTCCGCAGCGGGCATCAGCACATGCTGCCACGCCTGCTCCATCGGCCTGACGAACACCGTCTGACCGAAGCCACTCCACTCCTGGCCAAGTCCGGCTGCCACCAGACTGCCATAATCGCGGGTTTCCGTTAAATCCACCGCCTTGCCCTGAAACACCGTTTGCGCCAGTGTCTGGGTCATGGCCTGAGGGTCGGCGGCATTGGTCACCTGCTGCAGGCGCAGTCGCACCTGGGTCACGCGGGTCAGATAGGTCTGCAGGCTAAGATTGCTACTTCCCTGGCGGTTTTCCATCAACGCCAGCACCGGGCCGAAGGTCGCATCCAGCGGGCCGTGTGCCCCCGCGCGCTGGTCAATGATGGGCTGTTTATCACGCCCAAGCAGATTTTTTGCTGATTTGACCAGCGAATCCGTCAGTGCCTCGCCGGTCTGCCCGGTCCGGCCCTGTATGCTCAGAGTGTTCATCAGTGCAACAAGCGGCGACTGGCGCACATCGGCCATCAGAGTGAGCTGGTCGATAGCGTCTGACAGGGTGGCAGGGCGCTGCAGGCGCAGGCTGTTGAGAAATGCCAGCCAGGCACCGCTGTAGTCAGCGAAGTAACGCTCTGTCAGGCGGGCGCGCAGCGCATCCGGCGAGCTTTCCGGCTGGGTGGCTGTACTGGTATCACTGAGTACCCAGTCCATTTCCTCTCGCCGGGCGCTGACCACTTTAGCAATGGCTGGCTGAACGGATTCTTCCCAGGCCTGACGGGTGAATACGCCAGGCACCACTTCGTCGGTGCTGAACAACAAGGCGGCATCGGTATCGCCGGTCATATCGGCAAGACGCAGGTCGGCAAATTGGTTCACCACACTGGTCAGCATGGTCTGGTAGAGCGTGGACTCACTGTTACGTCGCCCCATCTGACGTACCAGCAGCGTGCGGATCTGCACCACCAGGCTGTCATCGGCCTGAACCGCGCCTTTGGGCTGTGCCGCAAGCGATGTGGCGTAAAAAGAGAGCAGTGATGGGCCGGTGCCATGCCAGAAACCGTCCGCTACGCCAGCCCGCTGCGGCCATACCTGAATCAGCGTCTCACTGAACCAGGGGGCATCCATACGGTCCGGGCGTGCCAGCATCAGGTAGAGTTTGAGCTGGTCGTAGGCGGCTTTTGCCAGTGCGTCGCGCTGTGGGCTGTCCGGTGCCAGTGCGACATAATCGCTCAGCCGCTGGCGCAGTTGTGCCGCAGCCGGGTCGCGCAGCAGGGGGCGGGCGCTGGTTTCGTAGCGCGTATGCAGTGCATTCAGCAGGGCGGTGTTCTGGTTAAGGCCTGCCCGCATGTACCACGGTGTGCCGTGAGCTTCACGGTGTTGTAAGCGTCCCATGATGTCCTGCAGGTCAGCCAGTGCCTGCAGACGGGCCGTAACCGGCTTGCCTGGCGCTGTCAGCTGATGTAGAGGAGCCTGTGCTTGTGCTACCTGGCTGCGGTTGGTGGCAAACGACACCACTATGAGCGCCCCCCACAGCACCATCAGCGCAGCAGCAACGACGCCCGCGCCACGTGCCCAGCTGAATCCAGGGCGGCGCGGACGCAGTCTGCCCGGCAGCGCCGATACCTTCTCAGGTAATGCGTCCCAGCGCGCATCCTTTTTCCAGCGGTGTGAAGCCGACATGCCAGGAGACGATGGAGGGCTGAACACCAGTCCAGCCAGCGGCAGTGGGCGATACGGGTTTAACAGCACACCCAGTACACCTGCAATACGCGTGGATTCGCCGGACAGCAGTTCGGCCAGGCGCAGCAGGAAATTGTGTCGGATATCTTTACAGACCTGCATCACGCCGCCTGCCGTCAACAGCGGCATCAGCGAGCGCAGTTCATCGCCAAGCTGCTCAGGGCGACAACGGGCGGGGAGCATACAGGCGACCGGTTGGGTTACCGCAGTGTCCTGCTGACCTGTGAGTGGATGCAGCGACCAGATATAGAGCGGAAGCCTCCAGCCGAGCAGCGTGTAGCGCTGACTGACACCCCTGGAGAAGTTATCCATGGCCGTTTCGCAAAGCTGAGATGCGGTAAAACCCGCCTCTGTACGGGCAGCCAGCGAGGAGGTCACCCACACCAATCCATCGGCCGGACGCCAGCGCAGCTTACGCAGTGCTCGCAGCCAGGGTTCATCGGCAGGCTCGGCCGGGTCACCGCCCCACAGCAGCAGGGTGCCACGGTCATCCTGCCAGCGCTGAGATGTCAGCCCTGGGGTAAGCTGTTCAACGTCGGCGACAGCGCCGGTAATCAGGAGGATACGTACCCGGCCACGCCAGCGGCGGCCATACTGGTAGCGTAGCGCCTGGCGGATATCCGAAATCTCGTCGTTACGCGCCGACTGAGCCAGGCGGGAGTCGCTGTCCGGCAGTGCCTCAGCATTGCGGGCACGGCGACGATGCAGGCTTTCCCTCACGCCGCCGGCAATCGTGGAGGCGTAGAAAATCAGTATCATCAACAGGCATAGCAGGATGATAGTCAGTATCTGAGCCCCATGGCTTTCAATGCCCACCTGAGGCCCAAAATGCACAACCAGCCAGCCGACAAGTGCCATGACTGTCAGCAATATGCCTCCCCGGCCCAGCAGTCCGGCCAGATTACCCGATGTGTTCATATGCACTTCCTGTTGTGACGGTACTGATGAAATGCTCTTCACCTGACGAAAACAGCGTCAGCAGGGATTGCTGACTGAGCGTGACCATGTCGGCCGCCAGAGCGCTCAGAAGCCAGGGAGAAAACGGCCCTGGGATACCGCAGAACTGCTCAAGTATCAGCCGTTCTTCAGGACGCCAGTTTGCGCCTTTAGCGGCACCATGGGTCATCAGCGTGGCCATGATTGCTTCCCACTCCAGACTGTCGCCCACAATTCGGGATGTGCTTAATGCCACTGTCTGCGTGTCAAAAAAGAGCGGGAAGTCGGTATCGATAGCGCTTACATTCAATGGCATGGGGCGCAGCAGGCGGGCGGTATGTGGCAAATGGTATTGCTCTGCCACATCATCGCTGGTCAGCAGCAGCGCGGCCAGTGCATCAGAATACTGTTCACCGCCGTTCATCTGCATCACCACAATGAGATCCACCGTGAGCGTGGGTTGCTTCAGCCGGTCTTCCACCTGGGCGAAGGACAGATGCGTAGTAACGCAAACGTCTTCCGGTACGGCGTGGTCAGGGAACAGCTCGACCCAGGCCGTGTGGAAAACCTCCGCTACCGACTCGGTAGGCAGGTCAGTGAGCAGCGTGACTCTGAGCGGGAGGGCCGGGGGGCGTGAATCAAGGGTCTGCTGAAATTTTCTGAGTAGCGCAGAGCAGGCCTCTTTTTTATGCTGGAAATAATCAACCCGCCTCACCATCCCGTACTGTACGGGCAGAGGCTCATTAAGTGCTGCGACTGAAATTTTATCTGGCAGGAAAAGGCAACTATCGAGAACAGCAAGGTGGCGACCAGCCCAGTTTTCCCATTGCTGCTGCCCGTAGTCTGCTTCATGCTGCAAAAAGTTGTGTCTGTCTACCTCCCGGCCCCATAACCAGCCACGTGTACAAATCGACAGAAACCATAAGACAGGAGGCGTCAGGGAAACCAGCCAGATATTGAGTGTGGAAAGTACGGTAATTTCACCGGAAGCGTGGAGAATAAATAGCAGTACACCAGCAATAACGGCCAGCGCCCCGAGTAACAGCCACCTCATCAGCGATGGTGGTGCGGGAAGCTCAGTGGTGAGTGCTTTGGTCCTTGTCCAGCCCATTATTTATCCTATTGAACATTCTGGCGTGCCAGAAATAACCTGGCAACCACACTGGCATTTACACCCATCCACCACAACAGCTCGCCCGTCTGACGACCAGTCTGATGAACCTTCAATAATAGGGTTGGTTCCGTGTCCCGGAATGGGGCAGCTGACCATATCGCCCACTAACGCGACTTTTTTCCCGTTTACGATGGTGGTCGAAGAAGCTGAAATAACCGTGCCGCCATGGGTAGTCTTATCACCAAGAAGCACGAATCCTTTAGACATAGCGGGTTCCTGTTTATAAATAAGGTTTAATATTTTATCTGATGAAAATAAATGTACTGAAAAGAGAGGGGTTCAGTCGATTTTTATCTGGTGTGGTGCTCTTAAGAAAGTGATGCAAGTATCTGTTTGTGTTTTTTTGCGGCCAGCAATGCTTGAGGTAATAGCCATTAGCATCAAAGGTTTTTATATTTCACTTTCGTTTTAACTCAAAAGCTCAGGCTATTTCAGTGGTGTATTTTCCACACAGCGAAAACCATAATTTGCGCCATCACGCTCAGGTATTTGCCTGGTACGATAAACCGTAGTGGTGCCTGATATCTCACCCGCATACCCCCTTAATACCCGAAATTTACCTGTTTCCGGGCCCTGGGGGTTTTGTGTCGGAGACTGACTGTAATAATCTTCCTGATACCAGTCCATCATCCACTCAAGTCCATTCCCCATCATATCGAACAGACCAAGTGGGTTAGGGGGATAGCTCCCTACAGGCTCTTTTTTTTGTGCGTAGTTTTTTTCTTTAGATGGATAGACATAGTGGTTATCACTGTTGGCAAATATTACAAACTGTCCACGATTGCGGGCGGCGTATTCCCACTGGGCTTCAGTCGGTAAACTGAGACTGCGGCCTGTTTTCTCTCCCACCCAGCGACAAAAATTTAATGCATCCTGCCAGTTAGCCGAGGCAGGATAGTTCCCCCCCAGATACTTAATATCTTCACCACCTTTATATTTTTCATCCCATTTAACGATTTCCTGATAAAAAGAGTTTTTATCGCGCCTCTGAAATGTCAGCCAGGTATTAAACTCATCCCAGGTAATACGGTATTTGGTGATTCGAAAGTCTGACAACTCAACCCAATGCAGGGGGCGAGTATCGGGATCCCCGGTGATAGATAACTTTTCACCGATCAAATGACCAAAGTCCCCCATCTGATAACGACCGCCTTCTATTGTTACCAGAGAATCAACAACTTTCTGACTGAGTGCCTGTTCCTGTGCTTGTTTTTCTTTGCTGTCACAGGCGGTGGTACTTAAAACAGAAAATACTAAGGCTGTTATCATTTGGTATTTAGACATGGTCACTCCCTGATTTGCTCAATCCATAAATACCGGCTATTTCAGCGGGATGTTCTCTACGCAGCGGAAACCATAATTTGCGCCATCACGCTCAGGTATTTGCCTGGTACGATAAACCGTAGTGGTGCCTGATATCTCACCCGCATACCCCCTTAATACCCGAAATTTACCTGTTTCCGGGCCCTGGGGGTTTTGTGTCGGAGACTGACTGTAATAATCTTCCTGATACCAGTCCATCATCCACTCAAGTCCATTCCCCATCATATCGAACAGACCAAGTGGGTTAGGGGGATAGCTCCCTACAGGCTCTTTTTTTTGTGCGTAGTTTTTTTCTTTAGATGGATAGACATAGTGGTTATCACTGTTGGCAAATATCACAAACTGCCCACGATTGCGGGCGGCGTATTCCCACTGGGCTTCAGTCGGTAAACTGAGACTGCGGCCTGTTTTCTCTCCCACCCAACGACAAAAGCTTAATGCATCCTGCCAGTTAGCCGAGGCAGGATAGTTCCCCCCCAGATGCTTAATAAATTCACTACCTTTATATTTTTCATCCCATTTAACGATTTTTTGATAAAAAGAGTTTTTATCGCGCCCCTGAAATGTCAGCCAGGTATTAAACTCATCCCAGGTAATACGGTATTTGGTGATTCGAAAGTCTGACAACTCAACCCAATGCAGGGGGCGAGTATCGGGATCCCCGGTGATAGATAACTTTTCACCGATCAAATGACCAAAGTCCCCCATCTGATAACGACCGCCTTCAACCGTCACCAGCGAATCAACAACTTTCTGACTGAGCGCCTGTTCCTGCGCTTGCTTTTCTTTGCTGTCACAGGCGGTGGTACTTAAAACAGAAAATACTAAGGCTGTTATCATTTGGTATTTAGACATGGTCACTCCCTGATTGGCTCAATCCATAAATACCGGCTATTTCAGCGGGATGTTCTCTACACAGCGAAAACCATAGCTTGGCCCATCACGATCGGGCATTTGCCCAAGACGATAAACCGTTGTGGTGCCTGACATTTCACCCGCATATCCCCTTAATACGCGAAGTTTACCGCTTTCAGGTCCCTGGGGGTTTTGTGTGGGAGAATGACTGTAATAATCCTCTTGATACCAGTCCATCATCCATTCACGCCCATTACCCATCATGTCATATAGCCCAAGTGGATTAGGAGGATAGCTACCTACAGGCTCTTTTTTTTGCGCGTAGTTCTTTTCTTTAGCTGGGTAGACATAGTGGTTATCACTGTTGGCAAATATCACAAATTGCCCACGGTTGCGGGCGGCATATTCCCACTGGGCTTCTGTTGGTAAACTAAGGTTGCGCCCTGTTCGCTCACCCACCCAGCGACAAAAGTTTAATGCATCCTGCCAGCTAGCTGAGGCGGGGTATTCCTCTTCCAGATATTTAACCTGTTCGTAATTTTTTATAATTTCACCGGCTTTTATGGTTCGTTGGTAGAAGTCATTTTTTTTACGCCCCAAAAACACTAGCCAGGCATTGAATTCATCCCAGGTAATACGGTATTTAGTGATTCGAAAGTCGGACAACTCAACCCAATGTAGGGGGCGGGTATCGGGCTCCCCAGTGATAGATAACTTTTCACCGATCAAATGACCAAAGTCCCCCATCTGGTAACGACCACCCTCTATTGTTACCAGTGAATCGACTATTTTCTGGCTGAGTGCCTGTTCCTGTGCTTGTTTCTCATTGCTGTCACAGGCTGTGGTAGTTATCGCTACCGTAACCAAAATCCATAGATTTATGTTTTTCAGCATCATTCGTTCCCTGATAATAAATTAAAGGATAAAACGCGAGCAGCTATACATTAGCGCCTCAGATACCGGTTTTAAGGGGGTTTTCTCATCCCCGGTGACTTCCACTGTTTGTGGCAGGCTGCGGTAGATATTGTGCAGATTTTCAGCATAATGACTCGGGTAAATCTTTATCGATGGCGCAGCCGGGTAAAGTTTTGAATGATCAATAGGAGTATTTTCGCCATCTGCCAGAAACGCCACCACTCGCGCTTCATTTTCCTGCCATGTGCCGCTAACATGGAACTTTAGCGACATATGCTGCATTACGTTTTCATAATCCCGACGCGACTGCACCCAGCGCAGCGCCAGTAGCACTGCTCGTTTGCGGGAGTTGTAACGGCCTCCCACTTCACAAGTTGTACGCTCATGACTGGCGGGACTGGCAACCTCATCCCAGAAACTGTTATTAATCAAACAATCGATGGCTGCACCTTTGCTTTCTGGCGGAGAATACTTAAGGCATTCTCCTTCAGAATTTAGGATATTTTCCATTAGCGCAACTCTCAGTTCTTTAGCTGTCCAGCTTTGCATTAAGCTCTCAATCAATTCCTCTGTTAAGCTAAATGTAATATTCGCTATATAATTGGCTCCATGCATACTAATCAACAATGGCAACGCACAAAAAGCATAAAAATCCCCTCCGCGGATAACGGACTCTGAGAGCCGGATATAATCTGCATTGCGCAACATATAGGTCAGGCACGGCATAAAGTCAGTCATAATGGCTATTGTATCCACATCAAACGCCACCGTGCCTTTTGCTCCACCGCCCCAGCACAAACCACCGCTTGCCAGTATACGAACCTTTCCTCTGTCATACATAAACTGCAACGTTCCATTCCATCCAACCCCCATCTGCGCTTCCACTCCTGCCGACACCTTCGCCAGCTGGGTAAACTTCTCTTTTTCTGCCAGGTTTTTGTTTTTAGCAGCCAGCTTGTCTAACTCTTCCTGCTTCTCTTTATCTGGTACTTTTTCAGGGTTGTACCACATGATGGCCCCGGAAATATTTACCGAGGCCCGTGCCCCGGCAAACGCCGCCAGTTCGGCTTTCGTCTCGCTATCTTCCACAATCTTAGTCACGTCCAGCTTACGCAGTCCCGGCGTTTCGGTTGAATCCACCCGGCCTGGTACACCTTTGGCCCAGTTACTGGTGACAGTTACCCCCAGCTCCACACCGAGGCTTACCCCCACGCTACCTGCCAGCACAATTTCAGCATCAAACCGCAGTGCCCCGAGCTCTGCCATCCCGCCTCCCATTTCAGGTTTACGGGGGTAACAGATGGTCATTCCTCTAATATCCGGCAGGCAGAGAGAAAGCTTACTTTTTGATTCTGCCAGTGCAAGGTTCGCATAACCTGAGAGTTTGCCGCCCAGCTCAGCTTCTTTTTTAATCCTTTTTGCCCCTTTTTTACGCAAATCCATTTCGAAAGGGCTAAATTCTTCACTGAAACCGGCACCGTAAGACCAGCGCATTAACTGCGATTGTGAATCAAAACCAAAACGCTCCCCCTGGTAAGGAGACGATTTCAGGCTCTCATTCATTTTTTCAGCCCACTCACCCAGTATTTCGGTATGAGGTTCAATCAGGTCCCATTCTTTCCCCTGCATTTTGGGCTTGATTTTACTGAACTGTTCTTTGATTTTTTTATAATCGATGGCCTGACGAGTGCGCGTCTGGCCATTACTGTCAGTAAACGTTTTTTGAGTGACAAAGCTCTTTTCGCCGCCTTTCTTTTCTTTTTCATTCAGAGAGTAACGCTTCCAGTGGCTACGGATTTTATTAGAGCGGACGTAGGTGTATTTCACGCCTTTTGCGCCACCGCGCATTTCAATCAGCTCCATCATACCAACAGCGCTTTTGCTGCCTTCATCAAGCAGGCTGACTTCTGGCAGTTCTTCCACGGCGGATAGCTGAGTGAGCTCAACCTTCAACTCATTGTTGAATTTATCCAACAGCTTCGCTTCCTGCTCAATCTGGATTTGCAGGCTGCTGCGTTGTGTTTTCTGCTCCCAGCTTAGTGCGGTACACTGCTGCGTCAGATCTTCGAGCCGCATCTGGCTGTCGACCTGCTGTGCAAGCAATACATTCAGCTGATTGCTCTCTCTTTCCAGCGCTTCTCCTTCAACAAACAGCAGTGTCTCGCTGTCCGGGTGAAAATAGACTCTTGTTGCCGCAGGCTCAGTGGCATCAATGCCTTTGGACTTAAGCGCTTTTTGTCCACTACCATGAACAGCATTTTCTGAATCACTCATTACGACGTCTCCTGTTTATCCCTGTCGATGCAACCCAAAGCCACTCATCCCAGCTCTATTTTCATACCATCAGCCTGGGCCGAAAACAGCTCAACGGTCTTACCTTCAGCATCCGTAATACCTCTGAACACTTCACCGCTATCGGTTGTGATGCAATAACGTGTGAAAGGGGCAATTGCGCCATTCTCATCACGCGCAACAAAATATTCGCTATAACCCAGTGGGAATGTTTTCTGTGGCGCATTAACGCTGGCCGCTCCCATTTTTTGCACACTGGCAGCCTTGAGGAAAATATTGCCAGGTGCCCCCAGCTCAATATTTCCACCACTTAATTTGATATACGCGCCGCCGCAGCTCACAACGAGTTCAGTCTCAGCGGTAATTTCCATACGGCCTTCAACACTGGTTATTGTGATATCTTTTTTTGCCACTGCATCCAGCGCGCCATCCTGCGCCTGTATTTCAATTTTCCCTTTTGCTGCAAATAGCTTCATCCCTGCTTTACGCGCCAGCATGCTTATCGCTTCACCGGCGGCGACGGTGAAGCGTTTAAGGGCGCTGATATCGGTATTATGTTGAGACATGAGGCCAACGCTTGCACTACCGGAAGCAATTCTCACTGCCCGGGGGCTGGTGATACCTATACCCTGCGGTGCATTCAGTACGATGCCCGCCTGACTCAGCCCGTTCAGGGCGGCATTGAGAGATTCCTGGCTTGCCGTATCTGACGGTAACGCCTGTGCGGTTTCGGCTGCCGCAGACAGGCTTTTTGCAATACTCAGCGCATTTTCGAGCTGGGCAACCGCGTCCTGCATATCCAGCATTTTCCCGCTGGCCGATGCCTGCTTATCGGCGGTTATAAACACGCCCGCGCCACCACGCACTGAAACCCACTTATCCGTACGCAGCTCCGCGCCTTCTCCCCGGCGCTCCCTCTGAGAGTTGACATTATGTCCAAGATTAAGCTGAGTTTTACCGCCATACTCGGTACTTAATTTTATATGTTCCTCGCCCCGTTTATCCTCCATGCGCAGCTTGTTCAGGCCGGCAGTTCTTATGACGTTACGGGTGTTGTTTTCTTCCGTCACATGGTCGCGATGGCGCGAATCGTGAAGGGCGTAAGCAATATAAGGCCTGTCCGGGTCACCTTCGTGAAAAGCAATGGCAACCTCGGTTCCCTGAATCAGCGGGAAGTGAAAGCCGTATTTGTCACCGCCGTAGGGTTTCGCCAGGCGTACCAGCATGCTCTCCGCCCCGGTTTTTTTCTCATCCCGATCGGCGTCAAACTTCACCCGGTACAGCCCGGCGCTGTCTTGCCAGGCATAAATATCGTGCTCGCGGGCGCTGGTGATGCGTGCGGTTAACGTTCCGCTGACCTTCGGGCGAGCCAGCCGTTCTGGCCGCCAGCACAGCGTGTCGCTGTACGGAACACAGGCAAATTTAACCAGCAGCGCATCTTTACGACTGGCAGAGAATTCTACCGTGGTGAGTAACAGCAGCCCTTTACAGGCGGCCGGCAGGGTGGGCGTCAGGCCATCCAGCACTTTTATTGTCTGTGCGGGACTGAAGGTGGCATCAGTACTTTTGCCTGTGACTGACGTCTGATGCGCCAGAAAGCGTTCGTGGTCGAGGCGGGCGTAGAAGTTGGCGGTTTCTGCTGCCGGGTCAATTTTATCGCCGGACTCGGTATGGCGGAGTTGGTAGTGGTACACCTCACCGTAAGTGATTTCTTCACCGCCACCGCGTGTCATATCTGCCACAGCCGACTGCAGCAGGTTTTGTGCCGCACGGTGGTTGTAATCTTTGGTGGTGACGCTGGCCTCTGTCACGCGGTGGTGAACTTCCAGCCCCCAGACTGAGGCCGCTGCGCCGTCACTCATGCCGGACGGACTGTTAAGCGGTAGCGTCGCGCCCTGCAAAAACGCGGACTGGCTGTCGCCAAAGTGCACTACCTCGGTCTTCGTGTCCGGTTGTAGGGTGAAGAAAAAGAATATCCCCACTTCAGCCAGCAGACGCTGTATAAATGCCAGGTCACTTTCCTGGTACTGGTTGATTTGTTCGCGTTTTGGGTAGCTGTTTTTGAGGGTAAACGCATATTCCCAGCCCTGCAGCCCGTGCTCTTTTAGCACCTGCTGCACCACATCCGGGACGGAAATATCAACAAAGAAGCGGTGGCTGCGAAACTGCTTATCCAGCAGGGCCAGCTTAGGCTGGAGCTTTATGCTGTAGCGTGCCTGGTCTGCCGAGCCGCTAAGCCTTTCAGCCTGAGTTATCACGCCGTGCACCACTTTTTGTGGGTTCAGACTCTGTAGTGGCCCGGTGCCCATGGTCAGCGTGGCGGGCTGGCGCAACAGTTGGTTAACCGCAATGTCCTTTTCAGCACTGGTGAAGTGAATGGTGTAGCAGTAGATCTGGCTCATCCCTTCCTTACCGGAGAAATCCTCCACATCCAGCCCGGCTGTACAGGAGGGGATGGTAAGCTGGTAGCGGTTCAGAGAGGAGAGGGCCGACAGAGTCTCCGTCAGTGTTTGTTTCAGATTCATTAGTTTCACTCCGTGAAATGATTCAGCTTTTTTATCTGCCTGGAAATAACAGATAAATGCTCAATGCGATCAACCTGTGCCACTGAGGTTATTTTCAAACTGTAAGGCCACGGTGCCTTAAGACACCTGGTGGCCAGGATATTCATACCATCAATAACCAGGTCTGGCATATGCAGGTAACGACAGGTTTTTAAGCAATACCTGCTGACAGGTATTGCTTATATAAAAAGTGGGGCATGGTTTGTTGCCTTCCTTTCGGGTTAGGGAAGGGCATCGTAATATCCTCTCTTGCAGGAAGGTGTTAACTCTATTTTCTACAGAAATTTTCTGCTGTGAAAGCCTGACCCAGCGCGAGTGCTGGCACGCTACCGCCCATAGCCATAATCCCAGGCCCATCCAGGCACAACACCGTCATTGCAAAAGCTATATTTAATATATCTGTATTTAGTCAGAAAAATTAAACATAAACGCTCTGGAAAACATTCAGGTATCCATTTAAAGGCATTTGTCACGATTTGTAAACATTGGGGTGGGTTGCATTATATGATTGATTTTCATGATAAATAAATAAGTGACGTTTCATATGCTTTATGAATGCTTTTAGGGGTATCACACACTGGCGGAATATATAAAATGCGAAGAGGTTTCCCCACAGACAAGGAGGTAAAAGTGTTTTTCAATAAGCGTGGATGTTTCCCAATAAACAACAAGATTATTTCTGTTGTGTTTCTCTGTCAGAGAAACATGTAACAGCTTTATCGAAGGACTACCATCGAATCTGCCTTATTTCAGCAACGCGTTGTGCTATTTTCATCAACAAGCCTGTTTCGGGCAGAAAGTACGGCAATAAAAGGAAAGATAATGATGGAGACTCTGACTGAACAGGATAACTGCTATCGTTTTTACCTGCAGAGTTACGCAGGGATGCCGATGAGCTGATTGACTGGCTTGACCAAACCTCAGCGCACCACATCATAAAACAGCGTCGCAGAGAAAACGCACAGCACCAGCGACGCGCAGCGAAACACGCGCTGAGGATTAATCCCTGGCACCAGGCTGCCTTTCGCTGTCAGTACCTTCCCCGCCAGGCTCCAGCACACGGAGACAGGCAGCAGGGCACTGGTAAATGCCAGCATGGCGTAGCCAAACACCAGGCCGTTGGTGAAGGCGGCGGCGGGCATAATATAAGAGGCAAATACGAACGCTTTTGGGTTGAGTAGTGTGGTAACAAACACGTTTCGGGCTGCTATCTTTTCACCACTGTCGATATGCAGATGGATATTCCAGACTTTTACCGCCATCCACGCGACGTACCCGGCAGCAAGGCATTTTATTACGGTCGCAGTCCAGGGCGCGTGTTGTGACAGCCCCATCAGAAAAAATCCCCATGCGCTAATGGCAATGAGATAGCCTGCTATTTCAGCGGCAATGAGTTTTAGTGTGCGTATACATCCGACAATCGCGCCAGAAGAAAGCAGCAGTGTGTTAGTCGGGCCTGGCATCAACAGCACCAGGGCAGACAGCGTGGCAATGTGAAAAAAGTGAACGCTTGCGAACATATCGTTGTGGAAGGCTTCACCTTCCGCTCTCCTGTGGTACATCCCGAAATCCATTTCCTGCGCGATAACCCGAAAGACACTCCAGGGGGGGTGTTAACCTGGGCCGCCATCCGTCTTAAGGCGAGTTGCTATGATAGGAGTAATCTTGTTTTAAACAAGAACATTCCTTATTCATCCGGGGAGATACTGATAAAAGTCAACATTGGGCCAGAGGTTACAGCCACAGGCTGTAAGCGGGGGTTATGACGGGCTTTCGCCAGTGACCAAACAGCAGAACTGACCCTCTCTTCTATACTCATTGTCCATCTCTGTTAAACAGGAGTGTAATGATGACTATCCATAAAAGTGGCAACGCGCACTGGGAAGGCGATATCAAGCGTGGGAAGGGGACTGTTTCCACGCAAAGCGGCGTGCTCAATGAGCAGCCTTACGGTTTTAACACGCGTTTTGAAGGCGCTGCGGGTACCAACCCGGAAGAGCTTATTGCTGCTGCACATGCGGCGTGTTTTTCTATGGCGCTGTCGCTGATGTTGGGCGAGGCGGGTCACACTGCGCAGTCGATTGATACTAAAGCGGTGGTATCGCTGGACAAGGCTGACGGTGGTTTTGCTATCACTCAGGTTGCCTTACACAGCACCGTGGCGGTGCCGGGCATTGAGAAATCCACGTTTGATGACATCATCCAGAAGGCGAAAGCCGGTTGTCCGGTGTCAAAGCTGCTCAAGGCAGAAATCACCCTCGATTATGAACTGAAGTCCTGAGTGCCAGGCCCGCGCATGGCGCGGGCTATTGACTGGCCACAACCGCTTTTGCAAAAGCTTTTCCCAGCGTTTATTCCTAATTTACCGACTGATGCCGTCATCACCAGCTACAATTTTCTTTCTGATCGAAATTTTTGACTGGAGAGATAATCCAACGAGGAGACTGGAGAGATGGCATATCAAACGGTAAATCCATTTAATAATCAGCTTATTAAAGAGTTTGACTCCCACACCGACGACCAGGTCGAGCAGGCGCTGGTCAAGGCCGATGCACTTTATCACTCCGCCTGGTCACAGGACGATGTCGAATCACGCCTTGCTGTGCTGCATAAGCTTGCTGATTTAATCGAAAATAACCTGGAGCGGCTGGCAAAAACCGCCAGTGAGGAAATGGGTAAGCTTATCGGGCAGAGCCGTGGTGAGGTGACGCTGTGTGCCAGCATTGCTCGTTATTATGCCGATAATGCACAGGCATTTCTGGCTCCGGTGAAATATGAATCCAGTCTCGGTGAGGCCTGGGTTGAGCACCATCCTGTTGGCCCCATCGTGGCCGTTGAGCCCTGGAACTTTCCGTTTTACCAGCTCATGCGCGTACTCGCACCCAACTATGCCGTGGGCAATCCGGTGCTGGCAAAACATGCCAGTATTGTGCCGCAATGCGCGCAGGCGTTTGCGGATCTGGTGCGTGAGGCCGGTGCGCCAGAAGGCGCCTGGACCAATCTGTATATTTCTCAGGAGCAGGTGGCGAATTTGCTGGCCGATGCCCGTATTCATGGCGTCGCGTTGACCGGTTCGGAGGGGGCAGGCGCTAGCGTCGCGGCCCAGGCAGCAAAGCACATCAAAAAATCCACTCTGGAGCTTGGCGGTAACGATGTCTTTATTGTACTGGATGACTGCAATCTGGAGCAGGCGGTCAAAGTGGGGGCGCAGGCGCGCCTGAATAATGCCGGGCAGGTGTGTACGGCCGCGAAGCGTTTTATTGTCCATCGTGCAGTGTCGGAGGCTTTTCTCGATAAGCTGACCCAGCATTTCCAGGCGGTAAAAATCGGCTCTCCGCTTGATGAAAGCACCACGCTTGGGCCGCTGTCGTCGAAAGAGGCGCTTGAGAAACTGACAGAACAGGTAAATCAGGCGGTGAAACAGGGGGCGACGTTGCATCTGGGCGGTAAGCCTGTCAACCATGAGGGTAACTTCTATGAAGCAACCATCCTCACAAAGATTTCGCGTGATAATCCGGCGTACTTTGAAGAGTTTTTCGGCCCGGTGGCGCAGGTTTATGTGGTCGACAGTGATGAGGCCGCCGTGCAGCTTGCCAACGATTCGCACTATGGGCTGGGTGGGGCCATCTTTAGCCAGGATATAGCGCGAGCCAAACGTATGGCGTCACGGATTGAGACCGGTATGGTGTATATCAATTCACTGACCAATACCGCACCTGAACTGCCTTTTGGTGGCGTTAAGCGTTCTGGTTACGGACGTGAGCTTTCAGATCTCGGTATCAAAGAGTTCGTTAATCAGAAACTGATAGTAGTGAGTGGTCCATCAGCAAAATAAAATAGCGACGCGCGGTGCCATTAAATAATATGGTGCTGCGCTTATATAATAATTAAATGATTGATGATGCCCGTAATGAATTATTTACGGGCAATTGCGGCTAACCATTTTTAAATCACGCTGTGAGCGCGTTGGCTGTCAACAATATAATGAATGGTTTGCTGATAAATGTCAGAGAGAATATCGTTGTCGCTGGCTTCAATCCATTTGAACAGTTCCATCATAACATCATCCTCCGTTACGTTGCCCTTTTCGGCATGTAACCCAAGCGCTATGGCCTCAATCAGCGCAGGGTGCGCAGAGTTAGCATCCGCTTTTGTGCGGTAATTCGTTAACATAAGAGCCTCCTTTACTCTGTCCTTACTGACACCCGATACAGTTATTATCGGAATACGCAATTGACTATAGCGATATATCCCAATGCTGTAAATGTGGGTTTTTCTTATTTGGTGTGTTAGGAATATCCCTGGTAATAATAATGGTGCTGCGCCAGAAGCATAGCAATTCTTTGTTGCCGAATGATGAAAGCCGGAATTTATGTGCAGGGAAAAGATAACTCAGGACGTAAACGACCTGGTGGCTTACGTTATGTAAATAGGGACGAGCCTGGTAGCCGGCGATTCAGATTTTCCGCTTGCCTTCTGGCATCGTGCACATTACGATATTGTTATATTATAACATATCAAAAAGAGGTTTCTATGACATCAGGCATTCACCCGCACTACCGCACCGTGGTGTTTCATGACACCCGCGCCAACAGCTACATCAGGGTTGGCTCCACCATGGCGGCCGATCGCGAGATTGAACGGGATGGCACCACCTGTGCGTATATCACTATTGATGTATCCTCGGCGTCGCATCCGTTTTATACCGGCAAACAAAAAACCTGGACCAGCGAAGGCAGCGTGGCGCGCTTTAGCCAGCGTTTTGGACGTTTTTTTACTCAAGAGAAGGATAATGCGTGATGCAGGTACTTAATTCACTGCGCTCGGCAAAGCAGCGCCATCCCGACTGCCAGATGGTGAAACGCAAAGGGCGGTTGTACATCATTTGCAAATCCAACCCGCGCTTTAAGGCGGTGCAGGGGAGAAAGAAAAAACGTTAGCACATGGCGTCGCCCCGGCGACGCCATTTCTCTGTGGGAGCAATATATTTATACCGTGCCGGTGCCGCCGTCTGAGCACCAGACTTGCCCCGAGGTGTATGAGGCTTCATCACTTGCCAGCAACACATACAGCGGCGCTATCTCAACCGGCTGTCCAGGGCGGCCCAGCGGTGCTGACTCGCCAAATTCCTGCACTTTTTCCTGAGGTTGTCCTCCGGCTGGCTGTAGTGGCGTCCAGTAGGGGCCAGGGGCGACAGCGTTAACGCGAATATTACGTTTGCCAAGCTGTTTTGCCAGTGATTTGGTAAACGCGACACCGCAGGCTTTGGTCTGTGCGTAATCGAGTAAAATATCGCTGGGCTGAAAAGCCTGCACCGAAGAGGTATTGATAATTGCAGACCCAGGTTGCAGGTATTTCAGTGCAGCTTTAGTTAGCCAGAAGGGAGCGTAGACGTTGGTTTTGAAGGTGGCGTCAAAATCCTCGGTACTTAATTCTTCAATAGAATGATGGTACTGCTGGCGGCCTGCGTTATTGACCAGTATGTCCAGCCCACCCAGCTGTTGCTGCGCCTCTTCCACCAGCTTCTGGCAGAACGCCTCATCACGCAGATCGCCGGGTAACGCAACGGCTTTGCGGCCTTCAGCCTCAATAAGGTCAACCACTTCAGCGGCATCTTTTTCTTCTTCAGGCAGGTAGTTGATGGCAACATCCGCCCCTTCGCGTGCATAGGCGATGGCAACGGCGCGCCCAATACCGGAATCGCCCCCGGTAATAAGGGCTTTTTTACCGCTCAGTCGGCCGTGGCCTTTGTAGCGGGTCTCACCGTGATCGGGTGTAGGTTGCATCTTAGAAGCAAGGCCTGGTGCTGTTTGCGGCTGCTGTGCAAAAGGTGGTTGCGGGAAATGAGAAGAATGAGTTTCATCTTTTTTCATAAGAATACTCCGTTTGCCGTTGGATAAATGAAACGCGGATTTTAAATATAGGCACGGCTGTGTTTATTTGCGGATCCATAACAGTAGTGGTAACGTCAATATTAATTAACCGCAGCGAGTGCGATTAATTAACTAACGTTATTATTGCGTTTCTTTTTCTGTCATATTCATCGTTAACATCAATGAGAGATGAAATCTCCCTTTGCTATGTTACAGGTAAGCAAACAAGGAGGCTGAAGATGAGTGAAGAAAATAAAACCCAGGTTGCATCAATATTTGGAGAGGCGCTTCTCGAATTAGTGATTAAAAACCGTGAGATAGGGCGTGAAACGCTGGCCATGCTCATCAGGGACAGGGCTGAAAAGGAGCAGGATGAAGATAAAATCCTGGTATACTGGCAAGCCTGCCGCGCGCTTCTTGGCACCGCCTGAGGATTAAATATCATCAACGGAAAAAATAAGAATAATCCCGACGCAGTCCATCTCGGGATTGTTCTTAAATAACATCACTACGTCACGTTTTGCGAAAAGTTATTCTATATTTTATTGTGGCGATGTTCATTTTCCCAATATTGTGTGAATGGCTGCGCTAACCCGCTGTGATAAGATAATACAACCAGTCGTGCGAATATTCTTTATCTGATGTCGGCTCACTATTTACAGCCAGGGCGAGAGAGGAAAATAACGCGTCCTGTGGTGACGGCGAGCGGTAATGTTATGCCCGCATTTTTGCCGTCAGTCGTAACGACGCCAGGCGAGCGTGTGCTGTGCAATCCGTGTCCGGCAGAGCGGCGGGTAAAGGTATGGCTCTGGGTCTGGCGCGGCGATGTGAGCAGGCGGGGCGGTGGGCTAGCACCTTTACCCAACGCGTAGCGGCATCGACACTGCGCCTGCACTAGCGTGGTAGTTTTTACTCTAAGGTTGTATGTTTTTTATCACTATCCAGGTTTATTCTGATATTATTTTGCCACGTCGTCGTAAATTTAATCATTACCGTGCTTGCTATCCCAACTGAAACTACTTTTGTGTCCTTATCCATCCTGCTGCTTTTCCAGGATTAATCCCGTAATAAAATAAACTGACCTGTTATTCGGGCGTTAATCGGCGTATTGATTTTCAGAAACTGGTGTATAGTAAGCTGTTTTTAAAGAAAATTTGTGCAGAGAGACTGCCAGAGCGCTGATATATTTATATTTCCTCATATTCTCCTCACAGTTCTTCACAATTCTCCTGTGAATTATTTAGCAGGCGTCTGGTCATAATTGATGTTTGTCGCGCTGTGGGATTTATTTTCCTTAATGCGATACCCCATTCTTCGTATGAAGGTTCATTAAGATGAAAAAAAATCCTTTATTTTCCACTGCGCTGCTGCACCCCAGATACTGGCTGGTGTGGCTCGGACTGGGCATGCTGTGGCTGCTGGTGCAACTGCCGTATCCGCTGCTGGCACGCCTTGGCGCTTCACTGGGGCGCGCATCCCGACCCTTTCTTAAACGCCGTGAGCGCATTGCCCGTCGCAATATCACGCTGTGTTTCCCGGGCCTCAGCGAGGCCGAAATCGATAAGCTCGTTGTGAACAACTTTGTTTCCCTCGGTATGGCACTGCTGGAAACCGGTATGGCGTGGTTCTGGCCGGATAAGCGCGTGCGCCGCTGGTTTGATGTCCAGGGCTTACACCACCTCACTGCCGCCCAGCGTGACAAGCGTGGCGTGATGGTAGTTGGCGTGCACTTTATGTCTCTGGAACTGGGCGGGCGCGTGATGGGCCTGTGCCAGCCGATGATGGCGACCTACCGTCCGCACAACAACCCGCTGCTGGAATGGGTGCAAACACGCGGGCGCATGCGTTCGAACAAAGCGATGATCGACCGCCGTAACCTGCGTGAAATGGTGCGCGTGCTTAAGCACGGCGAGGCGGTGTGGTTTGCACCGGATCAGGATTACGGTCCGTGTGGCAGCACCTTTGCCCCGTTTTTTGCGGTAAAAGAAGCGGCAACCACCAACGGGACTTACGTGCTTTCCCGCCTCTCGCAGGCGGCCATGCTGACCATTACCATGATTCGTAAAACCGACGGCAGTGGCTACAAGTTGATAATCGGGCCGGAAATGCTCGACTATCCGCGCAGCGACGAGCGCGCGGCAGCGGTGTGGATGAACCAGGTGATTGAGCGCGAGATCCTGCGGGCGCCGGAGCAGTACCTGTGGCTGCACCGCCGTTTTAAAACCCGACCTGAGGGCAAAGCCTCACTTTACGTGTAACCGACACATTTTGTTGCGTAAAAACCCGGCTTGGATCGCCGGGTTTTTTGTTTTTCGCTACTCGCATCCCATTTTTGTTACGGATTTGGGTCAATATCTTTACCGTTGTGTAAATGCGAGCGGCCTGAACCATGATTCTTAACTTCGAACTCAACGATCTGCTGGCTTTTCGCGCGCTGGTTGACCACGGTAGCTTTCGCGAGGCAGCAGAAACCGTCTTCATTTCGCAGTCGGCGCTGAGTCGGCGTATCGATAAGCTTGAAAGCGCGCTCGGTGTGAAGCTGTTTGAGCGCACAACCCGGCGCGTGCGCCTGACCTCAGCCGGGTATACTTTCGCACCACGTGTCGATCACCTGCTTAACGATCTTGACGATGCGCTGTCTGGCATCAGCAGTCATGCCAGTCGCCATGCCAGGGTGACGGTGGCTTGCGTGCCGTCCGCTGCCTATTACTTTATGCCTGCGGTGATCGCGCGCTTTAAAGCGCTGTACCCTGACATACATATTCGCCTGATCGATACCAGTGCCGGTGCGGTGTGCGCTGCGGTGATGGACGGGCAGGCTGATTTTGGTCTCAGCTTTTCCGGGTGGCTTGATGCCGATATCGAATTTGAATGGCTGGTAGAAGAAAGCTACGTTGCCGCCTGTCGGCGCGATCATCCTCTGGCGCAGCGCCAGAGCGTAAGCTGGTCGGATTTTTACACCTGGAACTACATCTCACTCGATAAGGTTTCCGGCAACCGTCTGTTGCTTGACCAGGCGCTGGCCCATACCACACCAGCGCGCCCCAGCGTGTGCGAAACCCGCCACGTTACCACGATGTTGGGTATGGTGGAGGCGGGGCTGGGTATTGCCGCCGTACCCACCATGGCGCTGCCTCGTGGTGTGCATCCGGTGCTCACCAGTGTGCCGCTGGTAGAGCCTGGCGTGGTGCGCCAGGTGGGGATTATTAAGCGCCGCGGTCGTGTGCTGTCTCCCATGGCAGCGGCGCTTGAGCGTATGGTGACGGAGGTAAAAAGCGTTCAGGAAGCCGCAACGGAATCAAGACCGGTTGCGCGCACCTGAGCCTGAACGCCTTGCGAGGCCAGGTAATTGAGTAAATCACGCGCTTTTTGCTGATGGGCGGACCTTTCTGGCACCGCGCCAGCAAAGCGCGTGACGGATTGTAGCTGCTCGGGGATTTTGCCGATAAACGTCACGCCTTGCACCGGTAGCAGTTCGCTCACCTGTTGAAAACCAATCTGATACTCGCCATTCGCCACCGTCTCGCCCACCGGGTCACGTTCTACCCGGTGGCCTTTGGCGGCTACGGCTTGCTGCACCCCAAGCCGTGTTAGCATTTTATCTTCAATATAGCGCCCGCTGGCGCTGTCGGACCAGGCGATGGATTTGGCGCGCAGCAGCGTTGCTTTCAGCTTCTCTACACTTGAGATATCCGGGCTGTTCTCGCCTTTGCGTACCACGGCACCGATGCGCGAATCTGCCAGCTCCACCCGTGAACCCGGTAAGATGCGCCCTTGCTTTATCAGCCCATCAAGGGCATAGCCCACCATAATTACCGCATCGGCGCGCTCGCCACGCGCCAGTCGGTTTGGGATGGCCTCAGCGGAGTCACCCATTGATGGACCACGCACAATCTTCAGCGTGTCGCCGTGCTGCGCAACAAAAGCGGGGCCAAGCTTTTCCAGGGCGGCATTGAAGCCGCCAGAGATAAACACGGTTAACTGTTCGGCCTGCGCACCGCCTGCACACAACAGAACAAGCCAGAACACATTACGCTTGTGCATTGTGTGTTGCTCCAGGCCGTGTGCAGTGCACGCTGCTGCGGCGGTACAGCCACAGCGTGGCGCAAAGTGCGCAGAAGGCGGCAAAGCTCAACCAGTAACCAGGAGCGGCTTTATCGCCGGTATAGTAAATCAGCGCGGTGGAGATCGCTGGCGTAAAGCCACCAAACAGCGCCGTCGCCAGGCTGTAGGCAAGTGAGAAGCCCGCCACGCGTACCTCTGCGGGCATAATTTCAGTCAGCGCCGGAACCATCGCGCCGTTGTACATGCCGTAGAGGAACGATAGCCACAGCAGCACCATTAGCATACGGCTGAAGCTTGGGTTTTGCGCCAGCATCGACAGCGCAGGCCAGGCTGTGGCGATGGCCAGGAGTGTCATGGTCATCAGCAGCGTTTTACGCCCGAACTTGTCAGACAGCGCACCGCCAATCGGCAGCCAGATAAAGTTAGACACCGCCACCAGCAGCGTCACCAGCAGGCTGTCGGAGGCGCTTAGCATCAGCACTTTTTTACCAAACGTCGGGGCATAAACGGTAATCAGATAAAACGCCGTGGTGGTCATTGCCACCATCAGCATCCCGGCCAGCACCGCGCCGCGGTTGGCGTAAAGCGTCGTCACGACATTCTTAAGCGTTGGACGCTGCTGACGGTTGGCAAAGGCCTCCGTTTCTTGCAGGTGGCGGCGCAGAAAGAAGATAAACGGCACAATGATGCAGCCCATCAGGAACGGGATACGCCATCCCCAGGCCGCCAGCTCGCTTTCAGACAACCACGCGTTGAGGCTAAAGCCGAGTGCGGCGGCCACCACAATCGCTATCTGCTGGCTGCCTGACTGCCAGCTGGTATAAAAACCCCGGCGGCCAGGTGTGGCAATTTCAGCCAGATACACCGACACACCGCCCAGCTCGGCGCCTGCGGAGAAGCCCTGCAACAGGCGGCCAATCAGCACCAGCACCGGCGCCCACGCGCCGATAGTGGCATAGCCTGGCACCAGCGCTATCAGGAATGTGCCGGTTGCCATAATCGACAGGGTAATAATCAACCCACGGCGGCGGCCCACTTTATCGATATAACCGCCGAGCAAAATTGCACCGAGCGGGCGCATCAAAAAGCCTGCGCCGAAGACGGCAAAGGTCATCATCAGCGAGGCAAAGTCGCTGCTGGCAGGGAAAAAGGTCTGTGCGATGTAGGTCGCGTAAAAACCAAACAGGAAGAAGTCGAACTGCTCCAGGAAGTTGCCTGAGGTGACGCGCAAGATGGCGCGCACCTTTGCTTTCGTGGAGGTTAACGGCATGGCAGGTTGGGTCATGATGTTCTCCGGTTGTTATTGATGCACAAAGTGCATACATTTTTGTAACATTCAGACTGGCGTAAATTTGTACTTTTTATAAGTGCGTTATGAGCAAGTATTCATGCGCCGGACGCATCAACGGGCGACGGTAGAAAAAATTATTTAAAGAAACATCAGGTTGTAAATTGCCTTGGGTTTGATGAGCTTAAACCGGCTCAGGGGTTTGTTGCTGATTCGCGAGTTGACGCACAAATTTGCCTGCACTGACTGGACGCATGAAAGCAGCCCGCACTGGCGGGCGACACAAGACGGGCGACTGGCAGGCGTTCTCGTGCAATCTGCGGCATAGCGATGCCCGCGGGGGCGCAGGCAAGGCACTGGCTCCTGCACAGGAGGTCAATGCCTGAACTCCCGCCGCAGGACGCAAGCTGAGGCAACTTCATTCACACCGAATCCGCTGAGGTGCATCAGCAGGCGTTAGCGCGGTTTGATGTTGTGGGCTACGGGCAGACGTTGCCCGCCGGGCGCCAGCACAGGGCCATCACTGACCATTTGGGCCGTTCCCTCCCTCGCTGCGCGCTGCCCGGGCGCATCAGCACGCCTGAAGCGCAGGCGTTTCTCGCCAGCAATACGCTGGGGTTTATGAAATTGCCCGCCCGGAAGTTGATCCCGCCCACATTTCTGTACGGTTTTCGAAAAGTCCAGGTTTTGCCGTGGATCTGGCCTTCTTTTTCCCTCTGCGCGTGTCAAAAATGCTGCTTTGTAGTTAACAATTTAATAACAACTTCAGCGAGGCAATTATGAAAACGCAGATTGTCATTATTGGGGCAGGGCCGTCGGGTCTGCTGCTGGGCCAGCTGTTACAGCGTGCGGGTATTGATAACATCATTATTGAACGCCAGACGCCGGAGTATGTGCTGGGGCGTATCCGCGCCGGGATACTTGAGAGCGGCACCGTACAGCTTTTACGCGAGGCTGGCGTCAGCGCACGCATGGAGGCCGAAGGCCATGTGCACGAAGGTGTGGAGTTTGTCTTTGACGGCAGGCGCGTGCCGCTGTCGCTCAGTGCGCATACTGCCGGTAAGACCGTGATGGTGTATGGCCAGACTGAAGTGACGCGTGATCTGATGGACGCCCGTCATAGCGCAGGTGCGCCCTCCATTTATGGCGTGAGCAATGTACAGTTACATGCGCTGAAATCCGACGCGCCGTACGTCACGTTTGACGTGGACGGCGAAACCCGGCGCATCGACTGCGATTATGTTGCCGGTTGTGACGGCTTCCACGGTGTTTCACGCCAGGCTATTCCGCAGGATATTGTGCGCGAATATGAGCGCGTATACCCGTTTGGCTGGCTGGGGCTGTTGGCCGACACGCCGCCGGTTAACCCGGAACTGGTGTATGTGCACCACCCACGCGGATTTGCGCTGTGCAGCCAGCGTTCACTGACCCGTAGCCGCTATTACTTACAGGTGCCGCTCAGCGAGCGGGTAGAGGACTGGTCTGACGAACGCTTCTGGGGGGAACTGAAAAATCGCCTGCCTGAGGCGCTGGCGGGCAGGCTCATAACCGGCCCGTCGCTGGAAAAAAGCATCGCACCGCTGCGAAGTTTTGTGGTGGAGCCCATGCAGTATGGTCGTTTGTTTCTGGTGGGCGATGCGGCGCACATTGTCCCGCCCACTGGCGCGAAGGGGCTGAATCTGGCGGCATCAGATGTCAATTACCTCTGGCGCATCCTGTGCAAGGTCTACCACGAAAACCGCACCGATTTGTTAGCGACCTACTCGGACATGGCGCTGCGCCGGGTGTGGAAGGGCGAGCGCTTTAGCTGGTTTATGACAAGCCTGCTGCACGAGTTCAGCGACCACAGCCGTTTTGATGCCCGTATTCAGCAGGCCGAGCGTGACTACTATTTTGGCTCTCACGCCGGGTTAACCACCCTTGCGGAGAACTACGTTGGTCTGCCCTTTGACGAGGTGCGCTGACAGTGGGGTTCGCAACCGGCCGCTGCGCGCCGATGTAACAATGTTGTTACATACGCCACAGCGCAACCGGCGTACACGTTCTACACTGCGGTTTACCAACCCAGTGACGCTACACCGCGAAGGCCTGTAGCGCAAACGCAGTGAGACAGCGATGACGGTGCACAGTGCTATTCCGGTGTTCAAACTTTACGGCGAAGGCGCCCCCTGGCCGACGCTGGATTTACTGCATTGCGAGTCCATTCACAGCCGCAGCAGCCTGTACGAGTGGAGTATTCGTGTGCATCAGCACGCGGATATCGTGCAGCTTCTTTATATGCACCGTGGCGAGGCGCATCTTGAGATTGAAGGCGTGCAGCAACACCTGCGTGAGGCATCGCTGGTGGTGGTGCCTGCGCTGTGCGCCCATGGCTACACGTTTGCGCCTGGCACCGAAGGGTGGGTACTGTCGCTTGCCGCCCCGCTGATGGCGCAGTTTGAGCAGCAGTTTGGTCAGCCGCTGTCGGTGCTGGGCGGTGCCAGCTGCCTGCGTATGGGGCAGGAGGCAGGGCGCATCGCCACCTTGTTTGAAACACTACATGTTGAGTACCGGGCAGATAACGGGGCGCGGGACATGATGATTCATTCACTGCTCGGTGCGCTGCTGGTATGGCTGAGCCGTCAGAAGGGCGGGGTGTCGCAGCCGGACAGCCTGAGTGAGCGCCGCCGCGCCACGCTTCAGCGCTTTAATCAGCTGGTGGAAAACCACTATCGCGAGCACTGCTCCATTGCCTGGTACGCAGGCGAACTGCGCATGTCCAGCGCGCATCTTAATACGCTGTGTCATGCGTTTCATGGTTGCAGTGCGCTTGGCGTGGTGCACCAGCGGCTGTTGCTGGAGGCGCGGCGTAGCCTGCTCTATACCAGCCTGACCATTGCGCAAATCGCCGAGGAAATGGGGTTCAGTGACGCGACCTATTTTTCACGCTTCTTTCGTCGCGCCAGCGGCTGTGCGCCGAGGGCGTTTCGCCAGGCGGCACAGCGCCGGGCGCTATCCCGCACGTGAAGAGTAAGCGCCGCTAACAGCCAGGCCTGACTCCTGGCGCTACCGGGCCGCCTCTTCGGTGCAGGTAGCCGCACTTTTCCCGGACGGTAACCGTCCTGCTTGTTATTTTGTTTTCATGTTAACAATTCGTGTGCTTCGTGCTGCCAGGCACGCCGCAGCGATTGCCTTTCTCCATCGGGGTTACGGATAGCGTGGCTTTTTCGTTTGCCGCCCCGATCACATTTTCATAACGATTTATTTGCCTGTCGCGCAAAAAACGAGCTATTACTTATTCATTAATATATTAATGAACTGAGTCCGGGATGCCCGGAACAGGGGAGTGTTATGAAAAGAACCGTCTTTGCCGTTGCGCTAAATCATCCGTCGCAAACCGCTGCCTGGGACGCGGCCTTCCATGCACCGCCGTACCAGGCACTGCCAAAAACGCCGGTGTGGTTTATCAAACCGCGCAATACCCATCGCGCAAACCACCAGGCTATTGCGCTGCCATCAGGTGAACAAACGTACAGCGGCGGCACGCTGGCGGTGGTTATTGGCCGGCGGGCGCGCAAGGTGAGCGAGGCGCATGCGCAGGAGTACATTGCCGGTTTCGCATTGGCTAACGAACTGAGTCTTGCTGAAGAGAGCTTCTACCGCCCGGCCATTCAGGCCAAGTGCCGCGACGGTTTTTGCCCGCTGGGTGAGGCGGCCCCGCTGGAAGACGCTTATCACCTCGACATTATTACCGAAGTTAACGGCGTGGAAAAACAGCGCTGGAACACGCGCGAGTTACACCGCAGTGCGCCACAGCTGGTGGCGGCACTGAGCGAGTTCGCCACGCTTGAGCCAGGTGATGTCATTTTGCTCGGTACACCGCAGCAGCGCGTGCCGGTCAACGAGGGAGATGACGTCACCGTGCGTGCCGCAGGTTTAACGCCGCTGGTGAGCCACTTTCGCCACGACGCACCGGCGCAGACCCAGCCGCAGGCCCACCCGACGCTGTTTGCCCTGGGTCTGAACTATGCCGACCATGCCAGCGAGCTGGATTTTAAAGCCCCGGACTCGCCGCTGGTGTTTATCAAAGCCCCGAACACGCTCACCGGGGATAACGCCGTCAGCGTGCGCCCGGACGGCGTGGACTACATGCACTACGAGTGTGAACTGGTGGTGGTAATAGGCAAAACCGCGCGCAACGTGCGCCGTGAAGATGCGCTCGATTACGTGGCGGGCTACACCGTCTGTAACGACTACGCGGTGCGGGATTACCTTGAAAACTACTATCGCCCCAATTTACGGGTGAAAAGCCGCGACACGCTCACGCCGTTACTCCCGACGGTCGTTGCGCGCGAACAGGTGCCGGATGCCCAGAACCTGGCGCTGCAAACCTTTATCAACGGTGAACTGCGCCAGAGCGGCAATACTCGCGACATGGTGTTTGACGTGCCGTATCTGGTCAGCTGGCTCAGTGAGTTTATGACGCTGCAACCTGGCGACATGATAGCCACCGGCACCCCGAAGGGGCTAGCGGACGTGCGCCCCGGCGATGAGGTGGTAGTGGAAATTGAAGGTGTGGGTCGCCTCACCAACCGCATCGTCAGCGAACAACAGTATGAGGAAAGCCTGAATGAAAAGAATTAACCACTGGATAAACGGCAAAAATGTCGCTGAGGATGACTATTTCACCACCGTAAACCCGGCCAATGGTGAGGTGCTGGCTGAAGTCGCCAGCGGCGGTGAAAAAGCGATAAACGATGCTGTTGAAGCGGCAAAAGCCGCGTTTCCAAAATGGGCCAACACGCCAATGAAAGAGCGTGCACGCCTGATGCGCCGCCTCGGTGAACTCATCGACCGCGACGTGCCAGAAATTGCAGAACTTGAAACCGCCGACACCGGGCTTCCTATCCACCAGACGCGCAACGTGCTTATCCCGCGCGCCTCGCACAACTTTGAGTTTTTTGCCGAAATCTGCCAGCAGATGAACGGGCGCAGCTACCCGGTTGACGACAAAATGCTCAACTACACGCTACTGCAACCGGTCGGCGTGTGCGCGCTGGTGTCGCCGTGGAACGTGCCGTTTATGACCGCCACCTGGAAGACCGCGCCCTGTCTGGCGCTGGGCAACACGGCGGTGCTGAAAATGTCTGAGCTTTCGCCGCTTACCGCCGACCGGCTGGGTGAACTGGCGCTGGAGGCGGGCATTCCGGCCGGGGTGCTGAACGTGGTGCAGGGCTACGGTGCGACGGCGGGCGACGCGCTGGTGCGACACCGCGACGTGCGCGCCGTGTCGTTTACCGGCGGCACCGCCACCGGGCGCAAAATTGTGCAAAACGCCGGACTGAAAAAGTTCTCAATGGAGCTGGGCGGCAAATCGCCGGTACTGATTTTTGACGATGCCGATGTTGAGCGCGCGCTGGATGCGGCGCTGTTCACTATCTTCTCCATTAACGGCGAGCGCTGCACCGCCGGTTCACGCATCTTTATTCAGCAGAGCATCTACCCTGAATTTGTGAAGCGCTTTGCCGATCGCGCTAACCGCCTGCGGGTGGGCGACCCCACGGCGCTGGATACCCAGGTCGGCGCGCTTATCAGTCCGCAGCACTGGGAAAAAGTGTCCGGCTATATTCGCCTCGGTATTGAAGAAGGGGCCACGCTTCTGGCCGGTGGGCCAGACAAGCCGCAGGGCCTGGAGCACGGCAACTTCCTGCGCCCAACGGTGCTGGCAGATGTCGATAACCGCATGCGCGTGGCGCAGGAAGAAATCTTTGGCCCGGTGGCGTGCCTGATACCGTTTAAAGACGAAGCAGAAGGGTTAAGGCTTGCCAATGATGTGGAGTACGGGCTGGCCTCTTATATCTGGACGCAGGACATCAGCAAAGTGATGCGCCTGTCGCGCAGCATTGAAGCCGGGATGGTGTTTGTTAACACCCAGAACGTGCGCGACCTGCGCCAGCCGTTTGGCGGCGTGAAGGCCTCCGGTACCGGGCGCGAAGGGGGAGAATACAGCTTTGAGGTGTTCGCAGAACTGAAAAACGTCTGCATCTCATTTGGCGATCATCCGATCCCGAAGTGGGGCGTGTAAAGGAGCACGATTATGGGAAAGTTAGCACTGGCGGCAAAAATCACGCACGTCCCTTCCATGTATCTGTCGGAGTTGCCGGGCAAGCATCACGGCTGCCGTACGGCGGCCATTGAAGGGCATCGTGAAATCAGCCGACGCTGTCGCGAGCTGGGGGTGGACACCATTGTGGTGTTTGACACCCACTGGCTGGTGAACAGTGCCTATCACATCAACTGCAACAACCACTTTCAAGGCATCTACACCAGCCACGAACTGCCGCACTTTATCCGCGATATGGAATACGAGTACGACGGCAATCCGGAACTGGGCGAGCTGATTGCCGCGCAGGCGCAGGGGAAGGGCGTGCGCGCGCGTGGCCACGCCATTGCCTCGCTGACGCTGGAATACGGCACGCTGGTACCCATGCGCTACATGAACAGCGACCGGCAGTTCAAAGTGGTGTCGATTTCCGCTTTCTGCACCGTACACGACTTTGCCGACAGCCGTCGCATGGGCGAGGCGGTGCGCCGCGCGATTGAACTTTATGACGGCACCGTCGCGGTGCTGGCAAGCGGCTCATTGTCGCACCGGTTTATTGACGACCAGCGCGCCGAGGAAGGCATGAACGCCTGGACGCGGGAGTTTGATGAGCAAATGGACCGGCGGGTGGTCAAGCTGTGGCGTGAAGGCAAATTTGCCGAGTTCTGCCGCATGCTGCCGGAGTACGCCGACTACTGCTACGGCGAGGGCAATATGCACGACACCGTCATGCTGCTCGGTCTGCTGGGCTGGGACCAGTATCACGGCCAGGTTGAATTTATCACCGATTTATTCCCAAGCTCCGGCACCGGACAGGTCAACGCGGTGTTTCCGCTCGACGGGATGCCTGCGCGCCCGGCTGCGGTGGGGGAATAAGCCATGCCGCATTTTATTACCGAATGCACGGACAACATTCGCGAGCAGGCGCGGCTCCCGGCGCTATTTCGCCAGGTTAACCAGCTGCTGGCAGACAGCGGGCTGTTTCCCCTCGGCGGCATTCGCAGCCGCGCCCACTGGGTGGATACCTGGCAGATGGCCGACGGCGCGGCAGACTACGCGTTTGTGCACATGACGCTGCGCATTGGCCACGGGCGCAGCGTGGAGCAGTTAAAACCGGTAATGGAAGACCTGTTTGCCTGCATCAAGGCGCACTTTGCGCCAGTGATGGCCGAGCGCTACCTTGCGCTGTCGCTGGCGGTCGAGGAACTGCATCCGGTACTCAATTTTAAACAGAACAACGTTCACGACCGTTTTCGCCAGGAGTAAGCATGTTAAACGAACAGACCATTGCACGCCTTGCCGCCGAGTTGCATCAGGCAGAGAAAAGCCGCGAACAGATAACCCAGCTCTCGCGTCGCCATCCTGAGATGACCATTGAGGATGCCTATGCGATCCAGCGCCGCTGGGTGGCGAGCAAAATCGCCGAAGGCCGCGTGCTTAAGGGCCACAAAATCGGGCTGACCTCAAAGGCGATGCAGGCCAGTTCGCAGATTGATGAGCCGGACTACGGCACGCTGCTTGACGACATGTTTTTTGACGACGGCAGTGAAATTCCGACTGAGCGCTTTATTGTGCCGCGCGTGGAGGTGGAGCTGGCGTTTATCCTCGCCAAACCGCTACGCGGCCCCGGCTGCACGCTGTTTGATGTGTATAACGCCACGGATTACATCATCCCGGCGCTGGAGATTATCGACGCTCGCTGCCACAGCCTGGATCCCGAAACCAAGGCGCCGCGCAAAGTGTTTGACACCATTTCGGATAACGCTGCTAACGCGGGCGTGGTCATGGGCGGGCGGCCAATTCGCCCGGATGCGCTGGATTTGCGCTGGATCTCCGCACTGCTGTATCGCAACGGCGTGATTGAAGAGTCCGGCGTGGCGGCGGCGGTGCTTAACCACCCGGCCAACGGCGTGGCCTGGCTTGCAAACAAGCTCGCGCCGCATGACGTGCAGCTGGAGCCAGGGCAGGTGATCCTCGGTGGCTCGTTTACGCGCCCGGTTCCGGCGCGCCAGGGGGATACCTTCCAGGTGGACTACGGTCCGATGGGCTGCATCAGCTGTCGTTTTGTATAAGGAGAGAACATGTTCACCAACCTGTTTAAACAAGCGCTGAAGGCGCGGGAGCCGCAGATTGGTCTGTGGCTGGGGCTGGCCGACAGCTACAGCGCCGAACTGTTAGCGGGCGCGGGCTTTCACTGGCTGCTGATAGACGGCGAACATGCGCCTAACGACGTGCGTTCAATACTCACCCAGCTTCAGGTGATTGCGCCGTACAACGCCCAGGCGGTGGTGCGCCCGCCGTGGAATGACGCGGTGATCATCAAACAGCTGCTGGATATCGGTGCACAGACGCTGCTTATCCCGATGGTGCAAACGGCTGAAGATGCGCAGGCTGCCGTGCGTGCCTGTCGCTATCCACCCAACGGCGTGCGGGGCGTGGGCAGCGCGCTGGCGCGAGCCTCGCGCTGGAACCGCGTTGCCGACTACATTCACCGCGCTGATGAGCAAATCTGCCTGCTGGTGCAGGTGGAAACCCGCAAAGGGGTGGACAATCTCGATGCGATTTTAGCCGTTGACGGCGTGGATGGCGTGTTTATCGGTCCGGCGGATCTCAGTGCCGATATGGGTTACGCCGGCAATCCGGCGCACCCGGAGGTGCAGGCCGTGATTGAGGCGACGATAAGTAAAGTCCTCGCCGCAGGCAAAGCGCCGGGCATTCTGATGAGCAACGAGCCGCTTGCGAAACGCTACCTCGAACTCGGCGCGCTGTTTGTTGCCGTTGGCGTTGATGCCACGCTGCTGGCGCGCAGCGCCGAGGCGCTGGCGGCACGCTTTACCACGCTGCCCACGCCCGCCGTGCACAGCGAGAAGTCGGCGTACTGAGGTTTGCGCTCATAGCCAGACCTGGCAGAACAGCCTGTTGATGGACTGACAACCTGCCAGGCCAGGTGTCATCTGAACGGACTCTTTTAAACCCCCGGTGTCGCGCGGATCCGGCCAATGTGCCGCGCCTGGCGCACACCGGCCATTGCTTGCGCCGTCAGTGCGCCCGGTGACAGGATGCCTTCGATGGACAACGACGCTTTTCACACGTTCGACAACATCAACGTCAGCCGCGAATATGATGCACGCTATGCCAGTGACGATGTGCATTATGAAACCTTTGCCCGGCTGGCGGCGTTTTTTGGCCGCGATATGCATCCACACTGGCACGACAAATATTTCCAGCTGCATTATCTCGCTACCGGTCGCATCACTATGCAGCTTGATGACCGTTTCTATGCGGTCAAAGCGCCGCTGTTTGTGCTGACGCCGCCGTCGGTGCCGCACGCGTTCTTTACCGGGCCAGAAAGTGACGGACACGTGCTGACGGTGCGTCAGGAGCTGGTCTGGGCGCTGGTGGCTAAACTGTGGCCTGCCAGCGGTGAGTTGATTAACTCGCGGGGCTTTTGCCTGTCTCTGGAGTCTTCCCCACAAACGCTGGCTGCGCTGGATCACTACTGGCCGCTGGTGGCCGACGAATTTTATAACCAGAACCACGGGCGCGAAATTCTGCTTAACGCCATGACCGAGGCTATTTTCACGCTGCTGCTGCGCATGGCGCTGCCGGACGATCGTGCGGCCTGCAATGTGCGCGGTGAAATGAACCTGTTCCAGAACTTTAATCGCCTGGTTGATGAAAATTTTCATAGCCACCTGGCCGTGCCAGAGTATGCGCGCAGGTTGAACATCAGCGAGTCACGCCTGAGCGAGATGTGCCGACGCTTTGCCAACCAGTCGCCTAAACAGATAGTTCTGGAGCGGGTATCCCGTGAGGCGAAGCGGCTATTGCGTTTCAGCTCCCATAGCGTGAATCAGATTGCACTGACGCTGGGGTACAAAGATCCGGCGTATTTCGCACGTTTTTTTAACCGCATGGAAGGCTGCTCACCCACGCAGTACCGGGGGCGATAAGAGACAGGGTTAAGCGGTGTTGATTATGCCGCCAGCTGGCGGTTGTGTTCACCGACGCCCTGCGAAAAGTGCGGCTTTTGCGCCGGTGTACGGGTAACAAGGGGCGGCGTGACCTGTGCAAACGTCCCAGGCTGGCCGCAAAGACGCAGCGCCACAGCGCGCCCACTTCCCGGCGCGCAGGCAGCGTTGCGCCTGGTCGGGATGGCACTCATCCCAGGACTAACACCGTTCGTTGTTCACCATGCCTGCCGACAAGGTTGTCTTGTCTCGTCCTGGCAACCCGTTCGCTGGTTTCAGCGGGGTTGTCCACTTATCCGGCGCACCTCCACTTCGCGATAGAAAAATAGGGCTGTCTTATTCTTGAGGCCAACCTCGCGTCATGTCTGGTGATGGGGTTTCACCCTTATCCACGATTTGATCCTGTTCGCATTTTTCCACTCATGTCCGCTTTAGCGGGGAAAAGTACCCGCGAACGCCTGAAAAGTGTCTTCCGGGTTTGTCCACCGCACACTTAAATAATTAACGAAAGAAAAACAAATTAATAACAATCATGTACCCACGACGAGGCCAGACCACATGAAACCAGAAGATCATCGCGCCGCCGCCAACCGCCCGTTCACCGGAGAAGAGTACTTAAAAAGTCTGCAAGACGGGCGTGGTATTTATATTTACGGCGAACGGGTAAAGGATGTCACAACGCACCCGGCGTTTCGCAACGCCGCAGGCTCGGTCGCAACGCTGTACGACGCGCTGCACGCGCCAGAAAGCCACGACAGGCTGTGCTGGCAAACCGACACCGGCAACGGCGGTTACACTCACCGCACCTTCCGCTTTGCACGTTCAGCCGACGAGATTCGCCAGCAGCGCGACAGCATTGCCGACTGGTCACGCCTCAACTACGGCTGGATGGGACGTACCCCGGACTATAAAGCGGCGTTTGCCTGTTCGCTTGGCGCGAACCCGGAGTTTTACGGCGATTACGCCGATAACGCCCGCCACTGGTACAAACGCATTCAGGAAGCGGGGCTGTATTTTAACCACGCCATCGTTAACCCGCCGATTGACCGTCATAAGCCTGCCGATGAAGTAAAAGACGTTTACGTGCAGGTAGAGAAAGAAACCGATGCCGGGATAGTCGTGAGCGGTGCGAAAGTGGTGGCGACCAACTCGGCGCTGACCCATTACAACTTTATCGGCTTTGGTTCGGCCCAGGTGATGGGCGACGATCCAAACTTCGCGCTGATGTTCGTTGCCCCGATGGACGCCGACGGCGTAAAACTGATTTCCCGCGCCTCGTACGAACTGGTGGCAGGGGCGACCGGCACACCGTTTGATTACCCGCTCTCCAGCCGCTTTGATGAGAATGATGCCATTCTGGTGCTGGATAAGGTGCTGATCCCCTGGGAAAACGTGCTTATCTACCGCGACTTTGACCGCTGCCGCCGCTGGAGCATTGAGGCGGGTTTTGCACGCCTGTATCCGATGCAGGCCTGTGTGCGCCTGGCGGTAAAGCTCGATTTTGTCACGGCTCTGCTGCAAAAAAGCCTGGAGTGCACCGGCGTGCTGGAGTTTCGCGGCGTGCAGGCGGCGCTCGGTGAAGTGGTGGCCTGGCGCAACCTGTTCTGGTCGTTAAGCGATGCGATGTGGGCCGAGGCCCACGCCTGGAAAAATGGCGCGTGGCTGCCGGATATGCAGGCAATGCAGACCTACCGCGTGATGGCGCCGATGGCCTACAGCAAAATCAAAAACATTATTGAAAGTAACGTCACCAGTGGGCTTATCTACCTGCCGTCGAGCGTGCGCGATCTTAATAACCCGGAAATCGACCGCTATCTCGCCCAGTACGTGCGTGGCTCTAACGGCATGGATCACGAGCAGCGCATTAAGATCCTCAAACTGATGTGGGACGCTATCGGCAGCGAATTTGGCGGGCGTCACGAACTGTATGAGATTAACTACGCCGGCAGCCAGGATGAAGTGCGTTTGCAGTGTCTGCGCCACGCCCAGGGCAGCGGCAATATGAACAGCATGATGGCAATGGTTGACCGCTGTCTCGCGGACTACGACCGCGATGGCTGGAAAGTGCCGCATCTGCACAGCGGGCAGGATATCAATCAGCTTGACCGTATTTTGAAGTAACGGGAGGTGACTGTGATGAATGAAGAACAACATCGTTTACTGTTTCGTGACGCGATGGCGAGTTTACCCGCCGCGGTAAATATCGTCACCAGCGCCGGAGAAGGCGGGCAGTGCGGTATCACCGCGACAGCCGTCTGCTCGGTGACCGATACACCGCCAACGCTGCTGGTGTGCATTAACCGCAAAAGTGCCATGAACGCCGTGTTTGAGCGCAACGGGCGACTGTGTGTAAACGTGCTTAACCACGAGCAGGAGCAAATGGCGCGCCACTTTGCCGGCATGACCGATGTGGCAATGGCGCAGCGTTTTATGCTGGAGGGCTGGCACCAGGGAGAGTGGGGCCAGCCGGTACTGCGCCATGCGCTGGCAAGTCTGGAAGGCGACGTTGACCAGATAAGCAGCGTGGGCACACACCAGGTTTATCTGCTGACCATTCGCCATATTCGGGTGGCGCAGGACGGTCACGGCCTCATCTATTTTCGCCGCAGCTTCCAGGCCACCGCGCACCAGGAGATGCTGGCGGTGTAAGGTGTGCCAGGTGGTAAAAGCGAGGCGTGGAGCTGATCTGCGCCTCGTTTATCTTATTGTGTCACTGACGTGATGTTGCCCGTCAGGTAAAAACGGTGACAGGGCGTTAACGGGGCGCTGTGTCATCAGGGACTTTTATGTGGCGATAGCGCATGCATCAGAGAGTCGAAGGGCGTGGCCCGTGTGTCGGTTTTTTCCGCTTATGTAATCCGTAATAACAAACTCACTCTTTGCTGATGAAAAAAACCGCGCACCCGCAAAAAATTAAAATCGCGGCGTAGAAATGGGCTATAACCTTTATCTGCGCCGTTTTCGTGCGTGATACGGGCATTAAGGGCAATTATAAACAGCATGTTATTAAATATGGCTGCGTGTGCCAGCAAGAAAAAATTCGCTTGTTACCAGGCTGGCATTTTATCGTAATAGTCTGCTCTAATAAGCCTCAACAGGTGATACACAATGCGCATATCGCTGCTGATAATAAGCGGGCCTTTGCATTTATTAAATGATGCAATGTGTGGTGCGCCAGACCTATTTTGCTGAACGCTGCGTTAGCGTTATTATTAAGATAATGGCTAACCTCCCCCGCCGCGTGAGCTGTAAAAAACGCGATTAAATGTCGTAATAATCGTATTGCGCTCAGAAACGCCTGGTGGGTGCGAGGCTGGGCATTGCGCTGTGGCTCTGGCGGTAAAAGAGAAGGTCGCCTTTTACGTCACTGGCGCCACCCGTTGCGCCGTTGGTAGATGCCGGAGTGCCGGGCGTGCGTAAAAACGCCATGCACCGACCCGGGCCAGCACTGTCCCGCTGTCGCTATCTGCCTGTGCCACCTGAGCGACGCTAAGGAAAAATAATGTCCAGTAAGCCGCTTTAATCACGCCTTTATTGGCGTTTTTGGCAGGCGGCATTTTGAGCGCTGTTCCTGACGTGTGGCAGGGAGGCCGGGGGCATGTCGAGGGCAGGGGCGGGCATAGCTGTACCGATTTTTTATTCGGCTAAAGCGTTTTTTATTACGTTAATTTCCCCATGGGCATAAATAAAAAAGAGACATTTTTTAAAAAATACACAGTGAGTGGCTTGCCAGAACCGGCAATTAAAAGCCATTGGTCGCACAACGGGTACGCTTTTTGTCCTGTAAAAATAAACGTCATGTGCGTGGGAAATTTTCCTTGCTTGTCTTCGTGGGTGGGTTTTTGTTTAAATGCTCGTAGTTTTCTAACGTAGAACTAATACTGTGATTCGGCAACGTGGTTTTTTGATGGTGAATATTCTTAACAGAAAAGCGATAATGTGAGTCGCCGTGTTTTTACTGTGTCGTTGCCCGGCGACACGGGCCTGGGGAAGGTAAATATTTCTGCTCTGCGGAAAGTCGCAGCGAACTGAATAAGCAATGGTTTTGCGCAAACAGGACATTTATCAGAGAACGCTTATCGGTTATGGCAGAGTTAACCGATAGAATCGTCTGGCTGCCAGGGCTGGTGCATCGCATCAGGCAACGCTGGCGTAAAATCACGGATTAATACTCTGGCCCAATGCTGTGGCGGAGTGTGTAGCTAAACGCACAGGGAAGTGGAGTGGAACACTATGATTCCGGTATTGCTCGTTGACGACCATCCTGCCATCTGTTTTGCCCTAAAGGTGCTGTTGGAAAAGAGCGGCGAGTTTACCGTCACCAGTTCGTCTGGTGAGAGCCTGATAGCCCAGATCCGCCGCGATGAACCGCAGCTACTGATTCTTGACCTCGATTTAAAAAATGCTGATGGGCTGGCGCTGCTGCCGCGTATTAAGCAGCATTTTCCGGCGCTGAAAGTGCTTATTTTCACTAACCAGCCTGTCCACGTTTATGCGCTACGCACGTTGCAGGCCGGTGCCGACGGCTTTCTGAACAAAGAGCTTTCGCTTGCCTCCGTGGAGCCGTTGTGTCGGCTTATTCTTGACGGTTATCGCTGTTTTCCGGGGGATGCGTTAAATGAGGCGCTAAAAGCGCCAGGCGAACCAGCCAGCGGCGAGCAGGTGCTTGAGCGTTTCTCCGATCGCGAAATTGCCGTGCTTAACTATCTGCGCCAGGGCAAAACCAATAAAGATATCGCAGAGCGGCTGGCGCTCAGCAATAAAACCATCAGCACATATAAAGCGCGCATGCTGCAAAAAAGCGGCGTTCAGGAGCTGGAACAGCTATTTGCGATGCTGGACGAGGAGAAAACGTGAGGGCGTTCTGGCTTATTCTGCTGTACCTGTTTTCTCTGGCCGCCGTTGCCCAGCCCGTTCCCGCCCCCCGGACCCTGCAACTGCTGTCGCGCAGTAGTGAGGCCGTAGCCGACCCCAACCTGACGCCAGCTCAGTGGCGCTGGCTTCGCGAACACCGCAAGATTCGCCTCGCCCTCTGGCAACCCATGCTGCCACCTTATGACATCACCACCGGGCTGAGCGATTATGGCGGCATCAACGCCGATTTCATCGGTCTGCTGGCTGAGAATCTCGGCGTTGAAATCGAAATTGTGCAGTACCCAAGCTTTGAACATGCGCTGACGGCACTGCGCGAAGGTGAGGCTGATTTTATCGCCCAGGCAGACGAAAATCAGAAGCGCCAGGGGCTGTACCTGAGTAAGCCCTACAGTAGCAATGTGGCGGTAGAAGTCGTTAATAATGATGATGCCAGCGCGGATGAGGCGCGCGCTGTCGCGGTTTGCACCGCATACGACAGCGAACGCGTCATGATGCGTTATCCGCACGCCAGGCTTGAGAACTTTTCGAGCGTGCGCCACGCGATGGAAGCGCTGGCGTTTCACCAGATTGATATCCTGGTGTGCGATACCGTGACCGCCCGCTATCTGGTTAATCAGTCCAGCCTGCGCAATATCACCATTCGTTCTATTACACCGCCGCTGCCGACGCACGGCTTTGCTTTTGCTACCACAGAGAAAATGCGCCCGTGGATAGCGATTCTCAACGCCATGCTCACTGCACTGCCGGAAAGCGCAGGCGTGGAAATCCACCGCCGCTGGAACGGCGGGATCCCGCTGTCGCTGAGCGAACAGCCGCCGGTATTTACCTCGCTTGAGCGCAAGTGGATTGAGGAGCATCCGCACATCCGCGTGGCGGTAGCAGAGGGTAACGCACCGGTGGCGTTTTTTGATGAGGCCGGGCAGCTGCATGGCATGGTTGCCGATATCCTTACTGCACTGCGTTTGCGCACCGGGCTGACGTTTGAAATACAGCGTTTCCCGTCGCAGACTGCGGCGTTTGCCGCTGTACAGAGTGGCAAAGCGGAGCTGGTGGCGGGGAGTACCCAGGAGGGCGTCTGGCAGGCGAAGCTGCTTACCACCCGAACCTGGCTTTATAACTCGTGGGTCATGGTGGGGCGCAGCGGGCATTCTGGAGACGTGAAAAACCAGCGTGTGGTGAGTCTGCGCGGGGATTCACCGCAGGAGTGGCCGGGCCGCCAGAGTGCGGCACAGATTGAATGGGTCGATACCTGGCGCGACGGCCTGTCAAAGGTGCTGAACCGGGAAAGTGATTTGATGATTATGCCGCTCATCATTGCCAACGTGCAGCTGACGAATAAAGCGTTTTCATCGCTCAGGCCCGTGGACTGGCTGGATACCGAGCCGCCACGCTTTGCGTTTGGCACCTCGCGCCAGGCCTGGCCACTGGTGACCATTCTCAACAAAGCGCTGATTAATATTCCGCCGGAGGATATGCACGCGCTGACCCGCAGTGGTTATACCGATAACAGCTTTTCGGCGACCGACGGGGAGGCTGATAATGGCGATATCCTGCTGCTGGCAGCCGGCATCCTGGTGTTGTTTGCGCTGGCCGGGAGTTGGTTCTGGCGTCGGCGCTGGCAACGGGTGATGCGGCCTATGGAAGACGTCCCCACGCCCATTTACGTCTGTGATCCACGCGGCAGGTTACTGGCAGGCAACGCTGCGCTGCGCCAGGCGCTGGGGGCAACCCATGCCCAACTGCGGGGATCGCTGCTTGAGGACTGGTTAACTGGTGCAGGGAAAGGGACGCGCATGATTGACCGCGGTGGCCGGCGGCTGCGTCTTTGGCGTATGCCGGTGAGCGGTAAACGCTACAGCCTTGGCGGGTGGCTGGATGTGACAGACCAGCGTGAAACGCTCACGGCGCTGCGCAAGGCCAAACGGCGTGCTGATGGTGCCAGTCGTGAAAAGAGCACTTTCCTGACCACCATGAGCCATGAAATCCGCACGCCGCTGAGCGCCGTGATTGGCATGCTGGAACTGGTGATGCGCCGCGGCGGTGACACGGTGGAGAATCGTCAGTCCATTCGCATTGCCCGTGAAGCGGCGCAGTCGCTGCTGATGCTGCTGGGCAATATTCTTGATGTCTCTCGCATTGAGTCCGGGCGCATGGTACTGCACCCGGAGCGGGTGGCGCTGCGCGATCTGATTGAGTCTACGGCCGTGATGTTTGAGGGGCTGGCCGCGCAAAAAGGGCTGCGTTTTGCGCTGGAAATTGATGCCGAATTGAATGCCGATGTGCTGGTTGACGCCATGCGATTGCGCCAGATAATCGTAAACCTGGTTGCGAACGCCATCAAATTCACCCATGACGGCGAAGTGACACTACGTGCTGGCGTGCAGTGGTGTGACAGCGACAGGCTACAGCTGATGCTGGAGGTTGAAGACAGCGGCGAAGGCATTGAAGAGGTGGTACAAAAGCGCCTTTTTCGCCCGTTTGAGCAGGGAGGAAATCACAGCCTGATGCAGGGCAGCGGGCTGGGTCTGTATATTTCGCGCACGCTGGCGCAGATGATGGGCGGCGATATTACGCTCTGCAGCCAGCCGGGAGAAGGCACGCGGGTGAGCGTGGCGCTGAATCTGCCAGTTATGGAGGCGCTGGCGCCTGTAGCACCGCTGTATCCACCGACGGCAGCGCTGAGTGGCCGCACCCTGGACATCCTGATTGTTGACGACAACCCGGCAGGAAGGCTTCTGTTAAGCCAGCAATTAGGCTGGTTTGGCCACCGCGTCGTGAGTTGCCCGGGCGCGCGTGAGGCGCTGGCATTTCTTGAGCAGACATCCGTGGATGCGGTAATAAGCGATTGCAATATGCCCGGTATGAACGGCTATGCCCTGGCGCAAGCGGTGCGCGAGCGTTGGCCGCTGCTGCCGCTGATTGGCATCACCGCCGATGCGCGGGAGTCCGTGCGTGCCGATGCTCAGGCCGCCGGGATGTCAGACTGTTTATTCAAGCCGGTCACCCTGGCCATGCTGGAGCCATTGCTGGCCAGGCTCACGACAACACTGCCGCTGCGCCCGAACGCCGGGCCTGTCGATGTGGGAGAAAGCGTGTCGACCGCCGATGAGCAGGCCGCGGCGTTGTGGTACAGCACACAGTCAGCCTCTCCTGCGCTGCTGCGTCAACCGCAAGAACCAGTGCTGGCGCAACAGGCCCCGCGCGACGAACAACGAGCCGGGCCGTTATCAGGCACCGAGGCGCATAGCGCTGGGACAGCGCAGGGCAAACTGGCAGCGGTCATGAAGGCGGTGTTGCCTGCTTCACTGCTGGAAGGTGAGAACCTGAGGATCTTCCTGAGCCTGCAAATCTCGGTGCTGGATGACACGCTGGCAAGCATTGCGCTCTGGCAGCGTGACCCGAGTCTGTCACCCGAAGACGCGCTGCACCGCCTGCGAGGGGGGATTCAGCTACTGGGTGAACAAGAGCTGGAAGCACTCTGTTATGAGCAGGAGAAAGCGCCTGACGCCGGGCGAATGGCGCGGCTTGAGCAGGCGCTGCACCGGCTGCGCGAAGGCTTACAGCAGTGGCACGACACGGGACTACAGCCCGCGCAGACCGTCCTACAGACCAATGAAGACGCCACCACCTCGTAACCTCCCGCCCTGCGGGATACTATTTGTTTCAGGAACGCTGCGGTGCCTCAGGGCATGTGCCGCAGCTCTTTGTAACAAAGGAGATAGGTTATGAAAAAATTAATTATTGCTATTGCTGCTGTAGCTTCCCTGGGTGCGATGACCAGCGTACAGGCAGCTCAGAACTGTGCTGCTAAAGAAGCGGCCATCCAGAAAGAAATTCGTTACGCTAAGCAGTATGGCAACACCTACCGTGTAGCGGGCCTGGAAAGAGCGCTGGCAGAAGTAAAAACTTACTGCACCAACGGCAGCGTACTGGCTGATGCTCAGAAAGACGTAACTAAGCTGGAAAAGAAACTGGCCGAAAAGCGCGAAGATATCGCTGAAGTCCAGGCTGACCTGCGTGAAGCACAGGCTAAAGGCGACGCCAAGAAAATTGCTAAATACAAGAGCAAACTGGCTGAAAAACAGGCAGACCTGCGTGAAATTCAGCAGGAGCTGAACCAGGCTCGCGCTGCACTGGCCGCACTGAAGTAATGGCATTCAGGGACATATAATTCCTGAGTCATCAGGGGAGGAGTCATCCTCCCCTTTCTATTATTTGATGTTTGTCGTTCCGTTATGACGCTTCGACGTTCCTCCCTGTGGTTTGCGCTGCTGACTTCACCGTTAGCGGCGGGACAGAGTGTTTCTGTTATTCTCAACGATGACTGGAAAGGCACCATCTCTATGGTGGTCAACGACGGCGTGCCGTGTCTGAGCCGCCCGTTGATGGAGGAGTGGGGCGTGATTACGCCGCTGCTGGAGCGCCTGGACTGGGATACGCAGGGCTGCCTGACGGCCTCCTCGGCGCGGGATTATTCTCTTAACTATGAGTTTGACACGCACGCGTTGCTGTTGCTGCTTACTTTCCCGGAACCGGCTTTTAACGCCCAGCAAAACGGTGTGAGTACCAGCCGCTGGGATGACGGTATTAACGCGCTTTTTATGAACTACCGCCTCGACGTGGACAAGCGTCGCGCCCGCTATAGCTGGGATAGCAGCGGGACGGACTCAATACTGGCGCTGGAAAGCGGGCTTAATCTCGGTCCGTGGCGAATGCGTTATCAAAACACCTTCTGGCGCGAGCGTGACGGCAGCCGTGGTTCGTACACCAGCGGCTATTCACTGTGGCGCAGCCTCCAGTCGCTGCGTGCGCGTTTCACGCTTGGCGATGGTTACACCTCATCGAACCTGTTTACCAGCATGGCTTATCGCGGTATTTCCCTTGCAAGCGACAACGCTATGCTGCCTGACCGCTGGCGCGCCTGGACGCCGGTTATCAACGGTTACGCCCGCGGCGAGGCTGAGGTCACCATTCGTCAGAATGGTGAGCGCGTTTACCGTATCCATGTGCCGCCGGGACCGTTTACTATCCGCGATTTCAACCCTCCGAATGATGAAGGCAACCTTGAACTGACCGTGCAGGAAAGTGACGGCACCGAGCGCGTGCGCGTACTGCCTTACGCGCTGATGCCCAATCTGGTAAAGCAAGGGCGCTTTAACTATGAGCTGGTTACCGGGCGTTTTAAGCCTTATCACGGTGTGGAAATGGATAAAGACCGCTTCTGGCAGTCGACAATTTCCTGGGGGACCTGGTCTGGCCTGACGCTGTTTGCCGGTATGCAACAGGGGGAGCGCTACATCAGCCAGCTGGTGGGAGCGGGGCGCAACCTGGGCAACTGGGGGGCGCTGTCAGCAGATGTGACCGGCGCGCGCTACAGCCAGAATGGGGAGACAATGAGCGGTAATGTGTGGCGGTTGCGCTACGCAAAGGCGTTTTTAAGCACAGAAACCAGTCTGACGGCCCAGCTACGTTATTATCCGCGGCGCAGCCAGTACCGCACGCTGGAAGAGAAGATCAACCGAGCGGCGATGCTGCAATATGACTGGGACGACAACACCACCGAACGACGTCTGGTCGGACAGCTTGAGCTTAATCAGAACTTCGGCGAGGACTCCAGCATTGGCCTTTCCTGGCGTTGGATGCGCGCGCGCGGACGGGCCAGCGGCAGCAGCGAGCTGACGCTGAGTGCCAACACCACCTGGCGCGATGTGGATATCAGCCTGTATGGCGGTTATGAACGCCCGCAGGGCTACCCGGAAGAGGCAACGCTTGGGATAAACATCAGCATCCCGCTGTCGTTGGGCGGGCGTACCACCAACGTGGGCTATGTGTCGGAACTGGCAAGCCACGGCAAAGACAGCCACGGCGTGAACGTTTACGGATCGACGCTCAAAGACTACAGCTTGCGCTACGATGTTACCGCACAGCATGAGGTGCACGGCAGCGATGAGCTGAATGCCAGTCTCGGCTACCAGTATAACGCCGGGGAAGCGAACGTTAGCATGACGCGCGGTGGCGTAAAGCGTGACTGGCACGGCGATGTCAGCGGCAGCGTGGTACTACACAGCGGCGGCGTTACGCTGGGCCAGACGCTGGGTGGCACCTCAGCACTGGTCGAAGTGCCCGATACGCCGGGCGTTGGCTTCTTCAACCAGTTTGGTGTGACCACCAACCGTAGCGGTGAACTGTTGGTGAGCTACATGACGCCGTGGCGCGTGAATCGCGTGACGATGGACACCTTTGACTTACCTGATGGGATACGTTTTGCGAACGATGAGTTGCAGGCGGTACCGACAGACGGAGCCATTGTACATCTTCGCTTCATGCCGCCGGAAAAAGACGCCAAAGAAGAGTAACGTTAGCGGGTGAGAGCAATACACGGGATCTCACCTGGTGGTGCTGTGGTGTTGATTAAGCGTTGTCGCTCTTTCTGGTACTGGCGATAACAGAAATGTCTGTGTTTTCAGGCGAGTACCTGTCTTAACACGCGCACTTTTTTGGCGTGATTTTTGGGGTAGGGCGCGCAATATCTGTTGACCGGGCATGCTGCTTATAAGGGCCATTTCAGCCGCGAGCGATTTTGCACATCACTCTGATTGTCAATCTGGCCTGGCGCATCTACTGTTTCTACAGACAGGTACACGCAAGGACATTCACATGGTTAAGCGTCGCAGTTTTACAGCCCTTCTCGCCGTGATGTTATCGCTCTCTTTTGTTGCTGCGCCGGTGCTGGCAAATCCAGGTAACGGCAATGGTAACGGCAATAGCGGTAAATATGGCAATCAGGGTAACGCTAATAAAGGTAATAAAGGTAATAAAGGTAATAACGGTAATGGAAACAAAGGCAATAAAGGGAATGCGGGGCAGAATAAGGCATATTCTGTTGAGCCGCGTAAAAACTACGGCAAGCCGGACCGAGTCGAGTCAGATATCAGCTTTTCTGGCGCGCGTCGGCTGGCGATGGATCACGGTCTGACCGGTTATCGTGCTTTACCGCCGGGCATTGCGAAGAACCTGGCACGCGGTAAGCCGCTGCCGCCAGGTATTGCTAAAAAAGCAGTTCCCGGCTCAATGCTGGGACAGCTTCCTTATTATCCAGGCTATGAATGGCAAATCGTGGGTAACGACCTGGTACTGATTGCGCTCAGTACGGCGGTTGTTACGGCAATCATCAACGGAGTCTTTGACTGAGCCAGTGCTTTGTCCTGGGGTGAGATTTTGTGAAGCAGACCTCTGGCGGGAAAGACAGGTCACGCGTGTCTTTCTCGCTGAGTGCAAATACGCTCGCGCAATTGTGGTAAAAATCCCACTAATAAAAAAGCCGGTGGGTTTCCCCAACCGGCTTTTTATGGCGCGTCATACCATTACGGTTTTTTATCGCCCTGCGCCTCGGCTTTGGCTTCTTCAGCCTCAACCTTACGATACCAGCGCGGATGGTGCTTCTTCGCCCAGCGGCGGCTGACTTTGCCTTCAATCATGCCCTTAATCGACCCTTTCACCCAGAACGCCATATACATATGAATCAGAATGGCGTGGATCAGGATGATGGCTGTTGTGGCGTGAATCAGCAGGCTCCAGCGCACCAGCTCTACCGGGAATTTGTGCGCGAAGTACGGACGCCAGATGATGACGCCAGTCACCAGCAGCACAAAAATCATGCTCATGATGGTCCAGAACATCATTTTCTGCCCGGCGTTGTACTTACCTACATCCGCGACGTGGTGCTCGTTACCTTTAAGCACTTCGACGATGTTTTTCACCCACGGCCAGTCTTCACGGTCCGGGATGTTGTGCTTTACAAAACGCACAAACATGAACATCAGCGCCACGAAAATCAGCACACCGAAGAACGGATGCAGGATGCGTCCCATCTGCGGCGTACCGAAGGTTTCCGTGAGCCAGACCAGGGTCGGGAAGAACAGCGCAATGCCTGACAGCGAGACCAGGAAGAAACAGATAACCACCGTCCAGTGGCATGCCCGGTCAAGAAACTTCGTCCGGACTATCATTTTGCTTTGCTTCTTAGTCATGGTGTTCCTCCTCATCTTCGTCATCCACTTCTTTGTTCGGGCCAATTCCCACATAGTGGAAAATCAGCGCGGCAAAGGTGGCGATGAAGCCTGCGGCGGACAGCGGTTTGAGAATGCCTTTCCACAGCTGGATTGGCACGTCAACTTTTGGTTCCTGCGGTAGGTTATGGTACAGCCCAGCCTGGTCTGCATGGTGGAGCACGTACATCACGTGCGTGCCGCCCACGCCTTGTGGGTTGTACACCCCGGCGTTAGCGTAGCCGCGTTTTTTCAGCTTCTCGACGCGCTGTTCACCCAGTTCCAGCATCTCTTTTTTGGTACCAAAGTGGATAGCGCCCGTCGGACAGGTCTTCACGCAGGCTGGCTCCTGGCCGACGCTAACCCTGTCCACACACAGCGTACATTTATAGACGCGGTTGTCTTTCGGGTTAAGACGCGGCACGTTGAATGGGCAACCAGCGATGCAGTAGCCGCAGCCGATGCAGTGTTCTGACTGGAAATCCACAATGCCGTTGGCGTACTGGATAATCGCCCCGGCAGACGGGCACGCCTTCAGGCAGCCCGGTTTTTCGCAGTGCATACAGCCGTCTTTACGGATAAGCCACTCCAGCTTGCCGTTCTGTTCGGTTTCGCTAAAGCGCATCACCGTCCAGGACTTGGCGCTCAGATCGGTGGGGTTGTCATACACTCCCACGCAGTGGCCCACTTCATCGCGAATGTCGTTCCACTCTGAACATGCCACCTGGCAGGCTTTACAGCCGATACAGGTGGACACGTCGATGAGTTTGGCGACCTCATCCTTGTAATCGCGCGCCTGGGGAGGCGGCGTCAGGCTGTTGGTCGCAGAACGCCTGATAATGTCTTGTGTTTGCATTGACACAGGTTCGCTCCCTTACGCCTTTTCGATATTGACAAGAAACGCTTTGTATTCCGGGGTCTGCGAGTTCGCATCGCCCACGGACGGCGTCAGCGTATTGGCCACAAAGCCCTTCTGCGTCTTGCCTTCAAAGCCCCAGTGAATCGGAATACCTACGGTTTCCACCTGCTGGCCGTTAACGTTGAACGTCTGCAAACGGCGGGTGACCACCGCTTTGGCACGGATAAAGCCGCGCTTGCTGCTGACCTTCACGCTGTCGCCGTTGCTGATACCTTTCGACTTCGCCAGCGTTTCGCTGATTTCCACAAACTGCTCCGGCTGCGCGATAGCGTTAAGCCGCGCGTGCTTGGTCCAGGTATGGAAGTGCTCAGTCAGACGGTAGGTAGTGCCGATGTACGGGTATTCCTTCCTGTCGCCAATACGCGCCGCGTCCGCCTTGAACATGCGCGCCACCGGGCTGGACACCACATTCGGGTGCAGCGGGTTGGTGCCAATCGGCGTTTCAATCGGTTCGTAGTGCTCCGGGAACGGACCTTCTGCCAGTTTGTTCAGGGCAAACAGGCGGCCAAGACCCTCCTGCTGCATGATGAACGGACCGGCGTTCAGTTCCGGCGCGGCAGCGCTGTAGTCCGGGATGTCGTTGCCGACCCACTTCTCACCGTTCCACTCAATGAGCAGACGCTGCGGATCCCAGGCTTTACCCTGCGGATCGCAGGAGGCGCGGTTGTACAGCACGCGGCGGTTGAGCGGCCACGCCCAGGTCCAGCCCAGCGTGTTGCCAAGACCGGATGGGTCCGCGTTGTCGCGGTTGGCCATCTGGTTGCCTTTGCGCGTCCAGCTACCGGTATAAATCCAGCAACCCGAAGCGGTGGTGCCGTCGTCACGCAATTGTGCGAAGGAGTCGAGCAGCTCGCCTTTTTTCACCAGCAGATTGCCGTTGGCGTCAAACAGATCGGCCAGCGCGTAGCCGTTGTTCTCTTTTGCCACTTCTTCAGATTCCGGCTCGTGCGGCTGCTTGTAGTTCCAGCTCATCTTCATCAGCGGCTCAACGCCTTTACCGCCTTCTGCGCGGTACAGTCTGCGCAGTTCGTCATAAAGGCCAGCCAGGATCTGGCCGTCGTTGATGGCTTCGCCCGGGGCATCCGCGCCTTTCCAGTGCCACTGTAGCCAGCGCCCGGAGTTGGCAATGGAGCCATCTTCTTCAGCAAAGCAGGTGGACGGCAGGCGGAACACTTCAGTCTGAATGGCGGCCGGATCAACGTCGTTCATCTCACCGTGGTTCTGCCAGAAGTTGGAGGTTTCGGTGACCAGCGGGTCAACGACCACCATGTACTTGAGCTTACTGAGCGAGGCGACAATTTTGTTTTTGTCCGGGAACGAGGCGACCGGGTTGAAGCCCTGGCAGAAATAGCCGGTGACCTCACCGCGGTCCATCATGTCGAAGTACTTGAGGACGTCGTAGGCCTGGTCCCACTTCGGCAGCCAGTCATAGCCCCAGCCGTTTTCACGGGTGGCGGCATCGCCGTAGAAGGTTTTCATCAGGCTGACGTAGAACTTCGGATAGTTGCTCCAGTAGTTCACCTGGCCTGGTAGCAGCGCTTTTGGCGTGTTGGCAGCAAGGTAGGTTTCAACGTCGTGGTGGCTTTCCTGCGGTAGCGTCAGGTAACCCGGCAGGCTGGTGGACAGCAGGCCGATGTCGGTCAGGCCCTGGATGTTGGAGTGGCCGCGCAGTGCGTTGACACCGCCGCCCGCGACGCCCATGTTGCCAAGCAGCAACTGAATCATCGCCATGGTGCGGATGTTCTGTGCCCCGACGGTGTGTTGCGTCCAGCCGAGTGCATAGAGGAAGGTTGCCGCGCGGTTTGCCGCACTGGTGGAAGCCAGTACTTCGCAGACTTTCAGAAAGTCGGCTTTTGGCGTACCGCAAATGTTCTCTACCACATCCGGCGTGTAGCGGCTGACGTGCTCTTTAAGCAGGTTCCAGACACAACGTGGGTGAGTCAGGGTCATGTCGCGCAGCGCGTGCCCGTTCTCATCAAACTGGTAGTTCCAGCTTTCTTTATCGTACTGGCGTTTATCCGCGTCATAGCCGCTAAACAGGCCGTCTTCAAAGCTGTAATCGTCGCGAATCAGCAGCGAGGCGTTGGTGTAGTGTTTAACGTAATCGGCGTGGATTTTGTTGTTGTTTATCAGATACAGCAGTACGCCCGACAGGAAGGTAATGTCGGTGCCGGAGCGAATCGGCGCGTAGATATCCGCGACCGAGGCGGTGCGGGTAAAGCGCGGGTCCACCACGATAAGCGTGGCATCGTTATTGTTTTTGGCTTCCATCGCCCAGCGAAAGCCCACCGGGTGTGCTTCTGCGGCGTTACCGCCCATCACCACAACAACGTTGGCGTTTTTGATGTCAACCCAGTGGTTGGTCATGGCACCGCGACCAAAAGTTGGAGCAAGACTTGCTACCGTAGGTCCGTGTCAGACGCGTGCCTGGTTGTCCACCGCCAGCATACCGAGCGAGCGGGCAAATTTCTGGGTCAGCATGCCGGTTTCGTTACTGGCAGCCGAGGCGCAGAGCATCCCGGTTGACAGCCAGCGGTTAACCGTCACACCCTGGTCGTTGGTTTCAACAAAGTTGGCGTCACGGTCGTCTTTCATCAGACGTGCGATGCGCTTGAAGGCGTCGTCCCAGGAAATACGCTGCCACTTATCAGAGCCAGGCGCGCGGTATTGCGGGTAACGCAGGCGGTTGTCGCTGTGAATATAGTCGATAAGACCGGCCCCTTTAGGGCAAAGCGCGCCGCGGCTTACCGGATGATCCGGGTCACCTTCGATGTGGAAAATAGACGATTTCGCGTTCTTCGAGCCATCGCCCATGCTGTACATTAACAAACCACATCCTACAGAACAGTAGGTACAGGTATTACGAATCTCTTTTGCGCGCAGTAACTTGTAATTACGTGCCTGCGCCAGCGCCATTTTGGGCGCAAAACCGAGAACCGCTACCGTTGTTCCTGCCATTCCGCCGGCGCAGATTTTAAAAAAACCTCTGCGGCTGACGTCCATTGCTACCTCTTTTTTAGTTATGGCATTACATGCTGGCGAAAATAGCAATCAGAGGCAGTAGCGTCTTGCGCGAAATCAAACGTTGGCGGGATAGACGATAATTTACTCAGAATTGAGTAGCGAAGCGTTGTAACGTTAACTCTTATTCATTAGTGCGCTGTTGGCTTTTTAATCAAAAATAAACGCAAATGCTAATTATGGATGGCATTTATTTGTGAAGAAATACTCAATTATTGCGAAATTGGCCGCTCTTTTTATCTCAGTTCCCTCCGCTAAGGTGACTGGGCCAGAAAAATCTTCGCCCCGAGAGCCGTTTCAAATGCTGCTTTTTGGTTTATTAATCTAATTAATCGTCATGTTTTGGTTTAAAAACCTATAATTAATATGTTTTGCGACATAAGTTTACTGTCTGAGTCTGGAGTGTGAGGATTGTCACAGAAAGTTCCGGGGTATGAGGCGCCTCACCATGTGGAGTGACTCATCGGAAGATAGACCAATAAGTAACGACAATTCAGACACAGGATCATAATTTATGTTTAAGAAAACTCTTCTCGCGGCAATGGTGCTGGCAACCGCAGGTTCAGCAATCGCAGAAACCACTGATACTAACGTAGCGGGTGGTAACATCACCTTTTACGGCAGCGTAACCGACACCACCTGTAACATCACTACCAACAGCGGTGCAGACTTTACCGTTACGCTGGACCCGATCACCACCACTCAGGCAGGTGAAAGCGTAGGCGTGGTAGCCGACAATGCTAAACAGTTCACCATGAAGGTATCTGGCTGTAAGCAGAACGCCACCAAAGCGGAGAAAACGCTGAAAATCACCTTTGGTAGCGCCGACATTTCTGACGATGAGAAGTACATGGTGAACAACACCGGTACGTCTAAAGGCGTGGGCATCACCATCACCAAAGACAAGTCTGCGATTATCGACTTCAACACCGCGATCGATACTGCTGTTACCGGTGAAGAAGAAACTGAACTGAAATATTTCGCGAACTACTATAACTACGGTGGTAAAGAAATTTCTGCTGGTAACGTCACCACTGCCGCGCAATATACCTTCAGCTACGAATAAGCATTAATAACTTCCAGGGGAGCTTGTCTCCCCTTTTTTTCCTATTTATCAGACGATCATTATGTTGCGAACTTTAATTGGGTTCTGCGCGCTGTTTTCTTCCTTTTCTGTATTTTCCAGCATCATTATTAACAGCACGCGCGTTATTTACCCGGAAAGAGCCGGGTTTATTAATGTTCAACTTGTCAACCAAAGCACGTCCACGCATCTGGTGCAGGCATGGATTGATGATGGCGATCCGGCTAAATCACCGGAAAAAATCCGCGTGCCGTTTAGCCTGACGCCAGCGGTAGCCAAGGTAGAGGCCAACGCAGGGCAGGCGCTGCGCCTGGCGAAACAGGATGTTTCTGCGCTGCCAAAAGACCGTGAAACGGTGTACTGGCTAAACGTGCTGGATGTGCCGCCAATTCCCGCCGGTGAAGCGGGTACTAATTATTTACAGGTCGCGCTGCGCAGCCGTATCAAGCTGTTTTATCGCCCTGAGGGACTGAACGGCGGCGAAAAAATTATCGACAGCCAGCTGTCGGTGAAGAAAAACGGCACTAAAAGCTGCCTTAACAACGCCTCGCCGTATTACGTCACCGTGGTCAATATTGCGCCATTTCACGGTGAAAACCTGAAAGCACCTATTACCAATAGCCTGCTTGATGAGACGGCCTTTATTGCGCCATTTAGCTGTCACCCTCTCAATAAAGCAGCGGGCAATGCCAGTAAGTTTCGCCTGTCCCGCATTGATGACTTTGGTAGCCACCGTTTTGTGATGACAGGCGAATAACTGCGCTGTGTAAAAAACAGGAGTTGATGTGAAAACTGTAATCGCCGGGAGAATAAAAAAAGTAGTTTTGCTGAATGCGATTACGCTTGCGCTCTGGCCACTACAGGGTGCAGCGGAAAGTTTCAACAGCAGCCTGCTGATAGGGCACTCTGCCGATATGGACTGGGATAATAAAGCCATTGTCGTGGCGCCCGGACTCTATGACATGGATATTTATATCGACGACGAATGGAAGGGAAAGTTTGCCATCCACACCGGCGATGAAAACAATCCCACTCTTAAAATTAAAAAGCGTGAAGCATTGCAGTTGGGTATTTCAGGGCTGGATGCGCTTAAAAAATACCATGACGATGATTACGTCGATATTAATGCCATATTGCACGGTGGGACGTACAAGCTAAACACCGGCGAGATGCGTCTGGATTTGCTTATCCCGCAGGCCTGGGTGATGCGCAACGATCGCAACTGGGTCGCACCGGAGCGTTGGGAGCGCGGCGTCAATGGTCTGTATACCAACTATAACGTTAACGCCTGGACCATGAGTGAAAAGGGGCCGGGTGGCTCGCGTAATGACAGCGTGTTTCTGGGACTGAACAGCGGCCTGAACCTCTGGGGTTGGCATTTTATTGACAACTCCACACTACAGCGTGACAGCCACAGCAAAAGCCGTTGGGATACGTCGTCACGCTACGTCGAGCGCCCGGTTGTGGCACTGACTTCTCGCATCAGCGTCGGTGATATGTACAGTAGCTCTGACTACTTTGACAATATCTCCTTTCGCGGTGTGCGTCTGATGAAAGACAAGCAGATGCTGCCGGACAAAGATCAGACCTACATGCCGATTATTCGCGGAACCGCGATGGCCAGTGCCGTGGTGACCGTGCGCCAGGACAACCGCGTGATATCGCAGATTTCTGTGCCGCCAGGGCCGTTTGCTATCCGCGATCTCATGCCGACGGGGTCGCGCAAAGAGCTGGAAGTGGAAGTGCGCTATGGTCCGGGGAGTGCGGAAACCTTCACCGTGCCGTTTGCCACGATTTCAAGCATGCTGCGTCCCGGAACAGACGACTTTATGCTCAACCTTGGGCGGGTTCGCATGCGTGGCGTTGATGACGACAGCGTGTTTTTCCAGGGCGACTATAGCCGCGGCATCAACAACTACTGGACGCTGTTTAGTGGGACTACGCTTTCTAAAGATTACCAGTCACTGCTGGTAGGCAGCGCATTCTCCATCCCGACGATAGGGTCAGTGAGTGCCAATGTTGAGCAGTCACGCTATAAGTTGAACAGCACACAGCGCAGCGGTGAAAAGTATTCGCTGGCGTGGAGTAAATTCCTGCCAACGCGCACCAACATTACTCTGGCTTCCTGGTACTACCGCACCCGTGACTATGCCGCATTTCAGGATTACATCCTGGACAGGCAAAACCAGGATATTTTGCCGCGCAGTAGCCGCAGCAGCAGGCAGGCTTTTAGTTTGTCGCTAAGCCAGCCGCTGGGCGAAAACGGTGGCCGTCTGAGCATTGATGCCTGGCTGCGTCAGTACCGAGACAGTCGCCCGGATACGCGCCAGTATTCAGCGGGCTACAGCAATAGCTTTCGTTCAATGTTTTATTCCGTCTCGGTAGGGCGCAGTGAGTTTACCAACGGCAGTGGGAATAACGCCACGCGTCGAAGTGAAGATACCGTGAATGTTGCGTTGACGGTGCCATTATCGCTGTTTGACCGCCCTGCAAGCATTCATGCTCGCAGCTATTTCAAAGACGGCAGCTATGCGTCATCCGGCGTGGGACTGAGCAGTTCCACAAACCTGGTGGACTACAGCCTGGAGCTGTCACACGACAACAATTACCACACGCGTTCGGCCGATTTGTATACCAGCTGGAAAACCCAGTACGCCCATCTGAATGTTGGCGTTACTGAGGCCAGCGACTACCGCCAGGGTAGTGTCGGGGCAACGGGCAGCGTGCTGGCCTGGCGTGGTGGTGTGCTGGCAAGCCCGGAAACCGGCGATAACTTTGTGATTATCGACGCACCGGGCGTAAAAGGCGCACGCGTTAACAGCAGTGACGAAACCCGTACCAACGGTCGGGGGCAGGCGCTGGTATCTGGTGCGGTGGCTTATCGCATGAATGACTATTACCTGGAGCAGGACGGAACGCGCACCGACAACGCCGAGGTGCTGGGCAATATTGCCCATGTCGCTCCCTACGCAGGCAGTATTTCACGTGTGACCTACCGTACCGATACGCGCCGGTTGTTCATTTATGACCTTCAGCGTATTGACGGTACGCCGCTTGGCTTTGGCTCACCGATTTATAACGCAAAAGGCGAAGAGCTGGGCTTTGTTGGGCAGGGCAGCCAGGCCTTTGTAAAAGCCGATGCGCCACCGTCAGTGCTAATTGTGGATAAAAAGCAGCCTTGCCAGGTATCTAAACCGTCAACCAGCAGTGTGAATGTTTGTCGCCCTGTAGGCAGCAAAGGTAAATAAAGATGAAAAAGCTATTACTGATATTAATGATGGCGATAGCCGGGCTGGGGCCAACGCTTGCGCATGCTCAGGATGTATCGGATCTACAGGACATCGAAGATGACGGGCAGCTGCGAGCCGACTCCTGTCGCCCTTATAACCCGCTGTGGAAAAGAAAGCGTGTTCAGGAATCGAGGAAATCGCTGGAGCTTTCCACGGCGTTCATGAATAAAAAGGTGGTTGAACGCACCTGGACGACCAGCTGGGCGGGCAAGATGACCTGTTACGGTACCGGGAACAATGTGTACCTGTTCCCGGCGTTTAACAATGGTCCGCTTTTCGTGCATTTTGTTGACACTAATAGCGACAGTAGCTACTGGATTCGATTTGATATCACGGTGACCGGGCCAGAGAAACTGCGGGTTAAGGGCGGCTATCTGAACAATGTGTTCCGTCTTGGTAATTACCAGACCACGTACAAACTCAGGGCTGAGTTGCTGGATGAGCCGCCAGGTTCCGAAGCGGATTTTCGCACCAAAAGCATTGCCAGCGGTATCCTTAACATAGTGCCAATGGTGATGAGCGGTGACGGTGGCGCGGATTATACGTTTGGCAGCGGTAGCTCAAAGCAGACTTACGGGGAAGAGGCATGGGCTGCCATGATAAGCGACACCCCCGCCAGCGGCTGGAATACCAAACACTATGTGGCATTTGAAACCCTGAGCGTGCAGTTTTCACCGAACCAGACCACCTGTTCGCTGGCGCACGATGTCACCGTGATGATGCCACCTGTGACACTTGCCGCGCTTAAGCAGAACAGCCGAGGTCAGGGCGGTGAGAAGTCTTTCACCCTGCCAATTATTTGCCGTAACCCGGTTAACACCAGAACGGCGACCCGCTCCATTACCGCGTGGATTGCCAGTAACGACGTGGTCGGTGACGACGATACCGGCGAGATTATGATAAACGATGACTCAGATGAAGAAGGCGTGGGCGTATCGTTGCGTAAACCCAACGGCGAACGAATCATTATTGCCAACGGCATCGGGCCGCAAAATGGCGCAACACCGCTGCTGACTATCCAAAGTCATAGCCCTACCGAAGGACGCTACAACATTCCGTTGGTGGCATATTACCAGGTTTTTGACCGCAAGATATTGTCTACCGGCCACGTTATTGCAACCGCGCAGGTTATGTTTGGCTACGACTAAGAGGTAATTGCGGATAGTGCATAACAAAAAGGACGCCATCAGGCGTCCTTTTTGCGTGCTGCCCGCCATCAGAGTCAGGCCTGGATACGCACTTCCGGCCACAAATACCCCTGCCCCAGATTCGCTTTTGAGCGCTGTGCAGTAAGGTAGTCTTCTTTATTTTCAATGCCTTCAACCAGAGTAATCGCCCCAAACTGGCGTGCCCGACGCACGTTATCGGCAAGAGCCAGCGGTGAGCGGCGGCAGAGGTGAAACTCCTCATGGTCGATTTTGACGCCATCAAAAAACCAGCCCAGACGCGACAGCTCCTCATCATATTGTGGGCGATAGTCGTCAAGCCATAGCTTCACACCGCCCTGGCGCAGGGTACGTAAGCCATCACGTAAGCGCGTCATGTCATGCTCGTTCAGCCCGGCGAGATTTTCCGGGTCCTGCAACTCAAGCATACTGTGCCGGGCCTGGGGCAGCAGTTGTTTAACCAGTTCGGGAGTAGACACAGCCGCGATGGTTAAATTGAGGAACATCTTTTTTTCTTCAAACAGCGGGGCGAGGTGCTCGAATTGCCACTGCCAGATATTAACCAGATCTGTATTATCAAGCGCCTGAAACCACTGTGCATAATTGGTTGAATCAGGTATTTCAGATAATACTTCATAACCGTATTTTTCGGCATTGTGCAAAAGCATAATAGGTTGCAGGCGAAAGGTTTTAATACCATTCATTTTACTATCCTTAAAATAGAGCAGCTCCTGAGAATCTACCAGGCGTGCCTCATGAAGGGACGTGAATGCAATGTGCTTGCTATTTTCGTAATCGATTTTAATTGCGTGCGTGATTAGTAGGTAGTTACATGTTTTGCATGGTTGTTTATAGTTTTTTATTCTGTTTTTTTAATGTAAATTAGTTTTTATATCTGGGTTGTGCGGTGGTGTTGGCCTGGCGGTCACGGTAAAATTATCAACCAGACATACAGCAATAAAATAGTCGCCACACAGGCGTTATTGCCTTGTTTGCGTCTGGGATTACTCATCCGCCAGAAAATATTGGGACAATGAAACGAGTTTATATTATTAATGATGCGCTATTTTTTGATGAGTCAGCGCAGACGTTGTCATTGAATGGCGAACCAGAAAACACACTGCAATTGCCGTGTCCAGCAGTAAGATTGCTTAGCGAACTCATTAAAAATAATGGCGTCTTACTTTGTCGTGAAGATATTTTGCATAATGTCTGGGAAGCCTATGGCTTTCGTGCGTCTAACAGTAACTTAAATAATTATTTAAGTATTTTGCGCAAACAAATTGCGGCGCTCGATCCTGAAGCCAATATTATTACGACGTTGCCAAAACAGGGTGTGGTTTTTAACGCAGAAGTCAGGTTGATTAGCGAGACGCAAGAGGGTACGTCGCCGTGCACGCCTGCGCCCGTCAGGAATGAACTGGCACCAGTCGAAGAACAACCGGTGGCGGAAGCGGCGCTGGGCGAGGTGATTTGCGCAACAAAACCGCTGTTGCGCAACCGTTGTACGCAAGGCCTGACGTTGAGCCTGGTATTAGGGGTTGCTGTATTACTGGGGTTCTGGGGCTATTCGTTTTTCCAGCACCAGCGCTTTTCTGAGATAACGCTGCTGCCTCTGCCGTCAAAGGGCAAGTGCCACTTTTATGTTCTGCCGGGCAGCAAGCTCGCGGCAGGCCAGGCGCAGGAAGTCCTCACGAAACTGGACGTGTCTTTGGACTGTAACAGCCAGCCAATAGACGTGTTCGTTGGCTATGGCAATGATGCCAACCACAGCCGACATATGGCCTTTGTTTCCTGGTGTTTGCGTGAAGCAGACAGACGCTACAGCCGCTGTGAAAACGTAAAACAGCAGTCGTGGGGCGAAAGATGAAGTATCTCTATGCGGCATTGATTGTGCTGGTTCTTGGCGGTGCGGGAGTACTGTTTGCTCGTGCACCGGCAGAGCTGATGTTGCGTTGTGAAGCTGAGCTACGTCAGACCGTCAATAATACCCAGACACAGGTTACGATGGATGCATCAGCAACGATATTTATGATGAAGAATGGCGAAGGATTTGTGAATCTTTACGGCGTTCTGATTGGTGATGATGAACAGAAGTGGATAGTCAACCGTAAGGTGGCTTTTTTCTGGACTTATCATCGCGAAAACCGGCTCTATGATGTCACCATTCGCCAGGTCGAAATTAAAAATGTACTCGACCGTGCGCCTGAAAATTTAATGTCAATGATTTATACACCGCGTTTTAGCATGGAAGTTCAGCGCGTTGGGAATAACGGGTTGTTAATGCGCGGAATTTCCAGTCCCTGGTTTATTTGCCAGGAGTGATTTTAATTATTTTTAATGGTTATTGCGCAGGCCTGGCGCTTGCAAGGGCTGATCTTTCTGTGCGCAATATATGGCCAAATTGCTCTTATTATCTATTCTCTTTTACAGGCTGAATGGCTTTTGTCTGAATAAGGGATTTACTCGCAGACATCTTGATGTTTGTCCGGGCTGCTTATTCTTTTTTTAAAGAATAAGCAGTATTCACTGTAATGCAGGAACGTACAGTTATTAAAAGGGAGCATAAAGGATGCGCAAAGCACTATACCTTGTTACCCGTGATAATTACCTGATTTATGGGTTGAAACAGACACTTTCACAAATGCAGGTTGAACCTATTACCCTGGAGCTGCTTGCACCGAAAGATTGCCAGAAAATTGCCAGTGCCCACAGTAAATATGACCTTATTTATTTAATGGGTGATGCAGATATTCTGCGTTTTATTCATTTTCATTATTCTGCACTGAACATTGTTCAGATACCGCCGCAATGTCGCCCGGATGAACTGTCTGATTTTATACAGCAGAGCGCACGCAAAAATGCGCGTGAGCGCGAATTTTATATTGATAGCGGAATGAGCCTTTTCACCCGTCGCGAAGAAGAGATACTGCGTTGCCTGCAAAAGGGCATGGCACCGTGTGATATTGCTCGTAAAATTCAGCGTTCCGAAAAGACCGTCAGCCACTATAAACGGCTGATTATGGAGAAAACGGGCTGTAAATCGCATATCCAGCTTATTGAGTTGCTGCACAGTTCACCTGTGGCGTAACGCGCCTTGCCTGATGCGCAACGCCACTTTCAGGCATCGCTGTGACAGGGCGCTTCCCACAACCGACAGTGTTCGCGTACCAGCTCTGAGAGCGTCGTGTTCTGCCCCATAAAACGGCGGATGCGCAAAGCATCGCTGTCGGCGTGTACAACCTGCTCGCCAATCGCCGCCAGCGCATCGGCAATCCCGTATTGTTGCGCACAGTGTTGCAGCCGTGGCAGGGTAGCGAGAATATCCTCGCCGATGCTGCGCTGCCCCGAGCGGGCATCGGTAACCGTGCCTTCCAGCCCGTAGCGGCTGGCCTGGAAGCGATTCCAGGGGTAGAGCAAATAATCCTCACTGCCGGGCATAAAAGGGCGCTCGCTAATGAGCCAGCAGGCCAGCGCCTGAATGTAGCCGGCGATATTCAGCGCCCGCGTTAGCGTCAGCGGCGTATCCATCAATCGTACTTCCACTGTACCAAACGCCGGACTGGGGCGAATGTCCCAGTGCAAGTCCTTCATTCCTTCCACCATTCCCGTGCTTTCCAGCCGCTGGTACAGCGCCGAAAACTCATGCCAGTTGCGGCTAAATGGCGCGTGGCCGTTATCCGGGAACGCGCAAAACATATTCAGGCGCGAGGAGGCAAAACCGGTATCGGCCCCCTGAAGCCAGGGAGACGAGGCTGACAGGGCGATAAAATGTGGCACATAGCGCCCCAGCGCATGCATCAGCCAGACCGCGTCGTCGCCGTTTGCGCAACCAATGTGCACGTGTTGGCCGAATACCGTGGCCTGCTGTACCAGATAGGCGAAGCGCTCCAGATGGCGGGCGTAGCGCGGATTGTCACATACCTGCTGGCGTTGCCATTTTTGAAACGGATGGGTGCCGCCGCCACAGATAGCCAGACCGTGCTCATGGGCGCTGGCACAGACCAGAGCCGAGAGCGCCTGTAGCTGCTCGCGTGCCTCGTCCAGGTGACGACAAACGCCCGTTGACACTTCCAGCATGCTTTCAGTGATGTCGTGTTTTACCTCGCCTTTACCTTGCTCGACACGGTCGCGGCAGGCTGCTATCAGGCGGGATGAGTCCTGGCTTAAATCACAGGCAGGAGGATTGACGACCTGTAACTCCAGCTCAATACCCAGAGTAAACGGCGTGGATGCGGTGAAAGTGGGTAGCGACATAGCGATTCCCTCCTGCGGCTTTCTCTTCAGTATAAACGACCCTGACCGTACAACCGCTTACCCAGCTGTGGATCCCTTCGCCTCACTTACTGGCCCAACCAATTGGCGGGCGATTTGCCTTGCCTGTCGCATAACACAAAAAAGCGAAACAAACAGGTTGTGTTTGGTTAACAATATATTAACTATTTGTTGCCATCGTACTCACAGCACAACTGGCCCAACCAATTAAGACGGCGTCATCGCACAAGGAATGCCGCGTGTTCGGGCTGATAACAACGAATAACCTGGAGAATTTACATGCAGGTCTGGCAACAGAATTACGATCCTCTTGGCAACATCTGGCTTTCAAGCCTGGTGGCCGTGATCCCAATAGTTTTTTTCTTTTTCGCACTCATTAAACTGCGGCTTAAAGGTTATGTCGCCGGAACCTGTACCGTCATACTTGCGCTACTGGTCGCGCTGCTGCTCTACCGCATGCCAGTTGCTTATGCGCTAGCGGCAGCCGTCTATGGCTTTTTGTACGGGTTGTGGCCTATCGCCTGGATAATCATTGCCGCCGTGTTTGTCTACAAGCTTTCGGTGAGAACCGGCCAGTTTGACGTGATTCGCGCCTCCATATTGTCAGTCACCCCGGACCAGCGCTTGCAAATGCTGATTGTTGGCTTCTCGTTCGGGGCATTTCTTGAAGGGGCGGCGGGCTTTGGTGCGCCCGTGGCGATTACCGCGGCGCTGCTGGTGGGGCTTGGCTTCAGGCCGCTTTATGCCGCCGGGCTGTGCCTGATAGTCAACACCGCACCGGTCGCGTTCGGCGCAATGGGCATCCCGATTATCGTCGCAGGCCAGGTGACCGGGCTGGACAGCTTCCAGATAGGTCAGATGGTGGGCCGTCAGCTGCCGTTTATGACCATCATCGTGCTGTTCTGGATTATGGCTATCATGGACGGCTGGCGCGGCGTCAAAGAGACCTGGCCTGCGGTGATGGTCGCAGGTGGTTCGTTTGCCATTGCGCAGTACCTGAGTTCTAACTTTATTGGCCCTGAGCTACCGGACATCATTTCCTCGCTCGCGTCGTTGTTCTGTCTGACTCTGTTCCTGCGCCGCTGGCAGCCGAAGCGTATTTTCCGCTTCAACGATCTGGGTGCCTCCATGACTGACCAGACGCTGGCGCATAAAAATTACAACGGCTGGCAGGTGCTGCGGGCGTGGATGCCGTTTTTGTTCCTCACCGCCACCGTGACGCTGTGGAGCATTCCACCGTTTAAGGCGCTTTTTACCGCAGGTGGCCCGTTCGCGGGTTGGGTGGCGAACTTCTCCGTGCCCTGGCTTGACGGACTGGTGGCCAGGATGCCACCGGTAGTGGAACAAAGCGCGCCCTGGGCGGCGATATTTAAACTTGACTGGTTTTCGGCCACTGGTAGCGCCATTTTTGTGGCGGCTCTGCTGTCCATTATCTGGCTGCGGATGAAGCCCCAACAGGCCATTGCTACCTTTGGCGAAACGCTCAAAGAACTGGCGCTGCCCATCTATTCCATTGGCATGGTGCTGGCGTTTGCCTTCATTTCTAACTACTCCGGGCTGTCGTCAACGCTGGCGCTGGCACTGTCGCACACCGGTCACGCATTTACCTTTTTCTCGCCGTTCCTCGGCTGGTTAGGGGTGTTCCTGACCGGCTCAGACACCTCCTCTAACGCGTTGTTTGCTGCATTGCAGGCCACCGCCGCACAGCAGATTGGTGTTTCTGACCTGCTGCTGGTGGCAGCCAACACCGCAGGCGGCGTGACCGGTAAGATGATCTCACCGCAGTCCATCGCCATTGCCTGTGCAGCGGTGGGGCTGGTCGGCAAAGAGTCGGAGCTGTTTCGTTTTACCGTTAAACACAGCCTGATTTTCACCTGTATCGTCGGCGTGATGGTGACGCTACAGGCGTACTGGCTGACGTGGATGATCCCATGACCATTACCGACCGTCGTGTGGTGGAGCAACTCGCTGAGCGACTTCGGGCGCTGATTGATGAGCAAAAAATGACGCCCGGCCAGCGCCTGCCCGCTGAACGCCAGTTGGCGCTGGAGCTTGGGGCCTCGCGCAACAGCGTGCGCGAGGCGCTGGCGCGGTTGCGCAGCGAAGGGAGGCTGGTCAGTCGCCGTGGCGGTGGTAGCTACATCAGTCTGCCGAACGACGACTGGTCCGATAGCCGCATTGTGCAGCCCATTAAAGCGCTGATGGCGGGTGACCCGGATTATCGTTACGACATCCTTGAGGCGCGTCACGCCATTGAAGGCGGCACGGCCTGGCATGCGGCGCTGCGTGCCAGTGCTGCGGATAAAGAAAAACTACAGTACTGCTTTGACGCCACGCTCAAATTCCACGAGCGCGATGACCCGGACCTGGCGGCGCAGGCCGATGTGCGCTTTCACCTCGCTATCGCCGAAGCCTCCCACAATCTGGTGCTGTTGCAGACCATGCGTGGCTTTTTTGATCTGTTGCAGTCGTCGGTGATGCAGAGCCGACAGCGCATGTACACTCAGCCGCCGATCTTTGCCCGACTGACCGAACAGCATCAGGCGCTGCTCGAAGCCATTCTCGACGGTGACGCCGAGCGCGCACGGCGGTCAGCGCAGGAACACTTAGGCTTTGTGCACAGCACCATCAGAACGCTGGATGAAGATGAAGCCCGGCAGGCTCGCGCCACGCGCCTGCCGGATGATGACATTGATGAGAAAGGAACGCCGTTATGATTATTTCCGCTGCCAGTGACTACCGCGCTGCGGCCGAGCGCATTTTGCCCCCGTTTTTATTCCACTATATCGACGGCGGCGCGTATGCCGAAACGACCCTCAGGCGCAACGTGGAAGATCTTGCGGGCGTGGCCCTGCGCCAGCGCATTCTGAAAAATATGTCCGATCTCAGCCTCGAAACCCGGCTGTTTAATGAAACGCTCTCCATGCCGGTGGCGCTGGCTCCGGTGGGGCTGTGTGGCATGTACGCGCGCCGTGGCGAAGTGCAGGCGGCAAAAGCGGCGGCAGAGAAGGGGATCCCGTTTACACTTTCTACTGTTTCGGTCTGTCCGATTGAAGAGGTGGCGCCAGCCATCAATCGTCCAATGTGGTTCCAGCTTTATGTGCTCAAGGACCGCGGCTTTATGCGCAACGCGCTGGAGCGGGCAAAGGCCGCAGGCTGTTCAACGCTGGTGTTTACCGTGGATATGCCAACGCCGGGGGCGCGCTATCGCGATGCGCATTCGGGCATGAGCGGTCCGAATGCCGCCATGCGCCGCTACTGGCAGGCCGCTACGCACCCGCAGTGGGCGTGGGACGTGGGGCTCCTCGGCCGCCCGCACGATCTTGGCAATATCTCAACCTATCGCGGCCATCCTACCGGGCTTGAGGATTACATTGGCTGGCTTGCCAATAACTTCGATCCGTCGATTTCCTGGAAAGACCTGGAGTGGATCCGTGAGTTTTGGGACGGCCCGATGGTTATCAAAGGTATTCTCGATCCTGAAGACGCCAAAGACGCCGTACGCTTTGGCGCAGACGGCATTGTGGTGTCTAACCACGGTGGGCGCCAGCTTGACGGCGTGCTCTCCAGCGCCCGCGCGCTGCCTGCTATTGCCGATGCGGTAAAGGGCGATATCACCATTCTGGCCGACAGCGGCATTCGCAACGGTCTGGATGTGGTGCGCATGATTGCGCTGGGCGCAGATACGGTGCTGCTGGGGCGTGCGTATTTGTACGCGCTGGCGACCCACGGTCAGGCGGGCGTGGCGAATCTGCTGAATCTGATAGACAAAGAGATGCGCGTGGCGATGACGCTCACGGGCGCGAAGTCGATTGCCGACATCAGCCGTGACTCACTGGCGCGTGCGCCTGAGTTGACCGAGGGGAGCGCGGGTGGCTTCAGCGCACCGCTGGCGCGGGTCGGGTGATAATTTCAGGCTACACGTACGTATAAAAAAACCGGCGCTGTGATGACACTGCGCCGGTTTTTTACGTCATAAAAGTTGTTACTCGCTCAGGCGGTAGCGCTCCAGCCAGTGGGCGTACGGCGCTGGCAGCACCCAGGTGGGGCGCTCAAGGCCAAGCTGCTGCGCAAGCTTCAGGGTGTAGTGCGGGTTCGCCAGATAAGCGCGGCCAATCATGACCAGGTCCATATCGCCCTGCGCCACACAGCGCTCGGCGTTGGTGGAAGAATCCACGCCCCACGACGAGGCAACCGGTAGCGCGGCCTGTTCGCGCACCTGGCGTGAAACCGGCGCCAGGAACGCCGGACCCCAGGGGATTTGCGCGTCCGGCGTGGAGAAGCCCACGCTGACGTTAAGCATATCCAGCCCGCGCTCGCGCATCTGACGCGTCAGCGCAATGGATTCGGCCAGCGTCTGTTCGTCGCGGCCGTCGTATTCAATCACGCCAAAACGCGCGGTGAGCGGCAGGTTTTGTGGCCAGACTTCGCGTACCGCGACCAGCGTTTCAAGCAGGAAGCGGCCGCGGTTTTCAGCCGAGCCGCCGTACTCGTCGGTACGCTGGTTGGAGTGCACAGAGAAGAAGCTTTGCGCCAGGTAACCGTGGGCGAAGTGCAGTTCCAGCCACTCAAAACCGGCGTCGCGGGCGCGCTGGGCCGCTTTCATAAAGTCGGCGCTGACGCGCTGAATGTCGGCTTTGCTCATCTCTTTAGGGACTTTCGGCAGGTTAGCACCAAACGGCAGCGCCGAAGGGCCGATGGTCTGCCAGCCGCCTGGCGCACCGTCGGCAATATGGTCGTCGCCTTCCCACGGTTTGTTGGCGCTGGCTTTGCGGCCTGCGTGGGCAATCTGAATGCCTGGCACCGCGCCTGCGGCCTTAATAGCACGAGCGATTTTGGCCAGTTCATCAGCCTGCTCGTCATTCCAGATACCCAGGCAGGCCGGTGTGATGCGTCCTTCTGGCGAGACTGCCGTTGCTTCCACAATCACCAGGCCCGCACCGCCGCGGGCGAGGCTTGCGTAATGCACCTGGTGCCAGTCGTTTGGCATGCCGTCAACGGCGGAGTACTGGCACATGGGGGGAATGGCGATGCGGTTGCGCAACGTCACGTCTTTTAAGCTAAACGCAGTAAACAGTGCACTCATGATGCTTCCTTAACCTGGATTATCAATTTGCCGCTGAAGTTACGGTGTTTCAGCGCTTCAAGCTGTTCCGGTAGGCCGGAGAAATCGCGGGTGATAACGGCTTCACTGACCAACGTGCCGTCGGCAAGGTCTTCCAGTAGCTGCTCGCCCTGGCGCGTAAGCTGGCGCCAGTCGCGATCGTCGCCGTGAAAATGCAGCGCGCCGAGTGCGACTTCGTGAACAGACAACGCGCGACCAAACGGCGGGCAGGGCCAGCTTTCGGTGCGGTCCTGGATGCTGACAAGATGACCATTGGCGCGCAGTGTATCGCCCAGACGCAGGCTGTGCTTGCCGTTCACTGCATCGAACGTGGCAAAGTAATAGTGGCGCAACGCAGGCGATAGCTCGGCACCTTCGGCGAGTGGGCCGGGGAACCAGCCGTCGGCCCCCAGCGCCGTGAGCGCCTTGCGGTGGCGCTCGTTACACATCACATCCACGACAAAACCGCGAGCGCGGGCAAACTGCACCAGCCAGTGGCCCACGGAGCCGCCTGCGCCGCTTATCAGCAGGCGCTCGCCGGGGCGAGTAGGGATTTTCTCTAATGCCTGCCAGGCGGTGAGGGCCGGGCAGGGGAAGGCGGCGGCGAGGGTCTCGCTGAGATTCACCGGGATGCGCATCAGCGCGCGGGCTTCAAGCGGCGTATGGGTGGCAAAACTGCCTTCACGCTTAAGACTGGTGTGATACGCCACGCGCTGGCCAAGCCAGCTGTGCGACACACCGTCGCCCACGGCGACCACCACCCCCGCGCCGTCAACGCCAGGCGCTTTGCCCACTTTCATGTCGAGCACTTTCCAGTCCACCGGATTCAGGCCGATTGCGCGGTTGCGCACCAGCACTTCGCCAGCAGCAGGCTGCGGGAGCGGGCGTGTTTGCGCCTGTAGAGCCAGCGGACCGTCGCCGCCGTGCCACACCCAGGCCTGGTAATCGTTGTTCATTGCGCCTCCTGGCTCATCATGTTGGTTTAACCCTCACTGGTGCCATCGGGCGTAGAGGCTGAACGGCCAGCGTGAGAACGCGCTATGGAGCAAGCTGTCTCATTTTCTCTCTTCCCGATGGCGCCGGGAGCAATTCCCTATCGTCGCCCGAAAGAGGCATAATGAAAACGGCAAAATTATTATAGTGATTATAAGAGTTCGTTATGTATAACCCGCACTGGCTTCAGTCCTTCCGCGTGCTGGCGGAAGTGGGCAGCTTTACCCGAACCGCCGAACAGCTTGGTATTACTCAGGCGGCAGTGAGTCAGCACATTCGCCATCTGGAAAACCAGCTCGGATCGCTGCTGGTGCGTAAAACGCGCCAGATTGATTTAACGCCCGCCGGCAAGGCGCTGCTCGATTACTGCATGGAAGCCGACCGCGCGGCCTGTCGCTTCAGGCTACGCCTGGCCGAAGGAGAGTCTGACAAAGGCGAGGTCAGTATTGTTACGCCTGGTAGTATTGGCCTGATGATTTTCCCGCACTTGCTCACGCTTCAGCAGGCTAGCCCGGAGCTGGTGATGCGCCACCGCTTTGCGCCTGATGGCGAGGTGCTGGAGGCGATTGTGCAAAACCGCTATGAAATTGGCCTGATGAGCTATCGGCCTGACGATCCGCGCGTGCGCGCCTCGCACTTTACCGAGGAGCCGCTGGAGCTGGTGGTGCCCGCAGGGAGTTGCGCCTGCGAATGGGATGAGTTGATGGCGCTGGGCTTTATCGACCACCCGGATGGCCAGCCGATGGCAACGCGCCTGCTCAGTCGCCGTTTTCCGGGCAACCCCGGCATCCGGGCGCTGCCGGTGAGCGGTTTTACCAACCAGGTCGGGTTGATTCTGGAGTTTGTGGCTCGCGGATTAGGTTTTACCGTGCTGCCGCGCTACGCGCGCCAGGCGTTTGCCCGTCAGCATGAGATTGCGGTGGTGGAATGTGGCGTGCGGGTGGTAGATACGCTCTGGCTGGTGCAGCGCGCTGAATGGCCGCTGTCGCGCCGGGCGCAAAATGTGGTGGCGGCACTGGCTGAAATGCTGGCGACGCCTGTTGCTGAAGAGGCGGTAAGTTAACGCGCTACATGGGCGTTAGTGCTTACTGCTCAAGCAGCGCAGACAGGCGCTCGCGGCACAGTGACGGCCGGGTGCGTATGGCCTGTTTTTCACTGCGATCAAGCCGGTTATAGGCACCAATGACGCGGTTAGCCGCCTGGCGGTTAACGCGCTGGCGCATCAGCGCATAGCCTGTATTGCCGCCCTCGATGGCATCGCGCAGCGCGTCGTCGTTCACCGAACGGCTCGCATTCTGGCAAAACAGTGCCACGTAGCGCGCCTGCTCCTCAGGCGTAACCTGCGGCGTGTAGAAAAACCACAGCAGCCCGCACAGTAAAATGACCGGCAGAAAAAATGTAAACAGCGCGCTTTTTTTAGTCACGGTTTTCTCCTGTGGGTCTTCGGTGCCAGCGTAAGCGACCTCCCCGCAGCGCTCATTAAAAGAAAGGACGACTTAACATGCGGCGCTGTGCCAGCCAGCGCCCGACAAATGTTAGCCTGCGCAGACCAGCAGCGGAGAGTAAAAATTGCCAATAACCAGTGCGTCATCCGGCGTGCGCGTCAGTTGCAGCATACGCTTCTGGCTCATGCCAATGCCGGAGACAAAGCGCTCAAACACGCCCTCTGGCACCGTATCGTGACCATAACGCTGGACGTCGGTGATGGTAATTTCATACAGCGCATCACGCACGTGGCGCCAGGTAAAACTTTCCTGGCGCGACACCGTAAAGTGATTACCTTTCACGGAGGCATCGCCGGTAAGGTTGAACGCGCCGCTGCCGTCAGACATAAAGTGCATTTCCACCAGCGCATCGAGCGTAAAGGGATTGTTGTTGCGGCTGTCTTCCATCGTCAGGTTACCCTGACAGGCAATATTAAGATGATTTGTGTTGTAGTGCAGCCATACGGTCGCCAGCACAATGGCGAGGTTAATGATGGCCGTCAGAATAATAATGCGTCGTGTGGTCATGGCTCACCATTGATAGTAGTACTGGGTCTGGCAGGAGGCTGCCTTGCCGCCGCTGCGAGCACAGCGAGAGAGCACCAGTCGTCCCCCTTCGCCAAAGAAAATGCTGTCCTGGACATGCAGATAAAACACGGTGTTCTTCTGGCACGGCATCGCGGTTTCCTTTGCTACCTTTTGTGCCAGGCTCTTTGCTTCATCGTGCCAGGCTTCCGGCAACGCGCGCAGCGTATAAACCGGGCAGCTATCAAATGTCGTCAGCGGCCAGGTCTGAGCCCTGGCGCCACCGTGTCCATGGGAAACATGCCCCGGACCAAAGGCAAAATTCAGCGCCGTTGCACAAACCAGCATCATTATCCATATCCAGCGCCATTGCTTGCGTGTTGAGGTCGAGGCGGCAGGCGCGAGGGCATCTTCCGAAGCGATGTCATCATCCTGTTTTACCACTGGCAAATCCGGGTTCAGCATAAAGCCGATTTTGGGCACAGTGACAATAAAGGTCGTTTGTGGCGCAAACCCGGCCAGGGTTTTGCGCAACATACTGATGTACTGGTTCAGGGAACTGTTGGAGCCGCGCAGCCCCCGGGCATCCCAGACTTCGCTGAGGAAGGTATCACGCTCAATCGCCACGCCGTGACGGCTCACCAGCAGAGACAGAATGCCGTTTGCTGTGGCGGTTAGCGTGACCAGCTCGTCTTCGTTTCCCGAATATATCAATACGCCATCTTCCGGGCGGTAAATCAGGGTATCGTCAATCAGATACTTCATTAAGCGTTCCGTGAGTTGCAGGGCGGATACGGGCTGAGGAATCAATACCAGACAGACCAGCGCAGCGCTGGTTGTTATTAAGTGTAGACGGGGGATTCTACCTTTTTAGCAGCAGAAAATATTGATCGTATCGGAAATAATATCAAAAGTGAGGAAATGTCCGACCCTTCGGCACGGGGTCGGACGGCGCTGCACAGGCAACGTTATGAAAGCAAGGGGTTATTTTCCGTTATCTGTCCACAGCAGATGAAAGACGTTATCTTCGTGAACTGTCTGAATATCGGCAGGGCGAAATGCATCGCCCCACGCCAGGCCGCCCACGACGCAAAGCAGAGCCAGCCAGGCGACGACGCAAATTGCTTTATGTTTCATGAGGTTTTTCCTGATGTTGTACGCCCGCGCGTTATGCGAGAGCAGATGAAAACTGGGTAATACGCGTCCACAGCTCGGCGCTGGAATGGCAGCTCAGTTTGTGCATTGCACTGCGTTTATGGCCGTTAATCGTTTTTTGCGATTTATTCAGTAAACGGGCGATGCCAGCAGGCGCATAACCTTTGCTGATAAGGGTGCAAACCTTACGTTCAGCACGCGTGAGCCGCACGGATGAAACCTGCTCTGTAGAGGGCGAATTTAAAAGCACGTCCAGCGTGTTGAGCGGTTCATTGTCGCCCATCACCAGAACGCCGTGCGGCAGCAGTTGACGCAGAGTCTCAATGCGGCTGGCTTCAGTGACGATGAGGCAAAGGGCGCCAGCGGGTAAATCTTTAATCCGTTCGTCGAGTGCGGCGAGCGTCATCTGCGTCAGCCAGTGATACTCCTGGCGTGAAGGCGGCAGCCAGGCCAGTGAATGGCGAACGCCATTCCACAGAAAATAGTTCTGGCTGAACACGTAGATAAAGAGTTTTTGCTGCGTCATTGTCATGAACACGCTCCTGCTATTGCTGTGGGTTCCACTGATAACCTGGACGACTGTCGCGTGAGCCAGGTGGCAATGCTTTACGCCTGCGCAGGAGCCGGGTTTATTGTGTCGGCTGAGAGCGGTGTATGGCTTGCGGTGTGCTGAGGCCGAAAAGCTGACTGACAGACTCAATAAGCCGCTGAAGCATCGCGCTGCTATCGTTGAGGCTTATTTTCGCTAATTCTGGATTTATTAGATATTTATAAAGGTGATTTTAATATATATGGAATTTTATTCTGATTTATAAGTATTTTATAGCTTTATAATATTAACCGGGCGTTATTCCTAACCAGGAAAAAGCCAGGGCTAAGGTGAAGGATTAGGGTTTTTATCTTAAGGAGCGCTGAAAATCTCGCCAGTGGAGGGGGCTGTGCAGGCACAAAAGGTACGGGGGAGAGGCGGCAGGTATGGGAGAATCTGGCGCAATGGAGGAACGAATGAACCCGCTGAATTTTACCCTGGCCCAGATTGAGGCTTTTGCCTGCGTTTGTGAAACCGGCACGTTGACGCACGCTGCCCGTAGGCTAAAAAAAGATCGCTCCACCGTGAGCGAGCTGATTGAGTACCTGGAAATCGACCTCGGCTATGCGTTATTTGACCGCAGCACGCGGCCGCTGCGCCTGACGGAGGCCGGGGAGCTGCTGTGGCGTCAGAGCCGGCTTTTTTTGCATGAGGCACAGGCGTTTGCCCAGGTGGCGCGCCATATTACCGGCCAGCTGAGTGCACGGCTGACGCTGTGCTATGACCTGTTTACCCCGCGTGATTTTTTGCTACGCGTGCAGCGCGAGTTGGCGCAGCACCAGATTCGCCTGGAGCCGATTTTGTGCGAGCGTGCTGAGGCTGAAGCCTGGATTGAAGAAGGCCTGGCCGATGCGGGCCTGTTTCAGGCGCTTAATCGCACCATTAACGACCGGCTACAGTGGCGCGCGGTTGGCAGTATTTCTCTGGCGGTGTATGCCTGCGCAGGGTTCTTTCCAGCGGGCGCGGTGTCGCAGTTTCATCTGGCATCGCGCACGCAGCTGATACCGTTTCGCACGCTCCCGAACTGGCTGACCCAGCGGTTACAGATTGCCGACGATGTGCTACGCACCAATGACGTGCAGATGCTGCGTGAAATGCTGTGTGCCGGGAACGGCTGGGCGTTTTTGCCGGAGCATATGCATGCCGAAACCTGGCCGGGTGTGGTGAGGGTGGATACCGGGATGGGCGACAGCGCGTTGTCGCAAACGCTCGTTGCGCTGTGGAAACCAGGCCAGACGGGCCAGCCCGCGCTTGCACAATTACTGGCCACGTTTGTGCAAACGTGGCCAGCGGCAGATTAGCGGCGGGAGCCGCCGCGCTCGTCGTAGTGACCTCGTTGATCCTGCTGCTGTGGGCCACGGTTGCCGCGATCGTTACGATCGCCATAATGGTGGAAACAGCCGCTCAGCGCGCTGACGCTCACCAGTAACAGCAGTGCATAGATTTTTTTCATCCTGAACTCCCCGATAGCCTGGCATAAACCAGTTTTCCCATTATCGTCAGCGGCGGCGAAAACAGAAACCAGGTGTATTCCTGGTTGTTACCGGCCGGTTTATTGCCGGTGGAGAGATATCACAACTTGCGGGTGAGCGGCTATCCAGCAACGCCCGTGTTGCGCTAACGTTAATGTCTTCTGAATCTCAAGGAACCACCAATGGAAGACATCACTCTGTCTGTGGATGCGGCTTATGCGCTGGCATTGCGGGTATTGCAACATAACGGCTTTAGCGAGGCGCATGCCGACGCGATAGCGCGTAACGTTACCGACAGCGAGCGCGATGGCAATCCCTCTCACGGCCTGTACCGCATTCCGGGCTGTGTCCACACGCTCTTGCAGGGCAAAGTTTCGCCGGATGCATTGCCGGTTATTGAAGACAAAGCGCCTGCTATTGTGCGCGTTGATGCCCGTGGAGCGTTCTCGCTGCTGGCGTGGAAGGCTGCGCTGCCAGCATTTACCGACAAAACGCGCCAGTGCGGTATTGCCGCGCTGGCCATTAACCATTGTGTGCATTTTTCGGCGCTGTGGGCCGACATTGAGCCGCTGACCGAACAGGGGCTGGTGGCGCTGGCCTGCACGCCGAGCCATGCATGGATGGCCCCGACAGGCGGCAGCCTGCCGCTGTTTGGCACCAACCCGATAGCGTTTGGCTGGCCGCGTGCGGATAAACCGCCCTTTATTTTTGATATGGCGACCAGTGCGGCGGCGCGGGGTGAAATTGACCTGCACCGCCGGGCTGGAAAGCCGGTGCCGCAGGGCTGGGGGCTGAACCCACAGGGCGAGCCGACCACCGACCCGGCACAGATTCTGGCCGGTGCCATGCTGCCGTTTGGCGGTCATAAAGGCTCGGCGCTGGCGGCCATGGTAGAGCTTATCGCCGGGCCGCTAATTGGCGATATGACCAGTAAAGAATCGCTGGATTATGACAACGGCGCGGGTGGGTTGCCGTTTGGCGGTGAGTTGATTATTGCGATGGATCCGCAACGCTTTCTGGGTGAGAGTGCAGCGGTTCACCTGGCGCGGGCAGAAGCCATGTTTACCGACATGCAAGAACAGGGCGCCCGTATCCCCGGCGAGCGCCGCCACCGTGTGCGTGCGCAGAGCGAGCGTCAGGGCGTGACGATAGCAAAAACGCTCTACGATGAGATTGTCGCGCTGGGAGCGTAATGGTGCTGGCATATCGGCCTGCGCCGCGAATAAAGCCAGGTGCTCAGTAAAACAGGTTAGTGAGCGTTAACTCAGACTGGGGCAACCTCGACTGTAGAACGGCCCCACAGCATTGAATCACGCTCAGGGCATCGGGCCGAAACCTTTTACTAAGATAGCGTTGACCTTTTCTCCCTGACGGTAACCGCGAACGGATGTCACTGCACCGTTCGCGGCAATATCATCAGAAGTGGGTATTCACACTCATATACCAGGTACGGCCAGACTCGTTAAACGTCTCCGCACCGGCACCGTACATGTAGCCGCGGTCGCCGCCAGTGGTCTGGGCGTTGCCTTCACGCCAGTGGCGCTTGTCAAACACGTTATCCACGCCCGCCGTCAGGCTGACGTTCTTCGTAGCATCCCAGGTCGCGCTCAGACCAACCAGGCTATAGGGGCTGACTTCATTACGCTCGCTACCTGCCGCAGGTTCACCTTTGTAGTTATAGCGTTTAGGCTGCTGCTTACCGTACCAGGTAAGGGTACTTTGTAGCGACAGATCGTTACGCACCTGCCAGCTCAGGGTGGAGTTGAGGGTATATTGGGGAATAATCGACAGGCGATCGCCGGTTGTTTTATTCTTACTTTGCAGCATCCAGGTCAGGTTGTTGCTCCAGGTAACCGTCTCGCTCACCGGCACGTTCAGGGTGCCTTCCAGCCCTTCGACGACAGCTTTTGGCACATTCTCCCATTTGTAGATATTGGTGCCTGCGCTGTTGGTATAGCGTGGTGAATAGCCCGCTTCAATCTTGTTGCGGTAATCGTTACGAAACCATGTCACACCTGCGAGCCAGCCTTCACGTTTGAACTCAAGCCCAATCTCTTTGTTGATGCTGTTTTCAGCACTCAGGTCATCGTTACCCTGGAGATAACATTTGGTCCCGCTAAAGCAGCCCTGTCCGTTGCTGTATAACAGATAGTTAGGGTTGGTCTGGTACAGGCTCGGCGCTTTATAGGCGCGGGCGATGCCCATTTTCAGCGTGAAGTCATCACCAAGCCCCTGGCTTAAGTTCAGCGAGGGGCTCCAGTTGTTGCCAGCAAGGCTGTGATGGTCATAACGCAGCGCTGGCGTCAGCGTGGTGCTGTCGGTCAACTCCATGTTGTCTTCGGCAAACAGCGAGAAAATTTGTGCCTGGGTGTATGGGCTGCGGTTAGTGCCGTTAATGCCATCCACTCCCCCGCCCAACAGGGACTGGGTGTTGGAGGCCTTGTCATTCATCTTTTGCTGGTTCCACTCGGTGCCGAGCGTCAGGTTCTGGTTAACCAGGTAATCGAAGGGAATGCTCACTTCACTGTGCAGCAGCACGTCGCTCAGAGAGATATCCACAAAATCGCCGCTGGAGAAAATGCCTTCGGTACCGCCTGCCAGCCCTTCATTCACACGCGAGTTACGGGTGCGTTCGTACTGGGCGTAAGTATTGGTGGTTACGCCGTTGTCCCAGCCGCCATTCCAGGTGACAGAGTAAGTCTGGCGATACAGGCGGTTGGTTTCTTTACCGTAATTGTCCTTCACCAGATCGTTGCTGTTGGTGTTCTGGGTGTCGCCCGCGTAGAGGTTACCCTGGCGGCTATAGCCTGCTTCAAACTCCAGGCTCTGCATGGGCGCGAAGTCCCAGCGTACCTGGCCGTTAATGGCTTTGTTAATGACGCCTTCCCGTCCGGCCGGGACAGTGTCGGCGTATATGCCGGTACGTTCGGAGCGGTGATCCTGGTTGATGTACTGCGCGTCGGCCTGGGTTTTATCCAGGTTACCCCACAGCCGGAAACTGACGTCGCCGCCCATTGGCCCGGTGAGGCTAAAGTTGGTGCGTTTGGTCGCCCCTTCGGATTTGTGTTCCGGCACGTTGAAATAGCTGTCCCAGCTGCCGTGCCACTCGGTGCTGCTGCGTTTGGTGATGATATTCACTACGCCGCCTGCCGCGCCGTTGCCGTAGCGCGCCGCCGCCGGGCCACGAATCACTTCAATGCGCTCAATCATTTCGGGCGGCACCCAGTTGCTGTCGCCGCGGGTGTCGCGCTCGCCACGCCAGCCCTGGCGCACGGAATTGCGACTGGTCACCGGCTTACCGTCAATCAGAATCAGGGTGTTTTCCGGTCCCATACCACGGATATCAATCTGGCGGTTGTTACCACGCTGGCCGCTGGTGGAATTTCCTGTGAGGTTAACGCCGGGCATGGTGCGAATAATTTCAGAAACGTCGCGTGCCGGAGGGCGTTTGCGGATTTCGTCAGCGGTGATAGTGGACACGCCCGGTGCCTGTAAGTTCTGCACGGCGGCGGTGACGACTATTGTATCCTCGGCGTTTTTTGTGCTGGTGTCATTTGCTGCGCTGCTCTCTTCACTGTTAGCGGCAGCCACGGCGGGCAATGCGCCGCCATAAATAGCAATGTTAATCAGCACAGCGAGAGAATAGTGAATCTTCTTGTTCATTATGGATGGTGTCCGGCCAGGTTTTTCTTGGCTGCCTCTTCTTTTCCCGACGCCATCGGAAAGAGGCGGCATGATGTCGAAATTATGTTTGTCGCACCGTGGTTTTCCCGCTGAGCATTGCAGGAAACCATTGGTTTTTTATTGTTATCGCGTTGCCGAATGGCATAAGCGCACCGGCGGCGAATACGCTATTGCAAATGAAAATAATTATCAATAATATTATCTTTAAAATTTGACGCGCATTCGTTTTTACTTACATAACATGAGGTTATAGCGGTGGCATTGAGCGAGCAGCAGCCAGGAAGCGAAATGTGGTGGCAAAACATACAGCAGCAGGGCGTCCCGACGGTGGAGTGGCTTGCCCGCGACCGCTGTGCTGTCACCTTTTACTGGCGCGACCCAGCGGGCAGCGAACAGACCTCCGCTATCCACCGCGTATGGCTCTATGTGACCGGCGTAACCGATCACCACCAGCGCGCGCAGCCGGTAAGCCTGATAAGAGTGCCTGGCACCGACGTCTGGCGCTGGCAAATCGAGCTGCCGTCGAACTGGCGCGGCAGTTACTGCTTTATTCCTTCCTCACAGACCGACGATTTTGCTGATGCCGCGCTATGTGCAACGCCAGACATGGCCGCGCTGCGCGAGGGCTGGCGCAAACTGCTGGCGCGTGCGCAGGCTGACTCGCTCAATCCTCATAGCTGGCGTGGCGGGCGCGGCCATCCGACTTCTGCACTGCATCTGCCGCACGCACCGGCCCAGCCCGGCTGGGAGCAGGAGCATGTCGCCACGTCGCCGCCGTTGTGCGTGACCTGGCACAGTACGCGGCTTAATAACAGCCGCCGGATATGGATTTTTACCACCGGCGAGGCTGCACCCACGCAACGCCCGCTGGCTATCCTGCTCGACGGCCAGTTCTGGGCCGAAAGCATGCCGGTGTGGCCTGCATTACAGACGCAGACCAACGCGGGGGCGCTGCCGCCTGCGGTCTATGTCCTGATTGACGTAATTGACCGCGAGCACCGCGCCGTGGAGCTGCCTTGTAACGATGAGTTTTGGCAGGCGGTGTATGACGAGCTACTGCCTCTGGTGCGTGAGCACGCGGCGTGGTGTGAAGAGGCAAACCGCACCGTCGTGGCCGGGCAGAGCTTTGGTGGACTGGCTGCACTGTATGCGGTGCTGAACTGGCCGCAGCGCTTTGGTTGCGCCCTTAGCCAGTCGGCCTCCTGCTGGTGGCCGAACCGCGCAGGCGGCGACACGCCAGGCAGACTTGAAGAACTGGTATCAACCGGGCGAGCCGGCAGAGAACCGGTCAAACTTTTTATGGAGGCGGGGATTCGTGAGCCTCTTATTTTCCGTGCGCATCAGCGTCTGGTGCCTTTACTACAGCGAACACAGCAGCAGCTTTTCTGGCGCCAGGTGGAGGGCGGACACGACGCACTATGCTGGCGCGGCGGGCTGATTGATGGCCTGAGCGCGCTCTGGGCTGAGGGTTCGCCACCGCCAGCGACGTACATTCGACAGGAGTAAGGCATGGATTACAGTAATCCCTTCGACAATCCGCAGGGGCAATTTCTTATTCTGGTAAACGACCTGATGCAGTACAGCCTGTGGCCCGCACACTGCGCGTTGCCCACAGGCTGGCAGGCCTTATCAGGCCCACAAAGCCAGAGCGCATGCTTCCAGTGGCTTGAAGCACACTGGCAGAACATCCAGCCCACGCATTTTGTTTCTGACCGTTTGCAGTGAGGTGTGTGGTGAGTGACTCAGAGGTGATTGTTCCCGTGACGACCCGGACAGAACTGCCGCTGGTAGCGGCGCAGCCTGGCATCTGGATGGCCGATAAGCTGTCGGCCCAGGCAAATGCATGGAGTGTGGCGCACTACGTAGAGCTTAACGGCGAGGTCGATATTGCGCGCCTTTCACAGGCTATTGTGGCAGGCATGAGTGAGGCAGATACGTTGCGTATGCGCTTTACCGAGCGCGAAGACGGCGTACCGGTGCAGTGGGTGGACGATACGTTCACCTTCAGCCCCGCGCAGATCCACGACCTGCGCGGGGTGGAAGACCCGGCTGGCGCAGCGCTTGCGCGTATGCGCCAGGATCTCGACCAGGATCTGCGCATGAGCAGCGGCAAACCGCTGTATCACCACGAGCTACTGCGCATTGGTGAAAAACGCTGGTACTGGTATCAGCGCTACCATCATATGGTAGTGGATGGCTTTAGCTTTACCGCCATTACGCGGCGCATTGCGAATCTCTACACGGCACTGTGCCTGGGCGAACAGCCTGAACCGACGCCGTTTATTCCCTTTAGCGAAGTGGTGAGTGAATACGCCCGCTACCAGCAAGCGCCGGCCTGGCAGCGCGATGGCGAGTTCTGGCGCCAGCAGGCGCGCGAACTGCCCTCGCCTGGCTCTCTGTCTGACAAACCGCTGAGCGGCCAGGGTTCAACCACCGACATTTTGCGCCAGAAACTCAGCTTTGACCGTAACGACTTTCGCCGCCTGGTGGAGCACGGCCAACAGCAGCAGCTTTCGGGGGTCGACATGGCGCTGGCGCTGGTGTCGGTGTGGCTGGGGCGACTGACCAACCGCACGGAATACACCGCGGGCTTTATCTTTATGCGCCGCATTGGTTCCGCCGCGTTGTGCGCCACCGGGCCGGTGCTCAACGTGCTGCCGTGGGCGGTGCGCATTCCGGCGCAGGCCACACTCACCGAGCTTGCGACACGTCAGGCGCAGCAGATGAAAAAACTGCGCCGCCACCAGCGTTATGACGCCGAGCAGGTGCAGCGCGACATGGGCCGTGTGGCCGATGGTGAGCCGCTGTACGGTCCGGTTATCAACCTCAAGATGTTTGACTACCGCCTGGATTTCAACGGCATTGACGGCATCACGCACCAGCTGGCCTCCGGGCCGGTGCGCGACCTGGAAATTGCGTTGTATCTTGACGAGCAGGGCGGGCTGGCGATGGAAGTGCTCGCCAACAACGAGCGCTATGAGGCGCAGGCGTTAGCCAGGCACCTGGGGCGCCTGCCGCAACTGCTCAAACAGTTTGCCGATGCGCCAACGCTGACGTGCCAGCAGGCGGATTTGCTCTATGCCGACGAACACGCGCTAATTAATCAGGTTAACGCCACCGACGTGGCGCTGGCACCGCAGACCTTAAGCGGCATTATTGCCGCCCAGGCGCAGCAGACGCCGGATGCTCCGGCGCTGGCAGACGAAAACTGGCAGTTCAGCTACCGTGAGATGCGCGCGCAGGTATTGCTGCTCGCCAGGCAGCTGAAGGCGCGCGGCGTGAAGCCGGGAGACATTGTGGCCGTGGCGCTGCCGCGCTCGGTGTTTTTGTCGCTGTCGCTACAGGCCATTGTTGAAGTGGGCGCCGCCTGGCTGCCGCTCGACACCGGTTACCCGGACGACCGGCTGCGTATGATGCTTGAAGACGCCGCCCCGCCGCTGATTATCACCAGCGACGAGCAACTCAGCCGCTTTGCCGATATCCCCAATCTCTCTGCCCTGTGCTTAAGCGAACCGCTTCACGGTAGCGTTGTGGAGGCAGAAAACCTCTCGCGCCCGGAGCACACCGCTTACGTGATTTTCACCTCTGGCTCCACCGGGCGGCCGAAGGGCGTGATGGTGGGTCAGCAGGCCATCGTTAACCGCCTGTTGTGGATGCAGGACCATTACCCCATGGGCGCGGGCGATGTGGTATTGCAGAAAACGCCGAGCAGCTTTGACGTTTCAGTGTGGGAGTTCTTCTGGCCGCTGATGGTGGGCGCACGTCTGGTGATGGCACCACCGCAGGCGCACCGCGATCCGCAGGCGCTGCAACAGCTATTTCGCGACTGGAAGGTGACGACCACGCACTTTGTGCCGTCGATGCTGGCGGCGTTTGTCGCCTCGCTGACCGACGAGCAGGCAGCTGCCAGTTGTGCCAGCCTTGAGCGCGTGTTCTGTAGCGGCGAGGCGCTGCCTGCCGAGCTGTGCCGCCAGTGGGAGCAACTCACCGGCGCACCGCTGCACAATCTGTACGGGCCGACGGAAGCCGCGGTCGATGTGAGCTGGTATCCGGCCTTTGGTGAGCACCTGGCAAGCGTGCGTGGCAGCAGCGTACCGATTGGCTGGCCGGTGTGGAATACCGGGCTGCGCATTCTCGACAGCGCAATGCAGCCAGTGCCACCGGGCGTGGCAGGCGATCTGTACCTTACCGGTATCCAGCTGGCGCAGGGCTATCTGTCGCGCCCCGATCTCACCGCCAGCCGCTTTATTGCCGATCCTTTCGCTCCCGGCGAGCGTATGTATCGCACCGGCGACGTGGCGCGCTGGCTTGATAACGGCGCGGTGGAATACCTGGGGCGCAGCGACGATCAGCTGAAGATCCGCGGCCAGCGCATTGAGCTTGGCGAGATTGACCGCGTGATGCAGGGGCTGCCGGACGTGGCGCAGGCGGTCGCGGTTGCCTGTGTGCTGAACCAGCACGCCGCCAGCGGTGGCGATGCGCGCCAGCTGGTGGGCTACCTGGTGTCGGCCTCTGGCAACAGGCTGGATACTGCCGTGCTGCGCGAGAAGCTGCTTGAGCAGTTGCCGCCGCACATGGTGCCCGTAGTGCTGATGCAGCTCGCGAGCTTTCCGCTCAGTGCCAACGGCAAGCTGGACCGCAAGGCGCTACCGCTGCCGGAACTGGCGACGCGTGCACAAGGCCGTGCGCCGCATCCCGGGCTGGAAACCGAGGTGGCCGACGCGTTTACGCGTCTGCTGGGCTGCGACATCTGCTCCGCGCAGGATGATTTCTTCGCCCTCGGTGGCCACTCGCTACTGGCGATGCGGCTGGCAGCTGATTTACGCAACCGCCTCGGATGTGCCGTCACCGTAGGCCAGGTGATGGTAGCGTCTACCGTTGAAGGGCTGGCCGCGGCGCTGGAGCAACAAGATGAAGAGAGTGTGAAACGCGCCGGGTTTGAGGCGGTGCTGCCGCTGCGTAAAGGCACGGGGCCGACGCTATGGTGCTTCCATCCGGCATCTGGTTTTGCCTGGCAGTTTAGCGTGCTGACGCGCTGGCTTGACCCGCGCTGGTCGATAACGGGCATTCAGTCACCGCGCCCGGATGGCCCCATGCAGCAGGCGCAAAACCTGGCGCAGGTGGTGGACAGCCACCTGGCGACGCTACGCGAGCAGCAGCCACAGGGTCCGTATTACCTGATGGGCTACTCGCTGGGTGGCACGCTGGCGCAGGCTATTGCCGCACGCCTGGTGGATGCCGGTGAAGAGGTGGCTTTCCTCGGCCTGCTCGACACCTGGCCGCCGGAGAGCCAGAACTGGGAAGAGAAGGGGGCGAACGAACTGGATCCCGCCGTGCTGGCAGAGATTGAGCGCGAGCGTGAAGCCTTTATTGCCGCCCAACAGGGACAGGGATCGGACGCGCTGTTTTCGGCCATTGAGGGCAACTACGGTGACGCAGTGCGGCTGCTGACTACCGCGCGCAGCGTGCCGTTTGCAGGCCATGCCACGCTGTTTGTGGCCGAGCGCACGCTGACGCCGGGTCTGGATCCGCGCAGTGCCTGGGCTCGCTGGACAAATGAACTGACGGTGTACCCGGTGGACTGTGCGCACGTTGATATCATCTCGCCTGATGCGTTTGCCCGCATTGGCCCGGTGTTGCAAGCGGTGCTGGCCCTGGATTAACCGACGCTTGTTTAGTGCTTATTAACCACGTCTTCGGACGTGGTTTTTTTATGCATCAGTAAAAGCTCATTCCCGGATATGGCCGCTAAGGGGAGAAGGTGATGGCTGCGCTAAGGAGAGTGACCTGGCCATCTGCGATGTCAGCAGCCATAAGGTCGCCTTATTGCGCGCATCAGCCAGTCATAAAATAAGCCTGGCCTTAACGGTTATGACTGGATTTTTTTGGCTTTTTTAAGGTGTTTATGGTCGCGGTTTTTAGCACTCCCGGCAGGTGGGGAAAGGGGCTTTATTTATCCTGGTCAGAACAGAAACATTCATTTTTCTTATGTCTGGAATGGAGCAGGACTGAAAACATCATAAATGCCACTTCACAAACGAGTCGCAGCAGCGTTAATGGTGCAGTTAATGTGGGGCTGTCATAAAGGAAAATGCCCGTCTGACACGAGCTTAGCATGCACTTGAGCCAAAAATGGCACAAAATTGCGCGAATATGTTAAAATTGTCAGTGATTAGAGTGAAAACTGCGAAAAATTGGATAAATCTTTATTATGAGTGAGAAAGAAATCACCGAACAGAAACCTAAAATTCAGATTAATAAGCCCGTGTTTTTTACCTCCGCATTGTTAATCTTTTTACTTGTCGCTTTTGCGATACTCTTTCCTGATGTTGCTGATAAAAACTTCAAACTGCTTCAACAGCAAATTTTCACTAATGCGAGTTGGTTTTATATCCTCGCGGTGGCGCTCATCCTGCTGAGTGTGACCTTTCTTGGGTTGTCGCGCTACGGTGACATCAAACTGGGGCCTGACCATGCTCAGCCCGATTTCCGCTATCACTCATGGTTTGCCATGCTATTTTCCGCAGGCATGGGGATTGGCCTGATGTTTTTCGGCGTGGCAGAGCCAGTCATGCACTATCTGTCACCGCCTGTTGGTACGCCCGAAACCATCGAAGCGGCAAAGCAGGCCATGCGCCTGACATTCTTCCACTGGGGCCTGCATGCGTGGGCGATTTACGCCATTGTTGCGCTTATTCTGGCTTTTTTTAGCTATCGTCATGGCCTTCCGCTCACGTTACGTTCAGCGCTGTACCCCATTATCGGTGAGAGAATTTATGGCCCGATTGGTCATGCGGTCGATATTTTTGCGGTTATCGGTACTGTGTTTGGTGTGGCAACCTCGCTGGGCTACGGCGTCTTACAGGTAAACGCCGGGCTGAACCATCTGTTTGGGTTACCCATTAATGAAACCACCCAGGTGGTGCTCATTGTCCTGATTACCGCGCTCGCGACCCTTTCCGTGGTGTCCGGGCTGGATAAAGGGATCCGTATTCTTTCTGAACTGAACCTCGGCCTGGCGGTGTTGCTACTGTTGCTGGTACTTTTGCTCGGGCCAACGGTGCTACTGCTGAAATCCTTTGTGGAAAACACCGGCGGCTACCTGTCGGAAATTGTCAGCAAGACCTTTAACCTCTACGCCTATGAGCCAAAGTCCAGCAACTGGCTGGGCGGCTGGACCCTGCTTTACTGGGGCTGGTGGCTTTCCTGGTCCCCGTTTGTCGGGATGTTTATTGCGCGTGTCTCACGCGGGCGAACCATTCGCGAGTTTGTGACGGGCGTGCTGTTCGTGCCTGCGGGTTTTACGCTGATGTGGATGACGGTATTTGGCAACAGCGCCATCTACCTCATCATGCAAAAAGGCGCGACCGACCTGGCCAACACGGTACAGCAGGATGTCGCACTGGCGCTGTTTAATTTCCTTGAGCACTTTCCGTTCTCAAGCGTTCTGTCCTTTATTGCGATGGCAATGGTCATTGTCTTCTTTGTGACCTCCGCAGATTCTGGCGCAATGGTGGTGGATACACTGGCGGCCGGAGGGGCCAGTTACACGCCAGTATGGCAGCGTATCTTCTGGGCGGCGATGATGGGTGTGGTGGCGATTGCGCTACTGTTAGCCGGTGGACTGAGTGCTCTGCAAACCGTGACGATCGCCAGTGCACTGCCGTTCTCAGCCGTGTTGCTTATCTCAATTTATGGACTGCTTAAGGCGCTGCGGCGTGACATTACCAAGCGTGACAGCCAGAACATGGCGACCATTGCCCCGACTGCCGCACGTAACCCCATTCCGTGGCAGCGCAGGCTGCGCAACATCGCCTATTTTCCTAAACGTTCAATGGTAAAACGCTTCATGGATGATGTGATTCAGCCAGCAATGGTACTGGTGCAAGAAGAGTTGAACAAACAGGGCACTCTCAGTGAGATAGATACCAGCATTGACGACCGGATCCATTTAGAAGTGGATCTTGGCGATGAGCTAAACTTCATTTATGAGGTTCGCTTGCGCGGCTATAACTCGCCAACCTTTGCGCTGGCGGCGCTGGATAATGACGAGCAACAGTCAGAGCAGCACAAATATTACCGCGCCGAAATTTACCTCAAAGAAGGCGGTCAAAACTACGATGTCATGGGCTGGAACCAGGAGCAGCTGATCAACGATATACTCGATCAGTATGAAAAACATCTGCACTTCCTGCATCTGGTCCGCTGATACTTGAATGCCGCTCACCGAGCGGCATTTTTTTGGGTTTTTGTCACGGAGGTAAGGATGATTTCACGCTGGCAGTGGGTGGTAGGACAGGTTGTTCGTAAACTGTGGTTCAGAACCGCATTATTCGCACTGGCGGCGGTTATCACGGCGCTGCTCTCTATTGCTTTTAAGTCACTCATTCCCGTCTCCGTTTCGGTTAAAGTGGGGGCAGAGGCGGTGGATAATATCCTCAATATCCTCGCCTCAAGCATGCTGGCGGTCACGACCTTCTCACTGAGCATTATGGTTGCCGCCTATGGGTCGGCGACTACCAGCGTCACTCCCCGCGCTACCCGGCTGGTGGTAGAGGATTCCACCACGCAAAACGTACTGGCAACCTTTATCGGCACTTTTCTGTTTAGCCTGGTGGGAATTGTGGCACTCAATATGGGTGCCTACGGCGAACAAGGGCGCGTTATCTTATTTGTCGTGACGCTTGGGGTTATTGCCCTGATTGTGATTACGCTACTGCGCTGGATCCAGCACCTGACCGCGCTGGGGCGCGTAGGGGAAACAACCTCGCGGGTGGAAAAGGCGGCACAGCAGGCGTTGCTGGCACGCGCGCAGGCACCGTATCTGGGTGGTTTTCCGTGGCTTGAATCTTCGCAGCAGCCCGCAAGTACGCTGGCGCTGTATCCGCAATGTGTGGGTTATGTAGAGCATGTGGATATCAGCAAACTGGCGTCAGCGCTTAACGGCAGTGATGACCACGTCTGGCTTGTGGCGCAGCCGGGCAGTTTTGTGCACCCGACCCGGCCTGTGCTGTATGTCACCTCAGGCTGTACGCATGAGCAGAAGCAACAGCTGTTGGCGGCTATTAGCATCAGCGATGTGCGTTCTTTTTACCAGGACCCACGTTTTTGTCTGTCCGTACTGGCCGAGATCGCCTGCCGGGCGCTTTCTCCGGCGGTTAACGATCCGGGGACGGCTATTGATGTGATTGGACGTGCTGTCAGAGTGCTGTCACAGTATGCAGACGCGATACCTGAGCACGCTGAGGTGACTTATCCCAATGTCCATGTTGCGCCGCTGGCGGTAGACAGCCTGTTTGATGATATTTTCTCGCCTATTGCGCGCGATGGCGCGGCGCTGCGAGAAATTCCACTGCGGTTGCTAAAATCCCTGAGCCTGCTGGCACAGGGATGGCCTGAACATTACGCCACCGCTACGCACTGCCATGTGCAGGAAGTGATGCTCTATATTGCGCGGGAAAACTATATCGACAGTGACCGGCAGCTACTAAAGGAAACCTGCCAGCGGCTGTTTCCCGCAGTCCAGGTCTGAGACGCTGCTGTTGCGATAAAACCGCTTAGCTGGCGCTGCGTCCCAGCGGCACTACCAGCGGCGTATGGGCCACCGGATCGTCAATAATCATGCAGCGCAGGCCATAAATGGCCTCAATAAGCTCGGCGGTGACAATCTCTTTAGGCGCACCCTCTGCAACGATTTTACCGTCGCGCAGCGCAATCAGGTGAGTGGCATAGCGGCAGGCCTGGTTCAGGTCGTGCAACACCGCCGCGAGCGTGTAGCCCTGGTTGCGGTTAAGGCTACTGAGTAACTCCAGCAGGTCAATCTGGTGGCTGATATCAAGCCAGGTGGTGGGTTCATCAAGCAGCATAATGGCGGTTTCCTGCGCCAGCACCATCGCTATCCAGGCACGCTGGCGCTGGCCGCCAGACAGCGTATCTACCGGCTGGTTGGCAAGCGCCTCAATACCGGTTGCGCGCATGGCGTTGCGCACCGCCTCGTCATCTTCCTTGCGCCAGCGGGTAAACAGCGGCTGATGCGGGTAGCGACCGCGAGAAACCAGCTCCTGTACGCTGATATCTCCTGGTGCGCTGGCGTTTTGCGCCAGCAGCCCAATGCGCCGCGCCACCTCTTTGGTGGCGTAACGCTGGATGTGTTCCCCGTCAAGCCACACCTGGCCCTGGAGCGGGGCCATCAGTCGACTCAGACTACGCAACAGCGTGGATTTCCCACAGCCGTTAGGACCAATAATCGCCGTGAACTCACCGTCGGGAATAGACACGCTGAGGTTGTCTACCACTGTCCGTTTGCCATAGCCCAGGGTGAGTTGTTCACCGTGCAGGCGGGAGGGTGTCGTCATCTTTTGCGTGACTCCTTAATCAACAGAGCGATGAGGTAAAGCCCGCCAATGCTGACGGTGACCACTCCGACCGGCAGCTGATAAGGCATGAACAGGCGCTGGGCGCACAGGTCAGCGAGCAACAGCAGCACGCCACCGCACAGCGCCGACTGGGTCAGCCCCCAGCGCGCGCTGCCGCTCAGACGTTTTGCAATGTGCGGCGCCACCAGTGCGACAAAGGAGATCGGACCTGCCAGCGCAGTGGCGCAGGCGGTCAGCAGCACGGCGGTGAACATCAGCAGCAGGCGTGAACCCTCAACGCGCACACCCAGCGCGCAGGCGGTATCGTCACCCATCTCCAGCAGGCGCATACGGCGCACAAATAGGCCTGCTCCCAGCAGCAGCAGGAGAATCAGCGGTGCGGTGGGCTGCATTTTGCTCCAGGTCAGCCCGTTGAGCGAACCGGCGTTCCACAGTCCGGCTGAAACGGCGGTTTCCAGAGAGGCTTTGAGCAGCAGCCAGACATTAAAGGCGACCAGCATGGCGCGCACGCCGATACCGATGATGATCAGACGAAAAGTGTCAATGCCGTTGCGCCAGGCGAGCAGCCAGACCACCAGTGAACTGAACACGCCTCCGGCCATTGCGGCAAAGGCGATGGCCGACTGATGCTGACCAAACAGCACCATGGCCACCAGCACGCCGCTCCAGGCGCCGGTATTGAAGCCCATCACGTCCGGGCTGCCGAGCGGGTTGCGCAGCAGCGACTGAAAAATCGCCCCGCTGACGCCAAGGGCGGCACCCACCAGCAGTGCGGTGAGCACGCGCGGCAGACGCCATTCCACCACCACCAGCGCCACATTGCGCGGCGCGTTGCCCAGTAGCGCATCAATAACCTGGCTTGCGCTCAGCGGCACCGCACCGCTGGCAAGGCTCCAGCCGCCCAGAACGAGGGCGGCAACAATCAGCAGGAAAAAGGAGGTGAGCAGGCGCGCTGGCAGACGGCTCATAGTGTGACCCCCGCACGGCGGTGGCGAACCAGCCAGATAAGCACCGGCGCACCAATAAAGGCACTGACGACCGACACGCGCAGCTCACCGGGCACCAGCAGGCGGCCAAGTATATCGGCTGCCAGCAGCAAAACGGGAGTTGCCAGCAGCGTAACCGGCAGCGACCAGCGGTGATCCGGGCCAGTAAGCCAGCGCGCCATGTGCGGCATCATCAGACCGATAAAGGCGATGGGGCCAACGGCGGCGGTAGCACTGCCACATAACAGCGTAATCGCCAGCAGCCCAAGCAACTGGGTGCGCGCCACTTTGCTGCCAAGGGCGGTGGCGGTATCGCTGCCCATGCTCAGGCTGTTGAGCGAGCGACTCAACAGCAGAGCGATAGCCATTCCCGCCAGCACCGGCACCACAATAATGCGCAGCGTGGTGAAGGTGCGGATATCCAGCGAGCCGGACTGCCAGTAGCGCAACTGGTCAAATACCGCCGGGTTAAGCAGCGCAATGCCGTTGCTTAAGCCTTCGAGCACGGCTGCCAGCGCCACGCCTGCCAGCGTCAGGCGTACCGGGCTTAACTGCCCACCGCCCTGGCTGCCGGTGAGCGCGACAATCAGTGAGGCCAGCAGGGCGCCGGTAAAACCAAGGCCGAGCAGGGTAACCGCAGAGGAGTAGCCGAGCAGCGCCGTACCGAGCACGATGGCAAAGCTGGCACCGGAGTTGACGCCCAGCAGACCTGGGTCGGCCAGAGGGTTACGGGTCAGAGTTTGCATTAACGCACCGGCAACGCCGAGTGCGCCGCCGGCCAGTAGCCCGGCAAGGGTGCGGGGCAGGCGCGCGTCGAGCACGATTGTGCAGTCGGCGCTGCGACACTGGCCGCTGAGTGCATCAAGCACTACGGCAGGGGGAAGGGTTTTTGCGCCAATGAACAGGCTCAGTGCCGCCATTAACAGCAGAAGAATAACCAGGCTCAGCAGCACGAATGCGCGTGCTGAAAAGCGGGAAACCAACATAAACGCATATCCTGAAGATTGATAATGATTTTTATTATCGTTATCACTATTATTTCTTTATGTTAGCATGGCGCGCTTATTTGCTGGTAAGGAAAAATGTTTAAGGCCATGTAATGAAGAAAAATTCTTTGTGGCTGAACCTCAGCCTGTTGAAAACGCACCCTGCGTTTCGCGCGGTGTTTTTTGCGCGCCTGATTTCGATTTTGTCGCTGGGGCTGCTCGGTGTTGCGGTGCCGGTGCAGATACAGCACCTGACCGGCTCCACCTTGCAGGTTGGCCTGGCGGTGACGCTTACCGGCGGGGCAATGTTTGTCGGCATGATGATGGGCGGCGTGCTGGCGGATCGCTACGAGCGTAAGCGCCTTATTTTGCTGGCGCGTGCCACCTGCGGCCTGGGCTTTATTGGCCTGTGCATTAACGCCATGCTGCCTGTGCCGTCGCTGCTGGCAATCTACCTGCTCGGCGTGTGGGACGGCCTGTTTGCCGCTATTGGCGTTACCGCGCTGCTCGCGGCAACGCCCGCGCTGGTGGGGCGTGAAAACCTGATGCAGGCCGGGGCCATCACGATGTTAACCGTGCGCCTCGGCTCAGTGATGTCGCCCATGCTGGGCGGCCTGCTGCTGGCATGGGGCGGGGTGGCGTGGAACTACGGGCTGGCGGCATGCGGCACGTTTATTACGCTACTGCCGCTGTTGAGTCTGCCGCGTCAGCCGCCGCCGGAGCAGCCGCGCCAGCACCCGCTGCGTTCGCTGCATGAGGGACTGGCATTTGTACTGGGCCACCCGCTGGTAGGCGGCGTGGCACTGGTGGGCGCGCTGCTGACAATGGCCAGCGCGGTGCGCGTGCTGTATCCGGCGCTGGCCGGACACTGGAGTATGAGTGAGGGACAGATTGGCCTGCTGTACGCGGCCGTGCCGTTGGGCGCAGCTGTCGGGGCGCTTACCAGCGGCGCGGTGGCGCAGCGTGCGCGGCCGGGTTTTATCATGCTGGTAAGCACTGTGGCGTCGTTTATCGCCGTCGGGCTGTTCAGCCTGATGCCGGCCTGGCCGCTGGGGATGCTGTGTCTGGCGCTGTTTGGTTACCTGAGCGCCATCAGTTCGCTACTGCAATACACCCTGATTCAGACCCAGACGCCGGATGCCATGCTCGGGCGCGTTAACGGGCTGTGGACGGCGCAAAACGTGACGGGCGATGCGGTGGGGGCAGCACTGCTTGGCGGCATGGGAGTGGCGCTGACGCCGGTCAGTTCGGCAAGCCTGAGCGGTTTTGTGCTGGCGATGATTGGGGTGGTGCTGATGCTGGTCCTGACCCAGCTACGTCGTTTTCATCAGCCCGCACCGCAGGCAGCGCAAGCGGAAAAGGCGTCATAGCGCGGCGGCGGCACTGTTGGGCGGGATTAACTGTCGGCGCAGTAGGCCGGGAAAGCAGGGCAGCGCCAGCGCGCTGCCCTGAGTGCATCAGGACTTGAACTGCTTATTTAACAGTGCCAGCAGGTGGCTCACGCTGTAGTAATCCAGGCGAAAGGTTTCGGTGCCAAGCGGCCAGACCTGCTTATTCTGCACCGCAGGGATATGGGCCAGTAGCGGGTTGTTACGCAGGGCATCGGCATCGCGGTTGTCGTTAGCAAACAGCAGCACCGTCTGGCCGTTCAGCCCGGCGGCGAGGTTTTCACCGCCCAGTTGCAGAATGTCGTGGCGCTTGCCCTGGCTCTGGCTGGTCTGCATGTGAGCGGGCGGTGTGGCAAGGGTGAAGCCCAACTCTTTAAGCAACTGTCCCTGCGCGGACTCCGGCGTCCAGAGATTAGCGGTGCGCGCCGGGGTGTGGTACACCAGCGCACTTACCGGCTGTGGCGGCAGCGTGATGGCGGCTTTGGTTTTAGCAAGTTCAGCGTTAAAGCTGGCAATCCGTGCCGCGGCCTGTTTTTCATGGCCGGTGATGCTGCCAAGCGTGGTGAGCAGCTCCTGCCAGCTTTTGTCGTCGTAGTTCACGATAAGCGTGGGCGCAATGCTGGAAAGCTGGTCGTAAAGCGCGAGGGCAGAGTCACCGCCGGTGGCGCTAATCAGGATCAGATCCGGCATTTGTGCGGCAACGGCTTCGGCGTTTGGCTCACCAATATAGAGGCGTTGAACGTTTCGTGCTTTTGCCACCTCGCCCCACTGGCGCAAAAAGCCCTGGCTGTCGGCAAAGCGATTACCCGGCGTGGTGGCACCGCTGGCGACCACCGGGGCGTCGATGGCAAGCAGCGAACCGGTGAGTGTGACGCTGGTGGAGACAATGCGTGTGGGAGCCTGTTCAAGGGTCTGCGTACCGCGGCTATCGCTTATCTGACGCGGCCACTGGGCAGACGCGGCGCTGGCAGTGGCTGAGGTTAATCCTAAATACAGCAGCGCAAGGCCGAAGGTTTTCACTCTGCTAACGATGTCGAATTTCACGGCGGGAGATCCTGTCATGGGTCGTTAATAATGCTTCTCATTTTCATGTCTTTGGCGTGTTGATGCAAGCGGCAGAAATGTTGAGAAAAGGTTAAGCCTGTTGACAGCCTGGCGTTCTGGACGTAGCTTACGGGCCAAAATACAAATGATAATAATTATCAAATTCCTTATCATTTATGTGGAGGGTACATGGTGACTTTACTGGCTGAGGAACCCACGTTGGCGACGCCGACGCTGGCACAGGACAGTTTCTTTTTTATGTCTGCGTATCGCAGTTTTACCACGTCGGGTTGTATTGCTCGTTTCAACGCCAGTGCGGCTGACGGTGCCGACCTGCACGGTGACTTCCAGCGCCGTCTGGCGAGTACCTTCGAAGATGCGCGCGCCAGAGGTATCAAAAACCCAATCATGGTCGGCGCGATACCGTTTGATACGCGTCAGCCTTCGGCACTGTTTATTCCTGAGCAGGTCACGCCGTTCTCCCGCCAGGAGCGCTTGCGTCAGAGCCTGCGCCAGCATGCTGTACGTCAGCCTGAGGTCGTTTCCCGGGAAGCCATTCCCGGCCAGGCGGTGTTTGAAGAGATGGTGGCGCGTGGTGCGCACGCCACCAGCCAGCCGGGGATTGATAAAGTGGTGCTTTCACGCCTGATTGATATCACCACCGAGCGCCCGCTTGACCGCGCGGCGCTGTTTGAGCGCCTGCTGGCACAAAACCCTGGCAGTTTTAATTTCCATGTGCCGCTGGCCGACGGCGGGGCGCTGGTGGGTGCCAGCCCGGAGCTGTTACTGCGTAAGGACGCCAGTTCCTTTAGTTCGCTGCCGCTGGCAGGCTCTGCGCGCCGTGAGCGCGACGCGCACGCCGACCGTGCCGTGGGCGAGAGGCTGATGCACTCGCGCAAGGACCGCCATGAGCACCAGCTGGTTACCGACGCCATGCGCGATGTACTGGCCGCGCGTGCCTCTTATCTCGCCGTGCCGGACAAACCGGAACTCATCACCACGCCGACCCTGTGGCACCTTTCCACGCCTATTGAAGGCGTGGTACGCAACCCGGCAGAGAACGCGCTGTCGCTCGCGTGCCTGCTGCACCCAACGCCTGCACTGAGCGGGTTCCCGAACGACGCCGCCCAGAACCTGATTCGCGAGCTGGAGCCATTCGAGCGTGACCTGTTTGGCGGCATTGTGGGCTGGTGTGACGCCGAAGGGAACGGCGAATGGGTGGTAACAATTCGCTGCGCAAGGCTGCACGGCAGCCGGGTGCGGCTGTTTGCCGGGGCGGGCATTGTGCCTGCGTCGTCGCCCACGTCCGAGTGGCATGAAACCGGCACCAAGCTTTCCACCATGTTGAACGTATTTGGTCTGAACTGAGGCAAGGATATGGCTATTCCTTTTAACCGCTGGCCGGACGCGCTGGCCGCACGCTACCGCGAAAAGGGCTACTGGGCGGAGTTACCGCTCACTGACATTCTCACCCGCCACGCTGACAGCGCGCGCACCGCAATCATCGACGGTGAGTGTGAACTGAGCTACCGGGAACTTGATGCGGCATCGAGCCGTCTGGCGGCATCCCTGATGCGCCAGGGGCTGAAAGCGGGGGATACCGCGCTGGTGCAGCTTGGCAACCACGCTGAACTGTTTATCACCTTCTTTGCGCTGCTCAAGGCGGGCGTGGCTCCGGTTAACGCACTGTTCAGCCATCAGCGCACCGAGCTTATGGCCTATGCCGGGCAGATTGAACCGCGGCTTTTAGTGGCTGACCGCGAGCACGCGCTGTTTCGCGATGATGTTTTCCTGAATCAGCTCCACAGCGATTATCCGTCGCTGAGTGTAGTCGCACTGCGTAATGACGACGGTGAGCGTTCACTTCAGGCGATGATTGATGCGCCAGAAGGTAACTTCACCGCCAGCCCGTCGGCGGCCGATGAAGTGGCGTTCTTCCAGCTTTCTGGCGGCAGCACCGGTACGCCAAAGCTTATCCCACGCACCCATAACGATTATTACTACAGCATTCGCCGCAGCGTGGAGATTTGCCGCTTCGATGAAAACACCCGCTTCCTGTGTGCCATTCCGGCAGCCCATAACTACGCCATGAGTTCCCCAGGCTCACTGGGCGTGTTTTACGGCGCAGGCTGCGTGGTGCTGGCCGCGGACCCGAGCGCCACGCTGTGCTTCCCGCTTATCGAAAAACACCAGATTGACGTGACGGCGCTGGTGCCGCCAGCCGTTAGCCTGTGGCTACAGGCCATTGGCGAGTGGGGCAGCAATAAACAGCTTGCGTCGCTGCGTCTGTTACAGGTGGGCGGCGCACGCTTCCCGGAGCCGCTGGCGCGCCGCGTTCCGGCAGAGATTGGCTGCCAGCTTCAGCAGGTGTTCGGTATGGCCGAAGGGCTAGTGAACTACACCGCGCTGGACGACGACGATGAGCATATCTTCACTACCCAGGGCCGCCCGATGTGCCCGGACGATGAAGTCTGGGCCGCTGGTGAAGACGGCAACCCGGTTGCCGCAGGCGAGGTGGGCCTGCTGATGACGCGTGGGCCGTACACCTTTCGCGGCTATTACAACAGCCCCGAGGCTAACGCAAAGGCCTTTGATGCCAACGGCTTTTACTGCTCCGGCGACCTGATTGTGATTGACAATGACGGCTACATCCGCGTGGTCGGGCGTGAAAAAGACCAGATTAACCGTGGCGGCGAGAAGATTGCGGCCGAAGAAATTGAAAACCTGCTGCACCGCCATGAAGACATCATCCACGCAGCCCTGGTGTCGATGGATGACGAACTGATGGGCGAGAAAAGCTGTGCTTTTATCGTCGGTCGCCGCCCGCTGCGCGCGGTGGAAATCCGCCGCTGGCTGCGTGAGCTGGGCGTTGCCGACTACAAACTGCCGGACAAGGTAGAAAACGTCGATGAACTGCCGCTCACCCACGTGGGTAAACCTGACAAAAAGCGCCTGCGCCAGCTGATTGCCGAGCGCCGCCTGACAACACATTAAGGAGTGATTTTATGGCTATTCCAAAACTAAACGGTTACGCGCTGCCGGGTGTGGCTGATATTCCACCAAACAAAGTCAACTGGGCGTTTGAGCCTGAGCGTGCCGCGCTGCTGATTCACGACATGCAGGACTATTTTATTGATTTCTGGGGTGATAACTGCCCGATGATGGAGCAGGTCATTGCCAACATCGCCGCGCTGCGCCAGTTCTGTCGCCAGAACAATATTCCGGTGTATTACACCGCCCAGCCGGATAACCAGAGCGACGAAGACCGCGCGCTGCTCAACGACATGTGGGGACCGGGCATCAACAAGCACGCCGAGCGTAAAAGTGTGGTGAAAGCGCTGGCGCCACAAGACGGCGATACGGTGTTGACCAAATGGCGCTACAGCGCGTTTATCCGCTCACCGCTTGAACAGGCACTGAAAGAAACCGGGCGCGACCAGCTGCTGATTTGCGGCGTGTACGCCCACATTGGCTGTATGACCACCGCGACCGACGCCTTCATGCGTGATATTAAGCCGTTTATGGTGGCCGATGGCCTGGCGGATTTCAGCCGCGAAGAGCACCTGATGGCCCTGAAATACGTCGCCGGGCGCAGCGGGCGAGTGGTGATGACAAGCGAACTGCTGGCGGTGCCGCAAAATAAAGAGCAGTTGCGCGCGCTGGTGCTGCCGCTGCTGGACGAAGATGACGTGCCGGAAGATGACGAGAATCTGATTGATTACGGCCTGGACTCGGTGCGCATGATGGCGCTTGCCGCCCGCTGGCGTAAAACATACAGCGACATCGATTTTGTGATGCTGGCTAAAGAGCCGACCATTGACGCCTGGTGGGCGCTGCTGAGTCGGGAGGCAACGTCATGAGCCAGGCATTTCAGGGGCAAACCGTATGGGTGACCGGTGCCGGGCGCGGCATTGGCTACCAGACCGCGCTGGCGTTTCACGAGGCGGGCGCGCGGGTCGTAGGCTTTGATCTGGCGTTTGGTCAGGAAAACTATCCGTTTGCCACCGAAGTGGTGGATGTTGCCAGCGCGGAGCAGGTAAATGCCGTGTGCCAGCGCCTTTTAAAAGACACCGAGCGCCTCGATGTGCTGGTGAATGCCGCCGGTATTCTGCGCATGGGCGCAACCGATGAACTGGCGCTGCGCGACTGGCAGGATACCTTTGCCATTAACGTTGGCGGTGCGTTTAACTTTTTCCGCGCCACCATGGCGCAATTCCGTGCCCAGAAAGGCGGATCGCTGGTGACGGTGGCGTCTGACGCCGCCCACATGCCGCGCATTGGCATGTCGGCCTACGGTGCCTCCAAAGCGGCGCTGAAAAGCCTGGCGCTGACCGTGGCGCTGGAACTGGCACCTTACGGCGTGCGCGGTAACCTGGTGTCGCCTGGCTCGACCGACACCGATATGCAGCGCGGCATGTGGACCTCGCCGGATGCCGAAAGCGCGCGTATCGCTGGTTACCCGCAGCAGTTCAAGCTGGGCATTCCGCTGGGTAAAATCGCCCGTCCGCAGGAGATTGCCAGCACGGTGCTGTTCCTCGCGTCACCTTGTGCCAGCCATATCACGTTGCAGGACATCGTGGTCGACGGCGGTTCGACGCTGGGAGCGTAACATGATCTGGAAGCGCGACATCACGCTCGACGAACTCAACCGCATGGCTGGCGAAACGCTGGTTGGTCACCTGGGCATTGTCTTTACCCGGATTAACGACGACAGCCTGGAAGCTGAAATGCCGGTGGACAGCCGCACGGTGCAGCCATTTGGCCTGCTGCACGGCGGTGCCTCTGCGGCGCTGGCCGAAACCATGGGCTCAATGGCCGGGTTTCTGACAAGCAAGGAAGGACAGAGCGTGGTGGGCACCGAAGTCAGTGCCACCCATCACCGCGCCGTCGCGCGCGGGCCGGTGCGTGGCGTGTGTACGCCGCTGCACGTCAGCCGCAGTTCCCAGTGCTGGGAAATCGTCATTTATGATGCCAGCGGCAAGCGCTGTTGCACCAGCCGACTGAGCACCGCGGTCATTGGCTGAGCCTTAATAACACGGCCGTGAATCAACCTCGTCTGCCCCGCTTTCCAGCGGGGCTTTTTTATGCCTGTTGCTGAGCCTGCCTGTGGTTGTTGCACCTTCTTCACGCTAACAGAGTGATCCTGTTAACAATGCTGTGTAAATGATCGGTTTCAATGTTGTTTTGCATTGCTGCTGACTTGTTAAATATCAGCGCATAATCCAGAAATAAATTGACACACTCTTGACTCTACACACTCAGATGGATTTACAACGATGAATAATCCGGGGAAATACCTGATATGGGTTGCGCTGTCCCTGCTTGGTGCGTTTGCACTGGGCTACATAGCGCTCAACCGTGGCGAGCAGATTAACGCGCTGTGGATAGTGGTGGCCGCGGTATGCGTGTACCTGATTGCCTACCGTTTTTATGGACTCTATATCGCAAAACGCGTGTTGCAGGTAGACAGCACGCGCATGACGCCCGCCGTGCGCCATAACGACGGCCTCGACTATGTACCGACCGATAAGAAAGTGCTTTTTGGCCACCATTTTGCGGCTATCGCCGGGGCCGGGCCGCTGGTAGGACCGGTACTGGCCGCACAGATGGGTTACCTGCCGGGCATGATCTGGATTCTGGCGGGCGTGGTGCTGGCGGGGGCGGTGCAGGACTTTATGGTGCTGTTTGTCTCCACCCGGCGCGACGGACGTTCGTTGGGCGAACTGGTTAAAGAAGAGATGGGCAACACCGCAGGCGTTATCGCGCTGGTGGCCTGCTTTATGATTATGGTTATTATCCTCGCTGTGCTGGCGATGATTGTGGTGAAAGCGCTGACCCACAGCCCGTGGGGGACTTATACCGTGGCGTTTACCATTCCGCTTGCGATTTTTATGGGTATTTATACCCGCTACATTCGCCCGGGGCGCATTGGTGAAGTCTCTATTATCGGCCTGGTGCTGCTGGTATTTGCCATTATCTCCGGCGGTTGGGTGGCAGAAAGCCCGACCTGGGCGCCGTATTTTGACTTTACCGGCGTGCAGTTGACCTGGATGCTGGTGGGCTACGGCTTCGTTGCCGCCGTATTGCCGGTGTGGCTGTTGCTGGCACCGCGTGACTATCTTTCTACCTTCCTGAAAATTGGCACCATTGTCGGGCTGGCGATTGGCATTTTGATTATGCGCCCAACGCTGACCATGCCTGCGCTGACTAAATTTGTCGACGGCACCGGGCCGGTATGGAGCGGAGGTCTGTTCCCGTTCCTGTTTATCACCATTGCCTGCGGTGCGGTGTCTGGCTTCCATGCGCTGATTGCCTCCGGCACCACGCCGAAGATGCTGGCGAATGAAAACCAGGCTTGCCTGATTGGCTACGGCGGCATGCTGATGGAGTCATTTGTGGCGATTATGGCGCTGGTGGCAGCCTGCGTTATCGACCCGGGCGTTTACTTTGCTATGAACAGCCCCATGGCGGTGCTGGCACCGGCCGGCACCACGGATGTGGTGGCGTCAGCCGCGCAGGTAGTGAGCGGCTGGGGCTTTCAGATAACGCCGGATGTGCTCACGCGCATTGCCGATGAAGTCGGCGAGCAGAGCATTATTTCGCGTGCCGGTGGCGCACCGACGCTGGCGGTGGGGATGGCTTATATCCTGCACGGCGCGCTGGGCGGGCTGATGGATGTGTCGTTCTGGTATCACTTTGCTATTTTGTTTGAGGCGCTGTTTATCCTGACTGCCGTGGATGCGGGTACGCGTGCCGCTCGCTTTATGCTTCAGGACTTGCTGGGCGTGGCAGCTCCGTCGCTTAAGCGCACCGACTCGCTGCCTGCCAACCTGCTTGCCACTGCGCTGTGCGTGCTGGCCTGGGGCTACTTCCTGCATCAGGGCGTGGTGGACCCGCTTGGCGGCATCAACACGCTGTGGCCGCTGTTTGGTATTGCTAACCAGATGCTGGCGGGCATGGCGCTGATGCTGTGTGCGGTGGTGCTGTTTAAGATGAAGCGTCAGCGCTATGCGTGGGTGGCACTGGTGCCAACGGCGTGGCTGCTGGTGTGTACGCTTACCGCCGGCTGGCAGAAAGCGTTCAGCCCGGACACAAAAGTGGGCTTCCTGGCGATTGCTAACAAGTTCCAGGCGATGATAGACAGCGGCACTATTCCGGCGCAGTACACCGAGTCACAGCTGGCACAACTGGTGTTTAACAACCGTCTGGACGCCGGGTTGACTATCTTCTTTATGGTGGTTGTGGTGGTGCTGGCGCTGTTTTCGCTTAAAACCGCGTTGGCGGCGTTGCGTAACCCGCAGCCGACGGCGCGCGAAACGCCGTATGAGCCAATGCCAGAAAACCTTGAGCAGATTGTTGCACGCGCCAAAAACGCGCACTGACCCGGTTGCAAAAGCGCCTCCCGTATGGGAGGCTCTTTGGGTGCTTTAAGGAGTAAGCTAATGTTCGATACCCTCGCAAAAGCGGGCAAATATCTCGGCCAGGCAGCAAAGCTGATGGTTGGCGTGCCCGATTATGATAATTACGTTCAACATATGCGCCTGACCCACCCGGAGCAGACGCCCATGACCTATGAAGAGTTTTTTCGCGACCGTCAGGACGCCCGCTACGGCGGCAAAGGCGGCGCGCGCTGTTGTTAAGACTGGCCCGCCGTTTTGCGGGCTCAGCACAGGGAATCTGCCATGAATGATGTTGTATCCGTCACGCTGCTGACCGGGTTTCTCGGCGCAGGCAAAACCACGTTAATTAATTACTTCCTCTCTCATCACGGTGACGCATCGGTTGCCATCCTCGAAAACGAATTTGGTGCCGTTAATATTGACGGTGCGCTGCTGCGCGAAGGCGAAAACGTCAACGTGGTAGAGCTGTCTAACGGCTGCGTCTGCTGTAGCGTGCGCGGTGAGTTCACCGCCGCGCTGACGGAACTGCTCGACAAGCGCGATCGCGGTGAAATGCGCTTTGAGCGCCTGATTGTTGAAACCACTGGCCTTGCCGATCCGGCGCCGGTTATCCAGACCTTTTTTGTTGAAGAGCGCCTGCGTGAGGCGCTGCGCCTGGATGCGGTGATTACGCTGGTGGACTGCCAGCACATCCAGCGCCAGCTTGATGAGCACCCGGTGGCGGCCTCCCAGATTGGTTTTGCCGACCGCATTCTTTTGACCAAAGCCGACTTGTGCAGCGAGGAGCAGCAGGCCGAGGCGCTGGCGCGTATTCACCGCATCAACAATAAAGCCGAGATTTTCCATATCACGCGCGGTGAATGCCCGGCTGAACTGTGGCTGGACATTGCGGCGTTTGAGATGAGCGACGGCAACGCGATAAGCGAAGGCTTTCATGTGATCCGTGCTGAAAGCGCGCAGCCGCAGCGCTTTATGCCGTTTCGCCAGGCGGCGGCCAACGCGCGCTCGTGGGACGATGCGATTCAGGCGCACGTGTTTGAAGCCGGACGGTTGGATCTCAAGAAGATTGGCGCGTTTATGGAAAGCTGCATTGAGCGCTTTGGCAACGATATGCTGCGTTATAAAGGCGTGCTGGCGATTGACGGTAACCCGCAGCGGTTGATTGTGCAGGGCGTGCACAAGGTCGTGGGGTTTGATTATGGTGCCGAGTGGGGCGAGGGCGAGCCGGTTTTGTCGAGGCTGGTGATTATTGGCAGGTATTTGCCGATTGAGGCGCTGCGCGAGGAGTTTGCCGGGGCAGCGGTGTAGGGCTGCGTTGAGCTGTTATAGGTTTAGTGGCTTGGTTGCTTAGTTGTTCGGTGGAATGTTCCGTTCACCAGAAGCTCGGCGTAAAACGCAGCGTTGTTTGCGGTGAACGGGTTAAGGGGCGCTCCCGCGCGCCCCTTAACAATCCCCGCGGCCCCGCAAGGAAATCGCCGCCCTTTGGGCGGTGCGTTATTCGGCCCATCCCTGGGCCTCACCCCTTCGGGGCCAACGCCTGAGGCGTTGTTCAACATTGCTCCCGGCAATGTTGTCAGCTTATCCCGGCTGGCTTGTCGGGGACGGCGCGAGGTAACGTCCCTGTAAATCGCGCCTCGGCCAGCCGCGAACGCTTCGCCGATTTCAGCGGGGTTCAACACCCCACACTGTTAGCCTGTGCGCTGATGGGGAAAAGATAGCGGTTCGTTTGGTTGTGAAAGAACATACTTTCCTGTTTCTCGGTTTCTCGGTTTCTCGGTTTCTCGGTTTCTCGGTTTCTCGGTTTCTCGGTTTCTCGGTTTCTCGGTTTCTCGGTTTCTCAACTTAATAACTTCCCAAAACGTCGTCAGTCCATTTTCACGTTTGAGTGAGTGAAAACAGCGGTTTTAGCCGCAGAGTTAAGATGACTATCTTGTTGTTTTAGCCATCTAAACATCTTTATTGCTGAACGGCTGTGCGGTGTTATAGTGGAGCACTATTTCATCTTTCACTCGCGCATAAGGCCCGTTATCCATGAGTCACTTACCTCTCAAGCCGCAGAGTAAACTTCCGGCACTAGGGACCACTATTTTTAGCCAAATGAGTGCGCTGGCGCAGCAGCACGGTGCTATCAATCTGTCGCAAGGCTTCCCGGATTTTGACGGTCCAGCGTTTTTACAGCAGCGGCTGGCGTGGCACGTGGCGCAGGGGGCAAATCAGTATGCGCCCATGACTGGCGTGGCGGTGTTGCGTGAGGCTATCGCCGATAAAACCGCTGAGCTTTACGGCTGCCACCCCGACCCGCAGACAGAGATCACCGTGACTGCCGGTGCCACCGAAGCTTTATATGCGGCCATTACCGCGCTGGTGCGCCCGGGCGATGAGGTGATTTGCTTTGACCCGAGCTACGACAGCTACGCTCCAGCGGTGGCGTTAGCGGGCGGTGTGATGAAGCGTATGGCGCTACAGCCGCCGGGCTTTCGCGTTGACTGGGCGCAGTTTGCCGCATTGCTGAGTCCGCGCACGCGGCTGGTGATTCTCAATACGCCGCACAACCCGACCGCTACGGTATGGGTGCAGGAAGATTTCGTGGCGCTGTGGCAGGCTATTGCCGGGCAGGAAATCTACGTGTTGAGTGACGAGGTCTACGAGCACATCTGCTTTGCGAAGGATGGACATGCCAGCGTGCTGGCACACCCGCAACTGCGCGAACGGGCGATTGCCGTTTCCTCTTTTGGCAAAACCTACCATATGACCGGCTGGAAAGTGGGTTACTGCATTGCCCCTGCGCCAATCAGCGCCGAGGTGCGCAAGGTGCATCAATATCTGACGTTTTCAGTCAATACCCCGGCTCAACTGGCGCTGGCAGATATGCTGCGCACCGAGCCCGAGCACTACCGGGCGTTGCCAGCGTTCTACCGTGAGCGCCGTGACCTGTTTGTTGAGGCGCTAAAACCGGGGCGTTTTCGGCTATTGCCTTGTGCGGGAACGTACTTCCTGCTGGCGGACTACAGCGCCATTTCTGAGCTTAACGATGTTGATTTTTGTCGCTGGCTGACGGCTGAAGTGGGCGTGGCGGCTATTCCGCTGTCGGTATTTTGTGACGGACCGTTCCCACATCGTCTTATTCGCCTGTGCTTTGCCAAACAGCCAGAAACGCTGCTGGCGGCAGCGCAACGGCTGGTTGCACTATAAACGGGGTAACACGGTCAAAAGCAAAGCCCGCTAAGGCGCGGGCTTGAATCTGCATAACGCGTTATTTTGTTTCCTGGCACTCCATGGTCTGCTGCGTTTGAAGATTGCTCAACGTACCGCTCTCATTTTTAGTCCACCATTCCCAGATGCCGCCAACATATTTGGCTCCGCTGGCTGCAACCACGTTTACCATCATGATTTTCTGATTATCGCCTGTTTCGACAATGGCGACGGCGTTGGGATCGTTATTGAGATAGGTTACGGCTACTTTACCGCCGGAGCCGCAGTCATAGTTAGTGTTGGTGGTTTGCGTCTGTCCGCTACCGGGGATGCTGGTTGGGGTATTGGCCGAATCACAACCTGCAATCAGCAGGCCTGCGGCACAGACCAGAAGTAATCTGTTCACGTTTTTCTCCACGCTAATGTTGTATTTTAAGATTAGCAGAACAGGACGAGCGTGCGTTGAATGGGCGGGACGTGCAGGCAAAACGCCCTGCTTGCGAGGGGCAAGCAGGGCCAGGCATTACTGACCGATGTCGCGCAGCTTTTTACCGGCCATCAGGTTTTTCTCGATATGTTCCAGCGTGACGTTTTTAGTCTCCGGCACCAGCCAGAAGGTGATAACCACAAACACCAGGTTCAGGGCGGTATAAAGCCAGAACGTGCCTGCCGCGCCAATGCTGTCCAGCAGCGTCAGGAAGGTGGCACCGATTATCATGTTTGACACCCAGTTCGTGGTGGTGGAGCAGGTGACACCAAAATCACGGCACTTGAGCGGCTGAATTTCTGAGCACAGGATCCACACCACTGGCGCGGCGCTCATGGCATAACCGGCAATACACATCATAGTCATACCGACCGACAGCCACGAGATACCGCGTGACACAACGCCATGCTCAACCTGCATCAGACAGTAGCCGAGAACCAGCATGCCAAGCGCCATTACGGTAAAACCGATTTTCAGCACCGGTTTGCGGCCTGATTGATCCACGGTATAAACCGCAATAAACGTCGCCAGCATAAAGGTCAGGCCGACCACGACGGTGGCAATCATTTGCTCGTGATGGCTGCTAAATCCCGCCATCTCAAAAATCCTGGGTGCGTAATACATAATGATGTTCATCCCGGTAAACTGCTGCATTGCCTGCAACAGCATGCCGAGAAACACCGCACGCCGCACGTTGCGATTGGCTTTAAACAGCGCCCAGCCGCCTTGTTTAAGCTTCAGGCTTTCGCGGATTTCCTCCAGCTCCTCACGCGCTTTCTCCGAGGTGTCGCGCAGCATGCGCAGCACGCGTTCGGCCTGCACGTGTTGCCCTTTGGCGGCAAGCCAGCGTGGGCTGTTAGGCAGGAAAATGACCATCACCAGCAACACCACGGCAGGCATGGCCAGCACGCCGAGCATCGCCCGCCAGTTGCCGCTGTAGCTAAATGCGGTGTCAGACAAAAAGGCCAGCAAAATTCCGAGCGTCACCATCAGCTGATACATGCTGATCATTTTGCCACGCACGTTCTCCGAGGCCATTTCCGACAGGTACAGCGGCGCGGTATACGAGGCAATTCCCACCGCCACACCCAGAATGACGCGCGCGAACAGCAGGGTTTCGAGGTTGGTGGCAAAGGCTGAGCCGAGTGAACCGACAATAAACAAAATAGCACCCGCCATCAGGCTGTATTTACGCCCAAGGCGCGATGACAGCCAGCCGTTAAACAGCGCACCCAGCGCCGCACCCAGCATCATGCTGCTGACCACCCACTCCTGGTCACGGTGGGTCAGGGTAAAATGGTCGGTAATAAACGGCAGGGCGCCCGCAATCACGCCAATATCCAGGCCAAATAGCAGGCCCGCTACGGCGGCAGAAACCGAGACAAACAGGTTCATCCGGCGCGTGCGGTTTGGCGAGTGGGGCAGGGTAGCGGAAGACTCACTGACATGGGACATGCTTCATTTCTCCGGCATTCAGAAAATCGTAATAGCAATACGTTAAAAGTTTTAACGCCATGCCAGGAAGGTTGAAATCGGCGTAGAGATGGATGATTCTGCTGTCAGGTGAGGTTTTGTGATGCAGGTTTAACTTCAAAGGGTAAGCTGTCAGCCCTGTAACGAGGAATAATCTCAGAGCAATTTCAGCAAGAGTCTGCCGCAGCGGTGCTGTTGTGATATGGATGATTGGTGAACGGCGAGTGACGTCAGGCAGGCGCAGAGGCGTTTTTTATTTTCGCAGTCGGGTAATCTGCTGAGGTTTATAGAGGGTTCCTGTTACAGCCATAGGCAGAGCCTTCCAGTGATTGATTGACCCGCTGCGCTGGCAAATGGTTAAATCATCGGTTGTCGCCTGCACATTATTTGCACACCAGACAGTCGCTAAACCGTCCCGGCTGCGCTGACGGCCATAATTTACCGTCGCCAGTGGTGAAAGAGCGCGCGTTGTAAATGCCGCTTCACATTGTTGGCGGACAATCGTTGTTAGATATCACTGATTGATTTGATAATGGATACGCATTGGCCGAATCAAACAGAATCCGATACCTTACATCCCATCGAAACGTGGAGAAAGTATAGATGTCTTTAATTAATACCAAAGTAAAACCTTTTAAAAACCAGGCATTCAAAAACGGTGAATTTGTAGAAGTTACCGAGAAAGACATTGAAGGCCGCTGGAGCGTTTTCTTCTTCTATCCGGCTGACTTCACCTTCGTTTGCCCGACCGAGCTGGGTGACCTGGCTGACCATCACGACGAGTTCCAGAAACTGGGCGTGGACATCTACTCTGTGTCTACCGACACCCACTTCACCCACAAAGCATGGCACGGCAGCTCAGAAACCATCGGCAAAATCAAATATGCGATGCTGGGCGACCAGACTATGGCGCTGTCCCGTAACTTCGAAATCCTGCGTGAAGACGAAGGTCTGGCTAACCGCGGCACCTTCCTGGTAGACCCGCAGGGCATCATCCAGGCTGTTGAAGTGACTGCTGAAGGCATTGGCCGTGACGCAACTGACCTGCTGCGCAAAATCAAAGCCGCTCAGTATGTTGCCTCTCACCCGGGTGAAGTGTGCCCGGCTAAGTGGAAAGAAGGCGAAGCAACGCTGGCTCCGTCTCTGGACCTGGTTGGTAAGATATAATTCTTCTGTGGTTTTGCACGCAAGGTACAGCCTCCCCGGTGGCGACATCGGGGTTTTAAGGCACTGGAGTGCATGAATCCGCATTAAGAAGAAAGCTTTTCGCGCCGCGGGATTCTGCGGCGCAAAAATTTATAGCATTTGCATTCGTTCGTTATCGGGGTTGTTGCCCCGCCGTTTCTTGCCGGTCCTCAGGGAGAAAACCATGCTCGACACAAACATGAAAACACAGCTCAAGGCCTATCTTGAGAAATTGACCAAACCTGTTGAGTTAATTGCCACGCTGGACGACAGCGCTAAATCGGCTGAAATCAGGGATCTGCTGGCAGAAATCGCGGGATTATCCGACAAAGTCTCTTTCACCGAGCGCAACGATTTGCCGGTGCGCAAACCGTCATTCCTGATTACTAACCCTGGCTCAGAACAGGGTCCGCGTTTTGCCGGCTCCCCGCTCGGCCACGAATTTACCTCACTGGTGCTGGCTCTGCTGTGGACCGGTGGTCATCCGTCAAAAGAAGCGCAGGAGCTGCTTGAGCAGGTGCGCGATCTCGACGGCGATTTTGAGTTTGAAACTTACTATTCACTGTCCTGCCACAACTGCCCGGACGTGGTACAGGCGCTGAACCTGATGGCAGTGCTGAACCCGCGCATCAAGCACACGGCAATTGACGGCGGCGTGTACCAGAACGAAATCACCGAACGTAACGTCATGGGTGTACCGGCGGTATTCCTGAACGGCAAAGAGTTCGGTCAGGGCCGTATGACGCTGGCTGAAATCGTCGGCAAAGTGGACTCCGGTGCTGAAAAACGTGCGGCAGAAGCCCTCAACAAACGTGACGCGTTTGACGTGCTGATTGTCGGCTCCGGCCCGGCGGGTGCGGCGGCGGCGGTGTACTCTGCCCGTAAAGGCATCCGTACTGGTCTGATGGGCGAGCGCTTCGGCGGCCAGGTGCTGGATACCGTAGATATTGAAAACTACATTTCTGTGCCGAAGACAGAAGGCCAGAAGCTGGCAGGCGCGCTGAAGGCGCATGTGAACGACTACGATGTAGACGTTATCGACACCCAGAGCGCGTCTCGCCTGATCCCGGCAAGCGTGGAAGGTGGCCTGCATCAGATTGAAACCGCCTCTGGCGCAGTGCTGAAGGCGCGTAGCATCATCATCGCCACAGGTGCCAAATGGCGTAATATGGGCGTGCCGGGTGAAAACGAATACCGCACCCGCGGTGTGACCTACTGCCCGCACTGCGACGGCCCGCTGTTTAAAGGCAAGCGCGTTGCGGTTATCGGCGGCGGTAACTCTGGCGTTGAAGCGGCAATCGATCTGGCGGGCGTGGTTGACCATGTCACGCTGTTGGAATTTGCCCCGGAAATGAAGGCAGACCAGGTGTTGCAGGATAAAGTCCGCAGCCTGGCGAACGTGGATATTATCCTCAGCGCCCAGACCACCGAAGTGAAGGGTGACGGCCAGAAAGTGACCGGCATTGAGTATAAAGACCGTATTAGCGGTGATGTGCACAGCCTGGCGCTGTCTGGTATCTTCGTGCAGATTGGTCTGCTGCCGAACACCAACTGGCTGGAAGGTGCAGTTGAGCGTAACCGTATGGGCGAAATCATGGTCGATGCGCGTTGCGAAACCAGCGTCAAAGGCGTATTCGCCGCAGGCGACTGCACCACCGTACCGTACAAGCAGATTATCATCGCCACCGGTGAAGGCGCTAAAGCCTCTCTGAGCGCGTTTGATTACCTGATTCGTACCAAAACCGCATAATAAAAAAGAAACCGTCCAGGCATAAGCCTGATGAACGGGCAAAGACTCGCACTGCAATGTGATGAGGCTACCTTCGGGTAGCCTCTTTTTTTTGCCTGGAATTGGCGTGCCGTTAGCGGATAACGAACACCGGTACGGTAGCGTAGCGAATGACGCTGGCGGCGTTAGAGCCAAGCAGGTGCGTGGTGATGCTGGGGTTTTTTGAGCCAATGATGATGACGTCGGCACACAGTTCTTCTGCGGCTTTGTTTACCTCATCACGCATATTGCCAAAGCGGATCATCGTTTTAATGCGCGGCTGAGGCAAGGAGAAGTGCGCCACCATACTGTCGAGCTTTTCCTGCGCCTCACGGCTCAGGTGCTCTTCCAGGCGCCGTAAATCGGCGGCGAAACCGCGAAACAGCATAGCCGACGACTGCGGCAGTACGTGCAACAGATGGATAGTGCCATTGCTCTGGGCCAGAAATTCAGCATGGCTGACGGCTTTATCACTCAGCTCCATTTCGAAAACGTCCACCGGCATCAGGATCGTGTTGTACATACAGGGCTTCCTTATGGTTATTGAGAATATCCTTAATAAACCCTGGTTCTTTTATGCATTCAGTTGGAGAGGTAACAGAATGTGACACAGGCACTAATGTGAGCCTGGGAGTGTGAGCGGGGCAACGTTTTGACAGATAGATTTCAGAGGGCGCGTACGCCCTCTGTGGCAACTAGCGGTGATATTCGCCCGCAGCTTCAGGCTGATACTGTAGCTCCAGCACTTCAAGCTGAGTTTCGTGACCGCCAGGCAGCGCCCAGCTGATAGACGCGCCAACGCGCAGACCGAGCAGGGCGGCGCCAACCGGTGCCATGACCGACAGCTGGGTGTCGCTGTCGGTAAGCGTTGCAGGATAGACCAGCGTACGTACCCAGGTTTCGCCGTTGCTGAGATAACGGAATTTCACCCGGCTGTTCATGGTAACCACATCAGCGGGAATATCCTGAGGCGCGAGCGTTTCGGCGCGGTCAAGCTCAGTATTCAGGGCTTCTGCCACAGGCAGGCTGGCAAACTCAGGGCGTTCCAGCAGCCTGTCCAGGCGCTCTGCATCAAGCTCGTTAATGATAATCGCAGGTCTGGACATCGTAGACTCCATGTTAATGATGCGGCCTGCGGGCCGCTATGCTTCTCCAAAAATAAACCCTCACCGTATCACCGGCGAGGGTTTAATCACTATAGGATGATATCTGGTCAGGAGCGAGGAGGAAAGTGAGTTGTTTCACATTCCTCCCGCAGGACACTAAAGGATCATACTACCAATCAGCGCTAACAGGAATGCGATGCCGCCGAGCAGCGTTTCCATCACAGTCCAGGTCTTCAGCGTGGTCTTTTCGTCCATTTCCAGGAAACGACCCACCAGCCAGAAACCAGAGTCGTTTACGTGGGACAGTACGGTCGCACCACCTGCGATAGCAATAACGATAAAGCACAGGTCGAACTGGTTCAGGCCTGTGGCGGTTTCGACCATCGGTGCCACCAGGGCGGCGGTGGTGGTCAGGGCGACCGTTGCCGACCCCTGGGCTACGCGCAGTGCGGTAGAGATAACAAACGCAGCCACAATAATCGGCATGCCGGTGTCAGTCAGTACGCCTGCCAGTGCATCACCGATGCCGCTGGCGCGCAGAACGCCACCGAACATGCCGCCTGCACCGGTCACCAGAATGATGCCGCAGATTGGGCCCAGTGCGCCGTCACAGATTTTTTCCAGGTGCTTAGCGGAGTGGCGACCGCTGAAGACCATCAGCGAGAACAGCACAGTAATCAGCAGAGCAACCGGCGTTTTACCCAGCATACGCAGGAAGTTGACGACGGTGTTGTCACCGGATACGGCACCCATCACGATGGCGGTATTCAGACCGGTATCGAGGAAGATAAGCACCAGCGGCAGCAGCAGAATGGTCATTACCATGCCAAAAGACGGCGGCTGATGATTCGGATCGGCTTCGACGTCGCCCAGGAAAGAGCTTGGCAGCTTAACGTCGAATTTCTTACCCGCATACAGGCCGTAGAGATAAGCACCGATGTACCAGGTCGGGATGGCGATGATAAGGCCAACCACCACCAGCAGACCGATGTTAGCACCGAGCAGTTCTGCGGCGGCAACCGGACCCGGATGCGGTGGAACCAGTGCATGCATGACCGCAAACGCACCCGCTGCCGGCAGCGCATACTTAAGCGTGGAGCCACCAAACTGTTTCGCGACGCTGAAAATAATTGGCAGCATCACCACCAGACCGGCATCAAAGAAAATCGGGAAGCCGAAAAGCAGTGAGGCAATACCCAGCGCCAGCGGCGCACGATGTGAGCCAAATTTGTTGATGAGTGTATCGGCCAGTACTTTTGCGCCGCCGGAGACTTCCAGCAGGCGGCCAATCATGGCACCAAGACCCACCAGCAGCGCAACGCCTGCCAGCGTACTGCCAAAGCCGGTCAGCAGCGTTGGTACGACCTTGTCAAACGGGACTTTTGTTACCAGCGCAACCACGATACTTACTACCGTCAGCGCCAGAAACGCGTGAATTTTAAAGCGCATAATCAGCACCAGCAGCAGAGCGACTGCCCCTGCGGCAATACCGAGCAGTGTGCCGGCACCGTATGCGTATGTAACTTCCGTCATGTCATCTACCTCTGTTCTTTTATCACGGACTCGGCTTGAATACCCATCCGTGCTGATACCGGTAACATGATACTGGTAACATCAACGGTGTGGTTATAAGAATTGGTACTGTGTTTAACATTTTGAGAGCAGCCTCAAACATTCGAAATAAAATCCCCGCTCCTTAGCTGACGTCATGCGTCTCGTTCTCATGTATGCCTGAAAAATTGCGCTCAGATGCCCGGTAAATACTGTCCTGAAGCCACCTGCGCGCACGTGCGACGCTCACGCAACAAACTTCAGTACTCAGTACACCGATTGTCTGCAACAAGAGTGTAGGAGCTACTTTGCCATCTGGTGCAAAACGGTTACAGAAGGGTGATGTCAGCGCTATTTATTGTGCTGCGTGGGTAGCGGGGAGGCAGGGAAGATATGACAGGCGTTATTCCTGCCGCAATGGCCCGCCTGGTGGCAGGCGAGCCTCCGGGTGTGGTTAACGTACAGTGTTCGCAAACGGCTGTAAAAGCTCGCGTAACCGCAGTTCACGCTGTTCAGGTGCCAGCCACAGCCAGCCGGGAAGCGTGGCCGGGCGCGGCTGAGCGTCAAACAGTGCACGCAGGCTGTTAATATAATATTCGGTGTTGTACATGGTGTCCTCCTGTCGGCTACAGGAGAAAGTGTGACAGATAAATACGGAACAAAAAGTGAAGTGATTATTTTTTGTCTTCAGGTTTTGGTGCAATCGGCGGTACGACAGCGCGCATCAGGCAGTGAAGTACGTCATTTGGCGGCTGGGCAGATATGAAAAAAGGCGCAGTGGCTGCGCCTTTGTGCCCGATGCCTGCTCAGTACCCTACGGCATCCAGGCGGAAATTTTTATTACAGTTACCCGGGTGCGACTGCGCGAGGAAAGACGCCGCACTGAGCGGGGCATTAATCTGCTCAGCCTTGAGGTTAATTTGCATCTCGGTTAAATAAGCGGGGTTGCCGTGGCAGGTGAGCTTCACAGCCTTCACGCTGTTGCGACCCCACGTTTTTTCCAGCGCACGGTTAAAGTCGCTACGGCTGATCGTTTCACCGTAATTTGCCGCCAGGAAGCGACCCAGCTCGCTTTGCCTGACTTCCTGGTTCAGGCGAATCAGGGTACTGGACCAGGCGTTCGGGTCAAAACCAAAGCACGCACCGTGCTTGGCGTACTCATAGCGCTCAAGGCAGGAGTTACCGCCCGCACCGGGCATGGCAGCGTTGAGCTTATCGGCAAGGTCTGTGCTGATGCCCGTCTGCGGTAGCGCACATTTACGCGCGCTTTGGGCTTCAGGCAGGTTCGGAATAGGGCGCGTGGCACAGCCATAGCGCATCCAGCGCTTGTTATCCACGCCGCGGGCAGCGATGGATTTCGGCAGGCCCGGCCACAGGCCGTGGATGGTCAACATCTCGGTTTTATCCGCCGTGGCCTGCTGTAGACGGCACTCTGTCGGGACCTTACGTCCGCGCTCCTTCATACTCTGGCAGAAGCCACTTTGCCATGAGAGCGCCAGCACGTAATTGTCAAAATCATCATATTGCGTTGCCACCAGCGTATTAGCGGTGGCGCTTGTGCCGCCAAGGGCAGTAAAGAGTAATGCGCAGGCAATCCTGGTTTTCATTAACCGTTCCGTCAGTGGTAAGCAAGTGGTGCTATTTAACCACAAAAAAAGCCCCGTGAAGGGGCTTTCTCATTGGTGCAGGAGAGCGGTATCAGCCGGAAGGTAGCAGAACTTCTGTTGCCAGAATCACTACAACCAGGCCGACGATGACCGGCACAGAGGTGCGTTTAACCACCTCAAAAGGCGAGATTTTTGCCATTCCTGCCACTGCGACCACCACACCGGATACCGGCGAAATGGTGCGTCCCAGGTTGGAGGCCTGTAGCATGGGGATAACCAGATAGCCTGGGTTAACCCCTGACTGGGCGGCAAGTTTCGGAATAAGCTCGGCAAAGGCATAAAACGGTGCATTGCCCGAGCCGGTCGTCATTGCTGCCAGCATGGTAAGCACGACCAGTACCAGCATCAGGATAATGCTTGCTGAGCCAAACGAGGTGGCAATCGAAATCAGGCTCTGAATGAAGCCAACGGTGCTCAGGCCCTGGGCGAAGACCCCGGCGGCAACCAGCAGCATAACCACGCTCACAAAGGCGTCTGCCATGCCGCGATAGGCCACTTCGAGGCCATCAAACACTTTGCGTGTATTGAAGCCGCGCAGAAACTCCATCACCGCCATCAGCAGGAAACAGATAACCAGAATGGTAATGATGTGCAGCTGCGGACCCCATTTACCGTCGAATATCAGCACGCCGATAATCGGTGAAAACGGCATAATGGCGTAAAATGCCGGGGCGCTGGTCTGGATTTCGCTAACGTCGAGCATTTCGTGGCTGACGTGCTCTTTCTTATCAAGCCAGCGCTGCCAGAAAAAGTGGGCGATCCCCATGCAAATAATGGCGGCAATAGAGATAGGTAACGTGGTTTTAAAGGCAAAATCCACCAGCGGCATCTCGGCTACCTGGGCTGCCAGTACCACATCGCCAGAGGTGGGGGCCAGAATAATAGCCGCCGGGGAGGCACAGATAGCGGCAGCGGCACCGCGGCTGATGCCAACGTTAACCATCACCGGAAAGAGCGTGGCCATCAGCAGTACGCCAAGTCCCGCAGCGGATGAAACCGCAAGCGACATCAGACAGGCCAGGAAATAGGCCATTACCATCAGCAGATAGGGCGAGTTGATGTATTGCAGCGGTTTTGAGGCCAGTTTTACCACCATGTCGTTGGCGCCGACGTGGGTCATATAGGCGGCGAAACCACACAGCATCATGATCATCATGCCCAGGTCGCCGCCGCGACTCATGAGCAGGATTTTCACGTATTCCGGGATGTCGGTGACGAAGTGCCCGGTGCTTTGCGAACTGGCCGGAAGAATAGCATGGCCCATAAACGCACTAATAATAAGCAGAGCCAAGCCGCCGACAAACAAGACGCCGGTTGCGGAATAGCCTTTGATGATGTAGCGCGCTACACCGGCAGTGACCACTGCGCCAATAAATAACTCTAAAAATGTCAGCATTAAGCCCCCTGTTACGCCGAAGAGTTCGGCACAACCGTGTGCAGATAAATAGTCAGGCAACAAATAAGTGAAATAAAAAAGCAGAATCAAGGCGGTATTCGACAGGCGAAACGCAATTCCGCTGGCCGCTTTGCGCCTGTTATACAGGCAACTGCCAGCGGCTGTGACATTCTGACGGGCTTAACAAAAAATGCAAACCGCTTTTTTAACCCGTAATGTTTATATTAAGAAAGCAAATTGTAGGTAAAATGTTTTATTACATGAAATCGATCCATGGAGGGAATGAAATTATGATAAGTAAATGCTTAATGCCATTCCTTATACCAGCATGGCTGATAGCGTTGATAACAATGGCTCGTTGTTTCCCTTAATGACGAGACAGGGTTTATGCCATCCTGCTGAAGGTAAAAACCTTATTAATAAAATGGTTAATGGTATTACCCCGCTTTTCATGGGGTTAGTCAGTGCGGTCATGCTACGCTAAAAATTAGGATATTTATCGGCCTGTGTTTATGGAGTAAACCTGCCAGAAAAAGGCATAATATGCTTCTGTCTGGGTGGAGCCTCATTGAGCTTTGATTAAGCTGTTAGCATGTAATTTATGGGTCAGGATTTGTGATGATGGTAGTAAAAAACGTGAGAACACTGAATAAGTATTTCGTTATTTTGACTGTTTTAGTCACCCAATGGTTTATGTCTTCTGCTGCACTTGCCGCCAGCGGTGAGGAAAAAGGCTGGTTTTCCACCTTTACCGATAATGTGGCAAAGACATGGAACGAGCCACAGCATGTCGATGTGTATATACCGGCAATCACCTGGCATGCACGCTTTGCCTACGATAAAGATAAAACGGACGAATACAATGAGCGTCCGTGGGGTGCCGGTATTGGTCAGTCGCGTTGGGATGAAAAAGGCAACTGGCACGGGCTTTATGTAATGGCCTTTAAAGACTCTTACAACAAATGGGAACCGTTTGCCGGTTACGGCTGGGAAGCGACCTGGCGTCCACTGCCGGATGACAATTTCCGCCTTGGCCTTGGCTACACTGCCGGGGTGACGGCGCGCGATAACTGGAAGTACATTCCCATTCCTGCGGTACTGCCGTTGGCATCTATCGGCTATGGCCCGGCAACGTTCCAGATGACCTACATCCCTGGAACCTACAATAACGGTAATGTTTACTTTGCCTGGCTGCGCGTCCAGTTTTGAGGTTGAATATTTTTTGAACGGTGCTTTGTGCCGACTCTTTGAAAAATAAGGCGTAAATCACGCTGTAAAAAAAAGTTGGCGATAATTATCACTTTTTAGCAAAGTTCGACTGGACAAAAGCCACCACAATTGATGTACTGATGTCCGACACAGCATTTGTGTCGTTTTTCATGTAAAGGTAATATTGATGTCTAAGATTAAAGGTAACGTTAAGTGGTTTAATGAGTCCAAAGGTTTCGGCTTCATTACTCCGGAAGATGGCAGCAAAGACGTGTTCGTACACTTCTCTGCGATCCAGAGCAATGGTTTCAAAACCCTGGCTGAAGGCCAGCGCGTTGAGTTTGAAATCACTAACGGTGCCAAAGGCCCTTCTGCTGCTAACGTGATCGCTATCTAATCTGCAGCAAGTGTTAAAAAACCCACCCGACAGGGCGGGTTTTTTTATGTCCGCAATTCGGCTGTCGCCGCCTCATTCCCAACTGATAAACCAGCCGTGCAGAAATGCCGCCACAATCAGCACGCACAACAGCAACGATATCCAACCCTGACGCTTTTGCAGAAAGTTTTTCATTGTCATTCTCCTTTTACCTGGTGGAGTCTGGCAACAAAACCTTAAGCGAGAATTAAGATGCTATGCCTGGCTTGATTGTGAAACCAGCCAGAATGCCAGGGCCGTCATCGCGAATGAGCCACACAGGTTAACCAGCACGTTCAGTGCCGCCCATTCAAAACGCCCTTCCTGAAGCAGAAAGACCGTTTCCGCAGAGAAAGTCGAAAACGTGGTCAACCCACCGCAAAAGCCGGTGGTGATAAGCAGCTTCCACATTGGGTCGATTTGCGTCATGCGCCCAAACCAGGCAAGACCTACACCAATGATAAAAGCACCCAAAAGGTTTGCCGTCAGCGTCCCGATGGGGAGCGAGCTGTGTACCGGGTTAAGACGCAGGCCCAGTAGCCAGCGTGCCGTGCTGCCAATACCGCCACCAATAAATACCGCTAAAAACATCTGAAACACGGGGTTGTCCTGTAGTAAGAGCTGGAGTAATAAAGAGTGTAGCGTTGTGGATGCGCTGATGACCAGCGCGCTAAGCTAAGGAGTGAAGATGAGAGTTGCAGTTGGACAATTTGCCGTCACTCAGGAGTGGCAAGAGAACCTCAGTACCTGCCAGGCATTAATGCGCTCAGCCAGCGCGCAGCACGCGGATCTGCTGGTGCTGCCTGAGGCGTTGCTGGCGCGTGCCGACGATGACCCGGACCTGTCGGTAAAATCGGCGCAGCCGCTGGAGGGCGCGTATGTGCACGGCCTGCTAAACGCAAGCCGCGGCAAGCCGCTGACAACGGTGCTGACGATACATGTGCCAACGACCCCGGGCCGGGCAACCAATACGCTGCTGGCGATATGTGACGGGAAAATACTGGCGCGTTATGAAAAACTGCATCTGTATGATGCGTTTCGAACTCAGGAGTCAAGGCTGGTGGATGCCGGTGTCGCGCTGCCGCCGCTCATTGAGGTGGCAGGCATGAAGGTGGGGCTGATGACCTGTTATGACTTGCGCTTCCCGGAACTGGCTCTGAGCCTCGCGCTGGCCGGTGCGGAGCTTCTGGCACTGCCTGCCGCCTGGGTGCGTGGCGCGCATAAAGAACGCCACTGGGAGACGCTGCTGGCCGCACGTGCGCTGGATACCACCTGCTGGATTGCGGCGGCGGGCGAGTGTGGCAATAAGAACATTGGTCACAGCCGTGTGGTAGACCCTTTCGGGATAACCGTGGCGGGAGCCGCTGAAACGCCTGCGCTGATTGTGGCTGAGGCCTCCAGTGCGCGTGTAGCGGAAGTTCGTGCGCAGCTACCGGTGCTGAAAAACCGCCGCTTCGCACCACCGCGTTTGAGCTGACGTCATTTTCAATGCTCTTTGATTCACCTTGTTACAGATTGTTATTGTGTTAGCGTGAGTAATGACCGTTAATGTACTCAGGTTTTTTTCGGTTGTTGTGGATAGAGAAGGTAAATATGGGCGAGATTAGCATTACCAAACTGCTGGTAGTAGGCGTACTGATTGTATTGTTGTTTGGTACTAAGAAATTACGCACACTCGGCGGCGATCTCGGGGCCGCGATCAAGGGCTTTAAAAAGGCCATGAACGACGATGACAGCGCAACAAAGCCCGCATCAGGCAATGAAGCACCGGCTGAGCGTCTCTCAAATAAAGAGTGATTCAGACCCTGAATGAAAAAAACCGGCTACTGTGAGCCGGTTTTTTTATGCCGTTTGCGCAGCATATGTAACAAAATATGTTGGTCTTATTTGACTTCCATACCTTTTGCCTGCAAATCAGCATGGTAGGAAGAGCGCACAAACGGACCGCATGCCGCATGGGTAAAGCCCATCGCCAGCGCTTCGGCCTTCATTTCTTCAAACTCATCCGGGCTGACGTAGCGTTGCACCGGCAGGTGGTGGCGGCTTGGCTGCAGGTATTGTCCCAGCGTCAGCATTGTCACGCCGTGGCGGCGCAGGTCGCGCATGACTTCAATAATTTCGGCGTTGGTTTCCCCCAGGCCGACCATCAGACCAGACTTTGTCGGGATATGCGGGTGTGCTTCTTTAAAGCGCTCCAGCAGCTTCAGCGACCAGTTGTAGTCAGCGCCCGGACGCACCTGGCGATACACGCGCGGCACGTTTTCCAGGTTGTGGTTAAACACATCCGGCGGTGTGGCGGTGAGAATATCCAGCGCGCGATCCATACGGCCACGGAAGTCCGGCACCAGCGTTTCAATTTTGATAGTCGGGTTTTTTTCGCGAATCGCGCTGATGCAGTCGGCGAAATGCTGTGCACCGCCGTCGCGCAGATCGTCGCGGTCAACCGAGGTAATTACCACATAACGCAGCCCCATATCGGCAATGGTCTGCGCCAGCTTGGTCGGTTCGTTGGCGTCTGGCGCCACCGGGCGACCGTGGGCCACGTCGCAGAACGGGCAGCGGCGGGTGCAGATAGCGCCAAGGATCATGAAGGTGGCAGTGCCGTGGTTGAAGCATTCGGCCAGGTTAGGGCAGGAGGCTTCTTCACAGACTGAGTGCAGGCCGTTTTTGCGCATGGCCGCTTTGATGCCCTGGATTCGGGTGGAATCTGCCGGGAGTTTGATTTTCATCCATTCCGGCTTTCTTAACAGCTCCTGGCGCTCGGTCACCACGGTTTTTACCGGGATAAGGGCCATTTTATCGGCATCGCGATATTTGACGCCGCGTTCCATCACGATAGGTTTACTCATAGCGCGCGTGTTCCAGTAACGGGTCTTGAAAAGTAGGGGTAAATTCAGGTTAAGTGCGTATTTATCAACTATTTTTGAATTTATTAACCGCAGTATATCATTTATGAAACGTCTTAAGCAGCCGGGGCCGTCGAAAAACCGCGATTTTTTGTCAATCGCTGACGGCGTTAGTGCCTGTCGTTATCTCGGGCAGGCCGTGCACCTCATGTGAGGGCGGATTGCCCAAACGATGCAGCAGGTGCGCGACCAGCCGTGGCTGCACGCTGGCAGGCGTGGCATCCGGCACAAACTGGCTCACCTGGGTCATTGCCATCCCGGCATAACCGCAGGGGTTAATGCGCAGAAACGGCGTAAGATCCATATCGATGTTCAGCGCCAGTCCGTGAAACGAGCAGCCTTTACGAATACGCAGCCCCAGCGAACAGATTTTACTCTCCCCCACATACACACCCGGCGCATCGGCCCGGGCGCGTGCCTCAATGCCCAGCTCGCCCAGTGTATCAATCACCGTGTTCTCCAGTAGCGTCACCAGCTCACGCACGCCAAGCTGTCGTCTTCTGAGGTTGAGCAGCAGATAGACCACCTGTTGGCCGGGGCCGTGATAAGTGACCTGGCCGCCGCGATCGCTCTGGATAACCGGGATATCGCCCGGCATCAGCACATGTTCGGCCTTACCGGCCTGGCCCTGGGTGAAAACGGGGTCATGCTCGACCAGCCAGATTTCATCGGCGCTGTGCTCATTACGGGTGTCGGTGAAGTCGTGCATCGCCTGGGATACGGGACTGTATGGCTGTCGCCCAAGTTGGCGAATGAGGAGGGTGTCTTGAGACAAAACGGCGTCTCCGGGGAAGAATTGGTCGGCGCAGTATAACACAGGGGTAACAGAAAATTTACCCGGCGCGTGGCCGGGTAACGGGATTACAGCACCATACGGACGATTTCGATATTGCCGAGCTCTTCGTACAGCGTTTCCACCTGGTCAATGTGGGTGGCAGTGATGGTAATGGAAACCGAGTGATAGTTTCCTTTGCTGCTTGGTTTGACCTGCGGCGTGTAGTCGCCCGGCGCATGGCGCTGCACAACTTCGACCACCAGATCAACCAGCTCTGGTTTCGCCAGGCCCATTACTTTGTAGGTAAACGGGCAGGGGAATTCAAGCAGCTCTTTCAGATTGGTTTTCATGGTCGCTCCAGCGTAACGAAATAATAACTCCCGCCAGGGCGGGAGTCGCGTTGATGCTAAGTATATGGGGGCAGTAACGCGCTTTTCAAGCGCACTGCCCTTAGCCGAACCAGCGGTGGAACATCAGCTTGATGTAGTCGATGAATCTGCTGAAGAAATTACCTTCTTCGATAGCCTGCAATACCACCAGCGGACGCTGCTCAATGGTTTTTCCATCGAGCTGGAAGTTGATAGTGCCAACGACCTGGTTTTTCTCCAGCGGCGCGTGAAGTTCCTGGGCGTTCAGCACGTAGCTGGCTTTCAGGTCTTTCATGCGTCCGCGTGGGATAGTCAGGAACACGTCTTTATCCACGCCGAGTGAAGCGCGATCGCTGTCGCCAAACCAGGAAGGCTCAGAGGCAAACTCTTTACCTGCCTGTAGGGGGTTTACGGTTTCAAAGAAGCGGAAGCCCCAGGTCAGCAGCTTTTTGCTCTCGGTTTCACGGCCTTTATAGGTACGACCACCCATTACCGCAGAAATCAGGCGCATCTGCCCTTCGGTTGCCGAGGCAACAAGGTTATAGCCCGCTTTTGCGGTATGCCCGGTTTTGATGCCGTCGACGTTGAGGGTTTTATCCCACAGCAGGCCGTTGCGGTTCATCTGGCGAATACCGTTAAAGGTAAATTCTTTTTCTTTGTAGATGCCGTATTCGTTTGGCACGTCGCGAATCAGTGCCTGGCCGATAAGTGCCATATCACGCGCGGAGCTGTACTGGCCTTCAGCATCAAGGCCGTGCACGGTCTGGAAGTGTGAGTTCTTCAGGCCCAGCACCGCAACGTAGTTGTTCATCAGCCCAACAAAAGCGTCCTGGCCACCAGCCACATAATCGGCCATCGCCACGCAGGCATCGTTACCCGATTGTAGGTTGATGCCACGAATCAGCTGGGAAACCGGCACCTGCATACCAGGCTTGAGGAACATCAGCGAGGAGCCTTTAAATACCGGGTTACCGGTCGCCCACGCGTCCTGACCCACGGTGACCAGGTCGGTTTCTTTGAATTTGCCTGCTTTCATGGCCTGGCCGATGACGTAGCTGGTCATCATTTTGGTCAGACTGGCCGGATCGCGGCGCGTGTCAGCGTTAGATTCCGCCAGCACTTTGCCGGAATTGTAATCAATCAGGATGTAGGATTCCGCGTCAATCTGCGGAACCTCAGGGATCATGGTTTTAATGTTGAGGTCGTCAGCCTGTGCAACAGAGGCGGCAGCCAGGGATACAGCCGCAGCGAGGACTAAGCGCCGGGCAAAATGATTACGAGGAGATCTGGTCATGGTCTGAACGAACAACATCCGTGGTGAAATCAAAAAAGTGCTTAACTATAGCAAATGCTATTTTTGGTGACATCCGACTTTGCGCAGTAATTGTGACAGGAATTTACACAAGCTGACACAAAGCCGGACACCGCGAGGTTACTGAGCTGAAGTAATGAACGACTGCAGCTGGGCTTCAACCATCAGGCGCTGTTGAAGCGCCATCGCTTCGCCGCGTCTTGCAAAAGGCCCCAACTGCACGCGATAAATGTTCTCATTCTGGGCCACTTTGCCCGGCACACTGAACTTCTGGCTCAGTTCCTGCTGCCACTGGCTGGCGCGCGTACCGTCACCAATTGCCCCAACCTGTACCATGTAGCCAGTACCGGTTGATGCGCCCTGCACGGAACCCGGTGCGGTAACCGGAGTGTTCATGCTGCCAGAAGAGAGCTGTGGCTGCGTAGTCTGTACCGGCTGTTCACCCGGCGCAGGCTGGGCCTGAGTCACCGGTGCTGCGGTGCTGACGTTTGCCGGTATGCTGGCATCGCCCGTTTGAGCGGCGGCACTCGTCTGAGCAGCAGCAACCGGCGCCACGACCATTGGCGTCAGTGAGTCGTTGCTGATGGCGTTAACGTTACCAGTAGGCGTTGGGGCCTGCGCGGAAGAGGCACTGCCCAGGCCGCTGCTCAGATCAGGGCGTGAAGGCAGCGCGTAGGTCTGCTGGGCGATGGTGGTGCAGGCAGTGCCTGGACCAGACAGCGAGCCATCAGGTGCTACGACAATAGGGTCGATGCGCACTTTGGTGTTGTTTGAGGTATTCAGGCGGTCAGCCGCAGCACGGGAGAGCGAAATGACTCTGTCGTTACCGTATGGACCTCGGTCGTTAATGCGCACCACAATCATGCGGCCATTGGCCAGGTTGGTGATGCGCGCATAGCTCGGCACCGGCAGCGTCGGGTGGGCGGCGGTCAGCTGTGTCGGGTCGAACGTCTCACCAATGGCCGTCAGGTTGCTGCCTGGCTCGGCATCATAAATGGCGGCGAAACCCGCCTGGCTGAAGCGTGACGGATCTTGCACGATTTTCCATGTTTTGCCGTCTCGTTTGTAGTCCTGGTTGGCAATCGGGTTTTGCGGCTCATAGCGCGGCTCAGCGCCCGTTATCTCAACCACCGGACCGTTACAAACTGCCGGTTGTGGCACGCTACTGGTCTGCTGCTGATTGTCGTTATCAGAACTACATGCCGCCAGCAACCCTGCTGCTACGCAGACTCCTATCCACTGCTTACGCATCGCCCACCTCTTACACGTTTTTGGACAACATTTTCCTGTGGGTATGTATCGACATGACGATACCAAACCCGGCCATCAGCACAATCAGGGCAGATCCCCCGTAGCTTACGAGCGGTAGCGGAACCCCAACCACCGGCAGGATGCCACTCACCATGCCGATATTCACAAACACATAAACGAACAAAATCAGCATCAGCGCGCCAGCCATCACGCGCCCAAACGTGGTCTGCGCGCGTGCGGCAATCCACAGGCCGCGGACAATCAGCAACAGATACAGTCCGAGCAATACCAGCACACCTATCATGCCGAGTTCTTCGGCAAGCACCGCAAAGATAAAGTCGGTATGGCGCTCGGGCAGGAACTCCAGCTGGGACTGGGTGCCGTGCAGCCAGCCTTTACCGCGCATCCCGCCAGAGCCAATGGCAATTTTAGACTGAATAATATGGTAGCCTGCCCCCAGCGGATCGCTTTCCGGGTCCAGCAGCATCATCACGCGCTGGCGCTGGTAATCATGCATCAGAAAGAACCACAGAATCGGGATAAACGCAGCAACCAGTAGCACCGCAATACCAATCAATCTCCAGCTCATGCCGGACAGGAACAGCACAAACAGTCCCGAAGCGGCCACCAGAATCGAGGTGCCGAGGTCAGGCTGCGCTGCCACCAGCAGCGTAGGCAGGAAGATAAGTATGAGCGCGATAGCGGTATTTTTCAGCGTTGGCGGGCAGACGTCGCGGTTGGTAAAGCGCGCAACCATCAGCGGGACGGCAATTTTGGCAATTTCGGAGGGCTGAAAGCGGATAATGCCTAAATCCAGCCAGCGCTGCGCGCCTTTTGAGATAGCGCCAAACGCATCCACCGCCACCAGCAGGATAATGGTGATGATATACAGCCACGGCGCCCAGCCTTCATAAACCCGCGGTGGCACCTGGGCCATGATTATCATGATGACCAGACCCGCCATAATCTGGCCGATTTTGCGCTCCATCATGCCCGGATCCTGGCCGCTGGCGCTCCAGATAACCAGCGAGCTGTAAAGCAGCAGCGCGAGGATGGTCAACAGGAAGGTGGGATCGATGTGAATCTTTTCCCACAGCGATTTTTTAGAGCGGTTTTCCGCCATGTTCGACATGTTATTGATCCTCTGGCGAGGTCACTGCCGGGTTTGCGCTCGGCAGCTGTGTATTGTTATCGCCCAGCATGATGTGGTCGAGGATTTGTCGTGTGATAGTACCCACCGCCGGACCCGCGCCACCGTTTTCAAGGATGATTGCCATAGAAACCTGCGGGTTGTTGTAGGGCGCGTAGGCCACCATCAGCTTATGGTCACGCAGGCGCTCGGAAATTTTATGCGCGTTATAGGTTTCGTTGGCTTTCAGGCCAAACACCTGCGCGGTTCCCGATTTGGCGGCGATTTTGTATGGCGCACTCTGGAAGTACTTGTGTGCAGTACCGTTGGCACGGTTTGCCACGCCATACATGCCGTCTTTAGCAATTTCCCAGAAGCCAGAGTGGATATCCCCGACAGGCGGCTGCTCTGGCTGCTTCCACGGCACTTTCTGGCCGTTAATTGAGGTGCTCGACAGGAAGTGCGGTACTTTCACCACGCCATCGTTAATCAGAATCATCAGTGACTTGTTCATCTGCATGGGCGTGGCGGTCCAGTAACCCTGACCAATACCGACCGGAATGGTATCACCCTGATACCAGGGTTTCTTAAAGCGTTTGAGCTTCCACTCGCGCGTTGGCATGTTGCCTGAGCGTTCTTCAAAGATATCCACGCCGGTCAGGTGGCCGTAGCCAAATTTGCCCATCCATTCCGACAGGCGGTCAATGCCCATGTCATAGGCGACCTGGTAGAAATAGGTATCGGCAGACTCTTCCAGCGCTTTGGTCACGTTCAGGCGGCCGTGGCCCCATTTTTTCCAGTCGCGGTAGCGTTTTTCCGTACCCGGTAGCTGCCACCAGCCGGGATCGAACAGGCTGGTGTTACGGGTAATGACGCCTGCGCTTAACGCCGAGACGGCAACGTAGGGTTTCACCGTCGACGCGGGCGGGTAGATGCCCTGGGTGGCGCGGTTAACCAGCGGCGTGTTTTCGTCTTTGAGCAGACCGGAGTAATCTTTAGTGGAGATCCCGTCAACAAACAGGTTTGGGTCGTAGCTTGGCGTTGAGACCATCGCCAGAATACCGCCCGTGCGCGGGTCGGTGACGACCACTGCGGCGCGGCTACCTACCAGCAGCGTTTCAATGTACTGCTGTAGCTCAAGGTCGATGGTCAGGTAGATATCGTGTCCGGCAACCGGCGGCACTTCTTTAAGCTGGCGAATCACGCGCCCACGGTTGTTAACCTCAACTTCTTCATAGCCGGTTTGTCCGTGCAGCACGTCTTCATAGGAGCGCTCAATACCCAGCTTGCCGATATCGTGAGTGGCAGCATAGTTGGCGAGTTTGCCCTCTTTATCGAGCCGCTCTACGTCTTTGTCGTTAATTTTGGAGACATAGCCGATAACGTGTGTGAGCGCTGATCCATACGGATAGAAGCGGCGTTTATAGCCTTTGACTTCCACGCCGGGAAAGCGGTACTGGTTAACCGCAAAGCGTGCCAGCTGGACTTCGGTGAGGTTGGTTTTCACCGCAATAGAAGTAAAGCGGTGCGAGCGCGAACGCTCTTTTTTAAAGGCGGCAATGTCGTCGTCGGTAAGGTCAACAATCGGGCGCAGGGCATCGAGCGTGTTCTGCACGTTGTCGACTTTCTCCGGCATCATCTCCACCTGATAGATGGTGCGGTTGAGCGCCAGCGGTACGCCGTTGCGGTCATAGATGACACCGCGTGACGGTGGAATCGGCACCAGTTTAATGCGGTTTTGGTTAGAACGGGTCTGGTAATCGTCGTGGCGGCGGATTTGCAGGTTATACAGGTTGGCGACGAGTACGCCAGTCAGCACCAGGATGCCGAGAAAGGCGACAACCGCCCGGCGCACAAAGAGCGCAGATTCAGCTGAATAGTCGCGAAAAGAGTTCTGTAATTTCATCCGCTGCGTTTGCCTGGCTGCTTGCCGTTATTCCCGATGGTAGGGGTGATTAGTGGTAATACTCCATGCCCGATACAGGCTTTCTGCGACCAGCACGCGCACCAGCGGATGCGGCATAGTGAGCGCAGACAGCGACCAGCTCTGCTCGGCCGCTGCTTTACACGCCGGTGCCAGTCCTTCCGGGCCACCAATGAGCAGACTGACATCACGGCCATCCTGCTTCCAGCGCTCAAGCTCATGAGCAAGCTGCGGCGTATCCCACGGACGGCCTGGAATGTCCAGCGTGACAATGCGGTTGCCTTTGCCAACGGCGGCCAGCATCAGCTCGCCTTCTTTTTCCAGAATGCGTTTGATATCGGCATTTTTGCCGCGTTTACCCGCTGGTACTTCTACCAGCTCAAAGGGCATATCTTTGGGGAAACGTCGCAGATAATCGGTGAATCCGGTTTGCACCCAGTCGGGCATTTTCGTGCCGACAGCCACGAGTTGCAGCTTCACCCGTTAGCTCCAGAGTTTTTCCAGCTCATAAAGGCGGCGGCTTTCTTCCTGCATCACGTGCACAATGACCTCACCCAAATCAACCACTATCCAGTCAGCCTCATTTATGCCTTTAACGCCAAACGGCGTCAGGCCAGCAGCGCGGGATTCCTGAACAACGTGGTCTGCAATGGAAACGACGTGGCGGCTGGAGGTACCGGTGCAGATAATCATGCAATCGGTGATGCTGGATTTGCCCTGAACGTCGAGAGCGAGAATGTCCTGACCTTTAAGATCGTCGATTTTGTCGATGACGAAATCCTGAAGTACTTTACCCTGCAAGTCTTCCCCCTGCGCTGGTTGCCTGAAAAAAAACGCCCGCACGGCCCGTTGCGCGTGGTGGGCTATCATCCCATCCGCGGCGAGTGATTGCATCGTCATTTTTGTAAAACAATATCAGAAACAAATCGGTTGGGCGGTGCTTATGGCTGCGGAGAATAACAGCCTGACAGGTGGTGTCAATGGTCAGCAGCCTGACAGCGCGCAACTGGGGGTAACTTGCTGTGAAAAGCGGGATTTTAATGAGTGTTACTTAGCGATACAGCCCATTGTGCTGGATATATTCCAGGACGGCGGGTGGGAGTAAATCATCACAGGACTGGTGATGCATCAGGCGATTGCGGATGTCGGTTGCAGAAATGTCGAGTTCGGGGGTGTCGGCGATGTAAATACGTCCGGCAGGGCGGTTATGCAGTTCGCGCAGATCGTCAGTGAGATAGCGCTCAAGCCAGGCCTGCTCCTGCGCGGTTTTCATCTTTAATGCAAAGCCGGGACGGCGCGTCACCAGAATGTGGCACAGGGCAGGCAGCGTTTCATAACTGTGCCACTGCGTCAGGTTGAGCAGCGAGTCCTGGCCGATGATAAACGCCAGCGGCTGCACCGGCCCCAATTCGTGGCGCACTTCGTCCAGCGTTTCTGCGGTCCAGGAGGGCGTGGAGCGGCGCAACTCGCGCTCGTCCAGCTCAAACAGCGGTCGGTCGGCAATGGCCAGCGCAACCATGGTTTTACGCTGCTCGCTGGTGGCCTGCGGCTGTGGGCGGTGCGGTGGCACGTTGTTGGGCATAATGATGACGCGAGACAGTCCAGTGCGCTGTGCCAGCGCTTCCACGGGCTTGAGGTGGCCGTAGTGAATTGGGTCGAACGTGCCGCCGTAGATGGCGCGCAGAGCAGGCTTAGTCATCAATGAAAACATCCGGCAGCGCCTTGTGGCACAGCAGTAGCGACAGACTTTCAAGCTCGGTCCAGACCGACTGGCTGTAGTCCTGTTTTAGCGTGCGCTCGGCCCGGCTCAACAGGCGTACCGCCTGCCACAGCGCATCGTCACTCAGACGGTTAAGTGCTTCGGTAACGAGCGGGCGGCGGTTTTGCCACACGCGCTGCTTATCAAACAGCGTGCGCAGCGGCGTATGGGCAGACTGACGTTTGAGAACAACCAGTAACAGCAGTTCACGCTGCACGGTGCGCAGTAAAATGGCCGGTTCGCTGGCCTCAAGACGCAGCTGTTGCAGAATATGCAGCGCGCGCTTGCTTTTGCCTGCCAGCAGGGCATCGACCCAGTGGAACGGCGAAAAGTGCGCGGCATCATTTACCGCTTGCTCAACGCGCGGCAGCGTCAGCTTGCCGTCCGGCCACAGCAGCGACAGGCGCTCCAGCGCCTGGTTGAGCGCCAGCAGATTACCCTCATAGCAGTAGCACAGAAGCTGTGTTGCCGCATCGTCAAGCGTGAGTTTCATCTGCTTCGCCCGCGCGCTCACCCAGCGCGGCAGTTGCGCCTGTTCCGGGGTCTGGCAGGTGACCTGCACCGCATTTTGGCTCAGCGCCGTAAACCAGGCGGCATTTTCCTGCGCTTTGGTAAACTTTGGGCCGCGCACGATAAGCAGTAGATCCTCATGCAGCAGCGCCACCAGCTTCGCAAGCTCTGTGGCGATGGCCGCATTTGGTCCGTTTTCCGGCAAGATAAGCAGCAGCACCTGACGGCTGGCGAACAGGCTTAGCGCCTGGCTTAACGTAAAAATGGCGTCCCAGTCGGTGGAGGCGTCAAGCTGGAAGGTGTGACGTTCGGTGAAGCCCTGGGTTTCAGCGCTTTTAAGAATGGCGTCCTGGCTTTCCTGAATCAGCAGTGGATCGTTGCCAGGCAGTAGATATGCCGCGCGCAGCCCTTCATTGAGCTGCGCGCGTAGTTGTTCCGGCCAGAGTTTTAACATTACTCGCCGGTGGTGGGGCTTGTCGTTGTGGTGCCGGAGACGCCGAGCTGATTGCCCAGCAGACGGATGTCGCTTTGGGCAACCGGTGCTTCGTTTTGCTCGGTCTGCTGTACGTCAGCAACGTGCACAGACGTCAGCTTGCGTACCAGTTGTTCAGCCGCTTTGTCGTACATCTCCTTGATAATCATGTCCTGCTCGGCATCTTTGGCGAGCGCGGCCAGCGGGTTATCAAAGAACGAACGATAGACTTTGGTGCTGATGGGGTAAATATCATGGCCCGGAATCAGCACGTTGGCGCGAACGGTCATTACCATCTGGTATTCCGCAGTACGGCCGTCCTGGAATACTGAGGCGGTGTCTTTGCCAAGCGAGGCACCGAGAAGGCGCAGCGACGGCACATCCTGGCGCAGCGGATCTTTCTCAACAATTTCCACGTTGCTCAGGCGTAACTGATTACGCACTGCGCGGGTCAGCGGACCATATGGATCGCTGGAGTCGAGAATAAGAGTATGCATCTGGTTTGGCACCTGACCGGTGCCGCGCAGATGGAACCCACAACCAGCGGTAACCAGTACCGCCAGGCCGACAAACAGAGTGAACAGATAGCGCACGCTTCCTCCTGTGCTTAGCCCACGACCAGGTTCAGCAGTTTACCTGGAACATAAATCACTTTACGGACGGTCACGCCGGTGAGGTATTTCGCCACCAGGTGCTCCTGACCCGCACGTTCGCGCACCTGCTCTTCGGTGGCGTCGGCGGCAACGGTAATTTTACCGCGTACTTTACCGTTAACCTGCACCACCACTAACAGCGTGTCTTCAACCATGGCGCTTTCGTCAGCCTGCGGCCAGCTGGCGTTGTCGATATCGCCATCGGCGCCCAGCGTCTGCCACAGTGCAAAGCACACGTGCGGTGTGAACGGATACAGCATACGCACCACGGCCAGCAGCGCTTCGTTCATCAGCGCGCGGTCCTGGTCGGTATCCTGCGGGGCTTTCGCCAGCTTGTTCATCAACTCCATGATAGCGGCAATGGCGGTGTTGAAGGTCTGACGGCGACCGATGTCGTCGGTCACTTTAGCAATCGTTTTGTGCAGGTCGCGACGCAGCGCTTTCTGGTCGTCGGTGAGCGCATCTACGTTCAGCGCCGGTGCAGCACCTTTCGCCGTGTGCTCAAAGGCCAGTTTCCACACGCGCTTAAGGAAGCGGTTAGCGCCTTCAACGCCGGACTCCTGCCATTCGAGCGTCATTTCTGCTGGTGAGGCGAACATCATAAACAGACGCACGGTATCGGCACCGTAGCGCTCAACCATCACCTGCGGGTCGATGCCGTTGTTTTTGGACTTAGACATTTTGCTCATACCGGCGTAAACCAGCTCATGCCCTTCGGCATCAGTGGCTTTCACAATACGGCCTTTGTCGTCACGCTCAACAATCGCATCAACCGGTGAAACCCAGACGCGCTCGCCGTTGTTGCCGGTGTACCAGAACGCATCGGCCAGCACCATGCCCTGGCACAGTAGCTGTTTTGCCGGCTCACTGGAATTTACCATGCCGGCATCGCGCATCAGTTTGTGGAAGAAGCGGAAGTAGAGCAGGTGCATGATGGCATGTTCGATGCCGCCAACGTAGATATCAACCGGCAGCCAGTAGTTGGCCGCATCAGAGTCCAGCATGCCTTTGTCGTAGTCCGGGCAGGTATAGCGCGCGTAGTACCAGGACGACTCCATGAAGGTGTCGAAGGTGTCGGTTTCACGCAGGCCCGGCATGCCGTTGACGGTGGTTTTCGCCCACTGCGGGTCAGCCTTAATCGGGCTGGTAATGCCGTCCATCACTACGTCTTCTGGCAGCACGACCGGAAGCTGGTCTTCTGGCGTCGGCACCACGGTGCCGTCTTCGAGCGTCACCATCGGAATCGGTGCACCCCAGTAGCGCTGGCGTGAAACACCCCAGTCGCGCAGGCGGTAGTTGACCTTACGCTCGCCCACGCCAAGGCTTGCCAGCTTGTCAGCAATGGCGTTAAAGCCCGCCGTGTAATCCAGACCGTCGAACTCGCCGGAGTTAAACAGCACGCCTTTTTCGGTCAGCGCCGATTCGCTCAGATCCGGCGCGCTGCCGTCCTGATTGAGAATGACCGGTTTAATCGCCAGGTGGTATTTGGTGGCAAATTCCCAGTCACGCTGGTCGTGGCCTGGCACCGCCATCACGGCGCCGGTGCCGTATTCCATCAGCACGAAGTTGGCGACCCACACAGGAATAGCTTCACCGGTGAGCGGATGAATGGCGTTAAAGCCGGTGGCGACGCCTTTTTTCTCCATGGTTGCCATTTCGGCTTCGGCCACTTTGGTGTTGCGGCATTCGTCGATGAAGTCTTTAAGCGCCGGGTTGTTGGCGGCGGCCTGCTGTGCCAGCGGGTGGCCTGCGGCAACGGCGAGATAGGTTACACCCATAAAGGTGTCCGGGCGGGTGGTGTACACCGTCAGGGCTTGTGCGCTGTTTTCCACTTTAAAAGTGATTTCCACACCTTCAGAACGGCCAATCCAGTTACGCTGCATGGTTTTAACCGTATCCGGCCACTGGTCCAGCGTATCGAGGTCGTTTAACAGTTCATCTGCATAGTCGGTGATTTTAATGAACCACTGCGGGATTTCTTTGCGCTCAACTTTGGTGTCGCAGCGCCAGCAGCAGCCGTCGATAACCTGCTCGTTGGCCAGCACGGTCTGATCGTTCGGACACCAGTTCACCGCTGAGGTTTTCTTGTACACCAGGCCTTTTTTATAAAGCTCGGTGAAGAATTTCTGCTCCCAGCGGTAGTATTCCGGGCGGCAGGTCGCCAGCTCGCGGCTCCAGTCATAACCAAAGCCCAGCGTTTTGAGCTGGTTTTTCATGTAATTAATGTTGTCGTAGGTCCACGGCGCGGGCGCGGTGTTATTTTTTACCGCGGCACCTTCTGCAGGCAGGCCGAAGGCGTCCCAGCCGATAGGCTGCAACACGTTTTTACCCAGCAGGCGCTGGTAGCGGGCGATAACGTCGCCGATGGTGTAGTTACGAACGTGGCCCATGTGTAGTCGGCCGGAAGGATAGGGAAGCATCGACAGGCAGTAATACTTCTCTTTACTTGCGTCTTCTTTGACTTCAAATGTGCGCTTCTCTTGCCAGTGAAGCTGTACGTTGGATTCTATCTCTTCCGGGCGATATTGCTCTTGCATGGCAGCCTGTGGTCCTGTGAAAAATACCAATAATGACGTCTTATACGTATAGATCGCAATAGCATAGCTGATTCGCGCGCAGCGCAACAGCACTTCAACCCCGACAGCGGTAAATCCCTTGCGCCCGCTGCGTACGAGAATTTGTGCGCTCTGCGCTACAGTTAGCAGAGTGCGGCAGGATTAACGGCTACTATTAGAAGTGGTTACGGCGTTTTTAACAAATCCCGGAGGGAGAACGATGAACAAGGTTGCTCAATTTTATCGCGAACTACTGGCCTCGCTCACGGAACGCCTGCAAAACGGCGAACGCGACATTGATGCGCTGGTAGCCAGCGCCCGCAAGCTGATATCAGAAGCAGGGGAGTTAACCCGTACAGAAGTCGAGGAGACGACCCGCGCGGTTCGCCGCGATCTTGAGGAGTTTGCCCGCAGCTATGGCGAAAGCCATGAAGAGGCAAGCGACAGCGTATTTCTGCGCGTGATTAAAGAAAGCCTGTGGCAGGAACTGGCGGACATCACCGATAAAACCCAGCTGGAATGGCGTGAGGTGTTTCAGGACTTAAACCACCACGGCGTGTATCACAGCGGCGAGGTGGTGGGGCTTGGCAACCTGGTGTGTGAAAACTGCCACTATCACCAGGCGTTTTATACCCCGGAAGTGCTGCCACAGTGCCCTAAATGTGGCCATACCCAGTTTCATCGCCGCCCGTTTGAGCCTTAAGACAGGCGGGCCTGCGGCCCGCGAACGGTTAATGGAGGATTTTGGCAAGGAACTCTTTGGCGCGCGGCGACTGCGGGTTGTCAAAGAAAGCGTCTTTGTCAGAGTCCTCAACAATCTTGCCTTCATCCATAAAGATGACCCGATTTGCCACTTTGCGGGCAAAGCCCATCTCGTGAGTCACCACCATCATCGTCATGCCTTCGTGTGCAAGCTCCACCATGACGTCGAGCACTTCGTTTATCATCTCCGGGTCGAGTGCTGAGGTCGGCTCATCAAACAGCATCGCTACCGGGTCCATACACAGCGCACGGGCAATCGCCACACGCTGCTGCTGGCCGCCGGAGAGCTGTGCCGGGTATTTATCCGCGTGTGCCGACAGCCCCACGCGCTCAAGCAGCTTAAGACCCTTCTGGCGCGATTCGGCCTTGCCGCGCTTGAGCACTTTCACCTGCGCGAGCGTCAGGTTTTCAATAATCGACAGGTGCGGGAACAACTCAAAGTGCTGAAACACCATGCCAACATGTGAGCGCAGGCGCGCAAGGTTGGTACGTTTGTCGGTCACCGCGGTGCCGTTGACGATAATCTCGCCTTGCTGCACAGGCTCCAGGCCGTTGACGGTTTTAATCAGCGTTGATTTGCCGGAGCCAGAAGGACCGCACACCACTACAACTTCGCCTTTCTTGACCGCCGTGGAGCAGTCGGTCAGTACCTGAAAGTGGCCATACCATTTTGAAACGTTCTTCAGGGAAATCATGAAACGGTCCTTTTCTTCAGCCAGCTGACCAGCAGCGAGGCGCTAAGACTAATAATGAAATACACAGCACCGGCAAACAGGATCATTTCGACCTGTGTACCGTCGCGCTCGCCAATGGTGGAGGCGGTGCGGAAAAAGTCCGCGAGGCTCAGCACGTACACCAGCGACGTGTCCTGAAACAGCACAATGCCCTGGGTCAGCAGCAGCGGCACCATGGCGCGAAACGCCTGCGGCAGGATGATGAGCTTCATTGACTGCCAGTGGGTCATACCCAGCGCCAGCGCGGCGCTGGACTGTCCGCGCGAGATGCTCTGGATACCGGCGCGGATAATTTCTGAGTAATAGGCGGCTTCAAACATAGAGAACGCCACCATTGCCGAAATCAGCCGTATATCTGTCTTTGGTGACAGTCCCAGTACCTTTTGTAACAGGCCGGGGACGATGAGATAAAACCACAGCAGCACCATGACCAGCGGCACCGAACGGAAGACGTTAACGTAGGCGCTGGCAAACCAGCTTAACGGTTTAAAGCTCGACAGGCGCATCACCGCCAGCAGCGTGCCCCAGACAATGCCGATAACAATGGCGATAACGGTAATTTTTAGCGTAATGACCATGCCGCTGAGCAAGTACGGCAACGAAGGAACAATGGAGCTCCAGTCAAATTCGTACATTATTTGCCTCCCATGTTGCCAGGCAGGCGAACCTTGCGCTCGACCAGGTGCATCATCAGCATGATGAAGGCATTAATCAGCACGTAAGCAAGCGTAATTGCGGTAAACGATTCCCAGGCGCGAGCGGAGTAGTCCAGCAATTTACCTGCCTGGGCGGCCATATCCACCAGACCGATGGTGGAGGCGATAGCGGAGTTCTTCACCAGGTTCATCATTTCTGAGGTCATGGGCGGCACTATCACGCGGTAGGCGTTAGGCAACAGCACATAGCGGTATGCCTGCGGTAGCGTCAGGCCCATCGCCAGGGCGGCGTTCTTCTGCCCGCGCGGCAGCGACTGGATTGCGGCACGCACCTGTTCGCACACGCGGGCGGCGGTGAAAAGCCCCAGGCACAGCATGGAGGAGACAAAAAACTGCACGTTCGGGTCCAGTTCCGCTTTAAACCACATGCCGAGGTTCTCAGGCAGTAGCTCCGGGATAACCAGATACCAGGTAAAAAACTGCACAATCAGCGGTACGTTACGAAAAAGCTCTACGTACAGCGTACCCAGCGAGGAGAGAAAGCGGTTGGGCACGGTGCGCAGGATGCCAAACAGTGACCCCACCAGAAAGGCGATAATCCAGGCCGCGACAGAAAGCGCGACGGTGACCTGAAAACCGCTCCACAGCCAGCCCAGATAGGTGGTGTTGCCAAATGGCGCGGGTTGCAGAAATACTCCCCAGTTCCAGTCTATAGACATAAAAAATACTCCGAAAAATAAAGGCCTGACCCTGAATGGCGCGAACCACGCTGCGCGGGCCAGCCTGGTTGTTCAGGCCGGTTAGCGCATGCTGTGATTTGGGGTGTCGGGGCCAGGTACTGAGTGTGCAAAGCGGCACTCAGAATGTTGATAAGGCGTCTGATTTCGCGGCGGGCGGGGAACGGCCGCCTGCCGCGCTGTCTGTCCTGACGCCCAATCAAAAAACACTGGCGTTTAGTTAAACGCCTTATCGTTAGGCTGCTTGAACAGGGCCTTCATGTCGTCCGACAGTGCAAAATTAAGGTTGAGATTTTTCGGTGGAATCGGGTTTTTGAACCATTTATCAAACCATTTCGCCGCTTCGCCAGAGGTCTGGATCTGCGCGATGGTGTCATCTACCACTTTCTTGAATGCCGGATCGTCTTTACGCAGCATGCAGCCATAGGCTTCTTTTGACTGCGGTGTACCAACGATGTCCCAGTTATCCGGCTTCTTCGCTTTGGCGCGCTCGCCAGCCAGCAGAGCGTCATCCATCATAAAGCCGTAAGCACGGCCGCTTTCCAGCGTGCGAAACGAGTCGCCGTGATCTTTGGCGCTGATAATGCGCATATCGAGTTTTTTCTCATCATTAAGCTTATGCAGCAGCACTTCAGAGGTGGTACCGGAGGTCACCACCACGGCTTTGTCTTTCAAATCGCCAAAGTCTTTCACGTCGCTGCCTTTTTTCACCAGCAGGCGGGTGCCAACCACGAAAATCGTGTCAGAGAAGGCAGCCTGTTTCTGGCGCTCAAGGTTGTTGGTGGTGGAACCGCATTCAAAATCATAGGTGCCGTTTTGCAGCAGCGGGATACGGTTTTGTGAGGTGATAGGGATCAGTTTGACCTGCAGGTCGGGCTGGTTGAGCTTTTTCTTGATGGCCTCAACAATGGCGTTGGAATAGTCCTGAGAATAGCCCACCACTTTTTGCTGGTTGTCGTAATACGAGAAAGGCACCGATGATTCGCGATGGCCGACCACGATAACACCGTTTTTAGCAATCTTTGCCAGCGTGCCGCTATCCGGCGTGGCGGGTTGCTCTGCCGCGAAGGTGCTTGCGCCAAGGCCAAGTGCCAGTAGTGCTGTGGTCAGTGTACGTAATTGCATATCCACTCCTTATCCTCGCGCCAGAAGGCGCTGATACCCATGTGTGCTGTTTGTTGTTGTTGTGTTGGCACGGATTTTAAAACCGCGGCCAGCCAGTCATCATTTAGCCTGGTTTACTGTCGGTATTTTGCTAATTATTTGTTTGTTTTTGCGAGGAGTGCCGCACCGTTATGAGGCAACGGGCGGCGGCTGCACTGTGAGTGTGCACAGCAGGGATGATTCTGGTGCACAACGCTCACGACTCGCTCAGATGCGGCAGCGTTGTCGCATCATCAGGCGATGTTTTGCAAAAGCTGTGCCAGCGATGAAGAAGAAAACGCCCCTTCGGGTGAAGAGGCGTGGAGAGAGGTTTAGCGAGGTGTGCGGCGGCTCAGGAATAGCGCCGTTGCAGCGAACAACAGCGTGAGTATCCACACCGGCCAGCCACCCACGTACGCATAAGGCGTAAGGCCGCGGGTCGGTGTCACCTGGGCGCTCAGCACGTCGCGGGTGAACTGTGGCAGCATCTTCTGCACGCTGCCGTCAGGGGCAATAATGGCCGTAACACCGTTGTTGGTGCTGCGCAAAAGCGGGCGAGCCAGTTCCAGCGCACGCATGCGTGCCATCTGGAAGTGCTGCCACGGACCGATAGAGTTACCAAACCAGGCGTCATTGGAGATAGTGAGCAGGAAATCTGTGTCAGGGCGGAAGTTGTCCCTGACCTGCTCGCCAAGAATGATTTCATAACAGATAGCGGCGGTGAGCTTCATGCCGCGTGTTTCTAACTGCGGCTGCACGCGCGGGCCACGGCTGAAAGAGGACATCGGCAGGTCAAAGAACGGCGCCAGCGGGCGCAGAATGCTTTCCAGCGGCACGAACTCGCCAAACGGCACCAGGTGATTTTTGTTGTAGCGGTCTTTTGAGCTATAGCTGTACGGGCTGCCTTCACCCAGCGTGATAATGCTGTTGTAAGTGTCGTAGCGGTTCTGGTCGTTACGGCGCGCATCGACAATGCCGGTTATCATGGCGCTGTTGCGCTCGCGCAACATGCCGTCGAGCGAGGTCAGAAAGCGCTGCTGGTTGATTTCAAGGTCCGGGATGGCTGACTCCGGCCAGATAATCAGCTGCGACTGGCCGAGCACCGGCTGGGTTTTATCAAGATAAATGCGCAGCGTATTGAGCAGTTGGCCTTCTTCCCACTTCATGGATTGAGGAATGTTGCCCTGCACCAGGCTCACGTTAATGGTGCGCTCATTCAACGGCTGGAACCATTGCACATAGCGCAGCGGCCACGGCAGTGCCAGCAGCAGCACGGCAACCAGTCCGACACGCCAGCAGCGCTTCACACACGCCAACACAATGAGTCCGGCGATAATCATCAGCAGGAAATTGATGGCTTCCACGCCCAGTAGCGGGGCAATGCCTTTGAGCGGACCGTCAATCTGGCTGTAGCCAAACTGTAGCCATGGGAAGCCGGTCAGCACCCAGCCGCGCAGGGACTCGGTAACCTGCCACAGAGCGGGGGCAGCCAGCGCCACGCGCCAGACGCTGGTTTTGGGCCACAGGCGGCTTAAGAAGCCCGCAAAAAGACCGGTGTAGAGCGACAGGTAAGCTGCAAGCAGCAGCACCAGAAACACATTAATAAAGCCGGGCATGCCGCCAAACTGGGCGATACTGACATAGACCCAGTTAATACCGGTGCCAAACAGACCCAGCCCCCAGAAAAAGCCAATCCAGGCGCTTTGCAGTGGGCGTCGGTTAAGCGTCAGCCCTTGCAGGCCTGCCAGGGCAACAATGGCGGCGGGCCAGAAATCATACGGCGAAAAGGCCAGCGTTCCGCTGGCCCCGAAGAGAAGCGCCAGCGGCAGGCGTGCGCGCTGGCGTTGAAGCAGTGAGCGAAGCTCCATTGCGTTATTCTTCCAGTTTAGGTGGCGGCGAATCATCCGGCAGTTTGACGTGAACCTGAATAATGCGTCGGCTGTCGGCCATCGCCACCTTAAACTGGTAGCCGTCTATCTCAATGGCTTCACCGCGCGCTGGCAGGTGGCCGAAGGCCTGCATCACCAAACCGCCGATGGTGTCTACTTCTTCATCGCTGAAGTGGGTGCCAAAGGTATCGTTAAAATCTTCAATAGGCGCCAGCGCGCGCACGGTCCATGTGTGACGGCTGAGCTGGCGAAATTCAATATCATCTTCTTCGTCGTACTCATCTTCGATTTCGCCGACGATAAGTTCAAGAATATCTTCAATGGTCACAAGGCCGGAAACGCCGCCGAACTCGTCGATGACAATCGCCATGTGGTAACGCTGGGAGCGGAACTCTTTGAGCATGCGGTCCACGCGTTTGCTCTCCGGCACAACCACTGCCGGGCGCAACACTTTTTCCATGCTAAACGGCTCGGCATCGCTGCGCATAAACGGCAGCAGATCTTTCGCCATCAGAATCCCTTCAATGTGATCTTTATCTTCGCTGATGACCGGGAAGCGCGAGTGGGCAGACTCGATAATGACATCAAGACATTCGTCCAGGCTCTGGTTGCGCTTAAGGGTTATCATTTGCGAACGCGGAATCATGATATCGCGCACGCGCTGGTCGGCGATATCCATTACCCCTTCAAGCATATCGCGGGTATCCTGGTCGATAAGCTCGTTCTGTTCAGAATCACGGATTAGCTCCAGCAGTTCGTCGCGGTTTTTCGGTTCACCGTGGAAAAGCTGGCTGAGAATAAGGGAGAAAAACCCCTTTTTGGTGGAGGTGTCGCTACTGTGAGAATTGTCGTCGCTCATGGCGTAAGGGGTTGGGTCTCTTGTTAGTTTATGTACTGCCGCGGCGGGTAACTGCACGCTGCGGCGGTATATTGTACCGATGCGGCCTGATGCCGGCGCACAGGCTACTCTTTCTCGGCAATGTACGGGTCAGCGTACCCAAGAGCAAGCATTATCTCTGTTTCCAGCGCTTCCATCTCTTCGGCTTCGTCATCTTCGATATGGTCATAACCCAGCAGATGCAGGCTGCCGTGCACCACCATGTGCGCCCAGTGAGCCTCAAGCGGCTTGCCTTGCTCCTGCGCTTCCTGCTCCACGACCTGGCGACAAATCACCAGGTCGCCTAACAGCGGCAGTTCAATGCCCGGCGGGGCTTCAAACGGAAAGGAGAGCACGTTGGTGGACTTGTCTTTGCCACGATACGTCAGGTTCAGTTCATGGCTTTCTGGCTCATCAACCAGGCGTACTGTGACTTCGGCGTCTTCCTGAAACGGAATAACCGCCGCATCAAGCCAGCGCTGAAACAGCGCTTCTTCAGGAAGCCCGGCTTCGCTTTCGCAGGCCAGTTGTAAATCAAGAATCACCTGGCTCATTTGCTCTCCTGGGTACTGTCGGCCATTGCCTCGCGCTTACGTTCAGCGGTCACTTCGGCTCTGCGCTTCTGGTCTGCCGCTTCCCACGCCTCATAGGCGGTGACGATACGGGCCACCACCGGGTGGCGCACCACGTCTTCGCTGTGGAAGAAGTTGAAGCTGATTTCTTCAACGTTAGCCAGCACTTCAATGGCATGGCGCAGACCTGATTTGGTGCTGCGCGGCAGGTCAATCTGGGTGATGTCGCCGGTAATCACCGCTTTGGAGTTAAAACCAATGCGGGTAAGGAACATTTTCATCTGCTCGATGGTGGTGTTCTGGCTTTCATCGAGAATGATAAAGGCATCGTTGAGCGTGCGCCCACGCATGTAGGCAAGCGGAGCTACTTCAATCACGTTGCGCTCAATGAGTTTTTCAACGCGCTCAAAGCCCAGCATTTCAAACAGGGCGTCATAGAGCGGGCGCAGGTACGGGTCCACCTTCTGGCTCAGGTCGCCTGGCAGAAAACCGAGTTTTTCACCGGCTTCCACCGCCGGGCGGGTGAGCAGAATGCGGCGAATTTCCTGGCGCTCCAGCGCGTCTACCGCCGCCGCCACCGCAAGATAGGTTTTACCGGTCCCCGCTGGGCCAACCCCGAAGGTGATGTCATGGTCGAGGATATGGGCAATGTACTGCGCCTGGTTTGGCGTGCGCGGTTTGATGACGCCACGTTTGGTCTTGATGTTGACCGCTTTGCCGTAGTCAGGAATGCTTTCTGCCGCCTGCTCCAGCACGCGGAACTCTTTAATGGCGAGGTGGATTTGCTCAGGGTCGATATCCTGCGTTTGCCCGCGCATCGGCGCGGTATCAACGTACAGATGGCGCAAAATATCTGTGGCGGCACTGACGCTAAGCTGCCGTCCGGTGAGTTTAAAGTGGTTATCACGGCGGCTGATTTCAATGCCCAGCCGACGCTCCAGCTGTTTGATGTTGTCATCAAACGGTCCGCACAGGCTCAACAGACGGGCGTTGTCCGCTGGCTCCAGGGTGATTTCACGAGTTTCGATATTCAAACGGGTCCTCTTTACCTCTTGCAGGGGCTTTCAGATGAATAATAGCGCCTGACGCTCAGGTCTCACGACGAATTTGACGGTAAAAGATCAATATCTGGGCGGTGGTCCAGGAATGCAAGTCTTACGACTGCAAACGCCAGCGGCCCGTGCGAAGCGCGTTCCGCTGGCGGGGAAGGGGCATCAGGGCTGATAGATTCCAACGCCGATGTCGTTCTCTTTGCGGGTGCGGGCAATAACCGATTGCGGCGACTCGGTGACGCGCAGGCCCATTTCGTCCTCGGTACGTACCACTTTACCGCGCAGCGAGTTCGGGAAGACATCGACGATTTCGACATCCACGAATTTGCCAATCATATCCGGCGAGCCTTCAAAGTTAACCACGCGGTTATTCTCGGTGCGTCCTGACAGTTCCATAATGCTCTTACGTGACGTGCCTTCCACCAGAATGCGCTGGGTGGTGCCGAGCATACGGCGGCTCCAGGCCATCGCCTGCTGGTTGATACGCTCCTGCAAAATGTACAGGCGCTGCTTTTTCTCTTCTTCTGCAACGTCGTCCACCATATCGGCAGCCGGCGTACCGGGGCGCGCAGAGAAGATAAAGCTAAAGCTCATATCGAAATTCACATCAGCGATGAGCTTCATGGTCTGCTCAAAGTCCTGGGTGGTTTCACCCGGGAAGCCAACGATAAAGTCAGAGCTAATTTGCAGGTCAGGACGGGCAACCAGCAGCTTGCGGATAATCGCTTTGTACTCCAGTGCCGTGTGGGTGCGGCCCATCATGTTCAGCACGCGGTCAGAGCCGCTTTGCACCGGCAGATGCAGGAAGCTTACCAGCTCCGGCGTATCGCGGTAGACCTCGATGATGTCGTCAGTAAACTCAATCGGGTGGCTGGTGGTAAAGCGAATACGGTCAATGCCGTCAATGGCCGCCACCAGGCGCAGCAGTTCGGCAAAGGTACAGACGCCGTCATCAAAGGTGGCACCGCGATAGGCGTTAACGTTCTGGCCAAGCAGGTTCACTTCACGCACGCCCTGGGCGGCAAGCTGGGCGATTTCCAGCAGGACGTCGTCACTCGGACGGCTCACTTCCTCACCGCGAGTGTACGGCACCACGCAGTAGGTGCAGTATTTGTTGCAGCCTTCCATGATGGAGACGAACGCGGTCGGCCCTTCGGCGCGCGGCTCCGGCAGGCGATCGAATTTCTCGATTTCCGGGAAGCTTACGTCAATCACCGGGCTGCGCTCGCCGCTGACGCGGTTTATCATCTCCGGCAGGCGGTGTAGCGTTTGTGGCCCAAAAATGATGTCCACATAGCGGGCGCGCTCGCGGATGTGCTCGCCTTCCTGAGAGGCAACGCAGCCGCCGACGCCAATAATCAGCTCCGGGTTCTTTTCCTTGAGTAATTTCCAGCGACCTAACTGGTGGAACACCTTTTCCTGGGCCTTCTCACGGATAGAGCAGGTATTAAGCAGCAGGACATCCGCGTCTTCTGCCACCTCGGTCAGAGTGAAACCGTGGGTGGTTTCCAGCAGGTCTGCCATCTTCGATGAATCGTATTCGTTCATCTGACAGCCCCAGGTTTTGATGTGTAATTTCTTTGTCATTGGTCTGGCTTACGTCATACAAGGAATGCAGGGCGCGTATTGTAATGCTTTGGCGGGTTCGTGACCAGTAGAGCGCGCCTGCCGCATGGCGTGAAAAAATCCGGTAAACTGAAGGAACTGCGGATTAAGGAAAAATGATGATGACAAATCAATCCATTGAGGTGGCTGTTGTTGGCGGTGGAATGGTTGGTGCGGCGGTAGCACTGGGGCTGGCACAGCGCGGATTTCAGGTGGCGGTGGTGGAGCATGAGGCGCCAGCGGTGTTTGATGCCAGCGTGCCGCCGGACGTGCGGATTTCGGCCATCAGCCGTGCGTCGGTGGATTTGCTGAAATCGCTTGGCGTATGGTCCGCGGTACGCGCTATGCGTTGTCATCCCTATCGGCGGCTGGAAACCTGGGAGTGGGAAAACGCCCATGTGGTGTTTGACGCACAGGAGCTGAAGCTGCCGGAACTGGGTTTTATGGTTGAGAACGCCGTGTTGCAGCGTGCGCTGTGGCAGGCGCTCCAGGCACATCCGCAGGTGCAACTGCGCTGCCCGGCAACACTAACGGCCATGCAGGCCAGCGACGAGGGCCACGTGCTGGTGTTCGATAATGGTGACGTGTTACGCGCGCAGCTGGTCGTTGGCGCCGATGGCGCCAGTTCACGAGTACGCCAATGGGCGGGCATCGGTACTCACGCCTGGCAATACCGTCAGGCATGCATGCTGATTACCGTGCAGTGCGAGAATGCGCCTGGCGACAGCACCTGGCAGCACTTTACGCCGAGCGGACCGCACGCGTTTCTTCCTTTATTTGATAACTGGGCGTCACTGGTGTGGTACGACACACCGCAACGTATTCGTAAGCTTCAGGCAATGACCCTGTCGCAGTTGAAAAGCGCCATTGCCTCAACCTTCCCGGTGCGTCTGGGGGAAGTGACGCCGGTTGCCAGCGGTGCATTCCCACTTACCCGCCGTCATGCGCTGCGCTATGTGCAATCCGGGCTGGCGCTGGTGGGGGATGCGGCTCATACCATTCACCCGCTGGCCGGGCAGGGCGTGAACCTCGGTTATCGTGATGCCCAGGCGCTGCTGGAGATCCTCGGTAACGCACGCGAACGCGGTGAAGACTGGCACAGCCAGCCGGTGCTTAAGCGTTACCAGAACCGACGTATGCCGGATAACTACGTGATGCAAAGCGGCATGGATCTATTTTGCAGCGGCTTTAGTAATGACCTTGGTCCGGTGCGTGTGCTGCGCAATCTGGGGCTGATGGCGGCCCAGCGCGCGGGTGCACTCAAGCGCCAGGCGCTGAAGTATGCGCTGGGGCTGTGATAAGGCGTTGGTGAAAGGCGATGAATGAAAAAGGGGCATCAGCCCTTTTTTCATCTCTGAAATACAGGGTAAGCAAATAACAGCGTAGCAGAAGCACATAACAAAAAGGCCCGCTTGCGCGGGCCTTTCTGATAAGTGGCTGGGGTGCAGGGATTCGAACCCCGGAATGCCGGAATCAGAATCCGGTGCCTTACCGCTTGGCGACACCCCAACAGTGTCTTTTTGTGGGCACTTTTCAGTGCAACTGCTCAAATTTGGCTGGGGTGCAGGGATTCGAACCCCGGAATGCCGGAATCAGAATCCGGTGCCTTACCGCTTGGCGACACCCCAATAGTGTCTTTTACTGATTATAAACACCGTTAAAAACGATGTCTTAAGTATGGTGGCTACGACGGGATTCGAACCTGTGACCCCATCATTATGAGTGATGTGCTCTAACCAACCGAGCTACGTAGCCAGAATTGGCTGGGGTGCAGGGATTCGAACCCCGGAATGCTGGAATCAGAATCCAGTGCCTTACCGCTTGGCGACACCCCAACTAAAAGCGTTGTCAATGAACGCAGTAGACGTTGCGTCAGTGACGGATAACCGCAAGCGCGATTATCATAAAAAAATGGCTGGGGTACCTGGATTCGAACCAGGGAATGCCGGTATCAAAAACCGGTGCCTTACCGCTTGGCGATACCCCATCCGGCAACGTCTAAGGGAAATGGTGCGGGAGGCGAGACTTGAACTCGCACACCTTGCGGCGCCAGAACCTAAATCTGGTGCGTCTACCAATTTCGCCACTCCCGCAAAAAGATGGTGGCTACGACGGGATTCGAACCTGTGACCCCATCATTATGAGTGATGTGCTCTAACCAACTGAGCTACGTAGCCCTCTTTTTCGCGTTACCTTATCGGCGTTGCGGGGCGCATTATGCGTATCTGTCCTGGCAGCGTCAACTAGTTTTTTACCACAAAGCGGCCCCTCCGGTTTGTTTGACCAGCTTGCGAACAGCTTGCTCAGATTCTCGCCAATAACCGCAGAAACAATCACTTTGCATCAGCGGGCGACCAGGCGCCTGGAAATAAAAAACGGGCCAGCGATGGCCCGTTGGTTTGACGTCTGTTGAGACTTACTGATAGGCGTCCTGGTGCACGCCTACCGCGCGGCCTGACGGATCGTTCATGTTTTTGAAGGATTCATCCCATTCAATCGCTTTAGCCGACGAACAGGCAACCGACGGGCCACCCGGCACGCACTCAGCGGCACTCGGGACCGGGAACAACTCCTCAAAGATTTCGCGATACAGGTAGCCTTCTTTGGAGCCAGGCGTGTTGTACGGGAAGCGAAAATGCGCGGTTTCCAACTGCTGGTCGCTGACCTGCTGGGCCGCCACTTCTTTGAGCGTATCAATCCAGCTGTAGCCTACGCCGTCAGAGAACTGCTCTTTCTGGCGCCAGGCAACGCTTGCGGGCAGGTAAGATTCAAAACATTCGCGCAGAACGTGCTTCTCCATCTTGCCGTTGCCGCACATTTTGTCGCGTGGGTTGATGCGCATCGCCACGTCGAGGAATTTCTTATCAAGGAACGGCACGCGGGCTTCCACGCCCCAGGCAGACATGGCTTTGTTGGCACGGGCGCAGTCGAACATGTGCAGCGCCAGCAGCTTGCGCACGGTTTCTTCATGTAGCTCTTTCGCATTCGGCGCTTTATGGAAATAGAGGTAGCCGCCGAAGACTTCATCCGAACCTTCACCGGAGAGCACCATTTTGATGCCCATCGCTTTAATTTTGCGCGACATCAGGTACATCGGCGTTGATGCGCGGATGGTGGTTACGTCATAGGTTTCGATGTGATAAATCACATCGCGAATCGCATCCAGTCCTTCCTGCACCGTAAAGTGAATTTCGTGGTGCACTGTGCCAAGGTGGTTTGCCACTTCCTGAGCGGCTTTGAGGTCCGGTGAGCCTTCAAGTCCGACGGCAAACGAGTGCAGTTGCGGCCACCAGGCCTCGCTGCGCTCGTCATCTTCTACGCGGCGTGCGGCGAATTTTTTGGTAATGGCGGAGATAATCGACGAGTCCAGCCCGCCAGACAGCAGCACACCGTAAGGCACATCTGACATCAGGTGGCTTTTTACTGCCTCTTCCAGCGCCACGCGCAGCGCGTTTTTATCGGTTTCGTTGTTCTCAACCGCGTCGTACTCAAACCAGTCGCGCTGCCAGTAGCGGCGAATTTCACCGTCCTGGCTCCACAGGTAGCTTCCTGGCGGAAATTCTTTAATAGTGCGGCACACCGGCGTCAGCGCTTTCATTTCAGAGGCCACGTACATGTTGCCGTGCTCGTCGTAGCCCATATACAGCGGAATAATGCCGATGTGGTCACGGCCAATCAGCCAGGCGTCTTTTTCGCTGTCGTAAAGTACGAAGGCGAACATGCCCTGTAGTTCATCGAGAAACTCCGGCCCTTTCTCCTGGTACAGTGCCAGGATAACCTCGCAGTCGGAGCCGGTCTGGAAGGCGTAGTGGTCAGCGTATTCGGCACGCAGCGCCTGGTGGTTATAGATTTCGCCGTTAACCGCCAGTGCGTGGGTTTTCTTTTCGTTATACAGCGGCTGTGCGCCTGCGTTGACATCAACAATGGACAGGCGCTCGTGGGCGAGAATGGCCTTGTCGCTGGCGTAAATGCCGGACCAGTCCGGGCCGCGATGGCGCATCAGGCGAGACAGTTCGAGTGCTTTTTTACGCAGTTCACCCGCGTCGGTTTTGATATCCAGCACGCCAAAAATAGAACACATAGCTTACTCCGTTGTACCCGCCCGGTGACGGTGTTTCGTTGTCGTGCCTATGAAAATGCCGTAACTGCCACAGGCAATGCAAGCGATTTACCGGGTCGATAACAAAAAGAGTAATAGCAGTTGCTGAATGCTGAAAAAAACTTACCGAATAGCCGTGATAATTGACGATTCGTTAATTTTATGGCGGTTTTATTGAATGCTGCGCCACGCCGGGCGGCGTGGCGCAGAGAATCAGATAACGTCGATTTCGGCAACCGACGGGTAAATCCAGGTCGGGCGAAAAGGCATGTCATCAATATCATTAAGGGTGGAGACGCCGGAGAGTACCAGAATGGTTTCCAGCCCGGCCTGGAAGCCTGCCAGAATATCGGTACGCAGGTTGTCACCCACAATGACGGTTTCTTCTGAGTGTGCCTGCATTTTGTTAAGCGCCGAGCGGATTATCCACGGGCTGGGTTTGCCCACATAGAACGGCGCTCGCCCGGAGATTTTTTCAATACCAGCGCACAACGCACCGCAGGCAGGGTAGTAGCTGTGGCCGTGGGTATCGGGGTTAGTGGCGATAAAGCGCGCACCGTTAGCCACAAAGAACGCCGCTTTATGCATCATTTCCCAGTTATAGGAGCGAGTTTCGCCAACAATAACAAAATCAGGGTTCACATCGGTAATGGTAAACCCGGCTTTATACAGTTCGTGAATCAGTGCGCCTTCGCCCACCACGTAGGCTTTTTTACCTTCCTGGCGGCGCAGAAAATCAGCGGTGGCCATCGCCGAGGTATAGAAGACGCTGTCTGGCACGTCGATGCCCGCCGTGGCAAAGCGGTTTGCCAGGTCCTGGCCGGTTTGTGACGGGTAGTTCGTCAGCAGGACCAGCGGCAGGCCTTTTTCCATAATGCCTGTGATGAACTGTGCGGCGCCTGGAATGGCAACGTTGTCGTGCATCAGCACGCCGTCGATATCGCAGATGATGTTTTTAATTGTCATAGGTCGGTCGTATAGCTTGAGAAGCGCGTTATGGTAATAAGCGCCAGCGGAAAAGAAAACACCTGCACACACAAGGTGTGATGCAGGCGCGTAGGATCAGTGGGTGGACTCGCCGAGCAACCGCTGTAACAGCATGCCGTTAAGCATGGCGCGTTTGACCAGCGCGAAAGCGCCAATCGCTGAACGGTCGTTAAGGCGTGAGCAGACCACAGGCAGGTTTTTACGAAACGCCTGTAGCGCCTGGGAGTTAATACAGTTGCCAATAGCAGGCAGCAGTACGCGCTCGGCTTCGGTGATTTCACCGGCAATCACCACCTTCTGCGGGTTAAACAGGTTAATGGCAATCGCGATGGCTTTGCCCAGATGACGGCCGACATATTCGATGACTTCACTTGCCAGCGGATCGCCCTTATTGGCGGCTTTGCAGATATGGCGAATATCGCAGGTTTCGGCCGTAAGCCTGCTCTGGTAGCCCTGTTCCAGCAGATGGCGCACGCGCTGCTCAATGGCTGCATTGGCGGCAATAGTCTCCAGACAGCCAAAATTACCGCAGTGGCAGCGCTCACCGAGTGGATCGACCTGAATATGGCCAATTTCACCCACGTTGCCGTTGCGCCCGAGGAAGATTTTGCCGTTGGACAAAATGCCTGCACCGGTGCCGCGGTGTACGCGCACCAGAATGGCGTCTTCACAGTCCTGGGTTGAACCAAAATAGTGCTCAGCAAGCGCCATGCTGCGGATATCGTGGCCGACAAAGCTGGTGAGGTTGAAGCGCTGCTCAAGCCGTTCCACCAGTGGCCAGTTGTTAACCTCGATATGCGGCATGTAGCGCACGACGCCAGTGTCTGGCTCAACCAGCCCCGGCAGAATCACTGAGATGGCGATAAGCTCGCGCTGTTTGCGCTGGCAGGCGTCGAGAAAGTGGGCAATGGCATCAAGCAGTGCCTGTTCCAGGCTCTCCTGACTGCGTTGCGGCAGTGGGTAGTGTTGCTCAAGGAGCGCACGCGCGCTGAGATCGAATAGCGTCAGTGTGGCATCGTAGCGCCCAAGTCGCACACCAATCGCCTGGAAATTGCGGGTTTCGGTAACAATAGAAATGGCGCGTCTGCCGCCAGTGGAAGCCTGCTGATCGACCTCTTTAATCAAACCGCGCTCGATCAGCTGGCGGGTAATTTTTGTGACGCTGGCGGGAGCGAGCTGGCTTTGTTCGGCAATCTGAATGCGGGATATCGGGCCATGTTGGTCTATCAGGCGATAAACCGCAGCCCCGTTAATTTGCTTTACCAGATCGACATTACCAATTTGAGCCTGTCCACCAGTCGTCATGTATTTTTTTACCCGATTGCGACCTCGTTACCGTTCACGATGGTCTTGATGATGTTGTAGTCGTGTGTAAAAGCGGTGAGGTTCGCCACTTTTCCTGCCTCAATGGTACCCAGGGTTTTTTCTACACCCATTGCGCGGGCAGGGTAGAGCGTGGCCATACGCAGCGCTTCGTCCATCGCTACGTTAACGTGCTCAACCAGATTCTGCACGCCTTCTATCATAGTGAGCGCAGAACCGCTGAGCGTGCCATTTTCGTCCACGCACAGCCCATCGCGGTAGTATATTGTTTTACCGGCAAAAATGAACTTGTCAATGTTGGCGCCAGCCGGTGCGGTGGCATCGGTCACCAGGCAGAGTTTGTCGCCTTTAAGGTGTTTGGCATTGCGCACGTTGGCGTAATCCACATGCAGGCCGTCAGCAATGATACCGCAGTACAAATCCGGCTCATCAAAAATAGCACCAGCGAGGCCTGGTTCACGACCGCTGATATAAGGCATGGCATTATAAAGGTGGGTTGCAAAGCGAATACCGGCTCTGAAGCCGCGTTTTGCTTCATTGACTGTTGCGTTGGAGTGACCGGCAGAGACAATGATGCCAGCAGCAACCAGTTTGCGAATCACCTCTGGCTCCACCATTTCTGGTGCCAGCGTGATTTTAGTGATGACATCGGCGTTCTGGCACAGGAAGTCGACCAACCTGGCTTCTGGCTTGCGAATATAAGCCGGGTTGTGAGTGCCTTTTTTCACCGGGTTCAGCCACGGACCTTCAAGATGCAGGCCCAGCGCCTGGTTATGGTGCTTTGCGAGGTACTCGCGCATGACGCGCACGCCCTGCATCATCAGCTCATCGCTGCAGGTAATGAGCGTTGGCAGATAGCTGGTGCAGCCGGATTTCTCATTGGCCTTTTGCATGATTTCCAGCGTGTCTACCGTGACGGCATCGGCAGTGTCGTTAAACTGCACGCCGCCGCAGCCGTTAAGCTGCACATCAATAAAACCCGGGGCAATAATTGCACCACCCAAATCACGCGTTTCGATGCCTGGCGGCAGCTCGCCAACCGGACAAACGCGCTCAATAAGGCCATCGGCAATCACAACCGCGTGCCCGTCCAGAACGTCATGGCCGGTATAGATACGGCCGTGGGTTAATGCATACATAATTATCTCCCCGGATTTAAAAAACGTGCTTACAGGCCTTTGATGTTTTCCGCTTCGAGTTCGTTGAAGTACTTGAGCGTTTTGACCTTCAGTTCCATTGTGGACGGCTCATCACAGACAACAACCGCTTTCGGGTGCAGTTGCAGACAGCTGATGGTCCACATGTGATTGACGTTGCCTTCAACGGCCGCCTGCAGCGCCTGCGCTTTCACGTTGCCCAGCACCAGAATCATCACTTCTTCCGCGTCGAGCAGTGTACCCACACCGACGGTCAGCGCATATTTTGGCACCTGGCTTACGTCGCCGCCAAAGAAGCGGGAGTTAGCGATGCGCGTGTCGTGCGTCAGCGTTTTAATGCGGGTACGGGAGGCCAGTGAGGAAGCCGGTTCGTTGAACGCGATGTGGCCGTCGTTGCCTACGCCGCCCATGAACAGGTTAATTTTGCCATAAGAGCGGATTTTTTCTTCATAACGACGGCACTCTTCATCAACATCCGGTGCGTTACCGTTGAGCAGGTTGATGTTTTCTGCCTGAATATCGACGTGATCAAAGAAGTTGCGGTGCATGAAGCTATGGTAACTTTCCGGGTGCTCCTGAGGCAGGCCCACGTACTCGTCCATGTTAAAGGTAACAACGTGTTTGAAGCTAACCTGGCCTGCTTTGTGCATCTCAACCAGCGCTTTGTAGGCTTCCAGCGGCGTACCGCCGGTTGGCAGGCCCAGCACGAAAGGACGGTCCGCAGTCGGCTTGAACGCATTAATACGATTAACAATGTGGCGAGCTGCCCATTTACCAACCTGCTGTGCCGTAGCCAGAGGAATCAGTCTCATCATACACCTCTTAAAATTGACGTTAAAAATAGCTCTCTGGATCGCTGTTTATACTCGATTAAGCGTAACGCAGTTCCGGGCAAGCGTGGCGATCCATAGTAATTATTTTGAACTATAAAATAAGTTTTTGTGGATAGCCAGTGAAAGGCATAAGGAGGCGAGATATTTGGTGACTATAATCACAAAAAATACGCGTTTAATTTGCGATACGAATTAATTTTTCACACACTCCAGGAGTGATGTGATACGTTGCCGCAGGGTCATGTTTGACCACACTATAAAAACAGTGCTTCGACTCTTCATCTCGGGGTCTCATAGGGGGAATAAAGTGAGTATTCTAGGTTATTTACAGCGCGTTGGCCGCGCACTCATGGTGCCGGTGGCTACGTTGCCAGCAGCGGCCATCCTGATGGGTGTCGGTTACTGGATTGATCCGGTAGGCTGGGGTGGAGATAGCGCACTTGCTGCGTTCTTTATCAAGTCTGGCTCTGCCATTATCGACAACATGTCTGTACTGTTCGCCATCGGTGTGGCTTACGGTATGTCCAAAGATAAAGATGGCGCCGCGGCGCTGACCGGTTTTGTCGGTTTCCTTGTCCTGACCACGCTGTGTTCTCCAGCGGCGGTTTCCATGATCAAACACATTCCGGCCGACCAGGTACCGGCAGCGTTTGGTAAAATTCAGAACCAGTTCATCGGTATCATGGTGGGTATTATCTCCGCCGAACTCTACAACCGCTTTAGTAGCGTAGAGTTACCGAAGGCGCTGTCTTTCTTCAGCGGCCGCCGTCTGGTGCCTATCCTGACCTCTTTTGTCATGATTATTGTCGCATTCCTGCTGATGATTGTCTGGCCGGTAATTTATGATGGTCTGGTGCACTTCGGTGAAGCCATTCAGAAAATGGGTTCCGTTGGTGCGGGCGTGTATGCCTTCTTTAACCGTCTGCTGATTCCGGTTGGCCTGCACCACGCGCTGAACTCCGTGTTCTGGTTTGACGTTGCGGGCATTAACGATATCCCGAACTTCCTGGGCGGCGCGCAGTCTCTGGCAGCGGGCACGGCAGAAGTGGGTATCACCGGTCGTTATCAGGCGGGCTTCTTCCCGATTATGATGTTCGGTCTGCCGGGTGCAGCGCTGGCGATTTACCAGTGTGCACGTCCTGAAAACAAAGCCAAAGTGCTGGGTATCATGATGGCGGGCGCGTTTGCGGCGTTCTTTACGGGTATCACTGAACCGCTGGAATTTTCCTTCATGTTCGTGGCCCCGGCGCTGTATGTGATTCACGCCATCCTGACGGGTATCTCCGTATTCATCGCGGCAAGCATGCAGTGGATTGCGGGCTTTGGCTTCAGCGCCGGTCTGGTTGACCTTGTGCTGTCCACCCGTAACCCGCTGGCGACTCAGTGGTATATGCTGATTCCGCAGGGTCTGGTGTTCTTCGTTATCTACTATGTGGTGTTCCGCTTCGCTATCACCAAATTCAACATGATGACCCCGGGTCGCGAGCTGGCTGTTGCCGGTAGTGAAGCCGATGGTGAAGACAAGAACCTGAGCGGCAACGTGACCGGCTCTGGCGAGCAGGACATCCCGCAGCTGGCGCGTCAGTACATTGCGGCAATCGGCGGTTCTGACAACCTGACCGGTATCGACGCTTGTATCACGCGTCTGCGCCTGAACGTAAAAGACTCCTCTATTGTGAATGACGCACTGGCTAAACGCCTGGGCGCAAGCGGCGTTATCCGCCTGAACAAAACCAGCGTGCAGATTATTGTTGGCTTTGTGGCAGAGAAAATTGCCAACAACATGAAAACCGTCGGTCATGTCGATGCGGCACCAGCAGAAGCAACGCCAGCCGCTGCCGTAAAAGCGCAGGCTGTGCCGAATAGCACCAAGCCGACGCTGGTCACGCTGGTTTCCCCGGTTACGGGCGAGACGGTAGCGCTCGATGAAGTACCGGACGAAGCGTTTGCGAGCAAGGCTGTAGGTGACGGTGTTGCCGTGAAGCCGACCGACAAAACGGTGGTCTCTCCGGCTGCCGGAACCGTGGTGAAAATCTTCAATACTAACCATGCCTTCTGCCTTGAAACGGCTGAAGGTGCGGAAATCGTTGTTCACATGGGCATCGATACCGTTGCACTGGGTGGTAAAGGCTTTACTCGCCTGGTTGAAGAGGGCGCAGAGGTTGTGGCGGGCCAGCCGGTGCTGGAAATGGATCTGGACTTCCTGAACGCGAATGCGCGCTCCATGATTAGCCCGGTCGTTTGCAGCAACATCGATGACTTCGGTGGCCTGGTGGTTAAAGCCAGCGGTAGTGTCGTTGCAGGGCAGACGCCACTGTATGAAATTAAAGGCAAATAATCTCTCCTGAGTGCTTCGCCTTTAGCGGCCGGGTTAATCCCCGGCCGCTTTTTTATTCCCTGTACAGGACGTGTGATTTTCTGTAACTAAAGGTTGTGTCCACGCACGGCTTGTACGATCATGTGCGGCAAACCGTTTGACACGCTTTGAGGTATTTGAGATGAGTGAGGCTGAAGCCCGCCCAACCAATTTTATTCGCCAGATTATTGATGAAGATCTGGCCAGCGGTAAGCACAACACTGTGCATACCCGTTTCCCGCCTGAGCCGAATGGCTACCTGCACATCGGCCACGCCAAGTCCATCTGCCTGAACTTTGGCATTGCTCAGGACTACAAGGGCGAGTGCAACCTGCGTTTTGATGACACGAACCCGGTTAAAGAAGATATCGAGTACGTCGATTCCATTAAGCATGACGTTGAGTGGCTGGGTTTCCACTGGACCGGCAATGTGCGTTACTCCTCAGACTATTTTGACCAGCTGCATGCCTATGCGGTTGAGCTGATTAACAAAGGTTTGGCTTACGTCGATGAACTGTCGCCGGAGCAGATCCGCGAATATCGCGGCACGCTGACCGAGCCTGGCAAGCACAGCCCGTATCGCGACCGCACGGTTGAAGAGAACCTGGCGCTATTTGAGAAAATGCGCAACGGTGAATTTGCCGAGGGCAGCGCCTGTCTGCGTGCCAAAATCGATATGGCATCACCGTTTATCGTGCTGCGCGATCCGGTTATCTACCGCATTAAGTTTGCCGATCACCACCAGACCGGCAGCAAGTGGTGCATCTACCCGATGTACGACTTCACTCACTGCATTTCCGATGCGCTGGAAGGCATTACTCACTCACTGTGTACGCTGGAGTTCCAGGATAACCGTCGCCTGTACGACTGGGTGCTGGATAACATCACCATCCCGACGCATCCGCGCCAGTATGAGTTTTCGCGCCTGAATCTGGAATACACGGTGATGTCCAAGCGCAAGCTCAACCTGCTGGTGACCGACAAGCTGGTAGAAGGCTGGGACGATCCGCGTATGCCGACTATCTCCGGCCTGCGTCGTCGTGGCTACACGCCTGCTGCCGTTCGCGAGTTCTGTAAGCGCATCGGTGTGACCAAGCAGGACAACACGGTAGAAATGGCTGCACTTGAAGCCTGCATCCGTGAAGATCTCAACGAGAACGCACCGCGTGCGATGGCGGTTATCGATCCGGTTAAACTGGTGATTGAAAACTACCCGCAGGGACACAGCGAAATCGTCAGCATGCCGAACCACCCGAACCAGCCTGAAATGGGCATGCGCGACGTGCCGTTTAGCGGTGAGATTTGGATCGATCGTGCGGATTTTCGCGAAGAAGCGAATAAACAGTACAAGCGCCTGGTACTGGGTAAAGAAGTTCGCCTGCGTAACGCTTATGTAATTAAAGCCGAGCGTGTCGAGAAAGATGCCGAAGGCAACATCTCGACCATTTTCTGCAGCTACGATGCCGATACGCTGAGCAAAGATCCTGCTGACGGTCGCAAGGTGAAAGGGGTTATCCACTGGGTGAGCGCACAGCATGCGCTGCCGGTCGAAATCCGTCTTTATGACCGTTTGTTCAGTGTGCCGAATCCGGGCGCTGCCGAGGACTTCCTCACGGTTATCAACCCGCAGTCGCTGGTGATTCGCCAGGGCTACGCTGAGCAGAGCCTGAAGAGCGCTGAGGTGGGCAAGGCATATCAGTTCGAGCGTGAAGGCTATTTCTGCCTCGACAGCCGCCATTCTACGGCAGAGAAGCCGGTGTTTAACCGTACCGTCGGTCTGCGCGATACCTGGGCGAAAATCGGCGAGTAAACATTGCTGAGAGTTTGTACTTATAACGCCGCTTATGCGGCGTTTTTTTATGTCTTTAATGTGAATATTCGTTTTGCGAATTAACCTTTCTTGCGGTGGGTATCCTGGTTGTAAGTATCTGCATTTAATTCCTTTTTGTTATTATGGTTTTTATCAAGAAATTTTGAATATTTTGTGAATAGTTGACGGCTTTTTACCTGAAAAGCTTGCATAAATATACTTTCTTACATTCTCTCATAAATTATGTGCACTTCGTCATAATCTGCACATTCTTTCTCCGAAAACGTTGATAATTCGCGTCGCAAAAAATAGTCTGGTTGCGGTCAGTGAGAGCGTAGAGACGCAATTGACTCAGGGAACTTAGCCTACGGGCACTTTTTTCTTTTCGCCGATTTGCCGTTTATGGCTGGCGATATTTATTACGTCAAAGAGGAATTTTCATATGCGTACGTTCAGTGGCAAACGTAGTACGCTGGCGCTTGCTATCGCGTCTGTGACAGCGCTTTCAGGCTTTGTGGCAATGCCCGAAGCGAAAGCCGCCGGTTTTATCGAAGACTCTTCCCTTACCGGTGGTATTTATTACTGGCAGCGCGAGCGCGACCGTAAAGACGTTGAGGATAACGGTAAATATAAAACCAACCTGTCGCACTCCACCTGGAACGCCAACCTTGACTATCAGTCAGGCTTTGCGGCTGACATGTTTGGTATCGACGTTGCCATTTTTACCGCTATTGAAATGGCGGAGTCTTCTGCCAGCGGCCACCCGAACGAAATCGCGTTTTCCTCCAGTAACCGCGCTTATGATGAAGCAGGGATGGGTGATAAGAGCGGCGTAAGTCTCTATAAAGCAGCGGCTAAATTCCAGTATGGTCCAATGTGGGCGCGTGCTGGCTATATTCAGCCTACCGGTCAATCGTTACTGGCCCCGCACTGGAGCTTTATGCCAGGTACTTACCAGGGGGCAGAAACCGGCGCCAACTTTGACTTTGGCAATGACGGTGCGTTGAGCCTGACTTACATGTGGGCCAACGAATATAAAGCGCCGTGGCACACCAAAATGGATAAGTTCTATCGGGCAGACAGAACTACCCGTGTGGATTACCTGCATTCTTTTGGTGCGAAATATGATTTCAAAAATGATCTCGTGCTGGAGGCCGCTGTTGGTCAGGCCCAGGGCTTCATGAATCAATATTTTGGTAAAGCTAGCTATAAATTCGACGTTGCCGGAAGCCCGTTGGCGACAAGCTATCAGTTCTATGGCGCGCGTGACAGATTCAGTAATAAAGGTGCTAACGACATTTATGACGGTACTGCCTGGCTTCAGGCACTGACCTTTGGTTATAAAATTGGTCAGGTTGATCTGCGTCTGGAAGGGACCTGGGTTAAAGCTGAAGGTGAGCAAGGTTTCTTCCTGCAACGTATGACGCCAACCTATGCTTCTTCTAACGGTCGCCTGGATATCTGGTGGGATAACCGTTCTGACTTTAACGCCAACGGCGAAAAAGCTGTCTTCTTCGGCGCGATGTACGATCTCAGTAACTGGAATCTGCCTGGCTGGGCCGTCGGTGCCTCCTATGTCTATGGCTGGGATGCCAAACCCAGCAGCAATCCTGCCTTCGATCAGAGCCAGCGCCTGAAAGAGTCGGCCTATAGCCTGGATGCGATGTATACCGTTCAGGAAGGCCGTGCTAAAGGCACGCTGTTCAAGCTCCACTTCACCGAATATGACAACCACAGCAACATTCCAAGCTGGAGTGGCGGCTATGGAAATATCTTCCAGGACGAGCGTGACGTGAAGTTCACGGTCATCGCACCGTTCACCATTTTCTGATTCTGATATCGCACCGGGGCTATACCAGCCCCGGTCACACGCGTAAGGAAACAGTATGAAAAAAAGTATGATCATCGCGCTGGCGGTGCTGGCGCTAAGCGCCTGTAGCAACTCATCCGGCCCACAGGAAGACGTGAGATTGCAACAGGCCTGGGAAACCTGCATCCAGACTGCCGAAGGTTCACCTGAAAAGCTGAAAGCCTGTGAAAGTATGCCTAAAACAGCGGCAGAAGCCCGGCAGCGTGAAAGTGTCGCCGCAGAAACTATCTCCCCTGAACAATACCAGAAATGTATCAAGGCCAGAAAAAGCGGCAACGATCAGGCTGTCGCAGACACATGTGAAAAAATCTGGCAGGAAAGCCACGCCATCAACCCGTAAAACGGAAGGACACAGCAGATGAAAATGTTTAAAGCGAGCGTATTAGGCGGCGTAATTTCGGCGCTTCTGTGCAGCGGTGCGGCCTTTGCCGGACAGGAAACGGTAGACGGTATTAGCAAACTGAAATTGAATTATACCGTTAATGATAACCAGGCGGCGCTTAACGGCGTGGACTGCGCGGCGCTCGGCGCTGACTGGGCTTCTTGTAACAAAGCCACCATTAAACTGACCAATAACGGTGACGCTATCACCAGCAAGGACTGGACTATCTGGTTCCCGAGCATTCGTCAGGTACTGAAAATCGACAGCGATCAGTTTAAGGTGACGCACGTGGTGGGTGACCTGCACAAGCTGGAACCGACCGACAAATTCACCGGCTTCCCGGCAGGTGGCACGGTTGAAATCCCTATCGTCAACGAATACTGGCAGATCTTTATGACCGACGTTATCCCGCGTTGGTACGTCACGTCTGGTGACGCGAAACCGAAAGTGATTGCCAGCACTAATACTGAAGATCTCGACAGCTTCGTCACGCCGATTGGCGAGCAGTGGAAGCGTACCAAAGACGACAACAACATTCTGATGACCGCAGAAACGCGTTTTGAGAAAAACAGCGATGTGAAGCTGCTTAATGCAGGTGAACTGCGCGGTCAGATTATGCCAACCCCGATGCAGGTCACGGTACACGGCCAGGATGTTGACCTGAGCAAGGGCGTGAAGCTTGACCTGGCGACGCTGGACAAGGCAACGGTTAAAGCGGTGGAAGCGCGCTTTAAACGCCTGGGCGTGAAAACCGGAACCGGGTACCCGGTGCGCACCGAAGTGAAAAAAGACGGCTTTAGCGGTGATGAAGCGGTATCAGGTGCGTACACACTGAAGATTGGCGAGAAAGACGCGGTTATCACTGGCTATGACGCAACCGGCGTGTTCTACGGCCTGCAATCCATCATGTCTCTTATTCCGATGGACGGCGATAAGAAGATTGCTACGCTGGATGCTAAAGACGCCCCGCGTTTTGCCTACCGCGGCATGTTTATCGACGTGGGTCGTAACTTCCATAGCAAGGCGGCTATTCTGCGTGCTATCGACCAGATGTCGGCGCTGAAGATGAATAAATTCCACTTCCACCTGACCGATGATGAAGGCTGGCGTATTGAAATTCCTGGCCTGCCGGAGCTGACGGAAGTCGGTGGTAAACGCTGCCACGACCTGACTGAAAAAACCTGCCTGCTGCCGCAGTTGGGCTCTGGCCCGGACAGCGACAACAACGGCAGCGGCTGGTTTACCCGCGCTGACTATATCGAAATTGTCAAGTACGCGGCAGCGCGCCACGTCCAGGTTATCCCGGAAATCGATATGCCAGCGCACGCGCGTGCAGCCGCTATCTCTATGGAAGCACGCTATGACCGCCTGATGAAAGAAGGTAAGGAGAAAGAGGCGAACGAATTTCGCCTGCTGGATCCGACCGATACCTCCAACACCACCGGCGTGCAGTACTACGATCACACCGGCTACCTGAACCCGTGCATGGACTCTTCGCTGAACTTCGTCAATAAAGTCATTGGTGAAATGCAGGCGATGCATAAAGAAGCCGGACAGCCGCTGGAAACCTGGCACTTTGGCGGTGATGAGGCGAAAAACATCTACCTGGGTGCAGGTTATGCCGATAAGAATTCCGGCGCCGAAGGTAAGGGCCTTATCGACATGAGCACGCAGGACAAACCGTGGGCGAAGTCACAGGTTTGCCAGGCCATGCTTAAAGAAGGCAAAGTTGAGGATCTGGAGCACCTGCCGAGCTACTTTGCGATTCAGGTCAGCAAACTGGTTAATGACCACGGCATTGCGAAGATGATGGCCTGGCAGGACGGCGTGAAAGATGCGAAAGATGCCTCTGAGTTTGCGACCAAACGTATGGGCGTTAACTTCTGGGATACCATCTACTGGGGCGGCGGTGATTCGGTGAACGACTGGGCCAATAAAGGCTTTGAAGTCACCATCTCTAACCCGGATTACCTGTATCTCGACTTCCCGCAGGAAGTGGATCCGAAAGAGCCGGGCTACTACTGGGGCACCCGTTTCAGCGATGAGCGTAAGATCTTCGCTTTCGCACCTAATAACATGCCGCAGAACGCAGAAACATCGGTAGACCGCGACGGTAACGCCTTCGCCTCTGGCTCCGAGAAGACCTGGCCGGGTGCTTATGGCATGTCTGCTCAGGTATGGAGCGAAATCGTGCGTACCGATGACCAGCTGGAATATCGCCTGTTCCCGCGTCTGTTCTCCGTGGCAGAGCGTGCATGGCACCGCGCTGCCTGGGAGCTGGATTACGTGGCTGGTCGCGAATTTAAAGGTGGCGAAACCAACTTTGTAGATAAGAGTGCGCTGGAGAAAGACTGGGAACGCTTTGCTAACCTCCTGGGGCAGCGCGAACTGGCGAAAGTAGATACCAATATCGCCTGGCGTTTGCCAGTACCGGGTGCGCGTATCACCGACGGTAAGCTTGCGGCAAACACCGCTCTGCCGGGTGTGGCGATTCAGTACTCCACCGACGACGGCAAAACCTGGCAGCGTTACGATGATCAGGCTCGCCCGCAGGTCAGCGGCACGGTGCTGGTACGCAGCGTGACGCCAGACGGCAAACGCTTCGGGCGTGAAACCACGGTTAAGTAATCCCACCGTCTCTTCATCTTGCTGATGAGTAAAGGCCCGGCGCACTGCGCCGGGCCTTTTTTACTTTTCACGTTTTTCAGACAATGCTCAGCCAAATAGCCACTACGCTTTAATTCTATTTGGTATTTCTAATGCCTGTTTTGTAGCGCCTGCCATGTCGGTACAGGCGTCTTCATTGCAGAACACAAGGAGCGCACATGCTTTGGCTTGAGCAAGGGCTGTATATCAGGATTGAGCAACTGGAAGAGGGGCCAAGACCGTTACCGTTACGCAGTGGTTTTTGCATGGATAACGCTTATCGTGTGCTGGGTTGCTATAACCCGTCAGAGTCTGCGGATGCCTATTATATTTTGTCCAACGATCGTGATGAAATCTGGTTTATCTGTAACCGGCACGTGCGTACTGTCTGTCTCAATAACGAGAGCACGGCCTTTCGCTACGCACTGGTGGAGCGACAGAAAACGATAACATTGTGAACGGACGCATAAAACAGTGCGGTAAGCAGGGTAGGGTGTCGCACTCTGCCCGCCCGTTTTGGAAACGACAGGCGTAAAAAAACCGGAGCAGCGATTCTCCGGTTTTTTTATTACCCAGAGGGCAATTATTTGTTGCGGATGTCGTGCGCGTGGTCATCTTCGCGGCACTCGCCTTCGGCACAGTGACCGTAGAGATACAGGCTGTGGTTGGTCAGGCGAATGTTGTGGCGCTGGGCGATTTCACGCTGGCGCAGTTCGATGGAATCATCGCTAAACTCAATCACTTTGCCGCAATCCAGGCAAATCAGGTGGTCGTGATGGTGCTGCTGAGTCAGTTCAAAAACGGATTTGCCGCCTTCGAAGTTATGACGCGTCACAATACCGGCGTCATCGAACTGGTTGAGTACGCGGTAGACCGTAGCAAGACCAATTTCTTCACCCATATCAATCAGGCGCTTATACAAATCTTCCGCACTGACGTGGTGATTTTCAGGCTCCTGTAAGACTTCCAGTATTTTCAACCGGGGAAGCGTGACTTTCAGGCCGGCCTTTTTTAGTGCGGTATTATTGTCAGTCATGCGGAATTTGTCCTGTAACTTAATAACTTACCCCCTTAAGGGAGTGCTGCATAGAATTCACTTAAAAATGAATGTGTTTCATTATAGAACCGAAGGGTCTAAATAGAAACCGTGTATAAAAGTGTAACGATGTTGACAAAGAATTTCGGTGATGTAGCTAACTGTGCGAAATCACCAACGAAATATTGCGGATATTGTACAGATAAACAGGGGTGACGTTAAAAAATTGTAGCAATCACTTACATCGGCATTATCTATTAATGCGGCGCATAAGGGAAGCGCCGCATCATCATAATGCCTTATGCGTTGATAATCTCATCAAGGTGCAGCTCTTGCGAGACCTGCTTCACCCATTTTTCTACGCGCTCATTGGTCAGTTCCGGCTGGCGGTCTTCATCAATGGCAAGTCCCAGGAAGTGGGCGTCATCGGCAAGGCCTTTGGAGGCTTCGAAATGGTAGCCTGCGGTTGGCCAGTGACCGACAATGGTTGCTCCGTTCGGTTCAATGATGTCACGAATGGTGCCGAGCGCGTCGCAGAAGTATTCCGCATAGTCTTCCTGATCGCCGCAGCCAAACAGGGCAACCAGCTTGCCGTTGAAATCAATTTCTTCCAGCGTTGGGAAAAAGTCATCCCAGTCGCACTGCGCTTCACCGTAGTACCAGGTCGGGATGCCGAGCATCAGGATATCGAAGCCTTCCAAATCTTCTTTGCTGCTTTTAGCAATATCACGCACTTCAGAAACCTCTTTACCAAGCTGTTTCTGAATCATTTTTGCGATGTTTTCGGTGTTGCCTGTGTCGCTGCCAAAGAAAATGCCTACGATTGCCATGAGTAAAAAACCTCTTGATACTTAATAAGATGGGGGCGGCATAACGCCCACAGATACGCCAATCATAGCAGATGCCCGCCAGCTGCGAAAACAGCTATTGCCGTCTTGTGCACAGTATGCAACATGTCAGGATTTCAGAAAGGGCAGGCGTCAGCGTTCCGTATGCTGAAGCTGTTGCATCAGCATTTCTTCGATAAGCTCGCTGCGGCTCATCTCGCGCAGCTTCGCAAGCTCGTTGAGCGCATCAACGGCGTCAGCGTGGAGCTTAAGCTCCACGCGCTTAAGGCCGCGCACTTTGTCGCGTTTAAGCTGGTTACGCTTATTGATACGCAGTTGCTCGTCGCGCGAAAGTGGGTTCGTTTTAGGGCGACCCGGGCGACGTTCATCTGCGAACAGATCAAGCGTTGTTCGGTCCGTTTGTTCTTTGGCCATGATTAAAATGACAGGAATACAGGCTAGTGTAGCGGGTTCGGGTGCATTAACAGCGCGCCATCATACATGAGTGAGATCGGGCGCGCCAACGCGTTCATGGCTTGTGCCAACTGGTCGATGGGTTTTTAAGCAGAAGCAGCGTCATCAAGGAAGCGATGGATAGCGCGCAGCACAGCCTGCGGCTTTTCAGCGTGCACCCAGTGCCCGGCACCTGCAATCACATGCGCGCGCGACTGCGGGAACTGTGCGAGCAGCGTATCGCGGTACTCCTCAAGAATGTACGGGGAGTCACCACCGCGGATAAACAGTGCCGGGTGATTCCACGCAGGGACGGGCTCCCAGCCCACGATGTTGTCGTATTTGTCCCACAGCACTGGAACATTGAAGCGCCAGCTGCCGTTATGAAAGGATTTGAGCAGAAACTGAATCACGCCTTCTTCATCAAGCTTTTTACGCATAATGTCGGCGGCCTGCTGGCGTGAGGTCGCTCCCGCGTTGCTGACAGCGCGAATGGCGGCAAAAATCTCGTCATGGCGGCGTACCGGATAAGCGACAGGGGCGATATCAATCATTACCAGCCTGTCCAGGCGATGTGGCGCCAGTGCACTCAACGCCATTGAAACTTTGCCTCCCATCGAGTGACCCACCAGCGTGACGGTTTCAAGCCCGTTGGCGTCCAGCGTGTCCAGCACGTCCTGCGCCATCGCAGCGTAAGTCATTTCATCGCTTTGTGGCGACAGACCGTGGTTACGCAGGTCGAGCTGTAAGACATCGTGCGTAGCGACCAAATCACGAGCCAGTACGCCGAGGTTATCCAGGCTACCAAACAGGCCGTGAATTAACACAATGGGGGAAGAAGACGATGAGGTTTGCGCAGTTTGCAGGCGAGCGTTCAGTTTCATAACAAAGTTCTTTTTTTGAGTGCGTCGGGTTAGGGTATCATGTTTCCTGTTGCGCCATGCGGGCGCAAAAGTGCGGCGAATTCTGACTTTTGCCGCGATTGCGGTTTGACGCTATCCGCTGTTGGGGTTAGATCTTATAATCCTCAATAACTTGTATTCAGAAGATAATACTGCACTGGATTAAGATGAAAACGATTGAAGTTGATGACGAGCTGTATCGCTATATTGCCAGCCACACCCAGCACATAGGCGAAAGCGCGTCCGACATTTTACGGCGTATGCTGAAATTTTCCGCCGTCCAGTCTGTAGAGACGAATCCCCCCGCGAAAGTGATGCTCCCCGTTGTGAGTGCGCCGGTTGCCGTGGCTGATAAGCCGGTGGCGAAAACCGCGCGTGACCGCGTGCGTGCCGTGCGTGAGTTGTTACTTTCCGATGAATATGCTGAGCAGAAAAAAGCGGTTAACCGCTTTCTGCTGATTCTTTCTACGCTTTATGCGCAGGATGCCGCGGCATTTGCACAAGCGACCGAATCAATGCACGGGCGCACCCGCGTTTATTTTGCCAACGACGAGCGCACGTTGCTGCACAGCGGCAACCAAACCAAACCGAAACAGGTGCCTGGCACGCCTTTCTGGGTGATAACCAACACCAACACGGGCCGCAAATGCAGCATGATTGAACACATCATGCAGTCAATGCAGTTCCCGGCAGGGCTGATTGAAAAGGTTTGCGGCACAGTTTAATTTTGCGTCAAAAGGACCAGGCCAATGGCTAACCACAACCGTGCGGGACAGCCTGCACAGCAGAGTGATTTGATAAACGTTGCACAGCTGACTTCACAGTACTATGTGCTGCAACCCGACGTCGGTAATGCGGAGCATGCGGTAAAATTTGGGACGTCCGGCCACCGCGGTAGCGCGGCGCGCCACAGTTTTAACGAGCCGCATATTCTGGCCATTGCCCAGGCGGTGGCAGAAAACCGTGCGCACAACGGCATCACTGGTCCTTGTTTTGTGGGCAAGGATACCCACGCGCTGTCCGAACCGGCGTTTATTTCCGTACTGGAAGTGCTGAGCGCCAACGGTGTAGAGGTTATTGTTCAGCAGGATAACGGCTACACGCCGACGCCTGCGGTTTCTAACGCCATCCTTGAACACAATAAAACCCCGGGTGCGCTGGCAGACGGCATTGTGATTACGCCGTCTCACAACCCACCGGATGATGGCGGTATCAAATACAATCCGCCTAACGGTGGTCCGGCGGATACCAACGTCACCAAAGTCATTGAAGACCGCGCCAACGCCCTGCTGGCAGGTGGCCTGAAAGAGGTGAAGCGCCAGTCGCTTGATAAGGCCTGGGCCAGCGGCAACATTCATGCGCGTGACCTGGTGCAGCCGTTTATTGAAGGGCTTGCCAGCATTGTCGATATGCCGGCTATCCAGAAAGCGGGCCTGAAGCTGGGTGTCGATCCGCTTGGCGGCTCGGGTATTGAGTACTGGAAGCGCATTGCCGAGTTCTACAAGCTCGACCTGACTATCGTTAACGACCAGGTCGATCAGACCTTCCGCTTTATGCATCTTGATAAAGACGGCGCTATCCGTATGGACTGCTCGTCTGAATGTGCGATGGCGGGCCTGCTGGCGCTGCGTGATAAGTTCGACCTGGCGTTTGCTAACGACCCGGATTACGACCGCCACGGCATTGTCACACCTGCCGGGCTGATGAACCCTAACCACTACCTGGCGGTGGCGATTAACTATTTGTTCCAGCATCGCCCGCAGTGGAAACAGGATGTGGCGGTTGGTAAGACGCTGGTGTCGTCGGCCATGATTGACCGCGTGGTTAACGCGCTGGGCCGCAAGCTGGTGGAAGTGCCGGTAGGCTTCAAATGGTTTGTCGATGGCTTGCACGATGGCAGCTTTGGCTTTGGCGGTGAAGAGAGTGCCGGGGCGTCGTTCCTGCGCTTTGACGGCACGCCGTGGTCAACCGATAAAGACGGCATCATCATGTGCCTGCTGGCAGCAGAAATTACCGCCGTGACCGGCAAAAACCCGCAGCAGCATTACGATGAGCTGGCCGCGCGCTTTGGTGCGCCGAGCTACAACCGTTTGCAGGCGGCGGCCACCTCAGCGCAGAAAGCCGCGCTCTCTAAGCTGTCGCCGGAAATGGTCAGCGCCAGCACGCTTGCAGGCGATCCGATAACAGCACGCCTGACGGCGGCACCGGGCAACGGTGCGTCCATCGGCGGTCTGAAGGTGATGACGGAAAACGGCTGGTTTGCTGCGCGCCCGTCCGGCACCGAAGATGCTTATAAAATTTACTGCGAGAGCTTCCTCGGTGAAGAACACCGCCTGCTGATTGAGAAAGAAGCGGTAGAAATTGTCAGTGAAGTGCTGAAAAACGCGAAGTAAGTTTCTACAGGGGGCTCCCTGATAAACCGCCCCGTTGGGTTGCTTTGAAAGTCGATGCTTTCAGGGCAAACCGGCGGGGCGTTTTTTTATGCTGGTGTGTCGCAGGCCGGCCACAGAAGGTGGCTGGGCGTGACCGGCGGGGCTGTGAATGTGGTGAACGTGGGCCGTTTGCGTATTAAAGAAAACCTTATCACTACGCTAAATCTGAGATCGTCAGTGTGACGATCGCAGCGCAATAGCGAGCTACATCATAAACCGATAGCCGATCCCTGTTTCCGTCAGCAGGTGGCGCGGGCGTGCGGGATCCTGCTCCAGCTTCTGGCGCAAATGTCCCATATAAATACGCAAATAGTGGCTGTGCTCGACGGCGTTCGGTCCCCAGACCTGGCTTAACAGTTGGCGTTGGGTCAGGACTTTGCCGTGATTATTAATAAGTAGTGCCAGCAGGCGAAACTCAGTGGGGGTGAGGTGCACGGTTTCACCAGCGCGCAACACGGTGTGCGCGGCAAGATCAACGCTGATGTCGGAAAACTGGAATATCGGTTCAGGCTGCCCGGCGCTGGCATGGCGGCGCAGCGCCACGCGCAGCCGCGCCTGTAGTTCGCCAATACCAAAAGGCTTACTCAGGTAATCGTCAGCACCGGCGTCGAGAGCCGCAATTTTGTCCTGCTCATCGCTGCGCGCCGACAGCACGATAACCGGTATGGCGCTCCACTGGCGCAGATCGCGAATAAAATCGATGCCGTCGCCGTCCGGTAAACCCAGATCGAGAATCACCAGATCCGGTTTGCGGGTAGCGGCTTCAATAAGCCCGCGCTGTAGCGTCTCGGCTTCATACACGCGCAGGTTTTCATCTTCCAGCGCGCTACGCAGAAAACGGCGAATCGCTTTTTCATCTTCGACGATCAATACAGTAATCACAGCGCCTCGCTGAGTTCATCCAGTTCCGGTGCGGGCTCCGGCGGTAGCGTCACGATAAAGCTGGCTCCGCCCTGTGGCCGGTTGGCGGCGTAAATGGTTCCACCATGTACTTCAACAATAGCCTGGCAAATCGCCAGCCCCAGCCCCACGCCCGGAATGGCCGATTCCTTATTGCCGCGGGAAAACTTATCAAATATTGCCTGCTCCTGCCCGGCAGGAATGCCCGGACCGCTGTCCCAGACTTCCAGGCTGAGTTGTTCGCCCTGTTGATGGGCGCTGATGCCGATGTCCGCCTGCGGCCCGGCGTATTTCATCGCATTTTCTACGAGATTAATCAATACACGTTCAAACAACGGCCCGTCGACGTGAATCAGCAGCAACGGATCGGGCAGCGAAATGATCACCGGGCGTGCGCCCGCTCCTGGCTCCAGCATTTTCAGCGCGCTGCCAATTATCTCTTCAAGCGTCAGCCATTCTTTGCGCAGGTTAAAGCCGCCGGACTGAATCCGCGCCATATCCAGCAGGTTATTTACCAGCCGCGTGGTGTTGAGCACGTGCTGGCGGATTTCACTCGCCTGTGGCGCATGCTTTGAGCCTTCGGCGGCAAGATCCAGCGTCAGAATTTCTGCCTGGCCGAACAGTACCGTCAGCGGTGTGCGTAAATCATGGGAGAGGGCGGCAAGCAGTGAGTTACGCAGTTGTTCGCGTGCGGTTGCCAGGCGCGCCTGCTCTTCGCTGGCGCTGAGCGTCAGGCGCTCCAGCGCATTACTTACTAACAGAGTGAAGGTTTCCAGCAGCCGCTGCTGCTCGGGAATAAGCAGCTGGCGTGGGTTGGATGGCTCAACAATCAGCACGCCCAGTGTTTTGTCGCCTGCGCGCAGCGGCAGAATTTGCCAGGGAACGCCGGGGAGCGTGTCGGTTCCTGCGCCCGCCGGTTGACCGCGAGTGAAGCTCCAGCGGGCGATAGCGTCGTCCCAGTTTTTGATGCCCGACTCCGCGTTGACGGCGTGAAGCTGCCCGTGTTCATCCGGTACCAGCAGTTGGCTTTGGGCAAACAGGCCGCTTTGCAGAAAACGGGCGCTGATGGGGGCGATATCCTGCGGGCTGCGGGTCATCGCCAGCGCTTTCGACATCTCATATAAGTGGCGGGTACGCTGCTCGCGATAGCGCGCAATGCGCGCCTGATAGCGCACGCCCGCGGTGAGGTTACCGGTCAGCAGCCCGACGCCAAGCATGACGGAGAAGGTCAGTAAATACTGCACATCGGAGACCGCCAGTGTGCCCTCCGGGGCAATAAAAAACAGATCAAAACTGAGTACGTTAATGACCGTTGCCAGCACCGAGGGCCAGCGCCCGTAAAACAGTGCCACAATCACCACGCCCAGTAGATACAACATGACCAGGTTTGCGGCATCAAAACCCGGTAGCCAGCGGCTGGCGATGAAGGTAATCAATGCGCACAGCGCCAGTGCGACTAAGCAGCCGCGTATCTGTACCCGCCATTTATCGCCAAAGGCGCGGGTATCGGGACGTTGCTCGTTTTTCGCCGGGCTTTGCTCTTCCAGACCGACAATAACCAGATCGAGGTCCGGCGCCAGACGGCTTATACGGGCGGCAAAGGTTTCGCCAGGCCACAGCCGCCAGCGGGCAGGGCGCTGGCCGGTGATGATTTTACCGAGGTTGTGCTCGCGGGCGTAGCGTACCAGCGCTTTGTCTTCACGGGCGTCGGCCAGTGTGGCGGTTTCCGCACCCAGCTCCTGGGCAAGACGCAAAGCTGCGAGGATTGCCCGGCGGCGGTGCTCTGCAAGCCGATGCAGGCGCGGCGTTTCGACATATACCGCATGCCAGACACTGCCGAGTCTTGCCGCGAGCCGCGCAGCGGTGCGCACCAGTTTCTCGTTGCCTCTGCCGTGACCAATGCACAGCAAAATAGCGTCGCGGGTATGCCAGACGCGCTCCTGGCCCTGGCGGTCGCGCCAGGCGCGCATCTGCTCGTCAACCCGATCGGCGGTACGGCGCAATGCCAGTTCGCGTAACGCAATCAGGTTGCCTTTGCGGAAAAAATTCTCAATTGCCCGCTCGGCCTGGCCTGCGATATAGACCTTGCCTTCATGCAGACGCTGGCGCAGGTCGTCAGGTGGCAAATCCACCAGCACCACTTCGTCAGCGGCATCAAAAATCGGGTCCGGCACCGTTTCACGCACCTGGACACCGGTGACGCCGCTCACCACGTCGTTCAGGCTTTCCAGGTGCTGTACGTTGACGGTGGTGAAGACATCAATACCGGCGTCGAGCAGTTCCTCCACGTCCTGCCAGCGTTTTGGGTGGCGCGAGCCGGGCGCGTTAGTGTGCGCCAGCTCGTCCATCAGAATCAGCGCCGGGTGGCGCGCCAGCGCGGCGTCGAGATCGAACTCCTGCACGGTACGCCCACGGTGATGGATGCGTTTACGCGGCTGAAGGGCCAGCCCGTCAACCAGCGCCGCCGTTTCCTGACGGCCATGGGTTTCCACCACGCCAATCAGAATATCCAGACCCTGGGCGCGCAGGCGCTGGGCTTCCTGAAGCATTGACCAGGTTTTGCCAACGCCGGCACAGGCGCCAAAGAAAATCTTCAGCCGCCCGCGGCGCGCGGCGTGGGCCTGTGCCAGCAGGTTATCAGGGTCAGGGCGCATCGGCTCCTCAGTCATCGTCTTTTATTACCTCTTTAGCGCGTCCAGCGCCAGGTTGAGTTGCAGTACATTAACCACCGTCTGACCAGTGTAACCCGGCGTCGGAGACTGCGTATGCGCTTCAATCAGTTTTGCCACCTGCTCCGGTGCGATGCGGCGTGCCTGGGCAATGCGCGCAATCTGCCAGCGGGCGGCAACCGGGGTGATGTTCGGGTCCAGCCCACTGGCTGATGCTGTCACCAGTTCAACCGGTACGGCGTGCGCTGCCTGCGGGTTGGCGGCTCGCAGGGCGGCGATACGCGCATCCACAAGCTGCGTCAGCTGCGGGTTACTGGCTGCCAGGTTGCTGCCACCGGAGGCCTGCGGATTATAGGGCGCTTGAGCCGTGGCCGATGGGCGACCCTGAAAGTATTTCGCCTCGCTAAAGTGTTGCCCAATCAGTGCAGAACCGCGGATTTCACCGTTAATCTCAATGAGCGAACCGTTGGCCTGGGCCGGAAACCACCATTGAGCCAGTGCGGTGGTAAGCAGTGGGTAAAGCCCGCCAGTGACAAGTGCCATAAAAAGCAGTAACGATATTGCAGGGCGTAACATAGCCATCAGTAAAACCTCTTAAAGCAGACCGAACAGCGTCAGCAGCACATCAATGAGCTTAATGCCGATAAACGGCACCACCAGCCCGCCCAGTCCGTAAATCCACAGGTTGCGACGCAGCATGGCGGCAGCACTGAGCGGGCGATAGCTTACGCCGCGCAGTGCCAGCGGAATGAGCGCGATAATGATGAGCGCGTTGAAAATAACCGCACTGAGAATGGCCGACGACGGTGAGTGCAGGTGCATGACGTTGAGGGCGCCAAGCTGCGGATAAGTCGCGGCAAAAGCTGCCGGAATAATGGCGAAATATTTCGCCACGTCATTGGCGATACTAAATGTGGTGAGTGAGCCGCGGGTCATCAGCATCTGTTTGCCGATGTGCACCACTTCAATCAGTTTGGTGGGGTTGGAGTCCAGATCCACCATGTTGCCCGCTTCTTTTGCCGCTTGCGTACCGGAGTTCATCGCGACCGCCACGTCGGCCTGCGCCAGTGCCGGGGCATCGTTTGTGCCGTCGCCGGTCATTGCCACCAGCCGTCCTTCGGCCTGGTACTGACGAATCAGCGCCAGTTTGGCCTCGGGCGTGGCTTCAGCCAGGAAGTCATCCACACCGGCTTCGGCGGCAATAGCCGCTGCGGTCAGTCGGTTATCGCCGGTGATCATCACCGTTTTAATCCCCATCTGGCGCAGGCGGGCAAAGCGCTCTTTGATGCCGCCTTTGACAATATCTTTAAGGGCTATTACGCCCAGCACGCGCTCGCCTTCAGCAACCACCAGCGGTGTGCCGCCCACCCGCGCCACGCCTTCCACTAACCGATCAATTTCCGCAGGGAAATGACCGCCGTTAGCTTCAACGTGGCGACGCAGCGCATCAACCGAGCCTTTGCGAATCATGCGTTGCTCAATATTAATGCCGCTCATGCGTGTCTGGGCGGTGAATGGCACAAAGGTCGCGTTCAGGCTTTGCAGGTCGCGCTCGCGCAGGTTAAAGCGCTGTTTTGCCAGCACCACGATACTGCGGCCTTCCGGGGTTTCGTCGGCGAGTGAAGAGAGCTGGGCGGCATCGGCCAACTGGCGCTCATCCACACCGGGAGCAGGGAGGAAATCGGACGCCTGGCGGTTACCCAGGGTGATGGTGCCGGTTTTATCCAGCAGCAACACGTCCACGTCACCGGCCGCTTCCACGGCACGCCCGCTGGTGGCGATGACGTTCGCGCCGAGCATGCGGCTCATGCCAGCCACACCAATGGCCGACAGCAGGCCGCCAATGGTCGTCGGGATAAGGCACACCAGCAGCGCCACCAGCACGGTGACGCTCACCGCGCTACCGCCCCAGGCCGAGAACGGCCACAGCGTGGCAGTGGCCAGCAAAAACACGATAGTGAGCGCAATCAACAAAATCGTCAGCGCGATTTCGTTAGGCGTTTTGCGCCGCTGCGCGCCTTCGACCATCGCTATCATGCGGTCGAGAAAGGTTTCACCGGGGTTGACGCTACAGCGGATAACCAGCCAGTCAGACAAAATGCGCGTGCCGCCGGTGACAGACGCAAAGTCGCCGCCGGACTCGCGGATGACCGGCGCGGACTCGCCGGTAATGGCACTTTCATCTACCGACGCGCCGCCTTCAATCACTTCACCGTCACACGGGATAATATCGCCTGCTTCAACCAGCACAATATCGCCCCGGCGCAGGTCTGCCGACGGAATGTGGTCCATTTGTGCGTCGCGGCGTGCTTCACGCAGTTTACGGGCAAATGAGGTTTGTTTTACGCCTTTAAGGCTGCTTGCCTGCGCTTTACTGCGCCCTTCAGCCAGCGCTTCTGCCACGTTGGCAAACAGCACGGTAAACCACAGCCACAGGCTGATAGCACCGGTGAACAGGGCGCTGCCGTTTAAGACGCCAGCGGCCATGGCCAGCGCCAGTAGGGTGGTGAGCAGGCTCCCGACCCAGACGATAAGCATCACCGGGTTACGCCATTGCACTGTTGGGCTGAGTTTTTTAAACGCGTCTTTTAGCGCCTGGCGCACCAGGGCTGGCTCAAACAGCGCGAGTTGTTTACGGCTCATAGTCTCTCCGTTATCCCAGAACCTGGGTCATCAGATGATCCGCCAGCGGCCCAAGGGCGAGCGCCGGGATAAAGGTCAGTGCGCCCACCAGCAGCACCGTGCCAATCAAAAGCCCGATGAACAGCGGGCCGTGGGTGGGCAGCGTGCCTGCGGTTGCGGCCTGGGATTTTTTCGCAACCAGCGAACCGGCAATTGCCATCACCGGCACCATGACCGCAAAGCGACCAGCCAGCATGCAAAAGGCCAGCAACAGGTTCCAGAACGGCGTGTTAGCGCTCAGCCCGGCAAAGGCGCTGCCGTTGTTGTTCGCCGCCGACGAGACGGCATACAGCACTTCGCTAAAGCCGTGTGGGCCAGGGTTGAGCATGGCGCTGCGCCCGGCGTCGGTCATCATGGCCAGCGCAGTGCCGAGCAGCACCAGCGCGGGCGTAACCAGAATCGCCAGCGCCGTCATCTTCATTTCCGGCACGTCGATTTTTTTGCCCAGGTATTCTGGCGTGCGCCCAACCATCAGTCCGGCGATGAACACCGCCAGCAGCACAAACAGCAGCATGCCGTACAGCCCGGAGCCGACGCCGCCAAAAATGACTTCACCGATTTGCATCAGCCACATCGGCACCATGCCACCGAGGGCGCTAAAGGAGTCATGCATGGCATTCACCGCCCCGCAGGAGGCGGCGGTGGTCACGGTAGCAAACAGGCTGCTGGCAAGGATGCCAAAGCGGCTCTCTTTGCCTTCCATATTCTGCGCGCTATCGGCACCGGCAAGACTCAGGGCCGGATTGCCCTGTACTTCTGCCCACATCACCACCATGGCGCAGAGCACGAAGACGAGCGACATGGCCCACAACAGCGTGCGTCCCTGACGCCTGTCGCCGCAGGCCTCGCCAAAGGCAAAGCACAACGCCGCCGGGATGAGAAAAATCACCAGCATCTGCACGGCATTGGTTAATGCAGTTGGGTTTTCAAACGGATGGGCCGAGTTAGCATTAAAAAAACCGCCGCCGTTGGTGCCAAGCATTTTAATGGCTTCCTGAGAGGCAACCGGCCCCATCGGTAGCAGTTGTTTTGCACCCTCAAGCGTCAGCACCGGCTGGTAGGGCACGACGTTTTGCAGCACGCCCTGTTGGACAAACACCAGGGCGATAATGAGTGACAGTGGTAGCAGTACCCACAGCGTAATGCGCGTCAGATCAACCCAGGCATTGCCGAGCGTTTGGGTTGAATGGTTTACCAGCGCGCGGATGAGCGCAAAAGCGATGGCGATACCCGTGGCAGCAGAAAGGAAGTTTTGTACGGTCAGTCCGGCCATCTGACTGAAATAGCTGAGTGTGGTTTCACCGCCGTAAGCCTGCCAGTTGGTATTGGTGACAAAGCTCACCGCGGTATTGAGTGCCAAATCCCAGGAGAGGCCAGCAAATCCCTGCGGGTTGAGCGGCAAATACCCCTGCAACAGCAAAATAGCCAGCAGGAGTGCCAGCCCGAGTAAGTTGAACACAAGAATGGCGAGCAGGTACTGGCGCCAGTGCATTGGCTTGCGCTTTATACCGAGCGCGGGCCAGAGGAGGCGCTCTACATGCCCAATTATCGGCAGTGGTTCGCCGTCGATAAGGCGGGCCAGCAGTGAACCCAGCGGTTTTGCCAGTATCAGTAGTACCAGCAGGAAGCTCGCCAGCAGAAGACACGCTGAAGACGCCATCAGAATGCCTCCGCGTTAATCAGGGCATAAATCAGATAGCCCAGAAGTAAAAAAACCAGCGCTGTGCCGATAATCACACCTGCACTCACAGTCCACCTCCAGCGGTGTTTTAGGGATTGAGGTGAGAGTAGGTTTTTTGCTGAAAAGAAGGCGCAAAAATGCCGGGGAGCAGCGTAAAAAAGATATAAAAATCGCAAGGCCATAAGTTAACCATGGGTTAGTAATTCATTAACCATTTTGTAACTTAATTACGGGATTGCATGTAAGGAATGGGTAAATGATGCTTTTTTCTGGTCCGATGAGTAGTAAAATTTCAACCAGAGCGGTATTATTTTGTCATCAAATATTATGGCTTCTCAAAGGAGGAAAACGATGTCTATGTATAAACGCTATCCTGCGCATCAGGTTTTCCTGCGTCGGGCTTTTGTCATCGCCGCAGGTGTTATCGCCCTACCGGTGATGCTGTTCTGGAAAGACCGCGCCCGCTTCTACAGCTACCTGCACCGCGTGTGGTCCAAGACCAGCGATAAGCCGGTGTGGATGGACCAGGCCGAGCAAGCCGCCAGCGATTTCTATTAATGTTTAAGCGCCTCCTTCGGGAGGCGTTTTTTTATCTGTTAAATCCTGCCCCACTGGCTCCTGGCTACACTTAAGGCGTAGCGAAGAGGAGCATTTATGTCTGAAAAAATTCCCGTTGGCATCAGCGCCTGTTTGCTGGGTGATAAGGTCCGTTTTGATGGCGGACACAAGCGGTTGGCTTTTGCCGTGGAGACACTGTCGGCCTGGGTCAGCTTTGAGCCAGTCTGCCCTGAAATGGCAATTGGTCTGCCAGCCCCGCGCGCGGCGCTGCGGTTGGTTAAAACAACAGACGGCGAAATCAGTCTGCGCTTTAGCGATGGGCGCGAGGGCGATTTAACCGGGCAAATGCAGGCGTTTTCGCAAAAGCGCATTGCGGGCTTTGAACATCTGTGTGGCTACATCGTCTGTGCCAAATCACCCACCTGCGGCATGGAGCGTGTGCGGGTTTATGAGCCAGAGAGCAAAAATAACCGTAAAGCGGGAACCGGGATTTATACCGCGGAGCTGATGAAGCGCTTTCCCTGGCTGCCTGTGGAAGAGGACGGGCGGTTGCACGACCCGGAACTGCGGGAAAACTTTATGCAGCGCATCTGCGCGCTACATGAGCTAAACCAGCTTCGTCGCGAAGGGCTGACGCGCAAGGGGCTGATTGCTTTTCACAGCCGCTATAAACTATTGCTGCTGGCGCATTCACAACCTCAATACCGCGAACTGGGACCCTTTGTTGCCGGGCTTCATCAGTGGCAGGATCTTGAGGCATTTTTTGTCGAGTACCGCCAGCGGTTAATGAACCTCCTTTCTCATCCCGCCACGCGTCGCAACCACACCAACGTGCTGATGCATATCCAGGGCTATTTCCGTAAACAGCTTAACGCGCGCCAGCGCGAGGAGTTGTCGGCGCTTATCGACAGGTATCGCCGGGGCACCCAGCCTTTGCTGGCACCGGTGACGTTGCTCAAACACTATCTGGCAGAATATCCTGATGATTATCTTGCGCAGCAGCGCTATTTCGATCCTTGCCCTGAAGCGCTGTGCCTGCGCTACGGACATTAAACAGGAGCATTATGCCCACCCATCTGGTCTGGTTACGTAACGATTTACGCCTGCATGACAATCTGGCTCTCGCCGCTGCCTGTCGCAACAGTAAAGCGCAGGTGCTGGCGGTATTCATTGCCACACCCGGGCAGTGGCATCAGCACGCTATGGCCCCGCGTCAGGCCTGGTTTATACAACAGCATGTGAATGCCTTACAGGAGGCGCTGGCGCAAAAAGGCATTGTGCTGACGGTGCTGGAGACTGACAGTTTTGCCGACTGCCCCGGCGAGCTAAAAAAATTCTGCAAGGAGCATGAGGTTGACGCGCTGTTTTATAACTATCAGTACGAGTTCAACGAGCGTCAGCGGGATGCAGCGGTTGAAAAGGCATTGGGCGGCGAGGTGGTGTGCCAGGGATTTGACGACAGCGTGATGCTGTCGCCCGGTAGCGTCACCACGGGCAACAACAGCATGTATAAGGTGTTCACGCCATTCAGCAAAGCCTTTTTGCGCCGCTTGCAGGATGACGTGCCGCAGTGCCTGCGCGCGCCGTCGGTGCGAGAGGGCGGCCCGCTCAGTAAGCCCGCCAGCCAGACGTTTAACTATCCGCAGCAGGCGGTGGATGGCGCGCTGTTTCCCGTGGGCGAAGAGGCTGCACTGCAACGGCTGCGTCAGTTTTGTCGCCAGGCGGCAAAAGACTATCCCGAGCAGCGCGATTTTCCGGCGCGAGAGGGGACCAGTCTGCTCTCTCCGTATCTTGCCATTGGGGTGCTGTCGGCACGCCAGTGCCTGAACCGATTGCTGGCAGAACAACCGCGAGCGCTGCACGGTGAAGGTGGCGCGGTGTGGCTTAACGAGCTTGTCTGGCGGGAATTTTATCGACATCTGTTAACATACTATCCGGCACTGTGCCGTCACCAGCCGTTTGTGGGCTGGACGAAACGGGTAACATGGCGTGACGATGCGCAGGCGCTTAAAGCCTGGCAGCAGGGTAAAACCGGCTATCCGATTGTGGATGCCGCGATGCGCCAGCTTAATGAAACAGGCTGGATGCACAACCGCCTGCGCATGGTAGTAGCCAGCTTTCTGGTTAAAGATTTGCTTATCGACTGGCGGGAAGGGGAGCGTTATTTTATCTCTCAACTGGTGGACGGTGATTTGGCAGCCAACAACGGCGGCTGGCAATGGGCGGCTTCAACAGGTACCGACGCCGCGCCGTATTTTCGCATCTTTAACCCGACGACCCAGGGCCAGCGTTTTGATGCTGACGGTGAATTTATTCGCCGCTGGCTGCCGGAACTGGAGCCGGTGCCGGGCAAAGCCATTCACGAGCCGTGGGGCTGGGCGGATAAACATGGGCAGCAGCTTGATTATCCGCGTCCGATAGTCGACCACAAACAGGCCCGCGCGGCGACGCTGGCGGCTTATGAGGCCGCGCGTAAAGAATAAGGAAAACGGGATATGAAAAATTTTGAACTGGAAGCGCTGATTAACGAGAAACTTAACAGCGCGGCCTTCAGCGATTACGCGCCAAACGGTTTGCAGGTAGAAGGACGTGAGACAATCCAAAAGGTGATTGTCGGCGTGAGTGCCAGCCAGGCGCTGGTGGATGAAGCCGTGCGCCAGCAGGCTGATGCCATCATCGTCCACCACGGCTATTTCTGGAAGAACGAATCGCCGGTGATTCGCGGCATGAAGCGTAATCGCCTGAAAGCGCTGCTGGAAAATGACATCAACCTCTACGGCTGGCACCTGCCGCTTGACGCGCACCCGGAACTGGGTAACAACGTGCAACTGGCGAACCTGTTGGGCATTGATGTGAAGGGCGAGATTGAGCCGCTGGTGCTGTGGGGCGAAATGAACCTGGCGGTGCCGGGTCTGGAACTGGCCTCCTGGCTGGAAGCGCGACTGGGGCGTCGGCCACTGTGGTGTGGCGATACCGGCCCGGAGGTGGTTAAGCGGGTAGCCTGGTGTACCGGCGGTGGCCAGGGTTACATTGACGCGGCAGCGCGGTTTGGCGTTGATGCCTTCATTACCGGTGAAGTCTCCGAGCAGACTATCCATTCGGCGCGTGAGCAGGGGCTGCACTTTTACGCGGCGGGCCATCATGCGACCGAGCGCGGTGGCATTCGGGCACTCGGTGAGTGGCTTGATGCTAACAGCGAGCTGGACGTCACTTTTATTGATATCCCTAATCCGGCCTGATGAGGTGAGGTAAACGTGCAACGAGCGCGCTGTTATCTGCTGGGCGAGAGTGCGGTAGTGCTGGAACTGGAGCCGCCGGTTTCCCTGCAAAGTCAGAAACGTATCTGGGGGCTGGTGCACCGCCTGGCGGACCAGCCGTCGGTGGTGGAAGCCATTGCCGGCATGAATAACCTGACAGTGGTGTTACGCGATCCTAAGAGTAACGCGCTTGATGCCATCGAGCGCCTGCAGCGCTGGTGGGAGGAAAGCGACATCGTTGAGCCAACCTCCCGACGCCTGGAGATTCCGGTGGTATATGGAAAAGAGGCGGGACCGGATCTCGGGTTTGTGGCGCAATACACCGGGCTGAGCGAGCGTCAGGTGGTGGAACAGCATTCTGGCGTGGATTATGTGGTCTGGCTGCTGGGTTTTCAGCCGGGTTTCCCTTATCTGGGCGGGTTGTCCGGTAAGCTTGTGGTGCCACGGCGTGCGGAGCCGCGGCTGATGGTGCCCGCAGGGGCTGTCGGCATTGGTGGTGGTCAGACCGGGATTTATCCGCTGGATACGCCAGGCGGCTGGCAGCTGATTGGCCGCACATCGCTGCGTTTGTTTGACCCGAGCCGGGAAAGTCCGGCGTTGTTAAGTCCGGGCGACACCGTGCGCTTTATTCCACAGAAGGAGGGCGTGTGCTGAAGGTTATTCGTGCCGGGATGCAGACCACGGTTCAGGACCTGGGGCGTAGTGGTTATCGGCTTGACGGCGTGAGTCGCAGCGGGGCGCTGGATATGCCTTCGTTGATGATTGCGAATGCGCTGGTGGGCAATGCGCCTGAGGCCGCAGCGCTTGAGATAACGCTTGGCAAATGTTTGTTTGAATTTACCCGTGACGCTTGGTTTGCGCTGAGCGGGGCCGATTGTGAGGCCACGCTTGATGGTAAGCCGGTGTGGACCGGCTGGCGTCAACGGGCGCGCGCCGGGCAGCAATTACAGCTTAACCTGCCGCAGCGCGGTATGCGCAGTTACCTCGCCGTCGCTGGTGGGCTGGATGTGCCTGTGGTGATGGGCTCGCGCAGTACTGACCTTAAGGGCGGCTTTGGCGGCTTTCTCGGGCGTGAGCTGCGTGATGGCGATGAAATCCCGGCTCTGGCAGGACGCGACTTCACCGACGCCTGCGGCGTAAAACAGCTGTTATGGAGCAACCGCATCCGCGCGCTGCCGGGGCCTGAATACCGGGAGTTCAGCCGTGAGGCGCAGGAAAACTTCTGGCGCTTACCGTGGCAGTTGAGCGCACAAAGCAACCGTATGGGCTACCGCTTGCATGGTCAGACGCTGGCGCGTGCCGAACAGCGCGAACTGACCTCCCACGGTCTGCTGCCGGGCGTAGTCCAGGTGCCGCACAACGGCCAGCCGATTGTGCTGATGAATGACGCTCAGACCACCGGCGGTTATCCGCGTATTGCCTGCATTATTACCGCTGATCTACACAGTCTGGCGCAGGTGCGCCTCGGTGAGCCCATTCACTTTGTGCAATGCTCGCTGGAAGACGCTCTTAAAGTGCGGCGCGAACAACAGATGTACCTCAGTCAACTGGCCTGGCAGCTTAACGGTGAATCAGGCGTTTAATCTCCAGAAAGGACGTTGTTATGCCTGAAGGCCCGGAGATCCGCCGCGCAGCGGATCGGCTGGAGGAGGCGGTGCTTGGCAAACCGTTGACCACTGTCTGGTTTGCCTTTCCTCAGTTAAAAATGTACGAGTCGCTTTTAACCGGTGAGTGCATTGACCGTATTGAAACCCGCGGCAAAGCGTTGCTGACCCACTTTTCGAGCGGGCAAACGCTCTACAGCCATAACCAGCTTTACGGCGTGTGGCGCGTCATGGATGCTGGTGAAACGCCCGACAGTAAACGCAGCCTGCGGGTGCGCCTTGAGACTGCGGATAAGGCGATTTTGCTGTTCAGCGCCTCAGATATCGAGATGCTGGACGACGCAGGGCTGGCCTCGCACCCGTTTTTGCAGCGCGTGGGGCCAGACGTGCTGGATATGACGCTCACTGTGGAGCAGGTGAAAGCGCGGTTATTGTCACCACGCTTTTGCCGCCGTCAGTTTTCGGGGCTACTGCTCGACCAGGCGTTTCTGGCAGGGCTTGGCAACTACCTGCGGGTGGAAATTCTCTGGCAGGCGCAACTGGCCGCACAGCACCGTGCTGTGGATTTGACGCCGACTCAGCTGGATGCATTAGCCCACGCCTGCCTTGAAATAGCGCGTCTCTCTTACCAGACTCGCGGTGAAGTGGATGAAAATCGCCACCACGGCGCACTGTTTCGTTTCCATGTATTTCATCGTGATGGTAAGCCGTGCGAACGCTGCGGCGGAACAATTGAAAAAACCTCGCTGGCGTCACGGCCGTTTTACTGGTGTGCGCAGTGCCAGAAGTGAGTTGATGAATAAAGGCTGTAACAGACGCGGTATCCCATAATCAGGGAGTGTCGTTGTTTTCATAACCGTTAACCGGGGAAATACGGGCAAACATTATCAGGGAAGGGCAAAAATGTGGTACTTGCTCAACTGGCGGTAATACGTATTCACGTTTGTGCGGCGGGCTAAAATCCATTTTTTCATTGTTACACCTGTATTGACACTGAATTGAAAGTATCTCCTCAGGACAATACAGGTGTCGACATTCATTGTGCCAATGCCATCATTTCGTTTTCACAAGAATGGAATTTAAAACGATGGCAGACCTTATATAAGGCAATGGCATCAATCAAGTGTATTACCTTAGACCTGAGGTTCTACTTCAACGCCACAGTAGCTTGATGCAACGTTTTGCTTAGTGATGTTGGTTGCAGTACCGTATTTGGTCACTTCAGCACAGCTAATAGTTTGAACACATACGTCATTCTGCAGATCAAAGCTATAGCTGCATGCACCACCGATAATGTTTTTTGCAGTATCCAGAGTTACTTTTTTCATTGTATTTCCTTATGTTAAAGAGATTATTATTTTCGGAGCTCCATTTAGAATTTAAAATTTTACCTGGAAAAAGTCAAAATAATCTCATAGGAATATTGTCTAAACCGTATTTTTATTATTATTTTAATGTGTTTTATGAGTGATGTGAATAATGAATTTTGTGCTGGTTTTTGGTGTGTTTTTGTCCATAAAATAAATGTGCTTTTTATTTTATTTGTCATTTTTAAACAGGGTTTCCAGTAATTATAATGCGTTTTTAAATTTGAGAATATTCAGTCGTTGATGTGATTGATCTTTATTTTAATTGCGAAGTAATTAAATGGTTAAATAAATTGCTCAGCGTTTTGGTCAGATGGTGGGGTTATTTATGTTTAATGCTCCGCTATTTTTAAGCATTAAAAACGGTAATTACCGGTAAAGCGGCGGGTCTGGCGTGATATATGGCTATTTTACCGGGCAAAATCGATACGAGGGCGGCTGTCTCAATATGAAGGTGTTGAGCTTGCAGGCTGTCATGATGCTGCTAACCAGAAATAGTTAATTGCAAACCTGCGCCAACATCGCCGTCAAGCGAGCACAACGCGTGAGTACTGGAAGTTAATGAACGGTATCTGGAATGCAGCGCCTGTAGGCTGATACGGTACTGGGAGGGGAGGGTACAGCATGTTGGATAAGAAAACCCAAAAGGCCAGACTCGTTACCGGGTTGACCTTCTTCAGAGGCCCGAGATGCCGGGCCTCTTTTTTTGAGCCGCCAGGGTTGCCCCTGAGCCTGTTTTAGCGCGGGAAGATTACTTTTTCGCAATGCCTGAGTTGAAATCACGTTGCGTATAGCCAGTGTACAGCTGACGCGGACGGGCAATTTTGATGCCGTCGTCGTGCATTTCGTTCCAGTGTGCAATCCAGCCCACGGTGCGTGCCATTGCGAAGATAACGGTAAACATAGAAGACGGAATGCCCATCGCTTTGAGGATGATGCCGGAGTAGAAGTCCACGTTCGGGTAGAGCTTGCGTTCAATGAAGTACGGGTCGTTAAGCGCGATGTGCTCAAGTTCCATAGCCACTTCCAGTAGATCGTCCTTCATGCCCAGTTCGTTGAGCACTTCATGGCAGGTTTCACGCATGACGGTGGCGCGCGGATCGTAGTTTTTGTAGACGCGGTGGCCAAAGCCCATCAGACGGAAAGAGTCGTTCTTGTCTTTAGCGCGGCGCAGGAACTCAGGAATGTGCTCAACGGTGTTGATCTCTTCGAGCATCTTCAGACAGGCTTCGTTGGCACCACCGTGCGCCGGTCCCCACAGTGAGGCGATCCCCGCAGCGATACAGGCAAACGGGTTGGCACCGGAGGAGCCTGCGGTACGCACAGTCGAGGTGGACGCGTTCTGTTCGTGATCGGCGTGCAGAATCAGGATGCGATCCATCGCGCGCTCAAGCACCGGATTGACCTTGTACTCTTCACACGGCGTGGAAAACATCATATTCAGGAAATTACCGGCATAAGACAGATCGTTGCGCGGGTACACAAACGGCTGGCCGATAGAGTATTTGTAACACATGGCTGCCATGGTCGGCATTTTGGACAGCAGACGGAAGGCCGCAATTTCGCGGTGGCGCGGGTTATTCACATCCAGCGAGTCGTGATAAAACGCCGCTAGTGCGCCGGTTACGCCGCACATCACCGCCATCGGGTGTGAGTCGCGGCGAAAACCGTGGAACAGACGGGTTATCTGCTCATGAATCATGGTGTGGCGTGTTACCGTCACTTTGAACTCGTCATACTCTTCCTGGGTCGGCTTCTCGCCGTACAGCAGGATGTAGCAGACTTCCAGGTAGTTAGACTGGGTTGCCAGCTGGTCGATAGGGTAGCCGCGGTGTAGCAGGATGCCTTCATCACCGTCGATAAACGTGATTTTGGACTCGCAGGACGCGGTGGAGGTAAAACCGGGGTCAAAGGTAAACACCCCTTTTGAACCGAGGGTGCGGACGTCTAACACATCCTGCCCGAGCGTGCCTTTTAGCACATCAAGTTCAACAGTGTCACCGTTACAGGTAAGGGTTGCTTTTTTATCAGACATTTACGGTCTCCTTAGCGCCTTATAGGACGGGACGGCCAGCCACTGGGTAATGTTATTCACTATGTTGCCAGTTTGTTTTATGGCGCGTGGCTCTGTGTCAGAGGAGGAAACCAGGGTACAGAGCGTCAGGCGGCTTGCAGGCAATACATAGCTTAGCGTAAAGCGTTAACAAATCAGCTGGTTAGCAGTCCATATGATGTTCTTTGCGTACCACTAATACCGGGTCAGGTTACTTCGGTCAAGACCCAACACTGTTACATAACTTTTTCACTGGTGAAAGGGTGACCACATAACTTTCATGAATTATATGGATACTTCATCCATGGTTGTAACAAAAATGTTTAACTTTTGTCAAATCAGATGAGTAATAATTAAAAAATTGTTGTAATCGTGACGTAAGTCACTGTTTTGACCAAAAGGGGCTAAAGTATTTGTGGGTCAATTGTAATGATATTGTGAACGGCCTATACTGCGGCCAGGTCTCCGGAACACTCTGCTATCCCGAGCCACCCAGCGTAATAACCCGTCAATTTAACATCTGGATGCAGTTGTTCTTGTATGACGTAGGGTTATGGAAACAGGCGCTGTCTGACCCGCCCGCAGAATCCGGAGGAAGGAAAACAAAATAAGAACAGCATTGTGGGCAAAACCGTGAAAAAACAAAGACCTGTTAATCTGGATCTTACTACGATCCGATTTCCCGTAACGGCTATAGCGTCCATCCTCCACCGCGTTTCCGGCGTCATCACTTTTGTGGCGGTCGGGATTCTGCTCTGGATGTTGGGCCTGTCGCTCTCATCAGAAGAAGGCTTTCTCGTTGCCTCCTCCATTATGGGCAGCTTTTTCGTCAAGTTCATTATGTGGGGCATCCTGACGGCGCTGGCCTATCACGTGGTTGTGGGTATTCGCCACCTGTTGATGGACTTTGGCTATCTGGAAGAAACCCTGGCGGCGGGCCAACGCTCCGCGAACATCTCCTTTGTTATCACTGCCGTGTTTTCAATTCTTGCAGGAGTCCTCGTATGGTAAGCAACGCTTCCGCATTAGGTCGTAACGGGATTCATGACTTCCTGCTGGTTCGTGCTACCGCGATAGTCATTACGCTCTACATCGTTTACATGGTGGTGTTTTTTGCCACTGCGGGCGAACTCACCTGGGAACTGTGGACTGGCTTTTTTGCCTCCGCCTTCACCAAAGTCTTCACGCTGCTGACGCTGTTTTCCATTTTGATCCATGCCTGGATTGGACTGTGGCAGGTGCTGACCGACTACGTTAAACCGCTGGCGATTCGCATGATATTGCAACTGGCAATTGTCGTGACGCTGTTGGTGTACGTCATTTATGGATTTGTTGTGGTGTGGGGTGTGTAATGAATTTGCCAGTCAGAGAATTTGATGCTGTTGTTATTGGCGCAGGCGGCGCAGGTATGCGCGCGGCGTTACAGATTTCCCAGTCGGGCCAGACCTGTGCTCTGCTGTCTAAAGTCTTTCCTACCCGTTCCCATACGGTGTCTGCGCAGGGCGGTATTACGGTCGCGCTTGGCAACACCCATGAAGATAACTGGGAATGGCACATGTACGATACCGTGAAAGGTTCCGATTACATCGGTGACCAGGACGCTATCGAATATATGTGTAAAACCGGCCCGGAAGCGATTCTGGAACTGGAACACATGGGGTTGCCGTTCTCACGCCTTGACGACGGCCGCATCTATCAGCGCCCGTTCGGTGGCCAGTCGAAAAACTTCGGCGGCGAGCAGGCAGCGCGCACCGCAGCCGCGGCAGACCGTACCGGTCATGCGCTTTTGCACACGCTGTATCAGCAGAACCTGAAAAACCACACCACAATTTTCTCCGAATGGTATGCGCTCGATCTGGTGAAAAACCAGGATGGCGCGGTCGTCGGCTGCACGGCATTGTGCATTGAAACCGGTGAAGTGGTTTACTTCAAAGCGCGCGCGACGGTGCTGGCCACCGGTGGCGCAGGCCGTATCTACCAGTCCACCACTAACGCACACATCAACACCGGCGACGGCGTGGGTATGGCGCTGCGCGCAGGCGTACCGGTGCAGGATATGGAAATGTGGCAGTTCCACCCAACCGGTATTGCCGGAGCGGGCGTGCTGGTGACCGAGGGCTGTCGTGGTGAAGGCGGTTACCTGCTCAACAAACACGGCGAGCGCTTTATGGAGCGTTACGCGCCAAATGCCAAAGACCTGGCCGGTCGCGACGTGGTGGCACGCTCCATCATGATTGAAATCCGCGAAGGCCGCGGCTGTGACGGTCCGTGGGGGCCGCACGCTAAACTCAAACTTGACCACCTGGGCAAAGACGTACTGGAATCCCGTCTGCCGGGTATCCTTGAACTTTCTCGCACTTTTGCCCACGTTGATCCGATCAAAGAGCCGATTCCGGTTATCCCGACTTGCCACTACATGATGGGCGGTATCCCGACTCGCGTAAGCGGCCAGGCGCTGACGGTGAATGAAAAAGGCGAAGATGTGCTGATTCCGGGCCTGTTTGCGGTCGGCGAAATTGCCTGCGTGTCGGTGCATGGTGCTAACCGCCTTGGCGGTAACTCGCTGCTTGACCTTGTGGTCTTTGGCCGCGCAGCCGGTGTGCACTTGCAGGAATCCATTGCCGAGCAGGGCACACTGCGCGATGCCAGCGAGTCTGACGTGGAAGCGTCACTGGAGCGTCTTAACCGCTGGAACAACAACCGCAACGGTGAAGACCCGGTACAAATTCGCAAAGCATTGCAGGAATGCATGCAGCATAACTTCTCGGTATTCCGCGAAGGCGACGCGATGGCGAAAGGGCTGGAGCAGCTTAAGACCATCCGCGAGCGCCTGAAAAATGCCCGTCTGGACGATACCTCCAGCGAGTTCAACACCCAGCGCGTTGAGTGCCTTGAACTCGACAACCTGATGGAGACTGCCTACGCCACCGCGATGTCCGCCAACTTCCGCACCGAGAGCCGCGGCGCTCACAGCCGCTTCGACTTCCCGGACCGGGATGATGAAAACTGGCTGTGCCACTCCGTGTATCTGCCGCAGCAGGATGCCATGACGCGCCGCAAGGTGAACATGGAACCGAAACTGCGTCCGGCGTTCCCGCCGAAAATACGTACTTACTAATCGCGGAGGCCTGGTGATGAAACTCGAATTTTCAATTTATCGTTATAACCCGGATGTCGATGATGCGCCGCGTATGCAGGAGTATGTGCTGGAAGCAGAAGACGGTCGCGACATGATGTTGCTGGATGCACTCATCCAGCTTAAAGAGAAAGATCCGACGCTGTCGTTTCGTCGTTCCTGCCGTGAGGGTGTTTGTGGCTCTGATGGGGTGAATATGAACGGCAAAAACGGACTGGCCTGTATTACCCCAATTTCTGCCCTGGGTAACGGAAAGCAGAAAATTGTTATCCGCCCGCTGCCCGGCCTGCCCGTGGTCAGGGATTTGGTGGTGGACATGGGCCAGTTCTATGCGCAATATGAGAAAATTAAGCCTTACTTGTTGAATAATGGACAAAATCCACCCGCTCGCGAGCATCTGCAAAGCCCGGCGCAGCGTGAGAAGCTGGACGGTCTGTACGAGTGCATTCTGTGCGCCTGTTGCTCGACCTCCTGCCCGTCTTTCTGGTGGAACCCGGACAAGTTCATTGGCCCGGCTGGTCTGCTTGCTGCGTATCGCTTCCTGATTGACAGCCGCGATACCGAAACCAGCAACCGCCTCGACGGGCTGAGCGATGCTTTCAGCGTATTCCGCTGTCACAGCATTATGAACTGCGTCAGCGTATGTCCTAAAGGGCTGAACCCGACGCGCGCCATCGGCCACATTAAGTCGATGTTGTTACAAAAAAGTGCGTAAAAGCAGGTAAAGATACCGGGAGCGAAGGCTCCCGGTAGTGTAGAAAAGAGTAACGGCAGGAAATCTTTAAAAACCGCTGAAAATGCTTAATCGGCCACCTGGCAGAGCAAAGCGGAGCACGTTTTCATCGCGACATCTGGAGCGAGACAAGGCGGCGACTGAGCAAGTCCGGGAGCATAGATAACTATGCGACCGGGGGCGAAGACGCTAACGCCGTCGCAACCCAGATGCCGCCGATGAAAAGGCGGTTTTTAAAGGTTCCTTCGCGGGCCATTGTTATCAGAGCTCGCCCAGGGATCGCAGGTCACGCGCGCTTCGGTGTGCGTAGTAGTAATCCACGGCGAATAAGCAAATATATGCTTAAAGGGATCACGATGCAGAACGGCGCAATGAAAGCCTGGCTGGACTCTTCTTATCTTTCTGGCGCGAACCAGTCCTGGATAGAGCAGCTCTATGAAGACTTCTTAACCGATCCTGACTCAGTGGACGCCGCCTGGCGCTCCATGTTCCAGCAGTTACCTGGCGTTGGTGCCAGGCCGGATCAGTTCCATTCCAAAACCCGAGACTATTTCCGTCGCCTGGCAAAAGACGCCACGCGTTACACTTCCTCTTCCGTTACCGACCCGGACACTGACGCCAAGCAGGTGAAAGTTCTCCAGCTGATCAACGCCTATCGTTTCCGTGGCCATCAGCAGGCGAACCTTGACCCGCTTGGCCTGTGGCAGCAGGAGACGGTGGCCGATCTCAACCCGGCTTACCATAACCTGACTGAAGCCGACTTCCAGGAAACCTACAACGTCGGCTCTTTTGCCATTGGCAAAGATACGATGAAGCTTGGCGAGCTGATTGAAGCGCTTAAGCAGACTTACTGCGGCTCTATCGGCGCGGAATACATGCATATCACCAACACAGAAGAAAAACGCTGGATTCAGCAGCGCATTGAATCTGTGGTTGGTCATGCGGAATTTACCACTGAAGAGAAAAAGCGTTTCCTGAGCGAGCTGACTGCCGCCGAAGGGCTTGAGCGCTATCTCGGTGCCAAATTCCCGGGCGCGAAACGCTTCTCACTTGAAGGCGGCGACGCGCTGGTACCGATGCTTAAAGAGATGATTCGCCATGCCGGTAAGAGCGGTACGCGTGAAGTGGTGCTGGGTATGGCGCACCGCGGTCGTCTCAACGTGCTGGTTAACGTGCTGGGTAAAAAACCGCAGGATTTATTCGACGAGTTTGCCGGCAAGCACAAAGAGCATCTCGGTACCGGTGACGTGAAATACCACATGGGTTTCTCGTCTGACGTTGAAACCGAAGGAGGCCTGGTGCACCTGGCGCTGGCGTTTAACCCGTCGCACCTTGAAATTGTAAGCCCGGTTGTCATGGGCTCTGTGCGTGCACGTCTGGACCGTCTGTCCCAGCCGGGTACCAATCAGGTTCAGGTACTGCCAATCACCATTCACGGTGACGCAGCGGTCACCGGCCAGGGCGTGGTGCAGGAAACCCTGAACATGTCCAAAGCCCGCGGCTACGAAGTGGGCGGCACGGTACGTATCGTTATTAATAACCAGGTGGGCTTTACCACCTCTAACCCGCTGGATGCGCGCTCCACGCCGTACTGCACCGATATTGGCAAGATGGTACAGGCGCCGATTTTCCACGTGAACGCCGATGACCCGGAAGCCGTCGCTTTCGTAACGCGTCTGGCGCTGGACTTCCGTAACACCTTTAAACGTGATGTGTTCATCGACCTGGTTTGCTATCGCCGCCACGGCCACAATGAGGCCGACGAGCCGAGCGCAACCCAGCCGCTGATGTACCAGAAAATCAAAAAACACCCGACGCCGCGCAAAATCTACGCCGACAAGCTTGAGCGTGACGGCGTGGATTCGCTGGAAGATGCCACTGAGATGGTAAACCTGTATCGCGACGCGCTGGATGCGGGCGAATGCGTGGTGCAGGAATGGCGTCCGATGAACCTGCACTCCTTCACCTGGTCGCCGTACCTTAACCACGAGTGGGATGAAAGCTATCCGAACAAAGTGGAAATGAAGCGCTTGCAGGAACTGGCTAAGCGAATCAGCACCGTGCCGGACGCTATCACCATGCAGTCGCGCGTGGAGAAAATCTACGGTGACCGCCAGTTGATGGCCGCCGGTGAGAAGCTGTTTGACTGGGGCGGTGCCGAAACGCTGGCCTACGCCACGCTGGTCGATGAAGGTATTCCGGTACGCCTGTCTGGTGAAGACGCCGGGCGCGGCACCTTCTTCCACCGCCACGCGGTGGTGCACAACCAGACCAACGGCTCTACCTACACGCCGTTGGCACACGTGCATAACGGCCAGGGCGATTTCAAAGTCTGGGACTCCGTGCTCTCTGAAGAAGCGGTACTGGCGTTTGAATACGGCTACGCCACGGCTGAGCCGCGTACGCTGACCATTTGGGAAGCGCAGTTTGGTGACTTTGCCAACGGCGCGCAGGTGGTGATTGACCAGTTCATTAGTTCTGGCGAGCAGAAATGGGGCCGTATGTGCGGTCTGGTGATGCTGCTGCCGCACGGCTATGAAGGGCAGGGACCGGAGCACTCCTCCGCACGCCTTGAGCGCTATCTGCAACTGTGTGCTGAACAGAACATGCAGGTGTGTGTGCCGTCAACGCCTGCGCAGGTGTACCACATGCTGCGCCGCCAGGCGCTGCGCGGTATGCGCCGCCCGCTGGTGGTGATGTCGCCGAAGTCGCTGCTGCGCCATCCGCTGGCGGTATCTTCACTTGACGAACTGGCGAACGGTACTTTCCAGCCAGCGATTGGTGAAGTGGACGAGATGAATGCGAAGGATGTGAAGCGCGTCGTGCTGTGCTCCGGTAAGGTGTACTACGACCTGCTGGAACAGCGTCGCAAAAATGAGCAGAAAGATGTCGCTATCGTGCGTGTTGAACAGCTGTATCCGTTCCCGCATCAGGCGCTGCAAGAAGTGCTCAAGCCGTATGCACACGTAAACGACTTCGTCTGGTGCCAGGAAGAGCCGCTTAACCAGGGCGCATGGTACTGCAGCCAGCATCACTTCCGTGAAGCTATTCCTTCAACGGCCGCTCTGCGTTACGCAGGCCGTCCGGCCTCCGCCTCTCCGGCGGTAGGGTATATGTCCGTTCACCAGAAGCAGCAACAGGATCTGGTAAACGACGCGCTGAACATCGATTGATATCAAAGGATAAATAATGAGTAGCGTAGATATTCTTGTTCCCGACCTGCCTGAATCTGTCGCTGACGCCACCGTGGCGACCTGGCACAAAAAACCGGGTGACAGCGTGCAGCGCGATGAAGTGCTGGTAGAAATCGAAACCGATAAAGTGGTGCTGGAAGTCCCGGCATCCGCAGACGGCGTGCTGGATGCCGTGCTGGAAGATGAAGGCACCACCGTCACGTCGCGCCAGATTCTGGGGCGCCTGCGCGAAGGTAACAGCAGCGGCAAAGACAGCGGTGCGAAGGCTGAAGCGAAAGAATCCACCCCAGCACAGCGTCACTCTGCCTCTCTGGAAGAGCAGAACAACGACGCGCTCAGCCCGGCGATTCGTCGCCTGCTGGCCGAGCACAATCTCGAAGCCAGTGCGATTAAAGGCACCGGCGTCGGTGGCCGTCTGACGCGCGAAGACATTGAGAAGCACCTCGCCAGCGCCAGTAAGTCTGAGAGCAAACCCACGGCTGAACAGCCGGCCGCTGCACCGCAGCTGGGCAACCGCTCTGAGAAGCGTGTGCCGATGACTCGCCTGCGCAAACGCGTAGCCGAGCGTCTGCTGGAGGCGAAAAACTCCACCGCGATGCTGACTACCTTCAACGAAGTGAACATGAAGCCGATTATGGACTTGCGTAAGCAGTACGGCGAAGCGTTCGAGAAGCGTCATGGCATCCGTCTTGGCTTTATGTCTTTCTATGTGAAAGCCGTGGTTGAAGCCCTCAAGCGCTACCCGGAAGTTAACGCGTCTATTGATGGCGACGATGTGGTGTATCACAACTACTTCGACGTGAGCATGGCGGTGTCTACGCCGCGCGGACTGGTTACTCCGGTGCTGCGTGACGTTGACCTGCTGGGCATGGCCGACTGCGAGAAACGCATTAAAGAGCTGGCTATCAAAGGCCGCGACGGCAAACTGACCGTGGAAGACCTGACCGGTGGTAACTTCACCATCACCAACGGCGGTGTGTTTGGCTCGCTGATGTCTACGCCAATCATCAACCCGCCGCAGAGCGCTATCCTGGGTATGCATGCCATTAAAGACCGCCCAATGGCGGTTAACGGCCAGGTAGAAATTCTGCCGATGATGTATCTGGCACTGTCTTACGATCACCGTCTGATTGATGGTCGCGAGTCCGTGGGCTTCCTGGTGGCAATTAAAGAGCTGCTGGAAGACCCGACGCGTCTGCTGCTGGACGTATAAGGGCACCGTCCCTTTCATAAATGGCCGCCTCGCCCGCGCGGGGCGGCGCTTCAGTACCCTGAGCGCTAACGCTCATTTTATCTGGATGGACAGAACACATGAACTTACATGAATATCAGGCGAAACAGCTGTTTGCCCGGTATGGCTTGCCGGCGCCGGTAGGTTATGCCTGTACTAGCCCGCGTGAAGCGGAAGAAGCCGCATCCAAAATTGGCTCAGGCCCATGGGTAGTCAAATGTCAGGTTCATGCCGGTGGTCGCGGTAAAGCGGGCGGTGTGAAAGTAGTTAACAGCAAAGAAGACATTCGTGCCTTTGCTGAGCAGTGGCTGGGCAAGCGTCTGGTGACCTATCAAACAGACGCAGGCGGTCAGCCGGTAAACCAGATTCTGGTTGAGAGTGCGACCGATATCGCTAATGAACTGTATCTGGGCGCGGTTGTTGACCGTAGCTCCCGTCGCGTGGTGTTTATGGCGTCCACCGAAGGTGGCGTGGAAATCGAAAAAGTGGCGGAAGAAACGCCGCACCTGATTCACAAAGTCGCGCTGGATCCGCTGGCAGGGCCGATGCCGTACCAGGGCCGTGAGCTGGCGTTCAAACTGGGTCTTGAAGGTAAGCAGGTCCAGCAGTTCACCAAAATCTTTATGGGCCTGGCCACGCTGTTCCTGGAGCGCGATCTGGCGCTGGTAGAGATTAACCCGCTGGTTATCACCACCCAGGGCGACCTGGTGTGCCTGGACGGTAAACTGGGTGCTGACGGCAACGCGCTGTTCCGCCAGCCAGAACTGCGTGAAATGCGCGACCAGTCTCAGGAAGACCCGCGTGAAGCGCAGGCAGCCCAGTGGGAGCTGAACTATGTAGCGCTTGATGGCAACATCGGCTGCATGGTCAACGGTGCAGGCCTGGCAATGGGCACCATGGACATCGTTAAGTTGCACGGCGGCGCGCCGGCAAACTTCCTGGACGTGGGCGGCGGTGCGACCAAAGAGCGCGTGACTGAAGCGTTCAAAATCATCCTGTCTGACGACAACGTGAAAGCGGTACTGGTCAACATCTTCGGCGGCATCGTGCGCTGTGACCTGATTGCCGACGGCATTATTGGTGCGGTGGAAGAAGTGGGCGTTAACGTCCCGGTTGTTGTGCGTCTGGAAGGCAACAACGCCGAACTGGGTGCGAGTAAACTGGCTGAAAGCGGCCTGAATATCATTGCTGCGAAAAGTCTGACCGATGCGGCTCAGCAGGTCGTCGCTGCCGTGGAGGGTAAATAATGTCCATTCTGATTGATAAAAACACCAAAGTGATTTGCCAGGGCTTTACCGGTAGCCAGGGCTCCTTCCACTCTGAGCAGGCGATTGCCTACGGTACGCAGATGGTTGGCGGCGTGACACCAGGCAAAGGCGGCACCACGCATCTGGGCCTGCCGGTGTTCAACACCGTGCGTGAAGCCGTTGAGGCCACGGGCGCGACAGCGTCTGTGATTTACGTACCGGCACCGTTTTGCAAAGACTCTATCCTGGAAGCCGTTGATGCAGGCATTAAACTGATTATCACTATTACTGAAGGTATCCCGACGCTGGATATGCTGACGGTGAAGGTGAAGCTCGACGAAGCGGGCGTGCGTATGATTGGGCCGAACTGCCCGGGCGTTATCACCCCAGGCGAGTGCAAAATCGGTATCATGCCGGGCCACATTCACAAGCCGGGCAAAGTGGGCATTGTTTCTCGCTCCGGTACGCTGACCTATGAAGCGGTGAAGCAGACGACCGATTACGGCTTTGGCCAGTCGACCTGTGTGGGTATCGGCGGCGACCCGATTCCTGGCTCCAACTTCATCGATATCCTGAAAATGTTCCAGGAAGACCCGAAAACTGAAGCAATCGTAATGATTGGTGAGATTGGCGGTAGCGCAGAAGAAGAAGCGGCAGCCTACATCAAAGAGCATGTGACTAAGCCGGTTGTGGGTTACATCGCAGGTGTAACGGCGCCGAAAGGCAAGCGAATGGGTCACGCAGGCGCGATTATCGCAGGCGGTAAAGGTACGGCAGATGAGAAGTTTGCTGCGCTGGAAGCGGCTGGGGTGAAAACTGTACGTAGCCTTGCGGATATCGGCGAAGCGTTGAAGTCGATAATCGGCTGAGAATTTTACTAAAACAGGATTCGCCGTAAGGCGAACGCGTTCGACATGGTTGGCCACCTCCGGGTGGCCTTTTTTATTGTTTTTTATCGCGTTCGCAGGGCTTAATTGGTTAATTTATTTAATGTAAATGGCATGTAATGGAATTAATAAAAAGCCGAAAATGGAAAAACTAAAAAGATTCTTCTAAACTTGCCGACAGGGAAATAACAATTTTTCACTGATCAATAATGGCGAAATAATTAATTACCGCTGCGCTTATTTTGTTTCAGTTAAGATAAACAAATGAATGGTCATGCAAACATTAAATTAACATTTGAATCACTTATTCTCGAAATGTTGAAACGGTGTTAACAAGCGTGAAATAAATTGATTTATATCAACGAAAATCCCTCTGTAAATTTCCTTCCAATAGCCAGTATTGCTACAGATCAAACTGGCTCTTGACTGCTAAATTCGCTATATATTGATCGCCGTCGAGAAACGCAAAAAAGGCTAAACAAAAACCTGTTTATTGTAAGGTTTATGCAGCGTAATATATTTGCGGGAACTGTATTGGTATTTTTTTTCACGTATTTGTAAACTTCTTTTTGTAGGAATCGATTAAGCTAATTCTTACAACAGAGGGAGCAAATGTTTTCTATTGGGGCATGCGTTGCGGAACATCTCGCTGTGTTCTGCGTCCGGAGTCTTCATGCGAAGAGCAAGGAGTCAAGATGTTTGATATAGTCGAACTGTCGCGCTTACAGTTTGCCTTGACTGCGATGTACCACTTTCTGTTTGTGCCACTAACGCTGGGTATGGCGTTCCTGCTGGCTATCATGGAAACGGTATACGTACTGTCAGGCAAGCAAATCTATAAAGATATGACCAAATTCTGGGGCAAGTTGTTTGGTATCAACTTTGCGCTCGGGGTTGCTACGGGTCTTACCATGGAGTTCCAGTTCGGGACTAACTGGTCTTATTATTCGCACTATGTAGGTGACATCTTCGGTGCACCGCTGGCTATCGAAGGGTTGATGGCCTTCTTCCTGGAATCCACCTTTGTAGGTCTGTTCTTCTTTGGCTGGGATCGTCTGGGCAAAGTACAGCACATGGCGGTAACCTGGTTGGTGGCACTGGGCTCAAACCTGTCCGCACTGTGGATTCTGGTCGCCAACGGCTGGATGCAAAACCCGGTCGCCTCAGACTTCAACTTTGAAACCATGCGTATGGAAATGGTCAGCTTTGCCGAGCTGGTCCTTAACCCGGTTGCGCAGGTGAAATTCGTTCACACCGTGGCGTCTGGTTATGTAACCGGTGCGATGTTCATTCTGGGTATCAGTGCCTGGTACATGCTCAAAGGCCGCGACTTCGCTTTTGCCAAACGCTCCTTTGCGATTGCCGCAAGCTTCGGTATGGCGGCAGTGCTGTCCGTTATCGTACTCGGTGATGAGTCCGGTTACGAAATGGGCGACGTACAAAAAACCAAACTCGCCGCCATTGAAGCCGAATGGGAAACCCAGCCAGCACCGGCTGCTTTTACTCTGTTTGGTATCCCGGACCAGGAAAAGCAGGAAAACCTCTATAAGATTCAGATTCCTTATGCGCTGGGCCTGATTGCAACGCGTTCTGTTGATACACCGGTTATCGGTCTTAAGGACCTGATGGTGCAGCACGAAGCGCGTATTCGCAACGGTATGAAGGCATACAGCCTGCTGCAGGAGCTGCGCAGTGGCTCCAAAGACCAGACCGTTCGCGATAACTTTAACGCGGTGAAAAAAGACCTGGGCTACGGTCTGCTGCTTAAGCGTTATACCGACGACGTAGCAGGGGCTTCCGAAGCACAGATTCAGCAGGCAACCAAAGACTCTATCCCGAGCGTGCTGCCGCTGTACTTTGCCTTCCGTATCATGGTGGCCTGTGGCTTCCTGCTGCTCGTCATTATCGCTGCCTCTTTCTGGACGGTTATTCGCAACCGTATCGGTCAGAAGAAGTGGGTACTGCGCGCGGCGCTGTACGGGCTTCCGCTGCCGTGGATTGCCGTAGAATCCGGTTGGTTTGTAGCGGAATATGGTCGTCAGCCGTGGGCAATCGGTGAGGTGCTGCCAACTGCGGTTGCGAACTCATCGCTGACTGCGGGCGATCTTATCTTCTCGATGGTCCTTATCTGTGGCCTTTACACGCTGTTCCTGGTGGCTGAACTGTTCCTGATGTTCAAGTTTGCCCGCCTTGGCCCAAGCAGCCTGAAGACCGGTCGTTATCACTTTGAGCAGTCAAACACGACTACTCAACCGGCACGCTAAGACAGGAGTCGAGAAATGATCGATTACGAAGTATTGCGTTTTATCTGGTGGCTTCTGATTGGCGTTCTGCTGATTGGCTTTGCCATCGCCGATGGTTTTGACATGGGCGTCGGTATGCTCACCCGCTTCCTCGGGCGCAGCGATACCGAACGCCGCATCATGATCAACAGTATTGCCCCGCACTGGGACGGTAACCAGGTGTGGCTCATCACCGCCGGTGGTGCGCTGTTTGCTGCCTGGCCGATGGTCTACGCGGCGGCGTTCTCTGGCTTCTATGTGGCGATGATCCTGGTGCTGGCGGCGTTGTTCTTCCGTCCGGTCGGTTTTGACTACCGCTCGAAGATTGAAGACACCCGCTGGCGCAACATGTGGGACTGGGGCATTTTCGTAGGTAGCTTCGTGCCACCGCTGGTGATTGGCGTTGCCTTCGGCAACCTGCTGCAGGGCGTACCGTTTAGCGTGGACGAATATCTGCGTCTGACCTACAGCGGTAACTTCTTCCAGCTGCTGAACCCGTTTGGCCTGCTGGCCGGCGTAGTGAGCGTGGCGATGATTGTCACCCAGGGCGCAACTTATCTGCAGATGCGTACTACCGGCGAGCTGCACTTGCGCACCCGCACTACCGCACAGGTTTCTGCGTTGGTGATGATGGTGTGCTTTGTACTGGCTGGCGTGTGGGTCGTTTACGGCATCGACGGCTACGTTGTGACGTCAACCATTGATACCTATGCAGCGTCTAACCCATTAACGAAAGAAGTTGCGCGTGAACCGGGTGCATGGCTGGTGAACTTCAACAACATGCCAGCGCTGTGGGCTATCCCGGCGCTTGGTGTGGTGCTGCCGCTCTTGACCGTGCTGTGCTCTCGCCTTGAGCGTGGTGCCTGGGCGTTCCTGTTCTCTTCGCTGACGCTTGCTTGCGTCATCCTGACTGCCGGTATCGCGATGTTCCCGTTTGTGATGCCGTCCAGCACCATGATGAATGCGAGCCTGACGATGTGGGATGCCACATCAAGCCAGCTGACGCTGAACGTGATGACCTGGGTTGCGATTGTGTTCGTACCGATTATTCTGCTCTACACCACCTGGTGTTACTGGAAAATGTTCGGTCGTATCACCAAAGAGCACATCGAAAGCAACAGCAACTCTCTGTACTGAGTGAGGAGATAACATGTGGTATTTTGCATGGATTCTGGGGACGCTGCTGGCTTGCGCCTTTGGCATCATTACTGCCCTGGCAATCGAGCACGTTGAGTCTCAAGAAAACTGATGAAGAAAATTATCGCAACGCTTTATGCGGTAATGGATAAGAGCCCGTTAAGGGCTCTTTCCTTAATCATGGCGCTCTTGCTGGCGGGTTGCATGTTCTGGGACCCGTCGCGTTTTGCGGCAAAAACCAGTGAACTTGCGGTATGGCATGGTTTTGCGCTGATGTGGGCGGTATGCGCTGGCGTGATTCACGGCGTAGGCTTTCGGCCAAAGGCGGTGCTGTGGCAGGGCATCTTTTGCCCGCTGCTGGCAAGCCTTGTGCTGATTGTTGGACTGGTGTTTTTCTTTTTCTAATCGTTTTATGCTGATATTTATGGATCTTACAGGTCCATAAATATTTACGCTTCCTTCCCTTCCTCCCATTCCAAACCCCGTTTTGCTTGCGTATAGTAGCAGCGTTTATTTGGCATTACCGGGATGTAGAGTGAGCACAACGTTGTTTCGATGGCCGGTTCGGGTCTACTACGAAGATACTGATGCCGGTGGCGTGGTTTATCACGCAAGCTATGTCGCTTTCTATGAGCGAGCACGCACAGAAATGCTGCGCCATCACCACTTCAGCCAGCAGGAGCTGCTGGAGGATAGCGTTGCCTTTGTTGTGCGCAAAATAACGCTGGACTATCTTGCCCCAGCCAGGCTGGACGACCTGCTGGAGATTCAGACCGAGATAACCTCTATGCGTGGAACCTCGCTCGTATTCTCGCAAAAAATTGTTAATGCCGACGATAAAGTCCTCAATCAGGCTGAGGTGCTTATCGTCTGCGTTGACCTGACCACTATGAAGCCACGAGCGCTTCCCCAGTCTATCGTCGCGGAGTTCAAGCAGTGACTGACATGAATATCCTTGACTTGTTTTTAAAAGCAAGTCTTCTGGTCAAACTCATCATGTTGATTTTGATTGGTTTTTCCATTGCTTCCTGGGCCATCATTATTCAGCGCACGCGCATTTTGAATGCAGCCGGGCGTGAAGCAGAGGCCTTTGAGGATAAGTTCTGGTCTGGTATTGAGCTGTCACGCTTGTATCAGGAAAGTCAGGGACGTCGTGAGAGCTTAAGCGGTTCAGAGCAAATCTTTTATTCCGGTTTTAAGGAGTTTGCCCGTTTGCACCGCGCTAACAGCCATGCGCCAGAGGCCATTGTTGAAGGGGCGTCGCGCGCGATGCGTATCTCTATGAACCGTGAGCTGGAAAACCTGGAAACCCATATTCCGTTCCTCGGCACGGTTGGGTCAATCAGCCCATATATTGGGCTGTTCGGCACCGTGTGGGGGATCATGCACGCCTTTATCGCGCTGGGCGCGGTAAAACAGGCAACGTTGCAGATGGTTGCACCGGGTATCGCTGAAGCACTGATTGCGACTGCAATTGGCCTTTTTGCGGCGATCCCGGCTGTTATGGCCTACAACCGCCTGAACCAGCGCGTTAATAAGCTGGAGCTGAACTACGACAACTTCACGGAAGAGTTTACGGCAATCCTGCACCGCCAGGCTTTTAGCGTTAGCGAAAGCAACAAGGGGTAAGTCATGGCCAGAACTCGGGGACGGGGTCGTCGCGAACTGAAGTCCGAAATCAACATCGTTCCGCTGCTGGATGTGTTGCTGGTGCTGCTGCTTATCTTTATGGCGACCGCGCCTATCATCACGCAGAGCGTGGAGGTGGATCTGCCGGATGCGACCGATTCCAAAACGGTCAGTACCAATGACGAGCCGCCGGTAATTGTTGAAGTTGCTGGCGTCGGGCAGTACAGCATCGTAGTTGGCAAAGATCGTATGGAGCAGCTGCCGCCGGAGCAGGTTGCAGCGGAAGCGCAGCGCCGACTGGAAGAAAACCCGAAAACGGTCTTCCTGATTGGCGGTGCGAAAGACGTGCCCTACGACGAAGTCATTAAAGCTCTGAACCTGCTGCACCAGGCAGGTGTGAAGTCGGTCGGGTTAATGACCCAGCCGATTTGATTGTGAGCTGCACAGTTTTGGGGAACCAGGGTGTCTAAGGCAACCGAAGAAAACGCAAAGCTTAAGCGGGCGATTATTGTCTCCGTCGTGCTGCACATCATCCTGATTGTGCTGCTGGTGTGGAGCTCGTTCGATGAAAATATTGACGCCAGTGCGGGCGGTGGCGGTGGTGCCATCGACGCCGTAATGGTTGATCCGGGTGCGGTTGTCAGTCAGTACAACCGTCAGCAGGACCAACAGGCCAGCGCAAAGCGCGCCGCTGAGCAGCGAGAGAAACAGGCTCAACAGCAGGCTCAGGAGATGCGTGAAAAGCAGGCTGCCGAGCAGGAACGTCTGAAGCAGCTGGAAAAAGAACGGCTTGAGGCGCAGGAAAAAGCGCAGCAACAGAAAGCCGAGCAGCAAAAGCAGGCGCAAGAGGCGGCGAAGCGTGCCGAGCAGCAGCAAAAACAAGCGGCGGATGCTGCCGTTGCTGCGAAAGCCAAAGCCGATGCTGAAGCGAAGCAGGCTGCGGCCCAGGCAAAGAAACAGGCCGAACAGGAAGCCGCTAAAGCGGCTGCAGACGCACAGAAAAAAGTCGAGCAGGAAGCGGCTAAAAAAGCGCAGCAGGACGCAGAGAAAAAAGCCGCCGCCGATGCTGCGAAGAAGGCTGCGGCAGAGAAGGCAGAGGCTCAGAAAGCGGCGGCTGAAAAAGCTGCAGCAGAGAAGGCGGCTGCGGCAGAGAAAGCCGCTGCGGCAAAGGCGGCTGCCGAGAAAAAAGCCGCAGCCGCTGAAAAGGCTGCTGCGGCCAAAAAAGCCGAGGCTGCCAAAAAAGCTGCCGCCGAAAAAGCCGCTGCGCAGGGCGTAGACGATTTGCTTGGCGATCTGAGCTCTGGTAAGAATGCACCGAAAACCGGCGGTGGAGCGAAAGGAAACAATGCTGCGGCAGCCGGGACGGGGAATAATAAGAATAACGGTGCATCCGGTGCGGAAATTAACAGCTACGCCGCGCAGATTAAATCGGCTATTGAGAGCAAGTTTTATGACGCTGCCTCTTATGCCGGTAAAACCTGTACGTTACGCATTAAGCTTGCGCCGGATGGACTTTTGAAGGACATACAGTCAGAGGGCGGCGATCCAGCCCTTTGCCAGGCGGCTCTGGCCGCGGCGCGCCAGGCTCATATGCCAAAGCCGCCGAGCCAGGCCGTGTATGAAGTCTTTAAAAATGCGCCGCTGGACTTCAAACCGTAATGTTTTCCTGCCGATGCAGAGAAAACCATTACGTTGTTGTTACAGGGCCAAAAGTGTTGTGTCTTTCATATAATTAACATTCTGCTATACCCAATGTTTGCATGAGGGTAACGCAGTTGCCAGGCGAGAGCGGATAACCGTGCGTGCCTGGGCGGTTTCGTTGCCAGTACACTCTGAATACTGAACGGTGTAGATTATCGAAGGCTCCGGGCCTGGATAAGGGAGATAAGATGAAGCAGGCATTACGAGTTGCACTAAGTTTTCTGATGCTGTGGGCTGCTGTCCTGCATGCAGAAGTCCGTATCGAGATAACCCAGGGGGTGGACTCAGCGCGTCCCATCGGCGTTGCGCCATTTAAGTGGGGTGGGCAAGGGGCTGCACCGGAAGAAATCGGCGATATCGTCTCCTCTGATTTGCGCAATAGCGGCAAATTTAACCCGCTGGATAAATCTCGTCTGCCGCAGCAGCCGGGGTCGGCTCAGGAAGTTCAGCCTGCGGCCTGGTCTGCACTCGGTATTGATGCTGTGGTAGTAGGCCAGGTTACACCTAACGCAGACGGTAGCTATACCGTGGCTTACCAGCTGGTGGACACCGGTGGCGCACCGGGCACCGTACTGGCACAAAACTCCTATAAAGTGAACAAGCAGTGGTTGCGTTACGCAGGCCATACCGCCAGTGATGAAGTGTTTGAAAAACTGACCGGTATTAAAGGCGCGTTCCGTACCCGTATCGCTTACGTGGTGCAAACCAACGGCGGTCAGTTCCCTTACGAGCTGCGCGTTTCTGACTACGACGGCTACAACCAGTTTGTGGTCCATCGTTCCACTCAGCCGCTGATGTCTCCGGCCTGGTCGCCGGACGGCAGCAAAGTGGCTTACGTGACCTTTGAAAGCGGCCGTTCGGCGCTGGTTATCCAGACGCTGTCTAACGGCGCCATACGCCAGGTTGCGTCATTCCCGCGCCACAATGGTGCGCCAGCTTTCTCGCCTGACGGTAGCAAACTCGCCTTTGCGCTGTCTAAAACCGGTAGCCTGCAAATTAACGTGATGGATATTGGCTCAGGCCAGATTCGCCAGGTGACCAACGGTCGCAGTAACAACACTGAACCGACCTGGTTCCCGGACAGCCAGAACCTGGCCTTCACCTCTGACCAGGCCGGTCGTCCGCAGGTATACAAAATCAATGTGAACGGCGGTGCCGCACAGCGTCTGACCTGGGAAGGTGCCCAGAATCAGGATGCTGATGTCAGCTCCGACGGTAAGTTTATGGTGATGGTCAGCTCCAACAATGGTAAGCAGAACATCGCACGACAGGATCTGGTAACGGGGGGCGTACAGACTCTGTCGTCCACGTTCCTGGATGAAACGCCAAGTCTCGCACCGAATGGTACTATGGTTATCTACAGCTCTTCTCAGGGAATGGGATCGGTGCTGAATCTGGTTTCGACCGATGGGCGTTTTAAAGCGCGTCTTCCGGCAACTGATGGTCAGGTAAAATTCCCGGCCTGGTCGCCGTATCTCTGATAACAATGAAATGATGAGTTAAGGATCTAAACATGCAACTGAACAAAGTGCTGAAAGGGCTGATGCTGGCTCTGCCTGTTATGGCTATCGCGGCCTGTAGTTCCAACAAGAGCGCCGATAGCGATCAGAACGGCGCTGGCGGTATGCTGGGTGCTGGCACAGGTATGGATGCTAACGGCAGCGGCAACATGTCTTCTGAAGAGCAGGCTCGTCTGCAGATGCAGCAGCTGCAGCAGAACAACATTGTATACTTTGGCTACGACAGCTTCGATGTGAGCTCTGAGTTCGCTCAGATGCTCGACGCGCACGCGGCATTCCTGCGTAACAACCCGTCTTATAAAGTGACTGTTGAAGGTCACGCGGATGAGCGCGGTACGCCGGAATATAACATCGCCCTGGGCGAGCGCCGTGCAAACGCGGTGAAAATGTACCTGCAGGGTAAAGGCGTTTCTGCTGACCAGATCGCTATCGTATCCTACGGTAAAGAGAAACCTGCAGTACTGGGTCATGACGAAGCGGCTTACGCTAAAAACCGTCGTGCCGTACTGGTTTACTAAGAGAATGGCATGATCGGTAACTTCAGACGCTACCTTTTGAGTCTGTCGTTACTGGTTGGCGCAGCGGCCCCGTTAGGGGCCGCTCATGCCCAGGCGTCAATCAGTAGTGTCGGCTCCGGCTCGGTCGAAGACCGCGTCACCCAACTTGAACGCATTTCCAACGCACACAGCCAGCTTTTAACCCAGCTCCAGCAGCAGCTCTCCGCTAACCAGTCCGATATTGATACACTGCGTGGTCAAATCCAGGAAAGTCAGTATCAGCTTGGGCAGATTCAGGAGCGTCAGCGGCAGATTTTGCTGCAAATTGACAACCTGAGTGGAGAAGGCGCTGGCACGCAGACGCAGAGCAGCGGGGCTCAGAGCAACAGCGCGCCTGCCGCGGGCGCGGCAACTGGCACTGTCGCGGCCTCAGGGCAGGCTGTACAGGGTGGAGATGCAAACTCAGATTACAATGCCGCTTTTGCACTGGTGCAGGATAAAGCGCGCCAGGATGATGCCATTAAGGCATTTCAGAGCTTTGTACAAAAGTATCCTGACTCCACCTATCAGCCAAACGCCAACTATTGGCTGGGGCAGCTGAGTTACAACAAAGGGGATAAGGACGGCGCAGCGCATTACTTTGCCACCGTAGTGAAGAGCTGGCCGAAATCGCCTAAGGCGCCAGATGCCATGTATAAAGTGGGCGTCATCATGCAGGATAAGGGCGACAGCGCGAAAGCGAAGGCCGTGTATCAGCAGGTGGTGACCAAATATCCTGGTACTGAAGCGGCGAAGCAGGCGCAGAAAAAAATTGATGCGAAGTGATAGCATGCGGCAGGTCTGATACGCTGATTTTCTGGCCGTGCCGCATGAATCCTGAGCGGTTGAGCAGTCATTCGCAAAATTATTGTTGCGTCAGAATCTTAAACCAGTAATATATGCCGCCGTTGCCGGGGCTAAGGCGTTCAGTCTGAACCGGTAAAAAGTGGGTCGTTAGCTCAGTTGGTAGAGCAGTTGACTTTTAATCAATTGGTCGCAGGTTCGAATCCTGCACGACCCACCACTTCGAAGATATGTATTACCCGCAACGGGTCGTTAGCTCAGTTGGTAGAGCAGTTGACTTTTAATCAATTGGTCGCAGGTTCGAATCCTGCACGACCCACCATGTAAAAAGGCGCCCTAAAGGCGCCTTTTTGCTATCCACTGAAGCCTGAGATTCGAACCTGCCGCAGGTCCGAGCCGAACGCCAGTGAGGCAACGTAGCCGCTTCGCGGCGACGCCCGAAGGGCGAGGCGAAGCCGAGTCATCCTGCACGACCCACCATGTAAAAAGGAGACCTGAGGGCGCCTTTTTGCTATCCACTGAAGCCTGAGATTCGAACCTGCATGACCCACCATGTAAAAAGAAGACCTGAGGGCGCCTTTTTGCTACCTGCTGTAGTTAACGATTCACATCTGTCCCAGATCTTTTCGAACACAGCGGCGCAGCTCATCGGCCTTGCACCGCGATTAAAACCCGAAATATTCCACGACAACGCCGTAGCAATCGGCTATCTTGTTTAGCATATAAAACAAAACTGCGACTTAAAGCAGAAATATTCCCGTTTATCGGGGGATTTCGTTAAGCAAGAGAAACGAGAACAGCAATGAGCGAGATATTCGATCCGCAGGCGGCTATTTATCCGTTCCCGCCGAAACCCACACCGTTGAGCGCTGAGGCAAAGCAGGCGTACCGCGAGAAGATAAAACAACTGCTGAAAGCGCGCAATGCGGTCATGGTGGCCCATTACTATACCGACCCGGAGATTCAGGCGCTGGCAGAAGAAACCGGTGGCTGTGTGGCCGACTCGCTGGAGATGGCACGTTTTGGTGCCAACCACCCGGCGACCACGCTGCTGGTGGCAGGCGTTCGTTTTATGGGCGAAACGGCCAAAATCCTCAGCCCGGAAAAGACCATTCTGATGCCGACGCTTAATGCTGAGTGTTCGCTGGATCTCGGTTGCCCGGCACAGCAGTTCAGCGCCTTTTGCGACGCACACCCGGATCGCACCGTGGTGGTGTACGCTAACACCTCGGCGGCGGTAAAAGCGCGTGCGGACTGGGTGGTCACCTCCAGCATTGCTGTGGAACTTATTGACCATCTTGATGCCCAGGGAGAGAAAATCCTCTGGGGACCGGACAGGCATCTGGGGCGCTACGTGCAAAAGCAAACCGGCGCGGATGTACTGTGCTGGCAGGGCGCCTGTATTGTGCACGACGAATTTAAAACCCAGGCGCTGGCGCGTATGAAAACGTTGTACCCGGAAGCAGCGGTGCTGGTGCATCCGGAATCGCCGCAGTCGGTGGTGGAGATGGCCGATGCCGTCGGTTCAACCAGCCAGCTTATTGCCGCTGCACAGCGTCTGCCTCATAAGCAGATGATTGTCGCCACCGATCGCGGCATCTTTTACAAAATGCAGCAGGCTTGCCCGGATAAAATATTGCTTGAAGCACCGACCGCCGGAGAAGGCGCAACCTGTCGCAGCTGCGCGCATTGCCCGTGGATGGCGATGAATGGCCTGCAGGCCATTGCGCAGGGTCTGGAGCAGGGCGGTGCCGGGCATGAGGTCCATGTCCCCTCAGCGTTGCGTACACAGGCGCTGGTGCCGCTCAACCGTATGCTGGATTTTGCTGCTACACTTCGCCTGCCAATAAAAGGAAACGCGTAAACCGCACGCTCTGGAGAGAATATGGATTTTTTCAGTACCCAAAACATCCTGGTGCACATTCCACTGGGGGCTGGTGGCTATGATTTGTCATGGATAGAAGCCGTTGGAACCGTGGCCGGGTTGCTGTGCATCTGGCTTGCCAGCCTCGAAAAAATAGTGAACTACGCGTTTGGCCTGGTGAACGTCACGCTGTTTGCCATTATCTTCTTTCAGATCCAGCTTTATGCCAGCTTGCTATTGCAGCTTTTTTTCTTTATCGCCAACCTTTACGGCTGGTATGCCTGGTCGCGCCAGAGCAGTAGCCAACAGGCGTTGCTGCATATTCGTTGGCTACCGCGCGCGAAGGCACTGGGCTGGCTCGCGGCCTGCATCGTGGCGATTGCGCTTATGAGCGTGTGGATTGACCCGGTATTTGCCTTACTGACGCGCATGGCTGTAAATATCATGCAGGCGTTGGGGATGAATGTGGCAATGCCAGACCTCCAGCCGGATGCGTTCCCGTTCTGGGATGCCAGCATGATGGTACTGTCCATCGTGGCGATGGTTCTTATGACGCGCAAATATGTGGAAAACTGGCTGCTGTGGACGGTGGTCAATGTCATTAGCGTGGTGATTTTTGCGCTACAGGGCGTATGGGCAATGGCACTCGAATACCTGATTCTGACGTTTATCGCCGTTAACGGTAGCCGGATGTGGATGAAAAGCGCGCACGAACGTGGTTCGCGCGCGCTGGCGCCTTAGTGGTGATGACTTGCGTGATGGTCGCCGCCCGTCAGGTTTAAATCACATTCGTGATCTTCACTGCTCTGATATTCCATCTGCACGGTAGCGTGATCTATCTGGAATTCGTGAGCCAGGAAGTGGTGAATGCGTTCGAGTAAGGCATCATGATCCTCGGGCGGGTCAACCTGGACATGCATAGTCATGACCGGTTTCTCGCCCACCATCCACAGGTGAACGTGGTGCACGTCGCGCACTTCTGGCATTTCACTCGACATCTTGCGCTTAAGCTCATCAATATCGACAGCGCCTGGCGCACCTTCCAGCAGTTCATTGAGACTCTCTTTCATCAGCCGCCATGCGCTGCGCAGTACCAGGCAGGAAACAAAAACAGAGAGGATGGGGTCAATCGGTGTCCAGCCTGTCCAGAGAATGACCAGCGCCGCAGCAATTGCGCCAACTGAACCGAGTAAATCTCCCATGACGTGCAGTGCGGCTGCACGCACGTTCAGGTTTTTTTCGCCGCTGCCGCTATGCAAAATCCATAGCGCAACCAGGTTTGCCAGCAGACCAGCAAAGGCGACGACCAGCATCAGCGCACCGGCGACAGGCTGTGGCTGATAGAAGCGTCGTATGGCTTCCCAGACGATAAAAACCGTGATCAACACCAGCGCTATAGCATTGAACAGCGCGGCAATGGTTGTCAGGCGCAGCCAGCCGAAGGTATGGCGAGAATTGGCCGCGCGACGGGAGAAATGCACAGCCATCAGCGCGATAAACAGCGCGGCAGCATCGGTCAACATGTGGCCCGCATCAGCGAGAAGCGCCAGTGAACCAGAAACCAGCCCGCCGATAACCTCCGCCACCATAAAGACGACGGTTATGGTGAAGGCAATAAACAGACGCCGGGTGTTAGTGTCCTGTGTAGAAGGGGAGTTCGAGGTCGAGTTAGCCATAGTGTTCGCAATCTGTATGCAATGTGTATCATTATTATGGTTGCGAATTTAAATAGTTGTAAAGCTGAGGGAGCACAACGTGCTCCCTTTATTGTTACGCTTTATTGTTACTGCCTGGTTCCATCATGGGTTATGTTCAACGGATTTGGTACCGTTGCCGCTCTGTGTATCTATCTTTTTGCTGGTGTTCGGGCAACGACCGTCTTTGCACATTGCATTTTTTTGTACCGTATCTGTCGTCATGCCGTCCCCGGACATCGTGGAATGATTACTATTGGTATTACCTGTCTGGTTAGTATTCACAGAGCCGCTGTTTATCTGGCTGTTGTCGGTGTTTTTGGGCGGCAGGTTTTCGTGCGCACCTGGCGCTGGCAGGCCTGCATCTGCGGCAGCATTTTCCTGGCCGTTATTGTTGGAAGCGGCCAGTGCTGCACCGCTGCTGAGCATCAGGATGAGGCTTAAAAAAAGGCGGGTCGGTTGCTTCATGATAGTGCTCCTGTGGTGTTGTTATACTGTTTGTAGGTACGATGGGCCGTAAATCATCGCCGTTTCGCCAGACAGAAATCTGGCAGAGGGTTTCTGCTTAGCAAAAAAGAATTTTTGTGACATAGCCTGCAAAATAAATCTCTTTTTTTGTGGCGGTTTTCGGAATTAATTTTGGTAAAGTGTAGTCGCGTTCTCATTTTTTGCCATGTTTGTATGCTTTGCGGACGATATTTGCAGCGTCAGAGGTATGGGGTGTAAAACCCGGTTTACACTTTTAATTCGACGCGATAGATTGGAGGGGTTGCAATACGGCAAAATTCAGTCCACGGAACCACCAATGAACTATCTGAACGATGACCTGAGAATTAAAGAAATCAACGAACTGCTCCCGCCTGTCGCACTGCTGGAGAAGTTTCCCGCGACCGAGAACGCAGCAACTACCGTTTCTTCTGCCCGTCGAGCTATCCACCAGATCCTGAAAGGCCAGGACGATCGTTTGCTGGTGGTGATCGGTCCGTGCTCCATTCACGATATTAAAGCGGCAAAAGAATATGCAGCTCGCCTGAAGACGCTGCGTGATGAGCTGGGCAATGAGTTGGAAATCGTTATGCGCGTTTATTTTGAAAAGCCGCGCACCACGGTAGGCTGGAAAGGGCTGATTAACGATCCGCACATGGATAACAGCTTCCAGATTAATGAAGGCCTGCGCATTGCGCGTAAGCTTCTGCTGGACATCAATGACAGCGGCCTGCCTGCCGCCGGTGAGTTCCTGGACATGATTACGCCGCAGTATGTGGCAGACCTGATGAGCTGGGGCGCTATCGGCGCACGTACCACCGAATCACAGGTGCACCGCGAGCTGGCGTCTGGCCTGTCCTGCCCGGTTGGCTTTAAAAACGGCACTGACGGTACAATTAAAGTGGCGATTGACGCCATCAACGCCGCCAGTGCGCCGCACTGCTTCCTGTCGGTTACCAAATGGGGCCATTCGGCCATCGTGAACACCAGCGGTAACGGCGACTGCCATATTATTCTGCGCGGCGGCAAAGAGCCAAACTATAGCGCAAGCCATGTAGCAGAGGTTAAAGAAGGGCTGACCAAAGCCGGACTGCGTCCGCAGGTGATGATTGATTTCAGCCACGCTAACTCGTCCAAGCAGTTTAAAAAGCAGATGGAAGTGGGTGCTGACGTTTGTGCGCAAATCGCCAACGGCGAGAAGGCGATTACCGGTGTGATGATTGAAAGCCATCTGGTAGAAGGCAACCAGAGCCTGGAAAGCGGCGAGCCGCTGGTATATGGCAAAAGCGTCACCGACGGCTGTATTGGTTGGGAAGACACTGATGCTATCCTGCGCCAGCTGGCGACGGCGGTTAAAGCGCGTCGCGGATAAGCGTTATTTCAGTAAAAAAGCCACCGACGGGTGGCTTTTTTATTGCTGACCCGCCCTGAACTGCGTTGATACATTCTGATTTAAATCGGCAGAGCGGGACAGATTTGTCAGCCTGAGAGACGGATGTTGTCAGTAACCAGCCCGAAAGAGTGTGGTCACTGGCTCGCAGCCATAAAAAAACGCGGCCAGTGCCGCGTTTTTTTATCAGAAACAGCGCGATTACTTCGCTTTGCCCTGGTTCGCTACCGCTGCGGCTTTTGCTGCGATTTCCTCAGCATTACCCAGATAGTAGTGTTTGATTGGCTTGAAGTTTTCGTCAAATTCGTACACCAGCGGTACACCGGTCGGGATGTTCAGCTCAAGAATGGCGTCTTCGCTCATGTTATCCAGGTATTTCACCAGCGCGCGCAGAGAGTTACCGTGAGCGGCAATGATAACGCGCTCGCCGCTTTTCAGGCGTGGCAGAATGGTTTCATTCCAGTAAGGGATAACGCGGTCAATGGTCAGCGCCAGGCTTTCGGTCAGCGGCAGCTCTTTCTCGGTCAGCTTCGCATAACGCGGGTCATGGCCCGGATAGCGTTCGTCATCTTTGGTCAGCTCCGGCGGAGTGACCGCAAAGCCGCGGCGCCACTGCTTAACCTGCTCGTCGCCGTATTTCTCAGCCGTTTCTGCTTTATTGAGGCCCTGTAACGCGCCGTAGTGACGTTCGTTCAGTTTCCAGGACTTCTCAACCGGCAGCCATGCCTGGTCCAGCTGGTCCAGAACGTTCCACAATGTATGGATGGCACGTTTCAGCACGGAGGTATAAGCAAAATCGAAGGAGAAGCCTTCCTCTTTCAGCAGCTTGCCAGCCGCCTTTGCTTCGCCCACGCCTTTCTCAGACAGGTCAACGTCATACCAGCCGGTGAAGCGGTTTTCATTGTTCCATTGACTCTCGCCGTGACGCACCAGTACCAGCTTAGTTACAGCCATAATTTACTCCTTCATAAGCCCAGGATGATGATAACAATTCTCATTATATTGCTGTGACGGGCATCGCAGCAACGTCTGTCCTTTAACATAGCGAAAATAGAGCGGGAGTGTAAGGCAACTGTGAATGAGAGGTGGTTTTTTTGTCGCCGTTGCTGAAAAACAGAACGATTTGCGCAGAGGAAGAGCAGAACTTTTGAGAAAAGGCCGCATACGTTAACGGGCAGGCTCACGCACAAACCCCTACTGCATTAATTCTTGTTGGTGTTAAAACAGTTTGCCCCCGGGCGGGGGCGAATCGTTACAGCGCCCGGAAATGGTACTCCGTTACGCTGACATAGCGCTGGCCGGGACGCAGGATGCAGTCTGGCTGCGGCCAGTGTGGATGGTGTGGACTGTCAGGCAGAAACTCACTTTCCAGCGCCAGTCCCTGGTATGCACGGTAGGTGCCCTGTTCACGCGCAGGTGTGCCGTCCAGAAAATTGCCGGAATAGAACTGTAGCGCGGGCGCGCTGGTATAGACCGTCATCTGTAAACGACTATCGGCTGACCAGAGTTGTGCCGCGGGTTTTGTCACATCGCCCGCTGCCTGAAGCAAAAATGCGTGGTCGTAGCCGCGTACTTTGTTCTGCTCATCGTCACTCAGAAAGTCCTGGGCGATAACTTTAGGCGTGCGAAAGTCAAAGCTGGTACCTGCTACTTCGCGCAGTGGCGCGTCAGGAATGCCGTCTTCGCCAACCGGCAAAAACGCATCCGCCAGCAGCTGTAAGCGGTGGTCGCGCACGTCGCTCTGGCTGCCATCAAGGTTAAAATAGGCGTGGTTGGTGAGATTAACCGGACAGGGTTTATCCACCTGGGCGCGAAACTCAATCACCAGACGATTGTCGTCGGTCAGTGTATACAGTGCGATAACGTCGCAGTTGCCGGGAAATCCCTGGTCGCCGTCTGGGGAGTCCAGCAGATAGACCACCTCACGCTCGTTCTGACGCTGAATGCGCCAGCGGCGCTTGTCGAATCCGTCAGGGCCGCCGTGCAACTGGTGCTCGCCCTGGCTTGGCGTTAAACGGTATTCCTGCCCATCAAGGGTAAAGCGACTGTTGGCAATGCGGTTAGCATAGCGGCCCACCGAGGCACCGAGAAAGGCGCTTTGTTGATGCCAGACTTCCGGGCTGGGGCAGCCGAGCAGCGTTTCACGCACGCTGCCATCATGCAGAGGAACACGGCAGGAAAGTAGCGTGGCACCCCAGTCCATCAGCGTAACGACCATACCAGCGTCATTACGCAGCGTTGAAATGCGGTACGGCTGGCCGTCTGGCGCCAGCTGCGGAGTCTCTTTTAGCACTGTCCCGCTCCTTGTGAAGGTTTGCACACGTAAAACGTCTCTTTGATACCGGTTTTCGCTTCGTACTGCTGCGCTACGGCGTCTTCAACTGCAGGTACCAGCGCTTGCGGCACCAGCGCCACCACGCAGCCGCCAAAACCGCCGCCGGTCATGCGCACGCCGCCTTTATCGCCAATGACGGCTTTAACCATCTCTACCAGCATATCAATCTGCGGCACGGTGATTTCGAAATCGTCGCGCATTGAAGCGTGCGACTGCGCCATCAGTTCACCCATGCGCGTAAGGTCGCCCTGGGCCAGCGCCGCAGCGGCTTCAACCGTGCGGGCATTTTCCGTCAGCACGTGGCGCACGCGTTTAGCCACCACCGGGTCAAGTTCGTGGGCGACGGCATTAAATTCATCAAGGCTGACGTCGCGCAGCGCCTTTTGCTGGAAAAAGCGTGCGCCGGTTTCGCACTGCTCGCGGCGCGTGTTGTATTCGCTGCCCACCAGCGTGCGCTTAAAGTTGCTGTTGATAATGACCACGCTCACTCCTTGTGGCATCGGCACGGCTTTGGTGCCGAGGGTGCGGCAGTCGATAAGCAGCGCGTGGTCTTTCTTGCCGAGAGCGGAAATCAGCTGGTCCATAATGCCGCAGTTGCAGCCGACAAACTGGTTCTCTGCCTCCTGACCATTGAGGGCCAGTTGCACGCCATCGAGCGGCAGGTGATAAAGCTGTTGAAACACTTTTCCGACCGCCACTTCCAGCGCGGCTGATGAGCTAAGACCTGCGCCCTGCGGCACGTTGCCGCTAATGACCAGGTCCGCACCGCCAAAGCTGGCATCGCGTTTTTGCAGATGTTTGACCACTCCGCGCACGTAATTCGCCCACTGCGGGTGCTCAACGGCCAGAATCGGCGCATCGAGAGAAAACTCATCCGTTTCGTTGTCATAGTCGGCGGCCATCACCCTCACTTTACGGTCATCACGTGCGGCACAGGCGATAACCGTTTGATAATCTATAGCGCAGGGCAGCACAAAACCATCGTTGTAGTCGGTGTGTTCACCAATCAGATTCACGCGCCCGGGAGCCTGGATAACATGGCTTGCGGGGTAGCCGAACGCTTTTGCAAACAGCGAGGAGGTTTTATCTTTCAGACTCATTATTATTCTCCGGATTCGCGAAAATGGATGTCACTGACCGCGCGCAGCTTCTCGGCCGCCTGTTCAGGCGTTAAATCGCGCTGGGTTTCTGCCAGCATTTCATAGCCCACCATAAATTTGCGCACCGTGGCAGAGCGCAGCAGCGGCGGGTAAAAGTGGGCATGAAGCTGCCAGTGCAGGTTCTCTTCGTGATTGAACGGCGCGCCGTGCCAGCCCATTGAGTACGGGAAAGAGCAGCGAAACAGGTTGTCATAGCGGCTGGTGAGTTTTTTCAGCGCCAGCGCCAGATCAGTGCGCTGCGCGTCACTTAAGTCGGGCAGGCGTAGCACAGGGGCTTTTGGCAACAATAGCGTTTCAAACGGCCAGGCCGCCCAGTATGGCACCACCGCCAGCCAGTGTTCGGTTTCCACCACTGTGCGGCTACCGTCAGCCCGTTCGCGCTTCGCGTAGTCGAGCAGCATCGGCGAGCCGTATTCGGCAAAATAGTCGCGCTGACTGGCGTCTTCACGCGCCACTTCATTGGGCAAAAAACTATTGGCCCACACCTGGCCGTGGGGATGTGGGTTTGAGCAGCCCATGGCCGCGCCTTTGTTTTCAAAAACCTGTACCCACGGATACTGCTGACCCAGCTCGGCGGTTTGTGCCTGCCAGGTGCTCACCACTTCAACCAGCGCGGGCAGTGTTAGCTCGGGCAGCGTTTTGCTGTGATCGGGGGAAAAACAAATCACGCGGCTGGTGCCGCGCGCGCTCTGGGCGCGCATCAGCGGATCGTGGCTTTGTGGCGCTTCTGGCGTGTCGGTCATCAGCGCGGCAAAGTCGTTGGTAAAGACGTAGGTGCCGGTGTAGTCCGGATTCTTGTCACCGGTTACGCGGGTATTGCCAGGACAGAGATAGCAGTCAGGACTGTGCTGCGGCAGCGTTTGTGCTGAAGCGGCTTCCTGCGCCCCCTGCCAGGGGCGCTTGGCGCGATGCGGTGAAACGAGAATCCATTGTCCAGTCAACGGGTTATAACGGCGATGCGGATGATCGACCGGATTGAATTGCTCCATGGTTATTCCTTAATCAGGATAGCCCTGCGGGTGACGCGACTGCCAACGCCAGGTGTCCTGGGCGGTATCGTCAAGCGTGCGTGTCACGCGCCAGTTCAGGTCTTTGTCGGCTTTGCTGGCATCGGCCCAGTAAGCGGGCAGATCGCCTTCGCGGCGCGGGGCAAAATGGTAGTTCACCGGTTTGCCGCAGGCACGGCTGAAGGCGTTGACCACGTCCAGCACGCTGCTGCCGACACCGGCACCCAGGTTGTAGATATGTATGCCCGGCTTGCCTGCCAGGTGCTGCATGGCGGCTACGTGGCCATCGGCCAGATCCATCACATGAATATAGTCACGCACCGCAGTACCGTCGGCGGTAGGGTAATCGTTACCAAACACCGACAGCGATTCGCGACGACCGACCGCCACCTGGGCAATGTAAGGCATCAGGTTATTCGGAATACCCTGCGGATCTTCACCCATGTCGCCCGACGGATGGGCGCCAACCGGGTTGAAATAGCGCAGCAGCGCCACGCTGAACTCTGGATAAGCGGTCTGCAAATCGGTAAGAATCTGCTCTACCATCAGCTTGCTGCGGCCATAAGGGCTGGCCGGATGGCCGGTAGGGAAGCTTTCGACATACGGGATCTTCGGCTGATCGCCGTAAACGGTGGCCGACGAGCTGAAAATAAAATTCGTTACGCCCGCATTGCGCATGGCGCTCGCCAGGCGTAAGGTGCCGGTGACGTTGGTATCGTAATATTCCAGTGGCTTATGGACCGATTCGCCCACTGCCTTCAGTGCGGCGAAGTGAATCACGGCATCAATGCTGTGATCGCTGAAAATACTTGCCAGCAGCGCGTCGTCGCGCACATCGCCTTCAATAAACAGCGGGGCTTTGCCACCAAGCCGTTCAATGACTGGCACCACGCTGTGTTTGCTGTTACACAGATTATCCAGAATGATGACGTCGTGTCCCTTCTCCAGCAGTTGTACGCAGGTATGACTGCCAATGTAACCGCTACCACCTGTTACCAGAACTTTCATTATTTGCTCCATTAAGCCCGGTTCATGAATTAACCTTAGCATAACAGAAGGGCCAAAAGTGTGACATGGGCGAAATTAGTGGAATCGTTTACACTGAAGGGCGATACCCATGAAGTAAAATGAAATACCTTTAAAATCAAGGGTGAGAGGCGGTGTGTGCGTCTTATCTGAAAATGCGCTCAGGGCAGGGGAGGCTTGCTCCCCTGAATTTTCCTAAAGCGTATCAAGCTGATAGCGATAGATGTCGCCATCTGGCACAAAGCTCAGGCGGTGGGTGATACATTGCGGAGCGTCTTCGGCGTGATGCGACACAAACAGCAGCTGGGTATCCCCTTCGCCTATCAGGATATCGACAAAGCGGCGCACCAGTTGGCGGTTCAGTGGGTCCAGCCCCTGTAGCGGCTCATCGAGGATCAGCAGCGCCGGGTGTTTCACCAGCGCACGGGCAATCAGTACCAGCCGTTGCTGGCCCCAGGACAGACTGTGAAACGGCGTATTCGCTGCGTTTTTATCCATGCCCAGCAGCGCGAGCCACTGGTGCGCCAGCTTTTGCTGGCGGTCCGACGGGGTTTCATACAGTCCAATAGAATCGAAATAGCCTGACAGCACCACGGTAAGCACCGAGGCGCTGACGCGGTAATCCAGATGCAGGCTGCTGCTGACGTAGCCGATGTGTTTTTTAATGTCCCAGATGGTTTCGCCGCTGCCGCGTCGGCGGCCAAATAGCGTGAGGTCGTTGCTGTAGCCCTGCGGGTGATCGCCGGTGATCAGGCTTAACAATGTCGACTTTCCGGCACCATTAGGGCCGATAATTTGCCAGTGTTCGCCTGGGTTTACCGTCCAGCTCAGGTTATGGAGGATCGGCCGGTCGTTATACGACACGGTGGCATTACGCAGCACAATGCGCGGCGCGTTATCGGGCAGCGGCGGGCAGGCCGTGGCGCTGTCGGCTTCGGGCAGTTGCGCCCCCGCCAGCTTCTCACTGAAGGCAAGTTGGGCAATCAGCGCGTGTTCCAGCAGTTGCTGTTTTGGGCCGACTTCGCTCAATGTACAGTCGGCCAGCACGCCAGCGTGTTGCACAAACGCGGGGATGTCATCAAAGCGGTTGAGAATAAGCGCCAGCGTATAGCCATAGCTGTTCAGTTCGCCAAGCAGGGCGGTAAGCTGTTCGCGCGAGGCGACGTCCAGCCCGTCGAACGGCTCGTCAAACACCAGCAGGTCCGGTCGTGCCATCAGCGCCTGGCACAGCAGCGTTTTGCGCGTCTCGCCAGTAGAGAGGTATTTAAAGCGCCGCGTCAGCAGATGGGCGATGCCGAAGCGCTCAGCCAGTTCCCGGCAGCGCGTTTCGTCGCTAATCTCGTCCTGAATGATTTGCGCCGTGGTGCGCCCGGTGTCTTCTTCATCAGGGCTGAGTAAATCCGTATTGTTACGCTGCCACTCGTCGCTGACCAGCGCCTGGAGTTGTTCAAAAGAGAGGCGGGCGATGCGCTCAAAGGTACACCCACGCTCGCCGCTCAGCAGCGGCAGTTCGCCACTGAGCGCGCGCGCCAGCGCGGATTTACCGCTGCCGTTAGCGCCCACAAATGCCCAGCTTTCGCCCGCACGCAGGGCCAATTCGGTGACAGCGAGCGAACGGGTGTCGCTAAGGCGAAACGTGCCTTGCGTAATTTGCAACATAGACATCTCATATCCCATTTTTTGCAGCAATAAACTACAGGGATACGTGTTGCGCCGACCCATGTCAATGGCTCGGCGATAATCAGCACAGCGTGGCGATGATAACGCGATCGGCGTTAAAAAATGCTGTCACTTCATCGCCTGGCGCAAAGTTCTCTGCCTGTGCCTGGGTAGCAGGGACCGTGGCGCACAGCGTTTGTCCGTCTGGCAATGCCACCAGCACTTCGCTTTGGTGCGCGTCACTTTCAACATGGGTAATAACGCCGCATAGTTGGTTGTCCGCGCTCTGCGCTTGCGCTGCATTGCGGGTAAGCGACACCCAGGGCGCTTTAATCAGCACCAGTACCTCTTTGCCTGCGTCCAGCTGTAACCGCTCGCCGCTCTGACGGGTAATTGCCGCTTTCAGGCTGGTATGGCCGTCTGCCAGCAGCACTTCCACGTGCTGTTGCACCTGCTCGCTGTCGCGACGCACGACGGTGCCAAATAACTGATTACGCGCGCTGGTCTGTAACGAGAAGCGGGAAATGGCCGCCAGCAGGCTGTCGAGCGGTAGCGTATCATCGCGCAGCACGTCAAAGGCCTTTTGCTGAATCTGCGCCAGCAGGTCGTAAAGCTGAATCAGCCGATGACCGTAAGGCGTGAGGTGTGCGCCGCCGCCACCTTTGCCGCCGGTAGCACGCTCAACCAGTGTCTGGTCGGTAAGTTGGTTCATGTCATAGATAGCATCCCAGGCGCTTTTGTAGCTGATGCCAGCAAGTTTTGCGCCCTGGCTAATCGAGCCTGTGTGGTCTATTTGTTTGAGTAACGCCATGCGTCTGGGATCGGCAAATAGTCGGTCCTGGAGCTTGAGCGTTAACAGAATTTCGGCCTGCATAACGTTATCCTGCTAAGGGAAAGAGGGTATTTTACGCACCGCAGGCGCACAAAAGGCAATGCTTTTTGCGCCGATGCCGTTAGAATAGCGACGAAGATTTTGCTGGAGGCAATCATGTTCGAATTATTGAAAAGTCTGGCGTTCGCTGTGGTCATGGTGCCTGTGATGATGGCGATAATCCTTGGCCTTATCTATGGCCTGGGAGAGCTGTTCAACCTGTTCTCCGGTGTGGGTCACAATGACCGCGCAAAACAGCAACGCTAATCTATTCTAACGCCCGCATTCGCGGGCGTTTTGTTTTTTCTGTTAAAGTCCCCGAAAAACTTGCCGATACTACTGGGAAATCAGTGGCACTCTCGTTATATTTCAGCGTACATAACGAAGAGGCGGGAGAAAAACAATGGCAGAGTCATGGAGTCTGGCGCTGGGCGCTGCGTTAACTATCAGTGTTGCAGGCCAGGCGGTGGCGGCTGAAAAAGTCACTGTGTTTGCAGCGGCGTCATTAACCAACGCGCTACAGGAAATAGCCAGCCAGTATAAAAAAGAAAAACAGGTCGAGGTCGTTTCCTCGTTTGCCTCCTCTTCAACGCTGGCGCGCCAGATTGAAGCCGGTGCGCCTGCTGATTTATTCATCTCTGCTGACCAGAAATGGATGGATTATGCCGTTGAGAAATCCACTATCCAGACCGAAACGCGGGTAAATCTGCTGACGAACAGCCTTGTGGTGGTGGCACCAAAGGCCAGCGAGCAGGCGGTGTTTACCATTAGCGAAAAAACCGACTGGCTGGCGCTACTGAAAGGCGGGCGTCTGGCAACCGGTAACCCGGACCACGTTCCGGCGGGCATTTACGCCAAAGAAGCGCTGACAAAGCTGGGTGCATGGAATACGCTTGAGCCGAAGCTGGCACCAGCAGAAGATGTGCGCGGTGCACTGGCACTGGTTGAGCGTGCTGAAGCACCGCTCGGCATTGTCTACGGCTCTGACGCCGTTGCCAGCAAAGGTGTCAGCGTGGTGGCAACATTCCCTGAAGATTCCCATAAAAAAGTGGAATATCCGATGGCGGTGGTGAAAGACCATCAGAACGCGACTGTGGAAGGTTTCTACAATTACCTGAAGGGGCCGGAAGCCGCCGCTGTGTTTAAACGTTATGGATTTACAACGAAGTCATGATATTAAGCGATCCCGAATGGCAGGCGGTTTTATTAAGCCTGCGAGTCTCCACTCTTGCAGTACTGGTTAGTCTCCCGTTCGGGATCCTTTTTGCCTGGGTGCTGGTGCGCTGCCGCTTCCCGGGCAAAGCATTACTGGACAGTATTATCCATCTGCCGCTGGTGTTACCGCCGGTGGTGGTGGGCTACCTTCTTCTGGTGGTACTGGGGCGGCGCGGCGTTGTCGGTAGCTGGCTCTATGACTGGTTTGGCATCAGTTTTGCCTTCAGCTGGCGTGGCGCGGTGCTGGCCGCAGCCGTGATGTCGTTTCCACTGATGGTGCGTGCAATTCGCCTTGCGCTCGAAGCGGTGGATATCAAGCTTGAGCAGGCCGCCCGCACGCTGGGAGCCGGACGCTGGCGCGTGTTCTGCACCATTACGCTGCCGCTGACGCTGCCGGGCATTATCGTTGGCACCGTGCTGGCGTTTGCCCGCTCGCTCGGCGAGTTTGGCGCAACCATTACCTTTGTTTCCAATATCCCCGGTGAAACCCGCACTATTCCTTCAGCCATGTATACCCTGATTCAGATGCCTGGCGGCGAAAGCGCCGCGGCGCGCCTGTGCGTGATTTCCATTGTGCTGGCGCTGGCGTCGCTGTTGGTATCGGAATGGCTGGCGCGTAAAAGCCGTCAGCGAATGGGAGGTTAAGCCATGCTGGAACTCGATTTTACCCAAACGCTGGGCCAGCACTGCCTGACGGTGAACGAAAGTCTGCCGGGCCAGGGGGTGACGGCGGTGTTTGGCGTCTCCGGCGCAGGCAAAACCTCGCTGATTAACGCCATCAGCGGACTGACTGTGCCGCAGGAAGGGCGCATTGTGCTTAATGGCCGCGTACTGAGCGACACTCATAAGGACATCTTCCTGGCGCCTGAGAAGCGGCGCATTGGCTATGTCTTTCAGGATGCGCGCCTGTTTCCGCACTATCGCGTACAGGGCAATCTGAAGTACGCCATCGCAAAGAAGATGGAAAAGCAGTTCGACAACATTGTGCAACTGCTGGGCATTCAACACCTGCTTAACCGCATGCCGTGGACGCTGTCCGGCGGCGAAAAGCAGCGCGTTGCCATTGGCCGTGCGCTGCTGACCGCGCCGGAACTGCTGCTGCTCGACGAGCCGCTGGCGTCACTGGATATCCCGCGCAAGCGCGAATTGCTGCCGTGGTTGCAGCGCCTGGCGCGCGAAGTGAACGTACCAATGCTCTACGTCAGCCACTCGCTCGACGAAATCCTTCACCTGGCCGATAAAGTGCTGGTGCTGGAAAACGGCAGCGTGAAGGCGTTTGGCGATTTAGAGAAAATCTGGGGAAGTTCGGTGATGAACCCCTGGCTACCCAAAGAGCAGCAGAGCAGCGTGCTCAAGGTCAACGTGCTGGAGCACCATCCGCACTACGCCATGACCGCGCTGGGTCTGGGCTCACAGATTCTGTGGGTGCATAAGCTTGAGCAGGAACTGCACACCGCGCTACGTATCCGCATTCAGGCATCTGACGTTTCGCTGGCCTTACAGCCGCCGGTAAAAAGCAGCATTCGCAACGTGCTGCGCGCGCGCGTGGTGGCTTGCTTTGATGATGAGGGCCAGGTTGAAGTGCAACTGGAAGTGGGTGGACGCACGCTGTGGGCGCGCATCAGCCCGTGGGCGCGCGATGAGTTAGCGCTTCGCCCGGACGTGCGGGTTTACGCGCAGATTAAGAGCGTGTCTATCGCCACCTGACAGCGCTGAGCGAAATGCATGACTTGTGGGCAGACAATGCCCGCTTTTTTATTGCCCATCTAAAACCCGGCCCTGTGGCATGGTCGGCAACACATCTCTTGTCTTTGGCGGTAACTCTCACAAGATTTTTTTAGTACGCCCTTTCGGGCGTAATCAACACCAGCAGGCCAGGCCGGTAGCTTTTTACTGCCTGGCTGCTACAGCAGCCAGCGATAAATCGCCTCAGCAATGCTCTCCTGTTGGTTGGTGCCAGTCACTTTATCCGCTCGTGCCTGAATGGCCTCATCCGCGTTGCCCATCGCAATGCCCAGCCCGGCGCGCTCCAGCATACTCAAATCGTTATAGTTATCGCCAAATGCCACCACCTGGCTCATGTCCAGCCCCTGGCTTTCTACCCAGCGCGCCAGCCGGTTGCCTTTACTATTGCCGCTTTGTGCCACGTCAACCTGGTCGTGCCATGACCACTCGCAGGCCAGCCCCAGCCTGTCCTCCACTTCACGGGTCGCTTGCTGCAAGTGGGGGATGCTTTCGCCAGTGAGGGCAAACTTCCACACCGCTTTTGCTTCACGCGCCGCATCGCGTAACGACGCTACCTGGCGAAAGACCGGGCGCTGGGCTTCGGGCAGCGACAGCGCCCAGTGGCGGGTGCGCTCGACGTGTCCGGCGGCGTTTTCATATAGCATGGCATCGTCGACATACATCAGCGCGCTGTGCACCCGCTGGGCGTGCAACACATCCAGCGTCTGAACGGCCTGTTCAGCCGTGAGCGGGTTACCTTCCAGCACGCGTTTGCCGTGATAGTCATACAGGTATGCGCCGTTGCAACAGATGGCGGGTGTATCAAGCGCCAGTGCCTGGTAAAAAGGGTGGATAGCGACGTGATGACGCCCGGTGACAATCAGTACCTGATAACCCGCTTCGCGGGCGCGCTGGAGTGCTTCCAGGGAGCCAGGAAGAATGGTTTTCTGCGCTGTCAGCAGCGTGCCGTCAAGATCGAGCGCGATAACGCGATACGTCATGGAGTGTCCGTTTTAATTTTAAGCAGGGAGGTTCGATGGTACACGGCTGAACCCTGAGTGCAAGCCAGGCGGTGCACTCTGGGGGTATTTTGGTTTTAAGTGGCGAAAGTGTGCCAATGGCCCTGTTTTCAGGTGGCCGGTTATTCTCCGCTATCCTTAACAGGCATTCATCAACAGCTCATACGCAACGCGAGTAAACCGCACGTAAGCGCCATGCCAGAGGGTAAAAGGAAGTGCTAATAGCTTGATTTACTTGTACTGTATGGACGCATGATGCCGTGCGCTGGCGCTTGCCTGTCGTGCTGATTTTTGGCTAACGTAGTAATCATATTGGATATTGACTCCTGAGGTGCATGTTATGAAACAAACCGTATATACCGCCAGCCCCGAAAGCCAACAGATCCACGTCTGGCGTCTTGACAGCAGCGGCGCGCTGACGCTGTTGCAGGTGGTTGACGTATCCGGTCAGGTACAGCCCATGGTTATCAGCCCGGATAAGCAATGGCTGTATGTTGGCGTGCGCCCGGAGTTTCGCGTCATTGCGTATCGTATTGCACCTGACGACGGCACGCTGACCGAAGCCGGACACGCCGCGCTGCCGGGCAGCCCAACCCATATTTCTACCGACCATAGCGGACGTTTTCTGTTTTGTGGCTCCTATAACGGCGGTTGCGTGAGCGTGACGCCGCTGGTTGACGGGCTGCCGCAGGCGGTGGTGGACGTGGTTGAAGGGCTGGAAGGCTGTCATTCGGCTAATATCTCCCCGGACAACCGCACGCTGTTCGTGCCTGCGCTCAAGCAGGACCGCATCTGCCTGTTTACCTTAAGCGAAGACGGCAAGCTGGTGGCACAACATCCTGCACAGGTTGATACCGTTGAAGGGGCTGGCCCGCGTCATATGGTGTTCCATCCTAACCGTGAGTACGCCTACTGTGTTAACGAGCTAAATGGTTCCGTGGACGTCTGGGAACTTAAAGATCCGCACGGCCATATAGAGTGCGTACAGCGCCTGGATATGATGCCGCCGGATTTTGCCGATACTCGCTGGGCGGCAGACATTCACATCACGCCGGACGGTCGTCATCTATACGCCTGCGACCGCACCGCCAGCATCATCACCATTTTTAGCGTTTCTGAGGACGGCAGCGTGCTGGCGGTTGAAGGCTATCAGCCAACAGAGGAGCAGCCGCGCGGTTTTAATATTGACGACAGCGGTAAATACCTGATTGCCGCCGGACAGAAGTCGCATCATATCGCGGTGTACGAAATCAGCGGCGCGCAGGGGCTGTTAGCAGAAAAAGGCCGTTACGCCGTAGGACAAGGCCCGATGTGGGTGGTGATTAACGCCTGGTAAGTGCTGGCAAAAGAGGTTGCCCGAATAAAGAAAACCCCTCAGCAGAGGGGTTTTTTGTGCGCGTTATTCGCCACTATCTTCGCTGTTATTAAACTCCCACAGGCGGTTAAAGCGCGGGTCGTTTACATCACGCTGCGGGTTGCCCTGGTCATCTGCACCGTCACCGATATTGCCAGCAAACGGGCGTTTTGAGCCGAGCGCGTCGCCCCACGGGCGCTCCTGGTTAAAGCCTTTGCCAATCACGCTGTCGCGAATCACGACCTGGCCGTTGGCGGTCTGGCCTGGCGCATAGCCATTTTCAGCGGCCTCGATATCCCACGCGCGGCCCAGCTGCGCCACGCCGTCGCCGTCAGCAATAAAGCGGCTGTTAACGGCGAGGAAGCCGTAGAACATGTTCGGGCGCGTTGCCGGGGCAAATACATAGCCCTGTTCGCTCTGGCGGCTTGCCACTACGCGGAAATCCGTGTTGTCGAACACCACCGCACCGCGGCCTGCCACCAGATCTACATCGCCTTCAATGTAGCTGCGCGTGACCAGCGTGCGGGTCAGGCGGTCGGCCTGAAGGTTGTTCTGGATATCGTTGTTAGTCACAAGGAACGTGTTCTGGCGGCCCAGCAGATTAACGCCGTTGATTTGCACCTGGTCGCCGTCGCTGCGCAGCGCCACGGCCTGATGGTTACCCGCGCCCACGCCGTCACCCAGGGTGTTCTGGATGGTCAGATTTTGCAGTTGTAGCCCATTGTTTTGTGACCAGACAGCGGCAGAACACAGCGCGCCTACGCTTGCGCCGCGCTGCTTCTGGCAGCTGTCAAACATATACCAGGCTGGTTTGCCAGGCATGTATTTACCCGACGGATTGACGGTATGGCGCCAGGTGGTTACGTCCATTTCAGAATCCAGCGCAAGACCGATTTTCACATCAGCAGGCTTTGCGCCGGTGCCGTACAGCGTAATGCTGTTAGAGGCCGCTGGAATGTACACGGTGCCTTCATAGTCGCCTGGCAGTACCGCAATGTACTGGCGCTGGCTGGAATGTTTAATGATAGCGGCATCCACCGCCGCCTGAATGCTGGTATGGGTCACGCCCTCGGCATTGGCTGGGCCAACAACAAAATCGGGCTGCTGCGGCAGGCTCACCGAGGCCGGGCGCCACGGTTCGGCGTCTGGTTTCATGGACGCAAACCAGTGCTGGGCGGTGAAGTTGCTGGCCTCAGCGGCGGAGAGCACCGGACGCGACTCACTGCCAGGCGCTTTTTGGTCGGAGACGTTGGATGAGGAAGAGCTACAGGCAGTCAGCGTTGTACCCAGCGCGAGAGCCAGCGCCAGGCGGGTGAACGAAGATGTTTTCAAGGGGGCTCCTTGCTTACAGGTTACAGGTTGATGCGTTAGCGACGTCGATCTGCTTTCCTTTATGGCAGGAAGGTCTGTGACAGCTGACGCAGGCATGATCCTCAGAGACCTGCTTTGTAACCTAACTTGAGCGAAACGGGAAGCCGATTTTTACCGTCGGCTTCCGCGTGGAGGAGGGATTAGCTAAAGTGGGCGGTCACTGTCGCGCTGGCAAGCCGATGGAAGTGGACGTTAAAACCCACCAGCGCGCCGCTGGCGTTGGCATCAACATCGATACTTTCCACGTCCAGCGCGTGCACGGTAAAGATATAACGGTGGCTCTCACCTTTGGGCGGTGCCGCACCGCCGTAGCCTGCGCTGCCAAAGTCGGTGCGGGTTTGTATCGCACCGTCTGGCAGGGCGGCCAGGCCAGAGCCTGCGCCCTGGGGGAGCACGCGGGTGTCTGCGGGCAGGTTGGCAACAATCCAGTGCCACCAGCCGGAGCCGGTGGGGGCATCCGGGTCATAGCAGGTGACAACAAAACTTTTGGTGCCTGCCGGCACATCATCCCAGGCAAGGTGAGGTGAAATGTTATCCCCCTCATAGCCCATGCCGTTAAATACCTGGCGCGTGGGCAGTTTGTCACCATCCTGAAAATCGTTGCTGATGAGCAGCATAATCCCTCCTAATGGTTCAGTAGTTTGAGGATGTCCTGTGCAGCCGCAGCAGAAGAGGCGGGGTTTTGCCCGGTCACCAGATGACCGTCAACAACCGCATATTCGCCCCAGTCATCCGTGCGTTCAAACAGGCCGCCTGCCTGTTTTAGCGCATCTTCTATCAGAAAGGGAACCACCTTCGTTAGCCCAACGGCTTCCTCTTCGCTGTTGGTAAAGCCCGTCACGCGTTTACCCTGCACCAGCGGTGAACCGTCCGGTTTGTGAGCAAGGCGCAGTACGCCGGGGGCATGGCACACCGCGCCAACGGGTTTACCCGCCGCCCAGCATGCTTCAATCAGGGCAACAGAGTGAGCGTCCTGCGCCAGATCCCACAGCGGGCCGTGGCCGCCTGGATAGAACACGGCGTCAATATCGTCGGCGCGAATATCGCTGAGTTTGTGGGTATTGGCGAGAAGACGCTGGGCGTCCTTATCGGCGCGAAAGCGCTCGGTGTCTTTGGTTTGTGCATCCGGCGCGTCACTGACCGGGTCGAGCGGCGGCTGGCCGCCTTTAGGGGACGCGAGCGTGATGTGAAGCCCGGCATCAAGGAAGACATAATACGGGGCGGCAAACTCTTCAAGCCAGAATCCGGTTTTCTTGCCGGTATCACCGAGCTGGTCGTGCGAGGTCAGCACCATGAGAATATGCATTGTTTGCTCCTGAATGTGGCCGTTGTGCCCCGAAGTGTAGTGCATCACCTTCGGGGCTGCCGCGCATTCAGGACTGAAATAATTCTGGTTTTTGCAGCGCGCGGGCAAGTGCATCGGTGAGGCGGGTAAGCTGCTCAGGCGTGATGATATAAGGCGGCATCAGGTAAATCAGGCGACCAAACGGGCGTATCCAGACGCCAGAGTCGACAAAAAAGCGCTGAATTGCCGCCATATTGACCGGCCTGCGGCTTTCTACTACGCCAATCGCCCCCAGTACGCGCACGTCTGCCACTTGTGGGTTGTCACGTAGCGCCAGCAGCGCGTCACGCAGCTGAGTTTCGATTGCCAGAACCTGGCCCTGCCAGTGGCCTTCTGCCAGTATCGCCAGACTTTCGCTTGCCACCGCGCAGGCCAGCGGGTTGCCCATAAAGGTCGGTCCGTGCATAAAGCAGCCTGCTTCGCCGTTGCTGATGGTGTCTGCCACTTCGCGGGTGGTGAGTGTGGCTGACAGCGTCATGGTGCCGCCGGTCAGCGCTTTGCCAAGGCACAGAATATCCGGCGTGATGCCCGCGTGCTGACAGGCAAACAACTCACCCGTGCGACCAAAGCCGGTGGCGATTTCATCGGCAATCAGCAGGATGCCCTCTCTGTCGCACATGCGGCGAATGCGCCGCAGCCACTCCGGGTGATACAAGCGCATCCCGCCCGCGCCCTGAACAACAGGCTCAAGAATAACAGCCGCGATTTCATGGCGATGGGCCGCCATCAGGCGGGCAAACGGGACAATATCGCGCTCGTCCCACTCGCCGTCAAAACGGCTGGTGGGGGCCGGGGCAAACAGGTTATCCGGCAGATAGCCGCGCCACAGGCTGTGCATGGAGTTGTCCGGGTCGCACACCGACATGGCCCCAAAGGTATCGCCATGATAGCCGTTGCGCAGCGTCAGAAAGCGCAGGCGCGCCTCGCCGCGCGCCTGCCAGTACTGCAACGCCATCTTCATTGCCACTTCCACCGCTACCGAACCAGAGTCGGCCAGGAACACGCACTCCAGTGCCTGAGGGGTCATCTCTACCAGGCGGCGGCACAGGTCTACCGCGGGCTGGTGGGTGATACCGCCAAACATCACGTGCGCCATGCGCCCGGCCTGCTCTTGCAACGCGCTGACCAGGCGTGGATGGCCGTAGCCGTGGATCGCGGCCCACCAGGAGGACATGCCGTCTACCAGCTTCTCGCCGCTGTCGAGGGTCAGCTCGCAGCCATCAGCACGGGCCACCGGGTAAACCGGCAGCGGCTGGGTCATGGAGGTGTAAGGGTGCCAGATGTGTTGACGGTCGAACGTTAAATCGGCAGGGGTCATAGCGTGACTTGTAAACCATTATCAAAACATTTAGGTTTACGAGTATAACCACAAACCGAAATGAACAACACTTTTTGAGGATGCTATGGCCCACTGGACAATGTCGCAGGTAACCGCTTTGTTTGAAAAACCGCTGCTTGAGCTGCTGTTTGAAGCGCAAGTGGTGCACCGTCAGCACTTTGACCCACAGCAGGTTCAGGTCAGCACGCTGTTGTCGATAAAAACCGGAGCCTGCCCGGAAGACTGCAAATACTGCCCACAAAGCGCGCGTTATAAAACGGGCCTGGAGTCCGAAAAGCTCATGGAAGTGGAGCAGGTGCTGGACTCCGCGCGCAAGGCGCGGGCGGCAGGCTCTACCCGCTTTTGCATGGGGGCTGCGTGGAAGAACCCGAGCGAGCGCGACATGCCCTACCTTGAGCAAATGGTGCAGGGGGTGAAGGCGCTGGGGCTGGAAACCTGCATGACGCTGGGCACGCTCAGCGATGCCCAGGCACAGCGTCTGGCACACTCCGGCCTTGATTACTACAACCACAACCTCGACACCTCGCCGGAATTCTACGGCAATATCATCACCACCCGCAGCTACCAGGAGCGCCTTGATACGCTCGATAAGGTGCGTGACGCCGGGATCAAAGTTTGCTCAGGCGGTATTGTCGGGCTGGGAGAAACGGTCAAGGACCGGGCCGGGTTGCTGTTGCAGCTGGCTAACCTGCCAACACCGCCGGAAAGCGTGCCTATCAACATGCTGGTGAAGGTCAAGGGCACGCCGCTTGCCGAGAATGACGATGTTGACCCGTTTGACTTCATTCGCACCATCGCCGTGGCGCGCATTATGATGCCGCGCTCTTACGTGCGTCTGTCTGCCGGACGCGAGCAGATGAACGAGCAGACCCAGGCCATGTGCTTTATGGCCGGGGCGAACTCGATTTTCTACGGCTGCAAGCTGTTGACCACCCCCAACCCGGAAGAAGATAAAGATCTGCTGCTGTTTCGCAAGCTGGGCCTTAACCCGCAGCAACAGGCGGTGGAAAACGGCGACAACGCGCAGCAGGCGCAGCTTGCGCGTCAGTTGCTGGAGTCTGACAGCGCACAGTTTTATAACGCGGCGGCGCAATGAGCTGGCAGCAGCGCATTGAGACGGCTCTCGCGCAGCGGCGCGAAAGCCAGACGTTGCGTAGCCGCAGCGTAGTCGCACAGGGTTGTGGGCGCTGGCTTGAGCGCGATGGCCAGCGCTGGCGCAATTTCTCCAGCAACGACTATCTCGGCCTGAGCCAGCACCCTGCGGTGGTGGCAGCCTGGCAGGACGGGGCGCGGCGCTACGGTGTGGGCAGCGGCGGCTCCGGCCATATCACCGGCTACAGCGAGGCCCATCAGCACCTTGAGCGGCAGCTGGCTCAGTGGCTGGGTTACCCGCGCGCGCTGCTGTTTATCTCTGGTTTTGCGGCTAACCACGCCGTTATCAGCGCGCTGGCGCAGTCTGAAGATATGCTGGTTGCCGACAGACTCAGCCACGCCTCGCTGCTGGAAGCCGCAAGTCAGAGTCCGGCCCAGTTGCGCCGCTTTGCGCATAACGACACAGCGGCGCTACAGCGGCTGCTGGCGAAGTCCTGTACCGGGCAACGGCTGGTGATAACCGAAGGCGTGTTCAGCATGGACGGCGACAGCGCGCCGCTGGCAGAAATAGCCGCTGCCACGCGCCAGGCCGGTGCCTGGCTGATGGTGGATGACGCGCACGCTGCTGGCGTAACCGGTGACGGCGGGCGCGGCAGCTGTGCACAGGCGCAGTGGCGCCCGGAGTTGCAGGTGGTGACCTTCGGCAAGGCTTTTGGCGTGAGCGGTGCCGCGGTGCTGTGCAGCGAACCGCTGGCGGACTATCTGTTGCAGTTTGCCCGCCACCTGATTTACAGCACCGCCATGCCACCCGCGCAGGCGACGGCGGTAAGCGCAGCGCTGGAGGTTATCGCCAGCGACGAAGGCGAGGCGCTGCGCGCGCGTCTTTGTTCGCATATCCAGCGCTTCAGGCAGGGTGCTGCCGGGCTGCCGCTGCAATTGACCGATTCCAGTACCGCGATTCAGCCGCTGATTGTTGGCGACAACGAGGCGGCGCTGGTTATGGCTCAGCGCCTGCGCGAGCGCGGCTTCTGGGTGAATGCCATTCGTCCACCGACAGTGCCACCTGGCACTGCGCGCCTGCGTCTGACACTGAGCGCCGCGCACCAGAATGAGGATATCGACGCGCTGCTGGAGGTACTGCATGGCATCGGTGAATAAATCTGCCGTGGCCGCCGCTTTTGGTCGTGCGGCGGCCAGCTACGATCGTTTTGCCGGGCTTCAGCGTCTGAGCGGTGAGGCGCTGCTTAAGCGTATCGGCCATCTTGATGCACAGGCGGTGCTGGACGCAGGCTGCGGCACCGGGGCATTCAGTCGCCGCTGGCGTGAGGCGGGCTGCCGGGTGACCGCGCTTGACTTGTCTGAGGAGATGCTCACGCAGGCGCGAATGAACGAGGCGGCACAGGAATATATTTGCGGCGACATTGAAGCACTACCGTTAGCGCAGGCGAGCGTCGATCTGGTCTGGAGCAACCTTGCGGTGCAGTGGTGCAGCGACCTGAGTCGCGGCCTGAGCGAGCTTCTGCGCGTGACGCGTCCGGGTGGCCATGTGGCCTTCAGCACGCTGTGCGATGGTTCATTGCCGGAGATTCACCAGGCCTGGCAGGCGGTGGATGCTCGCCCGCACGCCAACCGTTTTTTAAGCGAGCGCCAGATTATTAACGCCTGCGCCGGGCAACTGCTGGATTATCACTGCGAGACACTAACGCTCGATTTTGCCGATGCCCTCAGCGCCATGCGCTCGCTTAAGGGCATTGGGGCTACCCATTTACACGACGGGCGCCGCACCGGTCTGCTGACTCGCGGCCAGCTACAGGCGCTGAGCCTCGCCTGGCCGCAGCGCCAGGGCGCGTATCCCCTGAGCTATCATCTGTTTTACGGAGTACTGAAACGTGACTAAACGCTGGTTTGTGACCGGAACGGATACCGAAGTCGGAAAAACGGTGGCGAGCTGTGCGCTGTTGCAGGCCGCACGGCTCGCGGGTTATCGCACCGCAGGCTACAAGCCTGTTGCCTCAGGCAGCGAGATGACGCCCGAGGGGATGCGCAACAGCGATGCCCTGGCGCTACAGCGCAACAGCAGCGTGGCGTTGCGCTACGAACAGGTCAACCCACTGACCTTTCTGGAGCCGACCTCACCGCATATTGTCAGTGCTGAGGAGCGGCGGCCGATTGAGTTCACCACCCTCAGCACCGGGCTGCGCGCGCTGGAAGAGCGTGCGGACTGGGTGCAGGTTGAAGGTGCGGGTGGCTGGTTTACGCCGCTTTCTGCAAGCCATACCTTTGCTGATTGGGTGGTACGCGAGCGCCTGCCGGTGATTCTGGTGGTGGGCATCAAACTGGGTTGCATCAACCACGCGCTCCTGACTGCGCAGGCAGTGCAAGCGAGCGGGCTGGCGTTTGCGGGCTGGATTGCCAACGATGTCGCGCCGCCGGGACGTCGCCACAGCGAATACCTGGCCACGCTGCAAGCGCTACTTCCTGCACCACTTCTGGGGGAGATCCCGCATATTGATAACGCGCAGACGGCCCTGGATCTTGGGCGCTATCTGTCGCTTTCCCCGCTCGGTCAAATCTGACTGACGTTTACCGCCCCGGCACAGGCGGCCGGGGGTAGGCATTTCATCTGAAAACCGGGGCGATCTGGTGTGTCGCTTACCTGCGTAACAGCGCATAACGCCGTCTGGCCCAGTCTGCGCGCGGGTTTCAGGCTGATAGCGTTGAGGGACTCGTGTTTTTACGGTTTTGTGTATTTTGTGATCTGCGTCATATCGGGAGGCGCAGACAGAAAAAGATAAAAAAGTGCCAAAAGATTTTTTTACTTCGGTATGTCTGATTTTGCCGTTTTCACAGGCGCGGCTTGTATCAGGGGTTCGGTGGACTTATCCACTATTCCTGTGGATAACCTTGTGCATTAGAGTTAGAAAACGTGCGGTAAGCGAGTAGGGACGGGCTTCCGGCTCGATCTGGCGCGAAAGCCATCTTTTCTTGTTTGTTATTTAAAATCAGTACGTTAATTAAAAGCAATCCTTGCTGCCTGACCCGCATTGCCTGAAATAAAACGTTCATAGTAGCGCTTGACAATTGTTAAAAGGCAATAAGTTCTGGGGATAACCCCATTGGCCTGGTATAAAATCTGGCCGAACGGGCAAAATGGCGGAAACTCTCCGCCACAGAGTGCAGGTATACCAAAACTCAACTTTCGTTACTGGTTTTTCATCCAGCTTTTCTGCTGGCAAAAATTGCACAGGCGAGTAAAATTACTGTCCGACCCGCTCACCTCTTCCTCAGGGTATTTCTTCATGAGTAAAGCGTTCACACTCCATTCCGCGTTTAAACCTTCTGGCGACCAGCCTGACGCCATTCGTCGCCTGAAAGAAGGGCTGGAGGATGGCCTTGCTCACCAGACGCTGCTCGGCGTAACCGGCTCCGGTAAAACCTTTACCGTGGCCAACGTGATTGCCGATTTGCAGCGCCCGACGATGGTGCTCGCGCCCAACAAAACGCTGGCGGCCCAGCTTTATGGCGAGATGAAAGAGTTCTTCCCGGACAACGCGGTGGAATACTTCGTCTCCTACTACGACTACTACCAGCCAGAAGCCTATGTGCCAAGCTCCGACACCTTCATTGAAAAAGATGCGTCGGTGAATGAGCACATCGAGCAGATGCGCCTGTCGGCAACCAAAGCGTTGCTGGAGCGGCGTGACGTAGTGGTCGTGGCCTCGGTGTCGGCTATCTACGGTCTGGGCGACCCGGATTTGTACCTCAAGATGATGCTCCACCTCACCAAAGGGGCCATTATCGACCAGCGCGCCATCCTGCGCCGCCTGGCAGAGTTGCAGTACACGCGCAACGACCAGGCCTTCCAGCGTGGCACCTTCCGGGTGCGGGGCGAAGTGATTGATATCTTCCCGGCGGAATCAGACGACATTGCGCTGCGGGTTGAATTGTTTGACGAAGAGGTAGAACGGCTTTCGCTGTTTGACCCGCTCACCGGCACGGTGGAAAGCACGGTGCAGCGCTACACCATCTACCCCAAAACCCACTACGTGACGCCGCGCGAGCGCATTATTCAGGCGATGGAAGACATCAAAGTGGAGCTGGCAGACCGGCGCAAGGTGCTGCTGGCAAATAACAAGCTGCTTGAAGAGCAGCGTCTGAGCCAGCGCACGCAGTTTGATCTCGAAATGATGAACGAACTGGGCTACTGCTCCGGCATTGAAAACTACTCACGTTATCTGTCCGGGCGCGGTCCAGGCGAGCCGCCGCCGACGCTGTTTGACTACCTGCCTGCCGACGGCCTGCTGGTGATTGACGAGTCCCACGTTACCATTCCGCAGATTGGCGGGATGTTCCGCGGTGACAGAGCGCGTAAAGAGACGCTGGTGGAGTACGGCTTTCGCCTGCCGTCGGCGCTGGATAACCGCCCGCTCAAGTTTGAAGAGTTCGAAGCGTTAGCCCCGCAGACCATATACGTCTCGGCAACGCCGGGTAATTACGAGCTGGAGAAATCTGGCAGCGACGTGATTGACCAGGTGGTGCGTCCGACGGGCCTGCTCGACCCGGTTATTGAGGTGCGCCCGGTGGCGACCCAGGTTGACGACCTGCTGTCAGAAATTCGCCTGCGGTCCGCTATCAACGAGCGTGTGCTGGTGACAACGCTCACCAAGCGCATGGCAGAAGATCTGACTGAATACCTTGAAGAGCACGGCGAGCGTGTGCGCTACCTGCACTCAGACATTGATACCGTTGAGCGTATGGAGATAATCCGCGATCTGCGCCTGGGGGAATTTGATGTGCTGGTGGGCATCAACCTGCTGCGTGAGGGGCTGGATATGCCGGAAGTGTCGCTGGTCGCCATTCTTGATGCCGATAAAGAGGGCTTCCTGCGCTCCGAACGCTCGCTGATTCAGACCATTGGTCGTGCGGCGCGTAACGTCAACGGTAAAGCGATTCTCTACGGCGACAGAATTACCGCCTCAATGGCGAAGGCCATTGGCGAAACCGAGCGCCGGCGTGAGAAGCAGCAACACTACAACGAAGAAAACGGCATTGTGCCGCAGGGGCTTAACAAGAAGGTGGTGGATATTCTGTCACTTGGCGAGAGCCTGGCGCACACCCGGGCGAAGAGCCGCAGCAGGACGCGCGGTACGGGGGGCGCAGATGCCGCCGATAAAGCACTATCACCGAAGGCGCTTCAGCAGCAGATAACCGAGCTGGAGGCAAAAATGATGCAGCATGCACAGAATCTGGAGTTTGAAGAGGCCGCCGACGCGCGCGACCGTCTGCATAAGCTGCGCGAGCTGTTTATTGCCGCCTCGTAACGGGGTTAGCCTCGCGTAATGATAAACGCCCGGCATAGCCGGGCGTTTTCGTGTGGAGTGAACGGTGTATCAGCGTGCTTATCCCAGTGCCTGCAACGCCTTATCCAGCGCCTGGCGCAGCAATTTTCTGTCGTGACGGTACGGCACATCGTCGGCCTCCAGTGGTTCTTTAATCATGATAAGTCCGTCAACGTTTTCCGTATTGAGCCGTGGTCCCACGACTACCGCATTAACGATGTGCTTGCCGATATGATGCTCCATGATATCCAGCCGCTGGCGCAGCGTGAGTTTTGCCGCCGGGCTGCGCTCGCGTCCCAGGTTGTCAATAAAAACCACCGGCGAGCGCGTGCGGCGCAGGGCCTGCGCCATGTCATCAAGCAGCATCAGCGGCAGCAGGCTGGTGTAAAAACTGCCCGGGCCAATCAGAATCAAATCGGCATCGTTAATGGCCTGCACAGCCTCGCGAGTGGCGTGTGCTTTGGGATACAGCATCACTTCTGCCGGTGGCTTTGCCAGTTGATCGATATTCACTTCACCGTACACCGTGTGCCCGTCGGCGTCGGTCGCCATCAGGTGCAGCGGTTGTTCCGACATGGGAATTAAAAATGCGTCTACCTTCAACAGGCTGCGAATGAGGTTGATGGCTTCCAGTGGCCGCACGCTCAGGTGATCGAGCGCCTTTAACATCAGATTTCCGAGGTTATGTCCCGCAAGCTCGCCATTACCGCCAAAACGGTACTCAAACATCGCTGAAGCGACGCTCGGTTCGGTAATTAACTGATTGAGGCAGTTGCGCATATCGCCCCATGCAATACCGCCTTCCGCGCGGCGAATGCGCCCGGTGGAGCCGCCATCGTCGGTGGTGGTGACAATACCGGTCAGGCGCGAGCCTAACGAAGACAGTGATGACATTACACGGCCCAGGCCGTGGCCACCGCCCAGAGCGACGACGCTGTCCAGGTCGGCGAGAGTACGGCTACGCATAACGATTCCTTCTACATTATTTACGCTTAAAGTAGCGTAAATCGCAGCAAAAGACGAACCAGGGCCACAGGTGCTTATGATGTATATCAAGGCAAAAGCGTGTTTTTTGCGTATTCTGTAGCGAAATAAGCAGATATCAACGCTATGTTGCAAATTATATAGCGAATTGTGCTGATGGCGAACTGGCGTATTTAGCGCTACTATCGCCAGTATCCGGTTACCTACCGGGCTCAAACACACTCAAGCCTTTGCGCCTAAGTCAACGATACGGCGTTCTGGCCGTGACCTTCAGCGGTCACCAGGGTGCAGGAAGAAATGACTGCATCTCCCATACTTGGAAAGGTGTACATGGTTTCTCAACTTACCGATGCGTATGCACGCAGATTTTACTATCTGCGCCTGTCTGTCACCGATGTGTGCAACTTTCGTTGTACCTACTGCCTGCCTGATGGCTACAGGCCAAACGGTGTTGCCAACAAAAGCTTCCTGACGCTTGATGAGATCCGCCGCGTAACGCGGGCGTTTGCCGCGCTTGGCACGGAAAAAGTACGCCTGACCGGGGGAGAGCCGAGCCTGCGCCGCGATTTCACCGATATCATTCGCACGGTTGCCGCTAACGAGGCCATCCGCCAGATTGCGGTGACCACCAATGGTTACCGCATGGCGCGCGATGTGCGCGAGTGGCGCGAGGCGGGGCTGACTAATATTAACGTCAGCGTCGACAGCCTTGATGCCCGCCAGTTTCACGCGATAACCGGCGAAGACAAATTCAACCAGGTGATGGCGGGCATTGATGCCGCGTTCGACGCCGGGTTTGAAAAGGTGAAGGTCAACACCGTGCTGATGCGTGATGTGAACCATCACCAGCTTGATACCTTCCTTGCGTGGATCAAACCGCGCCCCATACAGCTACGCTTTATTGAGCTAATGGAGACCGGTGACGGTGGCACGCTGTTTCGCAAACATCATATCTCCGGCACCACCGTGCGTGACGAACTGTTTAAGCGCGGCTGGATAAGGCAGCTTAGCGGGCGCAGCGACGGCCCGGCACAGGTGTTTACCCACCCGGATTATGCGGGGCAAATCGGCCTCATCATGCCCTATGAGAAAGACTTTTGCGCCAGCTGTAACCGGCTGCGCGTCTCATCGATAGGCAATCTGCACTTATGTCTGTTTGGCGACGGCGGTATTGCGCTGCGTGACCTGCTGGCGAGCGATGATGCGCTCGACGAGCTGGAGGCGCGCATTGCAGGTGCGCTGGCGTATAAAAAGCAGACCCATTTTCTGCACGACGGCAACACCGGCATTACGCAGAATCTGTCTTATATCGGCGGATAACAAGGAGAACACCATGAGTCAGGTCAGCGCAGAATTTATTCCAGCGCGCGTCGCCGTATTAACCATTTCGAGTCGTCGCGGCGAAGAGGACGATACCTCCGGGCACTATTTGCGCGACGCCGCCCAGGAGCTGGGCCATCAGGTTGTGGCGAAAGCCATCGTCAAAGAAAACCGCTATGCCATTCGCGCCCAGGTGTCGGCCTGGATTGCCGATGACGACGTTCAGGTGGTACTGATTAACGGCGGCACCGGGTTGACCGACGGCGATCAGGCACCTGAAGCGCTGTTGCCGCTGTTTGACCGCGAAATTGAAGGTTTTGGCGAAGTGTTTCGCATGCTCTCCTTTGAAGAGATTGGCACCTCAACGTTGCAGTCGCGGGCGCTGGCAGGCATTGCCAACCACACGCTGATTTTCGCCATGCCAGGCTCTACCAAAGCCTGCCGTAGCGCGTGGGAAAACATCATTGCACCGCAGATTGATGCCCGCACCCGCCCGTGTAATTTCCATCCTCATCTGAAGAAATAGTTATGTCACAGCTGACCCATATCAACGCCGCGGGTGAAGCGCACATGGTGGACGTTTCAGCCAAGGCCGAAACCGTTCGCGAGGCGCGTGCCGAGGCGTACATCACCATGAACCCCCAAACGCTGGCGATGATTATCGACGGCAGCCACCATAAAGGTGACGTCTTTGCCACCGCACGTATCGCCGGTATTCAGGCCGCCAAACGTACCTGGGAACTGATTCCGCTGTGCCATCCGCTGCTGTTGAGCAAAGTTGAAGTGCAATTGCAGGCCGAGCCTGAGCACAGTCGCGTGCGCGTTGAGTCGCTGTGCCGCCTCACCGGTAAAACCGGTGTGGAAATGGAAGCGCTGACGGCGGCTTCGGTGGCAGCGCTGACGATTTACGATATGTGTAAAGCGGTACAGAAAGATATGACCATTGGTCCGGTGCGCCTGCTGGCAAAAAGCGGCGGCAAATCGGGCGATTTCAGGGCGGACTCGCATGATTAACGTATTGTTTTTTGCCCAGGTGCGTGAACTGGTCGGCTGCGACAGCCTGACGTTCGATGAAACGTTTGCTGACGTGGAGGCGCTGCGCCAGCATCTGGCCGCGCGCGGTGAGCGCTGGGCGCTGGCGCTGGAGCCAGGCAAGCTGCTGTGTGCCGTCAACCAGACGCTGGTTGAGCCAGCCCATGCGCTTAAGTCAGGCGACGAAGTTGCCTTCTTCCCGCCAGTAACTGGAGGTTGAGATGCAAACGCGGATCCGGGTCGGGCATGACAACTTCAGCGTGGGTGATGAGTACCAGTGGCTGTCGCAATGTGATGAAGACGGTGCGGTGGTGACGTTTACCGGTAAAGTGCGCAATCATAATCTCGGTGACAGCGTGAGCGCGCTGACGCTTGAGCACTATCCGGGAATGACCGAAAAAGCGCTGGCTGAAATTGTCGACGATGCCCGCGCGCGCTGGCCATTGCAGCGGGTTTGCGTGATTCACCGAATTGGTGAGCTATGGCCAGGGGACGAAATTGTATTTGTCGGTGTCACCGGCGCGCACCGCAGCCAGGCGTTTGAAGCGGCAGAATTTATCATGGATTATCTGAAAACGCGCGCCCCGTTCTGGAAGCGTGAGGCAACGCCAGACGGCACGCGCTGGGTTGAAGCGCGCGATAGTGACAAGGCTGCGGCCACGCGCTGGTGAGTCAGTTGTTGCAGGATGTGATAGTCTTATAGCAACGGGCTGACAGGTGCGGGGCGTTTGCAACACCCAGCGGTTGGCGGCTTACGACAGCGTGCGTGACGGTGTATAACGATCGGCGCGTACTGTGGCATTCAGCAAGGCACGCAGGCTCAACCCGGCGCTGTGGCCCGACAACGGTTCTCCAACTTACGAGGAAAAATCATGGACCGATACTCACAACCCAACGGTTCTATCGTGCAGTCAGGCAGCCGCCTGCAAACCTATATGGCGCAGGTTTACGGCTGGATGACCTGCGGTCTGTTGCTGACCGCGGTTGTTGCCTGGTTTGCGGCAAATACGCCCGCTGTGATGATGTTTGTGTTCTCCAGCAAAATCACCTTTTTTGGTCTTATCATCGCTCAGTTAGCGCTGGTGTTCGTGCTCTCCGGCATGGTGCACAAGCTCAGTCCCGGCATGGCAACCTCGCTGTTTATGCTCTATTCGGCACTCACGGGGCTGACGCTTTCCAGCATTTTTATCGCCTATACTTATTCGTCCATTGCCAGCACCTTTGTGGTGACCGGCGGGATGTTCGGGGCGATGAGCTTTTACGGTTACACTACCAAACGCGATTTGAGTCGCTTTGGCAGCCTGCTGTTTATGGCGCTGATTGGCATTGTTCTGGCATCGCTGGTGAACCTGTGGCTTAAAAGCACGCCGCTGATGTGGGCAATTACCTACATTGGGGTGCTGGTGTTTGTAGGGCTGACGGCCTATGACACCCAGAAGCTTAAAAACATTGGTGAGCAGATTGACGTGAACGACAGCGGTACGCTGCGTAAATACTCGATTATGGGTGCGCTGACGCTGTATCTGGACTTCATCAACCTGTTCCTGATGCTGCTACGTATTTTCGGCAACCGCCGCTGATACGCCACAACAAAAACGCCGCCCTCAGGGGCGGCGTTTTTGTTTGCCGCTATTCCGTGAACACAGAAATTGTCAGCATTAAAGCGCCAGACAACAGCAGAACAACCAGTTTTATCAGCGTCGGGTGTACACCTTTTTTCAACAGTACCCCGACCAGCACGACAAAAGAGATAAAGAGGCTGATAGCATAAGCCATTTCCTGAGCGCTGGCGCTAATACGCTTACCTTCAACGTAATACTCCACATAAAACAGATAGCCTGTGCACAGTGCCACCAGCAGCCAGAAGAAAAGCACCAGTCCATATTTTTTCATTTTCATTCCCTGAAATTATTGACCGCGAATCATTTCGCTGTCTTGTGCTCAGCCTGACGATTCTCATTATGCGCACGCAGTGTTTTCGCCCGGCCTTCCATCCACAGATAGCCAAACGTTGCCAGCAGCAGCGGGATAAAAAAATAGAGTACACGATAGGCGAGCAGGGCGGCAATCACCTGGCCCTGTGCTACATGCTCGCCTGCCAGCAGGGCGATAAACACCCCTTCCAGCACGCCGATCCCGGCCGGAATATGCACAATCACGCCTGCAATGCTGCTGACCAACAGCACGCCGAGAATAAAGAAATAGTGCGCCTCGCGCCCCATGAGTAGCCAGATAATGGCCGCCATCACCATCCAGTTGGCCGAGGAGATAACCAGCTGTAGCAGCGCAAAACGCCAGCCCGGTAGCTCCAGCGTGTGGCCACGAACCGTGACGCTGCGTTTTTTGGCATACGCGCACATCCACAGGTAAACGGCGATGCTGGCCAGCAGTACAATACCTAGCAGGCGCAGCGTGTTTTCATCCACATACCAGTGCGCTGGCAGCGGCACCATGCCAAAGGTAAACAGCACGCCGCCCAGCAGAATGTAGCCCAGCCAGTTGGTGGTAATGCTCAGCGAGAAAATGCGCGTAATGACGCTGCCTTTCAGCCCCAGGCGTGAATAGAGCCGGTAGCGCATACCGATGCCGCCAATCCAGGTGCTGAGCGTCAGGTTAAAGGCATAGCAAATCATGGCAACCGCCATCACCTGGCGTTTAGCGATATGGTGGCCGCTCCAGATGCGCGCCATTAAATCGTAACAACCGTAAATCAGATAGCTCACCACCACCAGACCACAGGCCGCGTACAGTGCGCTGCGGTTATAGTTGTGAATGACTTCCCACACCTCTTCCCAGTTGATTTTGCGGGCGTAAATCACCATCAGGACCACCACCACGCCCAGAAACAGCGTGGTGAGGATTTTGTTGATGCGCCGCCAGGTTTTCTTTGAACCGGGCATCAGGGTTTCACCTCCGGGTCGCCAATGCGAGTGCGGTCGCCGGTTTCCAGCGTTGGCTGCACCGGCGGCTCAACGACCGTCACGTGCGGCGTATGGGCCGGAAGCCAGCCCACCATTGCCGGGAAGTGGCGCAAAAAGTGGAAGGCCAGCACGCTGAAACCCACTTTCCACCAGGTGCGGCGCGGCAGATTCTCCTCGGTTATCTCGCGGCAGTCGTTGAGAATCAGGCCGTTGAGGTTGTCGCGAAGCTGCTGATTAAACTGCCGGTCGTGGATAATGACATTCGCTTCAAGATTGAGTGACAGGCTGAGTGGGTCTAGATTGCTGGAGCCGACGGTTGCCCAGTGGTCGTCCATGAGCGCGACCTTGCCATGCAGCGGCCGCGCCTGGTATTCGTAAATGTTCACACCGCCTTTAAGCAAATAATGATAGAGCAGGCGAGCGCCCACTTTCACAATGGGCATATCCGGCTCGCCCTGCACAATGAGCTTTACCCGCACGCCGCGTCGGGCGGCGTTGCGCATCGCGTGCAGCAGCCGGTAGCCTGGGAAGAAATAGGCGTTGGCGATAATGACCTCACGTTTGGCGTTGGCGAGCATTTTCAGGTAATAGCGCTCAATGTCATCGCTGTGCTCGCCGTTGTCGCGCCAGACAAACAGCGCCTGGGTTTCTCCGGGCAGGGCGTTGTCCTGCGCGTGATGGTAGCGGCGCCCCCACCAGCGCTGCACCTCGTCGCGCTGCGGCAATGTGGACTGCACGTACTCGCTGATGTCCTGCACAATCGGGCCTTCAAGCTGTAGCGCGTAGTCCTGTTTGGCCTGCGGGCCGTAGCTGAGAAGGTGCTCGTCAGAAAAATTAATCCCACCGACGAAGGCTACGCATTCATCCACCACCACAATTTTGCGGTGCAGACGGCGAAAAACGTTGGTGCGCATACCAAACAGCAGCCGATGCGGATCGTAAAAGCGCAAAATAACACCGGCGGCTACCAGCTCGTTTGCGAACGCGTCGCTGAATTTGGGCGTGCCGTAGCCGTCGAGCAGACACTCAACGCGCACACCGCGACGTGCGGCATTCAGCAGTACCTCGCGCAACTGCCAGCCCACGCCGTCTTCAAACCAGATAAAGGTTTCCAGAATGACCCGGCTGTGGGCCTTCTCTATGGCGGCAAAGACTGCCGGGAAAAACGCATCACCATTCTCAAGCAGGGCAATATGGTTGCCGTTGCGCCAGCCGTTTTTTGTCACAGATGAATCTCCACTGCCAACGGGGCATGATCTGAAAGATGTCGCCAGTCGCGCAGCGTCAGCGCTTCGGGGTGACTGGCGGCGGCATTTTTTACATAGATACGGTCAAGACGCAGCACCGGAAAATTCACCGGGAAGGTGCGTGCCGGGCGGCCGTGGGCGCGGGTAAACACCTCGTCCAGCCCGGCATGGCTGCGCAGAGGGTAGTTGGCACGCTGGCGCCAGTCGTTAAAATCCCCGGCAACCACCACCGGCTCACCTGCGGGGAGCGCATTAACATGTCGGGCAAGCATGGCGATTTGTGCGCTGCGCTGGCGCTCCTGCAAGCCCAGATGAACGCAGATGACGTGCAGCAGCTGGTCGGGAAGGGCAATCGTGCAGTGCAGCAGGCCGCGCTTTTCGTGGCCGGGTATCGACACGTCCAGATTTTCAAAACGCTGAATCGCAAAGCGCGACAGCACGGCGTTACCATGGTGGCCCTCCGGGTAGACTGCGTTGCGTCCATAAGCGTAGTCCTGCCACATGCTGTCGGCGAGAAATTCGTAGTGCGTGGTCGGTGGCCAGCCCTCGATGTTCAGCGCGTGGATGTCGTGCGCGCCGAGCACTTCCTGGAGGCAGACAATGTCGGCACCCACGCTGCGCACTGCTTCGCGCAGCTCCGGTAAAATGAAACGCCGGTTGAAAGCCGTAAACCCTTTATGGATGTTGATGGTCAGTATTCGCAGCGAAAATTGCGTTTTGCTGTCTGCCATGCGCCTCCCGTTTTAGCTTTCTGCATCAAGATAAAGTGTAGTATCTGTCACAAAAAGTTGGCGGTTACGGGAATTTTCCTTAAAGTACGGTACTCTTAGCTTTGTCTCATAGACAGGAAGAAAATCTATAAGGAGAGAAGCCATGAAATGGCAACAACGTATTCGTGTCGCAACGGGTCTTAGTTGCTGGCAGATTATGCTGCATTTGCTGGTGGTGGCACTGCTCGTTATGGGCTGGATGAGCAACGCGATGGTACGTGTTGGGCTGGGGCTTTGCGCTCTGTATGCCATTACGCTGGTGCTGATGCTGGCATTCCAGCGCTTTCAGGACGGCTGGCGTAGGGAACTGTGTGAGTTCCTGGAAGAAATGACCACCACCTGGTATTTTGGCGCGGCGCTGATAGCCATCTGGCTGCTGTCAAAAGTGATTCAGAATAACCTGCTACTCGCTATCGCTGGACTGGCGGTGTTAGCAGGTCCGGCGCTGTTCACGCTGCTGATTAAAGACCGCCGTCGCTCAGGCGATATTACGTCGAAACATAGCGTACGCCGCTAGCCCTGTTGTGGTCGCTATTGCCAGTAGCGGCCACAGGCTCTGCCAGATGATGGGCAGACTCGCATCCTTCAGATAAATTTGTTTGGTAATCTCCGTAAAGTGGCGAATCGGGTTCGCCCACGTCAGGTTCTGTAACCATTGCGGCATGTTCTCCACGGGCGTGACATAGCCTGAGAGCAAAATTGCCGGCATCATAAACACAAACACGCCAATAAGCGCCTGCTGCTGTGTTGAGCACAGCGCTGAGATCAAAAGCCCAAATCCTACCAGCGACAGCCCGTAAATCATCATCGCGAAATAAAACAGCGCCAGCGAGCCAGCAAACGGTATCTGGTAAAGCAAAATCCCAATAAGTAGCACGATGGTGGCCTGAAACATGGCGACCACCAGCGCCGGTACCGCTTTACCGACAAAGATCTGCCAGGTGGCAAGCGGAGAAACCAGTAGCTGGTCTAACGTGCCCTGCTCACGTTCGCGCGCCACCGACAGCGAGGTGACAATCATCACGCCCACGGTGGTGATCATGGCAATGAGCGAGGGCACCACAAACCATTTGTAATCCAGATTTGGGTTATACCAGTTGCGCACCACCAGCTCGCTGTTGTTGGGTTTGGGCTGGCTGGCAGTCATCTCCAGTTGCCAGTTTTTGACTATCTGTTGCAGATAGTTGGCGGCAATCTGCGCGCTGTTGGAGTTCCGCCCGTCGAGCAATAGCTGCATTTTCCCGGTTTGCCCCTGATCAATGTCGCGTGAAAAATTCGCCGGGAAACGAATCAACAGCAGCGCTTTCTGGGTATCAAGCGTCGGGCGAATCTCCTGCGGGCTTTTTAGCAGCAGAATATGGCTGAAAGCTTTAGCCTTTGCAAAACGCTGGGTAAGCTCAATGGAATGCCTGCCGTTATCTTCGCTGTACACCGCAACCGTGGCGTTGGTGACCTCAAGTGTTGCGGCAAACGGGAACAGCACCACCTGTAAAATCACCGGCATAATAAGGATGGCGCGCGTTTGCGGCTCGCGCAGCAGCGCCTGTAGCTCTTTGCGGATAAGCGTCCATAAACGGTACAGCATAGCGCTCACTTCCTTAGTCGAGACGACGTTTGGTTTTAAGCCAGGTCAGGCCGATAAACATCACCGCTGAGGCGATGAGAAACAGCGTATTCACCAACAGCACAATGGGAATGTTGCCTGCCAGGAACAGGCTTTGCAGCGTGTTGACGAAGTAGCGCGCCGGGATGATGTAGGTCACCGCGCGGATAATCGCCGGCATGCTGTCTATCTGGAAAATAAACCCAGACAGCATGACTGAGGGCAAAAATGCCGCGTTAAGCGCGACCTGGGCGGCGTTAAACTGATTGCGCGTAAGCGTAGAAATTAAAAGCCCCATGCCGAGCGTGCTCAGCAGGAACAGACTGGAGATAAAGTACAGTACCAGCAGCGAGCCGCGGTAAGGCACGCCGAGAATAAACACTGACACCAGCATACAGATAAGCATGGCCAGCATGCCGAGGAAGTAATAGGGGATAAGCTTGCACAGCAATAGCTCCGTGCGGGTTACTTCGGTTGAAAGCAGCGCTTCCATGGTGCCGCGCTCCCATTCGCGCGCCACCACCAGCGAGGTGAGGATAGCGCCTATCACCGTCATGATAATGGTGATAGCGCCAGGGATAATAAAATGCTGGCTGATGGCGGCCGGGTTAAACCAGTAGCGGGTTTGCACATCGACCAGCGGCGTGAATGACTCACCCCGGTCTTGCGCCCGCTGCTGTTGCCACAGTTGCCAGATGCCCTCCATGTAGCCCTGCACAAAGTTGGCGGTGTTTGGCTCGCTGCCGTCAGTGATGACCTGCACCGGTGCACGCTCCCCGGCGCTTGCCATGCGGGCGTCAAAGTCCACGGGTATCGTGATAAGCCCACGAATGCGTCCGGCCTGCATCATTTCCACCAGCTGCTGGCGGTTGTCGCTCACCGTTGGGGAGATAAACGGCGAGGCGCTGATAGCGTGGGTGAAATCGAGCGCCTCATGGCTGTGCTGCTCCAGCAAAATACCGACCCGCAATTTGCTGGAGTCAAGGTTAATGCCGTAGCCAAAAATAAACAGCAGCAGCAGTGGAATAACCACCGCAATCAGCCAGCTACTGGGGTCGCGCAGGATCTGGCGCGTCTCTTTGAGGCACAGGGCGCGCACGCGCCGCCAGGAAATAGCGGGTTTATCCGTCACTGGCATGCTCCTTGTCCCATTGGTGAATCAGCGTGATAAAGGCCTGCTCCATCGTTGGGTCGGCATCGTCATCGCTTGCTGCCTGCTGTTTCAGGTCGTCTGGCGTGCCGCTGGCAATGAGCTTGCCGCGGTAAACCAGCCCAATGCGATCGCAATACTCGGCCTCATCCATAAAGTGGGTCGTTACCATTACGGTGACGCCGCGCTCAACCATGCTGTTGATGTGCAGCCAGAACTCGCGGCGCGTGAGCGGGTCCACGCCAGAGGTGGGTTCATCAAGAAACAGAATATCTGGCTCGTGCATCAGCGAGCAGGCCAGCGCCAGGCGCTGCTTAAAGCCGAGTGGCAGAGCGTCGGTGGCGTGGTTGAAGACCGGACGCAGGTTGAAGGTGTCACTCATGCTGGCGATTTTGTCGTTCTGCGCCCGTCCACGCAGGCCGTAGACACCGGAGAAAAAACGCAGATTCTGCTCGACCGTCAGGTTGCCATAGAGCGAAAACTTCTGTGCCATGTAGCCTAAGTGCTGGCGCGCTTTGCCGGAACTGGTTTTTAAATCCATATCCAGCACCAGCGCTTTACCGGCACTTGGCACCAGCAGGCCGCACATCATTTTAAAGGTAGTGGATTTGCCTGCGCCGTTAGGGCCAAGCAGGCCGAAGATCTCGCCCCGCGTGACGCTGAAATCAACGTTGTCGGTGGCGGCGAAGTCACCGAATTTTTTGGTCAGGCCACGGGCTTCAATCACCGTTTCGTCTCTGGCGCCTTCCACGCGGTGCAAAATATCGCCCAGTGGCGACTGCGCGCTGCCGCTGCCGCCGAGCAGGTCGATAAAGGCATCTTCAAAGCGTGGGGCAGTTTCTTCAAGGCGCTCACGCGCTAACCCCAGGTTTTCTGCCACGCTATCTGCGCTGGCCTCTTTTTTGAGGATGACGCGTACCGATTTGCCCTGAATCACGCCGTCGGTCACCTGAGGGAGTTTGAGCGCTTTTTGCAGTAGCTGGCGGTTGTTGTCATGCGGGCTGGACATAAGCCAGCTGCGCCCGGCCATTTGCGCCGTCAGCGCTTTGGGTTCGCCGTGCCACAGCATTTCGCCCTCGTGCATCAGCAGAATTTCGCGGCACTGTTCGGCTTCATCCAGGTATGACGTGCTCCACAGAATCAGCATGCCTTCTCCGGCAAGCTCGTGCACCATCTGCCACAGCTCACGGCGCGAAATGGGGTCAACGCCTACGCCGGGTTCATCAAGCAGCAGCACCTCTGGCTGGCCAACCAGCGTACAGGCAAGCCCCAGCTTTTGCTTCATGCCGCCAGAAAGCTTGCCCGCCATGCGTGAGGTAAACGGCGCGAGCGAGGTAAAGGCCAGCAACCGGGCGAAGGTTTGCTGGCGCTGCTCCCCGGTTACGCTGCGCAAGTCTGCGTACAGACAGAGATTCTCCTGTACGGTGAGATCCTCGTACAAACCAAACTTCTGCGGCATGTAGCCCAGCCGGGCATGCAGGGCGCTGCTGTCGCGCACCGGGTCAAGACCGAGAACGGCTATCTCACCGCTGTCGGGTTTCAACAGTCCGGCAAGCATGCGCATCAGCGTCGTTTTGCCCGCGCCGTCTGGCCCCACCAGCCCGGTCACGCCGCCAGCACGAATGGTGGCGCTCAGGCGGGCAACAGCGGGTTTGCTCATGCCGCTAAAGCTGCGCGCCAGCGCATTTAATGTAATGGTGGGTTCAGCGCGGCTCATTGTGCAGCGTCGTGAAATTGCACAGTGACCGGCATTCCCTGGCGCAGCGCATCGTCAGGATCGCTTACGATAATACGCAGGCGGTAGACCAGGTCAGTACGCAGATTGGGGGTTTCGACGGTCTTCGGCGTGAACTCGGCGGTGGGGGAAACAAAGCCGACTTTACCGTGATACGGTTTATCAGGATGACCGTCGGCGTAAACCAGCAGTGCTTGTCCCGGCTGGGCCTGGCCCAGATCGACCTCATCAATATAGGCGCGTACCCACACCGGGCGCGTGAGGGACAGCGTCAGCACGGTGCTGCCTGCGTTAAGCATGGTGCCAGGCTCCACGGCGCGCGTCAGTAGCGTGCCGCTGGCCGGTGCCACCAGCGTGGTGTCCTGTAAATTGAGCTTTGCCTGCGCGACCTGGGCTGTGGCTTGCTCAAGGCTCGCTTTGGCCTGGGCAATTTGCTGCGGGCGGTTGCCGGTCTGGTACTGGCTCAGTTTATCCTGCGCTGCCTTGAGGTTAGCCTGCGCCTGGTCGCGCGATGAGCGTGCGTTTTCCAGCTCGTTGGCTGAAATAGTGCGGCTTTTCCACAGCCCCTGCTGGCGCTGATAAAAATTTTGCGCATAGGCGGCAGCGGCCTGAGCCTGCTTCACCGCCGCCGCTGCCTGGGCGATTTCTTCATTGCGATAACCGGCCAGCATCAGGTCATACTGCGCCTGTGCCGCCGCTTCGTTGGCCTGAGCCTGTTGCAGCGCGTTGACGTAGGGCGCACGGTCCAGCTCGCCCAGCGTTTGCCCGCTGTTAATGGCATCACCCTCATCCACATTCAGGGACGCGAGCCGCCCGCTGACGCGAAAACTCATATTGACCGTGCGGATATCGACATTACCGTACAGCGTGAGCGGCTTGTCATTCGCGCGCTGTTGCCACAGCCAGCCGCCGAGCGCGGCGGCCAGTAGCGCAATAACGATAACCGCTACCACAACCGGCTTACGATTTTTCATGGTTCACGTCTCCTCGCGGCATTGATAATCCCTGCAAAATAAAATCAACCTGCTGGGTAATGACTTTCTCAATTAACTGTGTGCGTGCGTCGTTAAATTCAGACCAGCCGCAGCGCATCAGCACGGTTTCCCGCGCCAGCCGGAAGCCAACGATGCCGCCCACCAGTCCGTGGACGTGGAGGATTGTCTCGGTATCGTCGCTATCTCGCCCGGTATAGCCGGCAATTAGCCGGGAAAAGTACTCATGCATGGGCGCAATCATGTGCTGATGGAGAATGTAGTAGGCATCCGTTGGGGCGAGCTGCTCCCGGGAGACAAATTTACTCATGTGCAGCGTGTCGTCGTTGGTGAGCAGTTTTGCCATCAGGCAGCAGGCGCTGTGGATGACGTGGCGAATAGCCGCTTTATCCTGGGAGTGGGCCGCGATAAGCGCCTGGGCATCGGCGACATGCTGTTGGAAATGCTGGTTGAAGAAATCGCCAATCCAGTGGGCTGACGCAAGGTAGAGCGCCTCTTTGGAGCCAAAATAGTAGGCAATTGCGGCAATGTTCTGCCCGGCCAGGGCTGCAATATCGCGCGTGGTGGCGCGCATACCGTGTTCGCCAAACTGCTCAATAGCGGCCTGGATAAGCTGACTTTTTGCCTGCTCGCCGCGCAGGGTGGATGGGGCTGCTGCATGATTCATACACTGAATGAAGAGTTAATCAATCGATTGATTAACATTAGCCATGTGCTGAACTTTTGTCCAGTGCTTACACTTTGTGCTGCAAATTGTGTGGGCAAAGGGGGAATTTGTGCGCTGCGCCACAAAAACTGATACACTTCGCCCGGAACAGCACTGTGGTTTGTGCTTCTTACATTGCCGGGTTCCCGGCGTCGTTATCCCCCTGGAAACTACACCGGTTGCCCGGTCAGGGCGGGTCTGGAGTAGTTATGTCTTTTGATTCTCTTGGGTTAAGTCCCGAAATCCTGCGCGCGGTGGCGGAGCAGGGCTACCATGAGCCGACGCCAATTCAGCGTCAGGCGATTCCGGTTGTCCTCAGCGGTCGCGACCTGATGGCCAGCGCCCAGACCGGGACCGGCAAAACCGCGGGCTTTACCCTGCCAATGCTGCAACGTTTGACGCAGGAAAATCCGCACGGCAAAGGCCGCCGTCCGGTGCGTGCGTTAATCCTGACTCCAACCCGTGAGCTTGCCGCCCAGGTGGGCGAGAACGTGCGTGAGTACAGCAAATACCTCAACATCCGATCGCTTGTGGTGTTTGGCGGCGTCAGCATCAACCCGCAGATGATGAAGCTGCGCGGCGGCGTGGACATCCTGGTGGCAACGCCGGGTCGTCTGCTTGACCTTGAACACCAGAATGCGGTGAAACTCGACAGCATTGAAATCCTGGTGCTCGACGAAGCGGACCGTATGCTGGATATGGGCTTTATTCATGACATCCGCCGCGTGCTGGCAAAACTGCCATCGCGCCGTCAGAACTTGCTGTTCTCTGCCACCTTCTCCGATGAAATTAAGCAACTGGCAGAAAAGCTGCTGCATAACCCGGAAGAAGTGGAAGTGGCGCGCCGTAATACGGCGTCTGAGCAGGTAACGCAGCATGTCCATTTTGTCGACAAAAAGCGCAAGCGCGAACTGCTGTCGCTGATGATTGGCCAGGGCAACTGGCGCCAGGTGCTGGTTTTTACCCGTACCAAGCACGGTGCAAACCACCTGGCCGAGCAGCTTAATAAAGACGGCATTACCGCCGCCGCTATTCATGGCAACAAGAGCCAGGGCGCACGTACCCGTGCACTGGCGAACTTCAAGAGCGGCGAAATCCGCGTGCTGGTGGCAACCGACATTGCCGCTCGTGGGCTGGACATTGAAGAGTTACCGTACGTCGTGAACTACGAGTTACCCAACGTGCCGGAAGACTACGTGCACCGCATTGGCCGTACCGGGCGTGCGGCGGCGACGGGTGAAGCGCTGTCGCTGGTTTGCGTGGACGAGCACAAACTGCTGCGTGATATTGAAAAGCTGCTCAAGCGCGAAGTACCGCGTATTGCGCTGCCTGGCTTTGAGCCAGACCCGTCCATTAAAGCCGAGCCTATTATCAACGGTCGTCAGGGCCGGGGTGCTGGCGGCGGCGGTGGAAACCGTGGTCGCGGCCAGGGGCAGCCACAGGGCCGCGCACCGCGTGCGCAGGGCGAAGGAAACCGTCAGAGCCGTGGTCAGAGTGAAGGTAACCGCCAGGGCCGTACTCAGAGCGAAGGCAATCGCCAGGCGCGCCCTCAGGGTGACGGCCAGCGCGCCGCTCGCCCGGCTGGTGAGCGCTCGCGCCGCCGCCATCGCGGTGGTAACAGCAGCGGCGGTGGTGCACAGTAAGGCACCGCCCATGCCTGGAGTCTGTGCTCGTCTTTGGCACCCGGCCTGAGCACAGAAAGTAGAGCGTTCAATAAAATCCGTCATCGCCTTTATGGGATGGCGGATTTTTGTTTCTGCGTATCACCACCAGAAAAAATGAAAATGCCAGGATAGTCCTGTTTACTGGCTGGAAGCGGCCTCGCAGGTGCAGCAAAAGAGGCTGTCGCCGTGGTACGAAAAGTGGGAGAATAGTGGCTGTTTATACAGTATATGTGAGTGTTCATGGCATTGTCCGCGGCGCAGAAGGCGCAAATTGGCGCCTGGTATAAGGCCCTACAACAGCAGATCCCGGATTTTATTCCCCGCGCGTCCCAGCGCCAGATGATTGCCGAAGTGGCTAAGACGCTGGCGGGTGACGAAGGGCGACATCTGGCGATTGAAGCGCCCACCGGTGTTGGCAAAACGCTCTCTTATCTCATTCCCGGTATTGCACTGGCGCGCGATGAGCAAAAAACGCTGGTGGTCAGCACCGCTAACGTGGCGCTCCAGGATCAAATTTTTACCAAAGACTTGCCGCTACTGGGCAAGATTATCCCCGGTCTTAAGTTTACCGCCGCGTTCGGTCGCGGGCGTTACGTATGCCCGCGCAACCTGAGTGCGCTGGCCAGTACCGACGATACCGCCCAGGGCGACCTGTTAGCGTTTCTTGAAGACGAGTTGACGCCCGCCAGCGGCGAAGAACAAAAGCTGTGCGCGAGCCTGAAGTCCAGCCTGGATAGCTACAAATGGGATGGCCTGCGCGATCACAGCGACAAAGCCGTTAGCGATAGTTTGTGGGCTCGCCTGAGTACCGACAAGGCCAGTTGCCTGGGGCCGAACTGCCAGTGGTATCGCGAGTGCCCGTTTTTTGTCGCACGGCGTGAAATCAACGACGCAGAAGTGGTGGTGGCCAACCATGCGCTGGTCATGGCAGCGTTAGAAAACGACTCGGTGCTGCCGCCTGCTAAAAACCTGCTGCTGGTGCTAGATGAAGGGCATCACATCCCGGAAGTGGCGCGTGATGCGCTGGAAACCGGCGCTGAAATCAGCCCCGGCTGGGGACGGCTACAGCTTGATCTGTTTATGAAACTGATAGCCACCTGTCTTGAGCAGTGCCGCCCAAAAACGCTACCGCCACTGGCCACGTCAGAGCGCCTGAGCAACCACTGTGAAGAAGCCGCCGAGTTGCTGGCCTCGGTCGCACGCATTATGAACTTGCTGCTGCCCGGAGAGGGTGAAGCCGAGCACCGTTTTGAAATGGGCGTGCTGCCGGATGAACTGACGCAAATGATACAGCGGCTGGCAAAACTGATGGATGCATTGCGTGGTCTGTCGGAGGCCTTCCTGAACGATCTCAGCGAAAAAACCGGCCAGCACGATATTGTGCGGCTGCATCGGCTGATTTTGCAGATGAACCGTGCGCTGGGCCATTTTGAAACGCAGAGCAAGCTGTGGAAGTTGGCGGCAATGGCCCAGACTTCCGGCGCGCCCGTGTGTAAATGGGTGACCCGCACGCTGCGCGAGGGGCAGGCGCATCTGTTTATGTACTGCGCCGGTATACGCGTGAGTGACCAGCTTGAAAAGCTGCTCTGGCGCAGTGTGCCGCATACGGTTGTTACCTCGGCAACCCTACGTTCGCTGAATAGTTTTACCCGGTTGCAGGAACTGAGTGGCCTGAAAGAGAAAGCGGGCGATCGCTTTGTCACGCTCGACTCACCGTTTAACCATGTGGAACAAGGGCAGTTGTTAATTCCCCGCATGCGCTATGAGCCGCTGATGGAGCATGAAGAACAACATGTGGCTGAAATGGCGGCGTTCTTTCGCGGTGAGCTGGAAAAAGGCGAGCATCGGGGCATGCTGGTGCTGTTTGCCAGCGGCCGTGCGATGCAGCGTTTTCTCGACTGCGTGCCTGACTTGCGCTTGCAGTTGCTGGTGCAGGGCGATAAGCCACGCTCCCGTTTGGTTGCATTGCACCGTGAGCGGGTTGCGAAGGGGCAAACCAGCGTGCTGGTGGGGCTACAGTCTTTTGCCGAGGGGCTTGATCTTAAAGGCGAGCTACTGACGCAGGTGCATATACATAAAATTGCCTTTCCACCCGTGGACAGCCCGGTGGTTATCACCGAAGGCGAGTGGTTACGTAGCCAGAACCGCTATCCGTTTGAGGTACAGAGTTTGCCGAGCGCGTCTTTTAATCTCATTCAGCAGGTCGGACGATTGATTCGAAGTCACGGCTGCCGCGGTGATATTGTGATTTACGACAGGCGGCTTCTGACAAAAAATTACGGCAAACGGCTGCTGGATGCGTTGCCGGTGTTTCCATTGCGTCAGCCCGATGTACCTGAGGTCAACGCTCCGCCCACCGGTAAAAGGCCAGGTGCAAAACGCCGTGCGCCACGGCGGGCAAAAACCGCAAAATAAAAAATGCTATTTGCCGCCTCAGACAGGCAGGCGTGCTAACCTTAATGCGGAGGTAACTACATGGATTATCGCAAGATTATTAAAGAGATTGGCCGCGGTAAAAATCACGCGCGCGATCTGGATATTGATACCGCACGCGCGCTGTATAAGCACATGCTTAACGGTGACGTGCCCGACCTTGAACTGGGTGCCGTGCTGATGGCGTTGCGTATCAAAGGTGAGGGCGAAGCCGAGTTGCGTGGTTTTTATGAGGCGATGCAGCAGCAAACCATCACTCTTACGCCGCCCGTGGGGCGTCCTGTGCCGGTGGTGATCCCCACCTACAACGGCGCACGTAAGCAGGCAAACTTAACGCCGTTGCTGGCAATTTTACTCAGTCGGCTCGGTTTTCCGGTGGTGGTGCACGGTGTTAGCGAAGACCCTACGCGTGTTATTTCCGAAACTATCTTTGCCTTGCTGGGCATTGAGGCTACCCGTAGCGCCGGACAGGCACAGGCAAAACTGGAGTCTCGCAATCCGCTATTTCTACCCATTGGTACGCTGTGTCCACCCATGGAAAAACTGCTGGCGCTGCGCTGGCGCATGGGCGTGCGCAGCAGCGCACATTCGCTGGCCAAGCTGGCAACGCCGTTTGCCCCGGCGGCTGCATTGCAGCTTGCCAGTGTCTCGCACCCGGAATATGTCACGAAGGTCGCGCAATTCTTTGCGCTGGTGCAAGGCCGGGCGTTGCTGATGCACGGCACTGAAGGTGAAGTGTACGCCAACCCGCAACGCTGCCCGCAGATTAGCCTGATTGATGAACAGGGTGCGCGGGTACTGTATGAGCGTCAGTCTGAGAGCGACTCAGGTAACGTGATTTTGCCGTTTGAAAAAGAAGCTGAGGTTACAGCACGCTGGACTGAACGCTGTGCAGCTGGTGTGGAGCCACTGCCGTCGTCGCTCAGAATCCAACTTGCCTGCTGTCTGGTGGCGAGCGGCGAGAAAGAAAACCTGTCTGCTGCGCAGGCGCGCGTTGATGAGGTTTTTCCAGCCTGAAAATAAAAAAAGCCCGCGAGTGGCTCGCGGGCAAACAGGGGAATATCAGGGTTAACACAAGGAACAGGGTCGTAGCAGTGGCAGGTTTATTTGTAAATTTCAGCCGTGCCGTGCATCAGGTTATAGCCAGATGTAGAAGTAATTTTGAATGAGCTGGCACCAGCGGCATCGGCTTTAGCAGCCAGTTCACTTTCCAGTTCGCTCAGGGTATACGCACCAGAGGCAGAAACGACGCCAATTTTTTCACCCTGCGGTGCGGTTGTGGTGTTGTTGATTTCCTGGGCGGCAAAAGCGCCAAAGGACAGAGTAGACATGATCAGTGCTGCAATAGTCAGTTTGGTGGTTTTCATGATTTTATCTCGCATTATGTTCTGTTGAAACGGAAGTGTTCCGTTGATGTGAGTATTATTGCGCGAGTTATCAGAAGATAAAATCGAAGAGAATTGACTGCCTCGTTCGAATTTTTTGAATAATTGTTAAGCTGTTGATTTATAAAAACAATTAACATATCCGACCTGCTGAGCAGCAACTAACCCACTGTATTGACATCAAAAGGCATTATTTGCCACTCAATTTATTATTCCCGGCTTTATCAGGGGTTATTTATGCTGTAGAGCCAGAGCCAGAGCCAGAGCCAGAGCCAGAGCCAGAGCCAGAGCCAGAGCCAGAGCCAGAGCCAGAGCCAGAGCCAGAGCCAGAGCCAGAGCCAGAGCCAGAGCCAGAGCCAGAGCCAGAGCCAGAGCCAGAGCCAGAGCCAGAGCCAGAGCCAGAGCCAGAGCCAGAGCCAGAGCCAGAGCCAGAGCCAGAGCCAGAGCCAGAGCCAGAGCCAGAGCCAGAGCCAGAGCCAGAGCCAGAGCCAGAGCCAGAGCCAGAGCCAGAGCCAGAGCCAGAGCCAGAGCCAGAGCCAGAGCCAGAGCCAGAGCCAGAGCCAGAGCCAGAGCCAGAGCCAGAGCCAGAGCCAGAGCCAGAGCCAGAGCCAGAGCCAGAGCCAGAGCCAGAGCCAGAGCCAGAGCCAGAGCCAGAGCCAGAGCCAGAGCCAGAGCCAGAGCCAGAGCCAGAGCCAGAGCCAGAGCCAGAGCCAGAGCCAGAGCCAGAGCCAGAGCCAGAGCCAGAGCCAGAGCCAGAGCCAGAGCCAGAGCCAGAGCCAGAGCCAGAGCCAGAGCCAGAGCCAGAGCCAGAGCCAGAGCCAGAGCCAGAGCCAGAGCCAGAGCCAGAGCCAGAGCCAGAGCCAGAGCCAGAGCCAGAGCCAGAGCCAGAGCCAGAGCCAGAGCCAGAGCCAGAGCCAGAGCCAGAGCCAAAGCGAAGGTATCGGCAGGAGATTTTCAGTGGGATTTTCGCGAAGATAAAAAATGGCCTCTGCATGCAGAGGCCGTTGTCACAGAGAACCGGCGTTATTTGTAGATGGTGGCGGTGCCGTACATCAGGTTATTCCCTCCGGCAGCATCAACCACATACCCTTTTGCACCTTCCTCACGCGCTTTTTCAGCCAGTTTTGCCTCAAGGTCGTCCAGGTTCGTCGCACCAGTGGCAGAAACTGTGCCTGCCGGGCGCAACTGACCGGCTTCGCCCGCTGACAGAGACTGTGCGGCAAACGTTGCCGAGGACAGGCTGATGAAAGCGATAGCAGCAGAAAAGATGAGATATTTTTTCATGGCAGCATCCTCAATAGCGGTGAAAGAGCTGACTACATCGCGTCAGCATATTTCAAGTTTAGGTGCTAATAACAGGCGTGATTATTCAAAAATTTGACCGTGACGGACTTGTTTTTTGAACGAGATTTCCTGACGTGGAACTGACAAAAGTAGCTCAGATAGCTCATTGATTTTACGGTATTTAAACCAGCGGCAAGGCGTTGCGTTGACATATTGCCTGCGCGTACCCTTGCAGGCAGACAAAAATAAACAGTGAAAACCTGCTTTTGCGCTAACGCTGTGGCGCTACTTTACTTGCGCGTTTGGCCCGCTGGCGTATACCTGCTCTGTCTGGCAACAGAGCAGATAGGGCGCGGGCAACGCCATTAGCACCGAAAACACGGCGGCGTTAGTCTGCCGCGCGGCGCGCATCAGGGCGAATCAAATCAAAGCGTTGGGCTTCATCAATGGTGTAGTAGGCGCTCGGTCCCCCTGCACGCAACACCGGTTGTGCTTTTGCCGTCTGATAAATTCCATTCTCCAGCAGCGTTTCATCAATATGTACCGCCACAACTTCGCCCAGAACCAGCCAGGTATCAACCAGCGTGCCATCTGCACCGCTAAGTTGAAGATGCTGCGAGAGGCGACACTCAAAGTTAACCGGGCTTTCAGCGACCCGAGCGACACTCACGCGACGGCTTGCGGCAGGCGTCAGGCCTGCAACGAGAAACTCATCTTCATTGTGGGCCAGGGTGGCGGAGCTTTCATTCATTTTTTCAGCGAGCGCGCGCGTGGTCAGGTTCCACACAAACTCACCGGTTTGCACAATATTACGCACGCTGTCTTTCCAGCCGCTGCTGGCAAAACCAATAATCGGTGGGCGATAGTTAAAACAGTTGAAGAAACTGTAAGGAGCCAGATTGCGTTGACCTTCACTGTCCTGTGAGGAGATCCAACCTATCGGGCGTGGGCCGATAATGGCATTTAAAGGATCATGCGGCAGGCCGTGACCGTTGGCAGGTTCATAATAATAGCGTTTCGTTGTCATCATCTTTCCATTACGCAAGCGAGAATAAGAGTATGGGACATGCTGCGTTATTTACCCGCTGTCCGACAACAGGTATCTTACGCCGCCCAGAGAGGAGAAAGCCGATGAATAACCCGCGTCCCGCCAAAAGCGGTTTGCACCCACGCAACCGCCATAGCCAGCGCTATGATTTTGCTGCACTTAGCGCCCAGTGCCCGGAGCTTGCCGGTTTTGTGCGTCCGTCACCTGCCGGAGAGCCAACGCTGGATTTTGCTGACCCGCAGGCGGTAAAGACGCTCAACCAGGCGCTGCTGGCCCATTTTTACGGGGTGGCGCACTGGGATATCCCGGAGGGCTTTCTCTGTCCACCGGTGCCAGGGCGTGCGGATTATGTCCATCATCTGGCTGACCTGCTGGCGAGTGATAACCACGGCGAGGTGCCGCGTCAGGCGACCATTCTTGATATTGGAACGGGTGCGAACTGCATTTATCCGCTGATTGGTCAGCATGAATACGGTTGGCGCTTTACCGGCAGCGAAGTGAATGAACAGGCGCTGCGTGCCGCTGGCAGCATTGTGGCGGCGAATCCGGGGCTGAGCCAGCGTGTTCGCCTGCGCCGCCAGAAAGACGCGGCGGCCATCTTCAGCGGCATTATTCATAAGAATGAAGTTTATGATGCCACAATGTGCAATCCGCCGTTTCATGCTTCGGCGCAGGCTGCCGGTGAGGGGAATGCGCGCAAAAGGCGCAACCTCGGCCTTGACGGTGCGGCACTGAACTTCGGCGGCCAGCACCAGGAACTATGGTGTGAGGGTGGCGAAGTGGAGTTTATTAAGCGGATGATTGCTGAAAGCGTGACGTTTGCCCGCCAGGTGCGCTGGTTTACCTCGCTGGTGTCGCGCGGTGAAAACCTGCCCACTATTATGCGCGCGCTTCAGGAAGCGGGGGCGGTGCGTGTTGTAAAAACTGAAATGGCGCAGGGTAATAAGCGCAGCCGCTTTATTGGCTGGAGCTTTATGGCACAGCGCAAGGCCTAATGCTCGTTAGCTCGTTAGCTCGTTAGCTCGTTAGCTCGTTAGCCCGTGGCGCTACCGGCGTAAAAAAAAGCCCCTTCATGGGGCTTTTTACTTATGAAACGTGTTGCAAAAACTCGCGCAGGCGCTGACCTGGCGGGTTCTGGATAAGTTCACGCGGGTCGCCGTCTTCGGCAATGCGCCCCTTATCAATAAAGATGAGACGAGAGGCCACTTTCTCGGCAAAGCCGATTTCGTGAGTCACGATAACCATCGTCATCCCTTCTTCGGCCAGGTCCTGCATGACCCGCAGCACCTCATGGCGCAGTTCCGGGTCAAGTGCTGAGGTTGGCTCATCAAACAGCATCATTTTCGGCTTCACCGCCAGCGCGCGAGCTATGGCCACACGCTGCTGTTGACCACCGGAAAGCTCAGACGGGTAATGGTTACCCCGCTCGGCCAGTCCCACTTTAGCCAGCAGGGCTTTGGCCTGCTTTTCGGCCTCGGCTTTTGGCGTTTTGCGCACGCGCATTGGACCAAACATTACGTTTTCCAGCGCAGTCAGGTGCGGGAACAGGTAAAACTGCTGGAACACCATACCCGCTTCCTGGCGAATCAGGCGCTCATCCACTTTCGGGTCGTTTACCTTCAGGCCATCGACCACAAGCTCGCCGCTGGTGATGTCCTCAAGTTTGTTGATGCAGCGCAGCAGCGTGGATTTACCGGAGCCAGATGGACCTATAATGACCACCACTTCGCCCTGGTTAACGTTCAAATCAATATTGTGCAGCACCTGGGTTTGACCAAAGTGCTTGGAAACGTTTTTAAATTCAATCACAGGATTTTCATCCTTCTTTCCAGAATGCGAAGCACCACGTTCAGCACCTGCGTGATGATGAGATAAATCACCCCAACGGCGGTCCAGATTTCCAGCGCGCGGAAGTTACCAGCAATAATTTCCTGACCGCTGCGGGTCAGTTCGGCAGCACCGATCACGATAAATAACGAGGTGTCCTTGATGCTGATAATCAGCTGGTTACCCAGTGAAGGAAGCATGCGCCGCAGCGCCAGCGGCATAATCACATAGCGAATGGATTCGCGCCGCGACAGGCCCAGCGCCAGGCCTGCTTCGCTAAACCCTTTATGAATTGACAGCACCGAGCCACGGGTGATTTCTGCGATATAGGCGCCAGAGTTAATCATGATAGTGATAACGGCAGCGGTGAAGGTATCTATTCGCAGGTCAGGGAACGCCATGGGCAGGGCGAAATAGATATACATCACCTGCACAACAATAGGCGTGCCGCGAATAATTTCAATAAATACGAGGGCGAGGTGATTGGAAATCCAGCCCCCGTAAGTGCGGGCCAGACCTGCCAGCAGGCCGATGACAATGCCACCTGCAAGGCCAAGTACAGAAATCCACAAGGTCATTTTGGCACCATCCAGCAACGCCGGAATGGCAGGCCAGATGACGCTCCAGTCAAACTCCATAATAGTATCCTGTTACCGTGGTTCAAAAACAGCAGGGGCGAAAGGCCGCCCCTGAGCGTCAGAGCATATTTTTAGGAGTAATTATTTAGGGTCGGTGCCAAACCATTTTTTATAGATTTCGTTGTAGGTGCCGTTGTCGCGCAACGTTTTCAGCGCAGCGTTAACCTTGTCACGCAATTCATTGCTGCCTTTCGGGAAGGCAATACCGTATTGCTGCGCTTCCAGTGACTCACCTACCGCTTTGAACTGGCCGTTACCAGCGGTTTTGATGAAATAGAGGATGTTGGGCGTGTCGTGCAAAACGGCGTCCGCACGGTTGGTGCCAAGCTCCATGTAAGCGTTGTCAATATTCGGGAACTGGCGCAGGTCTTTGGTTTTAATGTTGGCTTTCGCGTAATCCACGGAGCCTGTGCCGCTCTTCACAGCAACCACTTTGCCATCAAGATCTTTGACGCTTTTTACGGCGTCGTTACTGGCTTTTACCATTACCAGCAGACCGCTTTTGTAATAGCCGTCGGAGAAGTCGATAGCTTTTTTACGCTCTTCGGTGATGGTAATGCCCGCCAGAGCCACATCAACGTTGCGGGTTTGCAGGGCAGGAATGATGCCGCTGAAATCCATCGGCTTGAGGGTATAGTCCAGCTTCAACTCTTTTGCGATAGCGGCCCACAGGTCAACATCAAAGCCGACGTACTGGTTGCCTTGTTTAAATTCAAACGGCACAAAGGCGGTATCGGTGGCAACCACCAGTTTTTTGTCTGCGGCGTGGGCAGAGATGGCAAAAGCCAGGGAGAGGGCAGCCAGGGACACTTTCAAAACAGACTTCATAGTTTTTCCTTACGTTAATCCACGGGGCGATCCCCTGCGTAGGCAGTCGCAGCATGAAAAAATCATGCCAGTTTTCTAACTTACTGAATTATCAGACCCTGATTTATGTAGCACTGCACATAAGGCGATGCAAGTCTGAGTGGGTGCACCATGATGGGGCTTATTCGTGGTGCATATTTTTCGTCAGAGCGTGACTGTTTTCTTTTAGCGCAGAAAGTGCTGTTTAAACAATCGCTGACTAACGATTGTGTGAGGTGGGCATAACAATTTATTAACGTAAGGCGGGGGGATTGAAGCGCGTGCGCACCATTGTGGTGCTTGCCCCTTTCCTCAGGAAAGGGGCAAGAGTAAAAATTTATTCGATGTTGGACTCAATGAACCACAGGAATTTGTCCAGGTCACGAGAAGCCGCGGTGAAAATATCTACGGTGTCGTCGTCTTTCACTTCGCCAATAGCTTTACGCACATCGTTAGCGACGATAGCGTAGCGCTCAGCCAGTGCTTTAAGGTGATCCTGTACAGAGTGGATGTCCAGCGGGTAGCTCTGGAGTGGCGTTTTGCTGTTGATAACCTGGGTTGTACCCAGCGCAACACCACCGAGCTGTACGGCACGTTCAGCCATGGTATCCAGGTGGTCGGTCAGCGCAGTGCGGAACCCATCAAGCATTTCGTGCACGGCAATAAAGTTTGCTCCGCGCATGTTCCAGTGTGCCTGTTTCGTGATAAGCGACAAGTCGATGAACTGGATAACCTGGCGGTTGAGCAGCTCTACACACGCTTTTTTCTCGCGATCCGAAACGTCATTACGAGTGTAAAGCAACTCAGAAGATTTTGTTTTCACCAGTTTAGCGGTAGCCATAATTCTATATCCTCTTGATGTGTATGTCCGTTAATACAACGCCAATAAGTATAGCACCGGTTTTTAAGCCTGCAGGTGAGATAATGCCTATTGGTCAAATAGCGAAGATGGAATAGGCATTTTCTAATTGATAAGAAAATCAATTTATTAGTGCGTTTTTTGCACGGTCTGAAAAGAGATGAATTAATAAAGAGGGATCATTCTTATTTTTGAATGTTAATTATTTGTGTCTATTTTAAGTTTAAACGGCCATTATGGCCGTTATACGTATTAATTAATATCAACGCGCTCTATGTGTGCTTCCCGCCGAAGCGTCAGCGTGGAACCGACGGACGCCGCGATGATGGAAACCAGCCCCAGCGTTTGCGTAAACGTGAGTAGTTCGCCAAGAAAAATCATGCCCGAGAGCGCCCCCATTGCCGGTTCAATGCTCATCAGCGTGCCAAAGGTGCGTGTTGGCAAACGGGTGAGCGCAACCATTTCCAGCGAGTAGGGCAGTGCGGTGGAAAGGACCGCAATGGCTAACCCCAGCGGCAGCAGCGACCAGTGCCACAGCGCCTCACCCGCCTGAAACGCACCCAGCGGAACGAAAATCACGGCAGCAATAACTGAACCCAGTGCGACGGTGGCCGGTCCGTGCTCGGCCCCGGCGCGTTGCCCGGCCAGAATATAGACCGCCCAGCAGGCACCTGCGGCCAGCGCCCAGGCTGCACCCACAGGATCAATGCTTTCCATGCCCTGTCCCAGCGGTAGCAGCAGCCACAACCCCAGTATTGCCAGCACCACCCAGATAAGATCAACCGGACGCCGTGATGAAAACAGGGCGACAGCAAGCGGGCCGGTAAATTCCAGCGCGACGGCAATGCCCAGTGGCACGGTGCGTAAAGAGAGATAGAAAAAGTAGTTCATGCCCCCCAGCGCCAGCCCATAGAACAGTAAAGGCAGGCGCTGCTCACGCGCAAAGCGCAAGCGCCAGGGCTTAAATACCGCCACCAGAATAAGCGTACCGAGCAACAGGCGCAGTGCAGTAACGCCCGGCGCGCCAACCAGTGGGAACAGGGTTTTTGCCAGAGAGGCACCGCTTTGAATTGAGGCCATCGCAATGAGAAGAAGTGCTACCGGCAGCCAGACCGGCATTTTTCGTGACAACGTGGGCATACTGCATCCTGTCAGTTTTTGTCAGATAAAGAAGAGAGCGAGTCCGTAAGTGTACGGGTAAATACACCTGCCTGGTTGGGAATTCTGTGTAACAGGCAGGAAGCGCATGAAATTTAATCAGGCAAGAAGTTCCCTGATGACTATAATTTTAAGAAAATTCTGGATGGCAGGGGGCGGCAGAAGGGACCATACTTGCGTTCCACCCAGAAATTCCTCATCGAATTAAAGGGATATGACAGAATGGAAACGTTCTGTTACAGGAAGGCTCCTTTAGACAACGTAAATCCCGAAGAGTTTCGTAAAATAATTTGATATATTGAAATCTTAGGACTTACTTGAAGCACATTTGAGGTGGTTATGAAAAAAATTGCATGTCTTTCAGCACTGGCTTGTGTTCTGGCCGTATCCGCAGGTTCTGCTTTTGCAGGTGACGTTACCGTTTCTGGCGGCTACGCACAGGGCGATATGCAGGGCGTAATTAACAAAGCTAACGGCTTCAACCTGAAGTACCGTTACGAGTTCGATAACAGCCCGGTTGGCGTTATCGGCTCTTTCACCTACATCGAAAAAGACGATACCCGCAGTGATGGTATCTACAACAAAGGCCAGTACTACGGTCTGACCGCTGGTCCGGCTGTTCGTCTGGCTGACTGGGTGAGCCTGTACGGTGTTGTTGGTGTTGGCTATGGTAAATTCCAGAACACTGCTGACTACCGTTTCAACGAAAACACCAGCGATTATGGTTTCTCTTACGGTGCCGGTGTTCAGTTCAACCCGATTCGTGACGTTGCTCTGGACTTCTCTTATGAGCAGAGCCGCATCCGTAGCGTTGACGTTGGCACCTGGGTTGCAGGCGTTGGCTACCGCTTCTAATTCTCCTTACGGAGAAAGAAAAAATCCGCCTTCGGGCGGATTTTTTTTATTCTGTTTTGGGCTAATGGAAAGAAGCCAACGTGAAAGTGTGCCGGAAACAGGCACAAAAGCGTTTTAGCGCACAGTGTTATTGTTTTTGGTTTTGGTGTTCATCAGGTCGCACAGCATATTCAACAACTGCAGGCGCACCTTCAGGGGAGATTGTGTAAACACGCGCAAGCACCTCTTCACTTCATTCATTGTGACCTCCTCATACCCTATTCATCGGCAAATCCGTTCACCGACTGACTACATCACATACAGATATAGCACAGGCTATATTATATGGCTAGTGCTATATCACAGGCTTTTGCGTTTATTTTTTGTGCCAGGACAGGCATGGTTTACAATAGAGCTGATTTTTCAAACCTAACGGTTCCAGGAGAAGTGAATGAGTCCTCACGCAGGTAAGCCAGGCAGTTCAAAAAAGACGAAATTGTTAAACGTGGAAGAGCACGTTGAAGGGTTCCGTCAGGTGCGTGAGGCCCACCGCCGTGAGTTGATTGATGACTATGTGGAATTAATTGACGACTTAATTCGGGACGTTGGTGAGGCGCGCCAGGTAGATATGGCGGCGCGGCTGGGGGTTTCGCAGCCGACAGTAGCGAAAATGCTTAAGCGGCTGGCAAGTGTGGGGCTGATAGAGCAAATCCCGTGGCGCGGTGTGTTTCTGACGCCGGAAGGCGAGAAGCTGGCACGTGAGAGCCGTGAGCGCCATGAAATCGTTGAGCACTTCCTGCTGGCGCTGGGGATAAGCCCCGACATTGCCCGGCGTGACGCCGAAGGCATGGAGCATCACGTCAGCGTTGAAACGCTGGAGGCATTTCGCAAATTCTGCGAAACGCGCGGGTAAATCCCCGGACTTCTGTGTTGTGATATTCAGCCAACAAAAAGCCCGCATTCAGCGGGCTTTTTCATTATGCCTGTATCTTAGTTCAGACGAACCGGCATCCCGGAGCGGCTTTCTATCGACTGCTCCAGCACATTCTGGTCGACGTCCGACTGGGTCGTTACCGCTTTCACACCTTTGGTCAGCGTAATCGGCACGATTTCATGACCGTTAATCTGCGCTTCAGTCGTTGAGAGCGGGTTGTGCACCTCAATATAACGGCTGCCGTCCGGCTCTGTGGTCGCTTTGACTGGCTCATCAATGAACTGCACGCGAGTACCGACCGGCACCTGTTCAAACAGGAATTTAATGTCTTCGTTACGCAGACGCACACAGCCGTGGCTCACGCGCAGGCCGATACCGAAGTTGGCGTTAGTCCCGTGAATAGCGTACAGGCGACCGATATACAGTGCGTAAAGACCCATCGGGTTATCCGGTCCGGCAGGCACAACCGCAGGCAGCGGCTCGCCGCGCGCAGCATATTCCGCATGCATTTTTGCCGTTGGTGTCCAGGTTGGGTTGGCACGCTTGCGTTCCACTTTGGTGGTCCAGCTAATTGGCGTATCGCGACCCAGCTCACCAATGCCGATAGGCAGCACGATAACGGTGTTGGTGCCTTTCGGGTAGTAATACAAACGCATTTCGGCGCTGTTAATGACAATCCCTTCATGCACCGTATCCGGCAGGATCAGCTGTTGTGGGATATTGAGAATGGTGCCCGCTTTTGGCAGATACGGGTCAACGCCCGGGTTTGCCTCCAGCATGTTGGAAAGGCCCATCTGGTATTGCGCTGCAAAATATTCCAGAGGCTGCTTACTGTCCGCAGGGACGGTAATAACCTGATTCTGACCGACCAGACGGCTACCGTCTGTGGGCAGCGGATAGGTCACAGCGGACGCGGTTTTACAAAAACCGATGGCGGTGAAAGCTGCCAGTAAAAGCGTGCGTAATTTCATAGTTATGTCGTTATGTCGCGTAAATGTTATATGCCATTCAGGCCGAGTGGTTTGATAACCGGTGCCAGTGCCGGGTGCGCATTATATGTGCATTCATGGCAACAGTGAATTCGGATGTGTATGAAATCTGACTTTTTCATATGTGTTTATTTTAGACGCTATTTTACCCAGGCGACCTCAGGGCGCACTTATGGCATAATTAGACGTTTATCACATTCTAGATTCGGGGCAGAGCCTTGTTAGTATCCAGTAACGTAACCATGCAGTTTGGCAGTAAGCCGCTGTTTGAAAACATCTCCGTGAAGTTTGGCGGTGGCAATCGCTATGGTCTGATTGGCGCCAACGGCAGCGGCAAATCCACCTTTATGAAAATTCTGGGCGGCGACCTGGAGCCGACGCTCGGTAACGTATCGCTTGATCCGAATGAACGCATCGGTAAGCTGCGCCAGGATCAGTTCGCTTTTGAGCAGTATTCCGTGCTGGACACTGTCATTATGGGCCATGCCGAGCTGTGGGAGGTCAAGCAGGAGCGCGACCGTATCTATGCGTTAGCGGAGATGAGCGAGGAAGACGGCTACAAGGTTGCCGATCTGGAAGTGAAATACGGTGAGATGGACGGCTATTCCGCCGAATCCCGCGCCGGTGAACTGCTGCTCGGTGTGGGCATTCCGCTGGAGCAGCACTATGGCCCAATGAGCGAAGTGGCACCGGGCTGGAAGCTGCGTGTGCTGCTGGCTCAGGCGCTGTTCTCAAACCCGGATATTCTGCTGCTCGACGAACCGACCAACAACCTGGATATTGACACTATCCGCTGGCTGGAGCAGGTGCTGAACGAGCGTAACAGCACCATGATAATCATCTCCCATGACCGTCACTTCCTGAACATGGTGTGTACGCATATGGCGGATCTGGATTACGGTGAGCTGCGCGTCTATCCGGGTAACTACGACGAATACATGACCGCCGCAACGCAGGCGCGTGAGCGCCTGCTGGCCGATAACGCCAAGAAAAAGGCGCAGATTGCCGAGTTGCAGTCTTTTGTTAGCCGCTTTAGCGCCAACGCGTCTAAATCACGCCAGGCAACCTCACGCGCGCGCCAGATTGATAAAATCAAGCTCGACGAAGTGAAGGCCTCCAGCCGCCAGAACCCGTTCATCCGCTTTGAGCAGGATAAAAAGCTGTTCCGTAATGCGCTCGAAGTTGAAGCGCTCACCAAAGGCTTTGACGACGGTCCGCTGTTTAAAAACTTCGGTATGCTGCTGGAAGTGGGGGAGAAGCTGGCGGTGCTGGGGACTAACGGCGTGGGTAAATCGACCTTCCTCAAAACGCTGGTGGGTGAACTGATGCCGGACAACGGCACGGTGAAATGGTCCGAAAACGCGCGTATTGGCTATTACGCACAGGATCACGCCGCAGATTTTGAAAACGACCTGACGGTGTTCGACTGGATGAGCCAGTGGAAGCAGGAGGGCGACGACGAACAGGCGGTGCGCAGCATTCTGGGGCGTCTGCTGTTCAGCCAGGACGATATCAAGAAGCCGGCGAAAGTGCTGTCGGGTGGCGAGAAGGGGCGCATGCTGTTTGGCAAGCTGATGATGGAGCGTCCGAATGTGCTGATTATGGATGAGCCGACCAACCACCTGGATATGGAATCCATCGAATCGCTGAATATGGCGCTGGAGATGTATCAGGGCACGCTGATTTTTGTCTCACACGACCGTGAGTTTGTTAGCTCGCTGGCGACCCGCGTCATTGAAATCACGCCAAGCCGCGTGGTGGACTTTGGCGGCGGCTACGAAGATTACCTACGCAGCAAAGGTATCGAGTAAGTATCTTGTGCGCCCCTGTCGGGGCGCATTATTTTTTCTGGCTTCTGGCTTCTGGCTTCTGGCTTCTCTTTTTTAGCCAGTGGTACTCACCCGGCGAAACATCACCCCGCATCACCATCCCCGCATACCTCACAGTGCGGATTGCGCGCAAGCTTCATCTCCCGGAATTGCCCGCGCATGGCGTCCATCATCAGGATCCTGCCGCTAATCGGCGTGCCGTAACCGGCCAGCACTTTAATCGCCTCCAGCGCCTGCACAGAGCCAATTGCGCCTACCAGCGGTGACATCACGCCCGCTTCCACGCAGGTCAGCGCGTTGTCGCCAAAAAGCCGGCTCAGGCAGCGGTAGCAGGGCTCACCAGGCTGGTAGGTAAAGACCGACACCTGGCCTTCCATACGAATGGCGGCCCCCGATACCAGCGGAGTCTTAGCGGCGAAGCAGGCACGATTAAGCTGATTGCGGATCTCTACATTATCGGTGCAATCGAGCACCAAATCGTGGCGCGCTACGGTGGCGGCAAGCTCGCTTTCTTCCAGCAGGCGGCCAAGGGTTTGCAGTTGCACGTGCGGATTAATGGCGGTGAGCGCGTCGCGCGCGGAATCGACCTTCAGGCGGCCTATATCAGCATCGTGATGCAGCGTCTGGCGTTGCAGGTTAGAGAGCGCCACGGTATCAAAATCCAGCAGCGTCATGGCTCCCACGCCTGCCGCAGTCAGATATTGCGCCGCCGCGCAGCCCAGCCCACCGAGGCCGACCACCAGCACCGTGGAGCCTTTGAGCCGCTCCTGGCCGTCGAAGTCAAAATCGCGCAGGATTATCTGGCGGTTATAGCGCAGCATCTCCTCATCGCTTAGCTCCAGCGCCATATCAGCCTCCGAATAAATGATTAAACGGCTGCACGTCGACCCATTCGCCTGGCTCGACGCTGCCGCGCTCGCGCTCCAGCACAATGAAGCAGTTGCCCTGGCTAAATGAGCTGAAAATGTGCGATCCCTGGTGGCCGGTGCTGACTACTTCCAGCTGACCGTCCTGGGCGTTACGCAGCACGCCGCGCTGGAAGTCGAGACGACCCGGTGACTTCTTAAGTTTCTGTGCTGCGCGCACTTTAAACGTTGGCGCCAGCGGGCTACTGCGCTGACCGCTGAGTCTGGCCAACAGCGGTTGTACCAGTTGATAAAAGGTCGCGGCAGCAGATACCGGGTTGCCGGGCAAGCCGCAGAACCAGCTGTGTTGCAGGCGACCAAAGGCGAAAGGCTTACCCGGTTTAATGGCAAGCTTCCAGAAGCCGATTTCGCCCAGTTCGTCGAGGATCTGTTTAGTGTAATCGGCTTCGCCAACGGAAACACCGCCGGAGCTAAGGACCACGTCGGCTTCGCTATCGGCACGCAGGAAGGTATCGCGCAGCGCCTGCGGGTCGTCGCGCACAATACCAAGATTGAGCACCTCACAGCCAAGCTGTTCCAGCATCAGGTGTACCGCTAGGCGGTTGGTGTCGTAAATTTGCCCTTCGCCCAGCGGTTGGCCTGGTAGCTGTAACTCATCACCAGTCGAGAACACCGCGACGCGCAGACGGCGCACCACAGGCACTTGTGCAATGCCGAGTGAGGCCAGCAGCGGTAGCTCAGCGGCGCTCAGGCGGGTTCCGGCGTCCAGTACCGTTGCACCCTGGCGAATATCTTCACCGCTGCGACGGATGTTCTGGCCTGCTTTAACCGGGGCGTTAAAGCGAATGCCGCTGTCTGCTTCTTCGGTTTCTTCCTGCATCACTACCGCTTCACAGCCCGCAGGGACGGGCGCGCCGGTCATGATGCGCACGCAGGTGCCAGCGGGCCAGTCGCCCTGAAACGGCTGTCCGGCAAAGGCCTTACCCGCAACGGGCAGGGGAGTGCGGCTGGCTAAATCTGCCAGCCGCACGCCGTAGCCGTCCATTGCCGCATTATCAAAGCCGGGTACGTCGAGCGGCGATGTTATCGCGCTTGCGGTGACGCGCCCGAACGCCTGGAACAGTGTGAGCGTTTCGCTTTCGGTGATGGGAGTCAGGCGGCTGAGCATCTGCTCAAGGGCGGCATCCAGCGGGATCAGGCCAGCGGTAAAATCCATCGAAGTACACTCCTGCACGGGAAATCATTCATAGCCCATTATTATGGCAGAAAGCGCCGCCCGGCAGAATGACCGCTTTTGGGAGAGAGGGAAGCAGCTAATTCTTTACAACCAATTTACATCTTCTTATATTCACAAATCGAATGTGCCAGCAGCAAAAAGCATGATATCTCTGGTAAAACGCCGGGGAAACGCAACTGAGTGATGTCTTATGGGAACAGCGGTAATTGCAATTCACGGCGGTGCAGGCGCGATTTCGCGTGAGCACATGAGTGGCGCACAGGAACAGCGCTATATCCAGGCTTTGTCAGAGATCGTCGAAACGGGACAGAAAATCCTGGCCGACGGCGGTAGCGCGCTGGATGCCGTCACCGAAGCCGTGCGACTGCTTGAAGAGTGCCCGCTTTTTAACGCGGGGATCGGTTCGGTGTTTACCCGCGACGGTACACACGAACTGGACGCCTGCATTATGGAGGGCGCCTCGCTTAATGCCGGGGCAGTAGCGGGCATAAGCCGTCTGCGCAACCCGGTACTGGCCGCAAGGCTGGTGATGGAGCAAAGCCCACACGTGCTGTTGGTGGGTGAAGGGGCCGAGCAGTTTGCGGCCCAGCACGGCATGCCCTGGGTGGAGCCGTCGCTGTTTTCAACGCCGGAGCGCCTGGCACAGCTTCAACTGGCGCAAGGTCATGTCGTGCTTGACCATGATATCCGCGCACCGCTCGACCCGGACCGCAAGTTTGGTACTGTCGGCGCGGTGGCGCTTGACCTGCACGGCAATCTGGCGGCGGCAACCTCGACCGGTGGAATGACCAACAAATTGCCCGGACGCGTGGGTGACTCACCGCTAGTGGGTGCGGGCTGCTACGCTAACAATGCCAACGCGGCTATCTCATGCACCGGCACGGGCGAGCTGTTTATGCGCACGCTTGCGGCCTACGATATTGCCGCGCTGATGGAATACCGTGGCCTGAGCCTGCAACAGGCTACCGAGCGCGTCATCATGGAAAAAATTCCAACCCTTGGCGGTAGCGGCGGTGCGATTGCCGTCGATAACCAGGGCAATGTGGCGCTGCCGTTTAACAGTGAGGGCATGTACCGCGCCTTTGCTCACGTTGGCGATGCGCCAACAGTCGGTATTTACCAGTAAATCAGGAGGCAGCGTGCCCCACAGCGGCGAACTGGCGCAGGACCATGTGCTGTCGATAAGCAATCTGAACGTAAGCTTTCGCCAGCAACAGCAGGTAACACAGGCCGTGCGCGGCCTGTCGTTCTCGCTTGCCCGCGGCGAAACGCTGGCTATCGTTGGCGAGTCTGGCTCTGGTAAATCGGTCAGCGCGCTGGCGTTGATGCGTCTGCTTGATGCGCAAAGCACCGAGATCAAAAGTGGTCCGCTGCTGGTGCGTCGGCGCAATCGCCACGTGGTGGATTTGCGCGAACTGAGCCGCCATGAAATGCGCGGTGTGCGTGGTGCCGATGTGGCGATGATCTTCCAGGAGCCGATGACCTCGCTTAATCCGGTGCTTACGGTGGGCGAGCAAATCGCCGAGTCGATTCGTCTGCATCAGGGGCTGAGCCATCGTGACGCGCGCGCTGAAGCAAAGCGCATGCTGGACCTGGTACGCATTCCTGGCTCGCGGCTGGTGCTGGGGCGTTATCCGCATCAGCTCTCAGGCGGCATGCGCCAGCGCGTGATGATTGCGATGGCGCTCTCCTGTCGCCCGGCGGTGCTAATTGCCGATGAACCCACTACCGCGCTGGATGTCACCATCCAGGCGCAAATATTACAGCTTATCGACGTGCTACAGCGCGACATGGAGATGGGCGTTATCTTCATTACCCACGACATGGGCGTCGTGGCCGAAATTGCCGACCGCGTGCTGGTGATGTACCGCGGTGAGGCGGTGGAAAGCGGGTCGGTGGAGCAGATTTTTACTGCCCCACAGCATCCTTACACCCGCGCGCTGCTGGCGGCGGTGCCACGGCTTGGCGAGATGAACGGCAGCGATTTACCGCGCCGCTTTGTGCTGGCTACCGCCGAGGCCGATTCCCCTGAGGCTATGCCCGTCGAGCAGGACACCGTGGTGCCAGGCAGTACGCCGATTTTACAGGTTCGCGATCTGACCACACGCTTTGCGCTGCGCGGCGGTGTTTTTAACCGCGTAAACCGGATGGTGCATGCGGTGGAGAAAGTCAGCTTTGACCTGTGGCCGGGCGAGACGCTGGGGCTGGTGGGCGAGTCCGGTTGCGGCAAGTCCACCACCGGGCGGGCGCTGCTGCGCCTGGTCGCAAGCCAGGGCGGGAGCATTACCTTCAACGGCCAGCGTATCGATAAACTCTCCGCGCACCGTTTGCAGGCGTTACGGCGCGAGATTCAGGTGATTTTTCAGGACCCGTGGGCGTCACTCGACCCGCGTCTGACCGTGGGCTATTCCATTATGGAGCCGCTGCTGGTGCACGGTGTGGCTCGTGAAGAAGCCCAGGCGCGCACCGCCTGGCTGTTGGAGCGCGTGGGGTTAAGCGCGGCCCAGGCCTTGCGCTACCCGCACGAGTTTTCCGGCGGCCAGCGTCAGCGCATCTGTATTGCCCGCGCGCTGGCGCTTAATCCCAAAGTGGTGATTGCCGACGAGTCGGTTTCGGCGCTCGATGTGTCTATTCGCGCACAGATCATTAACCTGCTGATGGATTTGCAGCGCGAGCTTGGCATTGCGTTTTTATTTATTTCGCACGACATGGCGGTGGTTGAGCGCATCAGCCACCGGGTGGCAGTGATGTACCTGGGGCAGATAGTCGAAATTGGCCCCCGGCGCGCGGTGTTTGAAAACCCACAGCATCCTTACACCCGCAGGCTGATGGCGGCGGTGCCCGTTGCTGACCCGACCCACCGTCGCCCGCATGGTGTGCTGTTGTCTGACGAACTGCCAGGCGTGACGCGCAGGCTGGGGGATGACCCGCCAGTTGTCACGCTTGAGCGCGTCGGCCCGGACCACTTTGTCGCGCACTCGCCAGAGATGAATCGCATGTAGCACAACTCACGCCGGGCGGTTGCCGGCAAGACAGGGAATTACAGGAGAATAACGATGACACACTCTACCGTGCGCCGCTGGCTCGCTGTTGCCGCGCTGGCTTCCTCCACTACCGTGTCGCTGCCCGCCTTTGCAGCTAAAGATGTGGTGGTGGCCGTTGGTTCCAACTTCACCACGCTTGACCCCTATGATGCCAACGACACGCTGTCGCAGGCGGTGGCAAAGTCGTTTTATCAGGGGTTATTCGGCCTTGATAAAGATATGAAGCTGCAAAACGTGCTGGCAGAAGGCTACAGCGTGTCTGAGGACGGTAAAGTTTATACCGTCAAACTTCGCCAGGGGGTGAAGTTCCAGGACGGCAGCGATTTTGACGCCAGTGCGGTGAAGGCCAACCTCGACAGGGCCAGCAACCCCGACAGCCACCTCAAGCGCTATAACCTGTATAAAAATATCGCCAGTACCCAGGTGGCCGACCCGCTGACGGTGAAAATCACCCTTAAAGCGCCGTTCTCGGCGTTTATCAATATTCTTGCCCACCCGGCAACGGCCATGATCTCCCCGGCTGCGCTGAAAAAATACGGCAAAGACATTGGTTTTCATCCGGTAGGCACCGGGCCGTATCAGTTTGAAACCTGGAACCAGACCGATTTTGTCAAAGTCGCTAAATTCCCCGGCTACTGGCAAAAAGGGCTGCCGAAGCTCGACAGCATCACCTGGCGCCCGGTGGTAGACAACAACACCCGCGCCGCCATGCTGCAAACTGGCGAAGCTAACTTTGCTTTCCCGGTGCCGTTTGAGCAGGCGGCGAAGCTTGAAAAAGACCCGAAGCTGGCGCTGGTGGCCACGCCGTCGATTATGCAGCGCTACATCAGCATGAACGTGACGCAAAAGCCGTTTGATAACCCGAAAGTGCGTGAGGCCATCAACTACGCCATCAACCGCCAGGCGCTGGTCAAAGTAGCGTTCTCCGGCTACGCCACACCGGCAACCGGCGTGGTGCCGCCTGCGATTGAATACGCCCAGGCCTATCAGCCGTGGCCTTACTCCCCGGCTAAAGCCAAAGCGCTGCTTAAAGAAGCGGGCTACCCCGACGGCTTTACTACCACGCTGTGGTCGTCCCACAATCACAGCACGGCGCGCAAGGTATTGCAGTTTACCCAGCAGCAGCTGGCGCAGGTGGGCATTAAGGTACAGGTCACGGCCATGGACGCCGGGCAGCGCGCCGCCCAGGTTGAGGGCAAAGATCAGAAACAGAGCGGTGTGCGTATGTTCTACACTGGCTGGAGTGCTTCTACTGGCGAAGCGGACTGGGCACTGTCGCCGCTGTTTGCCTCGCAGAACTGGCCGCCGACGCTGTTTAACACTGCGTTTTACAGCAACCCGCAGGTGGATAACGATTTGAGCGCAGCACTGCTGACCGCCGATAAAGCACAGAAAACAAAGCTTTATAAAGACGCACAGGACATTATCTGGAAAGAGTCACCCTGGGTGCCGTTGGTGGTAGAAAAACTGGTTTCAGCGCACAGTAAAAACCTGACCGGTTTTTACGTGATGCCGGATACCGGCTTTAGCTTTGACGACGCGGATTTGAAATAAGCGAGAGCGCCCCTTCATGGAGAAGGGGCGTTTGTGGAGACGCATGCTCAGTTATGTCATTAAACGGCTGTTTGGCCTGATCCCGACGCTGCTGATTGTTGCCGTGCTGGTGTTTTTGTTTGTGCACCTGCTGCCCGGTGACCCGGCACGGCTTATTGCCGGACCAGAGGCCGACAGCGAGGTCGTGGCGATGGTGCGCCATCAGCTTGGGCTGGATTTACCGCTGTGGCAGCAGTTCGTGCATTACATCTTCAACATGGTGCACGGCGACTTTGGCACCTCGATGGCCTCCCACCGCCCGGTGGCAGAGGAAATAGCCAGCCGTTTTATGCCGACTTTCTGGCTGACCGTTACCAGCATGGTTTGGGCCACGCTATTTGGGCTATGTACCGGCATTATTGCCGCCGTCTGGCGCAACCGCTGGCCCGACAGACTGAGCATGGCGCTGGCGGTGTCGGGCATTTCGTTTCCGGCTTTTGCGCTCGGCATGGTGTTGATGCAGATTTTCTCCGTTGACCTTGGCTGGCTACCAACGGTGGGGGCAGACAGCTGGCGGCACTATATTCTGCCGTCCATTACGCTGGGTGCGGCCGTTGCCGCCGTGATGGCGCGCTTTACCCGCGCTGCGTTTGTTGATGTGCTACAGGAAGACTACATGCGTACCGCGCGCGCAAAGGGCGTGAGCGAGCCGAAAGTGGTCATGAAGCACGGCCTGCGTAATGCCATGATCCCGGTGGTCACCATGATGGGGCTACAGTTCGGCTTTTTGCTCGGCGGCTCTATTGTGGTGGAGAAGGTGTTTAACTGGCCGGGACTGGGGCGCTTGCTGGTGGACTCGGTGGAGATGCGCGATTACCCGGTGATTCAGGCCGAAGTGCTGCTGTTTTCACTGGAATTTATACTGATAAACCTGGTGGTGGATGTGCTCTACGCCGCCATTAACCCGACAATCAGGTACAAATAACCCAATGCGATGGTTCAACTGGCGCCGACAGGCGGTACTCAAAGCGATGCCCATGGTGCGGCCCGGGCAGGTGCGCACGCCGTGGCATGAGTTCTGGCGACGGCTGCGCCGCCAGCCGGTAGCGCTGGTGGCCGGAGCGTTTGTCGTGGTGCTCATTTTGCTGGCGCTGGCCGCGCCGTGGATTGCGCCGTTTGATGCCGAAAACTACTTTGATTACGACCGGCTCAATGAAGGGCCGTCGTGGGAACACTGGTTTGGCGTGGACCCGCTCGGGCGCGATATTTTTAGCCGCGTGCTGGTGGGCGCGTCTGTTTCGCTGGCGGCGGGGATTTTCTCTGTGACGCTGGGCGCGGTTATCGGCACGCTGCTGGGGCTGGTGGCGGGGTATTACGAAGGCTGGTGGGACCGGCTGATTATGCGCGTGTGTGACGTACTGTTTGCCTTTCCCGGCATTCTGCTGGCGATTGCTGTAGTGGCGGTGATGGGTAGCGGAATGGTTAACGTGATTATTGCTGTGGCAGTATTCACAATTCCGGCGTTTGCCCGGTTGGTACGCGGCAATACGCTGGTGCTTAAACAACAAACCTTTATCGAGTCGGCGCGCAGCATTGGTGCACCGGATGCGGTGATTGTGCTGCGCCACATCCTGCCTGGCACGTTCTCCTCCATTATTGTGTTTTTCACCATGCGCATCGGCACCGCGATTATCTCGGCCGCCAGCCTGTCGTTTCTGGGCCTTGGCGCACAGCCGCCCATGCCGGAATGGGGCGCAATGCTCAATGAGGCACAGGCGGATATGGCGATAGCTCCGCACGTGGCGTTGTTCCCAAGCCTGGCGATTTTCCTGACTGTACTGGCGTTTAACCTGCTTGGCGATGGGCTGCGCGATGCGCTGGACCCGCGTCTGGAGCCGTAAGCATGGCGAACAAAGCGTTCGACTATGGCCGGGATTTTGCAGCGATTGATTTTCGCAAGCAGCCTGAACTGTACCAGGTCGGGCGTGGCGAGCAGGGTGTGCTGCTGGTCGAACCGTATAAAAGCGAGATCCTGCCACACTGGCGTTTTAAAACCCCGGCGCAGGCCAAAGCCTCAGCGCAGGCCATTATGGCCATGTTTGAAGACTACCGCCGCAAGGAGGAGTTTGTTGGCATGGACATGGCGCGTAAGTTTATCCAGATGGGCTATACGCGCTCAAGGCGCTACGCCAATCATCCAGGTGGTAAAAAATATGCCCCTGACGGCAGCGTGCTGCCTTATCAGCTGGATAAAGAAAAGGCCGCGAGCGCGGCCATTTTCAAAACGTACTGGGACATTCTACGCCAGGACAACGATTATCTGGCGCGTAAAAAGGCCCATCAGCAGCGTTACGGTTAAACGATGCTTGCCCACAGGTCGTATTCGTCGGCGTTTTCAACTTTTGCACGCACCACGTCACCTGGCTTGAGGTTAGTTTCGCCGTTGAGGTAAACCGCGCCGTCGATTTCCGGGGCATCGGCCATGCTGCGGCCAATGGCGCCTTCGTCATCCACTTCGTCAATCATGACCAGAATTTCACGGCCAATCTTTTCCTGTAAACGCTCGGTAGAGATCTGTTGCTGAAGCTGCATAAAGCGGTTCCAGCGCTCTTCTTTCACCGCTTCCGGGATCTGATCTGGCAGATCGTTGGCCGCTGCACCGTCAACCGGGCTGTACTTAAAGCAGCCGACGCGATCCAGGCGCGCTTCTTTAAGGAAGTCGAGCAACATCTGGAAGTCTTCTTCCGTTTCACCGGGGAAACCGACGATAAACGTAGAGCGCAGCGTCAGCTCCGGGCAGATCTCGCGCCATTTCTTGATGCGCTCAAGGGTGCGCTCAACCGCGCCCGGACGTTTCATCAGTTTAAGAATACGCGGGCTGGCGTGCTGTAACGGAATATCCAGATACGGCAGGATTTTGCCTGCGGCCATCAGCGGGATAACGTCATCAACGTGCGGGTACGGGTAAACGTAGTGCAGGCGGGTCCAGACGCCGAGGCGGGCGAGTTGCTCACACAGGCTGACCATGCTGGTTTTCACCGGCTCGCCGTTCCAGAAGCCCGTACGGTGCTTCACGTCTACGCCGTAGGCAGAGGTGTCCTGAGAAATCACCAGCAGCTCTTTCACACCGGATTCCACCAGGCGCTTGGCCTCGGCCAGTACCTCGCCCACCGGGCGGCTGTCGAGATCGCCACGCATCGACGGAATGATACAGAACGCGCAGCGGTGGTTGCAGCCTTCAGAAATCTTCAGATAGGCATAATGGCGCGGCGTCAGCTTCACGCCCTGTGCGGGCACCAGGCTCAGGTACGGGTTGTGCTCAGGCTTTGGCACATAATGGTGCACGTGCGACAGCACCTGCTCGTAGCTGTGCGGGCCGGTAATTTCCAGCACCTTCGGGTGCACTTCGCGGATCTGGTCTTCTTTAGCACCGAGGCAGCCGGTGACGATGACTTTGCCGTTTTCTTTCAGCGCCTCGCCGATGGCTTCCAGCGATTCCTGCACCGCACTGTCAATAAAGCCGCAGGTGTTGACAATAACCATATCGGCGTTGTCATAGCTTGGCACCACATCATAACCTTCAGTGCGCAGTTCGGTCAGAATGCGCTCAGAATCCACCAGGTTTTTCGGGCAGCCCAGCGAGACAAAGCCGATTTTCGGCGGGGTAGTCACATTGCTCATAAGGTCAAAAAATCATCATTCATGGAATTATCAGGCGGGGATTCTACAGCGCCGGGCGGCAAAATTGTACCGCTATATGCGCCCCGAGGGTGGGTTTGGTTGGGTAAATTTTGCCCATGCCATCTGTTTGCCTGAAATTTAGACCTATAATTAATGTGGGTATTGTTCAGATGCAACAGGAGGGAATATGCATGAAATACGTGACGAAGCGCCGTTGCTTCAAAGACTTGGTGAGATGCATCGCACTCTGTTTTCTACCCTGCAGATTTGCCGCGCCTGTGGGCAGCTCTCAATGGCCGAGAGTGAACGGCTGCGAGATGCGTTATTTGCACTGAGTGCACAGTTTCGGGTGCAGGCTGAAGCCGTGCCTGAGCAAGAGAGTGTGTTGTGTCAAAACGCCGCGCAGACGTTGTCCCATGCGGCACTTTGTCTGATGAGTGGCCCGCACGACTGCCCGCAGTGGTGCAGCGTAGACGCCAGAAAGCTGGCAGCCTGCGTGGATGAGCTTGGTAACGTGCACAATGCACTTGAGCAGGCCAGCACTGTGACACCGCTTGATTAAGCTTTTGTACACGCTGTCATTTCCTGTGCGGGACGGCTACGCTTTACGGACGGCCCAACAAGGAGAGTCGAGAGAGTGAAATTCGTCCTGCGCACATTACTTGTCGGGCTGCTGCTGACCAGCGGCCCGGTACTTGCCGCAACGGCCCACGTTGAAACCCTGCAAAACAACCTCGCGCATCCCTGGTCGCTGGCGTTTTTGCCCGATAACGAGGGCGTGCTTATCACCCTGCGCGGCGGCGAGCTCACGCGCTGGCAGTCGGGTAAGGGACTATCTGCCCCCATCGCTGGTCTGCCTGCGGTGTGGGCGCAGGGACAGGGGGGATTATTTGACGTCGCGTTAGCGCCGGATTTTGCCAAAAGTCGCCGGGTGTGGCTGAGCTATGCCGAGGCAAGTCGTGACGGTAAAGCGGGGACGGCAGTGGGCTACGGCACACTCAATAGCGACATGACGCGGCTTGACGATTTTAACGTGGTGTTTCGCCAGACGCCGAAACTCTCGACCGGCAATCATTTTGGCGGCAGCATGGCCTTTGATGATGAGGGCTTTCTCTATGTGGCGTTGGGGGAGAATAACCAGCGCAACACCGCACAACAGCTCGATAAGCTCCAGGGCAAGGTGGTGCGTCTGACTCAGGACGGAACCGTGCCGGCCGATAACCCGTTTGTTGCGCGCAAAGGGATGCGCCCGGAAATCTGGTCATACGGCATGCGTAACCCACAGGGCATGGCGCTCAACCCGTGGAGCCACACCGTCTGGCTGCATGAGCACGGCCCGCGTGGTGGCGATGAAATCAATATTCCCCAGGCGGGCAAAAATTACGGCTGGCCGATAGCCACCTGGGGCATTGACTACAGCGGCGAGCGTTACCCGGAAACCAAAGGCGGTCAGGTTCAAAATATGACGCCACCGGTCTATTACTGGAAAGTCTCCCCCGCGATAAGCGGTATGGCGTTTTACAACAGCGATAAATTCCCGCAGTGGAAGCAGCGGCTGTTTATCGGTGCGCTTAAGGATAAGGCGCTGATTTCCCTGCGGGTGGAGGGCGATAAAGTCAGTGACGAGCAGCGCTTGCTCGGCGAGCGTAAGCAGCGTATCCGCAATGTGAAAGTCGGGCCGGATGGCTATCTGTATGTGCTGACCGACGCGCCCGACGGCCAGCTTCTGAAGGTAAGTCCAGCGGTTAACTGAGCGGGATGGCCACGGTTTTAGCAAAGGCCGGGCGTGCGCTCACGCGCGCAAACCAGTCCTGTAAATGCGCATACGGCGTCAGTTCAAGGTTGAGATTGAGCAGCGCATACGCCACCGGGCCAAAGGCGATATCGCCGAGGCCAAATTGCGCGCCAGAAAGCCAGGGTTGCTGTGCCAGTGTGCCATCAACAATGCCAAGTTGTGTATTGCACTCAGCGGTGCTGCGCGCAATAAGCGCACTATCGCGCTGTTCGGCTGGCGTGCGCACCAGACTAATAAAGACGCCGCGGTACGGCTCAGTGAGCGCGCCAATGGTCCAGTCCATCCACTTCTCGCCTACGGCTCTTGCGGCAGGTTGTGCCTGCCAGAGCGTGTTCTGGCCGTACTGTGCCGCGAGATAGCGCACAATGCTGTGCGATTCCCAGAGTACCAGCCCGGTGGCCTCATCGCGCAGGCACGGCACCAGGCCATTTGGGTTCATTGCCAGGTACGCCGGGTCGCGGTTAAGGCCGTACTGCCCACCTGCGGGAATGCGCTGGTAGCGTAACTGCAATTCCTCAAGGCACCACAGCACCTTTTTCACGTTGGTTGAATTTTCTCTGCCCCAGACTGTAATCATCAGCGCTCCTGATTGTTCAAGCCGATTATGGAAGAGGCAGTATGGAATTTTCTGGATTCGCTTTCCAGTGCAGCGAAAAAATGAGCGCTTTGACAGCACGTTCCCAGGTTATCGGGTAAACTTAAAAAACTTTACCAACCCACTGTTTCTTTAAGATGATTTGTGGGTTATTACTTTTTCGCTTCCCCGCAGGCAGCCAGGCCTGGCGGGGTTTAGAGAATGGATACCCGGGGCATATATGACGAGTTTGACTTTCCCTGCGTTACGCAGATGGGTGGCAGGCAGCGCCCTGTTGCTGGTGGCGGTGCCGATGGTACACGCCGAGCAGGCGCCGGGGGCGCCGGAAATTGACGCAAAAGCGTGGATTCTGATGGACTACGCCAGCGGAAAAGTGCTGGCGGAAGGCAATGCGGATGAGAAACTGGATCCTGCCAGCCTCACCAAGATTATGACCAGCTACGTAGTGGGCCAGGCGCTCAAATCGGGCAAAATCCAGCTTACCGATATGGTTACGGTGGGTAAAGATGCCTGGGCGACCGGTAACCCGGCATTGCGCGGCTCCTCGGTGATGTTCCTTAAGCCCGGTGACCGCGTTTCCGTTGAGGATCTGAATAAGGGCATTATTATTCAGTCCGGCAACGATGCCTGCATTGCGCTTGCTGACCACGTGGCAGGCAGCCAGGATTCGTTTATCAGCCTGATGAACAGCTACGTCACTAAGCTTGGGCTGACCAACACCACGTTTAAAACCGTGCACGGTCTGGACGCACCGGGGCAGTACAGCACCGCGCGTGATATGGCGCTGCTGGGTCAGGCGCTGATTCGCGATGTGCCGGACGAATACGCGGTTCATAAAGAAAAAGAATTTACCTTCAATAACATTCGCCAGCTTAACCGCAACCGTCTGCTGTGGAGCACCAGCCTGAACGTGGACGGAATGAAGACCGGCACCACGGCAGGCGCGGGGTACAACCTGGTGGCCTCGGCAACCCAGGATGATATGCGCCTGGTGTCGGTGGTGCTGGGGGCAAAAACCGACGCCATTCGCTTTCGCGAGTCGCAGAAGCTGCTGACCTGGGGCTTCCGCTTCTTTGAAACCGTGACGCCAGTGAAGCCGGACACGCCATTTGTGACACAGCGCGTGTGGTATGGCGATGTGAAAGAGGCGAAGCTTGGCGCAGGCGACAGCGGCTCGGTCACTATCCCGCGCGGCCAGCTTAAGAACCTGAAGGCAAGCTACACACTGAGCAACACTCAGCTTACCGCTCCGCTGAAAAAAGGGCAGGTGGTGGGCACTATCGACTTCCAGCTTAACGGCAAATCCATCGAACAGCGTCCGCTGGTGGTGATGGAAGCGGTCAATGAGGGCGGTTTCTTCAGCCGTATCGTTGATTTTGTCATGATGAAACTCAACGGCTGGTTCGGTAGCTGGTTCTCCTGATAACCGGCTTTGCACCAGGCAGGTAAAATAACGCGCCGCCAGAGACACTCTGGCGGCGCGTTTTTTATGGTGTGTTCAGGGCTGAATACGTGATGGCATTTACCAGATAAGCGTGATGCCCTGTGTTTGCGCCTGTTCGGCAATCTCCTGCGGCGGCGGTGCGTTACTTATCAGTACCTCAAAGGCCGACAGCGGTCCCATACAGGCCGGGCGCACTTTGCCAAATTTACTGTCATCCACCACCAGCACGCGCTTTTGCGCATTTTGTAGCGCCCAGTGCTTAACCGGCAGTTCATCAAGGTTAAAACAGGTCGCGCCAGGGCCTGGGTGAATGCCTGCCGCGGATAAAAAGGCCAGGTCCGGGCACAGGTTGGCCAGCGTTTCACCGAAGTTGAGCGGGCGGAAAATAGCACTGCTGGGGTGGAACTCACCGCCGCACAGAATAACCTGGCATAGCGGTTTTTCACGCAGGGCCAGGAAGGTATTGAGTGAGTAACACACGCCGGTAAAAGGCAGGTCGTTATCCAGTGCTTCAATAATGAAAGGTGTTGTGGTTCCGCAGTCAAAAAACAGCGTCTGGTGCGGTTTAGCCAGCGCCGCGGCCAGCCGGGCGGCGTGGCGTTTTTCTTTGACGTTACGGCTTTTCTGGTCATTTAGCAGGTAGTGCGTTGCCGCGCCGCGTGCCAGCACCAGGTGACCACCCAGCAGGGCGACGGGAGTATCCTCATCGCTCAAATCGCGGCGGATAGTCATTTCGGAAACCCCGAGCTGGGCTGCGGCTTCCCTCAGGTGAAGTTTGTCACGCTGGCGCAGCGCCTGTAGCAGCCAGTCGATGCGTTTCTCTCGGCGTGATTCCATAAACTCCCCCGGTAAAACAGCGCCTTTCCGGCAGGGAAAGGCTTCTGGCCGCTATCTTACCGGGGCGCCAGTCGCTAGTCACGCACCCAGCCTTTGCGAATAGGCAGGGCAAAACAGATGCGGTACAGGCGGGATAATTTTTCCAGCAGAAGCTCTCCCCAGCGGTTCCAGATAAGCTGGGCAATCAGGCAGCCACACAGACTGGTGAGCAGACCACCGACCATATCCAGCGGCCAGTGCACGCCGAGATACACGCGCGACCAGGCGATAGCGCAGGCGGCAATAAGCAGCACAATCCCCGCCAGCAGGCGATACCAGAGCAAAAACGCGAGGGCAAACGCAAAGCTGGCGGTACCGTGGTTGCTCGGGAACGAATTGGTGGGTGCGTGTTGCAGGAAGTTGTAGCCAATGTCGATGGCAAACGGGCGTGGATGCGGCAACAGCTGGCCCATGAGCCAGGAAAGGCTGAGGCTGACGACAAGCGCGAGCGCCGTTTTTACCACCAACTGACGGCGGGCATGGATTTCGCGGCGTGGTCCCCATAACCACATCACCACAACCAGTATCGGCATGACGTAAATCAGGTCACGGGCGATGAACTGCGCGGTATCAATCTGCCAGTCGGCAGACGATGGCGTGGCGTTAACCAGCAAAAACCAGTTGCGATTGAGTGTCTCTAACATATAACTACGTTCCCTTCTTTATAAAAGCGGTTGCTAAACCCCAGCTCACCACCTGGGTCAACCAGACCCACCAGCCTGCCCACAGATTGTGGGAAAAAAAGTGTGCGCCGCGCATCACCTGGCCATAGCCCATCGCCAGCCCGAGCGTGATGCCAATACTCAGCCATAGCCAGGCGAGCCGCGGGCGCTCGCGATAGTACAGAAAAAACAGCGCCATTGTCATAAAGCCGCTCGACGAATGGCCACCAGGGAAGCACTGACCCGGACCGCTATTGGCTGGCACCTCGCCAAGTAGCGGAAACCCGACTGCGCTGCCGCCGTATTCCACCAGGCTCCACGGGCAGGAGTGCGCGCTGGCAGATTTGAGCAGGCCGACGGTTAACGCACCCAGCCCCATCATCAGCGCGACGGTAACCTGGCGCGGCTGGCGTTTTATCACGCCGCGAATCAGCAGAAACGCAGCGCCTGCGATGATAATGTACTTAAGCAGCCGATGATTGAGTCGTTCCAGCCAGACATTGTTTTCCCACGGAAAGCGCATCGTTGCGGCGTCAAACCAGTAACCGGTAATAACGCGATCGAGCGCTTCATTGCGCGCCAGCCATAAAAACAGCAGGCCGCTGAGCGTGAGCGCTAAAAGCTGGTAAAGGTAAAAGCTCTGCGGCAGTCGGTAAAGGGAGTTTTTCTTATTAATCAATTTGTCAGAACAGTAGATTGTTTCACCATTGGGGGACATAAGCCGCTCCACAGCAAGTCATGTGCCGTAATCCTGACATCTGAAAATGAAGAAAAACTTAACCAACACATGTAATGAGACAAATTACTTGCGGGCGATCATAATTTACCTGTGCCACGGAACACATTTTCATTACACTCTGCGCTTTTTCCGTTAACGCGAGCCGCTTATGCATACTGCTTTAGCTAAGCCTCTCGGGCGTCAGGCGTTGTTATTTCCGCTCTGCCTGGTGCTCTACGAGTTTTCTACCTACATCGCCAACGACATGATCCAGCCCGGTATGCTGATGGTGGTTGAGCAATATCAGGCCGGTGTGGAGTGGGTACCCACCTCAATGACCGCTTATCTGGCGGGCGGCATGTTCCTGCAATGGTTGCTGGGGCCGCTTTCAGACCGCATCGGGCGTCGCCCGGTGATGCTCACCGGCGTGGTGTGGTTTATTGTCTCCTGCCTCGCCATCCTGTTTGCGCAAACCATTGAGCAGTTTACGGTTATTCGCTTTTTACAGGGCATCAGCCTGTGCTTTATTGGTGCTGTAGGCTACGCCGCTATTCAGGAGTCGTTTGAAGAGGCGGTATGTATCAAGATTACCGCCCTGATGGCCAATGTCGCGCTGATTGCGCCGTTACTGGGGCCGCTCGTGGGGGCTGGCTGGGTGCACGCTGCGCCGTGGCAGGGCATGTTTGTGCTGTTTGCCGCGTTGGGAGCGGTGTCGCTCGGCGGGCTGTGGCGCGCGATGCCAGAAACGGCCACCCGGCTGGGTGAAAAACTCTCAATGGCACAGCTTGGGCGTGACTATCGGGAGGTGCTGAAAAATGGCCGCTTTATGGCCGGTGCACTGGCGACCGGTTTTGTCAGCCTGCCGCTACTGGCGTGGATTGCTCAGTCGCCGGTTATCATTATTACCGGCGAGCAACAAAGCCATATGGCGTACGGGCTATTGCAGGTGCCGATTTTTGGCGCGCTGATTGCCGGTAACCTGGTGCTGGCGCGTCTGACCTCGCGCCGTAGCGTGCGCTCACTGATCATTCTCGGCGGCGGGCCGATTGTGGCAGGGCTGGCGCTGGCGGCACTTGCCACCGTGGTTTCGCCGCATGCCTGGCTTTTGATGACGTTGGGCCTGAGCGTGTATGCCTTTGGTATTGGGCTTGCTAACGCAGGCCTGGTGCGCCTGACGCTGTTTGCCAGCCCAATGAGTAAAGGCACGGTGTCGGCAGCGATGGGTATGTTGCAGATGCTGATTTTTACCGTCGGGATTGAAGTGAGTAAGCATGCGTATCTGGTGGGGGGCAATGGGTTGTTTAATCTGTTCAACTTTGCCAGCGCAATGGTCTGGCTGGGGCTGATAGTGCTGTTTTTGCGCGATAAGACGGTGGGGAGTTCGCTACAGTAGAAGGAGGGCAACTGCCATCCCTCGCTGGCGTCTGCGTGACGCCAGACGGTGTTACCGGGCATAAAAAGGCGCTGCACTGGCAGCGCCTCGTTGCTTCAGGCAAACGGCGCTTCGCCGTTAAGCGCTTTTTCGATAATCTCCAGCACGCCTTCCTGATTATTGTGCGGCGCGTGGTAGCGGGTGAGGGCGCGGATGTTATCCGGCGCATTCGCCATCGCAAAGCCAAAACCAGCCTGGCGCAGCATCTCGGTATCGTTGCCGCCATCGCCAAACGCCAGTACGGCGCTGTCTTCAATGCCCCAGCGTTGCTGAAGCAGGCGCAGTCCGTTGGCTTTGTGCAGGCCTGGAATAATTAAATCAATGGAGCCGTGGCCGCTGGTAACCGGCACCATGATATCGCCAAGCTTCTGGTGCAAGGCGTTCATGGTGTCATGCAGGCGGGCGTCCGGCAGGTTGAGCGCAAATTTAAAGAACGTATCGTCAAGGTTAAAGAAGTCGTCCACCTGTTCGAGGCGGTGATAGTACTTCGCCGCCAGCTCGTGAAAATCCTTGTCGTAATCGCGCAGGGTCCAGCCCCTGGTTTTGCCACAGGCGATGATTTCCACGTCAGGCAGCGTGATTAAATGATCCACCATCTGCGCGTACTGCTGTTCGCTGAGTGCGCCGTTGAATAAATCCTCCCCCTCACACACCACCCAGCCGCCGTTTTCGGCGACAAACGCGATTTCATGGGCGATTTCCGGGAAGAATGAGATGAGTTGCCAGTACTGGTTGCCGCTTGCGACCACAAAGCGAATGCCCTGTTCTTTCATGCGTGCGTACTGATTCAAAAAGCGCTCGCGGTTATAGCGTTTGTCGTCATTGAGAAACGTGCCGTCCATATCCACGGCAATCATTTTAATGCTCATTGGCGCTCCTTCAGGCAAGGCGGGTGCCATTGGGCACCGGGAGGGTAAATTCAGCCAGCACAACATTCCCGTCTTCATCATGCGCGCCTGTGACCAGCACCTCGGATTTGATACCTGCAATGCGCTTTGGCTCGAAGTTACACACGCACAGCACGCGACGCCCCGGCAGCGTTTCAGGGGGATAGTGCTGGGTTATCTGCGCGCTTGAGCGCTTCACGCCCAGTTCGCCCAGGTCGATATCCAGAATCAGCGCTGGCTTTTTTGCCTTGGTGTTCGGCTCTGCATGGACAATGGTACCGACGCGCAAGTCGACGCGGGTAAAGTCATCCCATTCAATGATGGACATAGGGCACTCCTGAGGTTGTCGTTATTCTGTTGGTACTGTCTTACTGTCGTTGAGGACATCTGGTTTTGCAACGGCTCTGGCGACCAGGGCTGCCACTATCACCAGGGCTAGCACCACCAGCATGGCGCTACGCAGTCCGTAGTGCTCGCCCAGAAAGCCCAGCAGGGGCGGGCCAACCAGGAAGGCGAGGTAACCGGTCGTCGCCACCACGCTCACGCGAGCAGGGGCATCCGGGCCGGTGTCGCTGGCCGCAGAGATGGTCAGCGGGAAGCCCAACGAGGCGCCAAGTCCCCAGAATATCACCGACACGCCAGCGATAAAGGCGCTGTCGATAAAAATGACCATAGCGATACCGAGCGCGCCCAGTACGGCGCTGGCGCGCACGACCGCCACGCGGCTGTAGCGGTCAATAAACCAGCCGCCGCCAAAGCGTCCGAGCGTCATACCAAGCGTGAAGCCTGCATAAATCAGCGAGCCGGAGGTGGGGCTAAAGCCGTGGCCGTCCACCATTAAAAGCGGTAGCCAGTCGTTAGCGGAGCCTTCGGCAAACGCCATCGCCAGCACAATAACGCCAATAAGCAAAAGCTGACCGTCTTTCCAGAACGGGCGAGGAGGGTGAGCCGCTTTGGGGTCGGCACTTGAGTCCTGCTGCCCGGTGCCACCGGGGATAGCCGTCAGTGCAACGACAGTCGGTATCACCACAATCAGCGCCGCCAGCAGCAGATGCAGGTCGGCGCGCAGGCCGGTGCTGGTGAGCATCATGCCAAGCCCGGCGCCCGTCAGCGTGCCGAGGCTGTAAAACCCGTGCATCATCGGCAGCAGCGTTTTTTTACGCAGGCGTTCCACAATAGCGCCTTCAACGTTAACCGCCACTTCAGCGCTGCCCATACCGCTGCCCAGTCCGGCCAGACCGAGTGCAAACAGCCATGGCGAGGCAAACCACAGCGCCAGGCTCATCAGTAGCATGCCGACAAACACCAGCATCATGCCGCTGCGGATAACCGGGCGGGTGCCAAAGCGTTTGACCAGCCAGGCAGAACACAAAATACCGCCCATTGAACCCACCGAAAGCCCAAACAGCACAATGCCCATTTCGGAAATGGAGACGGCCAGCACATCGCGAATGGTTGGCGTGCGCGTGGCCCAGGAGGCCATCAACAGGCCAGGAAGAAAGAAGAATGCACAGAGCGCCCAGGTGCGGTTGAGCAGGGTTTTGCGGCTGGGAACAGCAGTCATAGAAAATCCCAATATGGGCAAAATAAAAACAACACTAGCAAGATTGTGTACATTTGTACACAATTGCCAGACTGTTCTTCTGGCTTACCGGAGACGCCATGAGCGAGATAAAACGAAACCGCGACCCGGGGCGACGTGAACGTATTCTTCGCGCAACCCTGGACACCGTTGCCGATGAAGGTATTGCTCAGGCAACGCATCGCAATATCGCCCGGCGTGCGCAGGTGCCGTTGGGGTCGATGACCTATTACTTTGCCGGTATTGATGCCTTACTCGAAGAAGCGTTTGCGCTGTTTGCCCAACAGATGTCACAGCACTATCAGCAGACGCTGGGCGACGCCGTCGACCGCCAGAGCGCCTGTGAAGCAATTGCCCGTTTGATTTGCTGTTCGCAGGTGACGCTGCCGCGCAATATGGCGTTGATGCACCAGTTTTACGCCTTTGCCCAGCGTAAGCCCGCGTTGAGAAGTGTGATGCAGTGCTGGATGGCGCAAAGCCAGAGCACGCTGGAGCGCTGGTTTTCACCCGCACAAGCCAGGGCGCTGGATGCGTTTATCGAAGGCATGACGTTGCATTATGTGACGGATACCCATCCGCTGGCGCAGGAGGTGATCCTGGAGATGGTGCAGCGACTCGCGGGCGTACAAGTTTCAGGCGTAAGCAATGAGCAATGCTAATTAATTGCATGGCGAACCAATGACGTAATGAAAGTAGCGCCGAGGTATCAGCAGCAGCGTTAAAGACGCTGGGGTGGCGCAAAAGAACAGCGGTGTGAAAGCGATAAAAAGCAGAGGAAAAACGGGCGCTTAAAATAAAAAACCCATCAACCTTGAACCGAAAGCGGCGGGGTTGATGGGCTCCACAAATTTGGGGACATCAAAGAAAAGCAGTGGCACTAGTTATGACTGACGCTTCCCTGAAAAGTTCACGGTTTTTTTAAAAAAATAATGTTTTTTCTTAAGCGCGTCATCCGGCACCGGGCCAGATAATCACAATAAGTGTGCCCGCAAGGGTTAACAGCACGTTGGCAATGGCGTAGGTGCCCGCGTAGCCCAGTGCCGGAATGTTGCTGCGGGCGGTATCACTGATTATTTCCATCGCCGGTGCACAGGTACGTGCGCCCATAATGGCACCAAACAGCAGCGCGCGGTTCATCTTCAGCACCCAGGCACCAAACAGGAAGCAAATCGCAACCGGTAGCAGGCTCACCAGCAGACCGGAAACCAGCATCTGCCAGCCAACCTCGCCCAGCCCGCTGCCAATGCCGCTCCCGGCGCTCAGACCGACCCCGGCCATAAACACCATCAGCCCAAACTCTTTAACCATATTGAGTGCGCCTTGCGGAATGTAGCCAAAGGTGGGGTGGTTGGCACGCAGGAAACCAAGCATGATGCCGGAGAACAGCAGGCCCGCGGCATTGCCGATGCCAAAGCTGAATGAGCTGAACTGAAACGAGATCATCCCAATCATCAACCCGACAATAAAGAAGGCGCAAAAGGCTAACAGGTCAGTAACCTGGCTGTGAATGGAGATAAAGCCGATGCGGTCAGCCACGGTTTTTACGCGCCGCGCATCGCCGCTTACCTGCAACACGTCACCTTTATTGAGGACGATATTGTCATCGATGGGCATTTCAATCTGGCTGCGGATAACGCGGTTAAGAAAGCAGCCGTGGTCAGTCAGTTTGAGCTGGCCTAAACGACGCCCCACGGCATTGTGGTTTTTCACCACGATTTCTTCGGTGACGATGCGCATGTCAAGCAGGTCGCGGTCGAACACCTCTTTACCGTTGCGAAAACTGGGGTCGAGGCGGGCGTGGGCATCCGGGTAGCCGACCAGCGCGATTTCATCGCCGACCTGCAACACCGCGTCGCCGTCTGGCGTGGCAAGGATCCCGTTACGGCGGATACGCTCAATGTAGCAACCGGTCTGGCGATAAATACCAAGTTCGCGCAGATTTTTGCCATCGGCCCAGGCGACCAGCTCCTGGCCCACGCGGTAGGCGCGAATGACCGGCAGAAACACTTTACGATTGGCATCGGTATCCAGACCGCGCTCGCGGGCAATCTGCTGGGCGCTGGTTTGCAGGTCCTGGTGCTGTAATTTAGGCAGATAGCGCGCACCGAAGATAAGGCTCACAAGGCCAATCAGATAGGTCAGCGCATAGCCAAGGCTTAGCTGATCGAGCGTCAAGGCCAGTTCCTGGCCTGAAAGACTGGAGTGGCGCAGCGTATCACCCGCGCCCACCAGCACCGGCGTTGAGGTCATCGCGCCTGCCAGCATCCCGGAGGTAAGACCAATGCCCCAGCCGAATATCTTGCCAAGCCCGAGTGCAATCAGCAGAGCGCTGCCAACCATCACCAGCGCCAGCATCAGATAGTTTTTGCCATCGCGAAAGAATATGGAAAAAAAGTTAGGTCCGGCTTCGACGCCAACGCAGAAAATGAACAGCATAAAGCCGAGGTTTAGCGCATCGGTGTTTATCGCAAAATGCTGCTGACCGAGTAATAAAGAAACAACTAAAACACCAATGGAATTACCCAGTTGCACCGATCCCAATCGCAACTTACCCAGGCACAGGCCTAAGGTCAGGACCACAAATAACAGCAGGATGTAATTCCCGGTTAACAAATCTGCGACGTTTATATTCACGGAGGCTAACTTCTTGTTTACCAGTAAACTGTTGAATGCGATGGCTTTTTGCGTTAGTGTCCTTGTCCTGGAACGTCTGCTGTTAAGACCAACCGCATTATAAGAAATATCAATTCTACGCCCTTTTGGGACGCCGTTAGTTTAATCGTATTAACAATCAACGGCCAGTATGAATACCGCGTTGTTTTTCAGTTTGTTTTGGCACCGGATTGCCTTTGATTTTATCGAGTACAAGACTCGCCAGGGTCAAATAGTTGAAATTGGACTGAAACGATGTCTGGAGGAGTGCTGGTGATGAGCCGTCATTCATGGCCGGGGATTGCCTGCGGCTTTATGCTGTTTATTCTCGTCTTTTTATACGAAAAACTGTCCGCCGCGCCGGACAACTTGCTGGGTAAGGCCGATTTAGGGATGCTGCTTTTTGTGGTGCCGGGTCTGCTTGGTGGATTGTTGCTGCGCAATGGTTCGCTGTATAAACCACTCTATGGTGTGCTGCTGGCGCTGCCCGTGTGCTTTGCGTTGGCGCATTTCTGGGGACTGTCCGTGCGGCCTGCGGTTCAGGAAATCGCCTGGTTGTTCAGCTCGGTATTCTGGTGCGCCATCGGCACGTTTATCTCTTTATTTATTAACACGCTTCGCCGCCGCATTCGTATCTACTGGCGCACCCACGCGCGCCTGTGAAGACGCGTCAGGTTGCTGACAAAGAAGGAAAACACGGTTTTTCCTTCTTTGTGGGAGCAGGCGAAAATCAATGAATTGATTTCCCTTCTTTTTTATTGGTTGTCATCCATCCTGCCTGCGACAGGGTGATGTTTGTCATCCGTCTCACGCGCCAGTAAGGGCGCGTGAGGTTAAACCGGCTTCGTCATTGCAGGTTATACTGTCCCGGCAAGGGCAACAGGAGAGCGAGATGCGTGCGTTTAACGCCGTACCAAAACCGGTACTGGTGCTGGAATTACTGGGAATGGTGCTGCTGGCACTGGCGTACCTTTCCATTAACCACATTATTTCCCTGCCGTCACCGTTTGACAGCGCCACCGCCGCCATTGTGATGGTGTTCTGCGGTATTGCGCTGATGCTTCCTGCTGCCATGATGATTCTCTGGGCCGTGGCCCATAATGTTGCTCCGCTGCTGACAAAGCCGCAGGGCGAATCACATTCACGCAAGGATAAAAGAGATGACGCCGACGATTGACCTGCTGTGTGCCCACCGCTCCATTCGCCATTTTACCGACCAGCCCATCAGTGAGGCACAGCGCGCAGCCATTATCGCAGGCGCACAGGCGACCTCCAGCTCCAGCTTTTTACAGTGCACATCCATTATTCGTATCACCGATAACGCCATGCGCGAGCAACTGGTGACGCTGACTGGTGGGCAACAGCATGTTGCGCAGGCCGCTGAATTTTGGGTGTTTTGCGCGGATTTTAATCGCCACCTGCAAATTTGCCCGGAGGCAGAACTGGGACTTGCCGAGCAGTTGCTGCTTGGCGTGGTGGATACCGCCATGATGGGCCAGAGCGCACTTATCGGCGCGGAATCGCTCGGACTTGGCGGGGTGTACATTGGTGGCATTCGCAACAGCATTGAAGCGGTTACCGAACTGCTGGGGCTGCCAAAGCACGTGCTGCCGTTATTTGGCCTGTGTCTGGGCTGGCCTGCGGATAACCCGGACCGTAAACCGCGTCTGCCTGCTTCCATCGTGGTGCACGACAATCATTACCATAACGTCGATGCGAAGGCGCTGGCGGACTATGACGAACAGCTGGCGCAATATTATCTGTCGCGCAACAGCAATAACCGCCGCGATACCTGGAGCGATCATATTCGCCGTACCATTATTAAAGAGAGCCGCCCGTTTATCCTTGATTATCTGCATAAACAAGGGTGGGCCACGCGCTAAGAAAACCCCCGCACAGGCGTTAACGCGGTGCTATGATGCGCACTTTGTCGATTCATGCTGCCAAATTGAGAGGTTAAAGGTGAGAATCGCCATTTTATCCAGGGACGGTACGCTCTGGTCATGCAGACGCCTGCGAGAGGCTGCCATTCAGCGCGGCCACCTGGTGGACATTATCGATCCGCTTTCCTGTTACATGAACATCAATCCGGCGGCGCCATCGGTGCACGACAAGGGCCGCCAGCTTCCCCATTATGATGCGGTGATCCCGCGCATCGGTTCTGCCATCACCTTTTACGGCACCGCCGTGCTGCGCCAGTTTGAAATGATGGGCAGTTGGCCGCTCAATGAATCTGTCGCTATCACCCGCGCACGCGATAAGCTGCGCTCCCTTCAGCTGCTGGCACGCCAGGGCATCGACCTGCCCATTACCGGTTTTGCCCATTCACCGGATGATACCAGTGACCTTATTGACCTGGTGGGCGGTGCGCCGCTGGTAGTAAAGCTGGTGGAAGGCACCCAGGGGATTGGCGTGGTGCTGGCAGAAACGCGCCAGGCGGCAGAAAGCGTCATTGACGCCTTTCGCGGCCTCAATGCCCATATTCTGGTGCAGGAGTATATCCGCGAAGCGAAAGGACGCGACATTCGCTGCCTGGTGGTCGGCGACCGGGTGGTGGCCGCCATTGAGCGCCAGGCCAAAGAGGGCGATTTCCGCTCTAATCTGCACCGTGGCGGCACGTCACGCGTGGTTAATATCACGCCGCGCGAGCGGGAGATTGCGCTTAAGGCGGTGTTAACGCTGGGGCTGGAGGTGGCGGGGGTGGACATTCTGCGCGCCGAGCGGGGGCCGCTGGTGATGGAGGTGAATGCGTCACCGGGGCTTGAAGGTATTGAAAAAACCACCGGGCTGGATATTGCTGCACAGATGATAGGTTGGATTGAACGCAATGCCCGCCCTGGTTTTTGCCTGAAAACGGGAGGCTAAGCTGATTTTACCGTCACCAGCGTGGCGTCGTGGGCGCCTTTTGCGTAAAATACGCACTTTCCGACATTAGAGGCTATCAGTCCGTTATGGGAACCACCGTTATCCCCACGCTCGACACTCTGCGCCACTGGCTGGACGATCTCGGCGTTAATTTTTTTGAGTGCGATACCTGCCAGGCACTGCATTTGCCTCACATGCAAAACTTCGAAGGCGTGTTCGATGCCAAGATTGACCTGGTGGATAACGTTATCCTGTTTTCGGCGCTGGCGGAGGTGAAACCTTCGGCGCTGCTGCCGCTTTCGGCTGATTTATCCTCAATTAACGCCAGTTCATTAACGGTGAAGGCGTTTTTGGATATTCAGGACGATAACATGCCGCGCCTGGTGGTGTGCCAGTCGTTTTCCGTCGGTGCGGGCATCACCAGCGAGCAGTTCACCTGGTTTATTCGCCAGAGCGAAGAGCAGATTTCGATGGTGATTCTGGAAGCGGGCGCGCACCAGATGCTGTACACCGCCGAAGACGAAGAGCGCAGCAACGTGGTGGTTGAAACCACGCTGTTACACTGATTGCGCCTTCCTGTTCCTGCTCTTGTCTTCACCGGACGCGCAATGCGTCCGGTTTGATTTTAGTTTGTGCTGCTTTTTGCGCTAAAATGCCACATATTTCACTGCCTTTAAGCGCAATTGCGCTTCTGCTATCGGCATAATTCCCACAAAAAACTCCCGAAAGATGTTTTTTTATTCACCCTGTAGCCCACAACCCGCGACGCGGCTATTCTTGCCGTGCGGCAAGCAACCCCGCTGCTTCAGGTAGTGAACGACGTTTGTGCGCCAACGTGAATGCCAGTGCATAAAAACTGCATAGTGTGTATTCACGACTTTTCTAGTCCTCTTTTTAGAAGGAATCGCCAATGGTCTTTCGGGCAAACAAATGGTTAGCAGGCGCTGTTGCGGGCGCTCTGATGGCGGTAGGCGGCACGGCGGTGGCGCAGGAGAAAACGCTGCATATTTACAACTGGTCCGACTATATCGCGCCGGATACGCTGGCTAATTTCACCAAAGAAACCGGCATTAAAGTGGTGTACGACGTCTTTGATTCCAACGAAGTGCTGGAAGGGAAACTGATGGCGGGCAGCACCGGTTTTGATCTGGTGGTGCCGTCGGCAAGCTTCCTTGAGCGCCAGCTTGGTGCCGGTGTGTTCCAGCCGCTGGATAAAAGCAAACTGCCGGGCTGGAAAAACCTCGATCCAGAACTGCTTAAGCTGGTGGCACAGCACGACCCGGATAACAAATACGCGCTGCCGTATATGTGGGCGACCACCGGTATTGGCTATAACGTCGACAAGGTGAAAGCAGCACTGGGTAAAGATGCGCCGGTCAATAGCTGGGATCTGGTGCTCAAGCCTGAAAACCTGGAAAAGCTCAAGTCCTGCGGCGTGGCCTTCCTCGATGCGCCGGAAGAAATTTTTGCTACCGTGCTTAACTACCTGGGCAAAGACCCAAACAGCAACAAAGCCGACGATTACACTGGCCCGGCTACCGACCTGCTGTTGAAGCTGCGCCCGAACGTGCGCTATTTCCACTCGTCCCAGTACATTAACGATCTGGCTAACGGCGATATCTGCGTAGCGATTGGCTGGGCAGGCGACGTCTGGCAGGCGTCTAACCGCGCCAAAGAGGCGAAAAATGGTGTGAACGTGTCCTTCTCCATTCCAAAAGAAGGGGCGATGGCGTTTTTTGACGTCTTCGCGATGCCAGCCGATGCCCAAAACAAAGACGAAGCCTACGCGTTTTTGAACTACCTGCTGCGCCCGGAGGTCATTGCCAGCATCAGCAACTACGTGTTCTACGCCAATGCGAACAAAGAGGCGACGAAGCTTGTGGATGCCCAGGTGCGTGATAACCCAGGCATCTACCCGCCGGCAGACGTGCGCGCCAAAATGTTCACGCTTAAGGTGCAGGAGCCGAAACTTGACCGTGTGCGCACTCGTGCATGGACCAGGGTTAAAAGCGGTAAATAACTTTCTTGTAGAGATAGCGGCCGGGGCAGCGCGTTTGCCCTGGCTGTTTTACATTGGTGCGGCGGGTTCCGCGCACCGGTTTTTGGCTTTGAGCCGGAGAACACACTGAAGTGAACGACGCAATTCCCCATCCTCAGGCAAAATCCCGCAAGGCGCTGACGCCACTGCTGGAAATCCGCAACCTGACCAAATCGTTTGACGGCCAGCACGCTGTTGATGATGTCAGCCTGACTATTTATAAAGGCGAGATTTTCGCGCTGCTGGGGCCTTCCGGGTGCGGTAAGTCGACGCTGTTGCGCATGCTGGCGGGGTTTGAGCAGCCAAGCGCTGGGCAGATTATGCTCGACGGCGTGGATATGGCGCATGTGCCACCGTACAAGCGACCTGTCAACATGATGTTCCAGTCCTACGCGCTGTTCCCGCACATGACGGTGGAGCAGAATATTGCCTTTGGCCTCAAGCAGGACAAACTGCCGCGCGCCGAGATAACCCAGCGCGTGGAAGAGATGTTGGGGCTGGTGCACATGCAGGAGTTTGCAAAGCGCAAGCCGCATCAGCTTTCCGGCGGCCAACGTCAGCGCGTGGCGCTGGCAAGAAGCCTCGCTAAACGCCCGCGCCTGTTACTACTGGATGAACCGATGGGCGCACTGGATAAAAAACTGCGCGACCGGATGCAGCTTGAGGTGGTTGATATTCTTGAGCGCGTGGGGGTGACCTGTGTGATGGTGACGCACGACCAGGAAGAAGCCATGACCATGGCCGGGCGTATTGCCATCATGAACCGCGGCAAGTTTGTGCAAATTGGTGAGCCGGAAGAGATTTACGAGCACCCGACCACGCGCTACAGCGCGGAGTTTATCGGTTCGGTAAACGTGTTCGAAGGGATCCTGAAAGCGCGTCTTGAAGACGGCCTGGTGATTGATTCACCGCTGCTGACGCACCCGCTCAAAGTGGATGCCGATGCGGCAGTGGTGGACGGCGTGCCGGTCAGCGTGGCGCTGCGCCCGGAAAAAATCATGCTGTGCGATGCCCCTCCGGCTGACGGCTATAACTTCGCCGTGGGTGAAGTCACGCATATTGCCTACCTGGGCGATCTCTCTATTTATCACGTGCGCCTGAAAAGCGGACTGGTGATTAGTGCACAGCTGCAAAACGAACACCGTTACCGCAAAGGGACACCGACCTGGGGCGACGAAGTGCAGCTGTGCTGGGACGCCGACAGCTGCGTTGTACTGATGGTATAGGAGGCTGACTGTGAGCCAGATTTCCGAACGCGCGGCAACGCCAAAGCCAACGCTGCTCCAGCGCCTGAGCCTGTCTCAGGGACGCAGGCTGGTGATTGCCTTCCCATACCTGTGGCTGATTCTGCTGTTCTTTTTGCCATTCCTGATTGTTTTCAAAATCAGCCTGGCAGAAATGGTGCGCGCTATTCCGCCCTACAGCAATTTGATGAGCTGGGCCGACGGCCAGCTGTCGATTGCCCTGAACCTGGGCAACTTTTTACAGCTGACTGACGATCCGCTCTATTTTGACGCCTGGCTACAGTCGCTCCAGGTGGCGGGAATCTCTACGCTGTGCTGTCTGCTGCTCGGCTATCCGCTGGCGTGGGCGGTGGCGCACAGTAGCGCCAGCACGCGCAACATCCTGCTGCTGCTGGTGATTCTGCCGTCCTGGACCTCGTTTCTGATTCGCGTGTATGCGTGGATGGGCATCCTTAAAGAGAACGGCGTGCTGAACAACGTGCTCTTGTGGCTTGGCGTTATCGACCAGCCGCTGACCATCCTGCACACCAACCTGGCGGTGTACATTGGCATCGTTTATGCCTACCTGCCGTTTATGGTGCTGCCCATCTACACCGCGTTGACGCGTATTGACTACTCGCTGGTGGAAGCCGCGCAGGATCTCGGTGCCAGGCCGCTCAAAACCTTTTTCCAGGTGATAGTGCCGCTGACGAAAGGCGGAATTATTGCAGGCTCCATGCTGGTGTTTATCCCGGCGGTGGGGGAGTTTGTGATACCGGAACTGCTCGGCGGGCCGGACAGCATTATGATTGGCCGCGTGCTGTGGCAGGAGTTCTTTAATAACCGCGACTGGCCGGTGGCCTCGGCGGTGGCAATTACGATGCTGCTTATCCTGATTGTGCCAATTCTCTGGTTCCATAAGCACCAGAACAAAAGCGTGGGAGAACACGGATGAATAATCTGCCTGTAGTACGCTCGCCGTGGCGTACTCTGATTCTGGTGCTGGGTTTCACCTTTCTCTATGCACCCATGCTGATGCTGGTGGTGTACTCCTTTAACAGCTCAAAACTGGTGACCGTGTGGGCGGGCTGGTCCACGCGCTGGTACGGCGAACTGTTTCGCGATACTGAGATGATGAGCGCGGTGGGCTTAAGCCTGAGCATTGCCGCCTGTGCGGCTACCATGGCGGTGATCCTCGGCACTATCGCTGCGGTGATTATGGTGCGTTTTGGCCGTTTTCGCGGCAGCCGCGGCTTTGCCTTTATGCTCACAGCACCGCTGGTGATGCCGGATGTGATTACCGGGCTATCGCTGCTGCTGCTGTTTGTGGCACTCGGGCATGCATTTGGTTGGCCTGCTAACCGCGGTATGTTGACCATCTGGCTGGCGCACGTGACATTCTGTATGGCCTACGTGTCGGTGGTAATAAGCGCGCGCTTGCGCGAGCTTGACCGCTCCATTGAGGAAGCGGCGCTGGATCTTGGTGCGACGCCGCTTAAAGTGTTTTTCACCATCACGTTGCCGATGATTGCGCCAGCGATTATCTCTGGCTGGCTGCTGGCGTTTACGCTGTCACTCGATGACCTGGTGATTGCGAGCTTTGTGTCCGGGCCAGGGGCGACCACGCTGCCAATGCTGGTGTTCTCCAACGTGCGCATGGGCGTGAACCCGGAGATTAACGCGCTGGCGACGCTGATTCTGGCCGTTGTGGGCATAGTAGGCCTGATTGCATGGTGGATGATGTCGCGGGCAGAAAAGCAGCGGTTGCGCGATATTCAGCGCGCCGGACGTGGCTGAAAGCGCTGAAATCTGCCATGATTGCACCGGCACTACCATCAGGGTGGTGTCGGTGTTTCGCAGGAAGCCTGAAGCCAGCAAATGTTAAACAAGCAAACCCCGTCTCACGCAAAACTCAATCCACCGGTACTGGTAATGGTGGCCGCCACGGCTATCATCCTGACCCGGGGGCTCGATCTTTTTATGGTTTTCGACATGATGGGCGTGCGCGGGCTACGTGAGCTTATTCAACGTAGTGCGCAGACCTGGGCGCTGACGCTGGTGTTTCTTGGCAGTCTGCTGGTGCTGTGCATCGAATTTCGCTGTGCTTTTGTGATTATGAAAGGGCGCAACTGGGGGCGCTGGCTGTTCCTCATTACCCAGATAATCTCTTCTGTTTACCTGATGTCGGCGTCGCTCGGCTGGGGATACCCGGAGTTGTTCAGCATGGCTGGCGAAACGCCGGGGGAAATCTTCAAGGCACTGGTGACGAAAAAGCTGCCGGATATGCTGGTGCTGTTCCTGTTATTTGTTCCTCCCCGTAGCCGTCTTTTTTTCCGGGTGCACTGAGCGCCTGTGGTGGTACAATCAGCGCCGTTTTTTCTCGGGGTTCTGACTTATGCAATGCGCACTCTACAATGCCGGGCGCTGCCGTTCCTGCCAGTGGCTGGAGCAGCCGGTGTCACAACAGTTGGCGGCCAAAATGGCCGACCTGCGCCACCTGCTCGACGGGCTGGCGGTAAGCGAGTGGTGTGCACCGGTCAGCGGCCCTGAGTCAGGTTTTCGCAACAAGGCCAAAATGGTCATCAGTGGCAGCGTGGAACGCCCGCTACTCGGGATGCTTAAGCGCGACGGCACGCCTGAAGATCTCACCGACTGCCCGCTGTATCCTGCCTCTTTTTCGCCCGTTTTCGCACAACTGAAGCCGTTTATCGCCCGTGCCGGGCTGACGCCGTATAACGTCGCGCGTCGCCGGGGGGAATTGAAATACGTGCTCCTGACCGAAAGCCAGCTGGATGGCGGCATGATGCTGCGCTTTGTGCTGCGCTCAGAGGCCAAACTTGCCCAGCTGCGCGCCGCGCTGCCGTGGCTACAGGCGCAGTTGCCGCAGCTAAAGGTGGTTTGTGTGAATATTCAGCCGGTGCACATGGCGATTATGGAAGGTGAACAGGAAATCTGGCTGACGGAGCAACAGGCGCTGGCCGAGCGCTTTAACGATGTGCTGCTGTGGATTCGCCCGCAGAGCTTTTTCCAGACCAACCCGCAGGTGGCGGCCGCGCTGTACGCCACCGCGCGAGACTGGGTGCGCGCGCTGCCGGTCAGCCATATGTGGGATCTGTTTTGCGGCGTAGGCGGCTTTGGGCTGCACTGTGTCACGCCGGATATGAAGCTGACTGGTATCGAAATTGCGCCACAGGCTATTGAATGCGCCCGGCGCTCTGCCGAGGTGCTGGGGCTTGCAGATAACCTGAATTTTCAGGCGCTGGACTCCACCCAGTTCGCGCTCACGCAGCAGGATATCCCGGATCTGGTTTTAGTGAATCCGCCCCGGCGCGGTATTGGCGCGCCGTTGTGCGATTACCTGAGCAATATGGCACCGCGCTGGATTATCTATTCCAGTTGCAACGCACAAAGCATGGCGCAGGATCTGCGGCGGCTGGCGCAATACCGCATTGTGCGCACTCAGCTTTTCGATATGTTTCCGCATACCGCGCATTATGAAGTGTTGACGTTGCTGGAAAGGGCGTAAGTCTGTACGTACCTGAGCGCAGAGCGCGCGCCAGGGAAGGGGTACGGGACAATAATTCGGCGGCTGATAGCCGCCGAAATGTTTACTCAGGGAACCACTGGTCGCTGATTTTCTGGTACGTGCCATCGGCTTTAATTGCCGCCAGCGCGTTGTTCAGTTTTTCCAGCAGTGCTTTGTTATCCGGGCGCACCGCGATGCCAAGGCCGGTGCCGAAGTACTGCGGATCGGTCACTTTCTCGGTTGCCGGACCCAGCTGTGGGTTGGTTTTCAGCCATTCATTCACCACGGCGGTGTCGCCAAATACGCCATCAAGACGGCCGCTTTTCAGGTCGATAATGGCGGTCTGGTAGCTGTCGTAAGCCACCGTTTTCACTTCCGGGTGTTTTTCCTGCAAATACTTCTGGTGCGTGGTGCCGTTCTCCATGCCGATGCGCTTGCCTTTAAGCTCATCAAAGCTGGTGTATGCACCTTTTTTCGCCACCACTAACGCTGAGTTGGCGTAGTACGGGTTGGTAAATGTAACCTGCTTGCTGCGCTCTGGCGTGATGTCCATACCTGAAATCACCGCGTCATATTTACGGAACTTCAGCGCCGGAATAAGGCTGTCAAACGCCTGATTCGTGAAGGTGCACTCGGCCTGCATCTGCTTACACAGCGCTTTTGCCAGATCCATGTCAAAGCCGACAATCTGGTTGTTGGCATCCAGAGATTCAAAAGGCGGGTAAGTTGCAGAGGAAGCGAAACGAATTTTTTCTGCTGCGCTGGCGTTGAAGGCGACTGCAGCAAGGGCAGCGGCCAGAAGGTATTTTTTCATTGTGCAGTTCTCGTCTGTCAGTATTATTTTGTGAATGACCGGAAACCGGCTTGTCAGTCACTATGCCATTATTTGAATTTTCATTCAAATAATAAGCATAAATATTGAATTGCAGGCGAAAAAAGCGGGCCACAGCCCGCTTAGCGATTAATTGCGACGTTCAAACGCCAGCGCGCGCCGTTCAATCAGGCGCATCAACAGCGTCAGCAGGCCGTTGACCACCAGATAGACCAGTCCGGCAGCACCAAACACCATCACATCATAGGTGCGGCCATATAACAGCTGGCCGTAGCCCATCACTTCCATCAGTGTAATGGTGTAGGCCAGAGACGTACTCTTGAACACCAGCACCACTTCGTTGGAGTAGGAGGAGAGGGCGCGCTTGAGCGCATAAGGCAGCAAAATAGCCAGCGTATCCTTGCGGCGCATACCCAGCGCCTGGCAGGACTGCCACTGGCCTTCTGGAATAGCGCGAACCGCACCGTGGAACAGCAGTGTCGTGTAAGCGGCGCTGTTGAGCGACAGGGCTATCAGTGCGCACAACCACGGCTCGGACAGCAAATGCCACAGCCACGGATAGTGCTGCAACGATGGGAACTGGCCCGGCCCGTAATAAATCAGGAAGATTTGCACCAGCAGCGGCGTGCCGGTGAAAAGCGTGATGTAAGCACGCACCACCAGAGACAGCCCCGGCGTTTTCAGCGTCAGGATAACCGTAAAAATCAGCGACAGCACCAGCGCTACCGCAATAGAGGCTACGGTCAGCGTCAGGCTGGTGTGCAGCCCCTTCATCAGCCCCGGTAAATACTCAAGCATCAGCCGGGCCTCCTTTCAAAACGCGTAGCGCGCTGGTCGATATAGCGCAGCACGTACTGACTGATAAGCGTGATAACCAGATAAATCGCCGCCGCGACAATGTACCAGGTGAACGGCTCCTGGGTGCGGGTGGCGATACTTTTGGTTTGCAGCATCAGGTCGTTAACGCTAATCAGCGACACCAGCGCGGTATCTTTGAGCAGCACCAGCCACTGGTTACCCAGCCCCGGTAGCGCGTGACGCCACATCTGCGGCATCACCAGGCGAAAGAAAATCGCGCTTTTGCTCATGCCCAGCGCCTGGCCGGATTCCCACTGGCCCTGCGGCACCGCTTTGAGCGCACCACGCAACGTTTGTGAAGCGTAGGCGGCATACAGCAGAGAAAGTGCAATCACGCCGCACAAAAACGGACTGACATCAAAGTTATCAATCTGTATCTGTACCGGGATTTGCACAACACCAAGGTTAATCGTAAAGCCGTCAGACAGCAGCAACAGCAGCTGAGAAGAGCCGAAGTAGATAAACAGCACCACCAGAATTTCTGGCAGGCCGCGCAGGAGTGTGACCAGCGCCGTACCCGGCCAGGCCACCGCGCGCCATTTTACCGATTCCCACACGGCAAACAGCATTGCCAGTGCAAGACCAATAACGAGCGCGCAAAGCGCAAGGCCGACGGTCATCCCGGCGGCGCTTGCCAGAGGAAATAATTCGTTCATTCAGGAAATTACTTCTGGAACCATTTGTTGTAGATGGCCTCGTAGGTGCCGTTTTGTTTTACCTTTTCCAGCGCGTCGTTGAACTTCTGCTGAAGCTCGGTGTTACCCTGACGCACGGCAATGCCAAGTCCGGTGCCAAAGTAGTCTTTGTCAGTCACTTTCTCACCCACAGGCACCAGTTTCGCGTTGGCTTTGAGCCACTCGGTCACCACCGCCGTGTCACCGAAAACGGCATCAATACGGCCATTTTGCAGATCCAGGCGGGCGTTCTGGTAGCTGTCGTAGGAAACAATGTTAATTTCCGGATGCTTATCGGTGATGAACTTCTGGTGCGTGGTGCCGTTCTGCACGCCAACTTTTTTGCCCTTGAGCTGGTCAATGCTGGTGTATTTGCCATCAATACTGATGAACAACGCCGAGTTGTCGTAGTACGGTTTTGTGAACAGTACCTGCTTTTCACGCTCAGGCGTGATGTCCATACCGGCCATGGCGGCATCAATACGACGGAACTTCAGGCTTGGGATCAGGCTGTCAAAAGACTGGTTGCTGAAGGTACAGGTCGCATCAATCTCTTTACACAGTGCGTTTGCCAGATCCACATCGAAGCCCACAATCTTGTTGCTGGCGTCCAGGGTTTCAAACGGGGGATAAGAGGCTTCAGTTGCGAAGCGGATTGTCTGTGCGGCAGTGGCAGAAAGGCTCAGGCTGGCGAGCAGCGCGGCAAGAAGAACTTTTTTCATTGTCATATCCCAATCTATCATCAGTGAGAAAGGTAAGATTTGAACGCGTCCGTCTGCGGCTCGTTAAAGCAGCTCGCATCGCCTTGTTCAACAATATGCCCGTTTTCCATGTAGACCACGCGGCTCGCGGTTTTACGCGCTACTTCCACCTCGTGCGTCACGATGACCTGGGTAATATTGGTTTGTGCCAGTTCGCGAATAATGCTGACAATCTGCGCGGTGATCTCCGGGTCCAGCGCCGCTGTAGGTTCGTCAAACAGCAGCACCTGCGGCTCCATCATCAGCGCACGGGCAATCGCCACGCGCTGTTGCTGACCACCGGAAAGGTGCAGCGGGTAGCGGTCGGCATACGGCGTCAAACGCAGGCGCTCAAGCAGTTTACCGGCGCGGGCGCGCCCTTCATCTTTATTCAGTCCCAGCACGCGGCAGGGCGCTTCGATAAGGTTCTGCATTACGGTCAGATGCGGCCACAGATTGTACTGTTGGAACACCATACCGACGTTCTGGCGCAGTTCGCGAATCGCCTTGTCACCCGGCGCTTTCGCAAAATTAAAATGATTACCCGCGATGGTCAGCTCGCCTGAGCGCGGCATTTCCAGCAGGTTCAGCACCCGCAACAGAGAACTTTTACCCGCGCCGCTTGGCCCAAGCAGAACTAAGGTTTCACCCTGGGGGCAGCTGAGTGTGATGTCAAACAGCGCCTGGTGTGCGCCGTAAAAGCAATTAATGCCGTTTAGTTGAATACTCATGCGTCGCAGTTGAATAGCAATTGAGGCCGCTGATAGTAACCTTCACAGAATAGTTATGCAATATTTGTGCGTTAAAACTAAAAAAACAGCGCCGTAGTGTTAAAAAAGTAGCACAAAATATCGACGTGGGGAGACGGCAGGGATATATGTGAGCGCCTGTGCTCGGCTACCCGACAGTTTACGTGGTTTACCGTCTCTCCCCTGAAACTCAGTGTTTTTCCAGTGATAAACGCAGCGAGCCTGACGGCGCATGACTTACTGCCCCGAGATAGCGCACATCATCAACAGACCAGCATTGACCAGCGCGCACCATCAGGACTTCATCCTGCCACTGCTGGCTGCCTTTGGTGAGCGTCACGCGCAGCGGAATATTACGGGCATCGGTATTGGGAATGGTGGAGGCACTGGCGACGTTTGCCGTGTCGATGCCGTCGTTGCGACTGGAGAACAGGTCCTGTTGCAGGAATGTGTTGGCCTGCGGCGCGCGGCTTTCAGCCTGTAACTGCTGCCACAGTGCGTCGCTCAGGTACGGGCGCAGCCCGGCGAGGTCGCTCAACCCCCGGCTGGGGTGGGCGATGCGGTAATCATAAAACTGCTGCGCCACGCTGTCCGGGCCACCGTCGAGGCAGGGGCCGCTGCGTACGCCAATATCTTTATAGGCGGGCGTAACGGTGGTACAGGCGCTGAGCAGCAGTGCGCACGGCGTAATCAACATTAATACAGAGCTTCGCATCATGATTTCCTTATGTTCGACGGGAGGTCAGGGTTTATAGTTAATGCCATAAAAGCATAGCCTGGTAGCGGCAACTTGTGCGGCCAGACAGCGCTAACGCATTGATCGCTAAAGGAGGAGAAAACGTGCAAAAGTCCACAACCCCAACGCTGGAAGGCCACGTCATTGTTGAATACTGCGGTGTGGTAACCGGGGAAGCCATCCTGGGTGCCAATATTTTCCGCGATTTTTTTGCCGGTATCCGCGACATCGTCGGCGGGCGCTCCGGGGCGTATGAAAAGGAGCTGCGCAAGGCGCGAGAAATTGCCTTTCGTGAAATGGAAGAAGAGGCGGCATCTTTCGGTGCCGACGCCATTGTCGGGATTGATATCGATTACGAAACCGTCGGTAAGGATAGCAGCATGCTGATGGTGAGCGTCAGCGGTACGGCGGTGAAAACGCGGCGATGAAAAAGGGACTTTGGCTGCTGCTCGCGCTGCTGCTGGTGGGCTGTGCGGGAGAAAAAGGCGTGGTTGAGCGCGGGGATTATCGTGTGGATACCCGCCACCCGGCGCAAAACGCCTATTCACGTGCGCGCATACTGGTGATTCACTACACCGCCGATGAGTTTGCCAGTTCGCTGGCAACGCTTGTCGGGCGCGATGTCAGCGCCCACTATCTGATCCCCGAAGCGCCGCCTGAGCGCGGCGGCAAGCCGCTGGTCTGGGAGCTGGTCGCAGAAGACAAGCTTGCCTGGCACGCGGGCGTGAGCTACTGGCGCGGTTCAACGCGCATTAATGATGTCTCCATTGGCATTGAGCTTGAGAACCAGGGCTACAGCGTGGTGGGTGGCGAAAAGCGTTTTTATCCGTTTGCCGACGCGCAAATTCAGGCACTGGTGCGTGTTGCGCGTGACGTGATTCGCCGTAACGGTATCGCGCCACAAAACGTAGTGGCGCATGCAGATATCGCGCCCCAGCGCAAAGATGACCCGGGGCCGCTATTTCCATGGCAGGCGCTGGCGCAGGCGGGAATTGGCGCCTGGCCTGACCCGGCGCGGGTGGCGTTTTACTTAAACGGACGTGCGCCCTCACAGCCGGTGGACCAGGCCTCGCTGCTTGATTTGCTGGCGCGCTATGGCTATGAGGTGTCGGCGCAGATGACCGCGCGTCAGCAGCAGCGCGTGATTGCCGCGTTCCAGATGCACTTTCGCCCGGCGCGTTATGACGGCGTAGCGGACGCACAAACCCAGGCCATTGCCGAGGCGTTGCTGGAGAAATACGGCCAGGGGTAATGTTTTGCGTAACTGGCCGTTAGCACCGACGCAGGTGGGCGCATGGCGGGGATGAGACAGGGACGCGCGGTTGTCGGACCTGGGCGAAGGCAAGATTTTTGATGGCGTGTGCCGTTGTTGCGACGCACGCCAGATTTTATCTGAGCGCTAGCGGTGGAATGTGCCGTGATCGCGCAGCCAGGCGGCGGTTTCTTTAATGCCGTCATCAAGCGCCACCACCGGGCGGTAGCCCAGTTCCGTTTCGGCGCGGGTGGTATCGAGCGTAAAGTCAAAGTTGAGCTTTGAAACGCCATAGTGGGTGAGCACTGGCTCACGTGCGGTTTTACTGCCCAGCCGCTCCAGACTGCGTGCCACCAGGTCCAGCATGGGATAAGGCACTGAGCGGATGCGACAGCGAATGCCCAGTTCAGCAATAAGCCGTTCCACAATCTCGCGCAGCGGGCGCGGTTCCATATTAGTAATGTTGTAAGCCCGCCCGGACGGCAGATTGTCGCAGCTTTCCTGGCTTGCCAGCCACATCGCGTGCACCGCGTTCTCGTGATAGGTCATATCGACCAGTGCCTCACCGCCGCGCGGCAGCAGAACGCTGCCGTAATGACGCATCATCTGCACCAGGCGCGGGAAAAAAACGGTATCGTGCGGGCCAAACAGACTCTGTGGACGCAGGATAGCGAACCGGGTGCGAGGGTTGGCCTGCGCCATCAGCGTAATCACCTCTTCGCTGGCGGCTTTACTGCGGGCAAACTCGTTGGCGTAACGAACCGGGCGAAAGTCTTCGTTAATAGCACGATGGTGGTGGTAGTCGAAGTAGAGCGATGGTGAAGAGATATGCACAAAAGTGCGAACGCCCCAGGCCACGGCCCATTCGCCGAGGCGTCGGGTAGCGCGCACGTTGGCAAGATCGAAGGCTTCCTGAGTGCCCCACGGCGCGGTGAAACCGGAACAGTGCCATAACGTGTCAACGCCTTCGAGCATCACCCTGGCCTGGGAGGAGACCAGCTCGGTTAAATCCGCATGAATAAACTCTGCGCCCATGCGTTCGAGCAGTTTCCCCATTGCCGCGTTATGCCCGGTTGCGGTAACGCTGATACCGCGACGGCGTAAATATTCGACCGCGCTGCGTCCCAAACCGCTGGTGGCGCCCGTGACCAGTACCTTCATGTCGACCCACTGTTGAGATTATTGGTTTCGCGGGGCATTCTTTCGTGAATCAGCCCCGGTTGCAATGGTAATTCCCTGAGAATAAGCTGGATTAGCGACGGTTGTTCATCACTTGTGCGGCAAGACGGACAATACTTTTGGCCATGCCGCGGAAAATAAACAAATGTGCCGGGATCATCAATAACCAGTAAAGCAGTCCCGGCGTACCGTGTGGATGCCACCAGGCGCGCACGTCCAGACTGCGTTTTTCGCCTTCATCGCGGATAGTGAATGACAGGCGGCCAAGCCCCGGCGCCTTCATGCCAAACAGCATTGTCAGTTCCTTTTCGGGTTCAACGATAATCACTTTCCAGCTGTCGACCTTATCGCCTACCTGCAAGTCGGTATGCGCCGGGCGGCCTTTGTCCAGTTTGTGGCCCACCAGCAAATCAAGAAACGCGCGCGTTTTCCAAAGCCCATTGCCAAAAAAGTAACCTTTGGGGCCACCAATCTGGTTAACCACTTCCCACAGCGCGCTACTGCTGGCATCGGTGTGCACCGTGCAGCCTGCCTGCTTAGGGTAATAGCCGTACTCCGGGCGCCAGCGGGCAAAGGCCAGCGCGTCGTAGCCCCAGTCCTGGGAGTTGACCAGCTGCTTTTCTTCTTCCAGCGTGGAACGTACGGCATCGTCAAAGCTTATCAGCGTTTGCGGGATGAGCGCGCGCAATGCACTGTCGTCGGCCAACAGGTCATGCTTAAGCCCCTGGATAAGGGCGCGGGCAATGGTGGGCGGCACTGAGGTGATAACGTTAAGGAACCACACCGAAATCCAGCGAGTGGGTAACGGAATCGGGATAAGCGGACGATGACGACCGCTAATGGCCATAAAGCGCTCAAACTGCTGCTGATAGCTCAGCACTTCCGGTCCGGCGGCCTCAAACACGCGATGTTCGCTGGCGGGTTGTTCCCCCAGTCCGGTCAGATAAACCAGCAGGTTTTCCAGCGCGATGGGCGTGGTGCGTGAGCGCACCCAGCGCGGTGGTGTCAGTACCGGCAGGTTGTAGACCATATCACGCATCACTTCGAAGGCCGCGGAGCCTGCGCCCACAATAATGCCAGCGCGCAGTTCGGTTACCGGTATGCCTGCTTCGCGCAGCGTGTCCGCAGTGCGCTGGCGGGCGATGAGATGCGCGGAGCTGCGTTCTTCCTGCGGTGGTTGCAGCGAGCTTAAGAAAATGATGTGTTTTACCGGCTGTTCGCGCAGCGCATCACGTAAATGGCGGGCGGCCTGCACTTCACGCTCAACGAAGTCGTCGCCATCGCCCATGCTGTGGACCAGATAATACAGGGTGTCGACGCCCGCCAGCGCGGATGCCAGCGTATGCGGTTTTGCAAGATCGGCATAGCGGCATTCCACGCCAGGCCAGTTTTGCTTTTGCAGCCATTCAAGACGGCGTGCGGCAGCGATAACGTGATGACCTGCCGCGCTAAGACGCGGCGTCAGATGCTGGCCGATATAGCCGCTGGCGCCCAGCACCAGAATGGTTCCTGTTTCCTTCATCCCTGGAAAATCCTTTATCGGTTAAGAAAATGCTGCCAGTGTTGTACAACCTGCTCAAGCTGCGTGCGCTCAACGTCCAGGTGAGTAACAAGACGCGTTATTGGCGCGGCGTTAATCAGTACGCCGCGCTGCTTCATATAATCACCAAGCAGGCTCGCATCCTGCGGCTCAACCCGAACAAACAACATGTTGGTGTCCTGGCGTCTGACGTCGGCACCGGCTTCACGCAGCGCGCCGGCAAGCCAGGCGGCATTATCGTGGTCTTCACGCAGGCGTTCAATATGGTGGCGCAGCGCATAGCGGCCTGCGGCTGCCAGAATGCCTGCCTGACGCATGCCGCCGCCGGTCATCTTACGCCAGCGCATGGCACGATTAATAAGTTCGCGGCTACCGAGCAGCAGTGAACCTACCGGTGCGCCCAGGCCTTTTGAGAGGCAAATCGTGAAGCTGTCACACTCGCGCGCTACGTCTTCAAGCGCGCAGCCGTATTCCACCACGGCATTAAAAATGCGTGCGCCGTCAACGTGCAGCGCAAGATTGCGCTCCTGAGTAAAGCGCCGCGCTGCACGTAAATACGCCCGCGGCAGCACTTTGCCGTTGTGGGTGTTTTCCAGGCTTAGCAGGCGAGTGCGGGCGAAATGGATATCGTCGGCTTTGATTTTGGCGGCGACGACGTCCAGCGGCAGCGTACCGTCGGGCGCGGCATCAATTGGCTGCGGTTGAATGCCGCCGAGCACCGCAGCACCGCCTGCCTCATACAAATAGTTATGCGCCAACTGACCGGTAATGTATTCGTCGCCGCGCTGACAGTGTGAGAGCAGGGCCACCAGATTGGCCTGAGTGCCGGTAGGCAGAAACAGCGCCGCCTCCTTGCCCGCCATTTCTGCGGCTTCGCTCTGGAGCGCGTTAACGGTGGGATCGTCCCCGTAGACATCATCGCCGGTGGGAGCCGACATCATGGCGTCCAGCATGGCGCGCGTTGGGCGCGTGACGGTATCGCTGCGTAAATCAATCACGGGGAAACTCCTTGTGGCTTATTAATTACGCCTTTTTTACCGGAACCAGTTGGTTTTCGCCAGTTCAACCACCTCGTCGCCACGCCCGCTGATAATGGCGCGCAGCATATACAGGCTGAAACCTTTGGCCTGCTCAAGCTTGATTTGCGGCGGGATAGCCAACTCGTCTTTGGCGACTTTCACATCCACCAGCACCGGGCCAGGCAGACTGAAAGCGTGCTCAAGCGCGGCGTTCACGTCCTCGGCTTTTTCCACCCGAATGCCTGTAATACCACAGGCTTCGGCAATGCTGGCAAAATTGGTGTCGTGCAACTCAGTGCCGTCTGTCAGGTAGCCACCGGCCTTCATTTCCATTGCCACAAAACCCAGTACGCTGTTATTGAAGACCACAATTTTGATGGGCAACTGCATCTGTACTACCGATAAAAAGTCGCCCATCAGCATGCTGAAACCACCGTCGCCGCACATCGCTACCACCTGGCGCTCTGGCGCGCAGGCTTTGGCACCCAGCGCCTGTGGCATGGCGTTGGCCATGGAGCCGTGGTTAAACGAACCCAGCAGGCGGCGCTTGCCGTTCATGGCGAGATAGCGCGCGGCCCAGACGGTGGGTGTGCCCACATCGCAGGTAAAAACCGCGTCCTGGGCGGCGTAATGGCTGATTTGTTGGGCCAGATACTGCGGGTGAATGCCGTGTTCGCCGGGTTTAGCCAGCGCATCGAGCCCCTTGCGGGCATCGGCGTAATTCTCCAGCGCCTTATCGAGAAAACGGCGATCGGTTTTCTCCTCCAGCATGGGGAGCAGCGCGGCCAGCGTGGCTTTGATGTCGCCCACCAGGGCGATATCCACTTTGCTGTGCGCACCGAGGCTGCCGGGGTTGATATCTATCTGAATAATGCGCGCATCTGTGGGATAAAAGGCGCGATAAGGGAACTGGGTGCCGAGCAAAATTAATGTGTCGGCGTTCATCATCGTGTGGAAACCCGACGAGAAGCCGATAAGCCCGGTCATGCCCACATCGTACGGGTTGTCATACTCGACATGCTCTTTGCCGCGCAGCGCGTGGACAATGGGTGATTTCAGCTTTTCAGCCACCGCCAGCAGTTCGTCGTGCGCGCCCGCGCAGCCGCTGCCGCACATCAGCGCAATATTATTGGCATAGCGCAGCACCTGCGCCAGCTTTTCCAGTTCCGCCTGCCGTGGGACCACCACCGGCTGCGGGGCGGGATACCAGTGACTGCTGGCCGTTTCCGGTGCCGGCTTCAGCGCCACATCACCCGGCAGCACAATGACCGAGACACCGCGGTTGAGCACCGCTTTGCGCAGGGCGATGGCCAGCACCTGCGGGATTTGTTCTGGCGATGACACCAGTTCGCAGTAGTGGCTGCATTCGCGGAATAACTCCTGCGGGTGGGTTTCCTGGAAATAACCGCTGCCGATTTCGCTCGATGGAATATGGGCGGCAATCGCCAGTACCGGTACATGGTTGCGGTGGCAGTCGAACAGGCCATTAATCAGGTGCAGGTTGCCTGGCCCGCAGGAGCCTGCGCACACGGCCAGTTCGCCGCTAAGTTGTGCCTCTGCTCCGGCGGCAAAGGCAGCCACTTCTTCATGGCGTGTCGGCATCCATTCGATGGTGCCCATGCGGTTAAGGCTGTCGCTTAGCCCGTTCAGAGAGTCCCCTGTGACGCCCCAGATGCGCTTTACGCCCACCTGTTCAAGGGTTTTGGCAATATATGCGGCCACGGTTTGCTTCATCACATCTCCTTTGTTGGCTTTTGGCTGATGCGATTAAGCGTAGACGACGAGAAAAGGGATGTGAGGCGAAACGTGCCGCTCCGGTCAGAGCGGCACGGGGGTTCAGGCGAGAATAAGATCGCTCTGTGGGTGGCAGGAGCAGGCCAGCACGTAACCGTCGGCAATCTCCTGCGTGCTTAGCGTGGCGGTACTGGTCACGTTGTAATCGCCGCTGGCGATTTTAGTTTTACAGCCGCCGCACACACCGGACCGGCAGGCAGCATTGACCGGCACGCGGTGACTTTCCAGCGCCTCAAGCAGCGTGCTGCCAACTGGTGCGTAAAACTCACGCGCCGGTGAGAGCGTGGAGATTTTCAACCCGCTGGTGGCGGGAGCGGCCAGCGGCGTGAAAAATTTCTCACTCCAGAAGCGGGTGACGCCGAGCGCTCTGACCTGCTCTTCGACAAACGTCATCCACGGCGCCGGGCCGCATGCCATCACGGTACGGCTTGCCAGCTCCGGCACTGAAGCCAGGTGCTCGCGAGTGATACGCCCGGGAATAAAACCGTGTACGTTGCCTGCTTCGGCAAACAGCGTCACCGGGTAGTCACGCCATTCGTCGGCAAAAATCACATCCTGCGGTGAACGCACGCAGTAAATTACCTGCACATCTGCCAGCGGGCTGTATTTTGCCAGCCAGCGGCGCATAGACATAATCGGCGTGACGCCACAGCCTGCGGCCAGCAGCAGATAGCGGCCTACCGGGTGCGCGGCACAGGTGAAATCGCCCTGTGCGCCGGAGAGCCACAGATAATCACCGCGCTTAACCTCGCGCGTCAGCCAGTGCGAACCCGCGCCGCCGTTAATACGGCGCACGGTGAGCGTAATGAACGCGCTCACACCGGGCGTGGAGGAGAGCGTGTAGGCGCGCAGCGTGTCGGCACTGTTGCGGATGCTGACCAGCGCGTGCTGGCCTGCTTCGTAAGGATAGGCGTCATGGCAAAACAGCGACAGCGTCCAGACATCCGGCGTTTCCTGTTTGATATGGTGCACCTGCATGCGGTACGGGCACAGAGGGGTTGGCATCGTCATTGCGTTCTCCTTATGCGCTCAGCATTTGCTGCATGTCCTGCTCCACGCTGGTGACCTGGCGCAGGCCGAATTTCTCATTGAGCACAGCCAGAAGCGTTGGGGTGAAGAAGCCCGGTGCAGTTGGCCCGGTGACGATATTTTTCACACCGAGCGACAGCAGCGTCAGCAGTATTACAATCGCTTTTTGTTCAAACCAGGAGAGCACCAGACTTAGCGGCAGGTCGTTCACGCCGCAGCCGAGTTTTTCGGCCAGCGTAACGGCAAGAATGATAGCGGAATAGGCGTCGTTGCACTGTCCGGCATCAATCAGGCGCGGCAGGCCTTCAATATTGCCGAAGTCCAGTTTGTTGAAGCGGTACTTGCCGCAGGCCAGAGTCAGGATCAGGCAGTCGTCCGGCACGCGGGTGGCGAAATCGGTGAAGTAGCTGCGCTCCTCGCGCGCGCCATCGCAGCCGCCAACGAGGAAAATGTGGCGCAGCTTCTCGCGACTTACCAGGTCAATAAGAGAATCGGCAGCGCCGAGCAGGGTTTCGCGGCCAAAGCCAACGGTGATGAGGTGCTCAATTTCGCTGTACGGGAAGCCGCTCATTTGTTGTGCCTGGGCAATCACCGGTGCGAAGTCGTCGCCTTCAAGGTGACTCACGCCCGGCCAGCCAACAATGCTGCGTGTCCAGATACGGTCATCATAGGCACCCACGGTTGGGTCAATGATGCAGTTGGAGGTCATGACCACCGGGCCTGGGAAGCGGGCGAACTCCACCTGCTGGTTCTGCCAGCCGCTGCCGTAGTTGCCGACCAGATGTTTGAATTGGCGCAGTTGTGGGTAACCGTGAGCAGGCAGCATTTCGCCATGGGTGTAGACGTTAACGCCGGTGCCTTCGGTCTGCACCAGCAGGTTGTAGAGGTCTTTGAGGTCGTGGCCGGAAATCAGAATTGCTTTACCGGCAGTAGGCTTCACATTGACCTGTGTCGGCGTTGGGTGGCCGTATTTATTGGTTTCACCGGCATCCAGAATGCGCATGACTTTAAAGTTCATCTGGCCGATTTCCATCGAGCATTCCAGCAGTGCGTTCATGTCGGACGGCCAGGTGCCAAGCCAGGCCATGATGTTATGGTACTGGGCGTAGATGTCGTTGTCGTACTGGTCGAGCACATGGGCGTGCTCCATGTAGGCGGCTGCCCCTTTCAGGCCGTAGAGGCTCAGCAGGCGCAGGCCGAGAATGTCTTCGCCGATGTCCACTTTGTCACGGTTTGGCATAAAGGCTTCAGCCTGGCGCTGCAGTTCGCCGAGATCATCGCTCACCAGTTGCAGGTCGGCCATGGGGTTATCAACGTGCGCGTTGGCATCGGCATTCAGGCACTGCGCTTTCAGGGCTTCGCGCAGGACGATAGCCTGGCGCGCGTAGCCGACGATGCGCACTGAATCGAAGTTGACGTTGGTTAAGGTGGAGAAGAACGCGCGTGGCGCGAAGCTGTCAACCTCGTGGCTGATTATGCCCAGCTCACGCGCCTTCACCGCCCAGGCTGACAGGCCCTGTAATGTGGCAATCAGCAGATCCTGAAGATCGGAAGTTTGCGCGGTTTTACCGCACATACCCTGCGCGTAAGAGCAGCCGTCGCCCGCCGGAGTACGAATTGTTTGTTCACATTGCACGCAAAACATGATGACACCTTAAAGTTATATTTAATATGCATGTTTAAGGTTAAGACTTCACCAGGGTAGTGAGAAGGGCTTTATTAAACAATCTGAAGGGAAATTGATTTAACGCAATTTTGGCGACAGCAGGGCTGCCGCCAGGACGGTTTCAGGCGGCGAACAGCGCCATCATCAGCGGGACCAGCAGGCTCAGGATAAAACCGTGCACAATCGCGGGCGGCACCATGTCCACGCCGCCGCTGCGCTGGAGCACCGGCAGCGTGAAGTCCATGGAGGTTGCGCCGCACAACCCCAGCGCGGTGCAGCGGCTACGGCTGGCAAGTGTGGGAATGAGCATAATTGCCAGCAACTCGCGCGCCAGGTCGTTAAAGAACGTGGCGCTACCGATAACCGGGCCGTAAGACTCCGTCATCAGAATACCGGAAAGGGAATACCAGCCGTAGCCAGAGGCCATTGCAAGGCCGGTTTTCAGCGGCAGGCCGAGCAGGAAGGCGTTTACCACGCCCGCCAGCAACGAGGTCACCACCACGACCAGCGCAATCAGGGTGCCGCGGCGGTTAAGCAGGATCTGGCGCACGCTCATGCCGCTGCTGCGAAGCTGAATGCCAATCAAAAACAGCAGAAAGATCAGCGTGTATTCGCTGGCGGCCGTTGCGTGGCGCATCCACTCCAGGCCGCTTAGCCCCAGCAAAAAACCAACGGCCACCACGCCGCACAGCTTGAGCGACTCCAGCGCCATAGCGAGGCGCGAGGGCAGTTTTTCCTGGCGATGGGGGCGCTGCCACGGCATGGCGCGCTCAAGCAGCAGCAGGCCTGCGGCGTTAAACACCATAATCACCACAATGCTGACGGCGCTGTAGTGCAGGATGGCCAGCAGGTTGCTGCTGAGATTATCAAGAAACGCCAGGCTAATGCCCATGAGAAAAAGAATGGCGTACACAATCCAGCTCAGCAGGCGGTTGATGAGCCTTAATACAGACAGCTGGCGCAGCGGGATGAGGTAACCGGCAAACAGCGGGATAAGAATGATTAGCAGACCGGATAACATAGCGCGGCTGTTCCTTGCAAACAAAAGGGCGTACCGACACTACACAAATTGCTAAAGCGAGTAAAGTTGTGCAAATTCAGCGGGGTGAGAAAGAGGAAAGGGCCAGCTTTGCTGGCCCTCTGACAATCTTAGCTGCGTTTTTCCAGCAGATTGCGATAGATGAAGCCACCCAGGATACCGCCAACGATCGGCATAACCCAGAACAGCCACAGCTGTTGCAGTGCCCAGCCGCCCTGAAAGATGGCAACCGCGGTGCTGCGCGCCGGGTTAACGGAGGTGTTCGTTACCGGGATGCTGATAAGGTGAATCAGGGTCAGTGCCAGGCCGATAGCGATCGGCGCGAAACCCGCCGGTGCGAATTTATCGGTTGAACCCATAATCACAATCAGGAAGCCACAGGTCAGCACAATTTCAATAACAATGGCAGACAGCATGGAATACTGGTTTGGTGAATGTTCACCAAAGCCGTTAGAAGCAAAGCCGCTGGCGGCTGCATCAAAGCCGGCTTTACCGCTGGCAATAAGATAAAGAATTGCCGCCGCAGCGATACCGCCAATCACCTGAGCAACGATATAACCAATAACGTCTTTTGCGGCAAAACGGCCGCCAGCCCATAAACCTAAGGTTACTGCCGGGTTAAAATGGCCGCCAGAAATATGGCCAACTGCATAAGCCATAGTCAGAACCGTTAAACCAAATGCCAGTGCCACACCTGCAAAACCAATACCTAATTGCGGATAAGCCGCTGCCAGAACCGCGCTACCGCAGCCACCGAATACCAGCCAAAAGGTTCCGAAGAACTCGGCCGCTAATTTTCTGAACATAAACTACCTCTGTATAAATAATGAGACAATGTCCGAGGCAGGATGAATAAGGCAACACTTTCCCGGTCATTGCTTACCATCGCCATCCGGGCGGAGACAATGATGTCCGTAATTTTAAAAACGCTGTCCGCCCCAGGCCAGCGTAATATATTCCACTTATTTGATTTAAAGCAATGCAGATTGCATCCTTTAGCAAATATTCGTTACCTGAAGTATAGAACCTGTTCGGAAATAAGAAATCTCCGTGAGATTCTTCTAAGTTTATTTTTTTCATCGGTATGAATTTACGCCAGGAATATTCCATCACCTGGCGTAATTGCCCTTTTTTTATCCATTAGTTGTGCAAATAGTGAGGATATTCTCATCATGGGTGCTCGCTATACTTGGGTTTGTATGTAATAAAAACAAATAAGAAAGACTGCTGTGCCGGAGGAGTGAATGTTTCTTGAACGCGTTGAGATAGTGGGATTTCGCGGCATTAACCGCCTGTCGCTCCAGCTTGAACAAAATACGGTACTGATTGGTGAGAACGCCTGGGGTAAATCCAGCCTGCTGGATGCGTTGACGCTGCTGTTGGCGCCGCGCGATGCGCTGTACTTTTTTGATGGTGATGATTTTTATTTTCCACCGGGTGACCAGGACAGCCGGGAGCGCCATCTGCATATTATTTTGACCTTTCGTGAAACCACCCCCGGCCAGGCATTTGGCCGCCGCTATCGGGCGCTGTCTGAGGTCTGGAATGCGTCTGAAGATGAATACCAGCGCATCTATTACCGCCTGGAAGGGGAACTTGGCGATAATGGCGAAGTGCTGACGCTGCGTAGCTTTCTGGATGACAGCGGTGTCGCTCTGGCGCTTGAGGATATCGACCACCTCGCACGCCAGCTTGTGCGCCTTAATCCGGTGCTGCGCCTGCGCGATGCCCGTTTTATTCGTCGGATACGCGGTGGCTCGTTGCCTGCTGTGCAAGACGGCGGCATTAATGAACGTGAGCTGGAGCGATTAGCGCGTGAGCTGGCGGCCAGGCCGCAGCAGTTGAGCGATGCTCAGCTGCGCCAGGGGCTGTCGGCAATGGTACAGCTGCTGGAGCACTATTTTATTGAGCAGGGCAGCGATAACCACTCCCGCCGCCAGCAGCGCAGGCGCTCCCACGACGAGCGGCGCGGCTGGCGCTACCTTGATGTCATCAACCGCATGATAGATAAGCCCAACGGCCGCACACACCGCATGATTTTGCTCGGTATGTTCTCAACGCTGTTGCAGGCGAAAGGCAATGTTCGCCTCGACCGGGACGCGCGCCCGCTGGTGCTGGTGGAAGACCCGGAAACGCGGCTGCACCCGATTATGCTCTCCGTTGCCTGGCATTTGCTTAACCTGTTGCCGCTGCAAAAGATAACCACCACCAATTCCGGCGAGCTACTGTCGCTGACGCCGGTGGAGCAGGTTTGTCGCCTGGTGCGTGAATCCGGGCGAGTGGCGGCCTGGCGGCTTGGTCCCGGCGGGATGAACGCCGAGGACAGCCGCCGCATTGCGTTTCATATTCGTTTTAACCGGCCTTCTTCGCTGTTTGCCCGCTGTTGGCTGCTGGTGGAAGGGGAGACGGAAGTCTGGGTGATGAACGAACTGGCGCGCCAGTGCGGCTACCATTTTGACGCCGAAGGCGTGAAGGTAATTGAGTTTGCCCAGTGCGGGTTGCGCCCGCTGATTAAGTTCGCCCGCCGAATGGGCATTCAGTGGCATGTGCTGGCCGACGGCGATGAGGCCGGGAAAAAGTATGCGGCGACAGTGCGGGGCTTACTGGACCAGGACACTACCCTTGAGCGCGATCATCTTACGCTGCTGCCAGCGCTGGATATGGAGCATTTCATGTACCGCCAGGGCTTTGACGATGTTTATCACCGCGTGGCGCAGATACCTGAAGGCATACCCATGAATATGCGCCGGGTGATAACCAAAGCCATTCACCGCTCATCGAAACCTGACCTGGCGCTGGAAGTGGCAATGGAAGCCGGGCGGCGTGGCGTTGAGGCTGTGCCGTCGCTGCTGCGTAAGATGTTTTCACGGGTTGTCTGGCTCGCGCGCGGTCGGGCAGATTAGCCCGGTGCTCAGGCGTTAGTGGACATCAATGCGACATCTGCATGGCCTGAACAGGTAAGATACGGTCAAGCCAGGTATAGTGCCTGGTCACGGCCTCCAGCGCCTGGCGGCGTTTAAGTCCAACGGCCAGCCAGGGGCGATGCAGACGACAGGGCAGGCACGGCTGGGCGTTAAGTAGCTCGGCACCGTGAGGCGTTTGCGCCAGATGGTTGAGCAGCTGAGCGGTCTTCACTGGCATCACAAGCGAGCGCAGCATAAACTTGCGTCGCCAGCTTACTTTTTGCCAGCGCTTGCCGGGCTGATAACGGCCCGTGGCCAGGGCAAGAAACAGCGCCCAGCCGCTGTGTGGCGCAGACTGTGCTGTAGGGAAGAGAGTAATGTGTGACATAACGGAATGTTCTGTAGCGTGCGAATCTCACGATTAACGCACTGCTATTTTCAACTGTGATGCAACAGTTGCGTGGCTATTGCATAAAACACAGTTTCGTTACGTAACTGTTTAGCTTTTGTAGTCCTGTAATCGGACTCGGGGACTCATCAGGAAGGATGTGAATGAACGTCAGAATTAAAAAACGCTACTGGCTGCTGCTTGCGCTGGTAGTGGGGTTGGCATTGTGGGTCTGGAGTATCCTCAATGCGCCAAAACCGCAGTACCAGACGCTGATTGTGCGCAAAGGTGAACTCAGCCAGAGCGTTCTGGCGACCGGCAAACTCGATGCGCTGAGTAAAGTTGACGTCGGCGCACAGGTGAGCGGCCAGTTAAAAACGCTGTCTGTGGAAATTGGCGACCGGGTGAAAAAAGAGCAACTGCTGGGCGTTATCGACCCCGAGCAGGCGCAAAACCAGATTAAAGAGGTGGAAGCGACGCTGATGGAGTTGCGCGCCCAGCGCGAGCAGGCGCAGGCGGAAATGGCGTTTGCACGCGTGACGCTTGAGCGCCAGCAGGCTCTCGGGAAAACGCAGGCTATATCGCGCCAGGACCTCGACAGCGCAGCAAGGGATCTTGCCGTTAAGCGCGCGCAGCTTGGCACCATCGATGCGCAAATTAAGCGCAACCAGGCCTCGCTGGATACCGCAAAAACCAACCTCGAATACACCCGCATTGTGGCTCCGATGGCCGGTGAAGTGACGCAAATTACCACACGCCAGGGCCAGACCGTGATAGCCGCGCAGCAGGCGCCTAATATCCTGACGCTGGCCGATATGAGCACCATGCTGGTAAAAGCCCAGGTTTCCGAAGCCGACATTATTCATCTGCGTCCGGGGCTGAAGGCGTGGTTTACCGTGCTGGGCGATCCGCTGACGCGTTATGAAGGCGTGCTCAAGGACATTCAGCCAACGCCAGAGAAGGTCAATGACGCCATTTTCTATAACGCGCGTTTTGAGGTGCCTAACCCTGAGGGCATTCTGCGCCTGGATATGACGGCGCAGGTACACATTCAGCTTGGCGGTAAAAAAGACGTGCTGACTGTACCGCTGAGCGCACTGGGTGAGCCGACCGGTGACAGGCGTTACAAGGTGACGCTGCTGCGTAACGGGGAACCCCACGAGCGCGAAATTGTTATTGGTATGCGTAACGACACCCAGGTGGAAGTAGTGAAGGGCCTGGAGGAAGGGGATGAAGTTGTTACAAGCCAGATTGCCCGGGAGAGCAAGCGATGAGTGCATTGCTTGAGCTTAATGATATCCGGCGCAGCTACCCTTCCGGCGATGGTGATGTTGAGGTGCTTAAGGGCATTACTCTGCGCGTTGAAGCCGGTGAAATGGTGGCAATTGTTGGCTCATCCGGCTCGGGTAAATCGACGCTGATGAACATCATCGGCTGCCTGGATAAGCCCACCAGCGGCAGCTACCGCGTAGCGGGCGTTGATGTGGCGCAGCTTAACAGCGATGAACTGGCGCGCCTGCGGCGTGAACATTTTGGCTTTATCTTCCAGCGTTATCATCTGCTCTCGCACCTTAACGCCAGCCAGAACGTTGAAGTGCCCGCCGTTTACGCCGGTATTCCCCTTGCCGAGCGCCACAAGCGCGCCCAGGCGTTGCTGACGCGCCTGGGGCTTGAAGCGCGCACCGGCTATCGGCCCTCTCAGCTTTCCGGCGGCCAGCAGCAGCGCGTCAGTATTGCACGCGCGCTGATGAACGGCGGCGAAGTTATCCTGGCCGATGAACCCACCGGCGCGCTCGACACCCATTCCGGTGAAGAGGTGATGTCCACGCTCAAAGACTTATGCGCCCGCGGCCATACGGTGATTATCGTTACCCACGATCCTGACGTGGCGGCGCAGGCCGGGCGGATTATTGAAATTCGTGACGGTGAGCTTATCAGTAACCCACCACCGCCCGGCAACGGTGCACAAAGTACGCTTGAGACGCCAGTGCAAAAGGGTGCCTCATGGCGCCAGCTGGTGAGCGGGTTTCGTGAAGCGCTGACGATGGCGTGGCTGGCGATGGCCGCCAACAAAATGCGCACGCTACTGACGATGCTCGGCATTATCATCGGCATTGCTTCCGTGGCGTCTATTGTGATTGTTGGCGATGCCGCGCAGCAAATGGTGCTACAGGATATCCGCTCCATCGGTACCAACACCATTGACGTTTATCCCGGCAAGGATTTTGGTGATGACGATCCCAGCACGCAGCAGGCGCTGAAAAATGACGACCTGACCGCCATCGCCAGCCAGCCGTGGGTGCATTCCGCCACGCCGTCAGTATCGAAAAATTTGCGCCTGCGCTACGGCAACCGCGACGCGGCGGCAAGCGTCAACGGCGTAAGTGGTCAGTATTTCAATGTTTACGGCATGGAGTTCAGCCAGGGCGGTCCGTTTAACGACGAGCAGCTGCAAAGCCGGGCGCAGGTGGCGGTGATTGATGAAAATACCCGCCGCCAGCTGTTCCCCGACAAGCTTGACGTGGTGGGCGAAGTGGTGCTGGTGGGCAATATGCCGGCCACCATCATTGGCGTGGCGAAGGAAAAACAGTCGATGTTTGGCAGTAGCAAGGTGCTGCGCGTCTGGCTGCCCTGGAGCACCGTTGCCGGGCGTATCAGCGGCCAGAGCTGGCTTAATACCATCACCGTGCGTGTGAAAGACGGCTACGAGAGTGCTGAGGCCGAAAAGCAGCTGATTCGCCTGCTGGAGTTGCGCCATGGGAAGCGTGATTTTTTCACGTATAACATGGATGAGCTCTTGAAAACGGCAGAAAGGACCACACGTACTCTACAGTTGTTTCTGACGCTGGTGGCGGTGATCTCGCTGCTGGTGGGCGGCATCGGTGTGATGAACATCATGCTGGTGTCCGTGACGGAGCGCACGCGAGAGATTGGCATTCGCATGGCGGTCGGTGCCAGAGCCAGCGACGTGCTGCAACAGTTTTTAATTGAAGCCGTGCTGGTGTGCCTGGTGGGTGGGGCCATTGGCGTCATGCTCTCGCTGCTGATTGCCTTTGCGCTACAGTTAGTACTGACTGGTTGGTCGATTGGCTTCTCACCGCTGGCGCTGCTGACGGCGTTTATCTGCTCAACGCTGACGGGCGTGTTGTTTGGCTGGTTACCGGCACGCAGCGCGTCGCGCTTGAACCCGATTGACGCACTGGCGCGCGAGTAATAAAAAAATGCCAGCCTGCGGGGCTGGCATTTTGCCTGTACGGTGTACACAATAAAGCTACGCGCAGCTATGCGACCGCTTCTTCTATCTCCACGGGAACAATCACGCTGGCGTGGTTGCCTTTTGGCCCCTGGTGTACATCAAACCTGACGGATTGTCCGGCTTTAAGCGTTCTGTAACCATCCATCTGGATAGTGGAATAGTGGGCGAAGATGTCTTCACCGCCGCCTTCGGGACAAATAAAACCGAACCCTTTAGCGTTATTGAACCATTTAACAATACCCGTTTCCATGCTTCGACATCCTTAGTAGGTCTTATATAAGTAAGATGGAATCAACCGGTGGGTGAGTCCGGGTTGTTCAAAACCTCGCCAACTCACGAGGTTACAATTTAGAGAAATCGAACATTGCGTCAAGTAGCAGACCGGCTGGGGCGGCGAAAAATGACTCAAAATTTGAAGCGGTTAACGCTATTGGCAATATTGTGACGGCTGTCTCGAATATGCTAACCCGATAGCAAAACAGGGTCAGGAAACGCAAACTGTAAGCGCGTAGACTGGATGCATGAGAGAGTAGTTAACCTCATATAGACGAATCACAAGACGATGACGGGCGATGGGTAAGACAAACGACTGGCTGGATTTTGACAGCCTGGCAAAAGAGAAGACACGGGAGGCGCTAAAACCGCCATCCATGTATAAAGTTATACTGATGAACGACGATTACACGCCGATGGAATTTGTTATTGACGTGCTGCAAAAGTTCTTTTCTTATGATGTAGAGCGAGCAACGCAGCTGATGCTCACTGTTCACTATCAGGGTAAGGCCGTTTGCGGGGTTTACACCGCCGAAGTGGCAGAAACCAAAGTGATGATGGTGAACAAGTATGCGAGGGAACACGAGTATCCGTTGCTGTGTACGCAGGAATTAGCCTGAAGAAGGCAAACAATTATGGGGGTGCCTATGCTCAATCAAGAACTGGAACTCAGTTTAAACATGGCTTTCGCCAGAGCGCGTGAGCACCGACATGAGTTTATGACCGTCGAGCACCTGTTGCTGGCGTTGCTCAGTAACCCGTCCGCCCGGGAGGCACTGGAAGCCTGCTCGGTAGACCTGGTGGCGTTGCGCCAGGAGCTTGAGGCCTTCATCGAACAAACCACGCCGGTACTGCCGCAAAGCGAAGAAGAGCGCGACACCCAGCCGACGCTCAGCTTTCAACGGGTACTACAGCGTGCTGTTTTCCACGTCCAGTCGTCCGGGCGCAGCGAAGTCAGCGGTGCCAACGTACTGGTGGCCATTTTCAGCGAGCAGGAGTCCCAGGCGGCTTACCTGCTGCGCAAACATGAAGTTAGCCGTCTCGACGTCGTGAACTTTATCTCTCACGGTACGCGTAAAGACGATTCCAACCAGGCGCCTGGCGCCGACAATCCGGTCAGTGACGAGCAGGCAGGCGGGGAGGAACGTATGGAGAACTTCACCACCAATCTTAATCAGCTTGCCCGCGTGGGGGGGATTGACCCGCTGATTGGCCGTGACAAAGAGCTTGAGCGCGCTATTCAGGTGCTGTGCCGCCGTCGCAAAAACAACCCGCTGTTAGTCGGTGAATCCGGCGTGGGGAAAACGGCCATTGCCGAAGGGCTGGCCTGGCGCATTGTGCAGGGCGACGTGCCGGAAGTGATGGCCGATTGCACCCTGTACTCGCTGGACATCGGCTCGCTGCTGGCGGGCACTAAATATCGCGGTGACTTTGAAAAACGCTTTAAGGCGCTGCTTAAGCAACTCGAAGCGGACACCACCAGCATCCTGTTTATTGATGAGATTCACACCATCATTGGTGCCGGTGCGGCCTCAGGCGGCCAGGTCGATGCGGCCAACCTGATTAAACCGCTGCTCTCCAGCGGCAAAATCCGCGTGATTGGTTCCACGACCTACCAGGAATTTAGCAATATCTTTGAAAAGGACCGCGCGCTGGCGCGTCGTTTCCAGAAAATTGATATTACTGAACCGTCAGTTGAAGAAACCGTGCAAATCATCAACGGCCTGAAGCCGAAGTACGAGGCGCACCACGACGTGCGTTACACCGCCAAAGCGGTGCGTGCGGCGGTTGAGCTGTCGGTGAAATACATCAACGACAGGCATCTGCCGGACAAGGCGATTGACGTGATTGATGAAGCCGGTGCGCGCTGCCGTCTGATGCCAGTCAGCAAGCGGCGTAAAACTATCAACGTCAGCGACATTGAGTCGGTGGTGGCGCGCATTGCCCGCGTGCCTGAAAAGAGCATTTCAGCAAGCGATCGCGATACGCTCAGAAACCTGGGCGACCGCCTGAAAATGCTGGTGTTTGGCCAGGATAAAGCGATTGAGGCACTGACCGAGGCCATCAAGATGAGCCGTGCCGGTCTGGGTCATGAGCACAAGCCGGTAGGCTCGTTCCTGTTTGCCGGGCCGACCGGCGTCGGGAAAACCGAGGTGACGGTCCAGCTTGCGAAGGCGTTAGGCATTGAGCTTTTGCGTTTCGATATGTCGGAATACATGGAGCGCCACACCGTGAGCCGCCTGATTGGTGCGCCTCCGGGTTACGTGGGTTACGACCAGGGTGGCCTGCTGACTGACGCGGTTATCAAGCATCCGCACGCGGTGCTGCTGCTTGATGAAATCGAGAAAGCGCATCCTGACGTGTTTAACCTGCTGTTGCAGGTCATGGACAACGGCACGCTGACCGACAACAACGGCCGCAAAGCGGATTTTCGCAACGTGGTGTTGGTGATGACCACCAACGCTGGTGTGCGCGAAACCGAGCGTAAATCGATTGGCCTGATTCATCAGGACAACAGTACGGATGCGCTGGAGGAGATCAAAAAGATCTTTACGCCGGAGTTCCGTAACCGTCTGGATAACATTATCTGGTTCGATCATCTCTCGACCACGGTTATCCACCAGGTGGTTGACAAGTTTATTGTCGAACTTCAGGTGCAGCTGGATGCCAAAGGCGTGTCGCTTGAGGTCAGCCAGGAAGCACGCGAGTGGCTGGCTGTTAAAGGCTACGATCGGGCGATGGGCGCGCGGCCAATGTCACGCGTGATTCAGGACAACCTGAAAAAACCGCTCGCCAACGAGCTGCTGTTTGGCTCACTGGTTAACGGAGGCCAGGTCACTGTGTCGCTGGACAAGAAGGAAGACAAGCTCAATTACGACTTCCTGAGCGCCCAGAAGCACAAGCCAGAAGCCGCGCACTAACCGTTGCAGGCAACATCATGAAACCGGGTCTGACAGGCCCGGTTTTTTTATGGGTGCAGGCGGTGGCGTTTTCGTAAAACGTGAGAGCACACGCGCGGTTATTTCAGGCGCTATGTTGGGGCGTTCAGGCGTGCCGGTAGAGTGGTTTAAGGCGTTACGAGGGCAGAGGTGCCGGTGTTGCAGGCGCTATGCTGGAGGACTTATGTGCACAGGCACAGTGAGCTACCGCAAAAGGCGGCATAAGGCAGGATGAGCGAAAAATGCACACCTGGCATTAAGGTGATACCGGATACTATGCGGTTACGCGGCGGGAGGCTGCAACGCAAAAGGCCGGAATCAACCGGCCCTGAGCGTCATCGCGGGATAAGCGTCATACCTTAACGACTACGGAAGACAATGCGGCCCTTGCTCAGATCGTACGGGGTCAGCTCGACGGTAACTTTGTCGCCTGTCAGGATGCGGATATAGTTTTTACGCATTTTACCGGAGATGTGTGCGGTAACTACGTGCCCGTTTTCCAGTTCTACGCGAAACATGGTGTTAGGCAACGTTTCCAGAACGGTGCCCTGCATTTCAATATTGTCTTCTTTGGCCATCTAATCCTCGGGATGTCACTACCATAGTTTGAACCGGCAAGATAATGCCGAAGTTCACGTATTATGTAAAGAATTGCCGACGATAATGCCGACAAAGCGCACTGCTGCGCATTACCCGTGAGACAGCTGACTTGTTACGGCGATGCGGGCGTATTAGGGGAGCAAAGCGATAAACGGTGGGGCGTTGCCTGTAAATATCCCATACGGCGGCAGGGTAATGTGCGAAGTTTGATTCAGCGCCAACGATTATAACATGGGATGACGGTTAAGGTGGAAAACATTATTCCGGGGGCGCAAACAGCGTCTGCGGCTGCCAACATTGCGGTGTCAGCGCCAGCAGATGCAGGTTCAGAAGCTGTTGAAGATAGCTGCGCCGGGATATCTCGACCGCGCCCAGAGACGCGGTGTGGGCATTCAGAACCTGGCAGTCAATAAGCTGACCACCCTGAGCGACAAAATACTCGCAGAACACCTTCAGCGCTGTTTTAGAGGCGTTTTCCCGACGGCTGAACATCGACTCGCCGCAAAACAGTGCGCCCTGTGCCACGCCGTACATACCACCAACCAGCTCATCACCCAGCCAGACCTCAATGGAATGGGCATACCCACGTTGATGAAGTTCTACAAACGCGGCGCTGACTTCAGGCACAATCCAGGTGCCTTCCTCGCGCTCGCTGGCGCAACCGGCAACGACCTCGGCAAACGCGCGGTTTAGCGTCACGCGATAAGGGCAGTGGCGCAGGAAATGTTTGAAGCTGCGGCTAATGTGGAATGTGGCGGGGTCGAGTACCGCACGCGGGTCAGGCGACCACCACAAAATCGGGTCGCCCGGAGAGTACCAGGGGAAAATGCCGCGCTGGTAGGCCAGCATCAGGCGTGCGGGGCTGAGATCGCCGCCCAGCGCCAGCAGTCCGTTAGGCTCGCGTAGCGCCACCTCCGGTGAGGGAAACTCAATCGAGTAACGAGAAAGCTGAACCAGACGCATAGTGCTCTCCAGGACAAATCTAAAGCGTAATCACAGTTTACAGCTGGCGTAGAAAATGAGAATAGCGTCCGTTGATCATCTTTAGCTGTTCGTGGCTGCCTTGTTCAACAATCAGTCCTTCATCCATGACCGCAATACGGTCGAATGCCGACAAACCGCGCAGTCGATGCGTCACCATGACCAGCGTTTTGTTGGCGCAAACCTCATGTATCAGGTCAAGAATTTGCCCTTCAGTTTGCGCATCCAGCCCCTCGGTCGGCTCATCAAGCAGCATCAGCGGTGCGTCGTGCAACAGCGCACGGGCAATAGCGAGCCTGCGCAGTTCACCACCGGAAAGCGGGCGACCCCCTTCACCAAGCCAGGCATTTAGCCCTTCGTCATCCAGCAGTGACGCCAGCCCGACGCGTTCAAGTGTCGCACTCAGCATAGCGTCCTGGGCATTCGGGCAAGCCAGTAGCAGGTTATCGCGCAGCGTGGCGCTGAACAGGTGCACGCGCTGCGACACCACGCCAGTAACGGAGCGAAGGGTGGCCTCATCATACTGCGCCAGCGGCACGTTATTGAGGGTTATCTCGCCGCTCTGCGGGTCGCGGGCGCGAGTCAGTAGCTGTAACAGCGTGGATTTACCGCAGCCGGTGCGCCCTAATAGCGCAATGTGTTCACCAGTGGCGATATCCAGCGTCAGATTGTGCAGCGCAGGCTGTGGCTGAGCGGAATAGTGAAAAGTGACGTTCTGGATATGGAGTGCCACCGACTGCGGGCGAGCCGGGCCGCGCTCAGGGAAACGGACTTCGGGCTGTTGCTCAAAGAGTTGCGTCAGACGATGGGCCGAGGCTGCGACTTGCCCAAGGTGCTGAAAGGCACCTGTAACGGGCGTCAGTGCTTCGAAGGCTGCCAGCGTACAGAAGACAAATAGCGCAATAAGCGCGCCCGGTGAGGTGTTACCCCCTACGCTACCTGCACAGAGCCACAGAATGGCAAGGACGGTGAAACCGGCGATAAGCAGCATCAGCGCCTGAGACAGCGCGCTAAGCCCCGTCTGGCGGCGCTGGGCATCAAGCCAGCCCTGTTCTGTTTGCTCAAGCTTCTGGCGCCACTGCGCGCTGGCACCGAAGATGCGCAGTTCCGCCTGACCGTGCAGCCAGGCAACCAGCTGTTGGCGATAATCCCCACGCAGTTCAGTGAGGGCATTACCCACCGGGCGACCGGCCTGCCAGAACAACGGCGGCAGCAGGAGCAGCGTCAGCAACATAATGCCGCCAAGCGTGAAGGCGAGCGACATATCGAGAAAGCTCAGCCCAAAGGTCACCACAACAATGATGACCAGCGCGCCCACCATCGGTGAAATCACGCGCAGATAGAGATGATCGAGCGCATCGACATCGGCAACCAGCCGGTTGAGCAGCTCGCCCTGGCGAAAGCGTTCCAGTCCGGCCGGTGAAAGCGGCAGCAGGCGGCTGAAAGTGAACACACGCAAATGCTGCAGTACGCGGAAAGTGGCATCATGGCTGACCAGGCGCTCAAAGTAGCGGCCAGCGGTGCGGGTAATTGCCGCACCACGCACGCCCGCGGCTGGCAGCATATAGTTGAAGCTGTAAACTCCCGCAGTACCGGCCAGCGCAGAAGCCGAGAGGAACCAGCCAGACAGCGTCAACAGGCCGATACTGGCGAGCAGCGTGATAATAGCCAGCAGAATGCCGAGCGTCATCAGCCAGCGGTGGCGGCGAAATAGCGTCAGAAAGGGCAGCAGCGCACGCATTTAAATCTCCTCCAGGCGACAGGCCAGCAGCTCGGCAAACGGGCCAGCATCTTGTTCCAGTTTGCTAAAACTACCCTGTTGTGAAATCTGGCCATTCTGCATTACCCAGATGTCGTCCCACGTAGTCAGCGAGTCGAGTCGGTGGGTGACCATCAGCGTAGTCTGGTGACGTGACGCGGCGTCAAGCGCGGCCATGACCAGCCCTTCGCTGTGTGCATCAAGGCTTGCCGCGGGTTCGTCGAGCAGCAGTAGTCCACAGGGCATCAGCAGTGCGCGCGCCAGTGCCACGCGCTGCGCCTGGCCGACAGAAAGGTGAGACGCCTGTTCACCCAGCGGGGTATCAAGACCCTGTGCCAGCAGCGGCAGAAATTCACTTACGCAGGCGGCATCGAGTGCGGCACGCAGGCATGAATCGGAAACCTCTCGTCCCAGCAGGATGTTTTCTCGCACGGTCGCTGCGGGCAGACGTGGGTTTTGTCCAAGCCAGCTCAAATTGCGGTGCAGACTGTCAGGGTTGAGGTCGCGCAGTTCATGGCCGTTAAGGGTGACAGAACCTTCATAAGGTAAAAAGCCAGACAGCAGGTTTACCACCGTACTTTTGCCTGCCCCGCTGGGGCCAACCAGCGCCACGCGTTTGCCCGCAGGCAGACTGAAGGTCAGTGGACCTGCAAGGCGCTTGCCCTGCGCTGAAAGGATATACACCTCGTGCGCTTCAATACTTAACGCATCGTTGTTTTTAAGCTTATGTACGCCGTGCGGAGGGCGTTGCAGCGGAGAGTCGAGAAATTGTTGCAGGCTATCGGCCGCACCAACCGCCTGCGCTTTAGCATGATAAAACGTGCCGAGATCGCGCAACGGCTGGAAAAACTCAGGTGCAAGAATCAGCGCAAGAAAGCCCGAAAATAGCGTCACCGTTGTGCCGTAGCTGCCAAAATTCAGCTCACCGAGATAAGAGAAGCCAAAATAGACCGCAACCAGCGCGATAGAGAGCGACGCAAAAAATTCCAGCACGCCGGACGAGAGAAAGGCCAGTCGCAGCACTTCCATGGTGCGCTGACGGAAATCCTGCGAGGCGCGCTCAATATTCTGCGTTTCAGCAGCCCCGCGATGAAACAGGCGCAGCGTTTCCATGCCGCGCAGGCGATCGAGAAAATGGCCACTCAGACGTGAAAGCGCCAGAAAATTACGGCGGTTAGCCTCAGCAGCACCCATACCGACCATCGCCATAAAAAGCGGGATCAGCGGGGCAGTGCACAGCAAAATCAGCGCGGCGGCCCAGTTTGAGGGAAAGATAGTCAGCACAATGATGAGCGGCACTGCCGCTGCCAGAGCCATTTGCGGCAGATAGCGGGCATAGAAATCGTGCATGTCTTCGATTTGCTCCAGCACCAGCGTTGCCCAGCTACCGGCCGGTTTGCCCTGAATCCAGGCTGGACCGGCTTCCTGTAGCCTGTCCAGCACCAGTGCCCGGATGCGTTGGCGAATATACATCCCGGCGCGAAACCCCGCCTTTTCACGCAACCACACCACCCACGCGCGCAGGATAAACACCAGAATGAGCTGCACAAAGGGCAGCAACAACGCCTCGCGTGGAATGTTTTCCATAATCATATGGTGCAGCAGATTAGCCAGCAGCCAGGCCTGGGCGACAATAAGCAGACCGCTAATCACGCCCAGCAGACGTGACAGGTTAAGCCAGCGGCGGGAGATAACGCTTTGTTGTTTCAGCCATTGGCTCAGTTCTTGTTGACGGGTTTTATTCATTGCGTGCCATGCAGGTGAGTGAACAACGGGTAGCCTAAGCAGCGAAGGCGCAGCGCAATGTTACATCGTGGCAAAAAGAAAGGCGACACTCTCGCCGCCTTCATTCACATTTACCGGAAATTATTGATTATCCGCCAGCCCGTCAAGATAACGCTCGGCGTCCAGCGCGGCCATACAGCCTGTGCCCGCAGAGGTGATTGCCTGACGGTAAATATGGTCCATCACGTCGCCTGCGGCAAAGACCCCCGGGATGCTGGTCTGGGTTGCGTTACCGTGAATGCCGGACTGCACTTTGATATAGCCGTTTTCAAGCTCCAGCTGGCCGTTGAAAATAGCCGTGTTGGGGCTGTGGCCGATAGCCACAAACAGACCCGCAACGTCCAGAGACTCAATGTTCTCCGGGTTCTGGGTATCGCGCAGCTTCAGGCCGCTGACGCCCATCTGGTCGCCGGTCACTTCATCAAGGGTGCGATGGGTATGCAGCACAATATTGCCGTTTTCCACTTTATCCATCAGACGCTTAATCAGGATTTTTTCAGCGCGGAAGCTGTCGCGACGGTGAATCAGGTGCACCTCAGAAGCGATGTTGGACAGATACAGCGCTTCTTCAACGGCAGTATTACCACCGCCAATCACTGCGACTTTCTGGTTGCGATAGAAAAAACCGTCACAAGTGGCACACGCAGAAACGCCGCGGCCTTTGAAGGCTTCTTCAGACGGTAGACCGAGGTAGCGCGCAGAGGCACCGGTTGCGATGATAAGCGCATCGCAGGTGTATTCGCCGCTATCGCCAGTCAGACGGAACGGACGGTTTTGTAAGTCCACTTTATTAATGTGGTCGAAAAGGATTTCCGTTTCGAACTTAGCGGCATGTTCGTGCATGCGCTCCATCAGCAGCGGACCGGTGAGGTCGTTCGGATCGCCAGGCCAGTTTTCCACTTCGGTGGTGGTGGTGAGCTGACCGCCTTTTTCCATACCGGTAATCAGAACCGGGTTCAGATTGGCGCGAGCGGCGTAGACGGCAGCGGTGTATCCCGCCGGACCAGAGCCGAGTATAAGCAGCTTAGAATGTTTGGCCGTGCCCATGAGATCCTCATTGTTCGTTGGCAGACAGTGCTCTGGATTGTAGGGAATTTACCGGGGCAAAAAAAGAGGACAGCGATTTTGTTAACGATATGTGTAATCGATGCAAACAATCAATCAAGGGAAAAATGAGAGGCAGATCGCATAATACAGCGCAAAAAATGCGTCAGTTGCACAGATGGTAAAATGTGGAATTATCTCCAGGAGTAATTAATTTCTGGCACGTTCTACTAAAAAATGATGTTTTGCTTTGACAATCCCCTGCGCATTTGCGAAAACATTCTGGGAAGCAGGTGCATGTGTTCGTGCGATACCCGTACGCAGAATGAAAAGTTATGCACTTTTACCGGGCCACTGACCTCACGGATGGCGTGGACAGACGCCATCCGTGATGCCAGGAGCTGCCTGTGGGGCAACGGTCTTCTTACGACTACCCGGAAACAATGAGCGTTTCAGGGTCATGGCAGGTGAAGGAAGGAATATAGAGAGACAATAATAATGGTAGATAGCAAGAAGCGCCCTGGCAAAGATCTCGACCGTATCGATCGTAACATTCTCAATGAACTGCAAAAAGACGGTCGTATTTCCAACGTTGAGCTTTCAAAGCGCGTGGGTCTTTCACCGACTCCGTGTCTTGAGCGCGTGCGTCGCCTGGAGCGACAGGGCTTTATTCAGGGTTACACCGCGCTGCTCAACCCGCATTATCTGGATGCATCACTGCTGGTATTTGTTGAGATAACTCTGAATCGTGGTGCGCCGGATGTGTTTGAACAATTCAATTCAGCGGTACAGAAACTTGAGGAAATTCAGGAGTGCCACCTGGTTTCTGGTGATTTCGACTACCTGCTGAAGACCCGTGTACCTGATATGTCGGCGTATCGTAAGCTGTTAGGGGAAACCCTGCTGCGTCTGCCGGGTGTGAACGACACGCGTACTTACGTCGTCATGGAAGAAGTGAAGCAAAGTAATCGCCTGGTGATTAAGACCCGCTAAACACGGAACAACAGGTGCAAAATCGGCGTAGTTTGATTACACTCCTGTTAATCCATACAGCAGCAGTGCCGGGGCGACCCGGCGCTGCTGTCCGTTTTAGCAAAAGGAACCTGGAGAGCCTTTCTTGAGCCAGGAATATACAGAAGATAAAGAAGTTACCATGACAAGGTTAAGCAGTGGACGTCGGCTTTATGAGGCGTTGCTGGTTCTTGTTGCCCTTTTTGCCGTCTACCTGATGGTGGCGCTGCTCAGTTTTAATCCTTCCGACCCCAGTTGGTCGCAGACTGCATGGCATGAGCCTATCCATAATCTCGGTGGCATGCCCGGTGCATGGTTTGCCGATACGCTGCTTTTTATCTTTGGCGTAATGGCCTACACCATTCCCGTCATTATACTCGGGGGCTGTTGGTTCGCCTGGCTGCGGCGTGATAATGACGAATTTATTGATTATTTTGCTCTGGCGTTGCGCCTGATTGGTGCTCTGGCGCTGGTTGTCTCTGCCTGCGGGCTGGCGGCCATTAACGCTGATGATATCTGGTACTTTGCCTCAGGCGGTGTTATCGGCAGCCTGCTTAGTACCGCCATGATGCCCATGCTTAACAGCATTGGTGGCACCATCGCGCTGCTGTGCGTCTGGGCTGCCGGGCTGACATTGTTTACCGGCTGGTCATGGATAAACATCGCCGAGAAGATTGGCAGCTTTGTCATGATGGTGCTGACGTTTGCGACAAACCGCACCCGCCGTGACAACACCTGGCAGGATGATGAATACGATGACGACTATGACGATGACATCGACGGTGAGGAGCATGATGCGCCGCGCGAGTCTCGCCGTGAACGTTTGCTGAAGATGGCGCGCCTGCGCCGCCAGCGCATAGCCGAAAAATTTGTTAACCCCGTTGCCCGTAAAACCGATGCCGCGTTGTTTTCCGGCAAGCGTATGGACGACGAGAATGATCCGTTATTTGCGACACCACCCGATGCCGCTGCGCCGGACGATGTTTTGTTCTCCGGCAACCGTGCTACGCAGCAGGCACCTGAAGACATCCACGACCCGCTGCTCAGCGGTCGTTCCATAACTGCATCGCCAGCACAACAGCCCTGGGCTGAAACCGCAGCCGAGGCACCTGTTATGCCACAGGTTCAGATGCCAGCGTCTGACGCCGCGCCGTCTGTCGTCTGGGAGCCGGCGCCAACCACCTCTACACCTGAGCCGCGACTGGCACCTGCGCCGGAGAGTTATGCGCATGGCGCTGCACCGGTTCATGCGCAAAATACTCTCCAGGGTGATGCGGCGCTGGCGGCGCAACATATCGCACAAGAACGTGCCGCAGAGCCCTACGTTCATGCCCCTTACGACACGCCAGCTGAAGCTTATGCGCCAGCTGTACAGAGCGTACCACCTGCCTGGGCACCACAGCCTGAGATAACAGGGCAGGGCGCAGCAGTCGGGCAGCCACATTTCACGCCCGCAGCGCAGCCGTTTGAGGCAGCAGCAGTGCAACCCGTGCAGGCGCAACAACCTGCCGGGGCTGTAGATCAACCCGCTGCACAGGTCTTTACCTCTCCATCTGAGCCTGCGGGTGAACCCGAAAAGCCAGTGCGACCGCCGCTTTATTATTTTGAAGAAGTGGAAGAGAAACGCGCGCGTGAACGCGAGCAACTGGCGGCCTGGTACCAGCCAGTGCCGGACGAGACACAGCAGGCGCAACAAAACGGGCGAGCTTTGTCTTCTTCATTGCCATCAGACATTCCAACGCCCGACCTCAGCGGCGCCGCTGCGGCGGTTGAAGGCGCGTTGTCTGAGCAGGCGGCTGTTGAAGCGGCCAGGGCTGCCGCTGTTGCCGCGCCGATATTTACCGCTGCCGCTGCGCCGCGTGCGCAGGTAAAAGAAGGCATCGGCCCGCAGCTGCCGCGCCCAAATCGTGTGCGCGTACCAACTCGCCGTGAGCTGGCATCATCGGCGTTTGGCATTAAATTGCCTTCACAGCGCATGGCCGAAGAGCGTGAGCGCCAGCAAGCCGAGTTGCGTATGGAGCAAACCGCGCACCTGAGCGATGAAGACGCGGAGGCTTTTGAGCAGGATGAGCTGGGGCGTCAGTTTGCGGCTTCGCAGCAGCAGCGCTACGGTGAAGAATACCAGCACGAGCATACTACTGAAGCTGAAGACGATGAGTTTGCCGATGAGCAGGACGAACTGGCCCGCCAGTTTGCGCAAAGTCAGCAGACGCGTTACGCCGCGCAGCCGGTAGTGGACCCTGCCGTGCCTCAGCCGATAGAACACCAGGCGGTTCAGGCACAGCAAGGCGCCCATCAGCCTGTACAGCCGCAATATCAACCGGCACAGCTGCAGCAGCCGGGTTACCCGCCTGCACAGCAGCAGTATCAGTCGGCGCAGCCTCAGCAGCCGGGCTATCAGCCTGCACAGCAGCAGTATCAGCCGACGCAGCCTCAGCAGCCGGGCTATCAGCCTGCACAGCAGCAGTATCAACCGACGCAGCCTCAGCAGCCGGGCTATCAGCCTGTACAGCAGCAGTATCAGCCGACGCAGCCTCATCAGCCGGGCTATCAGCCTGCACAGCAGCAGTATCAACCGACGCAGCCTCAGCAGCCGGGCTATCAGCCTGTACAGCAGCAGTATCAGCCGACGCAGCCTCATCAGCCGGGCTATCAGCCTGCACAGCAGCAGTATCAGCCGACGCAGCCTCAGCATCCGGACTATCAGCCTGCACAGCAGCAGTATCAACCGGCGCAGCCTCAGCATCCGGACTATCAGGCTGCTCAGCAGCAGTATCAACCGGTGCAGCCTCAGCATCCGGACTATCAGCCTGCCCAGCAGCAGTATCAGCCAGCGCAGCCTCAGCAGCCGGGTCATCAGCCTGTAGAGCAGCAATACCAGGCTGCTCAGTCCCAGGGGTATACGCCCGCTCAGGCCGAACCGCCAGCCGCACAGCCTAAAGACAGTCTGATCCACCCATTCCTGATGCGTAACGGTGACGATCGTTCCATGATCAAACCGACTACGCCGTTGCCATCTCTGGATCTGTTGACATCTCCGCCTGCCGAAGTAGAGCCAGTAGATACTTTTGCCCTTGAGCAGATGGCGCGTCTGGTAGAAGCTCGTCTGGCCGATTTTCGCATTAAGGCCGACGTGGTGAACTACTCACCGGGTCCCGTCATTACTCGCTTTGAGTTGAACCTGGCACCGGGTGTGAAGGCAGCACGCATCTCTAACCTGTCCCGTGACCTGGCGCGCTCGCTGTCAACCGTTGCCGTACGCGTGGTTGAAGTTATTCCGGGTAAGCCTTATGTCGGACTTGAGTTGCCGAACAAGAAGCGCCAAACCGTTTATCTGCGCGAAGTGCTGGATTGCCAGAAGTTTCGTGATAACCCATCACCGTTGACGGTGGTGCTGGGTAAAGACATTGCCGGCGATCCGGTGGTGGCTGACCTGCAAAAAATGCCGCACTTGCTGGTTGCAGGGACAACCGGTTCCGGTAAGTCGGTGGGGGTCAACGCGATGATCCTCAGCATGCTCTACAAAGCGACACCGGAAGAAGTGCGCTTTATCATGATCGACCCCAAAATGCTGGAGCTTTCTGTCTATGAAGGCATCCCGCATTTGCTGACCGAAGTTGTCACCGACATGAAAGATGCCGCTAACGCGCTGCGCTGGAGTGTTAACGAGATGGAGCGTCGCTATAAACTAATGTCGGCGCTGGGCGTGCGTAACCTTGCCGGTTATAACGAACGCGTGATGGAAGCAGAACGTATGGGCCGCCCGATTCCGGATCCGTTCTGGAAGCCTGGCGACAGTATGGATGTTACGCATCCGGTGCTTGAAAAGCTGCCTTACATTGTGGTGCTGGTCGATGAATTTGCCGACCTGATGATGACGGTTGGTAAAAAAGTCGAAGAGCTTATCGCTCGCCTGGCGCAGAAAGCGCGTGCGGCCGGTATCCACCTGGTACTGGCGACCCAGCGTCCATCTGTGGATGTCATCACTGGCCTGATTAAAGCCAACATCCCGACGCGTATTGCGTTTACCGTATCGAGCAAAATCGACTCACGCACCATCCTCGACCAGGGTGGCGCAGAATCGCTGCTCGGTATGGGGGATATGCTCTACTCCGGGCCGAACTCGACCACGCCAGTGCGCGTCCACGGGGCGTTTGTTCGCGATCAGGAAGTGCACGCAGTCGTACAGGACTGGAAAGCGCGCGGGCGTCCGCAGTACGTAGAAGGCATCACCTCGGATGCCCAAAGCGAAGGCGCCACGGGCGGCTTCGACGGTGACGAGGAGCTTGACCCGCTGTTTGACCAGGCGGTGTCGTTTGTGGTTGAAAAACGCAAAGCCTCTATCTCTGGCGTACAGCGTCAGTTCCGTATTGGCTATAACCGTGCAGCGCGTATCATTGAGCAGATGGAAGCACAGGGGATCGTGAGTCCGCAGGGCCATAACGGTAACCGTGAAGTGCTGGCACCGCCGCCATTTGAATAAACTACTGTTTTGTAAAGAACGGTAACCAGCGGAAAACTCAGTCTTTTCTGCTGTCTATACAGGCATATTCAGGCCACATTGATTGTATCAGGCCCCGTCAGGGGCCGTTGCATAAGGGAACATTATGAAAAAGATTGCGATTGCCTGTGCCTTATTTTCTTCTCTGGCAGTAAGCCAGGCGTGGGCTGATGCAGCCAGTGCGCTGAAAAGCCGTCTGGACAAGGTCAACAGCTTCCATGCCAGCTTTACGCAAAAAGTCACCGATGCAGGTGGCGCTGCCGTACAGGAAGGCCAGGGTGACCTGTGGGTGAAGCGCCCGAATCTTTTTAACTGGCATATGACTCAGCCTGATGAAAGCGTGCTGGTTTCCGATGGTAAAACGCTGTGGTTCTACAACCCGTTTGTTGAGCAGGCAACGGCGACCTGGCTTAAAGATGCCACCAGCAACACGCCGTTTATGTTGATTGCCCGCAACCAGACCAGTGACTGGCAGCAGTACAACATCAACCAGGCCGGTGACAGCTTTGAACTGACCCCAAAAAGTGGCGGCGGTAACCTCAGGCAGTTCACGATTAATGTCAGCAGCAACGGCACCATTAATCAATTCAGTGCGATTGAGCAGGACGGTCAGCAAAGCAGCTATACGCTGAAAACCCAGCAGAACGGCACCGTCGATGCTGCCAAATTCAAATTTACTCCGCCACAGGGCGTGACGGTGGATGACCAACGTCAGTGAGGTTTGAGTGAGTAACCTGTCGCTCGATTTTTCCGAAAACAGCTTCCAGCCTCTGGCCGCGCGTATGCGGCCAGAAAACCTTGCTCAGTATATTGGCCAGCAGCACCTGCTGGCACCGGGCAAGCCGCTCCCTAAGGCTATTGAGGCCGGACATTTGCACTCTATGATCCTCTGGGGACCGCCCGGCACAGGCAAAACGACGCTGGCAGAAGTGATTGCGCGCTATGCTGACGCTGACGTTGAGCGCATCTCTGCGGTGACCTCGGGTGTGAAGGAGATTCGGGAAGCAATCGAGCGGGCGCGCCAGAACCGTAGCGCAGGCAGGCGCACCATTCTGTTTGTGGACGAAGTGCATCGTTTTAACAAAAGCCAACAGGACGCTTTTCTGCCGCATATTGAAGACGGCACAATTACCTTTATTGGTGCCACCACTGAAAACCCGTCATTTGAACTCAACTCCGCATTGCTGTCGCGTGCGCGCGTTTATCTTCTGAAATCGCTCACCGTTGAAGACATTGAATCGGTACTCAACCAGGCAATGGAAGATAAGGCGCGTGGCTATGGCAGTCAGGATATTGTCTTGCCCGATGAAACGCGCCACGCCATTGCCGAACTGGTGAACGGCGATGCGCGCCGTGCGCTCAATACCCTGGAAATGATGGCTGATATGGCCGACATTGACGATGCGGGCAAACGGGTGCTCAAACCAGAGCTGCTGACTGAAATTGCCGGTGAACGCAGCGCTCGCTTTGATAACAAAGGCGACCGGTTTTACGATCTTATCTCGGCCGTGCATAAATCCGTGCGCGGCTCTTCGCCTGACGGTGCGCTGTACTGGTATGCGCGCATCATCAGCGCCGGTGGCGATCCGCTTTACGTCGCACGCCGCTGCCTGGCAATTGCTTCAGAAGACATTGGTAATGCCGATCCGCGTGCCATGCAGGTGGCGATTGCCGCCTGGGATTGCTTTACGCGGGTTGGTCCGGCAGAAGGCGAAAGGGCAATAGCGCAGGCGCTGGTTTATCTGGCCTGCGCGCCCAAGAGCAACGCCGTGTATAGCGCATTTAAGGCGGCAATGGCCGATGCTCGTGAACGCCCGGATTATGACGTGCCGGTCCATTTGCGTAATGCGCCGACGAAACTCATGAAAGAAATGGGCTACGGGCAGGAATATCGCTATGCCCATGACGAACCAAACGCCTACGCCGCCGGAGAGAGCTATCTGCCGCCGGAAATGGCGCAAACGCGCTACTATCATCCCACCGCCAGAGGGCTTGAAGGCAAGATTGGTGAAAAGCTCGCCTGGCTTGCGGAACAGGATCAAAATAGCCCGACAAAACGCTACCGCTGATGCGGGCGTTGCGGTAAGGTTACCAGACGTTTCAGTCCGGGCAGCGAAGTTAGCCGCTCAGGTCCCTGAAAAGAACACAACTTAACGCGACCGCGGGCTGTGGTCGCGTTTCCTTTTATTATTCGATAAGCACAGGATAAGCATGCTCGATCCCAATCTGCTGCGTAACGAGCCAGACGCAGTCGCTGAAAAACTGGCACGCCGGGGCTTTAAGCTGGATGTTGATAAGCTGCGCGCGCTCGAAGAGCGTCGCAAAGTGCTGCAGGTAAAAACAGAAAACCTGCAGGCAGATCGTAACGCACGATCGAAATCCATCGGCCAGGCGAAAGCGCGCGGCGAAGACATTGAACCGCTGCGTTTGCAGGTCAATCAGCTGGGCGAAGATCTGGATACGGCTAAAGCCGAGCTGGACGAGCTGCTCAAAGAAATTCGCGATTACGCGCTGACCATCCCGAACATCCCGGATGACTGCGTGCCAGTGGGTAAAGACGAAAACGACAATGTTGAAGTCAGCCGCTGGGGTACACCGCGTACCTTCGATTTTGACGTTCGCGATCACGTGACGCTGGGTGAAATGCACGCCGGGCTGGATTTTGCTGCGGCGGTGAAGCTCACCGGCTCACGCTTTGTGGTGATGAAAGGACAGATTGCCCGCATGCACCGCGCACTGGCGCAGTTTATGCTGGATTTGCACACTGAGCAGCATGGCTACAGTGAAAACTACGTGCCTTATCTGGTTAACCACGACACGCTGTACGGCACCGGCCAGCTGCCGAAATTTGCCGGTGACTTGTTCCACACGCGCCCGCTGGAAGAAGAAGCCGACAGCAGCAACTATGCGCTGATCCCAACGGCAGAAGTTCCGCTGACCAACCTGGTACGTGACGAAATTCTTGAAGAAGAAGCGCTGCCGATCAAAATGACGGCGCACACGCCGTGCTTCCGTTCGGAAGCTGGATCCTACGGGCGTGATACCCGCGGTCTGATCCGTATGCACCAGTTCGATAAAGTAGAAATGGTGCAGATTGCGAATCCGGACAACTCAATGGATGCGCTGGAAGAAATGACCGGCCATGCTGAGAAAGTGTTGCAGCTGCTAAATCTCCCGTACCGTAAAATCATTCTCTGTACGGGTGATATGGGCTTCGGTGCCTGCAAAACCTACGATCTGGAAGTGTGGGTTCCGGCGCAGAACACCTACCGTGAGATTTCTTCCTGCTCCAACGTGGGGGATTTCCAGGCACGCCGTATGCAGGCTCGCTGTCGCAGCAAGGCGGACAAGAAAACCCGCCTGGTGCATACGCTCAACGGTTCTGGTCTGGCAGTAGGCCGCACGCTGGTTGCGGTGCTGGAAAACTACCAGCAGGCTGACGGGCGCATTGAAGTGCCTGACGTGCTACGTCCGTATATGAATGGTCTTGAGTACATTGGCTGATTTCCGCTAATGATGAGAAAAGCGCCCTGCGGGGCGCTTTTTTTATGGCACTGACCTGTCCTGAATAGCCTGCGATACAGCAAACACATCACTGAACCAGAGGCTGCACCTGTGACCAAAACGGGATAAACATCGGGTAACGTGGCTTGCCCCGGCATATGCTCCACACTCTGCGTTTGGTTTCCTTCCCATTCCTGCCTTGCTACAGGTTCAATACGCCCGCGCAGCAGGCTACACAGATAGCCTATTCCGAGTTGCAATTGATAAGCAATATCAATGAGTGCCGGGAGGCAATTGCGGTTTTATTGAACGCTGGCGTTCCTGCAATAAAGACCTCTGGCTATATAATTAATTATATATCGCGCTGTTTTGAGCGTAAATTCGGAATGGTTACCTGAATAATTGTGATAAATGGCGAACTATTCTCTGGTGAATTGATGTCTGACAATGTTCATTACCTCTTTGGGGGTAACATTCTGCGCACGAGGGAGCAGGACTTATCAATAAGTATCCGTTAACGGATAATCCGCTATCGCTCCTTTCAATTTTCAGGTGGCGCTGCGGCGTCAACCATTTCCTGTAAAGCAATGAGTGTGTCGTTATGAAACAAAATCCCCCCGACGCAATGCTGGCGGCGGAGGTAAGCCGCCGTTCGCTGGTGAAAAACACCACCCTGTGCGGGCTTGCTGCCGCCAGCGGTGCGTTGAGCCTGCCGTTCTCACACGGTGTCTTCGCTGCCGATAATTCGTCACAACAGCAGCCTGAAAAAGTGGTCTGGAGCGCCTGTACCGTTAACTGCGGCAGCCGCTGCCCGCTGCGCATGCATGTTGTTGACGGCGAAATCAAATATGTTGAAACCGACAACACCGGTGATGATGATTACGAAGGTCTGCACCAGGTCCGCGCCTGTCTGCGCGGACGCTCCATGCGCCGGCGTGTCTATAACCCCGATCGCCTGAAGTACCCAATGAAGCGGGTGGGCAAACGCGGCGAAGGTAAGTTTGAACGTATCTCCTGGGAGGAGGCGTACGACACCATCGCCAGCAATATGAAGCGCCTGATTAACGACTACGGTAATGAATCCATTTACCTCAACTACGGCACCGGCACCCTCGGCGGCACAATGACCCGCTCCTGGCCGCCGGGCAACACGTTGATTGCCCGCCTGATGAACTGCGTTGGTGGTTACCTTAACCACTATGGTGACTACTCAACAGCACAGATTGCCGAAGGCCTGAACTATACCTACGGCGGTTGGGCCGACGGTAACAGCCCGTCTGATATCGAAAATAGCCAGCTTGTGGTGTTCTTCGGGAATAACCCTGGCGAAACGCGTATGAGCGGCGGCGGTGTAACGTACTACGTCGAACAGGCACGCCAGAAGTCAAAAGCGCGCATGATAATCATCGATCCGCGCTATACCGATACCGGTGCTGGCCGTGAAGACGAGTGGATCCCGATTCGCCCAGGCACCGATGCCGCGCTGGTTGCCGGCCTTGCGTATGTAATGATTGAGGAAAACCTGGTTGACCAGCCGTTCCTTGATAAATACTGCGTGGGTTATGACGAGAAAACGTTGCCCGAAGGCGCACCGGCTAACGGTAGCTACAAGGCGTATATCCTGGGTCAGGGCAATGACGGTGTCGCCAAAACGCCGCAGTGGGCGTCCACCATTACCGGCATTCCGGCCGAGCGTATTGTGAAGTTGGCTCGCGAAATTGGCACGGCAAAACCGGCCTATATTTGCCAGGGCTGGGGTCCACAGCGTCATGCTAACGGTGAGTTAGTCTCACGTGCTATCGCCATGCTGCCGATTCTGACCGGCAACGTGGGGATTCATGGCGGCAACTCCGGCGCGCGTGAAGGCTCCTACGATCTGCCATTTGTGCGTATGCCGACACTGGAAAACCCGATCGAAACCAGCATTTCCATGTTCCTGTGGACTGATGCTATTGAGCGCGGCCCGGAAATGACGGCCACCCGCGACGGCGTGCGCGGTAAAGACAAGCTCGATGTGCCGATCAAGATGATCTGGAACTACGCGGGCAACTGCCTGATTAACCAGCACTCGCAGATAAACCGTACCCACGACATCCTGCAGGATGACAAGAAGTGCGAGCTGATTGTGGTCATCGACAACCATATGACGTCGTCAGCGAAATACGCAGACATCGTGCTGCCGGACTGCACCGCGTCTGAGCAGATGGACTTCGCGCTGGATGCCTCCTGCGGCAACATGTCTTACGTGATTTTTGCCGACCAGGTTATCAAGCCGCGCTTTGAGTGCAAAACCATCTATGAGATGACCAGCGAGATAGCAAAGCGCATGAACGTGGAGCAGCAGTTCACCGAAGGCCGCACGCAGGAAGGCTGGATGCGCCATCTGTATGCGTTGTCTCAGGCTGAAATTCCTGAACTGCCGGATTTTGAAACCTTCCGTGAGCAGGGGATCTTCAAACAGCGCGATCCTGGTGGCCATCACGTTGCCTATAAAGCATTCCGCGAAGATCCGCAGGCCAATCCGCTGACCACGCCGTCGGGCAAGATTGAAATCTACTCGGCAGAGCTTGCTGAAAAAGCCGCGACCTGGCAGCTGGCAGCCGGTGACGTTATCGATCCGCTGCCGGTGCATAGCTCAGGCTTTGAGAACTACGACGATCCGCTTAGCGCACAATATCCGCTGCAAATGACCGGTTTTCACTATAAAGCACGCGCGCACTCAACCTACGGCAACGTCGATGTGTTGAAGGCGGCCTGCCGTCAGGAAATGTGGATAAACCCAATGGATGCCAGTCGCCGCGGCATTGCCAATGGCGACATGGTGCGCATCTTCAACGGGCGTGGCGAAGTACGCATTGCTGCCAAAGTCACGCCGCGTATTATCCCGGGTGTTGTCGCGCTTGGTGAAGGTGCCTGGTATGCACCGGATGCGAAGGGGGTGGATCACGCGGGCAGTATCAACGTATTGACCACGCAGCGTCCGTCGCCACTGGCGAAGGGTAATCCATCCCACTCCAACCTGGTTCAGGTTGAGAAGGCGTGAGGAAGAATAAATGACAACCCAGTATGGTTTTTATATAGATTCCAGCCGCTGCACCGGTTGCAAAACCTGCGAGCTGGCCTGTAAGGATTACAAAGATTTAACGCCGGATGTCAGCTTTCGCCGTATTTACGAATACGCAGGCGGTGACTGGCAGGAAGACAACGGCGTCTGGCATCAAAATGTGTTTGCCTATTATCTGTCTATTTCGTGCAACCACTGTGAAGACCCGGCGTGCACCAAAGTGTGCCCGAGTGGTGCCATGCATAAGCGTGAAGACGGTTTTGTGGTCGTTAATGAAGACGTATGTATCGGCTGTCGTTACTGCCATATGGCCTGCCCGTACGGTGCGCCGCAGTACAATGCGCAGAAGGGCCATATGACCAAATGCGACGGTTGCTACGATCGCGTGGGTAACGGGCAGAAGCCGATTTGCGTGGAGTCCTGCCCGCTGCGTGCGCTGGACTTTGGCCCAATTGACGAGCTGCGTGCCCGTCACGGCAACCTCGGTGAAGTGGCGCCGCTGCCGTCAGCGCGCTTCACAAAGCCGAATATTGTGATTAAACCTAACGCCAACAGCCGCCCGTGCGGGGATAAAACCGGCTATCTGGCAAACCCGCAGGAGGTGTGAGATGGGAAGTGGATGGCATGAATGGCCGCTGGTCATCTTCACCGTGCTGGGCCAGTGTGTTGCCGGAGCGGTGATTGTTGTTGGGGCTGCGCTGCTGTCGGGTGCACTGAACGATACGCAGCGCCGTAGCGTAGAGCGCAGCATGATTGTGCTATGGGTACTGATGGGCATTGCCTTTATTGCCTCAGTAGCACACCTGGGTTCACCGCTGCGCGCGTTTAACTCGCTTAACCGTATCGGTCAGTCTGGCCTGAGTAACGAAATTGCCGGAGGTTCGCTGTTTTTTGCCGTCGGTGGTTTCTGGTGGCTGCTGACGGTTATCAACCGCATGCCAGCCGCGCTGGGCCGCGTATGGCTTGTTGCGACAATGGTACTTGGCGTGGTGTTTGTCTGGTTGATGAGCCGTGTCTACAGCACCATTGACACCATCCCGACCTGGAACACCGTCTGGACGCCGGTCGGCTTCTTCCTGACGATGCTGATTGGTGGGCCGCTGCTGGGCTACCTGCTGTTGCGTGCAGGCGGCGTTAAAGGCCGTGGCCTGAACCTGCTGCCGGTTGTCTCGCTGGTGGCGCTGGTGGTGAGCATGGTGGCAATCACGATGCAGAGCGCGGCGCTGCCGGGCATCTCCAGCTCCGTTGCTCAGGCCAGCGCGCTGGTGCCGGATTACGGCATGCTTATCGCGCTGCGCGTGGTGCTACTGGCCGCGGCGCTGGCGCTGTGGATTGTGCCTCAGTTCAGGGGCCAGCAGCCGGGTATGGCAACGCTATCGGTAGCGTTTCTGATGGTGCTGGTCGGTGAATTTATTGGTCGCGGTATTTTCTACGGGCTGCACATGACCGTGGGGATGGCTATCGCCGGATAAAACGGTGAGGTGGGTATTTCTCACCGTGTTCATTCAGTTTAACGCCTCGCGAATGCGGGGCGTTTTTTTATTGTGTCGGGCTGGGTTTGTTCCTCAAGAAATATCTTCCTTTCGATGAAATTTTTCGCGTGAGAATGCGCGATGATTGACCATGAATTTCATTTAATATCAATACAATAATTTTCATATTTACGCTGCGTTGATGCATGAGGATAAGTATTTTAAATCGTCGTGCGCTAATTTGTGCTCAAGCCCAAAATGGGTGGATTGACAATGTTTTTGCCAGTGGCATGATTCGCACAATTTCCTCTCATCCTCACGGTTGTAAACTCATGTCTGTCTGGACCCGGCCAGTGCTTCTTCTGCTCTGTGGCCTGTTTTTGTTGACCCTCGCTATTGCGGTAATGAACACGCTGGTACCGCTGTGGCTTGCTCATGACCGGCTGCCGACCTGGCAGGTGGGGATGGTCAGCTCGTCCTATTTTACCGGCAACCTCGTGGGTACGTTGCTCACCGGGGCACTTATCAAAAAAATGGGTTTCAACCGCAGCTACTATCTGGCTTCTATTATTTTTGCCGTGGCTTGTGCGGGTCTTGGGCTAATGCAGGGCTTCTGGAGCTGGCTTGCCTGGCGCTTTATGGCAGGCGTTGGCTGCGCCATGATTTGGGTGGTGGTAGAAAGCGCGCTCATGTGTAGTGGCACCTCGCGCAATCGCGGTCGCCTGCTGGCGGCCTATATGATGATTTACTATTTTGGCACCGTGGCCGGGCAGCTTCTGATTAGTAAAGTGCCAACCGGGCTGGTGAATGTGCTGCCGTGGGTAACCGCGATGGTGCTGGCGGCAATATTGCCGTTGCTGTTTACTCGTATTGTTAACGCGCAGAACAATGAGGCGGATGCGTCAACCCACATGTGGGCGATGCTGCTGCTGCGTCAGGCGCGGCTGGGCGTTAATGGCTGTGTGATTTCCGGTATTGTGCTCGGTTCGCTGTACGGCCTGATGCCGCTGTGGCTGAACCACCAGGGTATCAGTGATGCGCATATTGGGTTCTGGATGGCCGTCATGGTCAGCGCGGGTATTGTCGGGCAGTGGCCAATAGGTCGCCTGGCAGATCGCTACGGGCGTCTGCTGGTGCTGCGTGTACAGGTGTTTGTCGTCATTCTCGGTGCACTGGCTATGCTCAGCAACGCCGCGATGGGACCCGCGCTGTTTATCTTGGGGGCCGCGGGTTTTACGCTTTACCCTGTCGCAATGGCCTGGGCGTGTGAAAAAGTCGGGCAGCATCAGCTGGTGGCGATGAACCAGGCGCTGCTTTTAAGCTACACCATTGGTAGCCTGCTGGGGCCGACGCTGACATCCATGCTCATGCAGAACTACTCTGACGATCTGCTGTTTGTGACTATCGCCAGTGTGGCGTTTATCTATCTGATGATGCTGCTGCGCAAAGCAGGCCAGCATCCCACGCCGGTGGCACACGCGTAATTGCGCTTAGCGAAGAAAAAGCCTGCCTTAATGACAGGCTTTTTTTGTGAATAAGGGTTATTTGAGCAGGAATGAAGACAGGGCGCTGATAACCTCTGGTGCGCTCTCTTCGGTCATCCAGTGGCCGGTGCCTGGCAGAATGGTGCCGGTAAACTGTGCCGGATTAGCGACAAAGCGAGTTTTCATTTCATTGACCAGCACCGTATTCACGCCTTTGGCCCCGGTCAGTGCCATTGACGGAATGTGCAATGTCTTTCCGGCCGCCAGCAGTGCTTCGTTTTGTGCAATAGAGCGCGTCTTCGAATGATAATAACCGAGGGCCGCGTGTATTTTTTCACGTGTTGAAAACGGCTCAGTCAGTTCACTGAGCAACGCTGGCGTGAACTTTTCTTTCTTGCCTGCATACGTGGTAATGAAGTAAGAGAAGAACAACGCCGGATCGGCAGCAATTTGTTTCTCCGCAATATCCCCAAAGCTAAAGTAACCAAAATGCCATCCCAGTCCCGGACCGTTGGGTGTGTATCCGGGGTAGGTGTACATCGCACGGTCAGGGATCGGCGAGTCCATAAAGACGACTTTTTTGACAACGCTGCCCTGGTTGTTAGCAACCAGCGGATAGGACGCAGAGTTCCCCAGATCGTGGCTGACATAATAAATCGGCTCATTACCCACGATTTGTTTAATGGCTGCCAGCAGAATACGGGACACGTTTTCCGCCGAATAATCGTCATTGGCAATTGGAGCAGACTGTCCCAGTCCCGGTAAATCGATAGCGATGACTCTATTGTTAGCCTTGAGTTTTTCCATTACCGGCTCCCACATCTTCCAGGTTGAACCGAATCCGTGGATAAACACAATTGGCGTGCCGCTGCTGCCGCCTTCCACATAATGCAGGCGCTGACCCTCAACGTTGATAAACCTGCTGCTCAGCCCTTGCGCCACCGCATACTGGCCGCGTTTTTGCGCTTTGATCAGGTCAAACTGGCGCTGAGACTCCTGTGGGGGCGTATCAATCGATTTCAGATTAGGATTGAACTCGGCGCGTGCGCTGTGCGTGGCAGCCAGCATGAAGGTGGCGGCGATGAGTGTGGACAGGAATGCAGGCTTCATTTTCATATTATCAACCTTACGGGCGTGGCAGACGGGTTTGTTGTCTGAACAAGATCCAACGACGATTCGATAGCTGCGAATGCCGGATGGCATCAATCAGCTGCTTCTGAGCGATATCCTGAGCCGTCTTGTAGCCATGATGTGGCTGGCAGACATACTGCGTCGCGCTGGGTGGCATTCGTCAACAGTAGTGCCGGGTACGGCCCTTGGCACAGGACAAAGCCTGTCTGATGACAGGCTTTGTAGATGCATAACGATGCGTTTATTTGAACAGGAATGAAGAGAGCGCGTTGGTTACCCCGGACGCATTCTCCTCCACCATCCAGTGTCCGGTATCCGGCAGAATAGTGCCGGTAAACTGCGACGGATCGGCGACAAAACGCGTCTTCATCTCCTTGACCAGCACGTCGTTGACGCCTTTTTCCCCGGTTAGCGCCATTGAAGGGATGCGCAGCGTTTTACCCGCCGCAAGCAGGGCCTCATTTTGCAGCGCCGAATCTGCGTGTGATTTGTAATAACCAAATGCCGCACGTAGTCTCTCGCGGGTTGAATAAGGCTCGATAAGCTCGCTGAGCAATTCAGGTGTGAAAATCTCTTTCTTACCTGCATAGGTTTTTATGAAGTACGAGAAGAACAGTGACGGGTCGGCGGCAATTTGTTTCTCAGCAATATCACCGAAGCTGAAATAGCCGAAGTGCCAGCCCAGACCCGGACCTTGCGGGGTATAACCGGGATAAGTGAACATCGCGCGGTCAGGAATGGGCGAGTCCATAAAGACCGCTTTTTTGATATAGCTACCCTGGTTGTTGGCGACCAGTGGATAAGAGGCTGAATTTCCCAGATCGTGGCTGACGTAATAAATCTGTTTGCTATCGGTAATTTTTTTGATGGTTGCAAGCAGAATACGGGACACATTTTCAGCCGAGTAATCACCATTGGCAATTGGCGATGACTGCCCCAGCCCTGGCAAGTCAATGGCGATGACCTTATTGTTAGCTTTGAATTTTTCCATCACCGGTTCCCACATTTTCCAGGTGGAACCGAAACCGTGGATGAAAATAATCGGCGTGCCGCTGTTACCACCTTCAACATAATGCAGACGCTGGCCATTAACGTCGATAAACTTGCTGGTAAGTCCCTGTGCAACGGCATACTGGCCGCGTTTTTGCGCTTTTACCTGGTCAAAACCCTGCTGGGAGACCTGCGGCGGTGTATCGATTGATTTTAGATTAGGGTCATACTCTGCGCGTGCGGCATGGGTTGCAGTCAGGCTGACAGCGGTTGCGATAAGGGCGCTCAGTAGTGCAGGTTTCATTTTCATCATATCTACCTTCAACGGGCATAAAGTTGAGCGTGCAGCCAGTCTTGCCAGACAGGGCAAATGCGCTGGAAGCACCGCTCAGCGGCTGCTTTGAATAAGCAGGTAATACCGGATGGCGTAAAGCAGGAAGAGGCCGGCAACCTTTTCTGTAGTGGACGATACATAATGTGATATTCTGGTGTCAATATTTTTTGTAGCAATCGATACATAAAGTGGTGTGATATGACTAAAGCAACGGCAACCCGAGGAAGACCCCGTTTTTTTGACAGGGATGCGGCTTTGCACAAAGCAATGGATGTGTTCTGGCTCTATGGCTACGACGGGGCATCGCTCTCTTTATTGACCGGGAGCATGGGGATTAAGCCTCCCAGCCTGTACGCCGCTTTCGGCAGCAAAGAAAAACTGTTTATGGAGGCCGTTGAGCTTTATCTGCGCAAATACGGCAGCTATCGGGAGATTGCGCTGACCCAGGCAACCGATGCGAAGTCCGGTATTAGTGAACTGTTTGAACGCACTGTTGAACAGTTTTATGCCGAGCATACCCATAAAGGCTGCTTTGTGGTGCTGACTGCTCTGAGTGGGCCGCAGGAGAGTGCCGATGTGCAGCGGGTGCTGAGTGAAGAGCGGCGGCGTACGGCGCTGCTGTTTGAGTCGCGCCTGCTGCGCGGGCAAGCAGAAGGTGACGTTGCGCAGGACGTCAACGTTCGCGCGCTGGCAGAGTACTTCACGACGCTGTTTTTTGGTCTGACGGTGCAGATTCGCGACGGCGTTGACGAAGAGACGGTTCGTGAGTTGGTAAAGCTTGCGCTGTCGGTGATGTAGCGACGCTGATAGTCAACATCCACCTGTTATGCAGGTAGTATTGATGACGCTTTGAAAGGGTGTACTCAAACAAGATGTAAGAGTGAAACCCAACGCCAATAAGACTGAGCCAAAACCTGTTGCTGGTCACGCCCACAGGGGGCATTGGCAATAAAAAGGGCCGGTAAATAACCGGCCCGGGATGCGTGGTGTTAGCTGATATCAGTACATCACTTTGTGTCCGTACTGTTCAAGAATGCCTTTCACTCGCTCCATGGTTTCTTTAGACGGCGGTTTTACGCCGTCGAGTTTATACTCTTCGCCCATCGCCACCCATTTGTGTTTACCCAGTTCGTGATAGGGCAGCAGTTCGATTTTTTCGACATTGCCCATATCGCGGGTAAATTCACCCAGACGATGTGCTGAGTCATCATCGTCAGACCAGCCTGGCACCACCACGTAGCGAATCCACGTTTTAATCCCTTTGCCCGCCAGATAGCGAGCAAACTCCAGCGTGCGGTGGTTAGAAACACCAACCAGTAGCTGGTGGACTTCATCGTTCATCTGCTTAAGGTCAAGCATCACCAGGTCGGTGACCTCCAGCAGCTCGTCAATGACTGGATCGTAGCGGCGTACAAAACCGTTCGTGTCCAGACAGGTATGGATACCTTCTTTCTTACAGGCGCGAAACCAGTCACGCACAAACTCGGCCTGCAGCATGGCCTCCCCGCCGGATGCGGTGACGCCGCCGCCGGAGGCATTCATAAAGTGGCGGTAGGTGACAACATCGTTCATCAGCTCCTCAACCGTGATTTCCTTCCCGTCGTGGGTATCCCAGGTATCGCGGTTGTGGCAGTACAGGCAGCGCATCAGGCAGCCCTGAAAGAACGTGATAAAACGGATACCTGGCCCGTCAACGGTGCCGCAGGATTCGAAGGAGTGGATTCGACCAATAACTGACATTGCGGTGATATCTCCAGAAATTGCCCATCCTGGGCTTGTGTATGCACAGCTTGAGTTCCGCTGTGTCGAGTCTGTTTTGGCAGTTACCCAAAGTATAGATAGCTGGCAAAGCAGGCTGTTGACTTGATGCATGCGCCTTGCGTGAGAGCAGGGCGGCGGTATTAAAAAGGCCCCACCAGGGGGCCTTTATTCTACGCCTTTTCAGCCAGTCCGGGAAATTACATGGACTGAGTGAAAGTACGGGTGATTACGTCCTGCTGCTGCTCTTTAGTCAAAGAGTTGAAGCGAACAGCGTAGCCGGATACGCGGATGGTCAGCTGCGGATATTTTTCCGGGTGCTCCATCGCGTCAAGCAGCATTTCGCGGTTCATGACGTTAACGTTGAGGTGCTGACCACCTTCAATGCTGGCTTCGTGGTGGAAGTAACCGTCCATCAGGCCTGCAAGGTTGGTTTTACGCACTTCGTCATCTTTACCCAGCGCGTTCGGTACGATGGAGAAGGTATAGGAGATACCATCTTTCGCATAGGCGAACGGCAGTTTCGCAACCGAGGTCAGAGAGGCAACGGCACCTTTCTGGTCACGACCGTGCATTGGGTTAGCACCCGGGCCAAACGGTGCGCCAGCGCGACGGCCGTCCGGGGTGTTACCCGTTTTCTTACCATAAACCACGTTAGAGGTGATGGTCAGAACAGACTGGGTCGGGATAGCGTTGCGGTAGGTTTTCAGTTTCTGAATTTTCTTCATGAAACGTTCAACCAGGTCAACGGCCATATCATCAACGCGTGAGTCGTTGTTACCGAACTGCGGGTATTCACCTTCGATTTCGAAGTCGATAGCCAGGCCATCTTCATCGCGAATCGGTTTTACTTTGGCGTATTTGATAGCAGACAGGGAGTCAGCCGCAACGGACAGACCAGCGATGCCGCAGGCCATGGTGCGGATAACGTCGCGGTCGTGCAGCGCCATCAGTGAAGCTTCATAGCTGTACTTGTCGTGCATGTAGTGAATCACGTTCAGCGCGGTCACATACTGCTTAGCCAGCCAGTCCATGAAGTGGTCCATGCTGTCCATGACTTCGTCAAAGTTCAGCACGTCACCTTTGATAGGTGCGGTTTTCGGACCCACCTGCATTTTCAGTTTTTCGTCCACGCCGCCGTTGATAGCGTACAGCATGGTTTTCGCCAGGTTTGCACGGGCGCCGAAGAACTGCATTTGCTTACCAACAACCATCGGGCTTACGCAGCATGCGATAGCGTAGTCGTCGTTGTTGAAGTCCGGACGCATCAGGTCATCGTTCTCATACTGCAAAGATGAGGTGTCGATGGACACTTTCGCGGCGTATTTTTTGAAGCTCAGCGGCAGTTTTTCAGACCACAGAATGGTGATGTTCGGCTCCGGAGACGGCCCCATAGTGTACAGGGTGTTCAGGAAGCGGAAGCTGTTTTTGGTGACCAGGGTACGGCCATCAACGCCCATACCGCCAACAGATTCGGTTGCCCAAATCGGGTCGCCGGAGAACAGCTCATCGTATTCCGGGGTACGCAGGAAGCGAACCATACGCAGTTTCATGACCAGATGGTCAATCATTTCCTGTGCGTCCTGCTCGGTGATTTTACCGGCTTTCAGGTCACGTTCGATGTACACGTCCAGGAAGCTGGATACGCGACCGAAGGACATAGCGGCACCGTTCTGAGACTTAACTGCGGCCAGATAGCCGAAGTAGGTCCACTGTACAGCTTCCTGAGCAGTGGTTGCCGGACCGGAGATATCAAAGCCATATTTGGCTGCCATCTCTTTAATCTGACCCAGCGCACGGTGCTGTTCAGCGATTTCTTCACGCAGACGGATGGTGTCTTCGAGGTTAACACCGTTTTCCATGTCGGCCTGCAGAGAGCCGAACTGCGCGAACTTGTCTTTCATCAGGAAGTCGATGCCGTACAGCGCAACGCGACGGTAGTCACCGATGATACGGCCACGGCCGTAGGCATCCGGCAGACCGGTCAGTACGCCAGACTTACGGCAGCGCAGGATGTCCGGCGTATAAACGTCGAACACACCCTGGTTGTGGGTTTTACGAAAATCAGTGAAGATTTTTTTTAAGGCTGGGTCCAGCTCGCGGTCATACGCTTTGCAGGAACCTTCAACCATTTTGATGCCGCCAAACGGAATGATGGCGCGCTTAAGCGGCGCTTCCGTCTGCAGGCCAACGATTTTTTCCAGGCTTTTTTCAATGTAGCCGGCATCGTGAGAGGTAATAGTAGAGGCAACAGCGGTGTCGAAGTCAACTGGCGCATGGGTGCGGTTTTCCAGTTTAACGCCTTCCATCACGTTGTCCCACAGGCGGGTAGTTGCATCGGTCGCACCAGCCAGGAAGGACTCGTCACCCTCATACGGGGTGTAGTTTTTCTGGATGAAGTCACGTACGTTAACTTCATTCTGCCAGTCGCCTTTAGCAAAACCGTCCCAGGCTGTGGCTAATTTTTCATTAAGCTCGGACATGTAACACCTACCTTCTAATGTGGAGTTCTGATCTACTGGCAACGGTAACTTAGTGCTTATTGCCGCCGCGCAGATAAATAACCCAGTATGTCAACCCAACCAGTAAACCCCCACCGATGATATTGCCGATTGTTACCGGAATCAGATTGTCGGTGATAAAGTTCATTACGGTCAGATGTGAAAAATTGTCCGGTGAGGAGCCAATAGCACTCCAGAATTCCGGGGCTGCGAAGTTGCGAATCAGGATGCCCATTGGGATCATAAACATGTTCGCAATACTGTGCTCAAAACCGCAGGCGACAAACATCGCAACCGGGAGCACCATAATTAACGCCTTGTCTGTCAGGCTGCGCCCGGAGTAACTCATCCAGACCGCGAGGCAAACCATCAGGTTAGCCAGAATGCCAAGGCTTACGGCCTCAACAAAAGTGTGATGGACTTTGTGGTCAGCTGTCTGCAACACATTTAAGCCCCAGGCGCCGTTGGCGACCATATACTGCCCTGAAAGCCAGATTAGCAGGACAAAAAGCAGTGCACCTACCAGGTTGCCAAAATAGACGTTGGCCCAGTTTTTCGCCAACTGCCCCCAGCTGATGCGACCACTGGCTTTTGCGACCACAATCAGTACGGTGGACGTAAACAGGTCAGCGCCGCAGACAACGCACAAAATCAAACCGAGAGAGAAGCAGATACCGCCAATCAGTTTCGCCATGCCGTAAGGCATACCGGCTGAACCAGTGGTTGCAGTGATATAGAAGACAAACGCGATAGAGATAAAAACGCCTGCGGTAATCGCCAGGAAAAATGTGGTCAACGGTTGTTTCGTTGCCTTATAGACACCCGCTTCTTCAGCAACTTTTGCCATAGCAGGTGGAAGTAACAGATCAAAAGGGTTGTCAGCTTTCACACTAACTCTCTCTTAACTAAATTCGGCGAAATGATACTAACAAAGCATTATAGATGAGAAATTGATGTAGATCATATATCGCCTGGCTGAAAGGCCTGTAAAGAGTGTGTTTATTGCTCTTTTTCAGGTTAACTATTTGATTTATTTAATAAAAATAAATTTTAAATATTATCGCATGAGTTGAATTTTAACTTTCGCTACCTCCCGGAAAAGTTAAATTTATTCATCTTTTGGTGAAAACAAATAACATTAATTCGCAGCGAACAAATAAATATTCACTCGCAATTAACGCTTAATTTACATTTCATTGGCTGCTGGGAAAAAATAAAAAACGGGGCAATGAAATCGCCCCGTAATATAGCAAAAAAAGACCTACCTCAAAGGGAGTAAATCAATTAATTATCCCTTTTGCCAGAATTTGGCTTTTGCGCGCTGTAGCTTGTCCCACGCGCCCAGCAACGCCTGATGTGCCGGGAAGGCTTTTAGCTCAAGATCGACAGGCGGCAGACCCCAGAATGGCGCTTCACCGCTGATGGCCGCACTGGCTGCATCCACGGTTTGCTCACCAAACATGCGCACAAAGGCATGGTGATACTGCAACGGGCTGCGATCTTCTTCCTGTGCCAGCAGCAACAGCGTTTGCAGGCAGCGGTAGAAGCGGGCGCGTTCTTCACTGAACACCGAGGCATTGAACTCCATCGTCCATTCCGTCCAGATAAGCGCCTGCTCAAGATCGCCGCCCGCCAGCGCCAGTAGCGCCTTCAGCTCGCCAATGCGCAGCGTATACCAGCCGTTGTCTTTGCCGGTTGCAAGGCCCAGCAGTTCACGCACGCGGGTGAAATCGTCCAGCCCTTCGTCATCAAACTGCTCAATCAGGCGCAGGTATTGCTCCGGCTGCCATTCGCTGTCCGGCAGGCTTAGAATGGTTTCACGCAGGTGGCTGCCCATATTGTTGTTTGCCAGCCACAGATCTTCTGCCGGATAGATGTCGGACATGCCCGGCACCAGAATACGGCAGGCGTAAACGCCCAGGTGCTCGTAGTCAGCGATGTACACCTCTTTGCCTTCTTTAGCGAACACCGCCATCAGCGTGGCGAACTCTTCTTGCGTGGTGCCTGAGAAATCCCAGTCAACAAACGGATAGTCGGCATCCTGTTTAAACAGGTCCCAGGAAATCAGACCGCTGGAGTCGATAAAGTGAGTTTCCAGGTTTGCATGCTCGGCGACTTCTTCATCATCAAAGGTCGGCGGCGTAAACACGTCTAAATCTTTGAGGCCGCGGCCCTGCAAAAGCTCGGTAACGGTACGCTCCAGTGCCACGCCAAAGTCCGGGTGGGCGCCAAAAGAGGCAAAACAGGTGCTGTTTTCAGGGTTAAACAGCACGACGCAAATCACCGGATAGTTGCCACCCAGCGAGCCGTCGTAGGCGAAAATCGGGAAACCTTCCGCCTCAAGCTTTTCAATAGAGGCGACAACGCCAGGATAGCGTGCCAGTACCTCTTTTGGGATCTCCGGCAGGCTGATGCTCTCAGCAATAATGCGGTTTTTGATATGGCGTTCAAAGACTTCAGATAAACCCTGAACCCGCGCTTCGTTGGCGGTGTTGCCTGCCGACATGCCGTTGGAAACATACAGGTTGCCAACGATATTCATCGGAATATAAATGGTCTTCTGGTCCGACTGGCGCACAAATGGCAGGGCGCAGATGCCGCGCTCGCTATTGCCGGTTTGCAAATCTACCAGCATGGAGGCGCTCAGCGCATCATCCGGGTCGTAAAACGCGCGCAGATGCGTGTCGAGAATGCCTTCTGGCAGGCTGTCGTTTTCCGGCAGCGGGAACCAGCGTTCGTCAGGATAATGCACAAACGGCGCGTTGGCCTGGCTTTCGCCGAGCCAGAAATCGGCAAAAAAGTAGTTAGTGGAAAGACGTTCAAAATATTCGCCCAGTGCCGAGGCCAGCGCCGCTTTTTTAGTAGCGCCTTTGCCGTTGGTAAAGCACAGCGCGCACTCTTTGTCACGAATATGTACCGACCAGACGTTAGGTACCGGGTTCAGCCAGGAGGCTTCTTCTATATGAAAGCCAAGGTCGGCTAACTGTTGCTGGAAGCGAGCGATGGAATCTTCCAGCGCGGCATCTTTACCGGGGATGAATGTTTGGGTCATAACCTGTCCACTTTGATGGCGTACGCGAAGCGCGCAATGATACGGGCTTTACGATAATAGCGCCATATTCGCCCCCGGCGCGGTGATAAATAAACACTTGCTATGCTCAGAAGGACTCATTTCGCTTCGGAGAACGCAATGAAATCCTTTGATTTACACCGTATGGCCTTCGATAAACTGCCGGTTGATTTCCTGCTGGAAGTGGCGCTGCGCAGTTTTTACAGCTTTTTGCTGGTGTTTATCTTTCTCAAAATTACCGGACGGCGCGGCGTGCGCCAGCTGTCGCTATTTGAAGTGATTATGATTTTGACGCTCGGCTCCGCAGCAGGCGACGTGGCGCTGTATGACGACACGCCGCTGCTGCCGACCCTTGCGGTGTTTATTACCGTAGCGCTGCTCTACCGCCTGATTATCTGGCTGATGGCGCGCAGCGATAAAATGGAAGACTGGCTGGAGGGCAAGCCCATTGCCGTGGTGGAGCAGGGGGAGCTGGTATGGGAGCGTCTGCATAAGGAGCATTTCACTGAAGTGGAGTTCTTTATGGCGCTGCGCCAGTCCGGGGTTGAGCATCTCGGTCAGCTAAGGCTCGCTATTCTTGAGAGCGATGGCGGTGTGAGCACCTGGTTTTATCCTGATGAAGCGGTAAAGCCCGGGCTTTCAGTGCTGCCTGCGCAGTTTAACCCAAGCTACCGTACCCCGCCACAGGAAGGGGAATACGCCTGCGGGCGCTGTAGCCGTGTCATTACGCTGACACCGGGAAGCGACAGCGCTTGCCCGCGTTGCGGCGAGCGCAGATGGATACGTGCCTGCCGGACGCTGCGGGTGAGTTGAATACCTTTCCAGCGCCATCAGCCAGTTAACACAGTGAAACAGGCTGTGTGATTGGGTGCACAATGGCTTCCCCCTGGGGATTACTCGTTGCAGGCATTCGCAGTGGATGATAAAACCGATGTCCACAGAAAAAATTATTGGCATTAAGGCGTGGTGAGGGAAATGGCTCAGGTCTACAACTTTAGTTCGGGTCCGGCGATGCTGCCGGCAGATGTGCTCAAACTGGCTCAACAGGAATTGCGCGACTGGCACGGTCTGGGAACGTCCGTTATGGAAATTAGCCACCGTGGTAAAGAATTTATTCAGGTGGCAGAAGAGGCGGAGCGCGACCTGCGCGACCTGATGCATATTCCGGCTAATTACCGGGTGCTGTTTTGCCACGGCGGCGGTCGCGGCCAGTTCTCGGCGCTGCCGTTGAACCTGCTGGGTGATAAAACCACCGCAGATTATGTCGATGGAGGCTACTGGGCGGCAAGTGCCGTTAAAGAAGCAAAAAAATACCTGACGCCTAATGTTATTGACGCCAAAATTACCGTTGACGGTAAGCGCGCGCTCAAGCCGATGCGCGACTGGCAACTTTCTGACAACGCGGCGTTTTTGCACTACTGCCCGAACGAAACCATTGATGGCATTGCTATTGATGAAACGCCGGAGTTTGGCAAAGACGTTATCGTCACCGCTGACTTCTCGTCCACCATTCTGTCAAGCCCCATTGACGTCAGCCGCTTTGGTGTTATCTATGCTGGCGCCCAGAAAAATATCGGCCCGGCTGGCCTGACGCTGGTTATCGTGCGTGACGACCTGCTCGGCAAAGCAAGCAAGGCGTGTCCCTCCATCCTCGATTACACAGTCCTTAACGATAACGACTCCATGTTCAACACGCCGCCGACCTTTGCCTGGTATCTGGCGGGGCTGGTGTTCAAGTGGCTCAAACAGAACGGCGGCGTGGCCGCAATGGATAAGGTTAATCAACAGAAAGCGGACCTGCTGTACGGCACCATCGACCGCAGTGACTTCTATCGCAACGATGTGGCGAGTGCTAACCGTTCGCGCATGAACGTGCCGTTCCAGTTAGCCGACAGCAACCTCGATAAAGTCTTCCTTGAGGAGTCGTTCGCCGCCGGGCTGCATGCGCTGAAAGGCCACCGTGTGGTGGGGGGGATGCGCGCGTCTATTTATAACGCCATGCCGCTTGAAGGCGTGCAGGCATTGACCGATTTTATGGTCGATTTTGAACGCCGCCACGGTTAATCACTGTTTTCTTCCCGCGCCGCAGGGCGCGGGTCTTCCCCGTTTTAGCGAGACTTTTGTTACATGCAGGAATCCCTGACTATTCAACCTGTCGCCCGTGTTGACGGCACCATTAATCTTCCTGGCTCCAAAAGCGTTTCCAACCGCGCGCTATTGTTGGCAGCCCTTGCCCATGGCACCACGGTGCTGACCAACCTGCTCGACAGCGACGACGTGCGCCATATGCTTAATGCGCTGAAGGCGCTCGGCGTGAGCTACACCCTGTCTGGCGACCGTACCCGCTGTGAAGTGACCGGCGTGGGCGGTGCGCTTGCGGCGAGCGGCGAGCTGGAACTGTTTTTAGGCAACGCGGGTACCGCCATGCGCCCGCTGGCAGCGGCGCTGTGCCTGGGCCACAACAATATTGTGCTCACCGGCGAACCCCGCATGAAAGAGCGCCCCATCGGTCACCTGGTGGACGCGCTGCGCCAGGGCGGCGCGCAAATTGATTATCTGGAGCAGGAAAATTATCCGCCGCTGCGTCTGCGCGGTGGCTTTTGCGGTGGCAACGTTGAGGTGGACGGCAGCGTTTCCAGCCAGTTCCTGACGGCGCTGTTGATGACCGCGCCGCTGGCAGCACAAGACACCGTGATTGCGATTAAGGGTGAACTGGTCTCGAAGCCGTACATTGACATCACGCTGCACCTGATGAAGACCTTTGGTGTAGAGGTAGAAAACCAGGCGTACCAGCGCTTTGTGGTGCGCGGTAACCAGCAGTATCGTTCACCGGGTGATTACCTGGTCGAAGGCGATGCGTCGTCGGCATCCTATTTCCTCGCGGCGGCGGCCATTAAAGGTGGCACGGTGAAAGTTACCGGCATTGGTCGCAACAGCGTGCAGGGCGACATTCGTTTTGCCGACGTGCTGGAGAAAATGGGCGCGACCGTGACCTGGGGCGACGATTTTATTGCCTGCACTCGCGGTGAGCTAAACGCTATTGATATGGATATGAACCATATCCCGGACGCCGCGATGACCATTGCCACCACGGCGCTGTTTGCCAAAGGCACCACTATGCTTCGCAACATCTATAACTGGCGCGTGAAAGAAACCGACCGCCTGTTTGCGATGGCGACCGAACTGCGTAAAGTGGGCGCAGAGGTGGAAGAGGGGCATGATTACATTCGCGTGACGCCGCCTGCGCACCTGACTCACGCGCAAATCGGCACCTACAACGATCACCGTATGGCGATGTGCTTCTCGCTGGTGGCGCTGTCGGATACGCCGGTCACCATTCTCGACCCCAAATGCACCGCAAAAACCTTCCCGGATTATTTTGAGCAGCTGGCGCGCATTTCGACCTCTGCCTGATACGTTTTACGGCGCGCCTGAGGTAAAGGGCGCGCCGCCTTCCTGACGCTTTCTTACATGCTTCACAGCGTGGGTCGCCTACACTTATTCCACCATGCGGATATTTTCACTGAACAGTAACGGTTGTCGGCGTTGCGGCGTATAATGCGCGGCGTTTATGGCTACCCTCCAGGGAAGTCGCTTGCCTGAAAGGTATTAAGGAGAAGACGATGACAACAGCATCCGTTCCGGTGATTACGGTGGATGGCCCCGGCGGTGCAGGTAAAGGCACTCTGTGCAAGGCGTTGGCCGAGGCGCTACAGTGGCATCTGCTGGACTCTGGTGCGATTTATCGCGTGCTGGCGCTGGCCGCGCTGCATCATCAGGTCAATCTGGATTCGGAAGATGCGCTGGCACCGCTTGCCGCTCACCTTGATGTGCGTTTTGTTGCCCGCGATGGCGAGCTTGAAGTCATCCTCGAAGGGGAAGATGTCAGCGGCGAAATACGCACCCAGGATGTGGCAAATGCCGCCTCACAGGTTGCCGCCTTCCCACGCGTGCGTGAGGCGCTGCTGCGCCGCCAGCGTAACTTTCGCGAAGCGCCAGGCCTGATTGCCGATGGTCGCGATATGGGCACCGTGGTATTCCCTGATGCGCCAGTGAAAATCTTCCTTGACGCCACTTCTGAAGAGCGTGCGCATCGGCGCATGCTACAGTTGCAGGAAAAGGGCATAAGTGTTAACTTTGAGCGCCTTTTGGCCGAGATAAAAGAGCGTGACGAGCGCGATCGTAACCGGCCTGTAGCGCCGCTGGTGGCGGCTCACGATGCACTGATTCTGGATTCAACCAGCATGAGCATTGAGCAAGTCATTGAAAAAGCGTTACACTATGCCCGTGAAAGGCTGGCGCTCGGCTAAATAATGAATTTGCGAGCCCGGGGGCACTGGCCCTCGGGCTTACTTTATGAGTAGTACCCCCTGCTGCAATGGATTGTAAGCAGGCATGTGAAACAACCCCATCCGGCATGAAGCCAGGTGGACGTTAAATTGAAGAATCCTGAAGATTATCAATATGACTGAATCTTTTGCTCAACTCTTTGAAGAGTCCCTGAAAGAAATCGAAACCCGTCCGGGTTCCATCGTTCGTGGTGTTGTTGTTGCTATCGACAAAGACATCGTTCTGGTTGATGCGGGTCTGAAATCTGAATCTGCAATCCCTGCAGAGCAGTTCAAAAACGCAGCCGGCGAACTGGAAATCCAGGTTGGTGACGAAGTTGACGTTGCTCTGGATGCAGTAGAAGACGGCTTCGGTGAAACCCTGCTGTCACGTGAGAAAGCTAAACGTCACGAAGCATGGATCACGCTGGAAAAAGCTTACGAAGACGCTGAAACTGTTACTGGTGTTATCAACGGCAAAGTCAAGGGCGGCTTCACTGTTGAGCTGAACGGTATTCGTGCGTTCCTGCCGGGTTCTCTGGTAGACGTGCGTCCGGTTCGCGACACCCTGCACCTGGAAGGCAAAGAGCTGGAATTTAAAGTAATCAAGCTCGACCAGAAGCGTAACAACGTTGTTGTTTCTCGCCGTGCTGTTATCGAATCTGAGAACAGTGCAGAGCGCGATCAGCTGCTGGAAAACCTGCAGGAAGGCATGGAAGTTAAAGGTATCGTTAAGAACCTCACTGACTACGGTGCATTCGTGGATCTGGGCGGCGTTGACGGCCTGCTGCACATCACTGACATGGCCTGGAAGCGCGTTAAGCATCCGAGCGAAATCGTGAACGTTGGCGACGAAATCACTGTTAAAGTGCTGAAATTCGACCGCGAGCGTACCCGTGTTTCTCTGGGTCTGAAGCAGCTGGGCGAAGATCCGTGGGTTGCTATCGCTAAGCGCTACCCGGAAGGTACTCGTCTGACTGGCCGCGTGACCAACCTGACCGACTACGGCTGCTTCGTTGAAATCGAAGAAGGCGTTGAAGGCCTGGTGCACGTTTCCGAAATGGACTGGACCAACAAAAACATCCACCCGTCCAAAGTTGTTAACGTTGGCGATGTAGTGGAAGTAATGGTTCTGGACATCGACGAAGAACGTCGTCGTATCTCCCTGGGTCTGAAGCAGTGCAAATCCAACCCGTGGCAGCAGTTTGCTGAAACCCACAACAAAGGCGATCGCGTTGAAGGTAAAATCAAGTCAATCACTGACTTTGGTATCTTCATCGGCCTGGACGGTGGCATCGACGGTCTGGTTCACCTGTCCGACATCTCCTGGAACGTGGCTGGCGAAGAAGCCGTTCGCGAGTACAAGAAAGGTGATGAAATCGCGGCAGTGGTACTGCAGGTTGACGCAGAGCGTGAGCGCATCTCCCTGGGCGTTAAGCAGCTGGCTGAAGATCCGTTCAACAACTGGGTTGCGCTGAACAAGAAAGGCGTGATCGTGACCGGTAAAGTCACTGCAGTTGATGCGAAAGGTGCTACAGTTGAATTAGCAGACGGCGTTGAAGGTTACCTGCGCGCTTCTGAAGCTTCTCGCGACCGCATCGAAGACGCAACTCAGGTTCTGAGCGTTGGCGATGAAGTTGAAGCTAAGTTCACTGGCGTTGATCGCAAAAACCGCGCAATCAGCCTGTCTGTTCGTGCTAAAGACGAAGCTGACGAGAAAGACGCTATCGCTTCTGTGAACAACAAGCAGGAAGAAGGCAACTTCTCCAACGCAATGGCTGAAGCGTTCAAAGCAGCGAAAGGCGAGTAATCTCGACCTGGCGCATTACGAAGGGCGGCTGCGGCCGCCCTTGTTCGATAGCGGTAAACACATTTCCTGAATGAAAACTGGAGGATTCATGACCAAGTCAGAATTGATAGAAAGACTTGCCAGCCAGCACTCTCATATTCCCGCCCGGACCGTCGAGGATGCGGTGAAAGAGATGCTGGAGCATATGGCCTCTACGCTTGCCCAGGGTGAGCGCATTGAAATCAGGGGATTTGGTAGTTTCTCCTTACACTATCGCGCGCCGCGCGTGGGCCGTAACCCGAAAACCGGCGATAAAGTGGAACTGGAAGGTAAATACGTTCCCCACTTTAAACCGGGTAAAGAGTTGCGCGACCGTGCAAATATCTACTCTTAAGCCATTGGTTTAAGAAAAAGGGTGCCTCAGGGCGCCTTTTTTATTGCCTGTAAAGCGGCATCCGGTGCTCGCCACGGTTGACGAAAGGCGCAAAATCCGCGTGATGATGTTCAGCCACAGCCACAGCCACAGCCACAGCCACAGCCACAGCCACAGCCACAGCCACAGCCACAGCCACAGCCACGCCAGCATTTCCATGCCCACCGCTAACGGCGTTTCTGAAGCCCGCTTCAGAAGGTGAGGGTAAGCAAAGTAAGTACGAGCGCTTTTTCTGAACCGCGCTCGGTGTTTGCGCATAACGCTAATGCAGAGAAAACAAGGAAAACGCAGACTGCCTGAAACAGGGAGGCAACGTGGTGTCTTTAACAGGGCTGTGTTTGAGCGTAATAGCAGGCATGCTGCCGTTACTGTGGCTGGCGGAGCTCCCGTCTACAGGCATTATCGGTCTGTTGATGGTGACTGCCGCGCTGGCATCCGTGCCAGCAAAACGCGAATGCCGCTACCTTGCGCTCGCGCTGTGGATGCTGTGCTGGGGGCTTTTAGCGGCAAAGCAGGCGCTGTGGCCGGTACAGATGCTGAGTAATCGCACAGTGAATGCGGATGTGGTTATCAGCGCGACAACTGACGATAAGGTCAGCGAATTACGTATTCAGCGTATCGACGGGCGTTGGTTGTTGCCACAGCCTGGCGTCAGGGTTTATCAGGCAGCACTTTCAAAGCCCGCCTGTTCCGGGCAACGCTGGCGTATGGTGCTGCGTCTGACACCGGTACATGGCAGGCTTAACCGAGGTGGTTTTGACGCACAGCGCTATGCGCTGGCACAGCAGGTGACGTTGCGCGGCAATATCATCAGTGCACAGCCCATATCAACGCAGTGTGACATACGTAGCCGCTTTATTGCGCGCATCACTGAGCAAAGTCAGTCTTTGCCCTGGCAAGGCGTGCTGTTGGCACTTGGCTTTGGTGAGCGGATGGGGCTGAGTGAAGCAGACAGGGAGTTACTAAAAAACACCGGTACGGCACATTTAATGGCGATTTCCGGGCTGCATATCGGGTTGTCTGGCGCAGTGGGTTGGCTGCTGGTGCGCCTTGTACAACGCATGTTACCCGCTCGCTATATCGGCTGGCGCCTGCCGCTATGCGGTGGGTTATTGATGGCCGTGGTTTACACCTGGCTTGCTGGCGCGCAACCGCCTGCGGTACGCACAATGCTTTCTATGCTGGTTTTTGGTGTGCTACGCCTGAGCGGAATGCGCGTTAGCGGCTGGCAAATATGGCTCTCGTGTGTGGCGGTGATGTTGTTTGCTGAACCGCTGGCGCTGCTCTCTGACAGCTTTTTGCTTTCAATATCTGCCGTGGCGGGACTGCTGTTCTGGTATCAGTGGTTGCCGTTTACCAAAAAGAAGCTGCCCATTGGCGTGAAACAGGTTCTGTCTCTGGCGCATCTCCAGGCGGGGATGATGATGCTGTTGCTGCCAATGCAGGTGGCCATTTTTCACGGCATCAGTCTCAGTAACTGGCCGGCGAACCTGGTGGCCGTGCCGACAGTAACCTTCGTCACTGTACCACTGATTCTGCTGGCAATGATGCTGACGCCGTTTGCTGATGTTGCACGTCCATTGCTGACGCTGGCAGATATGTCGCTGGAGTGGGTGTTTGCGTATCTGCGCGCGTTGCCAGACGTTTGGCTGGCACTGGATGAGCGCTATCTTTGGCTGAGCCTGGCTCCCTGGCTGCTGCTTATTGTATGGCGTTTTCGAAGCGTTCTGACGTGGGGGGCTTCTGTCGTGGTGCTGGCCGTTGCCATGTTTTATCCCTTCTGGCGCGAGAAGCCACCCACCGGCTGGGCGTTGCATATGCTTGATATCGGCCACGGTCTGGCGCTGGTGGTTGAGCGTAACCAGCGCGCTATTTTATATGACAGCGGTGCCGCCTGGCAGGGCGGTGACAGCGGCAAGCAGGTCATTATTCCCTGGCTGCGCTGGCACCACCTGACACCGGAGCGTTTGATACTCAGTCATGCGCATCTCGATCACAGCGGTGGGTTAAAAAGCCTGCAAAGCGCCTGGCCTTTAATGGAGGTACAAAGTTCGCAAGGTGAAGAAGGGCACGTGCCTTGCTGGCAGGGCATGCGCTGGCACTGGCAGGGGCTACAGTTTTCTGTGCACTGGCCGCCGCGCGGCTGGCAGGGCGCGGGCAACAATCGCTCCTGTGTCGTGATGATTGACGACGGTCAACATCGTGTCCTGCTCACCGGTGATCTTGAGGCCTCCGCCGAGCTGGCGATGGTGCGCAGCCAGCGCGCACTTTTACAGGCAGATGTTTTGCAGGTACCGCATCACGGTAGCCGAACCTCGTCGTCGCCTCTGCTGTTGCGCCAGGTATCGCCCTCGCTGGCACTGGCGTCGGTTGCGCGCTACAGCGCCTGGCGTTTACCGTCAACGGTCATCCTCAGGCGCTATCGCGAGCGGCACATCCGCTGGTACGACACGGCCCGTCACGGTCAGCTTACCGTGCGTTTTGGTGAGGGTGAACCGCAGGTTCAGAGCTTCAGAGAACAGATTTTACCGCGCTGGTATCATCAGTGGTTTGGCGTCATCCCCGTTAACAGGTAGAATGTGCGGCTATTTCAACTTTAGTTGGTTCGACAATGCACAATGATAAAGATCTCTCCACCTGGCAGACCTTCCGCCGTCTCTGGCCGGTAATTGCACCGTTCAAACTGGGTCTGATCGTGGCTGGGGTTGCCTTAATCCTCAACGCAGCCAGCGATACTTTTATGCTATCGCTACTCAAACCGTTACTGGATGACGGCTTTGGCAAGACGGACCGTTCTGTACTGATTTGGATGCCGCTGGTGGTCATCGGCCTGATGATTTTGCGCGGCATCACAAGCTTTGTATCCAGCTACTGCATCTCCTGGGTGTCAGGCAAGGTGGTTATGACCATCCGTCGCCGCCTGTTTAACCACATGATGGGAATGCCGGTCGCCTTCTTTGATAAGCAGTCAACCGGTACGCTGCTCTCGCGTATTACCTATGACTCTGAGCAGGTGGCCTCTTCCTCCTCAAGCGCGCTGATAACGGTGGTGCGCGAAGGGGCATCCATCATCGGCCTGTTTATTATGATGTTTTATTACAGCTGGCAGCTCTCACTGATCCTGATTGTGCTGGCACCGATTGTGTCCTTTGCTATTCGCGTGGTTTCTAAGCGTTTTCGTAGCATCAGCAAGAACATGCAAAATACTATGGGGCAGGTCACAACCAGTGCGGAACAGATGCTGAAAGGGCATAAAGAAGTACTGATTTTTGGCGGCCAGCAGGTTGAAGCCGAGCGTTTTAACAAAGTCAGTAACCGCATGCGTCTGCAGGGCATGAAACTAGTGTCTGCCTCGTCGATTTCCGACCCGATTATTCAGTTGATTGCTTCTCTGGCGCTGGCCTTTGTGCTGTATGCGGCAAGCTTCCCGAGCGTGATGGAAAACCTGACGGCGGGGACCATCACCGTTGTTTTCTCCTCCATGATTGCGCTGATGCGCCCGCTGAAATCGCTGACCAACGTTAACGCCCAGTTCCAGCGCGGGATGGCTGCCTGCCAGACCTTGTTCTCTATTCTGGATACCGAGCAGGAAAAAGACAGCGGCAGCCGTGAGATCACGCGTTCTAAGGGCGATATCGAATTTCGCAACGTCACTTTCACCTATCCGGGGCGCGATGTTCCGGCCCTGCGCAACATCAACCTCACTATTCCAGCAGGTAAAACGGTGGCACTGGTGGGGCGCTCTGGCTCAGGTAAATCGACAATCGCCAGTTTGATTACCCGTTTTTACGATATCGATGAAGGCGAAATCCTGATGGATGGCCACGATATCCGCGAATACACGCTGGCATCCCTGCGTGACCAGGTGGCGCTGGTGTCGCAAAACGTGCATCTGTTTAACGACACCATTGCCAACAACATCGCTTACGCACGTACTGAACAGTACACGCGTGAAGATGTGGAGAAGGCTTCACAGATGGCGTACGCCACCGACTTCATCAACAAGATGGATAACGGGCTGGATACCGTGATTGGTGAAAACGGTGTTCTGCTGTCGGGTGGTCAGCGCCAGCGTATTGCGATTGCGCGTGCGCTGCTGCGCGACAGCCCCATTCTGATTCTTGATGAAGCAACCTCGGCGCTGGATACCGAATCTGAGCGTGCGATTCAGGCAGCCCTCGACGAGTTACAGAAAAACCGTACTTCGCTGGTGATTGCTCACCGTCTGTCTACCATTGAACAGGCAGATGAAATCGTGGTGGTGGAAGACGGCAATATCGTTGAGCGCGGCACGCACAGCGCTCTGCTGGAGCAAAAGGGCGTTTACGCCCAGCTCCATAAGATGCAGTTCGGCGCATGATTGAACGCATCTGGTCCGGTCAGTCTGCACTCTGGCGGCTGTTGCTGCCGCTTTCCTGGCTGTATGGCCTGGTGAGCGGCGCTATTCGCCTGAGCTATCGGCTGGGCCTGCGTAAGGCCTGGCGTGCGCCAGTGCCGGTGGTAGTGGTGGGCAACCTGACCGCTGGAGGCAATGGTAAAACGCCAGTCGTCGTCTGGCTGGTTGAACAGCTAACGCGGCGTGGCATTCGTGTGGGCGTGGTCTCGCGCGGTTATGGTGGCAAGGCAGAGCGTTATCCGCTGGTGCTCAATGGTGCGACCAGCACTGCACAGGCTGGTGATGAGCCGGTGTTGATTTACCAGCGCACCGGCGCGCCTGTGGCTGTTGCCCCGGTGCGCAGTGCAGCGGTACAGGCGTTACTTGCCGTTCATGATGTGCAGGTAGTGATTACCGATGATGGCTTGCAGCATTACGCGCTGGCGCGTGATAAAGAAATTGTGGTGGTTGACGGTGTGCGCCGCTTTGGTAACGGCTGGTGGCTGCCCGCAGGTCCCATGCGCGAACGTGCCGGACGCCTGAAAACGGTTGATGCTGTGATTACCAACGGTGGGGTTGCCAGGAGCGGTGAAATCACGATGCGTTTGCGCCCGGGGCTTGCCGTTAATCTACTGAGCGGTGAAAAGTGCGCGGTTGCTGAACTTACGCATGTGGTCGCCATGGCGGGTATTGGGCATCCACCACGTTTTTTCGCCACGCTTGATGAGTGCGGACTGAGGCCAGAGAAAACCATCGCGTTAGCCGATCACCAGGCGTTGAGCGAGGCGCAGGTTGTTGGCTATTACCAGCCAGGTCAAACGCTGTTGATGACCGAGAAAGATGCGGTGAAATGCCGCAGTTTTGCCCGTGAAAACTGGTGGTATCTCCCGGTTGAGGCCAACATGCACGGCCCGCAGGCAGAAAACCTGCTCACCGAAATCATTGCGCTGACGCGCTAAGGCGCAGCTTTTATCATCTGGCTGGCCGACCGCGCATCGGCCTTCAGGAGATGCTGTGCCCATTCCTCAACTCTCACTGCGCGCTGCCCGCCATCTTCATCTCGCAGCCCAGGGGCTGCTGCAAAAACCGCGCCGCCGGGCGCGTGAGCAGGATGTTCCGGCCGCTATTTCCCGCATGTCTTTGCTGCAAATCGACACCATTAACGTGGTGGCGCGTAGCCCTTATCTTGTGTTGTTCAGCCGTCTCGGTGACTACCCTCAGATCTGGCTGGAAGAGGCGCTGGCGCGCGGTGATATTTTTGAGTACTGGGCGCATGAAGCCTGCTTTTTGCCGCGTGAGGATTTTGGCCTGGTGCGCCATAACATGCTGCAACCCGAAAATATGGGCTGGAAATATCGTACTGCCTGGATGCAGGAGCATGAGCAGGACATTGCGCAACTGCTTGAGCACGTGCGTCTCAACGGACCGGTGCGGTCTGCGGATTTTGAGCATCCGCGTAAAGGTGCGGGAGGCTGGTGGGAGTGGAAGCCGCACAAGCGCCATCTCGAAGGCCTGTTCACGGCCGGCAAACTGATGGTTAAGGCGCGTCATAACTTCCAGCGTATCTACGATCTTACCGAGCGCGTGCAGCAGCAGTGGGACGACGGCCGCGATTTGCCATCACGCGAGGAAGCACAGCGCCAGATGTTACTCAACAGCGCGCGCAGTCTGGGAGTGTTTTTACCGGCCTGGCTTGCCGATTACTACCGCCTGCGCAACGTAGCACTGGCACCGCTACTGGCGCAGTGGCAGGAGCAGGGGGAAATTATGGCTGTGGAGGTGGAGCGGCTTGGTGCCATGTGGCTGCATCGTTCGCTGGAGCCGCTGCTGGCACGGGCACAGGCAGGTACGCTGCGCGCCACGCACAGCACGGTACTGTCGCCATTTGACCCGGTGGTCTGGGACAGAAAACGCGCTGAGCAGTTTTTTGATTTCCGCTATCGGCTCGAATGTTACACGCCAGCACCAAAGCGCCAGTACGGCTATTTTGTGCTGCCGTTGTTACACCGTGGCGCCCTGGTAGGACGAATGGATGCCAAAATCCACCGCAAGGCGGGCTATCTTGAGGTCATTAATCTCTGGCTGGAAGAGGGAATAAAGCCGGGTACAGGCCTTGCCACCGGGCTTGGCACAGCGCTGGATGACTTTGCACGCTGGCAGGGGGCGCGTGAGATTCGTTTTACTTCCTTGCCTGATTTTCTGGCCCAGAGCTGGGGCAAACACCGGGAAATCCCCGGCAGCTCTGTGTTATTCTGAGCGCCTCTCGCTCCCCGGTCCATTCTGGAGGAATTATGGATCACCGCTTGCTTGAAATTATCGCCTGCCCGGTTTGCAACGGGAAACTCTGGTTTAACAAAGAGACGCAGGAACTCATTTGTAAGTCCGACGCACTGGCTTTCCCACTGCGCGAGGGTATTCCGGTATTACTGGAAAATGAAGCGCGTTCACTTAGCGTTGAAGAGAGCAAACCATGAGTTTTGTGGCCATTATCCCTGCGCGTTACGCATCGACGCGCCTGCCCGGTAAGCCGCTCAAAGACATTAACGGTAAGCCGATGATTGTGCACGTGCTGGAGCGCGCCCGCGAGGCCGGTGCTTCACGTATTATCGTGGCAACGGATCATGACGATGTGGCACGTGCGGTAGAGGCCGCTGGCGGCGAAGTGTGCATGACACGCGCGGATCATCAGTCTGGCACTGAGCGGCTGGCTGAAGTGGTGGAGAAGTGCGGCTTTGCAGACGATACGCCAATCGTTAACATTCAGGGTGACGAGCCCACGATCCCGCCGGTTATTGTGCGCCAGGTCGCCGAAAACCTGATTGCCAGCAATGCCGGTATGGCGACGCTGGCGGTACCTGTTCACGATGCGCAGGAGGCTTTTAATCCCAACGCCGTGAAAGTCGTTCGCGATGCGCAGGGTTACGCGCTCTATTTTTCTCGCGCCACCATCCCGTGGGATCGCGACAGATTTGCCGAATCCCGCGATAACATCGGTGACACGCTGCTGCGCCACATCGGCATTTATGGCTACCGTGCGGGTTTTATCCGCCGCTACGTGAGTTGGGCGCCAAGCCCGCTTGAGCGCATTGAAATGCTCGAACAGCTGCGCGTGCTGTGGTACGGCGAAAAAATCCACGTTGATGTGGCAAAGCAGGTACCCGGTACCGGCGTTGATACGCCGGAAGATCTTGAGCGCGTACGCGCGGAAATGCGTTAAACCGTCATTCCAGAGAGAGCCGCCGCTCTCTCTGCCACTTTTGGTGCCGTTAAACCGTTCTTTCTCGCCACCTCTCCCTGAGTACTAATGTCCTTAACGCGCAGCGGGTATCACGCAGTCGGAGCTATCACTTGCCCTTATTACCGCAGGGGGGTGCCAGACGATTTATGGCTATTTCTTGCGAAGGCGCCTCGCTTTTGATCTTGCCTGGTGACATTCGTCAGAGGCAGGCACATCATAAAGGCAGGTTTTTCATGAGGGATAGTGCGAATGGAGCGACTGCGTGCTGAACTGAGCCATTTGCTGGGCGAGCCGCTGAGCCGGATGGAATGTATCAGCAAGACACCGGAAAACTCATTGTGGTCGCTGTACGACGAGCGGGGGCAGCCGATGCCGCTGTTAGCAAAATGCTACACCTCACCGGACCTTGCTGCTCGCATCGCCTGGAAAATGTCGTTACTGGCGCGTCATGCCACCGTGCGGGTGCCGGTGGTTTACGGTGTGATTACGCATGATAACAGTGCAGCGCCGGACGTGCTGCTTATTGAGCGCTTGCGCGGAGTGTCGGTTGAAGCTCCCACGCGCACGCCGCAGCGCTGGGAGCAGCTTAAGGACCAGATTGTTGAAGCGCTGTTGAGTTGGCACCGGGTGGACAGCCACGGCTGCGTCGGAGATGTAGACAGCACGCAGGAAAACCTGTGGTCCGACTGGTATCGTCAGCGTGTCGAGGTATTGTGGAGCACGCTCAATCAGTTTCAGAGCAGCGGACTGAGCATGCAGGATAAACGCATCCTTTTTCGCACTCGCGAAGCGCTGCCGCAATTGTTTGATAATTTCAGCGATGGCTGCGTGCTGGTACATGGCAACTTTACGCTGCGCAGCATGCTTAAAGATGCGCGCAGCGATCAGCTGACCGCAATAGTCAATCCAGGGGCGATTCTCTGGGCGCCGCGGGAATATGAACTGTTCCGTTTGCAGGAGCAGGGGCTACCGGAAAGTCTGCTGTGGCACTATCTCCAGCGCGCACCGGTGGCCGAAGCATTCATGTGGCGGCGCTGGCTGTATGTGTTGTGGAGTGAAATTGCGCGGCTGGTAAGCTGCGGGCGCATGAACCGGCCCGCGTTTGACGCTGCCGCAAAAGCGTTACTCCCCTGGCTGTGAGGTCGCGGCCTTAAGCTTCTGCCAGATTCTGCCAAGCGTTTCATATACGACGCGGTCGCTGTGCATCAGCCAGACTGGTGAGGGGATTATGCGCTCATGCGTTTGCAGCGGTGAGGTGATGGCCAGCTGATTCGCCGGAGCTGGAATCGGCTGCAAACCTTGCTGGCGAAAGAACACCACTGCCCGCGGCAGATGCGAAGCGGACGTTACCAGCAGGAACGGTTGCTGACCGAGTGTTTTTGCCACAGCGGCGGCTTCTTCCTCGGTATCTTTGGGATTATCCAGCGTAATGATATCCGCGCGCGGTACACCGAGACTTTGCGCCACGCGGGCACCGGCTTCTGCGGTGCTGACCGGGTTACCGGGTGCGGCGCCACCGGTAAAAATCATTTTTGCACCGGGGTTAGCAAGCCACAGGCGCACGCCTTCTGCGACGCGTGGCAGACTATTGTTAGTAAGGTTAGAACTGGGCGCCCAGTCCGGGTTCCAGGTATAGCCGCCGCCGAGTACCACGATGTAATTGACCTTCTCACCGCCGCGCCAGGTTGGATAGCTGTCCTCAATGGGTTTGAGCATTTTATCGGCCACGGGTTGCAGGCTAATGAGCAGCAGCGTGAGCCAGCTTAAGGTCAGCAGCGTGCGAGCACTTTTCTGCCAGCGGGTAAACCACAGCAGCGCAATGGCAACTCCCATCAGAAGCAACAGAAAAGGCAGTGGCAACAGCAGGCCACCAACGTATTTCTTAAGCATAAAAAGCATCGTGCTTTGTTCCTTTTTTAGCCATCCAGAGGAGAAATCCCCGTGATATTACACCAGAAGGATTCATTCTCGCCTCGGGTATGACAAAATAGCGGTTTTGCATCATGGGCGCTTGTGTTCAGGGAGTTCAGGCGATGAACGATCGCAATTTCGACGACATTGCCGAAAAATTTGCGCGCAACATCTACGGCACAACAAAAGGACGATTGCGTCAGGCCATTTTGTGGCAGGACCTGGAGCCGCTGCTGGCGCAACACGCCTCCCGCCGTTTGCACATTCTTGATGCAGGCGGTGGAGAAGGGCACAACGCTTGTCGCCTTGCCGAGCTGGGCCATCGTGTTACGCTGTGTGATTTATCTGCGGAAATGGTAGCGCGTGCGCGCCTCAATGCGGATGAAAAAGGTGTGAGCGGGAACATGCATTTTGTACATTCTTCCGCCCAGAATGTTGGCGAGCATTTGGAAAGCCAGGTTGATCTGATATTGTTCCATGCGGTGCTGGAATGGGTTGCCGATCCCTGCGCTATGCTGGAGACACTGTGGTCATATCTGGCCCCCGGCGGCGCACTGTCGTTGATGTTCTACAATGCTAACGGTCTTCTGATGCACAACATGGTGGCGGGAAACTTCGACTATGTGCAGCAGGGGATGCAAAAAAAGAAAAAACGTACCCTTTCGCCCGATCATCCTTTAGCGCCGGAGCAGGTTTACCGCTGGCTGGAGCAAATTGGTTGGCGTATTGAGAGTAAAACCGGGGTTCGTGTGTTCCATGATTATCTGCGTGAAAAGCATCGGCAGCGCGACTGCTTTGACCAGCTTCTTGCGCTCGAAACGCAATACTGCCGTCAGGAGCCCTGGATAAGCATGGGGCGTTATATTCATGTGATTGCGCAAAAGCCGGAGAATCAGGGATAAGCTATGAGTGATTTTTCCCAGACAGTACCTGAACTGGTTGCCTGGGCCAGAAAAAACGATTTCTCCATCTCGCTGCCGGGCGAAAGGCTGGCATTTCTGCTCGCCGTCGCCACGCTCAACGGCGAGCGGCTGGATGGTGAACTGACCGAAGGCGAACTGGTTGACGCCTTTCGCCATGTCAGCGACGTTTTTGAACAGAGCAGTGAAACTATTGCCCAGCGCGCCAACAACGCCATTAACGATATGGTGCGCCAGCGCCTGTTTAACCGCTTTACCAGCGAACTGACTGAAGGCAACGCCATTTATCGCCTGACGCCGCTGGGTATTGGCATTACCGACTACTATATTCGCCAACGTGAATTTTCCACGCTGCGTCTGTCTATGCAGCTGTCGGTGGTGGCAGGTGAACTGAAAAGCGCCGCAGATTCCGCCGCCGAGGGCGGTGATGAATTTCACTGGCATCGCCACGTCTTCGCACCGCTTAAATATTCGGTCGCGGAGATTTTCGACAGCATCGATTTGACCCAGCGCGTCATGGACGAGCAGCAGCACCAGGTGAAAGAAGACATCGCCTCACTGCTCAATAAAGACTGGCGCGCTGCCATTTCCAGTTGCGAACTGCTGCTGTCAGAAACCTCCGGGACGCTGCGCGAGTTGCAGGATACGCTTGAGGCCGCAGGCGATAAACTGCAGGCCAATCTGCTGCGTATCCAGGAAGCGACGATGGGCATGGATGACCTGCATTTCATTGACCGGCTGGTGTTTGATTTGCAAAGCAAACTGGACCGCATTACCAGTTGGGGCCAGCAGGCTATCGATTTGTGGATTGGCTATGACCGCCACGTGCATAAATTTATCCGTACCGCTATTGATATGGATAAAAATCGCGTCTTCGCCCAGCGCCTGCGCCAGTCGGTGCAAAACTACTTCGATGCGCCGTGGGCACTGACCTACGCCAGCGCCGATCGCCTGCTGGATATGCGTGACGAAGAGATGTCGCTGCGCGATGAAGAAGTGACCGGCGAGTTGCCGTCTGAGCTGGAGTTTGAAGAGTTTAACGAAATTCGCGAGCAGCTGGCAGCCATGATTGAAGCCGCGCTGGCGGTCTATAAAGCCCAAAATGCGCCTCTCGACCTCACGATTGTGATGCGCGAATATCTGGCGCAGTATCCTCGTGCCCGCCATTTTGATGTAGCGCGCATCGTCGTTGACCAGGCCGTGCGCCTGGGCGTTGCCGAAGCCGATTTTATTGGCCTGCCCGCCTCGTGGCAGCCGATTAATGATTACGGAGCCAGAGTACAGGCGAATGTCATTGACAAATATTGAACAATTAATGCCACTGAAGCTGGCACAAGCGTTGGTAAATCCACTTTTCCCCGCGCTGGACAGCCAGCTGCGTGCCGGTAAACATATCGGGCTGGATGAGCTGGATAATCATGCCTTTTTAATGGATTTCCAGGAGCAGCTGGAAGAGTTCTACGGGCGTTATAACGTGGAGCTTATCCGCGCGCCGGAAGGGTTCTTCTATCTGCGCCCGCGCTCGACCACCATTATCCCGCGCTCGGTACTGTCCGAGCTGGATATGATGGTCGGCAAAATCCTCTGCTATCTCTACCTCAGCCCGGAACGTCTGGCCAATGAGGGGATTTTCACTCAGCAGGAGCTTTACGATGAGCTTCTGACGCTCGCCGATGAAAGCAAGCTGCTCAAGCTTGTGAATAACCGCTCCACCGGTACCGATCTTGATCGCCAGAAATTGCAGGAGAAAATGCGCTCCTCGCTTGCGCGTCTGCGCCGCCTTGGCATGATCTGGTTTACCGGGCATGACAGCAGCAAGTTTCGTATCACTGAATCGGTATTTCGATTTGGCGCGGACGTGCGCAGCGGTGATGATGCCCGCGAAGCGCAAAAGCGCCTGATACGCGACGGTGAGGCCATGCCGGTCGAAAACCATCTGCAACTGAACGATGACGAGAGTGAAGACGCTCGCCAGGACGATGACAACGCCGGGGATGAACATGATTGAACGCGGTAAATTTCGCTCGCTGACCCTGATTAACTGGAACGGCTTTTTCGCGCGCACGTTCGATCTTGATGAGCTGGTGACCACGCTTTCGGGTGGTAACGGCGCCGGTAAATCCACCACCATGGCGGCCTTTGTCACGGCGCTCATTCCTGATTTGACGCTACTGCACTTTCGTAACACCACCGAAGCCGGTGCCACCAGCGGCTCACGCGATAAAGGCCTGCACGGTAAGCTCAAGGCCGGTGTGTGTTATTCGATGCTCGACGTGGTGAACTCGCGCCACCAGCGCGTGCTGGTGGGCGTGCGCCTGCAACAGGTCGCCGGTCGCGACAGAAAGGTCGATATCAAACCGTTTGCCATCCAGGGCTTGCCGACTTCTATTCTGCCCACGCAGCTGGTGACGGAAACCCTGGGCGATCGCCAGGCGCGCGTGCTGCCGCTGCATGAGCTTAAAGATAAAGTTGAAGCTATTGAGGGCGTGCAGTTTAAACAGTTTAACTCCATCACCGACTATCACTCGCTGATGTTCGACCTGGGCGTTGTGGCGCGTCGCCTGCGCTCGGCCTCCGATCGCAGCAAATACTACAAGCTGATTGAAGCCTCGCTGTACGGCGGGATCTCCAGCGCCATCACCCGCTCACTGCGCGACTACCTGCTGCCGGAAAACGGCGGCGTGCGTAAGGCGTTCCAGGATATGGAAGCCGCGCTGCGTGAAAACCGCCTGACGCTTGAAGCGATTCGCGTCACTCAGTCCGACCGTGACCTGTTTAAGCACCTGATCTCTGAAGCCACCGATTACGTGGCCGCCGACTACATGCGTCATGCTAACGAGCGGCGCATTCATCTCGATCAGGCGCTGGAGCTGCGCCGTGAATTGAACACCTGCCGCCAGCAGCTTAACGCTGAGCAGTTTAAGCACGTTGAAATGGCGCGCGAGCTGGCAGAGCACGCAGGCTCAGAAGGCGACCTTGAAACCGATTATCAGGCGGCAAGCGATCACCTCAACCTGGTGCAGACCGCGCTGCGTCAGCAGGAGAAAATCGAGCGCTACGAGGCAGATCTTGAAGAACTTCAGGTGCGCCTTGAAGAGCAAAACGAAGTGGTTGCCGAAGCCCAGGAGCAGCAGGAAGAAAACGAAGCCCGTGCTGAGTCCGCTGAGCTTGAGGTGGATGAACTGAAAAGTCAGCTTGCTGATTACCAGCAAGCGCTGGACGTGCAGCAAACGCGCGCGATTCAGTATCAACAGGCGCTTCAGGCGCTGGAGCGCGCCCGCGAGCTGTGCCACTTGCCAGATCTGACGGCGGAAAGCGCCGACGAGTGGCTGGAAACCTTCCAGGCCAAAGAGCAGGAAGCGACTGAAAAGCTGTTATCGCTTGACCAGAAAATGAGCGTTTCGCGTGCTGCGCACGCGCAGTTTGAGCAGGCTTATCAGTTGGTGAGCGCGATTAACGGCCCGGTCAGCCGTAGCGAAGCCTGGAATGTTGCGCGTGATTTGCTGCGTGAAGCGTCCGAGCAGCGTCACCAGGCGCAGCAGGCCCAGGGGCTGCGTTCACGTCTTAATGAACTGGAGCAGCGCCTGCGCGAGCAGCAGGAAGCGGAACGTCTGCTGGGCGAGTTCTGCAAGCGTCAGGGCCGCAGCGTTGAGCCAGGTGAACTGGAAGCGCTGGCCGCAGAGCTGGAAGAGCGAATTGTTACGCTACAGGACAGCGTGGCGGCGGCGAGCGAGCAGCGCATGTCGCTGCGCCAGGAGCATGAGCAAATTCAGGGCCGCGTTCGCCTGTTGACCCAGCGTGCACCGGTATGGCTGGCGGCCCAGAATGGCCTCAACCAGCTGTGTGAGCAGAGCGGAGCAGAGCTTGAAAGCGCCGCAGACGTCACCGAATATCTCCAGCAGATGCTGGAGCGCGAGCGCGAAGCAACCGTTGAGCGTGATGAAGTCGGTGCGCGCAAAAACGCCGTTGATGATGAAATCGAGCGTTTGAGCCAGCCGGGCGGTGCGGAAGACGCGCGCCTGAATGCGCTGGCCGAGCGCTTTGGTGGCGTGCTGTTGTCTGAAATTTATGATGATGTCAGCCTTGAAGACGCGCCGTACTTCTCCGCGCTGTATGGTCCATCTCGCCACGCCATTGTGGTGGCGGATCTGTCGCTGGTGCGCGAGCAGCTCGACGGCCTGGAAGATTGCCCGGAAGATTTGTACCTCATTGAGGGTGACCCGCAGTCGTTTGACGACAGCGTGTTCAGCGCCGAAGAGCTGGAAAAAGCGGTGGTTGTCAAAGTGGCCGATCGCCAGTGGCGCTACTCGCGCTTCCCGACGCTGCCGCTGTTTGGCCGCGCGGCGCGCGAAAGCCGCATCGAGGCGCTGCACGCCGAGCGTGAAACGCTGGCTGAACGCTACGCGACGCTTTCCTTTGATGTACAGAAAACCCAGCGCCTGCACCAGGCCTTCAGCCGTTTTATTGGCCAACATCTGTCTGTGGCGTTTGAAGACGATCCGGAAGCGGAAATTCGTCAGTTAAACAGCCGTCGCAGCGAAATCGAGCGCGAAATCAGCGCCCACGAGAACGACAACCAGCAACAGCGTAGCCAGTTTGAGCAGGCAAAAGAGGGCGTTGCCCAGCTTAACCGCCTGCTGCCACGCCTGAATCTGCTGGAAGATGACACGCTGGCCGACCGTCGCGATGAAATCCAGGAGCGGCTGGATGAAGCGCAGGAAGCGACACACTTTATCCAGCAGCACGGCAACCAGCTTATAAAACTTGAGCAGGTCGCCTCGGTGCTGCAAAACGACCCTGAGCAGTTTGAACAGCTCAAGCAGGATTACGAGTACGCCCAGCAAACCCAGCGCGAGGCGCGCCAACAGGCGTTTACGCTGACCGAAGTGGTGCAGCGTCGCGCGCATTTTAGTTACAGCGACTCGGCAGAAATGCTCAGCGGCAACAGCGATCTCAACGAGAAACTGCGCCAGCGTCTGGAGCAGGCCGAAACGGAGCGTACCCGCGCCCGTGAAGCGCTGCGTGGCCACGCAGCCCAGCTTGGGCAGTACAGCCAGCTGCTGGCGTCGCTCAAAAGTTCCTATGACACCAAGCGTGAACTGCTTGCCGATTTGTACAAAGAACTCAAGGATATCGGTGTACGTGCCGATTCCGGGGCCGAAGAGCGCGCCAGAGCGCGTCGCGATGAACTGCACACGGCGCTCAGTAATAACCGTTCGCGCAGAAGCCAGCTTGAGAAGCAGTTAACCTACTGCGAAGCTGAAATGGAGAATTTGACCCGCCGAATTAAACGTCATGAGCGCGATTACTTTGAAAAGCGCGAGCAGGTGGTGACCTCAAAGGCCGGCTGGTGCGCGGTTATGCGCATGGTGAAAGAAAATGGCGTTGAGCGCCGCCTGCACCGCCGTGAACTGGCCTATGAGTCCGGTGACGATCTGCGTTCTATGTCGGATAAGGCACTCGGTGCACTGCGCCTGGCGGTGGCCGATAACGAACACCTGCGTGACGTGCTGCGTCTGTCTGAAGACCCGAAACGTCCTGAGCGTAAGATTCAGTTCTTTGTGGCGGTGTATCAGCATCTGCGTGAGCGTATCCGCCAGGATATTATCCGCACCGACGACCCGGTTGAAGCCATTGAGCAGATGGAAATCGAACTCAGTCGCCTGACCGAAGAGCTGACCGCCCGCGAGCAGAAGCTGGCCATTAGCTCACGCAGCGTGGCAAACATTATTCGCAAAACCATTCAGCGTGAGCAAAACCGTATTCGTATGCTCAACCAGGGGCTGCAAAGCGTTTCCTTTGGTCAGGTCAACAGCGTGCGCCTGAACGTCAACGTGCGCGAAACCCACTCTACGCTGCTGGATGTGCTCTCTGAAGAGCACGGTCAGCATCAGGACTTGTTTAACAGCAACCGTCTGACGTTCTCTGAAGCGCTGGCGAAGTTGTGGCAGCGCCTGAACCCGCAAATTGAGATGGGCAACCGCACACCGCAAACCATGGGTGAAGAGCTGCTGGATTACCGCAACTATCTGGAAATGGAAGTTGAGGTTAACCGTGGCTCCGACGGCTGGTTGCGCGCAGAAAGTGGCGCGCTGTCGACCGGTGAAGCTATCGGTACTGGCATGTCTATCCTTGTGATGGTGGTGCAGTCCTGGGAAGAAGAGTCGCGTCGTCTGCGTGGAAAAGATATTTCACCCTGTCGTCTGCTGTTCCTTGATGAAGCCGCGCGTCTGGATGCTCGTTCCATCAACACACTCTTTGAGCTGTGCGAGCGCCTGGAAATGCAGTTGATTATCGCTGCACCGGAAAACATCAGCCCGGAAAAAGGCACGACTTACAAGCTGGTACGTAAGGTAATTCAGAACCACGAGCACGTTCACGTAGTGGGGCTGCGCGGGTTTGCTGCACCGCTGCCGCAGACCTTGCCACAAGACGCCGCAGACGCGTCCTGATGTAAAACTGGCACCATTATCATGGCCCTTTCGCTAAACCAGCAAAGGGCCAAATTTTTGGTAATCTGCGGGTAAGTTTTGTTTTTTTGATTCTTATCGGCGTTAAATTTCTTTACACTATGGCAGGTACGAAGGATTTTGCTCTTTTATATACTGAGAGTAATCCTGCCGATAAGGCAATGATTAACCAGGAGGCAAGGGATGTTGCTTACGAAATTAAGTCGTTTTCGAAGGTCAGCTGTCGCTGCTGGCCTGGTCCTTAGCCTGTCGTCACTGGCTGTACAGGCCGATGAGCCGGAGGTGGTTCCGGTTGACGCTTCCGCAGCGGCGCCTGAACAGCCTTTCAACCTGAATCAACAGTCTGTACCTTCACCGGCGATGGCCGCCCTGATGGGCACGTCACCGGCAAACGAAGGTATGGCAGTGGCACAGAGTCAGACTCAGCTTGCTTCTCTGCTCCCTTCCGGCTATACCCCCGTTCACTTGAGCGCGCTGTCGCTACTCTATGCCGCGCGCGATATGAAACCGATGTGGGAAAATGCAGACGCGGTGCGAGCGTTTCAGCAGCAACTGGCTGAAGTGGCCATTGCAGGCTTTCAGCCTCAGTTTACGGCATGGGTTGAACTCCTGACGGACCCGGAAGTAAACGGCATGGCACGCGATGTTGTTCTGTCTGATGCGATGATGGGTTACCTGCAGTTTGTCTCTTCCATTCCCACCCAGGGCAACCGCTGGCTGTACAGCAGCACGCCGTACAAGGCACAAACGCCACCGCTGGCGGTAATCAACCAATGGCAGCTCGCGGTGGACCGCGGTACGGTCGCAAACTTTGTTGCGACTCTGGCTCCGCATCACCCACAGTATGCGGTGATGCATGATGCGCTGCTTAAGCTGGTGGCAGATAACCGCCCGTGGCCGCAGATGAAGGCGAATGCGTCGCTGCGCCCTGGACAGAGCAGTGCCGACATCCCGGCTTTACGTGAAATCCTGCTACGTACCGGCATGCTGGAGGGCGGCCCGGAGATTGCGTTGCCGGGTGATAACACCGCGCCAGCAAAACCAGTGAAGGGTGCTCAGGTTTACGATAATAAGCTGGTGGCCGCGGTGAAGCGTTTTCAGAGCTGGCAGGGGCTGGGTGCTGACGGTGTGATTGGTAAGACGACGCGTGATGCACTCAACATGACGCCGCAGGTGCGCGCGGGTGTGCTGGCATTAAATATCCAGCGTCTGCGTCTTCTGCCGGGCAAGCCGGATACCGGTATCATGGTCAATATTCCCGATTATTCGCTGGTTTACTGGCTTAATGGTAACCAGGCACTGGCATCCCGCGTGATTGTGGGCCGCCCGGAGCGTAAAACGCCCATGATGAGCAGCGCGCTGAACAATGTCGTGTTGAACCCACCGTGGAATGTGCCGCCGACGCTGGCACGTAACGATATCCTGCCGAAACTGCGCAACGACCCAGGCTATCTTGAGCGTCATAATTACAAAGTGCTGCGTGGCTGGAGTAGCAATGCAGAAGCTGTGAACCCATGGATGGTGGACTGGTCTACTATTACCCCCTCCAACCTGCCGTTTCGCTTCCAGCAGGCGCCTGGTCCGACTAACTCGCTTGGACGTTACAAGTTTAATATGCCGAGTTCGGACGCCATCTATCTGCATGACACACCTAACCACAATTTATTCCAGCGTGGCGCGCGGGCGTTAAGTTCCGGTTGCGTCAGGGTAAATAAAGCATCTGATTTAGCGAACATGCTACTACAGGATGCTGGCTGGAATGATGCGCGTATCTCTTCCACGCTCAAGGAAGGGAAGACGCGTTATGTGAATATTCGTCAAAGTATTCCCGTTAATCTTTATTATTTGACAGCCTTTGTTGGCGAAGATGGTAAGACACAATATCGAACAGATATTTACAATTACGATCTGACTGCCCAAACTGGCGGCAAGATATTATCGAAAGCAGGACAATTGATCCGTTAAATACTGAAATTTTAATGGATTAACAGACGTAATTTTGTGTCAATAACGGTCCACAGATGCCTGTGGACCCGCTTGTAGCGTGACCTGGGGTCCTTGACGCATGGAATTTAGCCAGTTAAGGTTCTCTCAGTGCGCCAGAAGTGCATATATACCCAAAATAGTTCGGACAGCAGTGATGTTACCGGAAATATTGCGGCAGACTTAACAGAAATACTGGAAGTTTGTTTCTAATATTGCGGATTGTTTTTATTCTGTTCTCCGAAATATTCATGGGATAACGATCATTTTATCTTGTAGACCTGAGTATCATGGAAAAATTAGACGCTAATCGCCGCAAACTGCTGGCGCTGGGCGGTGCCGCTTTAGGTGCTGCTCTTTTGCCGACGTCAGCGTTTGCGACTCTCTCCACGCCGCGTCCGCGTATTCTGACGCTGAATAATCTGAATACCGGCGAAATGATTAAAGCCGAATTTTTTGATGGCAGGGGGTATATTCAGGATGAACTGGCCCGCCTCAATCACTTCTTCCGCGATTATCGCGCTAATAAAGTAAAAACCATCGACCCGCAGCTGTTCGACCAGCTGTTCCGTTTGCAAGGGTTGCTTGGCACGCGTAAACAGGTGCAACTGATTTCCGGCTACCGTTCACCGGTGACTAACACCAACCTGCGCGCGCACAGTCGCGGTGTGGCTAAAAATAGCTATCACACCAAAGGCCAGGCGATGGATTTCCATATTGAAGGTATTGCGTTAAGCAATGTTCGTAAAGCTGCGTTAGCAATGGGTGCAGGCGGTGTGGGATACTACCCACGCAGTAACTTTGTGCACATTGATACCGGTCCCGTCAGGAACTGGTAATTAACGGAGGTCTGGTTTCGGCCAGAAAAGCAGCATGAACTATCATATCATTCCGGTCACGGCGTTTGCCCAGAACTGCTCTCTCATCTGGTGCCCCGAAACCCGGCTGGCCGCGCTGGTCGATCCCGGTGGCGACGCAGCGCGCATTAAGCAGGAAATTGACGCCCAGGGCGTGAGCGTGACGCAGATCCTGCTAACGCATGGTCATCTTGATCACGTAGGGGCAGCCGCTGAGCTGGCACAGCATTACGGTGTGCCGGTGATTGGGCCGCAGAAGGAAGATGAGTTCTGGCTGCAGGGGCTTCCTCAGCAAAGTAAAATGTTTGGGCTGGAAGAATGCCAGCCGCTAACGCCCGATCGCTGGCTTGAAGAAGGCGATACGGTGAGCGTAGGTAAAATAACGCTACAGGTGCTGCACTGCCCGGGCCATACGCTAGGGCATATTGTGTTTTTTGATACGGCCTCACGGCTGCTGATTTCCGGCGATGTCATTTTTAAAGGCGGAGTAGGGCGCAGCGACTTCCCGCGCGGTGACCATACACAGCTTATTACCTCAATTAAAACAAAGCTGCTGCCGCTGGGTGATGAGGTGACATTTATCCCCGGACATGGGCCGATGTCTACGCTGGGTGATGAGCGCTTACACAACCCTTTTCTTCAGGATGAATTACCGGTCTGGTAATCTCCGTTCTCAAGGCCTCCATGATGGAGGCCTTGCTGTTTCAGGCACGATTTTCTTTATGCAACCTGGCAAAGCCGCGCTACAACACGATGAGCCTGTGGCTGTGTTGGCGAGTATCTGTGCTTGCAGAAAATAGCGTTGAATATCTCACGTTTGAATGTGTTTGAAGGCCTGACAGCGCTGCTTCCCTGGCAGAGCCAGAGCCAGAGCCAGAGCCAGAGCCAGAGCCAGAGCCAGAGCGCTAACGTTGGGCTAAGCTGGAGTCAGGCATTTATAATGCCAGGTTTTTAGTGAGCCAAAAAAAGAGCCGCATCAGCGGCTCTATTTGTTATTGGCAGATATTCAGAGTACAGCCACGATGGCTTCACACAACGGAGCTATGTTGTCTGGCGTCATACCGGCAACGTTTACACGACCAGAGGCGACGGCATACACGCCGAACTCCTCACGCAGGCGCAGCACCTGCTCTTTGGTCAGACCGCTGAATGAGAACATGCCGTTCTGATTGATGATGAAGCTGAAGTCGCGGTTAGCACCTTTTTCCTGCAATGTGTTCACAAACAGCTGGCGCATGCGCTGGATACGCTGGCGCATATCGGTCAGTTCCTGCTCCCAGAGCGCACGCAGGGCATCGTTGCTGAGAATGGTGGCAACGACCGCAGCACCGTGTGCAGGAGGGTTAGAGTAGTTGGCGCGGATGCAGGACTTCATCTGGCTAAAGGCGCGGCTGGCTTCATCTTCTGATGCCGCCACCAGCGTACAGGCACCCACGCGCTCGTTGTACAGGCCAAAGTTTTTAGAGAAGGAACTGGCAACAATCAGTTCTTTATGGGTTGCGGCAAACACGCGCAGCCCTTGCGCATCTTCTTCCAGACCACGGGCAAAGCCCTGGTAGGCAAAGTCAAACAGCGGCAGCCAGCCCTTTTCCTGTGACATTTTTGCAAGCGCTTGCCACTGCTCCAGCGTTGGGTCAATACCGGTTGGGTTGTGGCAGCAGCCGTGGAGCAGCACCACGTCTCCAGCCTGAGCGGCCTGCAGGCTCGCGACCAGCGCATCGAAATCCAGCGTGTGGTTAGCAGCGTCATAGTAGTTGTATTCACACACTTCCAGACCGGCAGAGCCAAATACGCTCTTGTGGTTTGGCCAGCTTGGGTTGCTTACCCACACCCGTTTTACTGCGGTGTTTTTTGCCAGAAAATCAGCGGCAACGCGAAGGGCACCGGTACCGCCCGGTGTCTGGGCTGTTTGTGCACGTTTTTCTTCAATAATGGCGCTGCCTTTGCCAAACAGCAGCTCGCGGGTGCAACGGCCAAATTCAGGGATACCGTCGATTCCGAGATAATTTTTGGTGGTTTCATTTTCCAGCAGATATTGTTCAGCTTTTTTTACGCTGGTCAGAACAGGAGTTTTGCCCGTTTCGTCCTTGTAAACCCCGATGCCGAGGTTAATTTTGGTCGGGCGTTCGTCGGCGCGAAACAGGTCGGCCAGTCCAAGAATAGGATCGGCAGGGGCAGCAGTAATGTTTTCAAACATGACGAGGTTCCATTGGTATCAGAAGAAGATATTCATCTTCAGGTTACCGCTTGCTCAATCAATTGCCAACCGTTTGCTTTAAAAAGAGCGTCCGGCGTCAAAAATAGCTAACTGGTTGTCTGTAGACATAAAAAAACAGGGCCGAAGCCCTGTTTTTTAAGCGGTGATGCTTGTACCAGATTAGAACTGGTAAGCAACACCCAGCATTGCGTTGTCTTCGCTACCCACAAAGCTACCGTAGGTACGGGTAAACGCATTCTCGCTCATCATGTTGATACGGTAGTCACCGTACACACTGAAGTTCTTGTTGAAGTAGAAAGAGGCACCCAGAGTCACATACTCAGCCAGAGTGGCGTCGCTGTAGCCGTTAGCACCGATCGGCAGGTTTTTACCCTTGCTCTTCACGTAAGAGATAGACGGACGCAGACCGAAGTCGAACTGGTACTGAGCAATCGCTTCGAAGTTCTGCGTTTTGTTCAGATTAGTACGCAGGGTCTCGCTGCTACCATCAGCATAAGTAACGTCTTTGGAGACATAGGTCATGTTGCGGGTTTCAGTGTAAACCGCTGCCAGGTAGATGTTGTTCGCATCGTACTTCAGACCCGTTGACCATGCTTCAGCGTTGCTGCCGTTGTTATCGTCATTTGTCTGAGCGTCTGAACGGTCAGACTTGCTGTACGCACCGATGATGCCGAAGCCTTCATAGTCGTAGCCCAGAGAGAAGCCGAAGCCGTCACCGTTCTGAGTGTTAATATTACCGCTTTCGTTTTTACCCTGGTACTGAGCGCCGAAGTGCAGGCCGTCAACCAGACCGAAGAAATCGCTGTTACGGTAGGTCAGAACACCCACGGTACGGCCAGTCATGTAGTTATCAGCGTTGCCCGCCCAGGTTTCACCTGAGAAGGACGGCGCCATATCGGTCCAGGACTCTACATCGTAAACGATACCGTAGTTACGACCGTAGTCCAGGGAGCCAGCATCAGCAATTTTCAGACCGGCATAAGCCAGACGAGTACGCTGTCTCTGAGAACCTTTGCCTTCGTCAGCGTCGGCGTATGCACGGTATTCCCACTGGCCGTAACCGGTCAGCTGATCGGAGATCTGGGTTTCGCCTTTGAAGCCGAGCTGCGCGTAGGTACCATCGGCATTGGTGGTGTTATCACCAGTGGTGGTCCAGTTATGCTCTGCTGCAACTTTACCGTACAGGTCCAGTTTGTTAGCGTTTTTGTTATAGATCTCTGCTGCGTTAACTGAGCCTGCTGCCAGCAGGGCCGGAATAGCCACTGCCAGGAAATTGCGCTTCATCATTATTTATTACCCTCATTGGTTTTTTGGACACCTGCCACTGCCGTAAATAATTCCTTACGCAACTATCTCGGAAAGTTTGGTGTCTTTCTGTGTCTGACGGCATCTTTCCATCCGGGTTGCCGTTTCGCTAGCCGTAAAATGATACAAATATCGATAAAGAGTATCAACATGAAAATAGATGTAACATTTTGTGTATTTTAGGGAACTTTGTGAACCAACTCAAACTTCGCGCATTCTGAGGGGGATTTTTCTGGGTTTAACGTTAGCTATATGAATTTATTATAGTTAATTGCAATATTGTCACGGGGGTGAGGACGCCCAGCGCCTTCATGACGTTTTATCGGCATATTTTACGCATCTGCGCAGGATGTATCGCATTAAGCTATTCGTGCTGTTGAAATGTTGCAATTTTGAGTGTTTTTGTCATAGTTGTGTATCAAATGCGTTTGTTTTTAAGAAATGTTTAGTCATAAATACTGAAACATATAAATGTCTGTGTCCTTAAAGCCTGTCATCTTTTTACAAAACTTGAATCTCAGAGCGAGAGAGGCGCAGACGTTGTGACGGGAATAGAAGACGGGCATAAAAAAGGCCGACAATGTGTCGGCCTGGAGGCGTGAATATTTCTCTTAGAAGCTGGCGTTACGCGGTGTACGCGGGAAGGGGATAACGTCACGCACGTTCTGTACACCCGTTACGTAGGCAATCAGGCGCTCAAAGCCCAGGCCGAAGCCGGAGTGGGGTACGGTGCCATAGCGACGCAGGTCGCGATACCACCAGTAGTCTTCTTTATTAAGACCCATCTCCGCCATACGGGCATCAAGAACGTCCAGACGCTCTTCACGTTGGGAGCCGCCGATGATTTCACCGATGCCCGGTGCCAGTACGTCCATTGCCGCAACGGTTTTACCGTCTTCGTTAAGGCGCATATAAAAGGCTTTAATGTCTTTCGGGTAGTTTTTCACCACCACTGGTGCTTTAAAGTGTTTCTCGGCCAGGTAACGCTCATGCTCGGATGCGAGATCCACGCCCCAGTAAACCGGGTTTTCAAATTTCTCGCCGCACTTCTCAAGAATGGCGACCGCATCGGTATAGTCTACCTGCGCAAAATCAGCGGCAACAAAACGCTCCAGGCGCTCAATGGCTTCTTTATCGACGCGCTCGGCAAAGAACTGCATATCGTCACGGCGCTCATCAAGTACCGCTTTGAAGACATACTTCAGCATGGCTTCTGCCAGTGAGGCAACATCGTTGAGGTTAGCAAAGGCGACTTCAGGCTCCAGCATCCAGAACTCTGCCAGGTGGCGGCTGGTGTTGGAGTTTTCCGCGCGGAAGGTTGGACCAAAGGTATAAATCTTTGACAGCGCACAGGCATAGGTTTCGCCATTGAGCTGGCCGGATACGGTCAGGAACGCTTCTTTGCCGAAGAAATCCTGCTCATAGTCCACTTTGCCCTGGTCGTTACGCGGCAGGTTTTCCATGTCCAGCGTTGAGACGCGGAACATTTCACCGGCACCTTCGGTATCTGAGGCGGTAATCAGCGGGGTGGATACCCAGAAGAAGCCCTGTTCGTCAAAGAAACGGTGCAATGCCTGGGCCAGGGTGTGGCGCACGCGCGCAACAGCGCCAATCATATTGGTACGCGGGCGCAGGTGTGCTACTTCACGCAGGTACTCAATGCTGTGGCGTTTTGCGGCCATCGGATAGGTATCTGGATCTTCAACCCAGCCAGTAACCTCGACCTGAGTCGCCTGAATTTCAAAGCTCTGGCCCTGGCCTGGAGAGGCAACAACGGTGCCGGTCACAATCACGGAGCAACCGGTGGTCAGACGCAGCACGTCTTCGTTGTAATTTGGCAGAGAATTATTAATGACGGCCTGTACGGGATCAAAGCAGGAACCGTCATAAACGGCGAGGAAGGAGATACCGGCTTTAGAATCTCTACGTGTGCGTACCCATCCGCGCACGGTGACTTCACTGTCAACGGCGACGCGGCCCTGGAGTACGTCAGCTACAGGCACAACGCTCATATTTTTCTCTCTTAAAAGGTCTGTGATGACATCCCGGTACGCCTGCATGTTACGGCGCTACACGTGTTCGCCACGCGGTGCCGCCTGCGGATCCCGGGAAATAAAAAGTTTACCCTGTAACAGGGGGATACCTATGTTACCTGCCAAATGCGCTCGGGCAAGCATAATTCGCATCAGATAAACAGAAAAGGCAGAGGAAGGAAGGGCGCAACACGTGCGCCCAGAGGTCAGCTTGCCCGGCGTACCTGCGGCAGGTCAAAGGCTTTACGCAGTGCGCGCACAAATGCCTTGTCTTCACAGATGGTTTTACCGGGACTGTCAGAGAGTTTTGCCACCGGCTTGCCGTTACACTCGACGAGCTTAATAACAATATTCAGCGGTTTTACGCCGGGAATATCGCAGGTCAGGCGCGTACCAATGCCAAAACCAAGCTGGATGCGTGAAGCAAAATGGCGATATAGCTCGACTGCTTTCTGGAAATCGAGGTTATCGGAGAAAATCAGCGTCTTGCTGTGTGGGTCAATGCCGAGCTTCTCGTAATGAGCCACGGCTTTCTCGCCCCACTGCACCGGGTCGCCGGAGTCGTGGCGCAGCCCCTGATAGCGGGTGGCGAACTCACGACCAAAATCGCGCAGGAACGCGTCCATGGTGATGCAGTCTGTCAGCGCAATGCCGAGTTGGTCGGGGTATTCTGCCAGCCAGGCTTCCAGCGCGGCACGCTGGCTGTTAGCCAGCACCGGGCTGATTTGCTGATGTGCCTGGAACCACTCGTGTGCCTGGGTGCCCATTGGCGTAAGGTTCAGGCGGCGTGCCAGATCGTAGTTACTGGTACCGATGAACCATGGCTCCTGTTGCAGGCGTTCGACAATGGCCTGCTGCACCTCGCGCGAGAAGCGGCGGCGGGTGCCGAAATCCATCAGACGGAACTGGCTCATGTCGAGGTTGGCAGTGATTCTACTGAAATCCTGCAACTTGCTTTCAAGTGACGCCAGCGCCATGTCGACACTCGCTTCGGGCGAGCGGAAGCGGTGCACCACTTCGCTAATGACGGCAAGCAGCGGCACTTCCCACATAATGACTTCGCGCCATGGGCCGGTCAGGCGAATATCCAGCTTGCCATTCTGGTTACTGATTTTCACCTGCTGCGGGTTATAGCGGAACTGACGCAGCCAGTTCAGGTAGTCTTTTTTAAAGAAAGGCAGGGCAGAAAGCCAGCTGAACTCATCGTCTGACAGGGCGAGGTGGCGCATATCTTCGACCTGTTCGCGGATGGCGTCAGCGTAGATACCCAGCAGATCGTCACCACGGCAGCGAAACTCTGCCGCGACATTCACATCATCATAGTGGTGAAAAACCGCCTGCTGCATATGGAGCTTGTAGGCGTCCGTATCAAGCAGGGTTTGCAGTATCGGGGAAGCGTATCGTGTCATAGCGCGTTGCGGCATCCTCTACAGGAGCGTTTCCATCAGTCAGTGCTAATACAGATAAAGACGCGGGAGTATACCCTGATTATCGGTTTATTAAACCAGAATCACAACACAAGCGCTGCTGTGGGTCGAGGGCAATTCGTGCCGCCTGTTGCAGGAATGTAGCAGGCGTAAGGCCGCGTTGCGCAAGCAGACGATTCGCCGTGGCAACATGGCGGCAACAGGAATAGACTGTCAGACGTGACTTACGGACGATACAGAAGGCTTTTTTATGACACAGCAGCCACAAGCGAAATACCGCCGCGATTACACAGCGCCGGAATTTACGATTACAGATATAGACCTGGCCTTTGAGCTGGATGCGGCCAAAACCACGGTGACTGCCGTAAGCCGGGTGCAGCGTCAGGGGAGTCACTCGGCGCCGCTGCGCCTTGACGGTGAGGATTTAACGCTTATCACCGTGGAAATTGATGGCGCCCCCTGGCAGAGCTATCGCCTGGAAGAGGGCGCACTGGTTCTTGATAACCTGCCCGACCGTTTCACGCTGACGGTGGTTAATGAAATCAGCCCGGCGGCGAATACCGCGCTGGAAGGATTGTACCAGTCTGGCGAGGCGCTATGCACCCAGTGCGAAGCAGAAGGCTTTCGTCATATCACCTGGTATCTGGACCGCCCGGACGTGCTGGCGCGCTTTACCACCAAAATTACCGCCGACAAAGCGCGTTATCCTTATTTACTGTCCAACGGTAACCGTGTGGCGCAGGGCGAGTTAGACGATGGCCGTCACTGGATGCAGTGGCAGGACCCGTTCCCAAAGCCGAGCTACCTGTTTGCGCTGGTGGCCGGTGATTTTGACGTACTGCGCGATACCTTTATCACCCGTTCCGGGCGCGACGTGGCGCTGGAGTTGTACGTTGACCGTGGCAATCTCGATCGCGCCGACTGGGCAATGACCTCGCTGAAAAACTCCATGAAGTGGGACGAAACACGCTTTGGTCTGGAGTATGACCTCGACATTTATATGATTGTCGCGGTGGATTTCTTCAACATGGGGGCAATGGAGAACAAAGGCCTTAACGTCTTTAACTCCAAATTTGTACTGGCGCGTACCGATACCGCCACGGATAAAGATTACCTGAATATTGAGCGGGTGATTGGCCACGAATACTTCCACAACTGGACCGGTAACCGCGTCACCTGCCGTGACTGGTTCCAGCTGAGCCTCAAAGAAGGGCTGACAGTATTTCGCGACCAGGAGTTCAGCTCCGATCTCGGCTCACGTGCGGTTAACCGCATCAGCAATGTGCGTACCATGCGTGGTATGCAGTTTGCCGAAGACGCAAGCCCAATGGCGCACCCGATTCGCCCGGAAATGGTCATTGAGATGAACAACTTCTACACCCTGACGGTGTATGAAAAGGGCGCAGAAGTCATTCGCATGCTGCATACGCTGCTCGGCGAGGCAAACTTCCAGAAAGGGATGCAGCTTTATTTTGAGCGTCATGATGGCAGCGCTGCCACCTGCGACGATTTTGTGCAGGCCATGGAAGATGCGTCGAATATCGACCTGTCCCATTTCCGCCGCTGGTATAGCCAGTCCGGCACGCCAGTTGTAACCGTGCAGGATGATTATGACCCGCAGACCGAGCAGTACACGCTCACTGTCAGCCAGCACACACCACCAACCGCCGACGGCTCAGAAAAGCTGCCGCTGCATATTCCGTTTGATATTGAGCTTTACGACAACGAAGGAAAGGTCATCCCGCTACAGCACAACGGCCATCCGGTGCACCATGTGCTCAACGTCACCCAGGCGAAGCAGACGTTTGTTTTTGACAACGTTTACTTCCAGCCGGTGCCGTCACTGCTGCGTGAGTTCTCCGCACCGGTGAAGCTTGAATACAACTGGAGTGACGCACAGCTTACGTTCCTGATGCGCCATGCGCGTAACGACTTCTCGCGCTGGGACGCCGCGCAGAGTCTGCTTGCGACCGCCATTAAGCTTAACGTGGCGCGCCAGCAGGCAGGACAGCCGCTAACGCTTCCTCAGCACGTTGCAGATGCGTTTCGTGCTGTGCTGCTCGATGAGCATATCGACCCGGCGCTGGCGGCCGAAATCATGACACTGCCGTCGCAAAGTGAAATTGCCGAGCTGTTTGAGATTATCGATCCGCTGGCGATTGCTTCGGTGCACAACGCGCTGACCTGCGCGCTGGCGCATGAACTTGCTGACGAACTGCTGGCGGTGTACAACGCGATGGCGGTGGATGCTTACCGTGTCGATCACGACGACATCGGCAAGCGCGCGCTGCGTAACGTCTGCCTGCGCTATCTGGCCTTTGATGAACCGAAACTGGCCGAAGCCCTGGTGACGGCGCAATATCGTGATGCGGACAACATGACGGACGCGATAGCGGCGCTCTCAGCGGCGGTAGCCGCGCAACTGCCGTGCGCCGAAGCGCTGATGGCGCAGTACGATGAAAAATGGCATCACGATGGCCTGGTGATGGATAAATGGCTGATGTTGCAGGCCACCAGCCCGGCCGACGACGTGCTGGCGACGGTGCGTAAGCTGCTCAACCATCGTTCCTTCTCCATGAGTAACCCCAACCGCGTGCGCTCGCTGATTGGCGCGTTTGTTAGCGCCAACCCGGCGGCTTTCCATGCGCTCGATGGCAGCGGCTATCAGTTCCTGGTAGAAATGTTGACCGAGCTTAACAGCCGCAACCCGCAGGTGGCTTCACGCCTGATTGAGCCGTTGATTCGCCTTAAACGTTATGATGAGAAGCGTCAGCAGCTGATGTGTGCGGCGCTGGAGCAGCTTAAAGCGCTGCCAAATCTGTCCGGCGATCTGTTTGAGAAAGTGACCAAAGCGCTGGCGTAATTTGCCAGGCATAAGGGCGAGCCTCAATTAATTGAAGCTCGCCTTTTTTATTCCTGTGGCAAAATGTGGTCATCCCACCCGCGTTTTTCGCTCCCGGTCTTCGCTTTTCCCACGCTGCATCACGCGAGCCAGCACCTGGCCTTCCAGTTCAGCGAGCCGTGCCGACCCTACGCGCCGCGGGCGCGGCAGGTCAATCGTTAAATCCAGCCCGATTTTACCGTCTTCAATCAGCAGCACCCGGTCGGCCATGGCGACGGCTTCACTCACATCGTGCGTGACCAGCAGCACGGTGAAAGCGTGTTCCTGCCACAATGAGACAATAAGCTCCTGCATCTCAATGCGCGTCAGCGCATCCAGCGCGCCAAGCGGTTCATCAAGCAGTAGCAGGGCAGGGCGATGGATTAACGCCCGCGCCAGCGCCACGCGCTGCTTCTGGCCGCCGGAAAGGGCGGCGGGCCATTCGCTGGCGCGATTTGCCAGACCAACGGCCTCAAGTGCCTGCGTTGCGGCGCTATTCCAGTTGCCTTTAAGCCCCAGGCCGACATTATCGATAACGGACTTCCACGGTAGCAACCGCGCTTCCTGGAACATCAGGCGCGTTTCTTCCTGAGCCGTTGCAAGGGGAGCGTTGCCTGCCAGAATTTCTCCGCCGCTGGCAGCCTCAAGCCCCGCCAGCAGGCGCAGCAGCGTGCTTTTACCTCCGCCGCTGCGTCCCACCACCGCAACAAACTGCCCGGCCGGAATATGCAAATCCAGCTCATTAAGGATAGTTTTTTCGCCGTAGCGTTTGCTTATGTGGTTAAGCAACAGCGGCAGACCTGGCGTCAGTCGCGCGGTATTCATAGCGCCTCCTGTTGAAAATAGGCCGGGTTCCAGCGCAGCCAGCGCCGTTCCAGCAACTGGGCGCTCACGTCTGCAAGTTTGCCGAGCAGGGCATAGAGCAAAATGGCAACGACCACGATATCGGTCTGCAAAAACTCGCGTGCGTTCATGGCCAGATAACCAATACCGGCGTTAGCCGAAATGGTTTCGGCCACAATCAGCGTCAGCCACATCAGCCCCAGCGCAAAGCGCACGCCGACCATAATTGACGGCAGTGCGCCGGGCAGAATCACCTGGGTAAACAGGCTAAAGCCCGAGAGCCCGTAGCTGCGCGCCATTTCCAGCAGCCCCGGGTCGATATTGCGAATGCCATGCCAGGTGTTGATATAAATAGGAAACAGCGTTCCCAGCGCCACCAGAAAAATTTTGGCCGTCTCGTCGATGCCAAACCACAAAATCACCAGCGGGATCAGCGCCAGATGCGGCACATTGCGCAGCATCTGGACCGACGTATCCAGCAGCCGTTCGCCGAGGCGCGACAGCCCACTGATGAGCCCGAGCGCCAGGCCAATAGAGCCGCCAATGACAAAGCCGAGCAGGGCGCGCCAGCTACTGATAGCCAGGTGGTGCCACAGGTCGCCGCTGACGCACAGCGTCCAGAAGGCGCGCACCACCCCTTCTGGCGATGGAAACACCCGGTTAGCAATCCAGCCCTGCGACGCGGCGAGTTGCCAGAGTGCGAGCAGCGCCAGCGGTAGCAGCCAGGGGGTAACGCGGTTAAGCCACGGTTGTGCACGTTTTTTCATGATTTTTCTCCAGCAAGCGCGGCGGGCTGCCAGATACGCTGGCGAATATCGATTTTTTTCGGCAGCAGGCGGTTGCTGTAAAACAGATCCGCCGTTTGTTGCTGGCGCGTGGCGATGTCGGCGCTGACGGGCTTAATGCTCATCTCCGGGCGGTGTTGCAGGTAGCGGCTAATCACACTCTCCGGCAGGCCAATAGTCTGCGACAGCAGTTTGATACTTTGTGATTTATCGCTGCGGGTAAGGCCATCAGCCTGGCTGAAGGTCGCCAGCACCTGCTGTAAAAACGCGGCATTCTTTTCGGTCCAGCGGCGCTCGGCCAGATAAAACGACCCGGTGAGATTCAGCGTGCGCCCGTCGGTCAGCACCCGCACGCCGCCCTGTTCAAGGGCCGCGGAATAATACGGATCCCAGATGGCCCAGGCATCAACGTTATGTTGTTGAAAGGCGGCGCGGGCATCGGCGGGCGTCAGATAGACCGGCTGGATATCGCTAAAGCGCAGCCCGGCCTGCTGTAGCGCACGCAGCAACAGGTTGTGGGAGCTGGAGCCTTTCTGGAACGCCACTTTTTTACCTTTAAGGTCGGCCACGCGTTTAATCGGGCTTTCCTGTGTCACCAGAATCACTTCAGCGAGCGGTTTAGCCGGTTCAGCGCCCACGTACAGCAAATCCGTACCAGCCGCCTGGGCAAAGAGAGGGGGAATATCGCCGGTGCCGCCTACATCAATGCTGCCGACGTTGAGTGCCTCCAGCAGTTGCGGACCCGCCGGAAACTCCACCCAGGTAACGCGTGTGTCTGGCCACTTTTGCTCCAGCAGGCGGTGACTTTTGGTCAGTACCATACCTACCGCGCCTTTTTGATAGCCGATGCGCAGTTCTGGTGGCGCTGCCGGCGTTGTGGCGTGGGCGCTTACACTCATAGCCCCCAGGAGCGCAAACCCGATAACCTGTCGCCTGAGGCCATTAAGCATGGACGACCCCCGAAATGCTGTGGCTGCGGTTGTCGCGACGCTGTAGCGCCTGTAAGAACACGTCAAGCGCAGTGTCGAGTCGCTGTTGCAGCAGCGGTGAGAAGTGTGCGCGATGCTGATAGTCTTCAATCTGGCTGTCGTCTGCAAAAACGCCGAGCAGCACTTCCTGGGCTTTCAGCGCGTTCAGCACGGGTTTGAGCGCATAGTCCACTGCCAGCATGTGGCCGATGCTGCCGCCGGTGGCAAGCGGTAGCACCACTTTATTGTCCAGTGCGCGCTCGGGCAGCAGGTCCAGCAACGTTTTCAGCACACCGGAAAACGAGGCTTTATAAATAGGCGTGGCAACAATCAGCCCGTCGGCTTCCCGAAGTTGTTCACTCAGCGCCAGCAGCGCCGGGCTGTCAAAGCGCGCGTAAAGCAGGTCTTCAGGGACAAAATTTTGCACATGCCAGTGACACACCTCAATTTTCTGCGCGTTTAACTTTTCACGGGCATATTCCAGCAGGGCGCTGGAGCGGGAAGGGTAGCGCGGGCTTCCGGCAAGAGTAATCACTCGCATGGTGGCTCCTTATAACCATTTATATGATTTTTTGTTACATTGATAACGGTTTGATAGTGGCAGAGCCATGGCGCGGGATTAAATGCTTTTTTTGCAGGAGGTTTGCCGCTTTACGCATAATTAAGAACGCCGGAAGCGGGCTCTGACGCTTTTTTGCGACATGTCAATTCACTTTCGGCGCGCATTGCTGAATAATACGGCCCCGGTTTACCCACCGGAATCCAGGGAGAGTTCATGTACTATCCGTTCGTTCGCAAAGCCCTTTTTCAGCTCGATCCCGAGCGCGCCCATGAAATGACTTTTCAGCAACTACGCCGCGTGGCGGGCACTCCGCTGGAGTGGCTGGTGCGCCAGAATGTGCCGGACAAACCGGTGACCTGCATGGGACTGACCTTCAAGAACCCGCTTGGACTGGCGGCAGGCCTGGATAAAGACGGCGAGTGTATTGATGCGTTCGGCGCAATGGGGTTTGGTGCCATTGAGATTGGCACCGTGACACCGCGTGCGCAGTCAGGTAATGACAAACCGCGTCTATTTCGCCTGGTGGAGGCCGAAGGGCTAATCAACCGTATGGGCTTTAATAACCTCGGTGTGGATAACCTGGTTGAGAACGTTAAAAAGGCGCATTTCAACGGTATTCTCGGCATTAATATCGGTAAGAATAAAGATACGCCGGTCGAGCAGGGGAAAGGTGACTACCTGATTTGTATGGAAAAAGTCTATCCCTACGCCGGTTATATCGCGATTAATATCTCCTCACCCAATACCCCAGGACTGCGTTCCTTGCAGTACGGTGAAGCGCTTGATGACCTGCTGAGTGCGTTAAAAAATAAGCAGCAGGAGTTGCAGCAGACGCACCATAAATATGTTCCGCTGGCCGTTAAGATTGCGCCGGATTTGAGTGTGGAAGAATTGATTCAGGTTGCCGACAGTCTGGTTCGCCATAATATTGACGGTGTCATTGCAACCAATACCACGCTGGATCGAACTCTTGTGAGTGGCATGAAATATAGCAATGAAACCGGCGGGCTGAGTGGTCGTCCTTTGCAGCTTAAAAGCACGGAAATTATTCGTAAGCTTGCCGAGGAATTAAATGGTCGTTTGCCGATTATAGGCGTGGGCGGCATTGATTCTGTGATGGCAGCACGTGAGAAGCTCGCTGCGGGTGCCACACTGATTCAGATTTATTCCGGCTTTATTTATAAAGGCCCGCCATTAATTAAAGAGATCGTTACCCATATCTGATTGCTCCTCACCAGGGCTTTATTTTTGGCCCTGGTTACATTATATTCCCTCTATTGTTGCTTATTTACCCATTATGGTCTTTTCTTCTAGTGGGACATTTAAAAGCGAAGCATCAATTCGCACAGAATTACGTTGGCGTAAAAGCAGGGGTCGACATTATGCGGATAAAACCGGACGATAACTGGCGTTGGTATTTTGATGAAGAGCACGATCGTATGATGCTCGATCTGGCCAATGGAATGGTATTTCGTTCACGTTTTTCCGGCAAAATGCTGACACCAGATGCCTTTAGCCACTGTGGATTTTGTGTTGATGATGCCGCGCTCTATTTCTCCTTTGACGAACGCGCGCGCGAGCTGGAGTTAAGCGCTGAGCAGCGCGCTGAACTGGTGCTTAACGCGCTGGTGTCTATACGCTTCCTGAAGCCGCAGATGCCCAAAAGCTGGCACTTTATCTCTTATGGTGAGTGCTGGCAGCCCGCACCGGGCGATGCCGTCAGCGTCTGGCTCAGTGATGACGAACGGCAGGTCAATCTGCTGGTGGCAGAGGCAGGTGAGAGTGCCTCACTGTGTCTGCTGGCGCAGCCGTCGCTGTGCCTTGCCGGGCGCGCAATGCAGCTTGGCGATGCCATTAAAGTCATGAATGACAGACTGCGCCCGATGCCGGTACAGCAGGCATTCGAGCGCGAGGCGGTTTAACACTCGCTCAGGCGCAACGGCCCGGCAGGGATACAGCTACAGCACAAAATCGTGCCATCCTCAGCGACGGCGCTTTTCTTTAACGCCTTCACTTCACCTTCCAGCAGCCGAATGCGACAGCAGCCGCACACACCGGCACGGCATGACCACGGTACGCGTATTCCCTGATTTTCAAGCTGTTCCAGCAGCGGTTGCTGGTTGTTGCCTGTGAACAGCTGGTCGTTCCATTGCAGGCTGAACTGCGCGCCAGGTTCGGATGGTGGCGTAAGCGTCTCTTCAACAATGCCTGCGCCATACACCGGCGCGTCGCCCGTTTCGAGCACCTCGAACTCATCCCCCACACGCACCAGCCCGCTATTACGGGCGATCAGGTTTTGTCCAAAGTTGACGTTACCGTCTTGCGAAGCACGAAAGCGCTGTAGCGTTGCCAGCGGCTCGCCAGCACCATGCTTGCGGCCCTGCTCCGGGTTGACGGTGGTGAGTACACAGCGGGTACAGGGTTTGACCACGTCAAAAATCACGCTACCGATGCGTACCACGCGCCAGCGGTCTTCCTCCCAGGGTTCTGCACCGGCAACGACCAGATTGGGACGAAACTGCTCCATGCGCACACCCGCCGGGCAGCGCTTTTGCAGATCGCGCAGTGAAGCCTCACTGGTGAGCAAGTATGGGAAGCCGTCGGCAAAGCCGAGCGGTACTGCGCCATGGGCTTTCACGCGCCGGGTAAGCGTGGGGCCAACCCAGCGCAGCTGCACGTCGCGCTTAAAAAAAGTGCTCAGCCACTGGTTAATGGCGGGCGGTGCTATAAGGGCGGTGAAATGGTTGCCCCAGACTTCAGTTGCGGCAGCCAGAGTGGAGAAATCGGCAAAGCGCACGCTGGCCTCGCTGCCATCCGGGGCGCCGAGCCACAGGCCATCTTCCAGCATGACCGGCGTAAACAGCACCATCTCCGGGTGCTGGCGGGCGGTAACGAAGGTGCCGTCGGTTTCCGTGAGCATAAAAACGCGGTCGAAATTCAGGCCGCTGACATCGGCTCTGGCATGTGAAATACGCAGGCCGCGCATTGACTTAACGGGGTGAATGTACAGCCGGGAAAGAGAAAGCACGCGCCCTCCGCAGGCAATAAATAAAGGCCAACTTTATGACATGCGCCCGGGATTAGCTATAATGCGCGACAATTTTCCTTATCAGTAAGTGACACTATGAATTCTCTGTTTGCCAGCACGGCGCGCGGGCTCGAAGAGCTGCTTAAAAGCGAACTTGAAAACCTGGGCGCCCAGGACTGCCAGGTCGTCCAGGGTGGGGTACATTTCCAGGGCGACACGCGTCTGCTGTATCAGAGTCTGATGTGGAGCCGCCTGGCCTCGCGCATTCTGCTGCCGCTAAGCGAGTGCAACGTGTTCAGCGATCTTGACCTGTACCTTGGCGTGCAGGCGCTGGACTGGCCGTCAATCCTGGCGCCAGGCGCCACCTTCTCCGTGCACTTTAGCGGTGTGAATGAAGAAATTCGCAACAGCCAGTACGGTGCGCTGAAGGTGAAAGACGCGATTGTCGATTCCTTCACCCGCAAAAATCTGGCGCGCCCAAACGTCGACAAGGAAGAGCCGGATCTGCGCATTAACGTGTGGCTTAATAAAGACGTCGCCAGCATCGCGCTGGATTTGAGCGGCGAAGGCCTGCACCAGCGTGGCTACCGCGACCGGACCGGCGCGGCACCATTGAAAGAAAACCTGGCGGCGGCCATTGTGCAGCGCTCAGGCTGGCAGCCTGGCACGCCCTTGCTGGACCCGATGTGCGGCTCCGGTACGCTGTTGATTGAAGCGGCGATGCTGGCAACCGACCGTGCTCCGGGATTGCACCGTACCCGCTGGGGCTTCCACGGCTGGCAAAATCACGATGAAGCGCTGTGGAAAGAGGTGGCAGCAGAAGCCAACGTGCGTGCGCGCCGTGGCTTATCTGATTATGGCTCACGCTTTTACGGCTCTGACAGCGACGCGCGCGTGGTGGAACTTGCGCGGGTGAATGCCCGCCGTGCAGGTCTTGCCGATTTAATTCGCTTTGACGTGCGTGATGTGGCCCAGCTTGATAATCCACTGCCTGAAGGACCGCACGGTACCGTTATCAGCAACCCGCCGTATGGTGAACGCCTTGAGAGCGAACCGGCGCTGATTGCGCTGCACAGTCTGCTTGGGCGTATCATGAAGGCGAAGTTTGGCGGCTGGAACCTGTCGCTGTTCAGCGCGTCACCAGAGTTGTTAAGCTGCCTGCAACTGCGCGCCGACCGCCAGTTTAAGGCCAAAAACGGCCCGCTCGACTGTGTGCAGAAAAACTATCGCCTGGCCGAAAACCCGGCGGGCGCGCAGCCGGTGGAGATTGCCGCTGATTTTGCCAACCGCCTGCGTAAAAACCAGAAGAAGCTGGAGAAATGGGCGCGTCAGGAAGGCATTGAATGCTACCGCCTGTATGACGCCGATTTGCCGGAATATAACGTGGCAGTAGACCGCTACGCCGACTGGGTGGTGATTCAGGAATACGCGCCACCGAAAAGCGTTGATCCGCAAAAGGCGCGCCAGCGCCTGTTTGACGTCATTGCCGCAACGCTCTCCGTGCTGGGCTGCGCCACCAACAAGCTGGTGCTGAAAACGCGCGAACGCCAGAAGGGTAAAAACCAGTACCAGAAAATGGCCGAAAAGGGCGATTTCATGGAGGTGCGCGAATATAACGCCCGTCTGTGGGTCAACCTGACCGATTATCTGGATACCGGCCTGTTCCTCGATCACCGCATTGCACGCCGCATGCTCGGTGAAATGAGCAAAGGCAAAGACTTCCTCAACCTGTTTTCGTACACCGGCAGCGCCAGCGTGCACGCGGGCCTTGGCGGTGCACGCTCCACCACCACGGTGGATATGTCACGCACCTATCTGGAATGGGCCGAGCGTAACCTGCGTCTTAACGGCCTGAGCGGTCGCGCCCACCGCCTGATTCAGGCCGATTGCCTGGGCTGGCTGCGCGACAGCGACGAAAAATTCGATCTGATCTTTATCGATCCGCCGACGTTCTCCAACTCCAAACGCATGGAGGCTGAGTTCGATGTGCAGCGCGATCATATCCAGCTGATGCGCGACCTTAAGCGCCTGCTGCGCGCCGGCGGCACGATTATGTTTTCCAATAATAAGCGTGGGTTTCGCATGGATCTCGACGAGCTGGCAAAGCTTGGACTGAGCGCGCGGGAAATCACCCAGAAAACCCTGTCTCAGGACTTTGCCCGCAACCGCCAGATCCACAACTGCTGGCTCATTACCCACGCCGGGAAGGAATAAACGTATGTCTTTAATCAGTATGCACGGCGCCTGGCTGTCGTTTAGCGATGCACCGCTTCTTGATAACGCGGAACTTCACATCGAAGACAACGAACGCGTGTGCCTGGTTGGGCGCAACGGGGCCGGTAAATCGACCCTGATGAAAATCCTCAACCGCGAACTGCCGCTCGATGACGGCAAAATCATCTATGAGCAGGATTTGATTGTGGCGCGCCTGCAACAGGACCCGCCGCGTAATGTGGCGGGCAGCGTTTATGACTTTGTGGCGGAAGGCGTGGAAGAGCAGGCGGAATACCTGAAGACCTACCATCAGCTCTCGCACAAGGTGATGAGCGATCCGAGCGAGAAAAACCTCAACGCACTGGCGAAAATTCAGGAGACGCTGGAGCACCAGGGGCTGTGGCAGCTGGAAAGCCGTATCAGTGAAGTGCTGGCGCAGATTGGGCTTAACGCCGATGCGCCGCTGTCATCGCTCTCAGGCGGCTGGCTGCGTAAAGCCGCGCTTGGGCGTGCGCTGGTCAGTTCCCCTCGCGTGCTGCTGCTTGATGAGCCGACTAACCACCTTGATATCGAAACTATCGACTGGCTGGAAGGGTTCCTGAAGTCGTTTGGCGGCACGATTGTGTTTATCTCCCACGACCGTTCGTTTATCCGCAATATGGCGACGCGCATTGTTGACCTCGATCGCGGCAAACTGGTGTCTTACCCTGGCGATTACGACCGCTATCTGGTGGATAAAGAAGAAGCGCTGCGTGTGGAAGAGCTGCAAAACGCCGAGTTTGACCGCAAGCTGGCGCAGGAAGAAGTGTGGATTCGCCAGGGCATTAAGGCCCGCCGTACCCGTAACGAAGGCCGCGTGCGCGCCCTTAAAGCGATGCGCCGCGAGCGTAACGAACGCCGTGAAGTGATGGGCACTGCGCAAATGCAGGTCGGGGAGGCCAGCCGCTCTGGCAAAATTGTCTTTGAACTCGAAGACGTCAGCTATGCGCTCGGCGAGCGCCCGCTGGTGAAGGGCTTTAGCGCCCAGGTGCAACGCGGTGACAAAATTGCCCTGGTTGGCCCTAACGGTTGCGGTAAAACCACGCTGCTCAGGCTGATGCTGGGCGATTTAAAGCCAGACAGCGGCCGCGTGCATATTGGTACTAAACTGGAAGTAGCCTATTTCGACCAGCACCGTGCGGCGCTGGACCCGGATCGCACGGTGATGGATAACCTCGCTGAAGGGAAGCAGGAAGTGATGGTTAACGGCAAGCCGCGCCACGTGCTCGGCTATTTGCAGGACTTCCTGTTCCATCCCAAACGCGCCATGACGCCGGTGCGTGCGCTCTCCGGTGGTGAGCGCAACCGCCTGCTGCTGGCGCGCCTGTTCCTTAAGCCCAGCAACCTGCTTATTCTTGACGAACCGACCAACGACCTTGATGTGGAAACGCTTGAGCTGCTCGAAGAACTGATTGAAAGCTATCAGGGGACCGTGCTGCTGGTGAGTCATGACCGTCAGTTTGTGGACAACACCGTCACCGAATGCTGGATTTTTGAAGGCGACGGCCGTATTGGTCAGTACGTGGGTGGCTATCATGACGCACGCGACCAGCAGGCTCACGTGCAGCCGCTGCGCCAGAGTGTTGCCCCTAAAGCTGAAGAGAAAAAGCCTGATGCCAAAGCTGAGGCGCCAAAGCGTAGCGCGCCAGCCGCGAAGCTGAGCTACAACCTACAGCGTGAGCTGGAGGCGTTGCCGCAAAAGTTAGAAGCGCTTGAAGCGGCGCTGGAAACGTTGCAGGCGCAGGTCAGCGATGCGGATTTCTTTAATCAACCGCATGAAACGACACAAAAGGTGCTTTCTGAACTGGCGGACGCAGAGCAGGCGCTTGAAAGCGCATTCGAACGCTGGGAATATCTTGAGTCGCTGAAAAACGGCGCATAACGGAGAGACTCAGCATGTGTGAACAGCACCACGCATCAAGGCATATTTTATGCCCGCAGTGCGATTTGCTGGCGGCGTTACCGCCGCTGGCTGAGGGTGAAAAAGCCTGCTGCCCGCGTTGTGGCACCACGCTTACCACGCAATGGCGCGCGCCGCGCCAGCGTCCGACCGCCTATGCACTGGCGGCGTTGTTTATGCTGCTGCTCGCCAATTTGTTTCCGTTTATCAGTATGAAAGTTGCGGGCGTCGCCAGTGAGATAACGCTACAGGCTATTCCTGGCGTGATGTTCTCTGAAGATTACGCCAGCCTCGGGACTCTCTTTTTGCTGTTTGTCCAGCTTGTTCCTGCGTTTTGCCTGGTGAGCATTCTGTTGTTGGTCAATCGCATACGCATGGATTTACGCCTGGCGCGCGTGCTCGCCCGGGTACTGTTTCAGCTTAAAACCTGGGGCATGGCGGAGATTTTTCTGGCTGGTGTGCTGGTAAGTTTTGTGAAACTTATGGCTTACGGCGATATCGGCATTGGGCCGAGCTTTCTGCCGTGGTGCCTGTTCTGCCTGTTACAGCTGCGCGCGTTTCAGTGCGTTGACCGACGCTGGCTGTGGGATGACATCGCCCCTATGCCTGCGTTGGCGCAGCCGCTCAACGTGGGCACCACCGGCATTCATCAGGGGCTGCGCTCCTGCGCCTGTTGTACCGCCATTGTGCCAGCCGCGGAGCCGATTTGCCCACGTTGCCATGTCAAAGGCCACGTGCGCCGCCACAACAGCTTAGAGTGGACCGTGGCGCTGCTGATAACTTCCATCATTCTGTATCTGCCCGCCAACTTGCTGCCCATCATGATTACCGATCTGTTGGGTGACAAAATGCCTTCCACCATTCTCGCGGGCGTAGTGCTGCTGTGGAGTGAAGGTTCCTACCCGGTGGCGATGGTGATTTTTATCGCCAGCATTATGGTGCCGACGCTGAAAATGATAGCTATCGGCTGGCTGTGCCTGGATGCCAAAGGCTACGGCAGGCGCGACAGCGAGCGGATGCACAAAATTTATGAAGTTGTCGAATTCGTTGGCCGCTGGTCGATGATTGACGTATTTGTGATTGCGGTGCTCTCAGCGCTGGTGCGCATGGGAGCGCTGATGAATATCTATCCCGCTATGGGAGCGCTGATGTTCGCTCTGGTGGTGATTGTGACAATGTTTGCCGCCATGATGTTTGACCCACGTTTGTCGTGGGACAGGGCGCCAGAATCAAACCATGAGGAGTCGACTGAGCATGGAAAATAACCACGGGGAAGCACAGGTGCGTAAGGTCAAAAGCTGGTCGCCGGTATGGATTTTCCCGATTATCACCGCCCTGATTGGGGCGTGGATCCTGTTTTATCACTACAGCCATCAGGGGCCGGAGGTGACGCTTATCACCACCAATGCAGAAGGTATTGTGGGCGGTAAAACGGCGATTAAAAGCCGCAGCGTGGACGTTGGCGTGGTGGAAAGCGCGGTGTTGTCCGATGATTTGCATCATGTGGAAATTAAAGCGCGCCTGAATGCAGGCATGGAAAAGCTGCTGCATAAAGATTCGGTGTTCTGGGTGGTGAAGCCGCAAATTGGACGTGAAGGCGTGACCGGGCTCGGCACGTTACTGTCGGGTGCGTATATTGAGCTTCAGCCTGGCACCAAAGGCAATCAGCCTGAAAACTATGAACTGCTGGATGCGCCACCGCTGGCCTCGCCGGATGCCAAAGGCATTCGCATTATTCTCGACAGTGACAAGGCCGGGCAGCTTTCAGCAGGCGATCCGGTGCTGTTTCGTGGCTATCGTGTAGGCACGGTGGAAACCAGCAACTTTGATACCAACAAACGCAGCATGCAGTATCAGTTGTTTATCGGTGCGCCGAATGACAGGCTGGTCACCAGCAATGTGCGTTTCTGGAAAGACAGCGGGATTGCCGTAGATATGTCATCTTCGGGGATGCGCGTGGAAATGGGCTCGCTGACCACGCTTTTCAGCGGTGGCGTGAGCTTTGATGTGCCGGAAGGCTCTGTCATGGGCGAGCCGGTTGCGAACCAGACGGAATTTAAACTGTACGACGATAAGCGCAGCACGCAGGACTCGCTGTTTACCCGCCGTATTGACTATCTGATGTTCTTTAAAGATTCGATTCGCGGCCTGCAACCCGGGGCGCCGGTTGAGTTCCGTGGCATCCGTCTGGGAACCGTTTCGCAGGTGCCGTTCTCGGTGCCAGGTATGAAACAGAAACTCAACACCGATTACCGTATTCCGGTGCTGATTCGCATTGAGCCAGAGCGGTTAGAGAATCAGCTTGGCGACGATCCTGACATTCAGGGGCATCTGACAGAATTGCTGAAAAGTGGTCTGCGCGGTTCGCTGAAGACCGGCAATATCGTGACCGGTGCGCTGTATGTGGATCTCGACTTCTATCCGAAAGCGCCTGAAGTCAAAGATATGCGCAGTTTCAGCGGCTATCCGGTTATCCCAACCGTGTCCGGTGGTCTTGCACAGATTCAGCAGAAGCTGATGGATACGCTGGATAAGATTAATAATCTGCCGCTGAATCCGATGATAGACCAGGCAACGAACACGCTGAACGAAAGCCAGCGCACGATGCGTGAGCTACAGAAGACGCTGGATAATCTCAACAAGATTACCGGCAGTGCTTCAATGCAGAAATTGCCAGAAGACATGCAGCAGACGTTGCTGGAACTAAACCGCAGCATGAAAGGCTTCCAGCCAGGCTCTGCGGCCTACAACAAGATGGTGGCCGATATGCAGCGCCTGGACCAGGTGTTGCGCGAGTTGCAGCCAGTGCTGCGTACGCTCAACGATAAGAGCAACGCACTGGTGTTTGAAGCGAAGGACAAAAAAGATCCCCAGCCGAAGAGGGCGAAAGAATGAAAAAGTGGCTAGCACTCGCCATGGCGGTTGCACTGAGCGCCTGTAGCAGTAGCGATGACGGTAAAACGTACTATCAATTACCGGTAGTTTCACAGCCGGTGGTGCAAAACCAGATGCAGAGCGGTACGCACCAGCTGTGGGTTGACCAGATTACGGTGCCGGATTTCCTTGCCGGTAACGGTGTTGCTTACCAGACCACGGATGTACAGTATGTCATAGCCAGCAGCAACCTGTGGGCCAGCCCGTTGGATCAGCAGTTGCGTAATACGCTGGTGGCGAATCTGAGCGCTCAGCTACCGGGTTGGGTGGTTTCGTCACAGCCGCTGGGCAGCACTCAGAATGTGGTGAGCGCCAACGTCACGGGCTTTCACGGTCGCTATGACGGACGTGTGATTGTCAGCGGAGAATGGCTACTTAATTATCAGGGGAAAATCAGTAAGCGCCCGTTCTGGATTGAGCTAAAACAGCAGCAGGACGGCTACGATGCGATGGTGCAGACGCTGGCTCAGGCCTGGCAGCAGGCGTCGCAGGGTTTAATCAGCCAGATTGCGCTGTTGCCCTGAAATCAGCGTAGAAAATAAAAAAAGCCGCGTGTATCGACATCGATAGGCGCGGCTTTTTCGTTATTGTAATCGCTTAATATGACACTCATTTTGCAAAAAAATGACCGAAATGATTAAAAAGTGTCAATCTGGCGCGAAATTTGCGCATTGACGGTTCTGTCTAATCAAGGTATTCGTTATATGTGGCTGCACAATTTGTGGTCACTGTTTTCTTTTTCCACAGATCAGAAATGAGGGAAACGAGGCATGAAGAGACAAAAACGAGACCGTCTGGATCGGGCCCATCAACGTGGTTATCAGGCTGGCATTGCCGGTCGTTCCAAAGAAATGTGTCCGTATCAGGCACTGAATCAGCGGTCATACTGGCTGGGAGGCTGGCGAGCTGCCATGGAGGACAGGGCAGTTATTGCCTGACTGTGTCTCTTTAAAAAAGAAACCTCCGCAATGCGGAGGTTTCGCCTTTCAGGGAAGTGTAAAGCGGGCAATCAGAATGCTGACGTGTCTTTAAACAGACCCACTTTCAAATCGGTGGCGGTATAAATCACGCGGCCATCAACCAGCACTTCGCCGTCGGCCAGGCCCATAATCAGGCGGCGGTTCACAACGCGCTTAAAGTGAATACGGTACGTCACCTTTTTAGCACTTGGCAGTACCTGGCCGGTGAACTTCACTTCACCTACGCCCAGCGCACGGCCTTTGCCTTCACCACCGAGCCAGCCGAGGTAGAAACCCACCAGTTGCCACATCGCATCAAGCCCAAGGCAGCCCGGCATAACCGGATCGCCGATAAAATGGCAGCCAAAGAACCAGAGGTCAGGATTAATATCCAGCTCGGCTTCAACGTAACCTTTGTCGAAGTTGCCGCCGGTTTCGGTCATTTTTACTACGCGGTCCATCATGAGCATGTTGGGAGCCGGCAGCTGTGGGCCTTCAGCGCCAAATAATTCGCCACGTCCGGAGGCAAGAAGGTCTTCTTTTGTATAGGATTCGCGTTTATCAACCATTTCTGAGGTAAGCCTTTTTCCAGTGAAGGACGCAGATTAGCTAACACGTGTACGCTGAACAAGTCCGATCAGTTGTGGTTGAACCAGTTGAGCCAGCGTAACGGCCACGGATAACGGTGGCGAGACTCCTGATGATTGGCCTGGGCAATGCGCTCCTGAATAATCTGCAAAAGCGTATTCTCTCCCGTGCCGTCCCAGGGCTGCGCGGTCAGAAGCGTGATGGCTTCAATCGCATGCTCCACCGACCAAATGTTGAAACTACCTTGTTCTACCGCATCCAGCACGTCCTGGTGTAAAGACAAGTGGCGCACGTTAGCCGCAGGGATAATCACGCCCTGTTTACCGGTGAGTTCACGTCGCTCACAGATGCGAAAGAAACCTTCCACCTTTTCATTAAGACCGCCAATGGGCTGGATACGCCCGAACTGATCGACTGAGCCGGTTATTGCAATGCTTTGATTAATGGGCGCGCCAGACAGGGCGCTTATCAGTGCGCACAGTTCAGCGGCTGAGGCGCTGTCGCCATCGACTTCGCTATAGGACTGCTCGAAAGTCAGCGAGGCAGAAAACGGTAATTGCTGGTCAAGTTCCAGCTCTGCCATCAGGAATGCCTGCATGATCATCATGCCCTTGGCGTGAATATTGCCGCCAAGCTCTGCCTTGCGCTCAATATCCATAAACTCGCCGTCGCCGAAGTGCACCACACAGCTAATGCGTGACGGCTCGCCAAAGGCGCGTGGATGACCCGGGAATTCAATGACCGATAGCGCGTTCACCTGGCCTTCCTGCTCACCTTCCGTTTCAATCAGAATTTGATCGAGCAGAATTTCATCCTGCATTCGTTCAGCGAGGAAGCCTTCACGCCACGCGCGCTGTTCCAGCATCTGTGAAAACTGATCTGCGCTAAATGTTTGTTCGCAAAGCGCTGCGACTTCGCGTAGCTGGCGCATCAGCCAGTCCGGGCACAGCGGTAGCGTTTCTTTATCGCCTGTGTAGCGTACGGCTTCACGTACCATCGGCGTCCAGGCATCGGCTTCGGGGCTGGGCAGGCTGTGCGTTTGGGCAACGTTTTGCACCCAGTTGCACCAGGCTACAAGCTGCTCTGGTTCCTCAACCTGTAGGTTTTCTTCGTATTCGCTGTAAATTGCGAACTCAGCCAGTTCCGGCTCCGTTTCCTGAAAGTCAGCCAACGCGTCACGGTCGCCGCACAGCACGACTTTCACCTCCAGCGGCAACGAGGGCACGCTGACAGGCAGCGGGTGCGCTTCATCGGCCGGGAGCCAGTCAAAGCGCTTCTGGGCAACCATCTGGCGCAAACGCAGCCACAGCAGGGGTTGCAGCAGTACACTGCGCAGTGACAGCACCAGCACCCCACCGTTAGCACGGTGCAACAGGCCAGGCTGTAGCTCAATCTCGTTACCGTAGCGGCGAACGCTACCAAACAACTGCTCATGTTCAACCCAGTCGGCAACCACGGTTTCACCCTGTGCGGCAAAGTTGTCCTGGGCAGAGGTTGCCGGTTGCAGCGTCACGCGGCCGTTTTCAGTCAAGTACAGACCGCCATGCAGCGTGGTCACAGGCGGCAACATTTCTTTGACTGTTTCACCAAGCAGTGACAAATAGCCGGGTGTTGCCGGGCTTTTTACCAGCATGAAATCAGACGGGCTATAAGGCGTTAAAAGCTGCGCCAGGCCGTAGCAGAGCCGGGCCTGAAGGCGCTGGAAAAGATCCGTATCGGATGAAGTGGGCTGCGTCACCAGCGTCTGAAGCATCTGCGTTTCAGGTACCAGGGCTTGCCAGGGGAGTCGATTTATTGTCAAAGTCTTCTGCGTTTGGTTGAAGGCTAAAGGCGCGATTATACAGGATACGCGTGTGCTTCACACGGATAAGCGCCTGCTGTAGCTTATTTTAGGCTGTGCCTCACACTGTGATTTCCCCTCAGCAAAGCGCTGAAAAACTGTTATCCTGAAAGAGTTACACGGTCACCCTGAGATCAGCATGAAATATCAGCAACTGGAAAATCTCGAAAGCGGCTGGAAATGGAAATATCTGGTGAAAAAGCACCGGGAAGGAGAACCTGTTACCCGTTATCTGGAAGCCAGTGCGGCAAAGGAGGCGGTGGACATTCTTCTTGGCATGGAAAATAAGCCCGTGCAGGTTCATAGCTGGATGGAAAAGCATATGAATCCGGCGCTTGTTAACCGCATGAAGCAGACGATTCGGGCACGCCGTAAACGCCATTTCAATGCCGAGCATCAGCACACGCGTAAGAAATCAATCGACCTTGAATACCTGGTGTGGCAGCGTCTGGCGGCACTGGCTCAGCGCCGCGGTATCACGCTGTCTGAAACCATTGTGCAGCTTATTGAAGATGCAGAACGTAAAGAGCAGTACGCCTCGCAGATGTCTACGCTTAAAGAGGACTTACAGGCATTGTTGAAGAAAAAGTAGGGCGGTTCAGGTTGTCTTCGCAGGCTGGATTGCCATGACGTTATCTTACCCACAGTAATTTCGCAGTAGCAAACTCGTGCCACAGGGTTTATGCCAGCTGTCATACAGCAGCAAAAACACCGACGTAACCTGTACCTGCCATAGTCATACTGACTCAGAGACAATAAAAAACCCCGCCGAAGCGGGGTTTTTTGCATCAGTTGATAACTTAAGCCTGCGGCTGAGTTACAACGTCTTTGATGCCTTTAACTTCGATTTCTACGCGACGATCCGGAGCCAGGCAGTCGATCAGAGCTGCGCGAGCTTTAACGTTGTCACAAGTGCTGCCGGTAACCGGGTTAGATTCGCCCATGCCACGTGCAGAGATCTTGTTAGACGGGATGCCTTTAGAGATCAGGTAGTCAACAACAGACTGAGCACGTTTCTCAGACAGCTTCTGGTTGTAAGCGTCAGAACCGATGCGGTCAGTGAAGCCCAGAACAACTACAGAACCGTCTTTCGGATCCAGGTTGCTCAGCTGGGTGTACATCTGATCCAGCGCCTGCTGGCCTTCCGGCTTCAGGGTAGCTTTGTTGAAGTTGAACAGAACGTCAGACTTCAGAGTGAAGTGCTTGGTCTGTACTTCCGGAGCCGGAGCCGGTACCGGAGCAACTACCGGTGCCGGAGCGTCCTGACCGAAACGGTAAGAAACACCCAGGCTCAGCATGCCGTTGTCCGGACGGGTACCAACGGTGTGTGCATCACCGATGTTGTTAACCCACTGGTATTCCAGACGGGTAGCGACATCTTTGGTTACAGCCCACTCTAAGCCAGCAGCGTACAGCGGAGAAACGCCGGTGTCGTGGTCTTTCAGACGGTCACCCAGTGCGTTTTTCGCAGAGGAGTCAGCGCGCCATACCATACCACCCAGACGGGTGTAGATGTCCAGATCGTCAAGGATCGGGTAGCTCAGTTTAGCGGTAGCCTGAATGCCCTGTGCTTTGAACGCACCGTTTTCAGTGTTACCAGTGTATTCCATGCGGCCCAGCCAGTCGTAACCCAGTTCAAAACCAACATACGGGTTAACCTGGTAGCCACCGAAAGCACCTGCGCCCAGCTGGCTTTCGTGAGTAGAACCGTTGCCAATGCCGCGGTCATAGCCATTGCCGTAGAAGCCAGTGTCGTGGTACTGAGACCAGCCCAGTTTAGCACCTGCGTACCAGGTATTATCTTTCGGAGCGGCCTGCGCTACGGTAGCGAAGCCAGCCAGTGCCACTGCAATCGCGATAGCTGTCTTTTTCATTTTTGCGCCTCGTTATCATCCAAAAATTCCACGGGCTTTAAATTTAGTGTTTTCAAAGCCCACGGTTAAATCCTTTGCCTGGGTCAGTGCTCAGTTATAACTTTACCGCTCATAGCGGTTTATCAATGAGCAACCCCGGCGACGTAAAGTCTACAACGTAGTTGGAAACTTACAAGTGTGAAGACTGTCAAAACCCCAGGAAAAGTTGGTGGAAATAAACATTTACTTACATTTTGGTATAAAAAATAGACAGTTCGCGCGGCGGTGAATAGCCAGGGAAGCCCGCTGGGCTGCGCTTTTGCTCGTTTTGTCAGTAACCTGGAGGAGTGTCAAAAAAAATACCAGGAATAATCCTAAATTTACTTAATGATACAAATTGGAGTGAATTTTTAGGCCGTTTCGTGGTCTTGAGCCTGAAGTCCGGCTGTAATCCGGGCGCATAATTAACCCAATCGCACACCCTTCTTCGGCAGATCTTGAGAGCAAATTATGCTCTTCATCCGTCAGCGGCTGCGCCAGCCAGCCAATCACTACGCTGTAATTCCCGGTACGTAACGCTTTTGCCATCGCCGCTACAGACATAACTGGCAACTGCATCATTTTATTGAGTGGAAGTCCCGCTGAGCGAGCCCACTCGCGGCTTAGCCTGCTCTGTGGCGTGAGCCAGAGCTGCCAGCGCGACTGCTGACCGAGCTGCTGTAATAAAGGAAGCAGCATGTGGGTCAATAAAGGGCTTGCGTCGTCATAGCTGACTTCGCTTATCAGACCCTGAATATTACGGTCTGATTTGGCGCAGGCGCTAACGGCACTGGCAGTATAGCCCGCATTTGTAGAAATGGCGTTATAAGCAGGTAAGTACATAGTGTCTCCACTCCCGTGGGTTACTGTATGTATATACAGTAATGCCTGATCGGGTAAAGATCAACCAGAATTTTTTGAAAGCATCTCGCATTTTCATCCTGGTCTTGGTGAATACGTATTGCCCTTCAGCCATAAGTTGCCTATTTTGCCAAGAAGCAGAACGGCTAACGAATATCGGTGTTTACTCTTTGATTTTTAAGGTTGAATAATGAAGGATGAGAGCTATGTGAAGATAAGTGAGGCTCGCGCTTATCTCTCCATATTGGGTGAAATTCGTAGCCGAGCGTTATTTGGGGGCTACAGCTTATCTGTTGATGACACCATATTTGCGATGGTGGCGGAAGGAGAGCTTTATCTGCGGGCCAGTGAGCAGAGCGTGGATTATTTCCGTAAGGAAAAGGCACCGTTGCTGACCTGGTTTAAGCGTGGGCGTCAGGTTAGCCTGAATTACTACAAGGTAGATGAGGCGTTGTGGCAGAACGCACCGCAGTTAATCGAACTGTCATTACAGGCCCTGGAAGGGGCGAGGCTTGAAAAAGTGCAGCGCGCCTGTGACCGCAGGCTAAAAGACCTGCCGAATATCAGCACAGGTATTGAAAATATGCTGTTGATGGCCGGTATTCATAGCGTTGAGCAGCTTTATCGCGTTGGAGCAAAGCGGGTCTGGATAAGGGTGCGTAAGGTCAACAGAACGGCAAGCACCCGTCTGCTGCTTGCGCTCGCCGGTGCAATTTCAGGCCAGCATGAAGCCGCGCTCCCAAAGCAAACGCGTCGGGAGCTACTGGCCTGGGCTGCGGAACATATTGCCAGAGAAGCGCGGCGTTCAGGCAGTTAATGAATTTGCTGTTGTAGACGCGATAGCTCAGGCAGCAGGGCTATGAGCAACGTAATTTGCTGAACCACCAGCTGTTCTTTGCTGCCAGGTTCAGGGACAAATTTTTCCAGGCGCGACAGGATGTCGCCCTGCATTTGCGCCAGTCGGGTCTTATCGACATCCTGGTGGTACAGCGCGCCATCAACATAAGACACCGCATCCGTCAGCAAGGCCAACGTTTGTGGATTGGTAATTTTGTCTCTGTGTGCACCCAGCGTAGAAATATAGCTATTAAAGGTGTGATTCAGACAAAGCAGCCTGAAGGCGGTTTCACGTTTCTCTGGCGTGGCATCGGGTTCTGACGACATATTTGAAACCACAGAGGCCAACTCGGCATCGCGCCCATAGGCGTCGCGGCGGGCGACGCGATAGGCCAGACGGTTATCCCTTCCCTGATGATATTGCTCCAGTACGGCATCCAGATAACGGCAGTTGGCGTTAAACGCGCGCGAAACCACCTGTGGCAGGCGGCGAAAACGCCAGTCGGGCCAGATAAAGCTGACGGCAGCCCAGGCAATAGCGCAACCCAACAGGGTGTCAAAAATACGCGGTATCGCCACTTCAAAACCTTCGCCAAGCAGGTTGAAGCACAGCAGCACCAGCAGCGTAATGAACATGGTGGCATGTGCGTACTGCACGTTGCGAAAGGCAAAAAAGAGCACACCGGTAATAACAATCAGCGCCAGCTGACCTGCGACCGATGGCACCAGCAGCAACACCGGCAGGCCAACCGCAACGCCAATCAGCGTGCCGATGATGCGCAACGCCAGACGCCGCCGTGTGGCGTTGTAGTTCGGCTGGCAGACAAACAGGCTGGTCAGCAAAATCCAGTAGCCGTGCTGCAGGCCGGTCAGCTGAATAAAGGCGTAACCAATGCACAGCACGACCGACATGCGCACCGCATGGCGAAACAGCGCAGATTCGGGGGTGAGGTTGCTGCGCAGTCGTAGCCAGACATCGCTCACACCGTGCAGTCCATCATCAGAAAGGCGGTTGTCTGAGGTCGGCTTTTCCATCGCCTGTTCAGATTCAATAGTGGCAAGCTGGGCATCAATGGCGCGCAGGTTGTTAATCAGAAAGTGAATCGCTTCACGGTCGGTGTCGTGCTGCTCAAAAGGCAGGCGCTCAATGGCGGCATCAAGATGGGCAAACGCCCGCTCAAAACGGGGGTCATGCTGATACGGCTCTCGCAGCAGAATAGAGCGAGCCAGCTGCTGGCAGGCCAGACCCTGCATGGAGAGCAGGCGCTGGAAGCGAAACATCACATCGCTGTGGCGGAACTTATCGCGCAGGGTCTGATACTGAACGTGAGACGAACTGGCGCGCTCATGAATATCCTGCGCCACAAAATAATAATGCAGCGTTCTGCGTGTGCCGCGCTGGCCCCGGTCACCGCGCAGGCGGGTTAATAAGGTGGCTTTGGTTTGGTTGAGTATGTCGACAAGCTGCCCGTTTGCCATCGCGAGAGACACCAGTGGAGCCTGGCTTTCATCTTCAAGGTCGGGATCAAACAGGCGCGATTTAAGCTCCAGATAATAGGCCAGTTGCTCATAGCAACGCGCCAGGCTGTCCTGAAGTGGCCGCACCGGGAAAATCAGGTGTCCGGTCAGTGTCAGCAGGTTGTACCACACCGCCCCGGTGAGCAGCAGCAGCGGCTGAATATACCATTGCTCGAAAAGCGTAATGCCGAGCATGGTATAAATCGCAATCAGCAGTGCGCCAAACGCAATGGTGGCGTAACGCTGCCCAAGCCCGCCGAGCAGAATAAACCCGCTGGTGGAGGCCATCAGACCGAGAGCAAACAGCCACGGCCAGGGAAACAGCAACTCTACCGAGGCTGAGGCAACAAAAAAACACACCAGCGTAATCACCAGATTGCGCAGGCGGCCAGTCAGTCTGTCGTCAAGATCGGCCAGCGCCGCAGCCACCACGCCGAGCGTGAGTGGAATAGTGAGTTTTACTTCATCTAACCACCAGGGTAGTGCTGCCGCGCCGCTCAGGGCGATAAAAATACGCAGGTTATAAAGCCAGGCGCTACTCCATATGTAACGGCGCAGCAGGGGACTCAGTTTAGGCACGTGGGTTCCTTTATTCACCAAAACGACGACGTGCGTTGGCATCACGTGCAGCACGCGCGGTTTCCACAGAAACAACGCGGCGTCCAACCGGCCACAGGGCAATGGCGGCAATTTTAAAATTAGCGATACCGACAGGAATGCCGATGATGGTCAGACATTGCGCAATGCCTGCGGTGATGTGCAACAGGCACAGCCACCAGCCGAAAAATAGCACCCAAAAAATATTCAGCAGCGTGCCGCCTGCGTTCATGACGCTACTCTTGCTATCCGGGGTCAGCACGTCAACGTGCACGGCCTCGTTACCAAACGGCAGCAAAGACAATTTGGTGATTTCCCAGCAGGAGCGGGTCAGCGGCAGGGTAAAAATCAGTACAATGCTGACGAGGGTTGCCAGCAGCCATGACAGCGTGGTTAAAAAACCACCCAGTACAAAATTGAGAATATTAAGAACGGTACGCATAATCTCCCCTGATTGACCGTACATCGGTATAAAATCGGTAATTGTGCTAATTGTATCGTGTTTTTGCCTGGAGCGTGATTTCTCTGACGGGTAAACTGGCGGCCTCCTGAGCAACTGAACGAGCGGGAACAGAAGCAGCATGGAACTCAAAGCAACAGGCCTGGGTAAACACCTGGCACAACATCCCTACAACCGCGTGCGGCTTCTCACCGCTGGTGTGGAAGTGTCAGGCGAACGCCATCAGTATCTTATTCCCTTCAATCAGCTTCTGGCTGTGAACTGCAAGCGCGGCATGGTCTGGGGTGAGCTGGAGTTTTTGCTTCCACACCAACAGGTTGTACGCCTGCATGGCACGGAATGGGCCGCTACGCAGCGCTTTTATCACCACCTGAACGACATCTGGCAGCGCTGGAGCGTGGAGATGAGCGACGTGGCAGCCGAGGTGCTTAACACACAGCTTGAACAGGTGAGAAGCATTACCACTGGCGACAAATGGCTGCGCCGTGCCGATGTGGATAAATTACAACAGGGGATCCGTGGCCTGGCTGCTGCACTGCCGCTACCAACCGGGCGGCTGGTGGAGTTTGATAACTGCCGTGACGCCTGGCGCGAATGCCAGGCCTGGCTGGAGCAGGGCGACGCGCGGCGTGCGGCATTTAACGATGCCTGGACGGCAAGGATGCTCGACGAATACGCGGATTTCTTTGCGCACATTGAAAGCTCGCCGCTGAATCTTGCTCAGGCGCGTGCCGTGGTAAACGGTGAGTCGTCGCTGCTGGTGCTGGCAGGAGCAGGTAGCGGTAAAACGTCCGTGTTGGTGGCACGCGCAGGTTGGTTGCTGGCGCGCGGTGAGGCATCGGCCAGCCAAATCCTGCTGCTGGCATTTGGCCGCAAAGCGGCGCAGGAGATGGATGAGCGCATCACTCAGCGCCTGTATACCGATGAGATTAGCGCCCGCACGTTTCATGCACTGGCGCTGCATATCATTTCACAGGGTGGGCGCAAAGTGCCGCGCGTGAGCGAGCTTGAAAGCGACACAGCGGCCCGTCACCAGCTTCTGATTAACTGCTGGCGCGAGCAGTGCCGCGAGAAAAAAGCGCAGGCCAAAGGCTGGCGCCAGTGGCTGGAAGACGAGCTTGAGTGGACCGTGCCTGACGGCGATTTCTGGCAGGATGAACGTCTCACCAGGCGACTTGCTGGCAGGCTGGACCGCTGGCTGGGGCTTATGCGCATGCACGGTGGTTCACAGGCGCAGATGATAGCGAGCTGTCCTGAAGACATCCGCGACATTTTTCAAAAGCGCATCAAGCTAATGGCACCGCTGCTAAAAGCCTGGAAAACGGCGCTTAAGGCAGAAGAGGCGGTGGATTTCTCAGGCTTGATTCATCAGGCCATCAATGTGCTGGAGAAAGGACGTTTCATCAGCCCGTGGAAGCACATTCTGGTGGATGAGTTTCAGGACATTTCACCGCAACGTGCCGCGCTGCTTGAGGCCCTGCGACGCCAGAACAGTCACAGCACGCTGTACGCGGTGGGCGACGACTGGCAGGCAATTTACCGCTTCAGCGGTGCAGAGTTGTCGCTGACGACGGCGTTTGAACAGCACTTTGGTGAAGGCGACAGCTGCGCGCTGGATACCACTTACCGCTTCAACGACCGTATTGGTGAGATAGCGAATCGCTTTATCCAGCAGAACCCGCACCAGCTGACCAAGCCGCTCAACAGCCTGACGCGCGGCGATAGCAAAGCGGTTACGCTGCTGGCAGACGACCAGCTTGAAGCGCTGTTTGATAAAATGAGCGGCTACGTAAAACCCGAGCAGCGGGTGCTGGTGCTGGCGCGCTATCACCATCTGCGTCCGGCGGCGCTGGAGAGGGCGAAAACGCGCTGGCCGAAACTGGCCATTGATTTTATGACTATCCACGCCAGTAAGGGACAGCAAGCCGATTATGTTGTCATTGTGGGGTTACAGGATGGGCACGACGGCTTCCCGGCAGCGGCGCGGGAGTCAATTATGGAGCAGGCGTTGTTGCCACCGCCGGAGGACTATCCCGATGCCGAAGAGCGCCGCCTGCTGTATGTGGCGCTAACGCGTGCGCGTCACCGGGTGTGGCTGCTCTATAACAAACAGCAGCCGTCGGTATTTGTCGATGTACTAAAGCGCCTTGATGTACCCGTCGCGCGTAAGCCGTAATTATTTCAGCCGTTCAGCCAGATAACGCGGATAATCTGGGATAAGGATCTCGACACTTTCACCGAAGTGTGGGGATTCAATCAGAAAATCAGCAGTCGAGACGTTGGTTGCCACCGGGATGTTCCACACCGTCGCCAGGCGCAGCAGTGCTTTCACATCCGGGTCGTGAGGTACGGCGTTGAGCGGGTCCCAGAAGAAAATCAGAATATCGATTTTACCCTCTGAAATCAGCGCACCCACTTGCTGATCGCCACCCATTGGGCCACTGAGCATCGCATTCACGTTCATGCCACTGGCACGCTGCACCAGGTTACCGGTGGTGCCCGTGGCGTACAGCACGTGCTTTTCCAGCAGCGCTTTGTGGCGCTCGACCCATTTAAGCAGCATATCTTTGCAGTGATCGTGGGCAACCAGAGCGATATGTTTTTGTGCCGCCAGCGTTCGGGTGGTCAGTTCCATATTTTTTCCTGTTAACGAGAAATCTGGCTACAGCTTACTGAATGTGGGCGTTGCTGCAAGTGACGTCGGGCAAAACAACGGTGAATCGCGCTGGAGCCAGCCTGGTAACTGACTTAAACTTGTCAGAAAAGGTATCTGGAGGACGACATGAACGACAACGATATTGCCCGCATCCTCAAACAAACCCGCACCATTGCGCTGGTGGGTGCCAGCGATAATCCCGACAGGCCGAGCTACCGCGTGATGGACTACCTGCTAAAACAGGGATACCACGTAATTCCGGTGTCACCAAAGGTGGCAGGCAAAACGCTACTCGGGCAGCAGGGCTATGCCACGCTGGAAGAGGTGCCGGAAAAAATTGATATGGTGGATGTATTTCGTAATTCCGAGGCGGCCTGGCGGGTGGCAAAAGACGCAATCGCTGTGGGTGCTAAAACCTTGTGGTTGCAGCTTGGCGTAATTAATGAGCCTGCGGCGGTACTGGCACGCGAGGCGGGACTGAGTGTAGTGATGGACCGTTGTCCGGCCATTGAAATACCGCGTCTGGGTCTGGCGAAATAGCAAAAACCCGGCACAGGCCGGGTTTTTTACATCAGTTACGCAGGCGCGGCGCCTGTAACTGGCGGCGGATGGTGGCCGCCAGTTCATCAAGCGTTGGCTGTTCTGGATGCTCGCCCTCGTTTTCACCGCTAAGCTGTGCTTCGGCAAGATAGGTATGCACCGGGCGACCGTCACCGTCTTCCATCACTACGTGATACCACGGTGCCGCGCGCAGCTCATCATTAACCGCCAGTTCGTCTGCAGATGGCTCTTCCAGTGAGTACTCCGGGTCAATATCGACCACAACACCCAGATAGCCCAGCAAGGAATGACGTACCTGTTGACCAATACCGAATTTGCTGGCAATCATAATCACCTCCCAAAAACGCGACTTCTGCCACCGATATGGCGGCGAAAATCACTGTTTTCAAGTTCTGCGCGTCCTCATGCTCCCATTGAGAGGAGGTTACATCACGCGGCAGGCGAAGCCTTTCAGGTACAGCCCTTCCGGGTAAGAGGCGATAACCGGATGGTCGGCAGCCTGACGGAACTGTTCTATAAATTGTACATCACGACCGGCGTCAACGGCGGCATCGGCGACAATTTTCTGGAATAAATCGTTGGTCATTAGCCCGGAGCAGGAGAAGGTTAGCAACACGCCGCCGGGGTTAAGTAGCTGTATTGCCAGCATGTTAATGTCTTTGTAGCCGCGACAGGCGCCCATCAGCTGATTTTTATTCTCAACGAATTTGGGCGGGTCCATCACGATAACATCAAACTTCTCGCCCTGGTCACGGTAGCGGCGCAGCAGCTTAAAGACGTCGTCGCGCACAAACTCAGCCTTACTGATATCAAGCTTGTTCAGTTCAACGTTCTGGCGCGCTACATCCAGCGCTTCTGCAGAGGTATCCACGCTGATAACCTGGCGGCAGTTGCCCATTAATGCCGAAACGGCGAAGCCGCCGGTGTAGGAAAAGCAGTTCAGTACGCGCTTATCTTCTACATAGCGGCGCGTGGCGAGGCGGCTGTCGCGCTGGTCGAGATAATAACCGGTTTTGTGGCCGCCTTTGATATCAACCAGCAGCTTCATGCCGTGCTCTTCAATGGCCAGAAGCGCGGGCGGCAGTTCGCCGCTGACCGGCCCCTGCGCCAGTTCCAGTCCCTCTTTTTTACGTACCGCGACATCTGAACGGTCATAAATGCTGCACTGTGGATAGCACTGCTGTAGCGCATTAAGCAGCGCCGGGCGCTGGTACTCCGCACCGGCAGAGAGCAGCTGGAGGACGAGAAAGTGACCAAAGCGGTCAATTGTGACGCCAGGCAGCCCGTCGGATTCCCCGGCAATCAGGCGATAGCTGTCAAGCCCGTCGCGCTGGGCCAGCCAGTCTCGCCACTGTTGCGCACGCTGTAAGCGGCGGACAAAGAAATCGATATCGATATTCTCGCCAGCATCGAAGGTCCAGACGCGAGCGCGAATCTGCGAGCTGGGGGACCAGGCGGCGCGTGCCAGCCAGTTTCCTTTACTGTCGACAACGTCCACGGTTTCACCGCTGTTGGCTTTGCCTTCCACGTGCGCAATAGCGCCGGAAAAGACCCAGGGATGGCGGCGCAGTAACGATTTCTCGCGCCCTTTGGCTAATACTAAACGTACGCTCATAATTTGCTATGCTGCGAAGAGATGATGAAGGGGCGCTATTTTCCCGACTTAGTGGGGTAATTGCAATGTAAGGCGCACAACACGGAGGCTGAACAAATGTCTGTATGTACTATCGCCTGGGTTTACGGAATGGTCCAGGGTGTGGGATTTCGCTACAGCACGCAGCGTGAGGCGCGCCGTTTAGGCTTATGCGGTTATGCCCGCAATCTTGACGACGGCAGTGTGGAAGTGGTGGCCTGCGGTGAACAGGCACAGGTTGATGCGCTCATTGTCTGGTTGAAAGAGGGCGGCCCGCGCAGTGCCAGAGTTGAAAAGGTGCTGACTGAGCCGCACCGGCCACAACATCCGTTAACCGGGTTTGATATCCGCTACTAAATACATTTTACTGGTTTAGGCAGGCCGGCAATTTTGGTCGCCTGCTTGGCCGGGCCTTTGGGGAACAGGCGGTAAAGGTAGCGGCTGTTGCCTTTCTCTTCGCCAAACTTGTTCGCCATGGCTTTGACCAGCATGCGGATGGCCGGAGAGGTATTAAATTCCAGATAAAAGTCGCGCACAAAGCGCACTACTTCCCAGTGCTCTGGCGAGAGAATAATCGCTTCTTTTTCGGCAATATGCACCGCCAGCGCTTCGCTCCACTCATGGCTGTTTTTCAGATAGCCGTCGCCATCCGTCTCAATTTCTTTGCCTTCAAACATCAACATTGCAATCTGTCCGTTACCCGAAACGCCGCGCAGTGTAGCAAATTTCCGCACGCCATAAAAACAAAGCCCCGCATAGTGCGGGGCTTGTACAGGTACAGCGAGAATCAGTCGCGGCTGGTGAAACCCAGGATGCTGAGCAGACTCACGAAGATGTTATACAGCGACACATACAGGCTCACGGTGGCGCGAATATAGTTCGTTTCGCCGCCGTGAATGATGTTGCTGGTTTCATACAGAATGGCACCGGAGGAAATCAGGATAAACAGCGCGCTGATTGCCAGGTGCAGTCCCGGGATTTGCAGGAAGATGTTCGCCACCATGCCAATCAGCACCACAACGATGCCCGCCATCAGCATGCCGCCGAGGAAGGACATGTCCTTGCGGGTGGTCAGCACATAGGCCGAACAGCAGAAGAACACCAGCGCAGTGCCGCCGAGCGCAAGCGCGATAACATCGCCCATGCCCGCAGACAGGAAGCTGTTGAGCATCGGCCCGAGGATATAGCCCAGAAAACCGGTAAAGGCGAAGGCGGCCAGAATCCCGCTCGGCTTGTCAGCAAGGCGATAGGTCAGGAACATCAACCCGTACATACCCACCAACGTCAGAACCAGGCCCGGAGAAGGCAGCATAAGGACAGTGCTTGCCGTCGCCGTAATAGCAGAAAAGGCCAGCGTCAGGCCCAGCAGAAAATAGGTATTGCGCAGCACCTTATTGGTGCTAAGCAGCGATGTGCGGTCGTGCGAAGAGGTAATGATGCGATCCATTAGTCACTCTCTTAAGTAAAAAGGACAGGTGAAATCAATTTTTGAGCATAATAAGGGGCGCGCAGGCGGGGAAGGGGGTTTACCCATCTTTACGCTGTAATTCGCGGGGTTACGGCGTGTGGTGTGTCGGCACGTTTGCGTTTAGCAACATGATTTGTGATTTTTGCATCCTCTTGTTCTTCTTTATACGTCACAAGCCCCTGTCAGTGATGAAAGCCTGTACAAACTGGCGTTATTTCAGGCAAATAAATCGCGTTTGCTGCTTTTTCAGGCAATTGAATTAATTCATGCTTTACAGGAGGCAGCGGGATGTTTATAGTTCGCGGCATTGGAAGTGTGGCCGAGCGGTTGAAGGCACCGGTCTTGAAAACCGGCGAGGGGAAACCCTCCCAGAGTTCGAATCTCTGCGCTTCCGCCATATAAAAGAAGGGGTTAGCTTAGGCTAACCCCTTTTTGCTTTTGGTTCATAGAACGTTCGTAGAATATCTTTCTTGATGACTGGCGCGTCGAGCGTGGGAGTCACCTTCACTTTTCTGTCGAATACCAGAACTAGCCCCTCAGTTTTGCGGCCGCTGAATAGCTGTGTGTCTCTGCTGCTCCCCTCATAATCTGAAATCGATTTAGCCTTCAAATCATGAAAAGTACTGGAGATATCGCATCCCAACGGTTGGTTTGCCGTACGTTTCGCGCCCACCGCCGATTGCCCTCCTTACAGCGCCTGCGCTGCCAATACTGGTGTCTGTTGTGGCGTTGTTTCGCTATATAAAGTGGGGACAAAAAGACCGGGTATATCATTCCCGGTCCGGGCGGTGGCAGGATGAATGCTAACACCTTTAGCACATGGTGGATGGACTTGCCGACATGTTTGCAGGAACTGTTGTAATCAATCAAGAAGCTGGCCGTCGACGAAAAGCGGGTCTGGACTGTGAGCATGCATTCGAAAGTATAATTGTGAATAAATACTATATGTTGTGTTTTGTTTTAACTCGTATAACTGCGGTCCGCAAAGCCTCAAGTGCGGACCGCGGCGCCTTCTTTAACTTCATGATTTATATGATAAAGTTTAGTAAATAAATTTATTTTGACTATGCCTTTAGTCCCCTGTTTTTTGTATTCTGTTCATCCCGGGTTTATTGGGCGATAAAAACAGGAGATATAAATATGCAAATTTCAGATATCAATGATCTTTTTACCTCGATTACGCGTGTTTCAGGCAACGGGTTACGAATTGCACTGCATCCTGATGTAATTGATAACCCGAGTATGTATGGTTATAAAATTGGGTTCGCTATTAGCGATAGTCAGGATAATGCATGGCCAGCACCATTTCGTAACTTAAATAATACAGGGAAGTTGCTGGTGCCAAACTATGGCTTTCCCAAACTTCCAGAAACTATTGGTGAATTTGTTCAACGCATTGAACTTGAAGGTGATGTGGAAACGAACTCAATAACCTTTAATATTCCTGGGGTTGATGATAGTGCATCAATTGGCACCATGCATGTATGCGTTATTGATACAGAGGATTATGAATTAAAAGAGCCGACATTTATGGCCTATGTTTTTATTGATTAATATCAGCGTTATTTGATTTGTAAAGCTAAGGTCGCCAGGGCGGCCTTTTTTATACCGAATTGGTGGCCAGGTATTGAGTAGAAAACCTCTATGCAAATCCCCGGGTAACTATAAGTTCGGCAAACGTCGTAGTCGTTTCCGTATTTATTTTTATATGACCTCTCAGGTCTGATGAATGGTTTTTGTTCGACAATAACGTCGCGATGGGACGCAGTATCCCTGTGTGAATGGTTTCCATATTCAATCCATCCGGCAAGCTTATATGGAACACAACCAGATGCGGTACTTTCAGGTATCCTGGCGAATGATTAGTGCTTAACGTGCAAAAAACCGGTTCAGTTGCACCTCATGAGAAATCACATAATCACACCCGGTCAATGAGCCGAATTTTTTATCACCGGCAGAAAATTAAATGGCAGTAACAGCCCAAACCCGCTCAGACGACCTTTCAACGCATCGCGTTTAGCAAATAGCGCTGCTTTGTTGATAGTGCTCTCTGGCGCAGTTCACGTACAGACTTAACATCCTGGCCGTAGAACATATATTTATGGTCGCTACGCGTCGCGACAGTGCCGCTACGATGTGGGCTGAGCCGTGCCAGGCAGGATTTTTCCTGGCTGCAAGCGAGGTTAACTCAGGCACAACGCGGGTGCATGTGCTTTTCTTGTTACGAGTCTAAGTGACTTTCAAATTCCCAGCCATAGATCGACGACTTGAGTGGCTCAGCCCAAAGATCTCCTCGCTGCGGCACCGATAAGACATTGCTAACGCTTACCGTATTAGTCTGTGGAATCGATAGGGATACTATCATTACTTAAATTAATTAATTTTGGTTGTATTTGATTTTTCACCTCACTGTTATTGTGTGATCTGGTTATCTTTTCTGCTATGAAAGATCGCTAAGTACGCCAGGTAACATAATTACCAGTTATGATTCATTAAATGGTTTTAAATGCTGATTTATTAATTTTTTGTGAATTTAAATTGTGAGTTTTGATTTTAAAATGATGTATTAATCTGTTTATCTTTTCCTGTGAAACATAATCAATCATTTTTATTTTTTTAAAAAATACAATAAAATCAATGCATTGTGTTTATGTTGCATAATTGTTTTAAATGTAAAATTGAATTGAAAAATTAAGTGTGGTTAATTCTGCTAATCGTTCAACGGGGCATGGAATGGTTAAGAATGTTAAAGTTTATTGTTACTGCAACCCCTCCTACGCCAAATGGCGATCTTCACCTGGGGCATCTTTCCGGACCGTTTCTCGCCGCTGACGTCATGCAACGGCGGCTAAAATACCTGGGTCACGATGTGTTGTTTGTGACCTACAGTGATGATTATCAAAGCTATTTACCAAGAAAAACCCAGGCGTTACGCAGAAAGCCTTTTGCTTATGCCCGACTGATGCGCCAGGCAATGACGCTGTCGCTGGAGTTGGTCAATATCCGTTTTGACACCTTCATGCAGGCCGCCGACACCCCGGCTTATCAGCATGCAGGTGAGCATTATGCCCGTTTGGTGGCAGAGCAAACGCAATGTAAAGCGCATAAAACGTTCTACTGTACTGACTGCAATCTGTATGGCTACGAGGGTTTTGGCAGAACGCAGTGTAACTGGTGTGGAACCTCTTCAGACACCAGCCAGTGTGAACACTGTGCCCGCGTCCCGGATGTTGAACAAATCAGCACCATGACCTGCATGTCCTGCCAGGGACAGATGCAACCGGTCCAGGTCAAACAGCACATCTGGAAGATTGGTCAGAACTATCCTGCCGTCAGGCACGCTTTAGCGCGCCGCCCAATGCGAAACTGCCTGAGCGATTACCTGGCTGAGGTGTTGAGCAATGAGAATGAATGCTGGCCGTTGACTCGCCCGGGTGATGCCGGGGTGCCGGTTGCGGCGCTGGATAATTACCCTGTGCATACCTGGTTTTTAGGTTTAGCAGGCTACAGAAGCTGCGTTGAGAGCTATCTGGCCGCTCACCCGGAGCGTGGCGAATTTGCTCAGTGGTGGACGCCCGATACCGAACTGGTGCATTTGCTGGGCTTCGATTGTTCCTACAGCCATGCGGTAGGTTACAGCAGCCTGCTGATGGCCGACCAGAGCGGACCTCGCCCTGGTACTTTTATTACCAACCGTTTCCTTAAGCTTGATGGCGAGGATTTCTCCACCAGCCGTGGGCATGCTGTGTGGATTAAAGATTTGGCCGGACAATATCCTGCCGATGCGATTCGGTTATTTTGCGCACTCACCGCGCCGGAAACCGCAGTCAGTAACTTTAGCCGCGAGCAGTTCCAGGAGTGGTATCAACAGAGCTTCCTGCCGCTGGCAAAGCGAGCTGAACAGATAACGGATGCCGCTTCTCTGAGTGCCGCTCAGGTCGAGTCGTTGCGCAGCCACGCGTCTTACCTGCGCTGGCAGACGTTTGCCTCTCTTGAGGCGTTTTCGATTGCTGGCATGGCGCAGGCGGCACTGGATTTTGCTGCGGTGATTCAGGCTGATGAGGCGTTGTCTGGCGCGCCGCAGGCCTGGCAGTTGCTGGGCGAGTTAATGCAGCCGCTTTGCCCTGATCTGGCCGACACACTCTTTGCGCTCACCGCGTGCGATGAGCAGCCTGCAAAGGTATTGCATGAATCCGCTTAATTATCAGAAGCGTGAGGTGAGTTTTCTCGGCTCGCAGACGGTCGGGACCACGCAGCTGAAAATCTATTACCTCACCAGCGATAAGCGCAAGTCGCAGCCGGTCCCTGAAACAGAACGTCAGCGCCAGTGGTTAGCGCAGGGGCTGGATGAAGCTGACTTCAACGGTGAGCATCACATCGGTTTTGCCATTATTCATGCGGCTGATGACGGAGATTATCTGCTTATCAGCACATGGTGTGACGCCAACATGCTGCGCCACCGGGTGTTCACGATAGGTGACGATGGCCGCCTACAGTCGTTAGAAAAAACAAAAATCATCGCCTGTGTCTGGGAGCTGGCCGTGATGTTCTATGAGCGTAACTGCTGGATAGAGCAGGTGATGATAAGCGAGACACTCAACGAGGCGAATGTGCAGCGTTATTTGCAAAAGGGGTACAGCGGGTGGGTTTAAATATTCGGCCAGTCAGACCTGATGAACTTGTCCAGCTTGTGGCGCTGTGTGCGGAACATGCTGAATACGAAAAGTTAAGCTATCACGCTAACGGTCAACAGCAGCGTTTGCAGACCGCCCTGTTTAGTCAGCCCGCCCGGTTGTTTTGTTGGGTGGTGGCGGATGATAACGGCATGCTGCATGGCTACGTTTCTGCCACCCTCGATTATTCAACCTGGTCTGCGGCACCGTTTGTGTATATGGATTGCCTGTATTTAACCGCCAGCCTGCGCGGCCACGGCGTCGGACGGCAGTTGATGAATACCCTGATTGATTTTGCCGAGCAGAATCAGTGTTCAGAGATCCAGTGGCAGACGCCACCGGATAACCAGCTGGGTATTGGTTTTTATCAGCATATTGGCGCAAACCGCCTGCCGAAAGCGCGCTTTACGCTAAACCGCACCAGTCGCCTGTGGCAGCGTGACGCCGCATGAAGCCGTGTCGCTGGAAACTATAAACAGGATAGTAAAATGACTTCATTCCCACGCTGGGCTTATCAGGCCGATGGCGAGCAAACGCGAGATTATGAACTGGGTGAATTGTTTGCATTCGGTAGACAACACAGCCCGCAAAAGCTGGCAATAAGCGACGGCAAGCGCAGTTACACCTTTGCGCAACTGGAGACGATGGCGATAAGCCTGGCACAATGGCTGTCTGCAAAGGGCGTTAATACGGGGACCTGTGTGCCGGTGCTGGCCGAAAAGAGCGCCATCATGCCGGTTATTGCGGCTGCCTGTTGGAAAATAGGCGCCGTCTATGTGCCACTCGACGGCCAGTTGCCAGAAGCCCGCATTCGCAAGTTGCTGGCCCGGCTGGCATCGCCAGTGGTGCTGGCTGTCTCGCACCCGGCGCTGGATAACACCGCCAACTGGTTGAGCGGCGAAGCGTTAGTGGAGGTGTGCAATCAGCCAGCGCTGGCTGAAGACAGCCGCGCCATTTATCAGCACGCGCCTGATGACACGGCCTATATCATTTTTACTTCAGGCTCTACGGGAGAACCCAAAGGGGTAGAAATCAGCGCCCACAGTCTGAAAACCTATTTTGCTGCGCACAATCAGTGGTTGCGATTTACGCCTGATTCACGCGTTTTCAGCCTGTCGCCGTTTCATTTTGATGTGTCTATTGAAGACACCTTGCTGCCGCTGTCTCTGGGTGCTTTTGTCTGGCAATTTGCCAGCGTGCATGCAGGCGCCATTATGCGCGGCATCATTATTCGCGAAAAAATCACGCACCTTATCGCCGTTTCCACACTGCTTTCCCTGATTACCGAAAATGGCGGCCAGATTCAGGCAGAAAACTTCCCGGCCCTTGAAATGGTGATGACCGGCGCGGAAGTGTGCGATCCGAAAATCATCAACCTGTGGAAGCAGAAGCTGCCGCAGGTGCGCCTGATTAATGCCTATGGCCCAACGGAAACCACCATTGTCTGCTGTTGCTATGAGATTGCGCAGCCGGACGAGCAGCGCACCATAAGCTGGCCAATTGGTGTGCCGCTGGCGCACGTTTCTTACCTGCTTATGGATGAAAATCAGCAGATTCAGCCGGGGGCCGACATCACCGGTGAGCTGTGCATCGGTGGCGAGCTGGTGATGAAAGGCTACCTGGGCCAACCACAGGAAACCGCAAAGGTCATTTTTGAGCACCAGGGCGTGCGCTATTACCGCACCGGTGACATCTGCCTGCGCCAGGCAGACGGCAATATTCTCTACGTGGGCCGCCGTGATGATGAGGTCAAGATTGCAGGCCGGCGTATTCATCTGGGTGAGATTCGCCAGAAATGCCTTGCAACCAGCGGTGCGCAGCGTGTGGCTATCCGCAAAGTGCAGCTGGCGGGCAAAGATCATATCGCGATGGTGATAACGGGCGAAGAAAGCCGTGAACTGGTCAATATTGAGGCTTCACTGGCCGCCGAGCTGCCGCGCTATATGCTGCCAACGCTATGGGGCTGGGCAGAAGAGGTCAATCTGAGTGCCAACGGAAAAACAGACGAAAGACTGTTGTTAGACCAGTTGGTAGAAGCGGCGAGCCAGCAGCCGTCGCGTTATTTCATCCGCCGTCAGGGTGGCAGCTTTACTCCAATGAATCGAGGTGATGCGTGAGTCATCAGGCTTATTTAGCGCGCGTAGAAAACGTGATTCGTGCAACCGTGACCTTCCAGCAGGAGGTGACGTTGCAGGAAGACACCGAACTGTACACATTAGGCATTGATTCCCTGTCCACCATTAATGTGCTGCTGGCACTGGCCGCAGATTACCAGATTGAGCTGGAAAATTTCATCAGCGAAATCGACGGACTGAAAACGGTAGGCGATCTCTGTGCGCTGGCGGCAAAATTCAGCGCCGCCGCACAGCCCGCTGCGCCAGCGAATATCAAATTCTTCTCTCAGCAGGCGCTGCATTACGAGTATGGCCTGGATGGGATCCGCACTTTCCCCTGGGAAAAGGTTAATACGCCGATAGGTTCGGGCTACTGCATTGTGCGTCCCTTTAGCGAAACACTCCCGCATATCAATCAGCCGGATGATGAAGATGAACTCTTTGTCGGTATCCAGGGGCAGGCTCTGGTGGTGATTGATGGGCAGGAGTATCCGTTTACCCAGGGCGATCAGGTATTTATCCCGCGGGGTAGCCATCACTATGTGCGCAATAACAGTGATGAATCTTTCCATTTTTTCACCGTCTGGTGGAATCAGGCTGGCGCCCGGGCTTATCTGGCTCAGGAAGAAAAGGCTCAGTAATAATGGAAAATCAATGGGATATCATCATTATCGGTGCCGGTCTTGCGGGCAGTGCGCTGGCTGAAAACATCAGCCGCAGCGGTTTGCGCATTCTGCTGGTGGATGCAACCGAGCCGGGTAGTGGTGGTGCCAGCGCGCGTTCGCGCGGTATGGTGCGGGTGTACGATCCTGATCCTACATTGATGCAATATAACGTGGACGGCGTGCGGGAATGGCGGCGGCTCAATCAGCGCTGGCCGGGGCTTTTCTGCCAGTGTGGGCTTATCTACCTGCTTAAAGAGGCGAATATTGCTGGCGCGCAGGCGTTGTTACCGACGTTCTCCTCGCCCGACTATCCCATTGAATTGATTTCCCGTGAGCAGGCTTTGCAGCTGATGCCGGGGCTGAACATCCCGGCACAGGCCGGCATTCTTTATGAGCCGCGCGGGGGATATGTTAACCCCCGGCTGGCCTGCCAGTTGCTGGCGCATCAGGCGAGGGAGCAGGGGGCGGAACTCCTTGCAGGTGTACAGGTTACCGGCGTTGAATCTCAGCCTGACGGTGTCAGGGTACATACCGCGCAGCACATCTTAACGGCCCGGCTGGCAGTGGTGGCCGCCGGGGCGCATAGTCGCACCTTGCTTGCTGATATCCCCGTGTTTAGCCGCTCCATTGCGCTGGCTAACCTCTACAGCGTGCAGGCGCAGGCACCGCAAACCTGCCTGATAGACGAATACAGCGGCAGCTATCTGCGCCCAGGCTCTGCCTCATTCGTTTTTGCCGGTGGTGCGCCACAACAGGACGCCGACGAGCCTGAACAACTGCAACACCACCAGAGTGCGCATAGCGTCAATCTTCATCTGGCGCAAAAGATGCTTCCCGATGCGTCATTACAGCTCAGTCATGGCTGGGATGGCTATGATGGTTACACCACCAACTTCCTGCCACAGGTACAACTCATGAAGGAACGTCATCTGGCGCTGTTTTGCGGTTTCTCTGGCCGTGGGGCGAAATACATTCCAGCGGCAGCACGCCAGTTCAGCCAACAGCTTCAGGAGTTTTTGCAATGATAAGGCTCGCTTGCGTGGCATGCATGGATACAAACCGCTCTGTCCATACGCTCACCTGGCTGCGCGCCATTGAGCTGGCGCAGGCATATTTGTTGCCCGCGCAGGTCACGCTGAAGCTTTTTGATGATAAGGCTAATGCACCGGGTGGGGCTGAGGCTGCCAGGCAGATAGTGGACTGGTCTGCGGATGTGGTGGTTGGGCATTTTGCGTCTGCGGCCGCAGAGGCGGCGGCACCGTGGTACGCGCAGCACAACGTGCCACTGTTTTTACCGGCGGCAACGGCGAAACATCTCACGGCAAATTCCACCACCTGGCGCTTGTGTGATAACGATGAAGATTATGTCACCTGGCTGGCACACCTGCCGTTTTCTCAGCAGCACGGTACGCTGGCGATTGAGCACGATGGCTCCGTACACGGTAAAAGCGTGGCGCAGCAGCTGCATGCTGCATTAAAACCCACGGCAGGTTCAGAGCAGGCGGCAACGACTTTTTTTGCCGGATGCTTTTCCCAGGCGCTGGAGTGGGCCGTCAACTGGGCGCGTTGCGCGCCGCCGCATGCCTGCCTTATTTTGTCAGATGATGCTTTTTCGGCAGAGTTGGTGCCTGCACTGCTGGCCCGCGGCATCGACGTTGATTCCCGCCAGATTTATGTGGCAGCCATATCGCCGCAGCCTGCGGGCGAGAAAGCATCCATGCTGGCTTCTGCCTGGCAACAGCGCTGGGGCGCAACGCCAGGCTGCTACTTTTGGGAAACCCTGGCGGCGTTGCAGGTGGCTTGCCAGTACCCTGATTTTCCTGCCCACACGCTGCTGGGAACACTGCATTTTGATGCCCGGCGCGAGAGTCGCCCCGGCAGTTTTATGCTCTGCCAGGCCACGCGCCAGGGACTGCAACGGGTGTTAACGATGGAGGAGAGCCTGTGAATACGCAACCGCTGGCAACCGACTTTGCCAATCTGCTGGCTGCCCGGCGGCTCTTTGTGGGCAAAGGGGCACAGCAGGAAGCCGATTATGGCCGCCAACGGGTGGCGCGGTGGATTGCTAACGTGTCGGCAGCGCAAAGCGCAAAGATTGAAGTGAACGGCGCCGTACGTTGTTTTATTCCCCAGACGCGGAGTAGCGCAGCGCCCATTTTTTATCTGCACGGTGGTGGGCTGGTTTACTATTCCACTGAAGTATTCAGCTCCTTTTTAAGCCTCCTTGCCAGCCTCACCGGACGGGAGATCCGCGCTTTTGATTACCCTAAAGCGCCAGAAACGCCCATGGTGGATATTGTGGGTCATCTTGAACAGCAGTTGGCCAGAGAGTTGGGGCGCGTTGACGCACCGCCCTGTCTGATGGGCGACAGCGTCGGCGGTCTGTTAGCGCTGTGGTTTGCGGGGTCGTTTAACCAGGCCTTTTCCCGTCTCTGCCTGCTGTATCCGGTTCTGGCTAACCATCATGACTTTGACTCTTTCCAGCGTTACGGAGAAGGTTACCTTTTGGATGCGGCTATAATGCGCTGGTTTGCTGATCACTGGCTCCCCTGGTGTCGCCAGCAGCAGTTCAACCCGCTTGCCCCTGATTATGCGTTCGACAGGTTACCTGAGGTCGTTCTGCATACTGCCGGCTATGATGTTCTGGCCGATGAAGGCCTCGCTTTTGCCGCACATGCTCGCCAGGCGGGAAGGGCGTTGCAGCATCACCATCATCCGGCGCTGCCCCATGATTTTTGTCTTTACGTTGGCAAACTTGCCAGTTCCCGTCAGGCCGTTGAACACATTGCCAGGACGTTGGATGCTGCGCACACATTTATCGGTAAACAGTGAGGTTATTATGTCATCAATTGAACAGCTGTCTTATTATCAAAAAAAGTTAGCCTATGAGACCGACTCATGGGATTTGTATCTGGCATTAAAAAATAACGACAATGTTGTTGTGGTTGATGGCCGCAGTAAAGAGGCTTATCAGCGTGAGCATATTCCGGGTGCAATTAACCAGCCGCATAAAGAAATTTGTTTTAATAACACAGAGCATTTAGACAAAACAAAATTGTACATCTGCTACTGCGATGGAATTGGTTGTAATGCCTCAACCAAAACGGCGATGAAGCTGATGACGTTAGGTTTCCAGGTCAAAGAGTTACTGGGCGGGCTGGACTGGTGGAAACGTGATGGTTACTCCACGGAAGGCTTCGAAGGGAAAGAAGGGACGCCTGTAGTCTGCGGTTGCTGAGTCAGCGCAGATCGGTAAAACAATCCGTATTATTACTCCGGTAATAATACGGATATACAGTGTGTTTAATCTCTTATTAATATTTAAATAAAAAATATGCATTCAGATTATGATGAACGCGTCTGTGTCGTGCGCGATAAATTCCGCACGCTTGATATGGCGTTAATTGCCTCCTGTTTTACTGACGATGTGGAAGTGGCATATAACCAACTGGAAATTATTCGGGGCAAAGAGGCGCTGCTGTCGTTTCTTACGCCACGTTATCAGGTATTAGCCGATTACCAGTTAGATAAAAGAATTGTGCTTTCCCAGGGGAATACGGTGTGCGTTGAGGTGAGTGCGAGTTATCGCCATCGTGAAAACAATAAAGCATACCAGAGCCGAATTTTTGAGGTTTTAACCTTCAGGGGCGAGCTCATCTCGCGCTGGGATTATGTCGGTAATGCCGAAGAAATCGTGCAGTGAATTTTTGAATTGAGGGAAAGGAAATGTCTGTATCCATTGATAATGAAGCATTCAACAACGAGTTGTATGATGTGATTGGCATCGGCTTTGGCCCTGCCAATATTGCGCTTGCTATTGCGATGGAAGAATCACAATTTAACGGACGCTGTCTTTTCCTGGAACGAAATGCCAAAACGCAGTGGCAGCCACAAATGCTGTTGTCGGGAAGCGATATCCAGAATAACCCAGGGCGTGATTTAGTGACGCCCCGTAATCCCCGCAGTCGCTATACCTTTATCAATTTCTTATTCGAACATAACCGCTTGTTCGAACACCTCAACCTGGGGCTGGAGTTTCCTTTACGTCGCGAGTTTGCTGAGTATGTGCAATGGGTGGCCCATTTCTTCTCCCACCAGGTTGCCTACGGCCGCAGCGTAAAAAAACTGACGCTGATAACCCATAACAACGAAAAGTATTATCGCGTTGAAACAGATAATAACGCGGTGTACTTCGCGCGCTCGGTGGTGGTGGCACCGGGCCGCACGCCGATGATCCCAACGGTATTTGAAAAAGCCCATCCGTGGCATGTTTTTCATCTGACTCGCTATTTAACGTCGCTTCAACAGTTAAATGAGAAAAAACCGCTAACGCGCATTGCCGTTGTTGGGGGAAGTCAGAGCGCCGTGGAAATTATTCTGCACTTACGCCAGAACTACCCGGATGCAGAAATTATTAACGTCCAGCGCGGTTATGGATTCCGGCTTAAAGACACCAGTCCCTTTAGCGACCATGTCTATTTCCCGGAGTTCGTTGATTACTATTTCAATGCCTCTGAGAGTGGCAAAAAACGCCTGAACCAGCATCTGCATTTCACAAATTACTCGGCTGCCGATAAGGATGTGATTCATCAGCTCTATGTGGGCATGTATGAAGATAAATTGCAGGGAAAAACGCCGGTGAAAATCTGGTCCTGTCAGGAAATCGTGCATTACAGCGAGGATGACAACCACTGCCAGTTACAGATTCGGGAAGTGAACACCGGCGAGGAAAATACGCTGGAGAACATCGATGGCATTGTGCTGGCAACCGGGTTTCGTAATTTTGGTAATGGCGAAAATGATGAACTGTGCCCGCCATTGCTCACCGACCTTTATCCGCTGCTGGCGAAAAATAATGACGGCGGCTTTCTTAAGCTGGAGCGCGATTACAGCCTTAAGGCGGCGAGCGCGCACGAACAGTTGCCCCCGTTATTTCTCAACGGGCTGTGTGAATCGTCACACGGTTACGGTGATGCGGGCTCTTTCAGCCTGCTGTCATTGCGCTCACAAGAAATTTTGCAGTCCCTGGAGCAACAGCTCTCTAAAAACGCGGCTCTGGCCTGAACCCATAAAGAGGAATTGCTATGACGGTATCTGAAAACAACCTGGCGCTTAACCTCTTTTGCGAGTATGAGTCGTCGGCCAGAAGCTATTGCCGTAATTTCCCGGCGGTATTTCACCGCGCGTCAGGCTGCTATCTCTACGATCAGCATGACAACGCCTGGCTCGATTTTCTCAGCTGTGCGGGGGCGGTCAATTATGGTCATAACCCGGCGACCCTGAAAGAGGCGTTGATCGCCTACCTGGCGGCAGATGGCATCCAGGCGGCTCTGGATATGCACTCCGTTGCCAAAGCGGAATTTATCACGGCATTTAACACCATCATTTTGCAACCGCGTAAGCTGGATTACAAAATGCAGTTCACGTCGCCGACCGGCACCAGCGTGGTGGAGTCCGCAATCAAACTGGCGCGCAAAGTGAAAGGCCGCACCAACGTGGTGGCGTTTACCAACGGCTTTCACGGCATGTCGAATACCGCGCTGGGGCTGACGGGCAACCGCGACAACCGGCAGAGCGCGGTTGACTCACATGTATTCCGGCTGCCCTATGACGGCTATCTCGACGGGCTGGACACCATTGCCTATTTCGAAAAGCTGCTAACGGATAACAGTTCAGGCATGGATATTCCTGCCGCCGTGATTCTGGAAACGGTACAGGGTGAAGGTGGCATTAATGTGGCATCAAAAGCCTGGTTGCAGCGTTTGCACACGCTGTTACAGCGCCACGATATCCTGCTCATTATTGATGATATTCAGGCCGGATGCGGGCGTACTGGCCACTTCTTCAGTTTTGAATTTGCCGGTATTCAACCAGATATGGTGTGCCTGTCTAAATCCCTGAGCGGCTATGGTCTGCCTTTCTCGCTCCTGCTGTTTAAACCGCAGTGGGACCAGTGGAACCCCGGTGAGGATAACGGTACCTTTCGCGGCAATACCTCGGCCTTTGTGACCGCCAAAGCAGCGCTGGAACACTACTGGCGTGACGACAGCCTTAGTCAGCACATCTTCCGCCAGGAGCAGGTGGTTCAGCAGTGGTTTGAAGAGATAAAGCTGCGTTTTCCCCATTTCATCAAAGCGACTCGCGGTCGCGGCCTGTTTCAGGGCATTGAGCTTTATTCACCCGAACTGGCTAAGAAAATCACCCAGCATTGCTTTGCCGAGAAGATGATTGTTGAGCGCGCAGGCGATCGCGATCAGGTCATTAAAATCATGCCGTCACTGACCATCCCGCAGGACACACTGCTGGCTGGCTTAATGATTCTGGAGCGGGCAATGGGTGTGTGCTTTGGCGAAGCGCAGGCAACCTCTGCGGCGGTAGCTCAGGATGTGCTGTGCCACACGGGAGATGTGCCATGACCTACGATGTGGTGATTGTGGGGGGCAGCGCCAGCGGTGCTGCCTGTAGCATTTTGTTAGCGAAGCTGGGACTGCGGGTCAGGGTCATTGAAAAACAGCCTTCTGCGTCAGCCTATAAAAAGCTGTGTACCCACTTTATTCAGCCTTCCGCGGTGCCGGTATTAAGCCTGCTGGGAATGCCTCATTTAACGCACGCTACTCACAGTGTGCGCACCCGGGCTACTTTTATCACGCCTGCGGGAGTTATCGATCCTGACGGGTTTTACGGCGCACAGCAAGACCAGTACGCACTCAATCTGGAGCGCTCAGTGCTCGACCCGGCTTTGCGTCAGCAGGCGCAGGCATGCGGTGTAGAAATCGGTTACGCGCAGAGTGTCACGCAGGTGCAACGCTGCGCGCAAGGTTGGAGGGTGACCGTTGAAAGTGACGAGCAGACGTTCAACATTGAAGGGCGCTTGCTGGTGGCGGCAGACGGCAGAATGTCCTCGCTGGCGCGTTTGCTCGGTAACGTGCAGCAGAGTTTTGAGAATCAACGCGCGACGTTTTTTGCCTATTGCAGCGGCATTGAGGCGCCCGCCGATAACCGCTCGCTTTTCGCGCACCATGAAAACGGGATGGCGTTTTTATATCCGTTAATCAATGGCCGCACCCTGTTGTCTGCTTACATCAGTAAAGAGGCTGCGGCGCAATGGCATGCGCAGGACGCCAGGCGCAGCCTGGTGGCGTTTTTTGCCGCAATTGCAGACATGCCTGCGATGGATAACGTGGTCTTCGAAACACCGGTCAGGGGGTACCAGGATTACCCTAATCTCACGCGCCAGCCTGTCTGCCAGGACGTGGCGTTTATTGGCGATGCGGTGCAGTCACTGGATCCAATGAGCGGAGTGGGGTGCAGTTTTGCGCTGCAAACCGCCGCCATGCTGGGGCAGGCGGTGCAGGCGACAATGCAACAAGGCGTTATCAATGTGTCGCAGGCGCTTGCGAACTATCAGCGCCAGTTTAATGACTATTTCCCTTTTCATGCCCGCGGCATTATCGCAGATGCACTGATAGCAAAAGACGAGGAAGGCCATAAATCGACCTTCCAGACCATACTTAACGACCCCGAATTACAGCGCCAGTATCGTGACTTGACGGGGCGTTTAATCTCGCCCGCGGCTTTTCAGAATAAATTTTTGGTCAGCAAAATTCGACAAACGGCGTTTGAACGTAAGGTGCTGGCAAAACAACAATAACGTCGTGCGTTTAATCATGGTGTGACAGGGGATGACGAGGCGTGGAGCGCACCGATTATGAGTGCACGGCGGGTTCGTCAGACAAAACGGTTGATTATGGCGCTGAGAAATAGCATGGCCTCGCCGCTGTATTCATATTTATGGTGTTATGAAAGAGAGTGTTGATATGAATTCTGGAAAGCTACTTGCGCCTTTTTCTATTTTTATGTACTGCATCTGTACTGCGCTTTCTGCGGTATGGATTTCGTTCTCGTTTACCGGTGTCAGCGGTTTTGTGGTGACGTTCTTCTCACTGTTTGTGGCATTTTGTGTCTTCGTTTTTTTGCAAAAAAGGTCCGGGGGGCCAGTTTTTAAACTCACCCGCGTCTTTTTTGGTGAAATGTTGATATTAAACGTATTAACGCTGACCAGCTGGTTATTTGCCTTCCTTTCACTGTACAAAATTGAACCCTCGATTGAGTGTGCGGTGTTCCAGGGCTCATTGCCCATTGGCGTGCTGCTGTGTGAACTGTTTGCCGGACGAGTCAGCGTGTTCAGTAAGCGGGCGCTGGGGATTTTCCTGATTGCCATTAACCTGGCAGCCCTGGTGATTTTCCGCTTTTACACTGCCGAAGGGGTGTTCCACTTTACCGCCGAAGAGTTACGGCTTGGCGTTTTCCTGGCGGTTACCGGGGGACTCACTGCGGGGATTTATGTTTTCCGCTCGGCAAAGCTGTACGACTATGGTGCCAGTACGCTCGAAATCCTGTGCAACCGCTTTTTCCTGCTGTTAATCGTTACCGGTGCCATTAGCGCAAGTGAGCTGGTCGGCATTACTACCATGGATTCGTTTATGCTGCTCAAACTGCTGCTGCTGGCGTTTATCTCGGTGGTTATTCCGGTCTTTGCATTGCAATATTCGGTTCAGAAACTGGGGGCGCCCAGGGTATCAATCATTACGCCTTTTATTCCCGCCATTGCACTGACTATCGAAATGTTCACTAAAGGCTGGCCGTCATTCTGGGTGCCGCTGTTTATTGTCACCACCTGCTTGTCTATTTTGCTGGCTAATTTCTGGATGCGCAAAAAGAAAGCGCCTGACATCGCACCTGCCACCAACGCTGAATATTCCGCCAGCAAAGTGTAATGCCTTCACGCCCACTTGCCCGCTAACCGGCGGGCAAGTGCTGAGTCTGGCAGCATACTGTTATGACTCAACGGAGATAACTTCATCAGGAGCGCACATGACTGAGTTTGACTATGAACGCGATGTCTACAACCGAAATTTTCTCAACTGTTCCCAACGCCAGGGCATTGTTGCGTTAGCGTCTCTGGGCTATAAAACGGCGAATCTGTTTTATAACGCGCAGATCAGTACTGACGTTATCAGAGAACAAATCTTTCTCAACAAAATACCGCGTTATGATTTTCTTTATGACGGCCTGCAACGCGACGATTATTTGCATATCGGGGTGAAATTCTCCGAAATTAAATACCATCGTTTTGAAGACATTATTGACACTCTGGTAGAGTGTATTAACCGGGACTCATTTGTGCTGGTTTCCTGCGATGTTTTCTTAGTGCCTCATCGACCTGAGTTTTATTATAAAAAACACATTAACCACTTTGTGACGTTACTTGCTTATGATGCGCAAACTGAGCAGTGGCAGGCGATTGATGATGTTTCTTCCGGGCATCTGGCAAAGTTTACCTTCACCACTGAATATCTGTGCGAAATTTGTAATGCCTCAAAAGAAAAGGTCATCCGGGTATTTGAAAAACTGTCGGGTGAAAATCATGAGGCGACAGGTGCGGCTGTGGACTCACGCTTTGCACAAAGCCGGGCAGCGCGCTGCGATAATTTCCTTATCCTCGGCGATATTGCAGCAATGGAAAATGACAAATCCAGCATGGAAAGTATGGCGAATGTGTTTGCCATCATCATGGGCTCCCGACTCTGTTTTGCAAAATTTTTGCAGCAATATCCTGCTTTCACTGAGGCAGAAAAACTCAGCCAGGCTATTGCTTCAGAGGCGAGAGCGCTGCGCGATATGCTGAATATCTATGCGGCGACCGGCAGCGTTAAGCGTGAGAGCCTGCTGCACAAAGTAGAAAACCTTGTGGGAATGGAGAAAAGGCTTTCCGCGTTGCTTGAAGGCTAACGCTCTTTGCTGGGTAGGGCGCGATGGGCTTCTGTACAGGTTTCCATCGCGTGACGGGAAGGCCGGGGCGCACGAAGAACGGCTGCGAAAATAGGGGGGCGTAAGGCTTTCTGGCGTACAGCGTATGTAGCTTGCGCAAGGCGGTTAACATTGCTGGCAACAACGTGGCGCGCAAAATTCACGCCGCCCATGGGTTAACGCCGTCAGGCTAAAAGGGAGCGCGCGCGATATTGCGCCGCTCCCCGCCACAACATGCGGCGTTAACCTTCACCATTCGGGTGATTTTTACCTTCCTCAATAAACTCCTCGTCAATCTCATCCGTGTTGCCTTCATGATCTCTGCCTGACAGCAGGTTCCAGCAGGAGATAAACAGTGCCGCAATCAGCGGGCCGATGACAAAGCCGTTCACGCCATAGATTTCCATGCCGCCAAGGGTTGTTATCAGAACCAGGTAGTCAGGCATTTTGGTGTCTTTGCCCACCAGCAGAGGGCGCAGAATGTTATCCACCAGCCCGACCACAATGACAAAGAAACCCACCAAAAAAAGTCCCTGCCACAGTTGCTGTGTGGCAAACAGGAAGATTGCGGCCGGCACCCAGATAATGGCGGAGCCAACAGCAGGCACCAGCGACAAAAACGCCATCAGCGCGCCCCACAACATGCTGCCTTCAATGCCAACAACATAAAACGCGATACCGCCCAGCAGCCCCTGAACCAGGGCGACAACGACCGTGCCTTTTACCGTGGCGCGGGACACGGCGGCAAATTTAGCGAACAGGTGGTGTTTTACAAAGCCGGTCAGCGGCAGTGACTCCATCACCAGGCGCACCAGATAAGGGCCGTCTTTGAGCAAAAAGAACAGCAGATAAAGCATGATGCCAAAGCTTACCGTAAAGCCGAACGTACCTTTACCAATCAGAAACGCGCTACCGGCAAGGTATTGACCGCCTTTTAGCGCAACGGCGGACAGCTGTCTCTGAATTTGCGCGGCGCTGTCCAGGTTATGCTCAGCCAGAAGTTGTTTCGCCCAGCCGGGAAGGTGGTTAATGAGGTTTGCTACTACCACCGGGAACTGGGTGTCATTGTGCTGTAGCTTGCTGTAGACAAGGTTAATTTCAAATGCCAGCGAGGAGAGAATGAGGGCCAGAGGCGTGAACACAATCAGACAGATGATAACCACGGTCAGCAGCGACGCCAGCCCGTTGCGCTCGCCCATGCGCGCCCGGAGTTTGTTTTTTAGCGGATGGAAAATCACAGCCAGAATAGCCGCCCATAAAATGGCCGAGTACCAGGGGGCCAGGATGTTAAAAAAAGCCAGTGAAACGATAACGACAATCAGTATGAAAAAAAACTTCGTCAGACCTTTGATTTGCATATTGTAGCGTTCTCTGCATCAGTTGCGTAATGTGAAATATAGAACCTTTTACGTATTTTATCCTTGTTGGCTGCGGCGATAACGCAGGCAGGTATTACAATATGTAAGCGGCAACCGTTTTAGTCAGTAGACAATATATCTTGATGGTTATTAATTATACTGATGTGAATTATCTGGCGGTGGCTTATTTCCCGCTGCAGGTCATTTACAGTTTATTCTTAACGCCTGGCGTAGCGTGATGTGTCATTATTAATACCGATAACAACATATCTATGCCATATGAGGGAACTATGAAAAAAACAATTATCGCATTGTCTGCCCTGCTGATTGCTGCTCCGGTTTTTGCCGCAACGACCACGCATGCCAGTGACGAAACAGTCGCCCAGGCGCGCGAAGGTGCTGATACCGCCAAAGAAAAACTGCACCAGGAGCAGAACCGTGGCAAAGAGCTAAAACTTAAATCCGAACATGCTGCACAAGGCAAGAGTGATGACCTGAGCAGTAAGGTGAGCGAAGGCTCCCAGAAAACCTGGAATAAAACCAAAGAAGGTTCTGAGAAGGCCTGGGATAAAACAAAGCAGGGTTCTGAAAAGGCCTGGAATGCGACAAAAGAAGAGTCCGGGAAAGCCTGGGATAGCACCAAACAGGGTGCTCAGGACCTGAAGACGAAAGTGACCGAGTAAATTCACACTGCTGTGCAAATAAGCCGGGCAAAGCCCGGCTTATTTTTTTGCTAAACACGGTTGACCCACCTTTGGGTGTGTTCTTTCGCGATTACGCCAGGCAGGTTCAGCCAGGCCCGGCGGCAGCGCGTGTTTCATCAGCACGAAAGGGAAGACAGAACTGTCGTGTTCTGAATACAAGAGGGCGCTCAGGCTGATACAAACGCAATCGACAGACGGTCACAAATGCGCCAGCGCGCCTTTCGCTAGGGTTTTTGTTTTTTACGCTGTTGGTACTTTTCCGGCAGCGGTGGTGGCGCACGACGATCGTCAATCAGATGATGCAGGGTCAACAGCGGGTGCCGCCAGAGCATCTCTGGCCCTGCCCAACGCATGATGTTTTTCATCTCTTCGCGCTTTGCGGGCTGGTAGCAGTGCACCGGGCAGCGTCGGCAGGCAGGTTTTTGCTCGCCGAAAATGCAGTGCTCAAGGCGTTTTTGCGCGTAGGCATTGAGCGCCTGATAGTGCTCAGGCGCTGCCACCGCCTGCGGGCAGCGCCGCGCGTAAAGCGCAATCATGCGTTTGATAGTTTGCTTTTCACGCTCAATACGCTTACCCGACATGATGGCATCTTCTTTAAGTTGTATGTTGAATGCGTATTTTACCGAATGCAGCCCGCTGGCGCTACCCAAATGCGCCAGGTGCCAGGCTGTTTGCTGTGCAGGGCAGCAAAATAAGCGTAAGCCAGAACCCATAGCGCTCAGTGTAAACCCTGTTTATTTTCTGACACATTTGGGGCAGTACGCAGCAGATTTGCAAGCTTTATATATAAAGGGCATGATATTAAGGCGTAATTTATAAGGAGTAGTAATGCAGGAATTAAATGTCTTTGCTCAAAAATATGGAATCACATTAAACCAAACCACCTCGCTTATTATCGTGCTGGGAATTATCCTGGTGACGGCGATTGTCGTCCATCTGGTCCTCCACGGACTGGTATTGCGCTTTTTTGAACGGCGGGCGAAGGCCAGTAATAAAATTTGGTTACAGGTTATTACTGAAAATAAATTATTTCATCGCCTGGCGTTTATTCTCCAGGGGGTGATTGTGAACGCGCAGTCGCTGCTGTGGCTGCGCCGCAGTGAAGCCGGTGAGATCCTCTCTCTGTGCGCCCAGCTGTGGATAATGGTCTACACACTGCTGGCGCTGTTCTCGCTGCTGGATATTGCGCTTAAATTTGCACACCGCTTTTCTGCAACGGCACAACTGCCGCTGCGCGGCATTTTCCAGGGTGTGAAACTGATTGCTGCGATAGTAACGGGCATCCTGATTATCTCGCTGCTCATCGGCAAATCACCGGCCATTCTGATAAGCGGTCTCGGCGCGATGGCCGCCGTGCTGATGTTGGTGTTTAAAGACCCGATTCTTGGGCTGGTAGCCGGCATTCAGCTTTCAGCCAACAACATGCTCAAGCTGGGTGACTGGCTGGAAATGCCGAAATATGGCGCTGACGGTGCAGTGATTGATATTGGCCTTACCACCGTTAAAGTGAAAAACTGGGATAACACCATCACCACTATTCCAACCTGGGCGCTGGTGTCTGATGCGTTTAAAAACTGGAGCGGTATGTCCCAGTCCGGCGGGCGACGCATCAAGCGCAGTATCCGTATTGATACCACCAGCGTGCATTTTTTAACCGAGGATGATGAAGCGCGACTGCGCCAAAGCCGTTTGCTGCGCCCTTATCTGGAGGCTAAAAACCAGGAGCTGAGTGAGTGGAACAGTAAGGCGGGAGAAAACTCGGTGCTGAATGCGCGGCGGATGACCAACCTGGGTACGTTCCGTGCCTATCTGAATGCGTATCTCACGGATCATCCGCGTATTCGCAAGGATATGACGCTGATGGTGCGCCAGCTTGACCCGACCGACACCGGGCTGCCGCTGGAAATCTATGCCTTTACTAACACCGTGGCATGGCTTGAGTACGAGTCGATTCAGGCAGATATCTTCGACCATATTTTTGCCGTCATTGATGAGTTTGGTCTGCGCATACATCAGTCGCCAAGCGGTAATGACGTGCGCGCTGTCGCCGCACTGTTGCAACCACGCGCCGAATAACGCGATACCACGGGCCTGACGGCCCGTTTTCCTGCCACAATCTTCGTCTCTTCAGTCGGTTAATTGCCGTTTTTGCGAGATACAGCAAAAGCGCTTTGCGCTATTTCTGTCACACTTCCTTGCCTGAAAAAGCTGGTTAAGGAAACCAAAAGATGAAGAAATTGCGAGTTGCCGCGCTGATATCCGCTGTGTTGTTAAGCCCAACGTTGTTCGCCGCAGAGCAGGCGCCGGATGCGCCAGAAGGCTATACGCTCCAGCAAGTTCTGTTAATGAGCCGCCATAATCTGCGCGCCCCGCTTGCCAACAACGGCAGCGTGCTTGAGCAGGCCACACCGCGCGCCTGGCCGCAGTGGGAAGTGCCCGGCGGGCAACTCACTACCAAAGGCGGCGTGCTGGAAGTGTACATGGGGCGCTACATGCGTGAGTGGCTGGCGCAGCAGGGGCTGGTAAAAGTAGGGGAGTGCCCAACGCCAGAGGCGGTTTACGCCTACGCCAACAGTTTGCAGCGCACGGTGGCGACCGCGCAGTTCTTTATTACCGGGGCATTCCCTGGCTGCGACATTCCGGTACATCATCAGCAAAAGATGGGGACAATGGACCCCACGTTTAACCCTTCTATCACCAATGGTGATGCGGCGTTTAGCCAGGCGGCCGTGCAGGCTATGGAAAAACAGCGCCAGAGCGAGCAGCTTGATGAGAGCTATAAACTGCTCGAAGAAGTGGCAGACTATCAACAGGCACCCGTGTGTAAAGACCAGCCGCAGTGCGACCTGACCAGCGGTAAAGACACCTTTAGCGCTAACCTCAACGAAGAGCCAGGCGTAAAGGGACCGCTGAAGGTGGGGAACTCGCTGGTGGATGCGTTCACGCTTCAGTATTACGAAGGCTTTCCGCTTGACCAGGTGGCCTGGGGGGAAATCAAAAGTGACAAGCAGTGGCAGTTGCTGTCAAAGCTGAAAAACGGCTATCAGGACACGTTGTTCACCTCACCAGAAGTGGCGCGCAACGTGGCGGCTCCGCTGGTGAAATACATCAACAATGCGCTGGTAGAGCAGGGGATGAAAGGACCGAAAGTGACGTTGCTGGTGGGGCATGATTCCAACATCGCGTCATTGCTTACCGCGCTGGACTTTAAGCCCTACACATTACATAACCAGAATGAGCGCACGCCAATCGGCGGCAAAATTATGTTTGAGCGCTGGCACGATACCAAAGGTAACCGTGAGTTGATGAAGGTGGAATATCTTTATCAGAGCAGCGAACAGCTGCGTAACGCCGATGTCCTGTCGCTGGAAGCCCCGCCGCAGCGCGTGACGCTGGAGCTGGCGGGTTGCCCGACAGATGCAAACGGCTTCTGCCCGATGGATAAGTTTGAACAGGTAATGCGCGACGCGGTACGTTAAGCGCAAGCGGCGTCCCCGGTAAGCCGGGGACGCCGTTAGCCTCAGACGTTTTTACGCTCTATGGTCTGCTCGCCCCAGAACAGTTCGTCTTTATCGGTTTTTTGAAAGGCGAGTTCCAGCACCTCATCGTTGCCTTCTTCCCAGATCCTCTCGGCTTCTTTTTCGTCATAATTAGCGACTTCAAAAATGGCCTCGGCAATTTCCGGCGAAGTATTGCGTAAAGACGCCCACTCACCGACGCGATGTGCCTTTGACTGTTGATTCGGCATCATTTTGCTCCTGTAAATTTTAGCCGTTAAATTTTACTGCCAGCCCGGCGACGTATTCGCCCTGGTAGCGTGCAATGGCCAGCTCCTCTTCACTCGGCTGGCGCGAACCGTCACCACCGGCAATGGTTGTTGCGCCGTAGGGCGTACCGCCGCGCACGTGGGAAACGTCAAACAACTCTTTTGTGCCGTAGCCGATAGGCACGATTATCATGCCGTGGTGGGCAAGGGTGGTCCAGGTGGAAGAGATAGTGTGCTCCTGGCCACCGCCGGTGCCGGTGGAGCTGAAAACGCTCGCGAGCTTGCCATAGAGCGCGCCGGAGGCCCACAGCCCACCGGTCTGGTCCAGGAAAGTACGCATCTGCCCGGCCATGTTGCCAAAGCGGGTGGGTGTCCCGAAGATGATGGCATCATAATCAGCCAGTTCCGCTGGTGTTGCCGTGGGAATGTCTTGCTTTTTGCCTCCGGCTTTCTCAAACACCTCTGCGGGCATGGTTTCCGGGACGCGTTTAACCGTCACCTCCACGCCGCTCACCTTTTTAGCCCCTTCTGCTACGGCCTGCGCCATCGTTTCGATGTGTCCGTACATGGAATAATAGAGCACCAGTACCTTCGCCATATATCCGTACTCCTCGTTTGCGTTATTGAGAACAGTTTTGTGACTTCACTTAGTTTAAAGATACGCCGTAGCGCTGAGAGTGCAAACCTGAGCTGCGTTTGCATGATTTACCGCAAGCCGCTGCGTTGCGCGGTATTTTGTCGCATCAGGACACATTTTTTTGCCGCTGATTTTTGCCGGGCATAAGAGAATGTTATGGCACTATCTGGAATAGAATATTGCTGAATCCGTGCAAAATGTTTCAGAGTGTTACTGTTTTTTTGCCATATTGACGTGCTGATCTACGCTTAAGTCTACGCGGAAAACACCAGCGATGATGCTGGCCGTGCACAGAGAGCATCTGCAGTTACTGAATAAGTGATGTTAAACAATTCTCGACTCTGGAGGTCAAGATGGCAAATCATCGTGGTGGTTCAGGTAATTTCGCAGAAGATCGTGAAAGAGCTTCAGCAGCAGGACGTAAAGGCGGTCAGCAAAGCGGCGGGAACTTTAAAAATGACCCGCAACGCGCGTCCGAAGCAGGTAAGAAAGGGGGCAAAAATAGTCACGGTTCACGCAGCGGTAGCTGATGAATGTTGTGACAAGAAGGCCGTGTCGCGCGCACAAGCGCGGTGACCGCTTCACTCCCTACCGCCGGGATCTCCCGGCGGTTTTTTTATGCCTGCCATAGCCTGCTGCCTTTAGCTGTGTAGCACCATTTGTTATCCTGCAATCCGGTGTGATACGGAGTGGACGCATGGCGGCAGGCGCAATGACAAGCGGGCGGCGCGCAAAGACGGGCGCGGCAAAAAAAGCGGCAATTCTTCGTGCGGGTCTGGATATTTTTTCTCGCGTTGGGCTGCATGGCGCAACCCTTGATAAGCTCGCTGAAAAGGCAGGCGTGTCTAAAACCAATCTGCTTTACTATTTCCCTTCCAAAGAGGCGCTGTATGTCGCCGTGCTGCGGGACTTGCTTGATATCTGGCTCGCTCCCCTGCGGGCATTTCGCCACGATCTGGAGCCGCTGGCGGCCATTGGTGATTATATTGGCCTTAAAATGGCGGTATCACGTGACTATCCACAGGCGTCGAGGCTGTTTTGCCTTGAAATGCTGCAAGGTGCACCGTTGTTAAAAACGCTGCTCGAAGGGGATTTGCGTCAGCTGGTGGAAGAAAAATCGGCCATTATCCGCAGTTGGGTGGCGGCGGGGAAACTTGCAGCAAGGGATCCGCATCATCTTATTTTCACTATCTGGGCGACGACGCAGCACTACGCCGATTTTTCAACGCAAATTGAGGCCGTTTGCGGCCAGACGTTACAGGACGAAGCCTTTTTCCATCAGGCCGTGGAAAATGTTCAGCGCATCATTCTTGAGGGCATTCGCCCGCGTTAATTTTCCGGCGCTAGCGGGCAGCTGAGGTCGCCTTCATCACATTGCCCAAGCGAGCTTAAAAAATTGGTGCGTTCGCGGGTCTTATCGGTCAGGCACTGGCTGTGTACCAGCGTTTCGGCGCTTCCGCCTTCGGCACCGGAACTGACAAATTTGCAGTCGGCATCGCGTACTTTTATCCACGCCTGTTCAGCCTGGGTGAGCAATTCACGCTGCGCCGGGTTCGCTCGTTTGAGCATGGCCTGGTAGGTGTCATTGAGTTGTTGGTCCGCTTTCTGGTATTCCGCAGCGGCGCAGGTGTTCATTTCCTGCTGGGTTTGGGCGTTGCTGCACTCAGCCGCCAGCGCAGTTTGCGACAGCAGGAGGCCAGCAATAACAGGCAAGGTAAATTTCATAACGCTCCTTTGAAAAAAGGCTCCTGATGCAGGAGCCTTCTCACTGTAACGAAGCCTTAGCCGATTGTCATCAGGCTGGCGTTACCTCCTGCCGCTGCCGTGTTCACACTGAGCGATCGCTCAACATAAAGCCGCTCCAGCAACACGTTAGTTTCGCCATGGGCGAATCCCTGCACCGTGACAATCGCACCGTCACGCGCGGCCACGTTTTCACACAGTTCGCGCAGCTGATCCGAGTGCCCATGATAAATCACGGCATCGAAAGACTGGTTGAACAGCGCCTCAGGTTTCACCAGCGTGATGTGCTGTTTTACCTCCTCAGGCAGCTTTTTGACCAACTCACGCTGCACGTGCGCATCTGCCCACAGCACGCGGCTGCCAACGGCGGTCACTGCGGCAAGCTGGGTCAGCGCGTCCTGCTCGTTGTCTGCCACGCACAGTACGCGCTCGCGGGGCATCAGGCTGTAGCTGTTGCGCTCACCGGTAGGACCGGGCAGCAGACGCAGCGTGCCGCTCTGGGCGCGCTCGGCAAAGGCCAGGCACAAGGTATGCAGCTCAGGGCGGTTTTGCGCCCAGTCGCTCAGCGCCTGATGAGCGCTTTGCAGAGCCGTCTTCATCTGGGCATCCACCGGCTTCTCGGCGTCCTGGCGCGCCAGGGTGACCTGCACCGCGTCTTCCGGGCGATGGCTCAACAGGCGGTACAGATAAAGCGGACCACCGGCCTTCGGTCCGGTTCCTGATAACCCTTCACCGCCAAACGGCTGCACGCCAACCACGGCACCGACCATATTACGGTTCACGTACAGGTTACCCACGTGGGCCTGGCCGGTGACCTGGGCGATAGTTTCATCAATGCGGGTGTGTACGCCGAGCGTCAGACCATAGCCTGCGTCGTTAATCTGCTTAACCAGCGCATTCAGGTGCTCACGGCGATAACGCACTACGTGCAGCACCGGGCCAAACACCTCACGCTTAAGCTCGTCAAAGCTTTCCAGTTCAATCAGCGTCGGAGCCACGAAGGTGCCGTTTTGCCAGTCGCGCGCATCAAGGCTGTTTTCCATCGCGGCCTGGAAGACGTGGCGGCCCCTGGCGCGCAGAGTCTGGATGTGGCGCTCGATATTGTCGCGGGCCTCAAGGTCAATCACCGGACCGATATCGGTGGTCAGGCGGCCTGGGTTACCCATGCGGCACTCGGCCATGGCGCCTTTAAGCATCTTCAGCGTGTGGTCGGCGACTTCTTCCTGCACACACAGCACGCGCAGCGCCGAGCAGCGCTGGCCTGCGCTGTCAAACGCAGACGAGAGCACGTCAATCACCACCTGTTCGGTCAACGCGGAGGAGTCGACAATCATGGCGTTCAGGCCGCCGGTTTCGGCGATGAGCGGCGTTGGTCGGCCCTGGGCATCAAGACGGCTGGCGATATTGCGCTGCAACAGCGTAGCCACTTCGGTTGAGCCGGTGAACATCACGCCGCGCACGCGTTCGTCCCCGGTCAGGCGGGCGCCTACGGTTTCACCGCGTCCAGGCAGCAGTTGCACCACGCCCGGCGGCACGCCTGCCTCCAGCAGAATAGAAATTCCCTGGGCGGCAATCAGCGGCGTCTGCTCGGCCGGTTTTGCCAGCACGCAGTTGCCTGCCGCCAGCGCGGCGGCAATCTGGCCGGTAAAGATGGCCAGCGGGAAGTTCCATGGGCTAATGCACACCACAGGGCCGAGCGGGCGATGGGTTTCGTTAGCAAAATCATGGCGTACCTGGCAGGCGTAATAGCGCAGGAAATCCACGGCTTCGCGCACTTCGGCAATGGCATTGCTGAAGGTTTTGCCCGCTTCGCGTACCAGAATGCCAATAAGCGTTTGAGTCTGGTCTTCCATGAGCACCGCAGCGCGCTCCAGCACGGCGGCACGCTCGGCAGGCGGGGTGGCAAACCAGATAGGCGCCTGGTTAACGGCGCTGTCCAGCGCGCGAGTGATTTCCTCTTCGCTGGCTTCACGCACAAAGCCAACTATATCCGTTGGATCGGCTGGGTTAACTACCGGCTCCATGTTGCCTTCGCTTACCGCCTCCTCAAGCTGCGGCAGTGCCAGCCATTTCTGGCTTGCGCTGTTCAGTAGTGCAGAAGAGAGCGAGGCAAGGCGATGTTCGTTAGCCAAATCAAGCCCGGCGGAGTTGGCTCTGTCGCTACCGTACAGCTCGCGCGGCAGCGGGATTTTCGGGTGCGGCAGGCCGAGCATACCTTCGCGGGCCGCCATTTTCTCCACGGCGTCAACGGGGTCAGCCACCAGTTCGTCGATGGGCAGCGTGGCGTCGGCAATACGGTTTACAAACGAGGTGTTGGCACCGTTTTCCAGCAGGCGACGAACCAGATAGGCCAGCAGTGTTTCATGGGTGCCGACCGGTGCGTAAATGCGGCATGGGCGGTTCAGTTTGCCATCTGCGATTTTGCCTACCACCTGCTCATACAGCGGCTCACCCATGCCGTGCAGGCACTGGAACTCATACTGACCCGGATAGTAGTTCTGTCCGGCAAGTTGATAAATGGCGGCCAGCGAATGGGCGTTGTGGGTGGCAAACTGCGGGTAAATCAGGTTCGGCACGGACAGCAGCTTTTTGGCGCAGGCAAGATAGGAGATATCGGTATACACCTTGCGGGTATAAACCGGGTAGCCTTCCAGGCCTTCGACCTGTGCGCGTTTGATTTCGCTGTCCCAGTAGGCGCCTTTCACCAGACGAATCATCAGGCGACGGCGGCTGCGGGTGGCAAGGTCAATGAGCGAGTCAATCACAAACGGACAGCGCTTCATGTAGGCCTGGATAACAAAGCCAATACCGTTCCAGCCCGCCAGTTCTGGCTCAAAACACAGCTTCTCCAGCAGGTCGAGGGAGATTTCTAAGCGGTCGGCTTCTTCGGCGTCGATATTAATACCCACATCGTACTGGCGCGCCAGCAGAGTGAGCGACTTCAGGCGCGGATACAGCTCATCCATCACGCGGTCATACTGGGCGCGGCTGTAGCGCGGGTGCAGGGCAGACAGCTTAATCGAAATGCCCGGACCTTCATAAATGCCGCGGCCATTGGAGGCTTTGCCGATGGCGTGAATTGCCTGCTGGTAGGACACCATGTAGGCCTGGGCATCGGCAGCGGTAAGGGCGGCTTCACCGAGCATGTCGTAAGAGTAGCGAAAGCCTTTGTCTTCAAGCTTACGGGCGTTAGCCAGCGCTTCGGCAATGGTTTCGCCGGTCACGAACTGCTCACCCATCAGGCGCATTGCCATATCAACGCCTTTACGAATCAGCGGCTCGCCGCTCTTACCGATAATGCGGTTGAGTGAGCGCGACAGGTTGGCCTCGTTATGGGTAGAGACCAGGCGGCCGGTGAACAGCAGCCCCCAGGTGGCGGCGTTAACAAACAGGGATGGGCTGCGACCAATGTGCGACTGCCAGTTGCCGTTGCTGATTTTGTCGCGAATGAGCGCATCGCGGGTGGCTTTATCCGGGATGCGCAACAGGGCTTCGGCAAGGCACATCAGCGCCACGCCTTCCTGAGAAGACAGTGAAAACTCCTGCAACAGTCCCTGCACCATACCGGCACGGCCGCTGGCGGTTTTCTGGTTGCGCAGCTTATCGGCCAACTGGTGGGCCAGCTTGTGCGTACGCTCGGCGACATCGGCAGGCAGGCGCGCCTGTTCGAGGATCATCGGTACGGCGTCAGTTTCGGCCCGACGCCAGGCGGCGGTAATGGCGGCACGGCTGACTGACTGCGGCAGGATCTGCTCGGCAAAGTCAAGGAACGGCTGCGCAGTTTCATCTGCCGGCGGCGTGGATTCATCGCTTTCATTGGCCGCACCGCTCAACAGCGCTGGCAGTTCCGGCAGGGTTTCGTTATTCTCCAGCCGCTCCAGGTAGTTGAAAATCGCCTGTTTAATCAGCCAGTGTGGCGTGCGGTCAATGCGCGATGCCGCGGTTTTAATGCGCTCGCGGGTCGCTTCGTCCAGCTTTACCCCCATGGTCGTTGTCCCCATGCCTCAACTCCTGTTTTCATTTTGTGTAGTGTGTTTGACACGAAATATCCATCATGTTGCAACTTTGTGCAACCGTGTTAAATGTGACCGTGTCTGCAACACTGAAAATGAATGAGAAGCGGGATGCCGCAGATGGGATGTTTTTCCGATCAGTTCTCAGTGAAGGGCAATTTTTCTGCGCTGGTTAACGGTTTTTGATGGTGCAACTGTGAAAAGCGTGAGCAAGTGCAACCTGGTGGAAAATAAAACTGTTCCGCTACGGCATTATATGTAAATGATCTGTTACGTTTATTGTTAATAAAAAAGGCTTGCGGCAGGATGGTTATACCGCAAACAACAACAAGAAAAGGCTGCCTCGTTCCGGCGGTTTTTACCGGGTGACACCTGCCCGGGCACATTAAGTGGAGAAGACGAATGACAGCAAGTACGCCGATGCTGGTGACCTTCCTGATTTATATCTTTGGCATGATTCTTATCGGGTTTATCGCCTGGCGATCAACCAAAAACTTTGACGATTACATCCTCGGTGGGCGCAGTCTTGGTAGCTTTGTCACCGCGTTGTCGGCGGGGGCGTCAGACATGAGCGGCTGGCTGCTAATGGGGCTGCCGGGGGCGATTTTCATTGCCGGGATTTCCGAAAGCTGGATTGCCATTGGCCTGACGGTGGGCGCTTACATTAACTGGAAGCTGGTGGCGGGGCGTCTGCGCGTACACACTGAGGTGAACAACAACGCGCTGACGCTGCCGGACTATTTCACCGGGCGCTTTGAAGATAAAAGTCGCGTGTTGCGCATTATCTCTGCGCTGGTGATTCTGGTGTTCTTCACCATTTACTGCGCCTCCGGCGTGGTGGCGGGTGCGCGTCTTTTTGAAAGCACCTTTGGAATGAGCTACGAAACTGCGCTGTGGGCTGGTGCGGCGGCAACGATTCTTTATACCTTCATCGGTGGCTTCCTGGCCGTAAGCTGGACCGATACCGTTCAGGCAAGCCTGATGATTTTTGCGCTGATCCTGACGCCAGTGATGGTGATTCTGGCCGTGGGCGGCCTGGGAGATTCGCTGGAGGTGATTAAGCAAAAGAGCATTGAAAACATTGATATGCTCAAAGGGCTTAACGTTGTCGCCATTATCTCGCTGATGGGCTGGGGCCTGGGCTACTTTGGCCAGCCGCATATTCTGGCGCGCTTTATGGCCGCTGACTCTCATCACACCATTGTGCACGCCCGGCGCATCAGCATGACCTGGATGGTGCTGTGCCTGGCAGGTGCAGTCGCGGTGGGCTTCTTTGGTATTGCTTACTTCACTAACAACCCGCAACTGGCTGCGGCCGTTAACCAGAACAGCGAGCGCGTATTTATTGAACTGGCGCAGATTCTGTTTAACCCATGGATTGCCGGTGTGCTGTTGTCCGCCATCCTCGCGGCGGTGATGTCAACGTTGAGCTGTCAGCTGCTGGTGTGCTCCAGCGCCATTACCGAAGATCTCTACAAAGCCTTCCTGCGTAAAAATGCCTCACAGAAAGAGCTGGTGTGGGTGGGCCGCGCGATGGTGCTGGTTGTGGCGCTGGTGGCCATTACGCTTGCCGCTAACCCGGAAAACCGCGTACTGGGCCTGGTGAGCTATGCCTGGGCAGGCTTTGGTGCCGCGTTTGGCCCGGTAGTGTTGTTCTCAGTGCTGTGGTCACGCATGACCCGCAACGGCGCGCTGGCCGGGATGATCATTGGTGCGGTCACCGTGATTGTCTGGAAGCACTTTGGCTGGCTGGGCCTGTATGAAATTATTCCAGGCTTTATCTTTGGCAGCATCGGCATTGTGGTGTTCAGCCTGCTGGGTAAAGCGCCAACGCGTGAGATGATGCAGCGCTTTAACGAGGCTAACGATCATTATCACTCTGCACCGCCGTCTAAATTACAGACCGACTAAAAGCATTGTGCAGTCACGTCTCAGGCCCGCGTTGCGGGCCTGAGTTGTTTTAGCTGGCCGCTATTGCGCGCTCTGGCCTGACAACACCGAGGCAGCTCGCATTTCCCTCATTAACCTTTCTGCGTCCCGCAGATTTTCCTTGTTTTTTCTTTCCTGCTAATGATAATCGCTATCATTAAAATTTACATTTCTTTTCATCGCTTGACGTTAGTTCAGCTTCGGGGGCATCACCGTGTTTGTTCCTTTTCTCATTATGTTGCGCGAAGGGCTGGAAGCCGCGCTCATCGTCAGCCTGATTGCCAGCTATCTCAAACGTACCGGCCACGGTAAATGGCTGGGCGCGATGTGGGCTGGTGTTATCCTGGCCGTCGTGCTGTGTCTGGGGCTGGGCATCTTCATCAATGAAACCACCGGCGAGTTCCCGCAAAAAGAGCAGGAGCTGTTTGAGGGCATTGTGGCTGTGATTGCCGTCATCATTCTGACCTACATGGTGTTCTGGATGCGTAAAGTGTCACGCAACGTGCGCGGTGAGCTGGAACAGGCGGTGGATAAAGCCATGCACCACCGTACCGGTCAGGGCTGGGCGCTGGTGCTGATGGTGTTTTTTGCCGTCGCGCGCGAAGGGCTGGAGTCCGTATTCTTTCTGCTGGCGGCGTTTGGGCAGGACGTGGGAGTCTGGCCGCCGGTGGGTGCCGTGCTCGGTCTGGCAACGGCCGTGGTACTGGGCTTTCTGCTTTATTACGGCGGGGTTCGCCTGCACCTGGCCGTTTTTTTCAAATGGACCAGCCTGTTTATTTTGCTGGTGGCCGCGGGCCTGGCGGCAGCGGCCATCCGCGCGTTTCACGAGGCGGGGCTGTGGAACCACTTCCAGCAGATAGCGTTTAACTTAAGCGAGGTGCTCTCAACGCATTCGCTGACTGGCACATTGCTGGAGGGCATTTTTGGCTACCAGGAAAGCCCGAGCGTCAGCGAAGTGGCCGTCTACTTCCTGTATTTAATTCCGGCGCTGGTGCTGTTTATGCTGCCAGCACGCACGCCGGCTGCGGTTTCTGGTAGCCGCTGATTTTGGCGGCGCACTGTCGCTGTCTGCTTATCTCATTGACCAATCAGGACTGATATCTATGACCACTTTTCGCCGCAGCGCACTGCACCTGACCGTTGCTTCTCTGCTCGCCAGCGCTTTTAGCGTGCAGGCCGCCGATATTGCACAGGTCAAGGTCACCGTAAACGATAAACAGTGTGAGCCAATGGTGCTTACGGTTAACGCGGGCAAAACGCAGTTTATTATCCAGAATCACAGTCAGAAGGCGCTGGAATGGGAAATTCTTAAAGGCGTGATGGTGGTTGAAGAGCGCGAGAACATTGCGCCGGGATTTACCCAGAAAATGACTGCAAACCTGGAAGCTGGTGAGTACGACATGACCTGTGGCCTGCTCACCAACCCGAAAGGCAAGCTGATTGTGAAAGCGCTGGCAGGGCAGGCGCCCGCAGCGAAGAACGACCTGGTGGCGCTGTCTGCGACTATCACCGAGTACAAAGCCTATGTCAGCGCTGAAACGGCAGCGCTGGTTGCGGGCACTAAAGCATTTACCGATGCGGTCAAAGCCGGTGAGCTTGAAAAAGCCAAATCGCTGTACGCACCAACGCGCCAGCACTACGAGCGTATAGAGCCGATTGCTGAGTTGTTCTCTGACCTTGATGGCAGCATTGACGCCAGGGAAGATGACTACGAGCAGAAAGCGGCTGACCCGCAGTTTACCGGTTTCCACCGCCTGGAGAAGGCGCTGTTTGCCGATAACTCCACCAAAGATATGGAAAAGTTTGCCACTCAACTCAACGACAACGTGCTGGACCTGCAAAAGCGCATCAGTGAGCTTGCCTTCCCGCCTGGCAAAGTCGTGGGTGGTGCGGCGGCGCTGATTGAAGAGGTGGCGGCCACTAAAATCAGCGGTGAGGAAGAGCGCTACAGCCGCACCGATCTGTGGGACTTCCAGGCCAATATTGACGGCGCAAAAAAGATTGTCGACCTGCTGCGCCCGGAGCTGACCAAAGATAACGCTGCGCTGCTGGCAAAAGTTGACGCCAATTTCAGCAAGGTTGAGAGCATTCTTGCCAAATACCGCACCCAGAGCGGTTTTGAGAGCTATGACAAACTGACCAACGCTGACCGTAATGCGCTCAAAGGGCCAATCACTGCGCTGGCAGAAGACCTGGCGCTGCTGCGTGGCGCGCTTGGGCTGGACTAATCGGTATGAATGACTCACTCACTCACGGCGTGGCGCAACCGGCACGCCGCCGTCTGCTCAAGGGATTAGGAGTGCTGAGTGGTGCGCTCGCGGTTGCGGGGGGCTGCCCGGTGGCGCATGCAGCGGGCGAGTCATCGCCCGGCACGCTGGCTCCTGGTACGCGCGATGAGATTCAGCCATTTTATGGCCCGCATCAGGCGGGGGTATTAACCCCGCAACAGGCGGCGATGATGCTGGTGGCGTTTGACGTACTGGCCGCAGATAAGCGCGAGCTTGAGCGCCTGTTTCGCCTGCTGACAACGCGAATTGCCTTTTTGACCACTGGCGGCCCGGCATCTGAAACGCCGAACCCGCAGATGCCGCCGCTGGACTCCGGCATCCTCGGGCCAATGATTGCGCCGGATAACCTGACTATGACCGTCTCGGTTGGCCATTCGCTGTTTGATGAACGCTTTGGCCTGGCAGCGCACAGGCCTAAGACGTTGCAAAAAATGTCGCGTTTTCCTAACGATGGGTTGGATGCCGCGCAGTGCCACGGCGACCTGTTGATTCAGATTTGCGCCAACACCCAGGACACGGTGATTCACGCGCTGCGCGATGTTATCAAGCACACTCCGGATTTACTGAGCGTGCGCTGGCAGCGCGAAGGTTTTATTTCCGATCACGCTGCGCGCAGTCGTGGCAAAGAAACGCCGGTTAACCTGTTGGGCTTTAAAGACGGCAGCGCAAATCCTGACAGCAGCGACACAGCGCTGATGGACAACGTTATCTGGGTGACGCCAGAGCAGCAGGAGCCTGCGTGGACGGTGGGTGGCAGCTATCAGGTAGTGCGCATTATTCGTTTTCGCGTCGAGTTCTGGGACCGCACGCCGCTTAAAGAACAGGAAACTATCTTTGGGCGCAACAAGGCCAGCGGTGCACCGTTGGGCATGGTGAATGAGCACGATGAGCCAGACTATAGTCGCGATCCTGAAGGCGAGGTGATTGCGCTCGACAGCCATATGCGGCTGGCTAACCCGCGCACGGCGCAAACCCAGTCGAGCCTGATGATGCGCCGGGGCTACAGCTACTCACGCGGCGCGACCCAATCTGGTCAGCTGGATATGGGACTGCTGTTTGTGTGTTACCAGCATGACCTGGAAAAAGGCTTTATCGCGGTACAAACACGTTTAAATGGTGAAGCGCTGGAAGAGTATGTGAAGCCAGTTGGCGGGGGATATTTCTTTGTGCTGCCAGGCGTGCCTGATGCATCGCGTTACCTGGCTCAGGGCTTGCTGGAAGCCTGACTCAGCGATATTCACCCAAGTTTGAGTGGCTAATAAATAGCCACTCAAATTTTTTTAAGCGTTGCAGCGTGTTATTTGATCTTTTTCTATCTTACTGATTTATTTCTGTAATAAAGTTATGTCATAAATCTGTGGCAGACGAGTGCGCTATTTTGGTTACATTTTAGTGAAAAATTTGTTGTCAAAATGATTTCTTCTGATGTAATTAATAACGAGCGGTAGTTCTCAATTGTGAATAATGTTTCACCTGTGGAGATCGCGGATGCCGAAGTGCTGTATTCGACAGCAAGTTAAAAAGATAACCCGTACCAACCAGCCGGGCAGCCCCTCTACCGGCAATACTTTCTTCACCGCTAAATTTCCTTCTTTCACGACATCCCATTATCAAACCGACGCCTGCGGTCATGCCGTATGCTGCTCGCATGCGTTAAAAAAACCGGCAGTTAATGGCTTAAAAGGAAGCCAACCCTCATCTGTTTGTGCGCATCAACGCGCGCCTGCGGGCGCTGCGTGTCATGTAAACCAACTCATCAAGGTGCCATCCATGGGAAGACAGAAAGCAGTGATCAAAGCTCGTCGCGAAGCGAAACGTCTGCTGAGGCGAGACTCACGCAGCCACAAGCAGCGTGAGGAAGAATCGGTCACCTCGCTTGTGCAAATGAGCGGCGTAGAAGCTATCGGTATGGCCAGGGATTGCCGTGATAACTCGCCTGTTGAGGCGCGCAATGAAGCTCAGGAGCGCTATCTGCAGGCAATAGAGCGTAAGAAATTGATTTTTGCTACCGGTGAAGCAGGCTGTGGCAAAACCTTTATCAGCGCGGCAAAAGCCGCCGATGCGCTGATTCATAAGGACGTTGACAGGATTATTGTCACGCGCCCGGTGCTCCAGGCCGATGAAGATCTCGGCTTTTTGCCCGGCGATATTTCGGAGAAATTTGCGCCGTATTTCCGCCCGGTCTACGACATTCTGGTGCGCAGGCTCGGGGCGTCATTTATGCAGTACTGCTTACGCCCGGAAATTGGCAAGGTCGAAATTGCGCCGTTCGCCTACATGCGCGGACGTACCTTTGAAAACGCGGTGGTAATTCTGGATGAGGCGCAGAACGTCACCGCGGCGCAGATGAAGATGTTCCTGACCCGCCTCGGGGAAAATGTCACCGTGATAGTCAACGGCGACATTACCCAGTGCGACCTGCCATCCGGCGTGCCGTCCGGGCTGGGTGACGCGCTGGCGCGTTTTAATGATGACGAAATGGTTGGCGTGGTGCGGTTCACTAAAGAGGACTGTGTACGCTCCGAGCTGTGCCAGCGAGCGCTGCTGGCGTATAGCTGAGTGCATTGGCGCGATAAATGCGGTCATGAACCCGGGCGTAAGCCCGGGTTTTTTGTGGGGCAGGAGAAAGGCAGAGGCTGAATATTGATATGGCTGATGCTGCCAGCCGGAGCGCAGAGAATAGATTTGCTTATATAGAAGGCTTGTGTAACAGGCAATAAAAAAGCCCGCTTTGCAGCGGGCATTTTTATCTGGAATATGGCGGTGAGGAAGGGATTGACTCGCTGCGCTCGCCCTTCGGGCAGCTGCCTCGCAGGCTCGGCGTCTGTCCACCAGGCTGCGCCTGTTGTCGAACCCTGGTCAAGGCTTCTCACCCTTCCTCACTGAGGAATAGGGCAATAAAAAAGCCCGCTTTGCAGCGGGCATTTTCATCTGGAATATGGCGGTGAGGAAGGGATTCGAACCCTTGATACGTTGCCGTATACACACTTTCCAGGCGTGCTCCTTCAGCCTCTCGGACACCTCACCATATTGTTGGTTACTCGCCAGTAGCGGGCAACGGGGCGCTACTATAGGGAGTCAGACCTTTCTGGTCAAGAATAATTTTCCTGAGGGAAGTTCGTTCGGTTACGCGGTGAGCAAAGGGAATAAAGTGCATGCATTTTGGGCAAAGAAGGGAAGTTTTGGGACTGTAACGAAGGGACTGATTCGTGGTATTCGCCCTTCGGGCAGACACCTCGCAGGCTCGGCGTCTGTCCAACAAGCTGCGCTTGTAGTCGTTCCCTGGTCAAGGCTTCTCACCCTTCCTCACTGAGGAATCGGGCAATAAAAAAGCCCGCTTTGCAGCGGGCATTTTCATCTGGAATATGGCGGTGAGGAAGGGATTCGAACCCTTGATACGTTGCCGTATACACACTTTCCAGGCGTGCTCCTTCAGCCTCTCGGACACCTCACCATATTGTCGTTCACACCGCAGTGAGAACGGGCGCTAATGTAGGGGAAAGCCCTGAAGCCGTCAACGCAAATTTATTACTGTTCAATGTGTTCAGCCAAACTTCACGCAATCTGGCGCTAAAAAACACAACTCATGCGTTAAAAGTACGCGTCATACATAAAAATGCAGCGGCACACAGACAGGGCGCGAGCAAAAAACGCGAGGAAAAAGTGGATCGCAGCGTACGCCGTTTGTACGCTTAATCATTAAGCACAATGACTTAGCGCATGAGAACTGGAGAGTACATGGATATTTTGTTCTGGCATCCGTCCTTTGACGTCCGCGAATGGAGCGAACTGTTAGCACGCGCGCTGCCGCAGGCGCGGGTACGCGTCTGGCAGCCGGGAGATGAGGGGCATGCCGATTACGCGCTGGTGTGGCAACCGCCGGTGGAGATGCTACAGGGCCGCAAACTCAAGGGCGTATTTGTGCTGGGGGCGGGTGTCGATGCCATTCTGGAGCGCCTGCGTGCACACCCGGGCATGCTGCGTGAAGATGTCCCGCTATTTCGCCTTGAAGATACAGGCATGGCCCAGCAGATGCAGGAATATGCCGTAAGCCAGGTCCTACGCTGGTTTCGCCGCTTTGATGATTATCAGGCGCTCCAGGCACAGGCGCAGTGGCAGCCGCTGGAAGAATACCCGCGAGAGACATTTACCGTTGGCATCCTCGGTGCGGGCGTGCTGGGAGCAAAAGTGGCAGCAAGCCTGCGGGCATGGGATTTCCCGGTACGTTGCTGGAGCCGTTCGTTGAAAAACTATCCCGGTGTTGAGAGCTTTGCTGGCAATGAACAACTGCCAGCATTTCTGAGCGGCTGCCGGGTGCTGATTAACCTGTTGCCGAGCACGCCAGACACGGTCGGCATAATCAATACCGCGCTGCTGTCGCAGTTGCCGCAGGGCGCGTATGTGCTCAATGTGGCACGCGGTGCTCACGTCGTGGTCGCTGACCTGCTGGCTGCTCTTGACTGTGGTAAACTCAGCCGCGCAACGCTGGATGTTTTTTCTCCAGAGCCGTTAGCGCCAGATAGCCCACTCTGGGCGCATCCGCGAGTGGCCATTACGCCACACGTTGGCGCAGTCACGCGCCCGCCGCAGGCGGTGGAGTGGATTGCCACTGCTATTGGTCAACTGGAGCAGGGGGCGCAACCCGGCGGCCTGGTAGACAGACAGCGCGGTTACTGAACCGCAGCTTCGCGCACGAAAAGCCTTTGAGGAGAACAATGATGTACCCCGTTGATTTGCATATGCACACCGTCGCCAGTACCCATGCTTACAGTACGCTTCATGACTATATTGCGGTGGCCAAAGAGAAAGGGATCTCGCTTTTTGCTATTACCGATCACGGCCCTGATATGGCAGATGCGCCACACTACTGGCACTTCATCAATATGCGAATCTGGCCGCGGATAGTCGATGGCGTCGGTATTCTGCGTGGCATTGAGGCCAACATTAAAAATACCAAAGGCGAAATTGACTGCACAGGTCCCATGCTGGACGCACTGGATCTCATCATTGCCGGTTTCCACGAGCCAGTTTTCCCGCCGCAGGATAAAGCGAGCCATACTGAGGCGATGATTGGCGCCATGGCCAGCGGCGACGTGCACATCATTAGTCACCCGGGCAATCCGAAATTCCCGGTCGATATTGCGGCCATTGCCGCCGCGGCGGCGCAATATCAGGTCGCGCTTGAACTCAACAATTCCTCTTTTACTCACTCGCGCGTCGGCAGTGCGCCGAATTGTCGTGCTATTGCCGAGGCCGTGCGCGATGCCGGCGGCTGGCTGGCGCTTGGCTCGGACTCGCACACGGCGTTTACGCTGGGTGAGTTCAATGCGTGCCGTAAAATTCTTGATGAAGTAGAATTTCCCGAAGATCGTATTCTTAACGTCTCGCCGCGCCGCCTGCTGAACTTCCTGGAGGCGCGTGGCAAAGCGCCGATCCCTGAACTGTCGGCACTCTGAACTGAAACGGAAATTTTTTGATGAACGAGTTTTCTATTATCTGCCGCATCCTCGGCTCGCTTTATCACCGCCAGCCGCAGGATCCTCTGCTGGAGCCGCTGTATACCCTCATTCGTGAAGGTAAACTCGTGCAACACTGGCCGCTTGAGCAGGATGCGCTACTGGCACGCTTGCAGAAAAACTGTGATGCACATGAGCTGGCGGCAGATTACAACGCGCTGTTTGTCGGTGACGCATGCAGCGTGCCACCTTATCGCTCGGCGTGGGTTGAAGGTAGCGATGAAGGTGAGGTCAGGCAGTTTCTCAACGCGCTCGGTATGCCGCTCGGCGAAGGTCCGGCAGACAGCTTTGGCGCGCTCCTGCTCGCGGCCTCCTGGCTTGAAGACCAGCGAGAAGGGGATGACAGTGAAGCGCTGGAGCAGCTCTTTGCTGACTTTATTCTGCCCTGGCACGAAACCTTCCTCGGTAAGGTGGAAGCCCACGCGACCTCGGCATTCTGGCGCACTTTCGCTCAACTGAGCCGCGAGGCGGTCAACGCCATGTGGGAAGAGTTGCAAGAAGAGGTAGACCAGGACGAGAAAGCTGAAGATGAATAAGCACTCGGCTTGCCTGTGCTAATGTTTCGATAGCTCACTGAGCCTTGCCCCCGAACGCCCTGCTTTGCAGGGCGTTTTACTTTTTGCGGCGCAGACTATGCTAAAGGAAGGGTAAAGGAGGAATCATGCAAGAGCGAATCAGCATTATCGAAGGGGATATAACCCAGATGCGAGTGGATGTCATCGTCAACGCCGCTAACAGTAAGCTAATAGGCGGTGGTGGCGTTGATGGTGCCATTCACCGGGCCGCTGGCGCTGCGCTGGTGGCTGAATGTCGGGAAGTGTCTCAACGACAGGGGGAGTGTCCACCCGGCCAGGCGGTGATTACCGGGGCTGGCAACTTAACGGCGAAGGCCGTCGTCCATGCCGTTGGCCCGGTGTGGCGCGGCGGCAGCGAAGGTGAAGAGACACTACTGGCGAGCGCTTATCGCAACAGCCTGCAACTGGCGAGCGACAATGGCTTTCACAGTGTGGCATTCCCGGCCATCAGCACGGGAGCGTATGGCTACCCACGCCCCGCAGCGGCAGAAATCGCCCTGAATACCGTAGCGCATTTTCTGCGGACACACCGTCAACCGGAGCACGTATACTTCGTGTGCTATGACGAAGAAAACGCCCGACTTTACAGACGCCTGCTGGCGCAGCCCACTGAAGAGTAACGACCATGCCACACGCCTGGGGCGCGCTATTGCGCCCGAGGCGGCACGCCATGAAGGGCTATGCGGCATTCATCCACTCGACGACAGCCTGGACGCCTTTGCTGCCCGCTATCAGCTGGCCGGTATGGCAGAACGTACCCTGGATGTGCAGTATTACATCTGGGAGGACGATATGTCCGGGCGGCTACTGTTTGGTGCGCTGCTTGCCGCCGCCAGGCGGGGCGTGAAGGTCCGCTTGTTGCTTGACGATAATAACACCGTCGGCATGGACAATATTCTGCGCCTACTGGATGCCCATCCTGATATTGAAGTCCGCCTGTTTAACCCCTTTTCCTTTCGGTCGCTGCGTATGCTGGGTTATCTCACCGATTTCGCACGCCTGAACCGGCGTATGCACAATAAAAGTTTCACCGTTGATGGCGAAGCCACTATTGTCGGCGGGCGCAACGTGGGGGATGCCTATTTTGGCACCGGCGAACAACCGTTATTTACCGACCTGGATGTACTGGCGATTGGCCCGGTAGTGGCAGAGGTGTGTGAAGATTTTGAACGCTACTGGCAGTCTGGCTCTGTCGTTGCACTCGCCCAGGTGCTGGATATCAGTGAAGATGAGCTGACCCGACGTGTGGAATTGCCTCATGACGTGCGTGCTACACCGATGGCGCAGCGCTATCTTGAGCGTTTGCGCACCTCGCGCTTTGTAAGCCAGCTTGAGTCCGGGCAGCTTGAAACTATCTGGGCGCGCACGCGCCTTTTGAGTGACGATCCGCGTAAAGGGGAGGGTAAAGCGCGTCTGCGTTCGCTGCTGGGGCTACGCCTGATAAAAGTGATTGGTGAGCCAACCTCTCAGTTCGATATTATCTCCGCGTATTTTGTCCCTACGCGCTCCGGCGTGGCGCAGCTGCTGATGCTGGCGCGGCGCGGGGTCAAAATCGCCATCCTCACCAATTCTCTGGCGGCGAACGATGTCTCTGTGGTACACGCTGGTTATGCCCGCTGGCGCAAACGGCTGCTGCGCGGTGGCGTGGCATTGTTTGAGCTAAAACCGCAGCACGGCAATGACGCTCCCCATGACCGCGGGCTTACCGGTAACTCCGGCTCCAGCCTGCATGCGAAAACCTTCAGCGTCGATGGTGATAAAGTCTTTATCGGTTCGTTTAACTTCGACCCACGCTCGGCCATGCTCAATACCGAAATGGGGTTTGTGATTGAGAGCCGTGAACTGGCGCAGACCATTCACCAGCGTTTTATTCACAGCCGCGTCGCCGCGGCGTGGGAGCTACGGCTGGATAAATGGCGGCGCATAAACTGGATTGAGCGCCACGGCGAGCAAGAGGTGGTGCTAAAAAAGGAACCGCAGACGCGCTTCTGGCAGCGGCTGGTGGTGCGCATTGCCGCGCGTCTGCCGGTGGAGTGGCTGCTGTAGCCAGCCTGTCTTTAGCGACTGGCGACCTGAGTGCTGTTGTGTTTGCTCTGCGGTTTGCCAGAAAACAAAAAGCGCAGCAGCGGTACGCGCAGATGAAGCTCATACAGCACAATCGCGATGCCAATCACAAACACCAGCCCCGTGAAAAAGCCCAGCGTGTTAGAGGGAATATAAGGCGTGATATAGGCACCGAAAATCAGCGTCAGCGGATGATGCACCAGGTAAATAAACAGCGAGGCGTTAACAAAGTAGGTCACACGCGGCGAATGGAAGTTCAGGAATTTATGGCCCAGTGAGAACACCACGTTGGTCATCCACAGTCCCATCAGCATGAGAATCAGGGATTCGGTTTCATACATCCAGCCGTCGCCACTACCAAAGCGTTGGTTGAGCAGATAGGCGGCAAACGCCAGCGCTGAACCAATGTAGCAGCCTACAGAAGGGGTAATGAAACGCTGTCTGAGGGCCGGGTATTTAAATGCCACCGCACCCAGCATAAAGAAAGGCAAATAAAGCAGCGTCTGCATCACGACAAAATTAAACAGCCCGTCGCTAAGAATGGCCGGATGAGCAATTAGCAGCAGGCGGCGCAGAGTAGCCCAGATAATGCCAAACCCCAGAAACAGTACCGACAATTTTATCAGTGAGAAGGTTTTTTCTGTAGCTGCGGCGCGCTGTTTTAAATGTTTAAACAGAATTAAGCCGAGGCTGGTTAAAATAACCAGAACCAGCAAAAACCACAGATGCGAAACCAGTTCCCACACCAGCGTATTATATTTTTCATACAGGCTAAGCTGAGGCCATTTTTCCGCTTTGCCGGAAACAAATTGCAACATAAGAAATTGCGGCAGCGTCAGCAATGGAATAGCGGTCAGCATGGGGATGCCGACGCGCTCTACGCGTACTTTCCACCAGTGGCTGTGGGTGTAGCGCAGGTACAGCATGTAAGAAAAATAGCCGGAAATAACAAAGAACACCTGCATTCGGAAGGCGTGAATGAAATCGTTAAAAAGTGTTAGCCACCAGGTAGGATCGACGCTATTTACGTGCCAGCGATGGCTGGAATAAATCAGCGACATATGGAAGGGAATGCCCAGTAACATGAGCCAGGCCCTTATCGAATCGAGGAAAAATTCGCGCGTTGCCGGTGCTTTACTCATCTCATTCCACCAGAATATAGGACAAATCGTCTTACCCTTAAGACGGGTAAGGTCTACATTGGGTGGCTAACCCTACACTAACCCAGGCAAACTGTCTCCAGGATATTCGCATAAAGCGTACCCTTCAAAGTTTGAGTCGTTTAGCGCTGCCGCCAACAGAGTGAACCTGCCCGCTATATGGTTGTCGGAAAGCTGAAGTATCCATTAGAATGGATCGGATTGACCTTAGCACACAAAGGGGGATGTGCTGATTTTTATGAAACATAAACCAGAAATGAAAAAAATGCGCTGGTTAGGTGCTGCGGTATTGCTGTCCCTTTATACCACCTCGGTTTGGGCCTTCTCTATTGATGATGTTGCAAAGAAGGCAAAAACGATGGCGGGTAAAAGCTATGAAGCGCCAAAAAGCAACCTTCCTTCCGTTTTCCGCGATATGAAGTATGCGGATTACCAGCAGATCCAGTTTAATCATGACAAAGCGTACTGGAATAAACTGAATACCCCTTTCAAGCTCGAATTTTATCATCAGGGGATGTACTTCGACACGCCGGTTGCCATTAACGAAGTGACGGCTGATAGCGTTAACCGAATTAAATACAGCCCTGACTTTTTTAATTTTGGCAACGTGAAGCACGATAAAGATGCCGTTAAGGGGCTTGGCTTCGCGGGTTTTAAAGTGCTCTACCCTATCAATAAAAAAGGCAAGAATGATGAAATCGTCAGCATGCTGGGCGCAAGCTACTTCCGCGTGATTGGCGCAGGCCAGGTGTATGGCCTGTCCGCGCGCGGCCTGGCTATTGATACCGCGCTGCCGTCTGGCGAAGAGTTTCCGCGTTTTCGTGAGTTCTGGATTGAGCGTCCGCAGCCAAAAGCCAACTGGCTGGTGGTGTATGCACTGCTTGATTCGCCGCGTGCAACCGGGGCTTACCGCTTTATTATTCGCCCAGGGCGCGACAGCGTCGTGGACGTAGAGTCCAAAGTGTATTTGCGTGACAAGGTCGGCAAGCTTGGCGTTGCGCCGCTGACCAGTATGTTCCTGTTTGGACCAAATCAGCCGTCGCCGTCGGTGAACTACCGTCCTGAAATGCACGACTCCAACGGGCTGTCTATCCTGGCAGGCAACGGTGAGTGGATCTGGCGTCCGCTGAATAACCCGAAACATCTGGCTGTCAGCACTTTCTCCACTGAAAACCCTAAAGGTTTTGGTCTGCTTCAGCGCGGGCGCGATTTCTCTCGCTATGAGGATCTCGATGACCGCTACGATCTGCGTCCGAGTGCCTGGGTTACGCCAAAAGGTAACTGGGGCAAGGGCCGCGTGGAGCTGGTAGAGATCCCGACTAACGACGAAACCAACGATAATATCGTTGCGTTCTGGACGCCGGATGAACTGCCTGCGGCGGGCAAAGAGATGAACTTTAAATACTCCATTCTCTTTACCCGCGATGAAGACAAGCTTCATGGCAAAGACAGCGCCTGGGTACAGCAGACTCGCCGCTCTACCGGTGATGTGAAGCAGGCAAACCTGATTCGCCAACCGGACGGCACCACGGCATTTATTGTGGACTTTGCCGGAACGGAAATGAGCAAGCTTGCAGCCGAGACACCGGTTACGGCCCAGGCCAGCATCGGTGATAACGGCGAAATCGTTGAAAACAGCGTGCGCTACAACCCGGTGACAAAAGGCTGGCGTTTGACGCTGCGCGTGAAGGTCAAAGACGAGAAGAAAACCACCGAAATGCGCGCTGCGCTGGTTAACGGCGACAAAACCCTGAGTGAGACCTGGAGCTATCAGCTACCTGCAAATGAGTAAATCAATGAATCAGGATTACGTTAAGGCACTTGGGCTGCCCGCACAGCGGGCAGCGGGACTGCCGGATACGGACATCGGCGGCGTCCACCGGGCGCTTGACGGCGAAGGACATCGCTATTCCCGTGAGGATGACACACCGCTGGGTTCGGTAAAGCAACGCCTGGAAAACAGCTGGCCCGATTCGCTTGGCGGCGATCAACTGATAACCGATGACGAAGGTCGCACCCAGTTACAGGCTATGCCGAAAATTCATCGCTCCTCAATGGTGCCGGACCCGTGGCGTACCAACCCCATTGGTCGCTTCTGGGATCGTCTACGCGGGCGCAATTTGTCGCCGCGCCATCATGCGATGTCAAAAGAAGAGCAGGTAAATGAGCAAAAGTGGCGTACGGTAGGGTCAATCCGTCGCTATATTCTGCTCATCCTGACGCTGGCACAGACGGCCGTCGCCACCTGGTACATGAAAACCATTCTGCCGTACCAGGGCTGGGCGCTGATTAATCCGACCGATATGTGGGGCCAGGATCTGTGGGTGTCGTTTATGCAGCTGCTGCCTTATATTCTGCAAAGCGGCATCCTGATTCTGTTCGCCATTTTATTCTGTTGGGTCTCCGCAGGGTTCTGGACTGCGCTGATGGGCTTTTTGCAGCTACTGATTGGCCGCGATAAGTACAGTATTTCAGCCTCAACGGTCGGCGATGAACCGCTTAACCCCGAGCACCGCACCGCGCTCATCATGCCCATCTGTAATGAGGACGTCAGCCGCGTTTTCGCGGGCCTGCGCGCTACCTGGGAGTCGGTTAAAGCCACCGGTCAGCATAAGCATTTTGACGTTTACATCCTGAGCGACAGCTACGACCCGGATATCTGCGTGGCCGAGCAAAAAGCCTGGATGGAGTTGATTGCACAGGTGCAGGGCGAAGGGCAAATCTTCTACCGCCGCCGTCGCCGTCGCATGAAGCGTAAAAGCGGCAACATTGACGACTTCTGCCGTCGCTGGGGCAGCCAGTACAGCTACATGGTGGTGCTGGATGCCGACTCGGTGATGACCGGCGAATGTCTGACCCAGCTGGTACGCCTGATGGAGGCCAATCCGAACGCCGGGATTATCCAGTCCTCACCGCGTGCCTCAGGCATGGACACGCTGTATGCGCGTTGTCAGCAGTTTGCGACCCGGGTCTATGGTCCGCTGTTCACCGCTGGCCTGCATTTCTGGCAATTGGGTGAGTCGCACTACTGGGGCCACAACGCCATTATTCGCGTGAAGCCGTTTATTGAGCACTGTGCGCTGGCACCGTTGCCGGGTGAAGGTTCCTTTGCCGGTTCCATTCTGTCGCACGACTTTGTTGAGGCTGCATTGATGCGCCGCGCAGGGTGGGGCGTGTGGATTGCTTACGACCTGCCTGGTTCGTATGAAGAACTGCCGCCGAACCTGCTCGATGAGCTTAAGCGTGACCGCCGCTGGTGCCACGGCAACCTGATGAACTTCCGGTTGTTCCTGGTAAAAGGTATGCACCCGGTACACCGTGCGGTGTTCCTGACGGGCGTGATGTCTTACCTGTCAGCGCCGCTGTGGTTTATGTTCCTGGCGCTTTCAACTGCGTTACAGGTGGTGCACGCCCTGACCGAACCGCAGTACTTCCTGCAACCGCGCCAGCTGTTCCCGGTGTGGCCGCAGTGGCGACCGGAGCTTGCGATTGCGCTTTTTGCTTCAACGATGATACTGCTGTTCCTGCCGAAGCTGCTGAGCATCATCCTCATCTGGTGCAAAGGTACCAAAGAGTACGGTGGCTTCCTGCGCGTGACGCTTTCATTGCTGCTTGAAGTACTGTTCTCTGTGCTGCTGGCACCGGTGCGTATGCTGTTCCACACGGTGTTTGTGGTGAGTGCGTTTCTCGGTTGGGAAGTGGTGTGGAACTCGCCGCAGCGCGACGATGACTCCACGCCGTGGAGCGAGGCGTTTATGCGCCATGGCTCGCAGCTGTTACTTGGCCTGGTATGGGCGGCAGGCATGGCGGTGCTGGATTTACGCTTCCTGTTCTGGCTGGCGCCGATTGTGTTCTCGCTGATTCTGTCGCCGTTTGTCTCCGTGATTTCGAGTCGTTCCACTACCGGGCTGCGTGCCAAACGCTGGAAGCTGTTCCTTATCCCGGAAGAGTATTCTCCGCCGCAGGTGCTGGTTGACACTGACAGGTATCTGGCGCTAAACCGCGCAAGTGCGCTGGAAGATGGCTTTATCCAGGCCGTGTTTAACCCGGCGTTGAACGCGCTGGCAACGGCGATGGCTACTGCACGTCACCGCGCAAGCCATGTGCTGGAGATTGCCCGTGACCGTCACGTTGAGCAGGCGCTAAACGAAACGCCCGATAAACTGACGCGCGACCGTCGCCTGGTGTTGTTAAGCGACCCGGTCACTATGTCTCGCCTGCATTACCGGGTGTGGGCAACCCCGGAGAAATACTCCTCCTGGTTGCAGCAGTATAAGGCGGCGAGCCGCCCTGTCGCCTGAGAGGAAAGTCATACTGAAACGCCGACATGATGTCGGCGTTTTTTTATGCCTGTTTTACCCGGCAACTGGCATTATGCTTTTCAATGGCACAGTAAAAAAAGCGGGTGATGAGCCACCTTGCCTGAGCGCGTAGATAAAATCTGATTGAGCGTATGTCGCATAGTGACGGCAGGCAGGAAAGCGGTACAATCTGCCGCATGGCGGGCGGTGTTTTTTCGCCCACACTTTACAACTTAGCAACGGCAGGAACAACGGTGAAAGCAATTCTGGTCGTCGTGATGGCGTTAATGCTCAGCGGTTGCGGCAGCATTATCAGCCGTGCTATTCCCGGCCAGGGGCACGGTAATCAATATTATCCGGGTGTGCAGTGGGCGCTGCGTGATACGCCGTGGCGCTATGTGACGGTGCTTGATTTGCCGTTGTCACTGGTCTTTGACACGCTGCTTTTGCCCATTGACGCACACCACGGTCCGTACGACTAGAGCACTCAGGTCTCATCCCACTCGTCTGCGGCAGCCTGGCCCTCTTCAGTATCGAGCGGGGGCTCAAGCTGAAATTCGCCTTCGTCCCATTCGTGTAGCGTATTTTCTTCCTGCCATTCCGCGAGCAGTTCGATGTCATCAAAATCGCCGTCAAACACGCTCTGGGCGGCCTCACCGGTCAACATAGTCAGGCATTCACCGCTTTCTTCATCGTTATCGATAAATTCGGCCTGCCACATAATATCGCCATCCTGCAGGATGTATTTTTGCAGGCCGAGTTGCTCCACAACGGCCTCGTCACCGTTATCGGCAATAAACGCTTCGCGCGCGGCATCGATTGCTTCTTCAAGCGTGGTAAACATTGGCATAACGTTCTCCCTGAGCGGAACCACAAGTTGATTATTCTGAAAAGAATAGACGAATATTGAAAGGACAACGCGGCAGAGAGAATTTTTTTGTTAAAGATATATAGCAACGCCCCGGGCGGGGCGTGAGGAGTTAATAACGTGACGGCACCCCTTCCGGGCGCGTTTTAAAGCGACGGTGCAGCCACATGTACTGCTCCGGTGCCATCATGATGCAGCGCTCGACTATCTGGTTCATCCAGGTTGCCGTGACGTCGGCGCTGTCGAGCGGCGGCTCGGATTCGGGCGTCATCATAATCAGTTCATAACCAGTGCCATCAGATTTACGGCGCGGTACAAACGGAACAATGCTGGCTTTTGAAAGCCGAGCCAGTGTCCAGGTGCCGGAGGTCGTTGCGGCATCGTCAACGGCAAAAAACGGCACATACACGCTGGTGCGCGGACCGTAGTCGTGGTCGGGGGCATACCAGATTATCTCGCCATTTTTAAGCGACCTGATCATCCCTTTGAGATCTTTGCGATCGAGCATGTCTTTGTTGGAGCGCAGGCGTCCCCAGGTCTGGAGCCAGTCGATAACCGCGTTATCATTAGGGCGGTAAACGCCAATGCCAGGATACACCTCAAGTCCAAAAATACGTGCGCCAAGCTCAAGCGTCAGGAAATGCACGCCAATAAGCAAAATGCCTTTTTTCTGGCGATGCAGTTCTTTGATTTCTTCAACACCGAAGCTCTGGGTCCAGCGCCTGATGCGCCAGTCCGGCCAGAACCAGGCCATGCCGGTTTCCAGCACGCCCATACCGACGGATTCGAAGTTTTTATCAACCAGCTTCTGGCGTTCAGCTTCGCTCATTTGTGGGAAACAAAGCTCAAGATTGCGGTGCGCGACACTAACACGACGCTTCATCAAACGTTTTGCAAGATGACCCAGCAGGCGGCCCAGACGGAAAATAACCGGGTAGGGCAATAACACCACCAGATAGAGTAGACCGATGCCAAACCACACTGGCCAGTAGCGCGGGTGAAGCAGCGCACGTGAAAATTGGGGTAAATGCGTCATGAGGATCCTGTCTTCAGTGCAAAACGCGGTAAACCGCTATTGTGACATTTTTTACTGCATAGCCAAAACGGCTTGCGGGTAAGTGGTTTATCTTCCACCAGCTACGTGAAAAAAATGTAGTGTAAAATGTATGGATGTAAATTTCCGGCGGCTGTTTTATCATGTCGCGCAAATTTTTTCTTTACCGAAAGCAGGGAATGAACACCATGCCAGTGTTACACAACCGCATTTCGAACGAGGAACTTAAGGCGCGCATGCTGGCAGAAACCGAGCCGCGCACCACTATCTCGTTCTATAAGTATTTTACGATTGATTCTCCCCAGACCACGCGCGACGAACTTTATCAGCTGTTTATGGCGCTGGGGGTGTTTGGTCGCGTCTATCTGGCGCATGAAGGGATTAACGCACAGATAAGCGTACCGCAAAGCCGCGTTGAGGCGTTGCGCGAGGCGCTTTATGGCTTTCATCCGGCACTGAATGGGCTGCGTTTAAATATCGCGCTTGAGGACGATGGAACGTCGTTCTGGGTCTTGCGCATGAAGGTGCGCGAGCGGATTGTGGCTGATGGTATTGACGATCCGAGCTTTAACGCCGCTGACGTGGGAGAATACCTGAGTGCTGCACAAGTGAACGCCATGCTCGACGACCCGGATGCGGTATTTATCGACATGCGCAATCACTATGAGTATGAAGTGGGTCGTTTTGAGCAGGCGCAGGAAATCCCGGCGGATACGTTTCGTGAGCAGTTGCCTAAAGCGGTTGAGATGATGCAAGCCAACCGCGATAAAAAAATTGTCATGTACTGCACCGGTGGTATTCGCTGTGAGAAAGCCAGCGCCTGGATGCGCCATAACGGTTTTAAAAAGGTGTACCACATTGAAGGTGGCATTATCGAATACGCCCGCCGGGCGCGCGAGCAGGGGCTGCCGGTGCGTTTTATTGGTAAGAACTTTGTATTCGACGAGCGCATGGGTGAGCGTATTAGCGAGGATATTATCGCGCAGTGTCACCAGTGCGGTGCGGCGTGCGACAGCCACACCAACTGTAAAAACGACGGTTGCCACCTGCTGTTCATTCAGTGCCCGACGTGCGCCGAAAAATTTCAGGGCTGCTGTAGTGAACGCTGTCGCGATGAGCTGGCGCTGGCACCTGAAGAACAGCGTCGCCGCCGTGCAGGGCGCGAAAACGGGATGAAGATTTTTAATAAATCGAGAGGGATGCTCAACACCCGGCTCGGTATCCCGGACCCGGAATAAGCAACAGCCCCGCCATAGCGGCGGGGCAGCGCATTACTGGCGAATACCTTCAACAGAGATAATCAGGTCCACTTCCTGTGAAGCTGGGCCCAGATCTTTGTCGATGTTGAAGTCTTTCAGGCGGATCTTACCTTCAGCTTCAAAGCCTACGCGCTCGCCACCCCAGGGATCTTTACCCTGGCCCGTCAGCTTCGCTTCCAGTTTCACTGGCTTGGTCACGCCGTTGAGCGTCAGGTTGCCGGTGATGCCCAGTTCGTCGCCTTCCTTCTTCACTTCAGTAGAGGTGAAGGTCGCCTGCGGATATTTACCGCTGTTCAGGAAGTCTTTACCACGCAGGTGCTTATCACGCTCAGCGTGGTTGGTATCTACGCTGGTGGTGTTGATGGTGACATTCACTTTATCCGCAGCCGGGTTGCTTTCGTCGAAGGTAAATGAGCCATCAAAGTCTTTGAACGTACCGTACAGCCAGCTATAGCCCAGATGCTGAATGCGGAAGTTAACGAAGGCGTGCTGGCCTTCTTTATCGATTTTATAATCAGCGGCAACGGCAGAGCCGGTGGTCAATAACAGGGCACTCAGAGTAATCCCCAGCAGGCTTTTTTTCATTATTTCGCTCCATGGTTAGACGATGACTTCCCCAGCATGCGCTTAAGGGTACTGTCTTTATTGATAAAATGGTGCTTCAGTGCGGCCAGTGCGTGTGCAATAGAAAGCAGTACAATGCTCCAGGCAAGCCACAGGTGAACCTCGCCAGCCAGATCGGCTTGCTCGCCCGCATCACTGAATGTGGCAGGCACCTCAAACCAGCCAAATACGCTGATGGGCTTGCCGTCGGCTGTGGAAATCAGATAGCCGGTAAAAATAATCGCAAAGATAATCAGATACAGCAGAACGTGTGCTGCACTGGCGCTGAGGCGGGTAAAGCGGGACCAGCCCTCAAGAGCCGGCGGCGGCGGTGATATCCAGCGCCAGATGACGCGTGCCAGCATAACCAGCAGCAGCAAAATGCCGATGCTTTTATGCAGTTCGGGGGCTTTGTGATACCAGCCGTCGTAATAGCCGAGAGTGACCATCCACAGGCCGAGGCCAAACATGCCATAGATGGTTAACGCAACCAGCCAGTGAAAAATAACTGCGAGATGTCCATACCTGTCTTTTGAATTACGCCATTGCATAAAATTGCGCCTGAAAAGAATCCATGCGGCTTAATCTGGCGTGATATAATAATAAATGCAACAAAAATTAACGTCTTAAAATAATATTTAGAAACATGGTCAATAAAATTGAATAAAACTTGCTTGTTACATTCAGTCTTTCAGTTTTAATGTTGTTTTTTTGCGATTTTGCACACTGTGGATACCTTTTTTTACTTTTTGTATCTTTCGAATTATTTGCCTGAAAACAGCCATTTTGTGTTTTTTCTCATGTTGTTCTGCAGGTTGAAAATAACCATCGCTGGTTCTGCGACAATCAATGCCTTTTTATTCATGAAGCAAAATGGAATAAATATATAACCTTGCAGCTGGTAGTTGTTATTTTTATAGTTTGCAATGTTTTATTATTATTTTTGTTTTGGTTATTCACGCCTTGTTTTTAATTAATTTCAGGATTTAATTTCATAAATAAATTTTATTTTAGTTGTTGGTGTTGTGTTTTTTAATTTTTGTGAAATTTTATGTAAATTAAAGTTCTGTAAATCTCCGTCTGGCGATGTCATTGAGCAGGGGATGAGGGCTGCTATCCTGGGAGTGAAGCACCTGCGTTCGAACAGATTGAACCTCGCGCTGACATGGGACAAAACCTGTCTCTGCGGTGGACTTTACCAGGCCATATCACGATGAGCCATAAGTGTGAAGGTGAGCAGGAGGACTACTGCACAGAGTGCGGTGGGTGTAAGAATAAAAGCAGCGCCGCGGGCGCGGGATTGCCCCTGGCGGGCGAGCGCCAGGGGCTAAATTGACTTATCAGATTGAACCGTTGCGCACGGGCGCTATTTATTGCCGAGTGCAAGCGGTAGCGCCGGAATACCAGGCGCTGGTAAGACGCCGGTATAACAGGTAGGCATCAGTGGTTTTGCGAAAAGCGAGCGAGACGAAAAGCAGTAAGATCAAAGCCGCTGTCTTTTCCCTGAGCGAAATGGCAGGCGATTTCGCCCAGCACGGTGGCAAATTTAAAGCCGTGGCCGCTCAGCCCGGTGATAACCAGTGCGTCAGGCATTTGCGCCAGGGTGTCGATAATAAAATCCTCATCCGGTGAGTTATCGTAAGTACAGGACGCGCCATGCAGACAGACGCCAACACCGGGTAGAATCTGGCGTAAAAAGCTGAAGACTTCGCTGCCGTCGCTGGCAACCTGACCAAAGGCGCTGCGCTGCTGCGGTGTACTGATAGCCTGGCCGCCGTTGTGTTTGCCTATTTTCAGTTCATTGTTTTCTGCCGGGAAGCCGTAAAACTGGTCACCGTTGGGTAGCTCACCCGTAAAGGCCGGAAAACGGTTATTCTCGCTGTAGCGGCCATCGGCCTGGTGCCAGGCAAAAATTTTGCGTACCGGCGTGATGGGCAGGGCAGGGAACAACGTGCTAACCCAGGTTCCGGCGCTGACCAGCACTTTCTTGCCCTGATAAACGCCATCGGTGGTTTCCACTTCGATGCCGTCTGAAAGCTGGCGCACGGTTTTAACCGGCGTATTGAACTGCTGCGAGCAGCCCGCTTCACGCGCCAGGCGCAACAGTGCCGCGATAGCGGTTTCACTCTGCAGTACGCCAGAGTCCGGCTCATACAGGCCAATGTAGTTATCAGGGACGCTGATTTGGGGCCAGCGTGCCATCAGCGCGGCGGCATCGAACTCTTCAAGCGGCAGCTGCCATTCGCGGGCGCTGGTTTTGACGTTGTGCAAAAAGGGTGAATCCTCAGGCCCAAGATTAATGACACCGCTGCGCTGGAACAGGCGCTCACCGCTTACCTGCTGTAATTCATCCCATAGCGTTTGTGCACGTAAGACCAGAGGAACATAGTTAGCGCCTTCGCCGTAGGCATGGCGCATCAGGCGAGTGCTGCCGTGGTGGCTGCCCTGCTGATGTGGAGGATGCGCTGCGTCAATGGCCAGTACCTGAAGCCCGGCCTGGGTGGCGTACCAGGCGGCGGCAGCGCCGACCGAACCGCTACCCACAATGATTAAGTCGTAACGCATAGATTTCTCCGGTTGTTGCAGATTATTAGCAGGGTAATTAACCGATGAATAACACACAAGTCTGAAAATAAAAAAAGGCGCCGTAACTGGCGCCGTTTTCTGGTGCTTAACTTGTATGTAAAATTAATGTTTTCGTAGGTCGTCTCCAGGATATTCCCCGGATTCAATTTTAGCGATACCAGCTTCCAGAATTGAAATAAACTGCCTGGCGACATCGGTGGTTAGCCACAGAGTCTGTCCGATTTCAGTTTCTTCCGGTTGCGCTTTATTGGCGGTTAGATAGTGCAGGCGCAACATCAGCGCGTCGTAGCTATCTACTGTACTGATGTCCCATCCAACAAGGGGATGCGTCTGAATGACTTCGTTATTCTTTTCCATCCTAACCTCCTTATATACGTGTTTATGACAACGGACAATGAGGTTAATACGTACTTTTTCTTAATGAAGCAGGTTAATTATATCAAGAAATTGAAAAATAAGCAGTGGGAATTTAATTTACTCGCGCCGGTGCGCTTTTTTTGTTGAAACTGGACAAGAAAAAAGCACTATGCGCAGAAAGGTTTTAACGAAATGAGGAATAGTCTGTAAAGCTACGTTACTCATTAATTAAAAAAACCGGGCGGCGAAACCCGGCACAGACACCTGACCTTCAGGGCTCAGGTATGAAACCAGTCGTCAGCGCTTTCCCAGGTTTCCTGAAGAATTTCGCTGATGCGCTCTTTGTCTTCCTTTGTGGCGCCAATCACCGAGAGGTTATTGCTGGCGGCATAGCGGACCAGCACTTCACTCGGATAATCTGGAAACGCGTTTTCAATACGTCGTGCAAGCTCACCATTGAGCGCATCAATAGCGCCGCCTGGCAGCGTAGTGGTTTTAGCAATAGTAACTTCAATACGCATGGTGACCCCCTGTCTTTAATGCTGTATATATATACAGTTAATATTCAGGTCTTGCAACAGGGGGAAGAGAAAAGAACGTTATATTTTAACCGACCAGGCTAATGTTTCACCAGCCAGGAAGGGAACAAGCGTGTCATCACTGAGCGCAATACTTTCCACAACCGTCTGCGGCTGGCGCACCAGCTCAATATAATCTGTATTGGCTTCAAGGCCATAGAAGCGCGGGCCGTTGAGGGAGCAGAACGCTTCCAGCAGTGGCAGCGCGTCCAGCTCTTCAAATACCGTGGCGTATGCCGCCAGCGCCGTTGGTGCGTTAAAGCAACCAGCGCAACCGCAGCACGCTTCTTTACGGTGGCGAGCGTGAGGAGCCGAGTCGGTGCCCAGAAACACGCGATCGCAACCGCTGGCAACCAACTCGCGTAGCGCCTGCTGGTGCACGTTGCGTTTGAGTATGGGCAGGCAGTAAAGATGAGGGCGAATGCCGCCCACCAGCATGTGATTGCGGTTAAACATCAGATGCTGTGGCGTGATAGTGGCGGCCAACTGCGAGTTGCCATCGCACACGTACCACGCTGCTTCGCGGGTGGTGATGTGTTCAAACACCACTTTCAACCCTGGCAGACGCTGGCGCAGCGGCTCCATAACGGTTTCAATAAAGCGTGCTTCACGGTCAAAGATATCAATATCAGCATGGGTAACTTCGCCGTGCACCAGCAGCGGCATGCCGATTTTTTCCATACGCTCCAGCACCGGCATAATCGCATCAACGCTGGTCACGCCGTGGCTGGAATTGGTGGTGGCATTAGCCGGATACAGTTTAGCGGCGGTAAACACGCCTTCGTGAAAGCCGCGCTCCAGCTCCTGCGGGTCAAGCGTATCGGTCAGATAGCAGGTCATCAGTGGGGTAAAATTGTGGCCCTGAGGCACCGCATTCAGAATGCGCTGACGATAGTCGCGTGCGGCATCTACGCTGGTGACAGGTGGAACCAGATTCGGCATCACAATCGCGCGGCCAAAGGTTGAGCTGGTGTAAGGTACGACGGTTTGCAGCATCTCGCCATCGCGCAGATGGAGGTGCCAGTCGTCGGGGCGGCGGATTTTTAATACCTGGTTCTGGTGGGTCATGAATGTGCTCCGGCTTGAGGGAAATCAGTCAACAAAGGGCTGTTTTACGCCGGGCACTAAGGATAAGCGGAAACGTTTTCGTTTGCACCCTTTGGTGAAAAAATAGTGCCTGGTGAGAGGGCGATGTCACTCAGTGAGTGGCGTAATCGGTGCTCTGGCGGCATCTGGCTTATACCGCTTGCTGCCAGAGCACAGCGTTTAATCGGTAAAGGGAATCAGGATTTGGCCGGGCTTCACCTCAATCCCTTTCGCCAGTTTCTTCGCCAGAGCTTCGCCTTTGCTGCGGTCTTCACTCAGTACATAGGCCGGTTTTTGATTGAAGTAACCGCGCAGCGACTGGTTCAGGTACGGCACAAGGGTTTGCAACACGGACTGCATTTTTTGCGGCTCGACCGTTGCATTGACGACTTCCATTTCCTGCAGGTAAATCGCGCCTTCCTGCGGGTTAAATACGGGTAGTGCCTTAAGCGTTAGCTTCATAGTGGCTTTCTGGCTACCAAAAAGCGAACTCATATCAAGTTGCGCATCGCCATTAAGGGTGACTTTATTCGGCTCTTCACGGCCAATCTGGCTGGTGAGATTGGTCAGCACAATGTGCGCCTGGGCAACACCCGGTAGGCCAATATCTTTTTCAAAATTGCTGCGCTTTGCCAGCGCCTGATTAATTTCTTGCTCATTGATGGTATACGATGTCAGTTGATTACATCCTGTCAACAAACCGGCGGCGACCAGCGTCACGGCCATAAGCACTTTTTTCATAGCAATCCTCTTTTGCATGCCGATCGGGCGATCGTGACATAAAGCAGCATCCGGCACCAGCCGAGAATATACTAGCGGAAAAAACTTAAAACGGCCCCGTCCTACGAGGCCTGAGGTCACAGCGCGCGGGAAGTCAGCAGGGTTATCTGCGTTTGCTTCGCCATATTGTCACAATAGTCCGTCACGCGGCTGGGATAATCCACACCGGCGACCAGCGCCAGGCTGCGCAGCAGCGGGAAGAGGTGTATGTCGTCGTCATTGAGCTGGATGTTAACGTCAACGGGGATATTTTGAGGTCAAAATCATGCGGGCTTTTACGCAAAAAGGGCAGGGCCGTAAATATGGAGCTTCACGCTTCTCCTTCTTTTTTGTGTTGAGCAGTGCTCAGTATGGTTGATAATTCTACGTGCGGGCAAACTGACCCACGGATAATAGGGCTGGAGTTATGCGTTCTCTCACCGATTTAAGAAAAAACAGGGAAAACGCATGTTACTGTTTTCACAGACGAGTGTGGCGCGTTTATAGTAACCCAGAGACATCTTTATGACTGATTAAGGAGACGGGAGAGATGTTTGGCTACCGCAGCAATGTGCCAAAGGTACGGCTGACGACGGACCGGTTAGTTGTGCGCCTGGTATATGACCGAGATGCCTGGCGTCTGGCAGATTACTACGCCGAGAACCGCCAGTTTCTGAAACCCTGGGAGCCGGTACGCGATGACAGCCACTGCTATCCGTCGGGCTGGCAGGCGCGGCTGGCGCTGATAGACGACATGCACCGCCAGGGGAACGCGTACTATTTTGCGCTGCTGGACCCGAACGAAACCGAAATTCGCGGTGTGGCGAATTTTTCTAATGTGGTTCGCGGCTCCTTTCACGCCTGCTATCTCGGCTATTCGCTGGGAGAAAAATGGCAGGGCCAGGGGCTGATGTTTGAAGCCCTTACCAGTGCAATTCGCTACATGCAGCGCACCCAGCATATGCACCGCATTATGGCAAACTACATGCCGCACAATCGCCGCAGTGGGGATTTGCTCACTCGACTCGGATTTGAAAAAGAAGGCTACGCAAAAGACTATCTGATGATTGATGGGGTCTGGCGCGATCACGTACTTACGGCGCTGACAGCCCCAGGCTGGGTCGCCGGTCGTTAAGGAGATGAGATGAAATATCAGCTAAGTCCGACACAGGCGCGGGTGATTGGCAGCCTGCTGGAAAAGCAGGTCACCACACCGGAGCAGTATCCTATGTCGCTTAATAGCGTGGTTGCGGCCTGTAATCAGAAAACTAACCGCGAACCGGTGATGAGCCTTGGCGAACACCAGGTGCAGGAAACGCTCGATGAACTGGTGAAAAGCCACTACCTGCGCACCGTGAGCGGTTTTGGCAACCGCGTGACGAAATATGAGCAGCGCTTTTGTAACTCTGAATTTGGCGACCTGAAACTGTCTGCGGCGCAAGTGGCTATTGTCGCAACACTGCTACTGCGTGGTCCACAGACGCCCGGCGAGCTGCGCGCGCGCGCGGCCCGTATGTATGAATTTAGCGATATGGCAGAAGTAGAGGCGGTGCTGGAGAACCTGCTTGAGCGAGAAGGCGGCCCTTATGTCGCCCGCCTGCCGCGTGAACCGGGCAAGCGTGAAAGCCGCTATATGCACCTGTTTAGTGGTGCGCTGGAAACGCTGGTTTCTGTTGTGGAGTCGGCAAGCGTACCGGCAGAAGACCTGGCGATAAGAGTGGAGCGCCTTGAGCAGAAAGTGGAAGAGCTTAAGCAGCGTCTGAGTTCGTTGCTGGGGCACCTGGGAGAGTAATGGTGGCAAAATTACGTATTGGCGTAGTCGGGCTGGGTGGCATTGCGCAGAAAGCGTGGCTGCCGGTGCTGAGTGTTGCGCGCGACTGGGAGCTGGTAGGGGCATTCTCGCCTACACGCGAAAAGGCAGAACCCGTGTGCGCAATGTACCGCATCCCCTATGTCTCCTCGCTAAGTGAGCTGGCTGCCCGCTGTGATGCGGTTTTTGTCCACAGTGCGACAGAAAGTCATTATGCCGTCGTCAGTGAGCTACTGCGTGCTGGCGTTCACGTTTGCGTGGACAAACCGCTGGCGGCAAGGTTAGGAGATGCCGAGAAGCTGGTGGCGCAGGCGGCGCGCCAGAACCTGACGCTTATGGTGGCCTTTAACCGCCGCTTTTCACCGCTTTATCGTAACCTGAAGGCGCAGATGGACAGCGCGGCGTCACTGCGGATGGATAAACACCGCACCAATAGCGTGGGGCCTGGCGACCTGCGTTTTACGCTGCTGGACGATTATTTGCACGTTGTGGATACCGCGCTGTGGCTGGCAGGCGGCGATGCGCGCCTGGAGAGCGGGCGGTTGCAAACGAACGAGCACGGACAAATGCGTTATGCGGAGCACCATTTCGCACGCAACGGGGTGCAAATTACCACCAGCATGCACCGGCAAGCTGGCAGCCAGCGTGAATGGTTACAGGCAGTCACCGACGGCGCGCTGATTGATATCACGGATATGCGCGAATGGCGCGAGGAGCGAGGTGCGGGACTTGTGATACCGCCGGTTGCAGGCTGGCAAAGCACGCTGGAGCAGCGGGGATTTGTTGGTTGTGCGCACCATTTTATCGACTGCGTGATGAATCAGACGGTTCCTGAAACCGCAGGTGAAGAGGCACTGCGCGCCCAGCTTGTGGTGGAGGCGCTGTGGCGTGAGGCGATGAGCGAGTGACCTGCCAGAATAACTCTCTGTAGTATTTCCCCGGCGCTTAGGTAGACTAAGCGCTTCGCATGACACCGTACGCCAGCAAGGCTGGCGCTATACCCCACCAGTGCGCCGTACTGCTTTGGGGTATACAGGATACAACCACAGATGAATCTTTTGAAATCGCTGGCCGCGGTCAGTTCAATGACAATGTTTTCGCGCGTTCTTGGGTTTGCGCGCGATGCCATAGTGGCGCGCGTGTTCGGGGCCGGTATGGCAACCGATGCCTTCTTTACCGCCTTTAAACTGCCGAACCTGCTAAGACGTATTTTTGCTGAGGGAGCATTCTCCCAGGCTTTTGTACCGATCCTTGCCGAATATAAGAGTAAAGAAGGCGAGGAGGCGACACAGGTCTTTGTTGCGTACGTTTCCGGCCTGCTGACGCTGGCACTGGCGGTGATTACCGTGCTGGGAATGCTGGCTGCGCCCTGGGTTATTATGGTGACTGCGCCAGGCTTTGCCGACACGCCCGAGAAATTCCAGCTGACCTCACAGCTTCTGCGCATTACGTTTCCCTATATTTTTCTTATATCGCTTGCCTCGCTGGCAGGCGCGATACTTAACACCTGGAACCGGTTTTCGGTACCGGCGTTTGCGCCTACGCTTCTCAACATCAGCATGATCCTGTTTGCGCTTTTTGCCGCACCGTATTTTAACCCGCCGGTGCTGGCGCTGGCATGGGCGGTGACGGTGGGAGGCGTGTTGCAGCTTTTCTACCAGCTACCGCACCTGAAAAAAATCGGCATGCTGGTATTGCCGCGTATTAGCTTTAAAAACGCGGGTGCCATCCGCGTGGTCAAGCAAATGGGGCCTGCGATCCTCGGTGTTTCCGTCAGCCAGATTTCGCTCATCATCAACACCATTTTCGCCTCGTTTCTGGTGTCTGGTTCCGTGTCCTGGATCTATTACGCTGACAGGCTGATGGAGTTTCCCTCCGGCGTGTTGGGTGTGGCACTGGGCACCATTTTGCTGCCTTCACTGTCGCGCAGTTTCTCCAGCGGTAATCATGAGGAATATAATCGCCTGATGGACTGGGGACTGCGCCTGTGTTTTTTACTGGCGCTGCCCAGCGCGGTGGCGCTGGGGGTGCTGGCACAACCGCTGACGGTGTCGTTGTTTCAGTACGGTAAGTTCACGGCGTTCGACGCAGCCATGACCCAGCGCGCGCTGGTTGCCTATTCTGTTGGCCTGATTGGTCTCATTCTGGTGAAAGTACTGGCACCCGGCTTTTATTCGCGTCAGGACATCAAAACGCCGGTGAAAATCGCCATTGTTACGCTTATTGCCACACAGCTGATGAACCTGGCGTTTATCGGTCCGCTGAAACACGCCGGTTTGTCGCTGTCTATCGGCCTTGCCTCCTGCCTTAACGCCGGACTGCTGTTCTGGCAGTTGCGCAAGCGTAATATTTTCCAGCCGCAGGCCGGTTGGGGCGGTTTTCTGCTGCGCCTGGTGATTGCCGTGCTGGTCATGTCCGCAGCGCTGTTTGGCATGATGCAAATTATGCCTGCCTGGGATGTGGGTACCATGCCGTACCGCCTGCTGCGCCTGGTTGCCGTTGTGGTGGTGGGCGTTGTCGCCTACTTTGCCACGCTGGCCTTACTGGGCTTCCGGCCACGGGATTTTGCCCGTCGCACGGCATAACGCCAGCCTGACATTGTATTTTCACGCCGGGGTATCAAGCCCCGGCTTTTTTATGGCTGATGCGAAACGCCAGCCTCGCTGTTTTTAAACTCTGCCTGCTGATGTGCTGCATTTGTATTGGCGTTTAGCATTTGCAACGTCAGAGCCCAGCGCAGGCTTTTACGGTGTTATCCTGGTAGCAGACGCCCCTGAAAGCCTGTATGCCGGGGCGGTGGTGAATGCAGGCTTTCCATCTTATTGCATCAGCGGCTTTATCTCCGTTGCGCCCTAAACGGTTTTATTGTGAAAACAGCGCCAGCTAAGCCTGGCGACTATTCTGCTATTGCACATAGCCCGAGCGAAGCAAGAGGCCCGGTTGGGTCTTATCAGTTATACGTTGCAGGTGCTGCCTGAGCCAGTCAGTGACCAACAGGGCGGATAGGGTGAGGGGAGTCTGGTGAGGTAACACTGAGCAATAAAAAAGCCGGTCAGAGACCGGCTTTTTCGTCAGGGCAGTAGATTACTCTACGGCGCTCGGTTTGGTTGCTGGCGCAGTAGCCTGGTGCGTTGCACTGTGGCCACCGGCAGAACCTTTACCCGCAAAATCAAACGTCGGGCGTACCCAGTCGCTGTGACGCGGCGCTTCCGGGGTGTAGGCCGGAGCCGGTGCGCGGGTCATCGGTGCGCTGGCGTGTGAAGGCTCAATCGTTGCAGTCTGTGCTTTCACCGGCGAAGTGGTTTTCACGACGCTTTCCTGAACCACTGGCGGTGCAGTGACGGCGGCTTCTTCAGCTAGCGCTGGCGTGGCAACGTCAGCAACGCTGCTTTGTGCGGCAGGTTGAGTCCCGACGTGGCCCTGCTGTTCTGCTACTTCAGCGTGCTCAGCTTCAACCGGCGTTTCAACAGACGGCTGCGCGTGTTCTACGTCAGCTGCTGGTTGCACCACCGGCGTCGCACTCTGCTCTTGCTCAGCGACATCCACACTGGCAGTTGCCTGCGGTTGTGTTGCTTCTGGCTCAGGCTGTGCAACGTCTTCGGCTGTTTCTGCCGGGACGGCTTCAGCACTCACGCGCTCAGCGGTCTGTTCGTCACGCTCAGAAACGATCTGTGGGGCTTCGTCTACCGGTGTGGCAATCACTTGCGGATGCGTGGTTTCTACCACCGGCTCCTGCGGCTCGACGGCTGCTGCAACAGGTTGAGCAACCTGGACAGCACCCAGCGCCTGCGCCAGTTCGGCAACGCTGAGTTCCTGCTGTGGTGCTTTTTCTGTTTCAGCCGTTTCCACAACGTCCTGCTCTTGCGCACGCGCAACCGGATAGCTCACCCACACTTTGCCTGACGCCATTTCTGGAGAAGCGAAGCCCCCGGCCAGCGGCATGGGCGATTGAGTCGGGTAACGCTCATCGCGGTAGCGACGACGACGCTGGCCGCTCACGCGCAGGTGGCGCGGCGAACGGCGTGAACGGCGCGGCATCCCGGCGTTATCGCCACGGCCTTCGCCATTGTCGTCGGCCTCACCTGACTCGCTGTCAGTGGCAGGCTCTTGTGCTACAACCGCAGGCAGCGGGCGCGTAGCCAGTTCAGTGGATGGTGCTTTCACCTGTTCAGTCGGCTGTTGCTCTGCCTGAGCCTGTTCAACCTCAACCGGCGGTTCGCAGGAGGCAGCTTCAACACGCACCGACTGCGCCAGCTGGCGCTGTTTGCGGCGCGGCATCTTCTGAACATTTTCTTCCTGAGCGCTGTCGTCTACCAGTTCTTCTGGCTGGGTCTGCAGTGCTTTAACTTCCTGCTGGGCCTGGCGTTTATCGTCCGTGCGGCGACGGTTGCGATCGCGACGCGGCTCGCGGGCTTTGTTTTCTGTCTCTTCTACCGCTTGCTGAGCCTGCGGTGCCTGACGTGCAGCCTGTCCGTCAGCTGTTTGCTGCTGGCGGCGGTTGCGACGGTTGTCGTCGCGGCTTTCGTTACGGCTGTCGCGGTTATCACGATTGCTGTCGCGGGCTTCGCGGTTGTCACGGTTATCGCCGCGCGCGTTGCGATCGCCACGCTCGTTGCGGTCACGGCGGTTGTTCTGGCGACGGTTATTATTCTGGCGACGGTCCTGGCGGTTATCCGACTTCTTCTGCGCCTTATCATCCGTCTGGGGCTGCTCTTGCTGTGCGGTCTCTTCACCGGCAAACACTTTCTTCAGCGCATTGAAGAAGCGGCTTACCAGCCCAGGACCCTGAGCGGTAGCAGCAGATTTCTGCTCGCCAGCAGGGGAGGCAGGTTGAGCGGCACTCTCCTGCGGAACCGGCGGGACATCCGGCATGACGAAGGTCGCGAGTGCTGGCTGCTCAGGGCGGCGGCGCTCGGCGTGCTCGTCATCAGACGGCATTGTCATCGCTTCTTCATGGATCTTCGGCAGCATGTAGCTCAGCGTATGGGTTTCTTCACCTTTACGCACGCGCAGCACAGAGTAGTGTGGCGTCTGCATCTGGTCATTAGGAACGATGACGCAGCGCACGCCTTCCTGACGGGTTTCAATGGCGTTAACGGCTTCACGTTTTTCGTTAAGCAGATAGGAGGCCACCTGAACCGGCACAATGGCGTGCACTTCTTTGGTGTTTTCTTTCAGCGCTTCTTCTTCAATCAGACGCAGAATGGACAGCGCCAGTGATTCGTTGTCGCGAATGGTGCCAGTACCGCTACAGCGCGGGCACACGTGGTGGCTGGATTCACCAAGCGACGGGCTAAGACGCTGGCGCGACATTTCCAGCAGACCGAAGCGGGAAATGTGGCTTATCTGGATACGCGCCCGGTCCTGGCGCACCGCGTCACGCAGGCGGTTTTCTACCGCGCGCTGGTGGCGAACCGGCGTCATGTCGATAAAGTCGATAACAATCAGACCGCCCAGGTCGCGCAGGCGCAGCTGGCGGGCAATCTCATCGGCGGCTTCCAGGTTGGTGTTGAAGGCCGTTTCTTCGATATCACCGCCGCGGGTAGCGCGTGCGGAGTTGATGTCGATGGCGGTCAGCGCTTCGGTGGTGTCGATAACAATAGAGCCACCGGAAGGCAGGCGCACTTCGCGCTGGAAGGCAGATTCAATCTGGGATTCAATCTGATAGTGGCTAAACAGCGGGATTTCGCCGCTATAAAGCTTAATTTTGCTGCTGAAATCAGGACGGCCCAGCGCGGAAATGTGCTGGCGCGCCAGCTCCAGCACCTTCGGGTTATCGATAAGGATTTCGCCGATGTCCTGGCGCAGATAGTCACGGAAAGCGCGCACAATAACGTTGCTTTCCTGGTGAATCAGGAACGGGGCAGGGCGGCTTTCGGCGGCTTTCTGGATAGCTTCCCAGTGCTTAAGGCGAAACCCGAGGTCCCATTGCAGGGCTTCGGCAGATTTGCCTACGCCTGCTGTGCGCACAATCAGGCCCATGCCGTCTGGCACTTCCAGTGAAGACAGCGCTTCTTTCAGCTCGGTGCGATCGTCGCCTTCAATACGGCGAGAAATGCCACCCGCACGCGGGTTGTTTGGCATCAGCACCAGATAGCTGCCCGCAAGGCTGATAAAGGTCGTCAGTGCAGCACCTTTGTTGCCGCGCTCTTCTTTATCAATCTGGACAATGACTTCCTGGCCTTCGCGCAGCACGTCTTTAATGTTAGGGCGACCGTGTGCGGAGTAGTTGCTGGGGAAGTATTCGCGGGCGATTTCTTTGAGGGGGAGAAAGCCATGGCGTTCAGCGCCATAATCAACGAACGCGGCTTCCAGGCTCGGTTCGATGCGGGTAATTTTGCCTTTATAGATGTTTGCTTTTTTCTGTTCGTGGCCTGGGCTTTCAATATCCAGGTCGTACAGACGCTGCCCATCCACAAGGGCGACACGCAACTCTTCCTGTTGAGTTGCGTTTATTAGCATTCTTTTCATCGTAACTGACTCATTATTCTTACATTGGCGACAGAGCGGCGGGCATGGTACGTCTTACCGGGTGTGAGCCGATGGCCTCGTGACTGTTCGCAGAGTCGTCAACCTCCCGGTTGTCGCTTGCATAGAGGCGCAAAGTATCGGCAGCCTGTTTTTCAACCGGAAAAACAGCGCATTTAATCCTGGGAACAGCCTGGATTGATTGTGCCAGAGAAGGTTCCGTATGCCGGTAAGGTCTGCAACCCGCAGCCCGCTAACTGCCTGAAAGTTCACAGCGTCTTACGCCATTGCTGCGCGAGTCAACGTCCAGGCAAAATTGGTCATTCCGCAAAAGCCTTGTTTTAACAAGTGTAAACACGGAAAACCGCAACATTATTCCACTGCTAACCTTGTTATAGCAAGAAGGCTTTTACCTTTTATCACCCGGTTGCTCACAGTTTTTCAACTGCACCATTCTTATCGCTGTAATAACAGGCAATAACACGGACATAACTGCGAAAAAGGGTGTTCAACGCTAAGTATATACACAAAATCTTGTTTGTAGCCTGGCCGTGAAATATTCAGGTCATAATCCTGCTGTATGCGTGGAAGGACGACGTAAAAATCAGTGGCGCGAAGCCGGTGGCCTCTTTAGAATCGCCGACCATGAAAACAGAGACTCCCAGTGTAAAAATTGTCGCTATCTCTTCAGATGAAGCCGGACAGCGTATTGATAACTTTTTGCGTACTCAGCTTAAGGGCGTGCCCAAGAGTATGATTTACCGCATTTTGCGTAAGGGCGAAGTGCGCGTGAATAAAAAACGCATCAAGCCGGAATATAAGCTCATGGCGGGTGATGAAGTGCGTATTCCGCCCGTGCGTGTGGCTGAACGTGAAGAGACGCCGGTTTCGCCGCATTTGCAAAAAGTCTCAGCGCTCAACGATGCCATCATTTATGAAGATGAGCATATCCTGGTACTCAACAAGCCCTCTGGCACGGCAGTGCACGGCGGCAGCGGCCTGAGCTTTGGTGTGATAGAAGCACTGCGAGCGCTGCGCCCGGAGGCCCGTTTTCTGGAACTGGTACATCGCCTTGACCGCGATACCTCTGGTGTACTTCTGGTGGCTAAAAAGCGCTCCGCGCTACGTTCGCTACATGAGCAGTTGCGTGAAAAGGGCATGCAAAAAGACTACCTGGCGCTGGTGCGTGGCCAGTGGCAGTCGCATGTCAAAGCGATACAGGCACCGCTTTTGAAAAACATTCTGCAAAGCGGTGAGCGCATTGTGCGCGTCAACAGTGAAGGCAAACCCTCAGAAACGCGCTTTAAGGTTGAAGAGCGTTATGCCTTCGCAACCCTGGTGCGCTGTAGCCCGGTAACCGGGCGTACTCACCAGATTCGCGTACATACCCAGCATGCGGGCCACCCCATTGCTTTTGATGACCGTTACGGCGATCGCGATTTTGACAGCCAGTTAACCGGCACCGGCCTGAGCCGCCTGTTCCTGCATGCGGCAGCACTGCGCTTTACGCATCCTAAAACCGGCGAAGAGATGCGTGTAGAAGCGCCGCTGGATGACGAACTGCGCCACTGCCTGAAGGTGCTGCGCAGCAATAAATAAAAGCGCTACAGGGTGTTATTCCAGTGGATTACGCCCTTCATTTCGCAACATTTCACACAGCGCAATCAGCGGCAGACCGACCAGCGTATTGGGGTCGCGCCCGTCAAGGCGTTCAAACAACGCAATGCCCAGCCCTTCACTTTTAAAACTGCCTGCACACTGCAGCGGCTTTTCTTTTTGTACGTAATGACGAATCTCTTGCTCTGTCAGATGGCGAAAATGCACATCGAAAGGCTCGCACTGCGTTTGCAGTTCGCCGCTGTGGCTGTTGTAAAGCGCAAGACCGGTATAAAAAGAAATAATATTGCCGCGGGCCTGCATAAGCTGGGCCACCGCATTCTCTTCGGTGTGCGGCTTGCCGGTAATCTGCCCGTTCAGTACGCAAACCTGATCGGAGCCTATAATAAGGTGCGCAGGGTAGCGCTGTGCCAGCGCCTGCGCTTTAGCCGTTGCCAGGCGCATAACCAGCCTGCGCGCGCTTTCGCCCGGTAATGGCATTTCATCGACGTCAGGGGCCGCAACAATAAAAGGCAGACCGAGCTTTGCCAGCAGGCTCTGGCGAAAGGGTGAAGTTGAGGCAAGGACGAGAGGAAGCATAGTCAAAAGAGTCCGTTGTGAGGCGATAATATCGTCCTATAGTAAACGCCACATACGCTGCTGTGTGAATAAATGACAAACAGAAGATGGCGCTTGCCTTTTTCTTTGACTCTGTGTCGTTACGAAGTTAATATGCGCGCCCTATGCAAAAGGTTAAATTACCCCTGACACTGGACCCGGTCCGCACCGCTCAAAAACGCCTTGATTATCTTGGCGTGTACCTGCCTGAGCAGGTTGAACGTGTCGCTGAGTCTGTTGTCAGCGTGGACAGTGATGTAGAATGCGCGCTGTCGTTCGCAATCGACAACCAGCGTCTCGCGGTAATTACCGGTGAGGCGCGGGTGAGCGTAACGCTGATGTGTCAGCGCTGCGGTCAGCCGTTCTCGCACGATGTTCACGCAACGTATTGTTTTAGCCCGGTCGTCACTGACGAACAGGCCGAAGCACTGCCGGAAGCGTATGAGCCGATTCAGGTTAACGAGTTTGGCGAAATCGACCTGCTGGCAATGGTTGAGGATGAAATCATCCTTTCCCTGCCGGTAGTTCCGGTGCACGATTCTGAACACTGTGAAGTGTCCGACGCGGACATGGTCTTTGGTGAACTGCCCGATGAGGCACAAAAACCAAACCCATTTGCCGTATTAGCCAGTTTAAAGCGTAAGTAATTGAGGAGTAAGGTCCATGGCCGTACAACAGAATAAACCAACCCGTTCCAAACGTGGCATGCGTCGTTCTCACGATGCGCTGACCACTTCCAGCCTGTCTGTAGACAAAGCGTCTGGTGAAACTCACCTGCGTCACCATATCACTGCCGACGGTTTCTACCGCGGTCGCAAGGTCATCGCTAAGTAATCTGGCGATATCTTGATACGTCTAACCCTTGCGTTAGATGCTATGGGCGGGGACTATGGCCCCGCCGTGACAGTGCCTGCTGCTTTGCAGGCACTGGACGCTAATTCCCATCTTCATCTTCTTCTTGTCGGCTCCCCCGACGCCATTACGCCATTTCTTGCCAGAGCTGATTTTGAGCAGCGTTCGCGCCTGCAAATAATTCCTGCTGAATCGGTTGTTGCAAGTGATGCTCGTCCTGCGCAGGCTATTCGCAATAGCCGCGGCACCTCCATGCGCATAGCGCTGGAGCTAGTAAAAGAAGGGCGGGCCGAAGCCTGCATCAGCGCAGGCAATACCGGCGCGCTGATGGGGCTGGCAAAAATGCTGCTTAAGCCTATTGAAAATATTGAGCGTCCGGCGCTGGTGACCGTGCTGCCAAATCAGCAGCGCGGCAAAACCGTAGTGCTGGATCTTGGCGCGAACGTGGAGTGCGACAGCCGCATGCTTGCCCAGTTTGCCATTATGGGTTCTGTCATGGCCGAAGAAGTGCTCGGCATTGAACGCCCGCGCGTGGCGCTACTCAATATTGGCGAAGAAGAAACCAAAGGGCTCGACAGTATTCGCGATGCCGCTGTATTACTGAAAACGGTGCCTTCTGTGAACTATATTGGTTATCTTGAAGCTAATGAGTTGTTGACGGGCAAGACGGACGTACTGGTGTGCGACGGTTTTGTCGGCAACGTCACGCTAAAGACGATGGAAGGGATGGTCAGAATGTTTCTCTCTGTTTTGAAAGGACAGGGAGAGAGCAAAAAAAGTGCCTGGTGGCTTATTTTGCTCAAGCGCTGGTTACAAAATAGACTGGCGCGGCGATTCAGTCACCTGAACCCCGACCAGTATAACGGCGCCTGTCTGTTAGGATTACGCGGCACCGTGATCAAGAGTCACGGTGCGGCCAATCAGCGAGCATTTGCGGTCGCGATTGAACAGGCAGTGCAGGCGGTGCAACGGCAGGTTCCACAGCGGATAGCCGCGCGCCTGGAATCTGTATTACCCAAAAGTGACTGAGCGTACATGTATACAAAGATTATAGGTACGGGCAGCTGGCTGCCCGAGCGCGTAAGGACTAACGCGGATCTCGAAAAAATGGTCGAGACCACTGATGAGTGGATAGTGACGCGCACCGGGATTCGTGAACGTCGTATTGCTGGTCCTGATGAAACGGTCGCGACAATGGGCTACCAGGCAAGCCTCAGGGCGCTGGAAATGGCTGGCGTTGCGAAAGATGAGATCGATCTTATTATTGTTGCCACCACATCAGCCACTCACGCTTTCCCTAGCGCGGCCTGTCAGGTTCAGGCAATGCTGGGTATTAAAGGCTGCCCGGCGTTCGACGTTGCCGCAGCCTGCGCGGGCTTTACCTATGCGCTGAGCATTGCCGATCAGTATGTGAAAAATGGTGCGGCGAAGCGTGCGCTGGTGATCGGTGCTGACGTGCTGGCGCGTACGCTCGACCCTGAAGACAGGGGCACGATTATTCTGTTTGGCGACGGCGCTGGCGCTGTGGTGCTGGGCGCATCGGAAGAGCCAGGCATTATCTCAACCCATATTCATGCTGACGGTAGCTATGGCGCGCTGTTAACGCTGCCTAATCTGGACCGGGTTAATCCGGACAGCCCGGCTTATCTGACGATGGCGGGCAATGAAGTTTTCAAAGTGGCTGTGACCGAACTTGCTCACATTGTTGACGAGACGCTGGCGGCCAATAATCTCGATCGTTCGGCACTCGACTGGCTGGTGCCGCATCAGGCGAATTTACGCATCATCAGCGCGACGGCCAAAAAGCTCGGTATGTCCATGGATAACGTGGTCGTCACGCTTGACCGCCACGGCAATACCTCGGCGGCTTCTGTCCCGGCAGCGCTGGATGAAGCAGTGCGCGATGGGCGTATTCAGAAAGGCCAACTGGTGCTGCTCGAAGCCTTCGGCGGCGGCTTTACCTGGGGTTCTGCGCTGGTTCGTTTTTAAAAAAAAGGGTGACTCAAATGTCGAAATTTGCGTTTGTCTTTCCGGGGCAGGGTTCTCAGGCTGTCGGCATGCTGGCCGATATGGCCGCTGCATATCCGATTATCGAAGAAACTTTCCGTGAAGCATCTGCGGCGCTGGGATATGACCTGTGGGCGCTGACCCAGCAGGGACCGGCTGAAGAGCTGAATAAAACCTGGCAGACGCAGCCTGCGTTGCTGACAGCCTCTGTTGCGCTGTGGCGCGCATGGCAGCAGCAGGGCGGTAAAGTGCCTGCGCTGATGGCTGGCCACAGCCTGGGTGAATATTCAGCGCTGGTGTGCGCGGGTGTGCTCGATTTTACCGATGCGGTAAAACTGGTTGAACTGCGCGGCAAGCTGATGCAGGACGCGGTGCCAGAAGGCACAGGCGCGATGTCAGCCATTATCGGTCTTGATGATGCCGCGATTACCAAAGCCTGCGAAGACGCCGCCGAAGGGCAGGTTGTCTCGCCGGTAAATTATAACTCTCCGGGGCAAGTGGTAATTGCGGGTCATAAAGACGCGGTTGAACGCGCGGGTGCTGCCTGTAAAGCGGCGGGTGCCAAGCGTGCATTGCCGCTGCCGGTGAGTGTGCCTTCCCACTGTGCGCTGATGAAGCCCGCAGCAGACAAGCTTGCCATTGAAATGGAAAAGCTGACCTTTAATACCCCGCAAATCCCTGTCGTGAATAATGTTGACGTTAAATGTGAAATTGACGCTGCGGCTATCCGTGATGCGCTGGTACGCCAGCTTTATAGCCCGGTGCAGTGGACGAAGAGCGTCGAGTTTATGGCGTCAACGGGTATCGAACATCTCTATGAAGTTGGGCCGGGTAAAGTACTGACTGGGCTGACGAAACGTATTGTTGACACCCTGACGGCTTCTGCGCTCAACGAGCCGGCGGCTATGTCAGCGGCGATTGAGCAATAACACGAGGAAAACCATGAGCTTTGAAGGAAAAATTGCGCTGGTGACCGGCGCAAGCCGCGGGATCGGGCGTGCTATCGCTGAAATGCTGGCATCACGCGGCGCGAAAGTTGTCGGTACGGCCACCAGCGAAAGCGGTGCGCAGGCCATCAGTGACTATCTTGGTGCTAACGGCAAAGGCCTGATGCTGAACGTGACTGATGCCGCATCGGTAGAATCCGTGCTGGAGAACATTCGCGCAGAGTTTGGTGAGGTAGATATTCTGGTTAATAACGCCGGTATCACCCGCGATAACCTGCTGATGCGCATGAAAGATGACGAGTGGAACGACATTATTGACACTAATCTGTCGTCGGTATTCCGTCTGTCAAAAGCGGTAATGCGCGCTATGATGAAAAAGCGTCACGGTCGTATTATCACCATTGGTTCTGTTGTGGGGACGATGGGCAATGCTGGTCAGGCCAACTACGCTGCGGCGAAGGCGGGACTGATTGGTTTCAGTAAGTCGCTGGCGCGGGAAGTTGCTTCGCGCGGCATTACTGTCAACGTTGTGGCTCCGGGCTTTATTGAAACGGACATGACGCGCGCGCTGTCAGACGACCAGCGGGCAGGCATTCTGGCGCAGGTTCCGGCGGGTCGCCTCGGTGACGCAAAGGAAATCGCCAATGCAGTAGCATTCCTGGCTTCTGATGAAGCCGGTTACATTACTGGTGAAACGCTGCACGTTAACGGCGGGATGTACATGGTTTAACCACGAAAAATTAATTTGCGTTATTTGGGCAATAGCCCGCAAAATAGCGTAAAATCGTGGTTTGGACTGCCGGTTTTTTGTTGCAACTTTTTCAACATTTTATACACTACGAAAACCATCGCGAAAGCGAGTTTTGATAGGAAATTTAAGAGTATGAGCACTATCGAAGAACGCGTTAAGAAAATCATTGGCGAACAGCTGGGCGTTAAGCAGGAAGAAGTTGTTAATACCGCTTCTTTCGTTGAAGATCTGGGCGCTGATTCTCTTGACACCGTTGAGCTGGTAATGGCTCTGGAAGAAGAGTTTGATACCGAGATTCCGGACGAAGAAGCAGAGAAAATCACCACCGTTCAGGCTGCCATTGATTACATCAACGGTCACCAGGCGTAAGTGAACATCTCCAGGCGGTCACTCGACCGCCTGAGTTTTTTCATGATATATCCCCACTCGTATTAACTTTATTTCCCTCCCTGGAGGACAAACGTGTCTAAGCGTCGTGTAGTTGTGACCGGACTTGGCATGTTGTCTCCTGTCGGCAACACCGTAGAGTCAAACTGGAAAACTCTCCTTGCCGGTCAGAGCGGCATCAGCCTAATCGACCATTTCGATACTAGTGCCTATGCAACAAAATTTGCGGGCTTAGTGCGAGATTTTAATTGTGATGAATTCATCTCGCGCAAAGATCAGCGCAAGATGGACAGCTTCATTCAGTACGGAATTGCAGCCGGTGTTCAGGCTATGCGAGATTCTGGTCTTGAAGTGACAGAAGAAAACGCTCCGCGCATGGGCGCTGCAATCGGTTCTGGTATCGGTGGCCTCGGCCTTATCGAAGAAAACCACACGGCATTGATGAACGGCGGTCCGCGTAAAATCAGCCCGTTCTTCGTTCCTTCCACGATTGTCAACATGGTGGCAGGTCATCTGACCATTATGTTCGGCCTGCGTGGTCCCAGCATTTCTATTGCGACGGCCTGTACTTCTGGCGTGCACAACATCGGCCATGCGGCGCGTATTATCGCCTACGGCGATGCGGACGTGATGATGGCAGGCGGTGCCGAAAAAGGCAGCACCCAGCTGGGCGTTGGTGGTTTTGGCGCAGCACGCGCGCTTTCCACGCGTAACGACAATCCTCAAGCGGCAAGCCGTCCGTGGGATAAAGACCGCGATGGTTTTGTGTTGGGCGATGGCGCTGGCATCCTGATTCTTGAAGAATATGAGCACGCTAAAAAGCGTGGTGCGAAAATTTACTGCGAAGTGGTGGGTTTTGGCATGAGCAGCGATGCTTATCATATGACTTCACCGCCGGAAAACGGCGCAGGTGCGGCACTGGCAATGGAAAACGCGCTGCGTGATGCAGGCGTTGCACCGGGCCAGATTGGCTATGTGAATGCACATGGCACGTCGACTAACGCAGGCGACCGTGCTGAAGCACAGGCCGTGAAATCCGTGTTTGGCGCTGATGCCAGCCGTGTGCTGGTCAGCTCGACCAAGTCGATGACCGGTCACCTGCTGGGCGCGGCGGGTGCGGTGGAGTCTATTTACTCCATTCTGGCGCTGCGCGACCAGGCTGTACCGCCGACCATTAACCTGGACAACCCTGATGAGGGTTGTGATCTCGACTTCGTCCCGCACGAAGCGCGCCAGGTATCCGGCCTGGAGTATACGCTGTGTAACTCCTTCGGTTTTGGGGGCACTAACGGTTCGCTTATCTTCAAAAAGATCTGATGACCGCCTCAGACGGGCCCGCATCGCGGGCCCGTTTTGCATCATTCTCCCGCTTGCTCTGCCTTTCTCTCCCTGCGACACTGTTTCCCTCACAATCAACAGGAGCATGTATGTGGCTCATTAACGGCGCTGAACAGACGGCTCTGGCGGCGGACGATCGTGCCATACAGTTTGGCGATGGGTGTTTTACCACCGCGCGGGTGGTGGATGGCGCGGTGCGCTTTATTGACGACCATCTCGACAGACTGGAGGAGGGTTGCGGGCGGCTGGGATTTACCGCCCCTTCGCGTGAACTGTTGCGCGCGGAATGTGAGCAGCTTGCGACAGGCAATGTCCGCGCAACGCTCAAAGTGATTATCAGCCGGGGTGCAGGCGGGCGCGGCTACGCGGCAACTGGCCTTTCTCCAACGCGTATGCTGCGTGTGAGCGCGTATCCTGCACATTATGATGAGCTACGCACTCGCGGTGCCGTGCTGGCGCTTTCTCCTGTCCCCCTGGCCCGCAATCCCTGGCTTGCGGGCATCAAACATCTCAATCGCCTTGAACAGGTCCTCATCCGGGCACAGCTTGAGCAGACAAACGCTGACGAGGCGCTGGTGCTTGACACCGCAGGGTGGCTTACGGAATGCTGTGCGGCTAATTTATTCTGGCGTAAAGGGAATCAGGTTTTTACGCCAAAACTCGACAGCGCTGGCGTGGAGGGTACGATGCGCCGACATATTCTGCGGTTGCTCGCGTCATCGCAGTGGCAAGCCCACGAAGTGCAGGCGCGGCTCGAGGTGTTGTTGCAGGCTGACGAGGTCATTATTTGCAATGCACTGATGCCAGTGGTGCCGGTGCGCCAGGTGCAGGAAAAGGGTTTTTCTTCGCGCGAGTTGTATCGCTTTTTAGCCTCAGGATGTGAGTAGACCGAACTGTTATGAAAAAAATCGCAGGCGTTATTTTGATTTTGCTGGTTGCGCTGGGGCTTGCCGCAGGCGCGGGAGTCTGGAAGATACGCCAGCTGGCGCACAGCCATCTGTTGATAAAAGAAGAGATTATTTTCACCCTCAAAGCGGGGACGGGCCGCGTGGTGCTGGGAAAACAGCTCTATGATGCAAAGGTGATTAACCGACCGCGGGTGTTTCAGTGGCTGCTGTATCTCAAGCCTGAGCTTGCAAAGGTTAAAGCCGGTACTTACCGTTTTACGCCACAAATGACCGTAAGTGAGATGCTGAAACTGCTGGTCAGCGGTAAAGAAGCACAATTCCCGCTACGCCTGGTTGAAGGCCAGCGTTTGAGCGACTGGCTGAAGGTGATTCAGGCCTCGCCGTGGATTAAGCATACGCTCAAAGATAATGACTATGCGACGGTTGCTGCCGCGCTGGGCATTGAAAATGCGCAGCAGGTTGAAGGCTGGTTCTATCCAGATACCTGGCTTTACACCGCAGGCACCAGTGACGTAGCGCTGCTCAAGCGAGCGCATCAGCGCATGGTCAGTGCGCTCGATAACGTCTGGAAAGGGCGAATGGATGGCCTGCCGTATAAAGACAAGGCAGAACTGGTGATCATGGCCTCCATTATTGAAAAAGAAACCGCTGTGCCTGAAGAGCGTGACCGCGTGGCGTCGGTGTTTATCAACCGTCTGCGTATTGGCATGCGTCTGCAAACTGACCCTACTGTGATTTATGGCATGGGGGAGAGCTATAATGGCAAGTTGACGCGTCGCGATCTGGAAACGCCAACGGCTTATAACACGTATGTCATCAGTGGGATGCCGCCGGGCGCAATTGCGATGCCAGGTGAAGCGTCGCTCAACGCGGCGGCACATCCGGCTAAAACACCCTATCTCTATTTTGTGGCCGACGGTAAAGGCGGGCACACTTTTAATACTAATCTGCGCGATCACAATCAGTCGGTGCGCAGCTATCTGAACGTACTCAGGAACAAAGATGGGCAGTAAATACATAGTTATCGAAGGGCTTGAAGGCGCTGGAAAAACCAGTGCGCGGGACGCAGTGGTGGAAACGCTGCGTGAACTGGGCGTTAGCGATCTGCTCTTTACTCGTGAGCCTGGCGGTACGCCGCTTGCCGAAAAGCTGCGCGCGCTGACGCTCGATCTTAAAGCCGTGGGTGACGAAGTTGTTACTGATAAGGCCGAAGTGCTGATGTTCTACGCTGCCCGTGTTCAGCTGGTGGAAACGGTGATCAAACCGGCGCTGGCACGCGGTGCGTGGGTGATTGGCGACAGACACGATCTCTCAACCCAGGCTTATCAGGGCGGCGGGCGCGGCATCGACAGGCATTTACTGCAAACCCTGCGTGACGCCGTGCTGGGTGACTTTGCGCCCGATCTCACGCTGTATCTGGACGTGACGCCAGAAATAGGGCTTGCGCGCGCGCGCGCGCGCGGTGAGCTGGACCGCATTGAACAGGAATCTCTGGATTTCTTTAACCGCACCCGTGCACGTTACCTTGAACTGGCTGACGCCTGCCCGCGTATTGTAGTGATTGACGCTACGCAGTCGTTCGAGGCGGTGCAGCAGGATATCCGTGACCTCGTCACGCGCTGGGTTAAGGAGCAGGACTGATGCGCTGGTATCCCTGGCTGCGACCGGCGTTTGACCGGCTGATCGCCCGTTACCAGCAGGGGAAGGGGCATCATGCGCTACTGGTGCACGCACTGCCGGGGATGGGGGATGATGCGCTGATTTACGCATTGAGCCGCTGGCTTATGTGTAGCCAACCGGAAGGTACTAAAAGCTGTGGGCATTGCCATAGCTGCCAGCTGATGCAGGCAGGGACTCACCCGGATTACACCGTGCTGGAGCCAGAAAAGGGCAAAGTGACGCTGGGTATTGATGCGGTGCGTGATGTCAGTGAAAAGCTCTACGCACACTCGCGTATGGGGGGGGCCAAAGTGGTATGGCTACCTGATGCCGGGTTACTGACCGAGGCGGCGGCTAACGCGCTCCTGAAAACGCTCGAAGAGCCGCCTGCCAACAGTTGGTTTTTTCTCGGTTGCCGCGAGCCGCAGCGCCTGTTGGCCACGCTTCGCAGCCGCTGTTTCTATTTTCACCTCACGCCGCCCGATGAAAGCTTTGCCGTGGGCTGGCTTGCCCGCGAAACACAGGCCTCTGAAGACACCCTCTACGCCGCACTGCGCCTGAGTGCCGGCGCGCCTGCGGCAGCGCTTGAGCTCTTGTCCCCCGAGCACTGGAACGCTCGTCAGGCGTTGTGTGAAAAAATGCCTGCCGCCCTGGTCAATAAAGACTGGATATCGCTGTTAAGTGTGCTCAATCACGAGCCTGTCGATGAGCGTTTGCGCTGGCTGGCAACGCTGCTGCTTGATGCCATCAAGTGGCGTCAGGGCATCCGCAGTGGCCAGAGCAATGTCGATATGATGACACTGGTGGCGCAACTGGCCGATGCGCTGGCGCTAAAGGTGTTGCAGGCTATGGTGACGACGCTGTTTCGCTGCCGTGAACAGTTGATTTCCGTGCCAGGCCTTAACCGCGAACTGTTGTTAACGGAGCTGCTGTTGGGCTGGGAACATTATGCTCAGCCAGGCGTGCAGCTACCGACCCCTCATTTATAAGCGAGACGTTATGTTTTTAGTCGACTCTCATTGCCATCTCGATGGCCTGGATTATGAGAACCTGCACGCTGGTGTAGACGATGTGCTGGCGAAAGCCGCCGCACAGGACGTGAAATTTTGCCTGGCGGTTGCCACGACTCTGCCGGGCTATCGCAAAATGCGCGAGCTGATTGGCGAGCGCGAGAATGTGGCCTATTCCTGTGGTGTGCATCCGCTTAACCAGGATGAAGAGTATGACGTGGAAGAGTTGCGTCTGCTGGCGGCCGAGCCGGGTGTGGTCGCCATGGGGGAAACCGGGCTGGATTATTTTTATACCCCGGAAACAAAAGCACGCCAGCAGGAGTCTTTTCGCCACCATATTCGTATTGGCCGGGAGTTAAAAAAACCGGTCATTGTCCATACCCGCGACGCGCGTGAAGATACGTTAGCCATCCTGCGCGAAGAGCAGGTGACAGACTGCGGTGGGGTACTACACTGTTTCACTGAGGACAGAGAGACCGCAGGTAAATTGCTCGATCTGGGATTTTATATCTCCTTTTCCGGCATTGTGACGTTTCGCAATGCCGAACAGCTGCGTGAAGCGGCACGTTATGTGCCGCTGGACCGGTTACTGGTAGAAACCGACTCGCCGTATCTGGCACCTGTGCCACATCGCGGTAAAGAGAACCAGCCTGCGTATGTCAGGGATGTTGCGCAATACATGGCTGTGCTGAAAGGCGTATCTGTGGAAGCGCTGGCTGATATCACCACACAAAACTTCGCCAGACTATTCCCCGTAGACCCGTCCCGCCTGCGCTGCGCCTGACTTTGACGTTATTTTATTGCTCGTAATTAATAGGTAAAGCGAGTAAAGTTCACCGCCTGTAAAAGGGCGGTGTAACGCTTTTTAGACACATCTGGAAACACGTAGTGTAAAATTGCGTCAACCTTTCAGATAAGGCTTGCTGAAACGTGATAGTCATCAAACAAACTTTTCACGATTTATTTTACTCTGCGTAATAAATAAAGGGTACTCAGATGCCCGTCACATGATCCGGTTCTCCCCCCGGATCGCACGCGCAAGCGAAGAAAAAGCACAAATACTCAGGAGCACTTCTAATTATGTTTAAAAACGCATTTGCTAACCTGCAAAAGGTGGGTAAATCGCTGATGCTGCCGGTATCCGTACTGCCTATCGCAGGTATCCTGCTCGGCGTCGGTTCTGCAAACTTCAGCTGGCTGCCTGCGGTAGTCTCTCATGTCATGGCGGAAGCCGGTGGTTCAGTATTTGCCAACATGCCGCTGATTTTCGCAATTGGTGTTGCTCTGGGCTTTACCAATAACGACGGCGTTGCAGGTCTGGCATCAGTCGTGGCTTACGGCATCATGGTGAAGACCATGGCTGTGGTTGCACCACTGGTACTGCATCTTCCTGCGGAAGAAATTGCAGCCAAGCACCTGGCCGATACTGGCGTGCTCGGGGGCATCATTGCAGGTGCCATCGCCGCTTATATGTTCAACCGCTTCTACCGTATCAAGCTCCCTGAGTACCTGGGCTTCTTCGCCGGTAAGCGTTTTGTTCCGATTATCTCTGGTCTGACCGCTATTGCTTTCGGCGTGGTGCTGTCTTTCATCTGGCCTCCAATTGGTACTGCTATCCAGACCTTCTCCCAGTGGGCTGCCTACCAGAACCCGGTGCTGGCGTTTGGTATCTATGGTTTTATCGAGCGCTGCCTGGTGCCGTTTGGTCTGCATCACATCTGGAACGTACCTTTCCAGATGCAGATTGGCGAGTACGTGAACGCAGCAGGTCAGGTGTTCCACGGCGATATCCCACGCTACATGGCGGGCGACCCGACTGCGGGCAAACTGTCTGGTGGCTTCCTGTTCAAAATGTACGGCCTGCCGGCTGCGGCTATCGCAATCTGGCACTCTGCTAAGCCAGAAAACCGTGCGAAAGTGGGCGGCATCATGGTGTCCGCAGCGCTGACCTCGTTCCTGACCGGTATTACCGAGCCGATCGAGTTCTCCTTCATGTTCGTTGCGCCGATCCTGTACGTTATCCACGCCATTCTGGCGGGCCTGGCGTTCCCGATCTGCATCCTGCTGGGTATGCGTGACGGTACCAGCTTCTCGCATGGTCTGATTGACTTCATCGTACTGAGCGGTAACGGCAGCAAGCTGTGGCTGTTCCCGATTGTGGGTCTGTGCTACGCCGCGGTGTACTACACCGTGTTCCGTGTACTGATTAAAGTACTGGATCTGAAAACCCCGGGTCGTGAAGACGCGACGGCTGACAGCACGGCTGCTGCAACCGGTACCATGGCACCGGCGCTGATTGAAGCGTTTGGCGGTAAAGAAAACATCACCAACCTGGATGCCTGCATCACTCGTCTGCGCGTAAGCGTTGCCGACGTGGCAAAAGTAGACCAGGCGGGTCTGAAATCACTTGGCGCTGCCGGTGTGGTTGTTGCGGGTTCAGGCGTTCAGGCTATCTTCGGCACCAAGTCCGATAACCTGAAAACCGAAATGGATGAATACATCCGCAATAACTAACCCATAGCGGGGAGACGAAAAGGAGAGCTCAGGCTCTCCTTTTTTGCGTCTGTGCGCCGGCTCTTACATTGATTTTCCAGGCTGGAAAGATCAGGGCAATGGTGGCTGGTGGTGTGGCTGCATGTTTGAACACAGCGGTAAAAATTAATCACGTAAAGTCGTATGGCTAACCGCGGTTGGTGGATGCGGATATCTGTTTTTTATTTTCTTAGAAATCAAAAGGTTAATTTTATTGGATTGTCTGTTTTTGCTGGTGGCTTTTAAGGCGTTAAATAAAGTGTTTTAATTCAGTTGGTTATATTTAGAGTGTTCCCCGCGCGAGCGGGGATAAACCCGAAAAGATGCCGCCGAGCGCGACGGTTTCGCCGTGTTCCCCGCGCGAGCGGGGATAAACCGGGAAAGCTCGGGCATACCGCCGCCGCTCTTTTGTGTTCCCCGCGCGAGCGGGGATAAACCGAGATTTATGGAAGTGAAGAAACGCTGTTAGAGGTGTTCCCCGCGCGAGCGGGGATAAACCGGTAAAGCTCGGTCATACCGCCGCCGCTCTTTTGTGTTCCCCGCGCGAGCGGGGATAAACCGAGATTTATGGAAGTGAAGAAACGCTGTTAGAGGTGTTCCCCGCGCGAGCGGGGATAAACCGGGCAGAAAACTTACTCAGGGGCAATTAGGCAAGTGTTCCCCGCGCAAGCGGGGATTACAATTTATCCCACCAGTTCCTGAGCATATTGATACAGCGCCTTCACCAGAGCCAGCTTCTCATCATCGTCCTGATACTGGTGATAGAGCATTTCCAGCTCCTGAGCGTAGGCCTGGAGCTTCTCTGGGGTAAAGATCTCACGGCGCTGCTGTAGCCAGCGCTGCTGCTCTGCTTCATCCAGAGTGCCAGGGAAATTGCGCGCCCGGTAATTAAACAACAGCTTCTCAATGCGCGTATCAGCGAAAGTAATATCCAGTGCAGGCAAATTTTGCGGTGGCGTTTCCAGCACTATCTTCATGGCAGCGCGATCGGCATCGCTGAAAAAGCCATTGTAAAGCTGGGCATCCACATTATCTGCAGCAACGAACGGCGCTGCCTGTGCAAACAGCGCCACCACCTTCTCACGCACCTGTGGGTGAGACTGCAACAGCTTAAGGTTGTCCGCGCAATGCTGGCGGTTTATACCCAGTCGCTCAGCGTCCTGCGGGCGCAGCGTATTGGCCTGCGCCAGCACCGGGCATTTATTAAGATGCACCAGCTTAACAGGCACTGCTGCCGCATCGCCCAGTTCAGATTTCGGTGTATAAAGGCGCTCACGCAGTCCATCGGCATCAAGCTCCAGTAACGGCGACATATCGCCCGCCAGATCAACCATAATCACCGCGTTGCGGTTATCCGGGTGCCAGGCCAACGGTGCTACCAGACTTGTGTTTCCCCGCCATGCGCCAAACATACCGGAAACGTGCACCAGCGGTTTCATTTGCGGAATATCGATAAGCGTGGCGAGTTTCTGCTTATTGCGGTGGCTGAAGAGATAGTCAAATAGCTTAGGTTGCTGCGCTTTCACCAGCTGGGCCATCGCGATAGTGGCGTAGACGTCTGCCATGGCGTCATGGGCATTAGCATGTTCAATGCCGTTGGCGGCGGTCAGGTGCTCAAGGCGGAAGCTGGGCAGGCCGTCGTCATTCTCCGGCCAGTTAATGCCGTCCGGGCGCAGCGCATAGCAGGCGCGCATGACATCAAGTAAATCCCAGCGCGAATTTCTGTTTTGCCAGCTCCAGGCATAAGGATCGTAAAAATTGCGATAGAAAATATTGCGCGTGACTTCATCATCAAAACGCACGTTGTTGTAACCCAGAATACAGGTGCCGGGCACGGTAAACAGCGCGTGGATGCGCTCAGTAAACTGCGCTTCGTTCTCACCTCGCGCCAGCGCCTGCTGCGGCGTAATGCCGGTAATCATTACCGCTTCGGGCTGAGGTAAATAATCATCGGCCGGTTTGCAATAAAACACCTCAGGCTCACCAATAACGTTAAAGTCAGCATCAGTGCGGATTGCAGCGAACTGCGCAGGTCTGTCCAGTGACGGGCTGGTGCCAAACGTCTCGTAGTCGTGGAACAAAAAAGTGGGTTTTCGCTGTTCGTCTTGCATCATTTTCTATCCCGGCCAGATAATTACACGCGTTGTCCTTTTCACGCATTTGCCTGAAAGACGTGAAAGCATTCAATGATAACGTCTGCGCGGCCTGAACTAAAGCACAAAGCCTTATTACGGGGCCGGAGAGGGTGATAACAGAAGCGGTCTGCCATATTCTAACAATGTGACAGACCAGGGCAGCATTATGGCGGGAGCGATATTACGCTATCGTAAATAATATGGTGAGTGAGCGGTTATTATTTACGATAGTGATAATTTTTAAGCGTTGGCTTATTACTGGCGACGACTTTTCACCCCGCATTTTCTTTATTTTCAGGGTCTATCTGTGCAGTCGTGTCATTAATTAACACAATGCGATAGTTATGTTTATCAAGGCTCCAGACTTTTTCTTTTTTATTCATATACGTCAGTACTTCCATTTCACCGTCATGCCAGGCTTTGTCGGGTGTTCCCATTTTAGAAACAATTTCTTGTTTAGACATGCCCACATCAATGTCCGAAATTTTTCCCGTTGAGGAGCAGGCAGAGAGGGCAATGACACAAAGTGCCAGAGCAGAGTATCTAATCATAATTAACCTGTTTTTATCTTTTCATTTGCTCGAGGGCAATATACCTGAAACCCCAATCGCTATTGTAGTAAATCGTGCACTTAATCGACGTTATCAGAACAATCCTTAGCATTATCTCCAGACATTCATTGCGCGTTATTACGGCTGCCTGAAAACATCCTCATAATAAAGGGGCATTCTTAACTCAATGTTAAGGGTATATTTCAGGAGAAAATAGCGTGGCAATGTGCACTGACGAGCGAACATTGTACGCCCCCCAAAATCGTCTTTTGTAGCCTGCCGAAAAGGTCAGTTTGAGGCTTTGCTTATTTTTTTCCGCCATGTGCACCGTTACTGTCCGTGTTCTCTTGCTTAGGTTATAAGCAACTCATCCGAGCCAACTGGCACTAAGCCTGTGGCTGACATGGCAGCGCCGTACATTGCTGTAGGACGCTATAAAAGCACCTCTGTAAATCCAGCGGGTTCGTATGCGAACGCGCAGAGTTCCTTATGCTTGTCGTTGCCCTACCTGGCTCTCTCTCTTCTCCAGAGCACGATTATGGAACCTTGTTCGCAAAAAATAGCGCTTGTCGTTGTAGTCGCGCGAGCATTCTGTTTTTATCTGTATAAATAAACAGGTATGTGATGATAAACAGGAGATGTTATGGAATACCACATTCAGACAGTGCCTGGGCGCACGTTAGCCGGGTTTCATCTGGTCGGGCCGTGGGAGCGCACGGTGAAACAAGGGTTTGAGCAGCTTAGCCAGTGGGTGAATAACCAGAAATACCCGGCACAAGAATGGATTGCGGTGTACTTTGACAGCCCGGAAACCACACCACCTGAGAAGCTGCGTTGTGACACGATGGTTACTGTACCAGAGGACTTCACGCTCCCGCCTGGCAGCGAAGGTGTGATCTGCACCCAGCTTGAGGGGGGCTTGTTTGCGGTTGCCCGCGCCCGAGTGGTTAACCGCGACTTCTCTGCGCCCTGGCTCGATTTTTTTGCACAGCTGGACGCCGACAAACATTATGAGTTCCGTGAATCCCCCTGCTTTGAAATCTACGTGTCTGATGGTTCAGATGGCGTATGGGATATCGACATGTATATCGGGGTGCAGGAAGTGCAAGTGAGTGCCGCCTGACAATATCAGGCGTGTGCGCAGGGAAGATTGCCATCAGTGGCAGGCCATTTCAGACAGGGTTATTCAGCGCTGACGTGTTTATGCCGTCGGTCTGGACGGAGGGGCTGTCGCCAGCGCATCTGATCAAAAAGGGAGGCAAGCCTCCCTTCGTGTGAGCCGCGTTTAGCGCTAATCCTTGAGCTTCTCGCGCATTTTCTCAACGTCGCTTGCGCTGACGGCTGGCGCTGCATTGCCCCAGCTGTTGCGAATGTAAGTTAATACATCAGCAATTTGCTGGTCGGTCATGGTCGCAGCAAAAGACGGCATAGCAGGTGCGGTAGGGTGTGCTGGCGTATCCACACCGCGGCTGCCTGCCAGCACCACACGCATGAGTGACACCGGCTCCTGGGCATTAATCAACGGGCTGTCGGCAAGCTGCGGGAAGATGTTTTTCTCGCCTTTGCCAGAAGAGGTATGGCACGCCGAGCAGCGGTCAAAGTAAATGGCCTTACCTGTTACCATCTGCGGGCCGTCAGCTTTAAGTGGCTCTGGCGGCGTTTTGTCTTCACCTTTAAGCGACTTCAGGTAGACGGCCACGGCCTGCAAATCGCCTTCACTCCAGTGCTGAGACGAGTTTTTCACCTCTTCGGCCATGGGACCGGAGGCTGAGTCATAGCGGTTCATGCCAGTGCGTAAATAGTCTTTAATTTCCTGCACGCTCCAGCGCCCGATGCCGTCGTGGTTTGCGGCGGTAATATTCGGCGCCCACCAGTTTTCGACCTCTGAGCCTTCAAGGAACTGCGCATTCTTGTCACCGCCAATAATATTTTTTGGCGTATGGCAGGTACCGCAGTGGCCAAGGCCCTGCACGATGTAAGCGCCACGGTTCCATTCGGCAGACTTTGTCGTGTCTGGCTGATATTCACCTTTATCAAAGTTCAACCAGTTCCATCCAATCAGGCTGGTACGCACGCTGAAGGGGAACGGCAGCAGGTTGGTTTCTACTTGCTGGCGTATCGGCGTCAACGTTTGCAGATACGCCCAGATAGCGCGGTTATCTTCGTCGGTGACTTTGGTATAGGCGGTAAACGGCATCGCACCATACAACCGCTTACCGTCGTGGCCAATCCCTTCGGACATGGCGCGCTTAAAGTCGTCATAAGTCCATTTACCGATGCCGGTTTCGTCATCTGGCGTAATATTGGCACCCACCAGCGTGCCAAACGGTGTTTTGATAGGCACACCGCCTGCAAACGGCTTTTGCGCATTGGCCGTGTGGCAGGCAGCACAGTCACCCACCGTTGCCAGATAGCGCCCTTTTTCAACCTGATCAAATTCCGGCTGCGCCAGCGCCTGGGCAGACGCGGCAAGGCAGGAGAGGGTGAGCAAAGAGAAAGCTAACTTTTTCATGCGTCGATCATCTCCCCTGGTTTTTTCAGGTAAAAATTGCGGATAGCGTGTGCCGCTTTGAACGCCAGCGCACCCACGGTGCCCGTTGGGTTGTAGCCCGGGTTTTGTGGGAAGGCCGATGCGCCTACCACAAACAGGTTCGGAACGTTCCAGACCTGCAAATGTTTATTGACCGAGCTGGTGGAGGGGTCAGCGCCCATAATAAATCCACCAACCACATGAGAGGACTGATACGGCACGCTGTTCCAGTGCCCGCTCATGGCTTTAGACACAATTTCCCGCGGATTCATTGCCTTCGCGATATCGGCCACTTTGTCGGTGCAGTACTGCGCCATTTTCAGGTCGTTTTCCGGGAAATCGAACGTAATGCGCAGCAGCGGGCGTCCCAGACGGTCCTTATAATTCGGGTCGAGTGAGAGATAGTTGGTGCGCGTGGTGTAGCTGCTGGCCTCACAACCAATAGACATGGTGCTTTGGTAGTTTTTCACCATCGCCTCTTTCCAGCCTTTGCCCCATTTTGGGGTGCCCGGCGGGGTGGGGTGATAGTTAATTGGCGCGCCGCCAATGGGCGTCACGCGAATGCTGCCGCCGCCAAAAAAGCCCAGTCCACTGTGGTCAAAGTTGTCGTTATTGAAGTCATCGATCCCCATGCCGACCGCACCCGCGCCAATAAATGGGTTGAACTTCTTGTCGTCAAAATAGAGCGTAACGCCGTTGGCGGTCTGGTAGGCGTAGTTACGCCCGGTGGTGCCGGTATTGGTCACTGGATCGTAGGCCTGGCCAATATTGGATAACAGCATCAGGCGCACGTTTTCAAAGGTAAAGGCGGCAACAATGACCAGCTTCGCGGGCTGAAACCACTCATCACCGGAGGAGTCGATATACGTCACGCCGGTTGCTTTACTGGCGCTGCTGTCGGTATTGACTTTAAGCACTTCACAGAAGGTGCGCGCTTCGAAATTGGGCTGGCGCATCAGTGCAGGCAGCACGGTGGTAATGGCGCTGGCCTTGGAGTAGTTGGCACAACCGTAGTTGGTGCAAAAACCACAAAACGTACACGGCCCCATGGTCACGCCGTACGGGTTGGTATAAGACTCAGACACCAGAGACGACGGCACCGGGAACGGCGTATAGCCAAGGTTTTTGGCCGCATCAGCAAACAGCACCGGGCCATAAGGCTGCCTGAGCGGTGGTGTTGGGTACTCGCCTGAACGGGTGCCTTCAAACGGGTTACCGCCTTCCTGCACCTGACCGTTCAGCACGCCCGCTTTACCAGACGTACCCGCCACGCGCTCAAACGCCATGTAGTGTGGCTCCATCTCTTCCCAGGTCGTGCCCCAGTCCTGCAACACCAGCTCTTCTGGAATGTTGCCATATTTCTCACTGAGATAGCTTTTGAGACGAAATTCGTTGGGCTGGAAGCGAAAGGTAATGCCCGCCCAGTGGTTACCGGCACCGCCCGTGCCGTTACCCGGGTGGAACGAACCCCAGCTACGCATGGGCAGGGCAGTCTGGGATGGATTATTACGCATCGTGCAGGTGTTCTGGCGGGTGCGTAGCATCAGCTCCTGGCGCTGCACATAGCGCAGTTCGTCCGGGGCCGTGGCCACGTTAAAGTCGCGGGCAGTATCGCGCCACGGGCCGCGCTCAATACCCACCACCTGTAGCCCTTCATCGGCAAGCTCTTTAGCAATAATGGAACCCGCCCAACCCAGGCCAATCACGACCACGTCGGTTTCACGAAGTTTTTTGACCATGGTTTATCCTTTTTTCATCCAGTCTGCGCTGCCGGTGATGCTGACCGGCGTGAGGTGTAAATCCTCGTTATGACGCTCAACAAAATCGCGGTAGTCATAGCGCGCACCGGGGAAACCAATCATTTTCCAGGAAGCCATGTCGCGGTTGCCGCCGTAAATGGGGTCGGCGAAAAAGCCTTCGGTGGTGTTGCTCAGAACCTGAGCAAAAAACAGCGTACTGTTGATACCGTCGAACTGAATATCACCTTTTTCCAGCCCCTGTAGCACCTTGTCCTGCACGTCGCCGCTTAGCTCGTGGAAGCGTTTGTGGTGCTGCTTCTGGGCATACTTATCCAGCTCCGCCAGACCGAGGCGGTAGCGGTCTCGGGGCGTCAGCGCCGACTGGTCGCCCTGTTCGGGCGTGCCTTCATGGAAGGGGCCTTGCATATACAGACGTTCAAAATTGCCGTAAAAGCCGTGTAGCTGGCGGTCGATGAACACGGCGCAACCGCAGGCTTTACCGCCGGGGCTGAGTTCGTCTTCGGGAATGAGCCTGTCGACAATGGCTTCGAGGGTTGCGGCTTCAGCATCAGTGAAGAACAGCCAACCTTGCTGGGTGAACGTTTCAGGGGGGTTATCGGCAAAAGGCTGCCAGCCGGGAGCGCCGGTGAGAGTCACCGCCTGCGCTTTACCGGTACCCAGAGCCAACGCCGCGCCCGACCATGCAAGAACCTGCCGACGCGTGATGCCCGGCAGCGTTTTCTGTGGTTTGCGCATGTTGCTTCCTTAAGAATCGAAAATTGCTGCTGCGGGAAAGAGTTGACGCAGCAAATGATAGCGCTATAAGGGTAGAGTGTTTTGTTTTGTAAATAAAAGGTTATAACGTGCTTTTAAATGCTTTAATTGTTAAGAAATATTAAATTAACCCTGTGCAATTGCAAAAAATTGCGACATAAATAACCGTATAAAAGCGATTGTTATAGTCAGTTGTATGCACCGCAGGCCTCTGTTTTCAACGCTTAACAGGAAAACGCGTTACAATAGCGCTTTTCCCTGAAAGTGAACGGAGAACGGGTGTGCGCCCCGATAAATCCTTAACCGCGTTTGACATCCGACTCTACCGCCACTACCGCGTGGTGCACGGTATCCGTGTTGCCCTGGCTTTCGTTTTAACGTTTTTAATGGTGCGCTGGCTTGACGTGCCGGAGGGCAGTTGGCCGCTTATTACGCTGGTGGTTATCATGGGGCCCATCTCGTTTCTGGGAAACGTGGTGCCGCGTGCGTTTGACCGTATTGGCGGGACATTTTTTGGCGCACTACTGGGGCTGGTGGCACTCAAGCTGGAACTGTGGTCACTGCCGCTGATGCTTATCTGGTGCGCCGCTGGGATTTTTATTTGCGGCTATCTGGCGTTGGGTAAAAAGCCTTATCAGGCGCTGCTGATTGGTATTACGCTGTCGGTGGTCGTGGGCGCGCCGACGGGGGATATTGAAACCGCGCTCTGGCGCAGCGGCGATGTGATTTTAGGTTCTCTGCTGGCTATGTTGTTCACCAGCATCTGGCCGCAACGTGCGTTTATCCTCTGGCGTATGCAGATGGCCGATTTCTTCACCACCTTTAGCCGCCTGCACCGGGCGGGGATGTCACCTAATCTGGTGGAGCGCCCGCGCCTTGATAAACCGCTACAAACCATGCTTAACGATGTCGTGAAACTGCGTGCGCTCATCGGCCCTGCCAGTAAAGAAACCCATATTCAGAAGGCGGTGTTTGAGGGTATTCAGACCGTGAGCCGCAATATTGTTTGTACGCTGGAGATGCAAATCAACGCCTGGTGGGCCTCGCGTGAGAGCCATTTTGTCATGCTTAACGCCCATACGCTGCGCGATACGCAGCAGATGACGCAGCGCACGTTAGAGGCACTCGCCCAGGCGCTGCATGACGGCAACCCAAGGCCGGTTAAGCGCAATAGTGAAGAGCTGGCCGGGATAGCCCGCGAGTTGCGTGCGCTGATGCATGAGCGTGAATCGAATATCACCGAAGCCACACCCATTCACGGCTATGCGTGGCTGAGCCTGGAACTGGCGCGCCAGCTGGAATTACTCTCGCAACTGATGGCCAGGGCGTTGCGTAAATAAGCGCCTCGCACATCAGGTTGTTTCGATTCAGCGTGATTTAAGGTTATGATAAAAGAAATGTCTTAAGCGCGAAGACAACCAGTGTCATAGACAGTCGCTATCCTTTAAGCTGACGGGTAGCGGTAGTCTGAAAGAGAATCCGAGTCTCAAATAGCAGGGGTGTCAAAATGGAAAATACCAAGCAGTCTTTTCATGACGTACTGGAGTTTGTGCGTCTGTTTCGCCGCAAAAACAAGCTCAAGCGAGAAATTCAGGACGTTGAGAAAAAAATTCGTGATAACCAGAAGCGCGTACTGCTGCTGGACAACCTGAGCGACTACATCAAGCCGGGCATGAGCGTTGAAGCTATCCAGGAAATCATTGCCAGCATGAAGACCGACTATGAAGACCGCGTGGATGATTACATCATCAAAAACGCTGAACTGTCGAAAGAACGTCGCGAAATCTCCGATAAGCTCAAAACCATGGGCGAGCCGAAAAGCGCGTAAATCCCACAGGGTTGCTCTGAAGCATGATGCCAGTCAGTTACTGACTGGCATTTTTTATGCGTTGTGTGCCTGCGTTATCTGCTCTCGCTTATCAGCGTTGTGATAAACGGTGCATCATATTGCCAGAAGCCACAAAAGCGCTGGCCTGCCTGTAGCGCAGGAGTGAGGGTTTGATTCAGCTCAAGCGTAAACACCCCGTTACCCACTGCAACCAGTGAAGCCGCATCAAAGCCAAAAAACGCCCGCACCTCTGGCCACAGCGCCTTATAAAGACTCTCCTTGGCAGAAAAGACCAGCAAAACGCCAAGCGCAGTGTCCTGCATGTATTGCCCAAGCAGCGCTCTTTCACCTGCATCTGTCACCTCTGATGCAGTCTCCAGCATCGTCTGGCGGTCAAAGTGCTCGGTATCTATGCCAATACGCCACGCCGCTGTGCCACACACGGCAACGGCCAGCGCCTGGTTTTCCGCGTGGCTGATGGAGCCAAAAACGCCACCGGGCCAGTGCGGTGCGCGCTGCGCCGAGCGTTCCACCACGCCCGTTATCCGAAGTGCCGTCAACAACTGTTGGCTGCACCAGCGTCCTGCCAGGTACTCCGCACGTCGTTTTATGACCGCGCCCGCCAGCTCGGCAGGAAAAGGGATGTTGAGTTCTGAAAACAGCGCATCGTTATAGTGTGCACGTTCAAACGTTGCGCGACAAAAACGCACCTGCGGCAGCGCGCTAACGACACCTTCGCTAGCCAGGGGGAGAAAAGGCGCGAGCGATGAGTGGCTGAGGGTTTGCAACATGGGCTGCATCCGTGAACAAAAAACGCATCATAACACGCGAACGTTGTTGGGTTTTCCCGAGATGGGCCGCAAAAAATACGTCGCTGTAAAACGGAACACTTTTCTTTTGTGAAAGTGGTCAACAGTTGCCACTGATTAGGTTTACGCCAGCAGCACGCGGCTCCATGATGGCGCTCTTCGCCCCGAATCGTGCGGTAAACCTATGTCTCAGACCGACTGTCAATCCCACTCTCCCACACTCGCTGAACTGCTGGCGCGCAGAGACTTCGAGCACCCCGGCGTGACGCACATTAACCGGCTTGATATGCATCCTCCGTTTTCCGGCTGGCGCGATGGTGCAGCGGCCAGGGATGACCGTCCCAGCCCATTTGTGCAAAGTCTGAACGGCGACTGGCAATTTTCATACTACCGCAGCCCGTTTGAGGTGCCTGAAGCGTGGGTGAACGAGGATTTAGCTGGTGCCACACCGATCCCGGTGCCCGCCAACTGGCAGCTTTATGGTTATGATGCGCCAGTTTATACCAACATCAATTATCCGTTTACAGTGGCACCACCGCATGTGCCGCAGCACAATCCCACCGGCTGTTACTCGCGCACCTTTTCACTGGCGGCCGGTTGGCGCGAAGCAGGGCACACCCGCATTGTATTTGACGGCGTAAATTCGGCATTTTACCTGTGGTGCAACGGCGTGTGGGTGGGGTACAGCCAGGACAGCCGTTTGCCTGCTGAGTTTGATCTCTCGGCTGTGCTGCGCGACGGGGAGAACCGCATTGCCGTCATGGTGTTGCGCTGGTGCGCGGGTTCATACCTGGAAGATCAGGATATGTGGCGTATGAGCGGGATTTTTCGCGATGTCTGGCTGCTTAACAAGGCCGCAACCAGCCTTGCGGACGTGCGCCTGCTCGCAGAGCTTAGCCCGGAAATGACGCACGGAACGTTGAGCGCGACAGTGCGCGTTGCTGGCTTAACCGCCGACTGCCACCTGGTTGTCCAGTTGTGGGACGGTGAGCAACGGGTCGGGGAGGTCACAGGTACGCCCGGCGGTACGGTTGTGGATGAGCGAGGGAGTTATGACGAGCGCGCTACGCTGCGCCTGAGCGTTGCGGCGGTAAAACCATGGAGCGCGGAAACGCCGAATCTCTACCGCGCTGTTGTGATGCTGCTTGATGGCGCAGGCAACGTCCTGGACGCCGAAGCATGGGACACAGGGTTTCGCAATATCGCCATTCAAAATGGCCTGCTCACGCTTAACGGCAAGCCGTTACTGTTGCGCGGGGTTAACCGTCATGAACATCATCCGGTGCGCGGGCAGGTGATGGACCACGCCACGATGCTGCGCGATATCCGCCTGATGAAGCAGAACAACTTCAACGCGGTGCGCTGCTCGCATTATCCCAATCATCCACTCTGGTATCGCCTGTGCGACCGCTACGGGCTGTACGTGGTGGACGAGGCCAATATTGAAACCCACGGTATGCAGCCCATGTCGCGGCTGGCAGACGACCCGCGCTGGCTCCCGGCCATGAGCGAGCGTGTCACGCGCATGGTGCAGCGTGATATTAACCATGCCAGCATTATTATCTGGTCGCTCGGTAATGAGTCTGGTCATGGCGCCAACCACGACGCCCTGTACCGCTGGGTGAAAACGACCGACGCGTCACGTCCGGTGCAGTACGAGGGCGGCGGTGCCAACACCGCGGCAACGGATATTGTGTGTCCTATGTATGCGCGGGTTGACCAGGAGCAGCCGTTTCCGGCAGTACCGAAGTGGTCAATTAAAAAATGGATCGGGATGCCTGGCGAAACGCGTCCGCTGGTGTTGTGTGAATATGCACATGCCATGGGTAACAGCCTGGGTGGGTTTGACAAATACTGGGCAGCCTTTCGCCAGCATCCGCGGTTACAAGGTGGCTTTGTCTGGGACTGGGTCGATCAGTCGTTAACGCGCACCGAGCATGATGGAACTCACTGGCAGGCCTACGGCGGTGACTTTGGCGACACGCCTAACGACAGGCAGTTTTGCATGAACGGTCTGGTGTTTGCCGACCGCACGCCGCATCCGTCACTGTTTGAGGCAAAACACGCGCAGCGTTTTTTTGTCTTTAAACTGCACCAGCTTACGCCACTGCGCCTTGAGGTGGAAAGCGAATACCTGTTCCGCCACAGCGATAACGAGCAGTTGCACTGGCGACTCGAATTAGACGGTATCGAGGTGGCGCGCGGCGACATGGCGCTCAATTTGCCGCCGCAGGGCAAACAGACGCTGGTGCCTGAGATCCCGGAGGTGGAGGGCGCACCCGGCCAGCAGTTGTGGCTGTGTGTGGATGTGGTACAGCCGAGCGCCACGCCGTGGTCGGCAGCCGGGCATATCAGCGCGAGCGAGCAGTGGCGGCTGGCGCTAAAAACGCCGCCAGCGCAGGTCATTTCGCCGGTGAATGCGCCACGGTGTACAGTAAGCGACGAGGCTTATGAGATTAGCCTCGCGCAGCAGCGCTGGCGCTTCTGTCGCCTGCGTGGGCAGTTGTTACAGTGGTGGCAGGGCGAGCAGCCGTTATTTCTCACGCCCCTTCAGGACCAGTTCACCCGCGCAGCGCTGGATAACGACATCGGTATCAGCGAGGCACACAATATTGACCCCAACGCCTGGGTAGAGCGCTGGACGGCGGCGGGCTATTACCACTTGCAGCCGGTGTTGCTGTCGATGCAGGCCGACGAGCTTAGTCAGGGCGTGCAGGTGCGCACGCGGCATGCCTGGCGGTTCGCGGGGCAGGAGCGGTTTATCAGCGAGAAATGCTGGCGTATCGACGGCGATGGTGCAATGACGCTTGAGGTAGAGGTTCAGATAGCCTTCGGGCAACCGCCACCTGCGCGTATTGGCCTGAACTGCCAACTGGCGCTGCTCAATGACGATGTCAGCTGGCTTGGCCGTGGCCCACACGAGAACTATCCAGACAGAAAAAGCAGTTCGCATCAAGGGCTATGGCGTTTGCCTCTGTCGGCGCTGCACACACCTTATGTGCGACCCTGCGATAACGGATTACGTTGTGACACGCGTGTGCTTGATTACGGCGCACTCAGGCTGGAAGGCGATTTTCAGTTTGCGCTGGGTCGTTACAGCCCACAGCAACTTAACGAGGTCACGCACCGTCATCTGCTGCGTGAAGAACCCGGCACCTGGTTGAATATTGACGGCTTCCATATGGGCGTGGGTGGCGATGACTCCTGGAGCCCGAGCGTCAGCCCGGAATATCTGTTGCAGGCAGAACGCTATCGCTACCAGCTGTGCTGGCGCTATCGGTAAATCACAGGCGTGTGCTGCCAGAAGCGTATTGTTTGATTACGGTATGAAACAGCACAGGTTTTCTGACAAACCCGCCGCCACGCGTGTATGGCGGCTATTTTCAGGGCATGGTCAATGCCCGCAACAGACGCTTTGCAAACACAAAGGCAGCGCGGTCAAATCGGCCAGATACTGTAGGCGCCAGGACAGGGGGGGGGGCACGTTTAAAGCGGCATCACCATTTCATGCCAGGCCATGCCGCCGTGGTCGGATGCAGAAGGGCGCACGTAGCGATAGCCCATTTTTTGATACAGCGGCACGTGGCGCGCTTTGCACATTAAGTGGATTTCCGTTTTGCCCAGCGCGCGCATCTGGTTGATAAACGTTGCCATCATTGGGCTTGCCAGGCCTTTTCCCTGCCAGGCCGGGTCGATAACAACGGACATGATCACCACCTTTGGTGCATCTGCATCGTGACCAACCAGCTCCTTAAACGCTTCGTCAGACATCTCCACGTCCCAGGCGCAGCCGCTGTTAATGAAGCCAATGACGGTGCCTTGTTGCTCCATCACCAGAAATCCCTGTGGGTAACCTGCGATGCGCAGCGTAATTTTCTCAAGTGTTGCGGCCTCATCGCCTTCATACGCTGTACGTTCAATCTCATAACAGCGTGGTGCATCCGCTTCCGTGGCCGTGCGCCATGTAACATTTGACAAAATAGTGTCCTCATTATGAAAGTGGCGCATAGTTTATCCTGCTTTCAGGGGGTATAACGTGCAATGTTTTCAGCATGGAATGAGAGTTATGCATAATGCTTTACGACGCCTTGATTTAAACCTGCTGCTGGTTTTTGATGTACTGTTGCGCACCCGCAGCGTTACGCTGGCCGCTCAGGAACTGTCACTGAGCCAGTCCGCATGCAGCCACGCGCTGGCCCGCTTGCGTGAAGCGCTGGACGACAGGTTATTTATACGCAACGGCGGAATAATGCAGCCAACGCCGCTGGCACAACGCCTGGCGCCCTCCATCAGCGCCACGCTGAATACGCTCTCCGGCTGTCTTGCTGAAGCGCAGCATTTCGACCCGGCAACCAGCCGACAAATTTTTACCTGCGCGGCGACCGATTACACCGGCTTTGCGTTATTGCCGCATTTTATCAGCCGTCTGCAACAGCAGGCACCGCTGGTGCATATCAACATTGTGCAGTCGCGCTCGGCCGACTCGCTGGATGACCTGCGCGCCGGACGCATTGATTTTTCGCTGGGATTTGGCGGAGAGCCAGAATCGCTGCCGGATGATATCCGGGCGGTTGATGGCTTTACTGATGACTATGTGGTGATGGCTCGCACCCGGCACCCGGTGGTGGGCGCGCGTCTTACGCTTGAGCGTTATCTGGCCTGTCGGCACATTGTGATACGCCCCTGGCACGATGAGCCAGGTGTTATTGACAGCATTCTGGCGCAGCAGGGGCTGGAGCGCCAGATAGCGCTACAGCTTCCTACCATGATGGGTACACCGTTTATCGTGGCGCAATCCGACCTTTTAATCACCCTGCCGCGCCATGCGGCGCGTACCTTCACTCACCTTGCCGGACTGGATATTTTCCCCGTGCCGTTCGCCACACCAGAATACACGCTGCGAGTCTGGTCGCATTGCTCAGCAGAAAGCAGCGGCGCCCATCGTTGGATAGAAAAGCGTCTGCTCGAGGCGATGAGCGGCAAAGGGGAAGAAGGGTAAGGCTGGGGAAAATCAGCAACCAGAAAAGCAAAAAGCCCGCATTATGCGGGCTTTTTAAAATATGGCTCCTCTGACTGGACTCGAACCAGTGACATACGGATTAACAGTCCGCCGTTCTACCGACTGAACTACAGAGGAATCGTGTGGAGGCTTATCTTAGCGGCGAAAAACATTTTGTCAAACGTTGTGCGCGGCTGATAGCTTTAACTGATTAATTCTTCATCGCTTTGCGGGCGGTAACGCAAATTGGGGTACTAAATCCCTTTGCAGGATAAGTATTTGTGGCCCATCATTGAAAAGTTGTTTCACTCTCTGAAGCGGGCTTCGCTTGAAACTCTCTACCTCTGTGCGCACGCTCATTGAGCGCACCCCCTGGTACCCGCGTCGTCGCAGTTACCGGACATTATTCTGGCGTGAAATCATGCCGTTGGCCGTGCCTATTTTCCTCGAAAACACCTGCGTAATGCTGATGGGCGTGCTGAGTACATTTCTGGTGAGCTGGCTTGGCAAAGAGGCAATGGCGGGCGTCGGTATGGCCGACAGCTTCAACATGGTAATTCTGGCTTTTTTTGCTGCGGTCGACCTTGGAACCACGGTAGTGGTGGCCTTTAGCCTTGGCAAGCGGCAGGGCAAGCGTGCGAGGGCGGCGACGCGCCAGTCGCTGGTGCTGATGACGCTGGTGGCGGTGCTGCTTACTGTATTGATTCACGCCGTGGGCGAGCAGATTGTGGATTTTATCGCCGGAGCCGCCACGCCGCAGGTAAAAGCGCTGGCGCTCAACTACCTGGAGTTAACGGCCTGGAGTTACCCGGCGGCGGCCATTGCGCTTATTGGTAGCGGTGCACTGCGTGGCGCGGGTAACACCCGCATACCGCTGCTTATCAACGGCGGTATGAATATCCTCAATATCATTATCAGCAGCGTGTTGATTTATGGCCTGTTTTCCTGGCCGGGGCTGGGGTTTGCCGGTGCCGGGCTTGGGATCACCCTTTCCCGCTACATTGGCGCTATAGGAATTTTATGGGTGCTGATGAGAGGCTATAAATCGCTGCGTATTTCGCTGCGCAGTTATTTTCGCCCGCTTAATTTCTCCATTCTTTATGAAGTGTTGGGTATCGGCATTCCGGCGAGTATTGAGTCGGTGCTGTTCAACGGCGGTAAGCTGCTGACCCAGATGTTTGTCGCAGGCATGGGCACCAGCGTGATTGCGGGTAATTTTATTGCCTTTTCTATCGCTGGGCTGATTAACCTGCCGGGTAACGCGCTGGGTTCAGCCTCAACTATCATCACCGGCCGTCGGCTGGGTAAAGGACAGCCAGGGCAGGCAGAGCGGCAGTTGCGCCATGTGTTCTGGCTCTCGACTCTGGGGCTAACGGCCATCGCCTGGCTCAGCGCGCCGTTTGCCGGACTGATGGCGTCGTTTTACACCCGCGACCCGGATGTGACGCAGGTGGTGAAAGAGCTTATCTGGCTTAACGCATTGTTTATGCCGATATGGGCAGCCTCCTGGGTGCTGCCTGCGGGCCTGAAAGGGGCGCGTGACGCGCGTTTTGCCATGTGGGTTTCCATGCTGGGGATGTGGGGTTGCCGCGTGGTAGCAGGTTACACGCTGGGCGTACTGCTTGGCTGGGGGGTTATTGGCGTCTGGCTTGGGATGTTCCTTGACTGGGCGGTGCGTGCTGCACTGTTTTACTGGCGTATGGTCAGCGGTCGCTGGCTGTGGAAATATCCGCGTGCGGCGAAAAACACAAGCAAATAACAAGCAGTTGGGCTTATTCACGTGGCCCGCTGCATCAGCATTACACTTTTCTAAAAAATAACAAACATAAATTAGTTAACACAAACAGGTTGTTAGCCTGTTTTGTTAACTATTTGTGCGTTTTTGGCGCAGGGTTTTACATTGACGAACCAAAAGATTCGTCGCAATATCCTGCCACCTGTTTGTTGAATATATCCTCTCGTCACTCGCGACGGCGGCCGCCGTCGCCCGTGCCCGACAAGCAAGCGGGCCAGCGTTGATTCACTTCTCAAAACGACAACATTTATTATTCAGGAGATGCTTTGCTATGGCTGATTCAGCTGCCTTATCCGGCACAAAGCTTAAGCTATGGTGTTACCTGCTGGCTGCAATATTGCTGCTGGTGGGTGGCTTTTTTACCCTCGGCGGTGCCAGACTGCTGATGCTGGGGGGAAGCGCCTGGTTTTTTATTGCCGGGATTATTACGCTGCTTGCCGCCGTGCAGTTTGCGCGCCAGCGCGCCTCGGCGGTGGTGCTGTTCCTGCTGGTATTCCTTGGCACCGTTATCTGGGCGTGGCTTGAAGTGCGCTTTGATTTCTGGCCACTGGTGTCGCGCCTGATGGTACCCGCGGGGTTGATGCTGCTGGCATTTGCTACCTGGCCCGCATTACGCAAGCGTGAGCGTAAAACCCCGCTTGCGGCACTCTCATACGGGCTGTGTGCCGTGCTGCTCATCGGTATGGTCGCCACGTTCAGCCAGATGTTTGTTCCGCATCCAACAGTCGCGTTCAGCGGCCAGCCGCTGCCGCTGGTGCCGGTCGATAAGGCGAAAGCACAAAAAGACTGGGATCACTACGGCAATACGGCGGGCGGTAGCCGCTTTGTGGCGCTGGATCAGATTACCCGCGACAACGTGAAAGATCTGAAAGTGGCCTGGACTTTTCATACTGGCGATACGCCGCTAAGCCCGGACGGTAACGGTGCCGAAGACCAGCAAACGCCGTTGCAGGTAGGCGATCGCGTGTTCCTGTGTACGCCGCACAACAATGTGATTGCGGTAGATGCCGACAGCGGCAAGCAAATCTGGAAGCGTGAAATCAACGCCAAATCTCAGGTGTGGCAGCGCTGTCGCGGTCTTGCATACTTTGATGCCACCAAACCACTGACACAGCCGACCCAGGCTGGCTCCACGCCAGTACCGGCGCCTGTACTTACCGCAGGTGACAGCTGCCAGCGCCGTCTGGTGATGAACACCAGCGATGCCCGCCTGATTGCCATCAACGCCGACAACGGCGAGTTCTGCGCGCACTTTGGCCACAACGGGGTGGTGAATTTAAAAGCCGGGCTGGGCGATGCCGCTGACCCGAAATATCAACTGACCTCTGCGCCGACGCTCGCGGGCACCACCGTGGTGGTGGGCGGGCGCGTGGCAGATAACGTCCAGACCGATATGCCAGGCGGCGTCTTGCGTGGTTTTGACGTTATCAGCGGTGAAATGCGCTGGGCGTTTGACCCGGGTCGTGATGACCCGACAATGGCGCTGGCACCGGGCGAAACCTATGCGCGTAGCACGCCAAATTCCTGGGCGCCGATGTCTTATGACGCGGCCATGAACGCGGTGTTTATCCCAATGGGTAGCTCATCGGTGGATTTATGGGGAGCAAACCGCACGCCGCTGGATCATAAATATGGCGCGTCGGTGATGGCGTTAGATGCCACCACCGGAAAAATGAAGTGGGTGTACCAGACGGTACACAACGACCTGTGGGACTTTGATGTCCCGATGCAGCCGAGCCTGATTGATTTCCCGCGTAAAGACGGCTCCACAACACCAGCGGTGGTGTTTGGCACCAAAGCCGGGCAAATTTTTGTGCTCGACAGGCTGACTGGTAAACCTCTGACTGAGGTCAAGGAAGTGGCGGTGAAAACCGCGGGCATTCCGGGGGAGCAGTATTCTCATACTCAGCCGGTATCAACAGGTATGCCGCAAATCGGCACGCAGACGCTCAAAGAGTCCGACATGTGGGGCGCTACGCTGTTCGATCAGCTGATGTGCCGCATTAGCTTTAAATCAATGCGATATGAAGGTTTGTTCACCGCGCCGGGTACGGATGTTTCCCTGAGCTTTCCGGGTTCGCTGGGGGGCATGAACTGGGGGAGCCTGTCAACGGACCCGAACAACCACTACATTTTTGTCAACGATATGCGTCTTGGTCTGTGGGTGCAGATGATCCCACAGCAGGTGGACAGTTCCGCACCGGCCAGCAACGGCGGTGAGTCGGTCAATACCGGTATGGGGGCTGTGCCGCTTAAGGGCACGCCGTATGCGGTCAACAAAAACCGCTTCATGTCGCCGCTGGGTGTGCCGTGCCAGAAGCCGCCGTTCGGTACGCTGTCGGCAGTGGACCTGAAAACGCAGCAAATCGTCTGGCAGGTGCCGGTAGGGACGGTGCAGGACACCGGGCCGTTTGGCATTAAAATGCGCATGAAGATGCCGGTGGGTATGCCAACGCTCGGCGGCACGCTGGCAACCCAGGGCGGGCTGGTGTTCATTGCAGGTTCGCAGGATTACTATCTGCGTGCGTTTGATACCTCCAGCGGTGAAGAAGTCTGGAAAGCGCGTCTGCCGGTTGGCAGCGGCGGTGGGCCGATGAGCTATGTGTCGCCAAAAACCGGTAAGCAGTATGTGCTTATCTCTGCCGGTGGCGCGCGCCAGTCACCGGATCGTGGTGATTACGTGATTGCTTACGCGCTCGATAATTAAGCGATAAAAATAATAAAAACGCCCTGATTAAGGGCGTTTTTTTATCGCTCATGTGTACCAGAAATGGTGTCTGACACCCGACTACAGGCCTTCAGAGCAGGTTAAAGGATAAAACACCTGCCAGACTTGGGCGTGGCGCTAGCAACGCGCGGGCAACCAGGCGTGACAGTAAATAACGCCTGATTGATAGCGCACACGCAATGTGGCAGGTAAACCGCAGACGAAAAAAAAGCAGATGCCCTGGCATCTGCTCTTCTTAAAATATGGCTCCTCTGACTGGACTCGAACCAGTGACATACGGATTAACAGTCCGCCGTTCTACCGACTGAACTACAGAGGAATCGTGTGAACGGGGCGCATATTAAAGGCGTCGATGCAGCTTGTCAAAGCCTCTGTGGAAAAAAAAGCGCGTTTGCCGATTTATTCTGCAAACGCGCTGAAATAGCCGCTTTTTTACTGCTAATTCCGGGGATTAGCGGAACGGTGGCTCGTTAAAGGTGCGCAGTTTGCGTGAGTGCAACCGCCCACCTTCGGCGCGCAGCAGGTCAATGGCGCGAATGCCAATTTGCAGGTGTTCAGAAATCGCGCCTTCGTAAAAACGGTTCGCCTGGCCCGGTAGTTTGATTTCACCGTGCAGCGGCTTATCGGACACACACAGTAGTGTGCCGTAAGGGACGCGAAAGCGGTAACCCTGGGCGGCAATGGTGGCGCTTTCCATATCAATCGCCACGGCGCGGCTGAGGTTAAAGCGCAGCGCCGAGGCGGCGTAGCGCAACTCCCAGTTGCGGTCATCGGTTGTCACTACCGTGCCGGTACGCAGTCGCTGTTTTACCTCTTCACCGGGCATACCGCTCACTTCTTTGGTGGCGTCATACAGCGCACGCTGCACCTCGGCGATGCTCGGAATAGGGATATCCGGCGGCAACACGGAGTCGAGTACGTGATCGTCACGCAGATAAGCGTGGGCCAGTACGTAATCGCCAATCGTCTGGCTCTCGCGCAGGCCACCGCAGTGGCCAATCATCAGCCAGGCATCCGGGCGCAGCACGGCCAGGTGATCGCAGATGGTTTTTGCATTAGACGGGCCAACGCCAATATTAATCAAGGTGATGCCCTGGCCGTCCGCGGTAATCAGGTGCCAGGCGGGCATCTGGTGCTTCTTCCAGGCAAGGCTTGAGATTTCGTCTTCTGGTGCTTCGGTGTCGGCGGTTATCCAGCTGTCGCCCGCGCATGACATGGCGATGTATGGGCTGTCCGGGTCGAGGATCTGGGCGCAGCCCCAGCGCACAAATTCGTCTACGTAGCGGGTGTAGTTGGTAAACAACACAAACGGCTGGAAGTGCTCCGGCGGCGTGCCGGTGTAGTGGCGCAGGCGTGCGAGCGAGAAATCAACGCGGCGAGCGTCAAAGTGCGACAGTGGGTAGCGCTCGGTTGGGTGAAACAGGCCGTCGGCGGTTTCATCGCCAATCAGCGCCAGTTCTGTTGTGGGAAAATGGCGCGTCAGTCCGGCGCTCATTGAGCGCTCCAGAGACAAACTGGAGCCATCTATCACATACGGGTAAGGAATTTCGTGTTGCGATGGTGCCACACTAATCTGCGCGCCGTAGTCCTGAACCAGGATACTCAGTTGTTCTTCGAGGTAAGCGCGAAACAGCGACGGGCGCGTGATGGTTGTGGCATAGCTGCCTGCGTGGGTAAAGCGCCCCCAGGCGCGGGTGCGCGGCGCGCTGTGGGCTTCACCGTCCCAGCTTACGCGTAGCTCCGGGTAAACAAATAACCCGGCGGCCCGTTCTTCTTGCTGTGGCAGCTCGCCGTGTTCTATATAGCGGGCAATCGCGTAGCGCAGCGCGTTAACGGCATCCTGATACTGCTTTTCCAGCTGGTCAATGGCCTGCTCAGGCGTCAGTCCGGCGGTGGGTTGTGTCATAGTCTCTCCTTGCAGCGTTTCAGAAAGCGTAAGCCATAGTATGTCACCCGAAAAGAGAACAGAAGGGGGAGGTGCTGCGGTTTTCAGCAAAGTTCAGCCGACGGAGCGCGCGGTTAATTTCAGCCTTATTAACGATTTTATTTCTGCCATCTGGGTCAACGCTGTGCATTTAAAAAAACACTACCATGGCGCAAAAAATAGTGGCGCATAAACCCAGAGAAATCATATTGCCTGGGCTGAGTGTTCCTCTCAGGTAACATGCACGTCAGTGATTGACGAAACGTACTGTGGTGAACACTTGTTAATATCCGTCCGGTTTTTATTTATTCCAGAATAAACCCGGCAGACGGATAACGTTAAATAAACTCAGGAGAGTCAGGATGACGAAAAATAATGAGGAAGTAGCTGCATTTTCCCGCTACTGGGGTAAAACCTCCAACGCGCCGTTATCCACCAACGACCGTTTTCATCTCCTGTGCTGGCACAGTCTGGACGTTGCTGCCTGTGGGTATCAAATGGTAATCACAAACCGCTTCGACGTGGCCGATATTCTCACAGAACTGGGATTTACTCGCGAAGAAGGCGCGCGCTGGTTTGGCTGGCTGCTGGCGATGCACGATATTGGTAAATTTGCCCGCGGCTTCCAGAACCTTTACGCACATGATAACCCTGAACTGGTACCTGCGCTTGCAGGTTACAGTTACAACAGCCAGCGCGCCCGGCACGATACGCTGGGCTACTGGCTCTGGCGTCAGCTCGCGCAGCGCTGGCTTGACGGCGATAGCGTGCTGTTGCCGGATTGCGGTGAGGTGGACGACCAGGATCTTCTGGATACCATGGATGTCTGGATGCGCATAAGTACCGGCCATCACGGTATGCCGCCTGAGGGCGGCTACCAGGACGGATGCCGCAACTTTGCGGATGCTGATATCGCCGCCGCGCGCGAATACCTGCTGGCGATGCGCGAGCTATTCGGTTTTGAGCGCTGGCCCGCGGGCTGGGAGGGCAAAACCTGGCGCCAGCGGCTGTGTCAGCAAAGCTGGAAGCTTGCGGGGATAATCACCCTTGCCGACTGGCTTGGCTCAGACAGCACATTTTTTCCTTATCAGGCGCATTACCAGCCGCTTGCGGACTACTGGCGCACCGCGCTTGAGCGGGCAAACTGTGCGCTCATGCGCATTCCGCAGGCAGCAACGGTGAGTGAGTACCACAGTTATCTCAGGCTGTTCCCGTTCCTTACGCGGCCAACGCCGTTGCAGTCTCACGCCGCACAGCTTGATATCTCTGCACCAGGCCCGCAGCTGATGGTGCTTGAAGACGTGACCGGCGCTGGCAAAACCGAGGCGGCGATGATTCTGGCCCAGCGGTTAATGTCCTCAGGCAAAGGCCGCGGACTGTACGTTGGTCTGCCGACCATGGCGACGGCCAATGCGATGTATGAGCGGTTGGCAAAGGCTTACCGGGTGCTGTTTAACGAACACCAGCGGCCGTCGCTGGTGCTGGCTCACGGTGGGCGGCAAATGTCAGAGCAGTTTCGCCAGTCGGTCTGGCACGGCGGGCCGCCGGGCGAAGAATTTTACGCCTCTGATGAACCGGCGGCAGGCAGTGAATGCAGCGCCTGGTTTGCTGACTCACGCAAAAAGGCGCTACTGGCGGAGGTGGGCGTTGGCACGCTGGACCAGCTGCTGATGGCGGTTATGCCGTTTCGCCACCAGTCCCTGCGCCTGCTGGGAATGAGCAATAAAATTCTGCTGTTGGATGAAGTCCACGCCTGTGATGGCTACATGGTGCGGCTGCTGGAAGGGTTGCTGTATTTCCACGCGGCGCAGGGCGGCAGCGTCATTATCCTCAGCGCTACCCTGCATTACGCGCTGCGCTGTCGGCTGCTTGACGCCTTTAACGCAGGCGCGGGCTATCCCCGTTCGCAGCCTCAGCCGCAGGCAGGGTATCCGTGGTTTACCCACCAGGCTTCGTCAGGGCTTGAAGAAACGCGCCTCGATACCCGCCCGGAAGTAGAACGCCACGTGGCCGTTAAATGGTTCGGCTGCATTGATGAAGGCATCGCGCTGATTTACCAGGCGGTGGCGGCAGGGCAAAGCGTATGCTGGATTCGTAATACCGTTGACGAAGCGATAGCGGTATATCAGCGTCTGCTTGATGAAGGCATCGTGCCGGCGTCTGATTTACTGTTGTTCCACAGCCGCTTTGCCTTTATTGACCGGATGAATATTGAAAACCGCGCGCTGCACCAGTTTGGCAAACACTCGACGGCAAAAATGCGCTGCGGCCAGGTCCTTATCGCAACTCAGGTTATTGAACAGAGTCTGGATATTGATGTTGATAATATGCTCAGTGATTTAGCCCCGGTTGACCTGCTCATTCAGCGCGCCGGGCGTTTACAGCGCCATATCCGTAGCGCCTGCGGTGACCCCAAAACCGAGCTACCTGACGAGCGCCCATGTCCCATATTGCACGTGCTGGCTCCCCAATGGCAGCCTGCGCCAGAGCAAGGTTGGCTGGGAGAGGCGCTGCGCGGCACCGGCTTTGTGTATGCTGACCACGCCTGTCTGTGGCGCACCCAGCGCGTTCTGCGTGAGCAGCGCGCCATTCGTATGCCTGACGAGGCGCGGCTGCTGGTGGAAAGCGTGTATGGCGAGGACGAACCTACGCCGCCAGGCTTGCAGCGTAATGCCGACGATGCGCTGGGCCTACTTTTGAGCCAGCGAGCGGCAGCAAGAAATAATCTGCTCCAGCGTGATAAAGGCTATGACCGTGAGGCCAGCGATTTTATGTGGGATGACGCAAAGGAGATGTCTACGCGCCTGAGTGAGGAAGGGGTCGAGGTTTACCTGGCGTACTGGAGCGCTGAGGCTGGACTGCGCTCTTATGCGGGTGAGCGTGATTTTAGCTGGGAGCACAGCCGGGTTCAGGTACGTAAAACCTGGTGGCAGAAACACAGCAGCAAGTTTGAACTGCCGGCGCAGGAAGTGCTGGAGCAGTTCAGAAAGACAACACACCGACCAGCGGCACAGCTACTACTGCTCAAAGAAGAGGGCGATACCGGTTATTACCGCAGCCAGTATGGGTTGATGGGGGTGTGAGAACGCGCCTGTGACCGTAGACGGGACTTATCTGCGCTCGTGCGGGAAACCTTTAGGCATAACGAAGCCGGGAAGCGGGCTTGAAAGGTCATGTATTAAACAGCGCTTCGACACGGCAAAATTAGTGCTACTATCCGTTTATATTTACGTGTGAACTGGACGGGTTTTTCTGGGGGTGATATGACGACTAAAAGAAGTGTGACAATGTCGCTGGATAGCTCGCTGGTTGATCGAGCAAAAGCCGCAGGCATCAACTTTAGCGCCACATTTAGTGCTGCCCTTGATGCCGAGTTACGCCAGGTTGAGGCTAAAAAGTGGCGCGAGGAGAATCGTGACGCGATAGATGCACTCAACCGTTTTCACGATGAAAACGGCTGTTTCAGTGACGATTACAGGACATTCTGACAATGCAATTCACTGTATACAGAAACACGGGGAAAACCGCTGTTTATCCGTTCTTGCTCGATGTAACGAGTGACATTATTGGCCAGTTAAACCGCCGGATTGTTATCCCGTTATTACCGATTGACAGGTATCCAGGGAAGCGCCCGGATCGTTTAATTCCACGAGTTCAGCTCACAGATGGTCAGGAATACGCGGTCATGACGCATGAACTGGCTAGTGTCCCGGTCCGTACTCTCGGTAGTGTGGTTTGTGATGCGACTCAATACAGATCACAAATTAAATCAGCAATGGATTTCTTGTTTGATGGCATTTAAGTGGCTGGCTCAACGCGTTTAGTTCGCTGCCTGAACACCTCATAATTCAGCTGCATGGCCTGGGCTAAGATTTATCTCCTCTACATGTGAAATATCGCAATTGATTTTTTGTTACGGCCCACTGATAAATTTTATCCCCGCTCGCGCGGGGAATATTCATTGAATAAATAAACTAACGGTCTATCCCCACAACTGTGGGGAGCGTTCAAGAGTGATATATCCTGGATATGATGCCGAGGGTTTAATATTTTTCAAAAACGCTATCAATATCTCAATTAATTGAAAAGCTAAGTTATTAAAATAGACTAACTTGTTATTCTGATTGTTGATGCGAAAGGCATTGTACAGACGATAATTCACTTCTATAAAATAAACGCTTTTTGTATCCTGATATGAAAATTAACGACGGTACATTTAATCAAAAAGTTTTTATTGTTTTTTGTTGAAGATAATCATTTCTCTTTGTCACAGGCTGTGAATAAATTTTTGAACGGGCAATATGGGCAATATGGGCAATATGGGCAATATGGGCAATATGGGCAATACGGACAATTAAGGCGTTATTAACCTTCCGCTTTAGATTGGGCGTGAACAACAGGAGTCAAAATGGACTTAATCACGGAACGTTGGCTACCGGTTATTACTGCCACAGGCCAGCAAAATAAAATATCGCCGCTTCAATTATGGGACAATAATATTATTGATGTCGCTTATCCGCGCCCCGATTTTCAGGGTGCGGCCTGGCAGTTTTTGATTGGCCTGCTGCAAACGGCCATCGGTCCCGAAGACGAATCAGGCTGGCGCGACGTCTGGCGCACTGGCTTAACTGAGCAGGCGTGGCAACAGGCGCTGGCACCGCTGGTTCTTGCTATGCAGTTTGGCTCACAAAAACCCGCCTTTTTACAAAGCTTCGAATCGTTGGATGCCGATAACGGCCCCATTGCCGGGCTGTTGATTGACTCCCCCGGCGGCAACACGCTCAAACTGAATAAAGACCACTTCATTAAACGCGATGCCTGCGAGCGTATGTGCCCGCACTGTGCGGTGATGGCGCTTTTTACTGTACAGACCAACTCACCGGCAGGCGGGGCAGGCTACCGGGTGGGTATGCGCGGCGGCGGGCCGCTGACCACGCTGGTGGTACCTCAGGAGCACAGCCTGCCGCTGTGGAAAAAACTTTGGCTCAATGTCACGTCGGGCGATGTTGCCGCACAACCAGAGCAGATGCCGCTGATTTTTCCCTGGCTTACGGCAACATGCACCAGCGAGCGGGCTGGCAACAGCGTGACGCCGGAAAACGCTCATCCGTTACAGGCATACTGGAGCATGCCGCGGCGCATTGAACTCGACTTTTCACACACCGAAGCCGGAGAGTGCTCGCTCTGTGGGACACAGCACCACGCCTGCCTGCGAGAAATACGCAGCAAAAACTACGGCGTTCAGTACGACGGCTGGCTTCATCCGCTGTCGCCCTATCGCCAGTCGATAAAAGACAACACGGCACCCTGGCTGTCGCTGAAAGGGCAGTCAGGCGGTTTGAGCTACAAAGACTGGCTGGGACTGTCGCTGGAAAGCGAGGATAAATTTAACCTCACCCGCCCGGCAGGCGTAGTGAGGTCAATGGATAACCGGCGCAAGATGCCGGCGACGTATCTCTGGTGCTTTGGTTTTGATATGGATAACGCCAAGGCGCGTTGCTGGTATCAGCACCGGCTACCGCTGGTGCTGACTGACGATCCTGCACGATTAAAGGCGCTACTCAGAGCCGCGGTCGATTTATCCATTGCTGCTCTGTCGGTGCTGAAAAAATATCTCAAGAACGCTCTGTACGCCCCAGGTAGCGATGTGTCCGGGGATTTTGGTATATGGGATACCGCCTGGTGGCGGCAAACAGAAGCGCAATTCCGTTCATTGTTGTCTGCGCTGGCAGACGATCCCGCTCAGCAGCAACCTCAAACGCATCGGGCATTCGCGCGCTGGGCTAACCACCTGCTTCACCAGATGCTGGTGACCTTCGACGACACCATATTTACCAACTCCGCAAGCGACAGCGCCGTACTGCGTCGCCAGCTGGTAGCGCGCCAGGCGCTGGAAAAAGAATACCTGAAGCTAAAAGTTCGCAAAGAATTTATCAGTCTCGCGGCTGCGCCGCAGGAGGAAGGGAATGTCTAATACCGATACGGCCCGCGAGCGGGTATTTACCAGCGATAGCCCCCGCAACGTGTTAAGTAGCTGGTTTAATGCACTACAGCAGCGCAAAGCCTTTTTCGGCGGAGTACCCGTCAGCGGGCGCGCCTGGCGGGCCGAACTGCGCCGGGCGCAGGCACCTTACGGCGTGATGATGCATGAGGGATTCTATGCGCTTTGCCAGCAGCTGGAGAAGGTCATGCCGCTGGACAATACCGACCGGCTGGCGCTGGCTATCTTTGCCACAGTGGCCGCGCATGTCGATGCCAACACTACAAAGCCCAGCTTTGCCGCCCAGTTAGGCGAAAACCTCCAGGGGCGTCCCTGTCTGTCTACGCTGCGTTTTGACGCACTCCAGCAAACCACCGAGCAGGCTGAGTTCTGCCGCCTGCTTATTCGCGCGGTCAAACTGCGCGGCGGGGCGGGCGTGAATATCGTCTCGCTGGCAGACGGTATTTTCCTGTGGATGCGTGAATGGCAGGCGCGGGAAGAACATAAGCCGCAAGAGCGCAATCCTTTTGAACGCCACCACATCCGCTGGGCCAGCGAATATCTTTCAGCCGGTAAATGACCTCTTACCCCATTTTTATAAGGACTTAATCATGACGACCTTTATTCAGCTGCATTTACTTACCGCCTACGCGCCCTCTAACCTTAACCGCGACGACACCGGCCGCCCGAAAACCGCCAGAATGGGCGGCGTTGAGCGCCTGCGCGTCTCATCCCAGAGCCTCAAGCGCGCCTGGCGCACCTCTGACACCTTTACCCGCGCCCTTAAGGGCGAGCATGTGGGTATCCGCACGCGGCGTATCGGCACTGAGTTTGTGTATGACCCGATGGTGGCAGCCGGTGTTTCTGCCAAAATCGCGCAAAGCGCCGCCGCGAAAATTGCCGGTCAGTTTGGCGCACTCAAAAACGAGAAAAATGCTCCCGAGCGCGAAAACCTGAACATTGAGCAGGTGGTACATATCAGCAACCACGAAAAAAGCCTGATTGAGCAGCTGGTTGCCACGTTAATTGACGAAAAGCGCGAGCCAGAAGACGCGGAACTCGACCTGTTAAGAAAGCAGGCGCGTAGCGTGGATATGGCACTGTTCGGGCGCATGCTGGCGTCAAAGCCGGGTTTTAACGTTGAGGCTGCCTGCCAGGTCGCCCACGCGTTGGGCGTGAGCGCCGTGACGATTGAAGATGATTTCTTTACCGCGGTGGACGATCTTAATCTTAAAGAGGATGACGCTGGCTCGGCGCATATGGGTGAGCAAGGCTTCGCCTCGGCATTGTTTTACACCTACATCTGTATCAGCCGCGACCTGCTGCTCGAAAACCTCGGTGGTGATGAGGAGCTAACGGCGAGCACGCTCGCAGCGCTCGCTCAGTCGGCGATGACCGTGTCGCCCGGCGGCAAGCAAAATAGCTTTGCCTCGCGCGCCTACGCCTCTTATGCGCTGGTGGAAAAAGGCGAACAGCAACCGCGCTCACTGGCGGTGGCGTTTATGCAGCCGATTCGCGGTGACAGCCAGCTTGAGCAGGCGATTAACCAGATCGAGGAGAAGTGCCGCGGTTTTGATAAAGCCTACGGAAACTGTGCGGATCGGCGCTTTGTGCTGAATGTCGAGGGTGGCAGCAGCATGCTGGAGGCATCTACCGGCTCGCTGCCCGAACTACTGGACTTTGTACGTCAGTAAAGGACGCAACCATGACACAGTATCTGGTGTTTCAACTATACGCGCCGCTTGCGTCGTGGGGCGTGGAGGCCGTGGGCGAGGTGCGCCATACGGCGGCGGTCCCGGGGCGCTCGGCGCTGCTGGGGCTGCTTGGCGCGGCGCTCGGTATTAAGCGTGAGGAAGAAGCGCGGCTTAACGCGTTCAATCAGCATTACTACTTTGCCGTTTGCCCGCGTTCCACACAGGAGGCGTGGCTGCGCGACTACCACACGGTCAGCATGCCGCGTGAGAATAAAAAGCGTCGCTACTTCACGCGTCGTGATGAATTGCTTCTGGCACCTGATGAAGTGGGAACCATCGTCACGCAGCGGGAATACCGCAGCGATGGCTATTACCAGGTAGCGGTGAGGGCGACCGGGCAGGCGCCGTATTCGCTGGCCGCACTCCAGAGCGCGCTGGAAAAACCGCATTTCCCGCTTTATATGGGGCGCAAGGCCTGCCCGTTGGCGTTACCGCTGGCGCCTTATATCGCAACCGGCACGCTGGTTGAGGTGATGAGGCAGGCCGAGCAGCGTTTTTCTGCTGATGATAACAGCGGGCTAAATGCAATTCTGGATAGCTGTGCCGAGTGCTACTGGGACGATCCTGATGAAAGCAGCATCCCGGTTCGTGAGCAGCGCTGGTGTGGCGACAGGCCGGTGAGCCGCCAGCGCTGGCAGTTTGCTGAACGCCTTTGTTTTGTCGGAACGCTACCCAGGGAGGGAGGCTGATGTATTTATCCCGTGTTCGTATTGTGCTCTCGCGCCTCACGCCACAGATGATGGAGAAATGGGAGAGCACTCAGCCCTACGTCTCTCATCAGTGGCTGTGGCAGTTGTTTCCCGCAAGCGTTACGCGAAATTTTCTTTTTCGTCAGGAGAATAATGAGTGTTTTTATGTGCTGTCGCAGGAGCCACCGCTGGCGTGTCACGATTTGTTTATTGTTGATACCAAACCCTGGCAACCGCAGCTAAGTTCAGGCATGCAGCTAATGTTCCAGCTGCGGGCAAACCCGGTAGTCACGCGCCAGAAAAAACGCAGCGATGTGCTGATGGATGCAAAGTATCAGGCGAGAGCACAGGGACTGGCGCCAGAAGCCGTATGGCAGTTGCAGCAGCAGGCGGCGTTCGACTGGCTGGTGAGGCAGGGCGAGCAGCACGGTTTTATGCCGCATGCCCCGGTGGATGATGAGCTCTGGGGAGCCTTTCACTCCAGCGAGCAGCACCGGTTTGTACGCCGCCAGGGCGAAAAGCCGATAGTGTTTAGCAGCGTTGATTATGCCGGTAGCCTGGAAGTGACAGATCCGCTGCGCTTCACCGAGGCGCTGTGTAACGGTATCGGTAAGAGCAAGGCGCTGGGCTGCGGGCTGATGTTAATCAAAAGGATACGCTAATGGCCTGGCTGCCGCTGAATCCGGTACCGTTAAAAGACCGCGTATCGATGATCTTTTTGCAGTACGGCCAGATTGACGTTATTGACGGTGCTTTTGTTCTTATCGATAAAACAGGGGTACGAACCCACATTCCTGTGGGTTCGGTGGCCTGCATCATGCTTGAACCGGGTACGCGAGTTTCACATGCGGCAGTGCGCCTGGCCGCCGTGGTAGGAACACTGCTGGTCTGGGTGGGGGAAGCGGGAGTCAGGGTGTATTCATCCGGGCAGCCCGGTGGGGCGCGATCCGACAAATTGCTTTACCAGGCCAAACTCGCTTTAGATGAGGAGTTGCGCCTCAAAGTGGTTCGCAAGATGTTTGAGTTACGTTTTGGTGAAGAGGCGCCTACCCGCCGTTCGGTCGAGCAGCTGCGCGGTATAGAAGGCAGTAGAGTGCGCGCGACCTATGCGTTACTGGCAAAGCAATATGGCGTGAAGTGGAACGGGCGGCGTTACGATCCAAAAGACTGGGAGCGAGGCGACACGGTTAATCAGTGCATCAGTGCTGCAACGGCCTGTTTGTACGGCGTGACCGAGGCTGCCGTGTTGGCGGCAGGCTACGCTCCGGCGATTGGTTTTATCCACACCGGCAAGCCATTGTCTTTTATTTACGATATTGCCGACATCATCAAATTCGATACCGTAGTACCTAAAGCGTTCGAAATTGCCAAAAATAACCCTACCAACCCTGATAAAGACGTGCGGCTTGCCTGTCGTGATGTGTTTCGCAGCGGCAAAACGCTGGCGAAGCTAATTCCGCTGATTGAAGAGGTACTCGCAGCCGGTGGTATTGCACCACCGGCTCCACCTGTTGATGCACAGCCTGTCGCTATCCCGGAGCCTGTCAGTCTGGGAGATGCCGGACACAGGAGCCGTTGAGATGAGTATGCTGGTGGTTGTTACGGAAAATGTTCCCCCACGCCTGCGTGGACGGCTGGCTGTGTGGCTACTTGAAGTCCGGGCGGGCGTTTATATTGGTGATACGTCGTCAAAAATGCGCGCCATGATTTGGCAGCAAATAGGCACACTTGCTGAAGAAGGGAATGTGGTGATGGCCTGGGCGACAAATACCGAGTCCGGCTTTGAGTTCCAGACCTACGGCGTTAACCGGCGTATTCCGGTAGATCTGGATGGACTGCGTTTGGTGTCTTTCCTGCCCGTTGAAAATCAATGAGTTAGTGTTCTTTAAAAAGTGGGAAATGGTGGTGGATTTTTTGATGTCAAAAAATCAATTAATATTCAGTTGGTTATCTTTAGAGTGTTCCCCGCGCAAGCGGGGATAAACCCAATCCACACTGAGGTCACAACTCCTGGCCCGAGTGTTCCCCGCGCAAGCGGGGATAAACCGTCAGATCTACCGATCCCCATGTTGCCATTTCAGTGTTCCCCGCGCAAGCGGGGATAAACCGGTTTGATGGTTACGATATCAGACCGAATATGAGTGTTCCCCGCGCAAGCGGGGATAAACCGGGTGACGTATACTTATACAGGTAAACAGCACCGTGTTCCCCGCGCAAGCGGGGATAAACCGGTTGGTCCAGTACACCATGAGGTATGGACCGTGTGTTCCCCGCGCAAGCGGGGATAAACCGGTAAGCGGATAAATCGATCTATGAGAGGATCTGTGTTCCCCGCGCAAGCGGGGATAAACCGTAATCACCGGTGTGGTGTCGTCGGTGCTGCCGGTGTTCCCCGCGCAAGCGGGGATAAACCGAAACGACACAGAGTTTACGGGAAGATTATTTGGTGTTCCCCGCGCAAGCGGGGATAAACCGGATGTCGCTCTGGTTTGTCTGATGGATAACACGTGTTCCCCGCGCAAGCGGGGATAAACCGAATGTCTAAAACAATTGCCAGATTCTCCAACTGTGTTCCCCGCGCAAGCGGGGATAAACCGAGGCGGCAAACTTATCGTATCTAACGGAATGCGTGTTCCCCGCGCAAGCGGGGATAAACCGACCGGGCGGCATTTCTAAACGATTTACCATTCGTGTTCCCCGCGCAAGCGGGGATAAACCGAGAAATTATCGTTAAACCTAACTACATTATGGGTGTTCCCCGCGCAAGCGGGGATAAACCGATTACCTCCGGGGCGAGTCTGGATGAGCACCTGTGTTCCCCGCGCAAGCGGGGATAAACCGCGCGGGGACATTTCCCCGGCAGTAAAATTGGTGTGTTCCCCGCGCGAGCGGGGATAAACCGTTATCAACCGGTGCAGGTTCGAAGCCAGCATCGTGTTCCCCGCGCGAGCGGGGATAAACCGCTGGAATGCTTTAGGCATTGATGGCGCAGTGAGTGTTCCCCGCATGAGCGGGGATAAACCGTGAATATGATAAGAAGCGGGCGAGCAATCCTAAGTATTCCCCGCGCAAACGGGGCCAAACCCGCTGTTATTGCACCAGTCGCTAACCTGGGCAAACCCTGTGCATTTAAGTCGAAACAAATGCAGGTCCATCCTGCCGCTAACACCTTGAGCCCAACCCCAACCAACGAAAATCACAAAAGCAAAAAGCCCGCACAAGGCGGGCTTCTTTAAATCTGGCTCCTCTGACTGGACTCGAACCAGTGACATACGGATTAACAGTCCGCCGTTCTACCGACTGAACTACAGAGGAATTGTTTTAACCGGGCGCATAGTAACGATGCCAGGCGTGGTTGTCAAAGCCAGATTAGCTGTGCAGATACTGTTTGCTGACAAATTCAGCAACAGGCGCTCCGTTTTGGTGCATTGGTTTGCCTTATGGGGCAGCGCCTTCAGCCATTGGCTAAAAGGATGTTTTCTATATCATTGTTTTAATTTGATTTTAAGGTGAGTTAACAAAGCTGGCAAACATCTTGCAAATATCCTGATACGCAGCTTGCGCTGTTATCCCGTTCAGGAGGCAATATGAATCTCAGACGTCTGAAGTACTTCGTGAAAATCGTTGATATCGGTAGCCTGACCCAGGCCGCCGAGGTTTTGCATATCGCACAACCGGCGCTGAGCCAACAGGTGGCAACCCTTGAAGGTGAACTCAATCAGTTGTTGCTTAACCGCACGCGGCGCGGCGTGACGCCCACCGAAGCCGGGAAAATACTCTATACCCATGCTCGCACCATCCTGCGCCAGTGCGAGCAGGCACAGCTGGCGGTGAACAATATCGGTCAGCCTCTGTGTGGACAGGTATCAATAGGGCTGGCACCGGGTACAGCAGCATGTTCGGTCACCATGCCGCTGTTGCAGGCGGTGCGGGCAGAATTGCCAGAGGTACAGGTGTTTTTACATGAAAACAGTGGCTCGGTGCTTAACACTAAACTGTTAAACGGGCAGCTGGATATGGCGGTGCTCTACGACCGTGCTCCCACGGCCGGCATCGTCAGCCAGACGTTGCTCAAAGAAGACCTGTTTCTGGTCGGCACGCGGGATTGCCCCGGTACCAGCGTGGATTTAGCCACCGTGGCGCAGATGAGTCTTTTCCTGCCGCGTGACTACAGCGCAGTGCGCAGGCGTGTGGACGAGGCGCTGTCGCTGCGCAGGTTGAGTGCGCGGGTTATCGGTGAAATTGAATCCGTTGCGACCATGACGGCGGCTATCGCCAGCGGCATGGGGATGACCGTGCTGCCGGAGTCGGCCGCGCGTGCGCTATCGGGTACCACTAACGGCTGGATGGCGCGCATCACGTCGCCAACGCTGAACCTGCCGCTGTCGATTAATTTGTCGGCGCGGCTGTCGCTGTCGCCACAGGCTCAGGCGGTGAAGGACATTCTGCTGTCGCTGGTGAGTCGTCCGCTGCTGGAAAACCGTGAGTTAATGCTGGTGGGGTAAGCCATGAGGCTTATGCTTTATCAGAATAATATGAATTTTTTTATTATTTTATATTCAGTGCCGCTGCTTTAACAATGTCGTTACATCACTTGGTAGCGGAGGCGGCGTGAACTTCCAGCAATTAAAAATTATCCGTGAGGCAGCACGGTGCGATTTCAATCTGACCGAGGTGGCCGCAACGCTGTATACCTCGCAGTCAGGCGTGAGTCGGCATATCCGTGAACTGGAAGAGGAGCTGGGCGTAGAGCTGTTCATTCGTCGCGGCAAGCGTTTACTGGGGATGACGGAACCCGGCAAGGCGCTGCTCACCAGCGCCGAACGCATTCTCAACGAGGCGGGTAATGTGCGTCGGCTGGCAGAGCTGTTTAGCGATGACGCCTCCGGCGTGCTGACCATCGCGACCACACACACGCAGGCGCGCTACAGTTTGCCTGCGGTGATCAAAACCTTCCGTGAGCATTACCCTGGCGTGCGCCTGGAACTTATCCAGGGCACGCCTGCGGAGATCGATGCATTACTGCAAAGCGGGGCAGCAGATATCGGGATTGCCAGCGAGCGGCTGAACAACGATCCGCAGCTGGTGGCCTATCCGTGGTTGCGCTGGCACCACAGCCTGCTGCTACCGCAGGGGCACCCGTTGAGCCACATATCGCCGCTCACGCTTGAAGATATTGCCGCATGGCCGCTGGTGACTTACCGCCAGGGGGTGACCGGGCGTTCGCGTATTGATGAGGCGTTTATGCGCCGTGGGTTGACGCCAGATGTGGTGTTGAGCGCTCAGGACTCAGACGTGATTCGCACTTATGTGGAGCTTGGCCTGGGTATTGGCCTGGTGGCGGAGCTGGCGGCGGGGATTGAGGACGATAATCTGGTGCAGCGTGATACGCATCATCTGTTTGGCGCAAATACCGTCTGGCTTGGGCTACGCCGCGGTCAGCTTCAGCGCAACTACGTCTGGCGCTTTATCGGTCTGTGCAACCCATCACTCACCGCAGAAGAAATCAAACGTCAGGCGCTGACCGGCGAGCCGGATTATCAGATTTAAGCTACGTACAGCCGCTCTGTTGCACGCAGGTCGAGGGTGACAAACTCGCTCACGTGCACAGAGACGGCTGCCTGCATAGTAGAAGACGTTTGCTGCGGCCCACAACTGGCGGCTCTGCTTATTCGGCCCTGAATATTTCACAGGCATGTTTGGTGATATGCGCATAAGCGGTATCAGAAAGGTGGCTGTCGGTAATAATGCTGGTAAAGCGCGAAATAGGCAGCGCCATAAAGGTGGCAACCTGATTAAATTTAGAACTGTCGCACAGCAAAATATTTTGATTACTCACCCGGCTGACCGTTTCTTTAACCGGCACTTTGTTCTCATCTGGCGTGAAAATCCCCCTGAAATCCCAACTGCTGGCAGAAATAAACGCGGTATCTATTGCCAGATGGCGCAGCGTGCGGGCGGCTGACTCGCCCACGCAGGAGCGGTTTTCACGGCACACCGCACCGCCGGTGTGGATAACCTGGCACTGGCCGGACTCAATCAGTAAACCGGTTATTTCAAAGTCGTTGGTGACAATCTGTAAATCACTGCGCGTGAGCAATTCGCGCGCCAGTGCCAGTGTGGTTGTCCCGGCGTCCAGATAAATGCAGCTGCCCTGGGCAATACGGCTGGCTGCCAGCTTGCCGATAGCCTCTTTTTCTGCGCTGAACAGCGTGCTTTTGATTAAATGGCTGGGCTCTGTTGCCAGGCGGCTTGCTGAGCGCACACCGCCGGTGACGCTCACCAGCAGCCGCTGTTGTTCAAGTTTGCCAATATCGCGCCGGATGGTCATGTGTGAGACACCCAGCGTCTCTACCAGCTCGTTAATGCTGACCACGCCGCGTTGAGCCAGCACTTCCAGGATTTTTTGATGACGTTCAACAGGAATCAAAAGACGTTTCCTCTTACCATTTTTTCACATGTCATGTTGATCTCTTGAGCGTTCGTCATACCGTAACATCCCATTTTCACGCATAATTTCATCAGCTGATGGTTGATTTTAGCGCGTTGTGGGCAATTTGGCAGCCGCTACAGCGTGTGAATTTTTTATAAACCACTTTCTCTATACGTGATGGTTATCACTTATATTCACATTAAAGACCCGTATTCTACCACAATGGAACATAAATTAACTTAAATTCACAAGGTGGCGTTATGTCTGCACACTACAATGTCTGCGTTATCGGTCTGGGTTCAATGGGAATGGGGGCGGCGCGCTCCTGCATTCAGGCCGGTTTAAATACCTGGGGCGTGGATATCAACCCTCATTCCTGCCAGGTGCTGCTGGAGGCGGGGGCGAAAGGGGCGGGGAGCGATCCGGTTGTGTTTGCTCCTGAGCTTGACGCCGTTGTGTTGCTGGTCGTGAATGCCGCACAGGTTAACGCCATCCTGTTTGGTGAGAATGCGCTGGCACCGCAGCTTAAGCCCGGCACGGCGGTGATGGTGTCTTCCACTATCTCTGCTGAGGATGCCGGCAAAATTGCACAGCGCCTGGCGCAAAACGGCGTGCTGATGCTGGATGCACCGGTCTCCGGCGGGGCCATTAAAGCCGCGCAGGGCGAAATGACCGTTATGGCGTCCGGGGCTGATGAGGCGTTTGCACGGCTGGAGCCGGTGCTGAATGCGGTGGCAGGTAAGGTCTACCACATTGGCAGTGAGCCTGGTAAAGGCTCAACGGTGAAGATTGTGCATCAGCTGCTCGCGGGTGTGCACATCGCCGTGGCCGCAGAGGCCATGGCACTGGCGGCCAGGGCAGGTATCCCGCTTGATACCATGTATGACGTGGTCACCCATGCTGCCGGTAACTCCTGGATGTTTGAAAACCGCATGCAGCATGTGCTGGATGGTGATTATGCGCCGAAATCTGCCGTGGACATCTTCGTGAAGGACCTGGGGCTGGTGAGTGAAACTGCCCGCACGCTTAAATTCCCGCTACCGCTCGCTACCACGGCGCTCAACATGTTTACCTCGGCTAGCAATGCAGGCTTCGGGCGTGAAGATGACAGCGCCGTCATAAAGATTTTTTCAGGCATTACGCTGCCTGGTGCAAAAGACGAGGAGGCATAACATGCAGCTTGGTGTTATTGCAGATGACTTCACGGGGGCAACCGACATTGCCAGCTTTCTGGTCATTAACGGAATGTCAACGGTGCAACTTAACGGTGTCCCGCCGAAAGGCACGCAGATTGACAGCGATGCGGTGGTTATCAGTCTCAAAAGCCGGTCGTGCCCGGTGGAAACGGCGGTAAGCGACTCGCTCGCCGCCCTTAAGTGGCTACAGCAGCAGGGCTGCCAGCAGTTTTATTTCAAGTATTGCTCCACGTTTGACAGCACGGCGCAGGGCAATATTGGCCCGGTGCTGGATGCACTGCTGGCTGAACTCGGTGAAAGCCAGACGGTGATTTCGCCCGCGTTACCGGTTAACGGGCGTACCGTTTACCAGGGCTACCTGTTTGTGGGCGAGACGCTGCTCAATGAGTCCGGTATGCGCAACCATCCCGTCACGCCAATGGATGATGCCCATCTTGGGCGGCTGATTGAGCGCCAGGCGAGCGGTAAAGCAGGGCTTATCCCGTTTGCTGTGGTGAACCGCGGTGCCGATGCCGTGCGCGCGCAGTTGCAGGCGCTCAAAGAGACGGGAGTGCGTTACGTGGTGCTGGATGCGCTGACGGAAGAACATCTGGTAGCGCAGGGCGCGGCGCTTGAAGGCATGACGCTGGTGTCGGGGGGATCCGGGCTGGCGATTGGACTGGCGCGCCACTGGGCTTCACGCCATCCGTCCCGCGAAGACAGCGCGCAGGCGGGCATGCCGGTTGCCGGGCCTGCGGTGGTGCTCTCCGGCTCCTGTTCTGTGATGACCAATGTTCAGGTGGCGGCTTATCAGGCGGTTGCCCCGGCAAAAGCGGTGGATGTGCAGTCCTGCATAGAAGACGTATCAGGCTATGCGGCTTCATTGTGCGAGTGGGTATGTGCCAATGCAGGAGGCGTGCTTGCTCCCATGGTGTACGCCACCGCAGAGCCAGAGGTTTTAAAACGTATTCAGGCGCAGTTTGGCCGAGAGAGCAGCAGCATTGTTGAGCAGCTATTTGCCGAACTTGCCGCGGGGTTAAAACAGCGTGGCTTTACGCGCTTTATTGTCGCGGGCGGCGAAACCTCCAGCATTGTGGCTCAGACCCTCAAGGTGGAAGCCTTCCACATTGGCCCGGTGATTTCACCTGGCGTTCCGTGGGTACGCGATACCCGCCAGCCGCTTTCACTGGCGCTCAAATCCGGTAATTTTGGCGACAAAGACTTTTTTGCCCGCGCACAACAGGAGTTTGCTGTATGACCGAACAACAACTGCGCGATGAAATGGTGCGTATTGGTGCCTCACTGTTCGGGCGTGGCTACGCCACTGGTTCAGCGGGCAACCTCTCTTTAGTCCTGCCAGATGGCAATATTCTGGCAACGCCCACAGGTTCATGCCTGGGCACGCTTAACGCCGCCACGTTATCGGTGGTGACGCCTGAAGGCGAGTGGGTTTCGGGCGATAAGCCGTCCAAAGAGATTATTTTTCACCGTGCGGTGTACCAGAGCAAACCCGATTGTGGCGCTATTGTGCACCTGCACAGCCACTATTTAACGGCGCTTTCCTGCCTGGAAGGGCTGAACAGCCAGAACTGCATCCGCCCGTTTACGCCTTACGTCGTGATGCGCGTCGGAGATGTGCCGGTGGTGCCTTACTATCGGCCTGGCGATAAACGCATTGCTGAGGATCTGGCGCAACTTGCACCCAATTACAACGCGTTTTTACTGGCAAACCACGGCCCGGTGGTGACCGGTAGCTCCTTACAGGAAGCGACCAACAGCACCGAAGAACTGGAAGAAACCGCACGGTTGATTTTTACCCTGGGCGAGCGCGCGATTCGCTACCTCACCCCGGCTGAAGTTGACGAACTGAGATAATAATTATGCCAAAATTCGCAGCAAATCTGTCCATGCTCTTTACCGAGCTTCCTTTCATGGAGCGCTTTAACGCTGCCGCCCAGGCGGGGTTTGAAGCCGTAGAGTTTCTGTTTCCTTATGAGTATCCGCTGGCGCACATTAAGGAGCAGCTTGAGCAAAATAATCTTAAGCTGGTGCTGTTTAACACCCCGCCCGGTGATGTGAATGCCGGAGAGTGGGGCGTGGCCGCGCTGCCAGGTAAAGAGGCGCTGGCCCGCGAGCATATCGACCTGGCGCTGGAGGCGGCCTGCGTGCTGGACTGCCCGCAGGTGCATATTATGGCGGGCGTCGTGCAGCCAGGTATGGACCAGGCAGAGTGTGAAAAGACACTTATTGAAAATATTCGCTATGCCGCGCCGCTTTTTGCCAGTCAGGGGAAATACGTATTGCTTGAGGCGCTGAATCCCGAAACCAAACCGGGTTATTTATACCGCAGCCAGTACCAGACGCTGGAAATGGTAAAGCGTATCAATTGCCCGAATGTTTTTACTCAGCTTGATTTTTATCATGCACAAAAAGTAGATGGGAACTTAAGTAAACTTATTACTGAGTTTGCCGGGAAATACCGCCATATCCAGATTGCTTCGCTACCAGACAGACACGAGCCGGATGAAGGCGAGATTAATTATTCATGGATTTACGATCTGCTGGATAAAGTGGGTTACTCCGGTTGGATTGGTTGTGAGTATATTCCCCGTAAAGATACGCTTTCCGGGCTTAAGTGGTTCACACAGCTAAATAAACATACCCGCAATTAATATAAATATTATTAATCTGTAGTTATCTTGCCTCCGAGGAGAGTTTATGTCGACGTCGGTGCTGTTACTTATTGCGCTTGCGAGCATCATTATTTTATTGCTTCTGGTGATAAAAGCGAAAGCGCATCCGTTTGTGGCATTATTGATTGTCAGCCTGTTGGTTGCTTTTACAACCGGTATTCCGGCTGACAAAATCGTCACGACAATTGAAAAGGGAATGGGTGGGCTATTAGGCCATATTGCCAGCATCATTATTTTAGGTTCGATGCTGGGTGTGCTAATTGAACTCTCCGGCGGGGCAGAGTCGCTCGCAAAAACGCTGACTAAATCGCTGGGAGATAAAAGAACGATCGCCGCACTAACGATTGTGGCTTTTATCCTCGGGACGCCAGTTTTCTTTGAAGTTGGCTTTATTATCATTATCCCGCTCATTTATGGCTTCAGTAAGGTTTCTCATGTTTCGCCGTTGAAGTTCGGCTTGCCAATGGCGGGCGTGATGCTGGCGGTGCATGTGGCGTTGCCAACCCACCCGGGTGCCGCCGCGGCGACCAATATCCTGCACAGCGACATCGGCTGGGTGATGCTGGCAGGTATCGGTATCTCGATGATCGTTGGCGTGGTGGGATATTTTGTCGCGCGCTCCATGAATAAAAGAAACTACCATCTGTCTGTGCAGGTACTGGAGCAGCAGCAAACGGCCGATGCCCCGGACGCACCGAAGGTGTCGCGCCAGCACCTGACGCCGCCTTCAGCGTTGACCATTGGCGGGCTGATTGTTGTACCTATCGCGCTAATCGTCTCGGGCACGCTGTGCCAGGCATTTCTGGCTGAGGGTAGCCCGGTGCGCCAGGTGATGACCGTGATTGGCACGCCGCCGGTTGCGCTCCTGATCTCCCTGGGACTGGCGAGCTGGCTGCTGGGTATTCGCCGCGGCATGAGTCTGAAAAAACTTGGTGAAAACACCGGTGGCGCTATCCCGTCTTCGGCAGACGTTATTCTGGTGGCCGGTGCGGGCGGGGCATTCGGTGCCGTGCTGGTGGCATCAGGCATTGGTAACGCGCTGGCACAGGCGCTGGAAACTATTCACTTACCGCTGATGCCTGCGGCGTTTTTGCTGGCGCTGGTGCTGAGGGCATCACAGGGTTCTGCAACGGTGGCGATTTTGACCACGGCGGGGCTACTTAGCGAGGCTGTTGTCGGTCTGTCATCGGCACAGCTGGTGCTGGTCACGCTTTCAACCTGCTTTGGTGCGCTTGGGTTGTCGCATGTGAATGACGCAGGCTTCTGGGTGGTGACCCGTTATCTGGGCCTGTCTGTGCCGGATGGTTTAAGAACCTGGACCGTGCTGACAACGGTGATGGGTATTGCCGGGTTTGTTGTGACATGGGCGCTGTGGTTTATGGTTTAGCCCTGAAACCGGTAGCGGTAACAAACTCTGGAAAGCAAAAAGCCCGCATAATGCGGGCTTTTTAAATCTGGCTCCTCTGACTGGACTCGAACCAGTGACATACGGATTAACAGTCCGCCGTTCTACCGACTGAACTACAGAGGAATTGTGTGAACGCTGCGAATAGTAATAGTGCTCTACCAGGCTGTCAACGCTAAAACTAACCTGCTGATTCAGATGATTAATTAAAGCGCATTTTGCTGTTTTAGTGCACGGTTTCCTGGCTTTCGCTCTGGCGCTGTAGCGGATCCTGACCGTAAAACTGGCAGAAGCGTTGCCACAGCGACGGAAAGCGCGGTGCGAAAAACTCTGGCGCACTGAAAAAGTATTCAGACAGCACGGCAAAACACTCAGCCGGGTCGGTGGCGGCATAGGCATCAATGCTGGCGGCGTTTTCTCCGACTAAATCGATTTCATCCTGGATGTTATCCATTGCGGCGTGCAGGTCGTGCTCCCAACCGGCCACTTCCCGCAGAGCAATCAGCGGCACGCCGCTGGCGCGGTCGCCGTTGCGCATATCCAGTTTATGAGCCACTTCATGAACAATGAGGTTGAAGCCGCAGGCGTCGAACGAATCCTGCACGTCCAGCCAGTTGAGGATAATCGGGCCTTGCTGCCAGCTCTGCCCGGATTGCACCACACGCTGGTTATGCACCAGCCCGATATCATCTTCCCACTCATCGTCCACCACAAAAGGTGCCGGATAGATAAGCACTTCATGAAAACCGTCGAGCCACTCCAGTCCAAGCTCCAGCACCGGCAGGCAAAAGAGCAGGGCGATGCGCCCAGCTTTGAGATTATCAAGTTCAAATCCCTGTAGTGGCACCAGGCGCTTGCTGTCAAGAAAGCGTTCAGCCATCTGCACCAGTTGTTGTTGTTCGTGAGTGGATAAGGGCGCAAGAACAGGGATCGCCAGCGCCTCTTCCCAGGGAATCAACGTTTGTGGGGCAGTATCTTGAGTTTTCCAGGGCCACTTAATCATCTTTAGTTTGCTCGCAAGGTCGTCACTTGAACAAAAACGCAGGGGCTGGGGGGTTAAAATGCCAAATTCGGGGGCATGATTGCAACCTGAAAGGAGAGTGGCGCGAGTCGCTGAACGGATCTGCCCCGAGACTGGGGAGGGAGCCCACGCAGTCACATACCCACTCTGCGCCAGTCCTGCCCATTCTCCTTCTGATAAAACCCATTTTCCCTGCAATTTTTCAAGGCTGGTGGCACCTGTTTTGTCAGTAAAAAAACCGATGCCGGAACGTAGCGGTAAGCTATCACCTGTCCTTTAATTCAGGGTAGTGCTTTACCGCGGTGTCATCCATTATTGTGAACCAGCTCCTGGAGCAGGGAAGCGTATTGCGCTTATAAACGCCCTCGGCCTTCTCTCGTTCTCACGTCACTTTTGGCATTCTCTCTTGTATGTGCGGCCGGGATACCAGGCGTTCACCCCGGTGAAAAGAACGCTCAGTCAGTGCGGCGTCTGGCAAGCTAACTCTGGAATCTTGCCAAAGCCAACAATCTTATTGCCACTGGGCTGGGTAAAGATGTGATAGAACATCTTTCCTTTTTTCCCATCCAGCAAATAGGGATGGAATATGCTTTCCAGCATAGAGTCCGTAGCCAGGCTTTTTGGGACAATGGAAGCTTTCGAAAACCGCAGCGCGTAAAGATCTCCATCTCTGGAAAACTGGTGTAGCTCGTTATGGACGCTGGCGAGGTGTCTGATACCTTTCTCATCAGTATACGTCCCTAATAGCATTATTGACCCCTGTCCCTGATTCACTGTGAACTGCAAAGAGCCGGTAAAGTTGCGTGTAGCGTTGAACAGTGAGATGTTGCCCCGGCAGGTAAAGGTGGACGTAGAACGATTCAGGTAATAAAGCTGAAATGCAAAGATGATAAGCAATATCAGTAGCACTGTGGCGCTGACAATCGTCACTTTCAGGCTATTCATTAGTCGTTCCTTTTAAAAATAGTCACGCATACTTGCTCCTGGTCGTCATCTCCGGGACGTGTACAAGCCAGTATTCTGGCTCTGTTTTCATGCTCAAATAAAACAATGTATCGCCAGGGGTAGTTTGCACAGGAGATGCCGTTCTCATCACGAGCAGCGTCCCACAGCTGTTTTATTAATGTATTACTGCTGGCATTGTTTAATAGCGCTACCGGCGTTTTCTTTTCGAGATAGTATTTGCAGCCATTCACTTCCTGATAAGGCATAAAGCTTTCACTGAGTATATTGACGCTTGATGAATGGGGGATCCTCACTAATATGCTGATAACCAGCAGCGCACAACTGATTATCAGTATGTAATTAATACAGGTTACTACCCTGCTTGAATGCAGGTAAGTGCGTTGGATAAACGTGATTCTCTGTCTGAGAGCGGAAGGCGCAGATATTATTTTATTTTCAATGTCAGGAAGTGTGAGAGAGGTGGAGATGTTTTCGGACTGGCTTACTGTCGCATCTTGCTTAAAGATGAAACCTTTGCGTGGAACCGTGGTGATATAGTCAATGTCTGAGCCACTCAACTCTTTAAACGCTTTACGGATAAGCAATATGTTTTGATAAAGCGAACTGGGTGCCGGGTCTTTACTCGTCTCACCCCAACCGCTGGAATACAGTTCCTGGTGGGTTACCAGCCGACGGTTTTGCAATAATGTAGCAAGACAGCGTGCTGCTGGCGTGATGAGAGTGGTGATGTTTCCATTAGTAATATCTTCAATTTTACTGTCATCCGTGGTGAACTGGAAACGGTTATCGATAATGAATTTGAGCGACATTTTTACCCCTCTTTTTATTTTATTATAGTATACGTACTGGCAGATGAATGGGTTGTTTGTGCGAGCAAGGAAGGAGGCAATACGTTTCTTTAGCGTTGGTTTTTTTCATGTTTATGGTTTGTCTTATCTCATTTGTGAGTTTGATTTAAGTATCAACTTACTTATGTGATTTTATTTAAAAGGCGATTGCTTTCAAGGTGTTGATGAGTTGATGTTGATACTTTAGACGAAAAATCTTCTTAATCTAATGATGTTGATTAAAATGCGTCCGTAAACGTTGATGCTTGATGGAATTATCCTAATCCTGTAGTTGGATGTTTTTATTATTTTTTGTTCTTTATTCTTTATGGTAGAGCAGCTGATCTGTCATTAGAGAATAGAGTAATACAGGAGCCAGAGGGGTTCATCAGGCGGGCAAAAGTGTAATTCTCAAAGGATGCAATTAATATGAACGCAAAAAATGCGATGACACTTAACTGCTATGGATGTGAATATAAATGTCGTGAAATGGACTCTGAATTGACTCGTATTACGCATTGTGCGCAGATGAAAATAGCAATATGGCCTGAAGATAACTATTTCTTTAAACGTGGAGTGAAAGAGTGGCTGAGTGAAATATGGAGTTCCTCCCTCAGCGATGGGGTAATACTTGTCGATTTCTCTATAGACAATCTGCTTTATTTTATTGACGATAACTGGTTGAAGTTTCTGGCGCAGTATAAAATGCAAATTGTCCTCATGTGTGACCGGGCAATGCTGTCATTAGCTCGATATTGGCTCAACCGCGAGTGGCGTATCATAAGTGTCATTGATGCCACCGCCAGCACCAGTAAAGTGATGCAGAATATTTGTGATATTTTGCGCTGGAAATCGGTGCCGCCACCCAAAGGAAAGGTGATGACTGAAAATGAAGTGAAAACACTCAGCTATATGGCGAAAGGCAACTCACTGGCAAAAATTGCCAGTGAGTTGGGATGCAGTATCAAAAGCGCTTACGGCTATCAGTACTCATTATGTAAGAAGTTCGGTGGTCTGACGAGAATTAGTGAGTTACGATTTAAGCATCAAATAATGTAGTTAACCCATGCATTTATTCTGAGTATATATGATAACATATCAGGGCGTTTCAAAAAGTATCGGCCTGTCGTAAATATTATTGCTCACAATACCCAGGAACTATGCCTGTCAGTGAAATACGCAGGTAATTTGACGCGCGCCTGTCGCTCAGGCTTTCTCATTGAAACGGATGCGCTGCTGATGTTTAGCCGGCTTTACCTGGTGTTTGCCATCCCGCGCCAGATAATACTGGCCGGGATGAAAAAACACTGTCAGGCAAAGCAGGCGTGTTTGAATAAAGGGACATTCCCCACTTCTGTAATATAAAGGCCGTTATAAATAATTCACCGCCAGGATGCCAAGACCGCTAATCGCCCCCGTACTGGTTGGCGTGCCGTTCAGGGTAACAGTAACGTTTAACGAGTTTGTTGTGCCTGTTGACGTGCGCTTGGTCTGTAGCGTCTGGTTATTGGCGCTGACTATGGCGCTTACGCCCCGGCCCAGATTGATGGTGCTGCGCCCGGAGGTGGAGACATTACTTAAATACAGATTATAGGTCACACCCGCTTTGCTACAATCCATCACTGCCGTTTTCGTGAGCGAGGAACCTGACACCGCCGCCGGTGCCATATCGCCAAAATCAAAGGTCAGTGCGCTGGTATTCATTCCGCACCACTCCGGGTCAGGTTCAGGTTCGACCACGTTAATACCGCCAGGTCCACAAATCGGTACTGACGCACTCCCTAACCTGACCGGGAAAAACTCCCCACCGCCTGCGCCAGGTACACCAAATACAATACATGAATTGGTGGCTCCAGCCGGAATAGCCACGTTCTGGATACCGGAATAGCCATATTTGATGATAAACCGATCGGCGAAATGCTGATGATCGCAATAAACACCGCTTGGATCGATTACCTCCGAAGAGTTACATGCATCGCCATAGCCGTCGGTCCTCGGAGGGTCGTAGCGCGTAACGGTCAGCAATGGGGTATGTGTGCCTCCAATGATGTAATTACCGCTGAACCGGTAGTTAGTGATTAAATAAAGCCCCCATATCATATTCGACGCCCCGCCAGCGAATACCTCGGTTTGTGCTGAACCATCATTGAACCAGGTTGCACTGTAGTTATTGCCTGACTGATGTGTCACTTTGCTAACGACAGGGCATCCTCCATAGGTCGGGCTCTTACATATCCCCGCCGTTGCCGGAGTACTGTAGAATATTGATGCAATCAGGGCGGCGCTACCCGCTAACATCGCTCGGTATAGTTTGCGCTTTTCCATAAGTATCTTGTCCATTATAAATATTCTGCTCTCAGGGTTACCGTTGCTTCAAACGGTCCTTCTACCAGTTCAATATTCGGTCGCTGTACCAGTAACGCTTCAATTTTGGGCATGGCCGACAGGCTGATTTCGACCGGCGAGTCAAAGGTAAACGGCTGCCCGTCGCGAAAGATTTTCACGCCGAGATTGCCGGGGTTGCCAGACGAGGTCGCCACGGTTGCCTTGTCAGTGGTATCAAATGTGGCAAGCGTTCCGCGCACGCTCAGCATGAGCTTCCAGTCGCGCCCGGACGTGTTGTCGCACACCAGGTTGTAGGGCACATCTTTGCGGTAAATGCCGTCGCTGACTTTCTTGATTGACAGACGGTCGCCAAACGGCACGCGAATAGTCTGGTTGTTATCAATAGCGCAGGGCGGCGGCGTGACCAGCGTCCCTTTAAAAATAATCTCGGCCTCGTTAGCCGCGAAAGCCGGTTTGAGTCCAAGACACAGGGTGGCTAACAAAGCGGTAGTGAGTAACTGACGCATCAGGTCATCCTTATTGATAGCTGAACACCATAGTGGCCGAACCGTTAAACGCGCCGTCTGGCAGCGTCGCGTTGGCCTGTGCCACCGGCACGGCGTACAGCGCAGGTGGACTATTGTTGGCATAGGTAAAGCTCACTGTGCCGGTATTCGGTGTTATCACCGTCCTGGCAGCGTTTTGCACCCGGATGCCCAGCCCGCTAACATCGGTCATAAACAACTTCCCGTCGCCAAACGAGGCAGCGGTTCCTTTCAAATTGATTTTCAACGTGTTGCGGATAAGGTTTGCACAGCTCAAGGTATAGTTAATTGGCGTTTCATAATTAGCACCATCAATTCGGGTCGTTAACACTTCGCCGAAATTGACCACTATCTGCTGGTTATCGTTGATGACGCAGTCCGGCTCAACAATATTGCCGCTGATAGTCAGCGTGGTGAGGCCTCCGTCTGCCGCCAGGCTGTTCGCCGCGCTCAGGCAGAGCAGGGCGGCGAAAGGCATTATTTTCCATCTGTTCACGTTATCCCTCCGACCCGTTATCACGGCGTGACCACAGGCTGTGCTTTGCAGACAGCGCCCGTGCATAGAAATGGCAGCAGGCGCAGGCTGCCGTAGTCGTTAACAAATGTCAGCACCGGTTTATTACCCAGGGCTTGTGCCGCGGAGCTCAGGGTTGTCTCACTTTTGGGTGCCACCATTAGCGGTTCAAATCCTTCCACCGCGTTTGCGTTAAGCGCAGTACGGCCTTCAACAAACGTCAGGTGATAAGGCGTTGGGTTTTTCAGCACATAGCGGTCGCCGTTTTTCTCCAGCGTAACGTTTTCCAGCCCCGGCACGGTGTCGGCTTTGCTATCAAGTTTGATGGATGCAGGACGCCAGAAAATCTTCAGGCGTGTTTGTAGCGCCAGCGTCAGGACATTAGGTTTATCGTTACGCGGTGGGATCTCGCGCAGGTTAAACCAGAACACGCTTTCTCTGTCTTTTGGCAACTGGCTCAGCTCTGCCAGCGCCTGAATACGCACCACGCTTTTTGAACCAGGTTCAATGCGCTGTACGGGCGGGAGCACCATCAGAGGGCTGGTCAATTTTTTTTCCGCTTCGTCTTCAATCCAGACCTGTGCGAGGTAGGGCTCGCGTTCATTGCGGTTGGTGACCGTCATACTGACGCTTTTATCACCTTCATTCATAATCACCCGCGAGCGGTTAACCGTTAATGCTGCCTGAGCAGGTAACAGCGAACTGACCAGCAACGCACAAGCCACGGTATAAACACTAGTTTTTTTCATAACACCTTACCTTTAGTCATACTCCAGCCGGAACGTTGTCACGGTTTCGAAGTCACCTTCCTGCACCCGGCTATGAACGGGAGCCGAGATAAAAGCCTGGAAATTGAGAAACGTATTCCCGGCCGTTAGCGCCGCCGGGCGCATGGGCACATTGGGTAAAACCGGCGTGCCGTTAGCGTCTTCAACGGCAATTGCGATGCCTTTTGCTGCGCCAGTTACGGCAAAAAGCCCAGGCTGCGCGGCATCTTCAGTGCCCATAAACGTTATCGTTACCGTCTCTCCCAGTGATAAATCGCACTCGGTCAGCTGGATAGCAAAACGCTCCCGCTCGCTGCGGGGATATTTAATGAATGTCTTTGACGGCACGTTACGGAAATCGACAATCTGATCCTCAGAGTCCACATGCAGCTCGCACGGGTCGGCGACCAGTATGCCGCTGAAGTTGACGTCAGTATCGGCGTAGGCGCGCGGCGTCTCGGCCAGCGCAAACAGCATCAGCGCAGCCCCTATCCGGCTCATTGTGCGCATCACGGGTTGATTCATTATTCGTACTCCAGAGCGATATTCACTACGCTGAGCCATTCCCCAACTGTCAGCGTGGGGGACTGTGTACGCCACAGCTGGGCCTGCAATACCAGGTCGTTGCGCCCTGGCGTGAGGATCTGGGCGCGGCTTTGGATACCCGGTCGCAGAATGTCACCCTGTGCGTCGTTCAGTCGAAGCGCTACGCCTTCAACACCACCGTGCAGGCGAAAGAAACGCGTGTCTGTCGGCTCAGTTTCACCGTATATCGTCATTTTTACGGCAGATTGTCCGGTTAACACGGTCGCGCCGCGCATCAGCGAGTTATTGCGCATAAACAGGGTTTCTCCCGGGCAGCCATCAAGTTTGATGTACACCTGCACAGGCGCTGTTACGCTTGCGGGCTTCTCCAGCGCCCACGACACAGTGCTGCCTAAATTGAGTTCCTGCTCGGCTGACTCAGGCAGCAGGACGCAGGGTGAGGCAACCAGCGTGCCGGTTGCGCGAACTCCACCGTTGAGTCCATCGACATCCCAGTTCGCGGCCCCGGCCACAGAAACCATGCCAGCTGTCAGTAGCCACAGCAGTGCAGTGGTACGGCTAAACGGTTGTTTCATGCTGTCCTCCTGGGGGCAGGGTGATGGCCATTACGATTCTGGTGTTTCAGCGGCGCGGCACACATCGCCGTTACAGCGAAACGCCAGCGTGGGTTTACCGCCAAAATCGTTGATGGTGGTCACATGTGGGGTGGCGAATTGCGCGCTTTTAACCACGGCGCTGGATTTAGGGGGCACCATTACGGTTTCGAATCCCTGGGGGACCGCCATTTTGGGTGCCGGGGTAATAGCTATTACCGTCATGTAATAGGGCGTAGGGTTCTCAACCCTGTAGCCGCCGCTGACCTTGTGCAGCACCAGTTGGTTGTCCCAACGGCTGTACTTCTGCGGAAGAATGGTTTTTGGGCGGTAGAACAGCTTTATTTTGGTATGCAAAGCCAGCTGCATAACGTTAGGGCGCTCGCTTTTGGGCGGTACTTCGCGCACGTTAAAGTAAAAAAGACTTTCCCGGTCCTGCGGCAAGGAGGCCACATCTGCCAGCGCCTTAATACGCATCATGCTTTGATCTTTCGGTTCAAGGCGCTGCATGGGAGGGACAACCACCAGAGGCCCGCTGATTCTTTTGCCCTGTGCATCTTCAATCCAGCCTTGCGCCAGGTACGGCATTGAGGTGCTGTCGTTGGTAATCGTCAGGGAAATGGTCTTTTCCGAGCCGGGGAAAATGGCTCTGGTCCTGTCCAGCGCAATGGCGGCGGCGGCCTCATGGCTCAACCCCGCCAGCAGGCTACCCAGGAGTACGGTTAATGCTGCATGTTGTTTTTTCATCATTTCACCACTTACTTTACTTAGCCGCCGGTAAGGAACTGCAGGGCAGCAACAGCTGCTGTGCAGTGAAAACCTCAGGCATAACGACTTCACACTGAGCAGAACCGCCCCAGTGCACGGTTAAACGTTCATTTGGATTTACCCCGGCAAGCCAGGCCATCCCGCCATCGCTAATCATGCCCAGTTCGCGTGATTTTGCGTTGTGTACCGTGGCGCCAAACGGCGGATGCTGGCCATCTGGCTGGCGGAAGAACGCCACGACTTTTTCGCCCTTCAACACCTCAAAGCGCCGAAGTCCAATTGCCCCTTCGGTCAGAGCCAGTTCGGCGATAGGTGTACCTTCTGTTTCCACGTCATCAGGCAGGCGGTTGACATCAATCTCTGCGCGGGTACGGAAGTAGTTTGGTACGCCAGGGATTACAGCAATACCAAACGCATTGGTGTAACCGTTATAGCCAACGGGAACGCCACGGACACCCTCAGTACTCACCATCAGGCGTGTACCGCCCTGGATGCCGCCGGAATGCAGGGCTGCGCCTTCTGCGGTGGCGGTCATGCCGCCACTGGCAGACAGACCAAAGGAGGTGTACTGGCTTTGCGACCAGTTGAAGTTAGTTGTGATATCGGCAATGCTACCGTTGTGTGAGTAATAACCGCTTGCCTGACTGCGCGAGGCATCCCCTGCGCCAAGGCTGTGACCGGCGTTGATGCGATAGTAGTCATTGTTGTCCAGACTCTGGCTCCAGCTGGCATTTTGCGAGTAGCGGCTGTTACTGATACTGGCGTTATAGCCTGCGCTACCTGCACCCAGCGGCATGCTCAGTGAAAGGTAAGCACTGTCATCTTTGCGCCCGTTTACTTCGCTGCGCGCAGCGTTAAGCGAGACCGAGATATGCCGCCAGTCACCGAGCGAGAAATACTTATTCAGTGAAATGCTATATTGGTCATTGGCTGGACGGTTCCAGTAGGTCTGGTGAGACCAGTTGATATTTGTCGACAGGCCCAGTTCGTCAAAGTTTTTACTCGCCTGAATGGTGTACAGCTCTTTGCTGTTCCCCATAACGCCACCGCGGTAGCGCATATCCAGATATTCACCCATCGAGAGATAGTTGCGTTCTGAGAAACGGTAGCCTGCGAAGGTCACCTCACTGCTTATCTCGGTAAAACGCTTGGAGTAGCTCAACCGCCACGAGCGCCCCTGCCGATCCTTTTCTCCCAAAAAACGCGCCGTGGCATGGGTGACATCCGCAGACACGGTGCCGAAGGCGTTCATATCACGTCCAGTGCCCAGCGCTACGCTGTTATAGTCCTGCGAGAAAATAGCACCGCCATAGACTGACCAGGCATTGGACAGGCCCCAGGAGAGTTCTCCGGTTGCAAAATACGGTCCCTGAGTGCGGTGGTTATAGTCCCGTGGGCGCCCTGAGGCCAGTTTGTAGCGCACCTGGCCGGGGCGCGTCAGGTAAGGCACCTGTGCGGTGTCAACAAAGAAGGTCTGCACTGAGCCGTCTTGTTCTTCTACCTTCACATCCAGCCGCCCACTGACGGCGCTGTTGAGTTCCTGAATACGAAATGGCCCAGCCGCGACGGTGCTTTCATAAATGACGCGCCCTTGCTGGCTGACCGTGACTTTGGCATTGGTGCGCGCAATTCCGGTTACCTCGGGCGCATAGCCGCGCAGTCTGGGGGGCAACTGGCTTTCGTCGCTGACCAGTGAAACACCGGTATAGCGCCAGGAGTCGAAAAGATCGGACGTAAGATAGTCTTCGCCGAGCGTGAGCTTTGACATGATGCCGGGCAGGGCGCGAAACGCGTAAATACGGCTCCAGTCGAAATGTTTTACGCTGCTGCTGGCGCGCCCGGTGGTGTGGTGATAGCTGCCCTGATAGTCACCGCGCAGTCGCCAGGGGCCGAGGTTGCCGCCAGCGGTACCGCTGACGCTGGCGCTCTGACTCTGGCTGCCCCGGCTATTCCAGGTGTTGTTGGTGTTCAGGTTGTAGTCAAGCATGGCGCCCGCCACACCCTCTTCCCAGCGCGAAACAGGCAGCCAGGAGGCATCCTGGTATTCCAGCCACGCTTGCGGTACTGAAAGATACAAAGAAGCGCTCGCCAGATTCCCGCGCGTGATGACGCCCTCAAGTGCGCTGAAATCGGCACAGCGACCGTCCTGATCCCAGGCTATCATTTTTAGCGCATCTTCACGCAGCCCAAGCAGTTCGACCTGTTCTGGCGTCAGACAGGCTTCCACAACAGGGACACCGTTACGTACTTTTTCAACAAAAGTAATGTCCTGGTCAGAAATAGCATGCTCATTGAGCCGCATATTCAATGTATAGGTTCCCGGCATAATATAACCAGCGCGGGAGAAACGGGATAAATCGATATTCTCGCGGTCTTCCGCATCCAGAATATCCATATTAAACTCTATCGCCTTGAGCGGTGTTGGAGTACAAAACATAGCAATAAATATATAAACACCCAGGCGGCGTAGATAAAAAACAGGCGGTGTGGTTTTTTCCATTTTTTAAATCCATTTATTGCTTGCCGGAAACTACCGGTAGAAGACGATCGATCCAGAAAGTCAGCAGATAGTGTTTAACGCATTGATATTATTTATTATCTTGTTTACTGATACGTGACCATAAAGCGTATCACGCTATACCAGTTACCTTCTGACAGCGATTTTCCGCTGCGTACCACAGAGAGCAGATAACGCAGTTCATTATTATTTTTCTGCAACGCCACATTGGGCATCGGCACACCTGCGTGGGCTATATCGCCGGTTTGATTCAGAATACGTAGCCCTAAACCCTGCGCTTCGCCGTGAATTTTAAAAATATCAGGGCGGAATACTTCTGTTTCACCACCAAAGGTAATATTGACGCTCTGCCATAAATCACCGCTATTGCGTTCCAGCGCACAATTAACCAGGCGTACGGCAAACGGTTTAGTGACTGCACTGTTTTCCTTGTTGATGTCGTTGTAAGAGATAACGCCGAACGGAATTTCCTGCCATACATCGTCCGTGTGAATTGAACATGCTGATTCCTGAATTTGCCCATTCATTGTGACGGTTCCCATTCCCTGGCTGGATGCGAGAGACACAAAAGGCAGCAGCATTAAAATAATGGCTATCAGGGGGGCAAAATTTACCATGACTGTGCTCCTGAATATCGGGCTGCAACTGCAGCCCGGATAACGTTACATGAGAACAGAATTGGGCTTATTCATAAGCCAGGGTAAAGTTGGTTACCGCTTCAAAGTCACCCGGCGTTACGTTGGTCACAGAGGCGATTTTTTCCAGATAAGCCGAGAAGCTCAACGTGTTGTCGCCAATGCCCAGTTCACGACCGGAGGTCGGTTTGAGCAGCGTTACCGGCTGGCCTGAGAAATCCTGAATGCGTACACCTGCACCTGCTGCCTGACCTGTAATAGCCAGCATGGTCATATCATTCGGGACGTTACCGCCTGCAAAGGTCACTTTTACGGTGTTGTACAACGGCGCGCCGTTAGCATCGAGTTCAAAAGAGCAATTCTCCAGTTGAATATCGAACGGGCGAGGAGTGGAAACACCGCCGTTATCCAGAAGTGAATTGGAAACCTGCCCTAATTCGATACGTTGATCGCCATAACCGTTTTTAATTGAGCAGGGTGCATCAATAATTGAACCCCAGAAAGTGATTTTACCGCTACCCTGATCGGCAGCCTGAGCAGCGAAAGAGGTGAGACCCATGATGAGAAAAGCGGAAGCGATTTTACTGATTTTCATTTGAATTTCCTTGTATGTGCTGCTGAGGATATTTTCCAAAATATCCCGGAGTTATCTCTTACAATACCCAGACGCTCCATCATCAATGATGGAAAAGCCATCGCCATGATAAGCGGTAAAGGCTTAATCTGGATTAGGCTGCGTCTGATGTGAATAATATATATGAAGATATTATTTTCAATTCATAATTGACGGTGATGATTAAAACAGGCGTTCACTCCTTACCTTTAAGTGTTTTGTGGTTTAATGATTCAAATTAATAGCCATTTTGCATTATATTTAACTGGTTTTGTGCCAAATTAGTAGTGATTGGGTCTGGTTGATGGAAATATTCCGATATTTTAATGGGATTTTTTTGTTAAAATCGATGTTATTACGGATTTTTCTATTGGTAAAAATAAATAATCCTGGGGGCGGCAAGGAGAAATGGCGTTCTGGGTTTTATTGCGGTGAGTAAATTTTTGTTATGACGAGTAAAATCACTCCTTTGAGTGTCAACCAGGCCAAAGGAGTAATTCAGGAAATGAGATACTGGCGATAAAAGGGAGGTTGTAAAATAAGTTGGTTTTATTTTTTTTGTTTGGTATCAGCGTGTTAGCTTTGTGTTCCGATAAAAATTGATTTCAGCCGAATCCCCATCTTCCGCTCAATAGAATATTGCAAACTATAGATGCGCTTTTGATGGCAGCCCAGAATATACGCAATATCTCTGACCGACCTTCCTGCCAGCGCCAGGTTTAGTACGGTCAGCTCCGCGTCCGTTATGCTGTTGTGAGTATACAGACGTCGCTCCCGACCGGATGAGAGGGTAATAAATTTAAAACTCTCTTTTTTGGACAGGGTCTTAGTGATTTTTAACGATGCATGAGACCAGTAGTTGGCCAGGGCTTCCATATGCTTATCATGGATCAGTATGATGTACATATGCGTTTTTTCGATAAAATCCAGCCAGTTGTCATTGGTGAAAAGTTTGATGTTATACAATGAAAAGTCGACGAAAATAAACTCATCAAAATGATGGCGACAAAACTCGCTTTTGAGAAGGTTATCTAAACCTATCCTGAGGTAATTGTTATTGCATGGCCAGATGGCGCAATGAGTTTCCATTCTATCCTTATCCCGGGGAGAAATTTTAAACGTGTTAAAAAATAAACAACAATCTGGCCTGCATGTTTTAAAGCAGGTCGGAGAGTAAAAGCCAGGTATGCCTTGCATAGATAATGTATAACGCAATTATTTTTGGCAATTTAAAGTTAAAAGGGCATTATTTTCTGGTGCTGGAATATTCTTAATGAATTTTTCCGGTAATACATAAAATCGCTGTCTCATTAGCCATAATAACGGGCTTCAGCTCACTCAATGGGTTGACCTTTAGCATGATATTTTGGGAATAATTCGGTGGTGACCAGGATTATTACCTGGCGCAAGGGTGGGGCAGTCCGGGTAAATAGCACGAATAGTTAATTTTGTTGTGGGGATGATTGTCAGCCATGCCTGGCTGACGACAAAGGGCTCATCTGTGAGTCATATGAGTTGAAGAAAGGCCTGGCGGTTATTTGCGCATGAATAAACCTCTATACCCGTTCTGTTCATTTATCAGGATGAGTACATCCTGATGATGGAATGTTCCACGATGAAAGGTGCCCGCGCGTTGTCGAACAACAGCTTGTGTTTTTATCAGCGGGCGTTGCGCGACCATACAGGCCCGATGAATCACGCAGCGGCGTTCACCTGAATAAGCCAGTGGTCAGCCTGTGGAGCGCTTCCAGGCGAGCCATGTCGGGAGTCAGCCACGAAAGTGTGATACTGCGAATCGTGTGTTTGAAACACTAACACGGCTCAGAAAGTGCAATGCGATTGCTGTCAGAGATGGTTGGCGGGAGAGCGTGGCTTATGCGAATGCCTTGCGTGTACAGCATATGGCAATAACGATTGTGGTCAACAAGCCAGATTGTCTGGCGTACAGGCGCCATGAAGACGCCGTATTTCAGGCGCTGTTGTCTTCTGTTTGCCTCAGCGTAAAGTCGGGTGATTATCAGCCCGTCCGGTGCCACCCGTAGCCTGGTTAACTTCCTGCGTAACGAGGCGAGGGTAATGCGTGCTACGGGGGGAATCTTTGTATGGTACAGCGTTGTACAGGCTGGTGGCGTTAAATAACTCGCTCTTCGCAGAGTGTCTTCGAAGAGCGTTTTGCTTAGAACGGGCGTGGGGGGTTACCTGGCGTGAGTTTTTTATATAAGTATCTCACCTGCGTTAACAGACTGCGCAGATAGTGTTTTTGTCGGTATTCGTGCTTTGAGCGCAGCTTGAGCAAATTCACAGAATGCGCATCATGCAGCGGCGAGCCGTGCCAGGGCGATTGCTCAAAAGCCAGATCAAACCAGTGAGAAGAGGGATATCTCATCCACTGCAACCAGGGTTTTGAATTACTGGTGTAATGGATAAAGACGGTTTCATCCGTTATGGTCTGGTGCGCTTCGTGAAGGGTTCTGGCACCAAAGTGATGAGCCGCATCATAAATTTGGTTGTATTTACCAGGCAGCAGAACGCTGTTGCCACAAAACAGAATGTTGAGAATGTCCTGGTCCAGGAAGCTGTATTCCACGCTTTTATCGCCAATCATCGCCAGCGATTTGTCTGTCAGGTTGTTCGCTTTCCACTCGTTAAGATTCAAATAAATCACGCCAGCGTTAAAGTAGTTGCCAGCAAGTCCTGGCAGCCCCAGCCGCGCTTCACATTTCTGCTGTACGGTATCGAGATCCGGGATAACGGCAGCGTATTTTCCGTCCAGAGAAAGATCAAAAAGGGCATCAGGACTGTTTTTGCATACCACGTCGGCATCGAGGTACAGCGCTTTACTGCGGTTTTTAACGTTGGCTAAATAATGAAAGGCGATAAATCGGTAGTAGGTTGCCACGGTCCATTTTGCTCTGACTGGAAAGTGAGCAAAAGAGCTGTTGTCCACCATGTAGATATAGATGTTGGTTTTAAATTTCTTCGCCAGTTCATTAAATTTATTAAGGTAGTCATCATTAATAAAATCAGTGAAGAAATGAAAGTTAAACTTCTGCTGGCTGTTGATGAGGATGGAGGTCGCGGAGACAGCGGCGCCGAGCAAAAAGTTTTTATCGATACTGTAAATAACGTCATGCACTTCCTCACCAGGTTGCGCGCTAACGTACTCGTTGCTGACAATAAACTTTATTATGTTATCCATTGATTTTAGCTCTTGATTATAAAGCAATATTTAACGATTTATGTCCTAAATGCTCTGTTCGTCGGCCCTGATTTGCTTTTCTGAGGGGGCTTAGTGGTTGCTCACCAAAGGAACAGTGCGAGACGCATCGCCAAATATTGTCCACTTTGCAGACGGTATTGCATTCGTTACGCGCCTCATCCTAAAGCAACCGTTGCGCGTTGGCTATGTTATCTCGCCGTAAGGACGTGAGCCAGGCGCTTGCAGTGGTGAGGCTCAGGCATCTGTGCTTACCTGCTGACTGGCGCTGTATATTATTTCTACCGTCGGTCAACCTGGCTTCATTATTATCCTGGCAATTAAGAATGGTTTTTTTATTACGCAGTGTTTGTTTTTTGCACAGTTGAGCTGTGATATTATCATGTCACTTCCCAACAGAACGTGCAGAGGATTTTATGAATACCGAATTAACCGCAACGACACTTGCCTTAGAATATATTCGTCGTGAAAAAGAAACCTTAACCCCCGCTCAGTTCCTGACGCGAGTGCGCCAGCTACGTCTTGAATTTCAGGATCTTATGGGGCTGACGTCTTCTGAACTGGTTGAAGAAATCTCCTTTGCAACCCGCCTGGGTATTCACTAACGCTGCCAATAAACCGCAGTGAGTTGCGTGGTTGTGCCTTTCTGTGGCCTGTGTGTTGTCCTGCAAAACCGCCAGGCCGGAAAGGCAACGTATTTTGTTAGTATGAATGTTTAATTTTTGTTATTAGTTTGTTTGTGTGATTGCGAACAGAGCAATACATTCGGACTACGCCGTATAACGTCTGCATTTTATTCAGTAATGACTGCGCAACAATAATCATCAGAAATATTCACTTAAATTTGATTAAGATCATAAAGTGGCGCATAGTAGCGGCGTTTTCTTTTCCTGCTCTCACGATTTCTCATGACGCTCTATCAACACATGCTGGTTTTTTATGCGGTTATGGCCACTGTTGCGGCCGTCATTACCTTTTTTCTTGCCAGAGATAAGCTGAGTATAAAACTGCTTAGCGCGTTGTTGGTTGGGGCGACCTGGCCCATGAGTTTTCCCGTCGCACTGCTTTTCGCCCTTTTCTAACGTTCGCTTGCGAGATTTTCTTCTTTTACTGATGTATCTTTCAGCAGCTTAAGCGGTTTTTTGATTTCACTCACTGGTTACACGCCGCGTAGAGAGGGATGATAGCGCCGCCGCCATTAAGCGCAAACTCAGGCACAGACGCCCGTCTGGGACCTGATTTCCTGTCATTTATCTGATAACCGTAAACCAATGGAACAAAAACCCGTCCGTAGCCCAGGTGGCCGTCTTGCCTTGTGGGCACTCTATCTGTTTTGCTTTTATTCACTCTGGGCCGTTTTACGCTATGTCTGGGTTATGAGCGGCGTCGAGCCAGCGCCGGGTTCCGGCATGGCCGGTGCTGTCGGTGACAGAATGCTCAACGCACTGCTGGGCCTTCTGGTACTGGGGACGATAGGCAGCGTTTTAGGTGTGATTGTCTGGATTACGCGCCCAAGAGTGTACTGAGCGCTGGTGAAACGCCGCTCCGGCTTGTTACCCTGACGTTTCATTTTATTCAGAGGACATTCTATGTCGCCCGAATACTGGCAGTCGCAGTTTGAAGCCTGGCTGGCACAGCACGCGCCGGAAGATGACAAGGCGCACGATATTGCGCACTTTCGCCGCGTATGGCACACCGCTCGCCAGCTGATTAAAGAGCACCCGGCAGACCCCCTGGTGGTACTGACCGCCTGCTACTTCCACGATATTGTCAACCTGCCTAAAAACCATCCTCAGCGTGCGCAGGCCTCGGCAATGGCGGCACAGGAAACGCTGCGTATTCTGCGCGACGCGTTTCCGGCATTTCCGTCAACATTACATGAAGCGGTGGCGCACGCCGTGCAGGCGCACAGTTTTAGCGCTGGCGTAACGCCGCTCACGCCCGAAGCGCGCATTGTGCAGGATGCCGACCGACTGGAGTCGCTGGGGGCAATTGGTCTGGCGCGGGTTTTTTATGTCTCTGGTGCGCTGGGACGTGCGTTATTTGACGGTGACGATCCGCTCGCCGAATGCCGGGAGCTGGATGATTTGACCTTCGCTCTGGATCATTTTCAGAAAAAGTTGTTGCTGTTACCGGATACCATGCAAACAGAACCGGGTCGCCAGCTGGCGCGCCACAACGCTAATTTTCTGGTGCACTATATGGCTAAGTTATGCGCTGAGTTGAAAGGCGATTTTTGCACACCCGATGCCGATGTTCTGGCACGGTTTATGCGCTAACGCCGCGGCTGCGTTCTCTCGGTGCGGAAACGGTGGTAGAGTCTCAGCAAAGTATTCCAAAGGAATTGATGATGGAACAACCCGATTTTACTGCCGAATCCCGGAGTTTTGGGGCGCAGCAGCAGCAGGAAATGTCGCTAAAAGAAGAACGAGCGCTGGCTGAACAGGTATTACAGATTTACGATGTGAAAACCGTGGTTGAAAAGCTTAACGCCGCCCGTGGTGACTGGAGTCGGGAGTCCTTCAAACGCTGGTATACCGGTAAATCCCAGAGCCGCAGCCTCATTGCACGCGAAATGGCAATACTACAGAATCTGCTGCCAAAACCACCTGCACACCATGGTCGTTACGCGTTCCGCTTCATAGACCTTTTTGCTGGTATCGGCGGTATCCGTCACGGTTTTGAGGCGATTGGCGGGCAGTGTGTGTTGACCAGCGAGTGGAATAAGCACGCGGTGCGCACCTACAAAGCCAACTGGTATTGCGACCCTGAGTCTCACCGTTTCAACGACGATATCCGTGATATTACGCTCAGCCATCGCGCTGATGTGGATGACGAACAGGCCGCAGAGCATATTCGTCAAGCTGTACCGGATCACGATGTACTGCTGGCAGGCTTTCCGTGTCAGCCGTTTTCGCTGGCGGGGGTGTCCAAGAAAAATGCGCTGGGCCGCGCCCACGGCTTTGCCTGTGAAACCCAGGGGACGCTGTTTTTTGACGTTGCCCGCATTATTGCGGCAAAACGCCCGGCGATTTTTGTGCTGGAGAACGTGAAGAACCTGAAGAGTCACGATAAGGGCAATACCTTTCGCATCATCATGCAGACGCTGGATGAACTGGGTTATGACGTAGCCGATGCCGAGACTAACGGCCCGGATGATCCGAAGATTATCGATGGCCGCCATTTTCTGCCACAGCACCGTGAGCGCATTGTGCTGGTCGGCTTTCGCCGCGATACCGGCCTGAACAACGGTTTTACGTTGCGCAACCTGCCTGACTGCTATCCAAAGCGGCGCATCACCTTTAATGAACTACTCGATGACGAGGTGCCAGGCAAATACATCCTGACGCCGACGCTGTGGCGCTATCTGTATCAGTACGCCAAAAAGCACCAGCTGAAGGGCAACGGCTTTGGCTACGGGATGGTCGACCCAACCAACCCCAACAGCGTTGCGCGCACGCTGTCAGCACGTTATTACAAAGACGGTGCAGAAATCCTGGTTGATCGCGGCTGGGACAAAGCGCTTGGCGAGCGCGACTTCGGTGATGAATTAAACCAGCAACATCGCCCGCGCCGTCTCACGCCGCGCGAGTGCGCGCGTCTGATGGGTTTTGAAGCCCCGGGCCGGGCTGATTTTCGCATCCCGGTATCAGACACCCAGGCTTACCGCCAGTTTGGTAACTCCGTTGTGGTACCGGCTTTTGCGGCAGTAGCGCGGTTACTGGAAAGCCGAATCATCAAAGCAGCAGCGGGCAAATAAATGGCAGACGTTCACAGCAGGGCGGTGCGGAGCAAAAATATGCGCGCTATCGCCACGCGTGATACCGCCATTGAAAAGCGCCTCGCCGGGCTACTGGCCGAACGGGATATTGCTTTTCGCACGCAGGATGCGCAACTTGCCGGTAGGCCTGATTTTGTGCTCGACGACTGGCGTTGCATTATCTTTACCCACGGCTGCTTCTGGCACTACCATGACTGCTATCTCTTTAAAGTGCCTGCTACTCGCACCGATTTCTGGATGGGTAAAATCAACAGCAATGTCATGCGCGATAAGCGCGACATTGCGCGTTTACTCACTGACGGCTGGCGCGTCATGGTCGTCTGGGAGTGCGCCCTGCGCGGGCGCGACAAGCTTGGCGACACCGCTTTGTCCGAGCGGCTTGAGGAGTGGATTTGCGGCGGCGCAACCTACGCTGAAATTGACACACGCGGCATTCACGCCGCCACGCCGCCTCAGGGTTAGCGGCTTTCTCCTTCACAGGGTTTCACCACCGGCGGTGCCGGGAACAGGTATTTACCCAGCGTGACCAGCAGGACCGCCAGAAGGATCACCGCCAATGCCAGCCATTCTACGCCGCTGAGACTCTCACCGGCAAAACCCGTCCCCAGCAGCACCGCAACTACCGGGTTAACGTAGGCGTAACTGGTGGCAATCGCCGGTGCGACGTTGCGAATAAGAAACATATAGGCGCTGATGGCGATAATGGAGCCAAAAAGCGCCAGATAGCCCACAGCCAGAATGCCCTGTAGCGTCGGTGGCTCAGTGACGCGCTCACCGCTGACAAAGGCGACAAGCAGCAGAGCCACCCCCGCTGCCAGCATCTCAATTGCCCCCGCCATTAATCCACTCGGCAGTGCAATGCGCGAGCCCCACACCGAACCAAACGCCCAGCTTAGTGAGCCAACCAGAATCATCAGCGCGCCCCAGCGGTTACCACTGAGGTTACCGCCGCTGTTGAGCAGAATAATGCCAACAAGACCAATGCCAATGCCGAGCCATTCCAGTGCGCGGGTTGGGATGCCAAAAAGACGGCTAAAGCACAGCGTAAACAGCGGCACGGTGGCGACCATCACAGCGGCGATGCCGGACGGGACATTCTGGTGCTCAGCGACGGTCACCGTGCCGTTGCCCATCGCCAGCAGCAGCAGACCAACCAACGCGGCATTGCGCATTTCACGCAGCGGCGGCAGGCGGTGTCCGCGCGCCAGCAGCACGCTAAGCAGTAGCAGACCGGCGCACAGAAAGCGCACGCCTGCCATCGTGAGCGGCGGCCAGCTTTCAACCCCCAGACGAATAACAAAGTAGGTTGAACCCCAGATGATGTAGAGCGCAAACAGTGCGCCTGCCAGCGGTAGCCAGCGAGGAATACGCATACGTCCTCTCTGCGTAAATAAAAGTAAAGGAGAAACAGTAAACGCGAAATGGCGGCGGCTGGCGAGAGATTTTAGTGCCATAGCGAGGTTATTTTTTCATGTAGCCTGGGGAGTTTCGGCAGTTGAGTTTTTGCTCCATACTTAGCCGGAATTCAACAAAATAAAAAGGAAGGTTATTTTGGCCGGAAGTAGTTTGTTAACGCTGCTGGATGATATCGCCACACTGCTGGATGACATTTCAGTGATGGGGAAACTGGCAGCAAAAAAGACAGCCGGGGTGTTAGGCGACGATCTTTCACTTAATGCGCAGCAGGTGACGGGCGTACGCGCCAACCGTGAACTGCCGGTGGTCTGGGGCGTGGCGAAAGGCTCTTTCGTCAACAAGCTGATACTGGTGCCGCTGGCGCTTGTTATCAGCGCTTTTGCACCATGGGCCATCACACCGCTTCTGATGCTGGGAGGCGCATTTTTGTGTTTTGAAGGCGTGGAGAAAGTGCTGGAAAGCCTGCGCGCGCGCGGTAAAAAGCAAAGTCCGCAGGAGCGCCAACAGCGTCTGGAGGCTATTGCGGCTCAGGATCCTAAAGCGTTTGAGCGCGATAAAATTAAAGGTGCTGTCCGCACTGATTTTATTTTATCGGCGGAAATTGTCGCTATCACGCTGGGGATTGTGGCCGACGCGCCGCTGCTGACTCAGGTGCTGGTGCTTTCCGGCATTGCCATTCTGGTAACGGTAGGCGTGTATGGCCTGGTGGGGCTGATTGTGCGGCTCGATGATATGGGCTACTGGTTGGTTGAGCGCACTTCTGCGCTTGCGCGTGCGACAGGTAAAGGTCTGCTGGCGCTGGCTCCGTGGTTAATGAAGTCACTGTCGATTATTGGCACGCTCGCAATGTTCCTCGTTGGCGGCGGCATTTTAGTGCACGGTATCGCACCGCTGGCGCATGCCATTGAAGGCTTTGCCGCTCAGGGCGGGGCGCTGGTAGCGTCAGTGCTGCCGGTGCTCATCAATCTGGTGCTGGGTTTTATTGTCGGCGGCGCGGTGGTGTTGATTGTGAACGGAATTAATCGCCTGCGTGGCAAAAGCGCGCATTAAATAATTAAGAAAAAGCTGAACGTCACAGCGAGCAAAACGCGTTTTTCCTGGCTACGCTGTAGTGGGTTTCCCCAGACTGAACAGGAGACGCAAAGATGCTTTTTGTGATCAGTGATGAGGTCAGACACAAAAACGGCGGTCAGCGCATGATTGTGACCGGGTTTGCCAGCGGCATGGTGGAATGCCGCTGGTATAACGGTTTTGCGGTCCAGCGCGAGGCGTTCCGTGAGGAAGAGCTGCGTGCAGGCAAGCGTGAAAACGGCATCCACGAGTGATGCCTGAGGCCGACGTGTATTACCGTGTCTGAGGCGGCACGTTCCTGTGCCGCCAGTCATCCCTACATTACGTACTGGGCCTGCTGGCCCGTTATTCCTGCCAGGGTTTTCCGTGGGCGCGATGCCCCTGAAATATGCGGTCTGTTAAGAATTTTCCAGGTGTGGACGCGGGATGTCTGGCAAAATAGTGCCGGTACCATAGTGTTTCACGCTCAAACAGGCTTATCTGCCAAAGACGTATTCTTGAATATCAGGGAGAGCTGTCGTGTCTGCGGACCGAAATCAGCAACAAACTGGCCGTGTCAAAAACCCACACCGGGTAGTGAATATCTGCTTTCTTGTGGTGTTTATCTGCTCCACACTTCTGACCTGGCGCGAGATGGTGGTACTTGAACACGCCTATATTTCGTCTCAGCGCAATACGCTGGATAATATTGCCACCTCACTGGATCGCCAATTGCAACAAAGCATTGATAATCTGCTATTTTTTCGCAACACCATGCGCTACGCGTTGCAATATCCCATTTCTACTGATAAATCGCGCAAGGCAATGACTGAATTTGACACGCTGCGACGCCAGCCGCACTGGCAGATCCGTCTGGATCCCGGTCGCAGCATGCCGCTAAGCGGTGTTTCCGATGATTTTGTCAGCGCCAATGCACTGCTGATTCGCGACGAAGATACTCTGCACAGCGAACTGAGCGCCGCGCTGGAGTTTAGCTATATTCTGGAACTGTCTGATACCCGCCGCGATCTGCAACGCCGTACCTATTATGTTTCGCGTGCTGGATATTACATTTCCAGCCTTCCGGGTAAGGATGATGACTCGCTGATTGCCCGCTATGCTCGCCAGGTGTCTCGTCCGTATTTTGCCCAGCACGATGACCGCTATAACCATACGCGTGCGCTGCGCTGGGAGCACTCCTGGGACCCGACGCGCAATAAAGACCAGGTCATTACCGCCAGCGTGCCGCTGGACTATCAGAACCGTTGGTACGGCGTGCTGGCGATGGATTTTACCATCCCCGCCATGAACAAATTTCTTGCCAGCGCGATGCCTGAGGAAGATGAGAGCACCATTTTCCTTTATGACAACAAGTTCAACGTCATTGCGTCTACCAAACCGCAAAGTGACAGCCCGCAGTTCAACCAGAGCCAGTTTGCGGAAATTGCCCGCAGTATGGAGCTGAGTAATGAAGGGGAGTTGCGCATGGATGGTAGCTTTGTCACCTGGGATAAGCTCAATACTTTTGATGGTGTGCTGATAAAAGTGCACACCCTTGATGAAGGTGTGCGCGGTGAGTTTGGTCGTATCAGCATTGTGCTGTTGCTGCTCTGGTTGCTGTTCACGCTGATGCTGCTCGGCTCCTGGATAGTTATCCGCCGTCTGGTCAACGACATGATGTCGTTGCAGTCACGCCTGACGTGGCGTGCCAATTACGACACGCTGACGCGTTTGTTTAACCGCGGAGCATTTTTCGAACATGCGCAGACCTTCGCCAGAGAATGCCGTTTGCGTGGCCAGCCGTTCTCTGTCATCCAGCTTGATTTGGACCATTTCAAAAGCATTAACGACCGTTTTGGTCACGATGCCGGGGACCGGGTGCTCAGTCATGCGGCAGGTATCATCAGCGGTTCATTACGCGGTGAAGATATCGCCGGGCGCGTAGGCGGGGAAGAGTTCTGCGTAGTGCTGCCAGGAGCGACGATGACGCAGGCGGGAGAGGTCGCCGAGCGTATTCGTGAGCGGCTGAACGTGAAAGAGCTTCTGATACGCAATGGCGATACGCTGCACATCAGTGCTTCCTTTGGCGTCAGTTCCTCGCAGGAAAGCGGTGATTACGACTTTGAGCATTTACAGAACGTGGCCGACGGGCGTTTGTATAAAGCGAAGCAGGGAGGCCGTAACCGGGTGTGCAGCGAGGGATAATGTGCGGCAGATTTTCCACTGAGTAGGTTGGTTGGTTGGTTGGTTGGTTGGTTGGTTGGTTGGTTGGTTGGTTGGTTGGTTGGTTGGTTGGTTGGTTGGTTGGTTGGTTGGTTGGTTGCGGGCCGCAGGCGGGGCAGTAGCATGATATTGCGCGCAGGAAAGCCGGGTGCTCAGGTAAGTAAATAGTTTTTCATCGCTTTTTGACTATCAGCCCGCAGGCGCAGAATGTATGGTTCAGTCAGGCAAGAGTGCGAGCGGGCGCCTGGTTTTGCAGTATGAAAGTCTGCAGTTTTATCGAACCGTAGAGTTATGCACTGAGTGGGAATAATCTTAAACTCAGCGCGGTATGATCAGGATGCGAAGACTTAAAATGCCTGTAAAACCACGTGATTAGCGCTGCTGAAGTTATTTGTTTCGTGAATATGTATGTCGAAAGCTATTTTTTATATTAATGAAGGCTTGTTTTAAAAAAACATTGTCGATATGTTAACGCCACATCAGATTTTCCCTGGTGTTAACGAATTTTCAAGTGTTTCTTGCCTCAGGCAGGTTTGCATCCCGGCGCTTGCGTCGGGATGTTTTTTATTTCTCACGGGCTTTGCCGTCAACGATTTAGTTCAGACACGCTGAAGTCATGAATATCCAGCTCAAAGGCATCGGCAAGTTCGTTCCAGCTGCCAAAGTTTCTGCCATCCACGCTCACCTGTTCAGGATTATCTACATGGGTTGGGTAATGAACCTCATGTTGTGCAATGTCGCTGATGGCAGCCAGTAGCGCGTCAACGTCAACGCCTACGTCGCGATGGACGGTTTCACTATATGCTTTGTCCGTTTTCATGGCCGTTCCCCTGACGATAAGATCAACAGTAAGTATAGACGCTGCTGAAATGGTGAATTATTCAGCACTCACGCGCTGGCAAGGTTGTTCAGGTCATGCCATAACTTTAAAAAGTTGGCTGTTTGAGTACACTGGCAACAGAACAGGAGAGATAACTTTATGAATGTTAACGATCGGGTGACAGTGAAAACGGATGGCGGGCCGCGCCGTCCTGGTGTGGTGCTGGCGGTGGAGCCGTTCAACGAAGGGACGATGTATCTTGTTTCGCTTGAGGATTACCCTATGGGGATCTGGTTTTTTAACGAAATCGGCCATGCAGACGGGATTTTCGTCGAAAAATGTGAATAAAAGCCGCGCGCGCTTTCTTACAGGCAAGCGCGCGGATTGTTTTTTTACCTGACGGTGCAACTCTCTTATTCCAGCGCGTTTGCGCTATGGCTATCAATGGCGTCCGCTAAAGACAGCGCTTTGCCCCATCATGGCGGCATAATGAACCCTCAGCGCATATTCACAAAAATCCCGTTGGTGACATTATCGGCGAGACGCACGACATGGTAAATCACCTGTTTATTATGGGTTTTTATTTTTCTCTTAATATTTCCTTTATGAGATGAAACCGTCTTGGCTTTGATATTCATCTGATCGGAAATCTGAATGGTATTCTGGCCCGACATCCACATTTTTAACATACTGGATTCTGTGCGGCTCAGCGACAGTGTGGGTAAATTATTGCGCGACGTTGGCAACTCAGTCGGTGTTAAAAAATCACTCAGAAGGTCATCCAGCGTTTCGGGCTTAAGTGATTTAGAACTGATTAACAGATTCTTTCGTACCCGTAAATATTCGTCAAAGTGAATATTAGCAATTGCCATAAAGACGATAAACAGTGTGCTGGGGTGCTGATTAATAACCTGTTTAATATGCTGACTGTGCCGGGCATCATGAATAAAACAGTCTTCATTAATAAACACCACATGAGGTTGTATTGCTGAACAAGCGTGGGCCAGTTCGTCAACTGTTTCCACACTCGCAATATGCCGTTTTCTTATCCCTCGGCTGACCAGATAGCCCGTTAATCCAAGTCGGGTGTAGCTGCATAAGTCCATAATTATTGTTGACATAGCAAACCCTCACGAAAGACATTATCGCTAACAGCGTATGGGATAGCGCATAAACCAGGCGACCAGCATCCGAAAATAACCAGGCGTTCAGCGGGCCGGGAAATAAAAGATAAGGGTCGCAAAATATGACATCCAGAAATTTACCGTAATGGTGCTAAATATATTCATGCTGAAACATTTCAGGCAGATACACTATCCCGTAAATACGGTGAGAATTTGCCAGGAAAGCTCTTAAAGTAAAGTAAATGCTATGTTTTGTAAGGGAAGTGTAAGAATGCATCGGCCGCCAGACAGGTCATTGGTGTGAAATTAATTTCTTAATTTAGGAAAATCCTCATGATGTCAATAATAATGGCGTGGTTATGCGTGTGATTTATATTTGATATTACGGGTTAATAATTTATTCACGTGACGATTATGGTATCAATGGTTATCGCGTAACGGATGCTGTGGTAGAAACACTCGGCTGAACCCCACATTATTGGGCTTCATGCGTGCTGCATTTGAAGAGAAGATTCACCGAAGCTGCGTGCTTTTAGTCTGGTCGGTAAGTAGCTGGTGCCAGGGGCGTTGTGGTCGCTCATCACTGCCACGCGGCGGCAGCTCAGGTGCGCCAGTATTGTGGTATGGCTGACCAAAACGGCGGGGCGTCGTTTTCATTATTTGCGCTCAGGCTGGTGAGCACTCGCCGCTAAGGGGGTGATTACTACTTAATTCTCTTTGCAAAATCCGCTAGATTGGTGGGAAAGTGCAGGGGAACGGTTCCGCTGCCGCCTGCCGGGATCACGCCATGAGCGCCAGACAGACGATAATCGACAACTTTTCGCAGCTGACGCCGGAGCTTCAGCGTGCCGCGGCATTCACGCTTGAGCACGCCAATGAAGTGGTGGTGATGTCGATGCGCAGTTTCTCCACGCTCGCCAGTGTGAAGCCTGCCACACTGTTACGCCTGGCGCAGCGACTGGGCTATTCCGGCTGGGTTGAACTGAAAAATGATTTTATCGACGAACTGGGACTGAGCGCGGAAGGTTACGCGGCGAAGGCTGAGAAACTGGTGCGTGACAAAAGCCCGACGCTGAGCGAGCAGATGCTCGCCGCGCAGGCCGATAACCTGGCGCGCAGCCAGCAGGACAATGCCGCCACGCTGGAGCAGGCAGTGGAAGTGATGGAAAGTGCAGCGCACGTCTATGTGTGTGGTTTTCGCGCCAGTTTCCCGATTGCGTGGTCGCTGTATTATGTCTGGCGGCTGTTCAAACACCGTGTCTCGCTGATTGACGGTTTTGCCGGCAATGATGAGATGTTTACCCGCGACTTTACCGAGCAGGATGTGCTGGTGATTGTTGGGTTTGCACCGTACTCCCGTGAAACGCTACAGGTGCTGAGTGCCGCTCGCCGAGCCAGGATGCGCATTGTTGCGCTCAGTGATTCCCCGCTGGCACCGCTGGCGCAGGAAGCCGACGTCACGTTGTTTTTTGCAACCGACAGTCCCTCGTTCTTCCCTTCTGTCGTTGCCGGTATCGGCCTTTCCGAGCGCTTGCTGGCGCTGCTGGTGGCGCGACACGGTCCGCAGGCGGTTGCGCGTATCGAAGGCGCAGAACGTTATCTGATACAGTCCGGGGTTTATGTCATGCCTGGCAAGAAGCCGCTGTGAGTCAGCGGTTTTTTTATGGCTCAATGATTCAAATGCGCCATAAATATATTGACTGGATGCGTATGAATCAATCACGATGCGCGGGAGCATATCGCATCTTTCAGGGGTATCACTATGAGCCACATCATTCATCGCAGTTTGCGTGCCACTCCACCTGTTGCTGTCGCGGCTCAGGGCGTCTGGATAACCGATGCCAGCGGTAAACGCTACCTCGACGCCAGCGGCGGTGCGGCGGTTTCCTGCCTGGGGCATGCCCATCCTGACGTGCTGGCGGCCATCCACCGCCAGGTGGACACGCTTGCCTACGCTCACACGGGCTTCTTTACCAGTGAAACCGCCGAGCAACTGGCCGATACGCTGGCAGCGAGCGCGCCGGGCGAGCTTAACTACAGCTATTTTGTTTCTGGTGGTTCAGAAGCGGTGGAGACAGCACTCAAGCTGGCGCGCCAGTATTTTGTAGAAATCGGCCAGCCGCAGCGCACCACGTTTATTGCCCGCAGCCAGAGCTATCACGGCAACACGCTGGGGGCGCTTGCGGTAGGAGGTAATGAGTGGCGTCGCCGTCAGTTTGCACCGCTGTTGATGGATGTGGTGAGAGTCTCTGAATGTAATGAGTACCGGGGCCGTCGCGGTGATGAAAGCCAGCAGGACTACACCCGGCGACTGTTGCAGGAACTGGAGCAGGCGATTGTGGCGGCAGGGCCGGAAACTATCATCGGCTTTGTGGCAGAAACCGTGGTGGGTGCCACCAGCGGTGCGACGCCGCCAACGCCGGGCTACCTGAAAGGCGTGCGTGAGATTTGCGATAAATACGGCATTTTGTACATTGCCGACGAGGTGATGTGCGGCATGGGCCGAACCGGCACCCTGTATGCGTTTGAGCAGGATGGCGTAGTGCCAGATATTGTCACTATCGCTAAAGGGCTGGGAGGCGGCTATCAGCCAGTGGGTGCTGTGCTGACGAGCGAAAAAGTGCTGGCTCCGCTGCGCGACGGCAGCGGTCTGTTTCAGCACGGGCATACGTATATTTGCCACCCGACGGCGGCAGCGGCGGCACTGGCGGTGCAGCAGGTTATTGCGCGCGACAATCTGTTGGCACAGGTGCGTGAGCGCGGTGATTATCTGCGTAGCATGCTTAATGAAACGCTGGGTGGACTGGAGTTTGTCGGTGATATTCGCGGGCGCGGGCTGTTTATGGGCGTTGAACTGGTGCGCGACAGGGCCAGCAAGCAGCCGTTTGACCCGGCGCTGAAGCTCAACGCGGCGATTAAACGCGGCTGTCTGGCGCGCGGCCTGATGGTGTACCCCATGGGCGGCACCATTGACGGCCAGCACGGCGACCATGTACTGCTGGCGCCGCCCTTTATTGTCACTCCAGAGCAGATTGATATTGTTGCGCAGACGCTGCGCGACGTGGTACGTGAAGAGACTGAAAAAGCTGCCGGAGGCCGCAGATGAACAACCGCATGCCCGCACTGGCAGAACACGAATGGAATGACGCCCAGCGTGAGCTGGCGCAGGAAATTATCAACGGTCCGCGCGGTGCGCTACTGCCACCGTTTGAGCCGCTGCTGCGAAGCCCGGAGCTCATGGCGCACGCCCAGCGACTGGGGGAATACCTGCGCTATCGCAGCGCCATTGGTACGCGCTTGTCGGAGTTAGCCATTCTGGTGACGGCGCGCCACTGGGCGCAGCCGGTAGAGTGGGCAATTCATGCACCCATCGCCGCCGGGCAGGGGATTGCCCAGTCGGCGATTGATGATATCAACCACAACCGGGAGCCAGCAGATTTAAAAGCAGATGAAATGCTGGTGTGGCGCTTTTGTCGCGAGTTACACCAGAGCCGACGCGTGAGCGATGAGACATGGCAGCAGGCCGTGGCCGCGTTTGATGAAAAAGGGGTGATGGATTTAGTCGGTCTTAACGGCTATTACGCATTCCTGTCCATGGTGATGAATGCCGCACAAACGCCCGCACCGCCAAGCCCAGCGCGCTTGTTGCCTGAGGATGCGTTGTGATGCAGACGCTGAAAATAGCGGGTAGCCCGTTTGAGGTGGGCAGGCAGCTTGGTGAGTTTGGCCGCTCGGCGTATCACAACAAGGTGCGTAAAACCGCGCTGTGGCAGCGGATCCAGGCGCTGGCGAACTCAGCACAGGCAAAGCAGCTATGCGTAGCCACGCAGGTGCATCACCCGGATATCTGGCTGGAAGTAAAAGGACTGGCGCAGGGGCTTGGTGCGCCGCTGGACGAGGTGTTCGCCTGGAACTGCCGTGGTGACCTTGTGGAGTCCACTTCCGACGGCTGTACCACCGTTTATGGTCATGATGCGGATGGTGCCAGAGTTATCGCCCATAACGAAGATGGCTTTCCGCAGCTTTATGAGGACTGCGCGCTGGTAGAGGTGACGCCGCAAGCGGCAGTGGCGTTTACCAGTTTTGCTTATCCGGGTTCGCTGTGCGGACATACGTTTGCCGTGAATGCAGCGGGTATTGTGAACACGGTGAACAATATTCGCGCCTGCCAGCGACCACATGGGCTGCCGCGCCAGGTGTTAGCACGCGCGGCGCTTAACGCCAGCACGCTGGATGAGGCGCTGACGGTGCTGACTGAAAGTGAGCGAGCCGGGTCGTTTCACCATACGCTGGCGCAGGCCGGACAGGGCGCGATATACAGCGTGGAGGCGACGGGCGCGCATGAGTCGCAGGTGAGGGTAATTCACCGGGCGGGCGGACATGCCAATCACCTGATTTATGCTGACAACGTAGCGCAAAGAGTGACGGCCAGTTCCGGGGCGCGCCAGCAGCGCCTGGACGAGTGGCTTAAGGCGCGTGGTACTGCGCCGCTGAGCGTGTCTGATGCGCTGGCGATATTAAGCGACAGCCAGAACGCTACGCTGCCGATTTACCGCCAGGCACCCGACGATCCGGATGATGAAAATACGCTGGCGACCATGGTGTACCGGTTGACTGAAAAACACGTAAGCTGGAGCCTGTGGCGACGCGACAGAGTAACGCCTGTGCTACAGGGGAAAATGGTTATATAGGTCGCAGTGTGATCCTTTCTGACGACTCGTCAGAAAATGGCAAAAAGGCCGGTGGATTTTTGTGGTGATAAAAAGCACTGCTTATACAGTTGGTTATGTTTAGGGTGTTCCCCGCGCAGGCGGGGCTAAACCGGCACTAAGCGGAATGGCCAGCGGCATTGTGACGTGTTCCCCGCGCAGGCGGGGCTAAACCGCTAACACCTGAGCAGGATAACGTTGTACGAGCGTGTTCCCCGCGCAGGCGGGGCTAAACCGTAGAAAGTGTGTCTGCCGTGCGCCTTGCCAGTGTGTTCCCCGCGCAAGCGGGGATAAAACCGCTATCCATCACTACAGCATCACAATGCGTAGCATTATGCCGACAAAACAAAAACGGGGCGCACCTTCCGGCACGCTCCGCTTTCCCGCCTCAACAACCTTAGCGCTGAATCAGATAGCGAATCGTGGGGCCGTCCTGCTGAATATCGAGCACGGTATAGCCGTGATTTTGGGCATCCAGCGGGATGTTATTGATCGACTGCGGGCAGTCGCTCACCACTTCAAGCACTTGCCCTTTTTTTAACTGCGGCATGGCCTCAAGCGTGGCCACTGCCGGGTAAGGACAGGGCTCGCCCACCATATCCAGACGGTAGTCGGGAACGATATCTTTCATGAACTCTCCTTAAGCGCCGCTGCCGCAGGCGCAGCACGACGGAAAAAACGTTTCTCCTGAGCGATAACAAGCAGCAGGGCAAGCAACAGCAGCAGATAGGTCACCAGCAGGCCGCCGAGTGGACCAAAGGTACTGAGCAGGTTGACCTTATCCCAGTTGGTGGCAAGCGCCGGAGAGATGTCATCCCAGTAATAAGCAAGGATTGTTGAGCCAATCACGTTGCCAAGGCCTACCCACCAGTAGTGCACCTGGCCTTCCACTGCGCGATACATCCAGCCGGTTTCACAGCCTCCCGCCAGCACAATGCCAAAGCCAAACAGCAGGCCACCGAGCACGGCATTCGGACCGGCCCACATAATTTTTGGCTCCACGCCAAGCTGCACGTAGCTGAAGATACCAATGGCGCTCACCGCCATGCCAAAAATAATCGCCTTCGCCATGTGGGTGCGCCCGGTGATCCACATGTCGCGAAACGCGGAGGTAAAACAGATTTGCGCACGCTCAATCAACAGACCAAAGCCAACGCCAAACAGCATGGCCAGACCGAGCTTCGGCTGATTCATGGCCGTCAGTAGTCCCCAGGCGAGCATAGCGAAAAAGACAATCATTCCCAGCCGAAAGCGGCGGCGAGCGCGCGCGGGTTGCTGGGTGAGCGGGGCTGCGGCAGAGACTTTTTGCAGCCTGACCGGGATGCGAAACATCGGCAGCAGCGTAAAGCGTGCACCGGCCCAGGAGCCAATCGCGGTGGCAATGGCAAAAAACCAGGCGTGAAGCGAAAACTGCGGAATGCCGGTGAAGAAGGCTGCCAGATTACAGCCCATTGCCAGGCGTGCGCCAAAGCCGGCAATAATGCCGCCAACGATGGCCTGCAAAATGCGAATGCGGTGCTGCGGCAGACGGATTTTTACGTTATTAGCCCACAGTGCGGCGGCAAAGCAGCCGCCGAACATGCCGATAATCATCATGCCGTCGATACGGGTAAGCGGCGAGCCGTCGAGGTGGATGAGTTTAAAATAGCCCCAGTTTTGCGCTTCAACACCAAACAGTTGCAACAGCTGTCCACCCCAGCGGGTAAATTCGCCGGTCACGGCCCAGAAGGTGCCTGTAATACCAAAATAGTAGGTGGAGAGGATGCCTGCTGCGATAACCGCAGGAAGAGGGGGCCAGAACTTAATCAGGAACTGCTGGCGAAAGGATTGCCATGACATAACGTAACCTCTGAACTCAGAAGGATAGTGTAATTAAAGGCGCGGATTCTACGCCGAACCGATGCAAAGAAAAGTTAAAAGCGGTTAAAAGCCGAGCAGGATCAAATTTATTGTCAGCCTGGAGAGGCTGGCAGGGTTAACACTTTAATGTCACAATCCTTTTTTCTGCGTGGTCAGGATGAATCATGAAAAAGATACTTACTATACTGGCGCTGCTTGGTCTGAGCGGCTGCGTCCAGGTCGATAAATACAGTGAAGTGGTGAAAAGCCCGGCCCCGGCAAACCTGGCGGGCTACTGGCAATCCCAGGGGCCGCAGAGTGAACTGGTCAGCCCGCAGGCCATCGCCAGTCTTATCGTCACCCCTGAGGGCGATACGCTCGACTGTCGCCAGTGGCAGCGGGTGATTGCGCTACCGGGTAAACTGATGGTGCGCGACGGCGACTGGTACAACGTGACGGTAAAACGTGAAGTGTATTCCGCAAAGGTTAATGCCGACACGCTGGAATATGCCGGGATGACGCTTGCGCGCGTTCAACGCCCGACGCCAGAGTGCGCTGACTGGCTCGATAAGCATCCGCTACAGGCAGTGCAGGCAGCCGCAACCGCAAGCTCTGCCGCAGGCGGCACAGCCGGAGTGGCGGCAGATGGCCGCACGCCCGTGGTTGCCACGCAAAGCCCGGGTGTTGCCACCCAGGCACCCTGATTGCCTATAGCGTCTCTTCTATCACCCAGACGCTGACGCTGCCGCCGTTGCAGGTGAAAACCCCATTCCCCTGCGCGTCGGTGGTCACAGTCTCGTCGCGGTGGCCGAGAACATCCCGCCAGCGTTTGTCGCCGTAGTTCTCACCGAGCGCGATGGCTTTTTCACCCTCATCACCGTTAGACATCACCACCACACAACCGGGCTCGTCATCGGTACCGCTGCGGCTAAAGGCGATGCAGTTTGGATGGTCGAAAAACAGCCTCTGTACACCATGCGCATAACGCTGGCGCACCCGTAGCAGCTCAGGCAGTTGCGCAATTGCCGGGATATCGACCGGCCAGACGTTGCCATCATCGCCAGTGTCTTCATAGTGTGCGCCGTACAAGTCCGGGTAAAATACCGACGGTACACCGTTTTCGCGCAGCAGAATAAGCGCGTAAGCCAGCGGCTTGAACCATGGCTCGACCGGCGCTTCCAGCGCCTGTAATGGCTGGGTGTCATGGTTAGCTACCAGCGTCACGGCATGAAACGGGTCTGCTTCAACCAGCGTACCGTCAAAAATTTGCCTCATGTCGTAGTCGCGTCCCGCTTTGGATGCGTTGTGAAAATTGTTCTGTAGCGGCGCGTCAAATAACATTGTTTTACCTTCAACCTGGTCGATGTATTGCTGTAGCGCCTCAACCTCATACGACCAGTATTCCGCCACAATAAAGAGTGGATTAGGGGCCACTTCCTGTACATGGTCTATCCACAGACGGTAAAACCAGGCCGGGATGTGTTTGACGGCGTCCAGGCGAAAGCCGTCGCAGCGGGTTTCGTTCATTACCCAGCGCGCCCAGTACTTCAACTCCTCGGTCACGGCCTGGTTGCGAAAGTCGATATTGCTGCCCATCAGGTAATCAAAATTTCCTTTCTCATCATCAACCTGGTCGTTCCAGCCTTCGCCGCTGTAGTCGTTAACGATTTTGAAAATGCCGTCTTCATCGGGATTTTCAATGTGGTCAACGCCGCTAAAGCAGCGGAAATCCCAGATAAATTCAGAATATTTACCCTGCCGGGCCGGGAAGGTGTAGCGCGTCCAGGCGTCACATTCGAATGCGGTTTCGTCAATATCGTTGCGGTTGTCGGGATTAACGCGCATCACCTGTATACGCTCTTTTTCGTCTGCGCCCATCTTGTGGTTCATCACCACATCCAGCAGCACGGCAATGTCTTGCTGGTGCAGCGCCTCTATGGCGGCCAGCAGCTGCCCCTTATCGCCATATTTAGTGGCAACAGAACCTTTCTGATCGAACTCACCTAAATCAAACAGATCGTAGCTGTCGTAACCGACTGAAAATCCTCCGGCGCTGCCTTTATAAGCCGGGGGTAGCCAGACCATGCTAATACCCATTTCGCGCAGCGATGCCGCTCGTTCGGTTACTTCCGGCCAAAGTTTGCTGTCGCCGGGGTAATACCAGTGAAAATACTGCACAATGGTCGGGTTTTTCATAATCCTGGCTCCTTTTATCCGTTGAAGGTCTCCTGGAGTATGGAAGAAAAACCGTAAAGCGCTGCGTCTCACATTATGACTGTCATCTGCTATAGATTAAAAAGGCATAAGTTGTGACAGAGTATTTTTTGATTTCTGCGTGTAACTATCGACAATGTAAGGCAAATAACACAGTCAGGGGTTGATGATGAAAATAGCACGATTTGGCCGTCAGGCACTGGTGGCGGCAATGGCAGTGGCGTTGATGGCGGGTGTGAGTGTCAAAACGTTTGCAGCAGACAATCTGCTAAACCAGATTAAGGAGCGCGGCACGTTGCGCGTGGGGCTGGAAGGGACTTATCCGCCGTTCAGCTTCCAGGGGGATGATGGCAAACTGACCGGCTTTGAGGTGGAGTTTGCGCACGACCTGGCAAAACATCTTGGCGTGAAGGCCGATCTTAAGCCCACCAAATGGGACGGCATGTTGGCCTCTCTTGATGCCAAACGTGTGGACGTGGTGATTAACCAGGTCACCATTTCCGACGAGCGCAAGAAAAAGTATGATTTCTCAACGCCGTATACCGTATCCGGCATTCAGGCGCTGGTGAAAAAAGGTAATGAGGCCAGTGTAACCAAGCCAGACGATTTGAAAGGCAAAAAAGTGGGCGTGGGGCTGGGCACTAACTATGAACAGTGGCTGCGTGAGAACGTGCAGGGTGTGGATGTGCGCACCTATGACGATGACCCAACCAAGTATCAGGATCTGCGCGTAGGGCGCATCAACGTCATTCTGGTGGACCGCCTGGCCGCGCTGGACCTGGTGAAGAAAACGCGTGATACGCTGGCGGTGGCAGGCGCACCATTCTCACGCCTGGATTCTGGCGTGGCGCTGCGTAAGGGCAACCCTGAACTGCTGGCGGCGATTGATAAAGCTATCGCCGACATGAAACAGGACGGAAGTCTTGAGAAAATCTCGCAGAAGTGGTTTGGTGCTGATGTAACCCACTGAGTTTTTTTCGCAAGAAAAGGCGCCAGGCATGGCGCCTTTTCTTTTTGTATCGACAGTCTGTTACCCTTTTTGTACTACGTTATCAACAACAGCAAGAGTGTGTCGCTTTTGTGCAGTGGAGAAACTATGTCTTTATCACAGCTCGCCCGCTTCCCGCGGCTGGAATTTATTGGCGCGCCGACGCCATTGTCTTACCTGCCGCGCCTGTCGGATTATCTTGGGCGGGATATTTTTATTAAGCGTGACGACGCAACGCCTCTGGCGATGGGCGGTAATAAATTGCGCAAGCTGGAGTTCCTGGCGGCACAGGCGCTGCGCGAAGGTGCTGATACCCTGGTAACGGCCGGTGCCATTCAGTCTAACCACGTGCGCCAGACTGCCGCCGTGGCAGCAAAGCTCGGCCTGCACTGTGTGGCGCTACTGGAAAATCCTATCGGCACGACAGCCGAAAACTACCTGACTAACGGCAATCGCCTGCTGCTGGACTTGTTCAACGTACAGGTGGAAATGTGCGAGGCGCTGAATGCGCCGGATGAGCAACTGGCTGAACTGGCAACGCGGCTTGAAGCGCAGGGTTTCCGTCCTTACGTTGTGCCTGTCGGCGGCTCAAATGCGCTGGGGGCGCTGGGGTACGTGGAGTGCGCACAGGAAATCGCACAGCAGTGCGAGGGCGTGCTGGCGCCCGCTGCGGTGGTGGTGGCCTCCGGTAGCGCAGGCACCCACGCGGGGCTTGCGGTAGGGCTGGAGCAACTGTTGCCGGCGGTGGAACTGGTGGGCGTAACGGTGTCGCGCAGCGTGGCACAACAGCAGCCAAAAGTGGTAGCGCTACAGCAGCAGGTTGCCGGGGCGCTGGATGTTAAGGCACAGTCGCCGGTGGTACTCTGGGATGACTACTTTGCGCCAGGTTATGGCGTACCGAATGACGCAGGCAACGAGGCCGTGAAGCTGCTGGCTTCACTGGAAGGTGTTTTACTGGACCCGGTTTATACCGGCAAAGCGATGGCAGGGTTGATTGACGGTATCAGCCAGGGGCGCTTTCGTAACGACGGTCCCGTGATTTTTGTACATACCGGCGGAGCGCCAGCGCTGTTTGCCTATCATCCACAGGTCTGAAACCTGACGCTCTGAAAGGGAGCAGAATTTATAATGCAAGAAAGTCTTCAACTGGTCATCGACTCCCTGCCGTATCTGTTGCACGGCGCGGTCTTTACGCTACAGCTCAGTATTGGCGGTATGTTCTTTGGACTCATTCTGGGGTTTGTGCTGGCGCTGATGCGGCTGTCATCATTCTGGCCGCTGTCCTGGCTGGCGCGCTTTTACGTCTCAATTTTTCGCGGCACCCCGCTGATAGCCCAGCTGTTTATGATCTACTACGGCCTGCCGCAATTTGGGATAGAACTGGACCCGATTCCGTCTGCAATGATCGGCTTGTCGCTGAATACCGCTGCCTATACCTCAGAAACGTTGCGTGCGGCGATTGCCTCCATTGACAAAGGGCAGTGGGAAGCGGCAGCAAGCCTGGGGATGGGGCGCTGGCAGACGCTGCGTCGGGCGATTTTACCGCAGGCCGGGCGCGTGGCGTTGCCGCCGCTGAGCAATAGTTTCATTGGCCTGGTGAAAGATACATCCCTTGCGGCCACCATTCAGGTACCGGAACTGTTTCGCCAGGCGCAGCTGATTACCTCACGCACACTTGAGGTCTTTACCATGTATCTGGCCGCGTCGCTGATTTACTGGATTATGGCGACGGTGCTGTCTATGGTGCAGAACTATTTTGAGAACCAGCTCAACCGCCAGGAGCGTGACCCCAAATGAGTGCAATTGACGTAAAAAATCTGGTGAAAACGTTTCACGGCCAGCGCGTGCTACACGGCATTGATTTACAGGTGGCAGAAGGGGAAGTGGTGGCGATTATCGGACCAAGCGGTTCGGGTAAAACCACGCTCCTGCGCAGTATCAATCTGCTTGAGCAGCCGGACAGCGGCACGATTCAGGTGGGCGATATTGTCATTGACGCCGGGATTTCACCAGGGAGGCAGAAAGCAAAGATACGTGCGTTGCGCCAGCATGTCGGGTTTGTGTTCCAGAACTTTAATCTGTTCCCGCATCGCACGGTACTTGAGAACATTACTGAAGGCCCGGTTATTGTGAAAGGCGAACCGAAAGCACAGGCAAGTGCGCGCGCCCGTGAACTGCTTGAAAAGGTGGGTTTGAAGGGGCGTGAGGATAGCTACCCGCGTCGCCTTTCCGGTGGTCAGCAGCAGCGTGTGGCTATTGCCCGGGCACTGGCCATGCGCCCGGATGTGATTTTGTTTGACGAGCCGACCTCGGCGCTCGACCCGGAGCTGGTGGGCGAAGTGCTGAATACTATTCGCCAACTGGCGCAGGAGAAACGCACGATGGTTATTGTCACACACGAGATGAGTTTTGCCCGTGATGTGGCCGATCGTGCGATTTTTATGGACCAGGGGCGTATTGTTGAGCAAGGGCCGGCGAAACAGCTTTTTGCCGAGCCTCAGCAGCCGCGTACCCGGCAATTTCTTGAAAAATTTTTGATGCAGTAACGTCGCGCCGCCTCAGAGCGGCGTTTTTTATTCTTAACCCGGCCTGGTGCGAGTAAGGTTTTACGCGACTTATGTATCAACGTCGCTCTCGGCGCGGACATTGTCAATCTATGGCTATTTATTTAAATTAAGTCGAAGGGAGAAGTAAAAAAACACTATTTTTAGCATGCGGTTTCCTAGACGAAAATGCTAAATAAATGTCATTTACTGGACGAAGCTGTTAATGGATTTTACGCGTATTTTAGTGAAATATCTTAGATATAAAAAAAAGGTTGTCGTATCGTTGTGGGAATTTATTGCAAAGACGCTTTAAACTATCAATATAATAAATAAATCAGCATTGCCAGATTCATTTAAGCGTGTATAAGTAGTTGTAACAATTAATGGCTGAAGGCAGGCGCCCTCAGCCAGGCAGGTTACTGACGATAGGCCTGTTTTATCTGCTGGATAGTGTGGTTGAACACTTCAGCTTGCGTGCTGTCTTCGAGCTGGGCTATCTCTTTTTCCATCTTTATGATGACCTTACCCGCGTCGGCCTGGCCCATCGCCTTTAGCATCTGGGTGAATAGCGCTTTCAGGCAGTTGACTTCAAGTGCCAGCTGCTCAAGATTATCCGCAGGGGAAAAATCAGGCGTGCTCATTTCTTTACCTCTTTTTTCAATTGTTACCACGCTTCTTGTGGCGGTTTAGCAGGTTGCGAAGTATACCACAAATGAGAGAAATCTATTTGCGTGTGTTTTATGCTTAATTATCAATGTCTAAGGGGACAGAGGCTTTTAGAGTAATCACTAATTTTTTCCACTAAAAACGAAATTAAATTGTTGTTTCATTTTGGTTGGAAATGCGTTAATTATTAGTCATGGATGAAGGAGAAAGTGCGCGTAATAGCGTGAATTAATGCCAGGGAATCCGGGTAACGTAATGATTAAATTTAGCTAAAAAAATAAATTTAGCTGCCCGGGAAGGCGAGTCCTGATAGCGTTCAACTGTAAAAGTTAATTGCCATGAAAAGTCTGGCCTGTGCGCCAGGCAGTGTTTTTGCATTTTAAATATGATTTAAAAAACGCTAATATATGGCAGACAAACTACAGCAGCGTTATCCCTTTTCTGGAGAAATATCCTTTGATCAACGTTTTTCTTGTTGATGACCATGAACTGGTGCGCGCAGGGATACGCCGCATTCTGGAAGACATCAAGGGCATTAAAGTGATTGGTGAAGCAAACTGCGGTGAAGATGCCGTGAAGTTTTGCCGCAGCACGCCCGTTGATGTTGTCCTGATGGATATGAACATGCCGGGCATTGGCGGGCTTGAGGCCACGCGTAAAATTGCTCGGGCATGTAGCGACACCAGGGTCATCATGCTCACCATTCACACCGAAAACCCGCTTCCGGCAAAGGTCATGCAGGCTGGGGCCGCTGGTTATCTGAGTAAAGGTGCGGCACCGCAGGAAGTGGTGAATGCCATTCGTTCAGTGCATTCAGGGCAGCGCTATATCGCTTCTGACATTGCACAACAGATGGCGTTGAGCCAAATAGAGCCGACCAAAACCGCCTCTCCGTTTGCCAGTTTGTCTGAGCGTGAATTGCAGATTATGCTAATGATCACTAAAGGGCAGAAGGTCAACGAGATTTCCGAGCAGCTCAACCTGAGTCCAAAGACGGTGAACAGTTATCGTTATCGTATGTTCAGTAAGTTGAACATCAGCGGTGACGTTGAATTGACCCATCTGGCGATACGTCATGGGTTGTGCAGCGCGGAGAATCTGGTAAATCAGTGAGTGATGTTTTTGATGCAAAAGCTTTCCTGAAGACCGTTACCAGTCAACCCGGCGTCTACCGAATGTACGACGCTCAGGGGACGGTCATATACGTTGGTAAAGCAAAAGATCTTAAAAAACGGCTGGTAAGCTACTTTCGTAGCAACCTCGCCAGCCGTAAAACCGAAGCGCTGGTCGCGCAAATACAGCATATTGACGTCACGGTCACCCACACCGAGACGGAAGCGCTACTGCTAGAACACAACTATATTAAGCTCTACCAGCCGCGTTATAACGTGTTGCTGCGTGACGACAAGTCTTATCCTTTTATCTTCCTCAGCGCTGATACCCATCCGCGTCTGGCAATGCACCGTGGTGCAAAGCATGCTAAGGGCGAATATTTCGGTCCATTCCCTAACGGTTATGCGGTGCGTGAGACGCTGGCGTTGTTGCAAAAAATCTTTCCCGTACGCCAGTGTGAAAACAGCGTTTATCGCAACCGCTCGCGCCCGTGTCTGCAATACCAGATTGGCCGCTGCCTCGGCCCGTGCGTGGCAGGGCTGGTGAGCGAAGACGAATATGCACAGCAGGTAGAATATGTGCGCCTGTTTTTATCTGGTAAAGACGATCAGGTGTTGAACCGGCTGGTTGAGCGCATGGAAAAGGCAAGCGAAACGCTGGACTTTGAAAATGCCGCACGCTTTCGCGATCAGATTCAGGCTGTACGGCGTGTGACCGAAAAACAGTTTGTTTCTAACACGGGTGACGATCTTGACGTTATCGGCGTAGCTTTTGATGCGGGAATGGCGTGCGTTCATGTGCTGTTTATTCGCCAGGGGAAAGTGCTTGGCAGCCGTAGCTACTTCCCTAAAGTCCCAGGTGGCACAGCGCTGCCGGAAGTGGTTGAAACCTTTGTCGGGCAGTTTTACCTGCAGGGCAGCCAGATGCGCACGCTGCCTGGTGAAATCCTGCTGGATTTTGCGTTGCAGGACAAGTCGGTGCTGGAAGATTCTCTGAGTGAACTGGCCGGACGGCGCGTGAATATCCAGACCCGACCGCGTGGCGACCGCGCCCGTTATTTGAAACTGGCACGCACCAATGCGGCGACAGCCCTGGTGACGCGTCTGTCGCAGCACACCACTATCACCCAGCGCTTGCAGGCGCTGGCACAGGCTCTGAAGCTGCCAGACGTGAAGCGTATGGAGTGTTTTGACATTAGCCATACCATGGGGGAGCAGACGGTGGCTTCCTGCGTCGTTTTTGACAAAGATGGCCCGCTGCGCGCGGAATACCGCCGCTACAATATCACCGGCATTACGCCGGGGGATGATTACGCGGCAATGCGCCAGGTACTGCGCCGACGCTACGGTAAAGCGATGGAAGAGAGTAAAGTGCCTGACGTGATTTTGATAGATGGTGGTAAAGGCCAGCTCGCCCAGGCGAAAGAGGTTTTCAGTGAACTTGAGGTTGAGTGGGATAAGCACCACCCACTGTTGCTTGGTGTGGCGAAAGGGAGCGACCGTAAAGCCGGGCTGGAGACATTGTTCCTGGAGCCAGAAGGTGAGGGGTTTGCGCTGCCACCGGATTCACCGGCGCTGCATGTGATTCAGCATATTCGCGATGAGTCGCACGACCACGCTATTTCCGGGCACCGCAAAAAGCGCGCGAAAGTGAAAAGCACCAGCACGCTTGAAGGGATTGAAGGGATTGGGCCAAGACGCCGCCAGATGCTGCTGAAATACATGGGTGGGTTACAGCCACTCAAGAACGCCAGCATTGAAGAAATTGAAAAAGTACCCGGAATTTCGAAGGCGCTGGCAGAAAAGATCTACTACTCGTTGAAACATTGAGGTCTATGTAGCAACATAGGAACAATTACTACTCAGGACAGCTAGTTACCCGGCCCATGCAACTAAATATTCCGACCTTGCTCACACTTTTTCGCGTAGTGCTCATACCGTTCTTTGTGGTGGCATTTTATTTGCCTTTCGCATGGGCGCCGTTTCTCTGCGCATTAATCTTTTGCTTTGCGGCCGTGACCGACTGGTTTGACGGTTTCCTGGCGCGCCGTTGGAACCAGAGCACGCGCTTTGGTGCGTTCCTCGACCCGGTGGCGGACAAAGTGATGGTGGCTATTGCCCTGGTGCTGGTGGTTGAGCACTATCACAGCTGGTGGGTGACGCTGCCTGCGGCAACCATGATTGCGCGTGAAATCATTATCTCTGCGCTGCGCGAATGGATGGCGGAAATAGGCAAGCGCAGCAGCGTGGCCGTGTCCTGGGTGGGCAAGGTGAAAACCACAGCGCAGATGCTGGCACTTATTGGGATGCTGTGGCGTCCGAATATCTGGATTGAGTATGCGGGGATCTCGTTATTTTTCGTGGCAGCGCTGCTGACATTCTGGTCAATGTTCCAGTATTTGAGCGCTGCACGCGGCGATTTGCTCGAACACTGACAGAAGCGACGCAAAATGCAGCAATCGAGTTAATGTTATGGAAAATTTCGTTGACTCATTGCGTCAGGTAAGTAGAATGCATCGCATCGAACGGCAGCGTAGGTTGCCAGAAGATAGAGAAATCAAACAATTAAGTATTGTCTGATTATTGCGGGAATAGCTCAGTTGGTAGAGCACAACCTTGCCAAGGTTGGGGTCGCGAGTTCGAGTCTCGTTTCCCGCTCCAGATTTTAGTATCGGCGATTCGCGGGTACGGCCTGAAAAGGCAATCTAATTTGGCGCGTTAACAAAGCGGTTATGTAGCGGATTGCAAATCCGCCTAGTCCGGTTCGACTCCGGAACGCGCCTCCACTTTATTCCCCGAAGCCCGGATGGTGGAATCGGTAGACACAAGGGATTTAAAATCCCTCGGCGTTCGCGCTGTGTGGGTTCAAGTCCCACTCCGGGCACCATGGGAAATGCCAGAATAATCAAAGCAATAAGCAGTGTCGTGAAACCACCCTCGGGTGGTTTTTTTGTACATGTTATCCTCTTTACTAACATCATTCCTCACGTATGAGAGCCTGAATCCTGAATGTGGCAGTGATCGTCAGAGGCTCCTTTGTAAAATTATCCTGGCAGGCTAATCATTTAATACGACGACGGCTGGCGAGTGTATCCATGACAAAATCCATTGACCGGGTTAGGTTCGGTGCTCACTAGTGTAGAAGCATAGGCCGCTCACTCTCCAGCCCTTTGCGACTCCGTCTGCGTTTTACGCTCAGGCTGTGAAGATGATAGATGCATTAAACTTGTTTGTGATCAACGTAAAGACTTTCACGGCGCAGAAGCTGATAACCCAAACGCAGGCTTCAAGTGACAGTTAAATGATGCGTAGAGACAACTGCTCGTCAGCAGCCTGACTCTGAACCACATAACGGTCAGGTAGCGAGGGGCAAATCAGCCATCTTACAAGCATGACGCTAAGACAGAGCCGTTGCGTTACACATGACTTCCACGGCTTCCCACTTGCCGTCAGATCTTTCGGCCTGGAGTCATCTAAAGGGCCTCCTTATCTGCATATCTTCGGCGAGCAGTTTCTTGACGCGAGTGTTCTCCTGTTCAAGTGGCTGAGCCGCTTCACTTCTGGTTCTGCCATGCCGCGAAGCTTCTTGCGCCACGTATAGAAGGTGGTATCTAAAATAGCATGCTTGCGGCAGGATTACCGGGCCGAAACTCCGGCTTAGGGCTTGCAAAGGATACTGATGATTTGTCCATCGGAAAAACGCTTCTTCATGGAGATGCCCTCACGTTTCTTATGAAGACATCATAACACCACGGTGTAATAATCAATGGGCAGCCAGTCATGAGCGATGAGCGTGCTCAGCATGTCGCTGCATAATCTGTAAAGCAGGTCAGAATTAATCAGGTGGGTGCTTTTATATACACCAGATAATGGCCAGGTAAAGCGCCGATTGGTGGATTGGAAAATGATGAACTGAATCAGGGCAATCTTTGGCTGGGCTATCTTATTTAGATGTGCTTGAATTGCACAATATAGGTGTGTGAGGTATAAATTGGCTACCTGAATCGGCTGTCTGATGGTTTAATCATGTCCTGTTTCTGTTATTATTCTGGTAAATAGAAATTACCAGAGCAATAGAGTGAAACGTATATACTGGCTTGATGTGGCTCGTTTTGTGGCAATAATCCTTGTTGTATTTACTCACTCACATGAACGGGCGGGAGTGCAGGATTTGCTTTCAAAGAGTGTGTTTTATACAATAGACAGACTTGGTGTGCCGATATTTTTTATGATTTCGGGAGGGCTTATTCTTGATAAAATAAAAAGTACGCCTATGCTACCTTTTTATTTAAAAAGAATTCCGCAGTTCTTAATTGTCTTAGTGGCTTATTGCATCGCTACAAATATAATAAAATGTTTTACAGAGGGGGTTGGTATTCTTGAATCGGTTATTTTATCTGTAACTGAATTTAATGGAGTGACCAATACCAGTGAACATCTTGGAATTTATGGTGGGGCGAGGCAGATGTGGTATATGTACGCCATAATACAGCTCTATCTAATATACCCGTTCCTGGCGAGAATGGTATCAAATCTTACAACCCGACAAGTGTTTGGGTTCATGTTTTTATGTTTATTTTTTGGGCAAATTATACGGACAGCTGATGCCTTTTCAATTCACTCCGATTTTGTCAAAAAAATGCCATCTGAATTCTTGGGTGTTTATATTCCATATGTTTTACTTGGCTATTTAATAATTCGGAGGGATATCCTGAAGAAATTAAGTCGTGCTTACATTCTGACTTTCTCAATGTTACTATTTATCGTTCCCATATCTCTTCTTATCTTTGCTGATCTCAGTACAGGTAAGTTAATTAACAATATGCATTGGTATAGCGACTCGTTGTTTGTATTTACTTCTGGCGCTGGTTTGTTTGTATTGTTGAAGTTTTTTTTTGATGGAGATTATAGGGAGTCTCGTTTCATTATTGCTGTAAGTAAATTTTCGTTTGGTATTTATTTGTCTCATTATGCATTTTTGTACGTTATTTTATCGATAAATCAGCATTATCTAAATATTACTGATGCCATGTTTTTGACGGTAGCGTTATTTGTGACTGCATTTTTATTTAGCATGGTATTTGTCAGGATAATGTTCGCTAATTCAATCAGTGCATATTTTGTTAAATAGCCAACTGATGTTACTGAAACACAACTTTTACTATCCGGCACCATGATGACAAAAAAGCCCGCCAATGCGGGCCTCACCATTATCCGGAGCCACACTGCCTTAACGTATGTCTCATCACCATCTGGTTAGCGTCTTTCCAGGACAACTGGCTTCCTGTTTTTGCGAGTACTTTCTTTTCACTGTCCTGCATGAAATGACTGCTGGGAGTTGAACCCACCGCTGTATTGAACATATTAATTCAGATGTTCTGTCACTGACATTCCTGATATCACTAACACAAAACTAAGCATAGTAATGAATAAACACTGAAAAGATGTTAGGAACATGAAAGATAAGAGACTAATTTCTTTTTGTTTTCACTAAGATTTAAAATCCATCGGCGTTCGCGCTGTGTAAGTTCAAGTCCCACTCCGGGCACAATAGTAAATGCCAGAATAATCAAAGCAATAAGCAGTATCGTGAAACCATCTCCGGGTGGTTTTTTGTGCCTGTTATTTGCCTTTGCCAATACCATTCCTGAATTTATGTACTTCTTCTCCATTAAGTGGGGGGCATAGTGATTAAAATTTGCAAGCGCCACTACTCTGGTTATGAAATATTGGGCCAGAAGTTTGTGGTAATTGCTAGCGTGTTCTCGGTAAAGCTCAAGAATGTCGGAGTTACGCACTCGTCTCCTAATTGAGCCATTATTTATTCCCTGCTTACAAGTGATTAATTTTGTTGATCATTCTGGATAAAATAAACGCATAACTTTTGGGATGCATTTTGTAAAGCTGAAAGGCTATGGAAATAGATATTATTTCAATCGAAACGATGATTGCTACTAAAGAGGGGGCGTGATGGGCTTTCTATAGCATGCTAGCTGCCGTAGCTTCAGCTGGGATTACCGGAGTCACCGCTTGGATAGCCAAAGTGCTTTGAATAGCTGACGTTAGCAGGAAAGTGTGCAGGAAATAAAAAATTTTATTAATGCGGTATATGCGTTTACGAATAGATTTATTGATGTACCTGAATCAATGGCCCCTCACATTAAACTCGCTTCTCAGGATGAAAAGAAGTCCCTGATTGTATTTGAAAAACTAACATTTATGAGTGTTTGCTTAAGTCAAATGACGAATGCTCAAAAGAAAGCCCTTGCTGCGCAAGTGTATCTCGACATGGCGGAAATAAATAAAAAATACCGGGAAGGTAAACAAGATGCACTTGAGTGCATTGAGATGGCATCAGCGTTGATGGCTGAAAATGAATTCCTTTTAGATCCTTTTTCATTATAACGCGCGTAGCGCGACTGCGGAAAATACAGTGCGCGTTAGCCGCCGTGCAGCAGATAAAAAAGCCGCCTTCTGGCGGCCATGGCCCTCATTTGCTCCGGTACATTCTGCCTAAGGCCTCTACAGCAGCCACGGACACATTCACGTTATCGTTACTCACCAGAGAAATCACCTTTTCTAATACGTTGGAGCCGTTGGCTTGCCCCTCGCCGAGCGCTTTGACAGCCGCAGCCTGAACGGCTTCTTCCGGACTGTCACAGAGGTTGAGCAGGGTGGTTACCACGTTGGATGGCATTGACATAAGACTATCTCCTGATTGTAGGAGTATTGATTATGAATCCTTTTTGGAAATTTTCCTGTCTGTGCATTTTCCAGACGTGCGGGCCAATACCGGCCAGCGCAAAGGCGGTCAACGCTTTGCATACTACCGGGCGGTATTGTGTTTTCTGTCAGTCAAGAGGATCAGGCCGCTATCTTATCCGCAGCACTAAAAGTCATAATACATCGAAAGCCAGGTAGTATCCGGCTCCTGGTCACTGCTTGAGGCCATCGTGCGTTCCAGGTAAAACGAAAAACCATAAGCCAGTTGGGTATACACACCCAGATAAACGTTGTGCCCGTGATAGTTTTCATCGCCCTTCAGGCGCAACGTGTCGGCGGCAATGTAGGGCTGTATGGCACTGAGCCAGGGTTTATTCAAGGTAAACGTATAACCGGCAAAAGTTTCCCAGCCATAGCCATCACCGGCGAAATAGCGCGTGGCAGTTTGCTGTTTTTGGGATGGGACGTAATTGTTGTAGTAGGTTGCAGTGGCAACAAGATACCAGCTATTGGGCTGCCAGGTGAGGGCGGCGCCAGTGTACTGCTGCGTGTAGCGTTGGCGTTGTCCGTCGGGACTTTTCACGCTGGCGCGGGTTTCATTCCAGGCGGCGCTAAACGTCAGATCTTGTTGTAACTGGTAGTCAATACCTATTCCAGCGCCATGATGGCGGCGGTAACGTAAATCATTGCCCGCCGGGGTTTCATCCTGTGGCAGAAGATAATCGACACGAAGCGTCAGGTCGCCGAACGTATTGGTGTATTTCACGGTGTTTTTCGGGCGTTCGCCGCCGTCATAATCGCCGTTAATGCCAATCCAGTTAGCGCTGGCATGTCCGTCGTTATCCCACATATCGCTCTTTGCACCGACGGTGTCATAGTAAACGCCGTACTGATGACCAAATGTCAGCGTGCCAAAATTGCTGTCTTTAATGCCAGCGTAGAGTTGCCGCTGGTAGTCACGTTGATTTGCGCTGTCGTAATGTCCATCCCATTTGAGGAGCTGAGGAATATCTACCGCCAGTTCGTAATAACCTACCAGTGAGGTTTGGGAACTGAGGGTGTAATCGGCACTAAAGCGAAAGCGAGAGCCGCCGTCGTGACCGTTTTTATAGTAATCAGGCTCATCGCCGTTGTTCCAGATAAACTGCGGGCGGATGCTGCCACCAATGTCCAGACTGAGGGGGGCCAGAAGGGCGTTGTTCTTTGCCAGCACGGTAATTTCGGCAAGCACACCTGGTGAAAACAGCCCGGTAAGTCCGGCGCACAGCAAGCAAACAGAATGATGAGGTCGCAGCAACGGAAATCACTCCAGATGGTATTAGGGTGAGTAGATATTCAATACCTATAATTACAAAAATAGGGTCACTATTATCCATATAACCGCCGCCAGTTTTATTATTAGCGCACAAAACGCATAAAATGATGGTGATAAACCGCAGCTGTGAGAGGGTTCCGTTGGATGGCAGCCATTCATGACCACCAGAAGTCAGCTGGTTAGCGCTTTGTCTGATATTAACCTTAAAAAAACAAGGAAAAAGAAAACGACTATTTTATGTTTTGCTGTAAGTTGGCGCGTCAGGGCTGCGCTAATGATGGTGGCTTTTCAGCAGGGGAAACGGCTTGAAGGAAACTGGCGTTTGAAGCGTGATGAGCCTGTCGCCGCTGTGGTGGCCCGTTTTGGTGAGATTTCATTTCTGTAGTCAGCAGACCTTAACTGTACAGGTGCTGATTGGTTCACTTACCATTGGCGCATGGCAAACCTGCCGGCCACGAGAACGGGCTCTGTGCCAACAAAGCAGCTACCGGCGCTCACCTGGAGCATGCAAAAAAACGCCTTCAGCCGTCATGCCGGTTACTTAAGGAGATAAGGCCCAATAATTCGGGCCTTTCGTGACATCAACGCGAGCAGAAACTTGGCTGCCTTCGTTTTCTTCACATACACGGAATCATTAAAATGCCGGATGGACGAGCGTGCTCCTTCAGGCACCTTTTTTATTATTCCAGCGTGGCCAGCTCTTTATCCACAATATATAAACCTTCACCGCTTTTACCCACCAGAGCCAGTTTATCCAGCACGGATTTAAACAGCTTCTCTTCTTCGTGCTGTTCAGAAACATACCATTGCAGGAAATTAAAGGTCGGATAATCCTGGCTGGTCATGGCAAAGTGAGCCAGTTCATTAATTTTACGCGTGATTAACTGTTCGTGTTCGAGCGTAACTTTAAACAACTCGTCGAGGGACGGGTATTCAGCATAAGGAGAGGAAAGTGCGTCAATGCGCGGCAGGTTGCCGGTGTCCGTCAGATAATCAAAAAGACGCTGCATATGCGTCATCTCTTCCTGCGCATGACGGCGCATAAACGCTGCGGCACCTTCAAAACTGTGGTAGCTGCACCATGCGCTCATCTGCTGATAAAGCAGAGATGAGAATAATTCCAGATTCATTTGCGCGTTTAGTTTTTCAATCATATCGGATTGCAACATATATTCTCTCCCAGAGATTATCGTAATAGCAGGCGCCGTTACTTTACTGTTATGTTGCAAAAAATAAAAGCAGATTCGGGAGGTAATAAATAAAAGTAACCGAAATACACCCTGAGTTAAAAAATAAATAAAAGTGAAAACTATTCTTATTATTAATCAGGGTGAGCGATATAGAAAATAGTAACGGATAAAAACTTAATAGGTCTGTGGGTAGTTGACCTGAGTGCCACACTGATATTCCAGCGTTACTGTTTCTTTCATACACAGTGGGCCGCTGTATAAAGCACAGGTTTGTACGGGTTCACCAAAGCGTACAGCGCTGGTGTATCCCCACTGCCTGCACTGGCGGGCGGCGGTCTGCACGGCGTCTGCTTCGTCAAAAAAGCCGTTTTGCAGCACAGTGAGGCTGTAGCTCAGGCGAACTACGCCGCTGACGGCATCGCCACCGGCGGGCTGCGGATCTTTTTTAAACGTACACCCGGTCAGTGCAATCAGGGCTGCGGCTAACAGATATCTCTTCACTTTCCACCTCTGAATTTGAATGTGTGCGCAGACTAGCATGGGGTGGCGAGTGCCAATCGGCAGATTAACGCGGTGAAATACCTACTGTAGGCGGGATTGCGCAATCGGTAATCAGCGCAGGAGCACGATGAGGTTTTTTTAGCCAGTGATACTTTTTACTGGCGAAGAGGGCAGGTGGTACCAAAAAGCAAGAGGAATACAACAGCTGATTATTGTGATGATCGTCACAAAATAATTGATCTTTGCGATGCCTGCCATATTATGTGCAGGTAATAGTTTCACCTGCACATTGACGAGGAGCGGTATGAAAAAGTTGCACAAAATCCTTAAAAGTCTGTTCGCCAGTTATTGCCGAACCTTCAAAGACGTGCCGCCTGGTGCGCTGTTTTAAACCTGCTGCGGGCAGGTTTTTTTTCGCCCGTTGTTCACCGGACCTTCGCGGTGGCGCACAATTTGCCCTGACGCATACCTTTATTGTGCCAGTGCAGGTAGTATGTGCCCCCTTGCACTCAACTGGAGCACAGTATGTCTCAGCACCTTACGCCTGAAGAAGAAGTCTTATCCGATGTAGTGGCCTGTCAGCTGGTTATTAAACAGATTCTTGACGTTATCGACGTTATCGCCCCGGTTGAGGTGCGTGAGAAGATGGCAGGCCAGCTAAAAAGCATTGATTTTTCTGCCGGTAATGCCGCTTCTGATCCGGTGACACGCCGCGCTATCCAGAAGGCGATAGCGCTGATCGAGCTTAAATTCTCTCGCTCTGAAGAGGCGCACTAGGCGCCTGTACCCGGTTTTAGAAAAACATTTCCACCAGCAGCCAGCTCACTGCACAGGCGCAGCTCACACCAATCAGGCCTGGAATAATAAAGCTGTGGTTGATGATAAACTTGCCAATGCGCGTAGTGCCCGAGCGGTCAAAGCCAATACAGGCCAGATCGCTTGGGTAAGTTGGCAGGATAAAATAGCCGTATGCCGCCGGGAAAAACGCGACCAGCATTTTAGGCTCTACGCCCAGCATCAAACCCATTGGCGCAACCGCCGTCAGGGCTGCCGCCTGGCTGTTGACCAGTTTCGAAACCAGAAACAGCACCATGGCATACGTCCACGGATGGCTTTTCACCACGCCTTCCAGCGCCATCTTTAGCGTTTCCAGGTGAGCCTGGAAAAAGGTGTCGCTCATCCACGCTACGCCAAACACCGAGAAAATAGCGACCATGCCTGCCTTGAAGACGGCGCTATCGGAAATCGCAGCGGGCTTCACCCGGCAAATCATCAAAATTGCGGCACCGGCAATCAGCATCATCATCTGGATGGTCAGGTTCATGGATAGCGGCTGAAGTTTGCCTTTAACCTCAAACGCCGGACGTAACTCCTGGAAGGCGCCCAGTACAACCACCACCAGAATGCCGGTAAAAAATATGGCAGTAGACCAGTAGGCTTCGCGGGAAAAACGCTGGTTCATCAGGGTTTCGCTGCTGCCGTAAATAAAGGCTTTCTGGGCCGGGTCTTTCAGTTTTTGCTGGAACGCTTCATCTTCATCCAGCGATTTGCCGCGGCGTAGGCTCCACAGAGCAGCAACCAGCACGCCGCACAGCGAGGCGGGTACTGACACGGCAAGAATTTGCAAAATCCCCCAGCCGGTACCTATTCCGTGGGCAGCAGCGAGAATGGACACCAGTGACACCACGGCAACGGAGACCGGTGAGGCCGTGATCGCCATCTGCGAGGCGACCGATGCCACTGCCATGGGGCGCTCGGGGCGAATACCTTTTTTCAGCGCAATATCAGCAATAATCGGAAACATGGTGTAAACCACGTGGCCGGTACCGCACAAAAAGGTCAGCGTCCAGGTGGTTAGCGGTGCGAGCAAGGTGATGTGCTGCGGATGGCGGCGCAGCAGGCGCTCGGCATACTGCATCATAACGTTCAGGCCACCGGCGCTTTGTAGCGTAGCGGCGCAACCAATCACTGCCAGAATGGTCAGCATTACATCAACGGGGGGCTTGCCGGGCTGCAAACCGAAGGCAAAGCACAGAATAAAAAGGCCGATGCCGCTGATAAGCCCCAGCCCCATACCGCCAAATCGCGTGCCAACCAGCAGGCAAAGGATAATAATAATAAATTCAGCAACTAACATAACGATCCCTTAGCAAAGAATGATAATTGAATAAATCATTACAAAAAGCATGGTTAACGATTGAGAGGCGGATCGGATTTGTTCAATGCGGGGGAAAAGTCAGACTAAACAATGGGGTAGATCAAAAAAACAGGCATCAAAAAGCCCGGGCAAGCCGGGCTAATGTTGTTCAGCGCCGGTTTACACCGGTTCGCAAAGCTTTGTGTGTGTGTAGTCTGGAGAAGCGGTCTGGGGTTTAATGGTGTGCTCGAACTGCTTCTGGGTTGCCATCAGGCGCTCGCGCTCCAGGCGGTAAAGACCGAACAGTTTTTGAATAAAAGCCAGCGTGGCGAAATCGCCCGTATCACGCGTCAGACGGCTCAAATGAGAAAGGTGGGCTAAGCGTATACGCAGATCAAGTAGAGTTTGCTCAAACAACTCATCAACGGAAAAGCAGCGCCAGTCTTGAAGGCTGGCATGGCACTCCGCGGGAGAGTTATCAATGCGCTTGAGATAGTTAAACACCAGGGTTATGAGCGTTATGCTCTCCTGCGCCTGGGTCTGCAAAAAGCAGGACAGTCCGTCCATACTGCGATTTGCGCACCACCTGCTTAAGCGTAAATAGCGCTGTGAGGAAAGGTATTCAAGCTCCACTTGCGTACCGAGTTCCTGCACGATTTTGGAAGCTGCCATGTGAATATCCTTATCAATATGGAGACATTAATAAACAATCAAAATCCGGGTTCCGGAAATATTACCTGAGGACTTTAATACTACGTCCGTTATATGCACATTGATTCTAGCGGCAAAGTTTAAATAAGGAAAGTCTCAAAAATAACAAAATGCGGCCATTAAAAAGGGTATTTTTTTGTATCTTCACATAATTTACTTAATAAACATATGGTTATCATCTGATGAGGCGGTGAGATTTATCTTCGTTGCACGATGCCGGAGAATATATCCAGGCTTTTCTAATAACAATAGTGGTCGCAGGAAATAATAGGCTTTGATATCAATAACGCAATGTGAACCCGAAGTGTGACCGTCAGCAAAAATAGACATTTCATCGGTTGCGGAAATATTATTCTTAGCTTGTTTTTCATCCCCCTTTGAGCACGATCAACTCTCTCATTTATGCCCAGTTGAGTAATATTGACGGCTGCCGCTTTTTTTCAACGGCTATCTGTTTTGTTTGTACCTCTAAAGTGATATGCACCGGCTTATGCTCTTACGTGCTGAATTTATGCACACTTTTACTGTAATTCTGCGGTGTGATGTTGCTCTCTCCGGTGGCAGCTATTTCCCGCTACATATAACTCCGTCTGCGCGGCCTGTGCCGCGCTTATTAAAGCTATCGCCCACATTGCGCGCTAACGCTCGCTGGGCAGGCTGCACTGCCTGCTTGCGTACCAGCACATAAAAACGGGCACAATAACAATAACATTCGGAGTTCACATGCAAACACTGACCAAAACTCTGGCGGCCATAGGCCTTGCCGCCGCAATGTCTCATTGCGCCGTTGCTGAAAACCTGAAGCTGGGCTTTCTTGTTAAACAACCGGAAGAACCCTGGTTCCAGACCGAATGGAAATTTGCTGATAAGGCGGGCAAGGATCTGGGATTTGAGGTCATCAAAATTGCCGTGCCGGACGGTGAAAAAACACTGAGCGCTATCGACAGCCTGGCCGCGAATGGCGCGAAAGGATTTGTTATCTGCACCCCGGACCCGAAGCTTGGTGCGGCCATCACGGCGCGTGCGCGCAGCTATGACATGAAGGTCATCGCCGTTGACGACCAGTTTGTGAGTGCCAAAGGTAAACCGATGGACAGCGTGCCGCTGGTGATGATGGCGGCCACTAAGATAGGCGAGCGTCAGGGAGAGGCGTTGTACAGCGAGATGCAAAAGCGCGGTTGGGATGTGGCGCAAAGTGGCGTTATGGCAATAACCGCCAATGAGCTTGATACCGCGCGACGGCGCACCACCGGGGCGATAGATGCACTGAAAGCTGCCGGATTCCCGCAACAGCAAATCTACCAGGTTCCGACCAAATCTAACGATATTCCCGGTGCGTTTGACGCCGCCAACTCGCTGCTGGTTCAGCACCCGCAGGTGAAACACTGGCTGATTGTGGGCATGAACGATAACACCGTGCTTGGCGGCGTGCGTGCGACAGAAGGGCAGGGCTTTAAGGCGCCAGATGTGATTGGTATTGGCATCAACGGTGTGGATGCCGTGAGTGAACTGTCAAAGGCTCAGCCCACCGGTTTCTACGGCTCGCTACTGCCAAGCCCGGACGTGCACGGCTATAAATCAAGCCAGATGCTTTACAACTGGGTCAGCAAAGAGGTTGAACCGCCTAAATTCACCGAAGTGACCGACGTGGTGCTGATAACACGCGACAACTTTAAAGAGGAACTGGCGAAAAAAGGGCTGGGCGGCAAATAACGTCCAGCGCCATGCGCTGCTTTATTGTTAAGCGGAGGTGTTATGTCACAGCAGGTCAGTCTCTCGTTTTGCGGTATCGGTAAACAGTTTCCCGGTGTGCGGGCGCTGAGTGATATTACTTTTGACTGTCAGGGCGGCCAGGTGCACGCGCTGATGGGGGAAAACGGTGCCGGGAAATCGACGCTTTTGAAGATCCTCAGTGGCGATTATGCGCCGAGCAGCGGCAGCATGGCTATTAGCGGTCAGCCCGTGAGTTTTAATAACACGGCGGTGGCGCTGGCAGCCGGTGTAGCGGTAATTTATCAGGAGTTGCACCTGGTGGCTGAAATGTCGGTGGCAGAAAACGTCTGGCTGGGACAGTTGCCCCAGCGCGGCGGGATCGTTGACCGCAGACGGCTGCTGGAGCAAACCCGCCGCCAGCTTACCTATCTGGGGTTGGATATTGACCCGCAAATGCCGCTCAAATATCTGTCGATTGGTCAGTGGCAGATGGTGGAAATTGCCAAGGCGCTGACCCGTAACGCGCAGATCATTGCCTTTGACGAGCCGACCAGTTCGCTGTCGGCGCGTGAAATCGAGCATTTGTTTCGCGTTATCCGTGAGCTTAAGCGTGAAGGCAAAGTGATTTTGTATGTCTCTCACCGCATGGAAGAGATTTTTGCACTCAGCGATGCGATCACCGTTTTTAAAGACGGGCGCTATGTTCAGACCTTTAACGATGCCGGGGCAGTTAGCCAGGAGCAGCTGGTGCAGGCCATGGTCGGGCGCGATATCCGTGATATCTACGACTGGCGCGCACGCACGCACGGCCCCGAGCGCCTGCGGGTGGAAAACGTCAAGGCGGTGGGCGTGCGCGCGGCGGTGAGCCTCGCGGTGAAAAGCGGTGAGATTGTCGGCCTGTTTGGGCTTGTGGGGGCCGGGCGTAGCGAGCTGATGAAAGGGCTTTTTGGCGGCACGCAGATAAGCGCCGGACAGGTGTATATCGACGGTGAGCCTGTCAATATTCGCGGGCCGGGAGCTGCTATCCGCGCCGGGATGATGCTGTGCCCGGAGGACCGCAAAGCCGACGGCATTATCCCGGTGCACTCGGTGCAGGAAAACATCAACATCAGCGCCCGCCGCCACCACGTTACGGCAGGTTGCCTCATTGATAACTCGTGGGAGCAACAGAACGCACAGCGTCACATCCAGGGCCTGAATATCAAAACGCCAGGCGCGCAGCAGCTCATCATGAACCTTTCCGGCGGCAATCAGCAGAAGGCCATTCTGGGGCGCTGGCTGTCGCAGGAGATGAAGATAATCATGCTCGATGAGCCGACGCGCGGTATTGATATTGGCGCAAAACATGAAATCTACAGCGTGATATATGCGCTGGCCGAACGCGGGGTGGCGGTGCTGTTTGCCTCAAGCGATCTGCCGGAGGTGCTCGGCGTTGCCGACCGCATTCTGGTGATGCGCGAAGGTGAAATAGCCGGGGAACTACTGCGCGATGAGGCCAGTGAACAGCAGGTATTGCGTCTTGCCATGCCTGGCGCTGGCCGGGCTGTGGCTTAATTAAGGAATCATTATGTCTTCTGTAACCACATCCAACGCGCCAAAAGCGCGGTTTACCGTTGGTCGTATCTGGGACCGCTTTGGCATGCTGGTGGTCTTTGCTGTGTTATTTATCGGCTGTGTGATTTTTGTGCCGAACTTCGCCACGTTCATCAACATGAAAGGGTTGGGGCTGGCGATTTCCATGTCGGGCATTGTGGCCTGCGGCATGTTGTTTTGCCTGGCCTCCGGTGATTTTGACCTGTCAGTCGCCTCGGTGATTGCCTGCGCGGGCGTCACCACTGCGGTGGTGATTAACCTGAGCGAAAGCCTGTGGTTGGGGGTACTGGCTGGGCTGCTGCTGGGGGCGGCCAGCGGGCTGGTTAACGGCGTTGTTATTGCGAAGCTGAAAATCAATGCGTTGATTACGACGCTTGCGACCATGCAGATTGTGCGCGGGCTTGCCTACATTATTTCTGACGGCAAGGCGGTGGGCATTGAGGACGAGCGCTTCTTTACCCTCGGCTATGCCAGCTGGCTTGGCCTGCCAGCGCCTATCTGGTTGACGGTGGGCTGTATGGCGATTTTCGGTTTTCTGCTTAACAAAACCACTTTCGGGCGCAATACGCTGGCGATTGGCGGGAATGAAGAGGCGGCAAGGCTTGCTGGTGTGCCGGTGGTGCGCACTCGCATCATCATTTTTGTGCTCAGTGGGTTGGTATCGGCAGCGGCAGGCATCATCCTGGCTTCGCGCATGACCAGTGGCCAGCCGATGACCTCCATTGGCTACGAGCTGGTGGTTATCTCCGCGTGTGTACTGGGTGGCGTCTCCCTTAAGGGCGGAATCGGTAAAATCTCTTATGTTGTGGCGGGTGTGCTTATTCTTGGTACCGTGGAAAATGCCATGAACTTGCTTAACATCTCGCCGTTCTCGCAGTATGTGGTACGCGGTCTTATCCTGTTGGCGGCGGTGATTTTTGACCGATACAAGCAAAAGACAAAACGCCGCGTGTAGCGCGCTGAACAGAGGGTGAATGTGAAAAAAAACTAATCAATAAAGGGTGTTCTCTTGTTCTGCCAGGTGCCACAGATTGGGTGTTTCGGTGAAAAATGGCGACCTGCGTCACACTGTCTATACTTACATAGCTTATCAATGGGCGGCCTTACTGCCGCCCATAGCTATTATGAGGAGACAACTGGTGACAGAAGTATCATCCGTACCGCCCCTCGCTCCTGGCTCTTACGCCTTCTTCTTCGACCTTGATGGCACGTTGGCCGACATCAAACCGCAACCGGAGCAGGTCTTCATCCCGCAAGCGGTGCGTGGGCATTTACAGCGTCTGGCAGAAGAAACTGACGGAGCCGTGGCATTGATTTCAGGGCGCTCTATGGCCGAGCTGGACAGGCTAAGCGCACCGTTGCACCTGGCGCTTGCCGGCGTGCACGGGGCAGAACGTCGTGACATCAATGGAAAAACCCACTGTGTTACGCTCGCCCCGGCGCTGGAAAAAACGCTGCGCGAACGGCTACAAGCCGGGCTGGCAGTGCTTGACGGCACGCGGCTTGAGCCAAAAGGCATGGCGTTTGCGTTGCACTATCGCCAGGCGATGCAACATGAGCAGGCCGTGCTGGCCCTAGGGCGCACGCTGGTGGCTGAGTACCCGCAACTGGCGCTCCAGCCGGGAAAATGCGTGCTGGAAATTAAGCCGCAGGGCATCAGCAAAGGTGCAGCTATTGCTGCGTTTATGCAGGAAGCGCCGTTTCGTGGGCGCACACCGGTGTTTCTGGGGGACGATCTGACTGATGAGGCCGGGTTTGAGGTCGTCAACCGCCTTGGCGGTATCAGTATCAAGATTGGTAAAGGAGAAACCCAGGCGCAGCGGCGGCTTGAAGGTGTACAGGCCGTTTATCGCTGGCTGGAACACACAACCCACCAACTCGAACAAAAACAAAAATCTATCGCTGTGAGGAGGGCTGGCAATGAGCCGTTTAGTCGTCGTATCTAATCGTATTGCTCCACCGGACGAAAAACAAAGCGGTGCCGGTGGTCTGGCTGTGGGCATTCTCGGGGCGCTTAAAACCGCCGGAGGCCTGTGGTTTGGCTGGAGCGGTGAAATTGGTGATGAAAACGCCGCACTGCAAACGCAAACTCATAACGGTATTACCTGGGCGTCGTTTGATTTAAGCGAAGAGAATTACGAGCAGTATTACTGCCAGTTTTCCAATGCCGTATTGTGGCCGGCGTTTCACTACCGGCTGGATTTAGTCAATTATCAGCGTGAAGCCTGGGAAGGCTACCAGCGGGTGAACGCGCTGCTGGCCGATAAACTGCTGGCATTGCTGGAGCCTGACGACATCATCTGGGTTCATGATTACCATCTTCTGCCGTTTGCCCATGAACTGCGAAAGCGCGGCGTGACCAACCGCATTGGCTTCTTTTTGCATATTCCGTTTCCGACGCCCGAAATTTTTAACGCGCTGCCGCCGCACGAGGCACTGCTCGAACAACTGTGTGACTACGATCTGCTGGGTTTCCAGACCGAAACCGATCGCAGCGCCTTTCTTGATTGTGTGGCCGCCCAGACGCGCCTGACCGGGAGCGACGGGCACAGCCACAGCGCCTGGGGCAAGCGTTTTGGCACCGAGGTGTATCCAATTGGTATTGAACCAGACGAGATAGCCGAGCAGGCCGCCGAACCGCTGCCGCCAAAGTTGGCGGAGTTGAAAAAGGAGTTGAGCGGTATTCGCAATATTTTCTCCGTGGAGCGACTGGATTACTCCAAAGGACTGCCGGAGCGCTTCCTGGCGTTTGAATCGCTGCTGGAAAACTACCCGCAGCATCGCGGCAAAATTCGCTATACCCAGATTGCTCCGACCTCACGCGGCGACGTGCAGGCTTATCAGGATATTCGCCATCAACTGGAGACCGAAGCCGGGCGCATTAACGGTAAATACGGTCAGCTTGGCTGGACGCCGCTTTATTATCTCAACCAGCATTTTGACCGCCGTCTGCTGATGAAGATTTATCGCTACGCCGATGTGGGGTTGGTTACTCCGCTGCGCGACGGGATGAACCTGGTGGCAAAAGAGTATGTGGCGGCGCAGAACCCGGAAAACCCGGGCGTGCTGGTGCTGTCGCAGTTTGCCGGAGCCGCTCAGGAGCTGACTTCTGCGCTCATCGTTAACCCGTACGATCGAGACGATGTGGCCAGTGCGTTGCACCGGGCGCTGACAATGCCGCTCGCCGAGCGCCTGTCGCGCCACAGCGAGATGCTCGACGTGGTGCGTAACAATGATATTAACCACTGGCAGCAGACGTTTATCCATGACCTAAAGGGCGTGGTGCCACGCAGTGAGGCGAGCCTGCTGCGTGAGAAAGTGGCTACCTTTCCTAAGCTCGCCTGACGCTGGCGGGCGCGTAATGCGCCCGCTAACCCAGCGCTACCAGCAGCACATCAACCTTGCTGCCTGCCACCACGCTGCGCGCAGAGCACAGCATTTTGCCAAAAAAATCCTGGTTGTGATTGCCGCAGATAAGCAAATCGACACCGTCGCGCTCGCAGGCGGCTTTGAGGTGTACGCTCAGTTCGCCGCTGGCAAGCAGCGTACGTTCAATGGGATAGTCGGCCTGTTCAACCAGCGCATCCATAAACATCCGCGTTTCTTCATGCATTAGCTCTCGCAGGCTTTCCAGCATGGGGCCAGCCATGTGGTTATACAGTTCAGGCTCACCCACAAGTGTAAACAGCGTAATACGCCCGCCGCTCGGGCGAACGATAGCGACAGCGCGCTCCACCAGACGGTGGCTTTCGGGGGTTAAGGCAACGGAGACCAGCACGTGTTGATAGCCCATTACACCTCCTGATACGTCCCTGTGACGTGAGGTTAACGCGTTGAGAGTATTCATAATAGGATACAGCGCGTGCGCAGCACGGGATCGGCTTAACAAAATCATCGAAAAGGGTTTTAACGTAGAGGAGAGTTTTCATACGTATTTGCGCGCGAGGTTATAACGTGAAATGTCGCCGCTTCTCTGGCGGCGACATTTTTGTGAGTGACACAAATAAAAACGCCACCTTGCGGTGGCGTTTTCACGTTTACAGCATCATGCCCCTTCAGGCACCGCATGGGCGGTGTTCTTCAGCACCGGTCCCTGGTACTTCTCTATCTCCAGCTGTGCCATCTGGCCGCAGTTGCCCTGCGCCAGGCTGGAGGAACCAATGTCAAAGGTCAGGCAGTTCACGTTGCCGTTTTTGCACAGCGAGCCAGGCTCGGTTGGGTCTGCCGGGTCGAACCAGGCGCCTTCGCTGATGCGTACTGCGCCTTGTCGCACGTCGGCGGTGACCTTCGCGCCCACCAGAATCTGCCCGCGGTCGTTAAACGCGCGTACCAGTTCACCGTCGGCAATACCACGTGCGCTGGCATCGGTTGGGTGGATCCAGATAGCTTCACGGTCGGCCACCGCGTATTTCTCACGCAGCGGCGTGTTGTCGAGCTGCGAGTGCAGGCGGTTGACCGGGTGTGCGGTATTGAGCGACAGCGGATACTTCTGTGCTTCCGGTCCCTGGTACCACTCGTGCGGCGGCAACCAGCACGGAATGCCGCGGCAGTCGCTGTAACCCATCTTCGCCACCGTGTCCGAGTAGATTTCGATTTTGCCAGACGGCGTGCCGAGTGGGTTCAGTAGCGGGTTCTCGCGAAAATCGGCAAAGCGCACCCACTGCTTGTTCTGTTCGGGTATCGGGAAGCGAATGTAGTTGTTGGAGGCCCAGAACATATCAAACGGCGGCAGCGCCACGCGGGCGTCACGCGCCTGGGCTTTCATGTCATCGTACATGCCCTTGAGCCACTGCATCTCGTCTTTACCGTCAGTGAAGGCATCCAGCACGCCGAGCTTCTCGGCAAGACCCGCGAAAATATCAAAGTCGTTGCGCGACTCATGTTGCGGTGTAACGCACTGGTGCATCGGGAAGACGTAAAGCTGGGAATAGTCGCCGCCCATCTCCAGATCGTTACGCTCATAGCTGGTGGTGGCCGGCAGCACAATATCGGCGTGTTTGGCGGTAGCCGTCCAGTACGGTTCGTTAACGATGATGGTTTCGGGATGCTGCCAGGCTTTCACCAGGTTATTGGTGTCCTGGTGCTGGTGGAAGGTATTACCGCCTGCCACATACACCATTTTCACATCAGGATACGTTACCTTCGCGCCATTAAATTCAATGGTTTTTCCCGGATTCGCCAGGCAGTCGGCAATGCGCGCGACCGGAATCGGCGTTGGGCTGTTCTTTGGCGCGTTGCCCGCTGAAATGCCCGCCAGAATACCGCCGCGTGCCGTTGGGCTACCGCCGGAGGAGTAGTGATAGCTAAAGCCAAAGCCACCGCCAGGCAGACCGACCTGGCCAAGCATGGCGGCCAGTGTGACCAGCAGCCAGTGCGGTTGCTCGCCGTGGTGCTGGCGCTGAATGCCCCAGCCGCCCATTATCATGGTGCGCTGTTTCGCCATGTCGCGTGCCAGTTCGCGCAGGTCGTCGGCCTCAATGCCGCAAATCGCGCCCGCCCAGTTAGCGTCTTTCACCACGCCGTCGTCGTCGCCGTTAAGATAGGCTTCGAATTTATCGAATCCTACCGTGTAGGTTTTAAGGAAGTCGGCGTTATGCAGTTTTTCGGCAAGCAGGGTATGGGCGAGGCCGACAATCATCGCGCTGTCGGTATACGGGCGCGGCGCAATCCAGTGGGCGTTAAGCTCGCGCGCGGTTTCGTTGTAAACCGGGTCAATGCTGATAACGCGAGTCCCTTTTTTCTTCAGCGCGGCAAATCCTGCCAGCCCTTCATGATCCGGCACGTTCCAGCTATTTTTAAGCGTAGTCGTTGGGTTACAGCCCCACAGCACCACCAGTTCGCTGTTATTAATCACGTTCGGCCAGGCCGTTTGCTGCTCGTACACCTCCATAGAGCCAACGACGTGCGCCATGATCACCTGTGCGGCACCGGTGGAGTAGTCACCGGCGTAACCAAGAAAACCGCCGCTCAGGTTCATCAGGCGCTGGAGCAGGGTGCGGCTGTTGTGCAGCATCCCCACGCTTTTCCAGCCATAGGAGCCTGCGTGGATAGCCTGCGGACCATGCTCTTTCTGCACGCGGGTGATTTGCTCGCTCACCAGCGTCAGGGCTTTGTCCCAGCTTACGCGTACCCATTCGTCGCGCCCGCGCAGTTCCGGGCGGCAGTTCTGCGCGCCGCCTTCGAGCCAGCTTTTACGCACCATAGGATATTTGACGCGATTGGCCGCGTGAACCTGGTAGGGCGCCATGGTAAGAAGCTCATTGGGTGCCGGATCGTCCTGCACCGGCTTCACATCGACCATGCGCCCATCTTTGACGATGGCTTCAAACGCGCCCCAGTGTGCGCCGGTGAGAATGCCTTGCTGCGCCTGACGCAGGGCAACAAATTGCGGCAGCGCCTGGCTGATGGCCTGTGCCAGCGCGGATTTCGGCCACAGGCCGGAGAGCACAGGTACGCTCATTAGCGCGGCGGCCCCGGTCAGAAAACGGCGGCGGCTGACCTGTAATGCGTGAGTTTTATCGTTATTCATGATGATGTTTCCTTACTGGTTAGCCGTTTTTTCTGCCTGCATATCGCTGGCGTGCTGCTGTACGTATTGGGTCAGTACCCGCAGCTGCTCCTGGGTCAGCGACGTGCGCGGCGCCATGCCTTTTACCACGCCAATCCACTGGTTGGCGTTAAAGCGGTCCAGTGCGGTCAGACCGTGGCAGCCGGTACAGTTGGCGGACATCATGTCGGCAGCGTAGTGCCAGATTTTTTGTTTATCATCAATAAGCTGTGTCTTTGGTACCCAGACGCGCAGCGCCACGCTATGCCACACCAGACCGGTGTCGGCGTCGGTGGCGGTGCTGAGCGTCTTAAGCTGTGTGCGGGCTTCATCGCCAAGTAGCACGCTCAGAATGCGTTTGCCCTGGGCTGCGTAAAACACTTCGCTGACGCCGTCCTGCTGCCAGCCGTTGACGTCGGCTTCCACCATATTGCCTTCACGCTTCACCACGTTCAGTTCGGTAGACGGCATCAGGTTGCCCGCGTTGTGCTGCCTGGCATCGGCACTGAGCCAGAATGGTTGGGTGGAAATGGAGTACAGGGTGGTGGCGCTGTCCGGCGTGCGTGCCGCTGCGCTGGTCAGTTCGCCTGCGCCTGCGGCCGCAAGACTGCTCATGTCCGGCAGGATGTGCGCAACACCTTTGTGGCAGTCGATACAGGTTTCACCGTTTTTAATCGCAACCGGGTGCTGCTGGCGTGCTTCCGGGCGCTGACCCAGCACGTCCATGGCCTCATAGCTGTGACACGAGCGGCAGGTGGCAGAGTCATTCTCTTTAAGGGTCTTCCACACGCTTTGGGCCATTGCCAGCTTGTGGGCCTCGTATTTTTCTGGCGTATCAATTTTGCCAGTCATCTCGCCCCAGACATCCTTGAGCGCCATGACTTTGGTTTTCAGGTAGCTGACGGGCTGGTGAGGGACGTGGCAGTCGGCGCATTCGGCGCGGATGCCTTTGGTGTTCTGGAAGTGAACGCTGCCCTGGTATTCGGCCAGCGGCTGCTGCATGGAGTGGCAGGAAACGCAGAATTCAGTATCGCTGGTTTTGTGCATCACGGTTGCCGTGCCAGCCAGCAGCGCGGCACCCAGCAGTGCGCCAGCCAGCAGAACCCATAGCCAGCCCCAGCGGCGCGCTGTAAAGAGTTTTCGTTTGCTCATAATCATCCCATAAAAGAAAAAACAGCAGCAGGCGCGCGCTTCTTATGGCGTAGCGCTGAGCACCGCTGAGGTAACCACAAAGGCGTAGTATAGGGATAAATGTAAGGAACGGTGAAAAAGTCTGAACTTTTCTTTTGTTTTGTTGATTTTATTGCGGAAGTCGTTATATGGAGAATAATATAGCGGTGGGTGAAAAAACAGGGGCGAAAGCCCCCGTTGATGGGGTTGCCAGCGCTTACATGCGCTCGACGGTTTCAATACCCAGCGTATCCAGACCCAGCTTCAGCGTCTTCGCGGTCAGCAGTGCCAGCTTCAGGCGGCTCTGGCGAATGTCATCACTCTGCGCGCTGAGAATGGGGCAGTGCTCGTAGAAGCCAGAGAACAGTCCCGCCAGATCGTACAGGTAGGCGCACATTACGTGCGGTGTACCGTCGCGCGCGACGACGCCCAGCGTTTCTTCAAACTGCAACAGGCGCGCGGCCAGCGCGGCTTCACGATCTTCACTGATAACGACTGGCGCGGTGAGTTCGCTTTCAGCAACATCGGCTTTACGGAAGACCGACAGGACACGGGTGTAGGCGTACTGCATGTACGGCGCGGTATTACCTTCAAACGCGAGCATGTTGTCCCAGTCGAAGATGTAGTCGGTGGTGCGGCTTTTCGACAGGTCGGCGTATTTCACGGCACCAATGCCGACTGCACGCGCCAGGTTTTCCAGTTCGGCGGCGTCCATATCCGGGTTTTTCTCAGCCACCAGGCGACGGGCGCGATCCATCGCTTCATCCAGCAGTTCGGAGAGTTTGATGGTGCCACCGGCGCGGGTTTTGAACGGTTTGCCGTCTTTGCCCAGCATCATGCCGAACATGTGGTGCTCCAGCGGCACAGACTCCGGCACATAACCGGCTTTGCGCACGATGGTCCAGGCCTGCATCAAATGTTGGTGCTGGCGCGAGTCGATGTAATACAGCACACGGTCGGCATGCAGCGTTTCATAGCGGTATTTGGCGCAGGCAATATCGGTTGTGGTGTAAAGGTAGCCGCCATCCTTTTTCTGGATGATGACGCCCATCGGTTCGCCTTCTTTGTTTTTGTATTCGTCGAGGAAGACCACGGTTGCGCCTTCGCTCTCAACCGCCAGGCCTTTAGCCTTAAGGTCAGCCACAATGCCGGGCAGCATTGGGTTGTACAGGCTTTCGCCCATCACGTCATCGCGGGTCAGGGTGACATTCAGACGCTGATAGGTTATCTGGTTCTGCGTCATGGTGATGTCCACCAGCTTGCGCCACATCTGGCGGCAGTACTCGTCGCCACCTTGCAGCTTAACGACGTAACCGCGCGCGCGCTCGGCGAAGGCTTCATCTTCATCGTAGGTTTTCTTCGCTTCGCGGTAGAAGCCTTCGAGGTCTGCCAGCGCCATCTCACCGGCATGTTCGTTCTGCTGTTTTTCCAGGTAAGCGATAAGCATGCCGAACTGGGTGCCCCAGTCGCCGACGTGGTTGGCGCGAATCACCTTATGGCCGAGGAAATCCAGCGTGCGCACCGCGGCGTCACCAATGATAGTGGAGCGCACGTGACCGACGTGCATCTCTTTAGCAACGTTAGGGGCCGAGTAGTCAACCACGACGGTCTGCGGCTGCGCCACTTTTGCCACGCCCACGCGCTCGCTTTTCACGGCGTCATCAACGAGGCGGGCAAGGAAGGCGGGTTCAAGGAAGATATTGATAAAGCCCGGACCGGCGATCTCGACTTTGCTGGCAATGTCGGTGAGGTTCAGCTGTGCAACCACTTGCTCAGCCAGCTGTCGCGGGGCCATGCCCATTTTCTTTGCGATGGCCATGACGCCATTAGCCTGATAGTCGCCAAACTGCGGCTTCGCGGACTGACGAACCTGAGGTTCACAGTCTGCGCTCGCGCCTGCGCCAATCAGCGCCTGGCTGACTTTATCTGAGAGAAGTGCCTGAATATTCACCGGGTTACCTTACATTTTTTGCAGCGCCTGCCAGGGCGCACGGAGTGAAAAAATAAGGGCGAAAGTATACTGCATTTCGCCGTCAGCGTCAGCATTCACGCACGTGTAGCGGGTAGCGATACGCCGTCAATACAGGTAGATTAGCGGGCTTGACGATTGCAGGAGAGACAAATGAGCTGGCAGGACACTGAGGAGTTGCAGGATATTGTTGCCGATTTGCCGCGCTTTACCCAGGCGCTGGAAGCGCTGGCAGCGCGTGTCGGGCTGGATTTGGCGCCGCTTAATGCCGATCACATTTCGCTGCGTTGCCATCAGAACACCACTGCCGAGCGCTGGCAGCGTGGGTTTGAGCGCTGCGGCGAGTTGTTTAGCGAGAGCGTGATTAATGGGCGGCCGATTCGCCTGTTCCGCCTGCATCAGCCGGTGTGCGTGGCGCACTGGCGTTTTACGCTTATTGAATTACCGTGGCCGGGCGAAAAGCGCTATCCGCATGAAGGCTGGGAGCATATCGAAATTGTGCTGCCCGGTGCACCGGAAACCCTCAATGCGCGTGCGCTGGCGCTGTTGAGTGATGAAGGATTGAGTAAGCCTGGTCTGAGTGTCAAAACCAGCGCGCCGAAGGGTGAAAATGAGCGCCTGGCAAACCCCACGCTGGCGGTGACCGACGGCAGCATTACCATCAAATTTCATCCGTATAAGCTTGAGGACGTGGTGGCGAGCGAGCGGCAGTAGCAGAGTGCTTTTCAGGACCGCAGGCCTGGCAACCATGGCGCGTTCAGGGGCCAGGTTAGCCTAAGCACTACTCAGCCCGTTTTAGCACTGTCGGATGCCGCAGGCGATGGGCCTGCTATCGCCGGTCTGCCTGGGGCGGCGCGGTGCTCTGTTTAGCGTCTATCAGCGCGTCTTCAGGACTCGCCAGCGAACGCATGTTTGCCTGATATTTTAGCCCAACGTTACCTGAGTGCCGTTGGGCGGTGGGGACTCAGCGTTGCTGTCCCAGGGCTTGCAGCCGTGACAGCGCTTCTTCAAGCGTTGCTCTGGTGCAGCCAAAATTAACGCGCACGTACTGCAACTCGCCAAAATCCGCGCCCGGTGACACGCCGAGTCCTGCGCGGTGGAACTGTTTTGCCGGGTTGTCTGCGTTAAGCCCGCTGGCGTCAATCCAGCCGAGATAGGTCGCCTGTGGAGTATGCATCTGTAAACCTGGCACATTATTAACCGCACTCACCAGCCTGTCGCGGTTTGCGCGCAGGTAAATCAGCAATTCCTCTCGCCATGATTCACCCTCGCGCCAGGCGGCGGCACCTGCGGTGAGCGCCAGAATATCCACCGTCGGCACAATCCCTTCGCGAGCCGCCATAAAACGCCGGCGCAGTTCCGGGTTGGGAATAATCGCCAGCGACGCGCCGAGTCCGGCAATGTTGTAGGTTTTGGATGGCGACATCAGCGTAATGCTGCGTTGGGCGGCGTCTTCCCCCAGCGTGGCAAACGGAATGTGACGCGCGTTTTCGTCCAGCACCAGGTCACAGTGGATTTCATCAGAGCAGACAATCAGGTTGTGGCGCTGGGCAAATGCCAACTGAGCTTCCAGTTCGCCACGGGTATAGACTGTGCCGCCAGGGTTTTGCGGGTTACACAGCATCAGCAGCTTTTCCTGCCCGCCCATCTGCGGTTCAAGGCTTGCATAATCCACCACCGGCCTGCCGTGTTGTAGCACCAGCGGCGCGTTACGTTGCCCGCGACCGGCTAGCGCCGCCGCTTTGCGAAACGGGGGATAAATCGGCGTGGGCGCGAGGGTCATATCCTGCTCTGCGCTGAAGGCGCGCACGCACAAATTAAGTCCCGTCACCACGCCTGGCAGGACCACAAGCCACGATGGGGCCAGCCGCCAGCCGTAGCGCTGCTCGCAGTGGGCAATGGCTGCATCAATAAACGCTGTTGGCGGCACACCATAGCCAAATACGCCGTGGGCAATACGCTGCGTTAGCGCATCGGTAATGCACGGCGGTGAGCGATAATCCATGTCCGCCACCCATAGCGGCAGCATAGATTCAGGAAATTTGTTCCACTTCACGCTGTCGCTGTGACGGCGGTCGAGCGCCTCGTCGAAATTGAATGCCATGATGACGTTGTCCTTGTTATGCCAATGCTTCAGACTACTCATCAGTCAGCGGCGAAACAACGTTGCTAAGTATGATGTGAGGAGTTTTCAATGGCTTTGCTGGAAATTTGCTGTTACGGCATGGACTGTGCTATTGCTGCCGAGCAGGCAGGCGCGGACCGCATTGAACTGTGTGCGGCGCCCAAAGAGGGCGGGCTTACGCCTTCCGCGGGCGTGCTGCGTGGCGTGCGCCAGCGCGTGTCGATTCCCGTTCATCCCATTATTCGCCCGCGCGGCGGTGATTTTTGCTACAGCGCCGGTGAGTTCAGCACAATGCTGGACGATATTGCGTTTGCCCGCGAGCTGGGTTACCCGGGGCTGGTGACCGGCGTGCTGGATGAAGACGGCGGGGTGGACATGCTGCGTATGGAAAAAGTGATGGTCGCGGCTCAGGGAATGGCAGTCACGTTTCACCGTGCATTTGATATGTGTCGCGATCCGTTTTTGGCGCAGGCGCAGCTGGCGCAATTGGGTGTGGCGCGGATCCTCACCTCCGGTCAGGCTCCGACTGCGTTGGCAGGACTTTCACTGATTACGGAACTTAAACACCACTGCGCTACTCCAATCATTATGGCGGGTGCTGGGGTACGTCCTGGCAATCTCGACGCGTTTCTCGCAGCGGGCGTTGAAGAGCTTCACAGTTCTGCGTCGATGGTTCAGCCTTCGCCAATGCGCTATCGCCAGGCGGCAGTTTCCATGTCGTCCGGTGAGGCGGCAGATGAATTTAATCGCTACATTGTCGATGTTGAGGCTGTGGCTGCGATGAAGTCGGTACTGGCGGCGAAGTAGCCGCTGCCGGTATCTCACGGTTTTTACCGCGCATCATGTTGCCCATATGATGTTTGCATGTACCAGGCCCCGGTCAGTTTGCCCGGGGCTTTTTTTATGTGTTGCGTGGTGTGTTGTGTGAAAAAAGAGTGCGGCAACGGGGTTAATTGGTGCTGCCAAAATATAAACCAGCAGGAATTATCAAGATGAATTAATAATTCCCGTAAGAGTAAGCTTTCATTTTCTTCATTAACGTATCAGGGATTCGGTTTATTCGTTATTCATGGTGAAAGAATAACCGATAAAAAAATTGCGAGGCTACATCTCATTTGTGGTATCGACGTCTCGCCAGTCGAGAGAAATGACCATACCGTTGTGGCGTTGCTCAATATTGACAATATACCCTGCTTCCTCAAAGTCTTTCACCAGAGCCTCAAGGTGCTCCGGGAAAGCGCCGTGGGTTAACAGTGGATAATCATTCATATCGAAAAACTCCGCAAAGGTGCCAATTCTGTGGCTTTGCGGATTGCGTAATATATTTGTCAGAATACTTCTTATGAGAATAGCTTCAATGCGGGCTTTTTTATCATAATCCGTTTTGTTTTTTAGATAAGATTGTTTTAGAAATCTTGCCTTAGGTATATTCATTGTGATGTTGCACTATCCATTTGCACATTCTATCAATGGTATATTTTCCCGCCTGAACAGGTCAACTAAAAACGCCCCGGCGACAGCGCGTCGCACGGTGTGTTGCTAAAGCGAATCGCGTTGGATGCTGCGGATGAAGAGGGCGAGTGAACGCTAAAAATACCCGCAGCCTGAGCTGCGGAATAGTTACGGTTTGCGGGCAATCAGCACAGCGCGCTGCGGGGCCGGGTAACCTTCGCGCGTTTTGGTGACGTCCTGCGGGTCGAGAAACGCGTCCAGTGATTCGGTGGTCATCCACCCGGTGCGGCGCTGCTCTTCAAGCGTGGTGGTAGAGCAGTCCACAATGCGGACATCGACAAAACCGCATTTTTCCAGCCACAGCTTCATGGCGCGCGCCGAGGGAATGAAGTACACGTTGCGCATGGCGGCGTAGCGCTCACCGGGCACCAGCACGGTATTTTCATCGCCGTCTACCACCAGCGTTTCCAGCACCAGCTCACCTTCACTCACTAGCTGGTTTTTCAACTGCCACAGGTGGTCGAGTGGAGAACGGCGGTGATACAGCACCCCCATTGAAAACACGGTGTCAAACGCGTTAAGCGCCGGTAACTGCTCAATGCCCAGCGGCAGCAGATGCGCGCGCCGGTCATTACCAAGCAGTTTGCGCACGGCTTCGAACTGGCACAAAAAGAGCTGCGTTGGATCGATGCCGACCACCAGTTGCGCGCCCGCGCCAACCATGCGCCACATGTGATAGCCGCTGCCGCAGCCAACATCAAGCACCGTGCGCCCGGCAAGCGATGAAAGGTGTGGCAGCACGCGCTCCCACTTCATGTCTGAGCGCCATTCGGTGTCAATGTCAACGCCGTAGAGCGAATACGGGCCTTTGCGCCACGGCATCAGGTTGCGCAGCAGTTGCTCAATGCCTTTTTTCTGCCCTTCGCTGAGCGGTGTTTCGCTCTGTGCGCTCACGCTGTGCAGTAAATCGAGGCGGTAAGGCGACATCTCTGGCAGGAAGGTGACGGCATTGTGCCAGTGCTTGAGTTGACCGTGCTGTTCGCCGCGCTGCCAGGTGGCAATCTGAGCAGGCAAGGTTTCCAGCCAGTGGGCCAGCGGGCCGGTGGCTATCTGGCTGTAAAAGGGGCCAAAATCTGTCACGCGCCCTCCTGGGCTTTGAGGGCCACCAGCGAGCCGAAGTTAAAGCACTGAAACCACAATCCTGCATGGGCAAACCCGGCCTTTATCAGGCGTGCGGTGTGGGTTTCAACGCTGTCAGTGAGCATGACATTTTCCAGCATGCTGCGCTTCTGGCCAATTTCCAGCTCGCTGTAGCCGTTGGCACGTTTGAAGTCGTGATGCATGTCAAACAGCAACTCACCGACGCTGGCGTCGGCAAAACTGAACTTTTCCGACAGCACCAGCGCGCCGCCGGGACGCAGGCCACGGCAAACTTTATCCAGCAGCGCCTGGCGGTCGTCAGGGGCCAGGAATTGCAGGGTAAAGTTCAGGACCACCAGCGAGGCGTCTTCAATGTCGATATCGCGAATGTCGGCTTCGATAACATCAACCGGCGTGGCGGCGCGAAAGGCGTCAATGTGGCGGCGGCAGCGCTCGACCATGGCGGCTGAGTTATCAACAGCAATGATGCGGCAGCCTTTATGGTGAATATTGCGGCGCACCGACAGCGTGGCGGCACCCAGCGAGCAACCCAGATCGTAGATACGGCTGCCCGGCTGGACAAAGCGCTCTGCGAGCATGCCAATCATGGCGATAATATTGGAGTAGCCGGGAACCGAACGCTGAATCATATCGGGGAAAACTTCAGCGACGCGTTCATCAAAAGTCCAGTCCCCGAGCTTGTCGATCGGGGCGGAAAACAGCGTATCGCGGTTAGACATAAGGGTGTTCCGAAAAAACAAAGGGACGTATTGTGCGTCAACGCAGAGTGAAAACCAACTCCCAGGGCAGATACCACAGGTTAACCAGTACCATCAGCAGCAGCGAGCACCAGGTTGCCAGCATCCCGGTACGCCGCCAGCGTACCAGCCGGTGATGGAAGCCGTAAAAATGCATGATGCGCCCAAGGATCATCATCAGGCCGCACAGATGCACCATCCAGGTCTCTGCGCCGTCCATCTCAAGCAACAGTAATAAGAGTAGCGCAATGGGGATATATTCCACCGCGTTACCGTGGGCGCGAATCGCACTTTGCAGTTCAGTAAAGCCGCCGTCGCCATAAGAGACGCGATAAAGCGTACGCAGGCGAACAACGTCATAAGAAAGCTTGATCAATATTAACGCACCCAGCACGGCATACAGCGCGCTTACCATAGAAACTCCGTCCAGAACCAGGCTGATGGCTGGCGTATGATAGCCCGAGCCGCTGCGGCTGTCGCTATGAACAAGACAAACTCAGCCATGTGGCCGTGCACATGGCTAAAATTTGTGCTCAGAACAGGCTTTCCTGTTGTGGGATGGAGGGCGCATCACCCAGTGTCGGAAAGCAGGCGCGCAGTTGCGGCCACAGCCGGTGCACCAGTTCCGGTGCCTGGGCAATGTCGGGCGTGTGTAAAAACAGCCACGGTGTGCCGTCCTGCTCCCACTGTGGCAGTTTGGCAAGCCAGGGTTCAAACAACGCCGCGTTCTGCGCCATATCGTCGCTGCCGATAAAACGTACCAGCGGGTCGGACGCGGTTTTTACCGCATGCACCGGCAGCTTAGGTTTTTTGCGCTGGGCTTCGCGCACCGCTTCGGTGTGGGGCAGGGCGCTGTGCACCGGGCGGCTGTCGAGCACCACCCGGTTTATACCGCGTGCGTGCAGACCGCGGTTGAGCGCCTGTTCCTCTTCACCTTTGGCGAAAAACTGTTGATGACGCACCTCAACCCCGTAGCGAAACTCGCCCGGCAGCGTATCGAGAAACGCCCACAGCGCAGGCAAATCCCGAGGCCCAAACGCGGCGGGCAGCTGTAGCCAGTACTGGCCGATGCGTGCTGCCAGCGGCGCCAGGCGGGCAAAGAACTCCTCGCGTAAATCATCACAGTGGCGCAGGGCGGCCTGGTGGCTGATGGTAGCCGGGAATTTAAAGCAGAAGCGAAAGCGGTCGCTGGTCATGGCCTGCCAGCGCGCGACGGTTTCTACAGAGGGCAGGGCATAAAGCGTAGTGTTACCCTCTACGCAGTCAAAATGGCGTGCGTAATCTTCAAGGCTGCTGATGCCAAGGCGCGCCCACTTTGGGTGCGACCACTGCGGAAGACCGATGCGGATCATGACAGCGCCGTGAGGATCTCATCGGTGCTGCGAACGCGTCCGATGCGGGGGAAAATGTAGCTGAAACTGCTGTTGTGCTGCGCGCTGTCGCCAGCGCTACAGGCGTCCTCGGCAATCACCAGGTTAAAGCCCAGCTCCCAGGCGTTGCGGGCGGTCGACTCCACGCCAATATTCGTCGCGATACCGCACAGGATAAGGGTATCGATACCGCGGCGGCGCAATTGCAATTCCAGGTCAGTGCCGTAAAACGCACCCCACTGGCGTTTGGTCACTTCTATGTCACTGTCACGTTTGCCCAGCGCAAGCGGATATGTCCACCAGTCCGCCGGTAGCGGGCCAGCGGCGTGTGCCGCATCGACCGGTTGTTTTAACGCCTCGGCAAAATCTGCTGACCAGCCCACGCGCACCAGCACCACCGGCGCACTGGCGGCCCGGCACTTTTCGGCAAGCCGTGCGGCGCGTGCCACGACGTCATCTGCGCGGTGAGGACCACCGGCGAACGGCAGAATACCTTCCTGAAGATCGATAACCACCAGCGCGGTCTTCTGCACATTAATCTCAAACATAGGCACTCCGTTAACAAATTGATAATTCAACGTTACCTTAAGCCGCTCGCGCTTTAAAGGTTTACTCTTTTTGTTAGATTTTGTGAGAATAAGGCGCAGGCTTACCGTATTGCATTGCGTAAAGCGCGCAGCAAACGTGCGGGCAGGCGGCGGCGGGCTTATCGTCAGGCCGAATATCCAGTATAATAGCCGCCTTTTTTATTCCGTTGTGACAGACGACAACAGCCGCGTCGTGGCGCCAGTGGCAGCCAGCCCCTGCGGCAAGTAAAAGGATATCTCATGCGTACAGAATATTGCGGGCAACTCCGGTTGTCCCACGTGGGGCAGCAAGTAACGCTTTGCGGTTGGGTCAACCGCCGTCGCGATCTCGGAAGTCTCATCTTCATTGATATGCGCGACCGTGAAGGTATCGTGCAGGTGTTTTTCGACCCGGATCGTGAAGAGGCGTTCAAACTGGCCTCTGAACTGCGTAATGAGTTCTGCATCCAGATAACCGGCACCGTGCGCGCGCGCGAAGGGCGCAACGTTAACAGCGACATGGCAACCGGTGAAGTCGAAGTGTTTGCCACAGAGCTTTCCATTATCAACCGCGCCGAACCGCTGCCGCTGGACTCAAACCAGGTCAACACCGAAGAAGCGCGTCTGAAATACCGCTATCTGGATTTGCGCCGCCCGGAAATGGCCCAACGCCTGAAAACCCGCGCACGTATCACCAGCTTCGTGCGCCGCTTTATGGACGAGCATGGCTTTCTTGATATCGAAACGCCGATGCTGACCAAAGCCACGCCGGAGGGCGCGCGTGACTATCTGGTGCCAAGCCGCGTGCATAAAGGCAAGTTCTACGCGCTGCCGCAGTCGCCGCAGCTGTTCAAGCAGCTTCTGATGATGTCGGGCTTCGATCGCTACTACCAGATTGTGAAGTGCTTTCGTGACGAAGACCTGCGTGCTGACCGTCAGCCAGAGTTCACCCAGATAGACGTGGAAACCTCCTTCATGACCGCACCGCAGGTGCGTGACGTGATGGAAAAAATGGTGCGCCAGCTGTGGCTGGACGTGAAAGGCGTAGATCTGGGGGATTTCCCCATCATGACCTTTGCCGAAGCGGACCGCCGCTACGGTTCTGATAAACCAGACCTGCGTAACCCGATGGAGCTGGTGGATGTTGCCGATCTGCTAAAAGAGGTAGAATTTAAAGTCTTCTCAGGTCCGGCGAACGATGCCAAAGGCCGCGTGGCGGCACTGCGTGTGCCAGGTGGCGCGAGCCTTACCCGTAAACAGATTGATGAATACGGCAAGTTCGTAGAAATCTACGGCGCGAAGGGGCTGGCGTACATCAAAGTGAACGAGCGTAGCGTAGGCCTGGACGGCATCAACAGCCCGGTGGCGAAGTTCCTGACCGCTGAGATTGTCGAAGCGATTCTGGCACGCACTGGCGCGCAGGACGGCGACATGATTTTCTTTGGCGCGGACAAAGCGCGCGTGGTGTCTGACGCACTCGGCGCGCTGCGCCTGAAAATTGGCAAAGACCTGGCAATCACTGACGAAAGCGCCTGGGCGCCGCTGTGGGTTATTGACTTCCCGATGTTTGAAGACAACGGCGAAGGCGGCCTGACCGCGATGCACCATCCGTTCACCTCGCCGCGCGATATGACGCCAGCCGAACTGAAGGCCGAGCCAGAAACCGCGATTGCTAACGCCTACGATATGGTTATCAACGGTTACGAAGTGGGCGGCGGCTCTGTGCGTATCCACAGCGGTGAGATGCAGCAGACGGTGTTTGGCATCCTCGGCATTAATGAGCAGGAGCAGCGCGAGAAATTCGGCTTCCTGCTGGATGCGCTCAAGTACGGCACACCGCCGCATGCGGGTCTGGCGTTTGGCCTGGACCGTCTGGTGATGCTGCTGACCGGCACCGACAACATCCGCGACGTTATCGCGTTCCCGAAAACCACGGCCGCAGCCTGCCTGATGACCGAAGCCCCGAGCTTTGCGAACCCGCAGTCGCTGGAAGAACTGAGCATTGCCGTCGTGAAAAAGGGTGAGAGCAACTAACATGGCATATAAGCGTCCCGTCTCGGTGCTGGTAGTGATTTACGCCGAGGACACCGGGCGGGTGCTGATGCTGCAACGGCGCGACGATCCCGCCTTCTGGCAGTCGGTCACCGGCAGCCTGGAGGCAGATGAACTGGCAGCACACGCGGCAAAACGCGAAGTCATGGAAGAGGTCGCCATTGATATTGATGGCGAGCAGCTGACGTTAGTCGATCGCAACCGCACCGTTGAATTTGAAATTTTTGCCCATTTGCGTCATCGCTACGCGCCGGGCACGTTTCATAATACCGAATACTGGTTTTCTCTGGCGCTGCCCTGCGAGCGACAGGTCGTTATCAGCGAGCATCTGGCCTGGCAATGGCTGGATGCGCATGAGGCTGCTGCGCTGACGCTGTCGTGGAGTAACCGGCAGGCGATAGAAGAGTTTTGTTATTAATTGAGCCTTAATACCGGCGTGTTGCGCACAGCGCAGTGGCGTTGAGTACAGGGCAATTCTGGAGAGAGATATGGCAGGTCATAGTAAATGGGCCAACACGAAGCACCGTAAGGCGGCCCAGGACGCTAAGCGCGGTAAAATCTTCACTAAAATCATTCGCGAGCTGGTCACCGCGGCGAAACTCGGTGGCGGCGATCCGGCATCCAACCCGCGCCTGCGTGCGGCTATTGATAAAGCGCTCTCTAACAACATGACGCGCGACACGCTTAACCGTGCTATTGCGCGTGGTGTGGGTGGTGATGAAGACGCGAACATGGAAACCATCATCTATGAAGGCTATGGCCCGGGCGGCACGGCGGTCATGATTGAGTGTCTGAGCGACAACCGCAACCGCACCGTGGGCGAAGTTCGCCACGCGTTCAGCAAATGCGGCGGCAACCTTGGCACCGACGGCTCAGTGTCTTACCTGTTCAGCAAAAAAGGTGTTATTTCGTTTGCTGAGGGCATTGATGAAGATGCCGTGATGGAAGCCGCTCTGGAAGCGGGTGCGGAAGACGTGGTGAGCTATGACGACGGCGCTATCGACGTGTACACCGCGTGGGAAGAACTGGGTCAGGTGAAAGATGCGCTGGAAGCCGCAGGCTTTAAAGCCGAGAGCGCAGAGGTGTCCCAGATCCCGTCCACCAAAGCAGATCTGGATGCGGAAACCGCACCGAAGATGCTGCGTCTTATCGACATGCTCGAAGACTGTGATGACGTGCAGGAGGTTTACCACAACGGTGAGATCTCCGACGAGGTTGCGGCTACGCTCTGATGTGATGTCTACCGGCCAACGGCCTGCCGACCGCATGGTTAACATGCGGTCGGGTTATTCAGGGTAATTTCCCGCGACTAATCAGAGAGGCGCAATGGCCATTATTCTCGGCATCGACCCCGGTTCGCGCATTACCGGCTACGGGGTGATTCGCCAGACGGGCAGACAGCTCACTTACCTTGGCAGCGGCTGCATCCGCACAAAGGTGGATGACTTGCCCACACGACTGAAGCTGATTTACGCTGGCGTGAGCGAGCTGATTACCCAGTTTCAGCCAGATGTTTTTGCCATTGAGCAGGTCTTTATGGCCAAAAATGCCGACTCGGCGCTTAAGCTTGGCCAGGCGCGCGGTGCGGCTATTGTGGCGGCGGTTAACGGCGAGCTGCCGGTGTTTGAATATGCAGCACGCCAGGTGAAGCAAACGGTGGTGGGCACCGGCGGGGCGGATAAAAGCCAGGTACAGCACATGGTGCGCAACCTGCTAAAACTGCCCGCTAACCCGCAGGCAGATGCCGCCGACGCGCTGGCTATCGCCATTACCCACTGTCACGTCAGCCAGAACGCCTTGCAGATAAGCAGCACGCGTCTCAATCTCGCGCGCGGCAGGCTACGCTAAAGCAATAAAAGGCTGGATACCTATCCAGCCTTTTTTATATGATGTGCGCCACCGACACCGGCATGAATAAAAGCAGGAGCAAAATGTGATAGGTAGACTCAGAGGCATCGTCCTGGAAAAACAGCCACCGCTGGTATTGCTGGAGGCGGGCGGCGTTGGGTATGAAGTGCATATGCCGATGACCTGCTTTTATGAATTGCCGGAAACCGGCAAAGAAGCGGTAGTGTTTACCCATTTTGTAGTGCGTGAAGACGCACAGCTGCTGTTTGGGTTTAACAATAAGCAGGAGCGCACGCTGTTTCGTGAGCTAATCAAAGTGAACGGCGTGGGGCCAAAGCTGGCGCTGGCCATTCTCTCTGGCATGTCGGCGCAGCAGTTTGTCAATGCCGTTGAGCGCGAAGAGCCTGCCTCGCTGGTGAAGCTGCCGGGCATTGGTAAGAAGACGGCTGAGCGGCTGGTGGTCGAAATGAAAGACCGCTTCAAAGGCATGCACGGCGACCTGTTTACACCAGCGGCAGACCTGGAGCTGACCTCACCGGCAGGCCCGGTGGCTGACGACGCTGAAGCCGAGGCGGTTGCTGCGCTGGTATCGCTGGGCTATAAACCACAGGAAGCAAGCCGCATGATAAGCAAAATTGCCCGCAGCGGTGCTGACAGTGAAACCCTGATTCGTGAAGCGCTGCGTGCGGCGCTGTGAGGTAGAGGATGATTGAAGCCGATCGCCTGATAGCACCTGGTTCAAGTCCGGTGGAAGAGGCCGCTGACCGTGCTATTCGCCCGAAAATGCTGGCAGAGTACGTCGGCCAGCCGCAGGTAAGCTCCCAGATGGAGATCTTTATCGAAGCGGCGAGATTACGCGGTGACGCGCTGGATCACCTGCTTATCTTCGGCCCACCGGGGCTGGGTAAAACCACGCTTGCCAACATTGTTGCCAACGAAATGGGTGTGAACCTGCGCACCACCTCCGGCCCGGTGCTGGAAAAGGCTGGCGATCTGGCGGCCATGCTCACTAACCTTGAGCCGCACGACGTGCTGTTTATTGACGAAATTCACCGTCTGTCGCCGGTTGTTGAAGAAGTGCTGTATCCGGCGATGGAAGACTACCAGCTTGATATCATGATTGGCGAAGGCCCGGCGGCGCGCTCGATTAAAATTGATTTGCCGCCATTTACCCTGATTGGTGCCACCACGCGTGCCGGTTCGTTGACCTCGCCGCTGCGCGACCGTTTCGGTATTGTGCAGCGTCTGGAGTTCTATCAGGTGGCAGATTTACAGCATATAGTGGGGCGCAGCGCCGCCTGTCTGGGGCTGGAGATGAGCGAAGAGGGCGCGCTGGAAGTGGCGCGCCGTGCGCGCGGTACACCGCGTATCGCTAACCGCCTGTTGCGCCGTGTGCGCGACTTTGCCGAAGTGCGCCACAACGGTGTGATTAATTATGATATTGCGTCACAGGCGCTGGATATGCTGAATGTGGATGCCGAAGGCTTTGATTACATGGACCGTAAGCTGCTGCTGGCGGTGCTGGATAAATTCCTCGGTGGCCCGGTTGGGCTGGATAACCTGGCAGCGGCAATTGGCGAGGAGCGTGAAACCATTGAAGACGTGCTGGAGCCGTATCTGATTCAGCAGGGCTTTTTACAGCGCACGCCGCGTGGACGCATCGCGACACCGCGCGCCTGGACGCATTTTGGCATGACACCGCCGGATTATCCGTAAAAGCATTTTTGTCAAAACAGACCAAACCGGGGCGCAATGCCCCGGTTTTACGTTCAGGCTCGACAACTTAACTGTCGTAATTGGATTTTGGGGCAAGGAAATAAAACGCGAAAGGCAGTGAGCCGATGAGCGTAAAGAGAATGCTGTAAATCAACACCCACGCGCCCTGAATGAAGAACATGTCAATGGTCCAGTTTTCCATCGGCAGATTGTACTGCTCCACCACGCCCTCAAAGGCGACGCCTGAAATCACTGAAATAGTAATCACAAAGATAATGACAGCGGCGACAAGAAACTTTTTAAAGTCGCGAGTGTGCATAATTGGCGGCATAGCATTCTCCGGGGCGATGGCAGGTTTTAATAGTCATTCCGCTACGGTGGCGGAAGATATGTTGCACAGGGTAGTCTGGCTTGCAGCAATCTGCATCTGTTTATTTGTCCACCGGTACGGATTGGCGAGGCGAGGTAATAGAGAGATGAGAAGGCGGTTTTCACACGCTCTCCCGGCCAGTGCGACCGGGAGAGCGTCGTCATTTATACCGGCTGGCGGCGCATCATACTGAGAATGAACAACAGCGCGGCGGCCAGCACCACCGACGGGCCAGCGGGGGTATCATAGCTTGCAGAAAAGGCGAGGCCGCCGGTAACGGCAACCATGCCAATCCCCACGGCAACCCAGGCCATCTGCTCTGGCGTGCGGGCAAAGCGGCGGGCGGTCGCCGCCGGGATAATCAACAGCGAGGTGATTATCAGCGCACCGACAAACTTCATCGCTACGCCAATCGTCAGCGCGGTGACCAGCATCAGCAGCAGCCGCACGCGTTGAAGCTTAACGCCGTCAACAAAAGCGAGGTCAGGGCTTATTGTCATGGCCAGCAGGTTGCGCCATTGCCAGCACAGAATCGCGATAACCATCACCACGCCTGCGGCAATCGCGACCAGGTCTTCTGGTGTGACCGACAGCAGGTCACCAAACAGATAGGCCATCAAATCCACGCGAATGCCAGACATCAGGCTAACCACCACCAGGCCCAGCGACAAGGCGCTGTGCGCCATGATGCCTAATAGCGTATCAATAGCGATAGCGGGGCGTTTTTCCAGCCACACCAGCACCAGCGCCAGCAGTAGTGTGATGGCAATCACGGCGTAAAACGGGTTGATATTGAGCAGCAGGCCGAACGCCACGCCCAGCAGCGAGGCGTGGGCGAGGGTATCGCCAAAATAAGACATGCGCCGCCAGACCACAAATGAACCCAATGGACCCGCCGCGCACGCGAGCATGACTCCGGCAAGCCAGCCGGGGAATAACAGTTCAATCATGACGGGCCGTTTCCTCTGCGCAGAATAATTTTGCCCTGCAAATCGTGGCGGTGATTGTGATGGTGGCGATAAATACCAAGCTGTTCTGCACCGCGCGGGCCGAACATGGAAATAAACTGCGGATGTGCGGAGACCACTTCCGGCGTGCCGGAACAGCAAATGTGGTGGTTAAGACACAGTACTTCGTCGGTTTTCGCCATCACCAGGTGCAGGTCATGGGACACCATCAGCACCGCGCAGTCCAGCTCATGGCGCAGCTTGTTGATTAAATCGTAGAGGGCGAGCTGGCCGTTAACATCCACGCCCTGGGTTGGCTCATCCAGCACCAGCAGCTGCGGCTGGTTAAGCAACGCGCGCGCCAGCAGCACGCGCTGGGTTTCACCGCCGGAGAGTTTTTGCATCGGGGCATCAATGAGATGTGCGGCCTGCACGCGCACCAGCGCGGGCTGAATGTCGCTCTTTTTCACACCGGGGCGCAGGCGCATGAAGCGGCTTACCGTCAGCGGCAGCGTGGCATCAAGGTGTAATTTTTGTGGGACATAGCCAATGTGCAGATTCGGGGTCCGCTTGATGACACCGCCGTCAGGTGCTACGAGCCCGAGCACCACGCGCACCAGCGTTGATTTGCCCGCACCGTTTGGCCCGAGCAGGGTGAGAATGCGACCGGCGTGCAGATTAAGCGAGATATCTGTCAGCACGCGGCGTGCGCCAAATGAAACTGAAATGTTTTCCAGGGAGACCAGATTTGTCATGTCGATTTAAACGTTGCAGAAGTTATCGGATGTTATAATATCACATCCTCCTCAGCCAAAACGATGACCAGTTGCATTATGTTACATAAAAACACGCTTCTTTTCGCTGCTTTTTCAACCGCACTGTGGTGTGGCGCCACAACCTCCGCTCAGGCCGACGTTGTCGCCTCCATTAAACCCCTGGGATTTATCGCATCGGCGATTGCCGATGGCGTTACCGGGACTACGGTTTTACTGCCTGACGGTGCCTCTGAGCATGATTATGCATTACGTCCATCTGATATAAAACGCTTGCAAAACGCAGACTTAGTGGTATGGGTAGGGCCGGAGATGGAAGCGTTCATGACCAAACCCGTCGCCCGCCTGCCTGGGCAAAAGCAGCTGTCGCTTGTTGCACTAAATGATGTGAAGCCACTGCTGATGAAAGGCGCTCACGACCATGATGATGACCATGAACATGACCATGAAAAAGGTGACGCAGATCACCATCATGGAGAGTACAACATGCATTTATGGCTATCCCCAGTCATAGCAAGGCTTTCAGCGGTTGCAATCCATCAAAAATTAGTTGAACTTATGCCTGAAAATAAGAACAAATTGGATGCTAACCTGCAGCGTTTCGAGGCAGAATTAGCAAAAACCGATAAAACGTTGGCAAATGAGCTGTCACCGCTAAAAGGAAAAGGGTATTACGTGTTTCATGATGCCTACGGGTATTTTGAACAACACTACGGACTCACCCCGCTGGGGCATTTTACCGTAAACCCTGAAATCCAGCCTGGTGCGCAGCGCTTACATGAAATCAGAACACAGTTGGTTGAGCAGAAGGCCGAATGCGTCTTTGCTGAGCCACAATTCAGGCCGGCCGTGATTGAAGCCGTTGCCAGAGGAACGCGGGTACGAATGGGTACGCTGGATCCTCTCGGCACCGCTATTGCGCTGGGTAAAGACAGCTATACGCAATTTCTTACCCAACTTTCGCATCAATACGCCAGTTGCCTGAAAGGAGCATAACGAGGAAGTGAATACGTGCAACAGATAGCCCGCTCTGTCGCCCTGGCGTTCAACAATTTACCGCGACCCCATCGTGTGATGTTGGGGTCGCTTACGGTTCTTACTCTTGCGGCCGCCGTCTGGCGGCCCTTTGTATACCACACCGAATCCACACCGATAGTTAAAAGCATTGAGCTGGGAAAAGAAGATATTCGTTCGCTTTTGCCTGAGGCGAGTGAGCCTATCGATCAGACGCCGCAGGAAGAAGAAGCCATCCCACAGGATGAGCTGGATGACAAAATCGCCTCGGATACCGGTTTGCATGAATATGTCGTTTCTACCGGTGATACGTTTAGTAGCGTACTAAACCAGTACGGCATAGATATGTCGGAAATTGGCCGTCTGACGCAGGCTGATAAAGATCTGCGTAACCTGAAAATCGGCCAGCAACTCTCCTGGACACTGAACGCAGACGGCGACTTACAGAGCCTGACGTGGGAAGTCTCACGCCGTGAAACCCGTAGCTACGAGCGCACCAACGCTGGCGCGTGGAAGATGACGAGTGAAACCCAGCAGGGCGACTGGGTGAACAGTCTTCTTAAAGGGACGGTGGGCAGCAGCTTCGTTGCCAGCGCCCGTTCCGCAGGCCTGACCACCACTGAAATTAACGCGGTGATTAAAGCGATGCAGTGGCAGATGGACTTCCGTAAGCTCAAAAAAGGTGATGAGTTCGCTGTGCTGATGTCGCGTGAAATGCTCGACGGCAAGCGCGAGCAGAGCCAGCTGGTGGGCGTGCGTGTGCGCAGCAGCGGTAAGGACTATTACGGCATTCGCGCAGAAGACGGTAAGTTCTACGACCGCAACGGCGCGGGTCTGGCGAAAGGCTTCATGCGTTTCCCAACCTCGCGACAGTTCCGCGTCTCTTCAAACTTTAACCCGCGTCGTACCAATCCGGTGACCGGGCGTGTCGCGCCACATCGCGGTGTTGACTTTGCGATGCCGCAGGGGACGCCGGTGCTGGCAGTGGGTGACGGTGAAGTGGTGGTTGCCAAGCGCAGCGGTGCTGCGGGTTACTACATCGCTATCCGCCATGGTCGTTCATATACCACGCGCTATATGCACCTGAAGAAGCTGCTCGTCACACCAGGCCAGAAGGTCAAGCGCGGTGAGCGTATCGCGCTGTCGGGCAATACCGGGCGCTCCACCGGGCCGCACCTGCACTATGAAGTGTGGATTAACCAGCAGGCCGTTAACCCGCTGACGGCGAAACTGCCGCGTTCGGAAGGGCTGGCAGGTACTGACCGTCGTGACTTCCTGGCGACTGCCAAAGAAGTATTGCCGCAGTTGCGGTTCGACTAAAGAACAAACCTGAAGGTCAAAAGCCGGTCTGTGACCGGCTTTTTGTTTGGAAAAGTCCCAGCTACCGTTAAAATAAAGCAGACTGACCTGTGATAAATGAATCGGCTTTGTGCCGGGAAGAACATGGAAAAAGAAAAAAAGTCTCACATCGAGTTTATTCCTGAGTTCCAGAAAGCCTTTTTGCACCCGCGCTACTGGGGCTCGTGGCTCGGTGTTTTTGCCTTCGCGGGCCTTGCCTGGACGCCAGCGGTCATTCGCGATCCGCTGTTAGGGGCGCTGGGGCGCACCGCTGGCAAGCTTGCGAAAAGTGCACGTCGCCGTGCCCGCATCAACCTGTTGTACTGTTTTCCTGAGTTGCCGCAAGCGCGCCGCGAAGCCATTATCGACAGCATGTTTGAGACAGCACCACAGTCGATGGCGATGATGGCCGAACTGGGGCTGCGTGACCCGAAAAAGGTGCTGGAGCGCGTGGACTGGCACGGCAAAGACATCATTGATGCAATGCAGGCAAATAACGAAAAGGTTATTTTCCTGGTGCCACACGGTTGGGCGGTGGATATTCCGGCCATGCTGATGGCCGCCAGCGGCCAGAAGATGGCGGCCATGTTCCACAACCAGGGCAACCAGCTGTTTGACTACATCTGGAACCGGGTGCGCCGCCGCTTTGGTGGGCGTATGCACGCACGTAATGACGGTATCAAACCGTTTATCAGCTCAGTGCGCCAGGGCTACTGGGGCTATTATCTGCCTGACCAGGACCACGGTGCCGAGCACAGCGAGTTTGTTGATTTCTTTGCAACCTACAAGGCGACGCTGCCTGCCATTGGCCGCCTGATGAAGGTTTGCCGCGCGCGCGTGGTGCCGCTGTTTCCGGTGTATAACGCCAGCACCCATCGGCTCGATATCTATATTCGCCCGCCGATGGACGACCTGATGGACGCTGACGACCATACGATTGCCCGGCGCATGAATGAGGAAGTGGAAATCCTGGTGGGGCCGCATCCTGAGCAGTACACCTGGATACTGAAGCTGCTGAAGACGCGCAAGGAAGGGGAGACTGAACCTTACGTGCGTAAAGATCTCTGGCCGAAAGGCAGTAAGTAACGCACATCAGCGATAAAAAAAGGGGCCATTCGGCCCCTTTTGCTATGTGTGGTTTTCTCAGTCCACCGTCAGGATACGGGTGGTATTGGTAGTACCAATCGTGCCCATCACATCGCCCTGAGTCACGATAACCAGGTCGCCGGACATCAGATAACCTTTGTCGCGCAGCAGGTTGGCCGCATCCTGCGCGGCAGCGACGCCATCGCTCTTGCTGTCGAAGTGAACCGGGGTAACGCCACGGTACAGCGCCGTCAGATTGAGCGTGCGCTCGTGACGCGACATAGCGAAAATCGGCAAACCGGAGCTGATGCGCGAGGTCATCAGCGCCGTACGGCCAGACTCGGTCATGGTGATAATCGCTGTCACGCCGCGGGTGTGGTTAGCGGCATACATGGCTGACATGGCCAGCGCTTCTTCGACGTTATCGAACTGCACGTCCAGGCGATGCTTGGAGACGTTAATGCTGGGGATTTTTTCTGCGCCCAGGCATACGCGCGCCATTGCCGCGACGGTTTCTGCCGGGTACTGGCCTGCGGCAGTTTCAGCAGACAGCATCACGGCGTCGGTGCCATCAAGCACGGCGTTGGCAACGTCCATCACCTCGGCACGGGTTGGCATCGGGTTGGTTATCATCGACTCCATCATCTGTGTGGCGGTGATGACGGCACGATTCAGCTTACGTGCACGACGAATGAGGGTTTTCTGGATGCCTACCAGTTCCGGGTCACCGATTTCAACGCCCAGGTCGCCACGGGCAACCATCACCACGTCGGAGGCAAGAATGATGTCATCCATCGCTTCTTCGCTGGACACGGCTTCAGCACGCTCCACTTTGGAAACAATGTGTGCATCGCAGCCAGCATCGCGTGCGAGGCGGCGAGCATAGTTCAGGTCTTCGCCACAGCGAGGGAATGAGACAGCCAGATAATCCACGCCAATTTTCGCAGCTGTCAGGATATCGGCTTTATCTTTCTCGGTCAGCGCTTCAGCAGACAGGCCGCCACCGAGCTTATTAATGCCTTTATTGTTGGACAGTGGGCCACCGACGGTCACTTCGGTGAACACTTTCATGCCCTGAACTTCCAGTACTTTTAACTGAACGCGACCGTCGTCGAGCAGCAGGATGTCGCCCGGTACTACGTCCGCAGGCAGACCTTTATAGTCGATGCCCACTTTCTCTTTGTCGCCTTCGCCTTTGCCCAGGTTGGCATCAAGCAGAAACTTGTCGCCAATATTGAGAAACACTTTGCCTTCTTTAAAGGTCGAGACGCGAATTTTCGGGCCCTGGAGGTCGCCGAGAATGGCAACGTGGCGGCCCAGTTTAGCCGCAATCTCACGCACTTTGTTAGCGCGCAGCAGGTGGTCTTCTGCCGTTCCGTGGGAGAAATTCATGCGTACAACGTTAGCACCGGCGGCGATAACCTTCTCAAGGTTGTTATCGCGATCGGTAGCTGGACCTAAGGTGGTGACAATTTTGGTTCTGCGTAGCCGTCTGGACATTTAATACTCCGTTGACTGAAACAACTTCGGTGATGCGTGAACTGAAAATCCGGTAAGGCAGGACTGGCCTGACACGTTACCTGAATGACCCTGTAAGTGACAACTTAGTTAGAGAATTCACGGCGTTTTACCGGGAACGATTGACCCTCTATCAAACCGCGATTCCCGTAAAGCTTCTTTGACTCGCTTCAAGTTATCTCTGAATTTCGCGCCACGGCGTAGGGTATAACCGGTGGCCAGCACGTCAAGCAGCGTGAGCTGGGCCAGACGCGAAACCATCGGAATGTAAACGTCGGTATCCTCCGGCACATCGAGCAATAGTGCCAGCCCGGCTTCGTGAGCCAGCGGCGTGTTGGCGGTCGTAACGGCGATAACCATGGCGTCGTTTTCATGCGCCAGGCGCGCCAGTTCCACTATCTGGCGAGTGCGCCCGGTATGGGAGAACAGCACAACCACGTCGCCTTCGCCGCTGTTCATACAGCTCATGCGTTGCAACACGATATCATCTGACCAGAATACCGGTACGTTGAAGCGCAGAAATTTGTTCATTGCGTCGTGAGCGACGGTCGAGGAGGAGCCCAGCCCGAAAAAAGAGAGCTTCTTGGCCTGGCTCAACCAGTCTACGGCGCGGTTAACGGCGTTGATGTCCAGCCCGTTGCGCACCTGGGCTAAGCTTGCCATGGCGGACTCGAAAATTTTGTCGCTGTAGGCTCTGACGTCGTCATTTTCATCGACGTTGCGGTTAACCCACGGTGTGCCGGTGGCGAGGCTTTGTGCCAGCAGCAGTTTGAAATCGGGAAAGCCGCGGGTGTCCAGGCGACGGCAAAAGCGGTTGACGGTGGGTTCGCTCACGCCTGCTTGCGCGGCAAGGGCCGCAATACTTTTATGGATAGCTTCCTGCGGCGCACTGAGGATTGTGTCTGCCACTTTTCGCTCCGATTTACTCAGTCGTTCCAGTTGTGCCTGGATGTTTTCCAGCATATTCATCATCGACAGGGGTCTCAGCAAAAAATTAACGTCCCAGGCAGGCGAAGATCGCACGCCTGCGATTGTCTGAATATACTCTTCGTCGTAGACGGTGCGCTAACAACAGGCTGATGATGTTGTAGTTTTTTTTCATTACATGATCGTGCTCTGATTTCCTGCTGTATCACTGTAGTGCACAAAAACGGCGACCGTGGGGAAAGCTGCGGGTTTATGCAGCGAAAGGCACAACCTGTGTTCGCGCCTTATGTAAAATGAAGTACAGTGCATTGTAATAAAATTACATGTGGGCCCGGTTGTAGAGCACCGGGCCGGCCGATAACGAGGAGAATAACATGGCGGTAACGCAAACAGCTCAGGCGTGCGATCTGGTGATTTTCGGTGCGAAAGGCGATCTTGCGCGCCGCAAACTGCTGCCTTCCCTGTATCAGCTGGAAAAGGCAGGCCAGATTCACCCGGACACGCGTATTCTTGGCGTCGGGCGTGCAGACTGGGACAAGGCCGCGTACACCAAAGTGATTCGCGAAGCGCTTGAAACCTTCATGAAAGAGAAGATTGATGAAGCGCTGTGGGACAAGCTCAGCGCCCGCCTTGATTTCTGCAACCTTGACGTTAACAACACAGCAGGCTTTAGCAAGCTTGGCAAAAAGCTCGATCAGAAAAACCGCACCACCATTAACTATTTCGCCATGCCGCCCAGCACCTTTGGCGCCATCTGCAAAGGACTGGGTGCGGCAAAACTTAACGCCAAGCCCGCGCGCGTGGTGATGGAAAAACCGCTTGGCACCTCGCTTGAAACCTCACAGGAAATCAACAACCAGGTCGGTGAGTTTTTCGAGGAGTGCCAGGTTTACCGCATTGACCACTATCTGGGCAAAGAGACGGTGCTGAACCTGTTGGCACTGCGTTTTGCCAACTCGCTGTTTGTGAACAACTGGGATAACCGCACTATCGACCACGTGGAAATTACCGTGGCAGAAGAAGTGGGTATCGAAGGGCGTTGGGGTTACTTTGACCAGGCCGGCCAGATGCGCGATATGGTGCAAAACCACCTGCTGCAAATTTTGTGCATGATTGCGATGGCACCGCCGCCGGATCTCACCGCTGACCACATTCGTGATGAGAAAGTGAAAGTGCTACAGGCACTGCGCCGCATTGACCGTTCTAACGTGCGTGAGAAAACCGTGCGCGGCCAGTACACCGCAGGCTTTGCTCAGGGTAAAAAAGTGCCGGGCTATCTGGAAGAAGAGGGCGCGAACAAGAGCAGTTGCACTGAAACCTTTGTGGCTATCCGTGTGGATATCGACAACTGGCGCTGGTCTGGTGTGCCGTTTTATCTGCGTACTGGCAAGCGTCTGCCGACCAAGTGCTCTGAAGTGGTGGTTTACTTCAAAAGCCCGGCGCTCAACCTGTTTAAAGAGTCATGGCAGGAACTGCCGCAGAACAAGCTCACCATTCGTCTGCAGCCGGACGAAGGGGTGGATATCCAGATCCTCAATAAAGTGCCAGGGCTGGATCATAAGCACAACCTGCAAACCACTAAGCTTGACCTGAGCTATTCCGAAACCTTCAATCAGGCGCATCTGGCCGATGCCTACGAGCGCCTGCTGCTGGAAACCATGCGCGGCATTCAGGCGCTGTTTGTGCGCCGCGATGAAGTCGAAGAAGCATGGAAATGGGTGGACTCTATCACCGAAGCCTGGGCGGCAGACAACGATGCGCCAAAACCGTATCAGGCAGGCACTTGGGGACCGGTTGCCTCGGTGGCGATGATCACGCGCGACGGACGTTCCTGGAACGAGTTTGAATAAGAAATAATCGATGCCAACGGGTGTTTATTTTACCGGTAACATGATCTAACTCAGAAGTGGCATAATTTTTTTGTCAATAAAGCCCCGCGAGGTTCACCCGCGGGGCTTTTTTATTTAAACTAGCTGAAGCGATTTTGCCCAAGAGCAGTGTGCTTCCTGCGTTTGACGCGATTTTGCGCCGAGAACCAAAGCAGTACGTGCCGCTTATGGCAATAAAGATTATAAGGAGTCCCTATGAACCCGAATTTGTTACGCGTAACAAAACGCATCATTGAACGCTCACGTCCGACCCGCGAAGCCTACCTGGCACGTATTGAAGCGGCGAAGTCAAAGACCGTGCATCGTTCAGAACTAGCCTGTGGCAACCTTGCCCACGGCTTTGCAGCCTGTCAGCCAGAAGATAAGGCCGCGCTGAAAAGCATGTTGCGTAACAACATTGCGATCATTACCTCTTATAACGACATGCTTTCTGCGCATCAGCCGTATGAGACTTACCCGGAACAGATTCGTCAGGCGCTGCACAGCGCAGGGGCGGTCGGCCAGGTCGCGGGTGCGGTGCCTGCCATGTGCGACGGCGTGACCCAGGGCCAGGATGGGATGGAACTCTCGCTGCTGAGCCGCGAAGTGATTGCCATGTCAGCGGCGGTGGGCCTGTCTCACAATATGTTCGACGGTGCGCTCTACCTTGGCGTGTGCGATAAAATCGTTCCAGGGCTTGCGATGGCGGCGCTGTCGTTTGGTCATCTGCCAGCCGTCTTCGTGCCGTCTGGCCCGATGGCAAGCGGTCTGCCAAACAAAGAAAAAGTGCGTATTCGCCAGCTCTTTGCCGAAGGCAAAGTTGACAGAAACGCGCTGCTGGAGTCTGAGGCGGCGTCCTATCATGCGCCGGGTACCTGCACCTTCTACGGCACAGCCAACACCAACCAGATGGTGGTTGAGTTTATGGGTATGCAGCTGCCAGGCTCCTCGTTTGTGCACCCGGATGCACCGCTGCGCGCCGAACTGACCGCCGCCGCCGCCCGCCAGGTGACGCGCCTGACCGGTAACGGCAACGAGTGGATGCCGCTTGGCAAGATGATTGATGAAAAAGTCGTGGTCAACGGCATTGTGGCGCTGCTGGCAACCGGCGGTTCAACCAACCACACCATGCACCTGGTGGCGATGGCGCGCGCAGCGGGCATCATTATTAACTGGGATGATTTCTCTGACCTGTCTGAAGCCGTGCCGCTGATGGCGCGTTTGTACCCGAATGGTCCGGCAGATATCAACCACTTCCAGGCAGCTGGTGGCGTGCCGGTGTTGATGCGCGAGCTGCTCAAGGGCGGCCTGCTGCACGAAGATGTGAACACCGTAGCTGGCTTTGGTCTGCACCATTACACCCTGGAGCCGTGGCTCAACGAGGGTAAGCTGGACTGGCGCGAGGGTGCGGCTGCATCGCTGGACACTGACGTTATCGCGACTATCGACAAACCGTTCTCTCACCACGGTGGCACCAAAGTACTGAGCGGCAACCTTGGCCGTGCGGTAATGAAAACCTCGGCCGTGCCGGAAGATAAGCAGGTTATTGAAGCACCGGCGGTGATTTTCGAAAGCCAGCATGACGTATTGCCCGCATTTGAAGCTGGCAAGCTGGATAGAGACTGTGTAGTGGTGGTGCGCCACCAGGGGCCGAAAGCCAACGGCATGCCGGAATTACATAAACTGATGCCACCGCTGGGTGTATTATTGGACCGTGGTTTCAGAATTGCGCTGGTGACCGATGGCCGTTTGTCCGGCGCTTCCGGTAAAGTGCCGTCTGCCATCCACGTCACACCAGAAGCCTATGACGATGGCTTGCTGGCAAAAGTGCAGGAAGGCGACATTATCCGTGTTAACGGCCAGACTGGCGAACTGACGCTGCTGGTGGATGAGGCAGAACTGGCGCAGCGCCAGGCGTTCCACCCGGACCTGAGCGCCGAGCGCATTGGCACCGGGCGTGAAATGTTTGGCGCGCTGCGCGAAAAACTGTCCGGCGCAGAGCAGGGCGCAACCTGCATCGAATTTTAAGCCCGCCCCAGGCGGAAGACGGATTAACCTTCACGAGAGAGAGTCTCTGATGAACAACTGGAAAACAAGCGCGGAAAACATCCTGAAGAGCGGCCCGGTCGTGCCGGTCATCGTGGTTAAAAACATTGAACACGCGGTGCCGATGGCAAAAGCGCTGGTCGCAGGTGGCGTGCGCGTGCTGGAAGTGACGCTGCGTACCGAATGCGCGCTGGACGCTATCCGTCTCATCGCCAAAGAAGTGCCAGAAGCGATTGTCGGTGCAGGGACGGTGATTAACGCCCAGCAGCTTGCTGACGTGACTGCCGCAGGCGCGCAGTTTGCCATCAGCCCAGGTCTGACCGAGCCGCTGCTGAAAGCGGCAACCGCAGGGACTATTCCGCTGATCCCGGGTATCTGCTCTGTGTCTGAACTGATGCTGGGTATGGAATACGGCCTGCGTGAGTTCAAATTCTTCCCGGCCGAAGCTAACGGTGGCGTGAAGGCGTTGCAGGCCATTGCCGGTCCGTTCTCCCAGGTGCGTTTCTGCCCGACCGGCGGTATCACGCCTGCCAACTACCGCGATTACCTGGCGCTCAACAGCGTGCTGTGCATTGGTGGCTCCTGGCTGGTGCCGCAGGATGCGCTGGAAGCCGGTGACTACGAGCGTATCACTCGCCTGGCGCGTGAAGCGGTTGACGGCGCGAAGTAATTTTTGCCTGTAAAAAAGCCCTCTTCGGAGGGCTTTTTTATGGGGGCGTGTGGGGGATATCAACCTTCCACACGTATCTGCTCGACCGCGGTTTTGGCACGTTCAACGGCCTCTCCCACGCTGTTGCCGGTAGCCAGCACGACACCGAGCCGACGCGTACCGTCAATCTCTGGTTTGCCAAACAGACGCAGCTGCATACCGCTGGCACAGGCAACTTCCGGGTTAATAAAGCGCACGTCGCGACTGGTGAGCGCTGGCAGCAGGGCCGCTGAAGCCGCCGGACCATACTGGCGCACGGCGCCTACCGGCAGACCGAGGAACGCGCGCACGTGCAGGGCAAACTCTGACAAGTCCTGCGAAATCAGTGTCACCATGCCAGTGTCGTGCGGGCGTGGAGAAACTTCGCTGAATACCACCTCATCGCCGCAGACAAACAGTTCCACGCCAAACAGACCGTAACCGCCCAGCGCCTTTACAATCTTCCCGGCCACGTCCTGGGCGTTAGCCAGCGCTTTCTGGCTCATCTGCTGAGGCTGCCAGGACTCGCGGTAGTCGCCATCCTGCTGGCGGTGGCCAATCGGGTCACAGAAATGCAGGCCGTCAACGGCATTTACTGTGAGTAGCGTAATTTCAAAATCAAAATTCACCACAGACTCAACAATCACGCGCCCGGCACCGGCGCGACCGCCCTGTTGGGCATACGTCCAGGCTTCAGCCAGCTGGCTTTCGCTGCGAATCATGCTCTGGCCTTTGCCAGAAGAACTCATCACTGGTTTGACAATGCACGGTAGGCCAACTTCACGCACGGCCTCGCGAAAAGCCGCTTCGCTGTCGGCAAAACGGTAGCCTGAGGTCGGCAGTCCCAGCTCCTCAGCCGCAAGGCGACGAATGCCTTCACGGTTCATGGTGAGTTGGGCGGCGCGCGCGCAGGGCACCACGCGCTGGCCCTGGCGCTCCAGTTCAACCAGCGTATCGGTGGCGATGGCTTCAATTTCAGGCACCACGACGTGCGGTTTTTCCTGAGCAATCAGTGCGGCCAGCTGTACGCTGTCCAGCATATTAATCACATGGCTGCGGTGTGCGACCTGCATAGCAGGGGCATCGGCATAGCGGTCAACGGCAATCACTTCCAGCCCAAGGCGCTGGCACTCAATGGCGACCTCTTTTCCCAGTTCTCCAGAACCCAGCAGCATGACGCGCGTGGCAGAAGGACGCAGTGCGCTTCCCAACATATCCAACCTCTCGTTTACCCGGTGAAAAAAACCGGCGCAGTATATACGAAAACGTTTGCGTGTGCAGCCGGTGGGCGAATTGTCTGGTGAGCCGCTTTCTGTTATGCTGTATTAATAAACAGTATATTCGGAGCTGCACATGGCGGTAGAAATTAAATACGTAGTCGTTAGGGAAGGTGAGGAAAAAATGTCTTTTGCCAGTAAAAAGGAAGCCGATGCCTGGGACAAAATGTTAGACCTGGCTGAGGCCATGGGTGAGTGGCTTACCCAGTCGCCGGTAGCCCTGGAGCCGGAGCAGGCAGATGCCCTCGCGATGTGGCTGGCGCAGGAAAAAGATGCGCTCAACGCGCTGCTCAAGACGGGGCAGTTGCCGAAAGCCGCGACACCGCGTGCGGTTGATGTGGTCGAAGTGAAGCAACAGCCCGAGCCGCGTAGCACGAAAAAGCAAACCCGGGCTGCCTGAAGGGCTTGCACTGCGCGTGTTTTATACCATGCTTTCTCCGGGGTTGTTCCTTAAAACACTATGGAGAACAGTATGACTAAAACAGGAGTATTTCTTGGCGCAGCGCTGCTGGCGACAAGTTTTTCCGGGCTGGCAGAAACCTCGCGCCAGGTGGCGTTTACCGGTTGTGAAGGCCTTGATGCCCAGGGCATTGCCGCCAGCGTGAAGCGTGATTACCTGCAAAACCGCGTAGTTAACTGGCCTGAGGACCAAAAACAGCTTGGGCAGTCCACCCCGGTGGCCTGGATTAACATAAGCCAGGTGAAAGGCGGGCAGGATCAATGGCAGGTTCCGCTCGTGGTTCGCGGCAAAAGCGGCGATATTCATTATACCGTGCATGTCGACTGCAAGGCCCATAGCGCGGACTATCGCAGCGAATAAACGTTCAGTTTCGGTTCTTACGGCGTCGCATTTGCGGCGCCGTTTTGTTTTATTTGCTTTTCTCTACGCTTCCTGACACTGCGTTGCATACTCTGCGAGCAGGTATCTGTGATGAGTCGGAGATATAAATGGCAAACTGGTTAGGTCAACTACAGTCGCTGCTGGGACAAGCCAGCGGACAGCAACAGGGAAATAAGCCGGAACAGGGATTAAGCAAGCTGCTGGTACCGGGGGCGCTTGGCGGCCTTGCGGGGCTGCTGGTGGCGAATAAGTCGTCACGCAAGTTGCTGACCAAATACGGCGGCAACGCGCTGCTTATTGGCGGCGGGGCGCTGGCAGGTTCTCTGTTGTGGAACAAATACAAGGACAAGATTCGCCAGAACCACCAGGCCGAGCCTGACTGGGGCGCACAAACCTCCCCGCTGGATGTGCGCACCGAACGGTTGATTCTGGCGCTGGTGTTTGCCGCCAAAAGTGATGGCCATATCGATGATAAAGAGCGCGCCGCCATTGAGCAGCAGCTGCGCGAAGCTGGCGTGGAGCAGCAGGGGCGTGTTCTGGTGCAGCAAGCGATTGAGCAACCGCTGGACCCGCAGCGCCTGGCGCAAGGTGTGCGAAATGAGGAAGAAGCGTTGGAACTGTATTTCCTCAGCTGTGCGGTTATCGATATCGATCACTTTATGGAGCGCAGCTACCTCAACGCGCTGGGAGATGCGCTTAAGATCCCCACAGAAGTGCGTGAGGGCATTGAGCAGGATATCGCGCAACAAAAGCGTGAGCTTCCCCCGGGCTAACTGCCTGATTAACCCGCCTGGCAGTTTTCAGACTGCCGGGTGCGGCCTTACCTGACGGGCTGCGCTTGCAAGTCTCGCCTATTTTGCACACCCTTACAGGTGTGTGAAAGACGAGAACAGAAGAAGACGCTATGCCTCCAAAAGCAAAGAAAGTCCCGCATTCACTGACTATTCATGGTGATACGCGCATTGACAATTATTACTGGCTGCGCGATGACGATCGTTCGTCGCAGGATGTGCTCGACTATCTGCATAAAGAAAATGATTATGGCCGCCAGGTCATGGCTTCGCAGCAGGCGCTTCAGGAGCGGTTGCTCAAAGAGATGGTTAGCCGCATTGCTGCGCGCGACGTTTCGGCGCCCTGGGTGAAAAACGGCTGGCGCTACCGCTACTATTTTGACGACGGCTGTGAATACGCCATCTGGCAGCGCCAGCCTGCCGCTGGCGGTGAAAGTGATAGCTGGGACAAACTTCTCGACTGTAACAAGCGCGCGGCACACAGTGAGTTTTACACGCTCGGTGGTCTGTCAATCACGCCGGATAACACCATTATGGCGGTGGCGGAAGACTTCCTGTCACGCCGTCAGTACGGTATCCGCTTTCGCCATCTGGCCTCCGGCAACTGGTATCCTGAGCTGCTGGAAAATGTGTCTCCGGATTTTGTCTGGGCGAATGATTCCTCAACGCTTTACTACGTGCGTAAGCACCCCGGCACACTGCTGCCTTACCAGGTGTGGCGTCACACGGTGGGTAGCCCGTCGCGTGATGACGAACTGGTGTACGAAGAAAAAGATGACACCTTTTACGTCAGCGTGCATAAAACCTCCTCTCGCCACTTCATTATCATTGCGCTAAACAGTGCCACCAGCAGTGAAATGCTGTTGCTGGATGCCGAGCTTCCTGACGCGCTACCGCAGTGCTTCATCCCGCGCCAGCGCGACCGGGAGTACAGCCTCGATCACTACCAGCATCAGTTCTGGGTGCGCTCTAATCACGAAGGCAAAAACTTCGGTTTGTATCGTACTAAGGTGCGCGACCTGGAGCGCTGGGAAACGGTGATCCCAAGCCGCGAGCGCGTGATGCTCGAAGGTTATGCCCTTTTTACCGACTGGCTGGTGGTGGAGGAGCGTGAGCGTGGGTTGAGCAGCTTGCGGCAGATCAACTGCAAGACCGGTGAGGAGAGTGGGATAGCGTTTGACGACCCGGCCTATGTGACCTGGATTGCCAACAACCCGGAGCCGGAGACGGCCTGGTTGCGCTATGGGTATTCGTCCATGACGACGCCCGACACATTGTTTGAACTGAATATGGACACCGGCGAGCGCCGCACGCTCAAGCAAACGGCCGTTGCCGGGTTTGACGGCGATAACTACCGCAGTGAGCACCTGTGGGTGCGTGCACGCGACGGTGTTGAAGTGCCGGTGTCGCTGGTCTATCACAAACAGCACTTCCAGCGAGGGAAAAACCCGCTGTTGGTCTACGGCTATGGCTCTTACGCCAGCAGTATTGATGCCGATTTCAGCACCAGTCGCCTGAGTCTACTCGATCGCGGTTTCGTCTATGCCATTGCTCACGTGCGCGGCGGCGGTGAACTGGGACAGCGCTGGTACGAAGATGGCAAATTCCTCAAGAAAATGAATACCTTTTATGACTATCTCGACGTCTGCGATGCGCTGCTGGCCCAGGGCTACGGCGCACCGGAGCAGCTCTACGCTATGGGCGGTAGCGCAGGCGGTATGTTGATGGGAGTAGCGATAAACCAGCGTCCTGAACTGTTCCACGGTGTGGTAGCCCAGGTGCCGTTTGTCGATGTGGTCACGACCATGCTGGATGAGTCTATTCCGCTGACCACCGGTGAGTTTGAGGAGTGGGGCAATCCGCAGGATGAAACCTACTACCGGTATATGAAGTCTTACAGCCCCTACGACCAGGTGGAGGAGAAGGCGTATCCGCACATGCTGGTCACCACCGGGCTGCATGACTCACAGGTGCAGTACTGGGAACCGGCAAAATGGGTGGCGAAGCTGCGGGAAATGAAGCGTGACCAAACGCTACTGTTGCTGTGCACGGACATGGATTCCGGCCACGGTGGTAAATCCGGGCGTTTTAAATCCTGGGAAGGTGTGGCGCTGGAATATGCGTTTCTTATTGCGCTGGCGCAGGGCACGCTGCCGGGGCAGACGCTGTAGCGCTCAGGCATCCAGCCAGTGGCGCAGCGTCAGGCGTAGCTCTGGCGACATCTCTTTGAGATTGTTCGACATCCAGCGTAGATAGCCCGGATCGCGCCGGGCGATATCTTCGAAGGACTCACCACGGTATTTGCCAAACTGTAGCGTTTGCAGCAGCGCCGGGCGGCCGGTAGCGGTTACCATCTGCTCCGGGCTCCAGCCAGACTCCTGCATAATGCGCAGCAGTAGTGCTGCGGTGATATAGCAGTCAAACAGCGCACGGTGGTGGTGCAGACCGGCAGGCGTATCAATGTGTAGTTTGAGCGACTTATATAAACCCATGTTGCTGTACTTGATGCCGGGCCACAGGCGGCGTGCCAGGCGCATCGTGCAAATCCATTCGCCCTGCATATCGGGCAGTACGCGGCTGTCAAAGCTGGCGTTGTGGGCCACATACCAACGGCTACCGAGATAGCGCGGAACAATCTCTTCAATCCATGGTTTATCAGCTACCATCGCTTCGGTAATACCGTGAATAGCCATCGCCTGTGGGCTAATGGGGCGGTCCGGGCGCACCAGGTCGCTCATTGGGTTGGCTATCTGTCCGTCGATAATATCAACGGAGGCAATCTCGACAATTCCGCCCTGCAGGCCGCAGGTTTCTGTATCGATAATTCGCAGCATTTTGTTATCCGAAAGTGGTGTGCCTGGCGGCGCAAACATGGCCTGTTATGATAGCGTTAATTCGCTGCATTTACCTTGTGGATTCGCGCACCGGAATCACTTCCCCTTGCCAGCCCGCGGGACTGCGCCGCCCAATAACCAGCAGTTCTCCGGCTTCGGCGCGAATAATCAGCTGCCCACGCTCATCCCAGCAGGCGCTGTGGCCGGTACCATGCCAGCGCCCGGAGTTGCAGGTCTGGTTGGCCATCAGGACCGCGATGTTGTACTTGTGCGCCCACTGTTGCAGATACATGGAATCATGCTGCCAGCCAGCGACGGGAGTATGGCGCCCGGTAATATACAGATTCGCGCCAAGCCCTGCAGCGCTACGCGGCAACGCCTCGTCTTCACTGCATGTGTTAACGCCGAGTGCAAAATAGCGCCCCATTTTGCCGTGAATAGGTGTCGCCGGGCAGGGCGTGAACCAGTCGTTTTTCTCAACTGTCGGCTTACGGCTCGACAGGCGAGCGCCATCAGGCATAAAAATAACGGCTCTGGCATGATTAGCGTTATTGTCGAGATGGGGAAGCCCGGTGACCACCGTCATGCCAAACTGGCGAGCGGCGTCGCTCAGGGGGGCAAGTTCGCTGGAGTGTAACGTTATGGCAAATTTCGTTGCATCAGTGTCGTTATCACTGCACAGCGAGAATTCAGGGAAGATAAGTAGATTTACGCCTTCACGCGCGGCATGTTCGATAAAATTGAGGTGGTGCTCAATGTTAGCTTCCAGACCACCCTGGCGCACGGCATATTGCGCGGCGGCAATGCTCCAAAGAGACATAACGACATCCTTATTTTTCTGCCAAAACGTCTTTTCAGACGTTACAGCAGCTCCGTTGAAGATTCCTACAGGAAAATCTTAGCAGGGTCTGCGTCAGGATGCGTAATGTTAATTTAATTATTTTGCCTTTGGTTCCCACGGCAGGCGAGAAAGGTTAATGGAAGCGAGTCTGTGAGCGGTTAATCTTTCTGTAAACCAGTTTCGTAGCATTTCTGGTTGCTCTCTTTCGACCGCCTCTGCAATAACGGGCATGTTGTAGCGCTCTTTAAACGCGACGCTGGCAGCGGCAAGATCAACGTTAATTTTATCCATCTCTTCCTGTGGAAGCTGGGCCAGGTTGTGTTTCATATTTATCTCCGTATTGCGACAACGAAACGTTACTGTGCACGACACAGATTGACAAGTGTTTCTGCCCGCCGTCGGTGCGTTATTCTGGATCTGGTTGGGGTCGGGAGGTTATCCTCTAGCCTCATTTTATAATGAAAGGGAATGATCATCATGGTTTTTGGCACCAGGCAACTTGCATTCCTCGCTGTAATCGCCTCTTTAACACCGTCCGCTGTTCTCGCTCATGCACATCTGGTATCACAGACTCCGGCCGCAGATGTCACCGTGACGCCTGCACCCAGCGAACTGACGCTTAGCTTTTCGGAAGGTGTGGAGCCAGGTTTTAGCGGCGTGACGCTCAGCGGACCGCAGCAGCAGAAGCGCTCGACCGGCAAAGTGCAGCTGGCAACCGGAGATGCTAAAACGCTTATCGTTCCACTTAAAACGGCACTGACTGCGGGTGACTGGCAGGTCGACTGGCACGTTGTGTCGGTGGACGGTCATAAAACGCGCGGCAGCTACCGCTTTCACGTGAAGTAACATGCTGGCTGATATCCACATTGCGTTACGCTTTAGCCATTTTCTGGCGCTGATGCTGCTGGCAGGGGCCGCGGTGTGCAGTGCCTGGCTGGCGTCGGGGGAGTTTCGCACAGTAATGGCGCGCCGCCTGATGCGCCTGTGGCTGCCCGCAGCACTTATCAATCTCATCAGTACGCTGCTGATTCTGGCGGTGCAGGGCGGTCTGATGGGCCAGGGCTGGCCGGATGTTTTCAGGCCTGAGGTCTGGGGGATGGTGCTCGATACACGCTTTGGTGCGGTCTGGCTATGGCAGATAGTGCTGGCCGTTGTCACCGTTATTGTCGTGGTGCTTCGTCCCCACCGGCTCCAGCCGCTGTTGGTTTGCCTTGCGGCTTTCCAGCTGATAGTGCTGGCCGATACCGGGCATGCGGCAATGCGTGATGGGCTGACAGGTCTTGTGCACCGGCTTAATCACGGTTTGCATTTGCTGGCTGTGGCGTGGTGGGTTGGCGGCTTGCCGCCCTTGCTGGTGTGTATGCGCATGGCGCACAAGCCGCGCTGGCGCGACACGGCCATCACAGCGATGATGCGCTACTCGCGCTATGGACATCTGGCGGTAGCCGTTGCGATTTTCACCGGGATTATCAACAGCCTGTTCATTCTCGGCTGGCGCTGGCCGTGGCCCAGCGGCTATGTACAGCTGCTGATGGTGAAGGTTGCGCTGGTTGTGCTAATGGTGATGATTGCGCTTGTAAACCGTTATCTGTTAGTCCCACGTTTTACGCGCAGTAGCGCTGGCGCGCAACGTGCGTTTGTTGTGATGACACAAATCGAGATGGCTCTGGCGGTGCTGGTGATTCTCTGCGTCAGTATTTTTGCCACCCGTGAACCTTTTTAATCCGGAATAGAGTAACAATGAAAAAAACGCTGATAACGCTTTTACTGATTGTGGCTTCTGGCTCAGCGCTTGGCGCACCACAGGTGATTACCGTGAGCCGCTTTGAGGTAGGTAAGGATAAATGGGCTTTTACGCGTGAAGAGGTGATGCTGGCATGCCGTCCCGGGGAGGCGCTGTTTGTCATTAACCCGAGCACGCTGGTGCAGTATCCGCTTAACGACGTCGCGGCACAGCAGATTAAAGAGGGCAAAACCAGCGGCCAGCCGATTGAAATTATTCTGGCTGATGACCCTGCAACACCAGGCCAAAAGATGTCTCTCGCCCCGTTTGTAGAGCGTGCGCGTAAGCTCTGCTGAAACTGTTACGGGCTTTACCAGAAAACAAAAACCGCCGTTTCCCTGTTTTGGGAACGGCGGTTTTTTTATAAAAAACAACCGTTCACAGGATTTATGTCTGCTGCGGGCGCAACAAACTGGAAAACCTGCCACGGTCAACTATTCTTATAAGGCAAGGCGACTTAGCCTGCATTAATGCCAACTTTTAGCGCACGGCTCTCTCCCAAGAGCCATTTCCCTGGACCGAATACAGGAATCGTATTCGGTCTTTTTTTATTCATTTTTTGTATCTGTCTGTCGGTGGCGGTTGATTCGTCACTTTCCGCGCCGCCGTACTTCTGTTTTTTTCTCTTATACCACAGTGAAAAATGGTTTAACAATTATTTTACAGGAAATTAAATCATTCTGATTGGGTTGGTTGTGCCACCGTCTCGTCGTAGCGGCAGAAAGGTGCCGGGCCGCCCTGGTATTAGGTATTGGCGCGAGGTTATGTCCAGTGAAGGATTGGCTGGGTACTCATTCATGCCCTTTGCCGCGCCCTCAGCGCCGATGAATACCGCACAGAGAAGGCAGGCTCCACGGGGCGGTTGTAGCGTTACTAAGCCGATGAGAGGGCAGCGATAGCTTTTCCCTGGCCGCCGTAAATATCTGTCAAAAACGCTAACGCATTTCATCAAATGTCCGCGTTAGCTGTGCCAGCACGGGCGCATATTTTTTGCGGCAAGGAGAATGCGCTCAGTAATGGGTTTAACGCGATACAAAGTGCCAGCACACAGATAATGGCGCTGACTGGAGCAAGCCAGTGGATGAAAAAAGCACCGTTATCCGTGAAATAATCATTTCAAACTAATCGCAAGGTTGGTTTTTTATTTTGTTATATCAAATTTTAACAGACAAAAATAAAGTCTATTTGCTTGAAAAAAACTAAAGTAATCCAGCTGGCAGACGATATTGAAAAGTATGTTCTGTTCTTCGGTATAACCTATGTGTTAACAGGGGGTTTTCTAAGTGTTTAGTTTTAATCTGGAGAGAAAAATTAAAGGCGGATTAATGGTTTTCATTGCCGCCATTATTCTGGTGTTAGGTTACAGCGTAAACTCATCACAAAAGTCCTATGACAACTTCAACGGGGCCTCGGCTTTATCTTCCCGACTTGTCATGCTGAAAGATGCAAACTATTCACTGGCCATGATACGCGCGCATTTTAATGCGCTGCTGGTCAGCGAAGCTACAGGGCAACCGTTTAGCGAGTCACGCCTGCGTGAGATTGAAAAAAACAATGCTGAAATTAAGCAAAATATCTCTGCCTGGGTGAGTGAACCCAAAGCCACGAAGTCCGCTGAGGCGCTTTCTCATGAGATTGGCCGCCAGTTTATGGCGCTCGTTGAGTTTAACCATAACGGGATAAACCAGCTTGTTAATGGTCAGTATCAGGATTCTGATATGTCCTCGGACTATCAGAATCTCGATCGGACAATTGATAAATATATTGAAGAAGTAAAAATAATTGAGGCCGGATACAGCGACCAGGCGAAAGCCAGCCGGGATAACCTGCTGTTTGTTTCTGTCACGCTGTGTATCGTCTTTATTTTGTGCTTTGTCTTTATCTCCCTTTGGTTCAAAAAGAACTTCCTGGGCCGTGTGCAGAGTCTCTCCTTCGTATTCCGTGAAATCAGTAGTGGTAACCTCACCGTCAACGTACCCCACAGCCAGAAAGATGAGCTGGGCGTATTGTTCGATGAGGCTAACGCCATGAAGTCTTCTTTGCTGGGGATGATTTCATCAGTCAAAGAAACCTCCTCGCTGATTAAAGTCAGTGCTGCGGAAATGTCCGCTGGTAACCAGGATCTCTCGTCGCGTACTGAAGAGCAGGCCAGCGCGCTTCAGGAAACCGCGGCCAGCATGGAGCAAATTAAAACTACCGTCAGCAATAACGCCGCAAACGCCCGTCATGCCGATGAACTGGCCAGCGGTGCCAGCAAAACGGCGCATGACGGCGCGAAGGCAATGTACAGCGTGGTTGAAACCATGCAGCAGATTGAGCAGAGCGCGACGCGTATCTCCGATATTATCGGCGTGATTAACGGTATCGCGAACCAGACCAATATCCTGGCACTCAACGCCGCCGTGGAAGCCGCTCGTGCCGGCGAGCAGGGGCGTGGTTTTGCGGTAGTGGCAAGCGAAGTGCGAAACCTTGCCAAACGCAGCTCCGATGCCGCCAAGGAGATTAGCGATCTTATTCGTGATTCGGTTGATAACGTGAGCAATGGCACGAAGCAGGTGCAGGATGCGGGCAAAACCATTGATGAAACCGTAGCGTCTATTACGCAGGTGACTGAAATCATGCGCGAAATCTCGCAGGCCTCTGAGGAGCAGAGCAGCGGCGTGAATCAGATTGCCACGGCAATTACTGAAATGGATACGGTAACGCAGCAAAATGCGGTGCTGGTGGAGGAGTCTGCGAATATCACCAGCAGCATGTACGAGCAGGTGAATCAGCTGACGGAGGCCGTGTCGATGTTTAAAACTGGCGTGCAGTCTTCGGCTGCGCTGCTGCGCCCGGCAGTCAGCAAAGCGGCGAGCAACAGCCAGCCGGTCACTGAACGTGGGCAAACGAGTATCAAAGAAGATGACTGGGCGCAGTTCTGATCGGATGGCATAATCCGGGCGTCACGTTAATGCCCGGGATGTCAGCCACCCTTTAATGTTGCTAAGCAGTGGCAATAAAAAACCGCCTTAATAAGGCGGTTTTTTTGTGTCAGGCGTATGGTTCACGTTCAACGTAACGCCCTGGCGCGGGGGGCGTTTAGCCTGGCGCCTGTCGGCACAGGTTTTGCGCTCTCATTGCCGCAGGCTTTTCACACCCGGTTATGCCGGGGACACCGCTGCGACAGACTGCGCGTTAATCCATGCTGGCACGGGTTAACGCAACCGACGGGCGGCTTACCGTCGTATTGACTCAGAAGTCGCTGTATTCATAGGCGGGGTTCCAGAAGCCGTCGACAAAACCTTCAACCGGATAGCAGCCGCCATGGCGAATGCGCTGCTCATCCATCGCCGCCAGACACTGCTTTTGCGTATTGAATATCTCAATGACAATATCGTCGCACCCGCCATGCAGGTAACAGATAAATAACACCAGCGCGAACATTCCATCCCCGGACGTTAGTACCTCAACCGTTAAGTGTAGGAGAAAGAACGGAGCAGGGGAATGGTGAAATTAACCCGCCTGGCGACGGGTTTCATGCGTCAGCCGATGCGCATAATCCACGCGTGGCTGCTGCGGTCATAATGCTTACGATAGAGAATGGAATGTTCACCGTTTAGCAGCGCTGGAATGCTGCTTTCTTCGTCCCATGCATCAAGCTGCATGCACAGGTCCGGGTCGGAATTACAGGGAATGCTTAACGTTCGCTCTCCCCGGTTTTCATTGCTTAACTCGGCATCATCAATTTCGAAATTGCCGATTCTGACGCTGGTTTTTGCCATAACGGACTCCCTGCTTCTGCGGTTGGCTGGTATGACCAGATGAGGCCATACAGATCCAGAGTAGTCCGTCATGCGCAAAGCGCCAGTCAGAAAGGTCTATTTATTGTCCGGGTTATGCGTGTCAGCAAACAGTTTTCCATCGCGGACCAGTTCACGCGGGTAGCTGTTTTTGAGCCGGGTACCGACTTTTTTTGCCAGCCCCAGCACTGTTCCTTGCCAGCAGACAATCACGTTATCGTGTTCAGGCGTCTGCTGTGGGTAAATATCGCGCCCGCGAAACCACTCCTGCGCCTCGAACGTACTCAACGGCCAGGCGGTAGCGTCACTGGCCTGTGCCAGGGCAACGGCGGCTTCATGTTGCCAGCGATAGCCTTTGTTGAACTGCTCTGCCAGCCGGATGCCGATGCGCGAAAAGCGCACTTTACCAATCAGTGGTTCGATTTCTCCTGGAAACAACCATAGCTCCTTATCACGTTGCCACAGGTGCAGATGCTCGCCCCAGCGCAGGCCAACCTGTGCGGCCGCCTGTTTTACCTCGGCCTGTTCACGTGGTTTCAGCGCTGTAAAAGGGAAGTTGCCCACCTTATAGCGCGGTGCGGGCAGCGGGGCGACGGTGGCGGTTTTACGCAGACGGGCGACAAAAAAACCTTCGCAGTCGAACACCTGTGGGAAGACATGCAGGAAGCCCTCCGGCGTCAGCGCGTGGTCCGCACCGTCAAACAACGCATCGAGCGGCGCAATCTCAACGGCACCGGGATAGCGCTCAAGGAGCCAGTGACACACCTGTTGATTCTCCTGCCTGTTGAGCGTGCAGGTGGAGTACACCAGCACGCCGCCGGGACGCAGCGCGTGAAAGGCGCTGTCTATCAACTCGCGCTGGGTGGCGGCGATGTCGTGATTACTTTGCAGCGACCAGTTGCGCAGCGCATCGGGGTCTTTACGCACCACACCTTCGCCAGAGCAGGGGGCGTCGAGCAAAATAGCGTCGAACGCTTCCGGCAATGCGGCACCAAACACCCGGCCATCAAAGTGGGTTAGCGCGGCGTTACTGATACCGCAGCGGCTGATATTGGCATGCAGCACTTTCACGCGGCTGGCGGAATATTCGTTAGCGAGAATGGCGCCCCGGTTGCCCATGCGTGCGGCAATCTGCGTGGTTTTGGAGCCGGGAGCAGCGGCCATATCCATCACGCGTAACGGCGCGTTGTCACCCGCAAACAGGGCGCTGACAGGCAGCATGGAACTGGCTTCCTGAATATAAAACAGGCCGCCCAGGTGCTCGGCAGTGCTGCCCAGCGGCAGGCTTTCTTCATTGTCGCGCTCGATCCAGAAGCCTTCAGCGCACCACGGCACTGGCGTGAGCCGCCAGCCGTATGGGGCTACACGGGCAAGGAAGTCTTCAACGCTGATTTTAAGCGTGTTGACGCGCAGGCTACGGCGCAACGGACGCTGGCAGGCGGCGATAAACGCATCGAAGTCATAATCGGCAGGCATGGCATCGCGCATGGCGTCAAGAAATGCCCTGGGTAAAAAAGAAGGGTTCTGAACCACGGGGTGTCCCATCAGAATTTTCATTACGAGTCGCGAATATTATCACGAAAGTAAGGATTTTCTTAATGGGAGGCGGCATTGCCCCGGCAGCATGCCGGGGCGACAGGGTTAGCGAGGCAGGGCGGTTCCCCACTCGCGCCACTCTTTAGGTTCATTGTCGAGCAGCAGGAAGTGTTTGCCCGGCTGAGCTTTAGGCGCAAGCGGGGTGCCAGGCGGTGTGGCAAACTGAATGCCACCGCGGATGAACTGATTGAACGTGCCGGTTTTCACCACGCCACCGATAAGTCCAAAATCAAGGTTGTAACCCGAGGCCAGCCAGAACACCGAGCTGTTACGCACCAGATACTGGTAGCGCTTGCTGATGCGCAGCTCCACCATCACGCGGTCAGACAGATTACCCAGGCGCATACCGGTGACAGTCCCCACTTCCAGACCGCGGAACAAGACAGGTGTGCCGATGTCCAGCGAACCGGCGTCCGGTACTTCCACCACAATATTCAGGCCATCGAGATAGCGTGAATCAGTGATAGTGGTTTCCTGAATCTCAAAGTCGCGGCGCGGCCCACCGTGGCCTGGCTCAACGTTGATGTACGGCTGCAAAATGGTATCCAGATTCTCAACGCCAGCGGCGGAAAGCTTCGGCGTAATCACTGAAAAGCGCGTGCCTGCGCGGGCAAAATTATCAACGTATTCCGGGTACAGCACGGCGGTTGCCTGAACTTCGCTGCGGTCGGTCAGGAGCTTGAGTGACTCTACCTGCCCGATGTCGATGCCAAGATAGCGAATGGGCATGCCCGCAGAGAGCTTGCCGGCGTCAAAGGCGTGCAGGGTGACCTGGCTGCCTACGGCGCGGGCGGAGGTTTCCGACGGATACAGTACGCGCTTACCGCCTTTGCCCGCGCCGGAGAGATTATCAAAACTGATAGCCCCTTTCAGCGTGCGCGACAGCGGCGAGGCCTGCACCGTCAGCCCGTTACCGTTAAGCTGTACTTTCGCGCCGCCTTCGGCCCAGAACACGCTGTCTGGCGTGAGCAGATGGCGGTACTGCGGCTTAATGTGCACATCAATATCAAAAGCGCTGCTGCGTGGACGGATGGCAATCACTTCACCTACCTCAAACTTGCGATACAGCACCACGGAACCCGGCTGCACATCCGGCAGACTGGCGGCAGAGAGCGTCAGGGTAGGCGTTGGCAGCTCGCCCTGGTTATTTTCCACCGCGCGTTCAAGGTTGGAATACAGCGGATAGCTGGTTTTCATGGCACCGGTTTTGCCCGGCAGCACGCGAATACCGCCGTTAACCCATTCACTGGCGCTGGCACCGAGAAACTCCACACCATCGAGGCCGACTTTCACATCTACGCGGCTGTTCACCACAAACTTGCTGTCGCCTTTAATCAACGCTTTGTACTGCGGGTCGATAGCAACGGAGAAGTTAACGCCCTTTGCCGTCAGTTCGCGCTCCACCACCTGGCCTACCTGCACGCCATGCAGCAGCAGCGGTTGACCGGCGTCAATGCCGTAGCTTTCCGGGGCGTTGAGGCTGAACTTCAGTACGCCCGGCTGTTGCAGCGGCGTTTCGTTTTCGGGCAGAACCACAAAGCTGTCGCGCGGCACGCCTTCGCCCGGTACCAGTTCAAAAGTGGTGCCGCTCAGCAGGCTGTTGACTCGCGGGTCGCTGAGGGTGAGTTTTGGACTGCGTAGCTCAATGCGCGTGTCGGTGCGCATCAGGTCGACAACACCGGGGTCAACGGTCAGTTCGCCGGTCACGGTGCTGTCTTTGTTAAGATCAAGACGCGTCAGTTTGCCCACTTCCAGACCCTGGTACATGAGCCGCGTCCCGTTCGCTTTAAGCCCGTCACCGCTGGGTAACGCGAGCTTAATCTGCACGCCGCGCTGGCTGTGCGCCAAATCTTCATACAGCGTAAAGTCAGTATCTTGTTTGGCCTGCGGTGAGCCTTCCGGTGAATCAAAGGCGATAGCGCCGTTGACCAGTGCGCTCAGGCTTTCAAGCTCCACCTGCGCGCCGTTAATGCCCACGTCGGCTTTGACGCCAGACACGTTCCAGAAGCGACTGTCCTGCTTCACCAGGTTGGTAAAGCGTCGCTCAATCAGCACGTCAACGGTCACGCTCTGGTTGGTCGGGTTAATGGCGTAATCGTAAACGCGGCCCACCGGGATTTTGCGAAAATAGACCTGTGAGCCGCTGTTGAGTGAACCCAGGTCCGGGGATGTCAGGTGAATCATTAACTCGCCATTATTCAGGCGGTATTTGGGCTGGGTATCGAGTGCGACGAAGTGCTCCTGCGGCTCGCCTTTGCCGGGCATCATGCCGATATAGTTACCGCCAACCAGCGCATCCAGCCCGGAAACCCCCGCAAGCGACGCTTTTGGTGTCACCAGCCAGAACTGGGTTTCGGAGCGCAGCGCATCGCGCATGTCGCTCTTGATGCTGACGCTCACCTCGATTTTGCGCAGATCTTCACTGGGGCGCACGCTCTGCACGGTGCCGATTTCCACGCCCTGGTAGCGCACAGGCGTGCGCCCAGCCACGATGCCGTCGGCAGAGACAAAATCAATGGTGACAGTGGTGCCGTGGTCCTGCCAGGTTTTCCAGCCCAGCCACAGCGCAATCAGCAGGGCAATAACCGGCAGCAGCCAGAAGGGCGAAATACGGCGTTTTGTTTTAATGTGAGCTTCAGTCGGTGAAGCTGGCGTTTCCTGACTCATGTGCATCCCAAAGTAAGCGGCTGTCCAGCCATTCCACAGCAAGGATAGTCAAAATTACCGCAGCGCCGAAATAGAACGCCGCAGGCCCCATAGTAAAAGCCAGAAGCTGGTCGCGGTTGACCAGCGACATGGTGAGTGAAATCACAAACAGGTCGAGCATAGACCAGCGCCCAATCCAGGTGACGAAACGCAACAGCAGGATACGGGTGCGCAGTCCCTGCGCACATTTAAAATGAATGCTCAGTAACAGCGTAAGCAGCACCAGCACTTTGGTAAACGGCACCAGAATACTGGCAATAAATACCACGCCGGCCACCGCTACGTTGCCTGACGCGAGCGAAATAATGCCGGAAAGAATGGTGTCTTCCTGACGTGCGCCGTTGACGTACACGACAGAAATGGGCAGCAGGTTAGCGGGAATCAGAAAGATAAGAGAGGCAATCAATGCGGCCCAGCACTTTTGCAGGCTCATTGGGCGGCGCAGGTGCAACGGAACATGGCAGCGCGGGCAGCGGCCGCGCGCGTCCGGTACGGCGGTTAGGTGGCAGTCAAGGCACACGAGCAGCTTATCGGTGTTACAGCGTGCCGACGGCTGCGGATAAAAGCGCTGCCACAGTTCTTCAACATTCAGGTGAATCAGCGTCAGTATGCTCAGTAGTGTAAGCGCGATAAAAGCCCAGAGTCCGTAGCCTGGCGTGATATAAGCGTATTCCTGCACTTTAATGGTGGCAACGGCAATCCCTACCAGATAGATATCGAGCATCACCCACTCTTTAAGCCGCTCAAGCATCAACAGCACCGGGCGCAGGTTCATGCCCAGAATGTTGCCAAGCCATAAATAGGCAATGGCCACCACCAGCACGACAGGCGCGCCTACCGCGCAAAAAAGCACCATTGTGGCGGTAATGGGGTCGCCCTGGCTTGCGATTTGCCAGATACCCTGCATGACGTTGGCGCTGATATGGCTACCCAGCAGCCAGATTTCCAGCAGCGGTGCGCTCCAGGCAAACGGCATAAGCATTAGCATGGCAACAGCCATAGCGCCGAGTCGGGTCAGCGGCCAGTCGCGTCCGTTGTGCACTTTAGCGTGACAGCACGGGCAATACGCGTTCTGGTGTGCTTTCACTGTCGGTAACAGAAAAAGGGTATCGCATTGGGGGCAACGCTGATAACGTGGGCGTGGAAGTGCCTCGCCGATGCGCACAATTGCGATGGGTTTGCCCTGAGAGAATAGCTGGTGTTTTAGCGCCATATTATCTTTTTCTTGTTTTCCCGTTCGCTCAATATATTAACGTATTAAATGATTCGCCTTGAGCATGACCGCATTTAATGCTTAGTTTAACAGGCCAATGACGATAGAAAGACAAGCAGGTTATTGAACAATGAGCAAGGAACTGTTTTACGCGGATCTCAACCGCGATTTTTGTGCACTGATGGCAGGAGAAACCCATTTTCTCGCTGTGCTGGCCAATACCAGCGCGCTGCTGTTTGAACGCCTTGAGAACGTTAACTGGGCCGGATTTTATCTGCGTGAAGGTGACACGCTGGTGCTGGGGCCGTTTCAGGGCAAAATCGCCTGCGTGCGCATCCCGGTGGGTAAAGGCGTGTGTGGTACGGCGGTCGCGACAGGCGAGGTGCAGCGCGTGGCAGATGTCCATGCTTTTGACGGCCATATCGCCTGTGATGCCGCCAGTAACGCGGAGATTGTTCTGCCGATTGCGCTGAATAATCAGATTTTCGCGGTACTGGATATCGACAGCACCGTCACCGGACGCTTTGACGAGCAGGATGAGCGCGGCCTGCGGGAGCTGGCAGGACATTTGCAGACGGCTATCGCCAACACCGATTTTAAAAAATTCTTTGCCTTTGGTGCATAAGAAACAACGGTTAACGTAGCATTTGCCGATGGGGTCATTATAATGACGCCTGTTCATGCCTGCGGCCTGGCCGGCAAAGTCCGTTGTAATCAGGAAATTTCATGGAAAATCAACCCAAGTTGAATAGCAGTAAAGAAGTCATCGCCTTTCTGGCCGAGCGTTTCCCGCAATGCTTTAGCGCAGAAGGCGAAGCCCGCCCACTGAAGATTGGCATCTTCCAGGATTTGGTTGCGCGCGTTGAAGGCGAAATGCAACTGAGCAAAACCCAACTGCGTTCCGCTCTGCGCCTGTATACCTCCAGTTGGCGCTACCTGTACGGCGTTAAGGCCGGTGCGATTCGCGTCGATCTTGATGGCAACCCGTGCGGTGAGCTTGAAGAGCAGCACGTAGAACACGCCCGCAAGCAGCTTGAAGAAGCGAAAGCGCGCGTGCAGGCCCAGCGCGCCAGTCAGCAGGCGAAGAAGCGCGAAGCTGCCGCTGCGGATGGCAGCAGCCCGGCTGCGGATGCACCGCGCCGCGAGCGTAAGCCTCGTCCGGCGCCGCGTCGTCAGGACGGTGCGCAGCAGCGCAAGCCTCGCGCTGAAAAAACGCCTCGTGAGAACGACACTTCACGCCATACGCCAGTGACGGATATTGCCGCACTGAAGCAGGGCCAGGCCGTTAAAGTCAAAGCAGGCAACAATGCGATGGACGCCACCGTTGAAGAAATCACCAAAGATGGCGTTCGTGTGCAGCTGACTTCCGGTATGTCAATGATTGTACGCGCAGAACATTTACTGTTCTGAAACGGAGGTCATCCAGGGCATGAACATTTTTTGTAAAATGACGGCCATTGCCAGCCTGTTATTGGTGGCTGGCGGCGCGGGCGCGGTTGAGGATATTACCCGCGCCAACCAAATCCCCGTGCTGAAGGAAGAGCCGCAGCATGCAACGGTGAGCGAGCGCGTGACATCGCGCTTCACCCGTTCGCATTATCGCCAGTTTGACCTTGACGAGGCCTTTTCGGCAAAAATCTTCACTCGCTACCTGAACCTGCTGGATTACAGCCACAATGTGCTGCTGGCAAGCGATATCAGTCAATTTGCAAAGAAAAAAAATACCCTGGGTGACGAGTTGCGCAGCGGGCAGCTCGACGTCTTTTATGACCTGTTCAACCTGGCGCAAAAGCGTCGTTTTGAGCGCTATCAATATGCGCTGAGCGTGCTCAATAAGCCGATGGATTTCACCGGTAACGACACCTACGATATGGATCGTAGTAAGGCACCCTGGCCGACCAGCGAAGCCGATCTTAACCGGCTCTGGGATGCAAAGGTCAAATATGATCAGCTGAGTCTGAAACTCACCGGTAAAACGGACAAAGAAATTCACGACACGCTCACGCGCCGCTACAAGTCTGCAATTCGCCGTCTGACACAGACCAAGAGTGAAGATGTTTTTTCACTGGCGATGACCGCCTTTGCCCGCGAAATCGATCCGCACACCAACTATCTCTCCCCGCGCAATACCGAACAGTTCAACACCGAAATGAGTCTCTCGCTTGAGGGCATCGGTGCCGTGTTGCAGATGGATGACGATTACACCGTTATTAACTCCATGGTTGCCGGTGGTCCGGCGGCAAAGAGCAAAGCGATTGGCGTTGGCGACCGCATTGTCGGCGTGGGCCAGCCCGGTAAGCAGATTCAGGACGTGATTGGCTGGCGGCTTGATGATGTGGTTGCGCTGATTAAAGGTCCGAAGGGCAGCAAAGTGCGTCTTGAAATCTTGCCTGCGGGCAAGGGCACCAAAACTCGCATTGTCACGCTGACGCGTGAGCGCATTCGTCTTGAAGACCGTGCGGTGAAGATGTCGGTGAAAAACGTCGGCAAAGAAAAAATCGGTGTGCTGGATATCCCCGGTTTCTACGTTGGCCTGACCGATGATGTGAAAGTGCAGCTACAGAAGCTTGAGAAGCAGAACGTTAGCAGCATTATCATCGATCTGCGCTCAAACGGCGGCGGCGCACTGACGGAAGCGGTTTCGCTTTCTGGATTGTTTATCCCGTCAGGCCCGGTGGTGCAGGTTCGCGACAACAACGGCAAAGTGCGTGAAGACAGCGACACCGATGGCGTTGTGTATTACAAAGGCCCGCTGGTGGTATTGGTGGACCGTTTCAGTGCCTCGGCATCTGAAATTTTCGCCGCTGCCATGCAGGACTACGGCCGCGCGCTGATTGTCGGCGAGCCGACCTTTGGTAAAGGCACCGTGCAGCAGTACCGCTCACTGAATCGTATTTACGATCAGATGCTGCGCCCGGAATGGCCAGCGCTGGGTTCAGTGCAGTACACCATTCAGAAGTTCTATCGCATTAACGGCGGCAGTACCCAACGTAAGGGCGTCACCCCGGATATTCTGATGCCGACTGGCAGCGAAGAAACGGAAACGGGTGAGAAGTTTGAAGATAACGCACTGCCCTGGGATAGCATTAAGGCTGCTACCTGGGTGCGCTCAGGTGACCTGACGGCGTTTGGCCCGGAACTGTTGAAACTGCACCAGGATCGTATCGCAAGCGATCTGGAGTTCCAGTACATCATGAAAGACATTGCGCGCTACCGCGCAATGAAAGATAAACGCAACATCATCTCGCTCAATTACGCCCAGCGCGAAAAAGAGAACGAAGAGGATGATGCAACTCGCCTGGCGCGTATTAATGACCGCTATAAGCGCGAAGGTAAAGCACCGCTCAAGAAGGTGGATGACCTGCCGAAGGACTACAAGGAGCCGGATCCCTACCTCGATGAAACGGTGCGGATTGCCAGCGACCTGGCAAGACTGGAAAAAGCCCGGCCAACGACGCCAGCGGGCAAATAACCACCAGACAGGCACAAGAAATTGTGCCTGTTTTTTTATCCCTTTTCAGTCCCGGTCAGCAAAATGCTACAAAATGTAAAGTTCTGTCTTTTTAGCCACCTGACGGGGGTGAAAGCTTGAAAATGATGCAACGCCCCCTCAGGATGTGGGGAATCGCGTAGTGCGTTTGTTAAATAGAGGTAAATAGAAATTATGATGCGAATCGCGCTTTTCCTGATGACCAACCTGGCAGTGATGGTTGTTTTCGGGCTGGTGCTTAGCCTGACGGGAATACAGTCCAGCAGCGTACAGGGACTGCTCATTATGGCGTTGCTGTTTGGTTTTGGTGGCTCGATTGTGTCACTACTGATGTCGAAATGGATGGCGTTGCGCTCAGTGGGTGGGGAAGTCATTGAGCAGCCGCGTAATGAAACCGAACGCTGGCTTATGGATACGGTACAGCGTCAGTCACAGCAGGCAGGTATTGCTATGCCGCAGGTGGCTATCTACCATGCGCCGGACATTAACGCCTTTGCTACCGGTGCGCGCCGCGATGCGTCGCTGGTTGCCGTCAGCACCGGGCTTTTGCAAAACATGAACCAGGACGAGGCCGAAGCGGTTATCGCCCACGAAATCAGCCATATTGCCAACGGTGACATGGTGACAATGACCCTGATCCAGGGCGTTGTGAACACCTTTGTTATCTTTATTTCGCGCATCATTGCGCAGATTGCCACTAACTTCCTGAGCGGCAACCGTGACGAAGGCGAGAGCAGTAACGGTAACCCGATGATCTACTTTGCGGTAGCCATGGTGCTGGAACTGGTATTTGGTATTCTGGCGAGCATTATCACCATGTGGTTCTCCCGCCATCGTGAGTTTCACGCTGATGCAGGCTCTGCGAAGCTGGTAGGCCGTGAGAAGATGATTGCTGCGTTGCAGCGTCTGAAAACCAGCTACGAGCCGCAGGAAGCCAGTAATATGATGGCGTTTTGCATTAACGGTAAAGGTAAATCCCTGAGCGAGATGTTCATGACGCACCCGCCGCTGGATAAGCGTATTGAAGCGCTGCGCAGCGGCCAGTATCTGAAGTAAGGCTTCTCAGGTCAGTAAAAAAGCGTGCTCCGGCACGCTTTTTTTATGGATGGCGCTGGTGGCTTAACTACGCGGCTTTGGGCTGTGTCAGGCGCAGGCTGCTGACCAGCGCCGCCACGCCCGCGAAAATCCCTGCCAGAACCAGCGAGGCATGCGTGCCATTACTGGGGAACAGATTAAACATGAGGGCGACCAATGCCGCGCCGCAGCTTTGCCCAAGCAGGCGCGCGGTACCTAACATCCCACTGGCACCGCCACTGCGATGCGCTGGTGCGCTGGAAACAATCATGTGGTTATTCGGCGACTGAAACAGACCAAATCCACCGCCGCACAGCGCCATGCGCCACATAATGTCGAGTTCTGTCGGCTGGGCGGGTAACGCGGCCAGCGCGAACAGCCCCATACTCATTATCGCCAGCCCCAGTGCGCCCAGCAGTCCGGCGTGCACGCGCTCAATTAACCGTCCGGCGAGCAGCGCCATTACCATGGTTGCACCAGGCCAGGGCGTCAGCAACAGTCCGGTTTCAACCTCGCTACGTCCGAGCGCGCCTTGCAGGAAAAAGGGCAGGGCGACCAGCGCCAGCATCTGCGCGCAAAAAGAACACACGGATGTCACCATGGAAAGTGAAAATGCCGGAATGCGCAGCAAATCAACCGGCAGCAGCGGCACGGGCAGGCTCAGCTGGCGGCGAATAAACAGCGCGCCGATGAGCATGAACGCAATGCTCTGCGCGCCAACAAGCAGGGCGGATTGCCCCTGGGCAAAGCCGGTCAGCGCGCTAATTAACAGACCAAACGTCAGCGCATTCATCAGTGCGCTGGGTGTGTCAAAGCGCGGACGCTCGGCTTTTTCAGGGTTTGCAGGCAGATAGCGCAGCGCCAGCAGCAGCGCGCCGACGCCCAGTGGGATGTTAATTAAAAATAACCACTGCCAGGGAGCGACGGCAAGCACTGCCGCCGCCACTGTCGGTCCTGCTGCAGCGGAAACCGCGACAATAAATGCGTTAAGCCCAAGACCGCGCCCGAGCTCACGGCGTGGATAGATAAGGCGAATCAGCGCGATATTGACACTCATCAGCGCTGAGCCACCCAGCCCCTGTGCAATACGTGCCAGTGTGAGCATTTCAAGCGAGGTAGACAGCGCGCAGAGCAGCGAGGTGAGGGTGAACAGCACCAGCCCCCAGCGATAAATCCGCCGATAGCCAAACATATCGCCCAGAAAAGACAGCGGCAGTAGCGAGACGATAACGGCTATCTGGTAGGCGTTGATTATCCAGATAGAGCGCGCCGGACTTGCCTGCAAATCCCGGGCGATGGTTGGCAGGGCAACGTTGGCAATAACACCGTCCAGCACGGCCATCATCAGCCCCAGCATCAAAGTTAGAATAGCACCGTAGCGCTGTGGTACCGGCAGGCCGTCTGCGGGAACGTGAGTCATAAGGGAAGTCGCGCACTAAACAAGGTTTCAGACTGGTTATTCTAACACCGCTGTGCACTCTGAGGGGCAGCGTTATCTGTATGCAGGCGAGGGGATGGTGGGGCAGGCATTTTATGCCGGTTGTCAGCGTAAAAGCGCCAGCAACAGATTGTGATGGGACACGGTACGGCTAACGTTATCTTAAAGGCGCTGGGCTATCGCTATGCGCTGCCCAGCGCCAGCCCCTGTGCCTGAAGCAGGGAAAAGGCGGGTTGTTTATTTCCCGTCATCAATGACGGCATCGCTTTTGCGCAGCAACGGGCAATCGGTCACACCCACAATGCCGCTGTCGGTGTGCACATACTGTGCGGTGATAACATCCCGCGCGGTCAGATACTTACACTGTAATCCGAAGCCAGCGGCATTTTGCGTACTGCCAATCAGGATCCCGTAACCGCTGAATAACAGACCAAACCAGACGATCGCGAGTATAATTACCAGGCGAATCAGTATGCGCATAATATCCTCTGAAAGTGTTGGGGGTCAGTGCAGCACTGTGGCGCCAGACGGAAAGTTAAGCAATGTGATGATTCCTAAAGAAAAATAAAGCCACGCTTTGTGAAGTCTGGTTTAAGTTTGGGATGGTAGCATGTGTGCGTTTTTTACTCTCGGAGAACGCAGTGAAAAAATACCGTTGGGCTATCCTGATAGTGATTGCAGTCGTATGTGTGCTGTTGTGGCTACAGACGCTGAATGTGCTGTGCGATCAGGACGTTCAGTTTTTTAACGGCGTATGCGTTATCAATAAATTTATCCCGTGGTAAAAGATTTTTACGACTCTGTGATAGCAGTTGCGCCTGCGGGTGATAAAATACGGGTTTGTTCGAGGTGGTCCTGTGAATGAACTTAGCATGAATACTGTCAATTTCGCGTCTCTGGCGCTGTCTCTTATTGTCCTGGTCGTCGGCCTTTTCGCCTGGTATTTTGTCAACCGCGCAAGCGTGCGCGCCAGTGAGCAAATTGCGCTGCTTGAAGCCCTGCTGGAGCAACAAAAGCGCCAGAACGCGCTGCTGCGTCGACTGTGTGAAGGCAACGAACCTGCCGGGCAGATACCCGCGGCGGTGGACGCCGACGCCAATGACGAAAACGACTTCGTGCGGCTGGTAGCCGAGCGATAATTCACCTTAATGCCCGGGATGGCCTGACTGGGAGTGGGCGTGGCCTGGAAAAATCCCTGGTATAATCCTGACTATCCCCATCATCTTCCCGACGGTTTTTGTAACGTCGAGCCGGATTTACGTCAATCAGGCGATGTTAAACGCTGGCGGCGCGAGCGTAAGGCCAACGGCTTGCCTCTGCCGCCGCAGGCTGGCTATGCGGCCTTTATTAACCAGTGGTGGCGGCCAGCACAGCTTGATGAAGCGGGAGACGGTGTCTGGTGGCTGGGGCATGCTACGCTACTTTTACGCCTGCATGGGCGCTACCTTCTTACCGACCCGGTTTTTTCAACGCGCGCTTCACCGCTGCAATTTCTGGGACCGCAGCGCAAGACGCCGCCCGCGCTGGCGCTGGAGCATCTCCCGCCGCTGGACGCGGTCCTCATTTCTCATAATCATTACGATCATCTCGACCTGCATAGCGTGCGCGCCATTCACCGCCGTTTTCCCGACGCCTGCTTTTACGTGCCGCTGGGTCTGGGACGGTGGTTCAGGCAGCACGGTATCCGAAATGTGCGAGAGCGGGACTGGTGGCAGGGGGCCAGCGCGGACAAGTTCACCTTTACCGCTGTGCCTGCGCGCCACTGGAGTATGCGTACGCTATGGGATCGCAACCGCTCACTGTGGTGTGGCTGGGTAATAGAAAGCCCGGCGCTGCGTTTCTGGTTTTGCGGTGACAGTGGTGAAAGCCGCCTGCTGGCGACCATTGGGCAACGTTTAGGGCCGTTGGATGCTGCGGCAATTCCCATCGGCGCCTTCGAGCCGCGCTGGTTTATGGCGAATCACCATATGGGACCACAGGAGGCGGTTACGTTGTGGCGCGACATTGGCAGACCGCTGGCAGTACCCATACACTGGGGGGCGTTTGAACTGGCAGATGAATCACTGGACACGCCGCCCCGGGAGTTAATGGCACAGCTAAAACACGATAATGAGCGTGAGACATTATTCTTTCCACGGCGAATGGGAGAGTTTGTTTCTTTAGTAAGAAATAAGTAATCGTTATTACAACTGTTTCTAAAACCACAAGAATGCGAAACATCCCAGGTGATTAATCACCGTAATCGCACCGGGGCCTATATTGCGTTAATTCGTTGCTGCTATTTTATCCATAGAAAGTTTTAACCATAAAAACTCCGGGTAATTTATCTTAAAGCGTAACAGCGAATATTAAAAAAGCCGCTGGCGCAAAGAGAAAAGATTGACTACGCTTATGAATAGGTGTCAACAGTCATCCGCAGTGCAGCTGCACGTAATTATGCCGGGTGTCTGAAATGATGTGGATAGTTCTTTGTTTTTCTCTATCTGGACGAAAGAAACCCTTTGAGCTATCGTAAAAAAGTTGCCGGACTAACGGCGCTAAGCGGCATAATTCGCCAGCGGGCACTGTCGGCATTTGAGGTTTATGGCGCATAACGCACGTCAGACAGTTAACAGCTTTCTGAATATGTGCAGCAGATCGTGGCACGTTTAAAAATGGCTTGCCATTATTAACGTAGTGTGTGATAACACGCTGGGTTAAACGAGGTACAGTTCTGTTTATGTGTGGCATTTTCAGTAAAGAAGTCCTGAGTAAAAAACGTTGTCGTTGAATACCGCTTCTCTGCCGAACCTTATATCAGTGCCTCAAGCAGTAATGTCTCTGTTTTATCTGTGTATATGCCTGCGGGCGAAGAAAACAATCGAAGGAATTTGTAAATGGCAAAGATTAAAGGTCAAGTCAAGTGGTTCAACGAGTCTAAAGGCTTTGGTTTCATTACTCCGGCTGATGGCAGCAAAGATGTGTTTGTACACTTTTCTGCAATCCAGGGTAATGGCTTCAAAACTCTGGCTGAAGGCCAGAACGTTGAATTTGAAATTCAGGACGGCCAGAAAGGCCCTGCGGCTGTTAACGTTACCGCAATCTGATTTCACTCAGCTGACGCTGACCGTATATCGAAGCCCCGCCCGGTGCGGGGTTTTTTGTTGTCTTTTTTCGGCCTGCTTTTCCCATCCCCAATCCCGCTTTGTTATTTCCCTGCCGGTGTAACGCAAACAGCGCTGACCCATGGCTACCGAAAACAGAGGGCAAATAATATTCCCGTGCGCCGTCCGGCATTCTCTTATGTGTTGCCCTGACACACCTCCGGCGAGGCAAACCATCGCGACTGCGTCCTGCATTGCCACGCCAGCGGCGGGGCGGGCGGCATAACCTCGTCGCGCAGATAACAAATTGCGTCCCCCGAACCGGTGATAAAGCACACCGACAGTGGGTAAAACGTTTCCCGTCGCCCGCATTGACGGTAAACTTGCCGCCTTTGACCGCCAGCAGGAGTTTTCATGTCTTTTCTTTGCCCACTGTGCCATGCCCCGTTAGAAGAGGGCGTCAGCAGTCTGCGCTGTCGCGCCGGCCACCAGTTTGATAAAGCGAAAGAAGGTTATGTGAATTTGCTGCCGGTACAGCACAAACGCTCGCGTGAGCCTGGTGACAGCGCCGAGATGATGCGCGCGCGGCGGGCATTTCTGGATGCGGGCCATTACGCGCCGCTGCGCGACGCGCTTGCGCAGCTACTGGCACAACATCTGCCTGAGCGGGGCGCAGATATGCTTGATATCGGCTGTGGTGAAGGCTACTACACTTCGGCGTTTGCAGAACTTGCACAGCAACGTGGCGGCACCTGCTACGGGCTGGATGTCTCAAAGGCGGCGGTGCGTTCTGGTGCAAAGCGCTATCCGGCAGTACGCTTTTGCGTGGCATCCAGCCATCGCCTGCCGTTTGCTGATGGCGCGTTTGATGGCGTGGTGCGCATTTATGCACCGTGCAGCGCGCAGGAGCTGGCAAGGGTCGTTAAGCCTGGTGGTGTGGTGGTGACGGCCGCGCCGGGTCCGCGCCATTTGTTGCAGCTTAAAGGGTTGATTTACCAGGATGTGAGACTGCATCCAGAGCGTGAAGAGGTGCTGGCTGGGTTTGAGCTTCAGGCACAACAGACGCTGGCCTATGCGCTTACCCTGAACGGTGAGCACGCTCATGCATTGCTGCAAATGACGCCGTTTGCCTGGCGTGCCCGCCCGGAGGTGAAAGCACAGCTGTTGCAGGAAACGGCGTTTGCCTGTGAAACTGATTTTGCCGTCAATATCTGGCGGCGTGAGGCCTGATTAGCCGTAAAACTGGTTATACAGAATCTGTACACCAATACCAATCAATACCAGGCCGCCGAGGATTTCGGCGCGCTTGCCGAGCAGCGGGCCAATAAAGCGGCCAATCATCATACCGAGCGTGGTCATAATCAGCGTTGCGCAGCCAATAGCCAGCGCTGTCCACCAGATATTAACCTGCAAAAAGGCAAGACCCACGCCGACGGCCATCGCATCCAGGCTGGTGGCAATAGCGGTTGTCACCAGCAGCAAGAAGCCGTGACGATGGCGCGGTGCTTCATCTGTGTCCGGTTTGCCGCAGATGCCTTCATACAGCATGCGCGCGCCCAGGAACAGCAGTAAGAAGAACGCAATCCAGTGGTTCCAGTTCATCACGAACTGGCTTGCAAACATGCCGAGCGCCCAGCCAAGCAGCGGAGTAATTGCTTCAATCGTGCCAAAAATCAGGCCGGTACGGAGTGCTTCGCGGAATTTCGGTTTGTGCAGTGCGGCACCTTTACCGATAGACACGGCGAAGGCATCCATAGACATACCAAAAGCGAGAAGGAGGGTTGCGGAGAGATTCATTTTTCAGCCCTGACCGGGAAAGCCATATGACACACCACTGCCCCCAGTATCAGCAGTTGATGCGTCTATGGTCTCGCCTGACCGAATTTGCATTCGGCCCGTACGCGCCACGTTGTCAGACAACGAGTATGTTGACACGCACATTTCTTTTTACAGAAATTGGCTACTCCCCAATAGATGGGCGTCACAATAACATATTTTTTCGACGTGTCTAACAAAACTTTTTATTTATTTCACTACAGGTTGATAACGATTTTCATTTTAATTTATTAGTAATGGGATTGTTAACTTATTGCGCTAAGCGATCGTGAAGATAATATAGCAAAGGCTATAACGCTGTTATTTTTTAAACAAGATTATAGCAAATGCTATATTTATAACTTACTGAGTTGTAATGATAAATTTATATATTGATTCAATGTCGTCTATATTTCGCACACGAATATAGAGGTTTTTTTGTTCTAATTGCATGACCAGTACGCCATCCTCAGATAAATTAATGGCCTTAATTCGGTGATAATCTATCCAGATGCCGGAGTAGAAAAGCCCCTGTAATTTAAAGCGAATGCAGGGTTGGCGCAGCCATCCGCTATAAATGGCCAGCAGTGCGGCACAACCTAATAGCCAGGTGGTCAGCACTGGGCCGCTGGCCGTGACGTTGTTATAGATAAGGATGGCGATGAGAACAGTGAAGATAGTGATATCAACCGGTTTTCGGCGCAACAGTGGCACCTTAAGCCGGGTTGGACCGTGGCGACGCTCAAGTAGCACATCCTCATAGATGGCCCAGGCAAGCAGCAGAACAATGAAAACAACCAAAAGGAGTTGTGTCAGCGACATGGGCATTCCTGATAAAAATGCCGGGGCGCGGTGGCCCCGGCAGAGCGGTAAAACTTACAGACCGAGCAGGCCGATGGCGTAGCCGACAATCCCAATCACAAAGAAGCCGCAGATTATCCACAGCGCGTTGACCTTTTTACGCAAAAGCCACATACAGGCGAACGTCAGCAGGAGCGGCACCAGGCCTGGCATCAGCTGGTCAAGGATGTTCTGCACCGTGGTGACCTTCTCTGCGCCCGTCTGGTCGGTCACCCTGGACACCACCAGCGGGATATTCACATGGGTCCACTTATTCACCAGTGCACCCATGACAAACAGGCCGAGAATGGATGCGCCCTCCGTCAGCTTTTGCAGGAAGCCGCCGCCCATGTCCTTCACAATATCAACCCCTTTACGGTAGCCGTAGGCCACACCGTAATAACGCGTCAGCAGACGTACCAGGTTAAACAGCACAAAGAACAGCAGCGGACCAAGCAGGCTACCACTCATGGCAATACCGGCCCCGAGAGCGGCGAAGACCGGACGTACCGTACCCCAGAATATGGGGTCACCCACGCCTGCAAGCGGTCCCATCAGACCAACCTTAATACCGTTGATAGCCGCATCGTCAATCGGTGCGCCGTTGGCGCGCTGTTCTTCCATGGCGAGCGTGACCCCCAGCACGGGGGCAGCCACGTAAGGATGGGTGTTGAAAAACTCCAGATGGCGCTTAATAGCCTGGCGGCGGGCGTCGTTGTTTTCCGGGTACAGGCGACGGATAACCGGCACCATGGCAAAACAAAAACCCAGTGCCTGCATACGTTCGAAGTTCCATGAGCCCTGGAACAGGTTTGAGCGCAGAAACACGCCGCGAATATCGCTCTGAGTCAGTTTTTTCTCAGGCGTTGCTTTAGTCATATCCACCATATCGTCCACCTGTTAATCCAGTTCGTTGTCGAGGTCGTTGTGGGCCGCAGCCTGAGCCGGCGCAGCAGAGCGGTTGTATTTCGGGCTTAGCTGGATGTAGAGGATGGCCATGACCGCGCCGATAACGCCCAGTGCCACCAGGTTAAAGTCGGTGAAGGCGGCGGTGACGAAGCCTAAGTAGAAAAACGGCATCAGGTAGCCTGCGCGCATCATGTTAATGACCATCGCGTAACCAACCACCACAATCATGCCGCCTGCGATGTTCAGGCCGTTGGTCACCACCTCTGGAATGGCGCTGAGCATGTTCTGCACTTCGCTGGTGCCAACAGAAATGGCCACAATGACAGCAGGAATGGCAATACGCATGGCCTGCAGGAACAGCGAGGAGACGTGAAGCCATGACAGGGCGGTGAGGTTACCTTTTTCGGCTGCACTGTCAGCGGCGTGCTGGAAGCCAACAGTAATGGTGCGAACAATAATGGTCAGAACCTGGCCTGCGGCTGCAAGCGGGATAGCCAGCGCTATCCCCGCACCAATGCTCTGGTGTCCGGCAATAACCAGAATGGTGGAGATAATTGAGGCCAGCGCGGCATCCGGGGCCACCGCAGCACCAATATTCATCCAGCCCAGGGCAATCATCTCCAGCGTACCGCCGATGATAATGCCGGTTTTCATATCTCCCAGAACGGCACCGATGAGCGTACAGGCCACCAGCGGGCGGTGAAACTGAAACTCATCAAGCACTGACTCCATACCTGCAATACAGGCGACGATAAATATCAGCACAATCTGAAGCGTAGTAATCTCCATTGTACTTCTCCTGTTTAATCGGACTACGGTGAAGGCTGAGTAAAAGACTCCGCGCAGCGCGGGTTATTTATTCATTTTGTTAATTAGATCCATCATTTTCAGGCGCGGATCGCTTGAGACTTTACGCACCTCCAGCTCAATACCGTGCTGGTTGAGCCAGGTAAAAGCATCCACATCCTTTTGATCGACGGAGACGGCGTTATTGACCTGCGTTTTGCCCTGGCGATAGGCCATGCCGCCGATATTAACGGTAGTAATCTTCACGCCGCCTTCCACCAGACGCTCCACGTCGGTGGGGTTGGTGAACAGCAGCATCACGCGTTCGCGCGCGTATTTCGGGTTGTTGTAGACGCGAATCATTTTGGCCACATCAACAACGTGGGCGGTGACGCCAGGCGGGGCGACCTGGGTGAGGAGTGTTTTGCGTACCTGATCGGCGGCGACTTCGTCGCTGACCACAATGATGCGGGTGACGTTGGTTTCTTTGGTCCAGCGTGTGGCGACCTGGCCGTGAATCAGGCGGTCATCAATACGGGCAAGGCCAATCACCATATAATCATCCGCTCCCATTGGTTTAAGTGGGGCGGCGGGCTGGGCCGGTGGCGCGGCGGCAGGTGCGGCAGGTGCCGGTTTTTCTGACTCTTTTGCCTTGAGTGCCTTCACGCCCTCGCGTCCGGCTTCAACGGCAATGGAGACTAGTTCATCAAAAGAAGGGTCGTCATCGCGTGCCATTAGCGTTTCCACCAGCATCGGGATATTCACCCCGGCTATAACATCGTGTTGCGCTTTGTCTACCACAATGCGGCTGGCGGCGTTAAACGGACTGCCGCCCCAGGTGTCCACCAGAAACAGCACCCCCTGGTGAGTGTCGAGCTTTTCAAGCTGTGCGTGATATTTTTCGATCAGGGTTTCAGCGTTCTCTCCTGGCACGAAATCAATCCAGCCCACGTTTTGTTGCTCCCCGAGCAGCATTTCAGCCGTTTTTAACAACTGTTCTGCCGCCCAGCCGTGCGTGCCTATGACAATAGCAATAGTCACTCGCTACCTCCTGTGTTGTCCTTCGGCCACTCTGCTGTGCCTGGACAGAATGAATCGATTCATACAAGGGTTGGTTGAGGAATTTCTTATCACCGCGAATAATTTTAGAGGGTGAAAATAGTTTTTTTGTGATGGAGTTCCGTAATTTAGTGTCGAATCACAATTTATTTCACAGTGTGAAATATGAAGAGCCATGACAAAAAATTGCAAAGTCCGGTAAATCTTTGCCAAAGGGTAAACCCCTTTGCTATGGTATCCATTCGTCTATTTTTTTGAGGAGCTTTGGGCAGTTGCCCTCCGTATGGACCGTCACCGACGTCTTTTCACGCTAAGGCTGGCATGTGCCGCCTCATTCGCTGGCGCAGCGCGCCAACACTCCCTTGATGTATTTTTAGCGCCCCAGGATGCCAGGGTGCCGTTTAGCTATTCCCGTTGCAGGAGCTTGTCATGGAATTTTTAATGGACCCCTCTATTTGGGCGGGATTACTGACGCTGGTGGTGCTTGAGATTGTTCTGGGCATCGATAACCTGGTATTTATTGCCATCCTTGCCGATAAGCTGCCGCCTAAGCAGCGCGACAAGGCGCGACTGATTGGTCTGTCGCTGGCGTTGTTTATGCGCCTGGGGCTGCTGTCGCTGATTTCATGGATGGTGACGCTGACCAAACCGCTGTTCAGCGTGGCCGACCTTACATTCTCTGGGCGTGATTTGATTATGCTGGTCGGCGGTCTGTTCCTGCTGTTTAAGGCGACCACCGAGCTACACGAGCGTCTTGAAAACCGCCAGCACGACGGTGAACACGGCAAGGGCTATGCCAGCTTCTGGGTGGTGGTGTTGCAGATTGTGGTGCTTGATGCCGTCTTCTCGCTGGATGCGGTAATTACCGCTGTCGGCATGGTGAACGACCTGCCAGTGATGATGGCGGCTGTGGTGATTGCCATGGCGGTGATGTTGCTGGCATCAAAGCCGTTGACCAATTTTGTTAACGCCCATCCCACCGTTGTGGTGCTGTGTCTGAGCTTCCTGCTGATGATTGGTCTGAGTCTGGTTGCCGAAGGCTTTGGCTTCCATATTCCTAAAGGCTATCTGTACGCCGCAATTGGCTTTTCTATCATCATTGAAGCGTTTAACCAGATTGCGCGTCGCAACTTCATTCGCCACCAGTCGCGCCGCCCGCTGCGTGCACGTACCGCAGAGGCCATTTTGCGCCTGATGGGTAATCGCAATGCCGCATCGGCACAGCCGGAAAGCAACAACCCGGTGATGCCTATTCCGACAGAGGCGTTTGCCGAAGAAGAGCGCTACATGATTAACGGCGTGCTGACGCTGGCGTCACGCTCGCTGCGCAGTATCATGACGCCGCGCGGTGAAATCAGCTGGGTCGATGCCAGCCTGTCGGTGGATGAGATTCGCCAGCAGCTGTTGTCCTCGCCCCATAGCCTGTTCCCGGTGTGTCGCGGTGAGCTTGATGAGCTTATTGGTGTTGTGCGTGCCAAAGAGCTGCTGGTGGGGCTGGACGACGGCGTGGATGTGGCGGCAATTGCGGCCTCCACGCCGGCCATTGTGGTGCCGGAGACGCTGGACCCAATAAACCTGCTGGGTGTGCTGCGTCGCGCGCGCGGCAGCTTTGTTATTGTCACCAACGAGTTTGGCGTGGTGCAGGGGCTGGTGACACCGCTGGACGTACTGGAAGCGATTGCCGGTGAATTTCCGGACGCGGACGAAACACCAGAAATCATCGCTGACGGTAACGGCTGGCTGGTGAAGGGCACCACGGATCTGCATGCGTTGCAGCAGCGTCTGAACCTGCACACGCTGGTGGATGAAGAAGAAGACATCGCTACCGTCGCGGGGCTGGTCATTTCCGTTAACGGACAGATCCCGAAACCGGGCGAAGAAATCCACCTGCCGCCGCTGCGGATCACTATTGTTGAGGCCAACGACTATCGCGTTGACCTGGTGCGCGTGGTGAATGAAACACCGGTGGACGACGAAGAAGAGTAACTCATGGCGCGTCAGCGGGCTGTGGCCCCTGGCGCGTACCAGACAGTCGACTGTAGCCTGCCAGCCACACGGGAAACTCCCCAAGCGGCATCGGGCGGGCGAACAGCCAGCCCTGTAATATTTGCACCTGCTGACGACGCAGGTGCTCCTCCTGCAAACTGGTTTCCACGCCTTCTGCCACAAGCGTAATTCCCAGCCGCTGACCCAGTTCAATAATCATTCCCACCACGCGCGAGTTCACCGCATCAGTGCCGATAGCGGCAGTAAAGGATTTATCGATTTTCAGCACATCCGGCTTAAGCATCTCTAGCCAGGCGAGGGAACTGTGGCCGGTACCGAAGTCATCAATTGCCAGTTGAACGCCAATGTTGCGCAGCTGGCGGAACACTTGTGGGTCAAGGTGTTGCAAATCTTCGCGTTCGGTCAGCTCCAGCGTGAGCTGCTGTACCGGGCCGGACGGGAACCAGTAGCGCTCAAGATCGCTGATAATCAGTCCATTGCGAAAGTGGTCGGCGGCGACGTTAATACCAAGATGGAAATCACGGCTTGCCGGGAAAACGCTGAGATGGCGCACAGCATCATCAAGCACGTAGCGCGTGAGTGGCACAATCAGGTTTTCCTGCTCGGCAATCGGGATAAAAATATCCGGTGAAATCCAACCCTGGCGCGGGTTATTCCAGCGCAGCAGAAGTTCGACGCCAACGCACTGATGCGTCTGTGAGCTTAACAGCGGCTGGCACCAGACTTCAAATTCCCGCCGGGCGATGCCGAGTGTGATTTCTCGCGAAAAGCTCATGCGGCTGGCGGTGACAAGCCAGGTAATATAGCCAATCAATAGCCCCAGCAGCAGCGCCAGAGGAAGCTGGCTGAACAGGGTGCTGCTGGCAAGCATGGTGGCGGACGGGCCAATCAGTGAAACAGAGAAGGGCAGTCTGGCGGAGTAAAAAACGGTTTGCGTCTCGTCGTCCTTAAGTGGAGCCTCGCCGAGTTTGCTGCTGCCGTATTCCAGATGGGCGTCACCCACATTCAGTACCGTGCGCGTTACCCAGGGTGTCTGAGGGGCGACCAGCAGGCGGGTCAGCAGTGCGATATTCACTATCTGCATAACGCCGTCGCCGTTGTCATTGACTGGCGTCCATTTAATAAGAATTGGAGAACCTTTAAGCAGTACCTTATCCAGGGCCAGATACATCGCAGGCTCGGAGGTCGGCAGAGACGGCACCAGTTCGTTTACCGGAATGTTGCGCTGGCCGAATACGCTGGAGCAGTAAAGCGTACTGTTTTTAATCAGCAGAATGGCGCGCAGGGTTCGGGCCTTCGCGACATATTGCCCGAGCGCCTGACGCACATCATTACAGGGTTTTCCAACCATTGCCGCTACGCGCAAACCAATTTCTTCATGGGGCGTTAACAGATTCTCCATTGTGGTGATGGCATAACGGCCCACGTCGTTCACTTTATGCTGGTTGAGGTTACGTGTGATGAAAAAGCGGACGCCCAACGTCAGAAGTAATGTCAGAATCGCCAGTGAAAGGCTCAGGATAATCCGCCGTCGGCGGTAGTTTCTGATGATATGCTGCGCCGTTTGCATCCGTGTTGTCCTGTTAAGATATAATCACAGAAAAGAATAATTTATTTTCTTATAAGTGTAGCGGGAGCGCGTGCAGCTGGTAGGAAATATCTGACGCTCTGCACCGTGGTGCAGAGCGTCAGAATAAGCGGGATGTTAGTCGCACTGGACTTTGATAGCCAGGCCACCGCGCGAGGTTTCGCGGTATTTGGCGTTCATGTCTTTACCGGTTTCGTACATAGTCTCAATGACTTTATCGAGCGAAACCCGTGGCTCGCTGGTGCGGCGCATTGCCATGCGTGCAGCGTTGATGGCCTTCACGGAGGCAATGGCGTTACGCTCAATACAGGGCACCTGCACCTGGCCTGCAACCGGATCGCAGGTCAGGCCCAGGTTATGCTCCATGCCAATCTCAGCGGCAATGCAGACCTGCTCGGGGCTTGCGCCCAGTAACTCCGCAAGACCAGCCGCCGCCATTGAGCAGGCGACGCCGACTTCGCCCTGGCAGCCCACTTCGGCACCCGAAATGGAGGCATTCATTTTATACAGAATGCCAATAGCCCCTGCCGCCAGGAAATAGCGGGTGTAGATTTCGGCGGTCACCGGCTCGATAAAGCGGTCGTAATAGGCGAGCACGGCGGGCACAATGCCGCACGCACCGTTGGTCGGTGCTGTCACCACGCGCCCACCGGCGGCGTTTTCTTCGTTCACCGCCAGCGCAAACATATTCACCCAGTCAACCACGTTCATCGGGTCGTTTGACAGGCTGCCGGTTGAAACCAGCATGCGCCGCAGCGCGGCGGCACGGCGCGGCACGCGCAATGGCCCCGGCAGCACGCCTTCGGTATTCAGACCTCGGTCAATACAGGCGCGCATGGTCTGCCAGATACGTTCAAAATAAGCAGCAATATCCTCTTTGCTGTGCAGCGCCAGCTCGTTTTGCATCACCATACCAGACAGCGACAACCCGTTCTCGTTGCAGTGTGCCAGCATTTCCTGGGCGCTGTGAAACGGATAAGGCACGTTGACTTCATCCAGTGCGGATTTGCCAAAATGCTCCTCATCAACGATAAAGCCGCCGCCGATGGAGTAATACGTTTTGCTGTAGATATTGCGCTCGCCCGCATAAGCGTGAATTTGCATACCGTTTTCGTGCAGCGGCAGGTTGTCGCTGTGAAAGCGCATGCCGTTATCCTGCGGGAAATCCACCTCACGGCGGCCATTTGCCAGCAGCAGGCGGCCACGGGTTTCGACATCACGAATGAACGCCGGGATGGCGTCAATATCTACATTGTCCGGCAGGTTGCCTGCCAGACCCATAATAATAGCGATATCCGTATGGTGGCCTTTGCCGGTCAGCGAGAGTGAGCCGTATACATCGACCGCAACGCGCTCAACGCTATCCAGCAGCCCTTTTTCAACCAGGTCATCGACAAACTGCTTACCGGCTTTCATCGGCCCGACGGTATGTGAGCTTGAAGGCCCAATGCCGACTTTGAACATGTCGAAGGTGCTAATCACGGTGTTACTCCTGCCAGGGGCGCCACGGCGCCGAAGGTCTACAATTGCGGCTAGTGTAAGGGCAACTGCGTATACGCAGTGAACTATTCACATGAATTAAACTAATAGACAGTTTTAATTTTACTTATCCCACACAGAATAACATCAGGACAATGTTCTATATATGGGCAGATTCTCAGAAGGAAAGTATAGTCAGTATCGATGGCCGATTTGCAGTGCCAGCTCACGAATTATGCTGGCGGTCATGCCCCACACGAAGTACTGCTGATACCACGACAGCCAGACCCGTCGTTCACCGTCGAACCGTTTCACATCCAGCGGATGGTAGCGACCCAGGCGCAGAGCCTCCTGAAGCGGCATTTCAAACACCGATGCCACTTCATCTTCGCACGGGCGGTAGGGAATATCCGGCGGGATAATGCCCACAACGGGCGTGACGCGAAAGCCGCTGACGCTATCGACCGGCGGCAGCATTCCCACCACCTGCACACATTGCGGCGGGATAGCCACCTCTTCATGGGCCTCGCGCAGCGCGGCGGCAATCAGTGAGGCATCGCTACTGTCCATTGCTCCGCCGGGAAAGGCCACCTGACCGGCGTGTTTGCGCAGGCGCGCCGAGCGCTGTGTCAGCAGCAGCCCAGGTTGTGCACGTCGCACGACCGGCACCAGCACCGCAGCCTGGCGCTGGTTGGCGGTAAGCTGGCGCGGCTGCGGGCGCAGGAGCAGGAAGCGGGAGAGGAAATTGTCGAGCGTCAGCGGGTTATCAGTCATCTCTTATTGTTCGGTCAGGCGCAGGATGCGGTTAACTTTAGCAAAAGTCTCCTGATATTCCGCTTCTTCGTCGCTGTCAGCAACAATGCCGCCCCCGGCAGAACAGTAAAGCTGTCCGTTGCAGGCGGTAAGCGTGCGGATAGTAATGCTGGTATCCATGCGGCCACAGGCGCTGATATAGCCAATACTGCCGCACCAGGCGTTGCGCCGCTGCGGCTCCAGCTCTTCAATAATCTCCATCGCCCGCACTTTAGGCGCCCCGGTGATAGAGCCGCCGGGAAAGGCGGCGCGCAGCAGATCGGTGGCGTTGAGGTCATCGCGCAGCCTGGCCGTAATGGTGCTGACCAGGTGATGTACTGCGGGAAATGGCTCAACCACAAAAAGCTCCGGTACGCGCACGCTGCCAGGCTGTGCCACGCGCCCCACGTCATTGCGCAGTAAATCCACAATCATCAGGTTCTCCGCCCGGTCTTTGGGCGACTCGGCCAGGCGCTGTGCCTGGCGCGCGTCGGCGGCAGGGTCGCTCAGGCGTGGTAGCGTGCCTTTAATAGGGCGGGTCTGTATTTCACCCTGCGCGAGGCGAATAAAGCGCTCCGGCGACAGGCTGAGAATGGCACTGTCAGGCAGGCGCAGAAATGCGCTAAACGGTGCCTTGTTATCTGTATTTAATGCGCTGAACGCCTGCCACTCATCGCCTTCATAGCCGGCGCAAAAGCGCTGGGCCAGGTTAACCTGGTAACAGTCGCCGCTTTGCAGATAGTCCTGTATACGGCGAAATTTCTCGCCGTACTGCGCGCGCGTCATATTGCTACGCCAGGCACTGCGAAGGCGCAGCGGCGCGCGTTCAACGCGGGGCAGGGCGCGCAGCCAGTCAAGGCGCGCCCGTGCATCCGTGTGACTAACCAGCGTCACGCGCTGATGCTTATGGTCAACAATCAGCGCCCAGTCGTAAATGCCCAGCGCCATATCCGGCACAGCAATGTCAACCTCGGCAGTCGTTGGCAGCGTTTCAATGCTGCGCCCGAGGTCATAGCCAAAAAGACCCAGTGCACCGCCCTGAAAAGGCAAATCATCTGATTGCACCGCGGTAATATTTTGTTCAGCCATTACCTCTGCTAATCGTTTTAGCGGACATCCTTCGTGCGTTTGCACACGATTATCGTCGTATTCCACGCGCGTTATGCCCGCGCGTGATTGCAGGGTAGCTCGCGGCTCGGCGGTGAGAATATCAAAGCGGCTACTGGCGTGTTCGGCATAACCGGAATGTAACAGCATGGCCCACGGCAGATGACTGAGTGGGGCAAACCAGTGCTCGGCGGCATCTTTGCGCCAGGGCAGGGAAAGGGTGGAAACAGGCACGGGGCTGGTCAACGGCATCACATCACTTCATTACAACTGAAAGGGCTAAGGATGCCATAACTGCACACGTCTGGCATCTGTCGTGCGCGCGTGAAATAATAAGCCTCGAAAAATTTCAGGAGTCGACCATGTTCGCAGGCCTTCCTTCTTTATCTCACGAGCAGCAGCAAAAAGCAGTCGAGCGCATTCAGGAACTGATGTCACAGGGTGTCAGCAGCGGTGCGGCCATTGCGCAAGTGGCGCAGGAAATTCGTGAAACCCACAGCGGTGACAGGATTGTGGCGCGTTTTGAGGATGACGAGCAGGAGTAAATTCACCTCTTCAGGCGAAGAGGTGAAGAAACATCAGTCTACGGCGGCGATAATTTTGATTTCGACCTTAAACGCCGCTTTCATCAGCGTGGCCTGCACGGTGCAGCGCACCGGCGCATGACCGGCCACCACCCAGGCATCCCAGGCGCGGTTCATGTCGGCAAAATCGGCTTTATCGGCGAGAAAAATCGTCGCATCAAGAATGCGGCTTTTATCGCTGCCCTGTTCGGCCAGCATCTCATCAATCTGTTGCAGCGTATTTTGCGTCTGCTCGAATGCATTCGCCTCAAGATTCTCCGGCACGCCCGTGTAATACAGCGTGTGGTTATGAATGACCGCGTCTGACCAGCGGGCTTCCGGCTTAATACGCACAATAGACATAGCGTGGTTCCTTTCGTAGCGTGAAGATAAAGATGCCAAGCCTGCCACAATCCGCCTGGCGCGTCACCTCTTCACTGGCGTTAGCCCCACGGCCCTGACATAATCACTGGGAATTTTTCCAGGGGGTAGCGTGACGGACGATTTTGCATCAGATGGCCAACTGGCGCGAGCCATTCCCGGCTTTAAACCGCGTGAGCCGCAGCGCCAGATGGCGCTGGCGGTGACAAAAGCCATTGACACCGCCAGCCAGCTGGTGGTGGAGGCCGGTACCGGCACCGGTAAAACTTACGCCTACCTGGCACCGGCGCTGCGCTCGGGTAAAAAAGTCATCATCTCCACCGGCTCAAAGGCGCTTCAGGATCAGCTCTACAGCCGTGACCTCCCGACGGTACGCAAAGCACTGGAATACACCGGGCGGCTGGCGCTGCTGAAAGGGCGCTCTAACTATCTGTGTCTTGAGCGTCTGGAACAGCAGGCGCTGGCGGGCGGTGACCTGCCGGTGCAGCTTTTAAGCGAAGTGGTGCGCCTGCGTAGCTGGTCGTCTGAAACCGTCGATGGCGATATCAGCACCTGCCTGGATGTGGCCGAGGACTCGGCGGTGTGGCCGCTGGTGACCAGCACCAACGACAACTGCCTTGGCGCTGACTGCCCCTTGTATAAAGAGTGCTTTGTGGTCAAAGCGCGTAAAAAAGCGATGGACGCCGATATTGTGGTGGTGAACCATCATCTTTATCTGGCCGATATGGTGGTTAAAGAGAGCGGCTTTGCCGAGCTTATCCCCGAAGCCGACGTCACCATCTTTGACGAAGCCCACCAAATCCCCGATATCGCCAGCCAGTATTTCGGCCAGTCGCTCTCCAGTCGCCAGTTACTGGATCTGGCAAAAGATTTCACCATTGCCTATCGCACCGAAGTCAAAGATACCCAACAGCTACAAAAATGTGCCGATCGGCTGGCACAGAGCGCGCAGGATTTCCGTTTACAGCTGGGTGAACCGGGCTATCGCGGTAACTTGCGCGAGCTGCTGGCCGATGCCGGTATTCAGCGCGCGTTGCTGTTGCTCGATGATGCGCTGGAACTGTGCTACGACGTGGCAAAGCTGTCGCTGGGCCGCTCGGCGATACTCGACGCGGCGTTTGAACGCGCCACGCTGTATCGCGCCCGTCTTAAGCGCCTGAAAGAAACCAGCCAGCCGGGCTACAGCTACTGGTACGAGTGCACCTCGCGCCATTTTACGCTGGCGCTGACGCCGCTTACCGTGGCGGAAAAATTCCGTGACGTGATGGAGCAGCGCAAGGGCGGCTGGGTGTTTACCTCAGCAACGCTGTCGGTTAACGACAAACTCAGCCACTTTACCGACCGGCTTGGTATTACCGATGCCGAATCGCTACTGCTGCCAAGCCCGTTTGATTATGAACGCCAGGCGCTCTTATGTGTGCCGCGAGCGCTGCCGATGGCGCGCCAGCCGGGCGCGGCGCGGCGTCTGGCGCAAATGCTGCGCCCGATGATTGAGGCGAATAATGGCCGCTGCTTTATGCTGTGCACCTCGCACGCCATGATGCGCGAGCTGGCCGCCGAGTTTCGCGCCACCATGACACTACCGGTGCTGCTCCAGGGCGAAACCAGCAAAGGCCAGCTGCTCGCGCAGTTTGTCGAGGCCGGAAACGCGCTGCTGGTTGCCACCAGTAGCTTCTGGGAAGGCGTTGACGTGCGCGGTGACGCGCTGTCGCTGGTGATTATCGACAAGCTACCGTTTACCTCGCCGGACGATCCGCTGCTGAAAGCGCGCATGGAAGACTGCCGCCTGCGCGGGGTTGATCCGTTTAACGACGTCCAGTTGCCGGAAGCGGTTATCGCGCTCAAGCAGGGCGTTGGTCGTCTTATTCGTGATATCGACGACAGAGGCGTGCTGGTGATTTGTGATGAACGTCTGGTTTCACGTCCCTATGGTGAGGTGTTTCTCAACAGCCTGCCGCCGTCGCCGCGCACGCGGGACATAAAACGCGCGGTTGCCTTCCTGACCGCGCCGTCTGAACAGTAAAGTGCATCATACTGTGGTATGATGCGCGCCGTTTTTTCTCCCTGCACCGTCACCGAGGTTGACTGAGCTATGCGAATTCTCGCCATCGATACCGCCACCGAGGCCTGCTCCGTGGCGCTGGGGCTGGACGACACCACCCTGAGTCATTTTGAACTTTGCCCGCGTGAACATACTCAGAGGATATTGCCTATGGTGCGCGATATCCTGAACCAGGGCGCGGTTAATTTGTCTGACATAGAAGTGCTGGCGTTTGGTCGTGGGCCGGGCAGCTTTACCGGCGTGCGCATCGGCATCGGCATTGCCCAGGGGCTGGCGTTAGGCGCAGCGCTGCCGATGGTGGGCGTATCAACGCTTGCCACAATGGCACAGGGCGCATTTCGTAAAAGCGGTGCCACGCGCGTGCTGGCGGCTATTGATGCGCGTATGGGTGAAGTGTACTGGGCCGAGTACCAGCGCAATGCGGATGGCAGCTGGCAGGGCGAGGCGACCGAAGCGGTGTTGAAGCCAGAAGCCGTTGCCGGGCGGTTGCAGCAGCTTGATGGGCGCTGGGCTACAGTAGGTACAGGCTGGCAGGCGTGGCCTGATTTGGGGCGCGACTGCGGGCTTGAATTAGAGGATGGCGGGGTGCTGTTGCCCGCCGCGGAAGATATGCTGCCGCTGGCGCATTTTAGCGTGGCGCAAGGCCGCACCGTTGCGGCTGAAAACGCCGAGCCAGTCTATCTGCGCAATGAGGTTGCGTGGAAGAAGCTGCCAGGGCGCGAATAACGGCCCGTGCTTCAGGCACAGGTTAAGGAGCAACAACATGGCGGTGCAAATGAAAAAAGCAGGCTTACTATTAGTCGCAGCGCTGACGCTGGCCCTGAGCGGGTGCGCAACGGTGCCAGATGCCATCAAAGGAACCAGCCCGACGCCGCAGCAGGATTTGGTGCGGGTGATGAACGCACCGCAGCTGTATATCGGCCAGGAAGCGCGCTTTGGCGGCAAAGTGGTCAACATTCAGAACCTGCAAGGAAAGACACGGCTGGAAATAGCCACCATGCCGCTTGACGACATGGCGGCGCCGCTGCTGGGAACGCCGTCACGCGGGCGTATTCTGGCTGATGTCCACGGCTTTCTCGACCCGGTCGATTTTCGCAACCAGCTGGTGACCGTGGTGGGACCAATAACCGGTACCGAGCAGGGTAAAATTGGTGAATCTACTTATACCTTCATGGTAATGCAGGCAGACGGCTTTAAACGCTGGCGCGTGCAGCAGCAGGTGGTAATGCCGCCGCAGCCGATAGATCCATGGCTGTGGGGTGGACCCGTAGGGCGACGTCACGGCTACTGGGGAGGCCCCTGGGGGCCATGGGGTGGCTGGTATAATCCCGGTCCGGCACAGGTCCAGACCTTCGTGACTGAATAATTAATTGAATTTAAAGTATTTTAGACAGCGACTGGTTCGCTGTCTCTTTGTTTCCAGGACGGAACGAAAATATTTAGTGATGGGCTTCGCAACCTGCTAACGGGTTAATAACCAAACTGGTACGCTGAGTTAATATTATGTTAACAGTTTGCTGGAAACTCCGGGGTTGTGATGACGACGAATAATAATTTCAGAGGTGAAACCTTGCAGAAAGTTTGGCTTAATCGCTATCCGGATGATGTTCCGGCGAACATCAATCCCGATCGTTATTTATCTCTGGTTGATCTTTTTGAACGCGCAGCGACCCGCTTTGCCGACAGCCCCGCCTTTATCAACATGGGCGAGGTGATGACCTTTCGTAAACTTGAAGAGCGCAGCCGCGCTTTTGCCGCTTACCTGCAAGAAGGGTTGGGGCTTAAAAGAGGCGACCGCGTGGCGCTGATGATGCCTAACCTGCTGCAGTATCCGGTCGCGCTGTTTGGCATCCTGCGCGCAGGCATGGTGGTGGTGAACGTTAACCCACTTTACACCCCGCGCGAGCTGGAGCATCAGCTTAACGACAGCGGTGCCAGCGCCATTGTTATTGTCTCCAACTTTGCCCATACGCTGGAAAAGGTGGTTGATAAAACCGGCGTTAAGCACGTTATTCTGACCCGCATGGGCGACCAGCTTTCCACAGCAAAAGGGACGCTGGTTAACTTTGTGGTCAAATATATTAAGCGCCTGGTGCCAAAATATAACCTGCCACATGCGACCTCGTTTCGCCGCGCTCTGCAATCGGGCTACCGCATGCAATATATCAAGCCGGAAGTCTGTGGCGACGATATTGCCTTTTTGCAATATACCGGCGGCACCACCGGTGTGGCCAAAGGTGCCATGCTCAGCCACCGCAATATGCTGGCAAACCTGGAACAGGTGAAAGCCACCTACGGGCCGCTGCTTCACGAGCAGCGCGAGCTGGTGGTGACTGCACTGCCGCTGTACCACATTTTTGCGCTGACCATTAACTGCCTGCTGTTTATCGACCTCGGCGGTCAGAACCTGCTTATCACCAACCCGCGCGATATTCCCGGCATGGTGAAGGAGCTGAGTAAATATCCGTTTACTGCCATTACCGGTGTGAACACGCTGTTCAATGCCCTGTTGAATAACAGCGAATTTCATAAGCTGGATTTCTCAAATATGAATATGGCTGCCGGTGGCGGCATGCCGGTGCAGCATGTGGTGGCCGAACGCTGGGAAAAACTCACCGGTCACTATTTGCTTGAAGGCTATGGCCTGACGGAATGTGCGCCGCTGGTGAGCGTTAACCCGTATGATATCGACTACCACAGCGGCAGCATTGGCCTGCCGGTGCCGTCAACCGACGTGAAGCTGGTGGACGAGGATGACAATGAAGTGGCGAAAGGCGAGCCAGGTGAGCTATGCGTGCGCGGCCCGCAGGTGATGCTCGGCTACTGGAACCGGCCTGATGCGACCGATGAAATCATGAAGGGCGGTTGGCTGCACACGGGCGATATTGCGGTAATGGACGACGAAGGCTTTATGCGCATTGTTGACCGTAAAAAAGACATGATCCTGGTTTCTGGCTTTAACGTCTATCCCAACGAAATCGAAGACGTAGTGATGCAGCACGACGGCGTGCAGGAAGTAGCCGCGGTCGGCGTTGAGTCTGAGGCCAGCGGTGAAGCCGTGAAAATCTTCGTGGTGAAAAAAGACGCCTCACTGACGCAAGAGGCGCTGATTGCCTTTTGCCGCCGCCACCTTACCGGTTACAAAGTGCCGAAGAAGGTGGAGTTTCGCGACGAGTTGCCTAAATCCAACGTGGGCAAAATTTTACGTCGAGAACTGCGTGACGAAGCCAACAAGAAAAGCAACAATAGTGCCTGAACCCAGGTCAGTTACCCGAACGCCGGCCACGCCGGCGTTTTTTATGGGCCAGAGAAAGAGAATACGATTTGAATTATCAAATAATTACCGATGAAGAACGCCTTGCGGCCGTGTGTGAACAGGCGCGTCGTGCACCTGCGGTGGCGCTGGATACCGAGTTTGTTCGTACCCGTACCTATTACCCGCAGCTCGGTCTGATTCAGCTTTACGACGGCGAAACCGTATCGCTTATCGACCCGTTAGCAATCCAGGATATGAGCGCGTTTCGTGCGCTGTTGCTGGATGAGGCGGTGACCAAGTATTTGCACGCCGGTAGCGAAGACCTGGAGGTATTCCTCAACGCGTTTGGCACCATGCCGGTGCCGTTTATCGACACCCAGGTGCTGGCGGCGTTTCTTAATCATCCGCTTTCGACCGGTTTTGCCACCATGGTAGAAACCTACAGCGGCGTGGTGCTGGATAAGAGCGAATCACGTACCGACTGGCTGGCGCGCCCGCTGACGGATAAACAGCTCGACTATGCCGCAGCGGATGTCTGGTATTTGCTGCCGATTGCCCGTCGCCTGATGGACGATATCGCCAGTACCGGTTGGCTGGAGGCTGTCCAGGATGAGTGCCGCTTAATGGCACAGCGTCGCGCAGAGCCGCTGGCACCTGAGGACGCCTACCGTGAAATTGGCAACGCCTGGCAGCTGCGTACACGCCAGCTGGCGTGCCTGAAGCTAATGGCTGCATGGCGCATAAAGACAGCGCGTGAGCGCGATATGGCGGTTAATTTCGTGGTGCGTGAGGAGCACCTGTGGCAGGTGGCGCGCTATATGCCAGGCACGCTCGGTGAGCTCGACAGCCTGGGGCTCTCAGGAAGCGAAATTCGCTTCCACGGTAAAACGCTGCTCGACTTTGTGGAAGAGGCAAAAGCGTTACCAGAAAGCGCACTGCCTGAGCCGGTGGCAAACCTGATTGATATGCCCGGTTATCGTAACGCGTTCAAATACATCAAAGCGCTGGTGCAGGACGTGGCGAAAGAGAAGGGCTTGAGTCCTGAGCTTATTGCTTCGCGCCGCCAGATTAACCAACTACTGAACTGGCACTGGAAGCTCAAGCCTTCCGCCACGCTGCCGGAACTGGCAAGCGGCTGGCGTCACGCGCTGTTTGAGGGGCGCCTGGCGACGCTGCTGGCTGATTTTTAATCTCTCTACGCCGTCTGCGGGCGGCGAACAGGGCTGCCTGGGTGAGAATACTTTGAGAAGGGCGAAGTAATGCTCCATGTATTTTGACCTGGCGGATGAGCCAGAGAAGATACCAGGAGTGGCAGAGAACAGGGCGAATGACAGGCGTAAAAAATAACCCCCGGTAATGCGAACATTGCCGGGGGTTATTATTAGCGTGATTCTTCCGCTTCCGGGAGCGTCACGTTGAGTTCAAGTACGGATATATCTTCACCCTTTTGCTCAAGCTGCACGCTAACCATTTCCGGGTCGATTTTCACGTATTTGCAAATCACATCCAGAATGTCGCGCTTAAGCTGCGGCAAATAATGGGGCTCAGAATCACCACGACGGCGTTCTGCAACAATAATCTGTAATCGTTCTTTGGCGATATTGGCTGTGTTCTTTTTTCGTGAAAGAAAAAAGTCAAGTAATGCCATGACTTATCCTCCGAACAGGCGTTTGAGGAAACCTTTCTTTTCTTCTTCAATGAAGCGGAAAGGACGTTCTTCTCCCAGCAGGCGGTCTACGGCGTCCGCATAGGCTTTGCCAGCGTCTGAGTTTTCGTCGAGGATAACAGGCTCGCCCTGGTTAGAGGCGCGCAGCACTGACTGATCTTCCGGGATCACCCCAATGAGCGGTATGCGCAGGATTTCCAGCACATCTTCCATGCTTAACATGTCACCACGGCTGACGCGACCCGGGTTATAGCGGGTCAACAGCAGATGCTCCTTAATAGGTTCTTCGCTGTTTTCGGCGCGGCGTGACTTTGAGGACAAAATCCCCAGAATGCGGTCGGAATCGCGTACGGAAGAGACTTCCGGGTTGGTAGTAATGATGGCTTCATCGGCATAATAAAGGGCCATCAGTGCACCGGTTTCGATACCGGCCGGAGAATCGCAGACGACAAAGTCAAATTCCATTTTGTTTAATTCGTCGAGGACTTTGCCCACGCCTTCACGCGTCAGTGCGTCTTTATCGCGGGTCTGCGATGCCGGGAGAATATAGAGATTGTCAGTACGCTTATCTTTAATGAGCGCCTGATTAAGAGTCGCATCACCCTGAAGAACGTTAACGAAATCGTATACGACACGGCGCTCGCATCCCATGATGAGATCAAGGTTACGTAAGCCAATGTCGAAGTCGATAACGACGGTTTTCTTCCCCTTCTGGGCGAGACCCGTAGCGATGGCCGCGCTGGAGGTTGTTTTACCAACGCCCCCTTTACCCGATGTAACAACAATAATGCGTGCCATAAAGAATTCCTTGTTAAAAGGGCTTAATTAAAAGTTTGAACTGTCAAAGCACCCGCTGCGAGGCGCAGTCTGGCCGCTTTGCCAAAAAAATCAGGCGGAATTTGTTCACTGAGCCAGTAAACACCGGCAATGGAAACCAACTCTGCTGTTAATGCTGTACAAAATATTTGAGCTTCCCGCTCGCCGCTGGCGCCTGCCAGTGCGCGACCACGCATTACACCATAGATGTGAATGTTGCCGTCGGCGATAAGTTCTGCGCCGGCGCTGACGTGGTTGGTGACTACCAGATCACAGTTTGGCGCATAAATGCGCTGACCGGAACGTACTGGCGTATCAATTATGCGCGTTTTTGTGACGCAGGCGACAACCGGTTCGTTGGCGGGTGGTTTTTCGACCGCACGCGGCTTGTCTTTTCCTGCGCTGAGCAGTGGAATACCGGCATTTTCAATGGCCTGACGCAGTGCATTATCCTTGCAGCCGCTAATGCCAACGATGCGCAGGCCGGTTGAAATCACCACCTGCTGAAGGGCAGCCCAGTCCACCGGGCCTGACAGACCCGCGACATTAAGCACCACGGGCGCATGTTTTAAGAACGCAGGAGCCTGGGCGATTTTTTCCAGCAGTGCCTCGCGGATAACCTCAGGCTGCGCATGGTGAAGATGAACCACTGAAAGGGTGAAACTGCTGCCTTTTAGCTCGATTGGCGTATTTGACATCCTGGCCTTACTCAATTCAGTTTAATACCCAGTGGCGGGACGATATTCCGATGTACAGCAGGCATGTTATAGTCACCGTTATATTCAGGCAAGTCGCCGCAGCCGAAATCAGAGCAAAAGAATGATTTGTGTAATCTACCGCAGTACGAAACGTGATCAGACCTATCTTTATGTCGAAAAAAAAGACGACTTTTCCCGCGTGCCGCCAGAATTGATGAGCAGTTTCGGCGAACCAAAGCTCGCAATGTTATTACCGCTCGACGGTAGCAAAAAACTCGTCAATGCCGATTTGGAAAAAGTAAAAAAGGCGCTGGAAGAACAAGGTTATTATTTACAGCTGCCACCACCGCCAGAAAGTCTGCTTAAAATGCATCTTGACGGCCAGCCACCGAAATAACTCTTCACACATCTCCGGACTTTCCTGGCTACAGTGAAAACAGATATCGCTGATAATGCAGGCAAGCTATGAAAGTCCCGGTTCTTTATTTATCTCTGTATAGCGCACTGGCGATGGTCAGTACCGGTGCCTGCGCTGCCAACACCACCCCGCCTGCTCAACAGAGCACGGCCATCCCGTCTGCTGACGGCGAGCGCCTGTCCCAGAGCGGGCGCGACCCGAAAGAGTTCCCGGCCTTTGTGGCAACCTTGCGTGTGAAGGCGCGTGATGAAGGCATCAGCAACGCCACAATCGACAGCGCGTTTGCCAGTATCCATTTTGTTGACCGGGTGATTCGCTCCGATCGCAACCAGCCTGAGCAAAAAATCACCCTTGATGATTATCTGGCCAAAGTCATGCCGCAGGCGCGTATTGACCAGGCGCGCAAATTGCGCCAACAGTACCGCGAGGCGCTGGCGAAAACCCGTGACACCTACGGCGTACAGAGCAATTACATTGTCGCACTGTGGGCGCTGGAGAGCGGCTTTGGCAAAATCCAGGGCAAAGAAGATATCTTTTCGGCGCTGGCGACGCTGGCGTTTGAAGGGCGGCGCGAGGCGTTTTTTACCGGCGAATTGATGGCGGCGCTGCGCATGGTGGATGCCGGTCATATTACGGTGGCTGACATGAAAAGCTCCTGGGCAGGGGCGATGGGGCAAAACCAGTTTATGCCCAGTTCGTATCTGCGCTATGGCGCAGACGGCGACGGTGACGGCAAAATCGATATCTGGAACAATCCACAGGACGTGTTTGCCTCAAGTGCGCGCTATCTGGCTAAAGAAGGGTGGCAGCGCGGTGGTCGCTGGGGTGTGGAGGTGACGTTGCCCACCGGGTTTGACAGTGCGCTGGCGGGCGTAAAAGCCCAGCAGGGCAAACGAGTCGCTGCCTGGCAGCAGTTGGGCGTACAGCCAAAAGCAGGTGCGCCATTGCCAGACAGCGCGCAACAGGCGTGGATTGTGACGCCTGACGATGCACAAGGGCGCAGCTTTATGGTGTTTCAGAACTTCCAGACGTTGATGCGTTGGAACCGTTCGTACTACTTCGCAATCGGTGTGGGAATGATGGCCGATGCCATTGACAGCACAGGCGAGGGCGCAGACAGTGAACAGGTGAAATAACACACAACAGGGCCAATAATAATGTATCAACATCACAACTGGCAGGGAGCGCTACTGGATTATCCGGTAAACAAGGTGGTTTGCGTAGGCAGTAACTATGCTGCGCATATTCAGGAGATGAGCGGCGTGACGCCCGACGAGCCGGTGCTGTTTATTAAGCCGGCCACGGCACTGTGTGATTTGCGCCAGCCGTTGGTTATACCGCAGGGGCAGGGCACGGTGCACCATGAGGTCGAACTGGCTATTTTGATTGGCGCCACGCTCAAACAGGCTACAGAAGATCATGTGCGCCAGGCCATCGTCGGCTACGGTGTGGCACTGGACCTGACGTTGCGTGAGGTGCAGGCCGCGCTCAAAAAGGCCGGTCGTCCGTGGGAGAAGGCCAAAGGCTTTGATAACGCCTGCCCGGTGTCCGGCTTTATCCCCAGCGCTGAGTTTAGCGGTGACCCGCAAAACACGCCGCTGCGCCTGACGGTTAACGGCGAGCTACGCCAGCAGGGCAGCACGGCGGAGATGATCCACCCGATTTTGCCGTTGATTGCCTACATGAGCCGCTTTTTTACATTGCACCCGGGCGATGTGGTGCTGACCGGCACGCCGCAGGGCGTAGGCCCGCTGGTGAGCGGCGATGAACTGGTGGTCGGCTTTGACGGGCGCGACATCGAAACGCGGGTGCTGTAAGACCTGAACCTGTCGCCGTGAGGCGGCAGGACTTGCATCTGTGGCCCATACTCTTTATAACGTGCAGCTTGTTTGACTCCCTGCGGACCGCGCTTATGACTGATTCTCCCTTCTGGCAACACAAAACTCTCGATGAAATGAGCGATGAGGAATGGGAATCCCTGTGCGACGGCTGCGGGCAGTGCTGCCTGCATAAGCTTATGGACGAAGACACCGACGAAATCTATTTCACCAACGTCGCCTGTAAGCAGCTCAATATCAAAACCTGCCAGTGCCGTAACTACGCGCGCCGCTTTGAGTATGAGCCAGACTGCATCAAACTCACCCGCGATAATCTGCCCACGTTTGAGTGGCTGCCGCACACCTGCGCTTACCGCCTGTTGGCCGAAGGCAAAGGGCTGCCGGTCTGGCACCCGCTGCGCACTGGTTCAAAAGCCGCCATGCATGCCGAGCGGATTTCAGTGCGCAACATTGCGGTGCGCGAGTCTGAAGTGCGCGACTGGCAGGACCATATTTTGAATAAGCCGGAGTGGGCGGATTGAGGCGTTAAATAAAAAAGAGCTGTTACTTACTTTTAATCAGGAACCAGAGTGGGTAACGCTGCATCGCTACGGCTTTGTTGCGTTCTACGTTTAAAAATAAAATTAGAACGCGTATTTCGACTTGCGCCTGATATCTATCATCCGTAGATAAAAATCGTATATCTCTTTATCCTGCGATGCGCGTAAATCATTCGGTAAGGTAACGCGTTCGTCGTCCCACTGTTTTACTTCATCACCGCAAGCTTTATATGCCGTATTAACAATATCGTCGGCAGACCGGTCAGACTGGATAAACGGGAATATATGTTTTGCGAGACAGCGTGACAAAGGCGGTCCGAAGGCTTCATCTGCAAATGCGGAGCCTGAAAAAAATAAACCTGAAATAAGTAATATTGTAGTTCTGTTCATATCATTATTTATCGCTTAAGAGAGTTTTTCTGGATAAGCCCGCTGAGGCAGGCATTAAGAGTAAAATGTCATTGTACCCATAGTGCCAGAACCTCTGCATCAAATACCTGCATCACTGCGCGCGATTTTATGGCTCGCGGGTTAATTACCTTTATGTTCTACATGGATTGTGGCGTATACAGCATAATGACTATACCTCGATTTGTGCTGAGATATTCCTGTCAGCGTCAAGTTTTAGGCGCTCTCGCAGTACAAGTCTATGCACTCACTGCCGTGCCCTGAACGCCTGTTAGCACCGTTTGTGCTTGCGGCTGCATGACTTGCCGTATCAGAAGAGATACTCTCATTCTCCGGTAAGGAACACACAGATATCACTTTACTATGAAGACAACAAATAGCGATATTGCATGGCGTAGCTGACGGTGTTAGCTTCAGTGTAATACCAGGGACGGGAAGACGATGGACAGCAAATATCTTGACATAAAAGACCTGACAGGCGTTCGGGCAGCAGATTTACCAGGAACCAACCTGAGAGAGTTTACCGATTGGGCAGAAGCTCAAATGGCGAGTGGTGATACCTCGGATAATATTCTCATGTTGGCATCACTTGGTCTGGATAAGCAACTTTCTAAAGATGAAGTTTACGCTTACTTCGACAGCTGTATCAAAGAAAAAGACTTACCGTTGCCCACCGGTAACCGTATTCTGATTTATACCATTCGGCGCGCCTTGAAAGAAATGGTCTATGCACAAAAGGACAGTGATGTCTGGTCAGAACTGGGAAGAACGTTCCTACGCTGGTATGACATGCCCTCTGGCACATTAAATAGCGTTTATTATTACTGGTCATCATTGCATGACGATTTTATCAATAACGGGGTCGCTGGTTGCGATTATGTTTATTTCAACTACGCCAGACATGAAAAAATAACGCCTGATTTACAGTGTGCTTATATTCGCAGTACGGCATTGAGATTTCTTCGGCTGTTTGACAACGAAGATGTCTATAAAATGTGATGAATTTTCTCTCACCTGAAACGCATTCCGGGCCGTTTTTACGCGTAATATCTTAAGAGGGTAATCGCGGTATGTTAAGAGAGTGGCAACTTTTCAGGTCAAAGTATGAGAATAATGACCAACAAGAGCCCTGCCCGGCAGCGTCAGGCTGCAACCTGGCAGGGTATTTTCGACAGTGATGCTACAGGGCGCTGACGACAGCGATAATTTCATCACTACATTGCGTTTATTTCTGACATTATCACGTGGACGTTTACTCTTCCTGGAAATAAAGCCTTACTTATCTGTTCTTTATCAATCTGCGTTATTCATCAATTTTCGCATGATTATTATCCATATATCGCTCCCTCCAGGTTAATGTTCTGATATTTAAACCAAATCCCCGTGCTTCGCTTTACTTTTCAGGAAAAGTTGTCACACTTTTGTCTGTGGGCACGTCTGTCTGCCCGACCATGATTAAGGAGACGATATGGGACTGTTTAACTTTGTAAAAGAAGCAGGCGAAAAGCTGTGGGATACCGTGACCGGCAACGGCGATGCTGCTCGTAAAGGCAAAATTGAAGAGCATCTGAAAAAAACCGGTATTCCTGGCGCTGACAAGGTGGATGTCACAGTAGAAGGCGACAAGGTTATCGTCAGCGGTGACGGCCTGAGCCAGGAAGAGAAGGAGAAGATCTTGGTTGCCGCAGGCAACGTAGAAGGGATCAAAGACGTCGAAGATAAGGTCAGCGTGGCGGCCGGTGAAACAGAAAGCAAATTCTACACCGTGAAAAAAGGCGATACGCTGAGCGCTATTTCTAAAGAAGTGTACGGCAACGCGAATCTGTACAACAAAATCTTCGAAGCCAACAAACCGATGCTCTCTCACCCGGACAAAATTTATCCGGGTCAGGTACTGCGTATTCCTCAGTAAACGCAACTCTCCTGAGCACAAAAAAGGCCTGCATTCGCAGGCCTTTCCTTATCTGACATATTTTCATCAGAGTCGTTACGAGTGATAAAACAACTCACCGCGACGCTTGGGCTTAAAGAACTGTGCCAGCAGTACCAGTAGCGCCACGACCAGATAGGCAACAAAGATACCGACCAGCCACTGCGGCATTTCAAGGCTGAGAAATTCCCACTGGCGTACGGAGCAGTCACCAGAGGCAACAAACACCTGTGGAAGCCACTTGTCCAGCGGCAGCCAGGTCGGGAAACGCACGGCGAAATCGCAGGTCTGAAAGGGTGACGGATTCAGCTGCATTTGCGTATGCTGCCAGGCAAGCTCAATGCCGCGCCAGGCGCTGTAAATCCACAAAGCCAGCGCCGCAATGCGTAGCGGCGTCTTAGGTGCAATAGCCCCCAGCAAACCTGCCCCCATTACACCAAACAACGCGCAACGCTCGTAGATACAGAGCACACATGGCTGGAGTTTCATCACGTGCTGAAACCACAATGCCACCAGCTCAAGAGCAAGCGCGGTGAAAGCCATCAGTAGCCATGCGCTGCGGCGGTGTGAGGACCGGTTAAGAGATCGCAACATAAAAATCTTCCCTGCAGGATTAGAGTCAGGCGCAGTGTAAACTAATTCGCCCATTCAGCCACTAGCGTAGCGCGTAATAGCCTGTAAAGCAGCCTTTTTGCGGCAATTTTCTGTGCGGTATTGACCAAAGCAACGCTTTTATTTAAATCAATAGAGAAAATTATTACGGCGATCGTTTTTTTGTGGGGTAGCTGTGCTATCTGCCCCTTGCGTCATCTGGTATGATGAGTCAATTCGTACAGACCTGAGTAATGGAAATCCCCCTATGGTAATTAAGGCGCAAAGCCCTGCTGGCTTCGCGGAAGAGTACATTATCGAAAGCATCTGGAATAATCGTTTTCCCCCAGGTTCTATCCTTCCTGCCGAACGTGAGCTTTCCGAACTTATCGGTGTGACCCGCACAACGCTTCGCGAAGTGTTGCAGCGCCTGGCCCGAGACGGCTGGCTGACCATTCAGCACGGTAAACCCACTAAAGTGAACAACTTCTGGGAAACCTCGGGTCTGAACATTCTTGAGACCCTGGCGCGTCTCGATCACGACAGCGTACCGCAGCTTATTGATAACCTGCTGTCCGTGCGTACCAACATTTCCACCATCTTTATTCGCACGGCGCTACGCCAGTATCCTGAAGAGTCTCAGAAGGTACTGGCGATGGCGAGCGAAGTCGAAGATCACGCCGACGCCTTCGCCGAGCTGGATTACAGCATTTTCCGCGGGCTGGCATTTGCCTCAGGCAACCCGATTTACGGGCTCATCCTTAACGGGATGAAAGGGCTGTATACCCGCATTGGTCGTCACTACTTCTCAAGCCCTGAGGCGCGCAGCCTGGCGCTGGGTTTCTATCACCGCCTGATGAAGCTTAGCAAAGAAGGGCTGTACGACCAGGTGTTTGACGTGGTGCGCAGCTACGGGCGCGACAGTGGCGACATCTGGCACCGCATGCAAAAAACCATGCCGAGCAGTCTGGCAATGCCCACGCGCTAATCAGCCGGTACTGAAAACAAAAGGCTTCCCGCGGGAAGCCTTTTTTAGTGATTTAATTACAATGTGTTATTGCCCCGTGGCGGGCAGCGGTCCAGTAGCTCCACGCTGCCGTCGCTGTTTTGCTGCTCCAGCAGCACGTCAAACCCCCACAGGCGGTGTACGTGCTTGAGCACTTCACGCCGTCCTTTATCCAGCGGCGCGCGGTTGTGCGGGATGTAGCGCAGCGTGAGCGAGCGGTCGCCGCGCAGGTCTACATTCCAGACCTGAATGTTTGGCTCCAGGTTGCTCAGGTTGTACTGGGCTGAAAGCTGGCTGCGAATTTCGCGATAGCCTTCTTCGTTATGGATGGCGGCAATTTCCAGATAATTATTGCGATCGTCATCCAGCACCGTAAACAGACGGAAATCGCGCATCAGCTTCGGCGACAGGAACTGGCTGATAAAGCTCTCGTCTTTAAAGTCGCGCATCGCAAAGTGCAGTGTATCCAGCCAGTCTTTACCGGCAATATCCGGGAACCAGTAGCGGTCTTCCTCTGTCGGTGACTGGCAGATGCGCTTAATGTCCTGGAACATGGCAAACCCCAGTGCGTAGGGGTTAATACCGTTGTACCAGGGGCTGTTGTACGGCGGCTGGAATACCACGTTAGTGTGGCTGTGCAAAAACTCCAGCATAAAGCGCTCACTGACTTTGCCTTCGTCGTACAGGTGATTAAGGATGGTGTAATGCCAGAACGTCGCCCAGCCTTCATTCATCACCTGAGTTTGCTTTTGTGGATAAAAGTACTGGCTCACCTTACGCACAATGCGCACAATCTCGCGCTGCCACGGCTCCAGCAGCGGCGCGTTCTTCTCCAGGAAATAGAGCAGGTTTTCCTGTGGCTCAGAGGGATAGCGGTGGCTGGTTTGCACCGTGCGTTCTTCCTCTCGATGGGGCAGCGTGCGCCAGAGCAGGTTAACCTGGCTTTGCAGATACTCTTCCCGACTCTTCTGGCGCGCTTTCTCTTCCTGCAATGAGATCTTCTGCGGGCGCTTATAGCGGTCAACGCCATAGTTCATCAGCGCATGGCAGGAGTCCAGCAGCTTCTCCACCTCATCCATACCGTAGCGCTCTTCACATTCGGTAATGTAATGTCGCGCAAAGATCAGATAGTCGACAATCGAGCTGGCATCGGTCCAGCTACGGAAGAGATAGTTATTTTTAAAAAAGGAGTTGTGGCCGTAACAGGCATGAGCCATTACCAGCGCCTGCATGGTAATGGTGTTTTCTTCCATCAGATAGGCAATACACGGGTTGGAATTAATGACGATTTCGTAAGCCAGTCCCTGCTGTCCGTGCTTATAGAGCTGCTCAGTTTCAATGAATTTCTTACCAAACGACCAGTGCGGGTAATTGATGGGCATCCCGATACTGGAATAAGCGTCAATCATCTGCTCAGATGTAATCACTTCAATCTGATGCGGATAGGTGTCCAGTCGGTAAGACTTTGCGACCCGGTCAATCTCGGCAAGATAGTCCTCAAGTAGGCTGAACGTCCAGTCCGGCCCGTCACTCAGACGATGTGACGTTGTGAGAGTGGAATCCGTAACAGTAGCCATCAGCGCGCCCTCATTGTTGAGACTCTCTCTGAATGGAAAGCCTTAACCTCAAGCATAGAACAGACGTTGTGATTAGGGCGGATGAAGGAATTTTTTTCTGCCGCGCTTTTCTCTTTTTTTATGCTTTATTTCCTACCCTGAGCAACACGAAATAGTGAAGCGATTAGGGCGAAAGCAGGAGATCCTGAAAACCGCATTTCCCGCCATGGCGGGCGTGGTGTGAAATACATCACCATAATAAATGCCTATGTTGAATAAACTTTTCAACTGGGTTATCAGTTTGTATGCAGAGGATTATTCTTTTACTTTCGACAGGGGTGGTTATGCGAATCGTGGTACTCGGCAGCGGCGTAGTTGGTGTCACCAGCGCCTGGTATTTATCTCAGGCAGGACATGAGGTGACGGTTATCGACCGCGAACCTGGTCCGGCTGAAGAAACCAGCGCCGGTAATGCAGGCCAAATCTCGCCAGGTTATGCCACGCCGTGGGCAGCGCCGGGCATTCCGCTTAAGGCCATCAAGTGGCTGTTCCAGCGCCACGCGCCGCTGGCAATTAACCTCGACGGCAGCAGCTTTCAGCTCAAATGGATGTGGCAGATGCTGCGCAACTGCGATGCCCGCCACTACGCGGTAAACAAAGAGCGCATGGTGCGCCTGTCGGAGTACAGCCGTGACTGCCTGCGCGCACTGCGCGCCGAAACCGGGATCAGCTATGAGGAGCGCCAGGGCGGCACGTTACAGCTGTTTCGCAGCCAGGAGCAGTTTGATAACGCCGCGCGTGATATTGCCGTACTCAAAGAGGCGGGCGTGCCTTACCGGTTGCTGGAGTCGTCGCAGCTGGCGCTGGCCGAGCCTGCGCTGGCCGACGTCGCGCACAAACTCACCGGCGGCTTGCGTCTGCCCAACGATGAAACCGGCGACTGCCAGCTTTTTACCCAGCGGCTTGCCGAAATGGCCCAGCAGGCGGGCGTGGTGTTCCGTTACAACACGCGCGTGGAGCAGCTTATGACCGACGGTGAGCGCATCAGCGGTGTGAAGTGTGGTGATGACATCATCACGGCCGACGGCTACGTGATGGCCTTTGGATCGTATTCCACCGCCATGCTCAAAGGGCTGGTGGATATCCCGGTATATCCACTCAAAGGTTACTCGCTGACTATCCCGATTAACGAAGAAGACGGTGCGCCGGTTTCCACTGTGCTCGACGAAACTTACAAAATCGCCATTACCCGCTTTGATAATCGTATCCGCGTGGGCGGCATGGCGGAAATTGTTGGCTTTAACACCGAGCTTGTGAAGGCCAGACGCGAAACGCTGGAGATGGTGGTGCGCGACCTTTATCCACGCGGCGGTCACGTTGAGCAGGCCACATTCTGGAGCGGCCTGCGCCCGATGACGCCAGACGGCACGCCAGTGGTCGGGCGCACACCGTATCGCAACCTGTGGCTGAACACCGGCCACGGTACGCTGGGCTGGACCATGGCCTGCGGCTCCGGGTTGCTGTTGAGCGATATTATCTCCGGGCGTACACCGGCCATTCCGTTCGATGACCTGGCGGTTGCCCGTTACCGCCGTGATTTCACACCGCAGCAAGGCACCCAGCTGCACGGCGCTCACGGCTAACAAGGACTCGTTATGGCTCGTCCCATCATTGCAGAAATCCATCTGGATGCGCTGCGCAGTAACCTTGAAACACTCCGTGGGCGCACCGCGGCAAAAATGTGGGCGGTGGTGAAAGCCAACGCTTACGGCCACCGTCTGGCCGAAATGGCAGCGGCTTTCAGCAAGACCGACGGCTACGCCATGCTCGATCTCGAAGAGGCCATCCTGTTACGGGAAAACGGCTGGCAGGGACCGCTGCTGTTGCTCGAAGGGTTTTTTTATGCCGATGAGCTGCCGCTGCTGGATAAATACCGTCTTACCACCTGTGTGCACAGCGACTGGCAGATTGAGGCGCTGGCACAGGCAAAGCTGAACGCGCCACTCAACATTTACCTGAAGGCTAACAGCGGAATGAACCGGCTGGGTTTTGCGCCAGAGCGGGTGAATGCGGTCTGGCACCGGTTACGTGAGCTTGTCAATGTCGCAGAAATTACGCTGATGTCACACTTTGCCCGCGCAGAAAACCCTGACGGCGTCACGCAGGCGGTACAGACAATGGAGCGAGCCTGGGAAGGGCTGAGTGGGCCGCGCTCAATGGCTAACTCTGCCGCCACGCTATGGCACCCGCAAACGCATCATGACTGGGTGCGTACCGGCGTTGTGCTCTATGGCGTGTCGCCGAGCGGGCGCTGGCAGGATATTGCAGATAGCGGCCTGCGCCCGGCAATGACGCTGCGCAGTGAGTTGATTGCCATCCAGCACCTGAAGGCGGGTGACAGCGTCGGCTACGGCGGGCGCTATAGCGCAAGCGGCCCACAGCGTATTGGCATTGTGGCCTGTGGCTACGCTGACGGCTACCCGCGCGTGGCACCCGACGGCACGCCAGTGCTGGTAAACGGCGTGCGCACCGGTACGGTAGGGATGATTTCAATGGACATGATGGCGGTGGATCTCACGCCATGCCCGCAGGCACAGATTGGCGCGCCGGTGGAGTTGTGGGGGCAGAATCTGCCTGTGGATGACGTAGCGAGTGCTGCTGGTACAGTCGGTTATGAACTGGTTTGTGCGCTGGCACCGCGCGTGACGTCGGTGACGGTGTAACCTGTATATTGCTGGCAGGTCGTTACCGGCAGGGGCAGCCTGCTCCTGCCGTGTGCATGGCGACACTGGCGGGGCGGTTATTCTGCCTCGCTGTCGGCCTCTCGCAGGCCGATTTTACGAACCTGATTATTTTCCTTCTCCGCAACCGTCCACACCATACCGGCGTATTCGACCTGGTCACCCACCACGGGTGCACCGCCAAGATGGCTTAACACCATATCGCCCAGCGTCTGCTCAAGGTCTACGCCATCGTCCAGCTCAAGCCCGTAAATAGTCGCGACATCGCCAAAGCGGGCGTCTGCGGCAAGAATAAAGTCACCAAAGAAGCGCTGATCCAGCGACACCGGCGGCGTCTGGCTAAAAAGCGTGCCCAGCGCTGGCAGGTCGTGCTCACGGCCAATAACACACAGCACATCGCCCTCGTGCAGCCGCGTGCTGCCAGAAGGGTGCAGCAACCGGTTATCGCGAAACAGGGCGGCAATACGCGTTTCTCTGGGCATATGTAAATCACGCAGCGCCGCACCCACGCACCACTTATCGGCACTGAGCTGATAGACAAACTGCTCCCACGGATTTTCAGGGTGAATATCCAGCCCGACGCGCGAAACCGGCCGACCGGTGAGCGGTACCACCACCCTGGCACGGCGTGCAGCCCAGCCAAGGGTCGAGCCTTGCAGCAGCAGCGACACCAGCACCACAAAAAACGCAACGTTAAAGAATAAGCGGGCGTTGTCCAGCCCCGCCATCATCGGGAAAACCGCCAGAATGATCGGCACTGCGCCGCGCAGACCGACCCAACTGATAAACACACGCTCGCGTAAATTGAAGCCGCGAAACGCCAGCAGGCCGAAAAACACCGACAGCGGGCGGGCGAAGAAAATCATCCACAGCGACAGCAGCAGCGCCGGAATGGCGATAGGCAGCAGATCCGAGGGCGTAACCAGCAGGCCAAGCACGAGGAACATGCCAATTTGCGCCATCCAGGCCAGCCCGTCAAAGGTTTGCAGAATGCCGTAGCGGTTACGAATAGGGCGGTTGCCGAGCAGAAAGCCGCATAAATAGACAGCCAGAATGCCGCTGCCGTCCAGCGCTGTGGTGAGCGAGAACACGATAATCCCGCCGCTCACCGCCAGCAGCGGGTACAGCCCCTGTGGGAGCGTAATACGGTTAATCGTCTGTTGCAGCAACAGCCCACCCAGACCGCCGAGCACAATCCCCAGCCCGAATTGCTGCACAAGATGAATCAGGAACATCCAGCTCAGCCCGCTTTCACCGCGCTGGATCATCTCAATCAGTGTTACCGTCAGAAAGACCGCCATCGGGTCGTTACTGCCGGATTCAATTTCAAGCGTGGAGCCGACGCGCTCGTTGAGCCCTTTGCCGCCCAGCAGTGAGAACACGGCGGCGGCGTCCGTGGAGCCGACAATGGCACCAATCAGCAGGCCGTCCATGAGGTTGAGGTTAAACAGCCACGCGGCAGCCATACCGGTGAGGCCGGAGGTAATAATGACCCCCACCGTCGCCAGTGACAGCGCCGGACCGAGGGCGACGCGAAAGGAGCTTGCCTGGGTGCGCATCCCGCCATCGAGCAGTATCATCGCCAGCGCCAGGTTACTGATGAGATAGGCAAACGGGTAGTTATCAAACGGAATGCCGCCGATGCCGTCAACGCCAGCCAGCATGCCAATAGCAAGAAAGATAACCAGGATAGGAATACCAAGGCGGGAAGAAAAAGTGCTTAACAGAATGCTGAAAGTAACCAGCACGGAGCCAATAATAAACAAATGAAAGACAGCCGTAGCATCCAAAATAACGCCTCTCCTGGGTGAGTGTTTCGAAATCAAAGTTATTATCGGTCAGTGTGGCGGCTTCTTTGCTGCCTTATGCGATTTTTTTATGTCAGCGTTGGGTGACCGTTCAGGGTCAGGTGCGCATACGAGCCGTCATACATCAGTTCGCCGCGTGCACCAAGCGGCAGTGTCACGGTGTCAGGCTCGTGACCGAAGGCCAGGCCGTCAATGACAGGCACCGCAATACGGCTGCGCAGCGCGGTGACCATCTCGGTAAGATTATAGCCATTGTCGTAGTCATTAGGCTTCGCTGCGCTGAAGCTGCCGAGCACAACCGCACTCTGGCGCGCCAGCACGCCCGCCTGATGCAACTGTAACAGCATGCGCTCCACCCGGTAAGGGTGTTCGTTGATATCTTCCACAACCAGAATGCCGCCTTCAATGCGCGGCATCCACGGTGTGCCAAGCAGCGACATTAACATGGCGAGATTGCCGCCCCAGACGGTGCCCCGGGCGCTAAACGGCTGCGGTGCGTGGCTCGGCCAGTGCAGCGTAAAGCGCGGTTCACGCAGTGCCTGCCAGAAATGGTCGAGGGTAAATTCACTGAGGTTTTCTGCACCGAAGTTGCCCGCCAGCATTGGCCCGCTGAATGTCACGGTGCCTTCCTGGGCCAGCAGCGCCAGCTGAAAGGCGGTGAAGTCGCTGTGTCCGCAAATCAGCAGCGGCGCGCGGCGCGCGCGCGCGCCCAGGGCGGCGTAGTCAATCTCAGCCAGCAGGCGGCTCATGCCGTAGCCACCGCGCACAGCCAGCGCAATTGTTTGATTTTCAGACAATTCTGCCAACTGGTTAAGATCTGCCAGCCGCTCGGCGTCACTTCCGGCAAAGCGCTGCCAGCGGCGTGCAATAACCTGTGTGTTCTCTACGCTGTGGCCGGTTTCACGCAAATATGCCACGCCGCGCGCGGCAGCTTGCTGTTGGATGCAATAGCCTGAAGGGGCAATCAGATGAAAAATGGCCATGGCATTTCCTTGCTGATTTAAATTGTAGATTCGTTATGATGCCGTCTGGCGCTGCGGTTGTCATCCGCGACCTCCAATCAAACATAAGGATAGAGCTGTGAAGTTAAAATGGTTTATTGTCCTGTGCCTGGTGCTGGCCGGGTGTTCGAGTAAAACACCAAAACATCAGCAGACGCCGTGGGAAGCCCAGCGTCCGGTGTCAGGGGCGCAAACCTGGATGCCAATATCCGAAGAAGCGGGCGAGGCCTGGGGGGTTAGCCCAAGGCTACTGACGGCGATAATCGCCGTGGAGTCCGGCGGTAACCCAACGCTGGTGAGCTCTTCTAACGCGGTAGGGTTAATGCAGATTAAGGCCTCGACCGCCGGGCGTGAAGTGTGGCGACATCTGGGGCGCAGCGGTCAGCCGTCAACCAGCGAGCTTAAAGATCCCGCACGCAATATTGATATTGGCGCGGCTTACCTGAACATTCTTGAACACGGCATTTTGCGCGGTATCGACAATACGCAAACCATGCAGTATGCGCTGATTGTTGCCTATGTTAACGGTGCCGGTGCGCTGCTGCGCATGTTCTCGTCAAACCGCGGTGAGGCAATTGCGCAGATTAACAGCATGTCACCGGAGCAATTCTGGCAGTACGTGATGGATAATCACCCGTCGTCGCAGGCACCGCGCTATTTGTGGAAGGTGAAGCAGGCGCTGGAAGCCGCATAGCCTTGAGTCGCTGGCTGGCTGATGCCCACAACGGCCCGCGGCTCTCGATAAGCGTTGCTGCACTGCGCGGTATGTAAACCCGCAAGACAGCTTTACGCTGCCTTGCGGGTTTCTTCTGTGACGGGTCTGGCTCAAGACCGGTGGCCGGTCATGCGCAGACCCGAGATATCAAAAATCATACCCCAGCGTTACATTCACCTGCCTTTCTTTGCCCCAGTAGCAATAACCTGTGCCATAACAGCCCGCGACATAATCGCGCCCGGTGAGGTTGCTGGCATTCACCTGCACAAATGCACCGCGCAGCGGCGTGCTCCACTCGCCGAGACTGGCGCGCAGCATGGCATCAAACAGCGTCACCGACGGCACGCGCAGCGTGTTTTCGTTATCGGCCCACTGTTTGCCAATATAGCGCACGCCAGCGCCGAGGCTGATGCCGTAGTCTGCCTGATACAGACCCCATAACGAGGCAAACTGGTCTGGTGTGACATACGGCGTATTGTGGTTATTGCCGTCAATAGCGTCTTTAAACCGCACCCGGTTCCAGGTGTAACCGGCAATGGTGCTCAGGCGCGGTGTTATCTGCGAGCGGGCTTCCAGTTCCAGTCCCTGAGAGTGTACTTTCCCGGCTGGTTCATAGTAGCTGCCTTGCACCACCCGGTTGCCGACATCTTTTTGCGTCAGGTCGTACAGCGCAATGCTGTATATCGCCTGGCTGCCCGGCGGCTGATATTTGACACCGGCTTCATACTGCTCGCTGGTGGTGGGCTTGAGGATGCGGCCTTCGGCATCCGGCAAAACCTGCGGTGTGACGGCGGTGCTGTAGCTCATATACGGAGAAATGCCGTTCTCAAAGGCATACAGCAGCGACGCGCGGCCGCTGAAGTGGTCATCGCGGCGGTTATCAATCACCTCAGTGGCTGTTTCGGGCGTCAGCGTGCGGCTTTTGGTGACGATATGGTCGTAACGCCCGGAGAGAGCAAGGTGCCAGCGCTGCCAGACCATCTCATCCTGCAAATACAGGCCGCTTTGTTCGTACACGCGCTTTGCGTCAGACAACAGTGCGCCCTGGACAAGGGTGGAGTATGTCGGATCGCGCGGGTCGTAGTGCCACAGCCCGCTGCCGCCCGACTGCCCGGTCCATGCATTGAGGTTGCTGGCGTAGCCTGAACCATCGCTGATGTTGTTGCGATAGCGGTGGTATTCCGCGCCGAGCACCAGTTTGTGCGCCAGGCCGCCGGTGGTGAAATCGGCCTCAAGCTGGTTGTCGATAGCCCAGGCGTCAAGCGACGAGTTCTGTTGGCTGTAGTAGCGGCTCAGTTCATTGTGCTGTGCGTCGGCCCAGCCTATCTGGTAGGCCTGCTTCAGGTCGACGTTCGAATGGGTGTAGCTGGCGTTGGAGCGAAACGCCCAGGTGTCGTTAAAACGGTGGGCAAACTCGTAGCTGTAAAGCTGCTGGTAGCGCTTAAAGGCATCGTTGCCTGGCTCCACGTCAGAAAACCCGGTGGCGAGTTTGCGCCCGGTGCTGGTGTACAGGCTGCCGTCGGCGGGTACTGAGCCGTGGTAACCGCCGGACGGCGCTTTTTCCAGATACGCTCGCAGCACCAGGCTTGTGTCGTCGTCGGGTTGCCACATCAGCGACGGCGCAATGGCGTAGCGCTCATCGCGGGTGTTGATGTACTGGGTGTCGGTATTCTTGCTAAGCCCGGTCAGGCGCCAGGCCCACTGTTCGTTAATGGCATCGGTATAGTCAAAGGCGGCACCGGTGGTGGCGTTGTTACCCACCCAGCTGCGCAGGTGGCCTTCGCGTACAAACTGCGGGCGCTTTGAGGTTTCCATCACCAGCCCGCCAGGGACGGTTTGCCCATAGAGCGCGGAAGAGGGGCCGCGGATCACGTCAATGCGCTCAAGAAACCACGGGTCAACCTGCAATACGTTGTAGCTGCCGCCATCGCTCATCAGGCGCAGACCGTCAAGGAAGGTATTGTTTACATCACCGCCGTGAAAGCCGCGCAGCGCGACCGTGTCGTAGCGGGTGGCACCGCCAGAAAAGCCAGTAAACACGCCCGGTGTGTAGTTCAGAGCGCTGTTCACATCGCTGGCGCCCTGGTCTTCAATCTGCTGGCGCGTGATGACCGACACGGCCTGGCCGGTTTCAATTAATGGGGTATCGGTTTTGGTGGCGCCTCGCGTGGTGCGTGCGCTGTAGCCGAGCGTGGGGGCGACGGCGGTGTCAGCCGGGGCTGCCGTGACCACCACGGTATCTTCGGCGCGCAGTGACGTACTAACGAGCAGCGTGAGCGGCGCAAGCAGCAAAACGCCGCCATGAAAGGCCTGTTTCATGTGTGTATCCATCAATAAGTGAGCAACGTGGTTGAAAGCGCGTTAACACGGCGCGAAGACGCAATAACAAATGCGAATTATTATCGTTATTGTTTCTTCTTTTCAAGTATTGATACACACAGAAATAAAAAGAAAAGCCCTTATAAATTAAAGGGCTGTGTGAATCTGTCTGTGATGAAAGGTTAGCGCGGGTCGTCGTCAGGCGGGGGCAGGGCGCTGAACTCACTCAGTAGCGCCTGTAGCTGGGCAAGTTTTTGTGGGCCAAACAGACGCTCAATTTCCCGATAGCCGCCTTCTACCTGAGAGCAGGCTTGCTGGTACAGCGCTTCGCCCTGTGGCGTGAGGGAGGCGAACAGTTTGCGCTGATCGCTTGCGGGCTTAAGGCGATATACCAGGCCGTCGCGCTCAAGGCGGGTCAGAATACCGGTCAGGCTGGGGCGCAGAATACATGCCTGGCGCGCCAGCTCATGGAAATCGAGTGAACGGTGCTGCGCCAGAATGCGAATCACGCGCCATTGCTGCTCGGTGAGATTATGGCGATTGAGCACAGGTCTGAACCAGCTCATGGCGGTTTCACGCGCCTGGAGTAACGAAATAGTAAGGGATTCGTGCATGGCGTTGCCCTGACAGAAAGAGACTGAATCCAGTATATTTTTTTCCTCTGCGCTCGCAAGACTTGTAATGAATGCTTTTGCTGTCATCTCTCTTTTCATTCACTTGTTAACAATGTGCCGTAAGCATGAGCCTGGCACGGCTTTTACGGTTGCATGTCCCGAAAGACAAGATTGTTTATGATGTGTTAAATGGATCACAGCCTTTTAATACCGCGCTTGAACATTCCGGTTTCGCAGCATAAAAACATATTGTTCATATGTTAATGATTTAAAAAAATAACGGCGGTGCTGCCGGTTTACGCAGCCCCGGCAATGCGTACCGGAGGAAGCGATGAGCACCTTAACCACACAGCAGCCCGAACTCAGCGCCATTGAACAGCAGGTTGTACGTAAGCTATTTCGCAGGCTTATCCCGTTTTTGTTTGTCCTGTTCTTCTTCTCATTTCTCGACCGTATCAACATTGGTTTTGCTGGCCTGACAATGGGCAAGGATCTCGGCTTAAATGCCACCATGTTTGGCCTGGCCGCCACGCTGTTTTACGTTACCTACGTTATTTTTGGTATTCCGAGCAACATCATGCTCGGGATAGTCGGCGCACGCCGCTGGATAGCGGTCATCATGGTGCTGTGGGGGATTGCCTCAACCTGCACGCTGTTTGCCACCGGGCCGGGGTCGTTGTACGTATTACGCATGATTGTCGGCATCACCGAGGCGGGATTTTTGCCGGGGATCCTGCTTTACCTCACCTGGTGGTTTCCGGCCTGGTATCGCGCCCGCGCCAACGCGCTGTTCATGATTGCCATGCCGGTCACGATGATGCTCGGTTCGGCGGTGTCGGGCTACATCCTGGCACTGGACGGGGTGATGGATCTCAAAGGCTGGCAGTGGCTGTTTCTGCTCGAAGGGCTGCCGTCAGTGTTGCTGGGCATTGTGGTCTGGCGCTGGCTGGACGACAAACCCGCCGATGCCCGTTGGCTTAACGGCGAAGAGAAGATGGCGCTGGCGGTGATGTTGTCGCGAGATGGCCAGCAGAAGGCGAGCCGTGACGCGCCACGATTTCGCCTGCGGGAGGTTCTCACGCCCGTGGTGCTGATGTACACGCTGGCCTACTTTTGTCTCACCAACACGTTGAGCGCCATTAACATCTGGACGCCACAAATACTGCAAAGCTTCAACCAGCAAAGCAGCACCATTGTGATTGGCCTGCTGGCGGCCATTCCGCAGCTGTGTACTATTTTTGGCATGGTCTGGTGGAGCCGCCGTTCAGACAGGTTGCAGGAGCGGCGTATGCACACCGTGCTGCCATACCTCTTTGCCGCACTGGGTTGGTTACTGGCGTCGGCAACCAACCATGCGCTGGTACAGCTTTTGGGGATAATCATGGCCTCCGTCGGGTCGTTTACCGCGATGGTGGTGTTCTGGACCACGCCGGACAGCGCGATTAGCCCGGTAGCGCGTGCGGTGGCGATTGCGCTGATTAACGCTGTGGGCAACGTGGGGTCAGCGGTAAGCCCGTTGTTAATTGGCGTGGTGCACGATATGACCGGCAGTTTCAACGGCGGCCTGTGGTTCCTGGCCGGGCTTTTGGTTGTGGGGGCCGGGCTGGTGTGGTGTATTCCGCTGCTAACGCGCACGCGAGACGCGGTGCCAGAGGGCGCAAAAGAGGGGATGTAACTTGCTCAATGAAAAGCAGTGACGATGTAACCGCGAACGACAACGTTCCGTTCACCCACTGATGAACGGAACGCATTATTACCCGCCCTTTACTGACCCGCAGCCTGTTTTGGCGCCGCCTGTGCTTTATTTGCCGCAGGCGTCTGACCCGGGTGCTGCTCCGGCACGCTGTCGCACGGTTTATCCGCCGGGCACAGCAGATCCAGCATTTTCAGCGTGACGCCGTTGGTCCAGCCAAAACCGTCCTGCAATGGATATTCCCCACCGCCGCCGCCGGTGCCGGTAGAGCTCACGTCATATTTTTCCACCAGCTTCTGTTCGCTGTTGTACGTGTGCTGCACGTTGCTCAGAAAACGCCAGGTCACTTCCATCGCCTGCTCCTGCTTGCCGTAATTTTGCAGACCGACCACCGTTACCCACTGTAGTGGCGCCCAGCCGTTAGGCGCATCCCACTGCTGGCCGGTTTTCACGGTGGTGGCCGCAATACCGCCGGGTTTTAGCAACTGGCTTCGCACGGCGGCGGCGGTTTTCGTCGCGCGCTCTGGTGAGGCGAGCTTCACATACAGGGGGAACATGGCTGCTGCGGTGAGCGGGCTGCGCACCGCGTGGGTTTTTAAGTCGTAATCGGCGTACCAGCCGTTTTTGCTGTTCCACAGGTGGTCTTCAATGGCTTTCTGGCGCTGTGCGGCAAGGGCTGCGTAGCGCTGGGCCTCGCTGTCATCCCCCGCGTCACGGCTGGCGCGCGCCAGCGTTTGTTCAAGCTGGTACATCAGCGCGTTCAGGTCCACCGGCACAATGCTGGTGGTGCGGATGGTGCCGAGCTGTTGCGGGTCATCCATCCAGCGTGAGCTAAAGTCCCAGCCAGAGGCGGCCGCCGCGCGCAGGTCGCGGTAAATCTCTGTCGCCGGGCGCTCCGGGTTGTTTTTGGCGGTGGTGATATCGTCAAGCCAGGACTCCGGGCGCGGCACGTCGCGCTCGTCCCAGTAGCGGTTTAGTACCGCGCCGTCGCGCAGTTTGACCACGCGCGCGCTGGCGTCACCGTTTTTCAGGCCGTCGCTACCCGCCATCCAGTACGTGTACTCTTTTTTCAACTGCGGCAGATATTGCTTAAGGGCGCCAGCATCATGGCTTGCCAGTAGCTCCACCATCAGGGCAAAAAAGGGTGGCTGGGAGCGGCTCAGGTAGTAGCTGCGGTTGCCGTTGGGGATGTGGCCCCAGTTGTCAATTTCCCAGGCGAAATTCTCCACCATGTCCTGCACGTTATTCCAGCGGTTGCTTTCGGCAAGGCCGAGCATGGTGAAGTAACTGTCCCAGTAATAGACTTCGCGAAAGCGTCCACCGGGCACCACATAGGGTTTGGGTAGTGACAGCAGCGAGTCCCATTCCCCGGCGCGCTCGGTTGTGCGCGTCAGCACCGGCCACAGGCTGTCGATATGTTCACGCAGGCTTTGTCCTGCGGGAGGTACATACTTTTCACCTTCATCGGGTACGGTGAAATTCAGCTCCACAAAATGGCGCAGGTCAAAGCCGGACTGGTCGCGCTGCATACGGTAGTCGGCCAGAATCATCAGCGGATCGCTTTTGGGCACGGCATCGGCAAAGGTTTTCTGGTCTGGATAAAGTTTTGCGCGCTGCACGGCGTCAAACAGCGGCCCGAGCAGGGCGTCAGGCGGCTGGGGGGCGGCAGCTTTGACCGGTGGCGTGTCGTCGGCCAGGGCTGGAAATCCAGTGAACAATCCGCCTAACGCAAGCTGGACGGCAAAGAAAAGAGCAGGTGGGCGGCGCAAATCGGTTTTTATCATTAGGTATTCTCCATAACAAACATGCGCAATGTGAAACGAGAGCGATCAACGTAATCAAAACCTTAGCCTAATTTTGCTCAGGCAGCGTGAAGGGGGCCGCGAATTGTGTGAGCGCAGGCAGCATTCTGGTAAGAGGCAACAAGGATTGAAAGGGATGTCAGCGTCCGTGCTGACCAGTCCGTTAGTTATTCAGTGCTTTCCAGCGCTCATAAACGCGAATTGCGCTGCTGTGCGGCTGATGCACCATCGGCAGGCGGCGCTGCTCAATGGGTTTTTGGTATTCATCGTAGAAGGTGTCCAGCTCGAAATACTTACGGTCGTCGCGATACAGCGGCGCGTAATCCTCGCGGGTGGTGATATAGGTGACCTGCTTTGGGCTGCAATAATACAGCGAGCCCAGACACATAGGGCAGGGGCTGGCAAGAATATAAATCTCGCAGTCGGTCAGGTTTTCCGTTTGCAGCTTCTGGCAGGCCGCGCGGATAGCCAGGATCTCCGCATGCGCGGTAGGATCGTTGGTCTGGGCGACCTGGTTGGCACTTTCGGCAATCACTTCACCGTTGCGAACGATGACGGTGGCAAACGGGCGACCACCGGCTTCGACGTTCTGCATAGCAAGGTCAATGGTGCGTTTAATAAAATCCATGCGTTCTCCTCAGGACGTGATGTCCCTGTAAAGGTAGGCGCTGCGTTTTATAAACACAAAGACTGCCAGAGTGTGTTTGCATAGATGCTGTCTATGTCAGGCTGGATTATTATCGCTTCCCGGTGGTGCAATCGCAGATAGAAGGAGCGCACCGATGAATAATATTCATCTGCGAACGGTGTCACTTTCGCTTTTAGTTCAGCTAAGTAAAAATACGTGTGCTTAACAGGATGTACTAACGGACACAGCCGCGTGTAACGCAGGCAGACAACGATTAAAATTGCGTTTCAGACAGAGGGATACATGGAAAGGAAATTGAAATCAGGGGTATTAATATCATTACTGGCACTGTCCGGTTATGGCTGGGCGGGTACTACCAGCGTTGAGGTTCTGAGCGCGGTGGTGAAAGATGCCAAAATTGCTGGCGCACAGGTCATGCTACAGCGAAACGGTGAAAGCTCCATCAGCGCCACAACAGATGCTCAGGGCAAAGTGTTGCTCAACGGCGCGTTTGCTGATGACAGCAACACGCTGCTGCTGGTCAAAAAGCCGGGCTATTCCAACCTGGTGGTTAAATGTCCGTGCGACGGTCTGTCTTATGCACTCAGCCCGGTCATGAGTGGGCTGGACAGTATGCGTGTGGTGCTGACCTGGGGCGCTACGCCAGCTGACCTGGACTCGCACATGGTTTATCCGGGTAACCACATCTATTACGCCCACAAAGAGGGGAGTAAAGGCAACCTGGATGTGGATGATACCGACAGCTACGGCCCGGAAACTGTCACCCTGACAGAGCGCCAGAACGGCCAATCTTACGTTTACGCCATCCATAACTTTAGCGAGCGCATGTCTCCACAGAGCACCAGCCTGTCTGCCAGCGGTGCCAAAGTATTTGTATACGTTGGTGAGTCGCTGGTGCGCACCTATTATGTGCCTACTCAACAGGTGGGTAACCTGTGGACCGTATTCAAAGTCACGCCAGCGGGCGAGTTTGTGGATATCAACCGCGTTGAAGGCGTCAGCATGGAGTCAGCGAACATCGCACGCCAGTTGTCGCCTGCGCTTAATGATAGCTGGACGACGCAGAACAACGTGCGCTGGGGCCAGGCCGATATGGCGGCATCGCGCGACTGGAACCTCAAAGGTGAAGCGGCCTATCAGCGCAAAGACTATGACCAGGCGATTTATGCCTTCACCGAGGCGGTCAACCTGTGGGCCGATAACGGCAAAGCGTACGGTAACCTGGGGCTGGTTTACCAGAAAGCCGGACGCACGGCCGAAGCGCTGTGGGCTAACCGCAAGGCGCTGGCGCTGGCAAGCGGCGCAGGTGCGCCAACGGTGCGCGCCGGGGCCAACTATAACATTGGCAAGATCTATGAAACCGCTGGTAACTATCAGGAAGCACTGACTTATTACCAGGCCGCACGCAGCGAAAAACAAAATAAGGTTTACGATAATGCGATAGCGCGCGTTCAGGCGCTTATCCATTAATTACCAGGGCCGGTATCGGGTGATAGCGGCTTTTTTAACACGCCATTTTGCCGTTGACGGCGGTGCTAAAACGCATAAATACGCTGGCGACTAAACTGGCAGTTGGCAATACATAAAAAAGCTTAAGTGACTGGCATTAAGCTAACGTCTGTTTTTGGCCAGCGCAGAAAACCCGCCAATAATCACAATGCAAAGGCATCAGTAATTATTCTGGTTCAGGTAATAGCCATTGTTTTTCCCAATGACCACTGCACCTCAATTGCGCGCCAGTGTACTTATTCAGTGCATTCTTATTCGATAAAAAAAGAATTTCTCATGAACCAGGCCATTAATTCAGTGAATTAACGTTCTGGCACGCGTATTGCTAATTGGATCCCATCTTGTATACCAGCGGGGATCCCACAATGGCATTAATGGCTGGAAAAACGCTGGCCGCCTGGCAGCAGTATATTCACAGCAACAGCGGCGCGGTGCTTTCATTATTAACGCACTATCTCCAGGCTCTTCCTGAGGACGATAATGCATGGATTGTCCTTGCCAGTGAGGAGCAACTGCGCACGCAGATTGAGGCATTGCTCCCGCGTTACAGAGATAACCCACAGTCTGTGCCGCTGTTCGGCATTCCGTTTGCGGTGAAAGACAATATCGACGTGGCAGGCTGGCCGACCAGCGCCGCGTGTCCGGCTTTTACTTACACCGCGCAGCACGATGCCACCGCCGTTGCACAACTTAAGGCAGCAGGGGCAGTCGTTATCGGTAAAACCAACCTCGACCAGTTTGCTACGGGGCTGGTAGGTACGCGCTCACCGTTTGGCGCGGTGCCCAATGCCTTTAACCGCGAGTATGTCAGCGGCGGCTCAAGTTCCGGCTCGGCTTCGGTGGTGGCGCGCGGTCTGGTGCCGTTTGCGCTGGGAACCGATACCGCAGGCTCCGGGCGGGTGCCTGCCGGGTTTAATAATATCGTCGGGCTAAAACCCACCAAAGGTTGGTTATCGGCCACAGGCGTGGTCCCGGCCTGTCGGCTGATTGACACCATTTCGGTGTTTGCGCTGACGGTAGAAGACGCGTTTGTTGTTGCCACGCTTGCCGGTGGCGCCGATGCCCAGGACGCTTACTCGCGCACCAACCCGGCCAGCGCACCGGCAGCATTTGCACAAAACCCGGTATTTGCGATCCCCGACACGCTGGAATTTTTTGGTGACACGCAGGCGCAAGATGCCTGGCAGCAAACGCTGGCGGCGCTGCGCGCAGGCGGCGTGACGCTCAAGTCCATCGATTTTACTGACTTTTATCAGCTTGCCGGGCAACTCTACCAGGGGCCGTGGGTTGCCGAGCGTACGGCGGCGGTGGGCGACATGCTGCAACACCCGCAATGGATGGACCCCACCGTTCACGCCATTGTCGCCACCGGCCTGAACTACAGCGCCGTAGAAACCTTTAACGCGGAATACCTGCGCGCAACGCTGGCAAAGCGTATCCAACGCGCGTTGAGCGAGGTTGATGCACTGGTCGTGCCGACATCGCCCACCATCCACACGCTTGAAGAAATGAAGCAGGAGCCGATTCGCTTCAATTCGCAGTTTGGCACCTACACCAACTTTACCAACCTGGCCGATCTCAGCGCGCTGGCGCTGCCGGGGGCTTTTCGCAAAGACGGGCTGCCTGCGGGCATTACGTTAATTGCCCCTGCCTGGCACGACAGAGCGTTGGCCGAGTTTGGCCTGCGCTGGCAGCGCCAGCAGGACCTGCCGCTGGGAGCGACCGGGCAAAGGTTAACGCCCGGTGAGGCCGCACTGCCTGAATCATCCCATCACGTGCGCGTGGCGGTCGTCGGCGCACACCTGCGCGGTATGCCGCTTAACGCTCAGCTGACCAACCGCCATGCCGTGTTTGTTGAAGCCACCGAAACCGCGCCGTGCTACCGGCTGTATGCACTTGCAGGCACCACGCCCGCCAAACCCGGCATTGCACGCGCAACATCTGGCGCAGCGATAGCCGTAGAGCTGTGGGACATCCCGCTTGCCCGCTTTGGTGAATTTGTGGCCGAAATACCCGCGCCGCTGGGCATCGGTTCGCTGGAGCTGGCCGACGGGCGCTGGGTGAAAGGCTTTATTTGCGAACCGGCGGCGCTGAGTTCGGCCACCGACATTACTGAATTTAAGGGCTGGCGCAACTGGATGGCCCGCCAGGAGAGCCAACATGTTTAACACCGTGCTGATTGCCAACCGTGGCGAAATTGCCTGTCGCGCCATGCGCACCCTGAAGCGACTGGGCGTGACCAGCGTTGCTGTCTATTCCGATGCCGATAAAAACGCCGAGCACGTCAGGCAGGCCGATGTCGCCATAGCGCTGGGCGGTGAGAAGGCAAGCGACAGCTACCTGGCTATCGACAAAATCATCAATGCCGCGCGTGCCAGCGGGGCGCAGGCTATCTGGCCGGGCTATGGTTTTTTGTCGGAAAGCGTGGCGTTTGCGCAAGCCTGCGAACAGGCCGGGATCGTGTTTATTGGGCCAACGGCACGCCAGATTAGCGAGTTTGGTCTTAAGCACCGGGCGCGCGAACTGGCAGCCCTGGCGGGCGTACCGATGACCCCTGGCACCGGGCTACTGGACTCCCTTGACGACGCACATATGGCAGCCGCCCGAATCGGTTATCCGGTGATGCTCAAAAGCACCGCTGGAGGCGGCGGTATCGGCCTTACCCGCTGTGAGGATGCGCAGGCGCTGACACAGGCCTGGGAAAGTGTGCGCCGCCTGGGTGAGCAGTTTTTTAGCGATGCAGGCGTATTTATTGAGCGCTGCGTGGACCGTGCGCGCCATATCGAGGTGCAACTGTTCGGCGACGGCAAAGGCAATGTGGTGGCGCTGGGTGAACGCGACTGCTCGTTGCAGCGGCGCAACCAGAAAGTGGTGGAGGAAACCCCGGCGCCGGGCCTGCCCACGGCGACCCGCGCGGCGTTGCTCAGTGCGGCGGTGCAGCTTGGCAGGCAGGTGAACTACCGCAGCGCAGGCACGGTGGAGTTTATCTACGATCCCGAGCGCGACGCTTTCTATTTCCTTGAGGTGAACACCCGTTTGCAGGTTGAGCACCCGGTGACCGAGTGCGTGACCGGGCTGGATCTGGTGGAGTGCATGCTGCGCGTGGCGGCGGGTGAGCCCATAGACTGGACGCGGCTGCAAGCGTCAGCGCAGGGAGCGGCCATTGAGGTGCGTATCTACGCAGAAAACCCGCTGAAAAACTTCCAGCCCAGCCCTGGCCTGTTAACCGAAGTGGCATTCCCACAGGGCGAGGGCGTGCGCGTGGACAGCGGCGTCACCACCGGCAGTGAGGTATCGGCGTTTTACGACCCAATGATTGCCAAGCTGATTGTGCACGGCGCAAACCGCCAGGCGGCGCTGGTTAAACTGCATGCCGCACTGGATGCCACGCGCCTGCACGGTATTGCCACCAATCTGGACTACCTGCGCCAGATAACCGCCAGCGCCGCGTTTCACAGCGGCAGCGTCTGGACACGCATGCTTGATGATGTTGTCGCTCAGTCGCCGGTGATTGAGGTGCTGCAACCCGGCACCTGGAGCAGCGTTCAGGACTATCCGGGACGTACCGGTTACTGGGACATTGGCGTGCCGCCCTCTGGCCCAATGGATGATTTTGCTTTTCGCCTTGCCAACCGCATTGTGGGCAACCATGAAGCCGCCGCCGGGCTGGAGTTTACGTTGCAAGGCCCGGTGCTGCTGTTTCACACCTCGGCCATTATTGCCCTGACCGGCGCGGACTGCCAGGCCACGCTTGATGGTAAGGCCGTGGCGTGCTGGCAGCCTGTCACGGTACAGGCCGGGCAAACCCTGGCCTTAGGGCGCGCACAACGCGGTTGCCGCGGCTACCTGGCGGTGCGTAATGGGATTGATGTCCCGGAGTATCTCGGTAGCCGTTCTACCTTTGCCCTCGGTCAGTTTGGCGGCCATGCCGGACGCACGCTGAAGGTGGCCGACATGCTCACGCTTTCGCGCCCGGAACTGGCCGCCTGCACCACGCCTGCGCCGGTCAGCGAACCACAGGCGCTCAGTAGCACGCTTATTCCCGAATATGGCGACGAGTGGCGCATTGGCGTGCTGTATGGGCCACACGGTGCGCCGGACTTTTTTACCCAGGAGTCGATTGACACCTTCTTCGCCAGCGACTGGCAGGTACATTACAACTCCAACCGGCTGGGCGTGCGCCTGAGCGGACCCAAACCAGGCTGGGCGAGGCCGGATGGCGGCGAGGCGGGGCTGCATCCTTCCAACGTTCACGACTGTGAATATGCCATCGGTGCGATCAACTTTACCGGTGACTTCCCGGTGATTTTAACCCGTGATGGCCCAAGCCTCGGCGGGTTCGTCTGCCCGGTCACCATTGCCAAAGCGGAGTTGTGGAAAGTCGGTCAGGTGAAACCCGGTGACCGCATTCGTTTCTATCCCATCAGCGTGGAAGAGGCGGTGGCGAGGGAAAAAGCACAGGCCTACAGCATCGACATGCTTGAGCGTAGCCACCTTAGCGACTTTGCCACACCAACGCTGGGCGCAAGCAATGGCGTTAGCGCCGCGGTGCTGGTGGCTCGGCCCGAAGCCGCAGGCGCGCCCGCCATTGTCTACCGCCAGGCCGGGGATAACTACATCCTGATTGAGTACGGCGATAACGTGCTGGATCTGGCGCTGCGCCTGCGGGTGCACCTGCTGATGGAGCACCTGCGAGCGCAGGCGCATCCGGGAATTAACGAGCTTTCTCCAGGCGTGCGTTCATTACAGGTGCGCTATGACAGCCTGCTCATCAGCCAGCAGGCGCTGGTGGCGCTGTTACTGGAACTGGAAGCACACATTGGTGATGTCAGCCAGATGAAGGTGCCTTCGCGCATTGTCTACCTGCCGATGGCCTTTGAAGACAGCGCCACGCTGGATGCGGTGAGCCGTTACCAGGATACGGTGCGTGGTCATGCGCCGTGGTTGCCGAATAACGTTGATTTTATCCAGCGCATTAACGGTCTTGCGAGCCGGGACGACGTGCAGCAGACGCTTTTTGATGCCAGCTACCTGATTCTTGGCCTTGGCGATGTGTACCTCGGCGCACCCTGTGCGGTGCCGCTTGACCCGCGCCACCGTCTGCTCAGTTCCAAATACAACCCGGCACGCACCTTTACCGCCGAAGGCACGGTGGGCATTGGCGGCATGTATATGTGCATTTACGGCATGGACTCGCCCGGCGGCTATCAGCTGGTGGGGCGCACGTTGCCCATCTGGAACCGCTTTGTGAAAAACCCCCAGTTCCAGGCCGGTGAACCCTGGCTGCTGCGCTTTTTTGACCAGGTGCGCTTTTACCCGGTGAGCGAAGACGAGCTAACCGTGCTGCGTGAGGACTTTCGCGAAGGGCGCGCGGCGCTGCGTATTGAAGAGACGGTGTTTGATTTCGCCGAGCACCTGCACTTCCTGCAAACCCACCGCGCGGAGATTGACGACTTTCGCGTGCGCCAGGCGCAGGCCTTTGAAGCCGAAGTGGGGCGCTGGCAGCAGGAGGAAGAGCGTGTCGTTGAGAGCCTGCCGCCCGAGCCAGCTGAGCGCGATGACGATGCGCAGGCGGTGTGTGCTGACATGAGCGGCAGCATCTGGAAGGTGCTGGTGTCTGCGGGCGACATGGTACAGGAAGGGCAGCCGCTGGTGATTGTTGAGGCAATGAAGATGGAGCTTGCTATCGTGGCGCCGCAGGCGGGCCGGGTCAAACGCCTTGCCTGCCAGCCGGGTCGCCCGGTCAGTCCCGGCGACGCGCTGTTGTGGCTGGAATAAGGACACATACATGACCAGAACCAAGAGCGTGAAGCTGGCAGAGCGCATCTACCAGGGGCTGAAAAACGATATTTTCGATTTTCGCTTAATGCCAGGCGCGCATTTTAGCGAGAACGATATCTGCGAGCGCATGTCCGCCAGCCGCACGCCGGTGCGCCAGGCCCTGTTCTGGCTGGAGCACGAAGGCTACGTACAGGTCTATTCGCGCAGCGGCTGGCAGGTTAAACCCTTTGATTTTGCCTACCTGGAGTCGCTCTACGACTTTCGCATTGTGCTGGAAAGAGAGGCGGTGCGTCGCCTGTGCGCCATGGCGCCGGAGCATTGCCGCGCCTACCTGACACCGCTGGTGTGCTTCTGGGTTGAGGCAGAGCGCATGGAGCCTGGAAAGGCGCTGTCGCTGGAAGATGAACAGTTTCACACCGCGCTGGTCCGCGCCAGCGGTAACGAAGAAATGGTGCGCGTGCACGTGGAACTGACCGAGAAGATGCGCATTGTGCGCCGCCTCGACTTCACCCGCGACGACCGCGTGGCGGCGACCTACAGTGAGCACGCTCGCATTTTACAGGCCATTGAGCAGCAGCAGACAGAGGAGGCGCAGCGCATCCTGACGGCTCATATTTCTCAAAGCAAAGACGAGGTCAGGAAAATCACGTTACACCGGCTCCAGCAGGCAAGTTTACAACCGGTTTCACCGTAATCGACCTTTCGCCGCACGGCGGGGAATATCACTGATTCAATACCATCCAGGGGTTTTGTCATGAAAAGACGTTCATTACTGAAAGTATTTGCACTGTCAGCCACCTTTTTGAGCATGGGCGCGACGTTTGCGGTCCAGGCCGCCGACACCATTAAAGTCGGCATTATTCACTCGCTGTCCGGCACGATGGCTATCTCGGAAACGCCGCTCAAAGATATGGCGCTAATGACCATCGATGACATTAACGCGAAAGGCGGCGTGTTGGGGAAAAAGCTTGAGCCAGTGGTGGTAGATCCGGCGTCCAACTGGCCGCTGTTTGCCGAAAAGGCGCGCCAGTTGCTGTCTCAGGACAAAGTGGCGGTGGTGTTTGGCGGCTGGACCTCGGTGTCGCGCAAATCAATGCTGCCGGTGTTTGAGGAGCTAAACGGCCTGCTGTTCTACCCGGTGCAGTATGAAGGCGAAGAGATGTCGCCCAACGTGTTTTATACCGGCGCGGCACCCAACCAGCAGGCCATTCCGGCGGTGGAATACATGATGAGCGAGGATGGCGGCGGTGCGAAGCGCTTCTTCCTGCTCGGCACCGATTATGTCTACCCGCGCACCACCAATAAAATCCTGCGTGCGTTTCTAAATTCCAAAGGTATTCAGGACAAAGACATTGAAGAGGTGTACACGCCGTTTGGCTACAGCGATTACCAGACCATTGTCTCCAACATAAAAAAATTCGCAGCCGGTGGCAAAACGGCGGTGATCTCTACCATCAACGGTGACTCCAACGTGCCTTTTTATAAAGAGCTCGCCAACCAGGGCATTAAAGCGACCGATGTCCCGGTGGTGGCTTTCTCGGTGGGTGAAGAGGAGTTGCGCGGTATTGATACCAAACCGCTGGTCGGCCACCTCGCTGCGTGGAACTACTTTGAATCCGTCAGCAACCCGGTAAACAGCAAATTCGTGGCGGATTACCGCGCCTATGCCAAAGCGCACAACCTGGCGAACGCCAGCACCGTGGTCACGAACGACCCGATGGAAGCAACCTGGGTGGGCATTCATATGTGGGCGCAGGCGGTAGAGAAAGCGGGCACCACCGACGTGGATAAAGTGCGCGCGGCGATGGCCGGGCAAACCTTTGCGGCACCGAGCGGCTTTACGCTCACGATGGACGCCACCAACCACCACTTACACAAGCCGGTGATGATTGGCGAAATCGAAGAGAACGGCCAGTTCAACGTGGTGTGGAATACCGAACAGCCGGTGCGCGCCCAGCCCTGGAGCCCGTACATTGCGGGCAATGACAAAAAGCCGGACTACCCGGTAAAAACCGGCGGCAAATAAGCCCGTTCGCAGCAGGCCAGAGGCGGCTGCCTCTGGTCGCGCATGACCATTCTGGTCCCACACGCCGGTAAAAGATGCTGACACCATGAAAATACTTCGGGCTTTTGTTTTTCTCATCGTAAGCAGTTTGCCGCTGGGGGCGTTGGCAGGCCCGGCGGCTGACTATGGCAACAGCAGCCGCAGCCAGCAGGCGCAGTTGCTCCAGCAGTGGGCGGCACAACCCGATGCTGCACGCCTGCCGCTGTTAGAGGCGCTGAGTGCACAAACGGTAGAGGTTGACAGCCAGGGCCAGCTTTTTAGCGCGCGCGGCAACACGCTGGTGGCGCTGGAGGGTAACGTGCAGCCTGTGGGCGTGACCAAAAAAGTGTTTATGAATAACCGCCTGCGTGGACTGGTGGCCAGTGCGCTGGCAGCACATCAGCTCTTAAGCCCCAGTGCGCGCGTGCGCGCCGGGGCTGCACAGGTACTGCAAAACAGCGCTCAGGCGCAGCAGTTGGCGTTTCTCAGCCAGCGGCTGGCGGCAGAAAACGATAGCGGCGTGCGCACGGCATTGGCTATTGCCGTTGCAAATCTCCAGCTTGCTGACCCGCGCGCCGAGGTGCGCTTGCAGGCGGTGCAACTGTTGGGGGAAACGAGTGAACCGCAGGCGCAGGCAAGCCTTGAACGCCTGACACAGCAGCAAAACGAAGCGGATTCTGCCGTGCGCGCGGCGGCCAGCCAGGGGCTTAAGCAGGTGCAGCAGCGCCTGAAGTGGGGCGAGTGGCTGGGACAGGCGTTCAGCGGACTCTCGCTGGGTTCAATACTGCTACTGGCCGCGCTGGGACTGGCGATTACTTATGGATTGCTCGGTGTCATTAACATGGCGCACGGGGAAATGCTGATGCTCGGTGCCTACGCCACCTGGCTGGTGCAAAGTCTGTTTCAGCGCCTGGCGCCGGACTGGCTCACGCTGTACCCGCTGGTGGCGCTGCCGGTGGCGTTTTTAATCACCGCAGCGGTTGGCATGGTGCTGGAGCGCACCATTATTCGCCACCTTTACGGCAGGCCGCTGGAAACCCTGCTGGCGACCTGGGGCATCAGCCTGATGCTGATTCAACTGGTGCGCGTGCTGTTTGGCACGCAGAACCTGGAAGTGGCTAACCCGGCCTGGCTCTCCGGCGGCTGGGCGGTGCTGCCAAACCTGGTGCTGCCGTACAACCGCATTGCCGTGATTGCGTTTGTGGCAGGCGTGCTGGCGCTGACCTGGCTTTTGCTCAACAAGACCCGACTGGGGATGAACGTGCGTGCGGTGACGCAAAACCGCCGTATGGCAGACTGCTGCGGCGTGCCGACCGGGCGCGTTGACATGCTGGCCTTTGGTTTAGGCTCCGGCATTGCCGGGTTGGGCGGTGTGGCGCTCTCGCAGCTTGGCAACGTTGGCCCGGAACTGGGGCAGGGTTACATCATCGACTCGTTCCTGGTGGTGGTGACCGGCGGCGTCGGGCAGCTGGCTGGCACGGTGGTGGCCGCTCTGGGACTGGGCATGCTCAATAAGCTACTGGAGCCGCAGGTGGGAGCGGTGCTGGGCAAGATAGCGATTCTGGTTCTTATCGTGCTGTTTATTCAGAAACGGCCACAGGGGCTGTTTGCATTCAAAGGGCGGGTGATTGACTGATGAGCCAACCTGTTATGTTGACGATGGTGCGTCGTGCGCCGAGGCTTGCCTGTACGCTGGCAACGCTTGTGCTACTGGCCTTGCTGCTGATGCCGTTTCTGGCGCTGCTACCGGCCGATAATCCGCTGTCTCTTTCCACTTATACGCTGACGCTGGTGGGCAAAATTCTCTGCTACGCGATTATGGCGGTGGCGCTGGACCTGGTGTGGGGTTACGCCGGGCTGCTGTCGCTGGGCCACGGCCTGTTCTTTGCGCTCGGTGGCTACGCGATGGGAATGTACCTGATGCGCCAGGCGGCGGGAGACGGGCTGCCCGCGTTTATGTCGTTTCTGTCCTGGACCGAGCTGCCGTGGTTCTGGGCCGGAACCCAGTATTTTGCCTGGGCGCTGTGCCTGATTATTCTGGTGCCGGGTCTGCTGGCGCTGGTGTTTGGCTACTTCGCCTTTCGCTCGCGTATTAAGGACGTGTATTTCTCCATCATGACCCAGGCGCTGACCTACGCCTCCATGCTGCTGTTCTTTCGCAATGAAACCGGTTTTGGTGGCAACAACGGTTTTACCGGCTTTACCACGCTGCTGGGCTTCCCGGTGTCGGCCACCGCTACGCGCATTGGGCTGTTTGTGGCAACCGTGCTGCTGCTGGCGGCGGCACTGGCAACCGGCGTGCTGCTCACGCGCAGCAAGTTTGGCCGCGTGTTAACGGCGGTACGCGACGCCGAGAACCGGCTGATGTTCTGCGGCTATGACCCAAAAGGCTTCAAGCTGTTTGTCTGGACGCTGTCTGCGGTACTGTGCGGGCTGGCGGGGGCGCTGTATGTGCCGCAGGTGGGGATTATCAACCCAGGGGAAATGTCGCCGACTAACTCTATCGAAGCCGCTATCTGGGTGGCGCTGGGTGGGCGCGGCTCGCTGATTGGTCCGGTGCTCGGGAGCGGAATTGTCAACGGTGCTAAAAGCTGGTTTACCGTGGCGTTCCCGGATTACTGGCTGTTTTTCCTTGGGCTGATGTTTATCCTGGTCACCCTGTTTCTGCCGCGTGGCGTGATTGGCCTGCTGAAACGGAGGAAGCATGACTGATTCACTGTTTACCCAGCCGCAGTTCTTCGACCAGTATCGGCAGACTACCGACCCGGTATTGCTGCTTGAGCATATCAACGTCACGTTTGACGGCTTTCGGGCGCTCACCGACCTGTCGCTGTCGATTGGCGTGGGTGAACTGCGCTGCATCATCGGGCCGAATGGGGCCGGAAAAACCACACTAATGGATGTGATAACCGGCAAAACGCGCCCGGACAGCGGTAAAGCGTTTTACGACCAGGATATTAACCTGGTTGGCATGACGCCGGTTGATATTGCGCGGGCGGGCATTGGTCGCAAGTTCCAGAAACCCACGGTGTTTGAAGCCCTGAGCGTGACAGAAAACCTTGAAATCGCCCAGAAGATGGATAAATCGGTCTGGACCTGCCTGCGGGCCAGCCTGAACAGCGAGCAGCGCGATCGCATTGATGAGGTACTGCAATTGCTCAGGCTAACAGAACATCGCCAGCGCCTGGCGGGGCTACTCTCCCACGGTCAGAAACAGTTTCTGGAAATCGGCATGTTGTTGGTGCAGGAGCCGCATTTACTGCTGCTCGATGAACCCGCCGCGGGCCTTACCGATGCGGAAACGGACTACATTGCTGAGTTGTTTAAAACGCTGGCGGGCAAGCACTCGCTGATGGTGGTTGAGCATGATATGGGCTTTGTTGAAACCATCGCCGACCACGTCACGGTACTGCACCAGGGCCAGGTGCTGGCAGAAGGCTCGCTGCGCGACGTGCAGGCGAACGAGCAGGTCATTGATGTCTATCTGGGGCGCTAAACATGTTGCAGGTTAATGAACTCAATCAGTATTACGGTGGCAGCCATATTCTGCGCGGCCTGTCGTTTGACACTACGCCGGGCGAAATCACTTGTCTGCTGGGGCGCAACGGCGTGGGTAAAACCACGCTGCTGAAATGCCTGATGGGTATTCTGCCGGTGAAATCCGGCACGCTGCACTGGCAGGGCAAATTGATTAATCACGCTAAGCCACACCAGCGGGTGCAGCAGGGGATTGCCTATGTGCCGCAGGGACGCGAGATTTTTCCGCGCCTGACGGTGGAGGAAAACCTGCTGATGGGGCTGTCGCGCTTTCATGGGCGAGCGGCTAAAAGCGTGCCGGAGGAGATTTACGCGCTGTTCCCGGTATTGCGTGAAATGAAGCAGCGTCGGGGCGGGGACTTATCCGGTGGGCAACAGCAGCAGCTTGCCATTGGCCGTGCGCTGGCCTGCCGCCCGCAGCTGTTGATTCTTGATGAACCGACCGAGGGGATTCAGCCGTCGGTGATTAAAGAGATTGGTGCGGTTATCCGCGCACTGGCCGCACGCGGCGACATGGCGATTTTGCTGGTAGAACAGTTTTACGACTTTGCCGCTGAACTGGCAGACAACTATCTGGTGATGTCGCGCGGGGTGATTGTGCAACGCGGGCGCGGGCAGGATATGGAAAAAGACGGGGTCAGGGCGTTGGTCAGCGTATAGCGCTGATGAGGGAACGGAGGGCAAGGGCGGGTAAAAAAACGGCCAGGCACTTAAAAACGACAATGTGTACAGGTTTTTTACGTTGATATTATGACGAGCCAGCTATTGCTGGCATCGCTCTATAAATCGAAACAGCCTTGTACTTGATATGGGACTATTCGCGTATCACTACGCTCAAGCAAATATATCAAGGGGATAAATAAATACACCACAGGTGCTAATAGTTATATCGGTTTCGTATCAAGGCAAATTATATTTAAAGATAAAACTGCTCATTCTTTAAATGACACTTGTACTGATAATTTTAACCAGCCTGGCCTGTCATTAATACCTGCCTCTTTAAGCGCTCCTGCAATATTTTCACTATGGTTTCATTGTCTGGTAATGAAGGGTGCCCGACTATCTTTTGTAATGCAGCATCATAATTTTCATGCCATACCGGCTCAATTACTTCATAACCGTCAGCGCGGATCTGCTCAACATTACGCACCACAGCCGGTTTTTTCCACATAACAGCCCCCATAACCGGAAAGAATATTACCGGGAAGTTTGCAGCCAGGATTACCGTCGTCAGCCGGTTTGGCGCGCTTCCCTGGGCCACTGCGGCAAGGGTGTTAGCGGTGGCGGGCATAACAGCCAGTACATCGTGGTCGTCAACGATTTTAGAGGGTTTATCTGTCGGCCAGTCAACGGGACGATCGCCTGCTATAACACGGTCTGCAAACAGCCTTAGGGTTTCTGGCGCAATAAAAGAGGTTGCCTGCGGTGTCATTATTACCGTTAACTGGCAGTCGATACGGCTTTTAATCGTCTTAAGACAGGAAGGTAATAGGGTGATGTCAACTGAGCCTGTTACACCAATTAGAATACGTTTTTTATCAGTCATCGGGTTCTCCAGATAATGTCAGCAAGTACACACAGTGATGCAGAAAGCCCGGATGAGCTTTCTGCAGAAGCGGTGTGACAATTTAAAGGGTGCCGGGAGGTGCTTCACCCCATCCCCATTTCTTGACTGTTTCACGTTTGGGACGCGGGGCCTTTGGCTGAGAGTTTGCCTGGGCACGTCGCGATCCAAATTCAATATAACCGACAAATGCTGAACGAAACTCTGGGTCTGAGGGCAGATTAACCTCATCAGCGCTTTCCATCATCAGGCTTACCCAACGTTGACGTTGCTCCGGTTGAATGCATCTTCCCCGATGCTTAGACACCATGGCCTTAAACCCGCCGTGTTCGGCGGTATAACGCGCCTCTCCTCCCAGCACTTCTTCAAGCCAGGTAGCAACGTGCTCAGGATGATCGGCTCTCATATCTGCAAACATTGGCGCCAGCAAAGCATCTTTTTCAACTTTGGCGTAAAAAGTCTGCATCAGTTTTAAGAGCACCTCTCTGCCGCCCATCCATTCAAACAATGATGGCGTTTCAGCGGTGACCTTTACCTCTTCGGGGATAACTTTTGCTTCGGACATAGTAACTCCTTAGAAATAGGGGGCTAGTTCAGTAATTGCCGTGGAATTAACCTAATTCCAGTGAGGCCAGAGCTTTAATCTGACGGAAGTCAGAACGCGGTGGGTCACCCCGATACATGCGCAGGGTGTGAAAAAGTACCTTTAGTCCTCGTTGCTGGCAGATTTGGACCATGTCTTCTGCGTAATCAGGTACATCAAGCGTCACGCATTCCTGATGGGGTATCACGCAGAGTGCAGTGTTCAGTAAACTTGTCATTACTGCATGATTTGCGGCGTGCAGCGGGCCAATACGGTAACCATCATCGGACTGACGGATACCGATCATTCCGGTAATTTGCTGTTCGTCATGTGAATAGAATCCCCAGCGCCCAGGCCCGCTAAACCAGTCAGATAGAAGTTGTGCGCGGGAATATCCGATAATTGAACGATCCCATTCAATTAACCGGGGTAGCACCGTGGCGGTCACGGGCATATTGAGTGTTTCAGATTCGGATAACCGTACTGGCTGGCCTGAGATGCGCAGGGTGCGATGGTGGGTGACAAAGCCTGAACGCTGATAATTCTCCATCTGTGCAGGCATGCCATCAAGACCGATACAACGTTCGCCAGCGTGCTTTATCGCGGTATTCCATAGTTGCAGCCCCAGCCCTTTTCCACGCCACGTTGGATCAACCAAATAATGCCCCAGGTGGGCATACCGCGAGTCAAAATTAGCAATAGAGATTGCAGCGACGCTTTGTTGTCCAATGTTACCCAGAAAAAAGCCCTGCGGATCTACAGCGAAAAAATGGCGGGCATCATCCTTTCCTATATCCCAATGTTCGTCTTGTGCCCACCTCTGAGCGCTTAGCCAACTGCGTGGAGTCGCGCGATTTACTACCAGCTGCTGTGTTAAAGTGGCCATACGCTTCATCCTTTAAAAGAAAATAACGGGACTTACAACCCCATGGATTTGCTGATAAATTCTTTCATTACTTCGCTGGTGCCTCCGTAAATAGTCTGTGCGCGACTATTGGCCCAACAACGCCCGATGAGTGAGTCACTTAAATATCCCGCTCCGCCATGCAATTGCAGGCAGCGATCGGCCACTTTTATCTGTAACTCGGTGCTCCATAATTTGATCCGTGCGGCGTCAACCACACTCAGCGTTTTTTCATTGAATTTATTGATGGTATCGTTTAGATACAGACGGGCAATTTTGACCTCTGTATCGAGTTCTGCCAGGACAAAGCGATTATGTTGAAATGAGCCGATGGTTTGGCCGAAAGCCTTGCGTTTTTTCACCCATTCGAGTGTTGTTGCCAGCATTAGCTCAGCTGTCGCAACCGCAACGCCCGAAATGCTCAGGCGCTCACGCGGCATCCCCCCCATGAAATAGAGGTTGCCCAGACCTTCATGACCAATAAGGTTTTTACAGGGCACCAGGCAATCATCAAAGAACAGACTGGCGGTATCACTGGCACGCCAGCCAATTTTCTCCAGCGCTTCACCGCGTGTGAACCCGGGCAAACCACGTTCTATGATTAGCAGACTCATTCCCTGGCCGCGCTGTACTTCAGGTGTTTTCACTGCGGTCAAAATGAGGTCGGCATTAATGCCATTAGTGATAAAACGTTTATTGCCGTTTACCCGATAATATTCGCCTTCTTTGACCGCAGTGGTCTCCAGTTCAGCTGAGTTAGATCCTCCGTTAGCCTCAGTGACAGCAATCGCTGCGATCAGCTCTCCACGGCATAATCCTGGCAACCAGCGTTGCTTTTGTTCTTCCGTGCCGTGGGTTGAGATATAGCTGGCGATAACATCGTTGTGGGAGATAACAACGGGTGCTGTCATCTGGGCCTTGATTAACTCCTCCGTTAAAACATTGGCATAGTGATAATCTGGTTTCGCACCTCCGCCATAAGCCGCTTCCACTCCAATTCCCAGTAGCCCGGCTTCTCCGGCATGACGCCAAAATTCACGGGATACCAGCCCTGCGGCTTCCCACTGTGCGATATAGGGGGTAGCCTCTCGCGCCAGAAAATCACGGCACTGTTGTCGAAATTGCTCTAATTGATTCGTTTGCATTCTTTTATTCCTGAAGTTCGTTTAAACGGCAGACATTTTTAGGCAGGCTTTTTGGCGTACCAGCACTGACCGGACCCGTTCAAGATGTTGGTAGACAGCAAAATGATCGCCCTTAATCGTTATCTGCTCGCACTGTGCATGTGTATGATTTCGCCAGGCTTGCAACATAAGGGGAGTCACATGAGCGTCATTATCTGCTGCGATGAGAATCAGCGGCTGGGACACCTTCAGATCGCAGCGGGTGAGAAACTGATGGCGCAGAATGTAATCAGTACGCATCTGGGTCACCAGGCGACGGGCAAAGGCCGGTTCATTGAGAATGCTTTCCGGGGTGCCATTATCACTGCGTACTTTGGCGAGGATTTTTTCGTCGGGCCATTGATGGCGAGTGTCTTCAGGCTGTGCTGAAGGGGCTACCGAAGCCGATATCACTGAAAACGCCGGATGCATCTGGTATTTATTCGCCAGTTTTTCGGTAACAATGATGCTCAGCACGCCGCCAAAACTGTGGCCGAAAGTCGCCCAATCGCTGACACCCTGTGCGCGCTGAAGGATGAAGTCGTTAGCGATATCCTCTGCCAGCCGCTCAGCCAACATATTTAAATTTTCGATACCATTTTCCCGGCTAAACCTGCCGCGACCGGGGATATTGACTGGCTGGAAGCGTAGTTCAGGATCATTTTGCAACTGACGCAGCCAGGGAGCGTATATTTCCGATGACGCTCCCGCATGGGGAAACGCGTAGATCACGCGATGAGGTTGCTGGTTCATAATGGCCCCTGGTTGAACAGCGATGCGGCGATACGTTCGGCCAGCATCACGGTGGTCAGATTGGTGGGAGAAGATGTTATCTGCGGAAATAACGCGGCGTCGGCTACCGTCAATTGGTTGACTCCGTGCACGCGTCCCTGTTGATTGGCGGCCGTAGTCGCGTCGTGCTCACTACCCATGCGCACGGTGCCAGAGGCATGCCAGCCGGGGGAAAGTAAATTTTGTATTGCGTTGGAAATTACCCGCTCATTGTCAATGATGTTCTCCGACCAGAAGTGAATGCCCCGCAAGTATTGTGCGACTTCTGGCTGATGGATTATTTGCCACATTTGACGAACCCCGCCTGCGAGACGGGCTATATCTCGTTGGTCGCAGGCCAGGGGGAGATCGATTTCAGGTAATTGTTGGGCACTGCGGCTGGTAATAAATACCCGGCCACGGCTCTCGGGCCGCATCAACATGATTGATGCACCAACCAGATAAGGGCAATCTGTACGGTTGTGAAATCCAGGCACGGTATGGCTGGCAACGTTATTCATTAAACCCAACTGAACATCAACCTGTTGATCAACGCCGCTGCTCAGTCGGGCTGCCATCTGTCGCCAGGGCGTTGCGGTCAGGTTATTGTCCGGTTCGGGCAGCGCCCACAGCACGACGGAGGTGTGGTCGGAAAGATTTTTTCCCACAGCAGGTAGATTGACTTTTACCGAAATATCCAGCTGTTTCAGATGTCGCGCATCACCAATACCTGAACGCTGCAAAATAGCTGCACTGCCGATAGCCCCGGCACACAGAACCACATGTCCGGCGTACAGACTGTGATATTCTCCATGCTCCAGGACCTTCACACCGATGGCACAGAGGCCATTGAATAACACCTGCTCTACTTCAGCTTCTGTCAGGATATACAGGTTTTCCCTTTGGCGAACTGGGGCAAGGTAACTGCGATATAAATCGCAGCGTTCAGCGCCGGCGATAACATTTGCTGGAACAGCTCCGACAGCTTCTCCCTCTCCACTGTTCAAATCATCGACCAGTGGAATCCCCCGTTTCTGACAGGCTTCGGCAAATCCATTCTCCAGCGGCAGAACCTCTCGCGGACGCAATAGTTTTAGCGGGCCGTCACTGCCATGTTCACGTCGCTGTCCATAATCAACATCATTTTCCAGATGGTTGAACCAGGGGAGGACCTGATCCCAGCTCCAGTCGGTACAGCCAAGCTCTACCCAGCGCTGGAAATCTGAAGGAAATGGGCGTAGCGCTACGGCACCGTTGATTGCAGATGAACCACCCATAACCTTACCCAGACGGTAGGCAAAAGATTTACGACGGCTGACGTCAACAGGAGCCTGCTGCGGTGCAAGTTGGGCCTCATAGCGTGAAGGGCCATGCACATTAGCCTGGTAATGCCAGTTGTATTCTTCGAGTACCAGACGTGAAGCATCACGTAGCGGGCTGTTTGGCATATGAACATCAGAATCCCGCCCGGCTTCAATCAAAAGTACCGAATATTTCCCCTGTTCTGAAAGGCGTGACGCCATTACGCTACCCGCAGAACCCCCACCTACCACGATAAAATCGACCTGTTGTGGCACGTCTGTGCAGTTAAAATGATTCATGCTGTCGCTCCCGGAGTAAGGATTCGAGCAAAATCACGAATGCTGGCATTCATAAACAGGCCTTCAATCATCTCCTGTTCACCTACGCTGCTGACACTGAAGTTTTTACGCACCGCGCTCAATATCCCGACTGCATGGAGCGAGTCGCCACCGATATCGAAGAAGCCGTCGTTTACATTAAAATCACAGTGTTTAAGCTGTTCAGACCAGAGGTCAAACAGGCGGGATTCCAGTTCATCGACCGGTTCATCTTTGGTTTCCACTTCTGTGCAGGTCCACGGAAGTGGGAGCGATTTGCGGTCGACTTTTCCATTGGCAGTCAGTGGCATTTGCACCATGAGTTGTAGCCAGGTGGGAATCATATATGAGGGCAGTTGTGCACGAGCTAAATCGCGTAATTCAGCTTCCAGCGCCTGCGGCTGTTCAGGAATAACACCGCCTGAAGCGACAATCCATGCAGCCAGCTGCTTCTGCCCTGTTTTAGGATGCGCTACCGCATCAATTACAACATGGCTTACTTGATTATGCGTGAGCAGGCAGGCTTCGATTTCGCCAGGTTCAATGCGATAACCGTTGATTTTGAGCTGGTTGTCTTCGCGCCCAAGGATCTCTATCAGTCCATCATCAATATAGCGACCAAGATCGCCGGTTCTGTATAGCCTTTCACCGCTAATGGGGTGGTGGATAAAACGTTGCGCGCTTTTTTCTACATCACCAAGATAGCCAAGCGCCACTCCATTACCGCCGATGTATAACTCTCCCGTGACCCAACGAGGACAGCTGCTCATCCACTCGTTGAGCACATAGAAACGCTGATTAGCCAGCGGCTTGCCATAAGGAATGCTCTTCCAGTGGCGTTCGACTTCATTAATGGGATAGACAATTGACCATATCGAGCCTTCTGTGGCACCCCCCAGGCTGACCACATGAATGCCGTCAACAGCGGCTTTAATCTGCGCGGGAAGATCTACTGGAATCCAGTCTCCACTCATCAGTACCAGGCGCAATGAAGAACCCAGGCTATCACCAGCCTGCTCGATCAGCGCTTTAACAGGAGCAGGAACGCTGTTCCACAGGGTCACTTGATGCTGAACAACCTGATCTGCCCAGCTTTTCGGGTCGTTGGGGAGTTGAGGGGCGTGAAATACCAGGCTGCCACCAGCGCCCAATACACCAAAGTAGTCGTATACCGACAAATCAAAACCAGCAGGAGCAATTGAGAATACCCTGTCTTTTTCTGTTACATCAAAGCGGCGATTAATATCCAGCAGGGTGTTCGCCGCATTGCGGTGCGTAATCATTACTCCTTTAGGTTCGCCAGTGGAGCCGGATGTGAAAATGACATAAGCCAAATCATCCAGTTGCTGTAGGGCCGGAAGTGTTTCAACGCTCACAGAGTTGTTTTTTCCCACCTCAATGTCCAGTGTGAGGCAGTTTGCCCAATCAGCATTGCGCTCGTTGGTTATCAGTGCTTTTGCCTGGCAGCGCTCCATCAAGCGCTGTTTACGAGCCTCAGGAAGAGCGGGGTCAATCGAAACGTAAGCCGCTCCGGTCAAAAGAACGGCAACGATCGCGGCAATCATCTCTGGGCTCTGGGGGAATGAAACCGCAACAATATTGCCCGGCTGCAGTTGTAGTCGTTCGTTCAGGACTGCAGCCGTTGAGTGAGCCATGGAGGCCAATTCGGCAAAACTGACCTGCCTTTCCCCCTGAAGGATTGCAGGTTTCTCTGGCCATTTTTGCGCTGCGCTTAGAACCAGGTGGTGTAAGAGTTGGGGCTGCAAGTCAACTGACGTGTCATTTGCCGCATTCCGCTCCCTGGCATCCTCGGCTGGAAGCTCGACCAGCGTTTGCTGGTTGTGCCAGATTTCTGACTCGTTTGCACAACGTTGCAGGAGGTTAACCGTTGCTTCCTGCATCGCTTCGATCATTCCATCCGGGAACAGGCCATCGACCACGTTCCAGTTCATGACCAGGTCGCCATTAATGCGTAACAGCTGATTTTCGAGCCATATGCCTGCCGTTTGCGTATGAGTAAAGACCTGACGAGCAGTCCCTTCCCAGTTGTAATCGGTGAAGATATCGCGCAGCTCTGCATTGAGAGTATTGCTAAAGACCACGGGCATAGAAACGGCTCTACCTGTCCCGCTCAGTTGCGTCAGTTCGCGTAACGCCTGCACGCCATTGTAAGATGAGTGCCAGCGAGTGAGTATCATCTCTGACTGAAGCTCGATCAGTCGAGAGCCAAACGTATCCTCAGGCTGCTCTTTAATATTAAGAAGACCGGACTGCAAATAGTTTCCAACGTTATTCTCACATTCACCGAAGTGACATCGCCGACCATGATGAGTAAGCATCAAAGTAAACTCAGCTTTTTGCGACCACTGGCGCAAAGTCTGGATCCAGCAACCCAGGAATAGCGTTTCCATAGTGATACCCTGCGCGAAGCAGATTTCACGCAGCTTGTTGACCAACCCAGCAGGGATGGTTCGAGAGAGAGCTGAAAATTGAGGGTTCTTAATTAACTCTGGAGACTGTTTGAGCGGGAGTTCTGGAGCAGGCAGAACATGCTGGAGTTTATTTTTCCACCATTCCTTATCACGTAATCCTTGTACACTCTGTATAAGCTGTTTCTCCGCCAGAATATGATCGGCGAAGCTGAATCTGGAAACTTTTTTGTTAGTGCCTTTATTTTTATAAAATTCCCACCAGTCGCGCATGATAATTTTTACACTGTGCAGGTCCAGAAACAGCAGCTCAAAAGCAAAATGCAGGCGAAGGCAATCTTTGTTTAACTGAGTTGCCTGAATATTAAAAGGTGGGGATTGCTCAAGGGAGCGCAGTTCGCCTGTCATGTTCTTTCTCAACAGGGATAGGTACGCTTGCTGTCCTGCCTCATCTTCATGGCACAAATCTTTTACGTCGATAGTATAGGTGGTGGTTTCGCTACTAATACGCTGACGTCCCCCGTCGATAAGCTGTGCATTCAGCATCGGGTGACACTCCAGTGTTTTATTCAGAGCATCATTAAGTTCTGCCAGGTTAACTTTATATAATTCCAGTTCAAAGTAGTATTGTGTGGCAATTCCACCCAGGGTAATTCCCGCATTTCTTCCCATCAGACTTGCATATTGCATATCTGTCAATGGAAACGATTCAGTATGGTCTTTCCTGTCTACTAATGATAAATAATCTTCTTCAACAGGGAATTTCCCATTCAATAATTCAAGAACCTTGCTCGCATGACGTGCGACGTCTTGTGCGTTATAGGTTGTTGCCGTATTTTCAGTAGGGATAGTCATCTTGAGGCCAATCTTATCTGCTGCGTTGAGAAAAATTTGCATAATCGACTCCTGTGAAAAGCGTTAAACAGCTTTTTTAAATAAATATGTGTGTTAAGAAATTTGAAAATCATCCATTGAAATGGCCATTCATACTGGGTGTGACCGTAATGACGTCACCCAATGCCGGTGGAAAAATGACAGTACGCATTAATATATCTTATTGAAATAATGATGATTTCAACCAGCCAGGCCATGTCCGTTATTGCGTGTTAATTAACTAAATGATTTGCATGGTATTTTTTTAATAAAAGTACAGATAAACACTTAATGAAATCATTGAATGATTGAAAATTACATTATTACTTTAGAGGAAGTCAACCATTTGTTTGCAAAAATTATAAGTATGAAAAAATTTAATCTGTGTGCAGGACACAATTTTCGCCACAATTTCTGTCACACCGTTAGCTGATTTTATTATTTCCGGGAAGTTTTTTTAAAAGACGATGGATTCAAATTTTTTTGAATTAATGACTTTTTATTTTAGCCATTTTTATAAAAGATGTGAGAGGGGGAGGTAATTAATGAGTTGACAACAGAATAACAACTGTCATCATTCAATCCATCAATTGAATGATTTTGAGGTAATAATGAGTCAACCAATGCCAGCCAGAGAAATAACTAAAAGCGTTTCTTCTGACGTGCCGGATGAGGCAATGCATTTCAAAACTAATAAAACGATTATTTTTTCAGTGCTGGCAACCATCCAGGCCACGCTAATATTTACTATTGTGATGGTAGGCGTTCCATTACCAGTGATTGGTAAGGAGTTCTCTCTTGTTCAGGCGCAATTGGTTCTGGTAAGTGCTGCATATGGCCTGCCTTTCAGTGGACTATTATTATTTGGCGGTCGCTTGAGCGACCGCTATAACGGCAGGGCGATTTTTACTGTTGGGATATTGATTTTTGGGGTGGCTTCGGCCGTTGGGTTTGTAGCGCCAAATTACGAGACGCTCATCACCCTTCGCCTGATGCAGGGTGTTGGCGCTGCATGTATCGCGCCGGCGTTGATGTCGTTACTGCGACAACTTTACCCTGTCCCTGGAGATTTCCAGCAAGCTATGGCGACATGGGGTGGTGTTTCAGTATTAGGCGGTGCGGTAGGATTTCTCTCATCAGGTATTGTTACCCACTGGTTTTCCTGGCGCTGGATGTTTTTGATACCTGTTTTGGTCGCTTTCATCGGTGTGTTTCTGGTTCGCTGGATGATGCCTGCGATTAAGAATAGTATCCCCCACCCACAAGGGCTTGACCGGACAGGTGCCATACTGGCAACTCTCGGCATAGTTATTGGTAGTTATGGGCTGATTATGAGCGGGGAATATCCCTGGATGTCAGGGCATGTTTTAATTCCGTTTATTACGGGTATTTTGCTGCTAAGTGTTTTTAGTAAAATAGAAAAAAACGTTCCCTTTCCTTTGTTGCCACCCAATTTTATTCGTCAACCTACCCGACTGATAGGGCTTGCAGGAATACTGCTTGCCGCAGCAGGTATGGGGCTTATAACACTGCTGCTATCTCTCTATCTGCAGCAGTTTCGCGGCTGGTCTTCGTTTTCTACTTCCATGGCTTTTGTTCCTTATACTTTGGGATTGCTGGTGATGAATCGCGCAGCAGGTCCATTAGTCATGCGTTTTGGTGCGATGAAAGTAATGATAGCTGGTCTGTTGGTTGGTGCATTGGGGCTGGCATTACTTGCTCAAATAACTCTGGATACGGATTACGGAGTCGGTCTGCTGCCGGGGCTATTTATTCTGCCTGCTGGAGCATCTCTGGTTTTTTCTGCGTGTGCCGTCCTTTCTACAGATAATGTTCCTTTACAGCAGGCCGGGCTGGCAGGAGGCGTGATGAACACAGCAATGGAACTGGGGCCGACGCTGGGCCTGGCCGTGTTGATGTCAATTGCGGCCAGCCGCGCGGAGTTAATTAATGGGTATGCCTGGGCATTTGGCAGTGCAGCCGTGTTCTATTTAATGGCCGCTGTTCTGGCGTATCTTTTTGGAAGACGTATTCATTAAGCTGGGCGCACAGTGCAGGGGCGGTGCCTGCACTGTGATTCTGGCGAAACCGTTGAACTACCAAAAGGTTAAAGGTCCACATCCAGTCCGGCTGCTTTCCACTGAGGAAACCCTTCGTTAAACCGGAGCGCGAGAAAACCTCTCTTTTGCAAAACGTTAACGGCATTAACAGAAAGAACGCAGTATGGGCCACGGCAGTAGGCCACAACAGCCTGCTTCTGATTAAGCTCAGATAGTCGGCTATCCAGCTCTTCCACTGGAATATTAATAGCGCCAGGCAAATGTCCTGCCTGGTACTCTTCCTGGGGCCGCACATCCAACAGTGTTACATCACCTGCCTCCAGGCGTTCCAGTAGCTCTTCACGAGAAATCGGCTCCACGTTTTCATTTTGGTTTACGCTGTTAGCTAACAGCATCTGAATCTCGTGGTGTTGGTATTCTACGTAGTGGCGAATAGCACTCAGTAACTCGCCGACAGGGCCATTTCCCAGACCATAATAAACGTGTTTACCCTCGCGGCGTGCCTGAACAAATCCCGCACGCTTCAGGTGTTGCAAATGCTGGGAAGCATTTGCAACAGAAAGACTGGCAAGTTCGGCCAGACGTTCAACCGGATATTCACCTTGAGTAATGTGCTGTAACAGCATCAGCCGATGACTGTTGCTCAGGGATCTGGCTACATCTGCCCAGCGTGTAAAAACCTGGCGTTGCGCCTCATTATTGCGAATTGACATATTCTTAACATTGCCTCATCATTCAATATAATAATTGAATGCAATCATACCAAATTTGATCTGCATGAACGAGTGCTCAATAGCTGTTCTTGCAGGCAGGTCGCTTTACGCAAAATTTATCCCGTACTCAGGGATACTTGCTGATTGATTGAATATGGAGCTCAAGATGGATTTTTTCTGGCAGGCTGTAGCGGTAGGTGTTGGTGGAACGGTGATTATGGACCTGTGGGCTTTGATTCAAAAGCAACTTTTTAATATTCCCTCGTTGAACTATGCCCTGGTGGGGCGCTGGCTGTTGCTAATGCGCAAGGGCAAATTCTTTCACAACACAATTGTCCAGGCTTCTACACAATATGGCGAAAAAATAGTGGGTTGGATGGCCCATTACCTCATCGGTATCGCCTTTTCCCTGCTTTTGGTCTTGGTTAAGGGTAATAACTGGCTACAACACCCAACATTATGGCCGGCGCTTTTGATCGGTTTAGCGAGCCTTGTAGCCCCTTTTTTGCTTATGCAGCCCTGTTTTGGTTTAGGTGTAGCGGCTGCGAAAACACCCGCTCCGTGGGTGGCGCGCCAGCGTAGCCTGGTCGCACACATTTCCTTTGGCATAGGGTTATGGTTAAGTGCATTGCTTCTTACATACGTCTGACATCATTCATTCAGCCTGTTACTCAATAATGATTATGAACTGAATAAAAAAACAAGATAAGGTGCATCGGTTGCAAGGCTCGCTTGATGAATTGCGTAGCCTTCTCCGGCATTTGCTGCCGCCTCGGGTCAGTAATATTGGTTGGTTCACTGACTGATTTTACTTTCGACACTGCGTGTAGACTCCGTGTCTGGCGGCACGTTAATCACAAAAAAGTTAACGCGTACTTTTTACCCAAAGCCCCTCATTTTATTCACCACCCTCTATTCACTCCCACAACCCAACCGCCCGGCACACTTTTTGCTTAACTCCTGAACCTACTTCTTCACCAGGTTCACTCATGGTCCTTTCAGCCCTTAGCTTTATTCAGGAGTCCAAAAAAAGTGAAATCGCCAGCCTGCAACAGCTGTTGCAACTGGGCAAGCTGGTGGGGGCCGTCAGCCAGATGATTCACGTACTTCAGCGCGAGCGGGGGATGGCTAACATCTTTTTATGCTCCCGGGAGCAAACGTGGCGCGAGCAGTTCAGTGAGCGGGTACAGGCCAGTCACGCCGCACAGCGGGCGGTAAATCAGCGCCTTGAGTCTGAGGACTTAACCGGCCAGAACATGGTGAATGCCGCGCGGTTGTTTAGCCGCATTGCTGGCGTTTTACACAGCCACAATACCCTGGTGCCGCTACGCCAGCAGATTCTGGCGCGCACTATCAGCCAGCCAGAGGCGATGAATGGTTACAACGAGGTTATCCGCATTCATCTGACGCTGGTATTTGAAACAGCAGATATCTCCGGCGATCCGTCCATTTCGCGGGCGCTGCTGGCGATGTTCAGCTTTATGCAGGGTAAAGAGTTGGCCGGTCAGGAGCGGGCTACTGCGGCAGCCGGTTTCGCCGCCTGGCACTTTGATGCGGACGTACATCAGCAGCTTGTTAGTCTTATCGAAAGCCAGGAGCGCTGTTTCCAGACCTTTGCGGAGTTTGCCGATGCTCACTGCCTGGCATTGTGGCAGCAGCAGACAGGCCAGCACAGCAGCGAGTTCGAACGCTTCAGGCGTATTGCCTGCACCCGTAAAACGCCCGATGGTGAGTGCACAGATGTGGCGCTGCGCTGGTTTGAGGTTTCAACGGCGCGTATTGATGGCATGAAAAAGGTAGAGGACAGCCTCGAAGACGCGCTCATGATCTGTTGCCGTGAGCGTATTCGCGAAGCACAGGCATCTCTTGCCGTCCAGCAGCAGAACATCGAACAACTCCCACAGCCGGATAATAACTACGCGGCGCTGCTTCCCCCGCAGCTCAGTCGCTGCGTGCTGGAACTGGTCGAGCAACAGTCACGCCAGCTACAGGTTCTTGATGCGGAACTCACCAGGCTTCGCGTGATGCTGGCAGAGCGCAAGCTGGTGGAGCGAGCAAAAGGCCTGCTGATGCAGCATCACGGCCTGACGGAAGCACAGGCGCATAAGGCCATGCTTGATATGGCAATGAAGCAGAATAAGAAACTGTCAGAGATTGCTGAGGTCATGCTGGCGGTGTCTGCCATCACTGACCCAAACGGCAACAAAGCTGGGCAATAGCTGCACCGCCTGCGTGCAATGGCGTTGTGCACGGTGTGCCGTTGCGGTGCAGATAAAAACAAGACAAGCACAAGCTGGCGCGCTAATTCACTGATTTTTAGATCAGATATAAAACTGGCACACAAGCTGCATTATTTTGATACAGGCACTAAACCAATGGCGGTTTAGTCAGCATTACGGATAAAGGCGTCCGTTAGCGTTCAGGCAACTGAGCGTTAACCGGGCGCTTTTTTTATTTCTTTTTAACGCTACAGGAAGCCGGGATGACGCAAAAAAAGACAAAAATTCTGGGGCAGTGCTCGCGCCGCCGCTTTCTGGTGGGAAGCGCGGCGCTCGGTGGCAGCATGCTGATGCCGGGTTTTATGAACAGCGTCTGGGCCGCCGGTTCAGATGCGCCAGAGAAGAAAACGCTGCGCGTGGGGTTTATTCCCTTAACGGATTGCTCCTCAGTGGTGATGGCGGCGGTGAAGAAATTTGATGCGAAGTACGGCATTACCATTGTTCCGAGCAAAGAGTCGAGTTGGGCGTCTGTGCGCGACAAGCTGGTGTCGGGTGAACTGGATGCCGCGCATGTGCTCTACGGGCTGGTGTACGGCCTGGAATTTGGTATTTCCGGCCCGCAGCACGACATGGCGGTGCTGATGTCACTTAACAACAACGGCCAGGCCATCACGTTATCTGAGCAGTTGAAACAGGCGAGCGTAACAGATGGCGCATCGCTGAAAAAAGTAGTCAGTGCCAGCAAGAAGGGCACCTACACCTTCGCACAGACGTTTCCTACCGGTACACACGCAATGTGGCTGTATTACTGGCTGGCAAACGCCGGTATCCATCCATTTGACGACGTGCGCAATGTGGTCGTGCCACCGCCGCAAATGGTCATGAACATGAAAATCGGCAACATGAGCGGTTTTTGTGTCGGGGAACCCTGGAACCAGCGCGCCATTAAAGACGGTCTGGGATTCACCGCCGTCACGTCACAGGAAATCTGGCCCGATCACCCGGAGAAAGTGCTTGGCACCACCGCGGCCTGGGTTGCCGCCAACCCCAACGCCGCCCGCGCGCTTACCGCCGCCGTGTTAGACGCCTCCCGCTGGATTGATACCTCAGATGCGAATCGCATTGCAACCGCGCAGGTGGTTGCCGGACGTGCGTACATCAATAGCCCGGTTGAGACCATCCAGGGGCGAATGTTGGGCAACTACCAAAATGGCCTCGGGAAGACATGGAAAGATGCTCACAGCATGCGTTTCTTCAACGATGGCGCAGTCAATTACCCCTGGCTCTCCGACGGCATGTGGTTCCTGACGCAGCATAAACGCTGGGGCCTGCTCGATAAAGACCCGGACTACCTGGCGGTGGCTAAAAAAATTAACCGTATCGACGTCTACAAACAGGCGGCCAGTGCGGTCGGGGGCATCAACCTGCCGTCCAGCGACATGCGCAGCAGCACCCTGATTGACGGCAAGGTCTGGGATGGCAGCCGTCCTGGGGAGTACGCCAACAGTTTTACAGTAAAACGCTAAGTGAGGTTACCGATGTCTGTAAAGTTGAAAACCAACGTTGTGACGCTGACGGAACCGGTAAGCGCTGAGGTCGTGACGCTTAAGCAACCGGCTCAGGCATTCAAACGGGAGCGGTCCTTTACCCGGCTGCGCGCCGCCACGCATCGTGGCGTGCAAAAGGCGATCCCGGCTGCGCTCGGCGCGCTGGTGCTTATCGCCGTCTGGCAGATTGCGGCGATGGGCAGCAGCGGTTTTCCTACACCGCTCAAAACCTGGGAGGCGGCGAAAGTCATTTTCGCGGACCCGTTTTACATCGCCGGGCCAAACGATATGGGCATTGGCTGGAACGTGCTGGCCTCGCTTAAACGTGTGGCTATCGGCTTTGGACTGGCGGCAGTGGTCGGTATTCCGGTGGGGTTTCTGATTGGGCGTTTTAGCTTTATCGCCAGCATGTTCGGTCCCATCATTTCACTGCTGCGCCCGGTCAGCCCGCTGGCATGGCTGCCCATCGGCCTGTTGCTGTTCCAGCGTGCAGAGCCTGCCTCGGCATGGACCATTTTCATCTGCTCTATCTGGCCGATGATCCTCAATACCGCCGAAGGCGTGATGCGCATCCCGCAGGACTATCTCAATGTGGCGCGGGTGCTGAAGCTCAGTGAGTTCACCGTGATGCGCAAAATCCTCTTTCCCGCTGTGTTGCCTTACATCCTGACCGGTATGCGCCTGTCCGTGGGGATCGCCTGGCTGGTGATTGTCGCCGCTGAAATGCTCACGGGCGGCGTGGGGATTGGGTTTTGGATCTGGAATGAATGGAACAACCTCAACGTGGAAAACATCATCATCGCTATTGTGCTGATTGGCGTGGTGGGGATGGCGCTGGAGCAGGGGCTGATGGCGGTTGCCCGCCGCTTACGTTACGACAACCGTTAGGAGCCAGCCATGAAAAAAGAAAAAGCCATCATCAGCGTTGAGAACGTCAGCCAGCGTTTCCCGGCGGGCAGAACCACGTTCCTGGCGCTGGATAACGTCAGTTTTGAGATTGCGCAGGGCGAAACGGTCAGTCTGATTGGTCACTCCGGCTGTGGCAAATCCACCTTACTGAACCTGATAGCCGGGCTGAGTCGCCCAACAGAAGGCGTATTGCTGTGCGATAACCAGGAGATAACCGGGCCGGGACCGGAGCGTGGGGTGGTTTTTCAGAACCATTCGCTGCTGCCGTGGCTGAGTGCGTTTGAGAATGTCGCGCTGGCGGTGCGGCAGGTGTTTAAAGACCAGATGAGCAAAAGCGAAATGCACGACTGGATTTTGCACAACCTCGAACTGGTGCAGATGACGCATGCCGCCGACAAGCGCCCCGGCGCGATTTCCGGTGGCATGAAACAGCGGGTCGGCATTGCCCGGGCACTGGCAATGAAGCCCAAAGTGCTGCTTATGGATGAACCCTTTGGTGCGCTGGATGCATTAACGCGTACCCATTTGCAGGACGCGGTGATGGATATCCAGGCTCGCCTGCGGACCACCATTTTGCTGATAACCCACGATGTGGATGAAGCGGTGCTGCTGTCTGACCGCGTGATGATGATGACCAATGGTCCGGCGGCCAAAATCGGTGAGGTGTTACACGTTGAGCTGGAGCGCCCGCGTAACCGGCTGGCGTTGGCAGACGAAGCGCGCTTTCACCACTACCGCCAGCAGGTGCTGCATTTTCTCTATGAAAAACATCAGGCCGTGGCCTGATTCAGCGGGAGATGGGCATCATGGCAAAACCGACGCTGATCGTTATTGGCAACGGCATGGCGGGGGCGCGGCTGGTTGAGCAGTTGTGCGCACTGGCACCTGAGCGCTATCGGATTGTGCTCATTGGTGAAGAAAAGCACGGCGCATACAACCGCATTCTGCTCACGCCGGTTCTGAGCGGCGAAAAAACCTTTGCGCAGACCGTCACGCACGACGCGGCCTGGTACGCGCAGCACAACGTCACTTTTATGGCGGACTGTGCAGCAACCGCGATTGACCGGCAGGCCCGCACGGTGACGGCGGGCGGGAAGGTTTTGCATTACCACCACCTGGTGATTGCAACCGGCTCGCGGCCCTTTATCCCGCCGCTGCCGGGGTATGATTTGCCCGGCGTGCAGGGGTTTCGCAACTGGCAGGATGTGCAGATGCTGCTTGATGGTGCATACACCGGGCAGCCGGTGGTGGTGGTAGGCGGCGGCGTGCTGGGAGTGGAAGCGGCGGCGGCGCTGGCACAGCGCGGCATGCAGGTCAGTCTGCTGCACCGTGGCGCGTATTTGATGGAGCAACAGCTTGATGCAACCGCAGGTGCACTGCTGCGCGAGCGGCTGGTACAACGCGGTATAAATGTGATTTTACACGCTGAAGCCGCGTCATTCGTTGCAGGCAGCACGGGCCGTATTCGCGCGGTGATGCTGCGCGATGGCCGCGAAATAGAGGCCGAACGCGCGGTGGTTGCGCTGGGCGTGCGCCCAAACATCAGCCTGGCGCAGGACAGCGGACTTCGTTGTGAACGCGCTATCCTGGTAAACGATGTGCTGCAAACCTCTGATCCGCATATTTCCGCGATTGGTGAATGCTGCCAGTGGGGTGAACACACCTTCGGCCTGGTGGCGCCGTGCTGGCAGCAAGCGCAGGCGCTGGCCGCCCGACTCGCGGGCATAAAAGAGATTGCGCCGTTTGAAATCCAGCCTGTGCCGCTGCGCCTCAAAGTCAGCGGCATCGATTTGTTTTGTGCAGGCAGTCTGCAACATGACGATGACACGCAAATTCACAGCACCTTTGACTCGCTTGATAACCATTACCGCCGTCTGCTGCTGTGCAACAACCAGCTTAAAGGTGTGCTGCTGTGGGGAGACATCAGTGACGGACCTGCCTATCTCTCACGCCTGAATCATCCCTGTGCGGAGCAGGTACAACCCAGCGTTTTTGGCCCCGGCGATGCGCCGCTGGCATTCCTTCAATCAGAACCGTTACCCGCTGAGGTGACGAGGAGTCATGCAATGTCGAAACCTGTTTTGGTTATGGCCGGATACGGCATGGTTGGCCATCATTTTTTGCAGCAGCTGGTGGAGCGTGAACTGCATCTGCACTATCAGGTGATTGTGTTCGCCGAAGAAAAATTCCCGGCTTACGACCGGGTGCATTTGTCTGAATATTTCTCCGGGCGCAGCGCGCAGTCCCTCTCGCTGGTGGAAGAGGGTTTCTTTGAAAACACCGGTATTGAACTGCGGCTGGGGCATTGCATTGAACAGATTAATAGCACACAGCGCGTTGTGGTTGATAATTACGGGCGGCAAACCGCTTACGATGTGCTGGTGCTGGCGACCGGCTCCAGCCCGTTTGTGCCGCCCATTGCGGGTAATGATGCCCCAGGTTGCCTGGTGTATCGCACGCTGGATGATTTAGCCGCCATTAAAGCCTGCGCTGCCAGCGGTAAAACCGGCGTGGTGGTGGGCGGCGGGTTACTGGGGCTGGAAGCTGCTAATGCGCTCAAACAGCTGGGGCTGCAAACCCATGTGGTTGAGTTCGCGCCACGGCTGATGGGCGTTCAGCTTGATGAAGGCGGCGCACAGATGCTCAGGCGCAAAATTGAAGCACTTGATGTCCAGGTGCATACCGGTAAAGAAACCCGCGCCATAGTGGCAGGCGAAGCCTGTGACTACCGCATGGAGTTTGCCGATGGCAGCCACCTGGAAACCGACCTGGTGTTGTTCTCAGCCGGTATTCGCCCGCGCGATGGGCTTGCCAGAGCCTGCGGGCTTGAGGTCGGGCCGCGCGGCGGCATCGTGGTCAACGACCAGTGCCGCACCTCCGATGCTGCCATTTATGCCATTGGCGAGTGCGCACTATGGAATGGGCAGATTTTCGGTCTGGTTGCACCGGGTTACCAGATGGCGCGCACGCTGGCAGAGACGCTCGCCGGGCGTGAGGCGGCCTTTAGCGGCGCGGACATGAGCACCAAACTGAAACTGCTGGGGGTCGAGGTGGCCTCTGTGGGGGATGCGCATGGCCGCACGCCCGGTAGCCAGAGCTACAGCTGGGTGGATGGTCCGGCAGAAGTGTACAAAAAAATTGTGGTGTCGCAGGACCGCAAACAGTTGCTGGGCGCGGTGCTTATTGGCGACAGCGCGCAATACAGCACACTTTTACAGATGATGCTCAACGCCATCCCGCTGCCCGCCAGTCCCGAAACGCTGATTTTACCCGCTAGTGCCGGGGCGGCTCCACAGGCGCTGGGCGTTGCTGCCTTGCCGGATAGCGCGCAAATCTGCTCCTGCCATAACGTCAGTAAAAGCGATATCTGCGAGGCGGTAAAAAATAATTGCACCGATATGGCAGCGGTTAAGGCTTGCACCAAAGCCGCCACCGGGTGCGGTGGCTGCGCGGCACTGACCAAACAGGTCATGGAGTTTGCGCTGTCTGAAATGGGTGTCGAGGTGAAAAAAGACATCTGCGAACATTTCCCCTGGTCGCGCCAGCAGATTTATCACCTGGTGCGGGTGGGCAACATCCGCACCTTTGCCGGGCTTATCGAAAAACACGGCCAGGGTAGCGGGTGTGAAATTTGCAAACCGCTGGTCGCTTCGGTCCTCGCCTCATGCTGGAACGACTACCTGCTCAAACCACAGCATTTACCGCTACAGGACACCAACGACCGCTATTTTGCCAATATCCAGAAAGACGGCACCTACTCCGTGGTGCCGCGCGTACCGGCAGGGGAGATAACGCCAGACGGACTTATAGCCATTGGTCAGGTTGCCAAACGCTATCAGCTTTACACCAAAATTACCGGCGGTCAGCGCATTGATCTGTTTGGTGCGCGCCTGGAGCAGTTACCGGAAATCTGGCAGCAGCTGGTGGATGCCGGTTTTGAAACCGGCCACGCCTACGGCAAATCTTTGCGCACGGTGAAGTCCTGCGTTGGCTCCAGCTGGTGCCGCTACGGCGTGCAGGACTCTACCTCGCTCGCGCTGCAACTGGAGCACCGTTATAAAGGGCTGCGCTCACCTCATAAAATCAAAATGGCGGTGTCCGGCTGTACCCGCGAGTGTGCAGAAGCGCAAAGTAAAGACGTGGGCGTGATTGCGACTGAAAAGGGCTGGAATCTGTACGTCTGTGGTAACGGCGGCATGAAACCGCGTCATGCGGACTTGCTGGCGCAGGACCTGAGTACCCAGGCGCTGATCCGCACCGTTGACCGCTTTCTGATGTTTTACATTCGCACCGCGGACCGGCTGCAACGCACCAGCACCTGGATGGATAACCTTGAGGGCGGCATGGAATACCTGCGCCAGGTGGTGCTGGAAGACAGCCTGAACATCGCTGAGGAGCTGGAGCGTGAAATGGCGGCGGTGGTGGCAACGTATCAGTGTGAATGGCAAACCACGCTGGCCTCTGCTGACCGTCTGGCGTTGTTCAAACCGTTTGTTAACAGCGACGAGCCGGACGAAGCGGTAATCATGGTGCCTGAGCGCCAGCAGCGCCGTCCGGCAACGCAGCAGGAGCGCGCCGTGCTTACTTTACCTGCAAGAGAAAAACCACAGAGTGCGGGTTGGATGGAGATATGTGAACTGAGCGCTATCCCGGCGAATGCGGGTGTGGCTGCACGGCTTGCCGACCAACAGATTGCGCTGTTCTATCTGCCCGAGAGCCCACAGCAGGTCTTTGCACTCAGTAACCAGGAGCCTGACAGCGATGCCAACGTGCTGGCACGCGGGCTGGTGGGCGATGTACAGGGCGAGCCGGTGGTGATTTCGCCGCTGTATAAACAGCGTTTTCGCTTGCAGGATGGACACAGCCTGGACAACCCGCAGTGTGCGCTGCGCAGCTGGCCGGTGAAAGTGGAAAGCGGGCGCGTTTGGGTGCAGGTACAGGCACAGGCCGCTTCGCCGTCAAAAATCATTGAAACGGCCAGCCTATGAAATCATCGTCTGCGGTGGTTGAAACCACCTGTGCGTATTGCGGCGTGGGCTGTGGCGTGCGTATGCAGTTACAGGCTGACGGGGTTGTTGCCAGCGGGGACGCTAACCACCCGGCGAACGCGGGGCGCTTGTGTGTTAAAGGCCACACGCTGGGCGAAACGGTGGGGCTACAGGGGCGCTTGCTGCACCCGGAAATTAACCATCAGCCCGTTAGCTGGCAGCAGGCGCTGGATGCCGCCGCACAGGGCTTACAGAAGGTTATGCATGAGCACGGGCCGCAGGCTGTCGCTTTCTACGGCTCCGGTCAGTTGCTGACTGAGGATTACTACGTTGCCAATAAGCTCATGAAGGGATTCATCGGCGCAGGCAACATGGACACCAACTCACGGCTGTGCATGGCCTCTGCGGTAGTGGGTTACAAGCGCGCATTTGGTGGTGATGCGGTGCCGTGCAATTATCAGGATCTGGAGCGGGCGGACTGCGTGGTGCTGGTGGGTTCAAATACCGCCTGGGCGCACCCGGTGGTGTACCAGCGACTGGCGAAGGCCAAAGCCGAGCGACCCGAGATGCAGATAGTGGTTGTCGATCCGCGTAACACCGCAACCTGTGATATCGCCGATTTACACCTGGCTTTACGCCCTGGCAGCGACGCCGCGTTGTTTTGCGGGGCGTTAAACGCGATGGCGGCAGGGGGAAAACTCGACACCGACTTTGTGCAACAACACACTCAGGGCGCGCCAGAAACGCTACTGGCGACTCAGGCGTGGACGCCTGAGACCACCGCAGACTATTGCGGCTTGCCGTTGTCGCAGTTGCAGGCGTTTTATCAACTGCTGGCGCGCAGTCAACGGCTGGTGACGTTGTATTCGATGGGGATTAATCAGTCCAGCTCCGGGGTGGACAAATGCAACGCCATCATCAACCTGCATCTGGCAACCGGGCAGATTGGGCGCGAAGGCTGCGGACCCTTTTCGATAACCGGCCAGCCCAATGCCATGGGCGGGCGCGAAGTGGGGGGGCTTGCCAGTCAACTGGCGGCACATATGGACTTCACGGCCGACGATATCGATCGCGTAGGGCGCTTCTGGAACAGCAACCGGGTGGCGCAAGCGGCCGGGTTAAATGCCGTAGATCTGTTCCGGGCCATTGAAAACGGCCAGGTCAAGGCCGTCTGGATCATGGGGACTAACCCGCTGGTGTCACTGCCCGATGCCGACCGTGTGCGTGCTGGCCTTGCCCGCTGCCCGCTGGTTATTGTGTCCGACATTATGCGTGACACCGACACCACCCAGGCGGCACATATCCTGCTGCCGGCCCAGGGCTGGGGCGAGAAAAACGGCACAGTCACCAATTCTGAGCGCTGTATTTCCCGCCAGCGCGCTTTTTTACCCATACCCGGCGAGGCAAAACCCGACTGGTGGATCCTCTGCCAGGTCGCACAGCGGCTGGGGTTTGGGGAGGCTTTTGCTTATCAGCATCCTGCCGACATCTTCCGTGAACATGCCGCGCTCTCCGGCTTTGAGAATGCGGGGACGCGTGCGTTTGATATCAGTGGCCTGGCGCAACTTTGCAACGAACAATGGGACGCCCTGCGCCCGATACAGTGGCCGGTGAATGCTGCCAATCCACAGGGAACGCCGCGTCTTTTTACCGATAACACCTTCCTGCACGCAGACGGTAAAGCACGGCTGATTGCGGTTGTACCGCGTTTGCCCGCCAACCTGCCTGGCGCGGCGTATCCGTTGGTGATGAATACCGGGCGCGTGCGCGACCAGTGGCATACCATGACGCGCACCGGCAAGTCAGCACGGTTGATGCAACACACCAGCGAGCCGTACTGCCAGTTTCACCCGGATGATGGGCCGGGCATTCAGGCGGGCGACCTGGTGCGAGTGAGTTCATCACACGGCTGGCTGCTGTTGCGTGCGCGTCCCGACAGGCTTCAGCCGCGCGGGAGCGTGTTTGTCCCCATGCACTGGAGCACCCGCTTTAGTCAGCAGGCGCGGGTGGATGCGCTGGTGGCAGCGGTGACCGACCCGCTATCCGGGCAACCGGAAAGCAAACATATGCCCGTTAGCCTGCGCAAATGGAACGCCGCCTGGCACGCCGAGCTATTCATGCGCGGTGAAGGTCTTGCGCCGCCGACCACCGCGTACTGGAGCCGGATTACCCAACCGGGCGTGACGCATTTCGCCCTGGCCGACACGTCGCTGCCGGGCGACTGGATGACGTGGCTGAATGAGCATTACTCAACGCACGATAAAGTGTGCCAGGTTGCCAGGCTGGGGGAGGAGGGATTTAATCTGCTGGTCTGGGCGCAGGGTGAACTGCAACTGGCGTTTTATGCGCAGCGCACGCCGCTTACGCTGGCGCGTGAGGCGGTGGTGGCTGCGTTTATGCACCTGCCGCAGAATGCGCAACAGCGCCTGGCATTGCTGGCAGGGCGCGCTGACGGCGCTAAAACACCTGCCGGGGCGATAATTTGTAGCTGTTTTGGTGTGAACGAATCGCAAATCAGGGAAGCCGTGCGACAGGGCTACAACAGCGTGCAACAGCTTGGGGCGACGCTCAAGTGCGGCACAAACTGCGGCTCGTGTATTCCTGAGTTAAAAAAACTGGTTGTTGGGCAGCGTGTGGAGCTAACGAATAATGGCAGCTGAGCGGGGAAGTGTCGCTCACAGCGACAATAAACAACGGCACGTTAAGCTGCGTCACCCTCTGTGCCCTACGATGAAAGTGTGGTCTGGAAATAGTACTGTTAAACATAGCGTCAGTAGCACAGATATGACGTAAAGAGGTTTCACTGGCTGGAGAGTAGGAGCCGCAACAGCCGTTAAATATCACGCTGTCCAGACTCTGCGCCTGTCATTTGGGTGTCAGGTTTATGTTGTTTAAAGTGGAGTTAAGTTTATTATTCAGAGGTTGAGTTCGAAAAATGAATGGAATCATTATGGCCAGACGATTTGTACTTATACTGCCGCTACTATTACCCGCTTATGTTTATTGCTCAGATATTGTTGACCAGCCCGTGAAAATTTCCGAATCTGAAACGCATTATATTATTAATAACTGTAATCAAATCGTCGATCTTAATGCGCATGTTAAGTGCCTGGAAAATGAATATACTCGCGTTGATACCCTCCTGAATCACAACTACAACATTATACTGCATACCCTTGAGCGTATCGATCGGGATGAAAAAGGGAGAAATGCCCTGGATAAAATGGTGCAAGCACAGCGGGCCTGGTTGGCATTGAGAGATTATGATGCGGTATTTGCGCAAAATGCGGAAAGTCCGCGCACCGAGCAGAACCCGGACAAGCAAAGTGCCGATACTTTCATTATTAATGCGCATAAATATGCAGAAGCAGAAAAGCTGATGTCGATGATTTTGTCTACCTTTCAACGCGCAAATCTTTTATATGAGTATCTAAAATGCGAAGGTGCTTTTAGTCGATTCTGCCCGGTTGCTGAGGGATAGTGACCCAAATACAGCAGGGTTTATACTGAGTCAACGTTGTAAACGGTTGAAAAAAATAACGCGACTTTTTGTGCTAAATGCATTTTTCTCCTTCCATGCAGCATTAAAAAAACGTTGTACGATGCTGAGAAAGGCATTACTATCGCCGCGTTTTTTCATCATCTAACTGCAAGGAGGTTTACATGACATTATCAGCAACTCTTTGCGGGCTCTTTTGCTACTGAGCATTCAGTTAATACGCTGCATCATCAGTTCAACCAGTAAGCCCGCCATTATCTTCGTGATTTTCTGATTATCATCGTTTAATGATGGATGGTTATGGGCACAACAATTCGCTCACTGTCTGAGGCGGTTTCTTATATCGCATCGGACGACACCTGGATTGAAGGTAAAGCAATCCAACAGTTACAAACAACCGCAGCTTTAGCGCATATGCAACGCGTTGTCGGCATGCCTGATTTGCATCCAGGGCGTGGCTATCCGGTTGGCGCCGCTTTTTTTTCAACCCGTGTTTTTTATCCTGCTTTGGTGGGTAACGATATTGGTTGTGGTATGGCGTTATGGCAAACCGATATTCCGTTAGCGAAACTGAATATTGAGAAACTGGAAAAACGGCTGGGTAATATCGATCTTCCTCCTGAACCGGAATGGATAGAAGAACACTTAGGCTCTCTGCCCCCTTTTGCAACCGAGTTTTCTATGGGAACGATTGGCGGCGGAAACCATTTTGCTGAGCTGCAGCAAGTAGAGACTATTTATGACGGGGAACTCTCTTCAGAGCATGAACTGAGTAAAAAGCACCTGGTATTACTGGTACACAGTGGTTCCCGGGGGCTTGGTCAACAAATCCTGGCACAGCATGTACAGGAGTTTGGGCATCAGGGATTATATGAAAATACGCCAGAAGCAGTAGCCTATCTTGAAAAACATCACCAGGCGTTGCAGTTTGCTGCAAATAATCGCTGCTTGATTGCCGGGCGAATACTGTCACGTTTACGAGCGGATGGGGAGAAACTGCTGGACGTTCACCATAATCTGGTGTCGCCAGCGTTTATCGAGGGCAAACAAGGCTGGTTACACCGCAAAGGTGCAACACCCTCAGACCAGGGATGGGTGGTTATTCCTGGCTCAAGAGGGGATTTCAGCTATCTGGTTGAGCCTTTGCCATCGGCGAAAAGCCTTTATTCTCTGGCGCATGGTGCCGGACGCAAATGGATGCGTTCAGAATGCAAAGATCGCCTCTGCGGGAGGTATACGCTGGCGCAACTGAGTCGCACGGCGCTGGGAAGCCGGGTTATTTGTGAAGACAAACAGTTGATGTTTCAGGAAGCACCCGAAGCGTATAAATCCATTGAAACGGTTATTGGTTCAATGGACCAGGCTGGACTGGTTCGGGTTGTTGCCAGGCTGAAGCCGGTTTTGACCTATAAAACCCGTGGAGGCGCAGAATGATGTTACTTCAGTTTTCTTCTGCGCAAGGCCCCGCCGAATGCAGTCTGGCAGTCTCCAAAGCGCTACAGCGTTTTTGTCTTGAGGCGCAGTCTTTGCAGGTCAATGTCGAAATTCTGGAACAGGAAGATCATTGCCGTTTTGGGACACTGCGCTCTGCGCTGGTGGTGATATCAGGAGAATGCAGTGCGTCTTTGAGTGAGATATGGTGCGGAACGTTACAGTGGATCTGTACCAGTCCTTACAGGAAGAATCACGGGCGTAAAAACTGGTTTATAGGCGTTTCGCCTTTTACGCCCACGACGTTTGTTCCTGAAAGTGAGATTCGCTTTGAGACACTGCGTGCATCTGGCCCCGGTGGGCAGCACGTAAATAAGACCGACTCAGCGGTCAGAGCCACGCACATTGCCTCTGGTATTAGCGTGAAAGTGCAGACAGAACGGAGTCAACATGCTAACAAACGGCTGGCGTTAATACTGATAGGCCGTCGTCTTGAACTGCTGCAAATGGAGCAGCAAATGGCGCTAAAAGCAGAACGTCGTCAGTTTCACCATCAGATCTCCAGAGGCGATCCGGTGCGTATTTTTAAAGGAATGAAGTTTGAGCCGATTTAACAAAATGTCGCTCGACGTGACTATTTTTTGCTGAAAACGTTCAGGGCACCGCAAAGGTGTCCTGAATATTTACACTGAATACTGGGCTGACCTTACGCCGGTAGACGATCCTGCCCTGTAGTTTGAGCATATGGGCACACCACGATTTACACCTGAATTTAAGGAACAAGCCGTTCGTCAAATAACGGAACGTGGTCGAAGTATCTGCCGTCTGGGCGCTTCAGGGCAAAGGCAATTTGCTCTTCGGTAAATCGTGACTTCTCATCGGCATCACCTCCGCTCAGGGCCATCTTTTAAATTGTGCAAATTTCCCCTTGTCTGAGTTTATCCAGAAAGCCGCTTTGTCTTCCTGCTCAGGATTTGCCGGGTATTGAGCGCCTGACTCTGAGAGCGTGAAAAATACCCAGAATGGCAGGAGCCAGGGAGAAAGCCATGATGATAAAAACCACCATGATAAGCCCACTGTTTTTGTATTTGGTTTTCGCTTCCAGTAATTTCTGATGAGAAGGGGGATAAAGCTTTTCCTGTTTAAATAAGGCCTCAATGTCGTCACTACTGATGTCGGGCTGTTGCAGTGCCTCTGCCGTTGCATTATCGGCAATATGATACAGTGGTCCGCTTTTCGTCAGCCGGCTACCAAAACTGCTTGTGGCAAAATACCAAAGCGAAGTGCCGTTTCTCCAGACCGAACCGAACACCCCGCTTCTGGTATCACCCAGTTTCTGCCAGTCATCAGCCACCGGCTCTGTGAGCTGGAGGATATTTGTTGAGCGAGAGACCAGCGACCAACCGCTTTTGCCTTTACGTCTTTCCTCTGAGGCCTGAAGATAAATCAGCCGTTTTCCATCCCAGAAAATATAGGGCGAGAGTGCGCTGAAGTCAGCGGAGGCAAAAATGTTCTCACCGGCGCGTTTCACCTTACGGTTCTGGGTATCATAAAAGAAAATACCGTTCTTGCTGGTGAACAGAACATGATAAATGTGCTCACCGCCGCGCGTCAGCGGGGCATAGGGTTTATTAGCTGCATCAAACGGCAGGTTTGCGCTAAAAACCATACCCTCAAGAGGATCGTACAAATAGGGAGTTCGCCCCGGGATATCACCAAATTTAAGCACCTCAAGCTTGTCGTTATCTCTGTGCGGTAATAACTGCGTTTTGTAATAAACATGCTCCCCATCAGCAAAATAGTGTTCGCTGGGGCGATCGCCACTGCTGGACGGCACTTTTATCCGTCGCAACGTATCGGGTTTTGCCTGCGCCAGATGTTCGCCGCGATAGTAAACCTGAGTGCCATCGGTGATAAAATCAGCATCAAGCAACGGGCGGTATGGTGTACTACTTTGTGGTAGCTGACGCGAGGGATAGAGATAGCTCTGCGGCTTGGTGCCGTAACCTAACCGATAGCGCACGAGCTGGTACACATCTGCAATGGCGCTAAGATTCTCGTTGCGAATCGTACTAAAGCCGCAATACCAGGTGTGAGCACCATCGCTGAAATAACTGTTACCCAGATAAACGGTACGTGCCGCATCCAGTTCAGGTAACACCAGATTACCGCAGTAAACGTGGTCTTTATCTTTACCGACCTGGCGGTTATTGCGCATTTCATCTTTTATCAGCGCAAACGTTTCGGGATCGGCCTGCTCTATTTTATAAAGCCCATTGCTGGGGACTGCTGCATACACACTGCCGTTATAGCGTTTATAAATGCCGCCTAAGGATTCCCCGGCGTGGCTGATATCGTTTGATTCGCCATCCGGAGGCGAAGAGAGCAGGGCATAAGTGACGACTACGCTGATAAAAAGCATCAACAGAACCAAACCTTTTGCCATCCATGTCAGCGTTTGTTTCATAGCAGTTTGTATTAACCCGATGTGTGCAAGCCGTCCTGGCTGCTGTTGGGATATCGCTCGTCGAATGCCGATGGCGCGAGAGCGGGATGTTAGTTAACCAGCTGGTAACCGTGTATCAGCATAATCCGCGATACAATAAAAAAATCCACGCGGTTGCGTGGATTTTTTAATAGTGAGGAATCAGACGTTGAACAGGAAGTTCAGCACATCGCCGTCTTTCACGATGTAGTCTTTACCTTCTGCACGCATCTTCCCGGCTTCTTTGGCACCTTGTTCGCCTTTATAGGTAATGAAGTCTTCATAGGCGATGGTCTGGGCGCGGATAAAGCCTTTCTCGAAGTCGGTGTGAATCTTACCGGCCGCTTGCGGGGCGGTAGCGCCAACCGGAATAGTCCAGGCACGCACTTCTTTCACGCCTGCGGTGAAGTAGGTTTGCAGATTGAGCAGGGTGTAGCCTGCGCGAATCACGCGGTTGAGGCCCGGCTCTTCAAGACCCAGCTCCTGCATAAACTCGTCGCGCTCTTCGTCGTCAAGCTCTGCAATATCAGACTCGACAGACGCACAGACCGGCACGACTACAGAGCCTTCTGCGGCGGCGATTTCACGCACCTGGTCCAGATATGGGTTGTTCTCAAAGCCGTCTTCGTTAACGTTGGCGATATACATCGTCGGCTTGAGGGTCAGGAAGCTCAGATAGCGAATCAGCGCTTTCTCTTCTTTGCTCAGATCAAGTGCGCGCAGCATACCGGCCTGCTCCAGCTGTGGCAAGCACTTCTCCAGCACTTCCAGCTCGGCTTTCGCGTCTTTGTCGCCACCTTTGGCTTTCTTCTGGATACGGTGAATGGCGCGCTCGCAGGTGTCCAGATCAGACAGGGCGAGTTCGGTATTGATTACGTCGATATCTTCTGCCGGGTTTACGCGACCGGAGACGTGGATGATATTGTCGTTTTCAAAGCAGCGCACCACGTGGCCGATGGCTTCAGTCTCACGGATGTTGGTCAGAAACTGGTTGCCGAGGCCTTCACCTTTGGATGCGCCCTTTACCAGGCCCGCGATGTCAACAAACTCCATCGTGGTCGGCAGAATGCGCTGCGGCTTAACGATTTCGGCAAGCTTGTCCAGACGCGGATCGGGCATGGGGACAACGCCAGTGTTTGGTTCGATAGTGCAGAACGGAAAGTTGGCTGCCTCGATGCCCGCTTTAGTCAGCGCGTTGAACAGCGTAGATTTACCGACGTTTGGCAGGCCGACGATACCGCATTTGAATCCCATGGTTTAGATCACCTTAAATTGCTTGATAATCAGAGGGCTGAAGGCAGCCCGATGATGAAAAACGGATAACTTTGCCTATTATACACGTAAACCCCCACCTCAGGGGCAGGGAAATCGCTGTACGCAGGGCTATTGCGCCTTAAACGTGTGTAGGCGGCTGGTGGCTTTGGCAAGGCCGTCTTTAAGCCAGACTTCGGTACAACGTGCCGCTTCGTCTACGGCGTCGTCGATCAGTTTCTGCTCGCTGGCAAGCGGTTTGCCCAACACAAAACCGACAACTTTGTTTTTATCGCCCGGATGGCCAATTCCGATGCGTAAGCGATGAAAGTTCGGGTTATTGCCCAGTTTGCTGATGATGTCCTTGAGGCCATTGTGCCCACCATGACCGCCACCGAGTTTGAACTTTGCCACGCCGGGTGGAAGGTCCAGTTCATCGTGCGCGACCAGAATTTCATCCGGGGTGATACGGTAGAACGTGGCCAGTGCCGCAACCGCTTTGCCGCTCAAATTCATAAACGTGGTCGGCACCAGCAGGCGCACATCTTCGCCCGCGAGATTGATGCGCGCGGTATAACCAAAGAACTTAGGCTCTTCTTTCAGCGACTGGCCATGGCGTTCGGCCAGCAAGTCCACGTACCAGGCCCCGGCATTATGGCGGGTGGCGGCATACTCCGCGCCCGGATTCGCGAGGCCGACAATCAGTTTTATTGTCACAATCACAGTCCTGGAAAAGGGTTTTCGCCGCGTAGTTTACTGTGCATGGGCACGGATGACAAAAACCCCGCTCAGGCGGTGGCGTAAAGGTGAATAGTCACTACCCTTGACCATTAAAAAATCATTTATTCAGTCAGTTATTTGTAAAGTTGTGTGGGTTAAATGTTCCTAATTGTGATCGTCGCCGCAACGGATAAAAAACTCGATGTCTATACTTGGCACACAAGGAGAGGGGATATTCCCTGCCGGCCCGAAGATTTCGGAGGTGACAGATGAAACGCAAAAACGCTTCGCTATTGGGAAACGTGCTGATGGGGCTAGGGTTAGTGGTGATGGTAGGCAGTATCGGTACTGCCATTATGAACCAGCTTCCACAATTTCACCTGCCACAGCTTTTGGCCCACGGTGCTGTATTTGGCATTTTTGTTGGTGCATTGCTCTGGCTTGTGGGTGCCCGTCTCGGCGGTCATGAGAGAGTCGCCGATCGTTACTGGTGGGTGCGTAATTTCGACAAGCGCTGCAAGCGCGGTCAGCACGGCCATCATCAGAGTTAAGTCGAATTAAACAAAAAGCGGCCCTTCAGAGGGCCGCTTTTTCGTGGTGTTAAAAGTGATGTAGCAAACATCAGCCATAAAAAAACCCGCCGCGGCGGGTTTTTTGCTGTCAGTCCGATCAGTGATCGAACATGGCAGAGATAGACTCTTCGTTGCTGATACGGCGAATCGCCTCGGCCAGCATGCCAGACAGCGTCAGGGTACGCACGTTTGGCAGCGCTTTAATTTCATCAGACAGCGGAATGGTATCGCAAACCACCACTTCGTCGATGACGGAGTTACGCAGGTTAGACACCGCATTGCCGGAGAAGATCGGGTGCGTAGCATAAGCGAATACGCGTTTGGCACCGCGCTCTTTGAGCGCTTCAGCGGCTTTGCACAGCGTGCCGCCGGTATCAATCATGTCGTCAACCAGCACACAGTCGCGTCCGGCAACGTCACCGATGATGTGCATGACCTGAGAAACGTTCGCACGCGGGCGACGTTTATCGATAATGGCCATCTCGGTGTCGTTCAGCAGTTTGGCAACTGCACGAGCGCGCACCACGCCGCCGATATCCGGAGAAACGACGATCGGGTTTTCGAGGTTCTGTTGCAGCATGTCTTCCAGCAAAATCGGGCTGCCGAACACGTTATCAACCGGGACGTCGAAGAAGCCCTGAATCTGCTCGGCGTGCAGGTCAACCGTCAGAACACGGTCAACGCCAACGCTTGAGAGAAAATCGGCAACCACTTTCGCGGTGATAGGCACACGGGCAGAGCGCACGCGGCGGTCCTGACGGGCGTAACCAAAGTAGGGGATGACAGCGGTAATTCGGCCTGCGGAAGCGCGGCGCAGGGCATCAACCATGACCACCAGTTCCATCAGGTTATCATTCGTGGGAGCGCAGGTTGACTGGATGATGAAAATATCCCCACCGCGAACGTTTTCGTTAATCTGTACGCTCACTTCGCCGTCGCTGAAGCGACCGACAGCAGCGTCTCCGAGTGAAGTGTACAGGCGGTTGGCAATACGTTGAGCCAGTTCCGGGGTGGCGTTACCAGCAAAAAGCTTCATATCAGGCACGAGTTGAACCTCAGGCATGCGTCCAGTAGTGGATGGCGGTCACGGGCACAGCGTCCACCATCCGGGCGGTGTATTTTAAGAGCGTGATGCAACGTCTGAAACAAGGTGGCGCTGTCACCAACGCTCAGCTTGCCCGGAAATGGCTTTATGCAGCGCGGAGAGATTGACGCCACGCGCCACAAAACCCTGCGACCACTCCGGGGCTTGCTTTAGCACCTGGCGGGCAGCGGATTCGGTGTCAAATTCAGCAAACACGCAAGCTCCTGTGCCAGTCAGGCGCGACGGCGCGTATTCTAACAGCCAGGAAAGCAGCGCATCAACCTCACGAAAACGTTTTCTTGCGATAACTTCACAATCGTTGCGGAATTCACAATTCATCAACATTTCCATTGACCTTGTGGGGGTATCGCGCGGTAATTCAGGATCTTTAAAGATAACCGGTGTCGGAATGCTTACGCCCGGGTGCAGCACCAGATACCATTTCTGCGGTGGGTTAGCCGCAATCAGACGCTCGCCCACGCCCTCGGCAAACGCAGCATGTCCACGCACAAACACCGGCACATCGGCGCCAAGTGTCAGCCCGAGTTCGGTCAGCCGGTCGGTACTGACGCCGCTTTTCCATAGATGGTTGAGCGCGACGAGCGTGGTGGCCGCGTTAGAGGAGCCACCACCCAGCCCGCCGCCCATCGGCAGCCGTTTTTCTACCGCAATATCCGCACCCGGCACGGTGTTGCCCCTATGCCGTACTTCGTCTGACAGCAGGCGCGCGGCGCGCACAATCAGGTTTTGCTCATCCGGCACGCCGTCAACCGGCGTCAGCAGGTGGATTTGGCCGTCGCTGCGCGGCGTTATGGTCACCGTGTCGCCGTAGTCCAGGAACTGAAACAGCGTTTGCAGGTTATGGTAGCCGTCAGGACGACGGCCAGTAATATAAAGAAAAAGATTCAGTTTGGCCGGAGAAGGCCAGCGCGTTGGCGTCATTTGACTATCCAGTTATCCATTTTCAGCTTGATGCGCTGCTCGCCGTCGCTTAACTCCATATTTGACGGAAAAGCGGGTTGAACCTTGTCGCTGTAGTCGCTCCATGTCACTTTCCAGGTTTTGCCGTCGCGCGGGTAGTTAACTTCGCTCAGGCGGTACTGGTCATTGAGACGGTAATCTGTGGCGTCGCCCGGCAGCCCCAGAATCCACTGGCGCAGGCTTTCAAGCGGGATAGGCATACCGGTCAGGCGTTGCAGCATCTCTTCGGCATCCTGCGCCTGGTAGCGCTGGCCTTTGTTGTCGATAAGTTCTGCACCATCCGGGCCAGCCGTCAGCGAAAGCTCGGTGCTACCAAGTGGGTTAGTCAGCAGCAGGCGATAACGGTCCTGGCCGGTCTGTTGCCAGAAGAAGCGGGCGTAAACCTTCTGGCTGTCGGAGATATACGCGAAGGCACCGCGGGTCTGATACTGGCTCAGGCTCTGAACCTGCGAAACGTGCTGTTTCCACTGCGGCGAATCGGGACTTTTACCCGGGCCTTTGGGCGGGGTCGTCATACAGGCAGCAAGCAGCAGGCTTGCAAGAGGCAGCAGTCGAACGGGGCTGAATTTCGTCATAACGCGATAAATCCTTGAGAACCGTCAAAGTCGTAACCGGTAATACTGGCTTTATGCGTGAAAAGCGTCAATGGTGAAATTATCCGTAATCGGGATAAAAAGGGCTGGCGTCTATCGTTGTGAAAGAGGTAGCTCCCTTTTATTGCCTGTGCGCATCCTGTATTATGCCACCAGAAATCCATATCAAGACCGGTATTACTCCCGCACACATGACTCTGCTAGCTCTGGGCATTAACCACAAAACGGCACCGGTATCATTGCGAGAACGCGTTACGTTTTCGCCGGATACGCTCGACAGCGCGCTGGATAGCCTGCTGGCGCAGCCGATGGTGCAGGGCGGCGTGGTACTGTCGACCTGCAACCGTACAGAGCTATATCTGAGCGTGGAGCAGCAGGATGACCTGCGCGAGGCGCTGGTGCGCTGGCTGTGTGATTACCACAAACTCGACGAAGCCGAAGTGCGCCGCAGTCTGTACTGGCACCAGGATAACGAGGCGGTCAGCCACCTGATGCGCGTTGCCAGCGGTCTGGACTCCATGATTCTTGGCGAGCCGCAAATTCTGGGCCAGGTGAAAAAAGCCTTTGCCGACTCGTCACGCGGCCACTCTCACGCAAGCGAACTGGAGCGCATGTTCCAGAAGTCGTTCTCCGTGGCTAAGCGGGTGCGCACCGAGACTGAAATCGGCGCCAGTGCCGTCTCCGTAGCCTTTGCCGCCTGTACCCTGGCGCGCCAAATCTTCGAATCCCTTTCTGAGGTTACCGTGCTGTTGGTTGGCGCGGGTGAAACCATTGAACTGGTGGCGCGCCACCTGCGTGAGCACCAGGTTCGCAAAATGATTATTGCCAACCGTACCCGCGAGCGCGCGAAAGCGCTGGCTGAAGAAGTGGGTGCGGAAGAAATCGGCCTGCCAGATATTGATGCACGGCTACCCGAAGCCGACATCATCATCAGCTCCACCGCCAGTCCACTGCCGATTATTGGCAAAGGTATGGTTGAGCGTGCGCTTAAGGCGCGCCGCAACCAGCCCATGTTGCTGGTAGATATTGCCGTGCCGCGCGACGTGGAGCCGGAAGTGGGCAAGCTTGCCAACGCCTATCTGTATGGCGTGGACGACCTGCAAGCCATTATTCAGCACAACATGGCTCAGCGTCAGGCGGCGGCCGTGCAGGCTGAAACCATCGTTGCCCAGGAAACCAGCGAATTTATGGCCTGGCTGCGCGCCCAGAGCGCCAGCGAGAGCATTCGCGAATTTCGCGGTAAGGCAGAAGCCACCCGCGACGAGCTGGCCGCCAAAGCGCTGGCCTCGCTCCAGCAAGGTGCCAATGCCGAGGCCGTGCTACAGGAACTGGCGTGGAAGCTGACTAACAAGCTTATTCACGCACCCACCAAATCGCTACAGCAGGCTGCGCGCGACGGCGACGACGAACGTCTGCAAATTCTGCGCAGCAGCCTCGGGCTGGATTAGTCCCACTCAACCCTATTTCTACAAGGTGAATCCCCACCCATGAAGCCTTCTATTGTTGCCAAACTGGAAGCCCTGAATGAGCGTCACGAAGAGGTTCAGGCGCTGCTTGGTGAAGCAGACGTTATCGCCGACCAGGAACGTTTTCGCGCGCTGTCGCGGGAATACGCGCAGCTAAGCGATGTTTCGCGCTGCTTTTTACAATGGCAACAGATTCAGCAGGATATTGAAACCGCCCGCGAAATGCTCGACGACCCGGAAATGCGCGATATGGCGCAGGACGAGCTGGATGCGGCACGCGAGCAAAATGAGGTTATGGAACAACAGCTTCAGGTGCTGTTGCTGCCGCGTGACCCGGACGACGAGCGTAACGCATTTCTTGAAGTGCGCGCCGGAACCGGCGGTGACGAAGCGGCGCTGTTTGCCGGTGACCTGTTTCGTATGTACAGCCGCTACGCCGAAGCGAAGCGCTGGCGCGTGGAAATCATGAGCGCCAACGAAGGCGAGCACGGTGGTTACAAAGAAATCATCGCCAAAATCAGCGGTGAGGGCGTTTATGGCCGGCTGAAATTTGAGTCCGGTGGCCACCGCGTACAGCGCGTGCCGGCGACCGAATCTCAGGGGCGCATCCACACGTCGGCCTGCACCGTGGCCGTCATGCCGGAACTGCCGGAGGCGGAACTGCCGGATATCAACCCGGCCGATTTGCGTATCGATACTTTCCGTTCTTCCGGTGCAGGCGGCCAGCACGTTAACACCACAGACTCTGCTATTCGCATCACCCACTTGCCGACCGGCATTGTAGTAGAGTGCCAGGACGAACGTTCGCAGCATAAAAACAAAGCCAAAGCGCTGGCGGTACTGGGCGCGCGTATTCGCGCCGCCGAAGTCGCCAGGCGCCAGCAGGATGAGGCGTCAACCCGCCGCAACCTGCTTGGCAGCGGTGACCGCTCCGACCGTAACCGTACCTACAATTTCCCTCAGGGTCGCGTGACCGATCACCGCATTAACCTCACGCTGTACCGGCTGGACGAAACCATGGAAGGCAAGCTGGATATGCTGATTGAGCCTATTGTGCAGGAATATCAGGCAGACCAGCTTGCGGCGCTGGCCGGGCAGGAGTAATGGATTACCAGACGTGGCTTGCCGGGGCTATTGCGCAGCTTTCACCGGGCGACAGTCCGCGGCGCGATGCGGAAATCCTGCTTGGGCACGTCACGGGCAAGAGCCGCACCTTTATTCTCGCTTTTGGCGAGACGCGGCTTGCGCCTGAGGAACAGTCACAGCTTAATGAACTGCTGGCGCGGCGCGTGCGCGGTGAGCCAGTGGCGCACCTGACCGGCGTGCGTGAGTTCTGGTCGTTGCCGCTGTTTGTGTCTTCTGCGACCTTAATTCCCCGCCCTGACACTGAATGTCTGGTTGAGCAGGCGCTCGCACGGCTGCCCGCTACGCCGTGTCGCATTCTGGAACTGGGGACCGGCACTGGCGCTATCGCGCTGGCCCTTGCCAGCGAGCGGCCAGACTGCGAGATTGTGGCGCTCGATTTGATCCCGGAGGCGGTTGCACTGGCGCAACGTAACGCTGATTATCTCGGTGTGTGCAATGTGACGATAATGCAAAGCAACTGGTTTGCCGCCCTTGATGCGCAGCGTTTTGACCTTATCGTCAGCAATCCACCGTATATTGACGCCGCAGACCCGCACCTCAATGAAGGCGACGTGCGTTTTGAACCGCTCAGCGCGCTGGTGGCGGCTGATAACGGGCTTGCCGATTTGCGGCTGCTGGTCGAAGAAGGGCGCGCGTTTTTAGCGCCTGGTGGCTGGCTGTTGTTGGAGCACGGCTGGCAGCAAGGTGCGGCGATACGTGCGTTATTTGGTGCAGCAGGCTATACGCAGGTTGAAACCTGCCGCGACTATGGCGGTAATGAAAGGCTCACTGCGGGCCAACTTATAACAATGATGGAGTAAGCAATGGCGACGTATTTCGCGCTTAAGCACCTGCATGTACTGACGGTTTTGTTTTCCGTCTCACTTTTTATTCTGCGTTACTGGTGGCAATACCGCGCATCGCCGATGTCGCAAAAGCGCTGGGTGCGTATTGTTCCACACGTCAACGACACCGTGATGCTACTCAGCGGCGTTGCGCTGATGGTCATGGCAAAGTTCTGGCCGTTTACGCCTCAGGGCGCATGGCTGACTGAAAAGCTGTTTGGCGTTATTATCTACATCGTTTTGGGCTTTATCGCGCTTGGGCGTCGCCCGCGCAGCCAGCAGGTTCGTTGGTTTGCCTTCCTGTTGGGGTTGGTGGTGCTGTATGTCATCGTCAAACTCGCCACCACAAAAATACCGTTACTGGGGTAAGTCATGGAGTTGTTAGCCGATTTCGATTTTGATCAGGCACCGTTGTGTGAAGGGATCATTCAGATATCGCAGCAGATTCGCGAAAATTTTCCGACGCAGCAGGTGCGTGCACAGCTGGACCAGCTGGCTGCACAGGCGCGTGAAGAGATTTGTCAGGGGCTGCATCACGATTTGCAGCTCGAAAAGCTCCTGGAGCTGTTTTATAAAAAATGGGGCTTTCGCGATGCGGACGGTGTTTATCGCCTGTCTGATGCGCTGTGGCTCGACGAAGTGCTCGATAAACGCCAGGGCAGCGCGGTGTCGCTCGGGGCGATTTTACTGTGGGTGGCCGAGAGTCTGGACATTCCGCTGATGCCGGTGATTTTCCCGACTCAGCTTTTGCTGCGTGCCGACTGGCTGGACGGTGAAATGTGGCTCATTAACCCGTTTAACGGCGAAACGCTCGACGAGCACACGCTGGAAGTGTGGCTTAAGGGCAACATTGGCCCAGCGGCACAGCTGTTTGACGAGGACCTGGACGAGTCTGACAACATTGACGTTATCCGCAAACTGCTCGACACGCTGAAAACCTCGCTGATGGAAGAACGGCAAATGGAGCTTGCGTTACACGCAAGCGAAGTGCTGTTGCAGTTCAACCCCGAAGACCCGTACGAGATCCGCGATCGCGGCCTTATCTACGCCCAGCTGGACTGCGGGCACGTGGCGCTCAGTGACTTAACCTATTTCGTTGAGCAGTGCCCGGAAGACCCGATAAGCGAGATGATTAAGGCCCAGATTACCTCGATTTCACACAAACAGATTACGCTGCACTAGCAGCCGGGCGCGGCCCGTTTCGATTCACACCAACAAGGCGAAGATATGAAACAAAAAGTGGTTAGCATTGGCGACATTAATGTCGCGAACGACCTGCCGTTTGTACTGTTTGGCGGTATGAACGTGCTGGAATCACGCGACCTGGCGATGCGCATCTGTGAACACTATGTCACCGTGACCGACAAACTCGGCATCCCGTACGTCTTCAAAGCCTCTTTTGATAAGGCAAACCGCTCATCCATCCACTCTTACCGCGGCCCAGGCCTTGAAGAGGGGATGAAGATTTTCCAGGAACTGAAGCAGACCTTTGGCGTGAAAATCATCACCGACGTTCACGAAGCGCAACAGGCGCAGCCGGTTGCAGACGTGGTCGACGTGATTCAGCTGCCTGCCTTCCTGGCACGCCAGACTGACCTGGTGGAAGCCATGGCGAAAACCGGGGCAGTGATTAACGTGAAAAAACCGCAGTTTGTCAGCCCAGGACAAATGGGCAACATCGTGGATAAATTCCACGAAGGCGGTAACGACAAGATTATCCTGTGCGATCGCGGCAGTAACTTTGGCTATGACAACCTGGTGGTCGACATGCTGGGCTTTAGCGTTATGAAGAAAGCCTCTGGCAATGCGCCGGTGATTTTTGACGTGACCCACGCGTTGCAGTGCCGCGACCCGTTTGGCGCGGCTTCCAGCGGCCGTCGTGCGCAGGTGACCGAGCTTGCCCGCGCAGGTATGGCGACCGGCCTGGCAGGTCTGTTTATTGAAGCGCACCCGGACCCGGAAAACGCGAAGTGTGATGGCCCGTCGGCGCTGCCGCTGGCGAAGCTGGAGCCGTTCCTTAAGCAAATTAAAGCTATTGATGATCTGGTGAAAAGCTTCGAGGAGCTTGATACCAGCCATTAATGCGCCGTTGCGAGCCGTCCTGAGTCACCGCAGGGCGGCTTTTTTATTGCCTGAAAATGCGCTTTGCCTGTGTGCTGTGCGTTGGTTCTGTAGCCCCGGCGTTTACACCGTGCTGTATTGCCGCCTGCGCGCGCTAAGAGCCTGAGTCTCACCACCACGCTTCGATACCTGCCTGTAACTACTGTTATTGCCCCTCGCTGCCTGAGTGCGGTTTTCGTTTTTTTACGACTGCGCTGTGTCACATCTGTCGTTTCTTATTTCTTTCGCCTGCGCAACGCTTGATCAAAAACAACACTTTAAATGCGGGTTTTGATTTAAAAATGAACCGTTGAGCATATTTGTTGAGCAATTTCCGTTGGTTATTCCCATAAAAATAACAGGATGACACGTTATGACCAGGAGCTACTCGCTGGCAGGGGCGCTAATATTGTGCCTGTGTACGGCTTTCGGCGCTGTTGCCACCGATACCCCCTCTGCTGCGCCGACAGCGGCAAAACCTCTTAATGTTGAGGCGCGCAATAACCGTTTTGCACAGCGCCACCCGGATCAATACGCCTCGTGGCAGGCAACGTCTGAACAGTCGACACGCGAGGATGCCCTGGCAGAAGACCCCCGCCTGGTCATTCTGTGGGCCGGATATGCGTTCTCAAAAGACTATAACAAACCACGCGGCCACGCTTATGCGCTCACGGACGTGCGCGAAACCTTGCGTACCGGTGCGCCCCAGAGCAGTGAAGAGGGTCCACAGCCAATGGCATGCTGGAGCTGTAAAAGCCCCGATGTGGCGCGCGAAATCGCGCAAAACGGCGAAGATGACTATTTTCACGGCAAATGGGCGCGTGGTGGGCCGCTGATTGTTAACCAACTGGGCTGCGCCGATTGTCACAATACCGGCTCCCCGGCGTTTGCCCGTGGTGAACCGGCGTTGACGCTCTCGCGCCCCTATGCCGCAAGGGCGATGGACGCTATCAACAAACCGTTTAACCACGCCAGCCGTTTTGACCAGCAGTCGATGGTGTGCGGCCAGTGCCACGTGGAGTACTACTTTAGCGGTGAAGAAAAGCACGTCACTTTCCCGTGGAAGAAGGGCATTGCGGTGGAAGAGATGGAAGCGCTGTATGACGAAATTAACTTCAGCGACTGGACCCATCAGCTGTCCAGAACACCTATGTTAAAGGCCCAGCACCCGGAATATGAAACCTGGAGTAAAGGCATTCACGGCCAGAACAATGTGACCTGCATTGACTGCCATATGCCGAAGCTGCAAAACAGCCAGGGCAAACTCTACACCAGCCATAAAATTGGCAACCCTTTCGCTACCTTTGAGCAAACCTGTGCGACGTGCCATACCCAGAGCAAAGAGGCGCTGCAACAGGTCGTGGCTGAACGTAAGAAGGCCATTAACGACATTAAGCTCAAAGTGGAAGATCAGCTGGTGCACGCTCATTTCGAAGCGAAAGCGGCCTGGGATGCTGGCGCGAGCGAGCAGGATATGGCACCGGTGCTGCAAAATATCCGTCATGCCCAGTGGCGCTGGGACTTCTCCATTGCTTCCCACGGTATCCATATGCATGCGCCTGAGGTGGGTTTGCGCATGCTTGGCACAGCGCTGGACGAAGCTGCGCAGGCACGAGTCAAACTGCTGCGCATCCTTGCAACTAAAGGTATTACCGAGCCGGTTCGACTACCGGATATCTCCAGCAAAGAAAAAGCCCAGCAGGCGCTTGGCCTGAATATGGCTGCGGCTACCGCAGAGAAAGAGGCGTTCCTGAAGACGGTTGTGCCGCAGTGGGACAGCGAGGCGCACAGCAGCGGCTTACTTGATAAATAACCCCCATGCCCCGTTGACGGGGCAGACCGCGAGTGGAGTGATTATGAGCGTAATACGTTCGTTTTTTGCGGCTGGGGGTCTGGCGTGCTGTTTGTGGCTGGCATTGCCCGCCGCATCTGCACAGCCCCCGGCACAGATGCCCGACGAGGCGACAGTCACGCTGCAACGCAGCCGCGACAGCGCATGTCTGGACTGCCATAAACCTCATCAGGACGGCATGTTGGGGCAACACCGCCAGGTAACCAACCCGAATAACGGTCTGCCGGTGACCTGTAGCGACTGCCACGGTAAACCTTCAGCGAAGCACCGTGAAGGGGTGCGCGATGTCATGCGTTTTAACCATGCAGACTACAGCGTGGTGGAGCAAAACGGCGTCTGCTTTGCCTGCCATCAGCCTGAAAAAATGCAACAGGCATTCTGGCCGCACGACGTGCATCTGGCAAAAGTCAGCTGTGCAAGTTGCCATCGGCTGCACCCGCAGCAGGATGCGGTGACGGCATTTGACGATAAGCGTCGGATTAAGCTGTGTGTCGATTGCCACAGCGAGCAGCGTAACAATCCGGCGTTTAATCCGGCGTCGGTCTGGCCGGGTAAGGAGCATCCATGAGCTGCTCCCGTCGCCATTTTCTTGCCGGTGCGGGGGTGCTGGTACTGACCGGCTTACCCGCCAGCGTAGTGCTGGCGCGTAGCGAAAATATTGGCGGTATACGCTATGGCATGGTGCATGACGAAACGCGCTGTATCGGCTGCACGGCCTGTATGGATGCCTGCCGTGAGGTGAACCGGGTGCCAGAGGGCGTATCAAGGTTGACTATCATTCGCAGCGAACCGATTGGCGTGTTCCCGGATGTGAAATACCGTTTCTTTCGCCACTCCTGCCAGCACTGCGAACGCGCGCCCTGCGTTGATGTGTGCCCGACTGGTGCGTCGTTTCGCGATGCGGCAACCGGCATTGTCGATGTTAACCCGGACCTGTGTGTGGGTTGCCAGTACTGCATTGTGGCCTGTCCGTACCGCGTGCGTTTCATCCACCCGGAAAGCCACACGGCAGACAAGTGCGATTTTTGTCGTAAAACCCGGCTCAGGGAAGGGCGCTTGCCCGCCTGTGTAGCGTCCTGTCCGACGCAGGCGCTGACGTTTGGCAATCTTGACGACCCGCAAAGCGACATCTCAAAGCTCATTGCCGGGCAGACCACCTACCGCTATAAGCTGGCGCTGGGCACATTGCCCAAAATGTACCGTGTGCCGTTTCGCTATGCAGAGGTGAAACAATGACATCTGCGTTTCATTTTCCGGGGCTGGTATGGGACTGGCCCATCGCGATTTATCTGTTCCTGATTGGTGTGTCAGCCGGGCTGGTGGTGGTGGCCATTTATCTGCGCCGCTGCCTGCCGGATGTGGAGGCCAGCCGTAACCCGGTCATGCTTACCACGCTGTGGCTGGCACCTGCGTCAGTGGCGCTGGGGCTGATTATTCTTATCTTGCACCTGACTCGCCCGCTGGCGTTCTGGAAGCTGATGTTTCATTACAGCCTGACATCGGTGATGTCGATGGGCGTCATGCTGTTTCAGCTTTATATGCTGGTGCTGGCGTTGTGGCTGGCGATGATTTTTCGCGCCGATTTACTGCGGCTGTTGCAGCGCTGGTTACCGCGGTTCGCCAGCATTGCCGGGCTGTTTGAGCGAACTAAGCGTGTGCTGCCGGGGCTTGAAGCGCTCATGCTGCTGCTGGCGGTGTTGCTGGGGGCTTATACCGGCTTTTTGCTCTCGGCACTGAAGGCCTGCCCCATGCTCAACAACCCGCTGTTACCGGTACTGTTTTTGTTTTCGGGGCTGTCATCTGGCATTGCGGTTGCCATGCTGGCGGCACTGCGCACAACCGATAACAGGCTGATGCACCGCCTGCATGTGCTGGAAACGCCGGTACTGGCAATGGAAATCTTCCTGCTGCTGGCGTTTTTCATCGGCATGCTGTTGGGGGATGACGGCAGGCTGCGAGCGCTTGATGCGGCAATGGGCGGCGGTTTCTGGACCCAGTGGTTCTGGTGGGGCGTGGTCGGTATCGGTTTTGTGCTACCGCTGTTGTTGCGTCTGCTGCTGCTGCGCAAGCCGCGTTTACAGGTGATGCTCGCCTGCTGTTGTACGCTGCTTGGCGTGCTGATGCTGCGTTTTTTCATTCTTTATGCGGGGCAGATGACCGTTGCCTGATGTCACGTTCGCCTGGTTGCCAGAAGTGGGTTACTTCTGCCTGCTACTGGCGCTGCTTACCTGCCTGGCGGTTGCCGTCAACGGTGTCCGGTTGTTTATTTTCGGGCAGCGCAGGGCGGCAACCACGCTGCACCACGCCAGCAAATTTGTTGCGCTTTTACTGACACTCGCCTGGGCGTTGCTGACGCTGGCATTTGTGCAGGATAACTACTCGCTGTTTTATGTGGCCCAGCACAGCAATCGTGGGCTGAGCCTGTTTTACAAGCTGGCGGCAGCGTGGGGTGGGCATGAAGGCTCGCTGTTGTTCTGGAGCCTGTGTCTGGCACTGTGGCAGGCCGCTATCGCAGGGCGCTGGCGCGGCGCTAACCGGCAGTTACGTCTGCTAACCCAGCTATTTCTCGCTCTGGCACAGGCCGGGCTTGTGCTTTTCATTGCCACGACCTCCGATCCCTTCCTGCGCCAGTTTCCCGTTCCTGCTGACGGGCGCGATTTGAATCCCATGTTGCAACATCCGGCGCTGTTACTGCATCCACCGCTACTCTATCTGGGCTATGCCGGAGCCGGAGTGTGCTGTGCGCTACTGCTGGCAGGGTTGCTCTGTCAGACGCCCGCGCAGGTACTGGCGCGCCGTTGCCACAGGAGCCTGGCGCTCAGCTGGGCGCTGTTGAGCGCAGGAATAATCCTCGGCTCCTGGTGGGCTTACAGCGAACTGGGCTGGGGCGGCTGGTGGTTCTGGGATCCGGTCGAGAATGCGGCGTTGCTGCCGTGGCTCACCGGGGCGGCATGTCTGCATGCGTTGCATATTATGCGCCGCAGCGGACACCTTGTGCGCACAACAGCGCTGTTGGCAGCGGTGAGCGTATTGCTAACGCTGCTGGGGACGTTGGTGGTGCGCTCAGGGGTGTTGCAGTCGGTACATGCTTTTGCGCTGGATGAAGCGCGAGCCCTGCCGCTGTTTGCGCTCTTTATCGTACTGAGTACCGGGATGCTGCTGGCGTTTGCAGTGGGTGCGCGTGGCTACCGCGCGCGGCCTACAGGTAGTTTGCCTTCTCTGTGGTTGATGGGCGCTCTTGGCGTGTTTTGCGCGTCGGCGGCTGTGGTGCTGGTTGGAACGTTGTTTCCGATGGTCTGGTCATTAGCCGGTGAGGGGCGTATTTCCGTCGGTGCGCCTTATTTCAACCGCGTGATGCTGCCGTTTGGCTTGCTGGCGGTGGTGCTGATGCTGGCCGGTAGCCGCAAGAAAAACCTGCCCATGTGGCTGGCGCACGCGGGCGTGCTGCTGTGTGCGTCAGGCATTGTCAGTGCTGGCGGGTTTAAGTCAGAAGTCAGCGTGGCGCTGGCACCAGGAGAGAATGTGATGCTCGACGGCTATCGCTTTACGCTACACGAGGGCGAGTTTATGGCGGCGGGCAACTATACCGCACAGCGGCTGAGTGTAACTGTCCAGCGTGGCGACAAGGTACTGGCTTATGTGTACCCGGAGCGGCGTTTTTATACCGTGCGTAACCAGCGGATGTACGAACCCGGCATCGCTACCGACGGCTGGCATGACTGGTATGTGCTGGTGGCAGAAAAGCAGGCAGAGCATTATGCGGTGCGGTTTATGGTACAGCGCGGCGTGCGCTTTATCTGGGGCGGCGGTGCCTTAATGCTCGCGGGCGCCCTGGCGGGTGCATGGTGCAGGAGGTGTAAATGAAATCAGTGCTGATGGTGCTGCTGTGGTTGATATTACAGGGGCAGGCTGTCGCCGCTGTAGTAGACACCTGGGCTTTCAGTTCGCCCGAGGTACAGCGGCGGGCGCTGTCAGTGGCTGCCAGTCTGCGCTGCCCACAATGCCAGAACCAGAATTTGCTTGAGTCCACCGCACCTGTGGCGGTCACGATGCGTCATACGGTTTTTAGCATGACAGAGCAGGGGAAGACCTCTGCGGAAATTGTTGATTTTATGACGGCCCGCTACGGTGATTTTGTTCGCTACCAGCCACCGCTGCGCGGTGTGGCGTGGGGGTTGTGGCTGTTGCCGCCGTTACTGTTACTGGCGCTTATGACGGGGCTGTGGCGCTGGCACAGGAGGCTTTCGTGAAACGAACAACCATTGCAGTGTGCCTGCTGGCTGTCCTGGCGTATGCCGGCAGCGGGCGCTGGCACGCGGTATATGCCTGGCAGACGCAGGCGGTGGTGCCGGCGCAGGCAACACCGTCGCCCTCCGCGCCGCGCAACGGTGACGACTGGGCAAGAGCAGGCGATGAAGCGCTATGGGCCGACCGCTATGACGAGGCGCTTTACGCTTATCAACAGGCGCTGCGCCTGCGCGGTGGTGATGCCAGATTGTACGCAGCTTACGGCACGGCGCTGTACTGGCAGGCGGGGCAGATGTTGACACCACAGGCACAGGAATGGCTTAACCAGGCGCTGGAGGTTGACCCGCAGGAAGTGACGGCGTTGATGCTGTTGGCATCAGAGGCATTTATGCAGGCTGATTATGCGCAGGCTATTACGCTGTGGAAGAAGGTGCTGGAGTCGCCGTCGGCAAGAGTGAGTCGTGAGCGGGTCATTGAGGCCATTCAAATGGCGCAACGGCTGGGGCAGCCGGAAGGCGCAGTGCCCTAGAAGCAAGGCAGGCCGCATGGCGGCCTGCCGGTGAGTCAGGCAAAAATGGTCATCAGGTAGGCGGCAAACAGCGCCAGGTGAGCCGAACCGTTGAGTACATTGGTGCGACCGGTGGAGAACGAAATCTGGCACAGTACCAGAGAGGCCAGCATCACCACCATTTCCGGTGCACCGAGTGAGAAGATAAGCTCATTGCCAGTCAGGATGGCAATCAGCGTCACGGCGGGAACGGTCAGTGAGATAGTTGCCAGCACGGAGCCAAAAAACAGGTTCATTGCACGCTGTACCTGGTTTTGCATCACGGCTTTAATCGCCCCCAGACCTTCCGGGGAGAGGATCAGCAGAGCGACCAGGAAGCCAGTGAAGGCCGCAGGAGCGTTCATCCACGTCAGTAACGACTCCAGCGGTACGGCGTTCATCTTGGTCACCGAGATAACCGCAATCAAATGCACAATCAGCCAGGCGGCGTGCCATTTGCTGCTGTGGGCAGACGGCTTACCGTGGTGCGGGTCGTCATCGTCCCCTTCGTCTTCGTGCTCATACACAAACAGGCTCTGGTGCGTTTTGGTCTGAATAATCAGGAACACACCATACATGGCCGCAGAAATCAGAGCCACTATCAACGACTGGCCGACAGTGAAATTGCCTGCGGGCAGCGCCATGGGAAAGACCAGAACAATCACCGCCAGCGGGAACAGGGCCATCAGGTATTGTTTGATACCAAACAGGTTCACATGCTGGGTGGCAAATTTGCGCCCGCCGATCAGCAACGCAAAGCCGACCAGACCGCCGGTGACTATCATGATGATGGAATAAAGGGTGTCGCGCATCAGCGCGGGAGCCGCGTCGCCGGTTGCCATTAATGCAGAAATCAGACTCACTTCAAGGATGACAACTGAAAGGCTCAGAATCAATGAGCCGTACGGTTCGCCGAGGCGGTGTGCCAGGACGTCGGCATGACGGACTACGCTGAAGGCACTGGCCAGGATACCGACCAGAGCAAGAAGGTTAATGCCAGCTACGGCGGGAAGAGACTGGCTGCCGCCCCAGAAAAACAGTACGGCAAGCGCCAGCACCGGGAAGATGAGAGAGGTCTCCTTATGGCGGGTTTTTACCGCCTCATGGTTTTTTGTCATTCTAATTCTCCAGATTTACAGGTATATGCCAGGTTTTCATTATAGTAAGGCTATGAATGGCCGATAAAATAACAAAAATTTCACCTGACAGGTGATTTTTTACGAAATTTTACTGCCTGGCCATAAAATAAGTCTGGGTGGATATAATTCGAAGTATTCTTTATTAAATATCTTAATTAACAATAAATTATAAATGGTGAATATTCAAAATAGAGAGTTTCCTGGCATGAGTATGCTGCATGGTTCACACTTAAGTGTTATCTGCCTGATACCGGAGGAGATATGCCCTACAAAGCAAAAAGTGAATTGCCAGACAGCGTGCGTGGCGTACTGCCCGCCCACGCGCAGGATATCTATAAAGAAGCTTTTAACAGTGCCTGGGAGCAGTATAAGGATAAATCGGCGCGGCGAGATGATGCCAGCCGTGAAGAGGTCGCGCACCGCGTCGCCTGGGCGGCAGTTAAGCAGAGTTACAAGAAGGGCGAAGACGAACGCTGGCATCCTAAGCATGTGTGAAGAAATTCGTTCGGCCTTGACAAAACCGGGGCGCTGAGTCCACACGCCAGTGTCGTACCTTGCCAGCGGCCTGCAAATTGCATATCGTCGTAGAGCATTTGAATATCGCAGGGATGCAGGCAGTGGCGGAGGTGGCACGTGTTAACGCGGGATTTTTTACTTAAAGCAGATTGCCGTACGGCATTTGGTGACATTGAAGAAACGCTGCTGTGGTCAGCGGAGCAGCGTGCGGCGTCGCTTGCGGCAACGTTAGCCTGCAGGCCAGACAACAGCCCGGTGTGGATTTTTGGCTATGGTTCGCTGATATGGAATCCGGCACTGGAGTTTGTTGAGTCGGCCACCGGCACGCTGCCCGGCTGGCACCGGGCATTTTGCCTGCGCCTGACCGTGGGACGAGGGACGGTGCACCAGCCTGGGCGTATGCTTGCCCTGAAAGAGGGAGGCAGGACGACCGGTGTTGCCTATCGGCTGGCAGAAGAGACGCTGGAGCAGGAGTTAACGCTGCTGTGGAAGCGCGAGATGGTCACCGGCTGCTACCTGCCACGCTGGTGTCCGCTGGCGCTGGATGACGGGCGCACGGTTAGCGCGCTGGTCTTTATTATGGACCCGCGCCACCCGCTGTATGAGCCTGATACCCAGGCACCGCACATTGCGCCACTGATTGCCGCTGCCAGCGGGCCACTTGGCACAAATGCACAGTACCTGTTCTCACTGGAGCAGGCGCTGTTATCACTGGGAATGCGCGATGACGGGCTGGTGGATTTGCTTGATGCAGTGCGCCGCTGTCAGGGCAATGCGTCGTAGCCAGCACAACACGGCGCGTAAGTCACCTCAGAACGTCAGAACCTTATCGGCCGCCAGCGTCCACTGGGCCAGCTCAACCAGGGTGCCAATTTCCACACCGTCGACAAGCGGCAACGACGTGATGGCGCGGGCGTCGGTGCAGGTTTTACACAGTTTTACCGCTACACCCTGGGCGGTAAGAATTTCCAGCATCTGCTGGATGTTATAGCCCTCCGCAGGGCGCTGGCCGCGCAGACCCGCGCTGACGGCATCAGACATTAAAAATAGCTGTAGCTGGGGCGCGTCGTTTTGCTCACGCAGTGCAATAGCCAGTCTCAGGCTGTTAAATAAGGATTCACTGCCGTAGGCCGCGCCGTTTGCGATGATCACTATTTTTTGCATCTTCACTCCTGTTGCTTTGTGCCAGTTTTACATCCTGGCCGGAGTATATGCCGGGCGCGCAGCCATCGCCAGACCTCAATCCTGGGTAAAACGAGCCAGCAGCGGGCGTTGAGTTTGCGTAAATGCCTGGCGTGTCAGCGACTCAGGTTGGACGGCAGACAGTGTCGCGAGGGTGGGTGTCAGGCTCGCTGTTTCGTCGTGCTGAAAATGGCAGCGCTCGCCCCAGCGCAGGCTTGCGGTGCACGCTTTTTTTTCAATATCGTTAAGGGCAAAACGCGCCTGGATGCGGGTGGCAGGGCTTGCAGGCTCTGAGGCAAGCGCGGCGCTGCTCCAGAGTGCGGCGGCGGTCAGTAGCGTTATCTTTGCGGCGGTCATGACGGTTCCTCGGTAAACAGACACCGCTAAGCGTAGCGTAACATTGTATTATTGACCGATTTTGCAGACTTAACTGACATCAGTGCGGCTACCGCGATATGTTATACTCTGCTGCCTGACTATCCTGCGCCAGGCGTTAAACTCAAAAACGATTACGTTATCAAAGTGATGCAGTACCGGTATTTTGCTTTTCTCATTGCTGTTCCCGCGCTTTGCCTTGCCGCAGAGAGTACTGCTGTGCAACCTTCCTTTGAACAACAGGCACAACACCCGTTTGATAACGATGGTGATACGCTGCCCGATCTTGGCTCTGCGCCGGAAAACGCCAGCAGCGAAAAAGCGTTTGCCACCATGGTGAAAACCTTTGGTGAAGCCAGCATGACTGACAACGGGCTGACCACCGGCGAGCAGGCGCGCCAGTTTGCCTTCACCCAGCTGCGTGATGTGCTGGCCGATAAAGTCACCAGCGAAGCGCAATCTCTGCTCTCGCCCTGGGGACGGGCCGATTTTACGTTGGCAGTCGACCAGGAAGGCAGTTTTGCCGGTAGCAGTGGCTCACTCTTCACACCGTGGCACGACAGTGAGAGCCATTTGACCTGGAGCCAGCTTGGGGTTAGCCAGCGTAATCAGGGTCTGGTGGGGAATTTCGGCATTGGGCAGCGCTGGAATGCGGGCAACTGGCTGTTAGGCTACAACTCTTTTTATGACACGCAGTTTGACGACAATCTACATCGCGCCGGACTGGGGGCAGAAGCGTGGGGCGAATACCTGCGCCTTTCTGCCAACTATTACCAGCCGCTCGGCGACTGGCGGCTTACTGGCGTGACGCAGGAGCAGCGTATGGCACGTGGTTACGACGTAACAGCCCAGGCCTGGCTGCCGTTCTATCGTCATATCAATACCAGCGTGAGCCTTGAGCAGTACTTTGGCGACAATGTGGATTTGTTCAATTCCGGCACCGGCTATCGTGATCCGTTGGCGGTGAAAGTCGGCCTGAGCTACACCCCGGTCCCGCTGATGACGCTGACGGCAAGCCACAAGCAAGGGGAGAACGGCAATACGCAGGACGACCTGGGGCTGAAGGTCAATTATCGCTTTGGCGTGCCGCTTGTCCAGCAGCTGTCGGCCGCGCAGGTTGCAACCACGTCATCTTTGCGCGGAAGCCGCTACGACAGCGTTGAGCGCAGCGGCCTGCCGGTAATGGAGTATCGCCAGAGCAAAACGCTGTCGGTGTACCTGGCGACGCCACCGTGGCAGCTTAGTCCGGCAGAAAGCGTCGTGCTGAAACTTCAGGTCCATTCGCGCCATGGCGTGAAGCATATTACCTGGCAGGGAGATACCCAGGCGCTCAGTTTAACGCCACCGGCAAAAAATACGGCCACCGATGGCTGGACGGTGATTATGCCTGCCTGGGACAGCAGCCCGGAGGCCGAAAATGCCTGGCGACTGTCCGTGACGGTTGAGGATGAGAAAGGGCAGCGCGTGACCTCAAACTGGATTACGCTGCGCCTGAGTGAACCGCTGACGATATATTCGCAGGACGATACGCGCTGGCAGCTGCTGCCAGAGGCACCGTCGCCGCAAAACCTTGACGACTAAGCCTGGGTTAAAAAATGCGCTCCTGATGTACCCAGACAGCGGCTTCTACACGCGATTTCAGTTTCATTTTCTTCAGAAGATGTTTTACGTGCACTTTCACCGTGCTTTCGGTGATATCCAGACGACGGGCGATGGTTTTGTTGGGTAGCCCCTGAGCAATCAGTTTCAGAATATCGCGCTCGCGCGGCGTGAGTTGCGAGACATCGCGCTCAGAGGTAGCACGGTTGGCGCGCAGGCTGGCGGCCAGCACTGGCGTCAGCGCCTCGCTCAGTACCATTTCTCCGGCTGCCGCCTGTTGCAAGGCTTTAAGTAAATCTTCTGGCTCCATGTCTTTAAGCAGGTAGCCGTCTGCGCCGCGCTTAAGGGCTGTCACCACATCCTCTTCATGGTTAGACACGCTGAATACCACGATACGCCCGGAGAGGGATTTCTCACGTAGCCTGTCCAGCGTTTCCAGCCCGTTCATGCCCGGCATGTTGAGGTCGAGTAGGATGAGATCCGGGTCGAGCGCTTCGGCAAGCTCCACGCCCTGTTCACCATTGCCGGCTTCGCCCACAACGCGAATGTCGGGCGCCATGCTGATAAGCTGTTTCACGCCGGTGCGCAGCATCGGATGATCGTCAATAAGTAAAATCGTAGCGCTGTCCTGGGCCATCACTGCTCACTCCTGTTGCGCGGGGGAGTCAGGGCCCCCGGAATAAAATTCACGACCACTTCTGTGCCGCCGCCCGGGCGTGGGCGTATCTGGCAGTCACCTTTCAGGCTTTGAGCGCGGTCGCGCATAATAATAAGGCCGTAATGATTGCTCCTTTCACCACTTCCTGCGATGCCGCAGCCGTTATCCCAGATGGTGATACGTACCTGGTCGCCGTGTTGTATCGCCGTGACGCCCGCTGCGCTGGCGCTGGCATGTTTAAACGTATTGTTGAGTGCTTCACGCGCGATTTGCACCAGATGAATGGCCTGATGTCCTGGCACACAACGTGGCGGCAGCTGGTAATCCAGCATCACCGGGAACCCCAGCCGGGAGCTGAACTCCTGACAGCTGGCCTCCAGAGCAGGGCGCAGGCCCGGCTCTGTCAGTTGCAGGCGAAACGTGGTCAACAGCTCGCGTAGCTGGCGCCAGGAGGTGTTCAGCTCCTCACGCATCTGCGCCAGTAATGTCTGGCTTGCCTGTGGCAGCGTGCTCCCCTGCATTTGCAGGCAACTGACCTGCATTTTCATACACGACAGGGACTGGGCGATAGAGTCGTGCAGTTCGCGGGCGATAGCAGAGCGTTCCTCCATCACCATCAACTGCTGCTGATGCTCATTCTGGCGTTCAAGGGCCAGTGCCGAGGTCAGCTGTTCCATAAACGTATCAACCAGCTGTTGGCGTTCGTGACTCAGCGTTTCTCCTTGCGGCAGCCTGGCAAGCACCAGCCCGTACTGGGTATGGCTGTCGGTCAGGCGCCATTTCAGCGGGGTGCCTTCGCCCGTGGCTGGCAGCGCGTGTTTTGGGCAGGCGTTGCAGTCCGGCTGCGGGCAGTCTGCGCCTGCGCGACAGGCAAATTCCTGATAGTTTTCCTCATCACCATATTCATAGACCCTGATCTCGATTTCGCGCAGTGGCGTGAGGCGCTGTAGCTCGTTAAGCGCGGGCGTTACGCGTTGGCAGAACGTAGCCTGAGAGTGCAGACGGCGGTTAGCGCTGTAGAGAAACGAGAGGGCTTCGTTGGTTTGGGCCAGTCCGGCAGTTTTTTCTGCCACCCGCTGCTCCAGACTGGCATAACTGTGCGCGAGTTCGCCAGACATGCTGTTAAGTGCATCGCCCAGCGTTGCCATTTCATCGCGACCGCGAATATGGGCACGCTGGCTGAAGTCACGCTGCCCGATGGCGGCCGCCATCGCCAGTAACTGACGCCACGGGCGTAACAGCCGTTTACGCAGCCAGATGAGGGTAAAAATAATCAGCAGGCCGGTCAGTAGCGCCATAGCCTGTTGCAGAAGAATCACCTGGCGAATGCGCTGCTCGGTCTTATGGTCGAAGGTGGTGACAAGCTGGTCGATATACTCGACATAGGCGGTAACTTTGTCGCTAACGTCACTTTGTTTGTGGGCATCGGTGATGGCCGGGTGCAGCACGTTATGCCAGTAGTTGCGCAGGGCTTCCAGTTGCCGCGTCTGGGCGTCGCGCCTGGCTGCGCGGGTCAGCTCATCGCTTGCCGCAGTGCGTGTCATCTCATCGAGCAGCGGCTGGGTCTGGGAGGTAAGGGGGATTTCTGCCAACAAGCGGTAGCTTTGCATGCGCAGCGTGCCGGCTTTATTAATGGCATGCGCGTTCCCCTGAATGCCCTGTACCAGCCAGCCTGCCAGCCCCATTCCGGCCACGCCCAACAGCGCCAGCAGCAGCATAATGAGCGCCAGCTGGTTGGCCAGGGTCAGTGGTGAGAGGCAACGTTTAAACATGGCGAAACGGCTCCGGTTACCGGGTTTATTCTGATAGTGGCGTTATAGTCAGCGATCCTTCGGAGTATACCCATACCCACAAGTGATTACCCCTTAGTTGCCGCCCTGCAAGGTTAAGGCGGCTGTCGGAAAGACGCTGCGCACAGGCGTGTGAAATATCAGGCTTTTTTATGAATGCGGCGCTACTCACCAGGAGGTATGGCGCTTTTTTCGCCGTTTATCTGTCGCATTATCCATTGATTTACATCAACTTATCTTCATCGGTAGCGCCTAATGTGGCGGCAATTATAACTGCATAAACGTGAGGTGTTTATGACTGAGTCTGCTGCTTGCACACGCTCGTCCGGCGCCACGATTACCGACTGGCGGCCTGAAGATGCAACCTTCTGGCAGCGCGGCGGCAGTCGCATCGCCAGCCGTAATCTGTGGATTTCTGTACCCTGCCTGTTGCTCGCCTTCTGCGTCTGGATGCTGTTCAGTACGGTCGCGGTAAATCTCAACAAAGTGGGTTTTAGCTTCACCACCGATCAGTTGTTTATGCTGACGGCGCTACCGTCGGTATCCGGCGCGCTGATGCGCGTACCGTACTCCTTTATGGTGCCTGTTTTCGGCGGCCGCCGCTGGACCGCTTTTAGCACCGGCATTCTGATTATTCCCTGCGTCTGGCTGGGCTTTGCCGTACAGGATACGTCAACAACCTTTAGCACCTTTATCATGATTTCGCTGCTGTGCGGTTTTGCCGGGGCTAACTTTGCCTCCAGCATGGCGAACATCAGTTTCTTCTTTCCCAAGAGTAAGCAGGGTGGTGCGCTGGGGATTAACGGTGGGCTGGGCAACCTGGGCGTGAGCGTGATGCAGTTGCTGGCACCGCTGGCGATTTCGCTTTCTGTTTTTGCCTTTTTTGGTGCAGGACAGGGCGAGTTACAAAGTGATGGCTCGCGCCTGTATCTGGAAAACGCGGCCTGGATTTGGGTGCCGCCGCTGGTCATCTTCACTCTCGCGGCCTGGTTTGGCATGAACGATCTGGCGGCATCAAAAGCGTCGTTCAGGGAGCAGCTGCCGGTGCTTAAGCGCGCGCATCTGTGGATAATGAGTCTGCTGTACCTGGCTACGTTTGGGTCGTTTATTGGCTTTTCGGCAGGGTTTGCCATGCTCGCCCGCACGCAGTTCCCGCAGATAGATGTGATGAGCTTTGCCTTCTTTGGGCCGCTGGTGGGCGCGCTGGCGCGTTCTGCGGGGGGCGTTATCTCTGACAAACTGGGGGGAACCCGGGTTACGCTTGTCAACTTCTTCTGTATGGCGCTCTTTAGCGGGCTGCTGTTTATGACCTTGCCAACGCAGGGACAGGGTGGCAATTTCTATGCCTTCTTTGGCGTGTTTATTTTGCTGTTCCTGACCGCGGGTCTGGGCAGTGGCTCCACCTTCCAGATGATTTCGGTCATCTTCCGTAAGCTCACGCTGGAGCGCGTTAAGGCCGCAGGCGGAAGTGATGAGCAGGCAATGCGTGAGGCCGCAACTGACACCGCAGCGGCCCTCGGCTTTATCTCTGCAATTGGCGCTATCGGCGGCTTTTTTATTCCAAAAGCGTTCGGCACGTCGCTTGACCTGACCGGCTCACCGGCAGGAGCGATGAAAATTTTCTTCATCTTCTACGTGCTGTGTGTGCTGATCACCTGGGGCGTGTATGGACGCCGGGCGAAGCGCTGAACCCGGCTTGCTGTAAATCGAGTTTGTTATCCTTTTTGCGCGGTATCCTGCCGCGCTTTTTTTATTTTATCTTAGTTACAACATGCTATTGGTGTTGGAGCAGACGGTAATACGTAACCTGAGTGCTATCGCCAGGTTTACCAGCAACTACCCCTAAATACCCACTGGTGCAGCTTGCCTTATTCTTTAGTTACGCTAATGCATTTTAACTTCATTAAAAACAAAAGGTTGTAGCTTTTATTTGTGCACCCCTTTGGGAGTAGAGCATTTTTCAGGCCGATGTCGCTCCGCTTCTGGCGTTGATCGTTATCAAATCTTGCCGTTATTGCGCACGTTACCGTTCGGGCAAATCCAGCAATGTCGATTGAGAAGAGCGTCAAGCTCTCCACATCAGGAGAATCCCGATGAGCAAATTTTTAGACCGGTTTCGTTACTTCAGGCAGAAGGGCGAAACCTTTGCCGATGGTCACGGGCAACTGTTGACCACCAACAGGGACTGGGAGGACGGCTATCGTCAACGATGGCAGCATGACAAGGTTGTCCGCTCGACCCATGGCGTAAACTGCACCGGCTCCTGTAGCTGGAAAATCTATGTGAAAAATGGCCTGGTGACCTGGGAAACCCAGCAAACCGATTACCCGCGCACTCGCCCGGATATGCCCAATCACGAACCGCGTGGCTGCCCGCGCGGTGCCAGCTACTCCTGGTATCTCTATAGCGCTAACCGCCTGAAATATCCCCTGATGCGCAAGCGCCTGATGAAACTGTGGCGAGACGCTAAAACCCGCCACAGTGACCCGGTTGCGGCCTGGGCATCGATTATGGAAGACACCGATAAAGCGAAAAGCTACAAGCAGGCGCGCGGGCGCGGTGGCTTTGTGCGTTCCTCGTGGCAGGAAGTGAACGAGCTTATTGCGGCTTCCAACGTGTATACCGTCAAAACCTACGGCCCGGACCGTGTGGCCGGGTTCTCGCCCATTCCGGCGATGTCGATGGTGTCCTACGCTTCTGGCGCACGTTACCTGTCGCTGATTGGCGGCACCTGCCTGAGCTTTTACGACTGGTATTGCGACCTGCCGCCCGCCTCGCCGATGACCTGGGGCGAACAGACCGACGTGCCGGAATCGGCAGACTGGTACAACTCCAGCTACATCATCGCCTGGGGCTCAAACGTGCCGCAGACGCGCACCCCGGACGCGCACTTCTTTACCGAAGTCCGTTACAAGGGCACGAAAACGGTCGCCGTGACGCCGGACTACGCCGAAATTGCCAAGCTGTGTGACCTGTGGCTGGCACCGAAGCAGGGCACCGACAGCGCGATGGCGCTGGCAATGGGCCATGTCATGCTGCGCGAGTTCCACCTTGATAACCCAAGTCAGTATTTCACCGACTACGTGCGCCGCTATACCGACATGCCAATGCTGGTCATGCTCGAAGAGCGTAACGGCGTGATGGCAGCGGGCCGCATGCTGCGCGCTGCCGACCTGGTGGGTGCACTGGGTCAGGAAAACAATCCCGAATGGAAAACGGTAGCCTGGGACGACAGCCGTGATGAGCTGGTGGCACCGAATGGTTCTATCGGCTTTCGTTGGGGCGAGAAGGGCAAATGGAACCTTGAACAGCGCGACGGCACATCGGGTGCAGATACTGAACTGCGTCTGAGCTTGCTCGGCAGCCATGATGACATTGCCGAGGTGGGTTTCCCGTACTTTGGCGGTGAAAGCAGTGAGCATTTCCAGAACGTGGCGCTGGAGAACGTGCTGGTACATAAACTGCCGGTCAAGCGCCTGACGCTTGCGGATGGCAGCAGCGCGCTGGTCACCACGGTTTACGACCTGACCATGGCGAACTACGGTCTTGAACGCGGTCTGCAAGACGCTAACTGCGCAACCAGCTATGACGAGATAAAAGCCTATACGCCAGCGTGGGCAGAGAAAATTACCGGCGTACCGCGTCAGCAGATTATCCGTACGGCGCGTGAATTTGCCGATAACGCCGATAAAACGCACGGTCGCTCTATGGTCATTGTCGGTGCCGGTCTGAACCACTGGTATCACATGGACATGAACTACCGTGGCCTTATCAACATGCTGATTTTCTGTGGCTGTATCGGTCAGAGCGGCGGCGGCTGGGCGCACTATGTCGGCCAGGAGAAGCTGCGTCCGCAGACCGGCTGGCAGCCGCTGGCGTTTGCGCTTGACTGGCAGCGCCCGGCTCGCCACATGAACAGCACCTCGTTCTTCTATAACCACTCCAGCCAGTGGCGTTATGAAACGCTCACGGCACAGGAGTTGCTCTCACCAATGGCGGATAAATCCCGCTACAGCGGCCACCTGGTTGACTTTAACGTGCGCGCCGAGCGCATGGGCTGGCTGCCGTCTGCGCCGCAGCTTGACACTAACCCGCTGCGCATCAAGGCCGCCGCAGAAGCCGCGGGCGTAAGCCCGGTGGACTATACCGTCAAGGCACTCAAATCAGGCGAGATTCGCTTTGCCGCCGAACAGCCGGATGCCGGTAATAACCACCCGCGCAACCTGTTTGTCTGGCGTTCTAACCTGCTTGGCTCTTCCGGTAAAGGTCATGAGTACATGCTCAAATACCTGCTTGGTACTGAGCACGGTATTCAGGGCAAAGACCTGGGCAAAGCGGGCGGTGTAATGCCCGAAGAGGTGGAATGGAAAGACAACGGGCTTGAGGGCAAGCTGGACCTGGTGGTCACGCTCGATTTCCGTCTCTCCAGCACCTGCCTGTATTCGGACATTGTGCTGCCAACCGCCACCTGGTATGAAAAAGACGATATGAATACCTCGGATATGCATCCGTTTATTCATCCTCTGTCTGCGGCTGTTGACCCGGCGTGGGAATCAAAAAGCGACTGGGACATCTATAAAGGTATTGCGAAGGCATTCTCTGAGGTGTGCGTGGGCCATCTTGGTCAGGAAACGGACCTGGTTACGCTGCCGATTCAGCACGACTCCGCTAACGAACTGGCGCAGCCTGTAGACGTTAAAGACTGGAAAAAAGGCGAGTGCGACCTGATTCCAGGCAAAACCGCGCCGCACCTGATGGTGGTAGAGCGTGACTATCCGGCAACCTACGAGCGCTTTACCTCTATTGGCCCGCTGATGGAGAAAATTGGCAACGGCGGTAAGGGCATCGCCTGGAACACCCAAAGCGAAATGGACCTGCTGCGCAAGCTCAATTACGAAAAAGCAGACGGCCCGGCTAAAGGCCAGCCGATGCTTAACACCGCCATCGACGCCGCCGAGATGATCCTCACGCTGGCGCCGGAAACCAACGGCCAGGTAGCGGTAAAAGCCTGGGCTGCGCTCAGTGAATTTACCGGGCGCGATCACACCCATCTGGCGCGCCCAAAGGAAGAAGAGAAAATCCGCTTTCGCGATATTCAGGCCCAGCCGCGCAAAATCATCTCCAGCCCGACCTGGTCTGGCCTTGAAGATGAGCACGTCTCCTATAACGCCTGCTACACCAACGTGCACGAGCTGATCCCGTGGCGCACGCTGTCTGGCCGCCAGCAGATGTATCAGGATCACCCGTGGATGCGCGACTTTGGCGAAAGCCTGCTGGTCTATCGCCCACCCATCGACACCCGCTCGGTGAAAGCGGTGATGAACGCGAAATCAAACGGCAACCCGGAGAAGGCGCTCAATTTCCTTACGCCGCACCAGAAATGGGGCATTCACTCCACCTACAGCGACAATCTGTTGATGCTGACGCTGTCGCGCGGTGGCCCGATTGTGTGGATGAGTGAAGAGGACGCGAAAGACCTCGGCATTGCTGATAACGACTGGATTGAAGTGTTCAACAGTAACGGTGCACTGACCGCCCGTGCGGTGGTCAGCCAGCGTGTACCGGCGGGCATGACGATGATGTATCACGCTCAGGAGCGCATTGTGAACCTGCCTGGTTCGGAAATCACCGGCCAGCGCGGCGGTATTCATAACTCCGTGACCCGTATCAGCCCGAAACCGACCCACATGATTGGCGGCTATGCCCAGCTGGCGTACGGCTTTAACTACTACGGCACCGTCGGTTCGAACCGCGATGAGTTCGTGGTAGTGCGTAAGATGAAAAACATTGACTGGTTAGATGGCGAAGGCAATGACCAGAAACAGGAGAGCGTAAAATGAAAATTCGTTCACAAGTCGGCATGGTGCTGAACCTGGATAAGTGCATCGGCTGTCACACCTGTTCGGTCACCTGTAAAAACGTCTGGACCAGCCGCGAGGGCATGGAATATGCCTGGTTCAATAACGTGGAGAGCAAGCCGGGCATTGGTTTCCCCAACGACTGGGAGAACCAGGAGAAGTGGAAGGGCGGCTGGGTACGTAAAATCAACGGCAAGCTGCAACCGCGCATGGGTGGTAAAGCCATGCTGCTGGGTAAAATCTTTGCTAACCCGCATCTGCCGGGCATTGACGACTATTACGAGCCGTTTGATTACGACTATCAGAACCTGCACAACGCGCCGGAAAGTAAACATCAGCCAATCGCGCGCCCGCGCTCGCTGATTACCGGGCAGCGCATGAACAAAATCGAGGCTGGCCCAAACTGGGAAGAGATCCTCGGCGGTGAGTTCGAGAAACGCAGTAAAGACCAGAACTTCGAGAACATGCAGAAGGCGATGTACGGTCAGTTCGAAAACACCTTCATGATGTATCTGCCGCGCCTGTGCGAGCACTGCCTGAACCCGGCGTGCGTCGCGACCTGCCCGAGCGGTGCCATCTACAAGCGTGAAGAAGACGGCATTGTGCTGATTGACCAGGACAAGTGCCGTGGCTGGCGCATGTGCATCACCGGTTGCCCGTACAAAAAAATCTACTTCAACTGGAAGAGCGGCAAATCCGAGAAGTGCATTTTCTGCTACCCGCGCATTGAGTCGGGTCAGCCGACCGTATGTTCGGAAACCTGCGTGGGGCGCATCCGCTATCTTGGCGTGCTGCTGTATGACGCAGATGCGATTGAAAACGCGGCCAGTACCGAAAATGAGAAAGATCTTTATCAACGTCAGCTTGATGTGTTCCTCGACCCGAACGATCCGGCGGTGATTGCCCAGGCGCTGAAAGACGGTGTGCCACAGAGCGTGATTGATGCGGCACAGCAGTCTCCGGTTTACAAAATGGCGATGGACTGGAAGCTGGCGCTGCCGCTGCACCCGGAATACCGCACGCTGCCGATGGTGTGGTACGTGCCGCCGTTGTCGCCGATTCAGTCTGCCGCCGATGCGGGCGAGCTGGCGCACCGCGGTATTCTGCCGGACGTGGAAAGCCTGCGTATCCCGGTACAGTACCTGGCCAATCTGCTGACGGCGGGAGATACCGAGCCGGTATTGCTGGCGCTCAAGCGCATGCTGGCAATGCGCCATTACAAACGTGCCGAAACCGTGGACGGCGTAACGGATGTGAGCGCACTTGAAGAAGTGGGGCTTAGTGAGGCGCAGGCACAGGAAATGTACCGCTACCTGGCGATTGCCAACTATGAAGACCGCTTTGTGGTGCCAACCAGCCACCGCGAGCTTGCCCGCGATGCGTTCCCGGAGAAAAGCGGCTGCGGCTTCAGCTTTGGCGACGGCTGTCACGGCTCAGACAGCCAGTTCAACCTGTTCAACAGCCGCCGTATTGATGCCGTTGACGTGACGACAAAAACGGAGCCGCGCCCATGATTGAACTGCAAATACTCTCCCGCCTGCTGGAATATCCTGATGCCGAACTGGTTCAGCATCAGCAGGAGATGTTCGATGCACTAAGCGAAGCGCAGGCCTTTGAAAAAAGCGTGGCCCACGCGCTGGGCGTATTTATGCGCGATATGCTGGCGCAGGATTTACTTGATGCGCAGGCAAGCTACGGCGAGCTGTTTGACCGTGGTCGCGCTACTTCGCTACTGCTGTTTGAGCATGTGCATGGTGAATCACGCGACAGAGGTCAGGCAATGGTGGACCTGATGGCGCAGTACGAGCGCGCCGGGCTGATGCTCGACAGCCGTGAGCTGCCGGACCATCTGCCGCTCTACCTCGAATATCTGGCCCAGTTGCCAGAGCAGGAGGCGCGCGGTGGCTTGCAGGACATCGCACCGATTCTGGCGCTACTTGCTGCGCGACTGAAGCAGCGCGAAAGCCGCTATGCGCTGCTGTTTGATGTGCTGCTGGGGCTGGCTGACACCGCGGTTGACCCGCAAAAAGTGCGTGACCAGATTGCCAGCGAAGCCCGCGACGACACACCGCAGGCGCTGGATGCGGTCTGGGAGGAAGAGCAGGTGAAGTTCTTCGCCGATGCAGGTTGCGCGGATTCTGATATCACAGCACACCAGCGTCGCTTTGCCGGTGCCGTGACGCCACAGTATCTGAATATCACTAACGGGGGGCAGCACTAATGCAATTTTTGAATATGTTCTTCTTCGATATCTACCCCTATATTGCCGGAGCGGTGTTTCTGGTGGGAAGCTGGCTTCGTTATGACTACGGTCAGTACAGCTGGCGTGCGGCCTCCAGCCAGATGCTGGACAAAAAAGGGATGAATCTTGCGTCAAACCTGTTCCACATTGGGATCCTGGGGATTTTTGCCGGTCACTTCCTCGGCATGCTGACGCCGCACTGGATGTATGAGTCGTTTTTGCCCATGGATGTGAAACAAAAGATGGCCATGATTGCCGGTGGCGCTTGTGGGGTGATGACGCTGGTGGGCGGGGGGCTTTTACTTAAGCGCCGGCTGTTTAACCCGCGTATTCGCGCAACCTCAACAGGCGCGGATATCCTGGTGCTGACTCTGCTGGTTGTTCAGTGTGCGTTGGGGCTGCTGACCATTCCGTTCTCGGCGCAACATATGGACGGCAGCGAGATGCTGAAACTGGTGGGATGGGCGCAGTCGGTGGTGACGTTCCACAGTGGGGCATCGGCGCATCTTGATGGTGTGGCGTTTATCTTCCGCGTGCATCTGGTGCTGGGCATGACGCTGTTCCTGCTATTCCCGTTCAGCCGTCTGGTGCACATCTGGAGTGTGCCGGTCGAGTACCTGACGCGCCGCTATCAGCTGGTGCGGGCGCGCCGCTAAGGGTGCTTCAGATTGCATTTAGCTCAACCCGGCTTCGGCCGGGTTTTTTGTTTTTTATGCGGGTTTGGTGTTTTGTATTTTGGATAAAAGCGACGTTGGGTGCTGACTGGTTGGAGGTAAGGGGAGGTTCAGAGTGGAGAGTATTGATAGTGAACCTGAGTTGAAGCTTCTCATTCTTGTGATATGTCAGGGCAGTGAGCTTACGGGATTGAGAAGGCATCTTTGAGATGGTGGTGGGGGAAGGATTATTCGTCGCTTTGCTCCTCACCCTTCGGGCCATTGCCTGTGGCAACGTTGTCTCGCTGGCGCTCGACTCGAACCTTAGTCGAAGCTTCTCATCCTTCCCCTGCGGTGCAGTATGTCAGGGCGGTGAGCTTACGGGATTGAGAAGGTGTCTTTAAGATGGTGGTGGGGGAAGGATTCGAACCTTCGAAGTCGATGACGGCAGATTTACAGTCTGCTCCCTTTGGCCGCTCGGGAACCCCACCAGGGGAAAACAAATTGTCGTGGCGTAAAGCCAGTTACTGAATTGCTAAGGCTGGGCTAGTGACAGGGGGAAGGATTATTCGTCGCTTCGCTCCTCACCCTTTGGGCCGTTGCCTGCGGCAACGTTGTCTCGCTGTCGCTCGACTCGAACCTTAGTCGAAGGTTCTCAGCCTTCCCCGTACAGTGTCAAACGTATGCTCACTGTGTGGGTTTAACCTTATCGCTAAGGTTGAGATGGTGGTGGGGGAAGGATTCGAACCTTCGAAGTCGATGACGGCAGATTTACAGTCTGCTCCCTTTGGCCGCTCGGGAACCCCACCAGGGGCTTGCTTTCGTCTGTGAAAGCGGGGCGCATCATATCAAATGAAGCGCCGCTGTAAAGTGCTGGTTTTGGTAAAACCGGCTGTTTGCGTAATTTTTGCCCTTGGCGCGCTAAATATAAACAGCCGTCTATTCCATTGATTAAAGAATGATTGTGCGGTTGCCGTAAACGAAAACACGCTGGGCCAGCACCTGGTAAAGCGCACGGCTGAGTACGTTTTTTTCCACATCACGTCCGGCACGCATCATATCTTCTGCCGTATAGGTGTGATCGACGTGAATAACGTCCTGCATAATGATGGGGCCTTCATCCAGATTATCGTTCACGTAGTGTGCGGTCGCGCCGATTATCTTCACGCCGCGCTCGTAGGCCTGGTGATAAGGACGGGCACCAATAAATGCAGGCAAGAACGAGTGGTGAATATTGATAATCTTATTCGGGAAGCGGGCAACAAAAGAAGGCGTCAGCACGCGCATATATTTTGCCAACACCACATAGTCTGGCTGGTGTGCATCAATCGCATCGGCCATTTGCGTGTCATGTTCTTCACGACTTAAACCTTCATGGCTCACCAGCTCAAAAGGAATATCGAAACGCTCGACCAGTGGACGCAGGGTGTCGTGATTACCGATAACCGCGGCAATTTCCACATCCAGCCCGCCGTAATTGGCCTTCATCAGCAAATCGCCCAGGCAGTGCGCTTCTTTGGTGACCAGAATCACAACGCGGCGACGACCAGCCGGAGTCAGCTCACGTACAGAACCTTCAGGTAATGCGCTGTCGAGATCAGCCAGCAACGTGGCGTCATTGAAGATACCTTCCAGCTCGGTGCGCATAAAAAAACGACCGGTACGATGGTCGACGAACTCATTATTCTGGACAATGTTCAGTTCGTGCTTGTAGCAAATATTGGTGATACGCGCGATGAGTCCTTTCTGGTCAGGGCAGATAGTGCGCAGTACTTTTCTTTGTAGTGATTGCATTTCAGGGTAAATCCTGTTGAACGAGTTTGCATATATGCTGTTGGCTTTTAGCGGGCGCAGCACTTTTTAAATTTTTTACCTGAGCCACAGGGGCAGGGGTCATTGCGACCGAACATCGGGCGAATACCGTCAATATAATACCATTGGCCCTGCTCTTTTAAGAATCTTGAGCGCTCGATAATGGCGCCAGGCACACCGTTTTCTTCATAGCGGGCAACGAAACTCACAAAACTTTCACCGTTCTCTTGTGGCGTTTCATCGAAGATGGTCAAACCTAACCAGTGTGTATTGGCAAAACCTGCGGTGATGCTTTGGCGCATTTGTGCGGCCTGGCAGGAGGCATGCCAGCTGGCGATAAGCCAGTCAACGTCGTGAACGACAAATGCGGTATATCGACTTCGCATAAGTTGCGACGCACGTTCAGCGACGCGCTCGCCGCGTAGGTAAGGCTGGCAACATAGGCTATAATCCAATCCGCTGCCACAGGGGCAAAGTTGCGACACGGCATCTCCCTGGCAATAAAAATAATGAGTACGGCTATGTTAACTGAGTCGTGGTGGCGATGCCACGAGGGTTTACAGGCCGTCAACAGAGGCATGATGAGACAGGTTAAAATAGGACTGGCGCTGGGGTCGGGCGCGGCAAAAGGATGGGCACATATTGGCGTTATCAACGCGCTGGCACAGCTTGGGATTAAGCCTGACATTGTTGCAGGCTGTTCTGTGGGCGCGTTGGTGGGTGCTGCTTATGCCTGCGAAAGGCTGGAGCCGTTTGAGCGCTGGGTACGCTCATTTCGCTATTGGGACGTGCTGCGTCTGATGGATGTTTCCTGGCGAAGAGGAGGGTTACTGCGCGGTGAGCGGGTTTTTAATAATGTCCGTCGCCTGGTGCCTCATGAGATGATTGAAAATACGCCGCGTCGTTTTGGGGCGGTAGCAACCAATCTCAGTACGGGGCGCGAACTGTGGTTTACCGACGGTTGCCTTCACACTGCCGTGCGAGCCTCCTGCAGTATGCCGGGGCTGCTTTCGCCGGTGCGACATAACGGCTACTGGCTGGTTGATGGCGCGGTGGTCAACCCTGTCCCTGTCTCTCTTGCCCGCGCTCTGGGTGCCGATATCGTGATTGCCGTTGATTTGCAACATGATGCGCATCTGATGCAGCAGGACCTGTTGTCACAAGCACCAGAGCCTGAAAACGGCCATGACGCCACCAGCTGGCGTGAGCGTCTGCGTGGGCTGGTGGCACGGCGCACCAGCATTCCACCTACCGCGATGGAAATTATGAGTACGTCGATTCAGGTGCTGGAAAACCGACTTAAACGCAGCAGAATGGCGGGCGATCCGCCGGATATTTTGCTACAGCCTTTTTGCCCGCAGATTTCAACGCTCGACTTCCATCGTGCAGAGGAAGCCATTGCAGCAGGGGCGCTCGCCATTGATAAAAAAATGGATGAACTTTTACCTCTGGTTCAGGTTAGTGAGCAATCGCAGGCACTTTACGTTTCTTCAGGTAAATCCGACAGGCGATAGTTGCTATTGCATGCCACTATTTATCTATCGTCAGTCAGGGGAGAGCACATGACACAGCCTTTGGTCGGAAAACAAATCTTAATTGTCGAGGACGAGTATGTTTTCCGTTCCCTGCTGGATACTTATCTTACATCACTGGGCGCACAAACGCGGCTGGCGGCTGATGGTGTTGAGGCACTGGAGCGGATGGCTGAAGCTGCAATGGACCTTGTGATTTGCGACCTCGCAATGCCGCGAATGAACGGTCTGACATTGGTAGAAGAAATTCGTAATGCCGGTGACCAGACACCCATTCTGGTCATTTCCGCAACGGAAAATATGTCGGATATCGCTAAAGCGCTGCGCCTTGGGGTGCAGGATGTGCTGTTGAAACCGATAAAAGATCTTAACCGCCTGCGTGAAACGGTGTTCGCTTGTCTCTATCCCGGTGTATACAACTCTCGCGTTGAAGAAGAAGAGCGTTTGTTTCAGGACTGGGACGCGCTGGTCAGTAACCCAGGTGCAGCGGCACAGTTGCTGATGCAACTTCAGCCACCGGTGCAGCAGTCTCTCTCTGGCTGTAAAATCAACTATCGCCAGCTGGTAAGCGCCGATACGCCGGGTCTGGTGCTGGATATTGCTCAGTTATCCGACAATGAGCTCGCATTTTATTGCCTTGATGTCACCCGTGCGGGTGATAACGGTGTGCTGGCTGCGCTGTTATTACGTGCATTATTTAATGGCTTACTCCAGGAGCAACTGGCTCACCAACATCAACGCTTGCCAGAACTTGGTGCACTATTAAAACAGGTTAATCAATTGTTGCGTCAGGCTAATTTGCCCGGGCAGTTCCCATTGCTGGTAGGGTATTATCACAGCACGTTAAAAAATTTGATTTTAGTTTCTGCCGGGCTTAATGCGACATTAAATACTGAAGAGCATCATATCCAGCTCAGTAACGGCGTTCCGCTGGGTACGCTGGGCAACACTTACCTTAATCAAATCAGCCAACGCTGCGCATCCTGGCAGTGTCAGGTCTGGGGGACAGGGGGGCGTTTGCGCCTGATGTTGAGTACAGAATAAGCGTCTGTTTCCCCCGCACTGAAATGCCTTTCTGCTTCATTTCCAGAGAGTGGTAATATTCTTTAATAGTACCTTCGTATTAGTCTTAATTTACCTATGGCCGTGATATTTGAACGCTGACGACGTTTTGTAGCTGATATACTCAGGCCGTTTTCAAATAACAAGCAAGTTTAATACTTGTGCAATCAAGGAGCATTGTAATGGCTGCTGTAAATTCAAAAGTGAGAAAAGCGGTTATACCTGTGGCCGGTTTAGGTACCAGGATGCTTCCGGCGACTAAGGCAATTCCGAAAGAAATGCTGCCGCTGGTTGATAAGCCATTAATTCAGTATGTTGTGAACGAATGTATTGCTGCCGGGATCACCGAAATTGTTCTGGTTACGCACTCTTCCAAAAACTCTATTGAAAACCATTTCGATACCAGCTTTGAGCTGGAAGCGATGCTGGAAAAACGCGTCAAGCGCCAGCTGCTGGCCGAAGTTCAGTCCATTTGCCCGCCGCATGTCACGATTATGCAGGTGCGTCAGGGGTTGGCCAAAGGGCTGGGACATGCGGTGATGTGCGCGCATCCGGTGGTGGGTGATGAGCCTGTGGCTGTGATTCTTCCTGACGTTATTCTGGATGAGTACGAGTCCGACCTGAGCCGTGAAAACCTCGCAGAAATGATTGCGCGCTACGATGCAACTGGCAACAGCCAGATTATGGTGGAGCCAGTGGCAGATGTAACAGCGTACGGCGTTGTTGACTGCCAGGGCGTTGAGCTTAAGGCCGGTGACAGCGTGCCGATGATCGGTATTGTTGAGAAGCCAAAAGCCAGCGAAGCGCCATCTAACCTTGCGGTTGTGGGGCGCTACGTACTCAGCGCAGATATCTGGCCGCTGCTGGCAAAAACCCCTCCGGGTGCGGGTGATGAAATCCAGTTGACTGACTCCATTGCCATGCTGATGGATAAAGAAACGGTGGAGGCCTATCACATGAAAGGCAAGAGCCACGACTGCGGCAATAAATTGGGCTACATGCAGGCATTTGTGGAGTACGGTGTGCGCCACAATACCCTCGGAGAAGACTTTAAAGCCTGGCTGAAAGAAACGGTGGGCAGCAGTAAATAAGTTAATAGACAACCCAGGATAACCTATGAAAGTAACCGTATTTGGCATTGGCTATGTGGGGCTTGTGCAGGCAGCAGTGCTTGCAGAAGTAGGCCATGAAGTGATGTGTATTGATGTCGACAAGACCAAAGTAGAAAACCTGAAAAAAGGTGAAGTTCCCATTTATGAACCTGGTCTGGCGCCGCTGGTGACCAAAAACTATGAAGAAGGTCGCCTGAAATTCAGTACTGATGCACGCGAAGGGGTTGAGCACGGGGTGATTCAGTTTATCGCCGTCGGCACGCCGCCTGACGAAGACGGTTCAGCAGACCTTAAGTATGTTACCGCTGTGGCGCGTACCATTGCTGAGCATATGACTTCTCATAAGGTTGTCCTGGATAAATCCACCGTGCCGGTTGGCACGGCGGAAAAAGTTCGCGCCGTGATGCAGGAAACGCTAAAGGCACGCGGTGTGGATATCACGTTTGATGTGGTATCAAACCCTGAGTTCCTCAAAGAAGGGGCGGCGGTTGCCGACTGTAAGCGTCCTGAGCGTATTGTTATCGGTACCGATAACCCTGAAGTTGAGGACTGGTTGCGCGAGTTGTACGAGCCGTTTAACCGCAACCACGACCGCATGATAATCATGGATATCCGTAGTGCGGAGCTGACCAAATATGCCGCCAACTGCATGCTGGCGACAAAAATCAGCTTTATGAACGAGATTGCTAACCTGGCAGAGCATCTGGGTGCTGATATTGAGAAAGTACGCCAGGGAATAGGTTCTGACTCGCGCATTGGCTATCACTTTATTTATGCAGGCTGTGGCTATGGCGGCTCCTGCTTCCCGAAAGATGTGCAGGCGTTAGTTCGCACAGCAGAGCAGGTGGGTTATACGCCACGCTTGCTCAAGGCGGTAGAGGACATCAACAACGATCAGAAGTTTAAGCTACCGCAGTATGTCATTCGCCACTTTGGTGACGATTTGCGTGGCAAAACCTTTGCGTTGTGGGGGCTGTCATTTAAACCCAATACGGATGACATGCGCGAAGCGTCCAGCCGTGTTCTGATGGAAGAACTGTGGAAACGTGGTGCCGTTGTGCAGGCCTACGATCCTGAAGCAATGAACGAAACCCAGCGTATTTATGGCCATCGTGACGATTTACGTCTGATGGGCACCAAAGAAGCGGCGCTGCATAAAGCAGATGCGCTGGTTATCTGTACCGAATGGCAGAGTTTCCGCGCACCCGATCTGGATATGATAAAACAGGCGCTAAAAGAGCCGGTTATTTTTGATGGGCGTAATTTGTTCGATCCGCAGCGTCTGAGCAAACGCGGGTTTAGCTATTATGCTATTGGCCGCGGTCTGTCCATCTCACAATATTAAGCTTATTCAGTAGTGTTGTTTGCCGGAGACGCTCTGCCGGCAAACTTTCTTCCCCGCTAGCGCTCTCCTCTCCTGTTACAGGCCAATATGCACTCTACGTGATTGTCCACGTTCGCTTTATATTGCGGCAGACACGCAATGCAGATGAAGTATTATCGAAGCATTAACGGGAACGATTTCAGCGCTACAGGGAGCTTTTGAATAATACACATCTCGTATCAAAAACAACCCGTCGATAACCAGGTTTTACAGTAAGCCGCCAGAGAGGGAAGGTGATAAAAACTACTTTTATTATGGAATTATTAGCCTGTGAGCATAACCTATAGCAAATATTTATTACCGCCGGTGATTAACAAATGTTATCGGTATACTACTCAGAAAGACAGTGAGAATGCTTATCACATTACATCATTTCAGATAGTGCAGGTATGCATTCAGGCGTGGGTGTTATTAGTGAGAATGTGACCGGCGACCTGACAGGGGAAATTCTGAAAACCGTTCTTCAGATATGGTTATGTTTTAAGTCACTGTATTGAGCTGATAGTGAAGAATAAGCGAACGCTCCGGTAACTCTTGTCCGTAACCATTCGTGGACATGGCGTAGTGAAGTTTCTTCAGGGTCGCGTATCAAAGCCAGGAGGAAGGGGAGATATCTGAAAGAGGGAAATAAAAATCCCGCCGTAGCGGGATTTTTAACAAGACAGAATTTATTTCTGTTTGATCAGGAAGTCTTCGAGAGCTTTCCCTTCTTCTTCAATGGCTTTCTTGATAACAGCAGGAGTGCGACCCTGGCCGGTCCAGGTTTTCTCTTCGCCGTTTTCATCAATGAAAGAATATTTTGCCGGGCGGGCAGCACGCTTGCTTTTGGTACCCGGCTTCGCGCTGCTTAATACGCTCAGCAGGTCATTCGGATCAATACCGTCCTGCAGCAGCATTTCGCGGTACTGTTGCAGTTTACGATTGCGCTCTTCAATTTCAGCAGCCGCCGCGTTTTCTTCTTCACGACGCTCGTTAACGACAACTTCGAGTTTTTCCAGCATTTCTTCCAGCGTTTCCAGGGTGCATTCTCTACCCTGGGCGCGAAGAGTACGGATGTTGTTCAGAATTTTAAGTGCTTCGCTCATTGCAGTAATCTCAAACTTATAATGGGGTTGGGTTTGTTGAAGTAATAATAGAGTGTTAACTCTGGTTCTGCAATAGGGCGAAATGTAATGAATCAAAATTAAGCTTATTTACCACGATTTTATTTTTCCATTAACCACAATTCTGCATGAGGTTGCTCACAGAAAAACAGGCCGCGAGTCAATTTTTCAACATTCATCTGATGGCTGGCATCAGGGGGAATGTTGATAAAAAGAGAGGGCGATGTGTTTTATCCTGGTCGCATAACGTAAAGATAAGTTGTTAGCGTCATATCATTTTGCCGCCCTGGAAATAATAATTAATGGACAATAAAAGCGCTTTAATACTAAGAAAAAGCTTTAATCTCGTAGAGTTAACGCATGTCTGTAAGTTGAACGTTATGTACCACGTTCTGTAACAAATCGTAATAACGATACCTGAAATGAAATACCCTGATTGACTCAAAGGGATGGCGAATCACCTTGTGTCGGTATGCTACAATCCCATCCTTACTATTACTACACACTGACTGGGGTCTTCCGGCAATGGCTCAGCTTTATTTTTACTATTCGGCAATGAATGCTGGTAAATCGACCGCATTGTTGCAGTCATCGTACAACTACCAGGAGCGCGGGATGCGTGCCGTGGTTTATACCGCAGAAATTGATAATCGTTTTGGTTCAGGAAAAGTCAGTTCACGAATAGGGTTATCCTCTCCGGCTCGTCTTTATAACCCCGCCACTTCTTTGCTGGAGGATATTAAGGCGGAAAACACCCGGGAAGCGATTCATTGTGTTCTGGTAGATGAGAGTCAGTTTCTGACACGTGAGCAGGTTTACCAGCTTTCTGAAGTCGTCGATGAGCTGGATATTCCGGTACTGTGCTACGGGTTGCGTACGGATTTTCGTGGTGAGCTCTTTGTCGGTAGCCAGTATTTACTGGCATGGTCAGATAAACTGGTTGAATTAAAAACCATTTGTTTTTGTGGACGTAAAGCCAGCATGGTGTTGCGCCTGGATAAAGAAGGGCGGCCTTATAATGAAGGCGAACAGGTGGTAATTGGCGGCAACGAGCGCTATGTGTCAGTTTGCCGCAAGCATTATAAAGACGCGCTCTCTCAGGGCTCGCTACAAGCTATACAGGGCTGCTGAAACCATCCCGCCGGGGTTGCAGGCATTGTTGTACAGAGGGCGTCTGTCGCGTTATGACGCCGCTGTGAGCGAGAGCCTGAGCTGGCTCGACTGAAGTATTCCAGCGTTATACCTAAGCGTAATGGGGGCTGATGGGTGATATCTGTCTATGATAACCAACCGGTTACCTGGCGGTGATTTCATTGGAATGTATGGCAGGCGTAATCTAATCCTTATCCAAACGCTGCACAATAAATTGGCTTGGTCACGCCAGAGATCCCGCGCGAATGTGATATGAAAAAGTCGATTTTCTGAGATAAAAAAAACCGCCATATGGCGCAATGCCGAGCAGTTAAGGATTGGTTGACCGATCCTTAATCTGCGGCACTATAGCGGCTTCCATCACAGGGAGCCGTTTTCTTATGCCACTTCTTAATGACCTGCTCAACTTCTGCGACCATCCACTCATGCCACCCCCTTCGGCACAGCTTTTTACCAATTTGCCTTTCAGTTTATAGCGACGGAGCTGATAGTTCTGGGTAACACCAGTTCGCCCGGGACAATCCCGAAGAGGCTGGAGCATCTGCAGGGGAATCTGGAAGCGCTGTTCATAACAAAACGCCCCCGACCATCAAGGCCGGGGGCGGTAAAGATATCAAAAACCCGCTATCCGGTTAATCGCCATGCCGCTCCGCTTAAGTGAACGGCATTGCCATATGGCGGGTTTTTACAGGCTGTCAGTGAACAATTAAGCGGTTTTCTTTGCTTTCTTGTCAGCTTTAGCCGGTGCAGCAGATTTCTTGTCTGCGACTTCACCTTCGGAGAACTCGCGGCCGTAGTAGGTATCCAGCAGAATCTGCTTCAGTTCAGAGATCAGCGGGTAGCGCGGGTTAGCACCGGTGCACTGGTCGTCAAACGCATCTTCAGACAGTTTATCGACCTGAGCCAGGAAGTCAGCTTCCTGAACGCCTGCTTCACGGATAGATTTCGGAATACCCAGTTCAGCTTTCAGCGTATCCAGCCATGCCAGCAGTTTCTCAATCTTAGCCGCAGTTCGGTCACCCGCAGCGCTCAGGCCAAGATGGTCGGCAATTTCAGCATAGCGGCGGCGAGCCTGCGGACGGTCATACTGGCTGAACGCGGTCTGTTTGGTCGGGTTGTCGTTCGCGTTGTAGCGAATAACGTTACCGATAAGCAGGGCGTTAGCAAGGCCGTGCGGGATATGGAACTGTGAACCCAGCTTGTGCGCCATTGAGTGACACACGCCCAGGAAGGCATTGGCAAACGCGATACCGGCGATAGTGGCAGCACTGTGTACACGCTCGCGGGCAACCGGGTTTTTAGCGCCTTCGTTGTAGGACGCTGGCAGGTTTTCTTTGAGCAGTTTCAGTGCCTGCAGAGCCTGGCCGTCAGAAAATTCACTCGCCAGCACAGAAACGTAAGCTTCCAGTGCGTGGGTTACCGCATCCAGGCCGCCAAAGGCGCACAGGGATTTTGGCATATCCATCACCAGGTTGGCGTCAACAATCGCCATATCCGGGGTCAGCGCGTAGTCTGCCAGCGGATATTTCTGGCCGGTAGCATCGTCGGTCACAACCGCAAACGGGGTGACTTCAGAACCCGTGCCGGAGGTGGTGGTGATGGCAATCATTTTCGCCTTCACACCCATTTTCGGGAACTTGTAGATACGTTTACGGATGTCCATAAAGCGCAGCGCCAGTTCTTCGAAGTGGGTTTCCGGGTGCTCATACATGACCCACATGATTTTGGCCGCATCCATCGGGGAACCACCGCCCAGGGCAATGATAACGTCCGGCTTGAACGAGTTCGCCAGTTCTGCACCTTTACGTACGATGCTCAGCGTCGGGTCAGCTTCAACTTCAAAGAACACTTCTGTTTCAACGCCCGCAGCCTTCAGCACAGAGGTTATCTGGTCAGCATAGCCGTTGTTAAACAGGAAGCGGTCAGTCACGATAAGCGCACGTTTATGACCATCGGTCACCACCTCATCCAGAGCGATAGGCAGGGAACCACGGCGGAAGTAGATAGATTTCGGAAGTTTATGCCACAACATGTTTTCAGCTCGTTTAGCAACGGTTTTCTTGTTGATCAGGTGCTTCGGACCAACGTTTTCAGAGATGGAGTTACCACCCCAGGAACCACAACCCAGCGTCAGGGACGGGGCGAGCTTGAAGTTATACAAATCACCGATACCACCCTGAGATGCCGGGGTGTTGATAAGGATACGTGCGGTTTTCATTTTGTTGCCAAACAGCGCAACACGCTGTGGCTGGTTGTCCTGGTCGGTGTACAGGCAGGAGGTATGGCCGATACCGCCCATTTCCACCAGCTTCTCTGCTTTATTGACCGCATCGTCAAAGTCTTTAGCACGGTACATCGCCAGCGTCGGAGACAGTTTTTCGTGTGCGAACGGCTCGCTTTCATCAACCAGAGAGACTTCACCAATCAGGATTTTGGTGCTGGCTGGTACAGTCAGGCCTGCCATCTCGGCGATTTTGGTCGCAGGCTGACCTACGATAGCGGCGTTCAGTGCGCCGTTTTTCAGGATAATGTCCTGAACCGCTTTCAGCTCTTTACCCTGCAGCAGGTAGCCACCGTGGGTTGCAAAGCGCTCGCGCACGGCATCATAAACAGAGTCAACAACCACAACAGACTGTTCAGACGCACAGATAACGCCATTGTCGAAGGTTTTGGACATCAGGATTGACGCAACAGCGCGTTTGATATCTGCCGTTTCATCAATCACAACCGGTGTGTTACCCGCACCTACGCCGATAGCCGGTTTGCCGGAGCTGTATGCAGCTTTAACCATGCCTGGACCGCCAGTGGCCAGAATCAGGTTAATGTCCGGGTGGTGCATCAGCGCGTTAGAAAGCTCTACAGAAGGCTGATCAATCCAGCCAATCAGATCTTTCGGTGCGCCAGCAGCGATGGCTGCCTGCAGCACAATGTCAGCAGCTTTGTTGGTGGCTTCTTTGGCACGCGGGTGCGGAGAGAAGATGATAGCGTTGCGGGTTTTGAGGCTAATCAGCGATTTGAAGATAGCGGTCGAGGTCGGGTTTGTGGTCGGAACAATGCCACAAATAATGCCGATAGGCTCTGCAATGGTGATGGTGCCGAAAGTCTCGTCGGTATCAAGAATACCGCAGGTTTTTTCGTCTTTGTAGGCGTTGTAGATATACTCTGAAGCAAAGTGGTTCTTGATTACTTTATCTTCAACGATACCCATGCCGGACTCGGCAACGGCCATTTTTGCAAGGGGAATTCGAGCATCTGCAGCAGCCAGAGCGGCGGCGCGGAAGATTTTATCAACCTGTTCTTGGGTGAAGTTGGCATATTCACGCTGGGCTTTTTTTACGCGTTCAACCAATGCGTTAAGTTCAGCGATATTAGTAACAGCCATAATGCTCTCCTGGTAATGTTAAACTCTTTTAGTAAATCAGCTGCCGAAAAATTCAGTATAGTTCTCTGTTTGCAGCTTGCTTTCGCGAATCCACGCTGGATGCTGATTTACTAAAAGAGCCTTACCATAAACATCATTATGATGATTTTGTAATCCCTGGCGGCGAAACCAAGGCTACTTCCTTCTGAGTATATTTAATGTGATCTATATCAATTTTTGATGATGCTGACACCTTTCAGCAGGTGATTGAGATCACATCCTTCTAGTCCTTTATAAGTAGTCACATCAGGAATACTTTTTGGGGTAAAGAAATCAACATATAAATAACATCGACTGGTTTTGATCGTTTATTGCGAAAGAGGGAAAGTCACGCGAATAAATCAAATGGCGTAACGGGGCATTTTCCATTACATTACGCAGGCCTTTTTTGTTCATTTTTGGAGCATCTTCTGGTGTTCGATGTTGCTATCTATTTTAAATTCTTTATCGGCCTGTTTGCGCTGGTAAACCCGGTAGGCATCATTCCGGTTTTTATTAGCATGACCAGCTATCAGGCTGCTCCCGCCAGGAATAAGACGAACCTCACTGCCAACCTTTCTGTCGCGATTATTCTGTGGACTTCGCTGTTTTTGGGCGATGGCATTTTGCAGATATTTGGAATCTCTATTGACTCCTTTCGTATCGCAGGTGGGATTCTGGTTGTTACGATCGCTATGTCGATGATTAGCGGAAAGTTGGGGGAAGATAAACAGAACAAGCAGGAAAAATCAGAGACGGCTATTCGCGAAAGCGTGGGCGTGGTGCCGCTGGCGTTGCCGCTGATGGCGGGGCCAGGAGCAATCAGCTCCACCATTGTCTGGGGCACGCGCTATAACTCCTGGGGTAATCTTCTGGGGTTTTCGCTGGCTATCGCCATCTTTGCACTGTGCTGCTGGTTGTTGTTTCGTGCAGCCCCCTGGCTGGTAAGGCTGTTGGGTCAGACCGGGATTAACGTTATCACGCGTATCATGGGCCTGTTGCTGATGGCGCTTGGCATCGAATTTATTATCACCGGTATCAAAGCGAGCTTCCCAGGCTTGCTGACCTGATTCAGTTCTCCCTTGTTGTACCAAGGCGCAGCTCCGGCTGCGCTTTTTTTTGCAATAAAAAAAACCTTTAGCAGGAAATTAGGCGTAATTTCAGTCTGTTGCGATGCTTAATGTCGGCCATGTTGTACTTTGCCAATAGATCTGCTTGCCGCTTTTTGGAGCGAATGCTATTAGTAACACTTAATCATTTCTCAGATAAAACATACTGAAAATGCAGGAGAAATTAACCATTTCAGCGGTATGAATAACGCAGTGTATGGGATGGGTGAAGCCGTCCGTGTTTGTGTATTCACCTGAATTTCCGGGCTAATGAGACTATGGCAAGCGAGCTATTAATCAAGCTGCAAGGCGGCTTTAACTGCCAAAGGAGAACCAGTTAACAATTTTGCAAACACTGTTGGCGATGTATCAGCGCTTTTGATATTTTCCGGCTCACGTTACTCCTGAGAGGCTTCACCGGATAACAGCCATTTTGCCGGATTATCTGTGTGCTTTATCACGCCCGATGGCAGTGTTCGCTGCTATTCGTCGTCATCACCACGCATTGTTCGAAATGCCTGGTCTGTATGCATTCAGCTAGCCTGGCAGCGATAGCCCATAAACGCAGTACGTTCCTGCTTTTAGGGGAAAACGAGCCGGCCATGAAGCCGGTAATAATAATGAGCGGAGTAACATCACAATGACCAACACGACAAAAATAAACCTGATTGCCGCGGCGCTACTGGCCGCATTTGCCGTACCGGGAGCTGCGAATGCAGCCGAGGTTCCGGCGGGGGTGGAGCTGGCGCAAAAGCAAACGCTGGTACGTAATAATGGCTCGGAAGTGCAGTCGCTGGACCCACATAAAATTGAGGGTGTGCCAGAGTCCAACATTAGCCGCGACTTATTTGAAGGCCTGCTGATTTCCGACCCGGAAGGGCGCCCGGTGGCCGGTGTGGCGCAAAAGTGGGAAAACCAGGATTTTAAAGTCTGGACCTTCCATTTACGCAAAGACGCCAAATGGTCAAACGGCGAGCCGGTGACGGCGCAGGACTTTGTCTATAGCTGGCAGCGCCTGGTAACGCCGGATACCGCATCACCGTACGCGAGCTATCTGGAATATGGCCATATTGCCAATGTCGATGACATCATTGCCGGTAAGAAAAAACCGGCTGAGCTGGGCGTAAAGGCGCTGGACGACCAGACCCTCCAGGTGACGCTGAGCGAGCCGGTGCCGTATTTCTATAAGCTCCTGGTGCACTCCTCATTGTCACCCGTGCCGAAAGCGACGATTGAGAAATTTGGCGAGAAATGGACCCAGCCCGGGAATATCGTCAGTAACGGTGCGTACACCCTGAAATCCTGGGTCGTGAATGAGCGCATGGTGCTGGAACGTAACCCGCAGTACTGGGATAACGCCAAAACGGTGATTGAGCAGGTAACTTTCCTGCCCATTTCCTCGGAAGTGACCGACGTTAACCGTTACCGCAGCGGTGAAATCGACATGACTTATAACAACTTGCCGATTGAGTTATTTCAGAAGCTGAAAAAAGAGATCCCGAAAGAAGTTCACGTTGACCCTTATTTGTGCACCTATTACTACGAAATTAACAACCAGAAAGCGCCATTTAATGATGTTCGCGTGCGTACCGCGCTGAAGCTGGGCATGGATCGCGACATCATTGTCAACAAGGTGAAAAACCAGGGCGACTTGCCTGCGTTTGGCTACACGCCGCCTTACATCGATGGCGCGAAACTGACCAAACCAGAATGGTTTAGCTGGACTCAGGAAAAACGCAATGAAGAAGCGCGTAAACTATTGCAGGAAGCAGGCTATGGTAAAGACAAGCCGCTGACCTTTAATCTGCTCTATAACACGTCTGACTTACATAAAAAGCTGGCGATCGCCGCCTCGTCTATCTGGGCTAAAAACCTCGGCGTAAAAGTGAAGCTTGAGAATCAGGAGTGGAAAACGTTCCTTGATACCCGTCACCAGGGCAATTTTGATGTTGCACGCGCAGGCTGGTGCGCCGATTACAACGAGCCGACGGCGTTCCTCAATACCATGCTTTCCGACAGCTCTAACAACACCTCGCACTATAAGAGTCCGGCATTTGATAAACTGCTGGCCCAGGCGTTGCAGGCAACTGATGATGCACAGCGTGCCGGAATTTATAACCAGGCAGAGCAGCAGCTGGATAAAGATTCGGTGATCACGCCGCTGTTCTACTACGTTAACGCGCGTCTGGTAAAACCGTGGGTCGGCGGTTACACCGGCAAAGACCCGCTGGATAACACTCATACCAAAGATATGTACATTATTAAGCACTGATGGCAATTGGCGGGGCGGGCAGTAGCTTGCCCCGCTGTGTCTTTATTTACAGCACGCTCAAGGCACAGGCCACAAGGTGGGACAATGTTAAAATTTATTCTTCGTCGCTGTCTGGAAGCGATACCGACACTCTTTATTCTCATCACCATCTCTTTTTTTATGATGCGACTTGCGCCAGGCAGCCCGTTTACCGGTGAGCGCAACCTGCCGCCGGAAGTGATGGCCAATATCGAAGCCAAATATCATCTAAACGATCCCATCCTGACGCAGTACGTTAATTACCTGAAGCAACTGGCGCACGGCGATTTTGGCCCGTCGTTTAAATATAAAGATTATTCGGTAAACGACCTGGTCGCGTCCTCTTTCCCGGTCTCGGCAAAGCTCGGCGCGGCGGCATTCCTGATGGCGGTGTTCTTTGGCGTGAGCGCAGGCGTAATAGCCGCGCTTAAGCAGAATACTAAATGGGATTACACGGTGATGGGGTTTGCGATGACCGGGGTGGTGATACCCGGTTTTGTGGTCGCACCGCTGCTGGTGCTGATTTTTTCCATCACACTCAAATGGTTGCCCGGCGGCGGCTGGAACGGCGGGGCGCTGAAGTTCATGATTTTGCCAATGGTGGCGCTGTCGCTTGCGTATATTGCCAGCATTGCGCGTATTACGCGTGGCTCTATGATTGAAGTGTTGCACTCTAACTTCATCCGTACCGCGCGTGCCAAAGGGCTGCCGATGCGGCGCATCGTTTTACGCCACGCACTGCGCCCGGCGCTGCTGCCGGTGCTGTCTTACATGGGACCGGCGTTTGTCGGCATCATCACAGGCTCGATGGTGATTGAAACTATCTTCGGCCTGCCGGGTATTGGTCAGCTGTTCGTTAACGGCGCGCTTAACCGCGACTACTCGCTGGTGTTGAGCCTGACGATTCTGGTCGGTGCGCTGACGATTTTGTTTAACGCCGTGGTTGATGTGCTGTACGCCGTCATTGACCCGAAAATTCGCTACTGACGCGGGAGCTGACAGATGATGTTTAGTAAAAAAAGCAGCGTCGCGCTGGAGAATTTTGGTGAGCAGCTGGAAGTGGAAGGACGCAGCCTGTGGCAGGATGCGCGTCGGCGTTTCATGCACAACCGCGCGGCGCTGGCGAGCCTGATAGTGCTGACGCTGATTGCACTGTTTGTCATTCTGGCACCGCTGTTGTCGCCGTTTGCTTACGACGACACCGACTGGGCAATGATGTCGGCAGCACCGGATATGGCATCCGGCCACTATTTTGGTACTGACTCTTCCGGGCGTGATTTGCTGGTACGCGTGGCAATTGGCGGGCGTATTTCGCTGATGGTCGGCGTGGCTGCCGCGCTGGTCGCGGTGGTGGTGGGGACACTGTACGGCTCGTTGTCGGGCTATCTCGGTGGCCGCGTGGATTCGGTCATGATGCGCCTGCTGGAAATCCTCAACTCTTTTCCATTCATGTTCTTCGTCATTCTGCTGGTGACCTTTTTCGGCCAGAACATTTTCCTGATTTTTGTTGCTATCGGCATGGTGTCCTGGCTCGATATGGCGCGTATTGTGCGCGGCCAGACCTTAAGCCTGCGTCGCAAAGAGTTTATAGAAGCCGCCCAGGTCGGCGGGGTGTCAACTGCCAGCATCGTACTGCGCCACATCGTACCCAATGTGCTTGGCGTGGTGGTGGTTTACGCGTCTTTGCTGGTACCGGGGATGATTTTGTTTGAATCATTCCTCAGTTTTCTTGGCCTTGGCACCCAGGAGCCACTGAGCAGTTGGGGGGCGTTGCTAAGCGATGGCGCAAACTCAATGGAAGTTTCGCCGTGGCTGCTGCTGTTTCCGGCCGGGTTTCTGGTGGTGACGCTGTTTTGTTTTAACTTCATTGGCGACGGTCTGCGCGACGCCCTTGACCCGAAAGACCGCTGAGGAGTAAGCCTGTGAGCATGACACAAAACAGTCTGCTGGAGGTCCGTGACCTGCGAGTGACGTTCAGCACGCCGGACGGCGACGTGACGGCGGTGAACGATTTGAACTTTACGCTTGAGGCCGGGCAGACGCTGGGTATTGTCGGGGAGTCCGGCTCAGGAAAATCTCAAACCGCGTTCGCGCTGATGGGGCTGCTGGCGGCAAACGGCCGTACCGGTGGCTCGGCACATTTTAACGGCAAGTCCATTCTCAACCTGCCCGAAGCGCAGATGAACCGCCTGCGCGCCGAGCAGATTTCGATGATTTTTCAGGACCCAATGACCTCGCTTAATCCCTATATGCGCGTGGGTGAGCAGTTGATGGAAGTGCTCATTTTGCATAAAAAGATGAGCAAAGCGCAGGCGTTTGAAGAGTCGGTGCGCATGCTGGATGCGGTGAAAATGTCTGAAGCACGCAAGCGTATGCGCATGTTTCCGCACGAATTTTCTGGCGGTATGCGTCAGCGAGTCATGATTGCAATGGCGCTGCTGTGTCGCCCGAAGCTGCTGATTGCCGATGAGCCGACTACAGCGCTTGATGTCACCGTACAGGCGCAAATCATGACGCTGCTAAACGAGCTTAAGCGTGAGTTCAACACCGCTATTATTATGATCACCCATGACCTTGGTGTGGTGGCGGGGATTTGTGACAAAGTGCTGGTGATGTACGCCGGACGCACCATGGAATACGGTAGCGCGCGCGAGGTGTTTTACCAGCCGACGCACCCTTATTCCATTGGTCTGCTGAATGCGGTGCCGCGTCTTGATAGCGAAGAGGAGGCGCTGCTGACCATTGCGGGTAATCCACCTAATCTGCTGCGCTTACCGGCTGGTTGCCCCTTCCGGCCACGTTGTCCACATGCGATGGAGCAGTGCAATACCATGCCAGCGCTGGAGCATTTTGACGGTGGGCGTTTACGTGCCTGCTTTGCACCGAGGGAGGCACTGGTATGAGTAGCATCGCTGAGAAAAAAGTGCTGTTGGAAGTTCAGGATCTGAAGGTGCACTTTGACATTAAAGACGGCAGGCAGTGGTTCTGGCAGTCGCCAAAAACCCTCAAAGCGGTAGATGGCGTTTCGCTGCGTTTGTATGAGGGCGAAACGCTGGGGGTAGTTGGTGAGTCAGGCTGTGGCAAGTCGACCTTCGCGCGCGCGATTATTGGACTGGTGAAGGCAAGCCACGGGCGAGTGGCGTGGCTCGGGCGTGATTTACTGGGTATGAATGCTGAACAGTGGCGCAACATACGCAGCGATATTCAGATGATCTTCCAGGACCCGCTGGCATCGCTCAACCCACGTATGACTATTGGTGAAATCATTGCGGAGCCGCTGCGCACTTATCACCCGAAAATGCCGCGTCAGCAGGTAAAAGACAAAGTGAAAGCAATGATGATGCGCGTCGGGCTGTTGCCGAACCTCATCAACCGCTACCCGCATGAGTTCTCTGGTGGTCAGTGTCAGCGCATTGGAATTGCGCGGGCGTTGATTCTGGAGCCGAAGCTTATTATCTGCGATGAGCCGGTATCGGCGTTGGATGTCTCTATTCAGGCGCAGGTGGTGAATTTGCTACAAACATTGCAGCGTGAAATGGGCCTGTCGCTGATTTTTATCGCTCATGACCTGGCGGTGGTAAAGCACATCTCAGACCGCGTGCTGGTAATGTACCTGGGCCACGCGGTGGAGTTGGGCACCTACGACGAGGTGTACAGCCATCCGCTACACCCGTACACCCGGGCGCTGATGTCGGCTGTACCCGTACCTGACCCGGATAAAGAGCGTAATAAGACGATTCAGCTACTGGAAGGCGAGTTGCCATCCCCAATTAACCCGCCATCCGGCTGCGTGTTCCGTACCCGCTGCCCGATAGCCGGGCCGGAGTGCGCCGTTACGCGTCCGTTGCTGGAAGGAAGCTTCCGTCATGCCGTATCGTGCCTGAAAGTGGACCCGCTGTAGGAGGTGGGGGTAGTAACAGATTCACGTTCGCAGTACGCATAAAAAAGGCCAGCGTTATGCTGGCCTTTTCGTTACTAAGCTACTCTTATTCGCGCCACAGAATATGGCAAACCTTGTGGCTCTTCTCGCGGCACAGCAGCACGCGGGCAAATATGTCGTTAATTTCGCCGCCGTCTTCGTCTGCCAGCCCAATCACGACTTCAGAAAAGAAATCCGGGTTCAGATCGAAATCAACGTGCTCCGCCCAGTCTTCAGAAGGATCGAACAATTCCGCGCCGCCGCGCTCTTCAAACTGCAGGTTAAACAGAATGATATCGGCTGGCTCCAGGTTATCGGGGGCCAGTTCGAGGAAAATATCGTAAGCCTGCTCCAGAGTGTCGTCTTCGCTCAGGCGGTTATTCAGATCCATATCCATCATGATTACCAGTTTATTATCAGCTGTTGGGCACGTTTTACAGTAATGGGCTGAAGAAGTAAAACAGTCGCTCGACAATGCGCTGCCAGAGCGGGCGCTTGAGCCACTGCTTCTCGTCAACCAGCCTTGAGTGAGAAATATAATCGTCCTGGACGGCGGCCAGATCGCTGCCAAAACCGTCATCGTCAATCACCAGCGTGATTTCAAAATTAAGCCACAGGCTGCGCATATCGAGATTTACGGTGCCGACCAGACTCAGCTGACCGTCGACTAACACGCTTTTAGTGTGCAGCAAACCGCCTTCAAACTGATAAATTTTAACCCCTGCTGCCAGCAGTTCGCTAAAGAAGGCGCGGCTTGCCCAGCCTACCAGCAGCGAATCATTCTTGTAAGGGACAATAATGCTGACATCCACACCGCGCTGAGCGGCAGTGCAGATGGCGTGCAGCAGATCGTCACTGGGCACAAAGTAGGGCGTGGTCATCACCAGATGTTTCTGTGCCGCGTAAACCGAGGTTAAGAGCGCCTGGTGAATCAAATCTTCAGGGAAACCGGGGCCAGAGGCGATAGTCTGAATGGTATGGCCGCTGGCTTGTTCAAACGGCATGACATTGGCATCCGGCGGCGGCGGTAAAATGCGCTTGCCGGTCTCGATTTCCCAGTCGCAGGAGTAAATCACACCCATTGAGGTTGCGACCGGGCCTTCCATACGCGCCATCAAATCGACCCACTGGCCAACGCCAGCATCCTGCTTAAAATAGCGAGGGTCAACCAGGTTCATGCTGCCGGTGTAGGCGATGTAGTTGTCGATAAGCACCATTTTGCGGTGCTGGCGTAAGTCCATACGGCGCAGGAAAACGCGCAACAGGCTGACCTGAAGCGCTTCAACGACTTCAACGCCCGCGTTACGCATCATGCTGGCCCAGGGGCTGCGAAAGAAGTCTACGCTACCTGCGGAATCCAGCATCAGGCGGCAGTGTACGCCGCGTCGCGCTGCCGCCATCAGCGACTCTGCTACCTGGTCTGCCATGCCGCCTGGCTGCCAGATATAAAACACCATCTCAATATTGTGGTGGGCGAGTTGGATGTCGCGAATTAACGCCTGCATCACATCATCCGACGTGGTCAGCAGCTGTAGTTGATTGCCTTTAACCTCGCCGATACCCTGGCGACGTTCACACAACTCAAACAGCGAGCGTGCGACATCGCTGCTTTCGGTTGCAAAAATATGCTTGCTGGCTTTCAGGTCGCTAAGCCACTTTGCGGTGGAAGGCCACATTGCACGGGCGCGCTCGGCGCGGCGTTTGCCCAGGTTGAGTTCCCCGAGTGACAGGTAGGCGATAATCCCGACCAGCGGCAGAATGTAGATTATCAACAGCCAGGCCATCGCAGAAGGAACCGCGCGGCGCTTCATCAGAATGCGCAGGGTTACGCCTGCTATCAGTAACCAGTACCCTAAAATGAGCAGCCAACTTACCACCGTATAGAAGGTTGTCATGTTCCGTAAAATCCTTTCATAAGCGCGCCGCTCAGAGTGAGTAGGCGCGTAGAACTCAGGCGTCAGTCTGCACTGCCAACATGTATCCCAGATTGGTCGGTTCAGTCAAAGGGCAGCGACGCTGTTTTACTGAAACCTGAATGCCTTAGCGATGAAAAAGGGGAGTGTTAAGAGTGTACGCGCAACGGTGCGCCCGGCAAGTGAAAACAGGAAGAAACGGCTGGTTTAGGGCCAGGATGGGTTTATAATGGGACATCGTTTTTTGAAAGAGTGGTAAAAATGAGGCGTAGTCGAACGGAAGTCGGGCGCTGGCGTATGGTGCGTCAGGCTCAACGGCGTAAGTCGCGCTGGCTGGAAGCTCAGTCTCGGCGCAACATACGCATTCATGCCATCAGAAAGTGCCTTGTGAACAGGCAGCGTCTGTCGCTGATGTTTTCCATTCACTATCTTTGAATGCATAAATCAGAGCACCGTTATTGGTGCTCTGAGTGTGTACCTGTCCGCTTTTCCTCCCCCGTACCTTTCACGTTCCGTTTCAGCTCATTGTGTTGCTGAATCCACTACGGACCACTGGGGCAAGAAACTCAGAACGTTCTGCGATAGGGCTTTACCGAGACGCTGGCGTAGACACCCGCCGCGATATACGGGTCGTCATTTGCCCAGGCCTGGGCGGCTTCAAGTGAGTCGAACTCGGCAATCACCGTTGAGCCGGTATAACCCGCAGGGCCGGGATCGTTGCTGTCCACGGCGGGCATGGGGCCTGCGGTGATCAGACGCCCTTCGTCATGCAACAGCTCAAGGCGAGCCAGATGCGCCGGGCGAGCCGCCAGACGTTTTTCCAGCGAATCGGCGGTATCTTCAGCGTAAATCACATACAGCACGGGGATGGCTCCTTTGGTCATCATTTTCCCGGGTACGTTAAGTGAAAGTTATGTGACACGCAATGGAAAGATAAGCGTCTTGCCAAAGGCGTAACATTTGTAGGGGAAATGACGGGGATTCCACCGTAAAGTTCAGACATTTCACTGGGCGTTATTGAATATGATTGCTATTTGCATTTAAAATTGTGCCCTCGCAAAGATACCGGGACGATTATGACCGTAATGACCCTTGAACCTCCTCGCCATTTTCCATGGCCCGCGCTGCTGTCCGTGGGGTTGCATGGTGCCGTTGTGGCGGGGCTGCTGTATGCTTCGGTAAACCAGACGGTACAAATGCCCGCACCCTCGCCTCAGGCTATCAGCGTGACGATGGTCGCGCCTGAAGCGCTGGAGCCGCCGCAGGCCGCACCTGCACCGCAACCAGTGGTTGAGCCAGAACCTGAGCCAGAGCCAGAGCCAGAACCGGTTCCAGAGCCACCAAAAGAAGCGCCGGTCGTTATCCATAAGCCCAAACCGAAGCCAAAACCTAAACCAAAACCGGTCAAAAAGGTCGAACAACCTAAGCAGGACGTTAAACGCGATGAGCCGCGGCCAGCATCACCGTTTGATAACAATACCGCAGCGAGCACCACGGCAAGCGCACCGCGCACCACGCCAGGTACTGCCACACCACGTGCAGCCGCACCCAGCGGTCCGCGGGCGCTAAGCCGCAACCAGCCGCAGTACCCAAGCCGCGCGTATGCACTGCGTATGGAAGGGCAGGTACGGGTGAAGTTTGATGTGGCAAGCGACGGCAGCGTAGAGAACGTTTCGGTTTTGTCGGCCAAACCTGCCAACATGTTTGACCGCGAAGTAAAGCAGGCAATGCGCAAATGGCGCTATGAAGCGGGCAAGCCAGGCAAAGGGCTGGTGGTGAATATCGTTTTTCGCATCAACGGTGGCGCGACGGTAGACTAAGCCGCGCCGCTGTATCAGGCCCGCCTGCGTGCGGGCTTTTTTATGGCCGGATAAAAATCGCGATGCGCCCGCTACTCTGCCTGCCGCTGTCGGGCTTCAGGTGAACGGAGCGCTCATAAAACCTTAAGCGGCATTACCTGCGGGTAGCTTTAGTGCTTATTCGGCTGGCGCAATGGCTCGTGGACGCCCGTCGTTATCGACTGCAACGTAAATAAAAATCGCCTCAGTCGCTTTATAACGCTGACCAACCGGTTCGGTGGATACCTTCTTCACCCACACTTCCACATTGATGGTAATGGAGCTGTTACCGCGCTTGACGCAGCGGGCATAGCAACACACCACATCACCTACGGCTACCGGCTTGAGAAACGTCATGCCGTCAACGCGTACGGTCACCACGCGCCCCAGCGCTATCTCTTTGGCAAGAATGGCGCCGCCCATGTCCATTTGTGACATCAGCCAGCCGCCAAAAATATCCCCGTTAGCGTTGGTGTCAGCAGGCATGGCCAGCGTGCGCAGCACCAGCTCTCCCTGCGGAGTTTCTTTTGTGGTCATTATTCGTATTCCTGAAAAGCAGTGTGTTTATGCGTGTGTCAGCGCGGAGTATACACGAAGTTGTGAAGGAGTCGGCAGGCAGGAAAGGGGAAAAAAACGCCGGCAATACCGGCGTGTTAAAAGCGCGTTATTTCTGCTGTTCGGTCATATTACGGTACATATAAACACCGCTTAACAGGGTAAAAATCAGCGTCAGTGCAGTCAGGCCAAACACCTTGAAGTTAACCCAGATATTTTGCGGTAACCAAAAGGCCACATAAATATTCACCAGCCCGCAGACGATAAAAAACAGCGCCCAGGCAAGATTAAGCCGCGACCACACCTGCGCTGGCAGCACAATCTCTTTGCCCAGCATGCTCTGAATCAGGTTCTTTTTAAGCACCCACTGGCTAATCAGCAATGCCGCCGCGAACAGACCGTAAATGACGGTGACCTTCCACTTGATAAATTCATCGTTATGGAAAAACAGCGTCAGGCCGCCGAAGAAAGCCACCAGCACAAAGGTTATCAGCGTCATTTTCTCGACTTTACGGTATTTGTACCAGCTGATAACCAGCGCAACGGCAGTAGCAACAATCAGCGCGCCGGTCGCGACAAAGATGTCGTACATCTTATAAAAGGCGAAAAAGATAATGAGCGGGAGGAAATCGAGCAACTGCTTCATAGTGGGTTCCATAAAAAGTGGACTCCTGACTCTAGCCTGACGTCAGGAGTCGGAAAAGATTACTGGCGCAACAGCATATACAGGCGATAGAGATACACAATCAGCGTTGCTGAAATCAGGTTGCTGAAGGTATCGAGGAGAATAGAGCCTACCTCGGGCGTCAGTACGGACAATGAGGCAATCATCATCATCAGCGCGAATTTTGCCAGCAGCCAGCCGATGACAGCCGGTGCCACCAGGCGCCTGTTGGCCCATGACAGTTTCATGCTGCTGCGCAGGGCGGCGAAGATGCCTGTCCGGTCCTGCGCCAGAATCACGGGTGCCAGCGACAGCACAATAGCTAACAGCACGCCGGGGAAGATGATAAACATCAGGCCCAGTTGCACGATAAAGGTCGCCAGCAGGAGAAGAAGGAACAGGCGTGGCAGCAGCGGCACAGAGGCCCCGATGGCGGTGAGTGCGCTGGTACGATGACCTGCGGAAACCAGCGGGATAAGCGCCAGCACACTACCGGCAAGAATGGTATTGCCGATCAAGGTCGAGAAAGTGCCTGCGGCTGATGCACGCAGCAGCACCTGCTGCTGTTCTGGCGTCATGTTGCCTACCAGCTCAAACAGGCCGACGCTGCCTGTCAGGTTATCTCCCTCGCTGAGAATGGAAAGCTGCTCTCTACCCGGAGAGAACGCCTGGTTGGTCACGAACGAAACAAAAGCACAAAGTAAGGCGATCAGTAAAATGGTAATAAACTGATTGCGAACGAAATTACCGGTATCGCGGTAAACGGTGTTCGCCGTGATAGACATGCACACTCCTTGAATGAAAGCCTTTGTTAATCAGCGTGCGATTGTACCCTGGTTGTGTGCGGCTGGCACCTCTGTTGGCGGTAAGATTGTGTCAAGCGGCGCTAGTCCATAATGCGCGCGAGCGCGGCGGCAGGCGTCGTTAGGTAATCCTTGTTCATCAATGGGGTCAAACGCCTGGCAGGTGCCCGGGCGCAGGTGATAAATCGTACAACTGACTTTCTCACCTGGCGTGCCCTCAAGAGCGCGGCAGCGAGGTGATTGCTGATTGGTGCCGCTCATGCAGCGCAGGTGAGCATTAACCTGTTCGGTAAGTTGGACGGGAACCGTGCCGCCAGCGTCATCGGCTTCAGCCCAGTAAAAAGAGACACGAAAAAAAGCACAGCAGGCACCGCAGGTCAGGCATGGATTATTCACGCTCATCCTCATGATTCCTGAAATTTCCTGAAAACGTATCAACAGAAAGGAGTCAGTAAATTATCTGCTGCTTTTTCAGGCAGCAAGCGCTGGCGCAAAAAAATTTGCGCATTGTGATGTCACATAAATTGATCTCCTGTCAAAAAACAGCTTTCCCCAGGATCTCAAAAAATTAATCTGGATCATTGAATGTTAAATTAGCCAACGAAATGTGATCGCGAGCGGTTCTGAATGACTCCTTACCAGGTATATTTGCTCTGCAGCAAAACCATAATAAGGAAAGGGACATGAAAAAGTTCGCAGTGGCACTTCTCGCATTAAGTTGTTTTTCTGGCGTGGCAGCGGCACATGAAGCAGGTGAGTTTTTCCTGCGTGCCGGTAGCGCCACAGTTCGTCCGACCGAAGGTTCTGGTAGCGTATTGCCGGGTCTGGGTAGTTTTAACGTTAACAATAACACCCAGCTGGGTTTGACTTTTACCTACATGGCTACCGATAACGTGGGTATCGAATTGCTGGCCGCCACGCCATTCCGCCATCGTGTTGGTGTGGGAGGCGTAGGTGAAATCGCGACCGTTAACCATCTGCCGCCGTCGCTGATGGCACAGTGGTACTTTGGTAATTCCAGCAGCAAAGCGCGTCCGTATGTAGGGGTGGGCGTAAACTACACTAACTTCTTCAATGAGAAGTTTAACAGCACTGGTAAAGGTGCTGGGTTGAGCGATCTGAGCCTGAGTGACTCCTGGGGCGTTGCCGGTCAGGTAGGTATTGACTATCTGATTAACCGTGACTGGCTGATTAACGCTTCGCTCTGGTATATGGATATCGATACTGACGTGAAATTTAAAGCAGGTGAAGAACGCCACAGCGTGAGCACCCGTATTGATCCGTGGGTATTTATGTTCTCAGCCGGCTACCGCTTCTGATTACTGCACAATCTATCTTTTCTTAAGGGGCAATGTATTGCCCCTTTTTATTGCCTGAAACGAGGCAGTACTGTGATGCCGACAAACGTAATAACCTTTGCTCACGCTTTTATATCCGTGAGATATCACGTCTGGCGGCGATAGTTATTGTGGGGTGGAATTATCCTCGCTTTCCTGGACCGGACAGTATGTCAGCGCGTGTGCCGTTTCCTTGCGGTCATTTCATTTAGTGGTATTGCGCAGTGACAACACCTACCGTCCTGGCATCGTTCATCCACTGCATGGAGGTCGTACCTTTGTTAGCAGGTAACAGCCCCTGAGTGGCCGGACGTACCGTGAGCGATGCTGTCTGCATCGTGCCATCAATGGCGCGGCAGGTGGAGTTAACACCATTTTGCTGTGGCGTCATTGTGCAGACATCTTCGATAAGTGCCCCTGAAAATGTAAGGGTGCCGTCGGTTTGCGCAAATGCCGCTGTTGAGTTCATCATCCCTGATAGAAGTGCTCCCGTTGCGACCAGCGCAATGCGGTTGAGCCTTTTCATGATGAACCTCTGAAGGTTAATGATAAAACGTGTTTACTTTATATGATTGAGCGTAGAGGAAATTTATTCCTGCTGTGAGATTTTTCCATATTCTACCGACCACGACGTTACCAATAAGCGCGAAGTAAGCGTAACGCGGCGCAAAATAACGGCAGGGAGAGAAAGACAGGACGATGACTGCCGGGTGGAGCGGGGGATTTATACAGGTGCTTCAGGCAATAATAAAACGCCGCCTCACGAACAGGCGGCGTTTTTATATTAGCTGCGGTGAGTGGCGGCTTTCATTCCCTGCACAAACGTTTTCAGTTCGGCCAGCATTTGCTGCGGCTGTTGCAGGTTTTTCTCAATGATTTTGACAATGGCAGAGCCAGAAATCGCACCTGCGGCACCAGCATCCAGCGCGGCACGTACCTGTGCCGGTTCAGAGATACCAAAACCCTGTAGTGGCGGCGCGGCGCGGTATTCGGTCAGCTTTTCCACCAGGTGATGCAGCGGCGTGCTGGCGCGGTTTTCGGCACCGGTAACGCCTGCACGCGACAGCAGATAGGTATAGCCACGACCGTAAGAGGCCAGCTGACGCAGCAGCTCGTCATCGGCGTTAGGCGGGCAGATAAAAATGGGGGCTACCTCATGGCGCAGCGCGGCCTGGCGAAACGGTGCTGACTCTTCCACTGGCACGTCGGCCACCAGCACCGAGTCCACGCCTGCTTTGGCACAGCGCGCATAGAACTCATCGATACCGCCGTTCCATACCAGGTTGGCGTACATCAGAAGACCAATCGGCAGGTCCGGGTATTTCTGGCGAATTGCTGCCAGCATCTCAAAGCACTGGCCTGGCGTGGTGCCGGAGGCGAAGGCGCGCAGGGTGGCATTCTGAATCGTCGGGCCGTCTGCCAGCGGGTCAGAGAACGGGATCCCCAACTCCAGCGCATCGGCACCACCTTCAACCAGCGCATCGATGATTTTCAGCGACTGCTCAGGAGACGGGTCGCCCAGCGTCACAAAGGGAACAAATGCACCTTCCTGGCGGGCAGCGAGGCGTTTAAAAAGCTGTTCATAGCGTTCCATCAGATTTCCCCTCGTGCTTTCAGGATGTCGTGAACGGTGAAAATGTCTTTATCGCCGCGACCGGAGAGGTTAACCACCAGTAACTGCTCTTTTTCCGGGTTTTCACGCATCATGCGCAGCGCGTGCGCCAGGGCGTGAGACGATTCCAGCGCGGGCAGAATACCTTCGCGGCGACACAATGTCTGGAAGGCATCCAGCGCCTCATCATCGGTAATAGAAACATAGTCGGCGCGACCGGTGCTGTTGAGATGCGCATGCTGAGGTCCAACTGACGGGAAATCAAGACCGGCAGAGATGGAGTAAGACTCCTCAATCTGGCCGTCATCGGTCTGCATCATGGGCGATTTCATGCCGAAATAGATGCCAACGCGCCCGTGTTTGAGCGGTGCGCCGTGCTCACCGGTTTCGATGCCGTGGCCCGCAGGCTCTACGCCAATCAGACGTACTGACGTTTCATCGATAAAATCGGCAAACATGCCAATGGCGTTAGAGCCACCGCCCACGCAGGCAATCACGGCATCCGGCAGACGGCCTTCTTTTTCAAGTACCTGGGCTTTAGTTTCTTCGCCGATCATGCGCTGAAATTCACGCACAATGGTCGGGAACGGGTGTGGGCCTGCGGCGGTGCCGAGCATGTAGTGTGCTTTTTCATAGCTGCCAGACCAGTCGCGCAGCGCTTCGTTACAGGCATCCTTCAGCGTGGCGGAACCGCTGTGCACCGGGATCACCTCGGCACCCATCAGGCGCATGCGAAACACGTTCGGCGACTGGCGTTCTACATCTTTGGCGCCCATATAAATGCGGCACTTCAGGCCGAGCAGGGCGCAGACGATAGCTGACGCCACACCGTGCTGGCCTGCGCCGGTTTCGGCAATGATTTCTGTTTTGCCCATGCGCTTAGCCAGCAGCGCCTGGCCCAGCACCTGGTTGGTTTTGTGCGCTCCGCCGTGCAACAGATCTTCGCGTTTGAGGTACAGCGTGGTGCGTGTGCCTTCGGTGATATTGCGGCACTTTGTCAGCGCAGTCGGGCGGCCAGCGTAGTTTTTCAACAGATCGGTAAACTGCGCCTGAAATTCCGGGTCGCTCTGGGCCTCGACGAAGGCAGCTTCAAGCTGGCGCAAGGCGGGCATCAGAATTTGCGGCACGTACATGCCGCCAAATTCACCAAAATAGGGGTTCAGTAGTGTACTCATCATCTCTTCCTTAGTAAGCCCGCAGGGTGCGAAACACCGCTGCCAGCTTGTTGGTATCTTTAATTGCCGGCGCGGATTCCACGCCTGAGTTGAAGTCGAGTCCGGCGCAGCCCGCTTTTGCTGCCTCCACGCAGTTATCTGCGCCAAGTCCGCCCGCCAGAATCACGTTATTGAGATTTGCAGCACCGGCCAGCAGCGACCAGTCAAAGCGCTGCCCACTGCCGCCCTGGCCGTTATCCAGCACGTAGCGTTCAACGTTGCGCAGGTTGCGCACGGGCAGTGTGTCGCCCACGCTCAGCGCCTTCCAGATAGCGGTCTGTTCGGGCAGGGCGGCGCGAAGCGCATCAATGTAAGTCTGGTCTTCGCTACCGTGCAGCTGCAATGCGTTCAGATTTAAATTTTTTGCGAGCGTTGCCGCTTCAGCGACGGGCATATCCCGGGTCACGCCGACGTAGCGCAGTGGTGCGCCAGCCATCACCTCACGCGCCTTAGCCTCATCGACAGCGCGCGGGGAAGAAGGCACAAAAATCAGGCCGCCGTAGATAGCGCCAGCGTCATAAGCCGCGCGGGCGTCTTCGGCGCGGGTCAGGCCACAGACTTTGTTTTCACCCAACAGCACCCGGCGCACCGCTGCGGGTAAATCGTCTTCTTCCATCAGCGCCGAGCCAATCAGGAAGCCGTTGGCAAAATGGCTCAGCTCACGCACGTTGGCATAGCTGCTGATGCCGGATTCACTGATGACGGTGACATTCGGCCCCAGGCGCGGAGCCAGTTGGCGGGTACGGTTAAGGTCAACGGAGAGATCGCGCAGGTCGCGGTTGTTAATGCCAACCACTCTGGCTTCAAGGCGAATAGCGCGCTCCAGCTCCTCTTCATTGCTGGCCTCAGTCAGCACGCCCATATTGAGGCTGTGCGCAACGGCGGCAAGCTGGCGGTATTCGTCGTCGTTAAGCACCGACAGCATCAGCAGGCAGGCGTCAGCCTGGTAGTGGCGAGCGAGGTAAATCTGGTAAGGGTCAATGATAAAATCTTTGCACAGCACCGGCTGGCTGACGATGCCGCTGACAATGGGCAGAAAATCAAAGCTGCCCTGGAAATACTTCTCATCGGTCAACACGGAAATAGCTGAGGCGTAGTCTTTATAAACGCCTGCAATGCGTGCCGGGTCGAAATCATCGCGAATCAGTCCTTTGGACGGCGAAGCCTTTTTGCACTCAAGGATAAATGCAGTACGCGTACCGGCGAGCGCGTCATAGAAGTTGCGCGTGCTCGGGACAATATCATTCTGAAATGTAGCCAGCGGTTGCTGCGCTTTGCGCGCCTCAAGCCAGATAGTCTTATCTGCAACGATTTTTGCTAAAACAGTGTCCTTCATCTGAGCCTTATCCTCTCGATGCCAGTGCCGTAACGCGGGAATATGCTTCGCCGCTGCGCACTACTTCCAGCGCGTGGCTGGCGTTTTCGCGTAAATTTTCATGACCGTGCAGGCGCATTAACATTGCAACGTTGGCAGCCACTGCACACTCGTGGGCGCTGTCGCCTTTACCTTGTAACAGGCGCGCCAGAATGTCACGGTTTTCTTCCGGTGAACCGCCTGCCAGTGCCTCTTTAGCGTAAGGAGCAAGGCCGAAGTCGGCGGCGTTCAGTTGGTAGTTGTCGATAGCGCCGTTATTCAGTTCGGCCACCAGCGTCGGTGCATGAAGTGATACCTCGTCCATACCGCCGCTGTGTACCACCGCTGCACGCTGGTAACCCAGCACTTTTAGCGTTTCGGCAATGGGCTGTACCAGTTCGGCGCTGTAGACACCAATCAGCGCCAGCGGTGGGTGCGCCGGGTTAATCAGCGGCCCGAGCACGTTAAACAGCGTGCGCGTTTTCAGTTGCTGGCGCACCGGCATCGCATGGCGAAACCCGGTGTGATACTGCGGCGCAAACAGGAAGCACACGCCAAGTTCATCAAGCGCCTTGCGTGAGTCTTCAGCGCTCATATCCAGCTTGATGCCAAACGCCGCCAGCAGGTCGGAAGAGCCAGAGCGGCTGGAGACGCTGCGATTGCCGTGCTTGGCGACTTTCATCCCACAGGCAGCAGCAACAAAGGCGCTGGCAGTTGAAATATTGATGCTATTGCTGCCGTCACCGCCGGTGCCAACAATGTCGGTAAAGGTGTAGTCCGGGCGCGGAAACGGCTCGGCGTCGTCCAGCAGGGCGGAAGCGGCGCCGGCAATTTCAAGCGGGTCTTCGCCGCGTACTTTCATGCTGATAAGCGCTGCCGCGAGCTGGCTTGGCTCCAGCTCGCCGCGCACAATAGCGGTAAACAACGCGCGGCTTTCCTCAAGGGTGAGCACCTGAGACTGAAACAGTTTTTCTAAAATCGGTTGCATTGTGCTTTCCCTCTTTCTTACGCCAGCGCCCAGGCCAGTGTTTGCTCAAGCAGCTTTGCTCCCTGAGTGGTTAAAATCGACTCCGGGTGAAACTGGAAGCCGCAGACGCGGTCGGCGTCGTGACGTACCGCCATGACCATGCCGTTAAATTGCGCGGTGACTTTCAGTTCTGCGGGGATGCGGCTACCAACCAGCGAGTGGTAGCGCGCTACCGGCAGCGGTGAGTGCAGCCCGGCAAACATGGCTTCGCCGTCGTGCTCAACGGCAGAGGCTTTGCCGTGCAGGATTTCGCCTGCCTGTCCCACGTAGCCGCCGTAGGCCTCAACAATGGCCTGGTGACCCAGGCAGATGCCAATAATCGGCAGCTTGCCGCGCAGGTGCGCAAGCAACGCTGGCATACAGCCCGCGTCAGAGGGCGCGCCAGGGCCTGGCGAGAGCATCAGCACCGGTTTTTCCAGTTCAGACAAGCGTGCAAGAATTGTGTCAATCGCCACCTGGTTGCGATAAATCACCACGCGGTGGCCGCTGGCACGCAGCTGATCTACCAGGTTGTACGTAAAAGAGTCCACGTTATCGAGCAGCAGAATATCGGCCATCAGAAGGTCTCCTTTGCGTGATGTGCGCTGGCAATCGCACGCAGCACCGCGCGCGCTTTGTTACGGGTTTCGTCGGCTTCAGCCTGCGGCACAGAATCCAGCACCACGCCAGCACCGGCCTGTACGGTGGCAACGCCGTCTTCGACATACGCGGAGCGGATGACAATACAGGTATCAAGGTCGCCGTGTGCGGTGAAGTAACCGACTGCGCCGCCATAGCTGCCGCGACGGCAACCTTCAGCGCTGGCGATAAGCTGCATCGCACGCACTTTGGGAGCGCCGCTCAGGGTGCCCATATTCATACAGGCACGGTAAGCGTGCAGGGCATCAAGGTCGTGGCGTAGTTCGCCGACCACGCGGGAAACGAGGTGCATGACAAAGGAGTAGCGGTCAACTTTGGTGAGATCGGCCACATAGCGGCTGCCAGGGGTGCAGATACGCGCCAGATCATTACGTGCCAGATCGACCAGCATCAGGTGCTCGGACAATTCTTTATGATCGGTACGCATCTCAAGCTCAATGCGGCTGTCGAGATCGCGGTCCAGCTCGCCGTTAGCGCGACGCCCGCGCGGGCGGGTGCCGGCAATCGGGTAAATTTCAATCTGGCGCTGGTGGGATTCGTATTTGAGCGAGCTTTCCGGTGAGGCGCCAAACAGCGTAAAATCGTTGTCCTGCATATAGAACATGTACGGGCTGGGGTTGCTCTTTTTCAGTACCTGGTACGCGGCAAGCGGCGACGGGCAGGGCAGTGAGAAACGGCGTGACGGCACCACCTGAAAGATTTCGCCAATACGGATAGCCTGTTGCATCTGGCTGACCACGTCACCGTATTCCTCATCGCTCTGGTTACAGCTGAGCGTCATGCTTTCCAGCTTCTGTACCGGCAGTTCGGTGCTGACGTTGCGCATTTGCTCTGCCAGCGTCGCGATACGCTGTGTCAGGCGAGCGCGCTCGGCGTCAAGCGGGGTAAACAGGCTTGCCTGAACGCGGGTGGATTGTTGTTGGTGGTCAACCACCAGCAGCGTTTCTGCAAGATAAAAGCAGTAATCCGGGCAGCGGTTTTCCTGGCGCAGCGCGGGCAAGTCTTCAAACCCTGCGACCAGGTCATAAGCAAACAGGCCGCCGAAGAACATCGCTTCACGTTCGTGCTGTGGCACGTTCACTAACGTCTGAAGAATGCGTAGTGCGTCGAACACCGACAGCGACTGTAAGCGGCTGTCTTCATCGAGCATGTTATCGGGGGTCGGGAAGGTCAGTTCGCGGCTTTGCGGTAAGCTGGTGTTGGTCACCTCGGTTGGCAGAGCGGCATCAAGCAACGGGAGCAGCGCGCGGCCATTTGCCGACAGCGCCTGCACTGTTACGCGGTTGCCGAGCGCTGTAATGCGCAGTGCGCTGTCAGCCAGCAGCAGGCTTTTAAGATCGTCTTTGCTGTCAATGTCGGCAGATTCCAGCAGCAGCGTAGCCGGGCGCGCGCCGCACAGCTGGTGAAATAGCGCCGTGGGGTTTTCGCAATACGGGGCGGCGAGGGTAATCAGTTCCAGCGCCGGTTTTGCATGTTCCATAAGACCTTCCCAAATTTTGTTCATAAAAAAGCCCGCGTCGTGGCGGGCCAGGTATCTGCATTGCATGCGCAAGTGCGAGCACTCTGTCCCATTCAGGAAGTGCGCCACCAGCGGTTATGCGTAACGATAATGTGTTGCATGATCAGATACCTTTATTGAGTGAACTTGCGTACTAGTAAACTGGTTCGCGAGGGTAATGTCAATAGCGATTTTTCATTATCAGACGGTTATGATGGTGTTTTGTGATGCGAATAATCCGGGAGACGCTTTGAGCGAAGCCAGCAAGCAGGTGATGTACGACCTACACAGCCACACGACGGCATCTGACGGCCTGCTGACGCCGGAACAGCTGGTGCACAGAGCCGCAGAGCAGGGCATTGATGTGCTGGCGATAACCGATCATGACACGGTGGCAGGCATTGCACCGGCGCAGGCAGAAATTGCCCGTGCCGGGCTGGCGCTGCGCCTGGTCAGTGGCGTCGAGATTTCTACCGTCTGGGAAAATCATGAAATCCACATTGTTGGTCTTGGTGTGGATGAAACGCATCCTGCGTTACGGACATTTCTGGCAAACCAGCACCAGCTGCGCGAATCGCGCGCGCGCATGATTGCTGAGCGTCTTGAAAAGGCCCGCATTCCTGGTGCCTGGGAAGGAGCGCAAAAATATGCCGAGGGTGGCACTGTGACGCGCAGCCACTTTGCCCGCTTTTTGATTGAAAACGGGCGTGCCACGACCATTGCCGATGTGTTTAAACACTATCTGGCACGCGGGAAAACGGGCTATGTTCCGCCGCAGTGGTGTACAATAGAACAAGCTATTGAAGTTATTCATCATTCAGGCGGGCAGGCGGTGGTGGCTCATCCGGGCCGCTACCGTTTGTCGGCAAAATGGCTCAAGCGGCTGCTGGCGCACTTTGCGCAATGCGGCGGTGATGCGATGGAGGTGGCGCAGTGCCAGCAGGCACCTGACGAGCGCAACCAACTGGCGCAATATGCACGACAGTTTATGCTGCTGGCCTCCCAGGGTTCGGATTTTCACCAGCCCTGCCCGTGGATTGAACTGGGGCGTAAACTGTGGCTACCGGAAGGTGTTGCGCCGGTCTGGCAGCGCTGGAGTCATAATGAACCGTAAGAGAGGGCAGTCATGAGTCAGTTTTTCTATATCCACCCGGATAACCCGCAGCCGCGCCTGATTAATCAGGCGGTGGAGATAGTGCGCAAGGGCGGTGTTATTGTTTATCCCACCGATTCCGGGTACGCGCTGGGCTGCAGGCTGGAAGAGAAAAACGCGATGGAACGCATTTGCCGCATTCGCCATCTGGCAAGCGGCCATAACTTTACCCTGATGTGCCGCGATTTGTCGGAGTTGTCGACCTATGCCTACGTCGATAACGTGGCGTTTCGCCTGATTAAGAACAACACGCCAGGTAACTACACCTTTATTCTTAAAGGTACCAAAGAGGTGCCGCGCCGCCTGCTGCAGGAAAAGCGCAAAACTATTGGGCTGCGCGTGCCGTCAAATCCTATCGCGCTGGCGTTGCTGGAAGTGTTGGATGAACCGATGCTTTCCACCTCGCTGATGCTGCCCGACAGTGAGTTTACCGAATCCGATCCAGACGAAATCAAAGACAGACTGGAAAAACAGGTCGATTTGATTATTCACGGTGGCTATCTGGGGCAGAAACCGACGACGGTTATCGATCTTACTGAAGATACGCCAGAAGTTGTGCGTGAAGGCGTAGGGGATGTCAAACCCTTCCTGTAGTTACCCTGCGGCGGCATCTCCTGATGCCGCCGTTATTTTATGACTCCTTTCATGAATTGTGCCATCACATTTCTTTTTTCTCGGTTTTGTTAAGTTGCTCTCATTTTTATATTTCATTCTGTAACACTGCTATTTATCAGCACAATCAGTAAATGGCTGATACAAATATACCGGTAACATAACAATCCCATTACAAATATTTAAAATAACAATCATGAAAAAACTACCCGCAGTGGCTAAAAAACGCGGACTGGCGCTGAGTGCTCTTGGCATAGCACTCTTTGCTGGTCAAACCTGGGCGGCAGGTGAGCCTTTCAGCTATGACTCTCCGTGGATGTTCGGCGACTGGGACGGAAGCCGTTCAGCGCTCAAGGAAAACGGCGTTGATTTCAACGTAAACTACACCATGGAAACGGCCTCTAATTTCGCCGGGGGCTATAACAAATCGACGACGGCGCGCTACAGCGACCAGTGGGCGTTTGGTGTTAACCTGGATCTGGAAAAACTCCTCAACTGGCAGGACAGTGAATTTCAGTTGACGATTACCAACCGTGATGGTCAGAACCTCTCCGGGCAGGTGGCAGATCCGCGTACCGGTATGCTCTCTTCAGTGCAGGAGGTGTATGGCCGTGGTCAGACGTGGCGTTTAACGCAGTTCTGGCTACGTAAAGGCTTCTTTGACGACGTGCTGGACGTTAAGGCCGGTCGCGTTACCGTCGCTGAGGACTTCGATAACTTCGACAATAATAAATTCCAGAACCTGGCGTTTGGTAGCGGTCAGGGGGGGAACTGGCGTGGTGACCGCTGGTATAACTGGCCGGTGTCACAGTGGGGCGGGCGTGTAAAGCTCAACATCACACCGCAAGTGTTCTTCCAGGTGGGTTTCTATAACCAGAACCCGTACAACTACGCGCGCGGCGACGGTTTCCGTTTCGAATTCAGCCCGACGGAAGGTAATCTGGTGCCGGTGGAATTAGGCTGGAAGCCGACCTTTGGCCCGGATAAACTGCCGGGTAACTATCGCATTGGCTACTACTATACCTCCGTCAATAGCGACGTTTATAGCAGCTGGGGCAACGGTGGTTATAGCGACAGCGCCCATTCCTGGGGCGGTTATCTCCTCGCCCAGCAGCAGCTGACAAGTCAGGGCGGCAGTGCTGACCGTGGACTGAGGGTGACAGTCCAGGCAGTAATGAACGACAAAAAAACCTCCAAAACCGACAACTACCAGTCTATCTCACTCGCCTGGAAAGGACCATTTGACGCACGTCCGCAGGACGAAATTGGTATTGGGGCAGGCCGTATTCACGTGAACTCCGATTACACGCGTATGCTGCGCGCCCAGAACCTCGCCAACGGCGTCAGCAATTACAACAGCCCGACTTATCTGCCGATTCAGGATGGTTCGGAATACAACTACGAAATTTACTATAACGTGCAAGTCACCAACTGGCTGCAGGTGCGCCCGAATCTGCAATACATTGCGGCGCCGGGTGCCGTCAGCCAGGTGGACGACGCATTTGTCGGTGGCATTGCCGCCAACCTCAACTTCTGATGTATGACGCGGCTCCGCCTGGGGCCGCTGCGTTTTTGACAGCCGCTGTTTCGCCATCTATACCGAAAGCAGGTTAGTGCTTCGCACCATGGTGCGGGCGCTGATATGCCGTGATGAATTGAATCTTTTCAGGAGCGTAACGATGGCGAATACCGACAAAGAACTCATCAATTTTTCCGAAGAGCATGAGCTTAATCATATCCTGCGCAAGCTGGGCAAAAGACAGACCCAGGCAAACCGCACTACCTTGCAGGATGAAGGTAAAAAGCTTAAAGCGGCTTCCGGCAAACGCACGCTGACCCACGCAGAGTTTGAGGCGCACCTTAAATCAGCGAATGCTGCACTGGAATAAACGCAGGTTCCACCCGGCGGTGGAGCCTTTTTTGGCCTGCGACGACAGGCCATTTTTCACTTCTTTTATGCCAGGTGTGCCGTACCGCGTGCCTTGCAGCGGGTGGGTGAAACCGCTGGGGGACTAAGCCGAGAAATGCCACCTTTTACACGCAATTTCGTGTACCATACGCGTCCGCGTAAAAAGGCGTGCTGTAATTTGGCGCGCCTCATGCTAAGAGTGTTTACTTAGCCGTAAGGCAAATGTGTTTTACGGCTGTTATCAGACGCCTGTGAAGGCGACACCCGAGGAAGCTCAATGAACGACAAGAGCGAAAAGTTACAGAAAGTGCTGGCGCGAGCTGGCCACGGCTCCCGCCGCGAAATTGAAACGATTATCTCTGCCGGGCGCGTTAGCGTGGACGGCAAAATCGCCACACTTGGCGACCGCGTTGAGGTGACGTCGTCACTGAAGTTGCGTATTGATGGTCGCCTGATTGATATCAAGCCTGTTGTCGGCCAGGTGTGCCGCGTGCTGGCCTACTATAAGCCGGAAGGCGAACTGTGCACCCGCAGTGACCCTGAAGGTCGCCCAACGGTATTTGACCGACTGCCGAAACTCCATGGCGCGCGCTGGATTGCCGTGGGCCGCCTTGACGTTAACACCTGCGGCCTGCTGATTTTCACCACTGATGGTGAACTGGCCAACCGCCTGATGCACCCAAGCCGCGAAGTTGAACGTGAATATGCAGTGCGTGTGTTTGGCCAGGTGGATCAGTCAAAACTCAACCAACTGACGCGCGGCGTACAGCTGGAAGATGGTCCGGCGGCGTTTAAAACCCTGCGTTTTAGCGGCGGTGAGGGCATTAACCAGTGGTATAACGTGACGCTGACCGAAGGGCGCAACCGTGAAGTGCGTCGCCTGTGGGAAGCGGTGGGTGTGCAGGTCAGCCGCCTGATTCGCGTGCGCTATGGCGATATCCCGCTGCCCAAAGGGCTGCCGCGCGGTGGCTGGACCGAACTGGACCTGGCGCAAACTAACTATCTGCGCCAACTGGTGGAACTGGCGCCAGAAACCACCAGTAAAGTGGCGGTAGAAAAAGACCGTCGCCGCACCAAGGCGAATCAGATTCGTCGTGCCGTGAAGCGCCACAGCAAAACCAGCAGCAGCGGTCGTCGTACCGGCGGAGGTCGCACGGGATCTTAACTCTCGCGATACGCAAAAACAGCATAAAAAGGGAAAGCGAGGCTTTCCCTTTTTTAATGGCGTCGGGTTGCTACGCTTACTGGCTTGTGCAGGTAACGAGGTCAGCGGCTCGTACAATAAACCAAAGCAACCCAAACACAGCGCGGTCATGTGGCCTTATCAGTAATCAATCCCCAGCTGGGCTTTAATGCCCGCGTCAAAGGCGTGCTTCACCGGGCGCATTTCAGTAACCGTATCGGCCATGTCCAGCAGGTCGCGATGGCAACCGCGCCCGGTAATAATCACACTCTGGTGAGCCGGGCGTGCCTGAAGTGCCGCCAGCACCTCGTCCAGCGCCAGGTACTCATAGGCAACCATATAGGTCAGCTCATCAAAAACCACTAAATCCAGCGCGGGATCGGCCAACATACGCAGGCCGTGCTGCCAGACTTGCAGGCAGGCGGCGGTGTCGCTGGCGCGGTTTTGCGTATCCCAGGTAAAGCCGGTGGCCATCACCTGGAACTCCACACCGTGCGGCTCCAGCAGAGCGCGTTCGCCGTTGGGCCATTCGCCTTTAATAAACTGAATCACGCCCACGCGTTTACCGTGGCCCACTGCGCGCGTGGCGGTACCAAAGGCGGCGGTGGTTTTTCCCTTACCGTTGCCGGTAAAGACCATCACAATGCCGCGCTCTTGTTGGGCGGCGGCTACGCGGGCATCTACTTTTTCTTTTAGCCGCTGCTGGCGTTGCTGGTGACGTTCGTCGCTCATTCGGCTATTCCTGGTTTGCGGCCCGGCTGGGCATCAAAGCACATACCGGTTTTGCGGCGGCTGTCGTCGCCCATTAGCCACAGATAAAGTGGCATCAGGTCGCGTGGAGTCTTCAGCTTATTGGGGTCTTCCTGTGGGAACGCGCTGGCGCGCATTTTAGTGCGGGTGCCGCCTGGGTTGATGGTGTTCACCCGCAGATTGCGGTGGCGATACTCTTCAGCCAGCACCTGCATCATGCCTTCGGTGGCAAATTTGGATACCGCATACGCGCCCCAGCTGGCACGCCCCTGGCGGCCCACGCTGGAGCTGGTAAACACCAGCGACCCTGAGTCGGATTTAAGCAGTAGCGGCAGCAGCGCCTGAGTCAGGTAAAAGGTGACGTTAACGTTAATCTGCATCACCCGCTCCCAGACCTCTGGCTTTTGCTCGGTCATTGGTACGATGTCGCCGAGAATACCGGCGTTGTGCAGCACGCCGTCCAGACGAGGCACCAGTGAGGCCAGCCGCTGGCCAAACTGCTGGCAGCTTGCGGCATCGGCCTTGTCATAATCCAGCACCAGCCACTGGGCGGCAGGCAGACCATGCTGGCTGATTTCCTGCGCAACGGCGCGCAATTTGTCTTCGTTACGACCGACCAGAACCACACGTGCGCCGTAGCGCGCGTAGGTGAGAGCGGCTTCACGGCCAATGCCGTCGCTGGCGCCGGTGACCAGAATAATACGGTTGTCGAGCAGGTCGGTTTTGGGTTGGTAATGCACAATGTTCTCCTCATTGCCGAGGTGAGCGAAATGAATGGCGTCTGATAAGCGCGTGTAGCCTCGTTTTATGCCCGATTGCGCCGGGGATTTCAATCAGAGGGGCAGACAGCCGTCTATTGATTAACATTTTGCAAACATTTCGCCGCAAGTCTGAGCAGACTCGCCCATTATAGTGGTCTGAGTGTCCGGCAGGACGCTACAATAGCGCATCTTACGATTCTCGATGGAAAAAGGCGGAACTGTGGATCTGATTATTAATTATGGATTATTTCTGGCCCGTGTTGCGACGGTGGTGGTGGCTATCGCCATTGTGGCGCTGATTCTCACTAATCTGGCAATGCGCAGAAAGCAGCAGCGTGGCGTGCTGGAGGTAACCCGCCTGAATAAGCAGTACCAGGAAACCAACGAAGCCATGCAGAGTGCGCTGCTTGACGATCACCAGCGCAAGGTGTGGCAGAAAACGCAGAAAAAGCGCCTCAAGCAGGATAATAAAGAAGCAAAGGAGCGAGCAAAGCGTGGCGATAACGTCGCGACGAAGCCGGTGCTGTATGTTCTCGATTTCAAAGGCAGTATGGATGCCCATGAAGTGAGTGCACTGCGTGAAGAGGTGGGGGCTGTGTTGTCGGCGTATAAACCTAATGATGAAGTGCTGTTGCGCCTTGAAAGCCCCGGCGGTGTGGTACACGGCTACGGTCTTGCCGCCTCGCAGCTGCAACGCCTGCGCAGCCGCGGTATCCCTCTGACGGCGGCGGTCGATAAAGTGGCCGCCAGCGGCGGCTATATGATGGCCTGCGTTGCCAACACTATTGTCAGTGCGCCGTTTGCTATTGTTGGCTCTATTGGTGTGGTGGCGCAGGTGCCGAACTTCCATCGGTTGCTCAAGCGTAACGATGTGGATGTGGAGCTGCATACCGCCGGGCAGTACAAACGCACGCTGACGCTGTTTGGTGAAAACACCGAAGAAGGGCGCGAAAAATTCCGCGAAGAGCTGAACGAAACTCACCAGTTGTTTAAAGCGTTTGTGGCCGATATGCGCCCGTCGCTTGATATTGAGCAGGTGGCTACCGGTGAACACTGGTATGGCAGTCAGGCCAGGGATAAAGGACTGGTCGATGAAATCAGCACCAGCGACGACTGGCTGCTGGCGCGCCTTGAGCAGTTTGACGTCGTTCAGGTGCGTTATATAACGCGTAAAAGCCTGACCGATCGTGTGACAAAAAGCCTCATGCTAAACGCTGACCGGCTGTTGCTGCGCTGGTGGCAGCGCGGTGAAAAACCGCTGCTGTAAACAAAAAGGGAGCAGTAGGTCCCTTTTTCAATTGCTGAGAACGGGCGCTGAGGATGAGGCCCGCGCGCAATGCATAGCCATGCATCATTATCTGCATGGTTGTGACTTACCGCGGGTAAATTTAAACGTTTGCGCGCTTTCATTTTCTACTTTTAAATGCCCGGTCTTAAAAACGGGCATTGCTTTACTTATTGTTGCGACGCGCGTTATTGATAAAAATGGCGCGTTAGCGGCAAAGTGAAATAATTATGACGCGAGGTGATACTTTTCTGACAGTACGTGCGCGAGGTGTTTAAACATATTAAATACCGCTGTGCTTTTCGCTGTTGGCAGGCCTTGTTGGTCAAGGAAGTATTCACCGCGGAAAATCAGCACGCCGTTCTGCTGGACGACATCTGTCGCTTCCATGCCTCTGAGGTAATCCTCATGCTCGCGTATCAGTTTATTGGCTTCGGCCAGTAACGTTTCTTTGTCTATGGGTTGGGTTTCACCGTGCATAATGCTCTCCTTACAAACTGCACCTAGTTTACGGCTGCGCTCATTTAAGGGCAAATTTTGCCAGGGTTTATCGACAGCGCTGTAAAGTCTCGCCGGCTGGCGGGATTTAATAACTCATGCTAATAAAGTTGCGTATCAAATTTTATCAGGTACAGTGTGACGCTTTCGCAGAACTGGCAACAGAATTGCTTGACATTCCGGCGATATTCCGTCGTGCTGTATCATATTTGCACGAAAAGCCTGTTTTTTCCGTATGCTGAGTCTATTTGTTGTGAAAGCTCAGACACTAAAAGAAACAGGGTTGATATCCATTAGCGCCGCCACTATATAGCTGGCACGTCGCCTGTGGAAGGTGAATCAACGTGCGGCGTATTCCTGGAAGAATCAGATAGGTAAAGGTGAATATGGGTAAAGCTCTCGTCATCGTTGAGTCACCGGCAAAGGCCAAAACAATCAACAAATATCTCGGCAATGACTACGTGGTGAAATCGAGCGTAGGACATGTCCGCGACCTGCCGACCAGTGGTTCAACTCAGAAAAAGAGCGCCGACTCTGACTCCACCAAAACGGCTAAAACAACGAAAAAAGTCAAAAAGGATGAACGCGGCGCCCTGGTCAATCGCATGGGTATCGACCCATGGCACGACTGGACGGCACATTACGAAGTGCTGCCGGGGAAAGAAAAAGTGGTTTCAGAGTTGAAATCACTGGCCGAGAAAGCCGACCACATTTATCTCGCAACCGACCTTGACCGCGAAGGGGAAGCCATTGCCTGGCACCTGCGGGAAATCATCGGCGGTGACGAAAAACGCTACAGCCGCGTTGTCTTTAACGAAATCACCAAAAACGCAATCCAGCAGGCGTTTGAAAAGCCGGGCGAGCTGAATATTGACCGCGTGAACGCGCAGCAGGCACGCCGCTTTATGGATCGCGTGGTGGGCTATATGGTGTCACCGCTGCTGTGGAAGAAAATTGCCCGCGGTTTGTCAGCCGGGCGCGTGCAGTCCGTTGCCGTGCGTCTGGTGGTGGAGCGCGAGCGCGAAATCAAGGCGTTTGTGCCGGAAGAGTTCTGGGAAGTCGACGCCAGTTTATCCACGCCAAAAGGCGATACGCTGCCAGTCCAGGTCACACACCAGCACGACAAACCGTTCCGTCCGGTCACCCGTGACGAAACCATGGCGGCGGTGAGCGTACTGGAAAAAGCGCGCTACAGCGTGCTTGAACGTGAAGACAAACCCACCAGTAGCAAGCCGGGCGCGCCGTTTATTACCTCTACGCTCCAGCAGGCGGCAAGTACCCGCCTTGGCTTTGGCGTGAAAAGAACCATGATGATGGCCCAGCGTCTTTATGAGGCAGGCCACATCACTTACATGCGTACCGACTCAACCAACCTGAGCCAGGACGCCCTGAACATGGTGCGCGATTACATTGATGGTAACTTTGGCAGCGAGTATCTGCCAAAGGCAGCCAACCAGTACGCCAGCAAAGAAAACTCACAGGAAGCGCACGAAGCCATTCGTCCTTCTGACGTGAATGTACTGGCTGAAGCGCTCAAGGACATGGAAGCCGACGCACAAAAACTCTACCAGCTTATCTGGCGTCAGTTTGTGGCCTGCCAGATGACCCCGGCGAAATACGACTCCACGACGCTGACCGTCGAAGCCGGTGATTTCCGCCTCAAGGCCCGCGGGCGCACGCTGCGTTTTGACGGCTGGACCAAAGTCATGCCTGCATTGCGTAAGGGCGACGAAGACCGCACGCTGCCGCCGGTTAACAAAGGCGATACGCTGACTCTTATTGAACTGCTGCCTGCCCAGCATTTCACCAAGCCACCGGCCCGTTTTAGCGAAGCATCGCTGGTGCGAGAGCTGGAAAAACGCGGCATTGGCCGTCCGTCTACCTATGCCTCCATCATCTCGACTATTCAGGATCGTGGTTATGTACGTGTAGAAAGCCGCCGTTTCTACGCAGAGAAAATGGGTGAGATTGTCACCGATCGCCTGGAAGAGAATTTCCGCGATCTGATGAACTACGACTTTACCGCGCAGATGGAAGATAACCTGGACCAGGTGGCGAACCACGAGAAAGAGTGGAAACGCGTGCTGGACAACTTCTTTAGCGACTTCAGCGAGAAGCTGGAGACAGCGAGTAAAGACCCGGAAGAGGGCGGTATGCGCCCGAACCCGATGGTACTGACCAGTATCGACTGCCCGACCTGCTCGCGCCCGATGGGTATCCGCACTGCCAGCACCGGCGTGTTCCTCGGTTGCTCTGGTTATGCGCTATCACCGAAAGAACGCTGCAAAACCACCATTAACCTGGTGCCGGAAAACGAAGTGCTTAACGTGCTGGAAGGGGATGACGCGGAAACCAACGCGCTGCGCGCTAAACGTCGCTGCCCGAAATGCGGCACAGCGATGGACAGCTACCTTATCGATCCGAAACGTAAGTTGCACGTTTGTGGTAACAACCCAGCCTGTGACGGTTACGAGATTGAAGAAGGCGAATTTCGCATCAAGGGCTACGATGGCCCGGTCGTTGAGTGCGAGAAGTGCGGCTCTGAAATGCACCTGAAAATGGGGCGCTTTGGCAAGTACATGGCCTGCACCAACGAAGAATGTAAGAACACCCGTAAGATCCTGCGCAATGGGGAAGTGGCGCCGCCGAAAGAAGATCCGGTGCCGCTGCCGGAGCTGCCGTGCGAGAAGTCAGATGCGTACTTTGTGCTGCGTGACGGTGCCGCTGGCGTGTTCCTTGCGGCTAACACCTTCCCGAAATCGCGTGAAACGCGTGCGCCACAGGTAGCCGAGCTGTATCGCTTTCGCGACAGGCTGCCGGAGAAGCTGCGCTACCTGGCCGACGCGCCGCAGGAAGACCCGCAGGGCAATAACACCATCGTGCGCTACAGCCGTAAAACGAAACAGCAGTACGTCGCATCAGAGAAAGAAGGCAAAGCGACCGGTTGGTCCGCATTCTTTATCGACGGTAAGTGGGTCGAGGCGAAAAAATAAGCACTTAATAAGTGTTAAATATCAGGGGCTGGTGATTACCGGCCCCTTTTTTATAACGGCATTATTATCTTTTCTTCACATCTATACATACCAGCTATAAGTGATATAGTGGTTATCATTGCATCATTTCTTATGATGAAATCGTCTTAACAGGCAATTATTTTCCCCGGATGGTCAGCCATGAAATTACAGCAGCTTCGCTATATTGTTGAGGTGGTGAATCATAATCTCAATGTCTCCTCAACAGCGGAAGGCCTTTACACCTCACAGCCTGGCATCAGCAAACAGGTGAGGATGCTTGAGGATGAGCTGGGCGTTCAGGTTTTTGCCCGCAGCGGTAAACACCTTACTCAGGTAACACCGGCAGGCGAGGAAATCATCCGCATTGCCCGCGAAGTGTTGTCAAAAGTGGATGCCATTAAAGCCGTAGCAGGGGAGCATACCTGGCCGGACAAAGGCTCGTTATACGTGGCAACCACCCACACGCAGGCACGTTATGCGCTGCCCGGCGTGATTAAGGGCTTTATCGAGCGTTATCCGCGCGTATCGTTGCATATGCACCAGGGCTCGCCCACGCAGATTGCTGAAGCTGTCTCAAAAGGTAATGCTGATTTCGCCATTGCAACCGAAGCACTGCACCTCTACGACGACCTGGTGATGTTGCCGTGCTATCACTGGAATCGCTCAATTGTTGTGACGCCGGATCATCCGCTGGCGTCTAAAGGGAAAGTAGGTATTGAAGAACTGGCGCAGTATCCGCTGGTGACATACACCTTCGGCTTTACCGGGCGCTCTGAGCTGGACACCGCGTTTAGCCGCGCCGGACTGACGCCGCGCATCGTGTTTACCGCTACCGATGCCGATGTGATTAAAACCTATGTGCGCCTCGGACTGGGCGTGGGGGTGATTGCCAGTATGGCTGTAGATCCCGTGGCTGACCCTGACCTGGTGCGCCTGGATGCGCAGGACATTTTCAGCCACAGCACGACAAAAATTGGCTTTCGCCGCAGCACCTTTCTGCGTAGCTATATGTATGATTTTATTCAGCGCTTTGCGCCGCATCTTACTCGCGACGTGGTGGATACGGCGGTGGCGCTGCGCTCCAATGAAGATATTGAGGCGATGTTCCGCGATATTAAACTGCCTTCCCGTTAATGTCACAACGGTATCTTGCTGTTCGCGAGATACCGTTTCTTATTCTTCCTCAGGTCAATCAACGCGCTTATCATTACCCCCCCGTTGTAATAATCGTTTAATGCCACATTATTAATATGGTTAATTTGTCGTATATTTGCGACAAAAGTAGAGAAGAGTTTTAAACTACGCAAATTTGTTATTTGTGATATTGGTGGCCGATCAAAAGATTAATTATTTGCAGATAAAATATTCGTAAATCCACTGGCTTTTACACCAGAGTTTATTTAGGATTTATCCCAAGTCTTGATTACTATAACCAATCGTTTGGTGTGTAATGATTAGTGATGTCGATTGTATGAGGTCAGCAATGTCATCAGAAAAGGATATGTCAGCGCAGAGGGACCCTGAACTGAAGCGTAAAGCATGGTTAGCGGTTTTTGCCGTTTCAGCGCTGTTTTGGTTGGTTGTTGCGCTTCTGGCGTGGAAATTCTGGGGTTAAGTGATGGCGCTATTGCCTGGTACTGTACCTGCAGGGCAAATGTGTCGCAAAGATGAGCGGCGCAAACGTCGGCGTCATGCGGCTTCAACGGTCCCGGAGTCCTGGAAGTTAACTGCCGATCAGCAGGCTTTTATTGACCTGTTTGCCAGCGAAGAACGTAAAAAACAATAATTCTCATTTAATTCAAAAATATTTAGTGTGACGTAATAACATGTTGGGCTTATTACCAGGCCCTGCATAAAGATGGCGCACAGCATTTCGTGAACTGATGAGTTAATCAGTTTATTCATTACCTGAACTTACTCATGTCGTTACTATGAATCGATATCACATTAAATACTGGTCATGGCTCAGCGTCTTTAGCCTGTCTGTGGCATTCTGGGCGCAGCTTATCTGGATTATCATCCGCTAAAGCAAAACGCCTGGCTAAAGCCAGGCGTTTCTTTTCATTAACTTAGCGCCGGGGCAGGCGTTTAGCATTTCGGGTTGTTATCAAAACGTTACATTGCTTTTGTGTTATCTTTAAAGACAAACCCAAACGTCATTGCGGGTTTCTCTTTTCATGGTAAATGGAGGAGTTATGTCGTCAACCCTACGCGAAGCCTGCCGGGATATACTGCAGGTACACAATAAAAACTACCGTTATTACAGCCTCGCAAAAGCCGAACCCGTACTGGGGGAGCTTTCCCGCCTGCCAAAATCCTTAAAAGTCCTGCTCGAAAACCTGCTGCGCTGGCAGGATGGCGACTCCGTCACGGAGCAAGACATCCAGGCGCTGGCTGACTGGCTGAAAACGGCTCATGCAGAGCGTGAAATTGCCTACCGCCCGGCGCGGGTATTAATGCAGGATTTTACCGGTGTACCGGCGGTGGTAGACCTTGCTGCCATGCGCGAGGCGGTCAAACGTCTGGGCGGTGACGTGGACAAGGTTAACCCGCTGTCGCCGGTTGACCTCGTCATTGACCACTCGGTCACGGTCGATCATTTTGGTGATGATGATGCGTTTGGGGCCAACGTTAAGCTTGAGATGGCGCGTAACCATGAGCGCTATGTGTTCCTGCGCTGGGGACAGCAGGCCTTCAGCCGCTTTAGCGTTGTGCCGCCCGGCACCGGCATCTGTCATCAGGTCAACCTGGAATACCTGGGTAAAACCGTGTGGAGTGAAGAACAAAATGGCGAAACAGTGGCTTATCCTGACACGCTGGTTGGTACCGACTCCCACACCACGATGATTAACGGCCTTGGCGTACTGGGTTGGGGCGTGGGGGGGATTGAAGCTGAGGCGGCGATGCTCGGCCAGCCGGTTTCGATGCTGATCCCGGATGTAGTGGGTTTTAAACTCACGGGTAAGCTGCGCGAGGGCATTACCGCTACCGACCTGGTGCTGACCGTAACGCAGATGCTGCGTAAGCACGGTGTGGTCGGTAAGTTCGTTGAATTTTACGGTGATGGACTGGACTCGCTGCCGCTGGCAGACCGCGCGACCATCGCCAACATGGCACCGGAATACGGTGCGACCTGCGGCTTTTTCCCGGTGGATGGCGTAACGCTTGATTACCTGCGCCTGAGCGGGCGCAGTGACGAGCAGGTCGCCCTGGTCGAGGCGTATGCCAAAGCCCAGGGCATGTGGCGTAATACAGGGGACGAGCCAGTATTCACCAGCACGCTTGCGCTGGATATGGGCGAGGTAGAAGCAAGCCTTGCCGGGCCGAAACGTCCGCAGGACCGGGTGGCGCTGGGTGAGGTGCCCAATGCGTTTAAGGCCAGCGAAGAGCTGGAGCTCAATACCGCTGGCAAAGCCCGCCAGCCCGTTGCGTACACGCTTGACGGCAAGAGTGAGCAACTGCCCGACGGTGCCGTGGTTATCGCGGCCATAACCTCCTGTACCAACACCTCTAACCCCAGCGTGCTGATGGCTGCGGGCCTGCTTGCGAAGAAAGCCGTAGAATGTGGGCTGGTGCGCAAACCGTGGGTAAAGGCATCACTGGCGCCAGGCTCGAAAGTGGTGTCGGATTATCTGGCAAAAGCAAAACTAACGCCGTATCTCGATGCGCTGGGTTTTAACCTTGTCGGCTATGGTTGCACCACCTGTATTGGTAACTCTGGCCCACTGCCGGAGCCAATTGAACAAGCTATTCGCAAGGCGGACCTGACCGTTGGCGCGGTGCTTTCCGGTAACCGCAACTTTGAAGGGCGCATTCATCCGCTGGTCAAAACTAACTGGCTGGCATCACCGCCGTTGGTGGTTGCGTATGCGCTGGCGGGCAACATGAATGTGAATCTGGTGAGCGAACCACTGGGTGAGGACAAAAACGGCAAGTCGGTCTACCTGAAAGATATCTGGCCATCGACGCAGGAAATCAGCCAGGCAGTAGCCCAAGTGTCCACGGCGATGTTTCGCAAGGAATACGCTGAGGTGTTCGAAGGGACGCCGGAGTGGAAGCAGATTGAGGTCGAGAGCTCTGACACCTATGATTGGCAGGAGGACTCCACCTACATTCGCCTGACGCCGTTCTTCAATGAGATGCGTGCGCAGCCAGAACCAGTGAAAGATATTCACGGTGCGCGGCTGCTGGCTATTCTGGGTGACTCGGTTACGACCGACCATATCTCGCCTGCGGGCAGCATCAAAAGCGACAGCCCCGCCGGACGTTACCTCCAGGCGCACGGTGTTGCGCGTGAAGACTTCAACTCCTACGGATCGCGGCGTGGCAACCATGAAGTGATGATGCGTGGTACGTTTGCCAATATCCGTATTCGTAACGAGATGGTGCCGGGCGTGGAAGGTGGCATGACGCGTCAGTTGCCGGGGAGCGACGTGGTGGCTATCTACGATGCGGCCATGGCCTATAAAGAGCAGGGTGTTCCGCTGGCGGTGATTGCAGGCAAAGAGTACGGCTCTGGCTCAAGCCGAGACTGGGCGGCAAAAGGCCCGCGTCTGCTGGGTATTCGTGTGGTGATTGCCGAATCCTTTGAGCGTATTCACCGCTCTAATCTGATTGGTATGGGCATACTGCCGTTGGAGTTCCCGCAGGGGATCACGCGCAAAACGCTTAAGTTAAACGGTGAGGAGCGCATTGATATCAGTAACCTGGCCGCTCTCAAGCCTGGGGCGACGGTGCCCGTTACGCTGACGTATGCCGACGGTCATACTGAGCAGGTGGACTGCCGTTGCCGCATTGATACGGCAACCGAACTCACCTACTACCAGAACGACGGTATTTTGCACTATGTGATTCGCAACATGCTGCACTAAAAAGAAAGGCCTGCATTGCAGGCCTTTTTCTTATGCATTTGCGTTACTCAGAAAGCAGATGCCCCATGCGTGCGGCTTTGGTATCAAGATAGCGTTCGTTTTTAGGGTTGCGACCGACTATCAGCGGTACGCGCTCAACAATGTTAATACCGGCTTCAGTCAGGATCTCGACCTTACGCGGGTTGTTGGTGAGCAGGCGCACGGCTTCTACGCCCAACAGTTTGAACATATCTGCGCACAGGGTGAAGTCGCGCTCGTCAGCAGCAAAACCGAGCTGATGATTGGCTTCCACCGTATCGTAACCCTGGTCCTGCAATGCATAAGCGCGGATTTTATTGAGCAGGCCGATATTGCGGCCTTCCTGGCGGTGATAAAGCAGAATGCCACGACCTTCTTCAGCAATGCGCGTCAGCGCGGCCTCCAGCTGGAAACCACAATCACAGCGCAGGCTGAACAGGGCATCGCCGGTAAGACATTCGGAATGAACGCGCGCCAGCACTGGGGCGCTGCCGCTGGTGTCACCATAAACCAGTGCCACGTGGTCCTGCCCGGTTGCCAGTTCTTCAAAACCCACCATCAGGAAATCGCCCCAGGGGGTTGGCAGTTTGCACTCTGCCACACGTTTAAGCTGCATGTGATTCTCCAGTACACATATCACGCCCGCAGGCGTCTGCCAGTTAGCTGGCCGTATGCAATTATTATTCATTATTTTGCCACATCCGGGGCATAAACGCCTCCCCGACAGTGCAGCGTGCTATTTTCGCCATTTACCTCGTGCGCTGCTTTACCGCTGGTGCACTTTTTCGGTTATCCTTGAACGGTTTCGCTCACGAGGAAAAAACATGCTGCCTATCGCCAGACGTACCGCACTTGCGGCGTTGCTGTTGCTTATTATTCCGGTACTGACCTTGCTTTGGGGCTGGCAGTGGCAGCCCGGCTCTGACTCTCGCTGGCTGAAAGCCATGTATTGGGTCACAGAAACGGTCACGCAACCCTGGGGGCTGATTACGCACGTTGTGCTGTTTTGCTGGTTTTTATGGTGCCTGCGCTTTCGGCTTAAGGCGGCGTTGGTCTTGTTTGCGCTGCTCGGTGGCGCCATTTTGCTCGGGCAGGGGGCAAAGTCGGTGATTAAAGAGCAGGTTCAGGCACCGCGTCCGTACGTAGTGTGGCTGGAAAAATCCCGTAGCGTTCCGGTTGAGCAGTTCTACAATTTAAAGCGTAAGGAACGCAGCGAGCTTGTCGCCCGCCAGTTGGAGAAAGAAACGCAGATCCCGGCCTGGCTGCGCAGTCACTGGCAGAATGAAACCGGTTTTGCTTTCCCTTCCGGGCATACAATGTTTGCGGCCAGCTGGGCGTTGCTTGCGGTGGGGCTGCTGTGGCCTCGGCGCAGGGTGGTGACCATTGTCGTACTCATGGTTTGGGCATGCGCGGTAATGAGTAGCCGTATGCTGCTCGGCATGCACTGGCCGCGGGATCTCATTGCCGCAACGGTGATTTCCTGGCTGCTGGTCACGCTTGCCTGCTGGCTTACGCAGCGCCTGTGTGGACCGCTGGCACCGCCACGTGAAGAGCAGGTTGAAATAGCGGAACGTCATGACTCTGAGGGTTGAGTGGGTTGCAAAAGGCACCCGTAGCCCCCATTAATTAGAGATTAACAGACGCTTAATGATTCCCCGTCACTAAGGGAAATGGTAATTTATAGCGCTGAACATGATGTTCTGGACAGAATTTATCCAATTAAAAACATACGGGAAGTGATGTGAAATACTTAGTGATTTTATTGCTGGTCCTGGCGATATTCATCGTTTCAGTGACGCTGGGGGCGCAAAATGGCACTCAGGTGCACTTTAACTACCTCCTGGCGCAGGGTAACTTCAGCATTTCAACGCTGCTGGCAGTACTGTTTGGCGCGGGCTTTGTTATTGGCTGGGTCATTTGTGGCCTGTTCTGGTTGCGTGTTCGTGTTTCGCTAATGCGTGCAGAGCGCCGAATTAAAAAGCTGGAACAGCAGCTTATTGCCTCAAACGTTGTAGGTACGCCAACAACTTTGCCTGAACCAGTGAAGGAATAATTCACGATGCTGGAGTTGTTATTTCTGCTTTTGCCCATTGCGGCCGCCTACGGCTGGTATATGGGTCGCAGAAGTGCGCACCAGGATAAGCAGCAGGAAGCTAACCGCCTGTCGCGTGAATACGTGGCGGGGGTCAACTTTTTACTGTCCAATCAGCAGGACAAAGCGGTGGATCTGTTCCTCGATATGTTAAAAGAGGACACCAGCACCGTTGAAGCCCATCTCACTCTCGGCAACTTGTTTCGCTCACGCGGCGAGGTTGACCGCGCCATTCGCATTCATCAGTCCCTTATGGAAAGTGCATCCCTGAGCTATGATCAGCGCCTGCTGGCAGTGCAGCAGCTTGGCCGCGATTATATGGCGGCAGGCATGTATGACCGTGCAGAAGACATGTTCAGCCAGCTGGTGGATGAAACGGATTTTCGCGACAGCGCATTGCAGCAACTGTTGCAAATTTACCAGGCTACCAGCGACTGGCAAAAGGCCATCGACACGGCAGAGCGCCTGGTGAAGTTGGGTAAAGAAAACCAGCGCCTTAAAATTGCCCATTTTTACTGTGAGCAAGCGTTGCAGTGTATGGGCAATGACGATCTTGACCGCGCCATGACGTTGCTTAAAAAGGGTGCCGCGGCCGATCGCAACAGCGCCCGTGTTTCCATTATGATGGGGCGTATTTTTATGGCGCGCGGCGACTACGTCCGTGCCGTAGAGCATCTTGAGCGCGTCATCGAGCAGGATAAAAACCTGGTCAGTGAAACGCTGGAAATGCTGCAAAGTTGCTATCAGCACCTGGGTAAAGCGCAGGAGTGGGAAAATTTCCTGCGCCGCTGTGTGGAGGAAGACAGCGGGGCGACGGCCGAACTGATGCTGGCCGAAATTCTTGAACAGAAACAGGGGCGCGAGGCGGCACAGGAGTACATTACTCAACAGCTGCAACGTCACCCAACCACCCGCGTGTTCCATCGCCTGATGGACTACCACGTTAGCGAAGCAGAAGAAGGGCGCGCCAAAGAAGGGTTGATGGCGTTGCGCGATATGGTTGGCGAGCAACTGCGCACCAAACCTCGCTACCGTTGTGAAAAGTGCGGTTTTACGGCATTTACTATGTACTGGCACTGCCCGTCGTGCCGCTCCTGGTCGACGATTAAGCCGATTCGCGGACTTGATGGGCAGTAATTTTTTTAAAAAAACGCCATTTTAGTTACAACATCCTTATGGTGAAATGTTTGTTGCCGGACCCAGGCCTTGTGCCCTGGCCAGTTCAGCCAGGATAGTCGCTGTCAATTTAACGGGGGGGCAGGTAGAATGCGTGCCGTTTAACTTTCTGTGACACGCTAAAGGAACCCGCTATGAAGCCTGCCGAAACCGCCTCCCGCATTGTTACGGATTCTCCCGTTGTCGTCGCGCTGGATTATGATGACAGAAACAGCGCGCTGGCCTTTGTTGACCGCATTGAACCCGGTTCCTGCCGCCTTAAAGTCGGCAAAGAAATGTTTACGCGGTTTGGGCCGCAGTTTGTGCGCGACCTGCACCAGCGCGGTTTTGAGGTTTTCCTCGACCTCAAATTTCACGATATTCCCAACACCGTGGCTAAAGCCGTCGTTGCTGCGGCTGAACTGGGGGTGTGGATGGTCAACGTCCACGCCAGCGGTGGAGCGCGCATGATGCGTGCCGCACGTGAAGCGCTACAGCCGTTTGGTGAGCAGGCACCGCTGCTGATAGCCGTGACGGTACTCACCAGCATGGAAGCCAGCGATCTTGCCGATCTCGGGTTGAACCTTAGCCCTGGTGATTACGCCGAGCGCCTGGCAGCCCTGACGAAGCAATGTGGGCTGGACGGCGTGGTGTGCTCTGCCCAGGAAGCGGGGCGCTTCAAAAATACCTTTGGCGCAGACTTCAAACTGGTGACACCCGGTATCCGGCCTGAAGGCAGTGCTGCTGGTGACCAACGCCGCATCATGACGCCGCAGGCGGCGCTGTGTGCAGGTGTGGATTACATGGTGATTGGCCGTCCCATCACGCAGGCTGCCGACCCGAGCCAGGCACTGCGCGATATTCTGGCTTCATTGCAGGGAGTGGCCTGATGCGTGACGATAATAGCCGCCTTGTTTATTCCACCGAAAGTGGGCGTATTGATGAGCCAAAAGCGCCGGAGCAAAGACCGAAGGGCGATGGGATTGTGCGCATCCAGCGCCAGACCAGCGGGCGCAAAGGCAAAGGCGTATGTCTGGTTACCGGCATTGATGCTGACGATGCCGAACTGGCGAAAATTGCCGCTGAACTTAAGAAAAAATGCGGCTGCGGTGGAGCGCTCAAGGATGGCGTGATTGAAATTCAGGGCGATAAACGTGAACTGATAAAGTCGCTGCTGGAAGCGAAAGGCATGAAAGTGAAGCTTGCCGGCGGTTAAAACGGCAAAAGGCCACGGTGTGTACCGTGGCCTTTGTATAAGACAGACCTGTTTCGCAACGTGAGTAATACGTCAAAGCATTCCGCTTATATTTACCGGCTCTTATTTTACCTGATGGCCGATAATCCCACCTACAGCCGCGCCGCCCAGCGTACCCAGGGTGCTGCCATCGGTCAGAATAGAGCCACCGATTGCACCTGCACCCGCGCCGATTGCCGTGTTACGGTCGCGTTTGGACCAGTTACTACAGGCACTCAGAGACATTGCAAGGGTTACAGCCAGGACAGCAGCAGCGATTTTTTTGCTATTTATAGACATAGTACTTTCTCCAGAATATAGGATTCACAAAAGCAAGTCTCCCTTTAAGTATAGTGGTTTTTACTCACTTAAGGCGCTTGTGTGAACAACGTTGCGATGCAGGCTATAAATCACAGAGGTGATAATTACATCCTGTTATATCGCTGATAATAAGTTTAAGTTTTGCAGGATATTAAGACAGGTAAATAATCTTAATATTTAGCTCAGAACTGTCTGGATAGCGCCCGCGCAATGCGCGGGGACCGCTGGGAAATCAGCGCGCCAGAACGACGCTTAGCTGAGTGGGAAGCGCGCAATGATATCAACCTTGATACCCGTTTGCTCCAGAAGCGTACGGCTTGATGGCGCCAGGCCATCATCCGTGATGATGCGGCTAAACTGTTGTTGTGGGCCGAGCGTGTAGGGGTGCATGACGCCGAATTTGCTGCTGTCCGTCAGTACAATGGCCTCGCAGCCTTTCTCCAGCACAGCATTCACCACGTCTGAGCGCATCATATCGCGCCCAGTGAAGCCCGTTTCGGGTAGCCAGCCGTCAATACCAATGAACGCCTTGCTGAAGTGTACCTGTGACACATACTGGCGCGTCAGCGGGCCTACCATGCTTTCACTTTTCTTCTGATAAATGCCGCCCAGTAGAATCACCTCGCACTCGCTGTCTTTGAGCAAATGCGCGATATAGCTACTGACGGTAATAATAGTGACCTGCGGTTTGCTCCCCAGTTCCCGGGCCAGCAGCGCGTTGCTACTGCCGTTTTCGATAAACACCGTTTCCCCGGCGCTGACCAGTGCGGCCGCATGTTCTGCCAGCTGTCGCTTGAGCGGGAAATTATTCATCATTCGGGTTTCTACGTCGTCGCTTTCCAGCGGCAGGGCGTAACCGTGGGCGCGTCGCAGATAGTTGCCGCTCTCCAGCAGGTTGAGATCCTGGCGGATAGTCACGGCAGAAACACCGGTCATTTTGGCGAGATCTGCAACGCTCATCCGCCCGCGATCGACCACCATCTGTAGAATAATCTGTTGTCTGGAGTTCATATTTACCGCTGTGTCATCAAGTTAGAACAACCTGGTGCCATGATAACACTCACAGAAGAGTGTGTGGAGGAAATGGCGCTTACCGAAGATAAGCGCCGCAAGGGGATCAGATTTCCCAGGGGGATTTGCCGCTGTCTTTCGGTTTAGCGCCGCTATCCTTAACCGATTGCGCCAGTTCAGCGCGCAGAATTTCAAGATTGCGGATAGCAGACGCGGTGTCACCGGCGACGAGGATATCCAGCACGGTGTCGATACGTTGGGTCAACAGTAGAGGGTCGAGAGGGGATGACATAACGGCTCCTTCAGTTACTCATTTTTCCACATCATGCAGAAAATCAGGGCAAAAGAGAACGCCTGGCGGGTGTTTATTCACAACGCCATCAGAACGATGTGTTTTAACTCATGCTAAAAAATGATGAAACGGCACGGCGATGTTATCGCCGTGCCGTCAGAGAGGGGCTCAGGCTGCGGGACGAGCGATGACGCTACGAGTTTCCATACGCACTTCGGCGATGGTCACATCAATCACATCCGTCACTTTATAAACCGTTTCACCTTTAATCTGCACGGTGCCGTTTTCCTGGCTGCACACCAGCTCATCGCGCACCGCATGCAGGAACGGAGCCGGGATAAAGGCAACAGCGCCGTTATCCACCAGACGCACACGCATACCGCCACGGCTGACATCAATGATTTCTGCAGGGAAGCGAGTATCGGTTGCGGCATGCTTCTCAAGGAAGCGCGCATACAACCAGTCACCAACATCACGCTCGGCCATGCGGTTGAGGCGGCGGCGCTCGCTCATCTGCACCGTGGTTTCTTCCGGCGGACGTTGCGCGCTCTCGCCTTTGATGATGGCCTTCAGCAAACGGTGGTTCACCATGTCGCCAAACTTACGAATCGGTGACGTCCAGGTGGCATAAGCCTCAAGACCCAGACCGAAGTGCGGGCCTGGCTCGGTGCTGATTTCCGCAAACGACTGGTAGCGGCGAATACGGCTGTCCAGGAATCCCGTAGGCTGGGCATCCAGTTCACGACGCAGCTTGCAAAAACCGTCGAGTGTCAGGACGTCCTGTGCATCGACATGCAAACCGTGGGTTTTCAGCATGGCAGCAAGCTGCTCGGTGTTGGCCGGGTCAAAACCGGTATGCACGTTGTAGATACCAAAGCCAAGGCGTTCGCGTAGCACAACGGCCGCACAGACGTTTGCTGCAATCATGGACTCTTCAACGATGCGGTTAGCAATGCGACGCGGTTCAGCCACAATATCCAGCACTTCACCTTTCTCACCCAGCACAAAGCGGTAGTCCGGACGGTCTTTAAACACCAGCGCATGCTCATGACGCCAGCTGCTGCGTCGCTGACACACCTGCTGTAATAACGTGATTTGCTGTGCAATGGTGTCGTTTTGTGGCTGCCAGCTACCCTGTTTTTCGAGCCAGTCGGAGACATCGTCGTAGGCCAGTTTGGCTTTAGATTGAATGGTCGCCGTAAAGAAGCGGATATCGCTGTCGATAGTCCCGTCTTCGAGAATGATCATGCGACAGGCAAGCACCGGGCGCACTTCATCAGGGCGCAGCGAGCACAGGTCGTCAGACAGCTCGCGTGGCAGCATCGGGATATTAAAACCCGGCAGATAGTTAGTGAACGCACGAACCTGAGCGGCTTTATCGAGCTTGCTGCCAGGCGCAATCCACGCCGTTGGGTCGGCAATGGCGACGGTAAGGTGCAGCTTGCCCTCGTCGTCCTGCTCAACGTACAGCGCGTCGTCCATATCTTCGGTACTGGCGCTGTCAATTGTGACAAAGCTGAGTGCGCTCAGATCTTCACGCGTCAGGCCTTCATCGAGCATGTCGGTCGCAACGCCATCTGGCGCTTCACGTTCAAGGTTATGGCGCGCGAGCGTTACCCACCACGGCGCGAAATGGTCGTCGCCAAAGGTAATAAAATGGGTGAGTTCCGCGTAGAAGCCTCTGTCGCCTTTGAGCGGATGGCGGCGCATTTCTGCAACAGCCCAGTCGCCTTCCTGAAATTCGTGTTTCAGCCCGCGTTCAGGACGGCAGGGGATGGCATCACGTAACAGCGGATGATCCGGGACGATGCTGAACCTGTCGTCTTTCTTCTGCACGCGGCCGACAAAGCGGGTAAGAAACGGTTCGATAAGCTCTTCCGGCTCAGCCGTTTCACGGTCCTTGTCGGTATGAATCACCGCGCTGACGCGATCGCCGTGCATGACTTTTTTCATCTGCGGCGGCGGAATAAAGTAGCTTTTGTTGGCATCCACTTCGAGGAAGCCAAATCCTTTTTCTGTGCCTTTCACCACACCTTCGGCGCGAGGCGTCTGGGAGTGGAGTTGCTGTTTTAGCTGAGCAAGCAGCGGATTATCCTGAAACATAGCATTGAGTTTTCGTGGCCTAAAGAGCGGCTGACATTTTTACGCGAATACGTCTGCGGCAGCAAGCGCTGTTTCGTGTTAATCAGACTCGCCTGGGCCTGCGTAGAGCCTGTCCAGCCAGCCGCACAGACCGCACCAGCCGAGTAATTGCCAGATATCCTGGTCACTGGTTAACCCCTCACGCAGCGGGATGAGTGCGGCGCTGGAAAAACGGGCCGGGGACAGCGTCAGCAGCCGTAGCACCGGAAGATACGCGCTCACGCGCGCATTGTCGCTCCATGCCTGCAAAGCGTGTTCGCCTGCGCGCATGGCCTCTGGCAGCGTTTGTGCGCCCGACCAGCGTGCGCTGGCGGTGTCGAACCGGGTAACGCAGCCGTTCAGACGTGCGCTGTTTAGTTCACATAGTGTGGCTATCTCACTGCTCGCAGGTACCAGAGCGTCAATCAGCGCATTAAGATGCTGTAACGTGCTCTCATCCCAGGCCAGTATGCCCGCCAGAGGTTTGAGACTGGTCGTCACCTGCGGGGTAACCTGCGTGTTTTTAATCGCAATGCCCGCACGCCATTCGCGTCCTGGCACCAGAAACGCGGCGGCATCGGCCTCCTGCTGGTTATCAAGACCAGGTAGCCAGCGCACGGTGATATTGCTGAGCGCCTGCAAGGCGGCGATAGCGCGAGCCTGGAAACCAATAAAACCAATGATGTGATGAAAGGTAATGATATCAGCACTGCTTAACCCAACGTCTTCAAGCTGTTGCCAGGCGCGTGCGTTAATTAACGTTGGTTGGCTCGCCAGCAGGCGCGCGTACTGCGTGATTTGCGTCAGACGGTGGTTACTCTCGCGTGAGGAGTCCGGGCTGGGCTGGGGCGCCAGTCGCGCAGCGTAGTGGCTGCACAGGCGTTGCACGCCATAAACTTGTGCGACAGTCAGGGCGGTGCTCAGCCGGTCATAGCTACTGAGCGTATGAAACCGGCTTGTTTGCACGGTATCAGGCAGCAACCCGCTGGCAATCAGGCGTGCGTGAAGGAGCCAGGCTGGTGCGGGCTTGAGCGTGTCAGGGAGAGTAAGGTCGAGACAAAACGGGTCGTCTACACGGGCGGCCTCAGGCACTGACGCGACTGGCTCTGGCGTCGATAGACTGGATTGCGTTTCATGATACCAGTGGTCTTTGCCGGTAGCGCGGCGTTGTTCCATCGTCGTTCCCTGGAGCTAAAAAGAGTTGAACAACGATCCTGGCGTAACCGTAGGCGGAAGTGAAAGAAACGAGGGTGATAAGAAATATCAGAAAGCTATATAGCGACAGGGCGGGTAGAACCCGCCCTGAAAGGAAACTTATTTCAGTTCCAGTTCGTTCATGGCAGCGATGTTGAAGCCGCCGTCAACGTGAACGACCTCGCCAGAGATACCGGCAGACAGGTCAGAGCACAGGAACGCGGCAGAGTTACCTACGTCTTCAATGGTAACGGTACGGCGAATCGGGGTAACCGCTTCGCAGTGTGCCAGCATTTTGCGGAAGTCTTTGATGCCAGATGCGGCCAGAGTACGGATAGGACCGGCGGAAATGGCGTTGACACGCACACCTTCCGGGCCCATCGCGTTCGCCATATAGCGCACGTTAGCTTCCAGAGAGGCTTTCGCCAGACCCATCACGTTATAGTTCGGGATAGCGCGCTCAGCACCCAGGTAAGACAGCGTCAGCAGCGCAGAGCCTGGATTGAGCATGGTACGACAAGATTTAGCCATGGCTACAAAGCTGTAGGAGCTAATGTCGTGAGCGATTTTGAAACCTTCGCGCGTAACGGCGTTCACATAGTCGCCGTCCAGCTGGTCGCCAGGCGCAAAACCGATGGAGTGCACAAAGCCGTCAAACTTCGGCCAGGTTTTTGCCAGTTCGGTAAACATAGCATCAATGCTTTCGTCCTGAGCAACGTCACATTCCAGCACCAGGCTTGAACCCAGTTCGGCGGCGAAGTCGTCAACGCGGCCTTTCAGTTTTTCGTTCTGGTAAGTAAAGGCCAGTTCAGCGCCTTCACGACGCATTGCCTGCGCAATACCGTAGGCGATGGAACGGTTGCTGGCAACGCCAGTCACCAGAATGCGCTTGCCGGTAAGAAAACCCATAGCATTTAATCCTTATCGTTGTGGCTCAATCACGCCTTTCAGTCTGGCGTTTGTGAAATTGGTGCGGATAACGCGGGATTATATCCCACAGCCCTGGCCCTGTGTCGACAATTTTCACCTCGGCCAGGCCAGTGGTCGGGGCAGTCGGGGGTGAAAAGAACCCGGCAATGCCGGGCCACCGCAAGCTATCTATCATCATTAACAGTACAGTGTCCATTCGTCCCCTTATCGTGTGCATTATCCGGGGACGAACCCCTCCAGCGGAGGGAATAAAGGCATATAAGCGAAAGAGGGTACTTTCGCGCGCATGACATTAGCCGGGCGCTGAAATTAAGGCAATCACATTTATTGGCAGTTGTGCGCTTTATCGGTCTTTGCGCCAGGCATCTGCGGTCAGGGCCTCGCCAAAGTGACCGGCAATGAGTCGTTTAGTCAGTTCGTGCAGCGGTGAGGCCAGCACATCTGCCGTGCTCCCACGTTCTACCACTTCGCCGTGGTGCATCACCATCACCTGATCGCTGATGTGCTTCATCATGCCCAGGTGCTGCGTTACATACACATAAGACAGCCCCTGTTTTTCCTGTAGCTCCAGCATCAGGTTGATGAGCTGCGAGCGCATCGACATATCCAAAGACGCCAGCGCTTCATCGGCAATAATCACTTTCGGGCGCAGGATCAGCGCGCGCGCCAGCGCCAGACGCTGTTTTTGCCCAGGGGCCAGCATGTGCGGATAATAATCGGCATGATCCGGCAGCAGCCCGACCATACGCAGCGTCTCGACAATGTGTTTATGCCTGGCCTGCGATTCGAGTTCGGTGTTCAGGCGCAGCGGGAAATTCAGGATCTGCGAGACGCGCTGACGCGGGTTTAGCGAGGTGCTCGGGTCCTGAAAAATCATGCGGATGCGCTGGCTGCGAAACGAATAATCACCGTAATGTAGCGGATGATCGTCAATCACCAGTTCCCCGGTGGTAGGCGGGATAACGCCCGCGAGCATTTTCGCCAGCGTCGATTTGCCAGAGCCGTTTTCACCAATGATGGCCAGCGTCTGGCGCTCACGCAGGGTAAAACTTAGCGGCTTTACCGCTTCCAGCGTCTGGCGGTGGAACCAGCCGGTGCGGTAGCGAAAGGTCTTGCTCAGGTTGCGTACTTCAAGCAGCGTTTCGCCCATCTCACTCCCTCTCCATGTTCAGCGGGAAGTGGCAGGCATACAGGTGATTCCTGGCGCCCGTCAGCCGCGGTGTTTCAATACATTTACGCTGAGCATAGGGACAGCGAGGCCCGAGTCGGCAGCCAATCGGCAGTTGTTCAAGCAGCGGGATTGCGCCTGGCAGCGTGTTGAGACGGCTTTTATGCGGCATCGCACTGCCAAAATCCGGGATAGCACGAATCAGTGCCTGGGTATAAGGATGATGCGGCATGGCAATCAGGTCTTCGCTGGGTGCGGTTTCCACCGTCTGCCCGCAGTACATCACGTTAATGCGGTTCGCCCACTGGCTCAGCATTTGCAGGTCATGGCTTATCAGCAAAATGGTGGTGTTGTTGTTCTGGTTAAGGCGGCTTAACAGCCTGAAAATTTGCGCCTGGGTGGTGGGCTCCATGGCGTTAGTGGGTTCGTCGGCAATCAGCAGACGCGGCTGGTTGGCAAGCGCAATGGCAATCATCACCTTCTGGCATTCGCCATCGGTTAATTCGTAAGGGTAGCTGCGCATCGCGTCTTTGTGGTCCTTAATCCCCACGCGGTGCAGCAATTCAATGGCGCGCCGTTTGCGCCAGCCAATACGCTGCCACCAGCGGCCTTTAAACGTCCAGCCGGGGATATTTTGCATAAGCTGGCGACCGATGTGCTCAGAAGGGTCAAGGCAGGACTGCGGCTCCTGAAAAATCATCGACACGTTGTGGCCGACCAGCTTGCGTCGTTCGCGCACGCTCAGGCGCAGAAGGTCAATATCGTCAAAACGCATGCGATCGGCGGTCACGCGCCAGTTGTCGCGGGTCACGCCGCAGATGGCTTTCGCGATAATGCTTTTCCCGGAGCCGGATTCGCCCACCAGACCGCGAATCTCACCTTCGTTGAGCGTCAGGCTAACGCGATCCACGGCCTTTACCCAACCGTCATTGGTGCGAAATTCAATGGTCAGATTGCGGATATCGAGTAACGCCATTATTCCACTCCCGCAATAATGGCGCGGCGCAGGCCGTCGCCTAACAAATTGACCAGCAGCACGCTAATCATAATGGCAGCACCGGGCAGCATCACGGTCCAGGGGGCCGCGTAGACCAGCTCCAGCGCATCGCCGAGCATGGCGCCCCATTCTGGCGAAGGCAACTGCGCGCCAAGGTCGAGAAAGCCGAGTGCCGCAATATCCAGAATCGCCATCGACATCGTGCGCGTCACTTCGCTGACCAGCAGCGGGGCGGTATTGGGGATCACCGCGTACCAGAGAATATTGAGCGTTGATGCACCATCGAGGCGCGCGGCAATGACATATTCTTTTTCCAGCTCGTCGTGCACCATGAAATATACCGAGCGCACGATGCGCGGCATCAGCGCCAGCCAGACGGCAAACATGGCGTGAGTGAGATGCGGGCCAACAAAGGCCACGACCACAATCGCCAGCAGCAAAGAGGGCAGTGACAGCAGCGTGTCGAGCACGTGATTGAGCACCGCCGAGCGTAGCCCGTGGGTCGCGCCAGCAAAGACGCCGAGCAGCAGGCCGATAGCGGTTGCACCGAGGGTCACAACAAACGCGCCGCCTACGGTCGGCATTGCGCCGCTGAGCAGGCGCGTAAGCACATCGCGGCCCAGATCGTCGGTGCCAAGGAAGAAGGAGACGTCGCCATAGCGCGACCAGGAGGGCGGCAGTAGCTGGTAGCCCAGGAATTGCTGGTTGATATCGTAGGGTGCCAGCAGGCCGCCGAACAGACACAGCAACACCAGCGCGCCACAACCGTACAGACCGATCATCGCGCTTGGGTCAGCATAAAATTTACCCCAGACGTTGCGCACTGCACCGGGTGCGCGCCTCTCGCGATAAACGCTATCGTAAGGCATACCATTCCTTATGTTTCAACGGGTTGGCCATCGCGCCCAGAATGTCTGACACCACGTTCACAATCAGCACCAGCGCGCCAATGGTCATTACGCCAGCGGAAATGGCGGCATAGTCCTGCTGGCGGATGGCATTGATAAGCCAGCGACCCACGCCAGGCCAGCTAAACACCATTTCAGTAATCATTGCCAGCGTGAGCATGGTGGAAAACTGTAGTCCAAGACGTGGAATAATCGGCGGCAGGGCGTTGTGCAGCACGTGGCGGTGCAAAATGGTAAAGCGCGACAGACCGCGCGTGGCGGCGGCCTTAATGTAGTTCTGGTCAAACACCTCAATGGTGCTGTTGCGCATCAGGCGAATCACCTCGGTGGTGGGAACGACAGCAAGCGTTAATACCGGCAGCACCAGATGGCGCAGGGCGCTGATAATCATCTCGTGACGCCACGGTGAATCGGCACGCCAGGCATCAATCAACGCCACGCCGGTCACGGTCTTCACTTCATAGAGCAGGTCAAAACGCCCGGATACCGGCAGCCAGCCGAGATCGAGCGAGAAAAAGAGCGTTAACAGCAGCGCCAGCCAGAACACCGGAATCGAAAACCCGACCAGAGCCAGTGCGGAGATAAGTTTGTCCTGCCACTTATTACGCATCACGCCGGCCAGCATCCCGGCCGGAATACCAACCAGCAGCGCCAGCGTAAAGGCGTAAAAACACAGTTCCAGCGTGGCAGGAAACACTTCACGCAGCTGGGCGTTAATAAGCTGGCCGTTGATACTGGAAACGCCAAAGTCCCAGTGCAAAAGACTGTTGAACCAGAACCACCAGGCATTCCAGGGGGACGCGCCCTGTAGGGGCGCATGGGGCGTGTAATAACTGAGGCTAAACCCCACCAGACTGAGCAAAAACAGCGTGACCAGCAGTAACAGCAGGCGGCGCAGCGTAAAAATGATCATGGCGTTGTGCCCTCGGCATTATCGCGGTAAACACCGGCAAACGAGGCGTTGCCAAAGGGACTGAGCACCAGCCCTTTGATGTCATAACGGTAGGCCAGCAGGCGCAAAGAGGAGGCCAGCGGCAGTACCGGTAACTCCCGGGCCAGAATGCGCTGGGCGCGATCGTAGTCATCAATGCGCGCCGCCAGCTGTTGGGAGCGCAGCGCTTGCTGGAGCACGTTGTCAAACTCAGGGTTGCACCAGTGGGTATAGTTAGTCTGCGAGCGAATAGCCGCACAGCTTAACAGCGGGCGAAAGAAACTGTCCGGGTCGTTGCTGTCGGTAGCCCAACCGGCCAGCGTCAGATCGTGGTTCATATCCATCAGCCGGGCTTCCTGGAAGCGGCCTTCGACCGGAACTATCGTCACTTTCACGCCAATCTGCGCCATATCAGCCTGCAACAGCTCTGCGGTTTTGAGTGGGCTGGGGTTCCAGGCCTGGGAACTGGTGGGTACCCAGAGTTGTAATTGCAGATTCTGCACGCCAAGTTCGGCAAGGCGCTCGCGCGCTTTTTTCGGATTATATTCCGTCACCCGGGCATCATTATCATAAGCCCATGAGGCGCGTGGCAAGATAGAGGCCGCGGTTTCTGCCGTGCCGTAATAAATCGACTGCATCAGGCGCTGGTTATTAATTGCCAGCGCCAGCGCGTGGCGCACTTCGGGGTTATTGAGCGGCGGTTTGTTGGTGTTAAACGCCAGATAGGCAATGTTCATGCCCGGTCGCAGCGACAGGCGCAGGCGCGGGTCGTCACGCAGAATGGTAAGCTGGCTGGCGGCAGGCCAGGCCAGCACGTCGCATTCGCCCGTCAGCAGTCGCGACAGGCGGCCGGTGCCACCTGAGCCAAGATCGATAACCACCTGCGGCATACGCGGCACGCCGCGCCAGAACTTCTCATGGCGCGCCAGGCGGATATACTGCCCGGCTCGGTGTTCGCTTAGCAGAAACGGCCCGGTGCCAACAGGCTGGCGGTCCAGCTGCTCCTGCTTATCTTCTGCCGCCAGCTTATTGGCATATTCCGCTGACATCACCGAGGCGTAGTGAGTGGCAAGGTGCCACAGGAATGAGGCGTCAGGCTGCTTAAGCTGGAACTCAACGGTGTAATTATCAAGTTTTCGCACGTTTTTAACGTTGCTACCAAACTGCAAACTGTCGAAATAGGGATAGCTGCCGCCGTTAATGTAGTGCCAGGGGTGATTTTCATTGATGATGCGTTCAAAGGTGAACACCACATCGTCAGCGTTTAATGCCCGCTTTGGCGTGAACCACGCGGTGGTCTGGAACTGGACATTGCGGCGCAGGTGGAAGCGATAGGTCGCACCGTTGTCGAGCACTTCCCAGCTTTCAGCCAGCTCCGGCACCAGCCGGTAGGTATACGGGTCGACGTCAAGCAGGCGGTCGTACAGTTGGGCGGCGAGGGTATCCACGGTCAGACCGCTACTGGATTGCTGGGGATTGAAGGTGTTCACCTGACCACTGACGCAATAAACAAACCCGCTCTGGCGAATATCCAGTGCGGGTTTAGCGGGGGCCTCGGCGTGCGCCGCTGCGCTTAGGGTGCCGAGCGTCAGTAACAGGAAAGGAATAAATCCACGCATAAGTTTTTGAGTTTTCATCTGCAATAGGCAAAGTGTATCTCACATCAGGGCGCTTCCCAAAGCCCATCGCATTGCCGGGTCTTTTGTTAGCATGTTCAGCGCAGTGGTGATAGCTCGTAAAGCACCAGCGCGTTACTTTCCAGCGTCTCCTGTACCCGCCATTCGCCAGACAGCGTTTCTTCCCACATCTGCATCTGTGGGCGGGCGCGGTGGCGTATCCAGTCCAGCGCCTCAGCGTCCGGGCCGCTTACGGACTGCATGTGTTCCATCAGGGGGAACAACGCACCATTTTGCTGATCGAAGCGAAGACGGCGGATGCGCCAGCGCCCCGGCGGTATGCTGTTGATGGTCAGACTCATGCGCCGGCGAAAACGCTGGATAAACGTCTCCTGGCTGGATAAGTCCGGGTTGAAGGCGACGGTGTTACTCAAAAGCAGCTGCCAGCCGTCGTCGCTGCGGGTCAGCAGGTGGCCATGGCCGCTGGCAGCCCGCTCCCCGCGCAGCCGGCTCCACAAACGCAGCACCCAGTAAACCGGGCGCGGTAGCGCGTCGCCAAACCAGATAGCCAGGCTTGAGGTGTCGAATTTCTCATTCTCCAGCGCTTCGTGTTGCAGGGTGGCATTGAGCCAGAAACCAACATTCACAACGCTGTCGGGCAGGCTAAGCAGGGTGTGCATCAGCAGCGCGCCGCGAAAGAAGCCGCCGTTGGCATACAGCGTTTGCCCGGTAAGCGTGTTCCAGGCCAGCAGGTGGACAGGCAATGTGAGTTTGTGGCGATGTAATTCGGCCGTAATAGCCTGCAACCTTTGCGTCGGGTAATCCACCGCGCGCTGAAGCGGTGCATCCTCATCAAGGGCGCTGTGCAGGTCGAGCGTTTCGTTAGCATCGGCAGTGCAGGCGATAAAATCAGCTTCCCGCAGCCAGGGCTGGTGCCAGACCGGTTCATGGCGAATGCCATCAGTACCGGGGGCAAACGGGTAATAGAGGCCAATTTGTGCCTGGGGCAGGTGCTGACGTATACACCAGCGTAGCGTCTTCCAGCTTTGTTCGTTGTTGCGTGCGGGAGTATCGGCAGACCACACCCACAAAAAGCGCCAACGGCTGAGGCGCGATAAGGGGAAATAATCCACGCACTGGCGTAAAAAGTGGCCAAGTTGTTGCGGGGTGCTGTCGGCATCCAGGCGCAGATTAAGAGCGACATCCAGCTCATCAATAAAATGCAAAATCTGTTGCAGGCGCATCCAGCCGGGGTTTGCCATCAACGGTGTGTGCCAGTCGGTGCGTAGCAGCGGGCTGTTAAGCAACGGTTCGGCAATATCCAGTCCGCTCAACGGTAGCGTTGCGTGCAGTTCACGCAGTTGAGCCTGCACCTCATGCTGGAGCAAATCGTCAATATCGCGCACGGTGATAACGATGTCACGGATGCGCTGCGGGCGCATTCTGCCATGATGAAGCGTCACTTTCAGTTCTTCGCCGGTGTCGTAATGCGGGGCCGAGCTGGCATCTTTGTGTGGTTCAGCCTGGTTAAGCAGGGCAAAAATCAGGTGCGACGGGACGGGGGTCACATCGCGCGGCTCGTTTTCGCGCACCTGCGGGCGCTCCGCTGCATCCTCCTGTGGATTACGGCGAAACTGGCGCGGCGTTTTACCGTAATGGCGCTTAAACAAATCTATCATCTGCCGGTTGTTGGCAAAGCCCTGTTCAAGCGCTATCTGATGCACCGGCTTACTGGTGGTACGCAGTGCTTCCACGGCGTTTTGTAGCCGCAGTGTAGTGATAAATTGCATAAAGCTTACGCCGACTTCTCTTCGAAACAGGCGCGACAGCCACGCCTCAGAGACAAATTCGGCGCGGGCGATTTCACCCAGACTGATGCGCCGCTCAACGTTGTTTTCGATGCGTTGCACCACCTGCGTGATGCGTCGGCTCCAGTGCTGATGGCGGCTGCCGTTTGCTTTAGTGGGCTGTTGAAAGCCCGTTATCAGAACCAGCATTACCTCACTGAGCCAACGGTTCAACTCCAGGCGGTAGCGTTGGGCGTTTTTCATAACGGTGGCCTCCAGCACCTGGCGCAGCGCAGTGTGCAGGGCATGGTTCCAGTTCCGGGGCGCGTTTGAGTCTGTAAGTTGATAGTCATAAAGGAAAAAATCAGGATACCAGCGTGCGACCCACTGACCACTGAGCGTGACGATCATCACCATATTTTCACTCTGGCTGTGCAACGACCAGTCGGTATGGCGGTTAACCAGTTGTATCGCGCCGCTGCTCAGGGTGCTGGTCTGCTCACCTGCGCCAAACAGCAGTTCGCCGCGCAGCACCTGAATCAGCGTCAGGCCGTTTAGTCCCGGTTGGTGCAGAAACTGCACCTGGTACAGTTCCACGGAGAACTCGGTAAGCTCACGTTCCGTCATCCTTCCTCCTGACTGCGAATACAAAAAAATAGCCCCTGTTTTTTGTCATAAGCGCACGGTATGAAAAACAGTCAACGCTCATGCGTCACTTTAAAACAAAAAACGCCATTTTAAAGCCGAAAAATCGCCATAAACTCCAGAGTGCGACCATAAAAACAACGAAGGTGACACACAATGGCACAGCACATGATTACGGCATTGCGCGAGCAGGAAGCAGTATTCACAGCCATACGGCGCCAGATACACAGTCAGCCGGAAGTGGGTTTTGAAGAGCACCACACCAGCGATTTAATCGCCAGATTACTCGAAGAATGGGGATATGAGGTCCATCGCGGGCTGGCAACAACCGGTGTTGTTGGTACGCTGAAATGCGGTGATGGTACAAAGCGCCTGGGGTTGCGCGCCGATATTGATGCACTGCCGATGGGGGAAAACAACGGCAAAGCCTGGAGCAGCAAAATTGAAAACCGCTTCCACGGCTGTGGTCATGACGGTCACACCACCATCCTTCTTTGTGCTGCGCAATACCTGGCACGCACCCGCAATTTTAACGGCACGCTACATCTGATTTTCCAGCCCGCCGAAGAACTGCTTTACGGCGGACGAGTCATGCTCGAAGACGGGCTGTTCGAAAAATTCCCCTGCGACAGCATCTTTGGTCTGCATAACATGCCGGGCATAAAGCTCAACCACTTTGCCTTTCGCGATGGCCCGATGATGGCCTCATCCGACACCTTACACATAGAGGTCAACGGCGTTGGCGGCCATGGCGCGCTGCCGGAGCGCACGGTCGATGCCACACTTGTCGCCTGCCATATCGCGGTGGCGCTGCAAACCATAGTCTCGCGCAATATCACGCCGTTCCAGCCGGTGGTGGTGACAGTGGGCAGCATTCAGGCGGGTGAAGCGCCGAACATCATTAACGAAAAAGCGCTGATGAAGCTCAGTATTCGCACGCTGGATGAAGACGTTCGCAAGACGGTGCTTCAACGCGTGCACGATATTGCGGTATCTCAGGCGGCGAGCTTTAACGCCACGGTAACGTTGACCCACGTTAACGGTAGCCCGGTGCTGGTCAATGACCCGCAGGCCAATGAGCTGGTGCGCGGGATTGCGAGCGATCTCTTTGGGCCGGAGCGCGTGATTACCGCGCCACCGTTTATGGGTAGCGAAGACTTTGCCTTCATGCTGGAGAAAAACCCAAACGGCAGTTATTTCATCATCGGTGCTGGCGATGAAGCAGACAGATGCATGGTTCACAATCCCGGCTACGACTTCAACGACGAGAATATCGTTCCCGCTGCGGCGCTCTGGTGCTCTCTGAGCGAAAAATTTTTGCGCTAATGAACCCGCCGGCGCTGTCACTGGCACCGGCTATCCCCCGATGAGGAGGGTAATACCATGAGTTCAATTTCTCTTGATGACGCACGTTTTGTCGGTAACGACCGTCTGTTGACTGGCATTGTTCTGGGTGTGCTTACGTTCTGGCTGTTTGCACAGTCGATGATAAACGTGGTACCGGCCATTGAGGCCAGTGTGGCAATTCCGGTTGAAACGCTGACGATGGCGGTCAGCCTCAGTGCGCTGTTCAGCGGCTGCTTTATTGTTGCCAGCGGTGGTCTGGCTGACCGTTTTGGCCGTATGCGCCTCACCCGCATTGGGCTGGTGTTAAGCGTTGTGGGCAGCCTGATGCTGGTGGTTGCCCAGGGACCGCTGCTGTTTTTACTGGGCCGCGCGGTGCAGGGGTTTTCTGCCGCCTGTATCATGCCCGCGACGCTTGCGCTGCTCAAAGACTGGTATGACGGCAAAGCACGCCAGCGCGCGGTGAGCTTTTGGGTGATTGGCTCCTGGGGCGGGAGTGGGTTGAGCTCCATCGTCGGTGGCGCTATTGCCACTGGACTGGGCTGGCGCTGGATTTTTATTGTTTCCAGTGCGGTGGCGTTGCTCTCGCTCTACCTGCTGCGCCACGCGCCGGAAAGCCGTAGCGTCACGGCGGCACGCACAAAGCTTGACTGGGCGGGCCTGGTCAGCCTCGCAGCTGCGCTGGTGTTGCTCAATCTCTTTATTTCTAAAGGGCGCGTCTGGGGCTGGTTTAGCGTTGAGTCGCTGGCAATGCTGGCCGCGGCCATCGCCGTAGCGCTGTGTTTCTGGCGCATAGAGCGCGCCAGGCAGAGCGGTAATGCGCTAATTGATTTCGAACTGTTTCGCAACCGGGCCTGGAATGGTGCCACGCTTTCTAACATGCTGCTTAACGGCTGTATCGGTACCATGATGGTGGCCAGTATCTACATGCAGCAGGGGCGCGCCTTTAGTTCGTTTAAAGTGGGTATGCTGACGCTCGGCTACCTGGTCATGGTGCTGGCAATGATTCGCGTCGGGGAAAAACTGCTGCAACGCTACGGCGCGCGCATTCCTATGCTGGCGGGGCCGGCCATCACTGGCGCAGGTGTCATGATGCTGTCGTTTACTTTCCTCGGTGATACGGCTTATGTCGTCAATGTGGCGCTGGCTTATGTGTTGTTTGGCTTTGGCCTGGGCTGCTACGCCACACCGTCAACCGACACGGCGGTGACTAATGCACCGGCGGAAAAACTGGGTGTGGCCTCCGGTCTTTATAAAATGGGCAGTTCGCTCGGAGGGGCATTCGGGATTGCCGGGTCGGCGTCACTGTTTGCACTGCTGATGCCGTTTGGTATTGAGCGTGCCGCTCAGTTTACGCTGCTGGCCAACACCGGACTGTGCGTGCTGGCGATTGTGGTGAGCTACATTATGGTGCCGCGAAGCAAATAAAACACCGGCTTTGTGGGGAGTACGGTTAACGTGCCTGGGCTATCAATCAATGCCCGGCTTTAACTGCCGGGCTTTTTTATATGACGCGATACCCATGCGCACTTCGTACAAATTACGTCGGGTTAATTTCATGCTTTTTCAGCAGCGCGCGCAGTTGATGATAGGTCAGGCCAAGCAGCTCGGCGGCCTGTTTTTGATGGTATTTCGCCTCACTCAGTCCTTGTTCCACCAGCGCTTTTTCCTGCTGGTTTTGCCAGTGGCGTAAATCCAGCGGCAGCGTGGGCAAAGCCGCGGTGTCCGGGGAGAGAGAGGGTGATTTTTTTGCCGCGCCATGGCGGGCAAACGGGTCAAGAATGATGTGCGATACCGGCTCATCGCTGCTGGCGTGGCGGTAAACCGAGCGCTCCACCACGTTTTTCAGCTCGCGAATATTCCCCGGCCAACCGTAGCCGAGCAGCGTCTCGCGTGCTTCATCGCTAAAGCCCGGGAACAGCGGCAGTTGGAGTTCGCGGCACATCTGAATAGCAAACTGTTCAGCGAGCAGCATGATGTCGCTGCGCCGCTCGCGCAGCGGCGGCAGGCGCACTACGTCAAAGGCCAGCCGGTCAAGCAGGTCAGCACGAAAGGTCCCATCCTGGGCCATCTGCGGTAAGTCTGCGTTGGTGGCGCACACCAGCCGCACATTCACCTGAAGCGGCTGGCTACCGCCTACGCGCTCAAGCTCGCCGTACTCAATCACGCGCAGCAATTTTTCCTGCACCATCATTGGCGCGGTGGCGAGTTCGTCCAGAAACAGCGTGCCGCCGTCGGCGCGTTCAAAGCGCCCGAGATGGCGTTTTTGCGCGCCGGTAAACGCCCCGGCTTCGTGGCCGAACAGCTCGGAGTCGAGCAGGTTTTCATTGAGTGCCGAGCAGTTAAGGGAAACAAACGGCCCCTGCCAGCGGCGCGACAGGAAGTGCAGACGGTTGGCAATCAACTCTTTACCCGTACCACGCTCGCCGGTGACCAGCACCGGCTTGTCCAGTACAGCCAGGTGTGACACCTGTTCCAGCATTTCCAGGAAGCTGTTGTCTTCCCCCAGCAGGTTATCTTTATAATCCGTCATGATGAGATTAACCACTTGTTAGTGAATTACACCAATTTACTCCGTAGGGCGACGCGTGTAAATCAGTATAAAACCTTTAAAATCAGCACAATAAAAAAATGGCACGCTTATTGTATTAAGTTATGCGTGACGGGCAGCAGCCCGCAGGATAAATGACTGAGGATTGAATTATGGGTATTTTTTCTCGTTTTGCCGACATCGTGAATGCCAACATCAACTCGCTGCTCGAAAAAGCAGAAGACCCACAAAAACTGGTTCGCCTGATGATTCAGGAAATGGAAGATACGCTGGTCGAAGTGCGCTCCACGTCGGCACGTGCGCTGGCCGAGAAAAAGCAGCTGAGTCGCCGCATTGAGCAGGCGCTGGCGCAGCAGGCAGAATGGCAGGAAAAAGCTGAACTGGCGCTGCGTAAAGAGAAAGATGACCTGGCGCGTGCTGCACTCATTGAGAAGCAGAAGCTGACCGATATGATAAGCGCGCTGGAAGATGAAGTGACCCACGTTGACGATACGCTTGAGCGCATGAAAAAAGAGATTGGTGAGCTTGAGAACAAACTCAGCGAAACCCGCGCTCGTCAGCAGGCGCTGGCGCTGCGTCACCAGGCAGCCTCTTCGTCACGTGATGTGCGCCGCCAGCTTGACAGCGGCAAGCTTGACGAAGCCATGGCGCGCTTTGAATCCTTTGAGCGCCGAATTGATCAAATGGAAGCCGAGGCCGAAAGCCACCGCTTTGGCAAACAGACCAGCCTGGATCAGCAGTTTGCTGACCTGAAAGCCGATGATGAAATCAGCGAGCAGCTGGCAGCGTTAAAAGCTAAAGTGCAGCGCGACGATCGGTAACATTTCTGCGGCGCAGCTCGCGCCGCAGCGTTTTATCTGTAAGGAGTACACATGAGCGCGCTTTTTCTTGCCATACCGCTGACAATTTTTATGTTGTTCGTCGCCCCAATCTGGCTCTGGCTGCACTACAGCAACCGGGCAGAGCGGGGGGCAGAGCTTAATGGTAATGAGCGTCAACGGCTGATGCAGCTTAGCGATGAGGCACAGCGGATGCGTGCGCGCATCGAAACGCTGGAGCAAATTCTTGACGCGGAACACCCTAACTGGAGGAACGACTGATGGCGATAACGTTTTCCGGGCGTAAGCTGTGGCGCATTCCGCAGCGTGGCATGCTCAAAGGCGTCTGCGCAGGGCTTGCGCAGTATTTTGATGTGCCGGTGAAGCTGGTGCGTCTGATTGTCATTTTGTCGATGTTTTTTGGTCTGTTTTTCTTCACCATCGCGGCGTATATCGTGCTGACATTTGCGCTGGACCCGATGCCTGAAGATGCGGTTGATAATGCCCAGGCCAGCCGTTCAGTGCTGGATGAGGTGGACGCTGAGCTGGCGGCAGGCGAGCGCCGCTTGCGCACCATGGAGCGCTACGTCACCTCTGATGCGTTTACGTTACGCAGCCGTTTTCGTCAGCTGTGATCCTGACCGGGTTTGAGGAGAGAGAATGAATACATCAACATTGCACCGTGCCGCTGTTCGGGCAAAGCCGGTTATCAAAGTCGCGGGCAAATTCATTTTGCTAAGTGCGCTGCGCGTTGGTCCGGCGGGTGTTGCCGGGTGGGCGGTGAAGTCTGTGGCACGCCGCCCGCTTAAAATGCTGCTGGCCGTTGCCCTTGAGCCGCTGCTCTCCCGCCTGGCTGCCCGTTTATCCCGCCGTTTCGCTAACCAATCCCCGCGTTAAATTACCACGCGCCGCCGCAAGGCGGCGTGATGGAGTGGAATCTGTACGTCAGGTAAACTAGGTGCAGGTCGCTGTGCGACTGCCTGACTGTTTACAACGCGGGTGACACAGGAGTGTTATGAAGCGAATCAAAAATGAACTGCAATCCCTGGTCAACCGGGGCATGGACCGCCATCTGCGCCTGGCCGTGACTGGTCTGAGTCGCAGTGGCAAAACCGCCTTCATTACTGCGATGGTAAATCAGTTGCTCAACGTCCATGCCGGAGCCAGGCTGCCGCTGTTGAACGCGGTACGTGAAGAGCGACTGCTTGGCGTAAAGCGCGTGCCGCAGCGCGATTTAGGTATCCCTCGTTTTACCTACGATGAAGGTCTGGCCCAGCTTTACGGCACACCACCCACATGGCCTACGCCAACGCGCGGCGTGAGCGAAATGCGACTCGCCCTGCGCTACCGCTCCGATGATTCCCTGTTGCGCCATTTCAAAGACACCTCCACATTGTGGCTGGAAATCGTCGATTATCCCGGCGAGTGGCTGCTTGATTTGCCGATGCTGGCGCAGGATTACCTGACCTGGTCGCGTCAGATGACGGGCCTGTTGCAGGGGCAACGCGAGGAATGGTCGCGCCGCTGGGCGCAGTTGTCTGCCGACCTCGACCCGCTGGCACCTGCCGATGAAAACCGGCTGGCAGAGATTGCCGCGGCCTGGACGGATTACCTCATTACCTGCAAAGCCGAAGGCTTGCACTTTATCCAGCCCGGGCGCTTTGTATTGCCGGGGGATATGGCAGGCGCGCCTGCGCTACAGTTTTTCCCCTGGCCGGACGTGGATCGCTACGGTGAGTCGAAGCTGGCGCAGGCGGATAAGGGTAGCAACTTCGCCATGTTGCGTGCGCGCTTCGATTACTACTGCGACAAAGTTGTGAAGGGCTTTTATCGCGACTATTTTCTGCGTTTTGACCGCCAGATTGTGCTGGTGGACTGTCTTCAGCCGCTCAACAGCGGTCCGCAGGCGTTTAACGACATGCGCCTTGCGTTAACCCAACTGATGCAAAGCTTCCATTACGGCCAGCGCACGCTGTTCCGGCGCATGTTCTCGCCAGTTATCGACAAACTGCTGTTTGCCGCCACCAAAGCAGACCATGTTACGGTGGATCAGCATGCCAACATGGTGTCGTTGCTGCAGCAACTGGTGCAGGACGCGTGGCAAAACGCGGCGTTTGAGGGCATCAGTATGGACTGCCTGGGGCTGGCCTCCGTGCAGGCAACGCAAAGTGGCATGGTTGAGGTGCAGGGTGAAAACATTCCGGCACTGCGCGGGCATCGTCTGAGTGACGGCGCACCGCTTACCGTTTACCCGGGCGAAGTCCCGGCGCGTCTGCCAGGCAGCCTGTTCTGGGAAAACCAGGGTTTTCAGTTTGAGCAGTTTCGCCCGCAAAGCATGGATGTGGACAAGCCGTTACCGCATATTCGCCTCGATGCAGCGCTGGAGTTTTTAATTGGAGATAAGCTGCGATGAATGAACCGCTGAAGCCGCGTATCGATTTCGACAAACCATTACAGACCGAGACACGCGACAGGTTTAAATCCGCTCATGCCTTCAGCGAGCCGGAGGCAGAGAAGTTCACGCCGGCATTGATGGAGGCCGACTCTGAACTGCCAGAAGGGGCCACGGAAGCCGCCGTTGATGCCGCGCTGCGTCCAAAGCGCAGCCTGTGGCGCAAGATGGTGGGGCTGGGGCTGGGTATTTTTGGCCTCAGTGTGGTCGGCCAGGGCGTCCAGTGGGCGCACAATGCCTGGGTGACCCAGGACTGGGTGGCGCTCGGCGGCTGCGTAGCGGGTGGGCTAATCATTGGCGCGGGCGTGGGTTCGGTCGTGGGTGAATGGCGCAGACTTTATCGGCTGCGCCAGCGTGCGCACGAGCGCGATGAAGCGCGCGAGCTGCTCAACAGCCACAGTACCGGCCGCGCCCGGGCGTTTTGTGAAAAACTTGCTGCTCAGGCCGGGCTTGATAACGGGCATCCGGCGTTACAGCGCTGGCAGGCAGCCATTCACGAGACTCAGAACGATCGCGAAATCGTTGCGCTGTATGCTCACATGGTGCAACCGGTACTGGATGCCCAGGCGCGGCGCGAAATCAGCCGCTCGGCGGCCGAGTCCACGTTGATGATTGCCGTCAGCCCGCTGGCGCTGGTGGACATGGCGTTTATTGCCTGGCGTAACCTGCGCCTGGTTAACCGCATTGCCACGCTTTATGGCATCGAGCTTGGCTATTACAGCCGTATTCGGCTGTTTCGCCTGGTGCTGCTCAACATTGCGTTTGCCGGGGCCAGCGAGCTGGTGCGTGAAGTGGGTATGGACTGGATGTCTCAGGACCTGGCTGCACGGCTCTCGGCGCGTGCGGCGCAGGGCATTGGCGTTGGTCTGCTCACCGCACGCCTGGGAATTAAGGCGATGGAGGTTTGTCGACCGCTGCCGTGGTTTGACGATGACAAACCGAAGCTGGGTGATTTCCGCCGTCAGTTGTTAACACAAATGAAAGAAACGCTGCAAAAAGGCAAAGGTGGCAGCGCCAGCTGACGCAGTGGCGTCGTGGCCCTGCGGCCACGGCGCGCGCTTTTGCGGCCGCACTGTCAATTATTGTTGACAGATCCTTTCTCGGCCAGCGTGATTCGGGTTATGATTCGAGGACTCTTACATTGCTTTCCCCGTGAAGGTTCCCATGCGTCTGGAAGTTTTTTGTGAGGACCGCCTTGGTCTGACCCGTGAGCTACTCGATCTTCTGGTGCTGCGCAGCATCGATTTACGCGGTATTGAAATTGATCCTGTTGGCCGCATCTACCTGAATTTTTCCACTCTCGATTTTACGACTTTCAGCAGCCTGATGGCGGAAATCCGCCGTATTCCGGGCGTCACGGACGTACGCACTATTTCATGGATGCCGTCAGAGCGTGAACACCGCGCTCTGAGCGCGCTGCTTGAAGCCCTGCCTGAGCCGGTGTTGTCACTGGATTTAAAAAGCAAAGTGGAACTGGCCAACCCGGCAAGTTGCACCCTGTTTGGTCAGAGCGCGGAGCGGCTGCGCAACCACAGCGCCGCCACGCTGATAGGGGGTTTTAACTTTCAACGCTGGCTGGAAGAAGGGCCGCAGGGCTCGCACACGCAGCATGTTGCCATTGCAGGCCAACACTTCCTGATGGAGGTGACGCCGGTATACATGGATGCCGAAGACGAAACGCTACTGGTCGGCGCGGTTGTGATGTTGCGCTCCACCGCGCGCATGGGGCGTCAGTTGCAGGACCTGAGCGACGCCGACCTTGAGGCCTTCAGCCAGATAGTGGCACTGAGCCCGAAAATGCGCCTGGTGGTCGAGCAGGCGCGTAAAATGGCGACGCTGAGTGCGCCGCTGCTCATTGTGGGTGACACTGGCACCGGCAAAGATTTGCTGGCACATGCCTGTCACCTGGCCGGGCCGCGGGCGCAGAAGCCGTTTCTGGCGCTCAACTGTGCCTCTATACCGGAAGATGCAGTAGAGAGTGAACTCTTTGGTCATGCGCCAGACGGCAAGAAAGGTTTTTTTGAGCAGGCCAACGGTGGTTCAGTGTTGCTTGATGAAATTGGCGAGATGTCGCCGCGTATGCAGGTTAAGCTGCTGCGCTTTCTCAACGACGGCACCTTTCGCCGGGTGGGAGAAGACAGTGAAGTTCACGTTGATGTGCGCGTTATTTGCGCTACGCAAAAGAACCTGGTTGAACTGGTGCGCAAGGGCTTGTTTCGCGAGGATCTCTATTACCGCCTGAACGTGCTCACACTCAGCCTGCCACCGCTGCGCGAGCGCCCCCAGGACATTATGCCGCTGGCAGAACTGTTTGTTGCGCGTTTTGCCGACGAGCAGGGCGTGGCGCGCCCGAAGCTGTCGCCGGAGCTAAACAACATCCTGATGCGCTACGGCTGGCCTGGTAACGTGCGCCAGTTGAAAAACGCCATTTACAGCGCACTCACGCAGCTTAACGGTTTCGAACTGGGTCCGCAGGACATGCTGTTGCCCGATTTTGATGCCGATGCGCTGGCGGTGGGTGAAGATGTGATGGAAGGTTCGCTTGATGATATTACGCGCCGCTTTGAGCGTTCGGTACTGGTACAGCTTTATCGCAACTACCCCAGCACCCGTAAGCTTGCAAAGCGGCTCGGTGTTTCCCACACGGCGATTGCCAACAAGCTGCGGGAATACGGCCTGGGGCAGCGTAAAACAGAAGAATAACCGCTCACCCGCCATAAAAAACCCGACGCTCAGGTCGGGTTTTTTTATGCGCTATGCAAATCAGCCTTTTAGGGCAGCCAGCGCGGCGTCGTAGTTGGGTTCTTCGGTGATTTCGTTGACCAGTTCACCGTAAACGACCTCGTCGTTCTCATTGAGCACCAGCACGGCGCGAGCGGTCAGGCCTTTAAGCGGGCCATCAGCGATAGCAACGCCGTAGTCCTGGAGGAAATCAGCAGAACGCAGCGTGGACAGGGTGACCACATTTTCCAGACCCTCTGCACCACAAAAACGTGCCTGCGCGAACGGCAGGTCGGCAGAAATGCACAGCACCGTTGTGTTTTGCAGCTGGCTTGCCAGCTCATTGAAGCGACGTACAGATGCCGCGCAGACATCGGTATCCACGCTTGGGAAAATATTCAGCACTTTGCGCTTACCGGCAAACTGCGTCAGGGAGACATCGGCGAGATCTTTTGCCACCAGGCTGAAGGATTTAGCTTTAGCGCCTGTCTGCGGAAACTGACCGGCAACGGTAACCGGATTGCCCTGGAGATGAACGGTTTGTGACATAATTATTTTCCTGTTTACATATGGTTAACGCACGCCCTAGTGTATGACAACATTCAGGGGATGAACATAAAAATCTGGCCCGCGTTGCTCCCCGGCTGGCTATACTCTTTCAAAAACCAAATCAGGGAGTTGCGATGCGAACCGTCAGAATCTCTCAGGAAACGTGGCCGTTACGTACACCGTTTACCATCGCCCGGGGCAGCCGCAGCGAAATCGAAGTCGTGGTGGTTGAGCTGGAAAAGGATGGCGTAAAAGGTGCAGGTGAGGCCACGCCTTACCAACGCTACGGCGAGAGCACGGCATCGGTGATGGCGCAAATTGCCATGATCCTGCCGCAGCTTGAGCGCGGAATGACGCGCGAGCAACTCCAGCAGGCGCTGCCGCCCGGCGCTGCGCGTAACGCCGTTGACAGCGCGATGTGGGATTTTGAGGCGCGCAGTCAGGGCGTGAGCGTGCACGCCTTGCTCGGCGTGACGCTGCCTGAGCCTCTCATTACCGCCTGCACGGTATCCCTTGGCGACCCCAGTGAAATGGCTGCTGCTGCGCTGGCGCTGTGGGAAAACGGTGTTCAGCTACTGAAAATCAAACTCGATGACCGGCTTATCAGCGAGCGCATGGTGGCTATCCGCGATGCCGTACCGCAGGCGACGCTGATTGTGGATGCTAACGAGTCATGGCGAGCAGAAGGGCTGGCGGCGCGCTGCCAGCTACTGGCCGATCTCAATGTTGCGCTACTGGAACAACCGCTGCCCGCTCAGGACGATGCGGCACTGGAGAATTTTATTCATCCGCTACCCATTTGTGCCGATGAAAGCTGTCACACGCGCAGCAGCCTTAAGGCACTTCACGGCCGCTATGACTACATCAATATCAAGCTGGATAAAACCGGTGGCCTGACAGAAGCGCTGTCCCTGGCCGAGGCCGCGCGCGCACAGGGTTTTACGCTGATGCTGGGCTGTATGATTTGTACTTCGCGGGCTGTGCTGGCCGCACTACCGCTTACCACTCAGGTGCAGTTCATTGACCTTGACGGTCCGTGGTGGCTTGCGGTTGATGTGGAGCCAGCCGTGGGATTTAGCGGCGGCTGTCTGCGGCTGTCTGCGGCTGGCGTAAGGGGGCGCTGCCAGCGCAGCAGGCCAATCATGGCCTCAAGATAGCGCTCAATCGCTGCATCGGCAGATATTGGCGGCAGCTCGGCGGTAATGCACGCCAGCGCCAGGTCTTCGCACCAGCTGCCAAAGGAGCCGGGGGTTTCATAACCCACGCTTGTCACCAGAGGTAGCATAAAGGCATCGGCTATCCAGCGCCCAAGCGGTGTGGTATGCGGGTCTTCAATACAGCCAAGTGGATCGTGAAACGATACCACCCAGGCAGGCCGCAGGCGGTGAATCAGCTGGCACAGCGCCTGAGTTTCCGGCTCTGAGCCAGGGGTGTCACCACTACTGAGAACCACGTCTCGTTCCTGCGTTGCACTGCTCCAGCGATAGACCGTTTGGCCGCTGCGCCAGTTGGCGGCGGGGAAGTTACGGTTTAAATCAACGCCGTGCGCGTTGGCGCGCAGGCCGAGCTGGCAGCCGTCCGGGTTGACGGCAACCACGGTGTGATGGCGCCGCTCCTCAGCTGCCAGCGAGCGCAGGGCGCACGACAGGCTGACCATGGCTGCGTTTTCATCACCGTGGGTTCCGGCAATGATAAGGCCGCTGCGGGTATCATGCTGCGTTGCCGGGAAGTACAGCAGCGGCGCGCCGAGTGCGGACTCGCCGTAGCGTTCAACGCCAGAGGGCAGTGCGCCTCGTTCGGGGCGGGGACGGAGCAGGTTCATCGTTCTTCTCGCTCTTTTGTTGCTCTCTTTATTAAAGCAGTGCGGAGGCAGAACGCCATTCGCGCTGAATGCCGCTACGGCATTCAGTCACAATCATTGACAGAGTTAATTGATCTTACACAGTTTGTTTGTTTTTATTTGCGGCAGGAAACGCCAGCCAACCGTAAAAGGTGCTCAATGAATACAACCCTTCGCTTCTCCTTCAGTGCGCTAATGCTCGCCTGCGCACTCAATACCGCTTATGCCGCCGAGGTTCCCGCTGGTACGGCGCTTGCCGAACGCCAGGAAGTGGTACGTCATCTAAAAGATGAACCGGCGTCGCTTGATCCGGCCAAAGCGGTAGGGTTACCGGAGATACAGGTGATTCGCGACCTGTTTGAGGGGCTGGTGAATCAGGATGCACAAGGCAAGCCGCAGCCTGGCGTAGCCACCCGCTGGCGCAGTAATGATGACCGCATCTGGACGTTTACACTGCGCGACAACGCACGCTGGTCAGACGGCTCGCCGGTCAGCGCACAGGATTTTGTTTACAGCTGGCGTCGTCTGGTTGACCCGAAGACCACGTCGCCGTTTGCCTGGTTTGCGGCACTGGCAGGCATCCAGAACGCCCGTGAAATTAGCGAAGGCAAGCTGGCGCCAGATGCGCTTGGCGTTAGCGCCGTGGATGCGCGCACGCTGCGCATTCAGCTTGACCGGCCGGTTTCGTACTTCCCGGCGTTAACGGCCAACTTTGCGTTTTACCCGGTCAACGCCCGCAACCTGGAGCGCTTTGGCAAAGACTGGACCAAACCGGGCAATCTGGTAGGCAACGGCGCGTTTGTACTGCGTACGCGCGTGGTAAACGAAAAGCTGGAGCTGACGCCAAATCGCCAGTACTGGGATAATGCAAAAACGGTGCTCAGCAAAGTGACCTTTCTGCCCATTAACCAGGAGTCTGCCGCAACCAAGCGCTACCTGGCCGGGGATATTGATATCACCGAGTCTTTCCCAAAAAACCTCTATCAGAAGCTGCTAAAAGACATTCCAGAGCAGGTCTACACACCAGCGCAGCTTGGCACCTATTACTATGCTTTTAATACCCAAAAAGGACCTACCGCCGACGTACGTGTGCGCCAGGCGCTGTCGATGACCATTGACCGGCGCATCATTGCTGAGAAAGTGCTGGGTACTGGCGAGAAACCGGCATGGCGCTTTACGCCCGATGTGACAGCAGGCTTCAGGCCTGAACCGTCGCAGATTGAAGGCATGAAACAAGATGAGCTTAATGCTCAGGCCAGGACGCTGTTACAGGCTGCGGGCTACGGCCCAGGTCGCCCGCTGGCGTTGACGCTGTTATACAACACCTCCGAAAACCACCAGAAAATTGCGATTGCCGTGCAGTCGATGTGGAAAAAGAACCTGGGCGTTGACGTTAAGCTGCAAAACCAGGAGTGGAAAACCTATATCGACAGCCGTAATAGCGGCAATTTTGACGTGATCCGCGCCTCATGGGTGGGCGATTACAACGAACCGTCCACGTTCTTATCCTTGCTGACGACTGAGCACACGGGCAACATCCCGCACTTCAGCGACCCGGCGTATGACAAAGTGCTGGAGCAGGCCGGGCGGGAGGTGAGTGACAGCGCGCGCAACAAAGACTACAACGAGGCAGAGAAAATTCTGGCAGCGCTTGCGCCCATTGCGCCGATATACCAGTACACCAACGGGCGGCTCATCAAGCCGTGGCTGAAAGGCTACCCGATTGAGAACCCCGAAGATGTGGCGTACAGCCGCACGCTGTACCTTATTAAACATTAAGTCATGAACCCTGTTGGCAGACACCGTTCACTGCCAACAGGGTTGAACATAATTGAAAGTAATGTGGCGTAATACCAAAAAGGCAATACATAAAGATTATGAAATATCTTATTTTTTAGTTTTCCATCACGGCTTTTTTATTAATGCAATAAATTGATTTCCAGATTGGCGATATCTGTGATTTGTGCTAGATTTTTAAATGTGCGGAGGAATTCGCCGTACCCCGTTATAATGTATATATGAAACAATAAGTGAGGAAACCGTGGGTATTATTTCCTGGATTGTGTTTGGTTTAATTGCGGGCATTCTCGCCAAGTGGATTATGCCGGGTAAAGACGGCGGCGGTTTTATTATGACCGTGGTGCTTGGTGTGGTGGGTGCTGTAGTCGGTGGCTGGATCAGCACGCTCTTTGGCTTCGGTAGAGTCGACGGTTTCAACTTCGGTAGCTTCATCGTCGCTGTTATCGGTGCGCTGGTGGTTCTGTTCATCTATCGCAAAGTGCGCAGCTAACGCTGTCACTGCATATCCCGGAAAAACCCGCTGCGAGCGGGTTTTTCTTTGCCTGAGAAAAACGTGCAGACGTGCTATAATTTAGTCTGTTATTGTTGCACAGGAGAACTATCATGGCGTCAGGTTGGGCCAGTGATGATGCAGTGCAGGAGCAAATCGACAGCACAATTAAAGACGCCGTAGACCGTGCGCGCAGCGCATTACCTAAAGGGCAGGCAAGTCAGCGCTTTTGTGAAGAATGCGGTGAGCCAATACCTCAGGCGCGCAGAGAGGCTATTCCCGGCGTCAGGCTGTGTGTGAACTGCCAGCAAAAAGAAGACGAGCGTCAGAAAGTATTTTCTGGCTATAATCGTCGCGGTTCAAAAGACAGCCAGTTGCGCTAAATATTATTACTATTCTTGCTACGGATATTTTTATTCGTGTGATTAATTTTAAGCGCTGTCTTCTTTTCTGAATATTAAACGTTCGTTTTCCCGTCATATTTGCGTAATGTGGCTGGTCGTATTTATAGCGACTGGCACATCGGATTTGCTTAACAAATCAGGACGGCTAGACTATCAGGATTATTACTTATCAGGCGGGGTCAGGCGTGGAGAGTATTACAGGGGCAGAGCTTAACGTACCGGATGCGGTATTTGCCTGGCAACTGGACGGTAAGGGCGGTGTTCACAACATTTCCCCTGATGACGTCTACGACAAAAGCCATCCCTGCTGGCTGCATCTGGATTATACCCAGGCTGAAAGCGCACAGTGGCTTGCCACAACCAGCTTGTTGCCCAACGCCGTGCGCGAGGCGCTGGCAGGTGAGAGCAACCGTCCACGAGTATCGCGCCAGGGCGATGGCACGCTCATAACGCTACGCTGCATTAACGGCAGCACCAATGAACGCCCCGAACAACTGGTGGCGGTGCGCGTCTACATTGATGAACACCTGATTGTCTCCACACGGCGGCGCAGAGTGCTGGCGCTGGATGATGTGGTGGGCGATCTTGAAGAGGGAACCGGGCCGGTTAACAGCGGCTCCTGGCTGGTGGAGGTGTGCGATGCGCTAACCGATCACGCCAGCGAGTTTATCGAAGATCTGCACGATAAAATCATGGACCTGGAAGATGACCTGTTGGATCAGCAAGTGCCGCCGCGCGGCGCGCTGGCGCTGATACGTAAACAGCTTATTGTCATGCGCCGCTACATGGCGCCACAGCGTGATGTCTACGCGCGGCTTGCCAGCGAACGTCTGAACTGGATGAACGACGATGAGCGCAGGCGTATGCAGGATATTGCTGACCGCCTGGGGCGCGGGCTGGATGAAATTGATGCCTGCATTGCCCGCACGGCGGTCATGGCCGATGAAATCGCGCAGTTGATGCAGGAGTCTTTGACCCGACGTTCCTACACCATGTCGGTGATGGCGATGATATTCCTGCCCAGCACGCTGATAACCGGGCTTTTTGGGGTCAATCTGGGCGGTATTCCCGGTAACGAATGGCGCTATGGCTTCAGCCTGTTTAGTTTATTGTTAGTGTTGTTGATGAGTGGTGTTATATGGTGGTTGCGGCGAGGTAAATGGCTGTAAGGCAGAGGATTTGATTACCGGGAAGGGCAGGGAAAGGGGAATAAACCTGATCGAAGTCAATAACCCCGGTAACGATTAGCGGCATTATCATTCTCGCAGGTGAATGCAACGTCAAGCGATGGGCGTTGCGCTCCATATTGTCTTACTTCCTTTTTTGAATTACTGCATAGCACAATTGATTCGTACGACGCCGGCTTAATAAAAGTCGGCTTTTTTTTGTCCGCAATCTGACTCAGCTTCTACCCTTAAAGAACGTGTTTAACGTCAGGAGGTGAGTATGTCGTGTTTCATCCGCATGAGCGATCCGGTGCCTGTCGACCCGCCACCGATCCCAGACCCGATTCCACATCCGCAACCTATTCCCGAGCCGCCGTTCGATCCTGACCCGATTATCGACCCGCCACCGCATGCGTAAAACCGCCTCTTCCTGAACCTGCGGGAAGAGGCGCGAGATTTATTTTATTTCCAGTACGTCCAGGCGCTGTAACGGCGCGGCGTCTTCGTCTTCGGCACGCCAGCCTGTGGGGGTAAGGGGGATCTCTTCGCGGTCAAAGGCGAAATCGCCACCGTCTACCACCTCACTGCCGTGGGTAAGACCAGCGAAATCAAAAAGTTCACGGTCACACAGGTGCGAGGGCACCACATTTTGCATGGCGCTGAACATAGTCTCAATGCGGCCTGGGTAGCGTTTATCCCAGTCGCGCAGCATGTCGCCAATGACCTGGCGCTGCAAATTGGGCTGTGAACCGCACAGGTTGCACGGAATGATTGGGAAGCCTTTTGCCTGAGAAAAACGCTCAATATCTTTTTCACGGCAGTAGGCCAGCGGGCGGATCACAATATGTTTGCCGTCATCGCTCATCAGCTTCGGCGGCATGCCTTTCATTTTGCCGCCGTAGAACATATTCAGGAACAGCGTTTGCAGGATGTCGTCGCGGTGATGGCCAAGCGCGATTTTAGTGGCACCCAGTTCGGTTGCGGTGCGGTAAAGAATACCGCGGCGCAGGCGCGAGCACAGCGAGCAGGTGGTTTTGCCTTCCGGGATCTTCTCTTTAACGATGCCGTAGGTGTTCTCTTCAACAATTTTGTATTCCACGCCGAGGCTGTCGAGATAGGCAGGCAGGATGTGTTCCGGGAAGCCAGGCTGTTTCTGATCAAGATTGACCGCCACCAGGCTGAAGTTAACCGGCGCGCTCTGCTGCAAATTGCGCAGGATCTCAAGCATGGTGTAGCTGTCTTTACCACCAGACAGACAAACCATAATTCTGTCGCCTTCTTCAATCATGTTGAAGTCAGCAATGGCTTCACCTACATTGCGGCGCAGGCGCTTTTGCAGCTTGTTGAGGTTGTACTGTTCTTTCTGTGTCACTGTTTGGTTTTGCATATTTATTTCTGTTTCCGGAATACAGCGGGGGCATGAAGTGGGCCACTTTTTTACGTACCCAGTGTAGCGTTAAGCACCGCAACCTGCTCGCTATTGATATCTTCAGCTCAGAGGATAACAACGTCAGTGACCCTCTGGGCCGGGTCATGCCCCATTTGGTTGCAATAAATGAGGGATTTGCACCTGCCGCTCGTCTTTGGCAGGCGAAAGTGTGGCGGCTATGGTACGGATTACGGCGGCAAATTCCAGCGCGTTTTATCGAGCCATTGTGACAAGCGGCAATACCGACGGATGAAAAGCACGCTTTTGCCAGCATTTTTTCTTACGCGGCATACGCAGAACAAACGGTGACCGCGGCTTTGCTAAGCCGTGTTTGCGATGAACATGCTCTTGCCAGCGAAAACAGGGCATTCAGGATGCACTCTTCAACATAACTGAAAATGCCCCGCGAAGGGGCGTTATAATCAGTAAAATGCCGCCACTGTGCGCCTTCTTTCATTCAGGCGACGCGCATTATCTTCATATTCAGCACTACCGGCCGGGATACCCATATGCGTAACCCGAGGATTAGAGAACATATTAATGCGCGAGCAGGAACCGGATTTGCAATTATAAGACATAATAGTGCGCCAGCGGTTGGCACTGCTTGATGATTCTACTTTAAAGCCGTGGCGGTAACAGGGAAGTCGTTTAGGCAGGCTGTTTTCATATTGCTCTCTATCATGGCTGGCACCGATATTATGGCCCATTTCATGGGCTAACGTATAGGTGCCGGTATAATAGGCGTAACGAACCACCGACAATGCCGTTGAGCGGGTCGCGTCATTGTAGGCCAGCCCACCCGAAGAACTATTTCGCAATAACATTACAGCCAGGTGCGCTTTCTTTTCGTTTCGGAAATTTTCAATCTCTCTGCTTAATGCGGTTGCGCTGCTGGTTTTCATATCTGCCAGCATTGTTGAATAGGTCCCCCTTTCTGAATAATCAGCATCCAGCACGCCAACGGGTAAAAAATTGATCCCGACATCGCTGTTATATGAGGCAAGATTGGCCTCAGTAAATGCAAGCATGGTTAACGTGGTTAAATCACTGGTAGACAGAACCTGTCTTGATTCTTTTGTTGTGACAATCGCCACTCTGATGGTACTTTTTTCACCTGAGTCGCCCTGGTAAGGTGGGTAAACAGGGCAGGTTAGCGCCCGGAGCGTAGGCGCAGTCTTCTCAGGGGGACTGGTCGGGATTTTCCCTTCGTCAATCTTCGCGACAACGGCGAGATTATTTTTAGCCGGATAGATCTGATAAAGCTGTCCATCTACACGGAAAGATGCCGCTATACTGCCGTTGTTGTTAACAAGAACAATATTATTCATCAGGTCATGAGTTGCATTACTATCTCTGAAGCCCATCCAGACCTGGCTTCCATTTTCAACCGTTAAACGTTTTTTGTAATAAGTGATAGCCATATTGTCAGGCGTGCGCACGGTTAATGTCTCATCATCTAGCGATTTTGCATTGGCTGCAATGGTAAAAGTGGCGGTTTTAAGCGTTGATGCAGATTCGGTTATATCTTTAATAAACGTGTTATGGCGGCTGTCTGTCCGGGCTGCCAGACCATTAAATAATTCGGTACAATAACCGTTTGACGTAAAAATAGCAGATAGTATAACGGATAAAAGCGCTCTGTTCTTAAGCATGTTATTACTCCTCTATTGTGGTTGAAAAAGAGTGTAATTGACATACTGGTGTTGGGAGAAATAGTTAACAGGTTAATTTATGAAGTTACATCATCAAAATATAATGCCATAAATAAAAATTGCATTAGATGAATGCGAATAAGAAAAAGATTTTATTGCGCTGAATAGCCAGCAAATGGCGGGCCGTTAGGCATGAAATACATTTCGTGATGGTATCAATATTATTGTCATGATGAGTGATGACGATAATGGCAACAACCTATTTTCTGAGTATGCCATTGCACTGTTTACCGCCCTGGCAACGGACGTGCATATACTGGAGGTTGACGAACATAACAGCGTTACATGCAAGTGCCGGTAGCAGACTCACAATAACGCAGTCTTCTCAGAGCCAGCGGCGAGTGCGGTGTGCGTATTGCGCCCACGCGGTTCCAAACTTCTGGCTCAGGTGTTGCTCCTCAATGCGAATATGCAGCCATGTCATGATTAACATAAACAGCGCAACCAGCAGCCCGGCAATAATGCTTGCAAGCACCAGAGCGACTCCCAACAGCAGCAGAGCAAAACCGAGGTAAATCGGGTTGCGTGACAGCCGAAACAGGCCGCTGGTGATAAGCGTACGGGTTTTATCCGGGTGGAGCGGGTCAACGGTAGTGCGCCGCAGCCGCAGTTGCAGCACAGCAGCAATGATAAGCAGCAGCGCGAACGTGATAACCACCCAACCCGGCCAGGCGGCAGCGCAGGTAAAGCGTGCCAGTGAAATGTGTGGTGGGCTGACGAGCACCACATCAATAACCAGGAAAAACAGGACCAGCACTGGTGGAATCAAAAATGGTCTTATCGCTATAGCCAAACTGTTCATGAAAACGACACGCCTCTTGGTGCATCCCGTAAACCTGCGAATTATCGTTATAGTGGCCCAGATATTCTTGATTAACAACGTTTTTAAATTCACGAAACAAGATATTTCTCATGCTTTTATGCAGGCAGTGAGCCAGGTAATCGTCATTATTATTAAAACTGTAATACGACGTACATTGTGGAATGATTTATTTTTAAGGCTTTATAATTCCGCCCGTTTTTATCCGGGAGAAAATATGAAAAAGAAAGCAGGCTTATTATTTACAGCGTTAGCGCTAACGGGCTGTAAAACAGAACTGATGGCAGAGATTAATCTTTCAGACTTGCTGGCACATGAATCAAAAATTGTAACATCAACGTTAAAAGTGGCGGTGGCTTCCTGTAAAAACGCTGACGATACCAGTAAAGCGCAGCACTCCCTGAATGAGACTAAACAGAAAGTGGCGCTTTATATTCCAGGCTCTGAATTTGTGGGGTGTGGCCTTAAAAAAACGCAATCCGTTGCCGAATTTACCGCTCCCGTAGTACTGAATGCAGTGGCGGACCAGCAGGCATTTTCAATCGTTCAGGCAGAGGATATGGGGATGAAGCTGATGGTTGGTTCTTCGCCCACGCTAAGAAAACAGTTTGCCGATGAGAAACATAGCGCTGGTTTAAGTCACGCAGACATAAATGTCACGATTAAAATAAATAACAATACTGGCAAAGATTTTAAGATTAAGCCCGTCGCTGCATGGGCCGATGATTTGCCCGTGGTGACCACGCTCAGCGAACCCGCAACGCTCAAAAAAGGCAAATCGGTGACGCTTCGTCTTTCAGATGTCTCTGTGAGCAGCGTCTTGCAGGAGAATCTCGGGTTTGCGCCGGTGCTGCTTAAGCCCTGAGTGCAGCCTGTCTCGCCGAAGACCTGAAAAAAACGCGCCCCGCAGGGCGCGTTAAATCAGACGTTTTCCAGCGCGAAAGTACCCCACGGATGGATTTCCAGGAAAAAGGTGTCTCCCGGTGCGGGCTGCATGCGGGTGGCATTAATCTGCAACAGTACCGGCTGGCCGTGCCAGTCTACTGTCACTTCATACTGCGGTCCCATGTAGACCACCTGTTGCACGGTGCAACGCTGGCTTTCTGCGCCTTCTGCGTGCAATGAAATGGCTTCCGGGCGCACGCCGAGCGCACATTCCCCCTGGCTAAGCGCCAGGTTTTCCGGGCGCGGCAGGCGGTAACCCAGCACGTCAACGGTGTCGCCGGATACCCTGGCCGGGAAAATATTGGCATCTCCCATAAACCCGGCCATAAACCGCGACGCTGGCTGGCGGTACAGGGTTTGTGGCGCGCCCATCTGCATAATATGGCCTTTGTTCATGACCAGCACGGTATCGGACACGGCAAACGCTTCGCTCTGGTCGTGGGTCACGTACAGCGAGGTGATGTTGAACTGGGTTTGCAGCTCGCGAATTTTATCGCGCATGCTGCGCCGCAGGTTGGCATCCAGGTTAGACAGCGGCTCGTCAAACAGCAGCACTTTGGGCTTGAGAATCAGCGCGCGGGCCAGCGCCACTCGCTGTTGTTGGCCGCCGGAAATCTGGTCAACAAACCGGTTTTCGTAGCCCGCAAGATCCACCAGTTCCAGTGCTTCGCCTACGCGTCGTTTGATCTCAGACTTTGGCGTGCCCAGCATCTTCAGGCCGTAACCGATGTTCTCACCAAGTGACATATGCGGGAACAGCGCGTAGGACTGAAACACCATACAGATATCGCGCTGCTGGATGGACAGGTGCGTCACGTCTTCGCCGTCGATAAAAATCTGGCCGTCGCTCGGGGTTTCCAGCCCGGCGACCAGCCGCAGCACTGTGGTTTTGCCGCAGCCGGAAGGACCAAGCAGCGTCACCAGTTCACCTTTTGGAATAGCGAGGTCCAGTGAATCGATAACCGTGTTATCGCCAAAGCGCTTACTGACGTTGCGTAATTCAAGAAATGGCATGGTTAAGCTCTCCATCAGGACAGGTTTCTGGCTCTGGAGCGGGAAGTGCGAGCCTCGCCAATCAGCCAGTCAAAAAGGAAAATAATCGCCAGCATCACCACAATCAGAATGGAGCCGTAGGCGATGGCGATACCGTATTCACCGTCCTCAACGCGATTGAGGATATAAGCAGTGGCAACGCGGGTGTCTGGTGTCACCAGGAACACAATGGCGCTAACGGTGGTGATGGCGCGCACAAAGCTGTAAATCAGCGCCGAAAGAATAGCCGGGCGCAGCAGCGGCAGCAGAATGTGTGTAATGGTACGCAGCGAGCCTGCGCGCAGACTTAGCGACGCCTCATCAAGCGACTTATCTATTTGCCCCAGACCGGCAATGCCAGCGCGGATGCCGACGGGGACGTTACGCATCACCATTGAGATAATCACAATCGCTGCGGTGCCGGTGAGATAAACCGGTGCGCCGTTAAAAGCCAGCAGATAAGAAATCCCGGCGACGGTGCCCGGTACGGCAAAGCAGAGCATGGTCGTGAACTCAATGCTCTTTTTGCCGCGAAACTGCTGGCGCACCACAATCCAGGCAATGATAAGGCCAAAGGCGGCGGTAATGGGGGCGGCGATACCGGCATACAGCAGCGTATCGAGCAGTGAGGGCCATGCGCCGTCGCTCATCCCCTGACCGAATAACTTAATAAAGTTATCGAACGTCAGTGTGTAATCCACGCCCCAGTTAACGGTAAAGCTACCGTAGAAAATACTGCCATACAGCAGGGCGTTAAAACCGACCCAAATGACGAGCAGCGTATTCACGCCGCGAATGAGCGTGCGCGGCAGCGGCTGAACATCGCCGCGATAAGACTTACCGGAGACCGTGACGTAAGAGCGTTTGCCAATCCACAAATACTGTATGCAGAACACGCCCAGTGAGAACAGCAGCAGGAACGCACCCAGCGTGCTGGCGGCCTGGTAATCAAGCTGGGAGCCAGTGATGTAGAAGTAAATCTGTGTCGCGAGCACGTCGAAGTTGCCGCCTAGCACCAGCGGGTTGCTGAAGTCAGCCAGAGACTGCACCACCACAATCAGAAAGGCGTTTGCCAGTGCCGGGCGCAGCAGCGGCATAAAGACGTTAAAAAACGTTTGCCAGTGGCTGGCGCGCAGTGTGTACGACGCCTCTTCCTGAGAGGGATGAATAGTTTTAATCGCGCCGTCGAGGATCATGAACGCCATCGGCGTAAAGGCCAGCACCTGCGCCAGCCAGATGCCGGTAAAACCGTACAGCCAGTTGGTGTTGGTCAAGCCGATGGTTGTCAGCCATTCAGTGACATAGCCTGAGCGACCCATCATCAGGGTTACGCCAAGGCCCACCACAAACGGTGGCGTCACGATAGGTAAAATGGAGAACACGCGGCCAATAATGGCACTGCGTCTGGCAATGCGCGTGGTGTAAATTGCCAGCACCAGACCAAAGAAGGTACAGCCCACGCCAACGGCAACCGCCAGCAGCACCGAGTTGATGATGGTCTGCACGATGTGCGCCTGCGACAGCACGCCCAGAAACGCCAGCGGTGCGAAGGCGCCGCTGGCGTCCTCAAACATCGGGATAAAAATGGCGACACTGGGCCAGACGATGAACACGCCAATCAGCGCCACAATCACCACCAGCGCGCCAATGACAAACCTGTCGCCACCGAGCCACTCCAGGCGCGACAGCGCCAGCGTGACGATCGCACCGAGTGCAATAAACAACACAATGCTGGCATAGCCCAACCCACGGCCTTCAAGGGTTGCACTAACAATAACAAAGCCCGCACACAGTAAGGCCCAGGTAGCGTCAACATAGTGGCGGCGATGGTTATCGCGCCCGGCAGGTGTCAGCGGGCGCAGCAGCAACGCGCACGGCAGCAGGTACCACAGCAGGCTGATGTTGAGCGAGGCCCAGGCGTAGGACGCGAGAATTTCATCGCCCGTCGATTCCAGCAGCCCGTAGTCCAGACTCCAGGAGGGCAGCAGGGCGCAGGCGAGCCAGGCAAGCGCCAGCCAGCCGAAAATAGCGTCCCGGCGCGGCGGGACGCGTAATGATAACGTTTCAGACATAATTTGCCTCGTCGGCAGAAGGGGAAAGGCGTGGCGCGAGCGCCACGCGTACGGCATTATTTGCCCATCTTGACGTCGCTGACCCACTTGCTGATGAGCGCTTTGCGGGTCTCGGTGGCCCCGTAAGTGTCCATGTCGTAGTCAATCAGCTTAAGCTCGTTGAGCTTGAGCGAATGCGGCGAGCTTTGAGCCGTGGTGTTGGTGAGGATCTGATAGGACTTTCCTTTCTGCCAGGACAGTTCCTGAGCCTCTTTGGACAGCACCCAGTCAATAAACAGCTTCGCATTCTCCGCGTTGCGTGCGCCTTTAAGCAGGCTCACGCCGCCAATTTCGTAGCCTGTGCCTTCGCACGGAGAAATCAGTGTCAGCGGTGCGCCGTTCTCTTTTTCCAGCGAATAGTCATGCAGGAAGCCAATACCAATGGCGGTTTCACCGCGCGCGGCGTTGCGTGCCGGGGCAATGCCAGATTTGGTGTACTGGGAGATATTACTGTTCAGCGCTTTCAGGTATTTGAAGGCGTCATCTTCGCCCCACAGTTGCACAAAGGTGGCGAGCGCAGTGTAGGCAGTGCCGGAGCTTTGCGGGTCGGCAATCTGGATTTCGCCTTTGTATTCCGGCTTAGTTAAATCTTTCCAGCACTGTGGTACCGGCAGATTTTTCTCTTTCAGGCGCTCGGTGTTCACCCCAAAACCGAGAATGCCGATATAAACCGCAGACGAGTAATTGCCTTTGCGCTTAGCCGGATCGCGGAATTGTTCCAGAATCTGGTCCAGATTGGGCGACTTATAAGGGGCCAGCAGATCCATTTCACCGGCCTGAGAATGCGGGTCGAGGGTGCCGCCGTACCAGACATCGGCTTGCGGGTTTTTCTTTTCAGCGTCGATTTTGGCAAGCGTACTGCCCGAACCGTTGCGGATAAACGAGGTTTTAACATCGTACTTCTCGCCAAAGGCTTTGGCCTCTGTTTCGCACAGTTCATTGGTGCCGCTGCAATAAACCACCAGGCGCCCTTTAGCCTGTGCAGCACCGGTCAATGTTGCCAGCGTGAGCGCGGCGGTGATAAGGCAGGATAACGGTGTGACTTTCATTTTATTGTCCTTATTTTATTATCTTTCAGAGGGTAAAGAGGCACCGCTATCTTGCTGCGGTGTTTCCCCGGCCACCATCAACAGCGGCATTAACAGCAAAGCAATCAGCGTTGCGGCTATCGCCAGCGCAACAAACATCCCCGGCCAGCCATAACGCTCAATAATGTGTGCCAGCGGCCAGCCTGCCAGCGCCGCACCGAGATAAGCAAACAGCCCCAGAAAGCCAGTGACGGAACCAGCAGCATCTTTGTGGCAGCACTCTACGGCAGCAAGGCCGGTCAACATTTGTGGGCCGAAGACAAAAAATCCGCAGCTAAAAAAAGTGGCTGCCAGTAGCGCGTAGTGATGTACCGGCATCAGCCAGAGCGCACAGACAGTGATAAACACCCCAATAGCAAACAGCAGGATCATGGGCGCGCGCTGCCCGCGAAACAGTAAGTCTGAGCCCCAGCCAGCAAACAGAGCGCCTGCAAGACCGCCCGCCTCAAACAACATCACGGTGGCGTTAGCGCCCATCAGGCTTACGCTGTGGCTTTCTGCCATCCACAAATTGCCCCAGTCGTTGAGGGCAATACGTATCAGGTACACCAGTACGTACACCAGCCCAAGCAGCCACAGGGTGGGATTCGCCAGCACGGTATCGCGCAGCATCGGCCAGAGTGCCATCGGCGGGCTTATTTGCCGCTGGCGTATCTCAAGCGCATCCTGTCGCCATTGCCCAACGTCCGGCAGACCTTCCTGCTGTGGCGTACCGCGCAGATGGCTGCACAGCCACAGCCCGATAATAATGCCAATAATCCCTGGCATCATCAGCGCCGCGTGCCAGCTCCACTGGCTAACCAGTAGCGTACTGAGCAGCGGCAGCAGTAGCGCACCAATATTGATGGAGGCATTCCAGCAGCCCCACCACAGGCCGCGCTCGTTGCGTGAGTACCACTGCGTCAGCAGGCGCGCGCACGGCGGCCAGCCCCAGCCTTGAAAAAATCCGTTCAGCGTCCAGACGGCAAGCAACAGGGGTAGGCTGTCACCGAAGGCAAAGGCAATGTTGAGCACGCCTGTTGCCGTCAGCCCCGCCCCCATAAACCAGCGCGTGCCGTGTCGGTCATGCCATAGCCCGGAGCCAAACTTCGACACGCCGTAGGCCACGTAAAACAGCGTCCCCAGCAGACCAATATCGGCTTTATCCAGCATCAGCGCCTGCTGCATGGCTGGCAGGGCAATGTTGACGCTTTTGCGCGTGAGGTAATACGTGGCATAGCCTGTCACCATCAAAAGCAACAGCCGCGGTCGCCAGTAGCGATAGCGACGGTCAATCTCTTCTTGCGATAGCGTCAGGGACATGGTTCCTCCGTAAGAGTGCGACTATAAACAGCGAAGGCAGAAAAAGGATGAGCGCCAGTCTTGCCCATCCAGGACTTATTCCTGGATAACGGCGCTTTTATTCGTGAAATGTGGGCAGGTTAACAATTACGTGCGTTCCCTGACGGTTCTCAATATGAAAGCTGCCGCCAAGAGCATGAATACGTTCACGCATGCCGCGCAGCCCCATGCCTTTGTGCTCACCGGGCGCAATACCCACGCCGTCGTCGCTGATGTTCAGCGCAATGGCGTCAGCGTGCTGGTCCAGCACAATGCGGATATGGTGCGCGCTGGCATGGCGTGCAATGTTGTTCAACAGTTCCTGTACCAGCCGGTAAAGCGTAAAACGCACGGTGTCGTTCTGTGGTGGGTGAGTCAGGCGGTAATCCATACGGCAATCAATGCCGCGCTCGGCAAAGGCAAACTCGGTGATAAGGTGCTCCAGCGCATCGTGCAGGGTTATTTCCTCTGGCACCGGCGGGCGCAACTGGCGCAGCAGTTGACGCGTCACCTGGTGGATGCGTAGCGCCATATCTTCTATCAACCCGGCAGCCTGCACGGCACCGGGGGCGTCGGTATAGCGCGAGACCAGGCGAGACTGAATCTGAATGGCGGTGATGTTCTGCCCAATTTCATCGTGCAGTTCACGTGCCAGCATCTTGCGCGTCTCTTCTTCTGCATGCACCAGCCGCTCTGTCAGTTGACGCCGCGCCTGCAACTCGCTCTCAAGGCGCATGCGGTAGTGTTCAAGGTGCTGCGTCAGGTGCTGCTGGCGGCTAACGGCAATACCCACGCCCATACCGAGCAGCGCCTGAGTGGTCAGAAACAACTCCATCTCGGTGAGGCTGGCAAAACCAGCGCCGAACTGGCGGGCGAGGGTGATGATAAAGCTTCCCGTCAGGGCCGCCAGCACGCCGCCCTGCCAGCCAAAGCGCCAGGCCATGACGACATTAGGCAGAAAAACCAGAATCAGCAGCAACCGCTCCATCTGGGGGGCCAGCGTCAGCTGCGCGCCCGCACCCGCGGCAAAAAACAGGCTGCACCAGATGAGCAACGAGGTGCGCAGCGGGGGGCTGGCAAGCTCCGTAGACTGCGGGTTGCTGCGGTGCTGGTGATAAAGCGCCTCCCAGATTAGCCAGGCAAAGGGTGCCATAATGGTGCCGCCCGTGAGGCTTGCCAGGAACGTTGCCAGTGGTTGTGCCATACCGACAGAAAGTGCAAGTAGCGCGTTTGAGAATGCTGCGCCCAGCAGCAGAGAGAGCCGTTGCCAGTAAAGATGAAAACGCCGCCAGTAATGGCGCGTAACGAGGGCGACGGGTAACGACAACAGCGGGGCCGCCAGTACGCTGAGGGTGGTGATAAGCTGTTGCTGATACAGCCAGAAAAGCAGTACCAGGGGTACGAGCAGCAACACAGGCCAGAAACGGCGGGGCAGTAAAATCAGCAGCGCCAGACTGACGCCACCGGGCAGCAACAGGCTTGCCTGAACATCGTCATTAAGCAGCCAGTAGCTCAGCGTCCACAACGCCAGCCAGCAGGGAGCCCAGGCAAAAAGAATAAACAGCGACAGCGCCGGATGTTTAAGGCTCATCTTCATCAGCAGCGGGCCAGCAGATTGTGCTCAAGCGCAAAATGCACCAGGTCAATGGTGGTATTGCACTGCAATTTGCCAAGAATACTGGCGCGGTGGGCGTGCACGGTTTTATGACTCAGCTCCAGGCTGTCAGCAATGCTGCGCACACTCTCGCCGCGCACCAGCAACGTAAAAATCTCACGTTCGCGCGGCGTCAGCGCTTTTAGCACACCCGCAGGCTGCCCCGCGCTGCGCATGGCGTTTAACGCCTCAGCACACAGGTAGTGACCACCGGCACCCACCGAGCGCACGGCCTGGACCAGCTCCTCCGGGCCACAGCGCTTGGTCAGATAACCGCAGGCCCCGGCTTCAATGGCGCTTTGTACGAATGCGGGCGTGTCATAAATGCTGAGAATAATCGCGCGAAAATCGGGCCTGCGCGCACGCACCTGGCGCAGCAGGCTCAGGCCGTCACCGTCCGGCATGGCAATGTCCATGACGGCCACGTCGGGAGACTGGTGCGCCAGCCAGGACAGCGCCGCAGCGGCCTCGCCAAACTGGGCCACAACGTCGATATCGGCTTCGAGATTCAAGAGCTGAGCAAAGCCCGAGCGCACAACGGCGTGGTCATCAATAAGAACAACTGAAAGCATGGTGTATGTCATGACAGAAAATCATAGCGCTATGATGCGTGGCAAAAAATCCAGCGCAACGAGCGAACCGTGGTTCTGGAATGCAGATAACAAAATAAATTTTATTTGATGTCGCATTGCAAAATAAGAGTTATACGCACGCGTGAAGCTTATTTCATCAAATAAGGCACAGACGCAATAAGCTTAAATTTTATTTATCAATATGGGCTGCGGCAATCGTAATAGAAATAACCGCCTTGCGGTTGCCATCGGTAATTTTTCATTCTGGTGAGAAAATAACAGCGCGCATTGGGATTATTATCCCGACTACACATTTTATTCACTGGCAATCGGCAGCGGGAATAACCTTATTTCAGGACGGCAACAGAGGTCGCCAGAAAGCGTTAGTCAGAGGGCGTTAATATTTTCACCAGGCGCAGAGCCGCGCGCCATGGCCTGGCAAAGGGTAAACGAGAGCAGGCGACAGTGCGCAACTAACTCCCCGTTTTGCAAAGATTTCAAGGAGAAACTGGCGATTTTGCGTACCTTGCCGCAGCCCGTTTGTCTCATACTTGCGGGGAATTTTACAAAGGGTACGATGGCGGGTCTGTTAGAGGCGTTTTTACAGGCGCTCAGGGAGAGGTCTTATGGATAACATCATTGTCGCACTGCTTACTTCAGTGGTTACCGCCGCCGTCACGATTTATCTGGCATCGCGCACGATATTTAATAACACGGTCGCGCCAGAGCGCGTTAAGTGGCGTCAGACCATTAAGGATACGGTTGTCGGTATCAACTATTCCAGCCCACAGAGCATCGCGCAGGCAATTGATATTTTGTCACTTAATCTCAACCCGTTTGATGATGCCGATCGGGCCATTATCGATCAGCTTAATACTATCAAAGTGAAGGTGAGTGACGGCCAGGACGTGACGCAGGACAGAGAGGATGTTTTTTATAATGTCGCTTTTTTGCTTAAGCATGACTGGGAGCGCCAGAAGCACGAATCATCCTTGTGTCACTTTAAACAAAGTGAGCCAAAGCGTGCAGTGGTGGATAATGTCTTTTTTAAAAATCGTCACCGCATCATCAGCCGCAAAGTCTGCTGCGGGCGTGCAGGCCAGTGCGAAAATCGCTTTGAGCGCGTTAACCCGCGCTGCGATAGAGTGTGACAACAGTGCCAGGGCCAGGACGCTGCCCTGATAAAAAAGAACCCCGCGCGCGGCGGGGTTCCTGTAGGCCACAGCGAGTCACTCTACGGTTTTTTCCGCTTTTCCCGCCATCATCGCCAGAAAGTCGTAGCGTTTTTGCAGGTCTGCGGTGGCATCTTTCCACAACTGTTCGGCTACCTCAGGCTGCTGTGCGTTCAGGCGACGGAAACGCTGTTCATTGAGCAGCGTTTCGGCCAGGGCATCAGACGGTGGCCGGGAGTCGAGCGACAGTGCCAGCTTGCCCTGTTCCGCGCGACGCGGATCGAAGCGGTACAGCGGCCAGAAGCCGGTGGCGGTCAGTTGACGCATCTGGTCGTGGCTTAGCGCCAGATCGTAACCGTGCTCCACACACGGGCTGTAGGCGATAATCAGCGACGGGCCGGGGTAAGCCTGCGCTTCCTGAATGGCTTTCACCGCCTGGTTAAGCTGAGCGCCCAGTGCAATTTGTGCCACGTAAACATGGCCGTACATCATCACGTTAACGCCCAGATCTTTGCGCGCCTTGCGCTTGCCCTGTTCGGCAAACTTCATCACCGCGCCCAGCGGCGTGGCTTTTGAAGCCTGTCCACCGGTGTTGGCGTAACACTGGGTATCCAGCACCATCACGTTGATGTTTTCACTCAGGCTCAATACATGATCAAGGCCGCCATAGCCAATGTCGTAGGCCCAGCCGTCGCCGCCAATCAGCCAGATGGATTTTTCCACCAGCGCATCGGCATCGCGTGCAAGCTGCTGCGCCTGTGGGCTGTCGATGGTGCTCAGTGACTGGCGTAATGCCGCAACCTGGGTGCGGCGCTCGGGTACTGAGGCTTCGGTGCGTAATTGCTCGACCAGCTCTGCGGGCAGTTGGTCAACCAGCTCGCCCAGCAGGCGCTGCACACGAGCCGCGTGTTGGTTAGCACTCAGGCGAAAGCCCAGCCCGAACTCGGCATTATCTTCAAACAGCGAGTTTGCCCAGGCTGGACCCCGACCATGCTCGTCGGTGGTCCAGGGTGTGGAGGGCAGGTTACCGCCGTAAATGGATGAACAGCCGGTAGCGTTAGCGACCATCATTCTGTCGCCGTAGAGTTGGGTCAGCAGCTTGAGATACGGCGTTTCGCCGCAGCCGGAGCAGGCACCGGAGTATTCAAACAGCGGCGTAATCAGCTGAGAGGTGCGAATATCGATGCGCTCCAGCGAATTGCGGTCTATTTCCGGTAAATTGAGGAAGAAATGGTAGTTGTCTTTTTCTTCTTCAACATGCTCAAGGCGCGACATCATGTTGATGGCCTTAATGCTCGAGTCTTCGCGGTCTTTCGCCGGGCAAACCTCCACGCACAAATTGCAGCCGGTACAGTCTTCCGGGGCAACCTGCAAAACGTATTTCTGCCCACGCATATCGCGGGATTTCACATTCAGAGAGGCAAGAGAGTCTGGTGCGTTACTCATGGCTTCTGGGGCAACCACTTTAGCGCGAATGGCAGCATGCGGGCAGGCGGCAACACAGTGGTTGCACTGGGTACATAAGTCTGGTTTCCAGATGGGGATCTCGTCGGCGATGTTGCGTTTTTCCCAGCGCGTGGTGCCCACCGGCCAGGTGCCGTCCGGCGGTAGGGCAGAAACGGGAAGCGCATCGCCCAGGCCTGCCAGCATGGCGGCAGTGACGGTTTTGACAAAATCCGGGGCGGCGTCAGAGACTACCGGTGGCATATGATGACTGCTTTCGCATACCTCGCCGAGCGCCACTTCATGCAACGACTCGCGCGCCAGCGCCAGAGCCTGCCAGTTGCGCTCCACCAGTGCTTCGCCTTTGCTGCTGTAGCTGCGGGCAACGGCACCCTGTAGCTCTTTGAAAGCGCTGTCGCCAGGCAGCACGTTACTGAGCTGGAAGAAGGCCATCTGCATTACGGTATTGATACGTGCGCCAAGCTGACACTCGCGGGCTATCTTTGTGGCGTTAATTACCCACAGTTTGGCCTGTTTTGCCCGCAGTTCAGCCTGAACTTCCTGCGCTAACCGCTCCCAGACTTCGTCTGGCTCATACGGCGTGTTAAGCAGGAAAATACCGCCGGGCTTGAGTCGTTCAGCCATTGGGTATTTATCGGTGAACTGGAGCTGGTGGCAGGCAACAAAATCTGCCTGGTCAATCAGATAAGCGGAGTGAATCGGGTGCTCGCTCACGCGCAGGTGCGAAACCGTCAGGCCGCCCGCTTTTTTGGAGTCGTAAACAAAATAACCCTGTGCGTACCACGGCGTGGCGTTGCCAATAATTTTGATGTTGTTTTTGGTCGCAGAGACAGTACCGTCGCTACCCAGCCCGTAAAACAGCGCTTGCAGCTTCGCGCGTGAGGGCAGCGTATTGGCATGAAGTGGCAACGACAGATTGGTCACATCATCATAAATGCCGACGGTGAAGCGTGGCTTTGGTTTATCAGCCTTGAGCTCATGGAACACGGCAAAGGCACAGTCCGGTCCAAACTCTTTTGACGACAGGCCGTAACGTCCACCGATAACGCGAGGCATAATGTCACGCTCGCCATTGCTGAAGGCCTCAGCCAGTGCGGTCATCACCTCAAGGTGCAGTGGCTCGGCCAGTGCGCCTGGCTCTTTAGTGCGGTCAAGCACGGCAATGGTGCGCGCCGTTGGCGGCAGTGCTTCCAGCAGATGCGCGGCAGAAAACGGGCGGAACAGGCGTACCTTCAACACACCCACTTTTTCGCCGCGGGTGAGTAATTCATCCACCACTTCTTCGCAGGTGCCAAGGGCCGAGCCCATCAGCACCATCACGCGCTCGGCCTGCGGGTGGCCGTAGTATTCAAACGGTCGGTACTGACGGCCCGTCGCGGTAGCAAAATCATTCATTGCCTTTTCGACGTGCTCATATACCGCGTTGTACCAGGGATTGGTGGCTTCACGCGACTGGAAATACGTATCCGGGTTGGCTGAGGTGCCGCGAATTACCGGGTGCTCTGGGTTGAGTGCACGGGCGCGGTGCGCATCAATCGCCGCCTGCGGCATCAGTTTACGCAGGGTGTCGTCTGACAGCGGGGCGATTTTGTTGATTTCATGCGAGGTGCGAAAACCGTCGAAAAAATGAATAAACGGCACGCGGCTGTTCAGACTCGCCATCTGGGAAATTAGCGCAAAATCCTGTGCTTCCTGCACGCTGGACGCACACAGCATGGCACAGCCGGTCTGACGCACGGCCATTACGTCGGAATGATCGCCAAAAATTGACAGAGCGTGGGTGGCAACGGTACGTGCAGCCACATGCAGTACAAACGGCATCAGTTGTCCGGCCAGTTTGTAAAGCGTTGGGATCATCAACAGCAATCCCTGGGACGAGGTGAAAGAGGTCGACAGCGCGCCGCTTTGCAGTGCGCCGTGTACGGTAGCGATAGCGCCGCCTTCTGACTGCATTTCAACGACCTGCGGCACATCGCCCCAGATATTTTGCACACCATTTACCGACCAGGCATCCGACTGCTCGGCCATAGTGGAACTGGGGGTGATGGGATAAATGGCGATAACTTCGCTGGTGCGAAAGGCCACCGAAGCGACTGCGGCGTTGCCGTCAAGTGTTAACATAAAACGACCCCTGAATTGCTCACGAAAAGGCTACTACCATCAGGCAGAAACCATAATGAACCAACCTTTATTGTAGGGGAATATTCTGGCAGAACGTAAAAGGGAGTGTTTTCCTGTTTGTGTTGTGCAACGCCTTTTTGCGTGACGTTGTCACGTTATAAAGTGAGATATTGATCCCGCTGTAATAAAAACACACTTCACATGACAAAAACCGCAGTTTTATGCCTCGACGTTTCGCGCTGCGCTGCCTATGATTCATGGGTTTTGTGTCATACAAAGAGGGAAAGAACATGCGTGCAGGATTTCTGGCGGGAGTCGCCGTTTTATTTTTAAGCGCTTGCAGCAGTGAACCGCCTCAACAGGCGACTGCGGCTCATGTGGCACCGGGTATGCGTGCGGCAATGTCGGACAGGGGGCAGGCGAACTGTTCCATGATTGGCGGCTCAATGTCTGTTGCTCGCCAGCTTGACGGCTCAGTCACCGGGATGTGTGCGCTGCCGAACGGTAAGCGCTGTAGCGAAAGCGCGCTGGCGTCCGGCAGCTGCGGAAGTTACTGAACTAAATCAGCCAGGGTATAAACCAGCGTGTGCTGGGCGTTTTTCAGCGTCAGCTCTTTACCGGCGAGGTTCAGCTGCGCGCCATCGTTGAGCATGGCACCAATCACGTTATCCAGCTCGCTCAGCTGCGGTTCGATGCACATCATGCGGGTAGAGGCCATGCCTTCTACTTTCAGCGTGTCGCCCGTCAGTTTGCCCTGGCCCATGAAGCGGTTGCACATGGCGCCTGCAACATGCATGTTTTCGCCAAAGCTGATTTCCGGCTGACGCGCGGCGTCCAGCCCGCTCAGCGGCTTGCCATCAACGCTTTGCAGCACATAACGGTGGTGCTGTAACTGTTCGGCGCTGATTTCAGCGTTATTCGTGGTGCCCGCACAACCGGTAATAACGGTGGCAGCTAACATCAGGGCAGCGAATTTTTTCATTTCTTCTCCATACGCTTTCATAGTGTGGCAGCGGTACGTGCCGCTGCCTTTCGGTGTAGTCCTAAAATGGCGCAGTGAACCGCGCCGGGACATCAGGCCAGCTGGTTAGGGCAGGTTTCACCGCTTTCCAGTTGGCGTAAATTTTGTAACGTAGTCTGTGAGATGCTGGTCAGCGCTTCGGCCGTCAGGAAGGCCTGGTGGCCGGTGAACAGTACGTTGTGGCAGGCCGACAGGCGACGGAACACATCATCCTGAATCACATCGTTAGACTTATCTTCAAAGAACAGGTCGCGCTCATTCTCATACACGTCCATGCCCAGTGCGCCGATTTTCTGGGTTTTCAGTGCATCAATCGCTGCTTGTGAGTTAATCAGACCGCCGCGGCTGGTGTTAATGATCATCACGCCGTCTTTCATTTGTGCAAACGCGTCGCTGTCGAGCATATGGTAATTTTCTTTAGTCAGCGGGCAGTGCAGGGAGATCACGTCTGACTGGGCAAACAGCGTCGGCAGGTCGACATATTCCACGCCGAGATCTAACGCCGCCGCACTCGGGTAAGGGTCAAACGCCAGCAGGCGCATGCCAAACCCTTTCAGAATACGCAGGGCTGCCACGCCAATTTTACCGGTGCCGATAACACCCGCCGTTTTACCGTGCATGGTAAAACCGGTCAGGCCTTCGAGCGAAAAGTTAGCATCGCGGGTGCGTTGCCAGGCACGGTGGATACGGCGGTTAAGGCACATCATCATACCGATGGCGTGCTCGGCAACGGCTTCCGGCGAGTAGGCCGGTACGCGTACCACCTTCAGGCCAAGCGCTTTAGCGGCATCCAGATCGACATTGTTAAAGCCAGCACAGCGCAGGGCGATAAAACGCACGCCGTGCTTCTTAAGCTCCTCCAGCACCGGGCGGCTGCCGTCGTCGTTGACGAAAATACACACGCCATCGCAACCGTGTGCGGTTTTGGCGGTCTTTTCCGTTAACAAAAAGTCGAAAAAGTCGAGTTCGTAGCCATAATCACTGTTAACATGCTCCAGATATTTTTTGTCATACTGCTTTGTGCTGTATACGGCGACTTTCATGAGATATTCTCCACTTGATCTGGCAACACATTACCATTGTTCATATTGTCTTACAATTTCTCTGTGCGCAGGCTTTACGCCTTCTATGCTTCTAAGTGTAGGACAGGAGCGCCCGCTGTCGGACAGGACTACTAGCGGGCGGATAAACGTGCCACAATGTTGCTCTGTTCCGGCTTGAAACATCGCTGAATCAGGATATTACCGGCCCATGAAGGGTAAATACAAAGCTGCAATTGCGCTACTGCTGTTACTGATTTTACTGCCACTTACGCTGATGCTGACGGTTGCACAATGGCTGCCAACCCTGGCAGGACTCTGGCTGCCTCAGGGTACGCGCATTGCTATGTCATCCAGCCCACGCCTGACGCGTCACGCCTTGCTACTGCCCGATCTGCGCTATTTTGCTGCCGACTGTGAACTGGCGAGCGTGGAGAAGGCAAGCCTCAGCCATCCAGGGCGCTGGCAACTCAACGTCCGCACACTCAAACTCAATCCCGACTGCATCAGCAACATCCCCGCCAGTGATGCGCCCGCGTCTGCGCCGCGCACGCTGGCGCAGTGGCAGGCAATGCTACCGAGCTCATGGGTGAGCGTGGACAATCTGGTGCTCACGCCCTGGGAGCAGTACGCCGGGGCATTAAAGCTCGATCTCACGCCTGAGCGCCAGGTGCTTGATTTCAGGGGCAGTCTGCTGAGCCTGAATGCACAGATGAACGGCCAGTCAGTCACCATCAAGCAGCTGAGCATTGACGCCCTGCCGGGGCAGGCGCCGATTACGCTTGCCGGCGAGGTCACTATGCCGCTGGTGCCGGACGGCCTGCCAACCCAGGGGCGCGTGACGGCACGATTCCATCTGCCGCAGGAACCAAAGGTGGCGGATGCTGAACTAACATGGCAGGAGAACAGCGGCCAGCTACTGGTGTTCAGCGCTGAGGATGCCGATCCGCTGCTCGATTTGCCCTGGACGTTAACCACTGAGCGCATCGCCATCAGCGACGGGCGCTGGCGCTGGCCTTACGTTGGTTTTCCGCTTAGCGGCAGGCTGAATCTCTACGTTGATGGCTGGCAAAAGGAACTGGACACCATGCAGTTCAGCGGTCGCCTTAGCGTGCTGACCTCCGGTGATGCCGGAAAGGGCAACGCGGTGATGACTATTGGCCCAGGTCGGCTTAGCCTCACTAATACCGATATGCCGCTGCGCGTGACCGGCGAGGCCAAGCAGGACGCGCTGATATTTTACGCCGCGCTGCCTGCAAGACTCAGTGGTGCGCTGCTTGACCCGGAACTGCGCTTTGCGCCCGGCGCACTGCTGCGCTCGCGCGGGCGGGTGATTGACTCGCTCAATCTGGATGAAGTGCGCTGGCCGCTGGCGGGCGTGAAGGTCACCCGGCGCGGTGTAGATGGCCGCTTGCAGGCCATTCTGCGTGCTCATGAAAACGAAATGGGGCGCTTTACGCTGCATCTGGACGGCAAGGCGAATGATTTCTTACCCGATGCAGGGACGTGGGAATGGCGCTACTGGGGCGATGGCGAATTTATGCCAATGAAGGCGCGCTGGGATGTGAAAGGCGAGGGCGAGTGGCGTGACAGCACCATTCGTCTGCTGGCGCTGACCACCGGTTTTGACCAGCTACAGTACGGTAGCATGACCGTCAACGCGCCGCGTCTGGTGCTAACCGAGCCCGTCGTGTGGCAGCGTGATGAGCAGACTCACGCCTTTACAGGCGCGCTGGCGCTCACCGCAGAGCAAACGCAGTTCAGTGGTGGCAGCGTGTTACCACCCGCCACACTTAATTTCTCGGTACGCGGCCCGGAACCGACGCGCTTTCAGTACAGCGGTGATTTGCAGGCCGGAGACATCGGCCCGGTGCGACTCCAGGGGCGTTGGGACGGTGAACGCCTGCGCGGTCAGGCCTGGTGGCCGAAACAGCAACTGGCGGTCTTCCAGCCGCTGATTCCACCGGAGTCAAAACTTGCGCTCAAAGCCGGAGAGTTCTACGCCCAGGTCGCGTTTTCTGCGGCTCCTGGACAGGGATTTGAAGCAGGCGGTCACGGTGTGCTCAAAGGCGGCAGCGCCTGGCTACCAGACAACCAGGTAAACGGCGTTGATTTTGTTCTGCCGTTTCGCTACAGCGACAGCGTCTGGCATCTTGGCACGCGCGGCCCGGTGCGCCTGCGCATTGGTGAGATCCAAAGCCAGGCAGTAGCGCGCAATTTCAGCGCCGATTTGCAGGGCTGGTATCCCTGGAGCGAGCAGCAACCGCTACTGTTAAGTGACGTCAGCGTGGATGTGCTTGGCGGCAGTATCACCATGCAGCAGTTGCGCATGCCCCAGCGCGATGCGGCGCTGCTGCGGGTGCAGAACATCTCCTCCAGCGAGCTAATGGCGGCCATCAACCCTAAACAGTTCACCCTCTCCGGGCGCATCAATGGTGCGCTACCGCTGTGGCTTAATCATCCGCAATGGATTGTCAAAGGCGGCTGGCTCACCAACCCAGGCCCGCTAACGCTGCGCCTTGATAAAGATATGGCCGATGCCATCGTGCGCGACAATATGGTGGCCGGGTCGGCCATCAACTGGCTGCGCTACATGGAGATTTCCCGCTCCTGGACCGATATCAATCTTGATAATCTCGGCGAGTTGACCATGAAGTCCAGCCTGGAAGGCACCGCCCGCGTGGACGGCAAGAGCGGCACAATTAAACTCAACTACACACACCAGGAAAACCTGTTCACGCTGTGGCGCAGTCTGCGCTTTGGCGACAATCTGCAATCCTGGCTGGAACAAAATATGTCACTGCCTGCGCCGTGCGCCGGGCCTGCCTGTAAGGAGCAACAATGAAGCGACGGGAGGCGGCGGCGCTCGCTGCTGCAACACTCTGGCTCAGCGGCTGCACGCCGCGTATTGAGGTTGCGGCCCCTAAAGAGCCTATTACCATCAACATGAACGTGAAGATTGAACACGAAATTCGCGTCAAGGCTGATAAAGACGTAGAAGCATTGCTGAAAAACCGCAGCGATCTGTTTGGGGAGGGCGACTCATGAGGCGCGCCACGCTTTCTGTTCTGAGCGGTGTGTTACTGCTGCTGAGTGTGCCATTGCAGGCCCTGACGTTGGATGAGGCCCGCAGCCGGGGGCTGGTGGGTGAAACGCTCAGTGGCTATGTGGCCGCTGTCGTCCAGGACAGCGACACGCAGGCCCTGGTTAACAAAATCAACGCTGCGCGTCTTGAGAGCTATGAGCAGCTTGCCAGAAGTAACAACCTCAAGGTGGATGATGTGGCCCGGTTGGCGGGCCAGAAGCTGGTTGCACGGGCGCAGTCGGGCGATTATGTGCGCGGCATTAACGGCCAGTGGTTGCGTAAAGACTAACGGTGGCGGCGGCGGTATTCCCCGGGCGTTATGCCAAAACGCTGGCGAAAGGCCGTGGAGAAGTGACTGTGGTCGGTAAAGCCCCAGCTGTAGCCCACGCTTGCCAGCTTCTCATCACTACTCTCACCGCGCAGTGCCAGTGCGCAGCGGTCCAGCCGCCGGTTGCGGATGTACTGGGCCACCACCAGCCCTTTATCGGCAAACAGCCGGTAGAGGCTGCGTACCGACATACCCACCTCACTGGCCAGCCACTCCGGGCGCAAATCGTCGCAGGCGAGATGGTCGTCAATCATGCGTGTGACTTTGCTGAACAGTTGTTCACGCCGTGAGGTCGGTGCATCCCGGCCCGTGAGCGCCGGGCGCAGCAGGCACACCAGGGCGCTAAGCGCAGCGTCACTTTCACATATCGTTAGTTCTTTTCCTTTCATGCTTTCATGCAGTAGCTGGTGGCTCAGGCGAACCACCGGGGCGCTGCCGTCCAGCCTGCGAGCGCAGGGAATGCTCACGCCAGGCACATCAAGCAGGTGGCGCGGCAGCAGCAGTGAAATCTGGCGAGAATGCCCGTGCCAGTTCAGGGCGCTGGGGCGTGCGGCGTCAATCAACGTGATATCACCCGGGCATAGCTCAATGCGGGCGTCTTCCTGCTCCAGCTGCGCTTTGCCTTCAAGCTGGAACACGGTGTAAAACCAGTCGTCGCAGCTTTCGGCAAGCTCGCGCCGCCCGCGTTGCATCCTGGCGTTACCAATCTCAACGGTGCTCAGTTTCATGCTGCCTGCACAAAACTCATCCAGTTGACCGCGAAAGCGGCCTTCCAGCGGCTGGCCGCTAAAACGACCACAGGCGCTGTTAACGCGTGCAAGCCAGGCATCAAACTGGCGGTATTCTTGTCCATCCACGTTTTCTCTCCCGTTTCGATATTGCCTTGATGTTGTCTTATTGTTGCAATACTGGTAAGTGTCTGGGGCGTAATATAAAAAATAACTATAGATAGACGTGGCGCGGGGGCGAAAACCGGTTGTGACAATTGCGTGCTTTGTCACAACCGACAAAACAGTTGGCACGCGCCTTAAACCGGTTTTGTGCACCACGTTCTAGACTGAAGTGACTTTCTGTACCCCGATAAGGAGAGATTATGTCTGCTACACAAGTCACCCTGCTTGAGAGCGTGAAAAGCTTCCTTGCGCGCGCTCACGGGCTGTATATCGACGGGCACTGGCAGGCCTCTGACGCCGACGCCCGTCTGACGGTTTTTAACCCGGCAGACGGTGAGGCAATATCGTCCAGCGCAGACGCCAGTGCTGGCGATGTTGACCGCGCGGTCTCCTCGGCCTGGCGGGCATTTAGTGCGCGCGTCTGGGCCGGCATGCTGCCCGCGATGCGCGAGCGTATCCTGCTGCGCTTTGCTGATTTGGTTGAGCAGAACGCCGAGGAGTTAGCGCAGCTCGAAACTCTCGAACAGGGAAAGTCGATTAACATTTCTCGTGCATTCGAGTTGGGCTGCACGCTGAACTGGATGCGCTATACCGCGGGGTTGACGACTAAAATCAGCGGCCGGACGCTGGAGCTATCCATTCCGCTGCCCGAAGGTGCGCGTTATCAGGCCTGGACGCGCAAAGAGCCAGTGGGCGTGGTGGCCGGGATTGTACCGTGGAATTTCCCGCTGCTGATTGGCATCTGGAAGGTGATGCCTGCGCTGGCTGCGGGTTGCTCCATTGTGGTGAAACCATCAGAAACCACGCCGCTTACGCTATTGCGTGTGGCAGAACTGGCGACTGAGGCGGGCGTGCCGGACGGCGTATTCAACGTCGTGACCGGGCGCGGCGCAGTGTGCGGTGCCGCACTGGTGAATCATCCGCAGGGGGCGAAGGTGAGTTTTACCGGCTCTACCGCGACCGGCAAGGCGATAGCCCGCAGTGCTGCCGACCGGCTGGCGCGCGTCACGCTGGAGCTTGGCGGCAAGAACCCGGCGATTGTGCTCAAAGATGCCGACCCGGCGCAGGTGGTGGAAGGGTTGATGACCGGCAGTTTCCTCAACCAGGGCCAGGTGTGTGCGGCCAGTTCACGCATTTACATTGAAGCGCCGCTGTTCGACAGCCTGACGAGCGCGTTTGAGCAGGCAGTGAAGGGGCTTAAAGTGGGGGCTGGCATGGACAGCGCCATGCACATCAACCCGCTGGTTTCCGCCATGCAGCAACACAAGGTCAGCGCGTTTCTTGATGAAGCTCGCGCGCAGCATGCCGAACTCCTGAGCGGCGATGCGGGGCCAGGCAACGGCGGTTATTACATTGCACCAACGCTTGTGGTCAACCCGGACCCGGCGCTGCGTCTGGTGCGTGAAGAGGTATTTGGCCCGGTGGTGAACCTGGTGCGCGTGGCAGACGCCGAAGAAGCGTTGCGTTTAGCCAACGACACCGAATACGGCCTGACCGCGAGCGTCTGGACGCAAAACGTGGGCAAGGCGCTGGACTACAGCGCGCGGCTACAAGCGGGGACGGTTTGGGTCAACACCCACACGCTCATTGATGCCAACCTGCCGTTTGGCGGCATGAAGCAGTCCGGCACCGGGCGAGACTTTGGCCCCGACTGGCTGGATGCCTATTGCGAAGAGAAGTCGGTTTGCGTGCGGTATTGACGCAGCATTGAAACGTACGTGCTTATCACTGGCCTGGGCATGATGCCGGGCCTTAATTTTTATACCCATGAAGGAGAAGGCGTCGTGAAGGTAAATCAGGTTTTACTGTCAAAATGCGCCTGAAGTTGTGCAAATCAACTCATCGCTGTTAATGATGCCGTAACACATCAAATCGTTTTTTGTTTCCAGCGGAAAAAGGTAGGCAGGTTTATCATTTAACAGCGTTTTTTGCGCCTGTGGATCGATGGTGATAGAAATACTGTTGCCATTTTCCCACTCCCAGTTGCTTAAAAACGAAGTGACATTGGCACAGGTTGTGACCTGACAGGCGCTCTGACTGGTTAAGTTGCCAGCCTTGTAGTAATAGCACTGGGCGCTGTTGTCTTCAGCGCAACCGGCTCGAACGTCGGTAACAACGAAGTACAAGGCAGCGACAAACAGCGAGCAAAATAAGCGTTTATTCATTGGGTGACATCCTTTCATTTGTTATAACGTCCTGGTTTCTGCAATATAACAGCACTAAAGTTTCTACTACTCTGCCTCAATTTTCGTTAGGTTCCTGGAAAACCTTGTACAAGGCGCCTCCTGGGACGAGATGTCCATTAACCGGTCTGCCTGTGTACCTGTCGCACAGCTCACATCTTAGCAAAACACCTGAATGGCTACCATTTGAGTATTGATTAATGCCATACATATCAAGGCGATGTTTTGCTATGGGTGTTTTTTATTTTTGAATATACGGATTTTTCTGCCTTCGCTCGTTCTCTTTGTAGCGGTTAACAGTGGCACATTGTGCAATCTGGTCAGTGTTCATTTACGAGTGCAGGGAATGGTGATGAAGAAACGTTTGGTTAAAAAGCGCCTGTATGAGCGACTCTTTTCAATAATAATACTGTCATTCATAGTACCTGCGGTGATTAATAGCCCGGTACTTTACGCTGCGCAAACGCAAAGTAGTCGTACCCAACTTTATGATTTTAATATCCCTGCCGGGAACTTAGATAATGCATTGCTTACATTGGGTAAGCAAAGTAATTTGCAGATAATCGCCCCGTCATCATTAACTCAAAATATTAAAAATACTGCCGTGTCCGGACGCGTGACTGTTGAGGCGGCGATGGCGATGTTATTAAAAAATACAGCGCTTTCCTATCGTACCGTTAACGGTAACAGCATTCTGATTTATCCGGCACCGACGAAAACCAGTAACAGCAGCATTTCACTGGGTGCGGTAAGCATTGAAGGCTCATCAGCAACCGGCAACGGTGGCGGTAACGGCAGCCAGGATCTGGTTGCGACAGAAGGGAGCGCTTCGTATGCCACAAATTATGTCAGCATTGGCTCGAAAACCCCGCAAAAATTTAATGCAATGACGCAGTCTGTTTCAGTCGTCACGCAGCAAAGAATGCAGGAGCAAGGTATAAAAAATGTTGATCAGGCATTGCAAAATTCGACCGGCATTACCTCGATTACTGAGGCCGGGACAGGAAACCAGACGTATTTTTCGCGCGGTTTTGAAGTTACCAATGTCACGATTGATGGTGGGGCGGGAACGAATAGCCGAAATGACACCACCATTTTATCAAACAGTGATATGTCAATGTACGACTCTGTGCAGTTATTACGCGGCGCAGATTCATTTGGTAATGCCGGTGACAATGCTAATCCCAGTGGCACAATTAATTTAGTGCGTAAAAAGCCCCTCGATCATAATCAGCTGTTTTTTGAGTTGAATGCCGGTTCGTGGGATAAATATCGAGGCTCACTGGATGTGACCGGTCCATTGACCGATAACGGTTCGGTGCGTGGGCGTCTTGTTTTAACCGGTTCACAGGCAAACACATTTTACCAGAATGGCTATGATAATGGCGCACTGGCCTATGGTATTCTGGAGGCAGATTTATCACCCGACTCATTATTAACGGTAGGTGCCAGCTACTCCTATACAGACAAATCAATATGGACATTGGGCTTGCCGCGTTATAGCGACGGGCGTGATTTAAGGTTGCCGCGTAGTTACAGCTTGCTTTCACCTGACAGTAACAACCGTATTAATACCCGGGAGGTTTTTGCGAAATTTAATCAAAAACTGGGTGATAAGTGGAATTTCAATACGCAAATTACTCACCGCTACTCTACGACCACAGGGATAACCGATCCGGTGCAGTTCTGGTTAATTGATAACGCCGGAAATGCCGCTTACAGCTCAAGCATTGCATCGAAATCCGTTGACCAAAACACGCGTGACTTTCTTCTGGATAGTAGCTTGAATGGCAAGTTTACTATTTTTGGTCTTGAGCAGGGTGTTGAGTTTGGTCTGAATTATAATAAATTTAATAATGTTAATAATAACATTCAGCTTGGTGGCATGAGCGCCGGGACGAATATTTTTGACTATGATATCAATAATCAGCGGGCAGGGGATTTTATACCCGATCCCAGCGGTACAACGACGTATACTGACTTTTTCTCAAACCGGGATGTTACAACACTTTCTGGCTATGCGCGTATTGATTTGTCGCCGATGGATAAACTGCATTTTATTACCGGGCCACGCTGGACGTATCTGAATTACAGTTATAATCAAAATCTCCAGAGTTTATATGCAGGGCAAGTCTACCCATTCAGTTCTACTGAAAATTACAAGGACATATACTGGCAAATCCCCATGTATGCGTTGAGGTATGACTTTTCTCCCTCCTGGTCAGGGTATGCCAGTTATACCGATGTGTACCAACCCCAAACCGGAGTGGTCAGCGCAACAGGTATGGCATTGCAACCAAAAACCGGGAATAACAAGGAGGTCGGTGTTAAATATACCAGTGCTGATGATGCAATCAATGCCAGTCTGTCATTCTATCAAAGTCAAATCAATAATATTGCCACGCGGGATGCTTCGATTTTCACCGCAGCAACCAATTGCTGTTATACCACTGATGGCAACTATGTAATGAAAAGTAAAGGGGTGGATGTTGAGTTTCAGGGCCAGGTTACACCGTGGTGGCAAATGAGCCTGGGATACACCTTTAACATTAATGACCAGTCAGGCTACCTGACTTATGGTAGCGGTAGCACGCCTGAAACCGGACCTGCCCAGACACAATCACCAAAGCATTTGCTTAAATTCTGGAACGTATTTCAGCTTCGCGGTAATCAGTATCTGGATAAAACGAAAACCGGTGTTGGTGTTATCGCCCAGTCGCCTACCTATGTTTCCGGCTATGCGTATGATATTAACTTAAACTCTGTCGATTATGCATTTAATAGTCCAGGTTATGCCGTGGTATCAACATTTGTCTCCTACCAGATTAATAAGAATCTCAACCTGGCCCTGAATGTGAATAATATTTTTGATAAGACGTATTACAGTACGGTGTCTGATATCACAGGCGGTAACTGGTATGGTGCGCCACGTAATTTCCTGGTGACTCTTACGGGCAAGTTTTAACGTCAAACTGGGCGAACATATCTTTTTACAGGAGAAGAGCTAATGCACGAAATTCAGGTGTCGGATTTTAGCCCAACTATCTTGCAGGACCATGCAATAACCATCATCGATTTTTATGGTGACGGCTGTGCACCGTGCCGCCAGATTATTCCATTACTGGAATGGGCAGAAAAAACGTATCCACAGCTAAGAATCTATAAAGTGAATATCAGCAACAGTCAGGGAGCTTTTGACAATTTGTATATCAGGGCTGTGCCGACCGTGATTTTTTTCTGGCAGGGCAAGGAAGTCGAGCGCGTGGTGGGTACAGTAACTAAAATCAGTTTTATAAATCACATTGAGAATGCATTAAAATCTGCGGGTGTTTAAATGATGAGACAATTTAAAAAAGATGCGGAAATAATGCGAGTGATTAATAAGCGTCTGGCAGATTTTTTACAGACCGACGTTCTCGAAAAGGATGTTTTTTTCTCTGAACATGCACCTACATTATGTGTTTTAGGAAAACCAGGAGGACTGGAGAGTGCGGATAAATACCACAAAGAGTATGCGCGTTTTCTTGCTTTGCCGGAAATGTATGCCTGGCTTCATAATTCTCTCTATTTTGCACTGACAATACCCATGCGTAGAAAATTTATTGTTGAATGGCTGGATAGCATACCTGAAGGCTTCGACTTTTCAACCATTGAGCGTGAGTATTATCAGTGGTTGCTGAACAATGATTTTTGTGGCGTTGCCCATTTTCTTGAAAATGATGAGCAAAAATATTTTCTGCGCCAGCTGAATGCCATGCATCACCGCGAACTGGAGAACAGTAGTGATATTGATACGCAATGGCAAAATATTATCTCCGCTATGGATGTGCTGACAGCGTCATCAGAGTCGGAACGGGTTTTCCTCCTTGGTCAGGCCTGCACTAAACTTCTCGATGTGGATATTTACACTATCAATCAGTTGCAGAGCAGCTTAATTGATTTGAAAACTGATGAAATATTGCGAGATACACAGGTACGCTGGCCGGATGAGGCTTATGAGATTTATCAGGCGTTCTGCAACGCATTTGTACCTCCGCCACACTCAGACCAACCGATTAATCTTCAGGATCTTTTCAGAACGACCAATCCACAGCACAGTGTCATCCTGGAGAACTACCAGTTGCTGGTGGCACAGGCACGTGAGAAAGCCGCATTAGCCTGCGCCGATTTTTTTTACACCTACTACCAGCGTTCTGAAAGACAATGATATTCACTCTGGTCGCACATTTTCTATTACGGTGAATATCTCTGCGGTTCGTTTATCTGTTATCAGGCTGTTTAGCATTTCTGAGCAAGTGAGAGTGTATGTTGCGTCATCGCCATGACAACAGTGATAACGATAAATATTCTATCAACCGTGATTTTTTTAAACGCGTGTTTGTGTTGTGTAAACCTTACTGGACCCGCAAGGGCGCCTGGCGCTCCTGGTGTGTGTTGTTCTTTCTGCTCTTTACCGTGATGGGGTTTAGCTTGTTGGCCGGTTATATGACCTGGCTTACGGCAAAAGTGACAGATTTGCAGTTAGCAAAAGATAAAGGTTACTGGATGTTGTGGGGTTGGCTGGTTTTGCTGACCACGCTGAATTACTTTAGTTATTCCTTTACGTCATGGGTTGGCGGCCTGTTGGGGTTGCACTGGCGGCGTTGGTTGACGGCATGGCTTGTCAATGATTATTTAAGTCACAGAACGTATTACCGGATTAACCAGGACAAAGATATTGATAATCCCGACCAACGCATTCAGGAGCAGGTTAAGCCTTTTTGTGACACGCTTATGATGCTGCCGTCTTCAGTATTAAGCTCTGTCATGAATACAACCATACAAATTGCAGTGCTGGCGTCAATTTCCACGACAATGATTTGGGGGATTGTTGTTTATGCTATTTTTTACACGGCAGGGACGTTACTTATTTATCGACCACAGATCAAGCAGCAATGGGATATGACGCTCTCTGAGGCAAATCTGCGCACCAGTATTTTGCAGGTTCGCGATCATGCAGAAAACATAGCTTTTTATAACGGTGAAAAAAGCGAGCGTCAGGCAGTCTCTCAGAGACTGCACTCGCTCAATAAAAGTTATCTTAAATATTATAATTATGGTAACTACATTAGCCTGTACAGTTTAATGACCAGCACAATCGTTAATCTGCTTCCTCTGTTGTTTGTTGTGCCGCTTTTTTTTAACCGTGAGATAAGCTTTGGTATTATTGCCCAGGCAAGCGCCGCCGCTGCCTTATTAGTGCAGAACCTGACAGTTGTCACGGACTATATCCCTATTTTAACTAAATCTGTTCCTTTAACCGTCAGGTTGGCTGAGATCCACGAAAAATTCCAGGCGATTGCCCGATACCATCAGCGTAAGGATGGCAATAAACGTATAAGCTTTAAGTTTGGGCGTGAAATCCACCTTGAAGATCTCAGCCTGTTGACGCCGGGGGGCGATTTACCGCTCGTAAAACATCTTTCTTTACATATTGCCGTAGGGGAGCACCTGCTTATTATGGGAGAAACTGGCGTTGGTAAAAGCTCATTATTGCGCAGCATTGCCCGTCTATGGGAATCGGGGTCGGGAACCATTACCACACCTGATACCGACGCGTTATTGTTTCTACCACAGTCGCCTTATTTAATTACCGACAGCTTGCGTTCTCAGTTAATTTATCCTGCGCAGCGCTCACCGGTGAGTGATGAGAAGCTGATTGTCATGCTGAATGAAACAGGAGCCGCAGGCGTGTTGCATAAACACGGTGGTCTCGATGTTTGTAAAAACTGGGCAAAAGAACTTTCGCTCGGTGAACAGCAGATGATTTCCGCTATTCGTGTGCTGGTCAATAAACCCCGGTATGTTTTTATGGATGAAGCGACCAGCGCGCTCGATATTCCAACAGAAAGGCTGTTGTTTACGCGCTTGTTACGGGCCGGCGTGACGCTGGTAAGCGTGGGCCATCGTCATTCCATTAAGCATTATCACCAGCGTATTTTGTACCTCTATCCACAAGGGCGCTGGCGTATTGAGGCAATGCAACAAAGTGACGTCGACCCGGGTAAACGCGTATGGCGCGGCGTGGTCTGATTTTTACGCAAACCATGTACGCCAACAGACCGTGATGGGAGGATGCGATGTCAGAAAATATGAAAAAAAACAAAAATAATTACGCAATCAACCGGCTGTTTTTTTTACGGTTGTACCGCTTGTGTAAGCCCTTCTGGGTGAGTCCGGCATCCCGGCTATGCCGGTTACTGTTTGTTGTCACTTTAGTCATCCCGCTAATTTATAGCTCCAGCGGAGGCTATTTCTCATTTAAAACGGCTGAAATGACCAACGCGTTGGTTGCCAGACAAGAAGAGGTTTACTGGTTATTGCTGATAGTGATAACCGCTTTAGGCGTATTGCGCAATCTTACGCTGACGCTAAGTACCTATCTTAGTAATATTGTGAACCTGAAATGGCGTGTCTGGTTAACTGAGTATCTTTTCGCTATCTACCTGACAGACCGCACTTATTATCGCATTACTCAGGATGAGAGCGTTGATAATCCCGACCAGCGTCTTCAGGAAGAAATTGCACCATTGTGCAAAACGTTGTCGGAAATTCCCGCTATGCTTTTTACGGCATCGCTGGATATTTTTGTCCAGGGCTATATTTTAATGAGCATTTCAACAACCATGCTCTTAACAGTCATTGCATACGCTATTTTTAATACCCTTGCGACACTGCTATTGTTCCGGCCAATGATCAAGCAGCAATACGACATTACCGTTTCAGAAGCTGATTTGCGCTATAGCCTGTTACAGGTGAGAGATAACGATGAAAGCATCGCTTTCTATAATGGGGAGGCTATCTCAGCACAAAATATTACCCATAAGCTGGCTTCGGTTGTCGCTTTCTTTAAGCGTCAATATCACTACACATTAAAAGCGAATGTCGGATTTATCTCTCTGAACATCCTCTGGATGGTACTACCGGTTGTGATCATCACACCGCTATACTTTGCGGGCAAAATTCAGTACGGGGTGATTGCCCAGGCCACCGCATCTGCCGCGATGCTGCTGAGCAGTCTGTCGTTAATTCAGCGTTACATTCCACAACTCACAACGGCGGCACCCGGGATTGTTCGTCTGGCTGAAATCCAGGAAAAAATGGCGGAGGTTCAGGCAGAAAAACACATCGCCCCAGATGTGCCGGAGCCAAAGATTCAGTACCAGCAGGCAGAGATATTAGCAATTGACGATCTGTGCCTGACCACCCCCGGTGGCGAACAGCAGCTGGTGCAACATTTGACCCTCACGGTTGAGCAGGGCGAGCATCTGATTATTGTTGGGCGCACCGGTACCGGTAAAAGTTCATTGCTGCGTGCGCTGGCCGGGCTGTGGGGGCGCGGGCGAGGTACGGTGAGGATGCCACAAGAGCGGCTTTTTTTACCGCAAACCCCGTACCTGACGCAGGGGAACCTGCGCGAGCAGCTTATCTACCCGCAACAGTCTACTGACATGACAGATGAAGATTTGCTGGCAGTTCTGGATAACGTCAATCTCAGGGCGACCAGTGAAAAATACGGCGGCCTTGACAGTATACGCCCGTGGCGCGACCAACTTTCTCTGGGGGAACAGCAGCGGATCGGGATCGCGCGCGTATTAATCAATAAACCTCGCTACGTCTTTCTGGATGAATCAACCAGTGCAGTTGATGAACAGACCCAGGAAAAACTCTATCAATATCTGCTGGATAGCGGCGTAACCCTCATTAGCGTTGGCCATCGACCGTCGATTGTCAGATATCACAAACGGGTATTGCACCTGTTAGCGCATGGCGAATGGCGGGTGTTTTCTGCACGCGATCCTGTCGCCACCGAATTTTTCGATCTCTGAAGCGTAAATTTATTACGGTTTGAAGACATCTGACTCGTTTATTTAACAGACCACCCATTTGTGGCGAGGCCTTGATGCGTACTAACGGGTATGCGCCCGGTGCGAAAATTAGAGCGAGGGGATGTAGATGGTGATTTTCTGTCAATGTAATCTTTCTTTTCTCAACACCGTGGCGGTAAAGAAAATGCTGGTACGGATTGCTGGTGGCCTCGTGTTTACCCTGTTGACGGCATTTGCACAGGCGGCGCCGGCTCAGATCGTGCCCATCACCGGCAATGGTGCAGCCCCCGTACCAACAGGGAATCTACTTTCTCCAGTCAGCCTCTACACTCACGCTGATGTCGTGGTAAAAAGCGTCATTCTACTACTGCTTTTTTCCTCACTACTGAGCTGGAGCGTGTGGTTGGCGAAAATGCTGGAAATCAGTTCGCGGGCACGTCGTCTGAAACACAGTCTGGCAGAACTCAGCAGCGCATCCTCATTGCATGACGTCGGGGAGATAAACCATCCTGCGTGTAAAGCCATGAACACCATTGCGCAAAATGAGCTTTTACAGGCGACGAGAAAAAGCTACCGGGTGCCGGTCGACAGTATCAAAGAGCGCGCTTCAATACTCATTCAGCGCGTGGAGTCGAAAGAAACCAGCTATCTGAACCGGGGGGCAAGCATTCTGGCAACCACAGGCGCCGTAGCGCCGTTTGTCGGTCTGTTTGGCACCGTGTGGGGGATCATGCACAGCTTCGTGTCAATAGCACAGATGCAAACCACAAATCTCTCGGTGGTGGCGCCAGGCATTGCGGAAGCGCTATTTGCTACTGCGCTGGGGCTGGTGAGCGCGATTCCTGCGGTCATTCTTTACAACATCATCAGTCGGCGGATAGCCAACTACCGGGTGTTGCTTTCCGACTCGTCTTCCGTGGTGATGTGTCTGTTAAGCCATAATCTTGATGAGCTTAAACACAACACCAATCCCCTGGCTAACGTGGCGTGATACCTATGGCATTTACACCTAAAGCGCATAGCGATGAACTGGATGTGTTGAGTGAAATTAACGTCACGCCGTTTATTGATGTCATGCTGGTGCTGCTGATTATTTTCATGGTTGCGGCACCGCTCTCAACGGTAAGCGTACCGCTGGATCTACCAGTGGGCAGTAAAACCGCCGCGCCAGCACCGGATGAACCCATCAATATCAGTTTGCGTGACGATCTGTCTTTCTATATTGGTGATACGCCAGTGAAGAAAGAGGCGTTAATTAGCGAAATTAATCGTGCAACTAAAGGTAATAAAGAAGCCCGTTTATTTATTCGTGCCGATAAAACCGTGCCTTATGATAATTTTGCGCAGCTGATTAATCTACTGCGTGACAATGGTTATCTTAAAGTTGCGCTGGTGGGTCTGTCGTCCGCGAGTGCAAAATAAGGGGAGACATATGTCAGCATTATTACTCTCCTCACCATGGTTGCAAAATAGCGCCAGTAATAAGCAGTGGGGAACATCCGTTATTACTGTTGGCCTTCTCCATGTGCTGGTAATTGGTTTTATTTTGTATAAACCAATTGACAGAACGCCAGTACAAAAAAGTCCAGAAGAAGGGGCCATTTCGCTTGAGCTGGCCCCTGAACTCGCTTCCAGTCAGTCAGCATTGAGCAGCCAGCAGATGGATAAAGCAAACCAGCAGTCTACCCCTGCACCGGTGAAAACGCTGACGCCACCCGCGCAGGAAAAAGTGGCTGACATCCCCGCGCCTGAGGTGAAGAAAAGCGCTATCACCGTTCCGGTCGAACCTAAAAAACCGGTTCCCGCGGTGAAAAAACGCAAACAGCCGAGAATGTCCCGCAAACCTGTGCCAGCGCCTGAGACGCCCCGGAAAACGCAGGCGCAGACAAGTGCGCAGGCTGCAAACACCGCAGTAAAACGCACGGTTGCCAGCGCTCCCGTTGCTGGCTCGTCGCAAACAGCCTCAATGGCCAAAAACTCCTGGCAAAATCAGGTCATGGCACAGTTACAAAAAGAAAAGCGTTATCCGGCGTATGCCATCAGACAGAATCAGCAGGATGTTGTGCTGGTGAGTTTCACCATTGACCGCTCAGGCAATGTGCTGAAATACCGCATTGTCAACAGCCAGGGCTTTGAGTTGCTGGACAGAGAGGCGAAAAATCTTATTGAACGCGCCTCGCCGTTGCCACCGCCTCCCGCCAGTGTGCCCGGCAGCACCATTGAAATGGAGGTGCCAATCGTTTTCTTCCTTAATAAATGATGGCTTAGCTCGTTGTGCGCTACGGCAGAATCACATTCTGCCTCTTTATCTTTTATCTTGAGGTTCTGAATAATGACGCATGTCGTTGACCTGAATACGCGCGGCTTTGAACATCCTGCTTCACCGCCGGAATTTGTTATTCCCCATGAGACATTTACATTAGAAAACGGACTCGTTGTTATTGTTCATGAGGACCATACGCTGGCGGATGTGACGGTTAATATCTGGTATCAGGTGGGTTCTAAAGATGAACCCCAGGGCCGTAAAGGATTTGCGCATCTTTTTGAGCACCTGATGTTCGGTGGCAGTCAAAATCATCCCGGTTCGTATATAAAAAATATGACAAACCGGGGAGCCTGGAATGTGAATGGGTCCACCAGTAAGGATCGTACTAATTATTACCAGACCGTTCCCACATCAGTACTTGATTATGTGCTGTTTGCTGAGTCAGATCGCATGGGTCATTTTATTGAGTCACTTTCGCAGGAGACGTTAAGCGCACAGCAGGGGGTGGTGATTAATGAGAAAAAACAGTATGAAGATGCGCCTTACGGACTAACGGATGAGTTGAAATTACGCAGCCTTTATCCTCCCGGTCATCCTTATTCTCATCCGGTCATTGGTTTTGAAGATGACATCCGCAGCGCCACTCTGGAAACGGCGCGAGAATGGTTTAATCAGTATTACCATCCGGCTAATGCGGTTATTACGCTTGCTGGAGATATCACGCTGGCTGAGGCGAAAGAGAAAATACAGCGCTATTTTGGTCATATTCCCGCAGGCCCGGTTGTGCCGAGCATTTCAAGTTGGGTGCCCGAGCGCAGGCTTGATAAACATGAAACCTTCTACGACAACGTCCCCTTTCCTAAAATGACGATGTCGTGGCAATTACCGCCCTATGGTGAGGAGGCCACATATCATTTTATGTTCCTGGCCGACATTCTTGTGGGGAATGCCAACGCCCGATTAAAAAAAAGACTGTTATATACCGAAAAGCGGGCCGACAATATTTCCTGCTGGGTGGAGCCAGGGCTGTTATGCAGTCTGTTTTCACTGTCCGTCACGCTAAACCACATTGACGATCGCCCGGCTGTAGAAGCGATTATCAATGAAGAGATAGCCCGGTTACTGGCAGAAGGTCCGCTCACACAGGAGTTGTCGCTGGTGCAGCTATCCTGGCCTACGTATTACATTAAATCCTTCGAAACGGCGGCATCAGTGGCCGACTTATTGTCTTCGAGCAAAGTGATGTTGGGTAGCGCCGGGGGCTACCAGCAGCTTTTTACCTGTCTGAAAAATACCCGAGTGGAAACCTTACAACACAGCGCCCGCGACTGGCTCAGTAACGGCCGCTATACGCTGTGGACGCTACCGAGAAAGATACGCCAGCCAACCACGACGGATGAGTCACGCCAGAGTATTCCGCGCTCTGGCGCATTGGCGGTTCCTGAGTTTCCATTGCTACAGCGACGTGTGCTGGAAAATGGTCTGACACTTACGGTTGCCGAGCGACGAAGCCGCCGCCTGGTTTCACTGAATGCCAGCATCCAGTTTGGTTTGATACACCAGCCGCCTGCGTTACGTGGCCTGCTGGCGTGTCTGATGGAACTGTTGGAGCAGTCTGCGACGCGGGAGCGTAGCTTTGAGCAACTGACCGAGTATCTGGAATGGCAGGGTTTCGATTTATCTTATTCGGTCGATTACCGCAGCATGAATATCAGCTTCAATTGTCTGAGCACCCAGCTTACTGACGCACTGACCGTACTGGGCGAACGTCTTTTTTATAGTCAGCTGAGTCAGTCGGATTTTGCTACGGTGAAACAGAAGGTCAAAAATAAGCTCATTGCTTCTCTTAATACATCCTCAGGCATTATTAACGCTGTCAAAAACCGGGTAATGTACGGCGACGGCCATGCGTTTGATTTCCAGGCCTCGCTGGCAACGCTGGATGCGCTTGAGTTTAAGGACCTGCAAAACTTTTATGAGCAATACTTCACCACCGGGTATTGCGAACTGGTTGTCACTGGGGATACGACGGTTGACGAGGTTGTCTGCCAGGTTGACGCCATTTGGGGCATGAGCGCTAAGCCGGTATGCCGTCCACCTGCGCCTGCGGCACTGGCCTATCCACTCCCACAGTCAGTCAAAATTTACTTGATTGATAAACCCGATGTCGAACAAAGCCTGATTGCCGTTATGCAGCATTTGCCCGGTCTTAGCGCTGATTCGCGACGTGATTTTAACGCACTGCATGCTATCTGGAGTAACGGCTTTGCATCGCGTATCAATATGAATTTGCGGGAGGAAAAGAACTGGACATATGGGGTGGGTGGCATACGTCAGAGTTGGCTGGGAATGAACCTGGCTGGAATGATCCTCAGTGTGCAGAAAGATAAAACGGTTGCCGCGATGTCAGAAATAGTGTGTGAAACCAGGCGGTTATTAGCACACAGGCCGATAACGGATGAGGAACTGGGTCAGGAAATTGACAGCGCCTCGGCGCGGTTAGGCAGTCATATCGCCAGAGTTCAGGATTTAGCAGGCTATATTCGCTTCCTGGCTGAAAATGAGCTTCCCGATAATTACCTGCTGGAGTACATGGAGTGGGCGCAGACGGTGACGGCAACACGCGTGAATGAGCGGGCTAAAAACCTCATTCAGCCCGAGAGATTTGTGTGGGTGGTGATTGGCGACCTTGCGTTAATTGCCGAGCTGATAAAAGAAAGTGGTATTGGAGAAGTGGAAATACTCTCAACAGGAAAAGAAAAAGTGATAACTGATTGATAAACACTTTCGCATGAAAGATTGTGAAGGATTTATCAGTAAGCCAGGTGATGTTGCAATCGAGCCAGGGATGGGCTGCAAGCCCGGCGATGAGGGCCTGTCAGTACAGGGTAAATGCAGTTATTTGCGTAGGTCATATGATTAATTTATATGCATGTGAAACGCGTTGTAAAAAAAAATCCGCTGCGCTAATTTAATTTTAGCATCAGAAATATCTTATTTGATGTGGATTGTTGAGGGTTAATTAACGAATAAGACGCTCATTCATTGATAATATTATAGCGTGGAAGGTGTTTTTATGGCTATGCTCACAGCAAATGAAGTCATGAATGTGTATATCAGCATGCAAAAAATGCTGGAAAAGATCATCTCTTTTCGTACTGGCTCGCAGCCTGTGGGACAGGATTTATCTCAGGAACTCTATTTTAAAGTTATTAATATGGCAAGAGAGTTTTCGACGAGCGATGACACACGTAATTATCTTATTCGCATGGCCATTAACTCTGCCATTGACTACCGGCGCGTGGAGTCCCGACGTTCGCAGCTCCTGGAGGGGGCGGTGGCGCTGTTTGAAGGTCCGCAGTCTTTACCTGAACACAATACCGCACTGGAGGAAGAGATGGTGCAGATTGAAAATGCCATGAATCTGCTACCGGAAAAATCACGTCAGGTGCTCTACCTCAGCCGTATTGAAGGTATGACGCATGAAGAAATTGCTATTACACTGGGGATTTCACGCAGCTCCATTGAAAAACACATCGTGCGGGCGCTCGGTCACTGTCGTGACTCGTTGGTGTAAGCGACAATGAGTCCTGGCTGAACAGAGCGCGTCTTTTCCACTGGCATACATGTTAGTGAAATCTAAGGCAGCAGAATGAGAGAGTTAGAAGACGAAGCGATTTCCTGGATAGCCAAATTAACCTCTGGAAATCTCAGTCAAAAGCAACTCCGGGAATTTCAGCGCTGGCGCCAGCAAAGCCCTTCGCATGAAGAGGCTTTGATGAAAATGCGCACGTTATGGATTCATCTGGGCAATGCCGATACGCTGCAAGACAGGCTGGTATTACCGGAAAGGACACCGCAGCCTTTATCTCACTCTGGGCACAAAAATAACTATCGAACGTGGGTGATAAGTTCAGCGATGCTGCTACTCACTTTGTGCAGTTACTATTACTGGACGCAGATGCGTTTTGATCAAAAGACGGCTGTCGGTGAAGAAAACGCGTTGAGCCTGGAAGACGGGAGCAGGGTACTGCTGGATACGGCCAGTGCTATCAATATTCGCTATACCCCTCAGGCACGCAATATTGAGTTGGCCCGGGGCCAGGCTTACTTCGACGTGGTAAGTAATGCCTCTCGTCCTTTTTACGTCAAAACGGATGGCGGCGTGATTCGGGTGCTGGGAACCGCGTTTGCCGTGCGCAAAGAGTCAGATGGTGTTCAGGTTACTGTGGAACGGGGGCATGTGCAGGTGACGAATGACGCACAAGAACAGGTCGATTTGCTAAACGGCGAGCAGGCACAGTTTTCACCCAACACAATGGTAAGAACACAAAATGCTTCAACCGGCAGTGCTCTGTCATGGACACAGGGCAGTCTGCAATTCAGTAACGCCAGACTGAGCGATATCCTAAAAGAGGTGCAGCGTTATGACAAACGCACCTGGTTTACCGTTGGTGATATACAAGAAATTATGGATGAGAAATTTACCGTCATTATTCAGCTGGATGCGATTAGCGAATGGCTCGACTCCTTACAAAGCATCACTGCGTTAAACATGAGGCAATATGGCCCAATAGTCATCGTTACCAGGAAAAGGTCATGATCCAGAACGAGGCTGTGGTACTGGCAGTGACATCCGAGTCTTCAAAACGGGCCTTCAGGCCCGTTTTCGCAAAATAATACTCCACCTTACTGTTTCACCTCACCCAGCGACGGCGTCTCATTAAAGTAATTCCACGGCTTGAGCAGCGCGTGTACCCATTCTGTGGGCATCATCGGCCACTCTTCTGCGCGCGCCACATGGGTGGTGCCGGTGGTGAGCCACACTACCAGGTCGGTATTATCAATAGCGCCATTATCCTTCGTGTATTGACCAAGCCCGGTGTCGTGGGTGGAACGGTTCGGGTATTTGCCTTCCGGGTAGCGCTCATTCGGGTCATAGCGTGTCACCCAAATCTGCTTGTCCATAAAGCTCAGGCGATGATAAATCCACTCGTTGGGGGCAAAGTTCGCGCCTTTGGCCACCGGGTGCGTGCCGCCCGCATAGGGAATTAGCTGGTAAGACACCGGGTTGCCCATGCGGTTTTCTTTATTTGGGTTACTCAGCAGGCGAAGGGTGCCGGGGTCAAACTTCTGCGTGGCGTCCTGCTCGGTGGCAAACGTTTTGTGCTCAAGTTGCATGGTACTGGTGCGCGGGCCGCCTGCGTCGTTTGGCTTCACCACCGGATCCATACCGGTGAGGCTGTTCTGCTCGCCGTCCACGTCCAGGTCGAGGCGGAAGTTATAAATATGCTGGTGGGTGGTGCCGACAATATTGTGGTCGATAAGTGTGCCGTAACGTGTGTCGTCCTGCGCGCTCGGGTCATGCATGGTTTTGGCCTTCACGCCTTTCACCGCCTCAATGCCGGTTGCACCTACATCGATGCCAATGGTGCCGTTCTGGTGAAAAATCCAGTCAAAAATATAGTCGTAGTTGCCAACGGTACTTATCCAGCGCACCACCAGTTCTCGCCGTTCGCTACTGACGTTCGGCTTGCCGTATTCCTGGTGCTTGTATTCCGGCCCCGCGTAGCGCTCAAATACCGCAATGGCCTGCGGGATGGTGCTGGGTTTGCCGGTGTAATCGGCGAGGGTTTCGTCAAGCATCACTGCGTTGTCTGGCGCATCTTTGCCGCGCACCAGCGGCGAGGTGAGGGTACCCATGCCGTAATCGCCGGAATCGAGATAGGCTTTGAAGTACCAGCCAATATCCGGGTCGCCGTAAGGCACAATCATGCCACCAAGCGAGCCTTCATACATCACTTTGCGCGCCGTACCGCCGTCGTTATACGTCACGGTAGAGAGAACAGGCCCGACGCGCGAATCGAGGCGCAGGTGGAAGCGCCAGTTTTGCCAGCTGATGGTGTCGCCGGTAATGGTGTAATTTTTGCCTTCAGGTTCGATAATATTCAGCGGCTTGACTACAGGTGCGTTGCGGTCACGGCCATCATAGGGGCGCGGCGTCATTGGCACCGGGATAACCGGGCCTTCTTCAATTTTGATGATTTTTTTCTGTGCTAAATCGACCACGGCCACCAGGTTTTCAATTGGGTGCGCCCAGTAGTTACCGTCGCCCACGTCCAGATAACTGATAACCTTCAGTAGTCGTTTGTCCTGGGTCAGCCCGTCTTTCCCGTCGAAATAGCCAACGGTCAGCGGCGTGGTAATCACTTTACTGGGGTCGCTGATACCGCGTTTTTTCACGGCAGCGGCAAACTCCGGGCTTGCGTTAATTACCTGCTGCACGGTAGCGAAATCATCCACCAGCACCATACCGTGGGCATCTTTCACCGGTTGCCAGGAGGCAACCTTGCCGCCCTTTAAATCCACCACGCTCTCTATAACCAGTGTGGCGTCGAGCATCACCACACTGGCCTGGCGCGGCGCAGTCACGGCGCTACCGTTAAGCGCAAACGCCCACACTTGGTCTTTGGGCGGCTCGCGCAGGCTCACTTCAGTAAAGCGCATGCCTGGCTTGAAGCCTTCGGCCGCTTTGACTATTTCTACCGCGCGGTTAATTTCATCGCTGCTCAGCCCGTTGAGCGGGTGCGGGACTTTTTCGACCTGGAAGGTCTGGTCAAGGCCGGACTGAAACACGGCGTTAATAAACCCTTCTTCGACGTAAGCCTTATTATCTTTCATTGTCACCGGCACTGGTAGCTTAAGCGGCTTGCCGTTAACGATGGCGGTGTCGGCGTTGGGTTTAACTTTCACATAGGCGCCGTCTTTCACCAGAGTGTACATCTGTGCGTAATCATCCCACTGAACTTCAGCACCAAAATCCTGCAACGTTTTTTCAAGTTCTACCATGTGCGCTTCGCCGCCGTGTGCGTGTACGGTTGGCGCGGTGGTCGTGAGTAGTGCAACAGCGCAAGCCAGAACGGTTTTACGCAGTGAGGGTTGCTTTCCCATGTCTGAACCTCTGCTTATTGTTGTGTGTTGTGCAAGGCAAAAAAACCATGCCTGAATCACCATAAACAACATGCCGCGAGGCGACCTTGCATCATGCTGCCAGGTTATTTGCAGTTTCTGCCAGGATGGAAAAAAGGCGAGCGCCGTCGCGCCCGCCTCAGGGAAGTTAGATGAAATCACCGTTGCGGCGAGCGACCAGCGTCAGGATGGACCACAGTGCTACCGACTGTTGGTGCTGGTTGGTGACCTCAACGGCCCACTCCACCACGCCGACCGGACGGTCTTCTGGCGTTTTTTGTACTTTGGCGGTTTTACGCTGGCAGGTAAGGCGCGCCTGGAGGGTGTCGCCAATTTTCACCGGTTCGATAAAGCGCAGGCTTTCGAGTCCGTAGTTGGCAATCACCGGTCCCACGCCAGGGTCAACAAACAAACCGGCAGCGGCAGAAACCACAAAATAGCCGTGCGCCACGCGCTCGCCAAAGAACGACTCGGCGGCACCAATTTTGTCCATGTGCGCGTAGAAATGATCGCCGCTCAGGCAGGCAAAATTGACAATATCGGCCTCGGTGACCGTGCGCCGTGCGGTGAGCAGGCTGTCGCCAGGCTGTAGCTCTTCAAAATGCTTGCGAAACGGATGCACCGCATCTTCGCGCACATCGGCACCGCGTACCCACTCGCCACCGATGGCGGCCAGCATGGTTGGGCTACCCTGAATGGCGGTGCGTTGCAGGTAATGCTTCACTGCACGCAGGCCGCCTAACTCCTCGCCTCCGCCTGCACGTCCCGGGCCACCGTGCACCAGCATTGGCAGCGGTGAGCCGTGGCCGGTGGATTCCGTTGACGATTCTTCGTTGAGGATCTGAATACGGCCATGCGCGCAGGCTGCACCAAGGATAAAGCGCCGGGCCAGCGCACCGTCGGCTGTCACAAGCGTCCCCGCCAGGCTGCCGCAGCCTGCACGGGCCAGCGTCAGCGCATGTTCGTCGTCGCGGTACGGCATCAGCGTGGCTACCGGACCAAATGCCTCAAGCTGGTGTACCAGCGTAATTTCATCCGGCTGGGTGCACAGCAGCAGCGTGGGCGGGAAAAACGCCCCGCGAGCCGTGGTATCAACACGTCCAGAGGTTACGCGCTGGCAGCCCGCCGCCAGCAGAGCCGCGACTTTCTCCTGCACGTCATCACGCTGTTCGGTGCTCACCAGCGCACCCATTTTCACGCCTTCCTGCGCCGGGTCGCCAAACTTCACCGCCTCAAGTTTTGCCACCAGTGCCTGGCGCACGGCGTCCAGCTGATGTTGCGGCACCATAATGCGGCGAATGGCGGTACACTTTTGTCCTGCTTTAGCAGTCATCTCACGCACCACTTCGCGGATAAACAGCGCAAACTCAGGTTGCTCAGGCGTAACGTCGCTACCCAGCACGCAGCAGTTAAGCGAGTCGGCTTCCATCGTAAACGGCACTGAGCGTGCCACAAGGTTAGGGTGGCAGCGCAGTTTCTGCCCGGTCTGTGCCGAGCCGGTGAACGTCACCACGTCCTGCTCTTCCAGGTGACTGAGCAGGTCGCCCGCGCCGCCGCAAATGACGCTCAGCGCACCGTCCGGCACCAGACCGCTCTCCACAATCGATTTCACCATGGCCTGCGTGAGCTGGGCGCTGGCGGTGCCGGGCTTGATGATAGCCGGCAGGCCTGCAAGCCAGGTGGGTGCCAGCTTTTCCAGCATGCCCCAACAGGGGAAGTTAAAGGCGTTGATGTGCACCGCGACGCCCGCGCGCGAGGTCAGCACGTGGCGTGCGGCAAAGCCGCCCTGTTTTGAAAGCGGGATCAGGCCATCTTCCGGCCACAGTGTGTCGTCCGGTAACTCGCGGCTGCCCATGCCGGCATAGGCAAACAGGGTGCCAATACCGCCTTCAATGTCCACCCAACTGTCGGCGCGGGTGGCGCCGGTTTCGGCAGAAATGGCATAGAAATGCTCCTTTTCTGCCAGCAGATGTTTTGCCACTGCTTTGAGCATGGCAGCACGCTGAATAAACGTCATCGCGCGCAGTGTCTTGCCGCCTTTATCAAGAGCGAAACGGCGTGCGGCGGCCATATCCAGCCCTTCGCTGGTGACACTCCACAGCGCCTCGCCGCTCACGGCGTGATAGATGGTTCGCTCAGCGCCGCGACCGGTTTGCCACGCGCCACAAAGATAACTGGCTAACTGCTGCATGATAATGCGCTCCCGTTAAATGTTACTGAATTACTCACTAATGGTTGAATTATGAATCATAAAAATCAAGCGAGTAATTAATAATTTATTAACAATGTGATCGTGGGGCAATACCGGTAAAATCGTAATATATTGATAATGCGGATAATTGCGATATTTGTCGTGACTGTAATCACAGAATAACAGCAAGTGCTTTGTACAATGAGTTAACTTATTTGTAACGTTTGTTTTATTAAGTGATTCGTTTTGATGTTGAATATGTTTTATCTGGAATCATAAGGTGATGCCGTGATGACTTCGCAACAACAACGCTTTGAGGCCAGCATTGCACGTGAGTGCGCCATTGAGCCTCAGGACTGGATGCCCGACGACTATCGCAAAACACTGGTGCGTCAGATTGGTCAGCACGCCCATTCTGAAGTGGTGGGCATGCTGCCGGAGGGCAACTGGCTTACGCGTGCACCCACCCTTAACCGCAAAGCCATTTTGCTGGCGAAAGTGCAGGACGAAGCCGGACACGGGCTGTATCTGTACAGTGCGGCAGAGACGCTGGGCTGTGCGCGTGAAGATCTCTACCAGAAGATGCTGGAAGGACGCATGAAGTACTCCTCCATCTTTAACTACCCCACGCTCAGTTGGGCCGATATTCCGGTGATTGGCTGGCTGGTGGATGGCGCTGCCATTGTCAACCAGGTGGCGTTGTGTCGTACCTCCTACGGTCCATATGCCAGAGCCATGGTGAAAATCTGTAAAGAAGAGAGCTTTCACCAGCGCCAGGGCTATGAGGCCTGTATGGCGCTGGCGCAGGGAAGTGAAGAACAACGTCAGATGCTACAGGACGCCATCAACCGCTTCTGGTGGCCGTCGCTGATGATGTTCGGCCCCAATGACGACAACTCCCCCAACAGTGCGAAAAGCCTGGCGTGGAAAATCAAACGCCATACCAACGACGAGCTGCGCCAGCGCTTTGTGGATAACACCATCCCGCAGGTAGAAATGCTCGGCATGACGGTGCCAGACCCGGCGCTTGCCTGGGATGAAGCGAGCGGCCATTACCGCTTTGGTGAGATTGACTGGAGCGAGCTAAACGAGGTGATTCACGGGCGCGGGCAGTGCAACCACGAGCGTATTGACGCCAAACAAAAGGCATGGGAGCGCGGCGCCTGGGTGCGTGAAGCCGCGCTGGCATACGCAGAGAAACAGCAGCGCCAGCGCGAGCACGCGGCGTAACGGAGGACAAGATGAGCAAAGTTTACTGGCCGTTGTACGAGGTCTTTATCCGTAACAAACAGGGGTTATCTCACCGCCACGTCGGCAGCCTGCACGCCGCCGATGACCAGATGGCGCTGGAGAACGCCCGCGATGCCTACACGCGGCGCAGCGAAGGCTGCTCAATCTGGGTGGTGCGTGCGAGCGAAATTGTGGCGTCGCAGCCGGAAGATCGCGGGGAGTTCTTCGACCCGGCAGAGAGCAAAATCTATCGCCACCCAACGTTTTACACCATTCCCGACGGCATTGAGCACATGTGAGGTAGCCCGTGAGCGATATCAATCCCATTGCCCGTTACAGCCTGCGCCTTGGCGACAGTTGCCTGATTCTCTCCCAGCGCCTGTGCGCCTGGTGCGGCCATGCGCCGGAACTGGAAATTGACCTGGCGCTGGCGAATATTGGCCTGGATCTGCTGGGCCAGGGGCGCAACTTTCTGACTTATGCCGCCGAGCTTGAAGGCGAGGGCAGCGAAGACACGCTGGCGTATCAGCGTGACGAACGTGAATACAGCAACCTGCTGTTGGCCGAACAGCCAAACGGGGAGTTCAGCGACACGCTGGTGCGCCAGTATTTGCTGGATGCCTGGCACGTGGCGCTGTTCAGCCACCTTGAGCAAAGCCGTGATGCCACGCTTGCCGCCATTGCTGCGAAGGCTATCAAAGAAGCGCGCTATCACCTGCGCTTTAGTCGCGGCTGGCTGGTACGCCTGGGTAACGGTACCGATCTCTCGCATGGAAAAATGCAGCAGGCGCTGAACAACCTGTGGCGCTTTACCGCTGAACTGTTTGACGCCGACGAGCTGGACATCAGCCTCGCGCAGGAAGGGATCGCCGTTGACCCGCGCACCCTGCGTGCAGCCTGGCAGCAGGAAGTGGAAGCCGGACTGCGCGAAGCAAGCCTTGAGGCACCAGAGGATGCGCCGTACCGCAGCGGCGGGCGTAACGGGCGACATACCGAACACCTTGGGCCACTGCTTGCCGAGATGCAGTACCTGGCACGCAGTTTTCCGGGCCTTAGCTGGTAAGGGGGCGCAATGAACCAGACGCTGACCGTCATGCAACCGCAGGTGCGCGCAGTGTGGCAACTGATGGCAACCATCAGCGACCCGGAAATTCCGGTGCTGACGCTCACCGATTTAGGGATGGTGCGCAGCGTTGAGCACGACGACGACGGCTGGCGTATCGGTTTTACGCCGACGTGGTCCGGCTGCCCGGCGACAGCGTTTTTGCAAAAAGCGATTCACGACACCATGACCGAGCACGGCTATACGCCGGTGCGCGTCAGCGTGCAACTGCATCCGGCGTGGACCACGGCGTGGATGAGCGATGCGGCCAAAATGCGGTTGCGTGAATACGGCATTAGCCCGCCGGTGGGACACAGCTGTAGCGCCGAGCTGCCGGAGCATGTTGAGTGTCCGCGTTGTGGTAGCCAGCGCACCACGCTTATCAGCGAATTTGGCTCCACCGCCTGCAAGGCGCTATGGCGCTGCGAAAGCTGCCGCGAGCCGTTTGACTATTTCAAATGTATCTGAGGTGCCCATGACAACCTTTCACGCCCTGAAAGTGGCGAAAATAGAGCCGGAAACGGCAGAGGCGGTGGAAATCACCTTCACCGTGCCGGTGGCGCTTGCGGAGCAGTTTGCCTGGCAGCCAGGCCAGCACCTGACCCTGAAAACCCGCCTGGGTAATGAAGATATCCGCCGTTGCTACTCCATCTGTCGCGCCGGGCGCGACGGTGAAATCAGCGTGGCGGTAAAAGGCATTGCCAATGGCCGCTTCTCCCAGTACGCGCTGCGCGAACTGCGCCCTGGCATGGAACTGGAGGTGATGGTACCGCAGGGCACCTTTGGCTATGCGCCGCGCGCTGACTGTAAAGGCAGCTACCTGGCGCTGGCGGCAGGCTCCGGCATTACGCCCATACTGGCAATTATTGAGGCCACACTCAGCGCCGAGCCACAAAGCCAGTTCACGCTGATTTATGGCAACCGTAGCTCGCGCAGCATGATGTTTCGCCAGGCGCTGGCCGACATGAAAGACCGCTGGCCGCAGCGGTTACAGCTGGTTTATCTGTTCAGCCAGGAGCAGACCGAAAGCGAGTTGTTCCACGGTCGCCTTGATGGGGCAAAGCTGCACGCGCTGGGTGACACGCTGATTGATTTCACCGGCTTTGACCGCGCCTTTATCTGCGGGCCGCAGGCGATGATGCAGGAAACCCAGGCGGCGCTGGTAAGCCTGGGGCTGGATAGCGGCAAAATTGCTGTGGAGCATTTCAACACGCCAGACAGCGCGCCGAACCATGCTGCCCGTGAGCAGGCGGTTGGGCGCACGGTGACGCTGCGTCACGACGGCCACGAGCGCCATATTGTGTTCGAAGAGGGAGATGACAGCCTGCTCGACGCCGCCCTTCGCCAGGGGGCGGACCTGCCATTTGCCTGTAAAGGCGGCGTATGCGCGACCTGCAAGTGCCGGGTGGTGAGCGGTGAGGCAGAAATGGGCATCAACTACAGCCTGGAGGCCGACCAGATTGCCGCAGGCTACATCCTCAGTTGCCAGGCGCTGCCAAAGGGCGACGGGCTGGTAGTGGATTTTGACGTTTAGGGGAGGCCGTATGGCGCAACTGATGAGTGAACGCCGCGGGCGCGTGCTGACGCTAACGCTCAACCGCCCCCAGGCGCGCAACGCGCTCAATAACGCGCTGCTGGAACAACTGGCGGCAGAACTTGAGCAGGCGCAGGACGACGACGGGGTTGGCGCGGTGGTGATAACCGGCGCTGGACGCGGATTTGCCGCCGGAGCCGACCTGAAGGAGATGGCGCAGCGCGACATGGTCGCCACGCTTAACGACCCGCGCCCGCAGCTGTGGGCGCGTATTGAGCGCTTTCCCAAACCGCTCATCAGCGCGGTCAACGGTTATGCACTGGGAGCGGGTTGTGAACTGGCGTTACTGAGCGACATCGTGTTTGCCGGTGACGATGCACGCTTTGGTTTGCCGGAAATCACGCTTGGGATTATGCCCGGTGCGGGCGGTATCCAGCGCTTGTTACGCTGCGTCGGCAAGGCGCTGACGGCACAGATGGTGTTCAGCGGCGAGCCGATTGACGCCAGACGCGCCCAGCAGGCGGGCATGGTGGCACAGGTTTGTCCCACGGCGTTGACGCTGGAATATGCACAAAAACTGGCGGCAACCATTGCCAGCCGCGCGCCGCTGGCGTTACAGGCTGCCAAGCAGGCGCTGCGCCAGGGCCAGGACGTGGGTTTAAGTCAGGCGCTGACCATTGACCGCCAGCTGTTTACGCTGCTGGCTGCCACCGAAGACCGTCAGGAAGGCATTAACGCTTTTCTTGAAAAACGCTCACCCGACTTTACAGGACGCTAACCGTGGACTCACTGATACTGTGCGACATCCAGCAGGGCGTAATGACCCTGACGTTCAACCGCCCCGAGCGGCTGAACAGCTTTAACGACGCGATGCACCGGGAGCTTGCGGAGCACCTGACGCGTGCCGAGCGCGATGACGAGATCCGCTGCCTGCTGTTAACCGGTGCCGGGCGCGCTTTTTGCGCGGGCCAGGATCTGAACGATCGCAACGTTGACCCCGAAGCCGGACCTCCTGACCTTGGCTACTCGGTGGAGAACTTCTATAACCCGCTGGTGAAACGGCTGGCGCGTTTGGGTAAGCCGGTCATTGCCGCGGTTAATGGTGTAGCGGCTGGTGCCGGGGCGACGCTGGCGCTGGGCTGTGACATTGTGATTGCGGCGCGCTCGGCAAGTTTTGTGATGGCTTTTAGCAAGCTTGGGCTGGTGCCTGATTGTGGTGGCACCTGGTTTTTGCCCCGCGTGGCCGGACGAGCCAGGGCACTGGGCCTGGCGCTACTGGGTGAGAAACTCAGTAGCGAACAGGCAGAGCGCTGGGGACTTATCTGGCAGACGGTGGATGATGCTGAACTGGTGGACACCACCCGCACCCTGGCCCAGCACCTGGCCACGCAGCCGACCTACGGGCTGGGTTTAATCAAGCAGGCGTTGCTGGCTGGCGAGCATAACAGCCTGGAGCAGCAGCTGGAGCTTGAACGTGACTACCAGCGTATGGCCGGGCGCAGTGCCGACTACCGCGAAGGCGTGGCGGCATTCCTGGCGCGCCGTCCCGCGCAGTTTACGGGGAAATAACATGACTATCGGCGAAAACGACGTGATTGCCGTTGTCGGCAGCGGGGCGATGGGCAGCGGTATCGCTCAGGTGGCCGCCGCTGCGGGCCATCCGGTGCGCCTCTACGACATTTCCCCGGACGCAACGCGCCTGGCGCTGCAAAAAACCGACGCCGCGCTACAAAAGCGCGTGCAGAAGGGCAAGCTTAGCGATGAACAGCGTAAAGCCATTATGTCGCGCCTGATGCTTGCCGATACGCTCACCGACCTTGCTGGCGCGCGGCTGGTGATTGAGGCCGTGGCGGAAAAGCTGGACATCAAACAGCAGCTTTTATGCGAGCTGGCGCAAATCTGCGGCGAGCAAACCCTGCTTGTCAGCAATACGTCGTCTATCTCTATTACAGCCATTGCAAGCGCTGTTGCGCAGCCGCAGCGTGTGGCAGGTTTTCACTTTTTTAATCCTGCGCCGGTGATGAAGTTGGTGGAAGTAGTTAGTGGGCTGGAAACCTCGCACGAGACGGTGAATACCCTTTGTACGCTGGCTGAGCGCTGGGGCAAAACCGCCGTGCGCTGCGGCGCGACGCCGGGGTTCATTGTTAACCGCGTCGCGCGCCCGTACTACGCCGAAGCCTGGCGTGCTCTGGAAGAGAATATCGCACCGCCAGAGGCAATAGATAGCGCGCTGCGTGATGCAGGCGGTTTCCCGATGGGACCGCTGGAGTTGACTGACCTCATCGGCCAGGACGTGAATTTTGCGGTGACCTGCTCGGTCTTTAACGGCTTCTGGCAGGAGCGGCGCTTTCTGCCGTCGCTGGTGCAACAGGAGTTGGTGCTGGGTAAGCGGCTGGGGCAGAAAAGCGGGCGCGGGGTGTATCACTGGCCGCGCGCGAGTGCCTCCCCTGGGTTTATGCCGCCAGAACCTGCTTCTGGCGCAGCACACCGCGTCATGCGTACCGGTGAGAGTGACTGGTTGAACGCGCTGGCAAAGCAGGTTATCAGAAGTGACGCTGTCACAAATGAGGTGTTTCTGGAGCTTGACGACGTGGTGCTGACAGTCACCTGCGGCGAAAGCGCAGGCGCGATGGCACAGCGTCTGAAACGCCCGGTGGTGCTGTTGGATCTGGCGCTGGACTATGAGCGCACGCCGCTGCTGGTTATCAGTGCCGCTGTCCGCAACACGCCAGAACAAACCGCAAAGGCAGTGCACTGGCTACAGCAACAGGATAAGCAGGTGCTGGTGATTGCCGATTATCCGGGTCTGCTGGTATGGCGCACGGTTGCCATGTTGGTAAACGAGGCGCTGGATGCCGAGCAGAAACAGGTGGCCAGTGCGCAGGACATCGATACCGCTATGCGCCTTGGCGTTAATTATCCGCGTGGCCCACTTGCCTGGGGGCAGAGCCTCGGCTGGCGGCGCGTACTGCAAATGCTGGAAAACCTGCAACGTCATTACGGCGAAGAGCGCTACCGTCCCTGTTCACGACTGCGTCAGCGCGCGCTGGAGGAGAGCCATGATGAGTAACGACGCCTGGCAAAATGCCCGCGAAATGTACGCCCGTGATAACTGCGCCCAGGCGCTGGGCATCGACATTATTGATATGGACGACGGCGTGGCGGTACTGACCATGACGGTCACGCCACTCATGCTCAATGGCCATCAGACCTGCCATGGTGGGCAACTATTCTCCCTGGCCGATACCGCTTTTGCCTACGCCTGCAACAGCCAGGGGCTGCCTGCGGTAGCGGCTGGCTGTTCCATTGATTTCTTTCGCCCGGCGCTGGCGGGCGACAAGCTGACGGCCACAGCGCATGTGCGCCACCAGGGACGGCAAACCGGCGTTTATGACATCGAAATTATAAATCAGCAGGCAAACGTGGTGGCGCTGTTTCGCGGTCGCGCCCACCGGTTACAGGCCCGCTAATAAAACATAACCCTACACCTGCGAGTACCCGACAATGACAACGACAAACAGTCTGGAACCGATAGAAACCGCATCTCTTGACGAGTTACAGGCCTTGCAGACGCAACGCCTTAAGTGGACGCTCAGCCACGCTTACAACAATGTGCCGATGTATCGCCGTAAGTTTGACGCCGCTGGCGTTCATCCTGATGATTTCAAAGAACTGAACGACCTGCGGTTGTTTCCGTGCACCACCAAACAGGATCTGCGTGATAACTATCCGTTTGACACCTTTGCGGTGCCAATGGAACAGGTGGTGCGTATTCACGCCTCGTCCGGCACTACCGGCCAGCCAACGGTGGTAGGTTATACCCAGAACGATATCGACACCTGGGCTAACATTGTAGCCCGCTCGCTGCGCGCCGCGGGTGCCACGGCACGCGACAAGGTACATGTATCTTACGGCTATGGACTGTTTACCGGCGGGCTGGGCGCACACTACGGTGCCGAACGGTTGGGAGCAGCCGTCATTCCCATGTCCGGTGGGCAAACCGAGAAGCAGGCCCAGCTAATACGCGATTTTCAGCCAGACATTATTATGGTGACGCCCTCGTATTGCCTGAACCTGATTGAAGAGCTGGAGCGCCAGATGGGCGGTGATGCCAGCCGTTGTTCGCTACGTGTGGGCGTTTTTGGCGCAGAGCCATGGACGCTGGCGATGCGTAACGAAATTGAACGCCGTCTGGGGATTACCGCGCTTGATATCTATGGGCTGTCTGAAGTGATGGGGCCGGGTGTGGCGATGGAGTGTCTGGATTCAGCCGGTGGCCCGACTATCTGGGAAGATCATTTTTACCCTGAGGTGGTTAACCCGCAGGACGGTACGCCGCGTGCAGACGGTGAACAGGGCGAGCTACTGTTTACTACGCTCACGAAAGAGGCGCTGCCGGTAATTCGCTACCGTACCCGCGATCTTACCCGTCTGCTGCCCGGCAGCTCACGCGCCATGCGCCGCATGGACCGTATTGCCGGACGCTCTGACGATATGTTGATTATTCGCGGTGTGAACGTGTTTCCGTCCCAGCTGGAAGAAGAAATTGTCAAGTTTGTGCACCTGGCGCCGCATTATCAGCTGGAAGTGCGACGCAACGGCCACCTGGATACGCTGGCCATTAAGGTCGAGCTTAAGCAAAGTAGCCTTGCGCTTAGCCAGCAGGAGCGTTGCCAGATTTGTAATAACCTGCGCAGACGCATTAAATCGATGGTCGGCATCAGCACCGAAATCTCTATTGTGAACTGCGGTTCACTGCCGCGCTCGGAAGGCAAAGCGGTGCGCGTGTGTGATTTACGCACGGCGGCAAATCAGTGAGTTAAAACCTGCACCGCCGGACAGGGCGGTGCAGGGAAAGCGGGGCGTCAGTTGATGTTTTGCCCGGCGAAGGCCGGGCTTTTTTGTGTCACTGCTGGACGGCATTGTTGCCTGAGTCACGTTCACCGTGAAAAGGGTTGTTGGGGTTTTGAGTCTGGCTGTCCGAATTGTTGTTAGTGCTGCCGGGGCGCTGGCTGTTCATATTATTGCCGTTATTGCTGCCGGGGCGCTGGCCGTTCATGTTATTGCCGTTATTGTTGCCAGGGCGCTGGCCGTTCATGTTATTGCTGCTGTTGTTGCCGGGACGCTGGCCGCTTATAGTATTGCCGCCATGGTTACCCGGACGCTGCGTGCTGGCGTGGCCTTTATTGCCTGCGTTCTGGTGTCCCTTTTGAGACTGATGTTGCCCCGGTTTTTTCTCAATCTGCTGGGAGGAGGTTTTCGCTATCACAGTTCCGTTCGCCAGCAGGGCTGTCACGGCCAGGGCAATCAGGGAAACACGTTTCATATATCCAGTCCTTTTGTATGGGTAACTCGCGAACTATAGGCCAGCTACGGGTTCACGAAATCAGATTCATCCGTCCTGATAAATAAAGCGCACTATTCAACAAAAAAACGTCCACTGTGGCTAAATTTGCCGCGGGAAAATGAAGAAGTTATGAAGATGCCATATGAAAAGTGCGTTGTGCTGTTGGAAATGTGCGCCGTGCCGTATCCGGTTACGGTGAATTGTGTAATTGTGACGTTTATTAACATAAATGAAACAAACTGGAGCGCATAATGTCAGCTAACAGCCCCTTGCCGGCAGTGCAAGCCGCCGCTTGCCCTATGCTTAATACCAGTGACGCTAGCGAACAGCACATCGCCCATGAAGTGTTGCTGCTTGCTATCATGAAGGAAATTGCGGTGTTGCCTGATGGGGCGCAGCATCTGGCAAATATTGAACAATGCTGTGCCAGGCTGCTGGGCGATAATGTGCACGGTGAAGCGTCGTGTATTGTGGCGGCACTGGTTTATGCCGCGCAACCGCCTCAATAACCGCAGGCGTTATTGCAAGCCGACCCTCTCTTTGGCAGGCTGAATAAATCATGTTTCTTACCGAGAAACGGCTATGCATAAAACGTGGATAGTTGTCTGCCTGCTGATGATCCTGCCTGCACTGCTCGTCCAGAAGCAGGGCGGTTTCAGTGCTAACAGCCCCTCCCGCGTCCAGGCACAGGACAGCGGTTTTCCCAACAAGGAAGACAAACGTAGTATGACGGTCGAACAGGCAAAAATGCTGGCTGACGGCGCGTCGCTGGTGCTCAGAGGCAATTTGATTAAGCAAACCGGGCATGACAGCTATCAGTTTCGCGACAAGAGCGGCACGCTGGATGTCGTCATCCCGCCAGCGGTGTTTGAGGCTCGCGAACTCAGCCCGGCTAATCTGCTGTCAATCAGCGGCAGTTGGGATAAAAGCCACCTGCCAGCGGTGATGCAAGTCGACACAATAGAGACAGTGCGCTAAAAAAGACCCCGCCGTGAGGCGGGGCAGCAATATTCACAACACTCGAAGACGCGCCCGTCGGGCGGACGCTGTAAAACGTTAGCTGACTCACCTTTATCCTGCCATGCCGCTGACGACGTTTTTTCTCTCTGCTGCAATATTCGTGATTCAGATCGCGTTACATGCTGTATCCGTAACATGATGATTTCATGACGGCTGCTTATGCTATGATTCATTATATTTTAAAACGTCATCAGGGATGTATCGCATGAATAAGGTGGAGCAGTTTATCTGCCAGGCGGTAAATGCCGTGCCGGTGAGCGGCACCTCGTTGATTATTTCGCTGTATGGGGATGCGCTGTTGCACCGCGGCGGCGAAGTCTGGCTGGGCAGCCTGGCCGCCATGCTCGAAGGGCTGGGTTTTGGTGAACGCTTTGTACGTACTGCGCTGTTTCGGCTTAACAAAGAAGGCTGGCTCGAGGTGTCGCGCGTAGGCAGGCGCAGCTATTACCGCCTTACCGAGTCTGGCCTGCGCCAGGCGCGGCGGGCAGAGAGCAAAATTTATCGAGAAGGGCAGCCCAGCTGGGATGGCAAATGGCTATTGCTGCTGTCCGAAGGACTTGAGAAAAACACGCTCCAGCAGGTGAAAAAAGAGTTGATGTGGCAGGGCTTTGGCGCACTGGCACCCAGCCTGATGGCCTCACCTTCTCAGCGCCTGACAGAGGTGCAAAGCCTGTTGCACGATTACGGTGTGGCAGAAAACGTGATTTGTTTTGAAGCCAGTGCGCCGCTACAGCTGTCGCGCACGGCGCTGCGAGCACGAGTAGAGAGTTGCTGGCAGCTTAGTGATAAAAACGCGCGCTATGAAGAATTTATTACCTCGTTTCGCCCGCTGCTACCGCTGTTACGCGACGCAGGGGATGAGTTGACGCCGGAGCACTGCTTCCAGATTCAGTTGCTGCTGATTCATTTTTACCGGCGTGTGGTGCTTAAAGATCCGCTGTTGCCGGATGAGTTGTTGCCACCACACTGGCTGGGGCAGAGCGCTCGCCAACTCTGTATCAACATTTACCAGCGTGTGGCACCCGGCGCGCAGCTGTTTGTCAGTGAAAAAAGCGAAACCTCAGTCGGGGCATTACCTGCGCCCGGCGGCGGATATTTTCAACGTTTTGGCGGCCTGGTGTTGCCATAATAAGGAGCGCTTATGCCGGTTTACCAGATTGACGGCCTCACTCCGGTGGTGCCGCACGACAGCTTTGTCCACCCAACAGCGGTGCTGATTGGTGATGTGATTATCGGCCATCGGGTGTGGATAGGCCCAAATGCCAGCCTGCGCGGTGACTTTGGGCGCATTATTGTTAAAGATGGTGCCAATATTCAGGATAATTGCGTCATGCACGGTTTTCCTGAGAACGATACGGTGGTGGAAGAAGACGGTCATATTGGCCACGGTGCCATTCTGCATGGCTGCCACATTGCCAGAAATGCGCTGGTGGGCATGAATGCCGTGGTAATGGACGGTGCTCGTATTGGCGAAAACTGCATTATTGGCGCAGCAGCATTTGTAAAAGCACAGGCAGAATTTGAGCGCAATACCCTGATAATTGGCAGCCCGGCAAAAGCGGTGCGCCCGCTGCGTGGCGAAGAGATTGACTGGAAGCGCCAGGGGACAGCGGAATATCAGGCACTGGTGCTGCGCTGCCAGCACAGCATGCACCAGGTAGAGCCGCTGCGCGAGGTCGAAGCGGACCGCCCGACGTTGGTTTTTGAAAACGGCCTGGTGACAAAGAAGAACATTTAAAATAACACCGGGTACAATATATTCAGCTTATTTATATATTAAGCCCGGTAAAATCAATTAAATTATCCAGGCGCGGCCGCTGTGTTATTAATATTGCGGCCTCGTTTTTTTTATGCATTAATGGCGAGGTCTTAAGTAAGGACAGATGAATCTCAGGACAGAGAATAATGACACTTTACGACATAAAACCCCGGTTTCAGGCCTGCCTGCGCCCGTTGTTAACGTCGCTTCACAGGCGCAACGTTACCGCAAACCAAATTACTCTCGCGGCATTATTTGTTTCCCTTCTCACTGGCTTGTGTCTTGCGTATTTCTCTGAACCACGCATTTTTATTTTACTGCCGTTTATTCTTTTTCTGCGTATGGCGCTCAACGCGCTTGACGGCATGATGGCGCGTGAATATCAGCAGCAATCCCGGCTGGGTGCATTGCTTAATGAACTGGGTGACGTTATTTCTGATGCGGCGCTCTATTTGCCGTTGGCATTACTGCCAGGTAGCAATGGCGCGCTGGTGGTGCTGATGGTACTGGCAGCGGCGCTGACTGAGTTTTGCGGCGTGCTGGCACAAACACTTGGGCAGCCGCGCGGTTACGCCGGGCCAATGGGCAAGAGCGACCGTGCGCTGGTCGTCGGCACCTGTGGGCTGCTGGTGACACTGTGGCCTGCGTTGTGTAGCTGGCTGAACGTGGTGTGGCTGGTGATGCTGGCTCTGCTGGTGCTGACGGTGATTAATCGCTGTCGCCAGGCGCTGAACGCAGGGGGGCAATAGCCATGTCATTACTGCATACGTCACTGGTTGTTATTTACGCTATCCTCGCCGCCGCAACCCTTATCAACGGGCTTCTGGTTGTCTTTGTCAAAGGCCGTAACTGGCGCGAACTGACGCTACGCATCCGCTCCTGGTGGGTGATTATCACCGTATTTTCACTGGCAATGATAAGCCCGCTGTGGCTGGGGCTGACTATTTTCGGTTTTATCAGTTTTCTGGCGCTTAAAGAGTACCTGACGCTCATTCCCACGCGGTTTTCCGATCATATGCCGCTGCTGTGGATGTTCATCGCTATCCCGCTTAACTATCTGTGGATTGGCATGGACTGGTACAACATGTTCATCATCTTTATCCCCGTCTACGCCTTTTTATTTTTACCGGTGCGTATGGTGCTGTCGGGTGACACGCAGGGATTTTTGCGCTCGGCGGCCCAACTGCACTGGGGGCTGATGACAACCGTATTTGCGCTAAGCCACGTCGCCTGCCTGCTGGCGCTCACGCGCAGTGACCCAACCCACGGTGGTGCACTGCTGGTTATCTTCCTGGTTGGGCTCACCGAGTTCAACGACGTGGCACAGTACCTGTGGGGTAAATCGCTGGGCCATATTCGCGTCACGCCCAGGGTCAGTCCAAATAAAACCCTGGCCGGGCTGTTGGGTGGCGTACTCAGTACGGTGGTTGCGGCGCTGGTGCTGGGACCAATAATGACGCCAATGTCGGTAGGTATGTCAGCGCTGGCAGGGCTGCTCATCGGGCTGAGTGGGTTTTGTGGCGATATTGTCATGTCGGCAGTTAAACGTGATATCGGCGTCAAGGACAGCGGCTCCATGCTGCCCGGACACGGCGGCATTCTTGACCGCATCGACTCGCTGATTTTCACCGCGCCGCTGTTTTTCCACTTTGTCTGGTATTTCTACTTCTGATGAACATGATTAATCGCTTTGCGCACCGGCTGTTCAGTCTGTGCATTGTCTGGCCGGTGCTGCGCATCTGGCTGGGGCTGCGCGTTCACCACCGCGAGCGCCTGCCGCAACAGGGACCCGCCATTATCGTGGCGAACCACAACAGCCATCTGGATATTTTTACCCTGCTGTCGCTGTTCCCGCTGCGTCAACACGCCATGATTCGCCCGGTTGCCGCAGCCGACTATTTCCTGCGTAACCGCCTGCTTGCCTGGTTTACGCAAAATATTCTCAACATTATTCCGGTTGTGCGCGGTGGCGATAATGCCAGCGATCCGCTAGCCGCCTGCGCAGACGCACTGCGCCAGAACCAGATACTGATCCTGTTCCCGGAAGGGACGCGCGGCGAGCCTGAGAAGATTTCTGGTTTCAAATCCGGTCTGTGGTATCTGGCGCAGTCATTCCCCGAGACGCCGATTGTGCCTGTGTACCTCAAAGGGCTGGGGCGCTCAATGGGCAAAGGGCGTCACATTCCTCTGCCGTTATTTATTGATATTCATATCGACGAGCCGTGCTACTGGCTTGACGATAAACAGCAATTTAAGGATGCGCTGCAAGCGCGCTTTACCGCGCTACAGCAGCAGACACAAGGACAGCATCATGGATAATCAGCAACGCACTCCTGAAGAATGCATTTTCAACACCAGTGACGGTCAGGCTCTGTTTTATCGCCACTGGCCTGCGCTGAATACCAACAGCAGCGCGCGTAAAGTCATCGTACTGTTTCATCGCGGTCATGAGCATTCCGGGCGGTTGCAACATATTGTGGATGAGCTGGGTATGGCTGACGCTGACTTTTACGCCTGGGATGCGCGCGGCCACGGCAAAACGCAGGGGGACCGGGGCTATAGTCCGAGTCTGGGTCGTTCAGTGCGTGATGTTGAAGAGTTTATGCGCCATGTGGTGCAGCACAGCGGCGTGGCAATGCATGACATTATCGTTGTTGGGCAGAGCGTGGGGGCCGTGCTGGTGGCAACATGGGTGCACGATTACGCACCGCCGATTCGCGGGATGGTACTCGCCTCTCCGGCCTTTAAAGTCAAACTTTACGTGCCGTTTGCCCGTAGCGGACTCAGGCTGATGCAGCGCCTGCGCGGGCTGTTCTATGTCAACTCTTACGTTAAGGGCAAATTCCTGACTCACTGTCCGGCGCGCGTGGCGTCATTTGACAGCGATCCGCTGGTCACGCGCCCGATTGCGGTGAATATCCTGCTTGAGTTGTACAAAACGGCCGAGCGCGTGGTGAGTGATGCCGCGGCCATTACCACGCCGACGCAGCTGCTGATTTCCGGTGATGATTATGTGGTACACCGCAGGCCGCAGCTGGACTTCTACCAAAAACTGCGCAGCAGCGTGAAAGAACTGCATATTCTGCCGGGCTTTTATCACGATACGCTGGGTGAACTGAACCGCGAGATGGCATTCAGCCGGATGCGCGAGTTTATCGGTACGCTCTATGCTACGGCGCCTCAACAGTTTGACTATGCGCAGGAGTCGCGCTGGAGCCCCAGTGCCGATGTCTGGCGCAGCCTACAGGCACCGCCGGCACGCTACAGCGCAGAAGGGCTGTGGTACGCCGGATTGAGAGCCGGTATGAAGACGCTGGGAGTACAGTCCGAAGGCGTGCGTCTTGGGATGAAAACCGGTTTTGATTCTGGCAGCACGCTGGATTATGTCTATCGCAATACGCCGCAGGGCAAGACTGGGCTCGGGCGCATGATTGATAAGGGCTATCTTGAGAGCGTTGGCTGGAAAGGCATACGCCAGCGTAAGGTACATCTCGAAACCCTGATTCGCGAGGCCATTGCCCGCCTTGGTGCAGAAGGTAAACCTGTGCGCATTGTGGATGTGGCGGCCGGGCATGGCCGCTATGTGCTGGACGCGCTGGCGCAAGAGCAGGGTGTTGAGTCAATTTTGCTGCGCGACTACAGTGAACTGAACGTGCAAAAAGGCCAGGCGCTGATTGCCGAGCGTTCAATGATCCATAGCGCACGTTTTGAACGCGGTGATGCGTTTAATACCGCAGAGCTGGCGGCGCTGTCGCCACAACCGACCCTCGGCATTGTGTCCGGTTTGTATGAGCTGTTCCCGGACAACGCGCAAGTGCGCGCCTCGCTCACCGGGCTGGCGCAGGCCATTGAACCAGGCGGGATACTGCTGTACACCGGCCAGCCGTGGCATCCTCAGCTTAAAACTATCGCCTGGTCACTGACCAGCCATCGGGACAACCAACCCTGGATAATGCGCGTGCGCAGTCAGGGTGAGATGGATGCGCTGGTGCATGAAGCCGGTTTTGACAAATGCGAACAGCTTATCGATGAATGGGGCATTTTCACCGTTTCCATGGCTGTGCGTCGGGCATGAGACTAACCGCTGAGGCACGCAGCATTTACCTGCGCGGAGTCGTCTGGCTGTTATTTCTGGCACCGTTCTTTTTTATTACCTATGGCCAGGTAAATAGCTGGACGGCAACCCGCGAGGATGTTGGGAGCCTGGTTTTTGACTGGGAGCGGCATATTCCGTTCATCCCGTGGACGATTGTGCCGTACTGGAGCCTTGACCTGCTTTATGGTCTGTCGCTGTTTGTGTGTAGCAGTGTTCATGAGCAAACCCGGCTTGCGTGGCGTCTTATTGCCGCCTCGTTAGTGGCCTGCGCGGGTTTTCTCCTGTTTCCGCTGCGTTTTTCTTTTATCCGCCCGGAACTGGAACCGGGGTTGGCTTCACAGTTGTTCCGGCAACTTGAGCAGTTTGACCTGCCTTACAACCAGGCACCGTCGCTGCACATTATGCTGAGTTGGCTACTGTGGCTGCATTTTAGCCGCCATTTGTCGCGGGCCGGGCGCATACTGTCAGGAGTGTGGTTTATGCTGATAGCATTGTCGGTGCTGACGACCTGGCAGCACCATATCATTGATGTTATTACTGGCGCTGCTGCCGGCGTGGTGGTGGGCTATCTCATTTCATATCATGGGCGCTGGCGTATCACTGCACCTGACAGACGGCGCCTCACGCTTGGGTTGCGCTATCTCGCGCTTGCTGCACTGCTGGCTGTAATGGGCTATCTGGCCTGTCCGCTGTTGTGGTGGCCTGGGGTAGGCGCACTGTGTATTGCGCTCGGCTATCTGTGCCTGGGTGTTGAGGTGTTTAATAAAAATGCCCGCGGTAAACAGCATATGTCTGCCCGGCTGCTGCTGTGGCCGTGCCGTGCAGTGGCACAACTTTCTGCGTACCTGTGGGGCAGGCACCTGCCGCAGGTATCGCCTGTGGTTCAGGGACTCACCCTCAGTGGATGGCCGCGTTCGGCACTTGCTGAAACGGCCGTGCTGGATCTGAGTGCTGAACTGCCGCGTTCGCACTATACGCTGGGCAAAGAGTATGTTTGCGTGCCGCTGCTGGACCTGGTCACGCCAGAGATTCAGGCGCTACAGCAGGCCGTGGACGCGCTGGAAAAACTGACGCAACGCCACAGCGCCGTGCGGGTGCACTGTGCGCTAGGGCTTTCACGCAGCGCACTGGTCAGTGCGGCATGGTTATTAAAACAGGGTAAGGCACTCACGCCAGCCGCAGCACTTGGCATGGTGCGAGCCTGCCGTACGCAAGTAGTGATTCGTCCTGAAGATGAGGTATTGCTGGAGCAATGGTTTCAACAGAACCCACGCGCCTGATGCAGCCTGGCGCGCGTGCTGCACTGGTCGCGTCGCTTGAAAGCTGGCGCTATTTTGCGTTAATGCTCTGCCCACCGTTGTACTGGGCGCAGGTTAACGCGCAGGGCATGATGCAAATTGTAGTGCTGGCACTGATAGCGCTGGCCAGCGTGCTGGTGTGGCGTTTATGGCTGGATGCGCGACTGTTTCGCCAGATAAGCTGGGATGAAGCAGATACCAGACAGGTTGTGGGAGAAGCGCTGGCGGTTATCTGGCAGCGACCTGCGCTACGTACAATGGCGTTTGAGGCGCGCTGGCAGGGCGCAACACGTCTGTTGCACCGGGCAGGTTACGCCACGGCGCTGGTCTGGATTGTCTGGTTAGGCTGCATGCTGGTGGACTGGAGCGGCGTCTTCTCATGATCTGACTCAAATAAGAAAAATACGTTTTAACAAGACAGAAAACAGTCAGAAGTGAAAAAATAGCAAATATTAATGAAGTGAGAAGAAGCGTATTCAACATTTTCAATCAACGTGTTTTTTAACAGTAAATAAGAGTGCCCGTCGTTACTCTCCTGTCTTATGATTCTGTAAGATAATTTGTGCGTTCTTTAATTTTACGCTTGATAACGCTGATTGGGTTAGATAGCGTTTGTGCAAAGATAGCGCTTTCAATTTTTATCGTAATTTTATTGTTTTTATGGGTGGATTTATTAATTGCTGTTGCTGGCAAGGCACAGTGTTGCCCAATAGTGGCACAAGCCATAGCCTTTTATTTTCACTCAAAAATACTGAAATGGAACAGGTCGCACCCTTATTACGCTAGAGTAAGGTGTTGCTGGCTTGAGGTTTACAGTCGGATGGCTGTAGTAATGAGAAATAGCACAGGGAAGAGTTGCAGTACAGTATATGGATATCATAAAAAAATGCGTGCAGGCTGCTTTATTAGGGGGCTGGCTGCTTTGCCCGCAGCAATTGTGGGCCGGTGAATATAAAGCCGTGTGGGTAGATAATGAAGGCAAGCATGATGTGAAAATTGCGACCTCCACAGCAGCCAACGTGCTTAAGCTGACAGGCTCGGAATTACTCAATAGTACAGCGCGCTGGAGCGTAGAAGACAAACTTGATCGCTGCGCTTTCAATAGTGAAGTGAAACTCTTTCCTGAGGCATTTGACGTGGTGGATGTGCTCGGCGATAAAGTAAGCGTTTTTCTCTTTTCTTACCGCATTTCCTGTCTGGGTGAGCTTGAACCAGGCGTAGTGAAATATGTTGCGTTCTACAAGGGTACCCAATATACGCTCAAGGGTGAAGAGACGCTGAAGATTGGTGATGATGCCTGGGGCGGGGCGACGGCACCTGAAGCCAGTAGCACGCTGAAGCAAAATAAGGCGCTGTATAACTATATGACGGCGAAATGGAAGATGGCTTCCACGACGGTTATCCGATAACGCCTGCCTAAGAAAAGAAAAAGGGATGACCAGCGTCATCCCTTTTTTACATCAGGCCGTGACGATAGCGTCGAGAGCCAATTTAGCGTCGGTCTGGGCTTTGCCAGCCACTTCCGGGCCCATCGCCACGCCTTCAGCGAAGACAAAGTTGACATCGGTGATGCCAATGAAGCCCAGGAACAGCTTCACGTATGGCGTCAGCAGGTCGCTCGGGCCATCTTTATGAATACCGCCGCGGCTGGAAACCACCAGCACTCGTTTACCGGTTACCAGACCTTCAGGGCCCTTCTCGGTATAGCGGAACGTCACGCCAGCACGCGCTATCAGGTCGAAGTAGTTTTTCAGCTGCGTCGGGATATTGAAGTTATACATCGGCGCGTTAATGACGATAACGTCATGAGCGTTAAGTTCGGCAATCAGCTCATCGGACAGTGCCAGAGCTTCCTGTTGGCGCGGCGACAGCGGTGTGTCAGAAGGGCGCAGCGCACCGACCAGCTCACCATCCAACACCGGGATAGGATTCGCCGCGAGATCGCGAACCGTAATCTCGTCGGTGCTGTGCTTCTCACGCCATTGTTCAATAAAGTAGTCAGAAAGCTGATTAGATTGAGAATAGCCTGCCAGGATACTGGATTTAAGAACGAGGACTTTACTCATGACGAATTCCTTATGCGGTTAAGCGAGTATGTGTTGGTTGCATGTCAGTGATGCTATGAGCAAATCTGCCACAGTGATAGCGCAATATATCGAAGTCTCTGTTCGAATTTATTGAACAAGGCGTGCCAGCGCCCGTTATGGTAAGCTACAGCGAATGATGTTAATTCGGTTTATCCGGCAGTGTGATTGCCTTACAAAACAGCCTCATGGAAAATAACTCTCCCTCTTTCGCAAGCCTTATGCAGCGCCTTGATGCGCTGATGCTGAGCGACAAAACACGCTTCTCTCGCCGTCTGCACGGCGCGAAAAAAGTAAAAAACACAGATGCTCGCCAGGCGATTTTTGCCGAGCTGGCGCAGGCCATTGAGGCAGCAGCGGAGAAAGTTGCGCTGCGCAAAGCCGCACGTCCGGCCATCATTTACCCGGAAAATCTGCCGGTCAGCCAGAAGAAGCAAATGATTCTGGAAGCGGTACGGGATAACCAGGTGACGATAGTGGCGGGTGAAACGGGTTCGGGCAAAACCACGCAGTTGCCGAAAATCTGCATGGAGCTGGGGCGTGGTGTGAAAGGGCTGATTGGGCATACCCAGCCGCGCCGCCTGGCAGCGCGCACGGTGGCTAACCGCATTGCCGAGGAACTGCAAACCGAGCCTGGCGGCTGCGTAGGTTACAAGGTGCGTTTTAACGACCATGTCAGCGACAACACCATGGTTAAGTTGATGACTGACGGCATCCTGCTTGCTGAAATTCAGCAGGACCGACTGCTGATGCAGTACGACACCATCATCATCGACGAAGCGCATGAGCGCAGTCTTAACATCGATTTTCTGCTCGGTTATCTCAAAGAACTACTGCCGCGTCGCCCGGATCTGAAGGTTATCATCACCTCGGCGACCATCGACCCGCAGCGCTTCTCGCGCCACTTCAACAACGCGCCAGTGATTGAGGTTTCAGGCCGCACCTATCCGGTAGAAGTACGCTACCGCCCGGTGGTGGAAGACGCCGACGACAGCGAGCGCGACCAGCTTCAGGCGATTTTTGACGCGGTAGAGGAACTCGGGCGTGAAGGGCCGGGCGATATCCTTATCTTCATGAGTGGCGAGCGCGAAATCCGCGACACCGCAGATGGCCTGATGAAGCTTGACCTGCCGCATACCGAGGTGCTGCCGCTGTATGCGCGCCTTTCCAACAGCGAACAAAACCGGGTGTTTCAGTCCCACACCGGGCGGCGCATTGTGCTTGCCACTAACGTTGCAGAAACCTCGCTGACCGTGCCGGGCATTAAATATGTCATTGATCCTGGCACCGCGCGCATTAGCCGCTACAGCTTTCGTACTAAGGTTCAGCGTCTGCCAATAGAGCCAATTTCTCAGGCCTCTGCCAACCAGCGCAAAGGGCGTTGTGGTCGCGTATCGGAAGGTATTTGCATTCGTCTTTATTCTGAAGATGATTTCCTGTCGCGCCCGGAATTTACTGACCCGGAAATTCTGCGCACCAACCTGGCGTCCGTTATTTTGCAGATGACGGCGCTGGGTCTGGGGGATATCAGCGCCTTCCCGTTTGTGGAGGCACCGGACCAGCGCAACATTCAGGACGGTGTGCGCCTGCTTGAGGAGCTGGGCGCTATCCGCCAGGCCGACGAGCGCGAGGGCTATCGTCTTACCGAACAGGGCCGCAGCCTGTCGCGCCTGCCGGTTGACCCTCGTCTTGCGCGCATGGTGCTTGAGGCGCAGTCGCACGGCTGCGTGCGTGAAGTCATGATCATCACCGCCGCGCTGTCGATTCAGGACCCGCGCGAGCGCCCGCAGGAAAAACAGCAAGCGTCTGATGAAAAACACCGCCGCTTCCACGACAAAGACTCGGACTTCCTGGCCTGGGTAAATCTGTGGAACTACCTCCAGGAGCAACAAAAAGCGCTGTCGGGTAACCAGTTTCGCCGCCAGTGTCGCAGCGAGTTTCTTAACTGGCTGCGGGTACGCGAGTGGCAGGACATTTACACCCAGCTGCGCCAGGTCGTAAAAGAGCTGGGCATCCCGGTTAACAGTGAGCCTGCGGACTACCGTGAGGTGCACTGCGCGCTGCTTACGGGGCTGTTGTCGCACATTGGCATGAAGGATGCCGACAAGCAGGAATACACCGGTGCTCGCAACGCACGCTTTTCCATCTTCCCCGGTTCCGGGTTGTTCAAAAAGCCCCCGAAATGGACGATGGTCGCTGAACTTGTTGAAACCAGTCGCCTGTGGGGGCGCATCGCCGCACGCATTGAGCCTGAGTGGATTGAACCGCTGGCGCAGCATCTGATTAAGCATTCCTGGAGTGAGCCACACTGGGAGCGCGGGCAGGGCGCGGTTATCGCAAGCGAGAAGGTGACGCTGTACGGGCTGCCGATTGTGGCGGCGCGCAAGGTTAATTACAGCCACATCGACCCGGCACTGTGCCGTGAGCTGTTTATTCGCCACGCGCTGGTCGAAGGCGACTGGCAAACCCGGCATGCGTTCTTTAAAGACAACCAGAAACTGCGTGCTGAAGTAGAAGAACTGGAACACCGCTCGCGTCGTCGTGACATCCTGGTTGACGATGAATCGCTGTTTGAGTTTTATGACCAGCGTATTGCGCATGACGTGGTCTCTGCGCGCCACTTCGACAGCTGGTGGAAGAAGGCCAGCCGCGAAACGCCGGACCTGCTCAATTTTGAAAAGAGCATGCTGATTAAAGAAGGGGCGGAGAAGGTCAGCCGACTGGATTATCCCAACTTCTGGCACCAGAGCAACCTGAAGCTGCGCCTGAGTTATCAGTTTGAACCTGGTACCGACGCCGACGGCGTGACGCTGCACATACCGCTGCCACTACTCAATCAGGTGGAAGACAGCGGTTTTGAGTGGCAGGTGCCTGGCATGCGTCGTGAACTGATAATCGCGTTGATTAAATCGCTGCCTAAGCCTGTGCGCCGTAACTTCGTGCCTGCACCAAACTACGCTGAGGCATTTTTAGGGCGCGCAACGCCGCTGGAACTGCCGTTGCTGGAAAGCCTTGAGCGTGAGCTGCGTCGTATGACGGGCGTGAGCGTTGACCGCGATGCCTGGCAATGGGATGCGGTGCCCGATCATCTGAAAATGACATTTCGGGTTGTGGATGAGCGCAATAAGCCGCTGCGTGAGGGCAAGAGCCTTGAGGCACTCAAAGGCGGCCTGAAAGACAAAGTACAGGAGACGCTGTCTGCGGTGGCAGACGATGGCATTGAACAGAGCGGCCTGCACATCTGGAGCTTTGGCGCATTGCCGGAAAGTTACGAGCAAAAGCGCGGCGGGTACAAGATGAAGGCATGGCCTGCGTTGGTGGATGAGAAAGACAGCGTTGCCATTAAGCTTTTTGATAACCCGCAGGAGCAACAGCACGCTATGTGGCGCGGGCTGCGCCGTTTGCTGTTACTGAATATTCCGTCACCTATTAAATATCTGCACGAGAAGTTGCCAAACAAGGCCAAGCTGGGGTTGTACTTTAATCCGTATGGCAAGGTGCTGGACTTGATTGATGACTGCATCTCCTGCGCCGTGGACAAGCTTATTAATGAGTCCGGCGGTGCGGTGCGTGATGAAGCCGGTTTTGCCCGTCTGCATGAGAAAGTACGCGCCGAGCTTAACGACACCGTGGTGGATATTGCTAAGCAGGTTGAGCGCATTCTGAGTACGGTATTTAGCATCAACAAACGCCTGAAAGGGCGCATGGATATGACAATGGCGCTGGGGCTGGCAGACGTGAAAGCGCAGATGGCAGGGCTGGTGTACCGTGGCTTTGTTACCGGCAACGGCTGGCAGCGGTTAGCCGATACCCAGCGCTATTTGCAGGCGATTGAAAAGCGGCTGGAGAAAATGGCGGTGGATCCCCATCGTGACCGGGCGCAGATGCTGAAAGTAGAGCAAGTACAGCAGGCCTGGCGTCAGTGGCTGAACAAACTGCCGCCGGCGCGCCAGGACGATGAAGAGGTGCAGACCGTGCGCTGGATGATTGAGGAGTTGCGGGTAAGTTACTTTGCCCAGCAGCTTGGAACACCGTATCCCATTTCCGACAAGCGCGTGCTGCAGGCAATGGAGCAAATTAGCAGCTAACGTAACATTGAGCAGGGAGGCTGAATGACAATTTTACGCTGGGGAATGTTGAGCATTATCGGTCTGTCGGCCCCCGCCCTGGCGTTAATGCCGTGTAATGACCGTGAGGTGATGGACAGCAATCTGTTTATCCTCACTAGCACACTGCCTGTGCAGGGGCGCGTTAGCGCGTTTACGGCAACGGAAACGGGCACCGACAGCGCCGGGCACAGCACCTTGCGCTACCACCTGAACCCCTGCGGCGGACTGCTTGCGGTGGATTCGGAGTTTTATCGTGACTACGGTACCGCGCAGATGACCGCCAGCGCATCGGCAAAATCCGGCAATAACCGCTTGCAGGGCGCTGAATCTATGGAGGTGACGGTGCGGGGCGTGCGTTTAACGCATGGCCGCAGTGAGATTAGCTATAAAATTGATGCGCAGGGGCGAATTGTGCGCAGGCTGGAACAGTTCGAGATTGACGGTAATCCAGGACAGAGCGAGACCGCGTACCGCTTCGACAGTCAGAGCCGGCTTATTTATGCGCACACGACCAGTACGCACGCTTTTTTTGATGAGACGAGCGAATTTAGTTACGACGCGGCGGGCAGGCTGGTGCGGGTGAGCAGCGCGAAAGGCTCATTGCAGTTAACGTGGGACGAGGCCGGACGCTGGCTGCGAAGCGAGCGTGAAGTGAACCATCCTGAAAGTGTACAGATAACGGTGAGCGTTTGCGGGAAATGGGATGAGCATAACAACTGCCTTCAGGGCGTTAGCTCAGAAACCGAGAAATACGCACATCAGTCCTTACAAACTCACTATGCGTTTACCCATGACATTCAGTATAAATAAAACAGGCTCCGCCACTGCGGAGCCTGTTGGCTATCAGGCGCCGTGCGACTCTGTGCGTATCTCTTGTCCCTCTTGTGCAACCTGAGCCTGCCTGCGGGTGGCAAAGAAAATCGCTATCAGGGAAATCAGCACCGTAACGGACATATACCAGGCAACCGGTGTCCAGTCACCACCAGAGCTGGCAAGCAGACCAGTTGCAATAAGCGGCGCGGTACCACCTGCGAGCGCGGCACCTATCTGGTAGCCAAGCGTTATACCTGTATAGCGCACGTTGGCGTGGAAAATCTCCGAGCACAGCGTACCCAGCACGGCAGTCACTGGTGCCCACAGGACACCAAAGGCAATGACCGTTGCCAGCATGATGCCCCAGGTGCTGCCGGTATCGAGCAGTTTAAACCACGGCACGATAAATAGACCTATCAGTACCACGCCGGTTGCGTACATGCGCTTGCGGCCGACTTTATCGGACAACAGCCCCATCAGCGGGATCATCAGCGTTGCTACCAGTGCACCGAGCGTGACCGACTCCAGCGCCTGAGCACGTTCATAGCTCAATGTATTCGTGGCATAGCTCACAACAAACGTTGAGAAGATATAAAACGGTGCGGTTTCCACCACCTTCAGCCCGGCGGCAATCAGCACTTCGCGCCAGTGGTGCTTCAATGTATCGCGCAGCGGCGCTTTACTCTCCTGGCCGCTGCGTTTCACTTCCTGAAAATCCGGGGTTTCGTCGATATCACGGCGGATCCAAAGCCCTAACAGCACCAGCACAGAGCTGAGCAGGAAGGGGATACGCCAGCCCCATGACAGAAACTGCTCTTCGCTAAAGAGCGTCATCATGGAAACCATGAATGTTGCCATCAGCATACCGATAGTCACGCCCGCCTGCGGGATACTGCCAAAAAAACCTTTACGGTTTTTCGGTGCATATTCATAGGCCAGTAGCAGCGCGCCACCCCATTCGCCGCCAATACCAAGCCCCTGAATTATGCGCATAAGGATAAGCAGCGCTGGCGCCCACAGGCCAATGCTTTCATAGGTGGGCAACAGACCAATCATCACCGTTGCGCCGCCCATCAGCGAGAGGGTTAATACCAGGGTTTTTTTACGCCCGATGCGGTCGCCAATATGCGCAAATAACATGCCACCAATTGGGCGAATGAAAAAGGTGAGTGAAAAGGAGAGCCAGGAGAGCATCAGGCCAATGACTGGATCAACCATCGGAAAGAAAATCTTGTTAAACACCAGTGCGGCGGCGGTGCCATAGAGAAAATAGTCAAACCATTCAATTGCGCTACCGGTCAGGCTGGCAATCAGGACTTTTTTATTCTTTCCCAGGATAGCGATACTCGACTCTTGCGTTGACATAAGGGATACCCTCGCCAGTTTGTCATACCGCTGGGTGTAACCACCTGGTCCTTCAGGTGCAACCCAGCGTGGTTGTGGTTGTTTTATTGTTAATCAATTTTGGTTTATATGTTATTGGCAAAGAAAAGTACAAGTCGCGTACTGCTGAAGTCACCGCTGCCATCTGGTCAGATCGTCTGCAAAATTAACAACATCCTGATGTTAGTTCTGGTTTTCATCTGTGAACTACTACAATATTCAGGTGCAACCTGCCTCTTGCTGCCTGTTTCTGGTTATTTCATTCAGGCAAAAATTTTGCGTCTGGGTCACACAAATTCCCGTTTCCTTTCGGACACTTCCGCACCGCGCTTGCCAGGGTAAGCGCTACCATGGGGGCTGGTTTTTTAACGGAGTGATAATAATGATGATGAATTTTCCCAGGATTTCGGGGGAGACACAGCAGGCGATTAACACTCTCGGACACTGGCTGGCGCACAATGAGTTCAGCGCAGACCGCCACTTTGGTGCTGATGACGCCATCATCCTGGCGGGTAATGCGGTTATCCCGACTATTGATGCAGCATGCCGGCTCGCGGCCAACAGCGAAATGCCGTTGGTGCTTAGCGGGGGCATTGGGCATTCCACCACGTTTCTCTATGCTGCCATTGCCCAGCATCCCACCTACAACACGCTGCCTACCACCGGACGCCCGGAGGCGGCCATTCTCGCCGACATCGCTCGCCACTTCTGGAATGTAGCGCCCGAGCGCATTCACATTGAAAGTCGCTCAACAAACTGTGGTGAAAACGCCGCGTTCAGCCGTGACCTGCTGGCGGCAAAAGGGCTGCAACCACAGCACCTGATTGTCGTGCAGGACCCCACCATGCAGCGCAGAACGCTTGCCACTTTTTCCCGTGTCTATCAGGACCAGCCAGCCATACCTCAATGGGTGAGCTACCCAGGCGTGGTGCCAGAGGTTTACGCGGATGACCGTTCACTACATTTTGTGGGGGGCGATAAGGGGCTGTGGCCAATGGAGCGCTATCTGTCTTTGATACTGGGTGAAGTCCCGCGCCTGCGTGATGATGAAAAGGGTTATGGTCCGGGCGGGAAGGACTTTATCGTGCATGTTGATATCCCGCAGCATATTGAGCAAGCGTGGCAGCTATTACGTGACGATCCCTTGCTCACTGGTGCGCTACAGCAGCGCGACATGTTGTAATCCTCACGCCGAGCGTTTGCGTAGCCAGCTTCCAAACGGTCATACCACCTGTTCCGCGTTGATGATAGACAGCGCGGGCCTGCCTCTGGTCGTGAAAGCCATTGTGCATTCGTGCGTTATTAACAGCGGGTGTGTGGTTGTGCCGGGTACCTATAGCCGTCACGGATCATGTAGCGGTGCACAGGCAAATTCGGGGGTTATTCCATCATTTGTTCAGATGCCAATCCACCAGAAACGCTTTATTATTTTTAAGCGTTACTTTCCTGGAGGGCCGATATAGCTACATCGCTGTTAATGTATTCATATTACGGATAGCGCCGGAGAGGTCAGTGAGTACAGGTGAGTCGTGGTCTGTTGGTTCGTCGTGTTATGCATTATGGTTCTGTCATTGCCAGAGAGACGGCTTTTAGCAAGACGGTGGCGTGGTGTGCAATGCATTGACCGGACTAACGATGTACCGGATTGCTATACAGTGAGTCGCCTTTAGCGCCAGGCTAGCGGAACAGTTAAGAGTAGTCACCGTGTGATTTTTAGTTACCCTCACTATAACTATAGGTATTTTATTTGGGTGATAAAAAATTAACAAAAGTTATTATAAAGAGCGGAGAAATACCTTTTAAAAAGGCCGCTTTGTGACTCACTTACGCTGGGACTGTTTTTTCCTCACGGTCAGAAGCTCTTCAAACAGTCGGTTAAAGTTCTCAACGCGTGCTTCAAGCTCGGTAATCTGGTTCTCTTTTTCTGATTCAGGAAGAGAATCAAACAGTTCAAGCAGACGCTTTTGTCGGTCATCAAGCTCAATGGGAAGCTGATCTGCCTCAAGTGGCGATTGGTCTTCATCGCCAAACAACAACCATGTTGGCGAACATTTCAGCGCCTGTGAGAGGGCGAACAGCGTTTTACCTTTCGGCTCAGCCTGTCCATTTTCCCATTTGAACACGCTGACGCTGGATTTACTTACCTTATCTGCAACCTGTTGCTGCGTCAGGCCCAGTTTCTTGCGTCTTTCTGTGAGACGATCGCTCAGAGTTTCATTTTTCATGAGTATAATATAAGTTAACTTGACATAACTTTTGTTATAATTTAGCTTAATAACTCAAGTTATGAAAGGATGAGTCTGTTGATTTAGTGTGCGCCAGTGAACGTCATTTGTCACATACGACTTGTGTAAGAGCTGATTGAACTGGCTACATTGTCTCATGACTCTCATTGTTTTGCGGTCTGAAGGGCGCGTCCTGGGCGGGTTTCAGCGGCCGAATTCTCAAAGAAAAATGATAACAACACGCTACAGACTCTTGTTGAGGTTGATATGTCACCTGGTTGGATAAAAATTGATGCTATTACCCCGGACAAGCCTGAGATTTATCTCATTTCTGAAATTCTCAATATCGACCCGGATGCTGTGCTGGGAAAACTGGTACGGCTATGGTCGTGGGCAGATGTGCAAACCATAAAAGGTAATGCAGTCTGTATTACACGTCATCTTATTGACCGGGTGGTGTTCATGCCGGGGTTCGCGGATGCGTTAATACAGGCAGGTTGGTTGCATGAGAACCCTTGCTGTCTGTCATTACCCAATTTTGAGCGTCATAACCCGGCATCCAGTAAAGAGCGAGCGCTGGGAAAATACATGTCGATGAGTCCTCTTTATGAAGGCACCGCCGGGTGTATCAGGGCAGATGCGTCTGAGCAAAAACATGGTGCTCTGGCGATTAATGACTCCGATACGCAGCGTATTGCAGGGTAAGGCCGAAAGCCTGCATATCATCAATATATTCATAGCAATTATTGTTTGTCGATAATTTCCTCGATGTGCGTCATTTTTTGTGGAAAATAGCGTCAACTTTGTTTGTAAAAAAACTATTTTTCGCTATTTTCCGCACAAAAAATAAACATAGCGCATGGAATATAAAAATTATCAATGGAGATGATTGATTAGATTAACTAATTTGGGTACTTTTTGGCTTACAGTGTCCGCTATAATCGATTGCTGGCGCTCTTAGTTAAATATCTACCGCGTACGGCAAAGCATTAGCCAGCAGAAGGCCGGAGTAAATCGTGATAATACCTGACCATTCAATTCGAGGTTTTGAGGAAAGTAGCCGCCCTGTCATTATTTTTCGTAACGAAGATGGAACCTTCGCCAGCGGATTTGTATTACGTGATGATGAATATGTTACCAGTGAACGCATGACTCGCGAAGCACTCAGGGCTGCCGGTTTCCCAATAGTGGAAGTAGCTGAAAATAGTTTTTAAATAGCAATGGGTTTGAACAACCCTGAGAAATGGCAGTGCCGGTGGAGATAAGGTGGCACTAGCATTCTGCTTGATAACAACTTTGTTATTTATTTTTGACAATAGCAATACCGCAGACCGCTATATTTATTCTGTGGTGTTCGTCATGCTGTGCGTGAGAGAAAACCATATGGCGGTGAGGCATTATTCCCGAACAATACAATGCCGGTGTAGTTGACCTGGCTAATATTATAGAAGATAGCGTTGAATCATCTGACTTTAAGAAGCTTTATCTTGACGAGTAACTGTCATCAGGATCAGCGGTGAAGAGACAGATTTTTAAAGACTGCCACGAAGATAAAACTTTTTGTTAGAAATGAGAGGCTCATCAATAAGTCCTGATTGATACTTGCTGAGTAAATAGATTCATTTCCTGGTTAGTCATGTGGCTTAATGAGGCTGACAACTTATGACCCTTTCAATTTGATAGAAAAAACAACCTGGACGCCATAAAAAAATTGAGATCACAGTCAATATAATGAAAATACATTGCATTTGGCGTAAATGATTTCTTAAAACATATATGAAGAAATTTAGTGCAATCAATATATAACAAAACGAATAAAAATCCCTTTATTATTTCGTTTTCAGTTATATGCGATAAGTGTTCACCGTTTATCAGTGGGAACGGTATCCCAAAATAGAGATTTTCAATCTACGCCAAATCAATGTACTATACCCCCCTATAGTATTAGCGAGGATCAGACCATGCCGCACTCCCCGGAAGACAAAAAACGAATCCTTACTCGCGTACGGCGCATCCGTGGCCAGGTCGAGGCGCTGGAGCGTGCGTTAGAAGGCGACACCTCCTGTGCGGCTATACTGCAACAAATCGCCGCGGTACGCGGAGCGGCAAACGGGCTGATGGGAGAGATGGTAGAAATCCATCTTCAGGATGAGCTGGTCACTGGCGATACCACGCCGGAACTGCGGGCTGCGCGGATGGCGGAAATTGGCACTCTGTTGCGCGCCTATCTGAAATAATTAACACCAACGGAAGAAGACAATATGAAATCACGTGCTGCTGTTGCATTCGGGCCAGGCAAACCGCTGGAAATTGTTGAAATCGACGTTGCGCCGCCAAAAAAGGGCGAAGTGCTGGTGAAAATCACCCATACCGGCGTGTGTCATACAGATGCCTTTACGCTCTCCGGTGACGACCCGGAAGGGGTGTTCCCGGCAGTGCTGGGTCACGAAGGGGGCGGCGTAGTGGTAGAAGTCGGCGAGGGAGTGACCAGTCTTAAGCCGGGCGACCACGTTATCCCTCTTTATACTGCCGAATGCGGCGAATGCAAATTCTGTAAATCTGGCAAAACCAACCTTTGCCAGGCGGTACGCGCCACCCAGGGTAAAGGCCTGATGCCGGACGGCACCACGCGTTTTTCCTACAACGGAGAGCCAATTTATCACTACATGGGGACCAGTACCTTCAGTGAATACACCGTGGTTGCGGAAATTTCGCTGGCAAAGGTCAACCCGAAGGCTCCGCTTGATAAAGTGTGTCTGTTGGGCTGCGGTGTGACCACCGGTATTGGCGCAGTGCACAACACTGCAAAGGTGAAGCCTGGTGACAATGTGGCAATATTCGGTTTGGGCGGTATCGGTCTTGCGGCAATCCAGGGCGCGGTGCAGGCAAAAGCAGGGCGCATTATTGCCATTGATACCAACCCGGAGAAATTTGCACTGGCACGTGAAATGGGTGCGACCGACTGCATAAACCCAAAAGATCACAGTAAGCCGATTCAGGACGTTATCGTTGAGATGACCGACGGTGGCGTGGAGTTTAGCTTCGAGTGCATCGGCAACGTTGACGTGATGCGCAGCGCGCTGGAGTGCTGTCACAAAGGCTGGGGCGAGAGTGTGATTATTGGCGTGGCGGGCGCAGGTCAGGAAATTCGCACCCGTCCGTTCCAGCTGGTGACAGGTCGCGTGTGGCGCGGCTCGGCTTTCGGTGGCGTCAAAGGCCGCTCCCAGTTGCCAGGCATGGTTGAAGACGCAATGGCGGGTAAAATTCGCCTCGAACCGTTTATCACCCATCGTTTGCCGCTGGAGCAAATTAACGATGCGTTTGACCTGATGCATGAAGGCAAGTCCATCCGCACCGTGATTCACTTCGGTAAGGAATAATCCCTGGGCCGGTACAAATGTACCGGCCCTTTCTTTATTCACTGCTGAGCAGACAGTTAAGAAGTGACGTTTTCGTGAGCGTAAGCGCTGTCATTGGTTTACTGTCGAGCAGACAGCTAAGAAGCAGAACCGGATATTGGTTAACATCCGGTCTTCGTTCACTGCCGTACGGCAGCTAAGGAGGTTTGGCTTCAATACCCGCCAGAACTCAGCCAGTTCACAGCCGGTCAGGCAGTTAATAAGCAGTGCGGACCCAGCCACAGGCAGCAGCCCGCTACCCCCCATAGTCACCTGTCAGTTACCATAAACAACAGGCTACCCTCGCGTTCCATACTCAAACCCTTAACAACCCTTTCATTAATGGCGATATTTGCGCCGTTGCATTCTTTCTGGCACCAGCGTATAACCTTTCTCTTATCTGGATGTTTAGACGTCTGTACGTATGGAAGGCACTATGCAGCAACCTGATTGCGAAGGTCAGTTTCACCGCACCATGAAGACACGCCACCTGATCATGCTGTCGCTGGGTGGCGTAATTGGCACGGGTCTGTTTTTTAACACGGGCTACATTATTTCCACGACCGGTGCCGCTGGCACGCTGCTCGCTTACCTGATTGGTGCGCTGGTGGTCTGGCTTGTCATGCAGTGCCTTGGTGAACTTGCCGTGGCAATGCCGGAAACCGGCGCGTTTCACGTGTATGCAGCACGCTACCTCAGCCCGGCAACTGGCTATACCGTCGCCTGGCTCTACTGGCTTACCTGGACGGTGGCGCTTGGCTCCAGCTTCACTGCCGCCGGATTTTGCATGCAGTACTGGTTCCCGACAGTGCCCGTCTGGATCTGGTGCCTGATTTTCTGCGTGGCTATTTTCTTGCTTAATGTCGTTTCATCGCGCTTTTTTGCCGAAGGGGAGTTCTGGTTCTCACTGGTTAAAGTGATCACCATCGTGGCGTTTATCCTGCTGGGAGGCGCTGCGATGTTCGGCTTTATTCCCCTTGCCGACGGTACGCCTGCACCGTACTTCTCTAACCTGACATCCAGCGGTTGGCTGCCGCATGGTGTGATGCCCATTATTATGACAATGGTGGCGGTGAATTTTGCCTTCTCCGGTACTGAGCTTATCGGTATTGCGGCAGGAGAAACGGAAAACCCGCGCAAAGTCCTTCCGGTTGCTATTCGCACCACCATTGCACGCCTGATTGTGTTCTTTATTGGCACCGTGCTGGTACTGGCAGCGCTCATCCCGATGGAAGAGGCCGGTGTAGCAAAAAGCCCGTTCGTGCTGGTCTTTGAAAAAATCGGCATTCCCTATGCTGCGGATATCATCAACTTTGTGATCCTGACAGCCATCCTGTCGGCGGCTAACTCTGGTCTGTACGCCTCCGGGCGCATGCTGTGGTCGCTGTCTAACGAGCGCACGCTACCACGCTGCTTTGCGCGACTCACACGCCGCGGTATTCCGCTCACTGCACTTTCAGTGAGCATGTTAGGCGGGGTACTGGCGCTATTTTCAAGCGTTGTTGCGCCAGATACCGTATTTGTTGCGCTGTCGGCCATCTCCGGGTTTGCGGTAGTGGCGGTGTGGCTGGCGATATGCGCCTCTCATTTTATGTTCCGTCGCCATCATCTGCGCAGCGGCAGTGTGGATGCATTGCACTATCGCGCGCCGTGGTACCCGTTAACACCGGTACTTGGTTTTGTACTGTGCCTTGTGGCCTGTGTTGGGCTGGCGTTCGACCCTGAGCAGCGCATTGCGCTGTGGTGCGGCATACCGTTTGTGGCATTCTGTTACGCTACCTATTTTATCACGCAGAAACTCTCATCCCGACAGCAACAGAAGGTGTCCAATGCCGCTGATTAATCCCGTTGCCGCCATCCTCCAGCGTGACCGTTTTATGGTGCTTGATGGCGCCCTCGCCACCGAACTGGAAGCCCGTGGTTGCAATCTGCTCGACAGCCTGTGGTCAGCCAAAGTATTGCTGGAACAGCCAGAGATCATCACTGAGGTTCATCTTGATTACTTTCGCGCAGGCGCGCAGGTTGCCACTACAGCCAGCTATCAGGCATCGGCCGAGGGGTTTGCCACACGGGGCATTGGCCCTGAGCAGGCACATGCGCTGATAGTGAAAAGTGTGGCGCTGGCATCACTGGCGCGTAGCACTTATCTCAAAGAAGCGCCCGATGCCGGGCCGCTGCTGGTGGCCGGGTCGGTCGGTCCGTACGGTGCATTTCTGGCCGACGGCTCCGAATATCGCGGCGATTACCAGCGTTCTGCCATTCAGTTTCAGGACTTTCATCGCCCGCGTATTGCGGCGCTGGTTGACGCTGGCGCTGATTTACTGGCCTGCGAGACGCTGCCGTCCTTTGCCGAGCTTCAGGCGCTGACGGCGCTGTTGCACAACGAATTTCCGACTATCGGCGCGTGGTTCTCCTTTACGCTGCGTGATGAGCAGCACATCAGCGATGGAACACCGCTGGCAGGGGTTGCCAACTGGCTTAACGCGTGCCCACAGGCGCTGTCTGTTGGCATTAACTGCGTACCGCTGGAGACGGCCAGCGCCGCGCTGCGTCATCTGAGTGAACTGACGCCGTTACCGCTGGTGGTATACCCTAATTCGGGTGAGGAATATGACGCCCAGCGCAAAGAGTGGCACCGTGATGGGCACAGTTGCCACAGCCTGGACGCATATCTGGATGAATGGTTAAACGCAGGCGCACGTCTGATTGGCGGCTGTTGCCGCACGTCGCCCGCAGACATTACCTCACTGGCTGTGCGCGCAAAGTATTAGCAAAAGGCAAGACGCAGGTGTGCATGGGGCTGCATCAGCAGTGCAAACAGGCTTTGCACATTGAGCGCCCGCACGTTGACAGGATGGTTATCGTGCCAGATGCTCATCCGGCAAAGCCGCAGCCAGGTGATAATTGCCGCGGCCAGCAGCGAGCAGACCTCCTGCGTCTGGCTACACACCACCGTTCCCTCAGGCTGATCGGCCAGGGTGTTCAGCAGTACGCTGAAGTCGGTGGGGGCAAGCAGGGCTTCAATATTAGGGAGCAGCCTTTGGGTAACAGGCTCGCAAAGGTTTAGTGTCAGCGTTGATGTTGTCATGGTGCTATTCTCTCCCGGAATAACACGTATTTGAAATGAATTTTTATGATTTTGCGCCAGGCATAAAAAAGCCACCCGCAGGTGGCTTGTTACAGAGCGCAAGACGTTATTTGTCTGCTTTTTTGTACACCTCGGCAACGGCTTCGAAGTTCGGGCCGTGCTCACGTGCTGCAATGATTCTGTAGTACTCACCGCCTTTATCATCGGCAAGTTTAGACAGTTTGTCATGCAGGTCACTTGGGGAAGAAATAGCACCGCCAGAAGCAGACACGTTCACATTACCCAAAGAGGCCAGTTTGAAGTGGTCGGCTTCGTCTTTCGAGATTTGAGTGGCAGCTACCGCGCCAAAAGAAACGGCAGACATTAAAATTGCTGCAAGTAAGGCTGTTTTTTTCATCACTGAAGCATCCTTGTGAGTTCTTGAACGAATATGGCCACGCGGACCGTCACCAAAAGTGTAGTCGGCGTAGTACAAAATGCTATGCAATAACGTAGAGATTTTAATCCTTTGATTTAACGAGCGTAACAACTAATTAAAGCTAAGTTTCTTTTTTTCTAACGCGCGTGTGTTCATTGCATTTTTATGACTAAAAACCTGGAGATCCTGAGCATGTTCACCTTCACGCAGGCATCGATTTGCGGATACAAGCCAGGAGCGACAGTGCACCATGAGACAGCGGGCTGTCCACGCGCGTAAGAATACCGATAGGCTCACCGGCCCCCTGGGTTTCGACCGGGAGCGCGCGCAATGTACCCTGACGTAAATCTTCTTTTACCGCACCTGATGGCACAAACCATACATAGTGGTAATCCACCGTTAGCTGGCGTGACAGCGAGGCTGATAACGTTTCAATACAGGTTGTCGGTAATTTACAGCCCTGGCTTGCCAGCAACGTTTCAGCGTTCTGACGCGGCACGGTGCCTTTAGGCGATACCACGACCGGCCATTCCATAATCTGGCTTAGCGTGACGGTACCTGCCAGCAGCGGGTGGTCGGGGCGCACCACCAGTTTTAGCGATTCCAGAAACAGCAATTCATAACTAAGCCCGGTCATCAGCTCCGGGTCGGACATGCGGCCAATGCCAAGGTCAATCTCTCCTGATTTCAACCCAGCCAGCAGCATGGTGTTATTCATGGTGGCGACCTGCAATGTCACACCGCTCTGGCTGGCGTGAAACTGACCGATAGCCAGCGGCAGAATACCCAGCGCCGCGGTAGGCAGTGCACCCACGCGCACCACATCAGCCGTCTGACCATCGCGGTGGCTTAACGACAGCGCGGCGTGGTTCAGGGCATCCAGCACTCTTACCGCGTGGATAAGAAACTGCTCGCCGGTGAGCGTGAGTTGTGCACCCAGCCGTCCGCGTTCAAACAGGCGTGTGCCGGTAAGCTGTTCGAGTTCATTAAGCGTTTTGGAGAGCGCAGGCTGGCTCAGGTTGAGCGTTTCAGCCGCGCGCCCCAGGGTTCCCTGCTGAGCGACGGCGACAAACGTGTGGAGGTGGCGTAAACGGATACGCTGGCTGAAGAGGGTATTTTTTTCCATAACGGATGGTAAAAACAGCAGGCATGATGAGACAAGCTAACTTATTCAAATTTGATAACCTTGTTGCAAAATAAAATTAACATTGCCAACCGTTCGTTATAGATCCTGCCCGCATCGCGCGGGCAGGAGGGGTTACATCAGAGGTCGAAAAATACGGTTTCGTCTGCGCCCTGCAGGATAATATCAAAGGTATAAACCACATCGGCACCGCGAGTTGAACGCTTGCCTACCAGGGTTTTACGCCGCACTTCCCATTCAATCAGGTTAAGTACCGGATCTTTGGCGTTCGCTTGTGCCTCATCATCAAAATACATGCGCGTATTCAGCCCGAGATTGATTCCGCGCGCCACCACCCACAGATTAACGTGCGGCGCCATCAGACGGCCGTCGCGCCCTGTGACTGCGCCGGGCTTGATGGTATCAAAGCGCCATACTCCGCTGTCAAAATCTGAACAGGTCCGCCCCCAGCCGCGAAAGTCCGGGTCGTACGGTTTGTCAGTCTGCCTGTCGTCCGGGTGGTTATAGCGCCCGGCGGCGTTGGCCTGCCAGATCTCCAGCAGGACATCACGCACCGGCGTTCCGGAGCCGTCGAGCACACGACCTTCGATAATGATGCGTTCACCTCGGGTGTGTTCGTTGGTCAGTACGTGACCGAAATTGTTCTCAAAAATCTGAAACCCGGCGGCATGGGGCGCAAGCCCGATGTGTACATAAGGACCGGCGGTCTGCGAGGCCGTTTCGGGTAAATAATCTTTCATCACGCGCCTCCCTGGGTACGGTTTTCAAACAGCGTTGCCCGGTGACCACGTAGCACCAGATCGAAACGATAGGCCAGGCAGTCCAGCGGTACGGCGGCATGCATGTCCAGCTCGGCAATCAGTGTGCGCACGGCATCATCACTGCCAAGCGTCTTCACAATCGGGCACAGCTTAATCAGCGGGTCACCTTCGAAGTACATCTGGGTAATAAGACGCTGGGCAAAGGCCTCACCGAACAGTGAAAAATGGATGTGCGCCGGACGCCAGTCGCTGACCTGGTTGCGCCAGGGATAGGGGCCAGGCTTAATGGTGCGAAAGAAGTAGTAGCCGTTTTCGTCCGTCAGCACGCGCCCACAGCCGCCAAAATTAGGGTCAATGGGGGCCAGATACTGGTCTTTTTTATGGCGATAGCGGCCACCAGCGTTAGCCTGCCACACCTCCACCAGTGCGTTTTTCAGCGGGCGGCCGAAGCCGTCACGCACGTATCCGTGCACAATAATGCGCTCGCCAATCGGCAGACCGTCTTTGGCGTAATTCATTATCAAATCGTTATCGAGTGCGCCGAGATCTTTCTCACCAAAAACTGGCCCGGTTATCTCAGACAGCGAGTTCTGCAAAGAGATGAGCGCATTGCGCGGCGAACGCAGCACGCTGGTTTTGTAACCAGGGGCATAAGCAGGCGGGTGCTCGCTGTAGTTGCGATGTACCACCTCGCGGGCAGACCATTTCTCATTCATAACTGACTCCAGTATAGGTTGCAGGGGCGTGGTTGTTCTCATAATGCGCCAGGGCCAGTCTCGGTAAATAAATTGTTAATTTAAAGTGAAATTAAGCATGATTTTCCATAACGCTTTGTTATGAAAGCAGGGTGCAAAGAAGATCACAAAATGCAAATTCTTCTCCTGCGCGCCTGGCGTCGAACTACGCTTTGCAGTGACATATCCGGCAAAAAAACGGACGAACTTCACAAAATACTGAGGGCGCGACGGAATGAAGAATAACGTTGTGGCAGACGACATTCGGGAACTATTTTCGCAGGCGATGTCGCAGATGTATCAGCAGGAGGTTCCGCAGTACGGCACCTTGCTGGAGCTGGTGGCAGATGTGAACCTGAGCGTGCTGGAGAAATCGCCGAAGCTGCATGAGCAACTGGCGAATGCAGGTGAGCTGGCGCGGTTGAACGTTGAGCGCCACGGCGCTATTCGCGTAGGCACGGCACAGGAGCTGGCAACGCTGCGGCGCATTTTTGCCATTATGGGGATGCACCCGGTAGGTTATTACGATTTATCGCAGGCCGGTGTACCGGTGCACTCCACCGCATTTCGCCCGATTGACGATGCAGCACTGGCGCGCAATCCGTTTCGGTTATTTACCTCACTGCTGCGCCCGGAACTGATTGAAGACACGCTACTGCGCCAGCAGGCGCTGGATATTCTGGCGCAGCGCGACATTTTTACTGCGCGCTGTCGCGAGCTGCTCGCGCTGCATGAGCAGCAACAGGGATTTAGCGCACAACAGGCGCAGGAGTTTGTGAATGAGGTACTGGAAACATTCCGCTGGCACAGCCACGCGACGGTTGATGCCGCCACCTATGGTGCGTTACACCAGGCGCACAGGCTGGTGGCCGATGTGGTGTGTTTTCGCGGTTGCCACATTAACCATCTCACACCACGCACGCTGGATATTGACCGCGTGCAGGCGATGATGCCGCAATACGGCATCACGCCTAAAGCGGTTATCGAAGGGCCGCCACGACGCGAGCATCCTGTTTTGTTGCGCCAGACCAGTTTCCGGGCGCTGGAGGAGCAGATTGTTTTCAGTGGCGACAGCCCCGGCACACACACGGCGCGCTTTGGCGAGATTGAACAGCGGGGTATGGCGCTCACGCCCAAAGGCCGGGCGCTGTATGACCGGTTGTTGTTTGAAGCAGGCAGCGGTGAGGATAACCTGACGCATCAGCTGCATCTGCAGGACGTTTTCCAGTCATTCCCGGATGATGAGTGCGAAATAATGCGCCAGCAACTTGGCTACTTCCGCTATCGTCTCACGCCCGTGGGTGAGGGGCATCGCCATGCTATTCGCCCAGGCGACGATGCCTGGCACCTGATTGAGCGCGGCTGGCTGGAGGCGCATCCCATTACCTATGAAGATTTTCTGCCGGTCAGCGCCGCCGGAATTTTTCAGTCCAATCTGGGCGACCAGACGAAGACGTTCAGCGCCGGGCATGCCAGCCGTGAAAGCTTTATTGCGGCGCTGGGTTGCCCGCCGCTTGATGAGTTTGCGCTTTATCAGGAAGCAGAGAATCGTAGTAAACGACGTTGCGGTCTGCTGTAAACGCGGTAATCTGCGCGGATGCATAAAATAAAGGACAGTAGTATGGAAAGCCCGCGCACCCAAATTGTTACGCTTCCTCAGGGCCAGCTGATTGGCACGCTTGAAAAGGGAATCGCCGCCTGGCGCGGTATTCCTTATGCGGCACCGCCGACAGGCGAAGGGCGCTGGCGGGCTCCTCGCCCGGCTCAGGCGTGGCAGGGTGTACGAGTGGCAGACAGCGCCGGACCTTCTTGCTGGCAGGATGCAGAGTCTTGCCGCGAAGTGGGGGGCGGTGACCCGGGTCAATTCTCTGAAGACTGCCTGTATCTCAACGTTTGGGCACCCCAGCCGCATGCGGCACCGCTGCCGGTGATGGTGTGGCTGCACGGTGGCGGCTTCACGATTGGTGCAGGCAGCCTGCCGCCTTATGATGGCGGCGCTCTGGCCGCGCGCGGCGCGGTGTTGGTGACGGTTAACTATCGCCTGGGCCACCTCGGTTTTTTTGCTCATCCGGCTCTTCAGGGTGAAGACTCGCTGGGTCAGACCTGCAACTTTGGGTTACTGGACCAGATTGCCGCGCTGGAATGGGTGCGTGACAACATTGCCCATTTTGGTGGTGACCCGGAAAACGTGACGTTGTTTGGTGAATCGGCAGGTGCGCGCAGCGTACTGTCCCTGCTGGCCTCGCCCCTGGCGGGTGGGCTGTTTCACAAAGCGGTGGTGCAAAGCGCTTACACGCTTGCCGATGTGAGTCTTGATAAAGCGCTCATCCAGGGCGTGGCGGTGGCCCAGCATTTTGGCCTGGAGGACGCCAGCGCCGACCAACTGCGCGCGCTACCGGCTCAAGCCTTTTCGCGTTTGACCTCGCCACTCAGCATTGGTCCGGCACCCATCTGCGGTGACAGGGTGTTGCCAGAACCCATGCTCGACGTTTTCTTTGCCGCACGCCAGCATCCCATGCCGGTACTGATTGGCAGCAACAGCGATGAAGCGAGTGTGATGTCGGTGTTTGGCGTCGATCTTGAGCAGCAAATCCAGAGAATGCGCCGTGAGAGCCGGGTTGGATTGGGGTTAATCAAAATGCTCTACCCGGGGGGGCGTGGCGATCTGGAACTGGGCCGCCAGGTGTGCCGCGATATGGCGTTTACCACAATGGGTTTTGTGGTAATGCAGGCGCAGCAGCGGCTGGGGCAGCCATGCTGGCGCTACTGGTTTGATTATGTTTGCGAAGCAGAACACGCGACCTATCCCAATGGAGCCTGGCACGGTAACGAAGTGGTGTACGTGTTCGATAACCTGCAACGCACGCCGCCTGCGAACGAGTATGCCAACGCGCGCGATATTGCCTTTGCAGGCCAGGTCGCCGATTACTGGGCAGCGTTCGCCCGCTACCGCGCAGGCGATGAGCCGCTGCTGCCAGGCGTTGTGCCCTGGCCTGCCAGCGTGCGCGGTGCCGACAGGCTGCTTCGCCTGGGTATCAACAGCGGTGTGGGGTTTAAAATAGAAAAGCGTTTTATGCGCACACGAATGGCGCTGTTTAAGCGCGTGATGAAGCATCACGTCAGCCTGGATTAAGGTTCAGCGCAAAACCCTTTTTTTGAGGTGGTTTGTAAGCTATTGATTTTTAATATCAGCAGACGAAGGCCAGAAAAAAGGGTTTTAGCCGTAGTTTGGCGATTTATTTTTACAGGGCAATGGGTTAAGTTGTTTCGGCTCTGGTTTACTGCCGTACAGGCAGCTTAGAAAGAGGTTTGATAGATGCTGTCCGGCGTATCACCAGGTGTAACGCGTACCAACTCCCGTTCAAGCCTGTATTTCCGTACCGCCGTTTAATCAGGCTGTTAATAGCGAAGGTATTGAGGCAGCAGGGTTGAGGAACATTATCAATCCTGCTGTCCAGAACACGAAACGGGGACGAAGATGCGCCAGCGATAAGCCTGTATCAAGGCTGAATCAGCATTACCCCAGCGTTTTGCATTGCCGTTAGAGCAATCTCTGTCTTGAGGACCTGTTCCGGGAAAATAAACCCCTGCAACGGGCTTTCAAATAGCGCTTCAATAACAGCTCATGTGCTGTTATGGCGCCAATAGGATCTTCCGGGTCGTGTAGTGCAGTAAGTCGCACTGTAGTCATGCGCGAAAACTCACGGCTAATTTTATCAACCAGTGGCAAGAACATTCTGCCTCGTAATAGCCAAGCGGCACAACAGGTGACGTTGGCTGATAGTGCATAGCCATATTGAGAAGGGGGGCATAACCATCGGCGGTGCCTACGGTTATATCGATAAAAGCGATATTGTGACGAATAGCAAACTCACCTGGCGCATGTTTGGGGTCCGGCACGGCACTAACAATCAGTTGAGACATCGCGGCAAGTTGCGGGATCTCTTTATGTTCCAGATCAAGAGAGGCCGTGAAGGCATTTCCCAGCTTTTGAGCCAGCGCTTCGCCTTTCTCAGGAGAACGGCCTGCCAGAATTAATGTTACATGTGGGAAAAGCGCCCGCAATTGAGTGGCGAGATTACTGCCAATCATTCCGTAGCCACCGGCAATAAAAATCTGCTGCACTGTGTTGATAGTCATCATACTTCCTCATTCAAATGTGATTGAAGAGGAGACAGTAGCGTACAAATACGATTTAATTAATTTCATTAATGTTTATAGGTTAATGAGTTTAAATCAGCAATGAATATCAAAATTTCCGACTTTGAATCTTTTATTGCAGTCGCGACGCATTGTAGTTTCCGCCTGGCGGCACAGGCTGCGGGCGTGACACCCTCAGCAATGAGTCATTCCATTCGCCAGCTTGAGGAACGGCTAAAGGTCAGACTGTTTACTCGCACGACTCGCAGCGTTTCACTGACAGATGCCGGGCGCAAATTATTTGAGACGCTTTCACCCTTGTTCAGTAGCGCAACGGATGCCATTGAAGCCATAAATGGTTACCGCACAACCCCAATGGGCACTCTACGTATCAATACGGTCAGACTGGGAGGGCGTTATCGGCTTGCGCCGTTGGTGGCAGGATTTCACAAGCACTATCCCGATGTGAGAGTCGAAATAAGCGGGGACGACAATCTGGTTGATATTGTCAGCAGTCAATACGATGCCGGTGTCAGACTTAGTGAAGTAATTGAAAAAGATATGATTTCAATTCCGCTCGGCAATCCCGTTCGTTATGTGGTTGTCGCCAGCCCTGACTATCTAAAAACGCATCCGAGACCCACTCGGCCGCAGGATCTTCTCGAACATGAATGCATCCAGTTCCGTTTTCCTGGTGGCCGCAGTTATCAGTGGCAATTTGGCCGCGACCAGGAGCGCTCTGAAAGTAACCGTTTGGGCTAACAAGGCTCAACCGCTGCACAGCGCGGAAGTGGCGCGGTGAGAGCGCAAAAAATGCGCGGTAAGCGTTTTATAAGAATGAGGAATTTTGACTGGCGCGCGCGGGCGTACCTGGTGCATCATCTTGTTGCTGCTTCGCCTGTGCGGGAAGTGATATTCATCGACACAGAAGGATGATTTCTCAGGCATGAACCGTAGACGTTTTATCAAAGCCTCGATGGCGCTTGCCGCAGCCTGCGGCACACCGGGCCTGGCTGGCCTGTTCGCGCAAAACGCATGGGCGCAGGACGCCGCTATCGCCGATGGCAGTTCGCGTCCGTTTGATTTCGCGAGCCTCAAAGAGATGGCCGGTACGCTTGCGAAGTCACCGTGGGGCGGTGCGCCCGGTCCGCTGCCGGACACGCTGGCAAAACTCACTCCGCAAGCTTACAACAGCATTCAGTACGACGCCGCGCACTCCCTGTGGAACAACCTTAATGACCGTCAGCTTGACGTGCAATTTTTCCACGTCGGCATGGGCTTTCGCCGTCGCGTGCGCATGTATTCCGTTGATCCAGCGAGTCGTGAAGCGCGTGAAATTCATTTTCGCCCGGAACTATTTCAGTATAACGATGCAGGCGTGGACACGCGCCAGCTGGAAGGGCAGTCGGATCTTGGTTTTGCCGGGTTCCGTGCTTTTAAAGCGCCAGAGCTGGCCCGCCGTGATGTGGTTTCTTTCCTGGGCGCGAGCTACTTCCGCGCAGTGGATGATACCTTCCAGTACGGACTGTCGGCCCGTGGCCTGGCGGTAGACACCTATACCGACGGCATTGAAGAGTTCCCGGACTTCACCGCGTTCTGGTTTGAAACCCCCAAAGCCAGCGACACCACCTTTGTGGTGTATGCGCTGCTCGACAGCCCCAGCGTGACCGGTGCCTACAAGTTCATCATTAGCTGCGAAACAAAGCAGGTGATGATGGAAGTGGAAAACCACCTGTTTGTCCGCAAGGCGGTAAAACAGCTTGGTATTGCGCCCATGACCAGCATGTTTAGCTGTGGCACTAACGAACGGCGCATGTGCGACACCATTCATCCGCAAATTCACGACTCCGACCGGCTGGCAATGTGGCGCGGCAACGGCGAGTGGGTGTGCCGCCCGCTGAACAACCCGCAAAAATTGCAGTTCAACGCCTATATGGACGAAAGCCCGAAGGGTTTTGGTCTGTTGCAGATGGACCACAATTTTGCCAGCTACCAGGATGTAATGGGCTGGTACGACAAGCGCCCAAGTCTGTGGGTTGAGCCACGCAATGACTGGGGCAAAGGCTCGGTCAACCTGATGGAAATCCCGACTACGGGCGAGACGCTGGATAATATTGTCTGCTTCTGGCAGCCAGAAAAACCGGTGCAGGCGGGCGATGAACTGACCTTCCAGTACCGTCTTTACTGGAGCGCCGAACCGCCGGTGCGCACGCACCTGGCGCGTATTTACGCCACCCGCACCGGCATGGGCAGCTTCCCGGAAGGTTGGGCGCCGGGCGAGCATTTCCCGCAGCAATGGTCGCGCCGTTTTGCCATTGACTTCGTGGGCGGTGACCTGAAGGCGGCAGCGCCTAAGGGCATTGAACCGGTGATTACACTGTCAAGCGGTGTGGCAAAGCAGGTCGAAATCCTCTATGTCGCGCCGTTTGACGGCTACCGTATTCTGTTTGACTGGTATCCCACCTCAGACAGCATGGAGCCGGTAGATATGCGCCTGTTCCTGCGCACAAAGGACGATACGCTGAGCGAAACTTGGCTGTATCAGTACTTCCCGCCGCCGCCGGACAAGCGCAAGTATGTTGACGATCGCCAGATGCGATAAACGAAAAGCGGAGCCTGAGGCTCCGCTTTTTTGTGTACTGCGCCAGTAGCGAGTATGTACGCTACCTCGGTCTGTAAGCCGCCTGTGCAGGTCATTTTTTCATTACAGCTAGGCCAGTGGGCCGCCGAGCACGGTTTCGCGGATCCCGGCCATGATCCTGTCACCGGTTTCGCTGCGTAGCTCGTTGTACCAGTTGTGCGTTACCGCCATCTCTTTGCCGTGTGTCACATCGCAGCGCCTGCGGGCTTTCAACACCAGGTCTTTCACCCGCCAGGCGCGTTTTTGCTGGTAGCGCAGCAGGGCATCTTCCACGCCCAGTGAATTGGTTTGCAGTGCCATTGCCAGTACCACGGCGTCTTCCATTGCCGCACAGCCGCCCTGACCGATATCCGGCGTGGTGCTGTGTGCGGCATCGCCCAAAAGCGCCACACGCCCGCGCACCAGTTGCTCAAACGGATCGATATCATGAATTTCCACGCGGTTAATCGTTGTCGGGTCGAGTTGCCTGATAAGCGTCTGTACCGGTGCTGCCCAGCCGCTGAAATAACGTTGTAAATCGGCGCGTGCGCTGGCCCGGTCCTGCGCCAACCCTTTAGGCAGCGGCACGTCAAAGAAAAAGTAAAAGCGATTTCCCGCAACCGGCATCAGCGACACGCGCTTGCCTTCGCCCACATACGTGGTCCACTGCCTGGCAGGGGCGATGGCTTCATCAATCTCCACCAGTCCATTCCAGTTAACGTAGCCTGCATAGCGGCGTTCGGTGGTAAAGCCCAGCACCTGCGGGCGCACCACAGAATGGGTGCCGTCGGCGGCAATCAGTACATCGCCGCGGGCGACGTGCCCGCTGTCAAACCAGGCGGTGACGCCCTGTGCATCCTGCTCCACACGCACCACGCGCTGGCCAAAGTGTACCTGGCTTCGGCCATAGGTTTGCAGCAGCATATCCTGCAACGCCGCACGCGCAACCGGAAAAGGGCGCTCGCCTACGCTTTTAACCAGCGGCTCCAGGCTGAACTCGGTGAGCGTCTGCCCGCGCAGATGTTCGCGATAGGCCATGCTCTCCATGTGCCCGCCGAGGGCGTGAAGTTGTTCTTTCATGCCCAGCCAGTTCAGGCATTTCACGCCGTTGGGCCAGATGGAAATCGCCGCGCCGACCGGTTTTATCTCTTTTACCGCCTCAAAGACCTCGGTTTCAATGCCGCAACGCTTAAGCGCAATAGCCGCACTCAGCCCGCCAATACCGCCGCCGGTAATAATCGCCTTCATCTTCGTCTCCTCTGGTTATACAGAGGTTAAGCAAGCGGCGTGCCAGCCCTGATACGGCATTTCCGCACTGTTTTTCACCACAATGGGGAGCGGCGATGGTGCAAAACTACGCTGGTGCACCGTAATACATCCCTTCAAGCTTCATGCCGTCCGGGTCAAGGAAGAACACGGCGTAATAGTCCTCATAATATTCGCCCGCCGGATCAACAATAGTGACGTTATGCTGCGTAAGCCACGCCTGTAACGCATCCACATCAGCGCGGTTGCGCAGGCTCCAGGCATAGTGATGAAAGCCCGGATCGCCTTTGCGGTAAGGGTGTTCGTGTCCCTGCGCATCGGCAGCGGCAATCCACAGCCGGGTTTTGCCATTGGTCCAGCCCGTCATTTGCGGGTAGTCGCCCAGTACCTCAAACCCGAGAAATTCCAGCAACCGTGAGTAAAACTGCCGCGAGCGGGCAAAATCGCTCACCGACAGCACCAGATGATCAACACCAGTAACTTCAGGCATACGCGTCTCCTGTTGTGGGGGATAGCATTAAGTATGGACCCGCACGCCGCTGGCAACAGGCGCAGCGGAGCGTTACCCTTAAGGCAATAGCACATGGTTATGCGGAGAAGACGTTGCAACCCAAACATAGCTGGCAGGATGAAACGATAGAAGCAGACGCCCACCTGAGTCTGCATTCCGTTAACGAGCGTTTTCTGCAACCGCTGTTTGCGCTTATCCAGCGCAACAAAGTCTGGCTTCAACAGGCAATGGACTGGCCGCAATACGTCAATAAACCTGAGGACACACTTAAAACGCTGCGCGCCAACTACCTGCTGCACCACCGCGGGTTCAGCAAAATGTTTATGCTTGTGCTCGATGGCGAACTGGTAGGCGTGTTTTCATTTAACCAGATGGAGGCAGCCAACCGCGCCGCGTATATCGGCTACTGGATTGACGAAGGCGCACAGGGGCAGGGCGTTATTGCGCGGGCGCTGGAGGCGGTCATCGCAAAGTACTCGCGCGAAGGCAGCGTGCGGCGCTTTGTGATTCGCTGCATTGTCACCAACGAGGCCAGCAATCGCGTGGCGCTACGTAACGGCTTTACGCGCGAAGGTTGCCTGCGCCAGGCAGAGTACCTCAACGGCGCGTTTCACGATCAGAACATCTATGCGCGCATTGTCGGGAGTGCTCAGACAATGCCGTAAAACGGCATGCGCGTGATGTGCTGCTCGCCGTTGAGCACCTTGTCGCCCTGAATCTGAATCGCCTCACCAGCGCTGGCTTCAATGCAGGCGCGCTCGTTGACGCTAACGTGGTCCTGCAACAGCACGTTCCCGCAGATGCGCGCCTGACCGCCGATATCAACGTGATTATCCAGTTGTAATGGTCCACCAATCAGCACCGCGTCGTCACAGACGGTGACGTGATGTTTGAACAGGCAGTTACCCTCAACGCGGGCATTGCCCGAAATGCGGGTGCTGTAGCGCAGTGTAGGCGTTTCATCCAGCCCGCGACCGGCGATGACGCGAGCGTGACCGTAAACCTGCGCACAGTCGCAAAGCCAGACATCGTTTTCTTCATTGCCTTCAATAATGGCGTGGCCGTGAACTTCGGCGCGGTGCTCAATAAAGGCGTAGCTCACCAGCGCGCTACCGTAAATCTGCGACTGGTGCACTACCCGTGAGGCATGCACGCTGGCGCGGTCGGCAATGCGCAGGCGTTGTTCGCTGTCGGCCGTCAGACCCTGTAGAGCAAGAATGTCACAATCGCTGACGTGAGCTACATCGCCAATAAAGCAGCGCCCGCTGATGCGGCTGGCGCGCACGGTGGCGTGGCCGGTGATATGGGCGCGGTGGCTAATGCGCGAGGCATCCACAGTCGCGTTGCCGTCCACCCGTGCGCCGTGATTGAGAACGCACTCGCCGGTGAGGATGGCGTCTTCGGCAACGCTTGCTTCGTCGTAAAGCAGGCTATTGTCATCATAAATCCAGCAGCGTCCATGCTGGCTTAGCTGTGACTCATCTTCCAGCCAGCCACCGGTCGCACCGGCCTTAACATCGGCAAAATCGTGCAGTGCCTCAATCTGGCGCAGCCATAGCGTGCGCCGGGTGTCGCCATCTTCAATCTGGAACGGGCGCGGCTCGGGCCGTAGCCGGAATTTGTGCATGGTTGCTCTCTCATTATCTGCTCCTGTTAACAGTAGCAAATTTTACGACTGGCCCGATGCTGGCAATCATCCTGGAAATTCCATAAAATGCATCTTAAATATTATTTAAAAGTTAAACAAAATGCATAATACGGCCCCGGTGCGTGTACGGGGGACGCTGAGTCTACCGGCCGAATATTTCGATATGGTCCTCGGCATTACTGGACCTGCGCTGCCCTTGTTCGCTTTCTCAAATCTGATGATTGGGCTACTTATCGTGCGCACGATTATTCTGCTGGGGCAGGGTAAACTGTTGAGTTACGCACCGTATCCCGCGAATGCACCACAAAAGGAAACCCTATGACCGTGCGCGATGAAAACTACTTTACTGATAAATATGGCCTGACCCGCACGCACTCTGAAGTGCTGAACGCCGCCGGGATTGTGGCCCCAGGTCGCGCGCTGGATTTAGGCTGTGGTAATGGCCGCAACAGCCTGTATCTGGCGGCCAACGGCTTTGACGTTACCGCCTGGGACCGAAACAGCATGAGCATCGACAACCTGCGCCGCATTGTTGCCGCCGAGGGGCTGGAGAGCGTGCTGCACAGCGAGATTGTCGATCTGGATACGGTGAAGTTTGACGGCGAGTACGACTTGATACTTTCCACCGTGGTGATGATGTTTTTACAACCGCAAACCATTGCCGGGCTGATTGCCAACATGCAGCGCACGACCCGCAGCGGCGGCTATAACCTGATTGTTGCGGCGATGGACACCGAGGATTTCCCGTGTACGGTGGGTTTCCCGTTTGCCTTTCGCAGCGGTGAACTCAGGCACTACTATGAAGGCTGGGAGCTTATAAAATACAACGAAGAGGTGGGTGAGCTGCACCGTACCGACGCCGACGGTAACCGTATCAAGCTGCGCTTTGCGACTATGCTTGCGCGCAAGGGGTAAAACAGGCGGGCCCGCAGGCCGTGCGGGTCCACTATGCCACCTGGTGCAGTCAACCTCTCAGAACCCCCAAAAAATTCCTGTCATATCCAGGCATTTGCTTCTCAAGCGCGCCCTCACCAAAACCTGCACGCGATCCCATCTGTGCTGAAACGTTTTGCGCCAGTGTGGAGGAAGCCCGATGGAGTACTTTGAGAAAATCAACGTCCTGTCGCTTGTGATGTCGGCCCCGTTCTGGACCCGCATGGTCACCGTTATCATCGTCACGCAGGCGGTGTACAGGCTTATCAATAAACTTCTTACGCTGGTCGCGCGCATTTCATGGCCGTCGACCAGGACCAGTTGACGTTTGCAGTGGTGCACATCGTCAACACCGCTGATTACAACAAGTACAAGGCGCAAAAGCGGTGTACCCGGTGTGCACGAAAACGCACTGCCGCTGCTACGCCAGCTGCCGGGAGTAGATGCGGTGATTGCGCAGGAAGCCGGTAACGACATTCCGCATGTTGATTACTGGGCCATGCTGTTGGATTTGCCACTGCACTTCTGCGAAACACCTGCGCCGTATTTCCATGCCAGCGAAGATGCAATTCAACGCTGGCCGCTGCCTGCGGGCCAACTGCACGTGGATGTGGTGTGGAAAGGCTCAACTGCACATGACAAAGACCGCTTTCACTCTTTGCCGGGGCTTGAGACGCTGCGCACGCTGTTCAGCGTACCAGGGATTGCGTGGCGAAGCCTGCAAAAAAGCGCGGGTGAAGAAGAGGCGCTGAACTCGCCGCCGGGAATATCGCTGCTGGCGCTGGGGCATCAGGTGCAGGATTACGCCGACACGGCGGCCATCGTCGCCCAGCTGGATCTGCTCATTAGCGTAGACACGTCGGTAGCCCCTCTCACGGGGCGATGGGTAAGCCCTGTTGGACGCTGATTTTTGCGTTTTGTACTGACTGGCGCTGGCGCGAAGGGCAGGACACCACGCACTGTTATCCGACCATGCACTTGCAGCGCGGCGATGCTCAGGGGCGTTGGGAGCCTGCCATTGCGGGAATGCGTAACGCCTTGCTGACGATGGTGAAATAGACGCGACTGGCCGGGGGTGCCGCCATACTCACTTAGCGGCGCCGCACGCGCGTAAGCAGCGCGTAGCATACCCCGCCACCCACCAGCCCCCAGAATGCGGAACTCACGCCCAACAGCGTCAACCCGGATGCGGTTATCAAAAAGGTGATAACCGCGGCGTCAAGCTCGGCGTCGTGAGCCAGTGCCTGGTACAGGCTGCCACTGAGTGTGCCAAGCAGCGCCAGACCGGCCAGGGTGTGAATAAACGCAACGGGTAGCGCCGCCAGCAAAATAGCGATGCCGCCGCCGAATACCCCCGCCAGCAGATAAAACACGCCTGCGGCAGCGGCAGCCTGCCAGCGGCGCGCCGGGTCCGGGTGCGCCTCTTCGCTCTGACAGATGGCAGCGGTGATGGCAGCTATCCCCACCGAGTACACGCCAAACGGTGCCAGTACCAGCGTGGCCAGGCCGGTTGTGGTCATTAAAGGCGAAACCGGGACGTTATAGCCCGCGGCCTTCAGGGCCGCCACGCCAGGGGCGTTTTGCGAGGCCATCGTTACCAGGAAAAAGGGCAGTCCAGTGCCAATCAGTGTGGCGAGGCTGAAGGTTGGCGTGGTCCATACCGGCGCGGCAAACAGGCTAATGCCGGGTTGTGTACTGACGTTACCACTCACAAAGGCCACTGCCAGTCCAACGAGTAACGCGAGTGCCACCGCGTAGCGCGGTGCGAACACTTTGGCGATAAGCCAGCTGACCAGCATTGCGGCACACATCAGCGTCTGGTCGCGCAGGCCGCTGAAGGTATCAAGCCCAAAGCGCAGCAAAATCCCCGCCAGCATGGCAGCCGCGAGGGTGTGAGGAATAATGCGCATCAGCCGGGCAAACAGGCCGGTCACGCCACACAGCACAATCAGCGCAGCGGAAAAAATAAACACACCGACTGCCTCACCCAGCGTCACACCGTGCAGGCTGGTGGCGAGCAACGCGGCACCTGGCGTGGACCATGCTGTTAACACCGGTGCATGCGAGCGTAGCGTCAGAAAAAGTGTACTGGCACCCATCGCCAGGCCAAGCATGGTCATCCAGCCCGCAATTTGTGTGGGCGTGGCACCCGCTGCGGCCGCGGCTTGCCAGATAATGGCCGCTGAACTGGCGTAGCCAACCAGCACGGCAATAAAGCCGGAAAACAGCGTGGGCAGAGGAACGGCAGATAAACGCATGGCAGGCTCCAGACGGGATCGTCCGGCGACTATAGCACCGTGCGTTATAACGCACAAGGCGCTATAATAGGCCAAAAACAGGAGTATTATTATGGACATAACCAGCAGAATGGCCGGTATTCTTCGACAGTTACGCCAGGCCCGAGGCTGGAGCCTGACGCTGGCGGCAGAGCACACCGGCGTGTCGAAAGCGATGCTCGGTCAGATTGAGCGCGGTGAATCCAGCCCAACGGTGGCAACGCTGTGGAAGATAGCTACCGGCTTTAATGTGCCGTTTTCGGCGTTTTTCAGTACCCAGCTTCCGGCGGCGGTTGCCGCCTCCGGCGACATGCGCGCAGTACCTGTTTTTCCTTACGATGAAACCCTGCGTTTTGATTTGCTGGCGGTGACGTTGCCTGCGGGGGCACTGAGTGAATCATCTCCCCATGAACAAGGGGTTATTGAACATGTGGTAGTAATTGAGGGCGTGCTGGAGATGGGCCTGAACGGAAACTGGCAACAGCTGCAAGCCGGTGAGGGGCTGCGTTTTGCAGGTGACATTGCCCACGCTTACCGTAACCTCAGCGCTGCGCCGTGTTACTTTCACTCACTGATTCACTACCCACAGCGCTAGTCGTACCGCACAGTGGCACCAGGCTGCCGTGCGCGTTGCGGGTAAAAAACTCGGCATAGTCGCGGGTGAGCTGGTTGGCGTCGGCAATGGCTTTTGCCGTGGCATACAGGGCATCAGCCCGGTTGTAATCACGCCAGCCGTCTTTATCTGCACAGTCCGGCAGGCGCCTGAGGCTGGCGCCGGTAGCCGCAAACTGCGCCATAAGCGCCTGGAGCTGCGCGCGGGCATCCTGCTGGCGCTGCGTGGCGCTGTCTTCTGCCATCTGAGCGCTGCTGCGTTCGAGCGCCGCTTGCTCTTTTTCCTGCGCCTGATGTTGAGCAATCAGCGCCTGCTCGCGCTGTTCGAGCACGGCCTCCCACTGCGACAGCTTTTCCTTTTCATCCAGGCGCGCTTTATAAAAGGCCATTTGCTCATTTTTTAGCGCGATGGCCTGTGCCGTCAGCGCCTTGTGTTCTTCCCATATCTTCCAGCCCGCCCAGGCAAAGCCCATCAGTACCACCAGCGTCGGAACAATAAATCTACGGGTAAACAGTACAAGCGAGGTGTTAAGTTCCATTTTTACAAAGCCATCCGTGTCGGCGATTATCCATCAGGTGAATAAGATAGCCGCTAACGCGCTGATAATATTGCTAAGTTGTGCTGACAATGCGCGGTTTTTGCATCAGAAATTAAAATGGCAAACAGGTTTTGCTCATCGTGCATTCTGTCTACAATAGCCGCCTTTCAGTACATAACGGATAAGCTTAAATGCGCCTGCACTCTGACGCTCTCGAACTGCTCAGCCCGGCCCGCGACACCGCCATCGCCCGCGAGGCGATCCTCCACGGTGCCGATGCGGTGTATATCGGCGGCCCCGGCTTTGGCGCTCGCCACAATGCCGGTAACAGCCTGCAAGATATTGCCGAACTGGTTCCTTTTGCCCATCGCTTTGGGGCGAAAGTGTTCGTGACGCTCAACACCATTCTTCACGACGACGAGCTGGAACCGGCGCGTCGGCTTATCCATGATATCTACAACGTCGGCGTGGATGCGTTGATTGTGCAGGACATGGGCATTCTGGAGCTGGATATTCCTCCCATCGATCTGCATGCCAGCACCCAGTGCGACATCCGCAGCGTGGAAAAGGCCCGGTTTTTGTCGCAGGCCGGTTTCTCGCAAATCGTGCTGGCGCGCGAGCTGGATTTGCAGCAGATTCGCGCCATTCACGACACGACCGACGCAACGATAGAGTTCTTTATTCATGGCGCGCTGTGTGTGGCGTATTCCGGCCAGTGCTATATCTCCCATGCCCAGACCGGGCGCAGCGCCAACCGTGGCGACTGTTCTCAGGCCTGTCGACTGCCGTTTACGCTCAAGGATGACCAGGGGCGCGTGGTCGCGTTTGAAAAACACCTGCTGTCGATGAAAGACAACAACCAGACCGCTAACCTGGCGGCACTGGTGGATGCCGGTGTGCGCTCTTTCAAAATTGAAGGGCGCTACAAAGACATGAGCTATGTGAAAAACATCACGGCCTGGTATCGCCAGCAGCTTGATGCGCTGCTTGAAGATAGCAGCACTCTGCACCGCGCGTCGCACGGGCGCACTCAGCATTTCTTTGCGCCGTCACCGGATAAAACCTTCCATCGTGGCAGCACCGACTACTTTGTGAACGGTCGCCTGGGGGACATCGGCGCGTTTGATTCCCCCACATTTGTCGGCCTGCCGGTGGGCGAGTTGGTAAAAGTGGGACCGGACTGGATTGACGTGCACAGCAACGAAGAGATGGCCAACGGCGATGGCCTGAATGCCATGGTGAAGCGTGAAGTGGTGGGTTTTCGCGTCAACGTGGCAGAAAAAACCGGCAATGGACGCTGGCGTTTGTGGCCAAACGAGCTGCCGGAAGGGCTGCGCAAGCTGCGTTTGCCACATCCGCTCAGTCGTAACCTCGACCACCGCTGGCAACAGGCGCTGCTCAAGCACTCCAGCGAACGACGTATTGACGTTAAACTTGAATTAGGCGGCTGGGAAGAGCAGTTGATTTTAACCGCCACCAGTGAAGAGGGCGTGAGCGTCACCCATACGCTCGACGGCCAGTTCAGCGCCGCGAACGACGCGCAAAAAGGCCGCGAGGCACTGGAAGCGGGGCTTGCGAAGCTCGGGCAGACGATTTATCGCGCAAGCGACGTCCAGCTTACGCTGCCGGAAATGTACTTCGTGCCAAACGGCCAGCTTAACCAGCTGCGCCGCGAGACTATAGACATGCTCGATGCCGCGCGCGTTGCGGCATACTCGCGCGTTACCCGCAAGGCAGAAAGCACGCCGCCGCCAGTGTGGCCGGAGAGCCATCTGACGTTTCTTGCCAACGTGTATAACGACAAGGCGCGCCAGTTCTGGCAGCGCCACGGCGTGCAACTGATTGACGCGGCCTATGAAGCACATGAAGAGAAAGACGACGTGCCGGTGATGATTACCAAGCACTGCCTGCGTTTTGCCTTCAACCTGTGCCCGAAGCAGGCAAAAGGCAATATCAAAAGCTGGCGTGCCACGCCAATGCAACTGGTGCACCAGGATGAAGTGCTGACGCTGAAATTCGACTGCCGTCCGTGCGAAATGCACGTCATCGGGAAGATGAAGAATCACGTGCTGAAAATGCCGCTGCCGGGTAGCGTGGTGGGCTCGGTATCGCCCGAAGAGTTGCTCAAAACCCTGCCGTCGCGGCGCGACAAACGCTGAACGCGCTAGCCTGCAAGCCGGTCATTTACTGACCGGCTTTTTTATTGCCATAATAAAAAAGCGCCGCGGTGCGGCGCTGTAACACTCACAAGAGATGGTTGAATTAACGCGAACCAGGTTTACCGGCGTTGTTCGGCACCATCACAATAATCGCAATAAGCGATGCCAGACAAAACGCGACGTTAACCAGCAGGCCAACGGTTGCCGCATACGCCGCACCGCTCGGTGCCAGCGCTGCATAAACGGAGGCTGAAATTGCCACGCCGAATGCACCGCCAAGTGAACTGGCCATTTTATAGATGCCGGACGCGACGCCGATTTTATCGGCAGGTGCGTTAGAGATAGCGGTATCGGTTGACGGTGTGGCGTAGAAGCCAAGACCCAGACCAAACAGAATGTAGCCCACGAACACCGCAATCAGATATGGCGTGTTACCAAGGAAGGTCAGGGACATCAGTGCCACACCCACACCGGTCATGGAGGTGCCCCACATCATCGGTTTTTTCGCCCCCACTTTCTGCAACAGACGCTCACCCACCCGGATCATCGCCAGCACCGCAATCAGATAGCCAATAGTCAGCATACCGGACTGGAAGGCGTTGAAGCCGCGCCCGCTTTGTACATAAAGACTTGCAACAATCATGGTGCCCGCGACGGCGTTCAGCATGAAGTTAGAGAACGTGGCAGCGCTGTATGGGCGGTTTTTAAAGAGCGCAAAGTCAATGAAGCCAAACTGTTTTTTGCGCAGCATAAGGGTGAAGAAAATCACCGCGGCGGCCAGGAATAGTGCGCCAAGACCCAGCGTCCAGCCGCTGGTCCAGCCCATAGCGCCACCTTTGGTAATGACCAGGTTCAGAGAAACCAGTCCTACAACAAAGAAGAACAGGCCAGCATAGTCAAACGGCGTATTACCGGTCGATTCCGCCTTGCTCTCCGGCGTGCCGCGAATCAGCAGCATCCCGACCACGGCGCAGATAATGGAGAAGATAAAAATCCATTTCCAGCCAAGGGTGGTGGCAATTGCACCGCCTGCCAGCAGGCAGATGCCAGAACCGCCCCAGGAGCCAATAGACCAGAAGCTCAGGGCGCGTTGGCGCTCTTTGCCTTCATAGTAGGTTTTCATCAGCGCAAGCGTTGACGGCATGATGCAGGCACCAGACAGCCCCTGAGTGATGCGCCCGGCGGTGAACATGGTTGCGTCCTGCGCAAAAATAATCAGCAGGCAGCCAATAATGCTCAGTACAAAACCGATGTTGGTCATACGCACACGACCAATCTTATCGGCAAGCCCGCCGGCCACCACAATAAAGCAGCCCGAGAACAGGGCGGTGAGGCTGATGGCGAGGTTCAGTGATTCAATCGCAATGGCCGTGTCGCCCTGAATGGCAGGGACAACGCTCACTATCGATTGGGCAAACAGCCAGAATGTCAGCACGCCCAGTACAATCCCGAATGTCAGGCGGTCATTGCCCTTAAAGGCTGTCGTTGCCTGACTGTTTTTAACGTCCAAGGTAGCCATAAATTACATTCCCAGATTTTATAAAAAGCCCCTGGTTACGGGGCGAAAGATGTCGTGTGGTTTTATTTCAGCCAGCTCTCGGCAAGGGCGCTCCAGTACGTGGCCGCCGGTACAATAATGTCGTCGTTAAAGTCGTAGCCTGGGTTGTGCACCATGCAGCGCCCCGGCTCGTCGCCTGCGCCTACGAAGAAGTAAGTGCCGTTCGGGTTAGCTTCGAGCATGAAAGCAAAGTCTTCGCTGCTCATCATGGGGGGCGTGTGTGGGCAAATCATTGATTCATCAACCAGCTCGCGCGCCACGCTTAAGGCGAAATCGGTCATTTCCGGGCTGTTAACCAGTACCGGGCTGCCATTGAGGTGATTGATTTTGGCACTGGCGCCAAAACTTTCAGCCTGGGCACAGGCGATGCGGGTGATATTCTCCAGCACCATGGTGCGCACCTGAGGGTTAAGCGTGCGCACGCTCAACAGCAGCTTCGCGTTAGCGTTGATGATGTTTGGCGCAACGCCAGACTGAATACTGCCGACGGTCACCACCGCAGGTTCAAACGGTGTGACGTTACGCGAGACGATGCTCTGTAGCGCCACTACGACGTGACAGGCAACGAGGCCGGCGTCAATTGTGCGCTCGGGGATAGCGCCGTGGCCGCCTTTACCGGTGATTTCAATTTCCAGCGTGTCGGAGGAGGCCATCATTGGCCCTTTGCGAAAATGCAGGCTGCCTTTCTTCAGACCCGGCATATTGTGCATGGCGAAAATGGCGTCGCACGGGAACTGACTGAACAGGCCGTCTTCCAGCATCAGGCGGCCGCCGTAGAGCAGTTCTTCACCGGGCTGGAAAATCAGGTTCAGTGTGCCGTTAAAATTGCGCGTCTGCGCCAGATAATCCGCGGCAAGCAGCAGGGTGGCGGTGTGGCCATCATGACCGCAGCCGTGGAATTTGCCTTCGACTTTGCTGCTCCAGGCCTTACCGGAGTGTTCGGCCATCGGCAGGGCGTCCATATCGGCACGCAGGCCAATAGATTTATTGCCGCTGCCTGCTTTAAGTGTGCCCACCACGCCGGTGCCAGCCAGTCCGCGCGTCACCTGATAACCCATTTTGCTCAGGCAGTCTGCCACGATGTCGCTGGTGCGCTTCTCTTCAAGCCCAATTTCTGGATGCTGGTGCAGTGCTCTTCGCAGTTCCACATAGCGCCCGGCATTCTGGGCCATAAAATCCTGTCGCGTCATAAGGATATCCCTCCGTGATTTGTGGTTATGCGCTGAATAATACGAAGGGGGTAGCAAAGAAAACAGGCGGTATTTTGGACAAAAAACACCGCTTAATGACTTCTTTACTGTGCTAAAAACAAGCAATGTCAAAAAAACACCGGGTGATATTTGCTATTTTGCCGACATTATCAATGTGCAAGGACGCCAGGGTGATGCAGCAATACCATGAGAGAGAATTTAACCTCGACATTATTAATATCGTGAACCTGGTGGGCGGCCGGGAGAACGCATTGACGCTCATTTCCGTGCTGAAGGGCGACGTGACGCTGGTGCTCGATGAGCAGACTATCCGCTATAGCGCTGGGGAACTGGCGGTGATAAACCGCAACAGCGCATGGCGGCTCAGTGGTAAGGGAGACAACCTGATTATTGTGCTGACGCTACCGTCGTTGTATTTGTCACGTTTTACCAGCAACCTTGCCAGCTGGTATTTCAAACTGGAGCGTGGCAGAGAGGCCAACAGCAGCGTGCGCCTGCGCCAGCACATCGCGGAAGTGGCCATCTCTCAGTTACAGGGCAACCCTGAACTGGGGCTTATGGAGATCCACAGCCGTCTGCCGCTTATCCTGCGTGTTCTCACGCAGTACTGCAAAATTCCCCCGCCTGCAAAGCGTGCCGGGGGATACAGCCAGCGTATTGAGCGTGTGCTGGAATGGATGGAAACACACTACGCCGAAAACGTCACACTGCGCGAGGCAGCGCAAACCCAGCACGTCACAGAGGCTTATCTTTCTCGCCTGTTCAGCCAGGAAGTGGGCGACAGCTTTCGCAGCCGACTGGCAGACATTCGCCTGCGTCGGGTGGTAAGTGAAATGGCAACCTCCAGCCGGGCGCTGTACCAGATTGCCCATTCCTGCGGGTTTCCCGATATTCGCACCTTCACGGTACTGTTTAAAAAACGTTACGGTGTCACGCCACGTCAGTTTCGCCAGACATTACGTGAGGGTGGCAGCAATGCGGCCAGCGACGCGCTTGCGGCAGATAAAACGCTGCCGTTTAGCTACGCGGAGTTGTTTGCCCTGCTCACCGGGCAGGCGCGTGACGGTGAAAATCTGTGGCAGGAAAGCGGTGCGACGCAAACGCTGCTTATCAACGCCAGACAGCTTCCAGACAAACCGGTAACGCTGGCAAAACGACGCTACGTGCTGGCAGTGGGTAAACTTGATGAGATCCTCAAAAGCCACATTCAACAGCAGATTATGGTAGCCCGCAGCCAGTTACCTCTGGGCTGGATTGAAGTTCATCAGCTGATTTCGGGCGATACCATCATGCCAGACTTTCATACTGACGAGCAGTTTCCTACCTGGTCACGGTACAGCAATGCCGATCTGGCTATCAGTTTTCTGCACCGCGCAGGCATTGGCCTGCTGGTGCGCATTCGTGATGAAAACCTGCTCAGTGATGAAGCCGGTTACCAGGAGAAGTTGCTGGCTTTTATCCATCATTGCGTGCTGATGTTTGGCGAGGAGTATGTGCATAACTGGCGCTTTATTGTGATGGCGGGAGCCGACGCGCAAAGCGACCCTCAGGCTTTCAGTGCGCGCTTTTACGCGCTACGCGAGCGTCTGCCGCCGTGCCGCATTGGTCTTGCCTGGCCGTTTTCCGGGCATAACGCACGGCTGGAGCAAAGCCCTCTGTTTGCAATGCCGCTTCTGCACGATGTCGATTTTCTGGGGGTTTGTGCTAACCCTAACGAGCACATTGATTATCGCAATGCCGGAGAAACCGACTTTGCTGCCAGCACCCGCTACGTGGAACAGCGACTGCAAGCGGTGGTCGCGCAACTGCGCGCGCGCGGGCTTCAGCTACCGCTGTTTCTACAGAACTGGAACACCCTCACCGGTGACACGTTGTACAGCAACGGCAGCTTCTTTCGCGGCGCGCTGCTTATGAAAACACTGCTGCAACTGCCCGAACAGGCCGAAACGTTAGGTTTCTGGATAAACTCCCAGGCGCAGAATGAAGTGCCCGGACACACCCACATTGATACCAGTAGCCTGGCGTTGTTCTACGATACCGTGTCGCGCCGCCCCATTTTTCACGTACTCGCACTGCGCGAACGCCTGCGCGGGCAGCTGATTGCCTGGGGGGAGGACCATCTTATTGCGCGCGATGGCGATAAATACATCGTGCTGCTCACCCACAGCGTGACTATTAACCCCTGGCTGTCGATTCAACAACATTTGCTGCATGGCTACCGTCGCCATCTGCGTTTTACGCTTGACGGGCTGGAGGCGGGCGTCTGGCAGGTGAAAAAGCACCTGTTTGACCAGCAAAACGGCGCGTTGTATTACGAATATGCACGACAGCACACGCGCTACGGGCGAGATGAAGAAACCATGGCGTTTATCAGCAGCCGCGCGGAGCCGACTCTTGCGCTCAGTGATGAAACAGTGACAGATAGCTGGACGGTAGAGTTGCAGATGGACATTAACGCCATCTGCCTGTTTGAGCTAAGACGGGTTGGGTGAAACTCAGTGTACAACGCTGCGTGAAAACAGGTTGATGACCAGCACGCCAGCGATAATCAGGCCCATGCCAAGCACGGCGGGCCAGTCGAGTTTCTGGTCGAGCAGCAGCCAGCCAATAAGCGCAATCAGCACAATACCGGCACCGGACCAGATAGCGTAAATCACCCCGGTGGGAAGGGTTCGCATCGGGATAGTGAGGCACCAGAAGGCAAGGCCGTAGAATAAAACCGTCGTTACGCTCGGCCACAGGCGCGTGAAGCTGTCGGAGAGTTTGAGTGCGGTGGTGGCAATCACTTCGCTCACAATTGCAATGCTTAAAAAAATCCAGGTCATTCGGCGCGCTCCGCGAGAACAAGCAGGTGGTTGAAATATCCAGGCGTTGCGCTGGCGTTTGTTGGTGATAGCCATACGGCGTGGCAAACCACAGTCCGGCAGCACAGAAGCCACCGCGGGTTTACACAGCTCAGGGAAGCGAACTCACGCGATTATGCAATAAGCTGAAATAATGCGCGCGTATTCATTTCGGGCAATCCTGACAGGGATCAGTTGATGAGTAAGAATATCAAAAATAATCCCGTCATGTATATCCGGCCTGGCCGTATCATCCTGCGAGCACTGTCTGTACGGGGCTCGCGCTATTTTACAGCGCGTGTGACAGAGGAGTGGGGAGCAGAGCATGGCGTATAGACATTTTTATTTTGTCCAGCCGTATCTTTGGTTTTTTATATTTTGTTGTGAACCTGGCGATCTGCATTACCTCCATTCTCTTAACTGCAAAAATCTGTTCGCAGGGCGAGCCAGGATTATTTATTTTTGTCGCATGGATACCTTGTGAGACAAGCCTGGCGGCGGTGGGGCAACTGCACAAAATGGCAAAACCAAAGCCGTGTTGTCTACAAGGGTTTGCTATAATCTGCCGCCTTATTCATCACTCAGAAACAGGCAGTCTCTGATGCAACACCCGGACCAGCAAACCATCGACGAAAAAATCCGTATCTCGCGCACCAGTGTCGCGAAAGTCGTTTTCCCGACCACTATTAATCACCATTCCACTCTGTTTGGCGGCACGGCGCTGGCGTGGATGGATGAAGTGTCGTTTGTTACTGCCACGCGCTTTTGCCGCAAGCGGCTGGTCACGGTGTCGACAGAGAAAATCAATTTCCAGCATCCCATTCCTTCCGGCACTATTGTTGAACTGGTGGGGAGCGTTACGCGCGTAGGCAATACCAGTCTCACGGTAACCGTTACCGTCTGGCTTGAAAACATGTATGCCGATGACCGTAAAGAGGTCATTAACGGGCAATTTAACTTTGTGGCCGTCGATGATGACGGGAAACCCACGCCGTTGTTTAGCTGAGTAAAACAATGAAGAAGTACCAGCTGCTGGCAGGGCAAATTCTGGCGCAGATAGAACAGGGCGTATGGCGCGCTGGCGATCGTTTGCCGTCGCTGCGCGAACAGGTGGCGCACAGCGGGATGAGTTTTATGACCGTAAGCCATGCCTATCAAACGCTGGAAAGCCAGGGCGTGATAGTCGCGCGCCCGCAGTCCGGGTACTTCGTTGCCTCGCGCCCGCAGCCCGAGCGCTCGCCAGTGCAGGCTATTCATTCCGGCACGGTAGATATCAATACCTATATCTTCGACGTATTACAGGCCAGTCGCGACCCGGCGATTGTGCCGTTTGGCTCGGCGTTTCCTGACCCGCGCCTGTTTCCGCTCCAGCAGCTTAACCGCTCGCTCACGCGCGTGGGGCGCAATGCCAGCGCCGTGAGCCTCACCAGTAACCTGCCGCCCGGCAACGAGGGCCTGCGTCAGGCTATTGCCCGGCGCTATGCGGCGCAGGGGATGAGCATCTCTGCTGATGAAATTGTGATTACCGCAGGCGCGCTTGAGGCACTGAACCTGAGCCTACAGGCTGTGACTAATCCGGGCGACTGGGTGATTGTGGAAGACCCCTGTTTCTATGGCGCGTTGCAGGCGCTGGAACGGTTGCGGCTGCGCGCCCTGGCTATACCGAGCGATATTCGTGACGGGATAAACCTTGAGGCGCTGGAGCAGGCGTTACAAACCAGCCAGGTGCGCGCCTGCTGGCTAATGACCAACTGCCAGAATCCGGTGGGCTTTACGCTCAACGCGCAGAAAAAACAGCAACTACTGGCATTGCTCAGACGTTACAATGTCACGTTAATTGAAGATGATGTGTACACCGATTTGTGGTTTGGGCGCGAAAAGCCACAGCCTGTGCGTGCCTGGGATGATGGCAGTAACGTGATGCACTGTTCGTCATTTTCTAAATGTCTGGTGGCGGGGTTTCGTATTGGCTGGGTGGCGGCTGGCGTACACGCAAGGCGCATTCAGCAATTACAGCTTATGAGCACATTATCCACCAGTTCACCCATGCAGATGGCGGTGGTCGACTACCTCACCACCCGTAGCTACGATGCTCACCTGCGGCGGTTGCGCCGTGAACTGATGGAACGCAAGCAGAAGTCTATTGAGGCGCTACGCCGCCATTTTCCGCCCCAGGTACAGATACACAGTCACGACGGGGGCTATTTCCTGTGGATTGAGCTACCGCCGTCGCTTGATGCCAGTGCGTTATCAGATGCGGCAATTGCCAGCGGCATCAGCATCGCACCGGGAAAAATGTTCACGACCTCTCAGGCCTGGCATAACTTTTTTCGCCTTAATGTCTCATGGGTCTGGAGTGAGCGAGAAGAGCAGGCAGCACAGCAGCTGGGCAGGCTTATTTCACAAAAACTGGAGCGCGAATGCTGAGCACCGAACGTTTGATTTTGCGCGCGTGGCGCGATGACGATTGCACTGCATTTGCGGCACTGAATGCCGACCCGATCGTAATGCGTTTTTTCCCTGCGCCGCTTGCGCGTGAGCAGAGTGATGCATTGCTGGCGCGCATCCGTAGTCGCATGGCAGAGCAGGGTTTTGGTCTGTGGGCAGTGGAAGAAAAGCACAGCGGTGAATGCTGCGGTTTTGTGGGACTAAATCGTGTTGATGCGGCGTTGCCGTTTGCGCCTGCGGTGGAAATTAGCTGGCGGCTGGCCCTGCGCTTTCAGGGCCAGGGCTACGCCACTGAAGCCGCACAGCGCGTGCTGGAGGCAGGGTTTAACCACTATCAGCTTGCTGAAATTGTCTCGTTTACCACGTTGCAAAATCTGCCGTCACAGCGAGTAATGATAAAGCTTGGCATGACGCGCTGCGGCGAGTTTGATCATCCACTCCTGCCCGCCGGACACCCACTTATGCGCCATGTTCTGTACCGTAAGGCGAGCGGTTAAGCTTCTGTCAGACAGACGTTGTGGGTGACTGGTACGGCTTGTGGGTACAGGAAGAGGGCTTTCACTGGCCGTGAAGAGCGCCCCGGACCGCATTGAGCAAAGGTGCGAGTAAGGGATGGTTTTTGTTTTTATCGTAAGCAACCGCAATGCCCATCGCCAAAGTATGTTTGCCGTTCGCTAACTTACGGAAAATGACGCCGTGCCGACTGATTTTGGTTAACGATTCAGGAATTAAGGCAATGCCTTCTCCTGCGGCAATCATACTCAGCATAATATGATGTTCGGCAGGTTCGCTGAGAGTATTAAACCTGAGTCCGGACAAATCAAACACGCGCTGGCAGTAATCATAAAAGCCCGGATTAGCCTTACGCTCAAACCAGAATAGCTTTTCATTGACGAGGTCTGAAAGTTCTATTTCCTGTTTCTCGCAAAGACAGTGCCTTTCAGGTAATGCCACCACAAAACGTTCTTCCCTGATCGGTTCGACAACTAATCCTTCAGCGTGGGTGTGCAGGCCAATAAATGCTGCATCTAACGCACCGTTTTTTAAGTCCTTAACCAGGTCAATAGAGTGTTTTCCTGTGGTTTTTATATCCCACTCTGGAAAGGTGTTTTTAAGTAATTTAATGGCATCGGGAATAGCACTGCGCTCAAATACGGTGGTATAGCCTACGTAAAACGTGCGACTTACCGGTGTGTCTGCGGTTTTGGCAACCGCAATGGCATTGTCCACCTGTTGCAATACCCGTTTGGCTTCTGGAAGAAATGCTTCACCCGCGTGCGTCAGCGTAACGCGGGTCTTGCTTCGGTGAAACAGTTCTACACGCAAGTGTGATTCCAGCTCTTTGATCTGCCGGCTCAGGGGAGGTTGGGAGATGTGCAATAGCTTTGCGGCTCGGGTGAAATTAAGCGTTTCACTCAACGTGACAAAGTAGCGAAAATGACGCAGTTCTATACGTTTGCTCATACCTGTAGGGTATCACATAAAGAGTATTGGTCACGGTCAGCAATAAAAAATAGTCTCTCAGTGTCTACTCACGGGAGAAACCAATATGAAAAGTGAACGGTATTATAGAGGTTGGGAAAAGCTTAAAGAGATTGACGGCAATGCGGGTGAACATGTTATTGCCAGCGTTCGTGATATTGCTCCAGACTTCGCGGACTTATTGATTGAATTTCCATTTGGCGATATTTACTCACGCCCAGGGCTGGATTTACGCACCAGAGAACTTGCTACGGTGGCGGCCCTGACCGCGATGGGAAACGCGGCGCCCCAGCTTAATGTTCACATTGCGGCTGCACTGAACGTTGGCTGTTCTGAGCAGGAGGTTATCGAAGTTATTATGCAAATGGCCGTGTATGCAGGGTTTCCGGCAGCGTTGAACGGCCTTTTTGCCGCAAAGAGCGTGTTTGCCCAGCAACAAGGCGCGGTTGCTCCACAGCCTGATTGTTAAATCTCTATATGCTTCGAGCCTGTTTATCAGTGCCGGGGAGGGATAACGCTGTAGCCGGCGCTTTTTCAGTTCCTGGCTTTATGAGCGCAGCTGCACGCCCAACAATGCTATTATCAGCGCCTGTTTTATTTTCACATTCGTGACTTGCGCGTAATGCCGCATCTTTAGGGCAGACCACCTCTACGCCAGAGCGATGTGATTTCTGCCCGGAGCGTTAATCTTAATGAAAGCCACGTTGTCTCTTCTCGCACTTACCCTGACAGTTTTGCTCAGCCCGCAGGCGGCGCTGGCGTCTCCCACACCCGATGCACTTGGTCGTATTGTTAACGATAACATTACACCGCTGATGAAAGAGCAGGCTATTGCGGGTATGGCGGTCGCGGTGATTTATCAGGGCAAACCGTATTATTTCACCTTTGGTGAGGCAGATGTCTCTCGCCATCGTCCGGTAACGACCCGCACGCTGTTTGAGCTTGGCTCGGTCAGTAAAACCTTTACCGGGGTGCTCGGCGGCGACAGCGTAGCGCGTGGTGACATACGCCTGAGTGATTCAGTCAGCCAGTACTGGCCTGCGCTTAACGGCAAACAATGGCAGGGCGTTACGCTGCTGAGTCTTGCGACCTATACCGCAGGCGGGCTGCCGCTCCAGGTACCCGACAACGTGAAGGACAACGCCGCATTGCTGGCGTTTTATCAAAACTGGCAGCCGCAGTGGGCGCCGGGCGAAAGGCGTCAGTACGCTAACAGCAGCATTGGCCTGTTTGGTGCGCTGGCGGTTAAGCCGTCAGGGTTGAGCTTTGAGCAGGCGATGACGCAGCGGGTATTTAAACCGCTGGGGTTGTCGCAGACCTGGATTTCTGTTCCGGCGTCTGAAGAAAAAGATTACGCCTGGGGCTATCGCGATAATCAGCCGATGCGCGTCAATCCAGGCATGCTCGATGCTGAATCGTACGGTGTGAAATCCAGCGTGCACGATATGGCGACCTGGCTTGCGGCCAATATGGCACCGCAGACGGTAACTGCGCCGACGCTAAAGCAAGGCGTTGAACTGGCCCAGACGCGCTACTGGCGTGTTGACGAAATGTATCAGGGACTGGGATGGGAAATGTTCGACTGGCCGGTAAACCTTGACGCCATGCTAAACGGCGCTGAAAACGCGCTGGCGGCACGCCCGGCGCAGGCAATCAAGCCACCTGAACCTGGATTATCTGCCTCATGGGTCCATAAAACCGGCTCCACCAACGGTTTTGGTGCCTATGTGGCGTTTATCCCGCAACAACAGCTCGGCATTGTGATGCTAGCCAACAAAAACTACCCAAATCCGGCACGCATTAAGGCAGGCTACGCCATTTTACAGGCGCTAAAGTGAGAGTGGTTTTGCGCCTTACACAAGGATGAAGCTCACGGCTTTATGGCGAGGAGTGATTTTTACCGTCGCCGTAAAGCCCTAAAAGGCATTACCCGCTAGCTCGCCTGTTTGCCAGGCCGAAGGCACGGTGTCGGCAGGGCGCACGGCGAGCGGTGCGCTGCTGGCGGGGAAAACGTAAATGGCGTAGCCCATTTACGGCAAATGACGCCTCGTGCCATGCCTCCCGTAAACGGCCCTTTCACCTGACTCAACACGGCTAACTCTCAACCGTCCACACAGCCATTCGCACTCACAACTTCATCGACAGCTCCATCGCCGCCCGGCGCAGCGGCGGCAAAATCGCCTCTCGCAATTGCACCACCGACATCTTGGAGGCATGCACTCCCACGTTCATTGCCGCGACCACTTTTGCATCGCGCGCCAGCATTGGCACTGCGACTGAGCGCAGGCCCACTTCCAGCTGCTGATCGTTAATGGCGTAACCCTGGCGGCGCACGCGACCAATCTCTTCACGCAACTCCTCCAGCGAAACCAGCGTGTATTGGGTATAGCGTATTCGCTTTGCGCGCGTCAGATAGTCTTCCAGTTCATCTTCCGGCAGGGCGCTTAGCAGTACGCGGCCCATTGAGGTCACCCAGGCGGGCAGGCGGCTACCGCGCCCGATATCCATGCTCAGAATGTTGTCAACTGCGGTACGGGCAATATACAGCACGTTGTCGCCGTCGAGCGTGGCCACCGAACAAGACTCATTAAGGGCTTTACTGAGCGCATCGAGACTGGTTTGCGCCACTTTCGCAAGCGGCGTACCGGCAAGATACGCATGGCCTACGGTCAGCACGCGTGGCAAAAGCTCATAGCTGCGCCCGTCCGGGCTGTGAACCATGCCCAGACTTGCCAGCGTATACAGACAGCGGCGCACGGCAGCACGGGAAATACGGGTTTTCTGGCTCAGTTGTGAAATGGTGAGACGCTGGCGCTGGGGCGTAAAAGCATTGAGCACTTCCAGCCCGCGGGCCAGCGACAGCATAAAATTAGGGTCGCGCCTTGCAGCAAGACAATCCTCGCCCGTCAGCGGGTCAAGAAACTGTTCCTCGGTCGTTTTTTGATTCATCAATTGCTCTCTCCCGGCATCGGAATCGTAGCGATAGCACCACTATACCCAGCTCTCGGTTGCCGCGGCGGGAATCTGCCTGTTTTCCCACGAAGATCACACTTATAACCTGAATGTAACAAACGCGCCGATAATCGCACAACTTTTCGATTACCGCCGTTGACGCTTTCTGCACCGCAGCCCTATTGTCATATCAGCGCTGAAAGGAAGGTGACTTTTCACGTATTTCAGCTAACCCCATGATTATAAGAACGAGATGATGACATCATCAGGTGGAAGACAATGAGTGCAACAATCGAACGGCTTGAAACCTGGCTGGTGGACCTGCCCACCATCCGCCCCCACAAACTGTCCATGACCACAATGGGCTGCCAGACGCTGGTTATTTTGCGCCTTACCCGCTCTGACGGGATCTGCGGGCTAGGCGAGGCGACTACCATCGGCGGTTTGAGCTACGGCGTGGAAAGCCCGGAAGGTATTAAATCTGCGCTGGACAACTACCTCGCACCGCTGCTCACCGGGCAGCCTGCCGACGACATCAACCCGCTGCTTGCACGTATCAACAGCGCCGTGAAGGGCAACACCTTCGCCAAATCCGCAATTGAAACCGCGCTGCTCGATGCCAAAGGCAAAGCGCTGGGCTTGCCGGTAAGTGCGCTGTTAGGCGGCGCGCTCAGTGAGAGACTGCCGGTGCTGTGGACGCTGGCAAGTGGCGACACCGCAAAAGACATTGCCGAGGGCGAAAAACTGCTGGCCGAAGGCCGCCACCGCGCCTTCAAACTTAAAATTGGCGCACGCGATCTTGAGACAGATTTGGCACATACCTGCGCCATTGTTGAGGCGCTGGGTGACCGCGCCAGCATTCGCGTGGACGTAAACCAGGCCTGGGACGCCAGCACGGCAGCGCGCGGCTGCGCCGAACTGTCAGCAATGGGCGTGGATTTGATTGAGCAGCCGGTCAGCGCACATGACCGCGACGCGCTGGTACGCCTTAGCCACCGTGGGCGTGCTGCCATTCTTGCCGATGAAGCCGTCGCGAGCGCAGAAGATGGTTTTGATATTGCGCGGCGCGGCTTTAGCGGCGCGTATGCGCTTAAAATTGCCAAGGCCGGTGGCCCGGCAAGCGTACTGCGCCTGGCGCATGTCGCTCAGGCGGCAGGCATCGGCCTTTATGGTGGCACCATGCTGGAAGGCACCATCGGGACGGTGGCGTCGCTGCACGCCTGGTCAACGTTACCCATGCAGTGGGGCACCGAGATGTTCGGGCCGCTGTTGCTCAAAGACGATATCGTGGCGCGCCCGCTGTCCTTTGCCGACGCCTGCGTCACGCTGCCACAAACGCTGGGGCTGGGTGTTGCGCTGGATGAAGACAAACTGCGCCATTATTCCCGCAAGTGACCGGCCCGCGCCTGAAAATAAAGGAGACAAGCGATGTTATTTAAAGTTGAAATGACGGTAAATATCCCGCTCGATATGCCAGAAGAGCGGGCGGCGCAAATTAAAGCCAAAGAAAAAGCCTATTCGCAGCAGCTTCAGCGCGAAGGTAAATGGCGCCATATCTGGCGTGTTGCCGGGCTTTACGCCAATGTCAGCATTTTTGATGTCAAAGACGCGCAGGAGCTGCACGATATTTTAATGGGACTGCCGTTGTACCCGTATATGGATATTCAGGTTGATGCACTGTGTCGCCACCCTTCATCCATTCACGACGACGACCAATAAATTATTCAATCTCTTACCCGGTGCGCTGAAATAACGACGTGCCAACCCTGCAAATATAAAAAAGAGAGTCGACATATGAAGAGCAATTTCACCCGCACACCTGAAGTAGAGCAACTGCTGCGCGCCAGTGCTGGCCTTGATGGCAGCGCTGGCGATGAGCGCTTTAAAAACATTACCCATCGTCTGCTGGAAAACATCTGCACGTTAATTGACGACTACAACGTGACGCAGGAGGAGTTCTGGCAAGCCATTAACTACCTGCATGAACTGGGCGAGCGCAAAGAAGCGGCACTGTTGGCCGCAGGTCTGGGCCTGGAACACTATCTGGACCTGCGCCAGGACGCTATTGAGGCCGCAGATAACCAGCCGCACGGCACGCCGCGCACCATTGAAGGACCGCTGTATGTGGCTAACGCGCCGCTGGCTGACGGCCACGCGCGCATGGATGACGGCAAAGACAATGGCCGCGAAATGTGGCTGTACGGCGAGGTGAAAGACACCAACGGTAAGCCGCTGGCTAACGCCATAGTTGATATCTGGCATGCCAACACGCTTGGTAACTATTCATTTTTTGACAAGAGCCAGAGCGAATACAACCTGCGTCGGCGTATCCGCACCGGCAGCGACGGGCGCTACAGCGTGCGCAGCATTGTGCCGTCAGGCTATGGTTGCCCGCCAGACGGCCCGACCCAGAAGCTGCTTGACCGTTTAGGTCGCCACGGCAACCGCCCGGCACACATTCACTTCTTTGTTGCGGCACCCGGGCATAAGCACCTCACCAGCCAGATAAACCTCAACGGTGACAAATACCTGTGGGACGACTTCGCCTTCGCCACCCGCGACGGACTGGTGGCTGACCCGGTTGAGATTACCGACCCGGCTGTGGCCAAAGCGCGCGGTCTGTCTGGCCCGCACATTGAAATACGCTTTGACTTTGCGCTGCCCGCAGCCCAAAAGCCGCAGGATGAGCAGCGTATTACGCGTGCGCGTGCGCTGGAAGAATAAGCCGTACCAACCGGACTGATTAATTCACCGCGCCAGCACGCGCTGGCGCCGATGATGACCAATAAATTATTCAGCCTTACTTATCCCTGTCGCCATTGGCGGGAGATTTTGCTATGCAACAAAAACTCGATGCACTGAAAAATAAAATTAACGACGCATTAATTGTCGATCGTGAAAAAGAGATTTATCGCTGTAACCGCAATATTTTTATTGACCAGGATCTGTTTGAACTGGAAATGAAATATATCTTCGAAGGCAACTGGGTATTTATGGCCCATGAAAGCCAAATCCCAGAGCCGGGTGATTATTATACGCTGACGCTGGGCCGCCAGCCGGTGATTATCACCCGCGATAAAAATAATGAGCTGCACGCCATGATTAACAGCTGTGCCCACCGTGGCGCCATGCTGTGTCGGCGCAAATCAGGCAATAAAGGGTCGTTTACCTGTCCATTCCACGGCTGGACCTTCAGCAATAACGGCAAGTTGCTCAAGGCAAAAGACGAAAAAACCGGCGGCTACCCGGACAGCTTTAAAAAAGACGGCTCGCATGACCTGAAAATGCTGCCGCGTTTTGCCTCGTACCGCGGTTTTCTGTTCGGCAGCCTGAATGGTGACGTGCAGCCGCTGGAGGAATACCTCGGCGAAACCCGCAAAATCATTGACCTGATGGTTGACCCGGCGCAAGAGGGGCTGGAGGTCCTGCAAGGCTCCTCCAGCTATGTCTACGAAGGCAACTGGAAGCTGGGTGCAGAAAACGGCGCGGACGGTTATCACGTCAGCGTGGTGCACTGGAACTACGCGTCAACCATGTCACGGCGCAACTACGAGGCCGAAGGCACCCACGCGGTTGACCCTAACGGTTGGTCAAAAAGCCAGGGCGGTGGTTATGGCTTTGAAAACGGCCATATGCTGCTGTGGACGCGGGTAATCAACCCGGAAGTGCGCCCGATTTACCAACAGCGTGAACGTATTATGCAGACCTTTGGCGAGCAGCGCGGTGACCTGATGGTTAACGAAACCCGCAACCTGTGCCTGTATCCCAACGTGTACCTGATGGACCAGTTCTCAACCCAGATCCGTGTGGTGCGCCCCATTTCGGTGGATAAAACCGAAGTCACTATCTGGTGTTTTGCGCCTAAGGGCGAAGCGGCTGAAACGCGCGCGCTACGCATTCGCCAGTATGAGGATTTCTTTAACGTCAGCGGCATGGGCACGCCGGACGATCTGGAAGAGTTCCGTGCCTGCCAGAGCGGCTACCACGGTCAGCAGCTGCCGTGGAGCGATCTCAGCCGTGGGGCGAAACACTGGGTTGAAGGGCCGGACGAGCACGCGCGCGAAGCGGGACTGAACCCAACGTTAAGCGGGGTGAAACCGGAAGATGAGGCGCTGTATATCGCCCATCACCATCACTGGCAGACGCTCATGCAGTCCGCCCTGGCTGAGGAGCAGCGCCGTTTTAATGCTTCCGTTACCCAGCGTGTGGAGGTGGCATGATGACGCTCAGTGAAATCCGCCAGTTTCTCTATTACGAAGCAAGCCTGCTTGACGACCGCCAGTGGGACGAGTGGTTAAGCTGCTACAGCCCGAAAGTGGTGTACTGGATGCCTGCGTGGGGAGATGACGATACGTTAACCACCGACCCGCAGCGCCAGATCTCGCTGATTTACTATCCCAGCCGTGAAGGTCTGGAAGACCGGGTGTACCGCATTAAAACCGAGCGCTCCGGTGCCAGCACGCCGGAGCCGCGAACCACGCACATGATAAGCAACGTGGCGATTGTTGCTGACGGCGGCGAGAGCGTGGATGTGCGCTACAACTGGGTGACGTACAGCCACCGCTACAAAGAAACCGACGTTTACTTTGGCACGACGTACTGCACGCTGGAGATGGCGGACGGGCGGCCACGTATTGCGCGAAAAACCATTCAGTTAAACAACGATTATATCCGTCAGGTTATTGACGTTTACCACGTCTGAGCGAGGTGAATGATGAGCTTTTCTATTGCGCTTAATTTTGAAGACGGGGTAACACGTTTTATTCGCTGTAATCCCGGTGAGAAGGTGCTCGATGCTGCCTACCGCCAGAAGGTGAACCTACCTATGGACTGCTCCGACGGCGTGTGCGGCACCTGTAAGTGCCGCTGTGCCAGCGGTGAGTACGACCTGGGGGAGGATTTTCTGGACGACGCGCTATCTAATGACGAAGCGCAGGAGAGGCTGGTGCTCACCTGCCAGATGGTGCCGCAGAGCGACTGTGTGATTGATGTGCCGGTCGCCGCCGCGATGTGCAAAACCAGCATTGGCAGCGTTGAGGCGACCGTGACGCGCTGCGAGGCGCGCACGCCGGGAACCATTGAGCTTGAGATGGCTCTGGCGCAGGGCATGGATTTTCTGCCAGGCCAGTACGTCAACATCCAGATACCGGGCGGGCCACACGTGCGCGCCTATTCGTTCAGTTCGTTACCGGGTGAAACCCAGGCGAGCTTTATGATTCGTAACGTGCCGGGCGGCATGATGAGTACCTGGCTTACCCAGCGCGCACAGCCTGGCGACGCGCTGTCGCTGACCGGTCCAATGGGCAGTTTCTATCTGCGCCCGCTGACGCGCCCGACGCTGATGCTGGCAGGCGGCACGGGCCTTGCGCCGTTTCTCTCCATGCTACGCCAGCTTGCGAGCACCACTGTCACTCAACCCATCACGCTGCTGTGGGGCGTGAACGTGGATGACGACCTGATAATGGCCGACACACTGGATGAACTGGCAACGCAAATCCCGGGCTTTAGCTGGCTGCCGATTGTGGCCGATGGTGAAGGGCGCTGTGAGCGTAAAGGCTATGTCACCGATCACTTTAGTGATGACATGCTCAACGGCGGTGATGTGGATGTGTACCTGTGCGGGCCACCGCCAATGGTGGACGCCGTACTGAAAACCTTCCGCGAACGCGGCATTGAGCCTGCGAGTTTCCACTATGAAAAATTTGCCGCCAGCCAGAGCGCGGCGGCGTAAGGAGAAAGCATGCGTTTTCAGGACAAAGTGATGGTTATTACCGGCGCGGCGCAGGGGATTGGTCGCCAGGTCGCAGAGCAGGCGGCGCGCGAGGGTGCGCGCCTGGCGCTGATCGACCGGGCGCGCTATGTGCATGAACTGGCAGCGGCATTGTGCGAGCAGGGCAATGAAGCCATTGCTATTGAGGCTGATCTGGAGCAGTGGGAAAGCACCCGGCAGGCGGTAGCGAGTGCACAGGCGCATTTTGGCCGCGTGGACATTCTGGTGAATAACGTCGGCGGTACTATCTGGGCGCGGCCTTACGCCGAGTACCAACCCGAGCAAATCGAGGCCGAAATTCGCCGCTCGCTGTTCCCGACGCTGTGGGGCTGTCGCGCTGTGCTGCCGTTTATGCTGCTTCAGGGCAAAGGCGTTATTGTGAACGTCTCATCGGTGGCGACACGCGGTGTTAACCGTGTGCCGTATTCGGCGGCCAAGGGCGGTGTAAATGCCCTTACCCAGTCGCTGGCGCTGGAGTACAGCGAGTCTGGCATTCGCATTAACGCCACCGCACCTGGCGGCACCGACGCGCCGCAGCGCCTGACGCCGCGTAATAACGAAACGCCGAGCGAACTGGAAAAGCTGTGGTATCAGCAGGTGGTAGACCAGACGACCGACAGCAGCCTGATGCACCGCTACGGCACGCTGGTCGAGCAGGCCAACGCGATTTTGTTTCTGGCAAGCGATGAGGCGAGCTATATCACAGGGACTATTCTGCCGGTAGCGGGCGGGGATTTGGGGTAGGTGAGGTGGATTTCCAGGCCTGATAAGGTCTGGAAATCCTGGGTCCTGGAGGGATTGAATTACCGATATGGTTCATGGTTACCGTAGCTGAGTGCGTATAGCTTGAATGAGTTTACGCTTAAAGCTACCAAAACACGCCCCGACTGAAATTTCTCCGGGGCGTGTTTTCGCGAGTGATGAAAATATAATGCCAATTCTGCCGCTGTAGCTTTACGTCAGGCGGAAAACCGCCACGCACTGTTTCAGCTCATGAGATTTCTGGCTCAGTACCAGCGCAGAGGCTGAGGCCTCTTCAACCAGCGAGGCGTTTTGCTGCGTCACCGCGTCCATCTGGCTCACGGCGGTGTTTATCTGGTCAATACCGCGGCTTTGTTCGCTGGTGGACATGGCAATTTCGTCCATCAGGTCGCTGACCTGCTTCACTGAGGTGAGAATACGCTCCATGCTTTCACCTGCGCGGTTAACCTGGCCGCTGCCGCTGCGGATCTGCTCGCCGGACTGCTCAATCAGGTCTTTGATCTCTTTTGCCGCCACCGAAGAACGCTGGGCGAGATTGCGGACTTCGCTTGCCACCACCGCAAAGCCACGGCCCTGTTCACCGGCGCGCGCGGCTTCTACTGCGGCGTTGAGTGCCAGAATGTTGGTCTGGAAAGCAATGTCTTCAATAATGTTGATGATGTTATTGATTTTAGACGAACTGGACTCGATATTTTTCATCGATACTACCACTTCACACATGATGTCATCGCCGGTGCTGGCAGTATCGCGCATGGCTTCAGCCAGTTTACTGGCCTGGCGGGCATTATCAGAAGTCTGGCGCACAGTGGCGGTCAACTCTTCCATGCTTGATGCCGTCTGGCCGAGCGAGGCGGCCTGCTGCTCGGTGCGTGCAGAAAGATCGGTATTACCATCAGAAATGTCGTCTGCGGCGCTGGCTACCGATTCGCCGGTGGCGCGTACCTGGCCGATTATCTGCGTCAGCGCCTGGCGCATACGCTCAAGGGAATGCAACATATCGCCAATTTCATCGTGAGTATGAAATTTCACCGGCACATGCAGCTCACCTTCAGCAATTTTATCGCAGTGCTCACGCGCCTGTGCCAGTGGGATGAGCACACGGCGATTCAGCTGCATGAACAATACCCCCAGCACAATACAGAACAGCACGGCAACCAGCACTATAGCCGTCAGGCTACGGTTGATGCGTGTTTCCGATTCTTCGTTGAGCGTTTGTGCGTAGTGCTCACGAAAGGCCAGTAAGTTGTCCAGTACCACCTCGAACTCACGCTCCAGCTGGGGCATAACGGAAGAAGACAGTTCATCAAAACGTTCCTGATCTTTGTTCTGAACCGCATCAAGTAAAAGCTGGAGCCCCTGGTTGCGGTAGTTTTGCCAGCCATCGTTATAGGCGTTCGCTAATGCCTGTTCACTGGGTTGTTTGTTGTGAGACATATAGTTCTCAAAAGCGCCATCTGCTTTTTCCAGTGCTTCTCTGGCCTGGTCAAGCGATGTGGATGCGGCTTGTTCGCGCCCGTGAAGGTGATTCACCAGTGATTCATCAAGGCGCACGCGCAGGGTGCGACTATGGTTAATGGGGTCAATAACAGAAAGCACGACACGTATTTCGCTGTTTACATCATGCAGCGCGTCGTTGTTACGCACCAGCGACCAGCTCGCCAGCAGCGTACTTGCCAGAAACAGAATGAACAGTAGAGCAAAGGTAAACAGAGAAAGGCGTCTTACAGACATAATGTCTTCCTTATACTTATGGAGGATAAGAGGATAAAGAATGCTCAGCCAGACGAAAAAACTTCCCGCCATAGGTTTTTATCGGCCATAAGACGTGTATCTTTATGTGTCTATTGTATTTTCTTTATAAAATTCAATTAATTGATCATGTTTTGATCGTTCTTTGGATTCTTCTGACCAGTTTTGAGCAGAGAGTCTGTCTTATTTATCACAGCCACTGAGGAGAATTTTATGAAACGCATTTACACGATTGCAGCACTGTTAGCCGGTAGTGTTTGTCTGTCGGTTCAGGCCGCAGAAAACCACCACAGCACCACTTCCACAAGCCCGATGCAGCAGGACTATCAGCGTCAAATGGATAAGATGCATGAAGGGATGATGGCCGGGATGAAAGAAAGCAACCCAGACCGCGCGTTTGCGGTCGGGATGTTAGCGCATCACAAAGGTGCGGTTGACATGGCGCAGTCTGAACTTAAATACGGTACAGACCCGAAAATGCGTGCACTGGCAGAAGAGATAATTAAGGCGCAGCAGGCTGAAATCGACTTAATGGAAACCTGGCTTAAGGAACATCCCGCTAAATAAAACGCCTGCCGCGCCTGCGTGTTTATCAAAATGGCAGCGAGCGCGGCGTGGTCTGAAGCGTTATCCAGCGCAGGTCGGTAAACTCCTGTACACCGGCCTGGCCGCCAAAGCGCCCGTAGCCAGAGGCTTTCACGCCGCCAAACGGCATCTGTGGCTCATCATGTACCGTGGGGCCATTGATATGGCAAATGCCGCTTTGTAACCGCTGTGCCACCCGCCAGGCTCGTGCGCTATCGCGACTGAATACCGCTGAAGACAGCCCAAACGCGTTATCGTTAGCACAGGCAATTGCCGCCGCTTCACCGCGCACCCTGACAATGCCTTTCACCGGTCCGAACGCCTCTTCATGATAAATCTGCATATCTGGCGTAATGCCGTCCAGCACCGTGGCTGCCATTAGCGCGCTGTGGCTTTTACCGCCGGTGACCAGTCGTGCACCTTTTTCCAGCGCGTCGTCAATGAGCGCATTACAGCGCTCCAGACAGCGTGAATCAGCCACCGCCCCCAGCACCGTTGGACCTTCACGCGGGTCACTACAGGGCAGTTCACCCGCACGTCTGGCAAAACGCTCAACAAAAGCATCAGCAATAGCCTCATCGACAATAATGCGTTCGGTGGACATGCAAATTTGCCCGGAGTTGGCAAAGGCACCGAAGATGGCACAGTTGACGGCGGTGTCGAGGTCGGCATCGTCAAGCACCAGAAGTGGCGCTTTGCCACCAAGCTCCAGCACCGCTGGTTTAAGGTAGCGGGCACAGGTCTGCGCAATGATTTTCCCCACGCCGGTAGAGCCAGTGAAATTCACCCGGCGCACCGCAGGATGGGCGATAGCGGCCTCCACAATCTGTGCTGCATCCTCGGGGGCGTTAGTGACAAAATTCACAACGCCAGGCGCAAAACCCGCCTCGTTCAATGCAGCAATAATCAGGCCGTGGGTGGCGGGTGACAGCTCTGAACCTTTGAGCACCACACAGTTACCGCAGGCCAGAGGGGTCGCAATGGCCCGCACGCCGAGGATAACCGGCGCATTCCACGGTGCAATGCCTAACACCACGCCTGCGGGCTGGCGCACTGCCAGCGCAAGATTACCTGGCACATCAGAAGGGATGACTTCGCCGCTAATCTGGCTGGTCAGCGCCGCCGCCTCGCGCAACAGTCCCGCGCCAAGGTGCACATTAAATTCTGCCCACTGGGCGCTCGCGCCGGTTTCGCTCGCCATCGCGGTAACAAAATCCGCACAGCGCGCCTCCAGCCGCTCGGCGGCGTTGAGTAACAGCGCGCGCCGTGTGCCAGGACCCGCGTCGCGCCAACTCTCGAACGCAGCGGCGGCGCAGGCTACGGCACGCTGCATATCCGCAACGCTGGCCGCCGGAGCGCAAGACGCAATCTCGCCGTCGAGCGGGTTACGGCGCTCAAAGATCGCGTTGTTTTCAGCCGCGCAGGGCTGGCCGTTAATGAACAGGGTGGGTGTCAGGGCAGGCGTCATCGGGTAATCTCATTATGTTATTAAAATGTTGCTTTGAGTGTAATCCCCGGCGGTACGCTTGCCCAGTTGCCGCCAGCCAGAAAAGTGATAGCGACGCGGTTAGCCAGCCGTTTTTATGATGGCAGGGTGACAAACCCGCCGTGGAGGACAATGCTAAAACGTGGCGCATAACAATAAGGAGAAGACGATGGCTGTGCGACCGCTGGTAATTGTGCATATGGGCTACCCGCCTGCGGATATTCGCGCCCGAGTGGGCGATCAGCCGCAATGGTTCAGGCAGGCGCTGGGTCAGGAAGGCGAGTTGCACATTGTGCGCCCGTTTCTGGGTGAGGCGTTGCCGGATGTCAGAGCGATTCGCGGCGCGGTGATTAGCGGCTCATGGTCGATGGTGACCGAGCGTGAAGGCTGGAGCGAACGTACCGCCGACTGGGTACTGGCGTTAATGGCGCAAGACACACCGCTGTTGGGCGTGTGTTATGGGCACCAGTTGATGGCCGATGCGCTAGGTGGCACGGTGGACTATAACCCGCGCGGCAGTGAAACCGGGTGCCAGGCTGTGGTGCTTAATGCGAACGCTCAGTCAGACCCACTGCTTAAAGGGTTGCCAACGCGCTTTAATGCGTTTCTCAGCCATGCGCAGAGCGTACTGGCGCTGCCGCCAGGCGCAACGGCGCTCGGTGCAAGTGAACTTGATGCTATGCAGATAATCCGCTATTCAGCGCGGGCCTTTTCGGTGCAGTTTCACCCGGAATTTACGCCACAGATTATGCATGCGATTATTGAGAGCCGCAGCGAGCGGCTGGCAGAACACGCGGATGTGGCACGACTGCTGGCAGACTGTGAGCCGACGCCGCAATCACTGGGCATTTTGCAGCGGTTTGGCGCGTTTTGCCGCCAGACAGAGGCGTCAGGTACGCCTTGAGAATAGCGCTATATCCTGCTGCCTTTTGTTATTTGTCAGATTTTCATCCTTGTGCTGTGATGAAAGGACACTAACAAGAAAGGCGTATGCTGATGATCTTTGCAAGGAAAAACCTGCCCGGCCTGGTGGCCGGCGCGCTGCTATGCTCTGGAACCGCGCAGGCGGCGGGTAACGACACACTCATTTACTGCACCGTCGCTTCGCCTGAGTCCTTCAACCCGCAACTGGCAACCAGTGGGCCGACGTTTATCGCCAGTTCGCAAATGCTCTACAACCGGCTGGTGACCCTGCGTGACAGCGACAAAACCCCGGCACCGTCGCTTGCCACACAATGGGAGGTGAGTCCTGACGGTAAAACGGTGACGTTCACGCTGCGCGAAGGTGTGAAGTTTAACGCCAACAAATTTTTTACGCCCACGCGCGACTTCAACGCCGATGACGTGGTGTTTACCGTGATGCGCCAGCTTGATGCCACAAATCCTTATCATAAGCTCGGGCAGGGCAGCTATGAGTATTTTCAGGATTTGGGGTTAGATAAACTCATCACAAAAGTAGAGAAGGTGGATGACCATCACGTGCGCTTTCACTTAAGCCGCCCGAACGCCGCGTTTGTCGCTGACCAGGCAATGGATTTTGCCTCAATACTTTCAGCAGAATATGCCGACGCCATGCTGAAAAAAGGCACGCCGGAGAACGTTGATAACTGGCCCATCGGCACCGGACCGTATGCATTCCAGCAATACAAGGTGGATTCGCTGATTCGCTACGTTGCCAATCCGCATTACTGGCAAAACCCGGTGGCGACAAAACACGTTATCTTCTCGATTGTGCCTGACCCGCAGACCCGGCTTGCCAAACTCAAAACTAACGAATGCCAGATAGTGCCAGCCCCCACACCGGTGCAATTTGCACAGATTGAAAGTGATAAAAACCTCAAACTGCACAGCCTCGACGGGCTGAACGTCGGCTATCTGGCATTCAATACGCAGAAAAAACCGTTCGATAATCGGCTGGTGCGCCAGGCGCTGAATTACGCGGTGGATAAAAAAGCCATCGTTAGCGCGGTATTTATGGACAGTGGCACGGTTGCAAAATCACCCCTTCCCCCGGCCATGCTCGGCTACGATAAGGATTTGCCAGACTACGACTACAACCCGGAAAAAGCCAAAGCGTTGCTAAAGCAGGCGGGGTTTGAAAAAGGTTTCAGCACCGATATCTGGTCCATGCCGGTACAGCGGCCCTATAACCCCAACTCCAGGCGAATTGCAGAAATGATCCAGAGCGACTGGGCAAAAGTGGGTGTGCAGGCAAAAATTGTCACCTACGAGTGGGGTGAGTATCTGGCGGGTATGCGCAAAGGTGAACATGGTAGCGCGCTGTATGGCTGGATTTCGGATAATGGCGACCCGGATAACTTTGCCGGCACGCTCCTGACCTGTAGCGCGGTTGACGGAGGGGCTAACGCCGCCCGTTGGTGTGACAGCCGCTACGATAAACTGGTGACAAAAGCGCTGGAAATTAGCGACCCGGCGCAACGCGCCGCGCTTTACAGGCAGGCCCAGGCAATTTTTCATCAGCAGGCACCGTGGCTCCCGCTGGCAAATGGCAAGATTTACTATGCAACTCGGAGTAACCTGAGTGGGTATCGCGTTGATGTTAACGGCAGCGATTTTTCTCAGGCGAAGCTCAACTGAGCAGGCCAACACGAAGGAGGCAGTATGTCCCATCTGGATGACGTGCACTGTCGCGTAGATGCAGCGTTGAAGACCGGCGTGATTACGCAAATGAATGAGCTGTTAATTACGCTCAGCAATGATGAGGCCCTCGGGCGCGAGGAGCGTTATGCCGAGCAGCAGCGGCTGCGGGCGGCGATATCTCATCACGGTCGTCAGCACAAAGAAGACGTGATGCAGCAAAGCGACGAGCGCCGCGAGCGTTTGAACCGTGGTGGAACCATTCTCTGACAGCGAGGAAATGATGCAGATTGCATTTATAGGACTGGGCGGCATGGGGCTGCCAATGGCGGAGAACCTGCTTAAAGCCGGGCATGAGCTGGCGGTGTGGAACCGCTCACCGGAGCCTGCGCTGGCGCTGGCCGAAAAGGGCGCTCGCGTGTGTAAAACGCCTGCGGATGTGGGCGATGTACAGGTACTTATCTCAATGCTGCCGGACGATGCCATTACCCGCGAGGTTGTGGTGCGCAACGGCGCGCTGGATTCATTAACGCCTGGCACTGTCTGGATAAATATGGCCACCGTGTCGGTTGCGTTTACCGAGGCAATGACCGTTGAGACGGAAAATCGTGAGTTGCGCTATGTGGCAGCACCGGTTCTGGGCCGTGTGGATGTTGCCGCTGCCGGTGCGCTAAATATCCTGACGGCAGGCGACGAACAACTGCTTAACGACATACAGCCGTTGTTTGATGTGCTGGGGCAAAAGACCTGGCGCTTTGGTGAGGTTCCGGCGCAAGCTGCGGCGGTGAAGCTTGCCGCTAACTTTATGTTGGCAAGCGCCATTGAGGCGATGGGCGAATCCTCCGCACTGGTTGAGGCCTTCGGTGTGGGTAAAGGGGATTTCCTGACTATGCTCACCAGCACGTTATTCTCGGCCCCTGCCTATAAAGGCTACGGCGCGATGATTGCCGAAGACCGCTACTCCCCGGCCGGGTTTACCATGAAGCTTGGGTTCAAAGACGTGCGTCTGGCGCAGCAGGCAGCAGAGAGCCGCCACGTGCCGATGGGTTTTGCCGGGGTGCTGCGCGATAACTACCTGGAGGCGCTGGCAAACGGCGATGAGGCGCTGGACTGGGCGGCGCTGGCGACCGTTAGCGCAAGGCGCGCCGGGCAGCGCTAGTCAGAACTGGCGCCTGGCGACCAGCCAGGCGCCAATCACCAGCAAGATGGCGCCCGCAACCGGGCCAATTAATGCACGCAGTGGCACACCGCCGCTGCGTGCAATATCCATCAGTAGCCCACCAATCAGTTGGCTTGCCACCAGTACCGCAATGGTGGTGGCGGCCCCCAGATGCTGATAACCGTTAATGCTGGCAAACACAAAAAACGATCCTAACAGCCCAGGGATCAGGGTCCACCAGCGGATGCTGGAAACCAACTCCATCACGCCCGCACTGCCATTGCGTAGCAGCAAAATAGCGGTAAACAGCACAATGCCCACCAGCGAATTAAGCAGCATGGCAATAAGAATGGTTGATGATGACTGCGTGATGCGCACCATCAGCATGTTCTGAACCACAAGTCCGATACCCGCAACGCTCAGGCAGAACAGGGCGAGCGGGGAGTTCATCGCAGTGTGTCCGGCAGCTGGCGGTTATCGAGTTGCAGTTGCATAAAGGTCAGATCCAGCCAGCGCCCGAATTTAGTGCCCACCTGCGGCATTTGTGCGGTGATGGTAAAACCGAGGTTCTGGTGCAGGCGAATGGAGCCGTGGTTCTGCGCCTCAATGCCTGCCACCATCACATGCTTACCGATGCGCTTTGCCTCATTAATAAGGGCAATCATCAGCGCTTTGCCTGTGCCTTTACCGTGCCAGTCGGGATGAACGTAAACCGAGTGCTCCACCGTATGGCGAAACCCTTCAAAAGCGCGCCAGTCACCGAAAGAGGCGTAGCCTGTGACCTCATCGTTTTCCACGGCAACCAGCACCGGATAACCTGCCGCCTGGCGGTGACCCAGCCAGACACGGCGGTTTTCATCATCAACCGTGGTGTCATTCCAGATAGCTGCGGTATTCACCACCGCGTGGTTATAAATGGTGGCAATAGCGGCGCAGTCTTCCACCGTGGCATGGCGAATGTGCATGGTTGCTTCCCCGAAGGTGTTCACTATAATTGACGATATGAATACTATAGAAGACGACCTAAATCAACGGATCGGCACGCGTATTAAAATTGAACGTGAAGGGCGCGGCTGGTCGCTGGGCGAGCTTGCCGAGCGGGCGGCGGTGTCAAAGGCGATGATCCACAAAATTGAACGCGGCGGCAGTAGCCCAACGGCAACGTTGCTCGCCAGGCTGTGCGGCGCGTTTGGCATCAGTATGTCAACACTTATCGCCCGCGCAGAACTCCAGGAAGGTAGCCTGCTGCGGCGCGACAGCCAACCGGTGTGGCGAGATCCGCAAAGCGGCTATCTGCGCCGCCATGTCTCACCACGCACCGATGTGCCGCTGGATCTGGTACAAATTGAGTTGCCACCAGGCAGCCATGTGCCGATGCCCGCAGCGTCTTATTTCGCCGCGCGTCAGCTTATCTGGGTACAGGAAGGTGAGTTGGTTTTTATGGAGGGAACCCTGCGCCACGACATGCAGGCCGGAGACTGCCTGGCGCTGGGGCCGCCGCAGGATTGCGCGTTTATCAATGACAGTGCGCAACCCTGTGTGTATCTGGTGGTGCGACTCGCTCAGCAACCGGCCGCAATGTAATCGCCGTTGGCGCTCACCGGGATAACGGTTAAAAACAGCACCAGCGCAAACAGCACCAGTAACACGCCGCCCAGCACCCGAACGCCGATTCCCAGCAGGCGCAGGTGCTGAGGAGAGGCTATGCGCCAGCCTGCCGTGACGCTGTCACGTATGTGACGCACCGCCAGCGACAGTCCCACAGTCGACAGCGCCGTACCCAGCGCCATACACATCACCGCTGCGATGCCCCAGCTGACAATACCCAGCGCATTCGCAAACAGCAAAATCATAATCGCGCCGCTGCACGGGCGAGCGCCGATGGCAAGTATGACCCCGAGCGCATCCTTCCAGCCACCGTCGGTGGCCTGCGCCTGGTGATGGTGACCACAGCCACAATCATGGGCGTGGTCATCATTGCGCATCAGTCCACGCAGCGCGCGCCAGATAATCCAGCCGCCGAAACCGCCAATCAACAGCGCGCTGATTTTCTCAACATACCAGCGGCTCTGGCTCAGATCTCCAGCGGCAAGGTTAAAGCCCACCGCCAGAATAAAGACAAACGCAATGGCGCTTACGCCCTGCATCAGGCTGCCAAAAAACGGCACCAGCCGGGTGGCGCTCAGACTGCGCTCAGCGGTACTGCTCCAGGTGGCAACCACAAATTTACCATGGCCAGGTCCAATGGCATGCAGCACGCCGTAGATAAACGCGCCGCTAATCAGCCAGACGCCACCGCGGTATTGTCCGTCATTAAGCTGTAACAGGTACAGCACCAGGTAGCGATGCAGGGCAATTTGCATCTCAAGGCACCATTGAATAAAGGTGTCCCAGTGGCTGTAAAGCAGGGCGGCAGCGCCAATCGCCATTGCGGTAAAAAACAGCGCGCTGGACAGGCCCCAGCCGCGTGAAAGGGTGCGAGCGGTCATCATTATTTCCCCATTGCGGCCAACCGGACGAGTATAAACGCTGGTCTGGAGAGGATGAGCGTTTTCTCTATACCGAAGGTCAACGCGCTTCAGCTATGCTGTGTAATTAACCGACCAGAAAGGAGAGCTAAGGTGACACAGAAACAAAACCGACGCTGGGTGCTGGCCTCGCGCCCGCATGGCGCACCGCAAACTGAGAATTTGCGCCTCGAAACCGCCGCCATCCCACAGCCCGCCGAAGGGGAACTGCTGCTGCGCACGGTATTTCTCTCGCTCGACCCATACATGCGCGGGCGCATGAGCGATGAGCCGTCTTATGCGCCTCCGGTTGAGCTGGGTGAGACGATGGTGGGCGGCACGGTGTGCCGGGTGGCGGCATCGCGCCACAACGATTTTAACGATGGCGACTGGGTGCTGGCCTATACCGGCTGGCAGGATTATGCGTTGTCTGATGGCAGTGGACTGGTGAAGCTAGGGGATAACCCACAGCATCCGTCATGGGCGCTGGGCGTGCTGGGTATGCCGGGGTTTACCGCTTACATGGGCCTTCTGGATATTGGTCAACCAAAGCCTGGGGAAACGCTGGTGGTGGCTGCGGCCACCGGGCCGGTGGGCGCGACTGTTGGGCAGATTGGCAAAATCAAAGGTTGCCGGGTTGTGGGCATTGCTGGCGGTGAAGAGAAATGCCGCCACGCCGTGGAAAACCTGGGGTTTGATGCCTGCCTTGACAGGCGAGCAACAGACTTTGCCGCGCAACTTGCCGCCGCCTGTCCACAGGGCATTGACGTTTATTACGAAAACGTTGGCGGTGCGGTGTTTGATGCGGTGCTGCCGCTGCTGAATACCGGCGCGCGTGTACCCATCTGCGGGCTGGTTTCCGGGTACAGCGCCACGCAGTTGCCACCGGGACCGGACAGACTGCCCTTGCTGATGGGCACATTGCTGAAAAAACGCATTCGCATGCAGGGTTTTATTATCGGCCTTGACTATGGGCACCGTATTGGCGAGTTCCAGCAGGAAATGCTGTCCTGGGTGACGCAGGGAAAAGTCCACTATCGCGAGGAGATAACCGACGGGCTGGAGAACGCACCGCAGGCGTTTTTTGGTCTGCTGGAGGGGAAGAACTTCGGCAAAGTCGTGATCCGCGTGGGGGAGGACTCATAAATTTATCGCTGCCGCTTTGCATCCTGTGAAGCGGCTTTATGCCATTCTCATGTTCATCTCACTCTAAAAACATGAAAGCATTTCTGATGTTTTTATTCTGAAGTTAAGGCAATAATCGCGATATTGTGATGATTGTTAAACTCTTATCTTCCGCTCAATTGAGAAATTACTTTAGCAAAACTAATGACATGGGCGTCATTTACTGCTAATAAAAGCTAGTTTCGATTGATTAGGAAAGATTATGCTAACTCTTGAAAAAGCGCAGCGCGTCAGTCTCACGACTCAGGTTGAGATGCGACTGAAGGGGGCGTTGATTGTGGGGGCACTCAAGCCCGGCGCACGTCTGGTCACCAAAGACATTGCCGCGCAGCTTGGCACCAGCATTACGCCAGTCCGGGAGGCGCTGCTGCGGCTGGTGTCCTCAGGTGCGCTTGATGCCACTCCGGCTCAGGCATTTCAGGTGCCGCGAATGCAGCAGGCCCGCTTTCAGGAAATTACGGCAATACGTAAAAACCTTGAAGGTATGGCGGTTCGCGAGGCATGCCGGAGCATTAACGGGGAGCAGATTGATGTGCTGCGCCAGCTGGTTGAAGCCTACCGACATGCGCGCCAGAGCGGTGTTGTGGAGTCGGTGTTACAGGCCAACCGAGCGCTACGTTTTCGTCTGTACGGTTTTGCCCACTTACCCACACTCACCGAGATGATTGAACAACTGTGGGTACGTGTCGGGCCGAATTTTAATTTTCTGTATCCCGTTGCGCGTGAAATGGTGGGGCATTACGAATCTTACGGTTCATTAATGGAAATGCTGGCAACACGCAATGAGCTGGAAGCCGAGCGCATTATTCACCGTATGATTGATATTGGCGCGGAAATGATTACCCGTCAGCATTATTAAAGGCAACCAGCGGCGATGAACAACATTATGTTCTGATGCAGTTGCCATTATTTTACTGGCGTAACAGCCTGCATCAGCCCCGTATCCTGAGGCCATGTCAGGCGCGGGTTGTTGGCGGTGGAATAATTAAAAAGACCTGTTTTATCTGCTGATATTACTTTGCGGCAGGCAATGTCGTGTGCGTAAAACAGGCTGGCGTAATGCCAGCCGGGGAAAAGGGGGATTTAGTGACTCAGCACATTGCCAAGCAAAATACTGGTTATGACCCCTGTTGCTGCGGCGATCAGCACATAATTGCCATCAATGCGCGTCCAGTAATGTCCTGATGGCGGTTGGTAAAGACCCCGGTCCCGCCAGTCGTTGACGCGGTAGCGTTCGCCGCGAAAACGCTCTGGCGCGGGCTGGCCTTTGCGGTAGTCGCGACCTTGCCAGGAAAAATGCTCCTGCGCGCCCCTAGGTTTGCCGTATCTGTCATTGCTGGCGTGCTCGTTACCATTGGGGCGGTTATCACGCTGCTGCTGCGGAGCACGACGGTCATCATGATTTGGGCCGGACTTGTACCATTTCTGCTGATTCTGCCTGTCCGGTCCGCCACCGGGGCCTGCTGCATTAACAATCGGCGCGAAGGCGCAGGTCATCATGACTATCAAGGCAATGTGTTTTTTCATAAGCACCTCCAGTTGGTTGTTATATTTTTACCGGGTAACCGTGGAGAAATTGTGAATCCCCGGCAATGTCAGAACATTCCTGGTGGGTTGGCTGCGCTCGGTGTTGTGTTGCAGCGTGATTTACACCGAATGGAAACAAAGCTGTACGTGAGTTCGTGATTTTTTGTCACAAAATTGCAACTATTCATTTGCAATGAGAACCAAATGGTACAAATCTTGTGCCATCTTTCCTTGCAAAGTGAGAACATCATGCAGCGTTCGATTGCTACCGTTTCCGTCTCCGGCACACTGCCGGAAAAGCTGCACGCCATTGCTGCCGCCGGTTTTGACGGTATAGAACTCTTTGAAAACGACCTGCTTTACTATCCGGGTACACCTGCCGACGTGCGCCGTTTATGCGCCGATCTGGGCCTGCAAATCCTGCTGTTTCAGCCGTTTCGCGACTTCGAAGGTGAGTCGCGTGAACGTTTTGCAGCCAATCTGGAGCGGGCGCGGCGCAAATTTGCGCTAATGCACGAACTTGGCTGCGACAACATGCTGCTGTGCAGTAACGTTTCATCGACCTGTTCAGACAATATCGACCTGCAAATTAGTGACCTTGGCGCGCTGGCTGAACTGGCACAGCGTGAGGGCATTACGGTGGGCTACGAAGCGCTGGCGTGGGGCAGACACGTGAGCCGCTTTCGTGAGGCCTGGCAGCGCGTCGCCGCCGTAGACAACCCGGCGCTGGGGCTGGTGCTCGACAGCTTCCACATTCTGGCGCGCGGCGACAGGCTCGGCAGCCTTGAGGATATTCCAGTGGAAAAAATCAGCTTCTTGCAGCTGGCTGACGCACCGCTGATGAAAATGGATGTGCTGGAGTGGAGTCGTCATTATCGCTGTTTTCCAGGCCAGGGAGAGCTGGCGGTGGTGGAGTTTGCCCGCGAGCTTACCGCCCATGGCTACCGAGGCCCATGGTCGCTTGAAGTCTTTAATGATGGTTTTCGCGCTGTACCGGGCGCGCCCACGGCAAAAGACGGCTGGCGCTCACTGCTGTGGCTTGAAGAGCAGACCCGGATCCCTCAGATGCCCAATGATGCTCAACTGTTCCATTCCGCGCCCCTGCCGACGTACCAGGGCGTGGAGTTTATCGAGTTTGCCACTGACGAAACCGGGGCCGACGCGCTGGGCGAGGCGTTGCGTCCGCTTGGCTTTACCCATGCCGGTGAACACCGTAGTAAACAGGTGGACTGGTGGCGCAACGGCGGGGCCAACATCATCATCAATCACCAGCCGCACAGCTGGGCAGATGACTTCCATCAGCGCCACGGCATCTCACTGTGCGCCATGGCCTGGCGCGTGAAGGGCGCGGCACAGCTATTACAGCGGGCGCAGGATTATGGTTATCCACTCTGGCAGGAAAAGCACGGCCCGGACGAACGGGCGTTACCCGCCATCTGTGCGCCCGACGGTAGCCTGATTTACCTGATTGAGGCCGATGAGCAATGGCATACCGACTTTCATCTGCGCAACGAGCAGGACAGTGGGCAGTTCAGCGGCGTCGATCATCTGGCACTTGGACTGGTGCCGGGCAGTCGCCAGAACTGGGTGATGTTTTTTCGTGCCGTGTTTGGTTTTGAGCTACAGGGAGCATGGAGCCTGGCCGATCCTTACGGTCTGGTGCGCAGTCAGGTGGTCCACAGCCCCTGTAACCGTATTCGCCTGCCGCTGAATATCTCCCGCAGTCTTGATACGCAACTTGCCCGCTCGGTCGCTTGCTATCACGGCAGCGGGTTGCAGCACGCGGCGTTTGCCTGTGACGATATTCTGAGCATTGCCGATGACCTTGGCGCTCGTGGTATGGCACGGTTGCCGATACCGGAAAACTATTACCACGACTTGCAGGCGCGCTACAGCGACAGTGAAGCGCTGCTGGCCCGGCTGCGTCCGCGTCAAATCCTCTATGAGCGTGATGAGCAGGGTGGTGAGTTTCTACATCTGTATACGCTGGCGTTTGAAGAGGGGCGTTTTAGCTTTGAACTGGTGGAGCGGCGCGCAAATTATCAACAATATGGTGCAACAAATGCCGCCGTACGCCTTGCCGCAATGCGGCGCACGGAGTAGCATCACCCGTTAACAATCAACGGGTTCAGGGCAGGATGCCACGCTGTATCAATAATAATAATCACCTGTAACCTACATCCGGCGTCTTCAGTGGGCTATGTGAGCATGCGGCCTGAAAGACGACCGGATAAGTATAAAAAGGACACACCGACATGACATCCCCACAGAGCGGCGCTGCCGCCTCGCATGTGCGTGCCGAAAAACGCACGCGCACCCGGTTCGTTATCCTGGCGCTACTGGCTATCGGCACAATGATCAATTACCTCGACCGCACGGTGCTCGGCATTGCGGCAACCGAAGTGAATCGCGACCTCGGTATTGGTGCCGCGATGATGGGCATTGTATTTTCAGCGTTTGCCTGGACCTATGCTGTAATGCAGATCCCCGGCGGTATCTTCCTTGACCGCTTTGGCAACAAAATTACCTATGCTATCTCGCTGGTGTGCTGGTCTGCCTTTACGCTGCTGCATGGCGCCACTGTAGGCATTAAGTCGCTGTTGCTGTGCCGCCTCGGGCTGGGGCTGAGTGAAGCGCCGTGTTTCCCGGTTAATAGCCGGGTGGTAGGAAAATGGTTTCCCCAGCACGAACGCGCCCGCGCCACAGCCGTGTACACCGTAGGCGAATACGTGGGGCTGGCGGCGTTTGCGCCGCTGCTGTTCTTTATTATGGAAACCTTCGGCTGGCGCTGGCTTTTTATTGTAGTGGGTGCCGCCGGGCTGTTGTTTGCGCTGGTCTGGTGGCGCTATTACCACGAGCCGCATGAATCCACCACCGCCAATAGCGCTGAGCTGGAGCATATCGGTCTTGATGCGGCCACGCCGCAGGCTGAGCCGAAAATGAACTTTAGCTGGCAGAATGTCAAACTGCTGCTGAAGTGCCGCCAGATTATCGGCGCGGGCATTGGTCAGTTTGCCGGTAACACCACGCTGGTGTTCTTCCTGACCTGGTTTCCGACTTACCTTGCCACCGAGCGCCAGATGCCTTGGCTTAAAATTGGCTTTTTCGCCATCATGCCGTTTCTGGCAGCTGCCATTGGCGTCATGGCAGGCGGTTGGGTGTCTGATGTACTGCTCAAGCGTACGGGGTCGGCCAATATTGCCCGCAAGCTGCCGATTATCGCCGGGCTGTTGATGGCAAGCAGCATTATTGCGGCTAACTGGATGCCAAACGATCACGCCGTGATTGCGGTGTTGTCGCTGGCATTCTTTGGCCAGGGCATGGTGGGACTGGGCTGGACGCTGATTTCCGACATGGCACCGAAATCACTGGCAGGGCTGACCGGCGGGTTGTTTAACTTCTGCTCTAATATGGCCTCCATTCTTACGCCGCTGGTGATTGGTTTTATCGTCGCTGCCACCGGTAATTTCTTCTACGCCCTTATTTATATTGGCGGCGCAGCACTACTGGGGGTTTTTGCATATGTATTTATCCTGGGTGATGTGAAGCGCATCGAACTACCTGGCGTGGAGTAAAGCATGGTCATTGATGGAAAGACGCGCATTATCGCGCACCTTGGCTGGCCAACGGAGAGCTTTAAAGCGCCGATGATTTACAACCCGTGGTTTGAATCACAGGGGGAGAATGTCAAAGTGGTGCCGTTGGGTATAAAGCCACAGGCTTACCCGGCGCTGCTGTCCGCGCTGTTCAGTACCACTAACGTTATTGGTGCGCTGATTACCATGCCGCACAAAGTCAGCACCTGTGATTTAGTGGCAACAATAAGCCCAACCGCGCGCATTGCTGGTGCCTGCAATGCCGTGCGCATGGGTGAAGACGGTCAACTGCATGGCGACATGTTTGACGGCGAAGGCTTCGTGCGCGGTATGTTGCAGCGCGGCCAGCCTGCGCAGGCGCGGCGGGCGTTGGTGGTCGGCAGCGGTGGTGTTGGCAGTGCCATTGCCGCATCACTTGCGGCGGCAGGCGTTGCCAGCCTGACGCTGTTTGACAGCCGCCAGGCCGTCAGTGACGCGCTGGCAGCACGGCTACGCGCCCACTATCCGGCGCTGGAAGTGCGCACTGGTGAGCGCCATCCCGCCGGTCATGACATTGTGGTGAATGCCACGCCGCTGGGTATGAACCCCGGAGATGAACTGCCGCTGGCAGTTGAGCACCTCGTACCCGGCACGTTTGTGGGAGAAGTGGTGATGAAGCAGGCGGTAACGCCGTTTCTGAGTGCTGCCCGTGAGCGCGGGTGCGTGACCCAGCAGGGAATTGATATGCTGTTTGAAATGATCCCGGCTTATCTGGAGTTTTTCGGCCTGACGAGTGCGACGGCAGAAAACCTGCGCCAGGTGGCGCAAATCCGCTACTGATGCAGAATGCCGGGAGCAGGCTCCCGGCATTCACTGTGTGCTTAGGCGTTAAGCGCCCATTTGATCTGAAACTCTAACTCTTCTTCTTCGCTGCCGCGCTCGTGCTCTACGCTAAATTCAGCGCGCACTGGCACATAAATACGCTCACCGGCGACCTGAATTTCGAATTTCTCGCCGGACTCAATGGCATCGGCCAGGCGGCGCAGCTTGGCGACAAATTCCTTGTTCGAATACACCTTCTCAATATCACGTTCTGGTTTCATATTGTGTTCCTTGATGTGTGCAGGAGGAGTCCTGCGCCAGGTGCTCACGGTTTGGCGCTACGACCTTAATCGTTGCACTATACATGGTGAGCTACCAGAAACCTGACGTGCTTTATGGTGAAGCGCAAGGTAAGCCACTCATTCTTTGCGGTTTTTTACACAATGCTGAGATCGCGCACAGCTTGATTATAAGAATATCCTGATAAGATGCGCAGAGAATATTTAATGCACTGAGTTAAAAGATTTTTTGCGCTGTACGCGAGGAGGAAATATGGCGAAATTTGCGGGTTCCGGTCAGGGTTCTTTGACAGGACGTTGGCTAAACACTCCCCAGAGCCAGGATTTACGCGATGCGTGCACCACCCGCTGGGCGGGAGTGAAAAGTGGGCAGGGCGTCAAAAAACTCGCCTCGCGGCTGAAAGAGGTCCTGCGCAAACAAGCCTGATAGTGCCTGACTAAAAAAACACCCCAATGCGGGGTGTTTTTTTATTGTGTGCAGAAAAGGGGGATTTAACCCATTTGCGGGAACGTAATGTTATTTCCCGGCGCTTCTCGATGCAGGTGAATAAAGTTCAGGTGGCGTTCATAGCTGTCCAGAATATCCAGAATCACCTGTTCTTTACTGTAATCCATCAGGTCGTTGCCCTGGCTGCCTTCAAGCAGGAAGGTTTCAAGGCGGTAGTAGCTGGATTTACCGCTGCGGGCGCGGTAGGTAAAGCCCGGTATCGCGTACTGCTGCGGCCAGATTTGATAGATAAAGTTCTGCTCCTCACCCAACATCACCAAAAGCTCCAGGTGACCCAGCGTATCGCCATCTTCCGGCGGCAGGCTTTGCAGCTGCACCTGCGCGCCGCGCAGCTCCAGCTCGTGTGCCACTTCTTCCATTGCCGGGAAACACACGCGCGCCATCATCTCTTTGGTGTGGTGCGTGCCAGGGTAATTCATCAGGCGCGACAACCGTTTCTTCCAGCTTAGCCTGTCCTGGCCTGCCGCCAGCCACTGCGGGGTTTCGCGGTTTGCGCTCTGGCGGCGGTAATCCTCCACCTTCAGCGACTTATACAGCCCAGCCATAATAAAGAAAATCACAAAGCTAAACGGCAGACCCATGATGACGGTGGTGTTCTGCAATGCCGAAATACCGTTAGTCATCAGCATCCCCAGCGTCAGCACGCCGATCGCCACCGACCAGAAGATACGCAGCCAGTTGGGGGCATCGCTGTTGATATCCTTGAGTTTTGAAGTGAAGTTACCGAGCACCAGCGCACCGGAGTCTGCCGATGTCACGTAAAACAACAGTCCGGTAATGGTGGCGACCGAGGCGCTGAAGGTAAATGCCGGGTACTGCGCCAGCAGACTGTAGAAGCCACGCTCAGGATGGGCGATAGTCTCGGCGGCAAAGTCTGCATTACCGTGGATGATTTCATACAGCGCGCTGTTGCCGAAAACAGACAGCCACAGCAGGGTGAAGGTGAACGGAATAATCAGCGTGCCGAGCACAAACTCGCGAATGGTACGCCCGCGGGAAATGCGCGCCAGGAACAGGCCAACAAACGGCGACCACGCCACCCACCAGGCCCAGAAAAACAGCGTCCAGTTGTTCATCCATTCCACCGGGCGGTCAAAGGCAAAGCTGTTGAGCGTCATCCCCATAAAGCGGTTAACGTAATCACCGATGTTGAGCACCAGAGCGTTAAGCAAAAACGTGGTCTTGCCTACAAACAGCACAAACAGAATCAGCCCCAGCGCCAGCGCAACATTGAGCAACGACAACACGCGGATGCCTTTATCCACGCCAGAGGTCACCGAGATAGTGGCAATCACCACAGACAGCACAATCAGCGCCGCCCTGGTGCTCATGCTGTCCGGCACGTCGAACAACACGTTCAGTCCATAGTTGAGCTGCACCACACCAATTCCAAGCGTGGTCGCGATACCAAAAATGGTGCCGATCACCGCCGCAATATCCACCGTATGGCCGATTGGACCGTTAATGCGTTTGCCAAAAATAGGGTACAGCGCGGAGCGGATGGTCAGCGGCAGGTTATAGCGGTAGCTGAAGTAGCCGAGCGCAATCCCCATCAGCGCATACATTGACCAGCCGGTAAGACCGTAGTGAAACAGCGTCCAGACCATGGCCTGGCGTGCAGCCTCCATCGTCTGTCCGGCACCTTCTGGCGGCTGCATATACTGCGTTACCGGTTCAGCAACGGAGAAGAACATCAGATCAATGCCGATCCCGGCGGCAAACAGCATGGAGGCCCAACTGGTTACGCTGAACTCGGGGCGCGAGTGTTCTGGTCCGAGCTTGATGGAGCCAAAGCGCGAACAGGCGATAAACACCACAAACACAATATAGAGCGTGGCCGCCAGCAGGTAATACCAGCCGAAGGTGGCGGACACCCAGTTAAGCGCATGGCCAATCCAGGCAGCGGAAAGGGAACTGTAAAAAATGGTCATCAGGGAAAATAACAAAATCAGCCCTGCGGAGGTGTAAAACACCACCGGATTGATTTTGTCTTTTTCACTGGCAGGTGCAGCAGACTGCGTCATCGATTACCTCTGGTTAAGTAACGGTGACTACTCAGGTGAGCAGACAAGGATTTTTTATCAGAATTTTTTGCGAAGTTTTTATGGTCGCTGTCGCCTGCGAGCGACATAAACGACTTTTCAGGGCTTATTTATTGATTTTAATCAAAAATAATAGGTGATTTCATCAGAATATTCATGCTGAAACACACATTCAGCACCCTAATTCGCAACAATTAAGACACATTTTTTATTGAACGTCCAATCAAAAAAAGATTAAATAGATAACAATAATTGATAGATAAGGCTGCCGCTATGCCGAAAGTAGGGATGCAACCGATACGCCGACGTCAGCTGATTGACGCCACGCTTAACGCGATTAACGAAGTAGGAATGCACGATGCCACCATCGCGCAAATTGCCCGCCGGGCAGGCGTGTCGGCCGGGATCATCAGCCACTACTTTCGCGATAAAAACGGGCTGCTGGAGGCGACGATGCGCGATGTGACCGCCCAGTTGCGCCACGCCGTTCTCAGTCGCCTGCAACGGCTAGCGGATGCCAGCCCTGAGGCACGACTGCGGGCGATTGTCGATGGCAACTTTGACGACAGTCAGATCCACAGCGCCGCCACCAAGGCCTGGCTGGCCTTTTGGGCCAGCAGCATGCACCAGCCCGGACTTGGGCGGTTGCAGCAAATAAGCCACCGGCGTTTGCTTTCCACGCTGGTGTTTGAATTTCGCCGCACGTTACCGCCTGCACAAGCGCGGCTTGCGGGCTACGGCCTGGTCGCCATGATTGATGGCCTGTGGCTGCGCGCCGCCTTAAGCGGCGAACCTTTTAACCTTGAGGCCGCCCGAACGCTGACGACGCAGTTCATTCGCCAGCAACTCACTCAGGCCCACAGCAACTGACAGGAGAACCTATGTCTCGCCCTGAACAACGACAACTCTGGATTGACGGTCGCTACGTAGCAAGCAGCCGCGGCGCGACTTTCGACACCATCAACCCGGCAAACGGCCAGGTTCTGGCACAGGTTCATGAAGCCGGTGAAGCCGAAGTGGAACAGGCGGTGCAGGCCGCCCAGCGTGCACAACAAGTCTGGGCCGCAATGCCCGCAATGGCACGCTCGCGCATTCTGCGTCGCGCGGTGGATATTCTGCGTGAGCGCAACGACGAACTGGCGGCGCTGGAAACGCTGGATACCGGCAAACCGTTCAGCGAAACCGCGAGCGTGGATATTGCTACCGGTGCCGACGTGCTGGAGTACTACGCGGGGCTGATCCCGGCACTGGAAGGCCAGCAGATCCCACTGCGCGACACCTCCTTCATTTACACACGCCGCGAGCCGCTGGGCGTGGTGGCAGGAATCGGTGCCTGGAACTACCCGATTCAGATAGCGCTGTGGAAGTCCGCACCGGCGCTGGCGGCCGGAAATGCCATGATCTTCAAGCCGAGCGAAGTGACGCCGCTCACGGCACTCAAGCTTGGCGAGATTTACCAGCAGGCGGGGCTGCCGGACGGGCTGTTTAACGTGCTGCCCGGGCGTGGTGCGGTTACCGGTCAGCTACTGACGGAGCACCCCGGTATTGCCAAAGTCTCATTCACCGGTGGCGTGGCCAGCGGTAAGAAAGTGATGGCAAACGCGGCAGGCTCCACGCTTAAAGAAGTGACGATGGAGCTTGGCGGTAAATCACCGCTGGTGATTTTTGACGATGCAGACCTCGATATGGCGGCAGATATCGCCATGATGGCGAACTTCTACAGCTCCGGCCAGGTGTGTACCAACGGCACGCGGGTGTTTATCCCGGCGGCGCTAAAGGCTGCGTTTGAAGAGAAAGTGCTGGCGCGCGTGGCGCGCATCCGCGCAGGCGACCTGATGGCGCCAGAAACCAACTTTGGCCCGCTGGTGAGCCTCCCACACCGCGATAACGTGCTGCGTTATATCCAGTGCGGACGCGACGAAGGCGCACGCCTGCTGTGCGGCGGCGATGTGCTTAAGGGAGACGGCTTTGAACAGGGCGCGTGGGTGGCACCGACCGTGTTCACCGACTGTCGTGATGAGATGACCATTGTACGTGAAGAGATTTTCGGGCCGGTGATGTCCATTCTCAGCTACGAGAGCGAAGACGAGGTGATTCGCCGCGCCAACGCTACCGACTACGGTCTGGCGGCAGGCGTGGTCACGCGCGATCTCAACCGCGCGCACCGCGTGATTCATCAGCTTGAGGCCGGGATCTGCTGGATCAATAGCTGGGGCGAATCCCCGGCCGAAATGCCGGTGGGCGGTTACAAGCATTCCGGCATTGGCCGCGAGAACGGCATTATGACGCTGCAAAACTACACCCGCGTTAAATCCATCCAGGTTGAGATGGCGACGTTTCAGTCTGTATTTTGATAATTGAACCTGAGGAACGACGAATGGAATTTGATTACATCATCATTGGAGCCGGCTCCGCAGGTAATGTCCTGGCAACACGCTTAACGGAAGACCGCGACACCACTGTGCTGTTGCTTGAGGCCGGTGGTCCCGATTACCGTATGGATTTTCGCACCCAGATGCCCGCCGCGCTGGCATTTCCGCTACAGGGTAAACGCTATAACTGGGCATATGAAACTGACCCGGAGCCGTTTATGAATAACCGGCGCATGGAATGCGGGCGCGGCAAGGGGCTGGGTGGCTCCTCGTTGATTAACGGCATGTGTTACATCCGTGGTAACGCGATGGATCTCGATAACTGGGCAACAGCACCGGGGCTTGAGGACTGGCGCTACGCCGACTGCCTGCCGTATTACCGCAAGGCAGAAAGCCGTGACATTGGCGAGAACGACTACCACGGCGGCGACGGTCCGGTATCGGTCACCACACCGAAGGCGGGCAATAACCCACTGTTCGAGGCGATGATTGAAGCGGGCGTGCAGGCAGGCTATCCGCGCACCGACGATTTGAACGGCTACCAGCAGGAGGGTTTTGGGCCGATGGACCGCACCGTGACGCCGTCCGGGCGGCGTGCCAGCACCGCGCGCGGCTATCTGGACCAGGCGAAAGCGCGCCCGAACCTGACCATTGTCACGCATGCCACCACCGATCGCATTGTATTTGACGGCAAACGCGCCGTGGGTGTGGAGTATCTTGAGGGTGACAGCACCATTCCTTCTTCAGCGAAGGCTAAGCGTGAGGTGCTGTTGTGCGCGGGGGCAATTGCGTCGCCGCAGATTTTGCAGCGCTCCGGCGTTGGTCCGGCAGCGTTGCTGGACAGTTTTGACATTCCGGTTGTACACGACCTGCCGGGCGTGGGCCAGAACTTGCAGGATCACTTAGAGATGTACCTGCAATACGAATGCAAAGAGCCGGTATCGCTCTACCCGGCGTTGCAGTGGTGGAACCAGCCGAAGATTGGTGCCGAGTGGCTGTTTGGCGGCACGGGCGTTGGGGCCAGCAACCAGTTTGAAGCTGGCGGCTTTATCCGCAGCCGTGAAGCGTTTAGCTGGCCGAATATTCAGTATCACTTCCTGCCGGTGGCGATTAACTACAACGGCTCCAATGCGGTGAAAGAGCATGGCTTTCAGTGCCACGTGGGTTCCATGCGCTCCCCAAGCCGTGGCCGGGTGCAGATAACCTCACGTGACCCGCATCAGCATCCGAGCATTCTGTTTAACTATATGTCCAGCGAACAGGACTGGCAGGAGTTTCGTGATGCCATCCGCATCACGCGCGACATCATGAAGCAGCCTGCGCTGGATAAGTATCGCGGTCGTGAAATCAGCCCCGGAGAGGACTGCCGTACCGATGCACAGCTTGATGAGTTTGTGCGCAACCACGCCGAAACCGCGTTCCATCCGTGCGGCACCTGCAAAATGGGCAGCGACGACATGGCGGTGGTGGACGGCCAGGGACGCGTGCACGGCCTTGAGGGATTACGCGTGGTGGATGCCTCCATCATGCCGCAAATCATCACCGGTAACCTGAACGCCACAACCATTATGATTGGCGAGAAAATTGCCGACCGTATTCGTGGCCGGGAGCCGCTGGCTCCGAGCAAGGCGACATATTACGTCGCAGGGGATGCCCCGGTGCGTAAAACGCCAAAACGGATGTTTGCATAAGCGAAAAATCGGCGCGCCGGGCACAAGTCCGGCGCTTGGTGATTACCGTTGTCTCAACGAATCAGCGCATCAATCTCGCCTAAATCCAGTGTAAAGCAGTTCGAGTAGTCATAATCATAAATGACTTCATCCAGCGCCATTGTTTCAAACCCTTTTTGCCAGTTACCTTTCAGGACGATTTCAATAGAGCCGATAAAATTGACGCTACCGGTGCGTTTCACTGTACCGATTCCGGCGGGCAGATTGCAGTAAAAATCATCAAGCAGGCTGATTTGATTACTTCATGGGACTGGTCCTGCCGCATGCTGTTACCTTCACGATTAACGTCATCTACAGTACCCCAACAGGCAACGTTACCCAGGATGTCGATTTCTCCGGCATGCTGATATCGGCTGTCGAAAAAACGACGGGGCGGCGGTTAACCCGGTTCGGTGATACACATTCACGATGGGGTATCTGATTGCTTCTCCTGATGTACCGGCAATAGCGACAATCAACACGACGAAGTTCATCCTCAACGATAACGAAGCGCTTGTGGTAGGCCCGTTCTTCTCTCCTGTCGAATCCGCTCAGTTGTGACTGCACATCAGGTACAGCTGGGCGGGAAAAAGTCCGCCGACTGGAAAGTTACGATCTGGAAAATTGACGATGACTACAATCAGGTGCCGGGAACTCAGCAGACATTTACCTATCATCAGGGCACGCCGCACAAATCATCGAGCGAAGTGTTTTACCGCACCGACAAGCTGACGCCGACCGGTGGTTTTGGCAAGTACACTATTAACTTCCAGCGCACCGATAAATAGAGTGATGCCTCAATTTTGAAAGTGGAGGAGTCCCACTCAGTTAACGCCAGGACCAACGCCGTGCATCCAACTGATACGCTGGTGCGCGTGAAGGTCAAAGCGATGTAGACGCGCTGAGCAGCCGTGAGCGGAAATATGGTAACCGACATTTACTCAGCGTTATCCGACAGCAGCCCGCAGCGATACGAAGTACGGATTCACCGCGGCTATTCCCAACATTCAACTCAACATATGGAACGGAGACACTGTGCAGCTCCCGTCGAGCTATCTCATTGCGACAGTAGAGGAACTGGACAGCCAGCTATGGACGGTCAACAGCATCAAACCGAACACAGATAACACGGTATCTCTGACCGTCGCGGAAACAGCGACGCCATCTACCAATAAGAACAGTCCCCGACCAACCAGACCCGGCCACCGTGCCGGGTTTATGGAATCAATATGGCTACGCAACCTACCAATTTGCCTGTCCAAAGCGAATCCCTGCTCGACCTAAAGTTTCATGCCGGGAAAATTGACGAGTTTGTTACCTCTGACGTGCCCCCATCAGCAGGCTTATGCAATTGCCGTGGTTTTGGCAAGCAATTCATTCGTGTTACTGCAGGCGCCGATATCAGCATCAGGTTTATGTTTGATGAATAAACTAACTCTTAAGGTGACAGCGTAATGCCTCAATGCTCCCAGCTAACTTATGCTTAAATGGTGAAATTCACAGTCTAAATGTATAACATGCGTCGTATCGTAACTGTGTGAGGCATTGAGGCATGGAGTTCAGGAAGGATATTAATGGAGTCAGGGCCATAGCAGTTCTTGCTGTGGTCCTTTTCCATTTCAATAGGGGATGGGTTCCGAGTGGATTTGTTGGCGTAGATGTATTCTTTGTCATTTCTGGTTTTTTAATGACGTCAATAATATTTAGCGGTTTGGAAGGGAATAAATTTACGCTGTGGGGTTTTTATAAAGCGCGTGCCAGAAGGATAGTTCCTGCGCTTGCCGTTATGCTAATTTGTGTAATGGTATACGGATGGTACAACATGTACACTCCTGAGTTCAAGACGCTGGCAAAGCACGCTGCATCAAGCCTTCTTTTTATTTCAAATATCATCTACTGGAAGGAGTCAAACTACTTTGCGCCGGGTGCGGAAGAAAAGTGGTTGCTTCATACCTGGTCGCTATCTGTTGAATGGCAATTCTATATTATATACCCACTTGCTATTTACATTATTAGCAAGATTTTCAGCTTAAAGATATCTAAAATTTTAATTCTTATTGTTGGGCTGTTGAGCCTGGCGTTGAGTATTTATGCCTCTAGAATTTTAGTTAGCTCATCCTATTTCTTGCTCCCAACCAGAGCATGGGAGATGATTGCTGGCGGTGTAGTATATCTTTTCCCACTTTCGTTATTTAAAAGAAAAGTTTTCCCATACATAGGCATTGTTGCTATATTAGCATCCTGCTTTATATTTAGCGAGGAATCGTACTGGCCTGGCTATAATGCGTTGCTGCCTATAGTTGGCACGATGATTATATTGTGGTCGCGTTGCGAAAATATTATTCTTGATTCTTCTTTTGCGCAAAAAATTGGGTTGTATTCATATTCAATTTATTTATGGCATTGGCCTATCTATCTCTACATCTATAATACATATGGTGGAGTTTCTATCGCAACAGTGCTCATTGGAATTGTTGCGTCGGTGGCGATGGGTATGTTGTCATTTAAATATATTGAAAGCTTTTTCAAAAGTAGGGGCGGGGTTAAAAAGGAAGTCCTGTACTTTGCATCGTTAACTTTAGCTGTTGGCGTATATGTTTCAAATGGCGCTAATACTGATATAAGAAGTATCACAAAAACTACCGGCAATGAAACTGTGGTACATTATGATGGATATCGGTTTGATAATAATGGGATGTGGGATAAGTGTAACAGCAGTGAAAAACTGGATCACATCGATAAATCATGTGTTGATACTACTAAAAGGGGAGGGGTATTTTTATGGGGAGACTCTCATGCCGGAGCCCTTTCTTTAGGGATCAGGTCGCTTCTAAAAGAGAATGTACCATTCTATCAACTCGCGGCTTCGAGTTGTAAACCCAGTCTACATAAATTCCCTGGAATTATAAGCGCTACGATTGGTTGTAATTTATCCAATGAAAAAGCCATTGAAGATATAAATATTGTTAAACCTGATGTTGTAGTGTTAGCTCAGCGATTCCAGCATGACGAAACAGACTGGCGCAACATCGCTAAAAAGATACACTCATTGGGTGTTAAGAAAGTTATAGTGCTTGGGCCTGTTCCGCAGTGGAAAGGGAGCCTGCCGCTAATTGTTGCGAAAAACTACAATTCTAATGATATTTACATTGATCAAAGATTTTTGGATAAACAGATTGTTGCGACAAATAACAGCATGAAGACGATATCAAAAGACAATGCGGGCTATGATTTTGTCGACATACTTGATGGCTTATGTATACATGAAGGATCAGAACTGAAGTGTAGGGCAAGAGTAGATAGTGGTTTTACGCTTATGTCCATGGATTACGGTCACCCTACTGATGAGGGGGCAGTGTTCATCGGTAAACACATAATTAAAAGCCACCTGCCAACAAGCATAACCAAGTAACAGAAGCCCACTCAGGTGGGTTTTTTGCAGCACTTGATTGATCCTCATAGTTGGCGATGCTGTATATGTATGCAGTAGCTATTGTGAGGTGGATATGCCACGCACAGCAGACATACAAACTGCTTTCAGTGCTAAACCCGAAGGGTTGGATAGAGCGTTACCAGCCTGACTTCACGGATAAAACCACCGATGGCACTGACAACCACTACTGGATTATGCGCAACATGGGGAGGGGACATAATGGGCATCCCTTCACTGGCGATGTGCCAGCTCTCTCCAGTTGTTCTATGCCACATAAGGCCAGAGAGCAGGATTCTCGACACGATACCGGGTTCGCAGTTATAGAGCCGGCTACGAAGAAGACTCCAGGTGATGTGTTGCTAATCCTGAGCGATGGGCATACGCAGTTTGCCATATTGATGGGGAAGGCGCTTTTCACGGATGACGGCGAGGCGATAGAAGGCCTGGCCCTGGGAGAGGTTGAGGTGATGGGCTGCGTAACGTTTTTCATCAACCCCGCGAGGGATGGCGACGACTGACTGGTGATGTGGTGGGGCATAGTAGGGGCAAAAAGTTAGCGCAAAACAACTCAAAACTTCATAAGGCAGTGATTCGTCTTGGGCTAATACTTTGGTTTTAGCTAGCTTCTGACTTACTTCAACTCAGTTCGTCAAAAAGATGCCGCACATGATGATAAAAACGCTGAGTCGGTGTCGAACAACTGGGAAGAAATCTGGCCGATAAAATTTTCATATTCCCCAGACTGGCGTTGAATATGGTCAAGCAATTCCTGTAGATGCATGCATTCGAGATAGTCTGCCTCATCGCAAAATGCCTTCCAGCCCGCATCCCCAGATGCTATATACACCTTTTTCCCTCACTGAGTGGCGAAAGACTCCAGCGTTTTGAGGGCAATGGCATCCTTAAATTCATTACGCTTCTTGCCGGTGGGTTCAAAGGGCGGTTTTGCGGCAAAATAGAGATCCAGTATCTGACCGGTTGGTATCAGTTCATCTGTTTTGAGCACTGTGCTGTTGCATTTTTGCATATATTTATCAGTGAGTTTTTTTGCAACAGCCATAAAATCGTGGGTGTTTTTAAATGACTGTGTCATTTTTTGCGCAACACTCTCATCGTCAGCAAAATAGCTGGCTGCCAGCGACAGCTCTTTAACTAAAGATTTATGGACCTTCTCCATTTCTTTCGCCATGTGCTGAATCATTTCCCGATATACCACTTCGGCCAGGACCAGCCTTACGCCACGGTCAGATAATTCAGCGAGACGCTGATACAAATGATGGTGCAAATTAAACCGATGGTTTTGCAGGATGCAGGCATCCAGAGACACCAGGGTGTGGTTTTTGTCAAAGGCATCAATATCCATTTAGCACAGGCTCCTGATTAGCAAACCATCACTGTGGTCTGCTGGCGTAACCGTTCCACGTCCTGCGGGTCGGCGATGTCATTGGTAATAAACGCGGTGATTTCCGCCCAGTCGCAGATTTTAAACAGACTATTGCGCTGGAACTTGGAGTAGTCCCCGAGAATATACTTTTTATCTGAATGCGCGATTATCTGTTTATCAACAAAAGCGTCAGACGACGAAGGTGACGACGGGCCGCCGAGGTTGCTGAAGCCATCCGTACCGAGAAAGCATAAATCGACGCGGATATCGCTAATCATGGACACCGTCCAGCCGCCAAACACCGAAGAGCTTTTTTTACGTAGCTCGCCGCCAAACAAAAACACCTGGTTATCTGATTGCAGCAGCGTGGCTGCCACCGGCAGTGAGTCGGTGAAAATCTTAAAGCCGCTGCGCAGACCCAGCAGGTTTGCCAGCTCAAGCGTGGTGCTGCCGGTGCCAATAATCATCGAACTGTTGGCGGGGATCACCTCCAGTGCCTGGCGGGCGATGGCTTTCTTCAGCAGGATGTTTTCTTTCTCTCGCACCTGAAAAGGGTGTTCAATCGCGCCCTGTTTCAGGGTCGCGCCGCCGTGGCTTTTAATCAACAAGCCTTTCTCTTCAAGAAACGACAAATCCTTGCGGATGGTTTCGTAGGTCACTGAATATTTTTTGGCGAGCCTGCTAACGTAAACCGTCCCTTCGGTCATCAGTTCATCGAGGATCAGTTTCCTTCTTTCATCAATAAGCAGCATCGGTACGCTCCTGGAGGCTCAGACAGCCGCAATCATAAACACAGGCACCGAGGCTGTGCAATGTTGGGGTTTGTTTTAGTTGGTATTTGCGAGGTTTGTTGCCAGAGGCGGCGCGTTATCGCTTCATCACCGCAAAAAGCATTTTTTAAAATAGCATTGAAAATCATGCTATTAATCATTTTTGTAAAATCCGGCACTTTTTGAGTGCTAAAAAACAATAAAATGCCAATGTTTAATGTTGGCTTTTAAATTCATAAAAATCAATATATTAAAAAATATTGATTTTCATCACTGTTGAAAACCAATATTTACCAACTTCATACTTGGCTTTGTGGTTGGTTTATTATGAGGTAGAGATGAAAACAAAGATTGCAATTGCTTGTGACGATGTCGGTTTCGAGCGTAAAGAAGACATTCGCAAGTACCTGGAGCAGGAAAAGGGCGCAGAAGTGGTCTACGACCCGGTAAAAACCCAGGCGGACGGCGTGAATAACTTTGCCCGGCTGGCTGACGAAATGGCGGAATTTATTCAGAAAGACGGCTGTCGGCTGGGGATTTATATCTGCGGCACCGGCATTGGCTTTACCTGCCAGGTGAATAAGCACTGGGGCATCCGCGCCGTGGCGGTGACCAATCCGTACTCGGCCAGGCGCGCAAGGCTTAGTAATAACGCGCAGATTATTGGCCTTGGCTGTCGGGTCAACGACCTGGAGTACACCAAAATGATTGTTGATGAGTGGTTTGATAATCCGTTTGATTTCGCCACCGCGCGTGAAAACTCGAAAAAGAATTTACTGGAAGCGGAAAAAAGCGATAACGCGCTGCTGGTAAAACCGGATCACATCGCATGGAATATGGGATTCAGGCCTGATGCCTGAACTGCTAAAAAGGCAAAATGATGGAACTGATTACGCAATTTATTAATGACCTCGGGAATTTTATATTTATCCCTGTGATCTTTCTCATCCTGATGGCGCTGCTTGGTAGACCGCTGTCGGAGTGTATTTCATCGGCAATTAAGGTGGGCATCGGCTTTATTGCGCTGACGATGACCATCAAATTCATGCTGGAGAAAATGCAGCCAGCGGTCACAGGTCTTTCCGAAGCGACCGGTTCCTCGTTGAGTGCCATCGACGTGGGCGGCGCGGCAACGGCGGTGATGGGCTTTGGCTCCAGCATGGGCGCTATCATCATCCCGCTGTGCGTGGCGGTGAATATCATCATGCTGATTGCACGCCTGACGGACTGCGTTAACGTGGACGTGTTCAACCTGCACCAGAACGCCTCAATGGGTGCGATTGTTGGCGCGTATTCCGGCAGTTTCCTCTATGGCGTCATGACGGCGGCACTGTTTCACGTCTGGGCGCTGATTGCCGCCGATCCTGGAGCGAAGAACAACGAAAAGTTTTTCAACCTGCCAAAAGGCGTGGCCATTTCACACCCGGTGGCCAACACCTATTTGCTGTTTGCGTATCCGTTTAACTGGGTGTACGACCGCATCCCCGGGTTTCGTAATCTGAACGTGACGGCGGAAACTATCCAGAAGAAATTCGGCGTGCTCGGCGACCCGACGATGGTGGGTTTTATCATTGGCATTCTGCTTGGGTTTTGCGGTTACGGCTGGGAAAGCCCGTATCACACCGTGATTGCGAGCCTCCAGTTGGGTATGTACCTGGCCGCAGTGATGCTGCTGCTGCCGCGCATGACCTCCATCATGATGGAAGGGTTGGTGCCGTTGTCTAATGTGGCGCGTAAGAAACTGGTCAAGCGCTTCCCGGATCGCGACATTACCGTGGGTATGGGCACGGCGCTGATTGTCGGCCATCCGTCGGTGATTGCGCCTGCGCTGCTGCTTATCCCGGTTATTGTCATTCTGGCGGTGGTTCTGCCAGGCAACAAAGTAATGCCGCTGGGCGACCTGTCACAGTTTGTGTTCTTCATTGCCTGCATGGTGCCGGTGTTTCACGGCAATATTATCCGTACCTGGGTCACGTCCATCATTTTGTTTGGCGGCGGCCTGTATATTGCCTCCTGGATGGCGCCGCCCACCAACGAAGTGTTCCAGAAATTTGGGACTAACCCGGATGCCAGCGTGATGTACACCTCGCTGAACCCGTCAGCTAACCCGTTCACCGGTCTGTTTGCCGCCATGAGCCATGTCGGGCTCGTGGGCTATGTGCTGGTCGGTGTGCTGCTCGTTTCCGTCGGTTACCTGATTAAACGTAAAGCGCGTCGCGAACTGGCGGCAAGTGCTGCACAAATAAACGCTGAATAAACTACAGGAGTTCGTAATGAAAAAGATCCTCGTTGTCTGTGGAAACGGTATTGCGTCATCGTCCATCATGGTTTCCATTCTTAACGATTTTCTCAAAGAAGAAAAAATTGAGGCGCAGGTGGATAAGTCGTCGCTGATGGCCTGCACGGCTGATACGTTTAACGGCTACGACCTGGTGGTCTCTTCCACTAAGCTCGATAACCCGGACATCACCACGCCAGTGATTGTGGGGGCGGGCCTGTTGACCGGTCTTGGCGAAGACGAAATCTTTGCCGCCGTAAAAGAAAAACTTCTCTGACAGGGATTGCTATGAAATTTGAAATTCTGGTGAGCGAGGCCGGAGAAGCCGTTAACAGCAGCGCCGAGGCCATTCACCTGGCCGGGGCAAAGCTGCTGGAAAAGGACTATATCCAGCCGCAGTACATTCAGGCCTGCCTGGACCGGGAAGTGAATTTCCCCACCGGGCTGAAAATGGCAAACGGGGAGGGCATTGTGATTCCTCATGCCGATTACCAGCTGGTAAAAACCAACAGCATCAGCGTGTTGCGTTTTGCACAGCCTGTGAGCTTTGGTCAGATGGAAGATGCGGACCTGACGGTCGATTGTGGCATTTTGTTCAACCTGGCGTTTGCGACCAGCGATCAGCACCTGGCGGTATTGCGTCGTTTATTCACGCTTTTCCAGGACAGCGCGTTTGTGACCGACTGCCGCACGTTGCCGCTTAGCGAAATCCCGGATTATATCAACGCACAGCTTAGCGCTGAATCAGCGTGACCAGAGGCGACGGCGCAGACCGTCGCCTTTTTCTTTTCGTTGCAGGAGTAAACGTGTCATATTTTTCCACCATTCTTGACGAACTGTTGTCGCAAAAAGATGCGCTGGACGATGCGCTTTTTCAGCCGCTTATTACGCTGATTGACCGCGCGCCGCATATCTTTCTTGCCGGTGCGGGGCGCTCAGGGCTGATTATCAATGCATTCACCAATCGGCTAATGCACCTGGGTTATTCGGTGAGCGCGGTCGGTGAAATCAGTTCTCCGCACTCGCGCCCGGGTGACCTGATGATTATCGGTTCCGGTTCTGGTGAAACCCAACGTCTGATTCACCAGGCCCAGCTTGCCAGCGCCAATGGCGTGCAGATTGCGCTCATGACTATGAATGCGGATTCTACGCTGGCAAACCTGGCCGACTGTGTGCTGACGCTGCCCGCGAGCGACTCATGCCAACCAATGGGAACGCTTTTTGAGCAGACCTCATTACTGGCCTGGGACAGCATTGTGCTGGCGCTGATGGCGCTGCGCGGTGAAAACAACGCCAGCATGAAGCAGCGCCACGCGGATATTGAGTGAAACTATGGCTCGGATGAGCGTGCCTGAGTGATATTTATGTGAGATAAACCTCGTGCGCCGGGTTTATAGCCCGGCGCTCTTGTGTTTTGAACTGAATGGCCTGATTTTGACAATTTTTTGACAACTTTATACAGATAGCAGACCAACCGGCGGCGTGGTTACACAAGAATGGAGTCGATTCTTTTGACAAGGAGATATACCGTGAATCTGAAACGCCTCTGCGCCGCCCTGGTATTGGGTTTATTTTCTACGGCGGCGGGTGCCAGCTCGCTGCAACCAACCCCAAAAGTGGGGATAAAAGCCGAACTGGCCTCACCCGTGGTACTGGAAAATACCCAGGATAAAAACTACCTGAAAGTATCACTGACGGGATTTCCGCTCACTGCGCAAAAACGCAGCCCCATTAACCTCGCGCTGGTCATTGACCGCTCTGGCTCAATGCATGGCGACCGTATCGCAAAAGCAATGGAAGCCGCCGTGATGGCGGTGAATACATTGAGCAGCCAGGATACGCTCTCGGTAGTGATTTACGACGATGTTGTCGATGTGATTGTTCCAGCCGCGAAGCTCAGCAATAAAACCCAGGTCATTAGCCAGATTCGTGAACGGCTTACCTCCCGTGGCGGCACGGCGCTGTTTGCCGGTGTAAGCCGTGGGATAGCAGAAACCAGCAAGTTTCTCGATAAAGCACACGTTAACCGCATCATTCTGCTTTCCGACGGCCAGGCAAACACCGGTCCGTCGTCAACCAGCGAACTGGCGGAATTAGGCAAACTCGCCGGGCGTAAAGGGATTGCCATCACGACGATGGGAATCGGTGACGGTTATAATGAAGACCTGATGGCGGCGATTGCGCAATACAGCGATGGCAACCACGTATTTGTACAGAACACCAACTCGCTGGAGAAAGCATTTGCCCATGAGTTTGGGGATGTGATGTCGGTGGTCGCGCAAGATGTGGTCGTGACCATCAAGGTGGCCGAGAACGTTAAGCCTCTGCGCTTGCTGGGGCGCGAAGGTGAAATTCGCGACAATATCGTGACCGTCAAGCTGAACCAGCTTTACGCCAATCAGGAGAAGTTTGTCATGCTGGAGGTGCTTCCAGCAAAAGGCAGCGCCGCGCAGAGCAAACCGCTTGGTGAAGTTAAAGTAAGCTATGACAACCTTGCTACCCGCAAGAAAGACAGCTGGGACGACAAGATGACGATTAGCTATACGGCGTCAAACCGTGAGGTTAAAAAGGCACAGGTCGAAGAGGTAGTGGTTGACTCAGCGATTCAGAAATCAGCCATCCAGAACGAGCAGGCGTTAAAACTCATTGATGCAGGCCAGATGGAAGAAGCGAAGAGGGTGCTGCGCGAAAACGCCAGCGCAATGGGTTCACTGCAACTGAGTGCACCTGCGGCCATCATGAAAGCGAAGGAAAGCGAGCAGGAAAACAGGATGCTGCTGGAGCAAATGGAAAACAGCAATAAAGACGCCTCGCGCAAGTTATTGAAAGAAAAAACCTACAACACGAAAAGCCAGAGTTCTAAAGCGAACTGATCCACAGGGAGTGCTGGATGTTCAGACGTAAGCCGATTTATCTCGTTATCACGCTGATATTTTTTGTTCTGCTTGCTTATCTGGGCATCCGCACGCTTGAGCACGAAATCTTGCTGCGGGAGTCACAAATGCAGACGCTGGCAAAAGTGCAAACCGCCAACGTAACAGCAAGCATTGAACATCTTCTACAGCAAAAAGCATCGCGTTTGCATGCCATTAGCGATTTTATCAACCCTGATGATGACGCGATGCTCAGCGCATTCAAAGAAAACGACGGTAATGTTGCTGATGTGTTTGCCCTGCGCAAACAACGACTTATCTATCCTGATGAGCGCCAGCCGTTGAGCAATGAAGAGAAAGAGTGGGTTCGCCAGCTTAGCCCATTGGTCAACGACCCGAGCCAGCTTGCCAGCCATATGGCGCATACTGAGCAAGAAACACCGCAGGCAGGATGGTTTATTTCCCACGAAACTCAGGAGCCGCTGCTGCTTTACTGGCGGCAAAAAGGCGATGCTATTGTTGGCTTTCGCCTCTCTTATGTGCAGCTGATGATGGATATTGCCAACGGCGTGCAGGTAAGCCAGGCGCAACCGAGACTAATTGTTAGAGTGACTGAAAACGGCCGCCAGATATACCTCAATGAACAGGCGGATTTCAGCCAGCAGACGCTGCTGGATAGCGTTACGCTGGATTATCCACTCACCGCATGGAAAATAAGTGTTTATGGCGTAAAAGCACCGCTTAATCATATCTGGATAGGGGGCGGTGTATTAATCGTTCTACTTCTGGCGGCGGTTGCGCTGATCGGTTTTTCGCTGTGGCGGGAATATACCCGCAAGGTGCGCCAGGCGCGCCAGCAGGTGGATTTTGTAAGCCAGGTTTCGCACGAACTGAAAACGCCGCTTACCAATATTACGCTTTATGCCGAACTGCTGCGCGAAGGGCTGGACGATGAACAGGTGCATGAATTGCGCTATGTGGATGTGATTACCCAGGAAGGCCAGAGGCTATCGCGGCTTATCCAGAACATCCTCACCTTCACACGCTCGCCCAAACTGCATGTTCAACAGGTAGATATTGCGCATCTGATAGCGGACATTGCGCAGATTTTTACGCCCGCACTGCGGGTAAAAGGTATGGAGATGCACATCAGTTGCCCGGAGAACCTGGTGTTGCGTAGCGATCGCGACGTTATCACGCAAATTGTCAGCAATTTCCTCAGCAACGCCGAAAAGTACGCGCCACAGGGGAAACGGGTTGATATTGATGTGCGCCCTGAGGGCGCAAACGTTGCAATAGCCGTTCGTGACTATGGACCAGGTATTGCAGAGCAAGAAGTGAAGATGATTTTCCGCCCGTTTTATCGGGTCAAATCGTCCATTACCGAAGGCGTTTCAGGCACCGGTATTGGGCTGACGATTGCCTCTCAACTGGCGCAGCGCCTGCATGGAAGCATTCTCGTTACGGCCGCGAACCCGGGCGTACGATTTACGCTGATACTGCCTCAAGGATAAGAACATGAAAATACTGATTGCGGAAGATGACGCCAATATTCGCCAGGGGCTGGTCGATGCGCTGTCGCGAGAAGGCTATACGCTGATTGCAGCACCGGATGGCCGCGAAGCGTTAGATAGTTATCACCGCAGTGGGCCGGATTTTGTGCTGCTGGATATTATGATGCCTGAAATGGATGGCTATACGGTCTGCCGTGAAATTCGCCGCCACAATGAGCACATCCCCATTGTATTTCTCTCCGCCAAAGATGAAGAAATCGATCGCGTGGTTGGGCTGGAGCTGGGGGCGGATGACTACATCAGCAAACCGTTTGGCATTCATGAACTGCGAGCACGGATAAAAACGATTGCCCGGCGCTGCCTGCACCACAATGCCCAGCAGCCGAACCTCAGCTTTACCTTTGGCGACCTTACGGTATTCCCGAATGAATTATGTGCGCGGCGTGGCGAGCACAAGCTGGAGCTGACGTTGCGGGAGGTGCGAATTTTAAACTGCCTTCAGCGCCATAAAAATCAGGTGGTGACGCGGGATATGCTATTTGATGCCGCCTGGGGATACGATTATTTACCCAACAGCCGCACGCTGGATCAGCATATCTCCCGGCTACGTAAAGTGATTGAGCAGGATGCGAATCACCCTTTGCTCATTCGCACCGTACATGGTCTGGGCTACCGGTATCAGGCTTCATAAAATGCCTGCGCGGTATTGTGAGGATGCCGCTTTGCGCGCACATTTTATGCAGGCCGAGTTACCTTTCACCGCCATTTAAGGTAGTATTGCCCGCGTTTTCTCTTTTCTCCCCATGAGGTCCTACGCCAGTGAAGTAACACCCGCACCTTTCAACTCTCTGTAACGCCCGGTATTGCGGCGTTGGTGTTTGATTGCGGGCTGGTGGCGTAGACCTGACTCTTCTTTATGCGGTTTTGGCTTTCAGCCCCTGTTTATCAGGAGGCTTATCTATGCCTGTAACCTGTCATTTTTCCCGTCTTAGCGCGGTTTTTAACGCCACAACCCTGTTTTCTGATATCAGCGGTACGCTGTTTACCCAACCGCAGGGACTGGTGGGGCCGAACGGCCAGGGTAAATCGGTGCTGTTTTCACTGCTTGCGCAGCGAGAAAACCCCGCCGAAGGCACTGTACGTTGGGCGCGCCCCTTTTATTACCTGCCACAGCGCGGAGCAGCACCGGCGGCCACGCTTGCCGGGGCGCTCGGCATTGGCGATATCCTGCGCGCACAGCAGCGCCTGGAAGCCGGCGATACCGACCCGGAACTGTTTGCGTTACTGGCAGACAGTTGGGAGCAAAACGCCCGTGCGCAGCACATCCTCAGTGACGCCGGACTGGGCCATCTGGCGCTTACCAGCGATTGTCGCAGCCTCAGCGGGGGGGAGCAGACGCGGCTCACGCTGTGCCTGGCCTTTATGCAGCGCGACACCTTTTTATTGCTCGATGAACCCGACAGCCACCTCGACAGCGCCGGGCGACGCTGGCTTGGCAAACAGCTGCTTGAGCACCGCGCGGGTAGCCTGGTTATCAGCCACGACCGCACCTTACTGGGCCAAATGAGCACCATATTCGAACTGACCGCCTGTGGGCTAAACGAATACGGCGGTAACTATGAGGTTTACGCCACCCAACAGGTGAGAAAACAGCAGGCGCTACAGGCACACGAGGCGCGCCTGACGTCGCAACTGCGCCAGGAAAAGCAGGAGCAGCAAAAACGTGAGGCAAAACGCGCAAAGCGCCAACAGCAGGGCGAAAAACTGCGCCGGGACGGCTCACAGGCCACAATCTTGCTGGACGGCAAAAAGGAGTGGGCCGAGGGGAGAATGGCGGGCGTGACGCAGCGCAATGCGCGCGTCATCAATCAACTGAGTGCCGAACGCCGGGAGGTAAGCGAACAGCGCCAGATAAAGGATGCGCAAACGCTGAAAATAGCCGCCGTGGCAGCGTCAGGTCGGTTGATGGTTCATGCTAATCGCCTGCAACTCCCGAGCGGCAATCGACAGGCGCATTCGTTTGATATCTATGGCGGCGAGCACTGGCACATTGCCGGGCGTAACGGCTGCGGGAAATCGACGCTGTTGCGCGTATTAATGGGCGAGGTGCAGCCCACGGCAGGAGCGTTTTCACTTCACGGGCGTGTGTGTTATCTCGACCAGCAATTACAGTTGCTGGACCCAACGCTGAGTACTACCGAGGCCTTGTGCCGCTATGCGCCAGCGGTGAGCGCCCAGACATGGCGCACGCACTTAGGGGCGCTGCGCATTCGTGGCGAGCGCGGGCTTTTGCCGCCTGGCCGTCTCAGCGGTGGCGAGCGGTTAAAAGTCACCTTACTGGCGCTCACGCTCGCTGAGCCAGCGCCGGAAATACTTATTCTGGATGAACCGGATAACGCCCTCGACCTGGACTCAAAACAACTGCTGGAACAGGCGCTGCGCGACTATCGCGGTGCGTTGCTGTTGGTGAGTCACGACGAGGCGTTTGTCGCGGGTTGCGGTATCACGCATACGCTGCGGCTTGAGTAAAAACAGCCAGGGCAGCGTCGCGTTTTTTTACATCTGGATTAAACAAGTTTTTAGCGAAGCGGCTACGATTAGGAACATAATTAACCGCCGTGCGATGAATTAACCTGGAGAATAACAATGCGTACAACAATTGCCGCTCTGCTTTGCCTGTTTCCTCTGACTGTCAGCACCGCCTGGGCTGGCAATACGCAAAGCGAAACCATCAACAAACAAAACGTGCTGGCGTTTTACGACAGCGCGTTAAATAAGAAGGATTTTGCGCAGGCGAAGCAGTACCTGGGGGCGACCTACAAACAGCACAATCCCGTTGCACAAGATGGCGTTGCCGGGTTTGAGAAGTTTATCGCGTTTCTCAAACAGAAATACCCGCAGTCGCGCAGTGAAATCACGCAGAGTTTTGTGGATGGGAATTATGTGATTCTGCACGTTAAAAACACTGGTCGCGAGCCCGGTCAGACCAAAGCTATCATTGATATCTTTAAACTCGACGACAACCATAAAATCATTGAACACTGGGATGTGACGCAGGTTGTGCCAGAGAAAACCGCCAGCGGTAACAGTATGTTCTAACTGCTCAGTACCATGATTGATGGGCCAGGAACCAGTGACTGCTGGCGTTTTTATGTCTCCCGTAACTCCCACGGCGCTAAAACAGCGCGTTAGCGCCGTGGCGAGCGGTCTGCACAAATGGGCATTAAAGGCTGAATGTCCCTTCCATAGTAATGACGCTTTTGCCTCCCACTCGGATAGCGGGCTTACCTGAAGAAGCATCGTAATGCGCATACAGTGAACTTGCGCGCCCCATATCCACTCCCTGGCGTATGTGAAGCGATAAGGACGATTTAGCGTGAAGCGTGGCCAACAGAGACGTGAGGGCAGCGGCAGCACTGCCGGTTGCGGGATCTTCGGTCATGCGTGCGGTAAACATGCGTGCCGCCAGGTCGCAGTGCATGTCAGGTTCACTCTCCTGGGTATAGGCATAAATCGAAACCGCTCCATCAAGCGGGAGCGTTGCCCGAAATCCCTGCAAATTAGGTACACACTGACGCAGTGCTTCATGCGAAGCCAGTTCCACAATAAGAAAAGGTAGCCCCACCGAAGCGACAAGCGGCATATGCATTTCGGTGCGAATATGCTCAACATCCAGCGACAGACAGGCGGCAATCTTTTGCGCACTCACTTCTGAACGGCAGGATAGTGCTTCAGGTGCCAGGAGTTCCGCTCCGACAACGGTGCCGTTATCTTTTACCAGCCTGACAGGTACCAGCCCCGCGAGCTCTTCAAACAACAACGTTTCAGGCAGCGTCTTGCCGTTCAACTGTGCCTGATTGGCTAATACATAGGCTGTGCCAACATTAGGATGGCCTGCAAAAGGGATTTCACGCGAGGGCGTAAATATCCGCACGCGGGCCGTATTGGCAGCGTCATCGGGGGGAAGGACAAACGTTGTTTCACTGTAGCCAAACTCAATGGCAATTTGCTGCATGGATTCAGTGCTCATACCTTGTGCATCCAGCACAACGGCGACAGGGTTACCCAGAAACGGTTTGTCAGTAAAAACATCTGCAATTACATAGCGCCTTTTCATAATCTGTCCTGAAAGAAAAAGGGTATAAGGGATGCCATAAACGGTAATAACAGCAATGCGTTAACGGAAGAGCAAAGCCGTATTGCAGCATAACGTTGATTGACTACACAGACCAGCGGGGGAGGAATTGTCGATGTGGACGAGTGCGGCGTGCCAGAAGTATGGCAGGGTTACCCGACCAACTCTATGATACAGCCCTGGGCTTCTCGTTTGATGAGTCATCAGCACAGGAAAAATAATTTGCCTCAACCCACGCAACGGACTCACCGCCGCACGGCATTTTTTGCAGATACCACGGCGCTCATCGTGTTTTTTACGTTAACCGGCATACTTAACGAACGCCTGATTGCTGGCATGACGTGGGAGCAGGTGTTGCATGCGCGTCTTGTGGGAGCGCTGCTCATGGTGCCAGTTGCCAGGCCCTACGGTATCTGGCGGGACTGGGTGATGAAGCGCGCCGGAGAAGGGCGATTTTCCAGACTATTCTGGGACAGCGCTGCCCTTATCAGTTTCCAGGTGCCAATTTATGCAGCCATTATTGCCTTCAGCGGCGCGTCAGGAACGGGACTGCTGATGGGCACGCTGGGGGCTGCGCTGATGATGCTGGTGCTGGGGCGTCCTTATGGTGCGTTTCTTAACGGGGTACGTAAGCTGTTTGGCTTACCGCCGGGCGGCGATAAGCCAATGTCGTTGAATAGTTGAAAGACGTTTTCGTAGCGAAATAAACAGTAAGATACAATCGTCAATGAATCACCAGGAGGTCTGTTACACAGGAAAATTTATCAGCAAGTGATTACTCAATCACATATCAAGTGCACGCTTTAAATTTGATACTGTGGTGGGATGAATAAAACCAAAATAGTCCTCGCGATCATAGTCCCAGTTAAGCCAATGAATTAAACGAGCTTCTGGATTATTGGTAACGCGACGAGTTCTGCGGGTAAGACCTGACCATACGCCCCGCAGATCCTCTACCTCAATATTCATCTTTTTCGCTATATCGCCACACCAGACCCCGACTTTACTGTTCTGATCGGCAGTTTCAAGAATCTTTATTGCATGAACCAGAGCTGTTCGGCTCTTATCGCTTAATCCTTTAACAAGTTCAATTGCTTGACCAGATGACAGGTCCACTGCCACACCAGTATTTTCACCATCAGGAAATTCATCTTCCTTATAACGTAGACCTGGAATACAAAGAGCGAGTAACTCTTGACGTGCTGTTTCTGAAAGTTTTTTTAAATCATCTTTTGATACATATAAACCAGACATTGCGGTTATCCCTTTGGGTTAAAAGTTGAGCCTACTATAGATGGCTGATTGTGATTGTCAATGTTATTGTTGTGCTTATTGTTAGTGATTAATGAAGAGTTGTGGCTAGACATTTGTCTAAAAACTGCTCTACAACGTATGGGTTAAAATTAAAATTCATTATAAGATTTTGTAAAGTAACAAAATAAATATTGAAGTGACGCGCAATGCTTGTACTCGGACAAGCCACGGACTGTGACAGAATCTCGCTATTAATGTGCCGATTCATTGGCACTGTGTTGCGAACGACCTGACTCTTTTCACTACTTAGTCATTAAACGTGTTCATTTGCAGATGTTCGGACGGGTTCCTGCCCATTCAGTCTTCCTGCTTCACTCATCACCTGCTATTGCCACAGCCCGACTGTTGGCCTCGCATATCAGAATTTATCGTCCAGACTTAACCCAAAGGCATAGTTTGTGCGGGCATTGTGCTTTACACTGCGCGCTGCAAAAATTGAGTAGACGATGATTAAGTAGGCGGTAATGGCGATGAAAGGCACGATCACAACCTGGTTTAAAGACAAAGGCTTTGGTTTTATCAAAGATGAGAACGGTGATAACCGTTATTTTCACGTGATTAAAGTCGCCAACCCTGAGCTTATCAAGAAAGATGCGGCGGTGACGTTTGAACCCACCACCAATAACAAGGGCTTGTCCGCGTATGCGGTGAAAGTCGCGCCGCAGAGCAAACATCTCTACATTGCCGGTGAGCGCGTTAAGATAACCTCTATCAAATCCTGGCTGGTTTACAGCGAAGAAGTACCCGCCGATGCCCCTATTGATAAAGAGAATGCGGTGCTGTCTGTGGGGCTGCTGATGGGTAACATCAGGCCGAAATCCGCGGCCAAACCGGGCGAAATGCGCGCCGTGAAAAAACTGGCGATCACCACCTTCCAGGGCACCACGCTCATCTTCTCGGAAGATGAGATTGATATTGACGCCACGGTGAAACTGCTCAAGGTGTGATCTTTTTAGCATGGTAGTGGCTGCCACGCTGTGCCATTTTCCAGAGCGTGACGGCACGTCTCTTCACCCATTCAACCGGTTTGAACAAAATGACAAAACTCACCTTACAGGAACAGATGCTCAAGGCTGGCCTGGTTACCAGTAAAAAAATGGCCAAGGTCCAGAGAACCGCCAAAAAATCACGCGTTCAGGCGCGTGAGGCAAGAGAAGCGGTAGAAGAAAATAAAAAATTGCAGCTTGAGCGAGATAAGCAGCTTAACGAGCAGCAAAAACAAGCGGCGCTGGCGAAAGAATATAAAGCGCAGGTGAAGCAGCTTATTGAGATGAACCGCATCAGCATTAGCAAAGGCGATATCGATTTTAACTTCACGGACAACAACCTGATTAAAAAAATCGCCGTGGATAAGCTCACTCAAACCCAGCTGGTGAGCGGGCGTCTTGCCATTGCGCGTCTGGTCGCTGAGAACGCAAGTGACAGCCAGTATGCCATCATCCCTGCCAGCGTTGCCGACAAAATTGCCCAGCGCGATGCGGGCAGCATTGTGCTCAACAGCGCCCTGAGCCAGGAAGCGCAGGATGAAGACGATCCGTATGCTGACTTTAAAGTCCCTGACGATCTGATGTGGTAATGCGTGTTGAGCGCGGGCGTTCAGAACGGGCTGTCATGGCGGGCGTGAATGGGCTCGTGACTGACAGGATGGACAAAATGCAATTCGCTGGCGTGTAACATCAACCGTGGCGTCTGTTCTGTGCCTGGCAACAGGCGCCCGCCATACAAATCACATCCCCAGATAGGGTGCCCCAGGTGCTGGCAGTGAATGCGCAGCTGGTGGGTGCGCCCGGTCTGCGGCATTAGCCGTACCCTGGTTAGCGCCACCTGCATGCCCTCCTGGGACTCATGATAAAAGCGCTCAATGACCTCATAGCGCGAGCGTGCAGGCCTGCCCCGGACTTCGCAAAGTGACATCAGCGGGAACAGTGCCGGGTCGCTGGCAATCGCCGCTTCTATCACACCTTCATTTTCCTCCAGATGCCCACAGAGCAGGGCGCTGTACACCTTGGTCACGCTGCGCTGACTGAACTGCTGGCACAGGGCGGCGTTCACCGCCTTATTACGGGCAATCACCATCAGCCCGGAGGTGCCAAAATCAAGGCGATGGACCAGGGTACAACCGGGGAACAGCTGCACCAGCCGGTGATGCACCGAATCGAGGTTTTGCGGGTTTTTGCCTGACAGACTCAGCAAGCCGCTGGGTTTATTGATAAGCACCAGCTGCGCGTCCTGATAGAGGATCTCTATCTGGTCATGGCACGGTGGGGCAATAAAGGTATCAGTAATTGTCGACATCGGGCCGCCAGCGGTGAAGGGGAGCGGATAATAGCCAATTTTTCACCGACTGGCGAATCGGGCGGCGGTTGGTCCGGGAGCAGGATGACAAGAGCGCGAGTAAGAATGCTATTATGCGGGCAAGATGATGCTGGCTGTGACCGGCATTGACCAACATTGCAGGGGACGACCTATGAATAACGAGATAGCGCTTAAATATTACGACATTGCCGATGAGTACTCGACCGAAGCAGCAAAACCGGTCAGTGAGTCAGAGCGTGACGCCGTGGCGCACTATTTTCAGCTGCTGCTGGCGCGTTTGATGAATAACGAAGAAATCAGCGAGGAAGCGCAGGGCGAGATGGCAGTGGTGGCCGGGCTGGATGAAAGCCGCATTGATGAAATTGCCAATTTTCTCAATCAATGGGGCAACGAGTAGTCTCTGGCCTCATCTCACGCCTGTGGCCGTCACGCATTAAAAAGGGGACGTTAAAGTCCCCTTTGCTCATCACGGTTCGCCATAGAGCGCAATCAGCCGCCTGACCACGCCGTTAGTCCAGCCAAAGCCGTCCTGGAGCGGATATTCGCCGCCGCCGCCCTCATCGGCCGTGTTGCCCGCAATATGGTATTTCTCCACCAGTTTATGCTGCTTCTGGTAGACCTGATTGACGGTGTTAAGCCAGCGGTGGGCAATGTCATCGCCCAGTTCATCCATGCCGTAGCGCTTAAGCCCCTGAATTGCCATCCACTGTAGCGGCGCCCAGCCGTTGGGCTTGTCCCACTGCTCACCGGTTTCATACTCTGTAGCCAGAATGCCACCAGGACTGAGCAGGCGCGTGCGCGTCGCCTCAGCCACCTGGGCTGCCTGCTCGTGTGTGGCGAGTTCCACGTAGAGCGGGACAAGGCTGGCCGCAGAAAACAGTCCCATTTCCTCGCGCCGCCAGTCATAGTCGCGAAAGCAGCCGTTCTCGGCATCCCACAGGTAGCGCGTCATGGCATCGCGGCGCGCACGGGCTTTATGGCGAAATAACTCTTGCCCGTATTTATCACCCTTGAGCGCCGAAATGTTGGCAATGGTACTCTCCAGCTTGTACAAAAAGGCGTTGAGGTCCACCGGAATAAACTGCGTGGTGCGGATGCTCGCAAGGCGTGAGGTGTCACGCAGCCAGCGTGAAGAGTAGTCCCAGCCAGAGGCGGCCCCGGCGCGCAAGTCGCGATAGACTTCGTTTGGCGGTCGCCCGGAATGGCGTGCGGTTTCCACATCTTCGCGCCAGGCTTCATCACGCGGTGTGTCGCGATCGTCCCAGTAGCGGTTAAGCAGGGCGCCGTCTGGCATACGCACCGTGTGGCGATAGGCCTGGTTGAGCAGCAGCGACTCCGCGCCATCCATCCAGTAAGCGTATTCCTGGCGCAGATGGTCGAGATAGCGTCGTGCGCCACGTACTCCGTCTTCTTCAAATAGTTCCACCATCAGCGCAAATACCGGCGGCTGTGAGCGCCCCAGGTAGTAGGTGCGGTTACCGTTCGGAATATGGCCGTATTTCTCAATCATCCAGGCAAAATTATCTGCCATGCAGCGCATTAAATCTTCGCGCCCGCTTTCTGCCAGCCCCAGCATGGTGAAATACGAATCCCAGTAGTAGGTTTCGCTAAAGCGCCCGCCCGGCACAATGTAGGCCTGCGGCAGCGCCAGCAGCGACGACCAGGGGATGTGATCCTGCGGCTCACGCGTCAACACCGGCCACAAACTGTCGATGTGTTCTTTAAGCGAGCTGTCAGGGTCGGAAATATAGTCACTGCCGCTGATTTCCGGCATCCAGAAGTTATCTTCAACGAACTGGCGCAGTTCAAAACCCGGCTGGCGGCGAGTACGGCGGTAGCTAATCAGAATATCCAGCGGATCGGTTTTGGGCGCACAGTCAGGAAAGGTTTTGCTGTCGGCGAAAATATGGGCTGACTGCACGTGCTCAAACAGTTCGAGATACCTGTCCGCAGGCGTCAGCGCGTCAGAGGCCGGGAGCCCTTCGATCATCTCCGGCTCAGGCTCCGCCTCTGTCATTTCATCCAGTTTTAACTCGCAGGGATCGCGCTCATACAAAAGTTCTTCGACTATCCCGAACTCTGGCTCACTGGCGATATTGAGTTTCTGGTTGAGCATAGCGATAAAAACCTCCAGATTGCGTTTATCTGAGTGCGGGCTGCGCCCGTCCCTGTCTATAAGGGTAGACATTCGCTTCGATTTCCGAAGCACAAAGTGTGCGATAAATCACATTTCACTGCGTTTTGAGCGAAAGATTATTCTCAAAATACCTCGCCGCTAATGTGCTGGCCTATCTGGGTGGCAACACGCTGTAGCGCACTGAGGTGGCGGGCAGCCGCCTGTTCTACGCTCATGGCGCTGGCAATCCACACCAGGTTCAGACAGCCGACGATGCGTGTGTCGGTCGTCAGCGGCACGGCAATAGAGGCAATGCGCGCCTCCTGGCCCCAGCCGCGATAGTTTTCCCCATAGCCGTTTTGCCGCACCCGGCGCAGCAGTGCCGCCAGCTGCGCTGGCTCGCGGGCGAGTTGATACTCGGCACCTTCACGTTGCGCCAGCATTTCCACAATTTGCGCGCGTTCATTATCAGGGCAGTAGGCAAGCCAGGTGCGCCCGGAGGCCGTTTGCAGCAGAGGCAGGCGGCGGCCCACCATGGAACGGTGAAACGACAGGCGGCTGAAGCGGTGGGTGGTTTCGCGTACCACCATGGCGTCCACATCCATGGTGGTGATATCGGTCGGCCACACCACTTCACGCATTAGCTCACCGAGCAATGGGGCGGCCAATGCCGATACCCACTGCTCGTCGCGAAAACCTTCACTCAGTTCACGAACCTTCAGGGCCAGACGAAAGCTGTCGTCAGAGGGACTGCGTGAGACGTAGCCTTCGTGGGCCAGCGTTTCCAGCAGGCGACGCACCGTGGTGCGGTGCAACCCGGACAGCAGCGCCAGTTCCCCCACGCTGGCACCGCCGTCCAGCCGGTTGAGGGTATTGAGCAACAGCAGGCCGCGCGACAGACCGCGTACATTTTTGTAGTCAGAACTGTGATCCATTTCACTTAACCTTCTGAAAGTGCTGATAAATCAATCCTGTGCACCAGGTGCACGTGCTGGCAGTTTTTCATTGCCCTGATACAACGCTGGCGTTAAAAGTAATTAACATAAAAACAACAAATATAAAAACTCTGACCCTGCACCGCATTGCATCGCCTTCACCGCGATCTCCTGCCATACGGTGCTGCCATCGTTAACCACGCCGCGTCACGCTGACGCGCGTAATCGCAATTGCTCATTTCTTCCTGTTCGGGAGAGGGGCGCCCTTTGCCGAAAAACGGCGGGCATAAAAAGGAGACGGCGAGATGACAAGCACGACGCTGCACATAACGGCAGCAGATGAATACGACACCGAGGTGGCCATACTGGGCGCAGGCCCGGTTGGATTGATGATGGCTAACCAGCTCGGTCAGGCGGGCATACGCACGCTGTTGATTGAAAAAGGTGAGCAGCTGATTGACTACCCACGCGCTATCGGCATTGACGATGAATCGCTGCGCGCCATTCAGTCGGTTGGGCTGATTGATAAAGTCCTGCCGCATACCACGCCCTGGCACGCGATGCGTTTTTTAACCCCGAAGGGGCGCTGTTTTGCCGACATTCAGCCAATGACGGACGAATTTGGCTGGTCGCGACGCAACGCGTTTATTCAACCGCAGGTGGATGCGGTGCTGTGCGACGGGCTGGCGCGCTTTGCCTGCGTGCGCCGTCTGTTCTCACGTGAGCTAACGGCAGTTTCACAAAACGCGAACGGTGTGGAGCTCACGCTCAATGCGCCAGACAACCGCACGGAGCGGGTGCGCGCCCGCTGGCTGGTTGCCTGCGACGGTGGCAACAGCTTTGTGCGCCGCACGCTTGGCATCTCTTTTGAGGGCAAAACCGCGCCCAACAAGTGGATAGTGATTGATATCGCCAACGACCCGCTCAGTACGCCGCACGTTTATATGTGCTGCGACCCGGTGCGTCCGTGGGTGTCGGCTGCGCTGCCGCACGCGGTGCGTCGCTTTGAATTTATGGTGATGCCCGGTGAAACCGAAGAAGAGTTGAGCCGCCCGGAGAACCTGCACCGGCTGCTGGCGAAGGCACTGCCGGACCCTGGGCGCATCGAGCTGGTGCGCCAGCGGGTTTATACCCATAACGCGCGCATTGCCGGGCGTTTTCGCGAAGGTCGTATTTTGCTGGCGGGTGATGCCGCGCACATTATGCCGGTGTGGCAGGGGCAAGGCTATAACAGCGGGATGCGTGATGCTGCCAACCTGGCCTGGAAGCTGGCGCTGGTCGTCAAAGGTCAGGCGGGTGAGGGGCTGCTGGACAGCTACGAGCAGGAGCGGCGCGCCCATGCTAAAGCCATGATTGACCTGTCCGTGACGGCAGGCAACGTGCTGGCACCGCGCTATCGCTGGCAGGGGGCGCTGCGCGACGCCGTAAGCTGGGCGCTGAATGCGCTGCCGCCGGTGAAACGCTACCTGCTGGAAATGCGCTTTAAACCCATGCCGCAGTATCGCCGTGGCGCGCTACTGGCGGGGGGAACGCCTGCGGTGGGGCGTATGTTTATCCAGCCGCCGGTAAAAGACTGCAGTGGGCGCAGCGGGCTGCTTGACGACTGGATCGGCGCGAATTTTGCCATCATCGCCTGGGGCAGTAACCCGCAGTGGGGGTTAAGTGAGGCACAGTGTGAGCGCTGGCGGGCGCTGGGCGCGGTATTTATCCGCGCGGTGCCGGAGGTTCAACTGCCGCAAAACGCGCCGCCTGGTGATGTTATCTGGCTTAGCGACAGCCAGAACCGGCTGCGCACCTGGTTTGCCGGACAACCGCATTCCATTGTGGTGCTGCGCCCCGATCGCTTTGTTGGTGCAACGGCCATTCCCCAGACGCTGGGAACCACCCTTGATGCACTCGAACAGGCGCTGACGCTGGTTCCTTGCACCCCCGCCAACATCGAAAAGGTGGCCTGATGAATGCTTATCTGCATTGTCTTTCGCACACGCCGCTGATTGGCTTTAACGACCCGGCGCCTGAGGTACTGGCCGAGGTTGACGCGGTTATTGAGAGTGCGCGTGAGCGTATCCGCGCCTTCGCGCCAGAACTGGTGGTGCTGTTTGCGCCCGATCATTACAACGGTTTCTTTTGCGATGTAATGCCTGCGTTTTGTCTGGGCGTGAGCGCGCATGCCATCGGTGATTTTGGCAGCGCCGCAGGCGAGTTGCCCGTGCCTGAAGCACTGGCTGAAAACTGTGCGGCGGCGGTAATGGAGCAGGGTATCGATCTGGCGGTGTCGTGGCGCATGCAGGTCGATCATGGTTTTGCCCAGCCGCTGGAGTTTTTGCTGGGCGGGCTTGACCGCTGCCCGGTGCTGCCGGTGTTTATCAACGCCGTAGCGCCGCCGCTGCCGGGGTTTCAGCGCACGCGCTTACTGGGCGAGGCCGTGGGGCGTTTTACCCGTGGGCTGAATAAACGCGTGCTGTTTCTTGGCTCTGGCGGTCTTTCACACCAGCCGCCAGTGCCGGAGCTTGTCAGCGCAGATGCCCATATGCGCGAGCGTCTGCTGGGCAGTGGTAAAACGCTGCCGCCGGACGAGCGCGAGCTACGCACTCGCCGGGTTATCAACGCGGCACAGCGCTTTGTTGAAGACCAGAGCAGCCTGCATCCGCTTAACCCGCAGTGGGATAACTATTTTCTCGATGTGCTGAGCAACGGGCAACTGAGTGCGCTGGACGCGATGCCCAATGCCGAACTGTCACAGCGTGCCGGGAAATCCACCCACGAAATTAAAACCTGGGTCGCCGCGTTCGCCGCACTGTCGGCCTTTGGCGACTATCACACTCAGGGGCGTTACTACCGGGAAATTCCCGAGTGGATTGCCGGTTTCGGCTCCATCAGCGCCGCCCCCGTTTCATCTTCATCTGCAAGGAGCCATTTATGAGCACAACGTACACTGAAGCGGCAACCAGCCGTTTTTTCCACGCCGAAGAAGGCGGGCAGCGGCTGCGCATTCATTACAACGACTGCGGCAGCGGCACGCAAACGGTCATTATGCTGCATGGCTCCGGGCCAGGAGCGACGGGCTGGGCGAACTTCAGTCGCAATATTGACCCGCTGGTGGCGGCAGGCTACCGCGTTATTTTGTTGGACTGCCCTGGCTGGGGCAAAAGCGATTCCATTGTTTGCGACAGTTCACGCTCCGATCTTAACGCACGGATTTTAAAACAGCTGGTCGATACGCTGGAACTTGACCGCGTGCACCTGTTAGGTAACTCCATGGGCGGCCACAGCGCGGTGGCCTTTACGCTGTGTTTCCCGCAGCGTGTAGGTCGCCTGGTGCTGATGGGCGGCGGCACCGGCGGCGTGAGTATGTTTACGCCGATGCCTGCCGAGGGCATTAAGCGCCTGCAAAAGCTCTACCGCGAGCCGACGCTCGAAAACCTCCAGCAAATGATGGAGATTTTTGTCGCCGATCCCTCTGCACTCAGCGAGGCGCTGTTTCGCACGCGGCTTGAGAACATGCTGGAGCGTCGCGACCATCTGGAAAACTTCGTTAAAAGCAGTGAGCTGAATCCGAAGCAGTTCCCGGACTACGGCGCACGATTGGGCGAAATTCGCGCTCCCACGCTGATTGTCTGGGGGCGTAACGACCGTTTTGTGCCTATGGATACCGGGCTGCGCCTGCTGGCCGGTATTGCCGGTTCTGAGCTTCACGTTTACCGCGACTGCGGCCACTGGGCGCAGTGGGAGCACGCCGACAGCTTTAACCGCCTGGTACTGGAATTTCTCGCCCGTTAATGGAGACCGAAAAGTGACAGAGAAACTGCAACAGCTGGCTGCACAGCTGCGCCTGGCGCAGAGCCAGCGTAAAACCATTGAACCGCTGCGCGAGGCGGGTATCAGCGCTGATGACGCCTATGCAATACAGCGCATTAACGTGCAGTACGGCGTAGAACACGGGCGGCGGGTGGTGGGCCGCAAAGTGGGGCTGACGCACCCGAAAGTGCAGCAGCAGCTTGGCGTTGACCAGCCAGACTTCGGCACCCTGTTTGCTGACATGTGTTATGGCGATAACGCCACGCTGCCGTTTAGCGCGGTGTTACAGCCGCGAATTGAGGCCGAAATTGCGCTGGTATTAGGGCGCGATTTGCCTTCGCCTGATACCACCTTCGCTGATATGTGTGCCGCCGTGCAGTGGGTGCTGCCGTCGCTTGAAATTGTTGGTAGCCGTATTCGCGACTGGTCAATTGGCTTTGTGGACACGGTCGCAGACAACGCCTCCTGTGGGCTGTATGTGCTTGGCGGCCCAGCGCAGCCGCTGGCAGGGCTTGATTTGCGCAATGGTGAGATGCGAATGACGCGTAACGGTGAAGAAGTCTCAGCCGGGCGCGGCAGCGAGTGCCTGGGCCATCCGCTCAATGCTGCCGTGTGGCTGGCACGCACCATGGCGCAACTGGGCGAGCCGCTACGCGCGGGGGACACCGTGCTGACCGGCGCGCTGGGGCCGATGGTTAATGTACAGCCCGGCGATCATTTTGAAGCGACGATCGCCGGGATCGGCATCGTGAGTGCACAGTTTTCGCAGGAGGATGCATGAGCAAAAAGCGTGTCGCGATTATCGGCTCCGGCAACATCGGCACCGATCTGATGATAAAAATTCTGCGCAGTTCCGGTGCGTTGGAAATGGGCGTGATGGTGGGCATCGACCCCAACTCTGACGGTCTGGCCCGTGCACAGCGTCTGGGGGTTGCCACTACTCACCAGGGTGTGGAGGGGCTGATTGCCATGCCGGAGTTCGCCAGTATCGATATTGTTTTTGACGCCACCAGCGCGGGCGCGCACGTACACAACGACCGCTTGCTGCGCGCGGCAAAGCCACAGATTCGGCTGGTGGATCTGACGCCTGCCGCCATCGGCCCTTACTGTGTGCCGGTGGTGAACCTGGAGTCTCATCTGGATAAAGGCAATGTCAACATGGTGACCTGCGGCGGTCAGGCCACCATTCCGGTGGTGGCTGCCGTTTCCCGCGTGGCAAAGGTGCATTACGCGGAAATTGTGGCCTCCATTGCCAGCCTGTCCGCAGGCCCTGGTACGCGCGCCAACATTGATGAGTTCACCGAAACCACCAGCCGGGCGCTGGAAACGGTGGGTGGAGCCGCCAAAGGCAAGGCGATTATTGTCCTCAACCCCGCAGAGCCGCCGCTAATGATGCGCGATACCGTCTATGTACTGAGCGAGCGCGCCGACCAGGGGCAACTTGCCGCCGCCATTGAGGAAATGGTTGCCGCCGTGCGTGTCTGGGTGCCGGGATATCGTCTTAAGCAGCAGGTGCAGTTTGACGAGATCCCGGATAACGCACCGCTGACTATTCCGGGCGTGGGGCGTTTCAGCGGTCTGAAAACCTCGGTGTTTCTGGAGGTGGAGGGCGCGGCTCACTATCTGCCCGCGTATGCAGGCAATCTCGACATTATGACGTCTGCGGCGCTGGCGACCGGTGAGCGCATTGCACAGGTGCTGGGAGGTCTGGCATGAAAAAACTGTTTATTTCTGATGTGACGTTGCGCGACGGTATGCACGCCATCCGCCATCAATATTCGCTCGATGATGTGCAGCGCATTGCTGCAGCGCTTGATAGCGCAGGCGTGGACTCCATTGAAGTGGCCCACGGTGACGGGCTGCAAGGCTCCAGCTTTAACTACGGTTTTGGCGCACACAGCGACCTGGAGTGGATTGCGGCGGCGGCGGATGTCGTCAAACAGGCGCGCATCGCCACGCTGCTGCTGCCGGGTATCGGTACGATTCACGACCTGAAAAATGCGTATGACGCAGGAGCACGTCTTGTACGTGTGGCAACGCACTGCACCGAAGCGGACGTGGCGCAGCAGCATATTGCGTGTGCGCGCGAGTTGGGTATGGACACGGTAGGCTTTTTGATGATGAGCCACATGACGCCTCCTGAGAGTCTGGCCCAGCAAGCCAAAAAGATGGAGAGCTACGGTGCAACCTGTATTTACGTGGTGGACTCCGGCGGTGCCATGAACATGGACGACGTGCGCGCACGTTTTCGCGCACTGAAAGCGGTGCTCAAACCAGAAACACTGACCGGTATTCACGCGCACCACAATCTTAGCCTTGGGGTTGCCAATTCCATGGCCGCGGTGGAAGAAGGGGCTGACCGTGTGGATGCGAGCCTGGCGGGCATGGGTGCCGGGGCAGGCAATGCCCCACTGGAGGCGTTTATCGCCGCCGCCGATAAGCTGGGCTGGCAGCACGGTACAGATTTAATTGCGCTGATGGACGCCGCCGATGACCTTGTGCGCCCGCTCCAGGACCGGCCAGTGCGCGTTGACCGTGAAACGCTGGCGCTGGGTTATGCCGGGGTCTATTCAAGCTTCCTTCGTCACAGCGAAGCGGCAGCGCAGAAGTACGGGCTGAAAACCGTCGACATCCTGGTTGAACTGGGTAAGCGGCGCATGGTGGGCGGCCAGGAAGATATGATTGTGGATGTGGCGTTAGATCTGAAAAACAGGCGCTAACTGCTCGCAAAACCGCCTTAGTCAAGGCGGTTTTTGTCTGTCTGGACTTAATCCTCGCCCAGCAGCGTCAGTTTGGTGGACTGTGCCAGCCATGCCAGTTCAGTGTGGCAGTCCTCATCCTCATTTTTCTTCACCGCAATATCAAATTTGCGCAGGATCTCATCTTTTTTTTGCTCTGAACTGCCGGCAATACAGGAGGCCAGCACCGCCACCGCCGCGCTAAGCGCATAAGCAAGATTTTCCGCATCCGGCTCGACGTCCTCCGTATTGATATCATCGAACCGGTATTTCGCCTTTGCCATATTGCCTCCTTATCTTGTTGATGGTAAACGGGGAGTCGGTCGTATGACCGCCTCTGTAACCATAGCCAGGAATGCGCGCCCTGTACGCGCTAGCGTGGTAATTAAGATAAAAACGTACTTCGCGGAGAACAAAAATGATGAAACCGCTGCTGACGCCGCTTTGCGTCGCTGTTATTTTTAGCGCCAGCGTTCAGGCGCGCCCGATGGCTGAGATCCAGAACAGCGGCACGCTGAAAGTAGGTGTGCCGGGCGATTACGCGCCGCTGGCCTGGCAGGATAGCGATGGCAAGCTCAAGGGCTACGATATCGATATGGCCAACGCACTCGGCCAGTCGCTGGCGCTGAAGGTAGAATTTATACGCACCAGCTGGCCGGATTTATCGCGCGATCTCGCCGCCGACAAGTTTGATGTCGCGATGGGCGGTGTCACCGCCACACCGCAGCGCGCCGCACAGTTTGGCTTAACCGCCCCCATTGTTCCTAACGGTAAAATCGCCATTGCCAACTGCCGTGTGAGTGGCAAACTGGGCAGCCTCGCGCAAATCGACCGCCCGCAGGTGAAGCTGGTCGTGAACCCCGGCGGCACTAACCAGAGTTTTGTAGACAGCAACATCAAACAAGCGCACATCATGCGCGTGAAAAACAATGTCGATAACCTACAGGCGCTGCGCGACAGTCGGGCCGACGTGATGATAACCGACCTGATTGAGGGGGATTATTACCACACCCAGGAGCCAGGTGTGCTGTGCATGGCAACGCAAACCCCGTTTAGCGGCACCGCCAGCAGTAAGGTGTATATGGTGCAAAAAGATAATGCCGCGTTGCTGGCGCGCATTAACGCCTGGCTTGGCGGGGAAACCAAAATAAAACTGGCGCAGAAGTGGAAAATTCGTCTGCCGGAGTAAGCGACCACGCCACAAAAAAAGGGGAATACCGACGTATTCCCCCAGAAGGGTATTAGCACCGTGCCACTTACCAGGTGTAAGACAGGCCAGTGTTGACCGTGTATTTATCCACTCCAGGTGTGTTTTCACCCAGGCGGTTGCTGGCGTGGCCCCACAGTTTCAGGCTGTCGCTGAGATCGCCTTTAAAGCCCAGTTTGGTTTCAACCACATCGCGAGAGCGATTATCCGCTAAGGTTTCGTTGTTAAAAGCCAGTTGGTTTTTCACGCCGTCAGATACCCAGTTCGCTTCCAGGTAAGGATGGAAGGTGCGTGCGGTTTTCGCGGCGGTGTTTTGCGCCATATCCAGACGTACGCCAACGCGAGTGATCACGCCCTGAGTATTGCCGTTGTCCACCGTTAACATATTTCCGTCCTGATGGCGGTCAGTTTTCAGCTGATGATGGGTAATCTGCGCCTGCGGCGTCAACATCCATCCGTTCGCCTCATCACTTAACGCCATCGCATAGCCGGTTTCCACTGATGAACTGAAGATGCTGCTGCGGTAGCTCTCTTCCCGGTTATTCTGGGCCGCGCCACTGATGGTATTTTTGAAGTTACCAAACTGCATCCAGCTGTCCACGTACAGACCCTGACCGCTGCGTTCATTTTTATACCAGGTGCCGGCAAGCCCCACGGCGTGACCTTCCATACTGCCTTTCGCCGTTGTGCCGGTATAGCGGTTTACTGCGCTGTTGCTGCTGGTGCCTGTTGAACCAAACCAGCCTACGTGCAAATCACCACTGAATTTTTTCATACTGGAGATATCGCCACCCATACGCAACAGCTGGGCGTTGTTCTTCATATTCAGTGAACTGGCCATGGAGCTGGTGCTGGTGCCATTGGTTTTTTGCATCCAGAACGCCGGACGTACCGCGCCGGTGGTCATATTGTATTGCAGGCTGCTGCCATACTCATTTTTGCTGGTTGGGCTGTCGCTGGCTAAGCCGTTACGATCGGCCAGTGACAGGCTGGTCATATCAAGCATGGCGGCCTGGTTTGCCAGATACGATCCCACCGACGGGTTATACAGTTGAGCAGAAGCAGAGTTGATGCCTGCAACCGCACTGGTCAGATACCAGTCCTTATTACCCGACTGCTGCAACACGTACTGTTTGGCGCCCACCGCAACCGGGGCAGCCAGGGCGAATGCATCGTTGGTTGAGGTTTTTTTGACTTCCACCACCTTGAAACCGGTGCCGGTAGTAAGCTGGGCACCGGTGAGGCTGTTTTTGGTCGGCACGATTTTTATCCATGTCGGTGCTGCGCTGGAGGAAATCTTCATCGCGTTATCCACAATCAGACGGTCGCTGATTCGGTTATCTTCCAGCGCCTGGTTGGCGGTAGTGAAGTTGGTATTTAACTGCACCGTGCCACCGTCGGAGTAGAACATGGAGCTTTGGCTGTCGTTGGTGATAGTCAGACGGTCACCGGCATAGTTATTGGCACCAATGCCGGTGCTTTTGTTGGGTTTGTTGTTACTGGCCATATCAATCACCCCGCCAAACTGGAGGTGGAAAGTGTCAAGACCGTTCAACACTGCAATAACGGGTTGCAGGTTGCTCATGTTGTCACTGAAATTAATGGTGCCAGAGTTAATAAATTTGCCGGTGTTGTTATTACTAAAGCGCGACGTTACCACGCCAGGCTCACCGTTAACGAAGTTTTCCAGGCTAAAGACCCCGTCGCCCAGGTTATTCACTGTGGTCACAGGGGCGGCTATCTCCTGGAAGCCGAAAATCGTACCGGTATTATTAATGGTCACATCACCGGAGCTGCCATTGGTGGTGACTTTGATTGAACGGAAGTTATCTCCGGCGATAGTACCGGCATTATTTATAGTATGGGAGCCGCCGCCCTGGGCAAGATAAATCCCGGCACCTTTGTTGCCATAGCCACCATAAAGTTCGGAGTTGCTGCCCAGATTGATTGTAGTATTACCATTGGTAATATTGGCAAGACTGCTGAAGATAGTACGGTACTCAATAAGCAGGGCGCTCGCATCCTGGCCGTAGGTATAAATACCGCCGTTGTTATCAATATTATTTTTCTGGAAACCAAATACTTCCACGCCGTGGGAATAATTGCCCAGCGTCTGGATAAAGCCGGTATTGGTAACCGTTGCGGTATTACCTACCTGGTTTTTCCAGTTATTCATATAGGCACCTTTCGCCCAGGTCCCTTCGGTGGTTATCGTGGCGGCATTATTAATGGTGGCGTTATAGCCGCCCGTGCCAATGGCGGCGTTAATGCCATGCGCGCGATCGCCGTGGGTGGTGACCAGCACATTTTCACCCACGTTTAGCTCGGCATGACCATTTGATAAACTGGTAACGCGGATACCCACAGAATCCCAGCCTTCATCGCCAGAGTCACAGTCAGCGCCAAACGCACAGGCGCGGGTGATGTTAATCGTGCTATTACCCAGCACATTCAGTTTACTGTTTTTATTGTTTCCCTCATTTTCCTGCAAAACACCAAACACGCGGTTTTTAAACAGGTTAGAAACAATGGAGGTATCGAGTTTTTCCACCCGGGTATTGGCCACATCAATGTTCACATCAACAATGTTAGCGGTATCCGTGTGGGAGTTGGGCGCACTCATGGCGTTGTAATGCAGGATACCGGCGATTTGTGATTCTGACGTGCTGCCGGTAATTTTAACGTTTTTAACGAGAAACCCTGAGTAACCCTCATATTGCGAGGTATAGTCCGGCGTGGCGCTCATGTGCCCATAGACACCGACCCCCATTGTCCATGCGCCGCCCCAGCTGTTGGCGTCTGTCCCCGCCGCAGCGCGTTTGGCGACCAGATAATCGAAGTTTTTGACAATTAACCCATAGCTGGATGAACCCATCAGAAACGCGTCTTGCGCCTGGCCGGTGGTGGTGAGTGTACCGCCTATACATTGTGTAACCCACGGAACCGTACAGCGGCTATCCAGCGCCAGCGCGGATTGCGGCGCTATTAATGCCACACCTATGGCGAGAGATAACGACGATATTTTATATATCGGAAACGTTTTATTAGCCATCACATTATATATCCTTATAGTCATTCCATAAGCAACATTGTGTTTTTACGCCATCGTAATGATGGTCTGAGTGAAAATGCACGAGAAAAAGAGGGTGAGAAAATAAATTCACCCATTGATGTGCGATACGATTATTTGGTGCGGTCAAAAAAAAAGCAATTAGCGGAAGGTGATTCTGTTCACACCTTATTAATTGAACCGTTAATTATTTTTAATTTACTGGCATGGTTTTTGACGTGTTATTACTTTTTTGCCGGGCGGGTTTGATTTAAGATGTTTCCTTTTAATGTGGATGAATCTTTATTTCTTTTTAAGCCTGGTGCTAACGTCAAAGTTATATAAAAAGAACAGAGCATTTGGTTTACTCAAAACAGCGAGCGGGCAGTTAGCCCGCTCGGTTATTTCAGCGGCGCGAGCGCACCAGCTGGTAGCGACGGGTGAAATATTCAAACGGTGCACTCCAGACGTGCACCAGGCGCGTGAACGGGAACAGCAGGAAAATCGTCATCCCCAACACCAGATGCACGCGGAACACATAGGCCACGCCGTCAAGATGCGCAGACGCGCCGCCCTGGAAGGTAACAATCGACTGTGCCCAGCCCACCAGTTTCAGCATTTCGCTGCCGTCGGTATGTTGCGCGGAGAATGGAATGGTCAACAGCCCCAGCGCGCACTGAATCATCAACATTGACAGAATCAGGATATCGGCCGTGCTTGAGCTTGCGCGCACGCGGTGGTTAAACAGCCTGCGCCACAGCAACATCAGCCCGCCGGTGAGCGTCAGCACACCGCAGATGCCGCCCAGCCACATTGCCATCTGCTGCTTGACGGCAACGGGCAAAAACGCCTCGTACATCCAGTGCGGTGTTAACATGCCGAAGAAATGGCCGAAGAAGATACCGAGAATACCGATGTGAAACAGGTTCGAGGCCAGCCGGAACCCTTTTTTACTCAGCATCTGGCTCGACTCTGCCCGCCAGGTGTACTGACCGTAGTCGTAGCGTAGCCAGCTGCCGAGCAAGAATACCGTGCCGCACAGGTACGGATAGATGTCGTAAAAAAACACATTCAGAAAGTGCATCATTTTTGGCCTCCGGCTGAGAGATCCAGATACTGGGGCACCGTCTCCTGGCTAAAGCGCCGCTGGTGCTGTTGCAGGGGCGAGGAGCTGCATGACTGGCCGCTGTCCTCAATGAATTTGACCTGTTCTTCTTCCCACACGGCATCGAGCGCTTTCGGGGTGTCATCCCGCGCTTCGCCACTGACCTGTTTTGTGACGCTGTCACTTCTTAATTTACTGCCAGCAATACGCAGCATGGCGTCGAACAGCACGCTGTAAGGCGCATCGCGCTGCTTAAGCCTGCCACCAATCAGCGCCAGAATGGGGGCGACGTCCTGCAAACCCTGGCGCGCTTCAGTAGGCTCGCGGGTACTGAGGTACTCCAGATACAGCGGCAGGTAATCCGGCAGCTCGCGACAGTCAATGGCAAGCCCGGCGCGCTCGTATTGCGCCATTAAATCCACCATTGCCTGGCCGCGATCGCGGGACTCGGCGTGCACATGCTCAAACAACAGCAGCGAGGTTGAGCGCCCGCGCTCAAAAATCTCACCCCATTCGGCCTGGCGGTCGAGCAGGTTGCCGTTTAACTGGCGCTCAACAAACGCCAGCAGCTCAGGCGCATCGTGCGCCACCAGAGCGTATAGCTCCTCGCCGCTTTGCCACACCTGCTCATCGGGGTACTCCAGCAGCAGGGCAATGACCTTGAGAATTTGCATTATTCGCCCTCCGCTTTGTCGGTCACGTCCGTAATGTTGATAGCGTCAATGCGGCTACTGTTGAACAGGTTAAATTTGGTGTCGGAGCCGTGGCAGCCGTCGCCAAAGCTGAAGCCGCAGCCGTTGCGTTCGGGGAAGGCATCGCTCGCCATTTCGCGGTGACTGGTTGGGATAACAAAGCGGTCTTCATAGTTAGCGATGGCGAGATAGCGGTACATCTCTTCTACCTGCGCCACGCTTAAGCCCACTTCCTCCAGGGCGCGGGTGTCGGTTACGCCTTCCACCGTCTGCGAGCGCATGTAATGACGCATCGCCATCATGCGCTTAAGCGCACGCAGCACCGGGCCGGTATCGCCCGCGCTCATCATATTGGCCAGGTACTGCACCGGAATACGCAGGTTTTCTACCGCAGGTAGCACGCTGCCGTTGTGCGGCAAACCACCTGCATCGGCCACCGACTGAATCGGTGACAGCGGCGGCACGTACCAGACCATTGGCAGCGTGCGGTATTCCGGGTGCAGCGGCAGCGCCAGCTTCCAGTCCATTGCCATTTTGTAGACCGGTGATTTTTGCGCGGCGTCAATCACGTTCTGCGGCACGCCGTCTTTGAGCGCCTGCTCAATCACTGCCGGGTCGTGCGGGTCCATGAATACCCCAAGCTGGCGTTCGTAGAGGTCTTGCTCATTTTCGGTGCTGGCTGCCGCTTCAATAGCGTCTGCGTCATACAGCAGCACGCCGAGGTAGCGGATGCGCCCGACGCAGGTTTCAGAGCACACCGTCGGTTGGCCGGACTCAATGCGCGGGTAGCAGAAGATGCACTTCTCGGACTTGCCGCTTTTCCAGTTGAAGTAGATTTTTTTATACGGACAGCCGCTAATGCACATGCGCCAGCCGCGGCACTTGTCCTGGTCAATCAGCACAATGCCATCTTCCTCGCGCTTGTAGATGGCACCGCTTGGGCAGGTTGCTACACAGCTTGGGTTAAGGCAGTGCTCGCACAGGCGCGGCAAGTACATCATGAAGGTGTTTTCAAACTGACCGTACATCTCCTTTTGCATGGCCTCAAAGTTACGGTCGCGGGCGCGTTTTTCAAACTCGCCGCCAAGTAACTCCTCCCAGTTAGGACCGTTTTCGATTTTCTCCATACGCCGCCCGGTCAGCAGCGAGCGCGGGCGAGCGGTGGGCAGGTGTTTGCCTTCCGGGGCGTTGTGCAGGGTTTTATAGTCGAAGGTGAACGGCTCGTAATAGTCGTCAATCTCCGGCAACACCGGGTTGGCGAAGATGTTCGCCAGCACGCCGACTTTGCTGCCAAGACGCGGCTGTAGTTTGCCGTTGATTTTACGGATCCAGCCGCCGTGCCATTTTTCCTGGTCTTCCCACGCGGCCGGGTAGCCAATGCCGGGTTTGGTTTCGACGTTATTGAACCAGGCGTACTCCATGCCTTCGCGCCCGGTCCAGACGTTTTTACAGGTAACAGAGCAGGTGTGGCAGCCGATGCATTTGTCGAGGTTGAGCACCATACCAACCTGAGAGCGAATTTTCATTTTGTGTTCTCCTGTACCTGATCCAGACCTTCGTCATCCAGCCAGTTAATATTTTTCATTTTGCGGATGATGATGAACTCATCGCGGTTTGAGCCGACGGTGCCGTAGTAGTTAAAGCTGTAGGCAAGCTGGGCGTAGCCGCCAATCATGTGCGTCGGTTTCGGGCAGATGCGGGTGACGGAGTTATGGATGCCGCCGCGCAGCCCGGTGATTTCAGAGCCAGGGATGTTCATCAGGCGTTCCTGGGCGTGGTACATCATGGTCATGCCCGACGGCACGCGCTGGCTCACCACCGCACGCGCAGTGAGGGCGCCGTTGGCGTTAAAGGCCTCAATCCAGTCGTTGTCGGCAATGCCCAGTTCGCGGGCGTCGGTTTCGCTTATCCAGACAATTGGCCCGCCGCGCGACATGGTGAGCATCAGCAGGTTTTCGCTGTAGGTGGAGTGGATGCCCCATTTCTGGTGCGGCGTGAGGAAGTTCAGCGCCTTCTCAGGGAAGCCGTTGGGCTTTTTGTCCTTCATATTGACAATGCTGCGGGTGTCCACCGGCGGTCGCCAGGTGACGAGGCTTTCGCCAAAGGCGCGCATCCAGGTATGGTCCTGATACAGCTGCTGGCGACCCGAAAGCGTGCGCCAGGGAATAAGCTCATGCACGTTGGTGTAACCGGCGTTATAGGAGACGTGTTCATCTTCAAGCCCGGACCAGGTGGGGCTGGAGATGATTTTGCGTGGCTGGGCCTGAATGTCGCGAAAACGGATTTTCTCGTCTTCTTTGGGCATGGCAAGGTGAGTGTGGTCACGCCCGGTCAGTTCACCCAGTGCTTCCCAGGCGCGCACCGCCACCTGGCCGTTGGTTTCCGGGGCCAGCGTCAGGATCACCTCTGAGGCATCAATGGCGGAATCAATAATCGGGCGGCCTTTGGCCGGGCCATCGGCCTTGCGGTAATTCAGGCGGCCCAGCAAATCCACCTCTTTATCGGTGTTCCAGCTAATACCTTTGCCGCCGTTGCCAAGCGTGTCCATCAGTGGCCCAAGCGCGGTAAAGCGCTCATAGGTCGCCGGGTAATCGCGCGTGACGGTCACAATGCCGGGGGCCGTTTTGCCCGGTATCAGGTCGCATTCGCCCTTGCGCCAGTCCTGGATATCAAACGGCTGCGCCAGTTCAGCCGGGGAGTCGTGCTGAAGCGGTTGCAGCACCACGTCGCTTTCTTCACCGAGGTGGCCCACACAGGTTTCGGAAAAGGCTTTGGCGATGCCTTTATAAATTTCCCAGTCGCTGCGCGATTCCCAGGCCGGGTCAACGGCGGCAGACAACGGGTGAATAAACGGATGCATATCCGAGGTATTCATGTCGTCTTTTTCATACCAGGTGGCGGTTGGCAGCACAATGTCGGAGAACAGGCAGGTGCTCGACATACGGAAATCGAGCGTCACCAGCAGGTCGAGCTTGCCTTCAATGGCGGAGGTCTGCCATTCCACTTCTTCAGGTTTCACGTCATCAGTGCAGCCAAGATCTTCGCCCTGGATACCGTTCTGGGTGCCGAGCAGGTATTTGAGCATGTACTCATGGCCCTTACCGGAAGAGCCAAGCAGATTGGAGCGCCAGACGAACAGGTTACGTGGATGGTTCACACCGCTGTCAGGCTGCTCACAGGCAAAGCGGATATCGCCCGTTTTCAGCGCCTGCACGGTGTAATCGGCAGCCGATTGACCGGCCTGTTCGGCTTTCGCGGCCAGGGTCAGCGGGTTAACGTTAAGCTGTGGGGCAGACGGCAGCCAGCCCATGCGCTCGGCGCGCACGTTAAAGTCAATCATGTGACCGGTAAAGCGGCTGGCGTCTGCCAGCGGCGACAGCAGTTCCTGGGCTGTAAGCTTTTCATAGCGCCACTGGCTGGCATGATTGTAGAAAAACGAGGTGCTGTTCATCTGGCGCGGCGGGCGGTTCCAGTCGAGCGCGAATGCCAGCGGCAGCCAGCCGGTCTGCGGGCGCAGCTTTTCCTGGCCCACGTAATGCGCCCAGCCACCGCCGCTCTGACCTACGCAGCCGCAGAAGATGAGCATATTGATCATCCCACGGTAGTTCATGTCCATGTGATACCAGTGGTTGACACCAGCCCCCAGGATAATCATGGAACGACCGTGGGTTTTGTTGGCTGTATCCGCAAACTCGCGGGCAATCTGTTCAATATGGCGGCGCGGCACGCCGGTGATTTGCTCGGCCCAGGCCGGGGTATAGGCTTTCATGTCGCCGTAGTCGCGTGCGCAGTTGTCGTCATCCAGCCCGCGCGCAATGCCATAGTTCGCCAGCACCAGGTCGTAGACACTCACGACAAGCCCTTCGCCACCGTTAGCAAGCGCCAGGCGCTTAACCGGCAGGGTGTGCAGCGTAATCGGATCCATGTCCACGCGTTTGAAGTGCGGGTTGTCATAGCCGCCAAACCACGGGAAGCCGACCGTGACGCGCTCGTCGGCATCCTCCATCAGGCTCAGGCGCAGGGCGGTTTCATTGCCGCTGGCCCGGGACTCCAGGTTCCATTTGCCTTTCTCGCCCCAGCGAAAACCAATTGAGCCGTTGGGTGCCACTAACTCGCCCGCGTCGTTAAAGGCCACCGTTTTCCATTGCGGGTTATTGGCTTCGCCCAGACCATCAACCAGATCGCTGGCACGCAACATGCGCCCCGGTGCATAAAAACCTTCTTCACGCGGCTCCAGCAGCACCAGCATTGGCATATCGGTGTAGCGCTTCGCGTAGTTAATAAAGTATTCGCTGGGGTTTTTAACGTGAAATTCGCTCAGGATCACATGGCCCATCGCCAGTGCCAGCGCGCTGTCGGTGCCTTGTTTTGGCGCCAGCCACTGGTCACACAGTTTGGCCACTTCCGAGTAGTCCGGGGTGATGGCAATGGTTTTGGTGCCTTTGTAGCGTACCTCGGTAAAGAAATGGGCGTCAGGGGTGCGGGTCTGCGGCACGTTAGAGCCCCAGGCGATGATGTAGCTGGAGTTATACCAGTCTGCGGATTCCGGTACGTCGGTCTGTTCGCCCCAGGTCATGGGTGAGGCGGGGGGCAGGTCGCAATACCAGTCGTAAAAGCTCAGGCAGGTGCCGCCCAGTAACGACAGGTAGCGCGTACCGGCGGCATAGGAAACCATCGACATCGCCGGAATGGGCGAAAAGCCCGCGACGCGGTCCGGGCCAAAGGTTTTAATCGTCCAGACGTTGGCGGCGGCAATCAGCTGGTTCATCTCTTTCCAGTTTGAACGTACAAAGCCGCCGCGCCCGCGCACTTCTTTATAACTTTTGGCTTTCACCGGGTCTTCGATGATAGACCCCCAGGCGTCAACCGGATCGCTGTGTACGGTGAGTGCCTCACGCCACAATTCAATCAGCCGTTTACGGACCAGCGGATATTTCAGACGGTTGGCGCTGTACAGATACCAGGAGTAGCTGGCACCACGCGGGCAGCCGCGCGGTTCATGGTTGGGTAAGTCTGGGCGGGTACGCGGGTAATCGGTTTGCTGGGTTTCCCAGGTCACGAGGCCGTTTTTGACATAGATTTTCCAGCTACAGGAACCGGTGCAGTTTACGCCGTGGGTGGAACGGACAATTTTGTCGAACTGCCAGCGCTGGCGGTAGCTGTCTTCCCAGTCGCGGTTGCTGTTCATCACCTGACCGTGATCGCCGGAAAAGGTATCGCCTTTTTGCTTAAAGTAGCGAAACCGGTCGAGAAGTTTACTCATGACATATCTCCTGCCAGGGCGCGGGGCGCCCTGTGCGTTACATTGCTCATGCATGTGCCCGCTGCGCGGGTCGATGTGAAATAAGGATTACTGCGTGCTCTGCGTGCGGCGCCCATAAACGAGCCAGGTCACCAGCACACAGACGATGTAAAACACCAGAAATACTTTCATGGCACCGGCAGGTGAGCCGGTCATGGCAAGCGAGGTGCCAAACGCTTTCGGGATAAAGAAACCGCCGATAGCGCCAATGGCGGAGATAAAGCCGAGGGCAGCAGCCGTATCGGTTACCGCCTCGTGCTGGGCCTGCTCGTCGCTGCCGCCGCGCTTTTTCACGCGAGCGATAGTTATCTGGCGAAAGATAACCGCGATCATCTGGAAGGTGGAGCCGCTACCCAGGCCTGCGGTTAAAAACAGGCCCATGAAGACGGCATAAAACGCGCCGAAACTGCCGGAACCGCTGCCAGGCAGCGTCAGGAACAGCAGGGCGCTGAAGACGGCCATCAGGATGAAATTCACCAGCGTCACACGCACGCCGCCGAGCTTGTCGGAGATAACGCCGCCCGCCGAACGCGCCAGCGCGCCGATAAACGGCCCAAAGAACGCAAGAGTGAGGATGTCGACCGTGGGGAACTGGGTTTTTGCCAGCATCGCAAACCCGGCAGAAAAGCCGATAAACGAACCGAAGGTGGCAAGGTACAGCAGACTGAGCAGCCACAGATGCAGGCGTTTGAGCACCGGCAGTTGGCTTACGATTGAGGCTTTGGAACTGGCGATATCATTCATGCCAAACCAGGCGGCAAGGGTTGCCAGCAACAGCAGCGGCGCCCATACCCAGGCAGCATTAGCCAGCCACAGCGAAGAGCCGTCTTCCTGCGACACACCCTGTACGCCCAGGAAAACAAACAGGGGCACCGAAATAACCAGAGGCGCAATAAGCTGCATCACACTCACGCCCAGGTTGCCCAGCCCGCCATTGATGCCCAGTGCGCTGCCCTGACGCTCCTTCGGGAAAAAGAAGCTGATATTGCCCATACTGGAGGCGAAGTTAGCCCCGGCAAAACCGCACAGTAGCGCAATGGTAATAAATATCCCGTAAGGCGTGGACGGATTTTGTACCGCAAAACCGAGCCAGATACAGGGAACAATCAGAATCACGGTGCTTAAAACGGTCCAGTATCGGCCACCGAAGATAGGCACCATAAATGAGTAAGGTACACGCAGAATTGCCCCGGAAAGAGCAGGCAGTGCGGTGAGTAAAAAAAGCTGATCGGTAGTGAAAGTAAAACCCACTTTATTGAGATTTACTGCCACGGCGCTAAATAACATCCAGACGCAAAATGCCAGCAATAAAGCGGCGACTGAAATCCATAAATTGCGCCGTGCAATTGCCTTTCCTTTGTGTTCCCAGAATGCCGGGTCTTCCGGGCGCCAGTCGCTGAGCAGATAGCGACTGCTTTTTTCATCTCGCCGTGACATGGTTGCCCCCAATTGCTTATAAAAATAATAAAATCATTAAGTTATGAAAATATAAAAAGCATGTATTCGTAACGATTGTTATGTACTTCAGTTGTAATAACGTTTCAAAGAATAGATAAAAAATACCTGGCAGGAGGGAAAGTCACTGAAGGTTAAGGGGGTTAATTGTTACCTTTTGTAACATGACGAGGGAAAAGATAAATTATATTGGCAACAATTAAATGGAAATATAATTATTTATATAGCGATTATTTTACGAGGCTGTAAAATAATACAGCCCGCCTTGTTTTATTAAAGACGGGCTGTCGTGTTAACCTTATTTTTTATTCGAAGCGGTAGCTTACTGTTGCACCAACGCCGTAATTTCGCCCCGGTGCCGGTTCGTAATAGCGTCCATTACCTTCATTGACAATCACTGAGCCTGCGTAGTCGCGGTCAAACAGATTATCGACACGGCCAAATACGTCGAGCGTCCAGTTGCGGTATGGCAGTTTATAGCCCGTGTTCAGACCCACCAGGGTATAGGAGGGCGCGTTGGCGCTGTTGGCGTCGTTTGCTTCAATATTCCCCATGTAGCGCACGTCTGCGCCCGCGTACCAGCCCGTTTCCGGCACCCAGCCCAGCGAAGCAAAGCCCATATTGCGTGCAATACCGGGAATGCGGTTACCGTCACAGTCGCCGGTGCGACAGACATTGCTGCGGTAGGTGGCATCAAGGTATGTCCAGGCCATTTTCAGCTGCCAGTTCTCAGCAAAACGCTGGTCCAGCCCCAGTTCCACGCCGCGACGACGGGTTTCACCGGCGTTTTTATAGGTACTGCGCCCGCCGCTGCTTTCGCTGACCACAATTTCGTTGTCGGTATCTGTCTGAAACAGCGCTACGGTAAACAGGCCGTTGCCTACGCGGTTTTTGCTGCCCACTTCCCAGGTGGTATTGGTTGAGGGCTTAAGGTTGAAGTTAAGGCCGTTGATGCCGCCGTCACGATATGACAGCTCGTTGATGGTTGGCGTTTCAAAACCGCGCCCACCGGTGACGTACAGGTTCCATGCCTCATTGACGGCATATTTCACCGCTCCTGCGGGCAGCCATTTGTGATAACTGGTGTCGCCGCTGTCATCACCGTTACCGGCGGTCACGTAGCGGTCGTTGGAATCAAACCACACCGAGCTATAGCGTATGCCCACATCCAGCGTTAACGACGGCGTGAGCTGCCAGGACGTTTGCAGATATGGATCAAGGTTCCACATCAGGTTGCGCTCATTACGGCGCAAATCACCTTTTTGTCCAAACTGCGTGCCGCTGGCGCCGGTCACAACGTTCTCAAAGCCTTTACGTTTTTCGTTGAGCGTTTCGTAGTCCAGCCCGCCGGTAATGCTCACAGGCACCAGCAGTTCGCCGCGGTGGGTCCAGCGCGCATCAATGCCCTGATAATGGCGGGTGAGATCAATCACGCCACCGGGGTGGCTGGGGTTTTGCTGCGGTGCCTGCGGAATAGACTGGTATTGCACGGTTTCGCGAATACCGGCCCAGGCCATCAGGCTAATATCATCGTTGTCACTCATCTGGCGGTCATAACGCAGTCCGGCCTGAGTCTGTTTAATGGTTTTACGCGTGTTGTATTGCTGTGCTCGTGGCGCCTGGCGCGGGTTGGCGCGCCACTCGTCATAGCTCAGTCCACCGGGATCGTCTGCATCGGTATCAACACTGTTGAACATCAGCGTCAGCTTACTGACCTCATCCAGTTTTACCCCCAGCTTTGCATTGCCGAGATTCTTTTGGGTGCTGCTGTGGTCGCGAAAACCGTGGGTAGTGAAGCGGCTGGCTGAAACCGTGTAATCCACATCGCCCGCCTGGGTACCATCGCCGGTGGCACCACTGGCTTTAATCTCATTGCGCCAGGAGCCGAAGCTGCCGTACCAGGTACCGGCTTCAAGCGTGGTGGGCTGGCGTCCGGTCTGGGTATTGACGTTAATCACACCGCCAGAGGAGTTGCCGTACAGCGCCGAGAACGGGCCACGCAAGACTTCCACGCTATCGACACTGTTGATATCAATATTAGAGGTTTGCCCCTGACCATCAGGCATAGTGGCCGGAATGCCATCAACATACATGCGAATACCGCGCACACCGTAGGTGGAGCGCGAGCCAAAACCACGAATCGACAACTGAAGATCCTGAGCGTAATTTTGCCGGTTCTGTACCTGCAACCCGGGTACGTTGGTCAGACTTTCTGACAGGTTAACCCGCGGCGTGGCGCGACGCATATCGTCGCCATACACCACGTTGACGGCGGCGGGCGTGTCCAGTTCGGACAGGGTTGTAGCCGGGGTGGCGCTGACAAGCATTGTCTCTTCTGCACTGGCAGTCAGTGGCAGGAGAAGGGAGGGCAGCATGCCCGCCAGTATGGTACGGTGCAGTATGGTTTTTTTCGTCATGATGGGTTGTATGTCAGGTCTGCTGGTTGGTTGAACCAAATGGAACACGCACCTGATAGTAAATCTTTTGTTAAGAAAAGGAAGATTTTTGTCTGGATAAGGCACGATTCCTGCATAGTTACGCCAGGTTATGCACCTTACACGATCGTTATTATTTCATTCGTAGTTTTTTGATTATTAGGTCGTACTGTAGACAGCACCATTTGTCCGTGTAACATATACCTCGCCAGAATGTGTTTTCAGACATATTTTCTGGCTTCTTTATTTAATCTAACGTTAAAGGGAATAACGAAATGAGAGAATTAAACTCTGTAGAAGTAAACGCTGTATCTGGTGCTGGCATCATTACTGATATCGGTGCTTCTCTGGGCCAGAGCATTGGCGCAATCGTTGAAGCTGGCGGCAAAGCTGGCGCGACCAATATCGGCCTGCAGATGGGCGCTAGCATCGGTGCTATCGTTGAAACCTCTATTGCAGCGGTTGCTAATTTCTTCAACAGCCTGTTCGGTCGTAAGTAAGATTTCTCAGAGAATATAATCTCCTGTCGGACATTACGGATGTATAAGATTTTTGTCTGAGGTAATATTTAAATATTGCTTCAGAGTGAGAGTGTTGTCATCTATAACGATTATTGCTGCCTGGCAGACGGAGTTCTGTGTCGGTTTCAACATTAATGTGAATACTGATGGGCGGTAATTAAACATTCGACAGCTAAAAGGCGCTACATTTATGTGGCGCCTTTTTTATTTCCCGCAGTAGATGTTTTCCATTAGTTAAGCCATTCCTGGCTCATGTTCTTATTGAATGACGGCATATTCACACCTGTTGTCACCGTGTTGGGCATGGGTAATGCGTTTTTCTGTTACCAGGCACCTTCACAGCCGCGAAGGAGAAACAAAACGCTTCCAATAAGAAAAATAATGATTATGATTCTCAATCAATATGGCGCGGCGGCGATGCACCGGCGAGCTGACAGAATGCAATGTGAAACGGCCTTAACCTTGTTCTGAAAGGGATTAATCATGGAATTACGTTATTTGTCTGCGAAACTCAAGCCTGGCGCGTTACTGATGGGTGCGCTGTTGTTAACCTCCTCCTTTGCTGCGTTCAGCGCGCAGGCAGCAGAAGACATGCTGCGTAAGCCAGTTGGTAAAGGCGCCTATGAGATGGTGTGGAACCCGGCAGAACCCGGCCTGTTCATCGCCACCTCCCAGAGCCGCTCTCTGGATAAAGGTGGCATTGTCTATCGCCTCGATCCGCAAACACTCGATGTGACCCAGATTATCCATAACGACATCAAACCATTTGGTGCGGCGGTCAACAGCAAAACAGGCATGCTTTATTTTGGCAACACTACCAGCAGCGCGGTTACGGCTATCGACGCCAAAACCGGCGAGGTGAAAGGGCGCCTGGTGCTCGATGAGCGCGAGCGCAGCGAAAACGTGCGCCCACTGGCGCCACGCGAACTGGTGGTAGATGAAGCGACGAATACCGTATATATCGGCGGTCTTGGCAACCCGAGTGTGCTGTGGGTGGTTGATGGTGCAACAATGACGCTGCGCACCACCATTACCGGGTTAGGTAAAATGAATACCGGGCTTGCCGTTGATAGCGACGCAAAGCGTGTTTACACCACCAACGCCGACGGTGAGTTCATCACTATCGATACCGCCACCAATAATGTGCTGTCACGTAAAAAACTCCAGGAGGGCGACGCCGCCCATATGTACCTCAACCTGAGCCTCGACAAAGCAGGACACCGTGCGTTTGTGACGGACTCCAAAGCGGCCGCATTACTGGTGGTGGATACGCAAAAAGGTGAGGTGATAAAGACAATCGAGGTACCGGAATCGTTGGCCGTGCTGTTTAACCCGGTGCGCAATGAAGTGTACGTAACCCACCGTCAGGCCGGCACGGTGAGCGTGATTGATGGTAAAACCTACGCGGTGAGCAAAACCTTCCAGACACCGACCCATCCTAACAGCCTGCTACTGTCGGCAGACGGCCAGACGCTGTATGTAAGCGTGAAGCAGGCTTCAAGCCGCCAGAAAGAAGCGACGGCGCCTGACGACGTGGTGCGCATCGCGCTGCAATAACCCTTGACGGAGGCGCGCTGCGCCTCCGCTTCCTGCCTTTAACGGGCGCGGCGCGACAGCGCTGCCAGTACCGTCCTTTGTGATAACTCCAGATATGCCGACAGCGCCTGTGCCGCCTGTTCGTTCTGCCCGGCATTCAGCAGCGCCAGAATGGCCCCATTTTTCTCCACGTAGGGCGCGTGCAGTAGCTCGGCATCATTAAGATGGCCAAACGCCAGACGTAATTCAGCAGAAATATTGCGGTAAATGCGATTAAGGCGCTCGCTATCGGCAAGATCAACAATCGCGCTGTGAAACTGCATATTTGCCGTGCCAACCCCAGTCCAGTCCTGTTGCAGACTGAGCGCCCGCGCCTGGCTGACCGCCTGTGTCATACGCTCCACGGCAGGGTGCAACGGGTAGGCGTTGCGCAGCGCGCTGCACTCAATTAACTGACGCAGACGATAAATATCAATGATCGCCGCCATATCCGGCTCTGCAACGTACACGCCGCGATTGGGTTCGTAGCGCAGCAGTCCTTCCTGGGTCAGCAGGCGAAACACTTCGCGCAGTGTATTGCGTGAAATCGTCAGTTGCTCGCTCAATGCCGCTTCCGATAACCGCAAACCCGGGGCCAGTTCACCACTGACAATTTTATGCCGGATAGTGTCGGCGGTTTTCTCGGTGAGCAGGGCTGGCTCGGCTTTTTTCATGGCAGACCACTCCAGAATTGACGAAGCGGCAATAGTTACACACTTCCTTTATATGCAGCAACCGTCGCACGCTATGCACCATAATGGGCCGCATGCGCATTTTTATGCACCACGATAGTGCATTTGTGCCTGTGAGGTGGTGAAAATGCGATCGGCTTCGCGCTTTCGTATCCTGATGCCGGGTTCCTGTTGCCACTGTGCTTACGCCTGGCATAGCTTATTGTTCAACAATAAAAATACATTAGTTTAACAAGAACAATGCATGACACAACAATGGCCTGAATATTGCTAATGATTATGTCGCTACAGATACAGGGCAAAACGTTACGGGGCTAAAACAACAACAGGAGTGACAGCTATGTCCGCTCAGGAAGCTAACAGCAAAAAGGCGTTTGTGCGCAATCGCCAGTCGTCGCTGATTGCGGCAATCTTTTTAATGGCCACCTCAGCCATTGGTCCAGGCTTTATTACTCAGACAGCCACCTTCACGGCCACAATGGGAGCGGCGTTTGCCTTTGGCATTCTGGCATCCATCGTGATTGATTACTTTGTGCAGCAAAACATCTGGCGCGTGGTGACACTCACCCGCATGCGCGCCGCAGAGCTTGCCAATACGGCGCTACCGGGCAGCGGTTATCTGCTTTCTGTGCTGGTTATCTTCGGCGGTCTGGTGTTTAACATCGGCAACATTGCCGGGGCTGGGCTGGGCCTGAACGCCTTGTTTGGCCTTGATCCCAAATGGGGTGGCCTGCTGAGCGCGATGCTGGCTATCTATATTTTCTCCTCGCGCCGCGCCGGTGTGGCTATCGACAGAATGATGATCGTGCTGGGGCTGGTGATGATAGGCCTCACGCTGTATGTCGCCATTGTCTCGCAGCCACCGCTGGGTGAGGCGCTGCGCCAGAGCGTACTGCCCGATCATATTAATTTTGCCACGATCACAACCATTGTCGGCGGCACCGTCGGGGGCTATATCAGCTACGCCGGGGCGCACCGCCTGCTCGATAAAGGGACCGTGGGGCCGGATCATATTCATGAAGTGTCATCTGCGGCGACCAAAGGGATTATTGTGGTGGGCGTCATGCGCTACATCCTGTTTCTCGCCATTCTCGGTGTGGTGGCAAGCGGGGCGACTATTGATTTATCCGGGCATAACGCCAACCCGGCTTCGCAGGCCTTCCAGTATGCGGCCGGTGAGTTTGGCCTGCGTATCTTCGGCTTTATTCTCTGGGCGGCGGCTATCACCAGCGTGATTGGTGCGGCTTATACCTCTGTCTCCTTCATGACCGTGTTTCGCAAATCCTTCACTGAGCGCCAGCGTAGCATTGCCACCATTGTGTTTATTGCGCTGTCACTGGTGGTTTACCTGCTGATGGGTACGGCGCCTGCGGCGTTGCTGGTGTTTGCCGGTGGTTTTAACGGCCTGGTGCTGCCGGTAGGCATGAGCCTGTTCCTGTATGTGGGCTGGCGGCGTGCAGACCTGATGGCCGGGTATCATTACCCGCGCTGGCTGCTGTGGTCCGGTCTGGTGATTTGTCTGCTGACCTGGTACATGGGTGTGATGTCAGTGGGCGCGATTTTTAACTTCCTGAAAGTGGTGTAATGCCAATGAAGCATATCGATTTAAACAGCGATTTAGGGGAAAGCTACGGCCAGTGGCGCATGGGCGATGACGCCGCCATTTTGCCGGTAGTCAGTAGTGCTAACGTGGCCTGCGGCTTTCACGCAGGCGATCCGGCCGGCATTTTTAGCACACTCAAATCCGCACAGGCCAACGGCGTGGCGGTTGGTGCGCATGTGGCGTATCCCGACCTGGTTGGATTTGGCCGCCGCAATATGGATATCGCCAGCGATGAACTCACCGCTGACGTTATCTACCAGATAGGTGCCTTGCAGGCACTGGCGCGGGCGGCGGGCAGCGACGTGCGTTACGTCAAACCCCACGGCGCGCTTTATAACACCATTGCGCATGATAAACGCCAGGCACTGGCAGTGATTGCGGCTATGAAGGCGGTTGACCCAGCACTACCGCTGGTGGTGCTGGCGGGTTCGCCGCTGGTGCAACTGGCACAAGAAGAAGGGCTAACGGTGATCGCCGAAGCCTTTGCCGACCGTGCCTATCATGCCGATGGCACGCTGGTGTCGCGCCGTGAAGCGGGCGCTGTGCTGCATGATCCGCAGCAGGTGGCAGAGCGTATGCTGCAACTGATTACTGAAGGCGGGCTTGCGTCCATAGAAGGCACGTTCACCCGCATCAAAGCCGACTCCATCTGCGTACACGGCGATAGCCCCGGTGCTATTGAGATGGCGCGCCAGTTGCGCGCGTTGCTGGAGAAAAACGGCATTGCGATTCGTTCGTTTACCGACAGGGAGCAGCCATGAATCCGTATATCAAAGCCAGTTCACAGGCCATTGCAGTTGCACGCGAGGCCCGCGGACTGATTCGCCAGGGTTTTGACAAACCAACTGCCGGGATGGCACCCGGCATGACCCAGTGCAATATGATTTCGCTTCCCCGCGACTGGGCGTTTGATTTCCTGCTTTACGCGCAGCGTAACCCACAGAGCTGCCCGGTGCTGGATGTGAGTGAAGCCGGGCGTTTTACCACTGTGCTGGCCGAGGGCGCAGACCTGCGCACCGACATCCCGCGCTACCGGGTGTGGGAGCACGGAGAACTGGCCGATGAAATCACCGATGCCACAGCGCTGTGGGCGCAGCACCCGGACCTGGTGACGTTCCTTATTGGCTGTAGCTTTACCTTTGAAACGCCGATGCGCGAGGCGGGTATCGATATTCGCCACATTACCGATAACTGCAACGTACCCATGTACAAAACGAACCGCCTGTGCCGCCCGGCAGGGCGCTTGCAGGGTGAACTGGTGGTGTCCATGCGCCCGATTGCCGCAGAACGCGTGCCAGATGCTGTCACCATTAGCGGGCGTTTCCCGGCAGTGCACGGTGCGCCGGTGCATGTGGGCGACCCGGCACGTCTGGGCATTGCCGATATTATGCGCCCGGACTTTGGCGATGCGGTGCGCATTGAACCTGGCGAAATCCCGGTGTTCTGGGCCTGCGGCGTCACGCCACAGGCGGCGGTGATGCGCTCCGGGGTGCCGTTTGCCATCAGCCACGCTCCAGGTCACATGTTTATTACCGACGTACCCGACAGCGCCTGGCAGGGAGGTTAAGTGCGTTTTCTACCGGTCAACACACGCAGCGTTATGGTGGAACTGCCTGACCTTGAACAGACGCTGGCGTTGCTGGCGGCACTTCAGGCCGAGCCGCTGGCGGGCATCGAAGAACTTATCCCCGCCGCCCGTACGTTACTGGTGCACTTTTGCCCGTACACCACCAGTGCGTCGGAGCTTGCGCGTGCCATTGCATGCCGCGAGTTAACGGCAGCGGCCTTGCAGTCCGGCCCGGAGATTATCGTGCCGGTACGCTACTGCGGTGAGGATCTGCCGCAGGTCGCGGAGCACCTGGGCCTCAGCGTGGCTGACACCATACGCCGCCATACAGAGCATGTCTGGCAGGTGGCCTTCACCGGTTTTGCGCCGGGTTTTGCCTACATGGTGTCGCAATCGGGTATCCACGTACCGCGACGCAGTACGCCGCGCACGCGTATCCCGCCGGGTGCAGTGGCGCTGGCAGGGGAGTTCAGCGGGATTTATCCGCGCGAAAGCCCCGGTGGATGGCAGTTGATTGGCGAAACACCCCTTAAAATGTGGGATTTACAGCGCGAAACACCTGCGTTGCTGACGCCAGGCGCGCGGGTACGTTTTGTGGATGAAGCGAGGCAAAGCACCAGCGTCAGTGTGGCACTCAAGCCCGACGCTGTGTGTGATGAGGAGCCAGCGCGCGCACCGGCCATGACCGTTATCACACCGGGTTTACTGACGCTGTTTCAGGACGATGGTCGCGCAGGGCAGGCAGCGCTCGGAGTATCGCCCTCTGGGGCAATGGACAGTGCCGCACTGCACCGTGCTAACCGCATTGTTGGCAACGCGCCCGGCACTGCCTGCCTGGAAATCACCTGCGGTGGCCTGCGCACCCGTGTGCATCAACAGCTTGTTATTGCCGTCACCGGCGCGCCATGCCTGCTGGAGGTTTGCAACGCCAACGGGCAGCGCTTTAACGCTGCAAGTGAACAGCCGGTTGCGCTGGAGCCGGGCGATGAAATAACCCTGCGCGCAGGTCAACAGGGTGTGCGCAGCTATCTGGCGCTGCGCGGTGGCTTTGTCACCAAACCGGTGCTGGGCAGCAGTGCCTTCGACACGCTTGCGCAGCTCGGCCCAGCGCCCCTTAAGGCCGCAGACCGGATTTACGCCGCCGCAAACCCTACGCAGGCGGTACAACCTGAAGAGAAAAGCGCACCCTGGCTACCGGGTGAGGGTGACGTTGTCACGCTGGATGTGGTACCTGGGCCGCGTACTGACTGGTTTGATGCACAGGCGCTCACGCTTCTGGCCTCCCAGCCGTGGCTCGTTACGCCACAGTCCAACCGCATTGGGCTGCGGCTTTCAGGAGAGCAACCGCTGTCGCGCTGCGTCAGCGCAGAGTTGCCCAGTGAGGGCACCTGTACCGGAGCCATTCAGGTGCCTGCGAGTGGGCAGCCGGTGCTATTTCTCAAAGACCGGCCGCTCACCGGCGGTTACCCGGTGATTGGCGCGGTCGCCGATTACCATCTTGATCTTGCCGGGCAAATCCCGCCCGGTGCCGTGATTCGTTTTCGTATTCTGGCGTCGTTTGGCGAGATTACGCGCTGATACTGAGGGAAATATGAACCATTCAAGCTCACAGCAGCACAAGGTGCTGATTGCCAACCGTGGCGAAATTGCCGTGCGTATTATCCGCGCCTGCCGCGATTACGGTTTCTCAAGCGTGGCGGTCTATGCCGACCCCGATATTGACAGCCTGCATGTGCGTATGGCCGACGAAGCCTGGGCGCTTTCCGGCAGCGCCCCCTCCGATACCTACCTGAATATTGACGTGCTGCTCGACGTAGCAAAACGCAGTGGCGCAACAATGGTGCATCCCGGCTATGGTTTTTTGTCTGAGCGTGCCGAATTTGCCCGTGCGGTCACTGCGGCCGGACTTATCTGGATTGGGCCTGATGCGGAGACTATCGACCAGCTTGGCGACAAAGTTCAGGCCCGTAAAATCGCGCTGCAAGCGGGCGCACCCCTGGTAAAAGGCACGGCGGAGCCTGTCACAAACGCCGCTGAAGTGGTGGCGTTTGCCCGCGAGCACGGGCTACCGGTTGCTATTAAGGCGGCGTTTGGCGGCGGTGGGCGCGGATTGAAGGTGGCCTGGAAACTCGACGAGGTAGAAGAACTGTGGCGTTCGGCGGTGCGAGAAGCACAAGCGGCGTTTGGTCGCGGCGAGTGTTTTCTTGAACAGTACCTCGACCGCCCACGCCATATTGAGGCTCAGGTCATTGCCGATAAGCACGGCAATGTGGTGGTACTTGGCACTCGCGACTGCTCGTTGCAGCGACGCAACCAGAAACTGGTAGAAGAAGCGCCAGCACCGTTTATTAGCGATGCTCAGCGCGAGCGCTTTCACCAGGCCGCGCGCGATATCTGCCTGCAGGCGGGTTACACCAGCGCGGGAACAGTGGAGTTTCTGCTGAGCGCTGATGGCCGACTGTCATTTCTTGAGGTCAACACGCGCTTACAGGTCGAACACCCGGTTACCGAAGAAACCACCGGCGTTGATATCGTAATTGAGCAGCTGCGCGTGGCGCAGGGGCTGCCGCTCAGTATTCGCGAAACGCCGCCAGCGCGTGGTCATGCACTGGAGTTTCGTATTAACGCAGAAGATCCGGGTAAAGGCTTTTTGCCTGTGCCGGGGACCATTACCCGCTTTGTGCCGCCATCCGGCCCGGGCGTGCGCCTGGACAGTGGCGTTGAAAGCGGTTCAACCATTCCGGGCCATTACGACTCATTAATGGCAAAACTTATCGTTACGGGGGCAACCCGTGAGCAGGCTATTGCCCGCGCGCGCCGGGCGCTGGCGGAGTTTGAGATTGATGGCGTTGCATCGGTGCTGCCATTTCACCGTGCGGTACTGTGCGAGGCCGATTTTGTGGAGAGTTTTGCGGTGCATACCCGCTGGATAGAAACCGACTTTAGCGTACAGCTGCCGCCAGCGGTGCGCACGTTAGCGCCGGAACAGGCCATTACACAGACCTGGATAGAAATTGACGGTAAACGTCACCGTCTCGGCCTGCCTGCTCAGCTTTTCAGTACCGCTACACCGCCGCCAGCGGGGGCGACAGCCAGTGCTCAACCGCAGGTTGATGAAGGCAAAGTGACATCTCCCATTTCCGGTACGTTGCACCAGTGGATTGCGACTGACGGCCAGGCGGTAGAAGAGGGTGAACTGATTGCGGTTATGGAGGCGATGAAGATGGAGGTACAGGTCGTGGCTACGCGCAGCGGCACCCTGACGCGTCTTGCTGGCGTGGGCGAATTGCTGGAGGCACAGATGCCGCTGGCGCGCATTGAATAAGATAAGCACGGCACATGACAAAACGGCCAGTTGGTGTAAACGCCAACTGGCTTGTAGCAAGTTTGTGATGCCAGAAGCAGACTTTGTACGACAATGAGATTCAACGTGGTACGTCACAGGTGAATAGCAAATGGACATGCTGGAAGCATCGTTAAACCGTTTTTTTCACAACCTTTGTATCATGGAGGGATTAATAGAAGAAACTGAGGCAGTGATTGTGAAATCGCTCCATGATTTTGACACGACGGGCCCCAGAATATGTTCGTTTGATCATGATTTTGGCAGCGATGAGTATTATAGCTACAGGGGGCATACGAGCTATGTTTTTGATGACGTTATTACAAGCTATAAGACACTGATGCCAGGCAGGCTCAGAGCGTCCACCTTCCTGACAATGTTTGGCATGTTTGAATGTGAAATGGATGCACTTACGGCGGCTGTTTTAAAATTTAAAGGTCAAATCTGGGGGCTTAAAGACTTCAGGCAAAAAGGGCTGGAAAGATGTAATGACATCCTCAAGAAATTGCTGAATATGCAGCACTCTGAATCAAGAAATAAGATCGTGCAAATTATCAGGCTAAGGAACATATGTGCACACAATAACCGCTGTATTGAAAGTACAAATGAACCTTTTCTTAAAGCCCTGGGTGGGGATGATTGCTTTGATTTGATGGAGTCAGGTGAGCATTACGAAGTGGTATTCAAAGATAATGCGCTTGAAAAACTATTTACCTGTTTTCGTGTTTATTATAATGACATCGTTTGCGCGATAAAGACGACTGACAGTGGCCCACAGTGACGACATTTTTTAAAACCGTGGCGCTGAATGCGAAAATAAAGCAGCATGTTGCTACAGCGCTGAGTCGCAGTGAGCATCGAAAGCCCCATCGTTCATCATTGCCACGTCCGTCATCGGCGTAGCCTGGCTGTCAGGCCGCCCGTATGTCGTGTAGCCAGCGGCCTCTCATGGCGCTGCGCTGTGATTTTCTCTTAGCGACAGAAACCATTATTTCTGTATTATCGCTGACGCCCAGGCATAGCGTCGCGTTAATTTTTATATTGTGAATATCACAGACTATGTTTGCGTAATGTGAAAAAATTAACGATTTATAAACTCAGTTTGTCATTTTATCTTAGCGGGCACATCATATTTTTTACAGATGGATGCGTATTGGCCTGAGAGAGAGGCGAGTGTCTGGGTGTATAACGTGTTCATTTCATAAGCCATGCGTAATTTGTTAGTCACAATAAATGCGTTTTACTAAAGCATCACGACGTTATCCACCGAAGCGGATTGTTTAGAAGAATACATTTAAGTTTTTTCCACTTTTGCCTATAGCAATAGAAATGCCTGTATTTTAAACAATGCCGCCTCATGTTCGATTAATGAAGCTTTACTTTTACCGGGTGGCGTTATTTTTGAGTATGGCTAATTGACTGTTTTTCATAACTTTACGCCGTAATTACATTAACAGTAAACAGGTGGTCATAAAGTTGATAAATTACAGGGCACGCATTTATAATCGCCTCTTTTTTTAAGCCCAGGGGCGCCGGAGATGAGTAGTGAGTAATTCGAGAAAGCGACAGGTCAGTTTTAGCCGAACGTTGAATTTAAGCTTTTTGTTAATATTTTTGATGTTTATTGTTTTCTGTTTTTTTATCGCTCAGAAACAAATGGATGACATCCGAAAATCTTATCATAAAGTTAACAATGCCTCGGTCTATAACGTTGCGCGTGGTCAGACTGAAAAATCGCTGAGAATGATGGAACACTCGCTCACGTCGTTGTCCAAAGTACTCACAAAAGATGGCAGCCTTGACTCGCTTCAGAGCGTTAACGATGAAGTGTTTAAGGATTATCTGCTGCGCGCATTGTCGCTGCTGTCTGGTATCGCCAATATTTCGATTATAGATAAAAACGATGAAATTCTGACGATACCGTCTCACTTCTCCAGCCATGAAGGGCAAGGCGTGGCGCTGCGCGAGCTTCCCTGGTACATCAAAGATGCCTCCTCGTTTTCATCTGTGACATACAGCGAACCTTATCTCGATGAGTATGCCGGTTACCGTAAAGTCAACATCTCAAGCCCTATTTACGACAAGAAAGCCACGATGTCTGCGATTCTCTCGTTCGAGATTGATATCAAACAATTAGGGCACGCGTTGCGTCAAAAAGTCACGCCACTGGAAGGCGAGTCCTTTGTGGTTACACGCAAAGGCCATGTTGTTATTCACCCGGACCCGTCACTGAAAAATGAAATTCTGCTCCCTGAAGATGTCGTCTCAAAAATGCGCAACGCAGCGGGAATGATTTATGACGAAGAACAGAACAATTATTACTACTACTACTCCTACACCAACCCGGACTGGTTATTTATTTACAAAGTAGATGAAGCCACCCTCGACGCAATTGTGTGGGAAGAAAGCGCTAAGGTTATCTATGCCCTGGCTATTTCGGTTGGCATGATCATTATTTGCTGGTTCCTGGTACAGTCGGTAATGAAAAACATGTTTATGCGCGTTATCTCCAGCATCAACTCCGGCATGCCGTTTAACGCAACAGAAGAGGTCATGGCGCAGGAGCTCATCAACAATAGCCAAAAAGTAGAGACATTTCGTAAACAATCCACCACCGATGAACTCACCGGCTTACTTAACCGGCGCGCATTCGATGAAAAACTGGCGCAAAACGTTATCTCCAAAAAACCGTTTTGCCTCGCGATGATCGATATTGATAACTTTAAATCCCTCAACGATACCTACGGCCATATTTTCGGCGATATTGTACTGCGCAAAGTGGCAGAAGAAGGGATGAAGGTAGTTGAATTTAGCGGCGCGCTTCTGTTTCGCTATGGCGGCGAAGAGATGGCCATTATTTTTGAAAGTGACGATCCTGAGTGGGCTGAAGAACAGCTTAACGAGTGGCGCGTTGCGGTTGAAGAACACACCTGGCGTGAGAAGGGGCTGCAAGTTACGTTCAGCGCTGGTATGGGTAGCTGGGAGCGTGAAGATCCAGAAGCCTTTATCGCCCGCATCGACGGCCTGTTATATGAAGCCAAACATCAGGGTAAAAACCGGGTGATTTGTGCGCCGCGCGAAGACGATGTAGCTACCAGCGAAAGCGTATAATCTCAACAGGCGCAGTGAAAACTGCGCCTAACTTCAACCCCTGTCGTTCTGATCCTTTCCTGCTATCCCTCTGGATTTATCCGGCCAGACTCATCGGCAACAGTCAACCTCGAACAAACCCGAGGTTGATCTCATCATTGCGCACCACCCGGTCAGCCATTGAGTGCTTCCTGGGGAACATTACGAAAACTGATAGCCAGACGGTTATAGGCATTAATCAGCCCAATCGCCATCGTCAGATCAGCAAGCTCTTTTTGCGTGAACACGCAACAGGCCGCTTCAAAAGCCTCATCAGGGACATGCGTGTCAGCCACCCGGGTTACTACTTCAGCCCAGGCCAGGGCCGCTTTTTCGCGGGCACTGAACACATCCGACGCTTCTTCCCACACCTGCACTAACGCCAGTTTTACCGGGCTGAATCCCTGCTTAATTAAATCGCGGGTATGCATATCAAGGCAGAAGGCACAGCCATTAATCTGGCTGACCCGCAAATTGACAAGCTCAACCAGTGCGTGTTCCAGACCGCACTGACCAATATAGGCATAAACGCTACCATACGCTTTCACGCCCGCGGGTGAGGTTTTGGTGTAATCAATACGCTGAGTCATTTATTGCTTTCCTGTTTACTGGAGTCAGAGTGAAGGGTAGCAGTTGCATGTTCAAAAAAAAGAACCAAAAATGACGAATTAACCTGTACCAGGACACTCTCACTGCGCAGCTTTGCGTTCTGACCAAAAGGCTCCTCCGCATGTCCTTAAACGCTTTGAAGATTAATCTCGATCGCTCTGCGCGCATGTCGTTATCAGAACAGATACGCACCACAATAGCCCAGGCAATCACCAGCGGTGTGCTTGCACCCGGTGCGCGGCTTCCTTCATGGATAGATCTTGCGGTTCAGTTGGGGGTGTCACGTGGTACGGTGAAAACGGCGTATGAGCGCCTTGCTGATGCACAGCTGGTCACCTCGTCGCGCGCGAAAGGCACCTGCGTGGCGCAGTTTTTGCCTGCACGTCACCAGGTGTCAAAACATCCAGAGCCTGTTCCTGACTCTTCCTTGTATCAGAACTTCTTTCTGCCGACTGGCGACTTTCAGATGGGGATCCCGGCCAGCGATGTCTTTCCGGTAACGATTTTTTCCCGGTTGTTTTCCGCTGCTGTCCGTGAACGGATGTCTGCACGGCAGCACTATACCGACCCCAGGGGCGAAGCGGAGCTTAAGCGTGAGATAGCCGCCCAGCTGGTACTGGCCCGGGGCATCAAATGCCATCCTTCACAGCTATTTATTACCACCGGTTTTACCGGGGCGCTGGGGACCATTCTGCATGCGCTCAATTTACAAGGGCGAAAGGCCTGGGTGGAAAACCCAGGCTTCCCTCCGGCACGCAACGCGCTGGAAATGGCGCAGTTATCTCTGGTTTGTGTGCCGGTGGACGATAACGGCATCAATGTGAGTTACGGCGTACAGCATGCTGAAGAGGCTGCACTGGCTCTGGTGACGCCGGGCCAGCAGGCTCCACTGGGTATGACCTTGTCCCTGGAGCGCCGCGGGCAGCTTCTGGCCTGGGCGGCAAAAAACCAGAGTTGGATAATCGAAGATGATTATCTCGGCGAGTTGCAGCTCAATCGCCGCGCTGCGCCGGCGTTATTTTCGATGGATGACGCCGGGCGGGTCATTTATGTGGGAACGTTTAGCAAGACAATAAGCCCGGTTTTGCGCCTTGGCTTTATGGTGGTTCCCATGGCACTGGTGGATACCGTCTCCGATGTGGTCGCCAGCCTTTCGCCTGCTCCTGACCCGGCGCTGCAAATGGCGGTACAGGCATTTCTGCATGAAGGACATTTCCTGCGCCACCTGCGGAAAATGAAACGTACCTACAGCGCCCGAGGCGCTGAGTTGGTCGAACAGCTCAGGGCGCTGGGGTATGAGGCCAGTGTGAATGGGCTTTCTGTGCTCCTGCGTCTGGAAGACGGTGCGCAGGACCGTGAGATTGCTCGCAACGCCGGCTATTGCGGGCTTGCGCCATCACCACTTTCGGCCTGGTACAGCCCAGGTGTACCGCTACAGGCCGGGCTGTTGCTGGGGCTGGCGACCGCTAATGGTGAGCAAACCCGACAAGCATGTCTGAGGCTGGATGCGCTTATCCGCCGATTAACCTGAATAGCAAAGCCGCAGACCAGCGTAATAATGCCGTTTTTCTGGCCCGGAAAAACCACCTTAAGTAAATATCAGCAGACCTGCTAATGGCCCACTAGAATCCAAAGGTGACCTTTTTCACGGGCCACCATTTCTGCAACATAAACTCTGGATATTCATTATTTGCCTGACTGAGGTTTTTATGAATAAAGCAAAGCTATTACTTATTACTGCTGGTTTAATGGCTGCATCTGCAAGCGTATTTTCCGCGTCACCCGCGAATGATTCACCAACGTCTCAAAATCCATTTCTCGACCGGGATGTAAAGAAATTCATGGATGAGGTGGCGGCATCCACGAAAAAACCTTTATATGAGCTGAGTTACAGCGACGCAAGAAAAGTGCTGGCCGATGCTCAGGCGAAGCCGGTAAATAAGCCGGATGTTGACACACAGGATATTAGCCTGGCGCTTGGTGATGACCTTGGCGATGTAAAAGTGCGTATTACGCGCCCTAAAGATGCACAGGGCGATCTTCCGGTTCTTTTTTATGTTCATGGGGGAGGCTGGGTACTTGGAGATGAAAATACCCACGACAGGCTGCTGAGAGAGTTTACCGCAGGTGCACACATTGCGGTTGCCAGTATCATCTACACGCCATCTCCTGAGGCGAAATATCCCAAACCCCTCAACCAGATTTATGCGTCTATTCAGGCACTTATCAAAGATGCGGATAAATACAAATTCTCCACCGATAAATATGCCATTGCTGGCGATAGCGTTGGGGGGAATATGGCGACTGCCGTTGCGATAATGAGCAAAGATAAGAAAGAGCCTAAGATTGGTTTGCAGGTTTTATTGTATCCGGTGACGAATGCCAACTTTGATGATGGCTCTTACAAGAGCTTTGCCGATGGCCCGTGGCTGACGAAGAAAGCAATGGAATGGTTCTGGGATGCGTATGCGCCGGATAAAAGTAAACGTAGTGAGAAATTGGCCTCACCGTTACAGGCAAGTCTGGAAGAACTTTCAGGCCTTCCTGAAACCTTCATTATTACCGACCAAAACGATGTGCTGCGTGATGAAGGTGAAGCCTACGCTCAAAAACTTATTGATGCAGGCGTCAAAGTCACGGCCGTTCGCTATAACGGCACAACCCATGACTTTATGATGTTAAATGGTTTGGCAGATACCGCACCGACACGCGCTGCGGTGGCACAAACGATTGACGTGCTTAAAACGTATTACGCAAAAGAATAACAAAATAGCTGTCTCTGGTTGTTACTGGTTAATCCCCCCGGCTTATTGCCGGGGGAGTGTGACATTCTCCCGCCACCACAGCGCCTCTTAGGTTTCCCTGTCTGTGAGTAATGTAGAAAATCCCCAGTCCCCACAATTCTGGCAAGCGGCAGTGCGTTTTTATTGACCGCGTAACGTTAACGGAGTGTAATGGTATTGTCATACAAATAAAATAAGGACAGCCTGTGAACTCTCTCGCCAACATTACCTGTATTGAGGACATGCGTCAGGTCTACCGTCGCCGCGTACCGCGTATGTTTGTGGATTACTGCGATTCCGGCTCCTGGAGCGAATCTACCTACCGGCACAACAGCGATGACTTTGCCAGCATCAAGTTTCGCCAGAAAGTGCTGGTCGATATGGCCGGGCGCTCGCTGACAACACACATGGCAGGCGAGCAGGTCACCATGCCCGTGGCTCTGGCCCCGACCGGGCTGATTGGCATGCAACATGCCGACGGTGAAATTCTCGCGGCCAGAGCCGCACAGAAGTTCGGCATCCCGTACATCATGTCGACCATGAGCATCTGTTCCATTGAGGACGTGGCAGCGGCCACCTCGCGCCCGTTCTGGTTCCAGCTGTATATGATGAAGGACCGTGACTTTATGGCTCGCCTCATTGAGCGCGCGAAAGCCGCACGCTGTAGCGCATTGGTGCTGACAGCCGATTTACAGGTCATGGGCCAGCGCCATAAAGATATCAAAAACGGCCTGTCAGCACCGCCGCGCCTGACCATTCCCAACATGCTTAACATGATAACCAAGCCGACCTGGGGACTGAACATGCTGAAAACCCAGCGCCGCAGTTTTGGCAATATCGTCGGCCATGTGAAGAACATCAGCGACACCTCATCGCTCGCCGCCTGGACTGCGGAGCAATTTGACCCGCAGCTAAGCTGGCAGGATGTGGCCTGGGTGAAAGAACGCTGGGATGGCAAACTGATAATCAAGGGCATTATGGAAGTGGATGACGCGCTGCGGGCCGTCGAAGCGGGGGCCGATGCCATTGTGGTATCCAACCACGGTGGTCGGCAGCTTGACGGTGCACCGTCCACTATTTCAGTGCTGGCAGAGATTGTGCAGGCGGTTGGCGATAAAACCGAGGTATTTATCGACAGCGGTATTCGCAGCGGCCAGGACGTACTGCGTGCTATCGCACTGGGGGCGAAAGGGACGTTGATTGGCCGTGCGTTTATCTATGGCTTAGGCGCTTACGGTGAGCAGGGCGTCCACAGAGTGCTGGAGATCCTGTATAAAGAGCTGGATGTCACCATGGCGTTTTGCGGGCACACCCGCTTGCAGGATGTGGACAGTTCGATACTGCGCTAACGCGCCCGCGCCCCGCGCAGGGGCGCAATAGACCGACGCACATTATTTCATTGTGTTGAACACTCAAAATCGCCGATAGCCATGCTGGTAGTCAATTGCGCTTACTCGTTCAGGCAGTCCGCTTCATCTTCCAGAAGGGTTTTAATATTTCCATTAAGAAGCGAGTAATGCCCATTCTCCAGAACAATGTTGACAGGGATCTGCATTCCTTATGATTATCAATTTTTTCAGTGTATTAACATTCCCGGCTATTACATTCTGACGCAAAAAAAAGCGCCCTCAGAGGGGCGCTTTGGCGGCATCACGACCTGGAATCAGTCTTTGTTTGAGGGCACCACGCCATCCCGGGGTGCCGTCTGTGCCACTTCGTGTACACGCTTGCGCACGCCGAACCAACCCAGGAACAGCAACAGTGCCAGTACCGGAATAGCAGCGATGGTGTAAGTACCATTAGGGTAGTCAAACGCCATCAGCACCAGTACCGACAGCAGGAACAGCAGCGTCAACCAGGAAGTGAAAGGCGCACCTGGCAGTTTAAAAGGCACGTCTGCTGCGTTGCCCTTTTTAATCTCCTGACGCAGGCGCAGCTGGCACACCATAATAAACGCCCAGGCCGAGATAATGCCCAGTGCCGCAAGGTTAAGCACAATCTCGAACACGCGCGACGGCACCAGGTAGTTCAGGAACACGCCCACCACGTAGATGCCGATGGTGGCGAGGATCCCGGCGTAAGGCACATGGTTGCTGCTCATCTTCGACATAAACTTAGGCGCAGAGCCGCCCATCGACATTGAACGCAGGATACGCCCGGTAGAATACAGCCCGGAGTTCAGGCTTGAGAGTGCCGCCGTCAGTACCACAATGTTCATAATACTGCCGACGTAAGGCACGCCAAGTTTTGAGAAGAAGGTCACAAACGGGCTTTGGCCTGGCTGATAGGCATTCCACGGCAGCAGCAGCACCAGCAGCAGCACGGAGCCAACGTAGAACAGGCCAATACGCCAGATAACGCTGTTAATCGCCTTCGGTACGTTCTTCTCAGGATCCTTACATTCGCCCGCCGCCGTTCCTACCAGTTCGATAGAGGCAAAGGCGAAGACCACGCCCTGTATTAACACCAGCGCAGGCAGCAGACCATGCGGGAACAGGCCACCATTGTCGGTAATCAGGTGAAAACCCGTGGTGTTGCCATCGATAGGTTTACCCGTACCGAGGTACACCGTACCCACCACCAGGAAGATAACAATGGCCAGCACTTTGATAAGCGCAAACCAGAACTCCATTTCGGCAAACCACTTCACGCCAATCATATTCATGGCGCCCACAATCACCAGCGCTCCCAGGGCAAAGACCCACTGAGGTACGTCACCAAACGTGCCCCAGTAGTGCATATAAAGAGCCACCGCGGTGATATCGACAATACCGGTCATGGCCCAGTTCAGAAAGTACATCCAGCCTGCCACGTAAGAAGCTTTTTCACCGAGAAATTCACGGGCGTAGGAGACAAAGCTGCCGCTGGAAGGGCGGTGCAAAACCAGCTCACCGAGTGCGCGCAGAATAAAGAAGGAAAAGATACCGCAAACCAGATAAATCAGCGCCAGCGCGGGGCCTGCCGCCTGCAGGCGTGCACCAGCACCCAGGAACAAACCTGTACCAATAGCACCGCCGATGGCTATCATCTGCACATGGCGGTTACCCATAGCCCGGTTGTAGCCGGAGTCCTGGGCGTTAAGCCAGCGCCTTTTCGCGGCGTGACTATCGACCGTGTTTTCTTCTTTTGATTTCATTGAGTTTCCTTGAGTTCCTGTCCGAACCGGTGGCGCTTTGGCACATCCCTGGCATGCACGCACCAACCATGGTAGCTGCCGTAAGCGCAGGGGAAGCCCCCTGAGACGTTATGCTTTACGAATGAAGCAAAATCTGGCGTTGAATCCTACCCGTAAACCGCTACTGACGCAAAACCTGCGGCGACTTACCTGGCATAAAGCTCGACTTTTTTCGGAAAATGTGCGCTGGATTGGTTAAAAACACTGCTTTTTGTGGTGATGTCAGGGTAATGGTGCGGGGTTATGGGAAATAATCAGAACAACAGGCAAGGGGGCGGGGCGCAGCGAAAGCGTGCCCCGCAGCACAATTACAGCAGCGTTATCACTTTACCGCGCTCAAGGCGCGATTTTGGCAGACGGGCATTAAAATCCTGTTCACTGCGGTGGCCAATTGCGGCTACCACAACGCTTTGTAGCCCCAGCGCCGGCAGGTTCAAAATCTCGTCCATTAATTGTGGCGTGAAGCCTTCTATCGGCGTGGCGTCAAGGCCTATCGCCGCGGCGCCAAACAGCAGAAAACCCAGCGACAGATAGGCCTGGCGCGCCATCCAGTTACGCTGCTGCTCTACCGAGTGGCTGTTGAGGTTCACAAAATAGCGGCGGCCTGCATCCTGACCGGCTTTGGCATCGTCACTGTTAAAACGTCCGTCCTGTTGTTCCTGTGAGAGCAGCGTGTTCAGGTGCTCTTCACTCATTTCGGTGTGGGTAGTAAAAACAACCACCATCGCCGCATTCTGTACTTTTGCAGCGTTAGCCTCACCAAAAGCGGGCAGAATACGGGCTTTGGCTTCTGCGCTCTCAACGGCGAAGAAATGCCACGGCTGTGAGTTAACGGAAGATGGGCTAAGGCGCAGCAACTCCAGCAGCTGTTCACGCTGCTCATCGGTCAGCCCGCGACTCGCGTCATAAGCCTTGCTGGTGTAGCGGGTGCGAATAATGTCGGTGATATTCATGAAAACATCCTTGCGTGGCGGTGGATTAGGTAACAGTAAAACGCTAAGAAATTTTATTACGCCTCGTTTGTAAGGCTGTGCTGTTGTAGCCAGCCTGTACCGTGTTGCTCAATCAACTGTGCTAACGGTAAAAACAGGGGCGCGGGCAGAGCCTGCGGGTCGAACCATTGCCAGCCGTCGCATTTGTCTGGCTCCATGCGCTGCGGTTCGCCGTGCGGCGCGTTGGCCAGCATAAAAATCGTGATGTAGTGCTTGTGCTCATGTTCAAAAACGCTGTTGACCCACGGACCGTCGTTGACAACCGAAAGATGAAGCCCGGTTTCTTCAAGTACTTCACGGCATGCGCATGCCTGTGGTGTTTCACCAAACTCCAGATGACCGCCTGGCAGCGACCAGCAGCCCGCGCCGTGGCTAGCGCGACGCCGCCCAAGCAGAATTTTTCCGTGGCGATGGACCACAACACCCACGCCAACTAAGGGTTGATTCATGGTGATTCCATAACCGGACGGGCAGTAATTTCGCCGCCGGTGGTAAGGAACGTGCCAGCGCCGAGGTGGTGCAGTGAGCGCAGTTCAGGCGCAATGTCCGTGCGCCAACGGCCATTGATAAAAGCGCGTTCATCGGCGGCTGCGCTGACAACTTCGCCAAACAGCGTATCGTATTTTTGCTGTGCGCCAGGCTCATCGAGCAGGCGGCACTCCAGCCATGCGCTACAGCCGTCTTCAATCAGCGGCAGGCCGAGTACCGGGCCGGTAACGGCATGAATACCGAAGCGGGAAAACTTATCGCCATCGCGCCCGCAATGGCTGCCAACCGCCCAGGTCTGGTCCGCAAACCCAGCTCCTGCAACCACAATACCAAACTGGCCGCTGCGCTCAATAAGCTCGCGACTCCAGGTGTTTTTGTCTACCACAATGGCAATGCGTGGTGGGGTAAACTCTACCGGCATAGACCAGGCCGCTGCCATGACGTTAGCGCGCCCGCTCTGCGGGTCAAGGCTGGTAATCAGAATAGTAGGGCCGTGATTGAGCAGACGGCTGGCGTGCGCCAGGGCAACAGGTGTAAAGCGCGACATCGTATATTCCTCTTAACGAGACGTATGACACGCATTCTGACATAAGGAAGGGGACGTTATCTAATACAGCATACGCTGTCGCAGACGTGGACGTCATCCTGAGATTTTCGCTCTATGATCCTCTGCACATTTTGCCATTTTTGTATATGACAGGATTTTGCGGAAGTGTTAACCCTGTTAGTAGCAAGGATTATTAAGCACAAGGAGCGAGATGATGTTTCCAGAGTACCGTCAACTGATCACTGAACTGAAAGAGAGCAATCCCCGTTTCCGTTCGCTGTTTGAGAAGCATAATCAGCTGGATCACGACATTGCCCAGCTGGAACACCCGGACGGCAGCGGTTACTGCGATAAAGTGGCCACAATGAAAAAGGAGAAGCTCAAATTAAAAGAATCACTTTGGGAAATATTAAAAAGCGCCGATAAAGCCACCTCCTGATCTTTGCTGTACTCCATAAGGCCCGCAAACTGTGGGCCTTGTTGTTTCTGGCTATCGCCGCCGCTACCGCCTTCAAATATATTCACATTATGAATATTCAGGCCCGTTCAGGAACCTTTAAATCATAATCTGGCACTATTGGTCAGAGTAAAAAACTAACGCCCAGCGGATATGCCAGAGTTCTTGTTTTTACCACGCCTTTTTAATTCATTTTGTGTGGAATAATTATTGGGTGATTTATTTTTATTGTCACTCATGCATAATTTATTGGCTCAGGAAAAGAGCCATATTTCAATACGCTACAGGGATGAGCTTTCTCACATGACCTATAAAAATAAACGTCTGTTAAAGGCGTACTTTGTCGTGACGTTAATACCGTTGCCCGTTCTGGCTGCACCCGGTGTCGACCAGTTTAATTACCAGCAAGAACAGCAAAAAGCGCTCGAGCAACGCCTTGCCCCTGAAACACCGGATGTCCGCCTGTCTGGCCCGCAAGACATCAGCGGTCGGCTGCGGTTTCCCGAAGAATCTCCCTGTTATCCCATTACACATGTCTCGCTGAGCGGCACGCAGATGCTGCCTGGCTGGTTGCCGCTGCGCCGCATTACAAGCCAGGGCGAAGGAAAATGCCTCGGCACTACGGGCATTAATATGCTGATGAGCGCGTTGCAAAACCGCCTGATGGCGAGCGGCTATGTAACAACGCGTGTACTGGCCCCGGCGCAGGATTTAAAGAGCGGCACGTTACAACTTACCGTACTACCCGGTACCACCCGCAATGTCACGTTAACACCGGATAGCGACCGCTGGTTGTGGCTTTACAGCGCGTTTCCGGCACACAAAGGCGAGGTTCTGGACTTGCGTGATATTGAGCAGGGACTGGAAAACTTGCAGCGTCTGCCTACGGTCCAGGCATCAATGGAAATCATACCGGGGGAGCGGCCGGGTGAAAGCGACATCGCGCTTAACTGGCAGCAGGCGCGGATGTGGCGTTTGGCGGCATCCTTTGATGACTCCGGTACTGACAGCACCGGGCGCTGGCAGGGAGGGCTGACGTTTTACCTCGATAATCCCTTTGCCCTGAGTGACATGTTCTACGTCTCGGGTAATCACGATCTCAACGGCAGCGGCGACAAAGGCAACAAGAACCTGACGCTGCATTACTCGGTGCCGTTCGACTACTGGTTATTGAGCGTCACGGCTAACGACTATAGCTACCATCAGGTGGTAGCCGGGCTTGACGGTGACTATCGCTACAGCGGTCAAAGTAAAAACGTGACGGGCCAGTTAAGCCGTGTACTGCACCGCAGCGGTACACAGAAAACCACGCTGTCATTTGACGTAATGGCGCGCGAGTCGCGTAACTACATCAACGATACCGAAGTGGAAGTGCAGCGCAGGCGCACCGCTGCCTGGAAAACGGGTTTGCAGCACCGCCATTACATCGGCCAGGCGACTCTTGATGCAGGCATTAGCTGGCAGCGCGGCACACGCTGGTTCGGTGCGGAAAAAGCACCAGAGGAATATACCGGCGAGGCGACAGCACTGAGCAAGATTCTGCGTGTTGATGCCAACCTGAACCTGCCATTCACACTGTTTGAGCAGAACTTTCGCTATAGCGTGCAGTACGCCCGCCAGCTTAATAATACGCCGCTGACACCGCAGGAAGAGTTTTCCATTGGCAACCGCTGGACGGTGCGTGGTTTTGACGGCGAGCGCTCGTTAAGCGCAGGGCGCGGTTGGTTTGTCCGTAACGATTTAGGCTGGAGCACCCCTGTACCAGGTATGGAGTTTTATCTTGGTGCGGACTACGGCGAAGTGGGTGGCAATGGCGCAACAATGCGCATAGGCAATCACCTGACAGGCGGCGTGGCGGGCCTGCGCGGTGGGGCTTTTGGTGTGGGATATGATTTCTTTGCCGGCGTACCGTTCTCCAGGCCAGACGGCTTCCAGACCAGCCCGGTCACACTGGGGATGAGTCTGAACTGGAATTATTAAACAGCACGCAGCGGCGCGTTTGCGCCAGATAAAAAAGAGAAGAAAAACATTCAGGGATGAAGCTAAATGAATAAAAACCTGTGGCGTATTATTTTTAACCGCTCACGCGGCATGCTGATGGTGGTCGCTGAGATAGCTGGCTCCGGGCAGGGCGGCAGCGGGGCATCCGGCCTGGGTGCCACGCTGATGCGTATCACCGGCAAACTGCGCCCGCTTAACGTTGCGCTGTGGCTTTCCATTGGCGCAATTGTGCCGGTGCAGGCGGCTATCCAGGCCGACAAATCTGCCCCGGGCAACCAGCAGCCCACCATTATCAGCAGCGCCAACGGTACGCCGCAGGTCAATATCCAGACGCCGAGCGCAGGGGGCGTTTCGCGCAACGTCTACAGCCAGTTCGATGTCGATAAAAAAGGCGTCATCCTTAATAACTCCCACAAAAACGTGCAGACCGAAATCGGCGGTATGGTGGCGGCCAACCCGTGGCTGGCACGCGGCTCTGCCAGCGTTATCCTTAACGAAGTCAACGCCCGCGATCCCAGCAAACTCGGCGGCTATATCGAAGTGGCGGGGCAAAAAGCGCAGGTGGTTATTGCTAACCCGGCGGGGATCACCTGTGACGGTTGCGGATTTATTAACGCCAGCCGCGCCACGCTCACCACCGGCCAGACACAGCTTAACAACGGCGTCATTACCGGCTATGACGTCAGCCGTGGCGAGATTGTGGTGCAGGGAGCCGGGCTGGACAGCTCGCGTCAGGACTACACCGACATTATCGCCCGTTCGGTCAAAGTGAATGCTGGCGTGTGGGCCAACGATCTGGCGCTCACCACCGGAACCAACCGGGTGGATGCAGCCCACAGCACTGTGCAGGCAAAAAGTACGGCTGACGCGAAACCGGCCTTTGCGCTGGACGTGGCGGCCGTGGGGGGAATGTATGCCGGAAAGATTCGCCTGACCGGTACCGAAAAAGGCGTGGGCGTGCACAACGCCGGGCAAATCGGTGCCAGCGCCGGTAGTGTGACGATTAACGCCGACGGCACTATTGGTAACACCGGCAGCATCACCGCCAGTGAGAGCCTTACGCTTGCCACTCAGGGCAGCATGAGTAACAGCGGCACGCTGTATGCCCGGAACACAACCGCAACAGCCGCAGGTGCACTCAGCAACCGCGGCGTGATTGCGGCAGCCAAAGACACGGTGCTGAATGCGGCCTCGGTCAGCAGCACGGATGCCAGCGCGCTGGCGGCGGGCATCAGCAGCGACGGGAAACTCACTGGCAGCGGCAATCTCACCGTCAAGGCCCAAAGCGGCGTCCAGGCAAATGGCCAGCTACTGGCGGCAGAGTCGATGGCCGTCAGTGGCAGCGTGCTTGAACTCAGCCATGCACAAAGCTATGCCAAAGACGCTATCAACCTGCGCGCCACATCCGGGGATGTCACCCTGTCGCAGGGCAAAACCCAGGCTGGCCGCGTGACGATCAACGCCGCAGGCAGCCTCCATAACGATAACGCCTCACTCCAGGCCCAGGTGCTGACGGTCAATTCCAGCGCCATCAGTAACCGCCAGGGAACGCTTCAGGCAGAAAAACTGACGCTGAACGCAACCTCGCTGGATAACCAACAGGGTACGCTGTACCACACCGGCAGCGATGACTTAACGCTCAGCATGGCGCAAGGCATTAACAACGCTGGCGGCCTGATTGCCAGCCACGCCAACAACCTGAGCGTGCAAACCCCGAGGCTCAACAATGAAAACGGTGCCGTACAGCACCTGGGTAACGGTGTATTCCGCACAGAAACCGGGATGCTGCTGGGTAGCAACGGTACGCTTACCAGCAGCGGCACGTTTAACCTGAGCGGCGGTAAACTGGGGCTTGATAACGCCCAGATTAGTGCTGATCACATCACGCTGGCGGGCGAGTCGCTGTCAAACCGCGGCGGTAAACTGGTGCAAACCGGTCGTGGTGCGCTGAGTGTGAGCGTCAGCGGTGTGCTGGATAACACCGAGGGCTACATGGCAAGTCAGGGGGGTGTGGCGCTCAGCGCAGGCTCCGTGGACAACACCCTTGGTAACATCACCGCCGTGGAAGGCCCGCTGGGTATCACCTCACAGGGTGCACTGCTTAACCGCGACGGCACGTTGCAGGCGGGCGGCCCGGTCACGCTAACGGCAAGCCTGCTTGATAACCTGCGTGGTAACGTGAGTGGCGCAAGCGATGTGACGCTTAACACCACCGGTGCCCTCAGTAACATCAGCGGCCTGCTGGGTGCGGGCAAAACGCTGAAGCTGCTCGCTGCGAGCGTGGATAACAGTAACGGGCAGCTTGCGGGTGAGGCGCTAGCGGTGGATACCGGCACGGGTGCTTTCAACAACAGCAACGGGCAACTTCTGAGCAACAGCGCACTCACCCTCAACAGCGGTGAGCTGAAAAACAAGGGTGGCGTGGTGCAGGCAGCCAGCACGCTCACCCTCGACACCCATGGACAGCAGCTTGATAACAGCGCCAGTACGATATACAGCGGCGGGGCGATGGTGCTACGCACCGGCGCGCTGACGAACACCGCTGGCAGTATTACCACGGCCAGTACGCTGACGCTCAACAGTGCAGCGGTGAATAACACCGGAGGAACACTTGCCAGTGCCGGTGCGGCCTCGCTGACCACCGGGGCGTTCAATAACAGTAACGGCGCCCGGGTGCGTGCCGACAGCCTGACGCTTAACACCAACGGCCAGTTGCTCAATAACAGCAACAGCGGTGCAGAAGGTGGGCTGATTGCCAGCACCTCGCTTGAGGTCCGTAGCGGTGAGCTTAACAACACCAATGGTTACATCCAGGGCCAGAACGTCAGCCTTACCGGCAACGGTCAGGCATTCAGTAATGCCAGTGGTGAGGTTATCGCCGCCAGCGGGCTTGATATCAACACTCGCGGCGGCAACCTGAACAATGCCCTGGGCAGCCTGCTGTCGGGCGGCACACTCAGACTTGCCAGCGGCACGCTCGACAACAGCACAGGGTTAATTCAGTCAACGGCCGCACTGAGTGTGGAAACGGCGGCGCTGATTAACCGCAATACCCTGGAAACCGGGGGCATCCTCAGTGCCAGCACGCTGGCGCTCAGTACCGCAGAGCTGGATAACCAGAGCGGGCTGATTGTGGCGAATAACGACCTTGCCATAAATACCGGCAATCTCGACAACCGCAGCGGCAGCATTGGCAGCCAGCAGGGAGCGCTGGCACTTGAAAGCCAGCGCGTGGACAACAGCGCAGGGCTGATTCAGGCCGCTGACCGCGTGGCTATCAACACCCACGGCCAGGCACTGCTCAACCGCAACAGCGGTGAGCGCGGCGGTATATTCAGCGGTGATGAACTCCGGCTACAAACCGGTGCACTGGATAACGCCGCGGGCGTGATATCTGGCGCCTCACTTAACCTGTTGAGCGAGGCGCTCGACAACCGCAGCGGCCTGCTGTTGTCTTCCGGCGATATGGCCATTGATACCCAGGGCGCACAGCTTAACAACAGCGAGACTGGCAGTGCGGGCATCCGTGCGCAGGGCGCGCTGACACTCAACACGGGTGACCTGAACAACGACAGCGGTTTTATCGCCGCTCGCACCGCAACGCTGAACACAGCTTCACTTACCAACCAGTCAGGCACGCTGAGCGGCAATGACAGGCTGGCGATTACCTCCACGACCGTGAATAACCACCAGGGCGTAGTGCAAAGTGCTGGCGATATCACGCTTGCGGGCAACGGGCTGGACAATACTCAGGGTAAAGTGCTGGCTGATGGCACGCTTGGCATCGTTGCCCGCGACATCAGTAACCAGCAGGGGGTGTTGCAGGGCGGTAGCGGCATCACGCTGACGCAGACCGGTAAGCTTGATAACCAGGGCGGTAACGTACTCTCCGGGGGCAATCTCTCCCTTGGCACCACGCAACTGGACAACCGTGGCGGGGAGGTGTTTGCCGCAGGCGACGCCACACTGAAGGTGCAGGGCATAACCGACAACCGCGACGGCTTCATTAAAGCCAACGACACGCTAAACCTGAGCACTGCCAGCCTGAACAACAGTGGCACCGGCAGCGGCGCAAAAGGTGTGGAAGCGAACGATATCGTGCTGACGACCAGCCGCGTGGATAACAGCAGCGGGCGCATTCAGAGTGCCGAATCCCTGACGGCCCGCATTGCCGGGGAGCTTAATAACAACGCCGGTTTACTGGTGAGCGGCAGTTCGCTTGATATTGCCGGCAACGCGCTGAGTGTGGAAAACCGCAGCGGCACGCTGTATGCCGATGAACAACTTCAGCTCACGGCATTGTTACTTGGCGGTGACGGCACGGTGAAATCCGGCGGTGATATGTCGCTGACGTTGCAGCAGGATTTACATAACACTGGCGAGATTGCCGCAGGGGGCAACGTAGACCTCACCACTCCAGGTCAGGTGGTGAACGAGGGCATCATCGGTGCGGGTAACACGCTCACCCTTACGGCGAACGGCCTTGAGAACCGTGAAAACGGTGAACTCAGCGCCACCGAAACCCTGTTGCGTATTGCTGGTCTGGTGCATAACACCGGGCTTATCGACGGTGGACTGACGCACATCGACGCCGCCACGCTTGAAAACATCGGTACCGGGCGTATTTACGGCGACCATATCGCGCTGGATGTGAACAAACTCGTTAACGATAAAGATGCCAACAGTGGTAAAGCGGCGGTGATTGCCGCCCGCGAACGGCTGGATATTGCCGCAGGCAGCATTCTCAACCGCGACCATGCCCTGATTTACAGCGGTGGCGACATGAGCACTGGCGGCGCACTGGACAATAATCTTAACGCCAGCGGCCAGGGCGGCACGCTGCAAAACCACAGTGCCCAGATTGAAGCGGCAGGCGACCTTAGTCTGAGCATGAATGTTATTGATAACCGCGACATCCACCTGCAACTGAGCGAGGATCTGGTTGAGATCTCACGCGAAGCGTATGAAGAGTGGCAGTGGTGCGAAAACGATGAGGAAGGCTATCTTTGCGGCGGCGGTGACGGCAAGCGCTATGTGCTGGGACCGGTGACCGAGAACGGCTGGCGCTTCGGCCTGAACGAAGACGGCAGCACCAACTACGACGTCATTCTGCAACTGCATGAAAACGGCAAATACCGTATGCGCTTTGCCGTGCCGGGGTTCAGCTACAGCAAGCATTTCCAGGAATTTAACTACGAAAAAATCACGTCGCAGACGCAGATAGTCAACCAGGACGCGGCCAGCATCACCAGCGGCGGTGATATGACGATTAACGGCGGCACGCTCACCAACCAGGACAGCCGCATTGTGGCCGGTGGCGACCTGGTGAACCGGGGCGCTGTACTCAACAACCTGGAAACCAAAGGCACTGAAACCATTGTGGACGTAGGCGTGCGCCGCTCGTACTTCAAGAAGGGCAACTGGAGCACCTACGTAGGCGAAGAAGAATACAAAACTGGTGAAAACATCAGCCGCGATATCTCACTGGGGCTGCTGCGTTTTGAAGGTAACTCCGGTGAAAGTGGCGACGGCTACAGCGTGAACGGGCGCGATTCAGTTAGCGTTGAGGGTGCGGGCAACAGTCTTATTCGTCGCGATGCGCCTGGCGCAGGCGGCAGCCTTACCTGGGATAAAGCCATCACCATGCCGGATCTGCTCACCGGCGGTCCGGTAAAAGGCATTACTGACGTGCCGCTCATTGTGCCACCGGGCCAGAGCATTGCGCTGCCGCTGGCCCCGGAAGAGGTGAACGGCCAGCAGGCTACCTGGGAAATCCGTCTTTCACCGCCCTCAACCCGGTTGCCGGACAACAGCCTGTACCGCACTCACCCGGGACCATCGGCCGCTTATCTGGTGGAAACCGATCCGCGTTTCACCCAGGAGAAACAGTGGCTGGGTACGGACTATATGCAGCGCCAGCTAGCCAACAACCCGGACAACCTGCTCAAACGCCTGGGCGATGGCTACTATGAGCAGACGCTCATTCGTGAGCAGATTATTCGGGGCACCGGCCAGCGTTACCTTGATGGTCAGAGCAACGACGAAGAGCAGTTCCGCATGCTGATGGACAACGGCGTGGCCTTTGCGCAGCAGTACGGCCTGAGCGCAGGCGTGGCGCTCACCGCCGAGCAGATATCACACCTCACCACCTCCATTGTCTGGCTGGTGACACAGACCGTGACGCTGCCGGACGGCAGCACCGAATCTGTGCTGGTGCCGCAGGTCTACCTGAAGGTGAACCAGAGCCAGGTGAGCGGCAACGGTACCCTGATTGCCGGTAACCGGGTACTGTCTGAAACCACTGGCGAGGTGAACAACAGCGGTACCATTGCCGGGCGCGAGGTGATGCGTATTGACGCCGGCAACCTGACCAACACCGGCTTCATCCAGGGCGGGGCGGTGGACATCACCGCCGGGATGGACATCCGCAACCGTGGCGGTACCATTCTGGGCGATAACAGCGTCAGCCTGCGCGCCGGGCGTGATATTGTGAGCGAAAGCCTGACCCGCAGTCAGGATGGCAACAGCTGGGTATCGGCCCCGGCCACGATATGGGTACAAAACCCGGGCGGTAGCCTGCGACTTGAAGGCGTGCGCGACGTGACACTTACCGCCAGCCAGACCGGCAGTGCGGGTAAAGACAGCGCCACCACGATAATCGCAGGCAACAACCTGACGCTGAACACTGTGACCACCGCGCAGCAGGAAAACCAGTACGTTGATGCGCTGCACTACAGCCTGAAATCACAGACGCAGGACGTGGGCAGCACCGTCAGCAGCGGCGGCAACCTGACGCTTGCCGCCGGGAACAACCTGAGCGCCCGTGCGGCAGATGTGGCAGCCGGTGGCGTGCTCACGGCCAGTGCCGGGAACGACCTCACTATCGAAAGCGGCGAAAGCACGCTTGACCGCGAGAGCCACAACAAGTGGAAAACAAAGGGCTTCCTGTCGAAAACCACGCACGAAACCCATAATGAAACCCACGAGCGGCTGGCAGTAGGCAGCAGTTTCAGTGGCGACACCGTGGTCCTTTCAGCCGGAAATGACCTGACGGTACGCGGCTCCACTGTGGCCGGGACCGGTGATGTCACTCTCTCGGCAGTTAACGACCTCAGCATCACCACCGCTGAGGAAGCCATGCACACAGACAGCATGTACGCGAAGAAGAAATCCGGGCTGATGAGTAGCGGCGGGCTGGGCTTCACGGTGGGTAAGGCCAGCCAGAAGACCACGCAGAACGACGACAGCAATGTGCAGAAAGGCAGTCTGGTGGGCAGCAGTCAGGGCAACCTGCGGCTTACGGCCGGCAACCGGCTTAACGTACACGGCAGTGAACTGATAGCCGGTCAGGATGTGGCGCTGTCGGGCAGCGATGTGAACGTGACGGCCGCCGAAAACGTCCACACGTCGCAGATAGTGACCGAGCAGAAGAGCAGCGGCTTCACGCTGGCGCTCTCCGGTACTGCAGGCAGTGCGCTTAACAGCGCGGTCACCACGGCGCGGGAAGTGAAGCACGCGGGCAGCGACCGCGAAAGCGCGCTGCTGGGCACAAAGGCGGTGCTCAGTGGTGTGCAGGCTTCCCAGGCCGGGCGGCTGGATGAGGCGGGGCTTGCATCGGGCAGCAGTGCGGCCAACAACACCGTGGGGCTGAGCCTGACCTACGGCAGCCAGACATCCCGCTCGCAGTCGAACCTGGAGGAGCACACCCACCAGGGCAGTGCGCTTACCGCCGGGAATAACCTCAGCGTGACGGCGACCGGGGCGAAAGGTAACGGGGATATCAGTATACAGGGCAGCGCGCTTCAGGCCGGTAAGGATGTGCGGCTTGATGCCGCCCGTGACCTTAACCTGGTGTCGTCCAGCGACACCCGTCAGACCAGCGGCAGCAACAGCAGCAAAGGCGGCAGCCTGGGCGTGGGTATTGGTGTGGGCGCGGGGACCGGCTTCGGGCTGAGTGCCTCCGCGAGCGCCAACAGCAGCAAAGGAAACGAGCGTGGCGACGGCGTCAGCCATAATGAAACGCTGGTCACGGCGGGGAACAACGTCACGCTGACCAGCGGTCGCGACACGCTGCTCCAGGGTGCACAGGTTAGCGGTGAGTCCATCAACGCCGACGTGGGCCGTAACCTGACGCTCAGGAGCGAGCAGGACTCAGACCGCTACGACATGAAGCAGACCAGCATAAGCGCGGGCGGCAGTGCAACGCTGGGGGCCGGAGGCGGCGGGAGCATTAACGCCACGCGGGATAAGATGCACAGCAATTACGACTCGGTGCAGGAGCAGACCGGGCTGTTTGCAGGCAGGGGCGGTTTTGACGTGACGGTGGGTGAGCACACCCAGCTTGACGGCGCGGTGATAGCCTCAACGGCGACCGCAGACAAAAACCGTCTCGACACCGGCACGCTGGGCTGGAAGAATATTGAGAACAACGCGGAATACGACGTGGAGCACCTGGGCGGAAGTTTCAGCACGGGTGGCGGTAGCGTGGACGGGCAGTTTGTTAACAACATGGCAAACAGCCTGCTGGTCGGCCTGAACGGGAACGGTGATGCCAGCTCCACCACGCAGGCGGCGGTGAGCAACGGCAGCATTACCGTTCGTGACCAGGATAAACAGCAGCAGGACGTGAACACGCTGAGCCGCGATGCCGAACATGCTAATCAGACCCTGTCACCGATATTTGATAAGGAGAAGGAGCAGCAGCGGCTGAAGGAAGCACAGCTGATAGCGGAAATCGGCAGCCAGATGAGCGATATCCTGCGCACCGAAGGGAAAATCGCTGGCGAGAAAGCGAAGACGGACCCGGCGGCGCTGGCCGCTGCCCGCAAACAGCTTGACGGCGAAGGTAAGCCGTACACGGAAGAGAATGTCAGGAAGCAGGCTTACCTCAATGCGATGAAGCCCTGGGGCACCGGCAGCACCATGCAGCAGGCGGTACAGGCTGCGACGGCCGCGGTGCAGGGACTGGCGGGCGGTAATATCGGCCAGGCCATCAGTGGGGCAGCCGCGCCGTATCTGGCGGAAGTGATTCACAAGATGACCACCACGAAGGACGCCAGCGGTAAAGAGGTGGTGAACACCCAGGCGAACCTGATGGCGCACGCGGTACTGGGCGCGGTGGTGGCTGCGGCCCAGGGCAACTCCGCACTGGCGGGTGCCAGTGGTGCGGCGCTGGGCGAGTACATCGCGCAGCAGATGTATCCGGGCGTACCGAAAGATAAGCTGACGGAAGAGCAGAAGCAGACCATCAGCGCACTGGGTACGCTGGCGGCCGGGCTGGTCGGTGGTATTGCCGGCGACAGCACAGCGGATGCGGTTGCGGGAGCGCAGGCCGGGAAAAATGCGGTTGAGAATAATGCGCTGAGTGATATCGGTGAAGCCGTCGCAGCCGGTAAGACGCCGGAGCAAAAGGCTGAAGAGCATGTCCAGGCCGAAAACGAACGCTATAAGCAGGAAAACTGTGCCGGAATGAGCACAGAAGCGTGCTCGGTACAGATGTACAAACAGCGTATTGAAGATCTGAAAAACACCGGATCGCTTGCTGTGGATTTTGTGCCAGTGGTCGGGGATATCAAGAGCTTTGTGGAAGCACAGAGCGCGCTGGATTACCTGGTCGCGGCGATAGGTATTATACCTGGAGCGGGTGACGTTGCCGGTAAAGCCATTAAGGGGGTAGAAACGGCGCTGAAGAAGGGCGATCTGGCTGAGGCATCAAGGCTGATTAATAAAGCCAGTGATGAGATCTCAGGGCATTTACCTAGCCCAGGCCAAACATCTTTACCAAGTTCAGGAGTGGGAGCTAGTGCTGCTTTTTCAGTAACCAATGCCCAATTAGGTAAAAAACTCGGAAAGCACGTTGAAGATTTTGGTGGTAATGCGTCAAATGCAGCAGATAGACAACGTGTCTTGGATATTATAAATGATATAGGCTCAAACCCTGATAAAATTGTTGCCGGTAAATTTGCGGGACAGGGAGCCGGAAGCGGTGCCAGCCGTGGAGATGTATTCTTCAGAATAAAGGGAAATGATGTTGTTGTTACCAAGCCCGATGGTAGCTTCGTTACTATCCTTAAGGATGGAATTAATAATACCTCTGTGAAAAATGCACTGAAGGGAGATCCGAAATGATTAATCCTTTAGGGAGTTATGAAGAATGGACACTCGGAGTTGTGGGTAAAAAACTATTAGGAATCAGTGGGTTGATTTATATTCTTGATGTGCCTGATTTTGAACATCCACAGCAGTTACAGTTTGTTTTTTCAAAGGCAGCAAATGTTAGTAGTTTGAAATGTGGAAAGGATGGTTCAACACTCGAATTCACGGAGCATCCTATGCAAGAAAAAGATCTTGGTGAGTACGGTAAAGAGGCTATTATTGATATTTCACATATCCATCCTCTTTCTAATTTTATTGGAAAGACTTTGCTGAAAGTATTTTTGATATTTTCCTCAGTAGAGGATGCCTATGTAGGCTTAAGGCTAGTTTTTGAAAACCACTTGAGCTTATTTGTTATGAATATTGGTGATGAGATAAATATCTTCGAAACTTTATCGACATCATATGAGAAAAATGAAGGTATTAGATATTCGGAGTTATAAACGTAAAGATCCCAGCACTAAGGCCGGGATCTTTTTATCTACCTTATCCCTCAGCGGCCAGCCGGACAATCAGTTGCCCCGGCTCGGCCAGCACCTCAATCTTCTGTCCTGTCTCAAATCCCAGCGTTTTCATCCAGTTGCTCTTAAGGGTAATAGACGGAAACGACGTAAACGTTCGTAAATCCCGATGTATATCAGTGGGGCCAGGCTTAGAATTTGCGTCAACCATATCAACTACTCCTTATAGATGGTTGTGGTCAGCGGCTTTATCGTGTTGCAATCACCATAAAGCCACGCTCACCAGGTACAATATGAACCTGATTTTGGCATATTGGCTAAAGATCTTGTAGGATTAGCTGAACATGTAAATTTAATGTTCAAAAATGCCGGATAAATATATAACCGATATTTGATAAGGAAATTTACTCACCAACAGCGGGATAGGATATGTTTTGTAGCACCTCCACGCTGCGTCCGGCCTACAAGAATCGGTAATTACTAAATCCGGTGTAAATATCCCGGTGCAGCGGCCGCTTATCTGGTGGAAACCGACCCGCGTTTCACCCAGGAGAAACAGTGGCTGGGTACGGACTATATGCAGCGCCAGCTAGCCAACAACCCGGACAACCTGCTCAAACGCCCGGGCGATGGCTACTATGAGCAGATTATTCGGGGCACCGGCCAGCGTTACCTTGATGGTCAGAGCAACGATGAAGAGCAGTTCCGCATGCTGATGGACAACGGCGTGGCCTTTGCGCAGCAGTACGGCCTGAGCGCAGGCGTGACACTCACCGCTAGCCAGACCGGCAGTGCGGGTAAAGACAGCAGCGGTGACAACCTGACGCTTGCCGCCGGGAACAACCTGAGCGCTCGTGCGGCAGATGTGGCAGCCGGTGGTGTTCACGGCCAGTGCCGGAGACCTCAGTATCGAAAGCGGCGAAAGCACGCTATTACTCCCAAGGCAAAGCAGTAAAGCAAGTTATACCTTTTGTAGGCAATGAGAAGTCCTTTGAAGCGATATTGAAACAGCTAAACAGCTAAACAGCTAAACAGGTAGGACAAATGACTTTGTTTGATGAGTGTCGAGAAGCTCTGAGTGCTGATTTTAATGTGCTTGAGGGAAGGGAGCAGAAGGTGGCTCTTGATATTTTGAACAAATATCCCCTTGCAAAAGGACGTGTTACTTGGTCAGCAATCAGGCATTCAGATTATGAGAGTATTGATGATCTATTGAGTGCAAACTCTGTAAAAAATGATGACATGTTCGTTTTTGCAGATGATGCGAGCATCCCTGTTTTTAGATCAAAACTAAACCTGCTCGCCGAAAATATTTATGACGTTACAGCCTTATCACCAAAATTATTTATTTTTAATGATGAAGTGATAATACAGCCCTTATTCCCGACGGATATGTTCCGCTTAGGGATAAACGAATAATTGGAATCGTTACAACTCCCGGCCACCGTGCCGGGATTTTTTTGCCTGTCGTCTGCCATGCAGTTGTCACACTAACGCTCAGTTTATCCACTTAACTGCGGCACAGGGTACGTTTTGTTGAACCGCCACAGCCCACCAAAACGCCTGTCGCTATGCCACCGAACGTGCCTGAACCGCATACCTGCGGCACGTTAACCGGGGAGGGCGGCTGTCCATAAATGCGAATGCTAAGCCTGAAGAATGTTTCATATACTTTTACTCCACCTGTAAACAACGGCAAGGCGGTTGTTATGTCCGATATTCATCACAGCGGCGAGTATGTACTGGGTTCACGAACGGTAAAACGGCTGGGGTATGGCGCAATGCAACTCGCCGGACCTGACGTGTTCGGCCCGCCAGCAGACAAAAATGCAGCATTGACCGTGCTGCGTGATGCAGTGTCTGCCGGAGTAAACCACATCGACACCAGCGATTTTTACGGTCCTCACATCACGAATCAACTCATTTGCGAAGCGCTATATCCTTATCCAGATGATCTGACCATCGTGACTAAAGTTGGTGCCAGAAGAGGAAATGATGGTTCATGGTTGCCTGCGGCATCGGCGCAGGAACTCACCCAGGCAGTGCATGATAACCTCAGGAACCTGCGGTTGCCGGTGCTGGACGTTGTTAACCTGCGTATCATGATTGACAGATATGCTCCGGCCGAAGGTTCGATCGAGGCTCCCCTGAAAACGCTGGCCCAGCTCCAGCAACAGGGACTCATTCGCCATATTGGACTGAGTAATGTCACTCCAGCGCAGGTGGCACAAGCCCAGACAATGGTGTCAGTTGCCTGTGTGCAGAATATGTACAACATTATTAACCGGCGTGACGATGCGCTCATTGATGAACTGGCCCGTCAGCAGATTGCCTATGTTCCCTATTTTCCGCTAGGCGGATTGACGCCTGTCCAGTCCACAACGCTGCAAAAAGTCGCGAAAACGTTGGGGGCAACCGTCATGCAGGTGGCCCTTGCCTGGCTGTTAAGACGGGCGGCGAATATTTTACTGATTCCGGGGACGTCATCGCCAGAGCATCTGCGGGAGAATCTTAACGCGGCCTCGCTTACCCTGACAGATGAAAACCTTGAGGAACTCAACAACCTGATCTGAGCCGCTGTGGGGGCGTCTGACTGGTGCGGCACAAAAAAAGGGACAGGCCTGAGCCTGTCCAAAGCACAACAACCACTCATTACTTCGTTAATTACTCCCTTGCGCTGCATTCACTTCTTTGCCGCACTTGCTGCAAAACCCCGCCATTGGGGACAGCATCTGTTGGCAGTTGCGGCACTGTGCTATCAGCGCACCGCCGCAGCTGGCGCAAAAACGGGCGTCATGGTCGTTGGCACGCTGGCAATGCGGGCAGAGGCTGCGCTCGGCCTGTGGAGGCACCATGGAGCCATGTCGGTTGTAACCATGGCCGCCGTGGTTTTTCCCCGAGCCATAATGCCCGTGCCCACCGTAGCCGCCATAATTCGCACCGTGACCGGAAAGATATCTGAAGATACTCATATCAGCTCTCCTCATCCTGTGTTGGATTTGATGTGCCTGCATTTTGCGCTGGCGTATAGGTTGCAGCGTTAGCACTCCAGCTGCTGTTTTCCATCATTTGCAATCGCGTTATCCGATAAAACCCATCACCTTGCTGTTCAACACGTTCCTGCACTTCCTTAAGCGCTTCTTCCGACGTGCCACGATAATTGGTCAGTGAGATATCGCCCGTGTGGCGATATGCCTTGCTTTGTGCCTCCTGTGTCGTCAGCTCTGTTACGCGAGTCTGACCAGGGAGAGTGGTCGCAGCCCAGGCTGGCAACACCAGGCTTTGGGCCAGCAAAGCAATAATTAACATTTGGCCTTTTTTCATCACTTTTTACTCCTCATGGTATCCCTCTGCGGGATTGAATGAGGCAAGGGTAGACTCTGGAGTCGACTCCAGAATCAAGCATGGCACTGCATATTTACCCGCCATTGCACTGCCCTGACAAAAGCTGAAGCTGTGTTTCCATGTGTAACCAGGTCGCTGAAATCATTAAAAAAATAAAGTGTTGTAAAGGTTATTGAGTCTGGAGCTGACTCCAGTGTTAAGAATGCGCATGCACACACAACCCCGTAGAAACGAGGAATCACTATGCGCCAGTTCACAACAACAGACTTGCTTCAACAGGAACCCCAATATGCAACGTCACGGATGACACTGGACCTTCTCATTGCCCGCAACCGTGGCTGGGCAACGCATGCCCGCCGCAGTGACCCGGGCTATTTTCGTCGCCACCAGACCGGTCAATCACCACGCTGTCTGTGGATTGGCTGTGCCGACAGCCGTGTTCCGGCAGAAAGCATGGTGCAGGCCGGGCCGGGCGAGCTATTTGTGCTACGTAACGTGGCCAATCAGGTATTACCTGATGATGACGGCATCATGAGCGGCGTGTATTACGCACTCACCGCCCTGAAGGTTGACACTATCATCGTCTGCGGGCATACCCGCTGCGGTGGTGTGGCATACGCAACACAACAGGCCACTGCCTCGCAGGTACCGCAGCAAAACGATCCGCTTTACCGTCAGCTCACGCCTCTCAGCCAGCATTTGCGCGGCAGCCTGGAGTCCAGGCCGCAGTGGTTGCAGCTTGATGAAGAAGCCTTTCAGCGCCAGATGGTGGAGCAGAACGTGCGCCTGCAAATTAACCAACTGGCAGCAACGCCGCTCTTCCAGTCAGTCTTGCAGGAACGACCGGTGGCGCTGTACGGCTGTATTTATGATTTAGGCACTGGCCGTCTTGATGTACTGGAAGGGGACACACCATGATGAATCGTATTCTGGCATTACGTCATGACGTTATCTCCGGCGTGGTGGTGTTCCTGGTTGCACTGCCGTTATGTCTGGGCATTGCACAGGCTGTAGGTGCGCCACCGCTGGCCGGTTTATTAAGTGGCATTATCGGCGGGCTTATCATTACCGTTGTCAGCCCGTCGCCGCTGTCAGTCAGTGGCCCGGCAGCAGGGCTGATTGCTCTGGTTCTGGGGTCGGTCGCCACGCTTGGCAGTATGTCGGCGGTACTGACGGCCCTGGTGCTGGCAGGTGTATTACAGATAATCATGGGGCTGGCGCGTTTTGGGCGTCTGGCAGGGTTGATTCCTGGTAGCGTGGTGCGCGGTCTGCTGGCCGCTATCGGGCTAATGCTGATTATTCAGCAGATCCCGGTGGCACTTGGCTACGTGCCTGACAAAATCTGGTTTGAAGACGCCTCGCTGCACGCCTTTTCTGATATTACGCCTGGCTCGGTAATTATCATGCTCGGTAGCCTGCTGCTACTGGTGTTGTGGGAAATGTCATTCTGGAAGCGTACCGTGTTTGCCAAAGTGCCTGCACCGCTGGTTGTGGTGCTCTGGGGCATGCTGGCGCTGACGCTCTTACCTGCAACCGGAGACTGGTCGGTGCCACTTTCTCAGCGCGTACAGCTACCAGAGCTGTCGCTCAATGGAAGCTGGCCGCTGCCATTGCCGGACTGGAGCATGCTCACCAATCCACAACTGTATAAAGTGGCATTCAGCCTTGCGCTTATCGCCAGTCTGGAAACCTTGCTCAGTCTTGAGGCCGTCTCAAAAATCGACCCACAGCGCCGCGCGCCGCATTCCGACCGCGAGCTGGTTGCACAGGGCTCCGGTAACCTGGTCAGTGGGCTGTTAGGCGGCTTACCGCTGACTGCGGTTATCGTGCGCAGTTCCGCGAACGTTTACGCAGGGGCAAGAACACGCTTTTCGGCTTTCTTTCACGGCATCCTGCTGTTACTGAGCGCGCTGCTGCTGTCTCCGCTGCTCAACAGCATTCCACTGGCGAGCCTGTCGGCCATCCTGATTTTCACCGGCTACCGACTGGCGTCACCGACGCTGTTCAAAAGCCTGTGGCAGCAGGGCAAGCGTATCTTTATACCTTTTGCGGTAACAGTAGTGGGAATTATCGGTATTGGCATGCTTGAAGGCATTGCGTTGGGCTGCGTGTGTCAGCTGCTCATGAGCGTAACGCAGGCGGAGAAAAATACCGTCGCGCTCACGCGCCAGGGCAACTTGTGGCTGCTGCGCATCCACCAGAACATTACCTTCATGAGCAAGCCAGAGCTGTGTCGTCTGCTCGATAGCATTCCCGATGGCAGCAAAGTGCATATTGAAACTGCCCCAGGAGTGGTACTGGCACCGGACCTGCTGGAGGCAATTGATAACTTCCGCTCGCGTGGTGATACACGCGCACTGAATATCGATATGCCAGAAACGCTACGTTCACAGCTAAGTCTGTTAACACAGGCCGCGCATTAAAAAAGAGTGCAGATACGCCCGCCTGGGCGTATCTGCCTCACCTTAGCGGTGCTGGCGCTGGGCGCTGAACAGCGCCAGCACACTCAGAACCGCAACCGTCATCAGATAATAGCTCGGAGCCAGATGGCTGCCGGTCATGCTGATAAGCAGCGTACAGATAAACGGTGCAAAACCGCCGAAAATCGTCACTGAAATGTTATAGCCAATCGCCATGCCGGTCGCACGCGTGCTAACCGGGAAGATATCTGCCATCAGCGACGGCACAGTGGCAAAGTAAATCGACTTTAAAAACGCAAGCCAGGCGACCAGCGCCATCAGCGATAGCGGCGTGACATTGAGGCTCATCAGCCAGAACGCAGGCAAAATGGTCACAGCCAGCATCCCAAGTGCACCCCACATCAGCGGCAAGCGTCCCACGCGCTCTGCACACAGCCCAACAATCGGTGTCACCACGGTCAGAATAACCCCGGCAATTAGCGTAGCGCTGAACGCGGCAGACGCAGGCAGGTTAAGCGTGCGCGTAGCCCAGGTCGGCACATAGTTCAGCATGTAGTTCACGGCAGTGGAAATAACCATCAGACCAATGGCAATCAGCAGCAGGCGCTTTTGCTGAGTAAACAGCGTGCGCACCGGGTTGCGGCTTTTCTCGGCTTGCTTAAAGGCCTTCGGCTCATGCACGTGGCGGCGGATGTAAAGCCCGACCGGACCAATCAGCAGGCCAAAGGCAAACGGAATACGCCAGCCCCATTCGTTGAGCTGATCGTGAGTCAGCCATTGCGATAGCCCCAGACCAAACGCTGAGGCCATCAGCGTGCTCGCGCCCTGGGTAGCAAACTGCCAGCTGGCAATAAAGGCGCGTCGCTGCGGGAAATGTTCGACCAGAAACGCCGTTGAGCTACCAAATTCGCCTCCAGCAGAGAAGCCCTGAATCAGACGCGCCAGCAGGATGAGCAGCGGGGCGGCCAGACCAATGCTCTGGTAGCTCGGCATGAAGGTAATCATGGCGCCGCCGAGCAGCATCAGATTGATGGAAACCAGCAGCGAGGCCTTGCGTCCGCGCCGGTCAGCCAGCGCCCCCAGCACCACCGCACCGAGCGGGCGCACCAGGAATGCCACCCCAAAACTGCCGAGCGTCAGCAGTAAGGAAACAGTCGGATCGTTGGCCGGGAAAAACGCATGCGCAATGTAGCTTGCAAAAAAACCGTAAACGGCAATATCAAACCACTCCAGCGCGTTGCCAATACAGGTAGCAAACAGCGTTTTATACAGACTTGGGCGGGCTTCCTCGCCCGACTCGGTTTGGGCTGCAACCGTGCTCATTTTTCACCTCCGTGTGCGCGATGGCGCGCAATCAATTCCTGACCGCGCTGGCCCAAATCCCAGAACAAGCGCGTCATAATAGCCAGCCCTTCACGCGCCAGGGCAATCGGTAAATGCTCATCTGCGGCGTGCTGTCCGCAGGCCGGGTAAGAGTGTGGGATCCACAGCGTGGGCAGCCCCAGCGTATCGGCAAAGACGTCATTAGGCAGCGAACCGCCCAGGTTTGGCAGCAGCGCAGGGGCGTGCTGACTCATTTCGCGCATGGTATCCATCACCCAGTCCACCAGCGGATCGGTCGGATCGAAGCGGGTGGCAGGCGTACCGCGAACGTTGTCTATCTCCACGGTTTTAAAGCCGTGGCTGTCAAGATGGGCGCGCACGTGCTCTGCCAGGCGAGTCCAGTCGGTACCCACCACAAAACGCAGCTGGCATACGGCACTGGCATGCCCCGGAATCGCATTCATCGGCTGTGCCGGGTTGCCGGTAAGGAACGCCAGCACCTCAAGCGTGTTGGCCGCAAACAACCGCTGTGCCGCGCTCATATCGCGCTCGCCCCAGTTCTCACTCAGCGCCGGGTCGCCTGGGTTGCCGCCGGGTTCGATGTCCTTAAGGATGTTACGTAACGCAGGCGTCAGCGGTGGCGCGCGCAGGGTGCTCACCTGCAATTCACCGCGCGCGTTAACCAGGCTTGCTATAGCGTTTGCCAGCACCGTGCCTGGGTTACTTAAAAGACCACCCCAGTTGCCAGAGTGATAATCGTGCTCACGCGCCTGCACGCTGAGGCGAAAGTTAATACAGCCGCGCGACCCCAGAAACAGCGTGGGGCGACGTTCGTTAAGGCGCGGGCCGTCAGAGGCAATAAACAGGTCCGCACTCAGCTCCTCTTGATATTGCTCGCATATATGCGCCAGTCCGGGCGAACTAATCTCTTCACCAAGTTCAAAGAGCAACTTGCAGTTAAACCCGAGTTTACCGCCGCGCGAGTGCCAGACTTGCTCAAGTGCGGCAAGGTTAATGCTGTGCTGACCCTTGTTATCTGCGCTGCCGCGCCCGTACCAGCGGCCGTTTCGTTCGGTCAGTGTCCAGGGCGACAGCCCCTCGCTCCAGCTTTCATCGCTGCCAAATACCACGTCGCCGTGACCGTAACTCAGCATGGTGGGCAACGCCGGGTCTTCAAGGCGGGTTGCCAACAGGAAAGGGCGGTTTTCACGCACCGGGTTTTCCAGCATTTTCACCACAAATCCCATCGCGATAAGGCCGGGGGTTAGCGCCTGGGTATAATAACGTTCGAGTTCTTCATTGCGGTCATCACGCTGGCTTTCACTGTGAATAGCAACGCGCTGTGCAAGCACGTCGCGAAACGCACCGCTATCAAACCAGGCCAGCGCCCGGCTTACGGTTTCTTCTGATGTCATTGTCTTTTTACCCTGTCTGTTCCCGGTTCAGCCGGAATTGTTGTGCTTTATTTGTTCTAAACCAGGGGCAGCGTTGCCACAATGATAAAAATTGCAACCTTGCGTTGCCTTTTATATAAAGCTGTATGCACGAAAAAAGGGCAACGCCATGATTAACACGGAATTACGTTATTTCCTTACCGTCGCTGGCTGCGGCTCTCTGAGTGGCGCCAGCCAACAGCTCTATGTCGCCACCTCAGCCATCAGCCGCCAGATACAGCGCCTGGAAACCCGTCTGGGCGTTGCGTTATTTACCCGCCACGCACGCGGTATGGAGCTGACCGACGCCGGACGCATTCTGGAAAACCACGTGCGTAAAACACTCTCAGACATGGATCACGCCATTGCGCAGATTCAGGGGCTGACGGCCATTCGCCGGGTGCTGATGCGTATTGCCTGCACCGATGGGCTGGCTTTTGATCTGCTGCCAGGGCTGATTGCCCGCTTTCGCCAACAGCATCCTGGTGTAACTTTTGATTTGCAGGTCGGCAGTGCCATGCAGGTTGCACAGTGGGTACGCAACGGCAGTTGCGATCTGGCCTTTCAGTTTTGTCTCGGCCCCGAGCGCGAGGTGGATATTCTCGCGACCTGGCCTGCGCCGGTGCTGCTGATGACTGCGCCCGGCCATCCACTGACAGGAAAACCGGTGCACATTGAAGCACTCCAGCGCTATCCGCTGGTGCTGCCGGAGCCTGACTCCACGCTGCGCCAGTTGTTCGACCTCAGCTGCCGTTCAGCCGGTGTGTTTCTTGAACCGACGCTCAGCACCAACCGGTTTTCCGCACAGTACGCTTTTGCCCTCGCCACCCCGCAGGGCATCAGCGTTTGCAGCCATTTCAGCGTGCTGTGGCGTGCAAGCCAGGGCGAGTTGTGTCTGCTGGCTATCAATAACGACACACTCAGCCAGCGCTCTTTACAAATACAGGCTCCGGTGGGCCGCCATCGCGCTACTGCATTAACGTTATTTACCGATTTTGCCCGCCAGCACATTGATGCCGAGCACCAGGCTGGCTTGCAGCGCATGGAGGAAATCTACCGCTAAAGCGGCTTTTTCCCGCCATTAAGCGCTGTGGTTGACTACGCTTTCACAGGCAATACGTCGCCTGCACTTTGCGGGCGCGGCCCTTTAACTCAAGGAGACTGTGAATGAACGCTTATACCTCTGGGCGTCGCTCGGTGCTGGCTGTGGCGGTCTATGAACTGCTGAACCCTTTACCCATCGGCTTTTTTACTGCCGCCCTGGTGTTTGACATTATCTACCTCTACAGCCAGGAGATTTTCTGGACTCAGGCCGCCAGCTGGCTTATTGCCTTCGGACTGTTTCTGGCAGTGATCCCACGTCTTATCAATCTGGTTCAGGTGTGGATAACCGGCTCATATCCTCAGGGTTCGGCGGTAAAAATTCACTTCTGGGCTTACCTGATTGCCGTTGTACTGGCGATTTTCAATGCCTTCATTCACAGCCGTGACGCCTGGGCGGTAGTGCCCACTGGCGTGATTTTGTCTGCGCTGACGGTCATTGCGCTCGTTATTGCCAACCTGCAGCAGGCGCTGCGCGACCGTGTGTGAGGGAAAATTAATGAAAAAATCACTGCTGATGATGTGCCTCACACTTGCGCTGGCAGGCTGTGACGACGGAGCAACCCTTGACCCAATGAAGCAGATTGGCCCAAACCCTGAGCTGCCAAAGGCGCAGAACTTCCTGCTACCGCCGATGCAGGTACCAACAGGTGCGGCCTGGAAAGAGGGCGAAACGCCGAAAGTGCCGCAAGGGCTGAAGATAGAAAAGGTGGCAGATAACCTGTTGCACCCACGTCAGCTTTACACGCTGCCTAACGGCGATGTGCTGGTTGTTGAGGCCAACGGACCGCCCAAGCCAAACAGTCGCCCCAAGCAACTGATTATGGGAGTGGTACAAAAGGCATCTGGCAAGGGTGGTGCGGGCGGTAATCGTATCACGCTACTACGTCCGCAGGCCGATGGCCGCTTCGAAAAACATATCCTGCTGGAAAATCTCTACTCGCCGTTTGGCGTGCAGCTTATCGGCAATACGCTGTATGTCGCCAACGCCGACAGGCTGATGGCATATCCTTATCAATCTGGTCAGACGCGCATCACGGCTCCGGGCAGAGAGCTTGCTGATTTACCCGGAGGTATTAACCACCACTGGACCAAAGCGCTGCTGGCAAGCCCGGATGGCAGCAAGCTGTACGTGGGCGTTGGCTCTAACAGCAACATTACCGAGAACGGCATTGAAGCAGAATACCGCCGTGCCGCGGTGCTTGAGGTGGATACAGCAAGTGGTGCCAGCCGTATTTTTGCAAGCGGCCTGCGTAACCCAACCGGGCTACAGTGGGAACCGCAAAGCGGCAAACTGTGGGCAGTGGTGAACGAGCGTGATGAGATTGGCTCCGATCTGGTGCCTGATTACATGACCTCGGTACAGGACGGCGCATTTTACGGCTGGCCGTACAGCTATTATGGCCAGAATGTGGATACGCGCGTTAAGCCAGCGCGCCCGGATCTGGTCGCGAAGGCCGTGAAGCCGGATTACGCCTTAAGTTCACACGTAGCACCGCTCGGCCTGTTGTTCTACACCGGCGACAGCATGCCGCAGTATCGCGGCGGGGCGTTTGTCAGCGAGCACGGCAGCTGGAACCGCACGCCACTTAACGGCTACCAGGTGGTTTGGGTGGCATTTGAGAACGGCAAGCCGGTCGGTGAGCCTAAACCGGTGGTGACCGGCTTTTTGTCTGATGATGAGAAATCCGTGCGCGGTCTGCCGGTTGGCCCGGCTCAGGATAAGCAGGGCGCATTGCTGATTGCAGACGATGCAGGTAATGCGGTGTGGCGCGTCAGTCGCGCGCAGTAATCTTCGCGGGCGCGAAAGCGCCCGCCTGATTGACGGAGGCAACCATGTTTGTGCTTTACGGCGTGCCGGGCTGGGGCTCGGCCATCAGCGAGATCATGCTGACGCTGGCGGGAGAAGAATACCAGTATGTGAATGTGGAAGGGTTCGATGAGCCAGGGCCGCAGCGCGAGCAAATCAGGGCACTCAATCCGCTGTGCCAGATACCGGTACTTAAAACGGCGCACGGTGAAATAGTAACGGAAACGGCGGCACTGGCGCTGCTTTTGCTCGATCGCTGTCCCGATCTGGCACCCGATATTGGCACACCCGCGCGCCTGCGCTTTCAACGCCTGCTTATCTGGCTCAATGCCAACATTTACCCTTCGTTTTCTTTTAGCGATCGTCCCGATCGCTGGCTTGATGGTGAGGCCTCTCAACAGCAACTGCGCGAGCGCGTTGACGACCATCGCAACACGCTATACCAGTGGCTTGAAAGCCAGCTCAGGGCAGGTGAGTGGACCTGCGGCGAGCGCATGACGCTGCTCGATGCCTACTGGCCGGTCATGGTACGCTGGCGTCCGGGCGAGGCCTGGTTTATCGCCAGCACGCCAAAACTTTATGATCTTGTGCAGCGTATGCGCGCACTGCCCGGGCTTGGCGGCGTACTGGCGCGCAATGACCTGCTGTAACGGAGAAATCAATGGCCTTCAGTCTGGATGAATATCTGGCCCGCATCGGCTGGCCGCACGGCGCACCACAACCTACGTTACCAACGCTGCGCGAGTTACATCTGCGCCATGCCTGCACCATTGCCTTTGAAAACCTCGACGCCTTACTCGGACGCACGCCAGATATTGATACCGATGCACTGAGCGCCAAACTGGTACGTGCAAAGCGGGGCGGCTGGTGTTATGAGCAAAACGGTCTTTTTCAGCACGCCCTACAGACAATTGGGTTTAACGTGGAGAGTCTGGCCGCGCGGGTATTAATTGCCAACCCGCAGACCATGCCGCCACGTACCCATCGCATGATGCGTGTGATAATTGATGATGAACCCTGGCTGGCTGACGTCGGTTTTGGCGGTGCTAGCATCAGTACACCGCTGCGGTTGTGTGCCGGACTGGAACAACGCACCGCACATGGGTTATACCGACTGGATCACGCGCCGCAAGGCTGGCTGCTTTGCGCCTGGCTGCGTGATGGCTGGCAACAACTGTATCTGTTTGACGACGTTCATCCTTATTTCAGCGACGACCTGATGGCAAACCATTTTGTCGCCACCTGGCCGGACTCGCATTTTCGCCACCGGCTGATGGCAAGCCTGTGGCTTGCTGACGGCGGGCAACTGCGGTTGCTCAACCACCGCCTCACACGCCGCGCGCCAGACGGGAGCGAAAGCGAAAAAACGCTGTCAGCACAACAGGTATGGCAATGTCTGCAACAGGACTTTGGTCTGTGTATGGACAATGCGCCATATAACGTGAGCCAGGTCTCATTACAAAAAATACTCAATCGCTTCGTCTGACCTGGCGAGGCGCGATTTGTTGTATTAGCTTTAAATCACCTTTCCGGTAAAAAAGAGCTGATTATGAACAAACTGCGGTATCTCGACTTTGGCGGTGCAACACCGCTGATGCTGTTAATTGCAAGGATTGCGCTGGTAGCATTGTTTTTTATTTTCGGTCTGCCAAAACTCATGGGTTTTAGCGGCACCGTGCAATATATGACAATGCTGAATGTACCCGCACCCACGCTTGCCGCCGTTATTGCCGTGGTGATGGAGGTGCTGGCACCCATTCTTATCGCTATCGGTTTCTTCACGCGTCCGTTAGCCCTTGTGTTTGCAATTTACACGCTTGCTACGGCGTTTATCGGCCATGCTTACTGGACAATGACCGGTGATGCGGTGCAGCCTAACATGATCAACTTCTGGAAAAACGTCAGCATTACCGGCGCTTTTCTGTTGCTGGTTGTCACTGGCCCTGGCCGCTATTCCCTCGACCGCCGTTAATTACGTCCCCGGCAAGTGTGCTTGTCGGGGTATTTCCCGCCTGAATTACTCGCAATTAACATTTTATTTACATAATGCCGCCCCGTACCGCCATAACACGGTTTTTTGTGTTACCTTCTTCGTCGTTAAAAAAGGGAGAACAGGCATGAAATCGATTGGTATTTTTTGCGGCTCGTCTGCGGGAGTGAACCCGTGTTATATCCAGACCGCACAACAGGTAGGCAAAGCGCTGGCACAGGCCAACCTGACGTTGGTCTACGGTGGTGGCAAAGTGGGGCTGATGGGGGCCGTCGCTGACGCCTGCCTTGAAAACGGCGGCCATGTCATTGGCGTTATGCCGCGTGCGCTGGTAGAGCGTGAAATTGCCCATACCGGTGTAACGGAGCTTTTTGTCGTTGATAATATGCATGAGCGTAAAACCAAAATGGCGCAGCTGTCTGACGGTTTTATCGCACTGCCGGGCGGGGCCGGGACGCTGGAGGAGATTTTTGAGCAATGGACCTGGGCGCAGCTTGGCATTCATGAAAAACCCTGCGCCTTTCTTAACGTCAATGGCTATTACGAGCCGCTGCACCAGATGGTGCTGAATATGGTGGGCGAAGGGTTTATGCACTCGCGCTACGGCGACATGCTGCCGTTTGCTGAGGATATTGAGCGCATTCTTCAGGGGTTTAACACCTATACGCCGCCTGAGCGTAAGTGGGTGCAGAAATAGCGCCGATGTGTCGTGCAAAATTCATTGTTAAAAAACCCGGCGCCTGGCCGGGTTTTTTGTTTAAACACTCAGTCGCACCAGGGAGCACTACCTTCCTGGATAATGCGCACGCTGGTGAAAATCTCTTCCGGTACCACGCGGGTTAGCGACAGTTCCGGCAGGTCATCGAGCGCGAAAAATGCCACATCGGTGGATTCATCACTGCTGCGCAGTGCGCCGCCTGTTTCCTCACAGTGGAAGAACAGCTTGTAAACATGCCACGGATAAGGCGGATGATCGTGTTGATTGCGGTCCCACACGCCAATCAAACGTTTCGATGTCACTTCAAGCCCGGTTTCTTCCCAGACTTCACGACATACTGAACCCGATGGGCTGTCGCCCACGTCGACCCAGCCGCCTGGCAAGCTCCAGCCGCCATCGTCAGCTTCTCGCACCAGCAGCACTTTGTTATCGCGAATGATAACGCCGCGGGTATCGACTTTCGGTGTTGCATAACCCTGCTGGGCGCAATATACACGCCCCAAAACTACGTGAGGTTCCATCTCCAACAGTTGGGTCATCAGTTTCGTTGCAATCTCGCGTAATGATTCATAACGCTTAATGTCGTACGCGTCCTGAGCATAGGTGAGTCCAGTCTGAGACAGCGCCTGCAACTGCTGGATCAACACGATCGGGGAAGGTTGTACGTCCTGAGACATAAGAAAACCTCAACAATAAATGGTGAAAACAGACATTATCATCCACCGGGATATTTTACAGCGTCAGAATGTGCACCTGAGAAAGTTTCAGGATTAATCTGGAATTGTTGAGATAGACTGCCAGCACTCAATGCTACAAAAACGATAAGGATGGCAATAAATGGCTTGGAAACTCGACGAAATTGACCGCCGGATTTTAAAGACGCTACAGGAAGATGGGCGCATTGCTAATAATATTCTGGCCGAACGCGTGGGGCTGTCGCCATCTCCCTGCCTGCGGCGAGTACGGATGCTTGAAGAAGCGGGCGTTATTGACCGTTACGTCGCGTTACTCAATCCGGCCGTCATCGGGCTGGGGCTAACCGTGTTTTCACGCGTCTGGCTCAAAAGCCAGGATGCCGCGACGGTGAACCATTTTGCCCGTGAGGTGGAGCATTTGCCGGAAGTGGTGGAGTGCCACCTGATGGCCGGTGACTGCGATTTTCTGCTGCGTATTCTGGTGACCGACCTGGACGCCTATCGCCGCTTTCAGATTGACCATCTGACGCGCATCGACGGCGTACAAAGCATTAAAACCGAAATCCCGATGCAAAAAATCAAACAGACCACCGAAATACCGCTGCCCTGATCAGAGCAGCGCCCGCAGTGCGGCGGTGGCAACCACGCTGATAACCACCGTTGGCAGCAGCGAAAAGCGCATGGCCGCTAACAGCGCAATGGCAAGTCCGAGGATATCCGCCGGATTTGTCGTCACAAAATGGGGGGCAATCACGGTAATCAGCACGCATCCTGGCGCGGCCTCCATTACTGCGCGCACGCGCGGACCCAGCGTGCGTTCGCGTAACAGCATAAAACCCGCCACGCGGGTAAACCAGGTGGTCATTGCCATCAGAACTATGGTCAGTATGGTCACGCTCAGCCCCTCGCGGTCATCAGCAGAATGGTCAAAATGCCCGCGCCCGCGCCAACTGGCACATAGTACGCTGAGCCGGGGAAATAGTGCCAGGTGGTGGCCGCGGCCACCAGGCTTACCAGCCACGGGAAGGCCGAGCGGGTGCCTTTCCACATGCCGCGCAGCAGCACCAGGAACACGGCCGGGAACGCCATATCAAAACCCCAGCGCGTGATATCACCTAACACCGGGCCAATCAGCACGCCAAGGCCGGTAAACAGCACCCACATAACCCACAGCGAACCAGCAACGCCCACGTAATAAGGCATACTAAAACCCGGCGTCATGCCTTGCTGGCGGCGGCGGGCGGCGTCAGCCATGCCCAACGCCCAGCTTTCATCACACATTACCAGCAGTGCAGGCACCGCTTTGCGAAGCGGTAAGTGACCTAAATGCGCTGCCATTGCAGCGCCCATCAATAAATGGCGGCTATTGACCAAAAACGTGACCATCATGATGGCAAGGAGATGCGGCGGCGAGGTCCACAGCGCAATAGCAGCAAACTCGGAGCCTCCGGCAAAGTTAAGCCCGGTCATCAACGGCAATTCAATGGACGTCATCCCTTTAGCCGCCGCCTGGGCACCCAGTAACAGGGCAAAGGGAATAATACCGATAAGCATCGGCAGCACGGCAATACAGCCGCGCGTGATTTCGCTGCCCACAGGGCTGGCAGGGGAACCGGACAAAAGCAGGGTACGACGCATATCTCCTCCTTGCAGAATGGGTCGTTATTATAAAAACTTATACCTGGCATTTGGCTGCAATTGACGGGCGTTATTGCACAGACTTTGGCAGTGCATGCTAAAAAAAATCCAGCTATTGATATTGCGTATTACGCAGAAGCGATGCCTGTTTTTTGAACTAAAACGAACCATTACACGCGTGAGCACCGCAGGCCGTAAAGACAACGTAGGGAATAAGGTTACTCGGACAGTTCCTGGTTTAAATAACATTCATTTAAGTACCTGCGCTGCCTTAAATGGCCTTCTGCGTACCAGAAAATCGTGTCGCCTCCCATTTCTGCACTTTCAGGCGAGCCAGCGGCGTGTTTTTGCGCTATCCCCTGAAGCGTCTTTTCTGTCAGGAAGCCCATATGGAACTGCGCCAACTTAAGTATTTCGTGAGCGTTATTGAAGCCGGGAGTTTTTCCGGTGCTGCCCAATGCCTGGACGTGGGCGTTTCTGCACTCAGCCAGCAAATTAGTCGACTTGAAGATGAGCTTGCCACGCGCTTGCTACAGCGTACTTCTCGCGGTGTACAGCCTACCGGTGCGGGGCTTGCTTTTTTTCACCAGGCGCAGCTGACCCTGCGCCACGCCAGTGATGCAGTGAAAGCAGCGCACAGTGCCCGCCTGTCAGGGCACGTCAGCGTTGGCATGGCACCCAGCACCGCATCGGTTCTGGGGTTGCCGTTTATTCACGCTATGCGCGAGCGCTACGCAGAGGTGCGTCTGCACGTAGTGGAGAGTTTGTCGGGCAATCTGGCTACGCAAATTGCCACACGTCAGCTCGATCTTGGCATTTTATTCCAGCAGGCGCCGACCAGTGGCTGGAGCGCCATACCGGTGCTGGAGGAAACGCTGTTTGTTATTGGTCGCCATGAACTGCTGGCAAACCACGCTGGTGACAAGATAGCGGTGGACTGCCTTCACCGGCTGCCGCTCATTCTGCCAAGCGCGGGGCACGGCCTGCGGGCGCTGGTTGAGCGGTTTTGCGCCAGGCAACCCCATGTGCTCAGTTCGGTAATGGATATTGACGGGCTGGCGCTGCTGATGGAGGCGGTGCGTAGCGGTCTTGGTGTAACCATCCAGCCAGGGGCTGCCGTCTCGCGCCTGCACGACGAACAATTACGGGTGCTGGCGTTGGACGCTCCTGCATCAGGAAGAGTCAATCTGCTGGTAAGCCTTAATGATGATGAGCTTTCACCCGCCGGGATCGCGGCCAGGGTGGTACTGCTGGATGTCATGACCCGACTTGTCACCGATGGCCACTGGCCCGGCGCTCGCCTTTACGAAATGTAAAACCCCCTTTAGCCACTCAGCGTGTCGCTGCCTTGTCATAAAACATACAGTTCCATAACAAGTAAGTAACAATGGAGTCTGGTTATGTTTGACGTGCTTGTCATTGGCGGCGGCAATGCAGCGCTGTGCGCGGCCCTCACCGCGCGTGAAGCCGGCGCATCGGTGCTGATGCTGGAGGCGGCGCCCAGAGAGTGGCGCGGCGGCAACTCTGCCCATACCCGCAATTTGCGCTGTATGCACGACGGCCCACAGGATGTGCTGGTCGACAGCTATCCAGAAGAAGAGTTCTGGCAGGATTTGCTGCGGGTGACGCAAGGACAAACCAACGAGGCGCTGGCGCGGCTGGTGATCCGCACCTCATCCACCTGCCGCGACTGGATGCGTCGTCACGGCGTACATTTTCAGCCACCGCTTTCCGGTGCTTTACATGTTGCACGCACTAACGCGTTTTTCATGGGCGGCGGCAAAGCGCTGGTGAATGCCTATTATCGCAGCGCGGAAAAACTCGGCGTGGAGATTCGCTACAACACACCGGTTGAATCGCTGGAGTTGAAAGACGGGCGCTTTATTGCCGCACACACCGCAGAGGCGCGTATTACCGCCCGCAGCTGCGTGCTGGCCTGTGGGGGTTTTGAATCTAACCGCGACTGGCTGCGTGAAGCCTGGGGGCAAAATGCCGCCGGCGAGTGGCCTGCGGATAACTTCCTTATTCGCGGCACGCGCTTTAACCAGGGCGTGCTGCTGAAATTCATGATGGATGCCGGAGCCGATATTATTGGTGAGCCATCCCAGTCCCACTGCGTGGCGATTGACGCCCGCGCACCGCGCTACGATGGCGGTATCTGTACCCGCGTTGACTGCGTGTCGCTGGGGATCGTGGTCAACCGTGATGCAGAGCGTTTTTACGACGAAGGCGAAGACTTCTGGCCTAAACGTTATGCCATCTGGGGCCGCCTGGTCGCGCAGCAGCCCGGACAAATTGGTTTTTCCATTATTGATGCTAAAGCGCCGGGTCATTTTATGCCGCCGGTATTTCCCGGTGCGCAGTCGCAGACACTTGCCGGACTGGCGCAACAACTGGGGCTGGACGCGTCCCGGTTTGAGCAGACGGTAAATGACTATAACCGCGCCTGTCGTACAGGCAATTTCAACCACGCCATACTCGACGACTGCCACACTGAAGGGCTGTCACCGGTGAAAAGCCACTGGGCGCGTCCCATCGATACGCCGCCGTTCTACGGCTACGCGCTGCGCCCTGGCATTACCTTTACCTATCTGGGGCTTAAGGTAAACGAACGCGCCGCCGTGCATTTTAACGGACAACCTTCTGACAACCTGTTTGTGGCCGGTGAAATGATGGCAGGCAACGTGCTGGGTAAAGGCTATACCGCAGGCGTGGGCATGTCGATTGGCACTACCTTTGGCTGTATTGCCGGGCGTGAAGCCGCCCAGGCTGCCGGGAAAAGTGAGGTGAACCATGCAGCGGCTTAATATTGATGTCTTAATCGAAGAGGCCCAGGTGCTCAGCCCGAACGAAGCCGAAGCCGCACGCGTGATGCAGGTGTGCAATGCCTGTCGCTACTGTGAAGGGTTTTGTGCCGTTTTCCCTGCCATGACCCACAGGCTGGAATTTAACAAGGCCGACGTAAACTACCTTGCCAATCTGTGCCACAACTGCGGTGCCTGCCTGCACGCCTGCCAGTACGCACCGCCGCATGAGTTTGCCATTACGGTGCCGCAGGCAATGGCGAAAGTGCGTCTGGAAACCTACCAGAGCTACGCCTGGCCACCGCGCTTTGCGGCACTTTATCGCCATGCTGGTATAACCACCGTGCTGGCGTTAGCGGGCTGTCTGAGTCTGTTTTTACTGCTGGCCGTAGCGATGCAGGGCAGTCTGCTGCATGAACCTCTGGCCGGTAACTTCTATCGCATTTTCCCTCACGGTTTGCTGGCAGCCATGTTTGGCGGCGTTTTTGTTTGCGCACTGCTGGTGCTGATGACCGGCGTGGTGCGCTTCTGGCGCGGCATTTCGGGTGGCATACCGCAGGCACCGGCGGCGCTTGAGGCTGCGGGCAACGCGCTCACGCTGAAATACCTCGACGGCGGCCACGGCGAAGGCTGTAACGATGAAAACGACCGTTTTACCCAGCGCCGCCGCCTGTTTCACCACTTTACGTTTTACGGCTTCATGCTCTGCTTTGCCGCCACGATAGTGGCGACGGGTTACCACTACCTGTTGGGTCAGGAGGCGCCGTATCCGCTATTCAGCCTGCCGGTAGTGCTTGGCACGCTCGGCGGCATCGGGCTTTGCATCGGCCCGGCGGGTCTGCTGTGGCTCAATCTAAAACGTGCACCGCTGCACGGTGATGCGCAGCAAAAAGGGATGGACCGCGGATTTTGTCTGCTGCTGTTACTTATTAGCTTAAGCGGGCTGGCGCTGCTGGCCTGGCGGGATAGCACCTTTATGGGCGCACTGCTCGCCGTACATCTGGGCATGGTGATGGCGCTGTTTCTGACGCTGCCGTACGGCAAATTTGCCCACGGCTTTTACCGCTGTGCCGCGTTACTGAAGTGGGCGATAGAGAAACGCCAGCGTTAAAACACGCGCTGCCAGGCGGGCGGCGCGTGATACGACAAAAAACCTGCGGCCGCAGAGCCGCCCTACAGCAATGGACAATGGAGAACCTGACCGTGAATAATCCTGTCTCTCAACACCCAAACGGGCGCAGAGGAAAGGTGGGTGCGATCCTGCGCGTCACCAGCGGTAATTTCCTTGAGCAGTTCGACTTCTTCCTGTTTGGCTTTTACGCCACGCACATCGCGCACGTGTTTTTTCCCGCAGGCAGCGAATTTGCCTCACTCATGCTGACCTTTGCCGTGTTTGGCTCCGGGTTTCTGATGCGCCCCATCGGGGCCATCGTGCTCGGCTCCTATATTGACCGCATTGGGCGGCGCAAGGGGCTGATGGTAACACTCGGGATAATGGGCTGCGGCACGCTGCTGATTGCGCTGGTGCCAGGTTACGCCACGCTGGGTATTGCTGCGCCGCTGCTGGTGCTGGTAGGCAGGTTGTTGCAGGGCTTTTCGGCGGGGGTGGAGCTGGGCGGCGTGTCGGTGTATCTGTCTGAAATTGCCACACCAGGGCATAAGGGCTTTTATACCAGCTGGCAGTCTGCCAGCCAGCAGGTGGCAATTGTGTTTGCCGCGCTGCTCGGCTACGGGCTGAACCAGCTATTCAGCCCGGATGAAATCAGCCAGTGGGCCTGGCGTATTCCATTTTTTATTGGCTGCATGATAATCCCACTCATTTTTGTCCTGCGCCGTTCGCTACAGGAAACCGAAGAATTTCTCCAACGCCGCCACCGCCCGGACAGTAAAGAAATTTTCCGTACTATCGCTCAGAACTGGCGTCTGGTGTTGGCTGGTACACTTCTTGTGGCCATGACCACCACTACGTTCTATTTCATTACCGTCTACACGCCCACCTACGGCAAAACTGTGCTGCATCTGAGTGCAGAAGAGAGTCTGACGGTGACCATGTTGGTGGGTATCTCTAACTTTTTCTGGCTGCCGATAGGCGGGGCAATTTCAGACCGCATCGGGCGACGCGCCGTGCTGTTGAGTATTACGCTGCTGGCACTGCTCACCACCTGGCCTGCCATGACCTGGCTTACGGCCGCGCCAGATTTTACCCGCATGACGATAGTGCTGCTGTGGTTCTCGTTCTTTTTTGGTATGTACAACGGCGCGATGGTGGCTGCTCTTACCGAGATCATGCCGGTATACGTGCGTACCGTTGGATTCTCGCTGGCGTTCAGCCTGGCAACGGCGGTATTTGGTGGTCTGACGCCAGTAATTTCCACAGCCCTGGTTGAATTTACCGGCAGTCGCAGCTCGCCTGCCTGGTGGCTGATGTGCGCTGCATTGTGTGGGCTGGCCGCTACCTGCGCGCTCTTCCTGCGAGTCAGCAATACGCAAAAAGAGGGCGTGACGGTGTCACGTTAGCCTTGTGTGTTTGCAGCATTCACAAACAGGCCCGCAGTGTGCGGGCCTGTTTTTTGCAAAAACGCACCAATGCCAGGGGTGAGCGGTCTATATCAATCCAGAAGGTGGCTGAACACGGCTCATCCCGCTTCGCCAGCAGGTCTATCTGTTGAGATCCGTGAAACCGCGCGATTATCGCTACACGAGCATTCCGGCATGAAAACGGCGGGTTGCGGGCGCAGTAACCAGAGTTTGTGCCTGTGATAAGACGGCGTTTGCGTCACAAAACTGCCAGAAAAACGTCATTGTGCCGTCACAGGCTACTGCCAGATTGGGCGCTTCATCGCATAACGGACAACATCATGAATCCGATAAAAAAGCACCTGCTGATTACGTTACTCACGCTCGCTGCTTCTGCCAGTGCCCGCGCGCAAAATGTGCTTGATTTCCCGCAGCCGCAAACGCATCCCGAGGTATTTTACGCCGTCACTGAAATTCCGGCGGGCGGCATAATTAAATATGAAACCGATCCCAAAACCGGCTTTATTGTTGCCGATCGTTTTCAGTCAATGCCGATGGCATACCCGGCTAACTACGGCTCCATCACCCAGTCGCGCGGCGGCGACGGTGACCCCCTGGATGTGATTTTCTACACCCGGGCACCGCTGTATCCAGGCACGGTGATTAAATTGCGACCGATAGGCGTGCTTAACATGACGGATGGCGGCGAGAGCGACAACAAAATAGTCGCCGTGCCTGCAAGCGATGTTGATCCGACCTGGGATGAGGTGAAAACGGTGGCGGATTTACCCAAAATTGAGCGTGAGCGGCTTGAAGCGTTCTTCCGCGTGTATAAACAGCTGCCGCAAGGGCGCAAGAAGGTCGAACTGAACGGCTTTGGCGATGTGGCCACGGCAAAGCAGGAGATTCAAACCTCTCTGACAACCTGGCAACAAACTCGTCCGTAGCCTTGCCGCCCGGGCAGCTAAAACCGCCCGGCAAACTAAAATATTTTCTTCAGATCCATTTCTTCCTGGATACGTTCACTCCATGCGGCCTGGGTGCGAATGGCTTCTTCAATGCCGGCGTTGTAAAACAGTGGGCCAAGCTCCTTGACCACAAAATCACATAAAAACTCCGCGTCAAACTGCTCCAGCTCCAGATCCAGATTATCGCGGCAGTACGCTTCCAGTTTGTCGCGGATGAGATCTTTTTCGCTTTCGCTGATGTTCACTTCAGCCATCCCGGCCTCCCTGTTGAATGATAAGCGACCACATTAACACAGGTTTGTCTGCTCCTCGTCAAACAGTGAGCGAAACCGCCGCCTCAATGGGCGGCGTGGGCATTACTGCGCCATCAACATCAGCCTGTCGCTGGCAAACGAGCCATCAGCGGCGACCTCAAAATAACGGCGCACTTCATCAGTCGCTTTATGCTGTAAAAGACGAATGGCCTCAACCAGTGCGGGCGGGGTGTTCATGCGACTGACCCAACTGCTGAACTCCAGCGCCAGCCGCTCTGTGACAAGCTCGCGCACGGTAAAACCCGCGTCGTTGATCATGGTCAGCCATTCTCCCTGGGTATAGTCGCGCACGTGGGAAGGGTCGCGCAGCATTTCTATGGTTTGCAAAAAGACATCCAGAGTCGGGCGACCCGGTGAACAGATATCAATAAGCATCAGTTTACCGCCAGGTTTTAATACCCGTTTTGCCTCGCGTAACGCCCGGCCGACATCGTGCCAGTGATGGGCTGAATAGCGGCTAATGACGACATCAAACGCGGCATCCTCAAAGGGTAAATGCTCCGCCACACCCTGGCAGGTGGTGATATTGCCATACGTGCGTGCCTGCATGGACTCGTTAACCACCGCCAGCATGCGATCTGACAGATCGTAGGCCACCACCGCGCTGACAACTCCCGCAGCGGCATAGCTGGCGTGGCCTGCGCCACAGCCCATATCCAGCACCCGTGCCGTAGGCGTTGCGCTAAGCCAGTCGTTCAGGCGTACCAAATCGGTTCCCTGTGCATGTACGGCACTGTGTAAATACGCCTGCGCCTGGCTGCCAAACTGCCCATCAACTAACGTCGTATGGTTATTTTTCATTGCTCACTTCCTTAGCTGTCATTGTGTACAAATTGACTATATTCCCTGCCTGATACGGGTACAATATGAGCATTTATACTAGTACTGGACAGTACCATGATGAACCACGAAGCCCTGAGCGGCCCAAAAGCGCTGGGCCTTTTTTTGCGTACACGGCGTGAAAGCACCGCGCCAGAAACACTGGGTTTAGCCAGCACAGCCAGGCGGCGTACCCGGGGATTGCGCCGTGAGGAGCTGGCGCAGCTAAGCGGCATCAGTACCACCTGGTATACCTGGATAGAGCAGGGACGAGACGTTGCGGTATCAGCCAGAACGCTATCAAATATTGCCGATGCACTACGAATGGATACCGCCGAGCGCAGCTATCTGTTCCGGCTGGCGCAGCTAATCGACAGCCGTGACGAACAGACGAGCAGCGTGGACAGCAGCGCGCTGGCGTGTGTGCACCAGGTCAGCGCGCCGTGCTATGTGCTGGATTTAACCTGGGATTTGCTGGCCTGGAACAGTGCAGCCGCAACCCTGTTCAGCGGCTGGCTTGACAGCGATAAAGCACCCAACATGATGAAGTTTATGTTTTTGCATCCACTGGCTAAAAACCTGGTGCCGGACTGGGACACACGCTGCGAACGCATTGTGGCCGAACTGCGCGCCGAAGGTATCCACCACATGCAGGAGCCGCGGCTACAGGCATTTGTCCATGAGATGTCGGCGGCAAGCGACGCGTTTCGTACACAGTGGGCGCGCCAGCAAGTACTGGAGCGCCGGGGTGGTGGGCGTCATTTTCACCATATTGTTTCTGGTGAACTACGTTACACCCAGGTGTCCTGGCGTCTTAGCGGCAACCGTGCGGTTAAAATGGTGATGCTGCTCCCGCAAGGTTGAGGGCGACAGGGGGGCCACCGTCAACATCGGGCCTGAGCACAACGCGCTGTGCTACTATGCGCAGCGGTATATCTACCCATCCACTTTTTCATAATAACGGTTCAACAATGCTGAAATTTACCCGCAGGTGGGCAAAGCGTGCCTTGCTGGCGCTGCTGCTGTTTGGCGCCGGGATGCTGGCACTGCGTATTTACGACATTCTGCGCAGTCCGGCTCTGGAGCCGTGGCATACCTGGGTTGCACCGGAGATGGACGCGGCGGCGATAAACAGCGCCAGCTGGCGCGATTACCTGGACCGTGAAAACCGATTGTTTCAGGCAGAGAAAACACACGTTGCCGATAAGCTCAAGCCTGACGTAAAAACCCCCCTGAACCGTTATTATCCCGGCGGGCTGGTCTGGCCGGAAAAATTCACCACCGACTGGAATCGCTCTTATGTCCTGACGCCTCAGGGCAAGCCACGTGGCGCGGTAGTACTACTGCACGGTCTGACGGACTCACCCTACAGTTTGCGCCACGTGGCAGAACTGTATCGCCAGCGCGGTTATGTCGCGGTGGGGATCCGCCTGCCAGGACACGGCACCGTACCTGGTGCATTAACGGATGTAACGGTAGCTGACTGGCAGGCCGCGGCACGGCTTGCTGTACGAGAAGCGGCATCATTAACAGACCCGGCTGCGCCACTGCATCTGGTGGGATATTCCAACGGCGGGGCGCTGGCGATGCAGTACGCGCTGGATGCTGTGCACGATAAAACCCTGCATATGCCAACGCGTATTGTGCTGATTTCCCCAATGATTGGTGTCACAAGCTTTGCCCGTTTTGCAGGCCTGGCCGGATTGCCGGCGGTGTTTCCGGCGTTTGCACGCTCGGCGTGGCTCAGCACGCAGCCAGAGTTTAACCCCTTTAAGTACAACTCCTTTCCCGTCAACGCGGCACGCCAGTCCTGGCTTTTGACCAAAAAGCTGCAAAAATCCCTCGCGCGTGCGGCGGACAGCGGCGATATCGCCAGCCTGCCGCCGGTATTAACGTTCCAGTCCGTGGTGGACGCCACCGTACGGACAGACGCTGTCGTTAGCGCGTTTTACCAGCGTTTGCCCGCTAACGGCAGTGAACTGGTGCTATTTGATGTCAATCAGGCGGCAATCTATCGCCCGCTACTGACGCCAGATGCCTGGACTGCGGTATCACGGCTGCTGCCTCCTGCGCCGCGTCGTTACCAGACCAGCATTATCACCAATCTGTCGGCCGACACGCCGCAGGTGCAGGCGCTGGTTACCCCCGCAGAGCAAAACAACGCTCACGCAGAACCCCTTAACCTGCGCTGGCCCGCGGATGTTTACTCGCTGTCACACATTGCGCTGCCGTTCCCGGAAAGTGATTCGCTGTATGGACGCAAGCCTGATAAACGCAATGAATTTGGCATCAGCATCGGGGCCATTAGTATTCGTGGTGAAACCGGGGTACTCAATGCGGGCGTTGAGTCACTGATGCGGGTGTCATCAAATCCGTTCTATTCGTGGATGGAAGGCAAAATCGCCCAGGTCATTGAGTAACAAGCAGGGGACGGCACAGGAACAGGCCGCTCTGCGTCTGACCCGGCGGCTTTTCACTTCTGTGTATAAGCGTTGCCGAAATGCGTATTTCCTTCTTCCTGCTGCGGGTGCTTAACTGCATACATACCTTCAATGCGGAGTTAATCATGCGACAGATTCTGACAAGCGCTTTCTGGCGCAATCTCCTGCTTGCCAGACAAACGGCACCGGGCGTGCATGACGCAGACCGTACGCTGGAGTCTGCTGTATACGGCCTACATCTTTATGGTGTTGATTTAGGTAACGCGACGCAGGAGTTATTTAACCGTGAAAGACCATCTCGTACACCGTAGCCGCAGGGCAGCTTACTGGAACGAACTGTGCAAAGTCCGGCATCCCGCCGTTAAAAAAATGCCGGTCAGTATTTCACTGACCGGCATTAACGTTATCTGACCTTTTTCCCCCAGCGCTGGCGCAAATACTCCACGGCATGGTGCGTTTGCGGCTGATGCAGAAAATCTTCACGAAACAAAATCGTACCGTCTACGCCCGGCAGACTCTCGTTAAGATCAAGCTGGCGCTTAAGCTCAGAGACACCGCCGTCGAGGGTCCAGTCTGGTTCATTAGCCGCAGGCTGGTTCACCTTATATAACGCAATACCGATATACAGCCGGGTGCGAGTGCCCGCCACGGTATTAGCCCACCAGTGCGCCAGCGTGTCGTAGCGCGCCACCTCGCGGCCAAACGGCCAGTATAACTGCGGCGCGATGTAGTCAAGCAGCCCCTGTTGCACCCACTGGCGGGTATCGGCATACGCTGCTTCGTAAGCCGTATTGCCACCGCGGGTCGCGGAACCGCGTTCATCATCGGCCACATTGCGCCAGATACCGGCCGGACTGACGCCAAACTCCACGTCTGGTTTTAAGGTGTGGATGACGCTGGAAACATCGCGAATCATCGCCAGCGTATTGTTACGCCGCCAGTCGCCGCGGCTGGCAAACTCACCGCCATAGCGCTGCCAGCTGGCATTGTCGTCAAGCCGGGAGTCTGGCGTTTCGTAATAGAAATAGTCGTCAAACTGTATGCCATCGACGGCGTAATGGCTCACCAGTTCGCTCACAACCTGGGTTATCCAGCTTCGAACCTCGGGCAAACCGGGATCGAGCACATAGCGGTTGCTGGCGGTACGGATCCAGTCGGGATGCTGCGCATAGACGCTGGCGACTTTTGTGTAGCGGGTGGCATTAAGCGCAGCCTCAGTCTGAGGTGAGGTGTCCATGGTGACGCGATAGGGATTGAGCCAGGCATGGACCTTAAGGCCGCGATAGTGCGCCTGCTCAATCACAAACGCCAACGGATCGTAACCGGGGTCTTTGCCGACTGTACCGGTCAGCACGGGTGACCACGGGAGCAGGGCAGAGCGATAAAGCGCGGTGCCGTCCGGTTTGACCTGAAAGTAAACAGTATTGATACCAAGGCGCACCATATTATCGAGCTTTGCAATCAGCTCCTGTTGCTGCATGCGGATGCGGTCGGCATCAGAAAACGTTGTCACGGAAGCACGAGACGGCCAGTCCAGTCCATAGACGGTAGTGAGCCACACGCCGCGCACCGGTTGCGTTTTTTGTGCTGTGGGGGGCGTTTGCGGTTGCTCTTTAGGCTTCTCCCGGTCGCCACAGCCGGCCAGCAGGCAGGCCAACAGTGAAAAAGCGAGAAACCGGCGTCGCCCTCTGGATTGCAGCATTATTGAGTCCTGTTTGCCATTTACACAGCATGAAATCATCTCACGCACGCACTGTTAAAGCCAGGCAGCGGCGTCCGGGCGGCGAAAATGCGGCCACGCACTACAGTGTAAGAGAAATTCCCGTTGGAATAATTCGAAAAAGTGAAAAGTGATCACGGCAGCGCACGCAAAACCCGTAGCGGTATTCAGCAGGCTCAAAACTGGTTTGAGAGCCTGAATCACGTGCCAGGACCCGCGACGGTTATTCATAACCTGTTGATAAATATAATTTTTAAATATTAACAATAAGTTACTTAACTTGCACCTCTACAGTTAGAGAGATGTTAACCGTTTTCTTATATCATGTGTACGCCATATCCGAACCCGCCTCACGGCGACGGGCCGCTCGGCGCGGCCCCGGACATAAGAAAAGAAAGAGTGAGTGACATGGAAAACCAGAAAAAAAACCGTTCCCTTTATATCCCTTACGCCGGTCCGGTACTGCTGGAGTTTCCGCTGCTAAATAAAGGCAGCGCCTTCAGCCCGGAAGAACGCAGCAACTTTAACCTGACCGGCCTGCTGCCGGAGGTGGTGGAAACCATCGAAGAGCAGGCGGAGCGCGGCTGGCGTCAGTACCAGGACTTCAAAACCGATATTGATAAGCATATTTATCTGCGTAACATCCAGGACACCAACGAAACGCTGTTCTATCGCCTGCTGGAAAATCATCTCGATGAGATGATGCCGATTATTTACACGCCAACAGTCGGCTCGGCCTGTGAGCGTTTTTCTGAGATTTATCGTCGTGCGCGCGGCGTATTTATCTCGTACCCCAACCGCCACAACATGGACGACATTCTGCAAAACGTCTCCACTCACAATATTAAAGTGATTGTGGTGACCGACGGCGAACGCATTCTGGGTCTTGGCGACCAGGGGATTGGCGGCATGGGCATCCCGATTGGCAAGCTCTCGCTGTACACCGCCTGCGGCGGCATCAGCCCGGCCTACACGCTACCGATTGTGCTTGACGTAGGCACCAACAACCAGCAACTGCTTAACGACCCGCTGTATATGGGCTGGCGTCACCCGCGCATCACCGATGAAGAGTATTACGCGTTTGTTGATGAGTTTATTCAGGCCATTCAACACCGCTGGCCGAATGTGCTGCTGCAGTTTGAAGATTTCGCGCAGAAAAACGCCATGCCGCTACTGGAGCGCTATCGCGACCAGATTTGCAGCTTTAACGACGATATTCAGGGGACTGCGGCCGTGACGCTCGGTACGCTGATTGCCGCCAGCCGCGCGGCGGGTAGCAAGCTCAGTGAGCAAAAAATTGTGTTCCTGGGCGCAGGCTCCGCAGGTTGCGGCATTGCCGAACAGATTATTGCCTGGATGCGCACAGAAGGGCTAAGTGACGAGGCTGCACGCGCCAGGGTGTTCATGGTGGACCGTTTTGGTCTGCTGATGGACAACATGCCCAACCTGCTGCCTTTCCAGGCACGCCTGGTGCAAAAGCGCGACGAACTGAGCGACTGGAACGTCACCACCGAAACCGTGTCGCTGCTCGACGTGGTGCATAACGTCAAACCGGATATTCTGATTGGTGTGTCAGGGCAGACGGGGCTGTTTACGGAAGATATCGTGCGTGAAATGCACAAGCACTGCCCGCGTCCCATTATCATGCCGCTGTCTAACCCCACCTCGCGCGTGGAGGCCACACCGCACGATATTCTCAACTGGACCGACGGCGCGGCGCTGGTCGCAACGGGTAGCCCGTTCCCACCGGTGCTGATTAAGGGTGAGGCCTACGCGATTGCTCAGTGCAACAACGCCTATATTTTCCCCGGCATTGGTCTTGGCGTGGTGTCATCTGGCGCATCAAGGGTGACGGATGAGATGATGATGGCGGCAAGCCAGGCGCTGGCCCAGCACTCGCCGCTGGTAGGTGGTAAAGGCACGCAGGTGCTGCCGGAGCTTTCCCGCATTAAGCTGGTGTCAAAAGATATTGCGTTTGCCGTGGGGAGCATGGCGCAGCAGCAAGGTGTGGCGGTGAAAACGTCGTCAGAAGCCCTGTTGCAGGCCATTGAAGATAACTTCTGGCAGCCTGAGTATCGCAGCTATCGCCGGACCTCTATCTGATATCAAGCGCCGCCTTCGGGCGGCGCCGTAAGACTAGTCAACGCTTGCCAGCGCTCGCCACATCGTTTCAAATCCCGTTTCTTTATACTCTGCTGCGCGTGCGGGGTCGCGGGAAGCAAAAGTCATGGTGGTTTCCGCCAGCGCCAGGAACAGGCTGTCGCCAAAAGCGCGATACGGGCCGCTGCGAAAAGTAGGGCGAACCCGGAGATCGCACAGCTTATCCAGTTCCGGGAACAGTGCCGTCACCTGTCGCTGAGTCTCTTCAGTAATTTTTTCACTTACCGCCAGCTGGCGAATGGTGCTGTTGGCCAGTGGGTGGGGGATTCCCCAGTCAATGTAGCCGTTCCAGGTGTAGCGCAACTGCGCTTTGGGGGGCGCACTGCCGTCAAGTCCCGCCAGCATGTTTTCCAGCAAATCCCGTTTCAGATGAAG
>AMFN01000003.1 GCA_000302695.1 Enterobacteriaceae bacterium LSJC7
TGATTCCCCAGTCAATGTAGCCGTTCCAGGTGTAGCGCAACTGCGCTTTGGGGGGCGCACTGCCGTCAAGTCCCGCCAGAATGTTTTCCAGCAAATCCCGTTTCAGATGAAGATACAGCGCGTTGAGCAGATCGTCTTTGGTGGCGAAGTAGCGAAACAGCGTGCCTTCTGCCACGCCAGCCCCACGGGCAATCTGGGCCGTGGAAGCCCCTATACCTGCGCGGGCAATAGCGGTGGCGGCGGCATCCAGTAACGCCAGTTTTTTATCTTCACTTCTGGGACGAGCCACTTTCTAACCTCCAGTTACGTTAACGAGCAAATTGAAGCACGTCGCGCCGCAGGTCGCAACGCCTGGCAAGCTGTGAGGAATCCACTTGACGAAATAACGCGCCTTTCTATAATAAATCATTAAATGAGTGTTTACTCACTCATAAACTATAGCGCATTCCGTTACTGCCAACTGTGGTCCCGATAACGTTCAATGAATAACCTTAAAAAAGGTGTGGTAATCACAATGCTGACAGCGGCGCTGGGAAGTCTGTCTTACTTCTTAAATCCCGCCTTTGGCCGTGCTCCAAAAGAGGAGAGGCTACAGGCGTTCACTCAGTCGCCGCAGTACCGCGACGGGCAATTTCACAACGCCCAGCCCACACCAATGCTGACGGGCGAGAAAGGGCGTATCCAGCTATTGTGGGAGTTTATAACGCAAAAGCGCGATAACCTGCGCCCGGGCACGCCGCTGCCGCTGGTGCCCACTGACCTGCGTACACTGAACCCTGAAGAAGACGTGGTCGTGTGGCTCGGTCATTCGTCGTGGTATCTGCAACTGGCGGGCAAACGCATTTTGATTGACCCGGTCTTCAGTCATTACGCCGCTCCGTTTTCGTTTATCAATAAAGCGTTCACTGGCCCGTATCCGTGGCGCGCTGAGGATATGCCGCCGGTTGATTATATGATTATCTCCCACGATCACTACGATCATCTGGATTACGCAACTGTGCGTGCACTGCTGCCCAAAGTGCGCCAGGCGCTGGTGCCGCTCGGCGTGGGTAGTCACCTCGAATACTGGGGCATGGAGGCTGCGCGGATTCAGGAGTCCGACTGGCAGCAGGCATGGCCGCTGTCTGGGGGGCTGACCGTCCATGTACTGCCTGCGCGCCACTTTTCCGGGCGCGGATTGAAAACTAATCCCACGCTGTGGGCGAGCTTTTTGTTCGTCACGCCTGAACGCAAGATTTATTACAGCGGCGACAGCGGCTACGGCCCGCACTTTAAGGCCATTGGTGAGCGTTTTGGCCCCATCGATGTCGCCATTATGGAAAACGGCCAGTACGACCCGGACTGGAAAAATATTCACATGCACCCGGAAGAAGCGGCACAGGGCGCGCTTGACCTTAACGCCCGGGCAGTGCTCCCCGGCCATGCCGGACGCTTTGTGCTGGCAAAACATACCTGGAATGATCCCTGGCAGCGCCTGACAACGGCAAGCCAGGACAAACCTTACACGCTGCTGACGCCGGTGATGGGCGAAGTGGTGTATCCGGCTCACACAGAGCCACACGCGAGCGCCTGGTGGGAAACGCGCGCTCAATAAACGCAAGAAGGGAAACCCTATGTCCATACCTGAACAGGTTATTGAAACCCTGATTGACTGGATAGACCACAATCTGGACCAACCTTTGCGCATTGACGACATTGCACGCCACGCCGGGTATTCAAAATGGCATCTGCAGCGACTGTTTTTGCAACATAAAGGTGAAAGTATCGGGCGCTACATCCGAACCCGGAAGCTGCATATGGCGGCGCGCGATCTGCGCAATAGCAACGAGAAAGTGTTCGAGATTTGCCTGCGTTACGGATTTGATTCGCAGCAAACCTTTACCCGGATCTTCACCAAAACGTTTCATCAACCGCCCGGCGCCTGGCGTAAGGACACCTCCGCGGCCCAGCTTTGACCGCTTTTATGTTCACGCATAAACTGACTGCTGACACTCATTGACGCAGGCAGTCTGTGATGGAACCGCAAGAATGCATCCCCGACGTGCGCGACGGTCTGAATGGCATTGAGCGCACCGTACTTTATGTACTGCATAAAACGCAGCTGGAAATGGCAGGCAGGGCAGTACCGACCGCTATGCTTTACGGCCGGGTGCTGGAGTATATCAACATCAGTGAAACCGAGCTGGTGACCTGCCTGCAACGGCTGGGAGCAGGGCGCTGAGGCTTATTGTCCCTGAGCGGCGGCCAACAGCATGTCGCGACTCTCTTTGAGTGCGTCTTCAACCAGACAACGATTTTGCTCATAGCGGTTTTGCGGCATCACGACCGAAAAAGCAAAACATCCCAGCTGTGGCAACCTGACGGGCGTGCCAATGGCACATACGCCAGGCGCGTGTTCTTCGCAGTCATAAGAGAACCCGGTTTCACGAACGCTCGCTATCTGTGCCAGCAACGGCGGTAACGCGGTGAGTGTGGCAGGCGTCAGCGGCTGCAACCGGCCTGTTAAGCGCGCGCCAATCTCCTCATCTGTCAGCATAGAAAGCAGCGCCTTGCCGTTGGCCATGGCATACAGCGGCCGTGGCCGGTCCGGGAACGGCACGACGCGCAGCTCCTGGTCAGACAAAATGCGGTCCAGAAAGGTCACTTCCTCTCCCTGAATGCCGGAGATATCCACCGTTTCGTGCGTGCGCGTGAACAGCAGTTCCAGCGCCGGGCGAGCAAGCGGCACAATGCTGGTATGCCCACGGCGCGCGATGTGCTGTAACCCCCAACCGAGCCTGACCCCATCGCGTCCGGCTTCAACCAGATTTTCCGCTGCCAGGGCATCAACAATACGCTGCACGGTAGAACGCGGTAAATTCGTGATACGGGCAATGCTCCCCAGACTCATATTGGTATTACTCAGTGTTCGTAGCACAGCGGCTGCACGCGAAATGAGCTGCATACCCTGGCAATCTTTATTGTTTCCCATAGCACCCTGCTGATGTATCATCAATCGGTACACCTGTGTACCGAATTAATCTGAGGGCTAGTTTATGCATAATTCTTCCCAAAACTCAAGGAAGTACACCGCGCCCGCGCGTTTGCTGCACTGGCTGATGGCGATAATCTGGATTGTTGTCTGGATTATCGGCTATGTCGCGGTGACCTGGAGCCAGGAGTTGAACCCCCAGGATGGTTTGACCGCCGCCCATAAAGCACTTGCCAGCACACTGCTGTTTTTAATTGTACTACGTATCTTCTGGCGCCTGACGCATCGCCCACCTGGGCTGCCAGACTCCATGAGCCCACTGATGCAGCGTGCCGCTCACTGGGGCCATTTTTTCCTGTATCTCTTTGCGCTTATCGCGATGCCGCTAAGCGGCTGGCTGTGGAGCTCGGTTGCCGGTAAACCTATTAACGTACTGTGGCTGTTCCCGCTGCCGCCACTGGTAGATGCCAACCCCGATTATTACCCGCTGATGAAGAACATTCACATTACGCTGGCGTATAGCACTGGCGCGTTGGTGCTGGGGCATATTCTGATAGCGCTTAAACACGCCATTATCGACAAGGACGGTGTTTTGCAAAGCATGCTCTCTGACCGACGCACCTCTTCAGACCGTAAAAAATAAGGACACACTCCATGAGCACTCCACTGCGTTTTGTGACGTTAACCGGTAGTCTTCGCAAATCGTCTTACAATGCGACCATCGCCCGCACGCTGGTGCAGCTTGCGCCGCAGGGCGTGGACATTAGCGCACTGGGTTCACCAGGGGATTTCCCGCATTACAATGCCGACGTTCAGGAAGAGGGTTTTCCCGCGCCGGTTTTAGCAATGGCGCAGGCCATCCGTGAAGCAGACGGCCTGATTATTGTTACCCCGGAGTACAACTACTCTGTGCCTGGTGTGCTGAAAAATGCGCTGGACTGGCTCTCACGCTGCGATCCGCAGCCGCTGGCAGGCAAACCTGTGCTGATAGAAACCGCCTCGCCTGGCGCGATTGGCGGCGCGCGCGCCCAGTACCATTTGCGCCAGATTCTGGTGTTTTTTGACGCCATGGTTCTGAACAAGCCGGAAGCGATGATAGGTCAGGTTGCCGGTAAAATTAGCGACGGCACGCTGACTGATGAAAGCACACGTTCATTTCTGAGCGCCCAGCTGGCAGCGTTTGCCGACTTCAGCCGCGGCTAATCGTTTCTGAAATCCGTCGGGTCGGGGCGAACCGACCCGGCGTTACTGGAGCAATGCAGGCGTAATCATATTTAATTCAACACCAAGACGGATAGCCTGCCGCGCATTGCTGACACCCATCTTGCGCACCAGATTCGCCATATGAAATTTTACCGTGCGCTCGGTTATCCCAAGAATAATGGCAATGCCGTCATAGGTTTTCCCCATGCTGGCCCAGTACAGCACTTCGTGCTCACGTGGGGTGAATGCCGCTTTATCGCGCTCTGAGAGCGGTCCCGTTGAGGTGAACGCCGGTGGCGTATCCAGCAGGCGGTGAGTTTGCTCATGAACATCAATCAACAACATTTGCAGGCTGGCACTGTGCGTTTTGAGTTGTTCGTATTGAGAGACAACGTTGTCAGTGACCAGCGACAGCATGGCAACATGATTAAGATGGTCATGCAGCACAAACGTCACGCCGTTCACAATATTGTAGGATTTTGACAGCCTGAATATTTCAGACAGTCGGAAAGTGATGTTCTCATCCCAGCAAAACGGCGAGCTTCTCTTTAATCCACTTAAAATAACCGGGTCGCGCTGGTAATAATTGTTGGTCAGGTACTGTTCCTGCCAGGCTGCGGGGTAGTTAGAGATCATCAAAACGTCGCAAAGATTATGCTTGCTCAGCACAAAATAGGCATAGGTCATCAACCCCCAGGGCTGAAGCCGTCGCTCAATATAATCTCTAAGAGCGGCACTCATTACGGTATTTTCGCTGAAGACAGATAACATACGCTGCTTCCCTCCGCGTTTGCCTGAACTGTGGGGTATCTCCTGTACTTAAGAACAGGATGCCGCCGTATATTAGTACATCTTACATATCTGTTTGAGTGGAATATAATTACAACAGATCAAAAAGTTAGCCGTGAGATCCAGGCACGGCCCAAAAATGTAACACCAGGGAAATTTTTAAAAAAACTGCGACCCATGTCAGGTTAAAAACATTAAATAACGAGAAAAGTGCCGGTTTACGCCGGCACTTTCGCATCCTGACGACAGAAACCCATGCTGGCCCCACGCTGACTACGTCAAACTCTCCATCCGTTATCGTGCTTCCAGGCAGTGAATAACACTTTCACCGTAATAAAAAACATGCTGGATACAATATGTTTTTTATTCGCGCACATTCGGCAACAAAAAATAAGAAATATCACGTTGGCTTTATTTTTTGCATAGCAAAAAAGATATTTTCAACTCTTAATAATCAGTTAAGAAAGACGTGCTAAAGAAGGCAAGAAAACAAAGAAATAACAAAAAAATGTCCATTTATCCTGGTGATATTTTATTTTTGTCATGTTACATACATTTCCAGACGTTATTTACTTTCCATGGAATGGGGGTTTTCAATATGGGTGGCTATCGCCCCGCACGACTTGCTTTTTATTCTCACGACACAATGGGACTCGGTCATATCCGGCGCAACATGCTGCTGGCGAACGCCGTTTTAAAATCCAGGCCTGATACTGAAATTCTGCTTATTAACGGCGTGAGGGAATCCGGGGTATTTCATTTTCCGAAAGGGATGGACTCGGTCACACTCCCCACTTACCTGAAAACGCCAGCCGGGGAGTATTTACCGCACTCGCTGGGCAGCGATATCCGTCGACTGGTGGCACTGCGCGTCAGCATTATTCACGCCGCACTCAAGTCCTTTCGCCCGGACGTTGTGGTGGTAGACAACGTACCCCGCGGGGCCATGTCTGAACTCGACAGCGTGCTCCCGATGCTGGTTGAAGAAAACGCCCATCTGGTGCTGGGCCTTCGCGATATTATCGACGAACCGCAGGCGGTGCAGCGCCAGTGGCAAAAGCTCGATAACGCAAGGGCTATTCGTGATTACTACAGCAATGTCTGGGTCTACGGTGATGCCAGTTTCTACGACTTAACCCAGGCCTATGGACTTGACCACGAGGTTTGCCGCAAGGTGTCATTTATGGGTTATCTGGATGCGACGCACCATGCCCAGCAACCGCAGTCTGCCGACAGCCTTTTCGCTGAACTCAACGGGCCGTATGTGTTATGCACCGTTGGCGGCGGTCAGGATGGCTTTCGTCTGGCATCCAGTTTTGCGCAGTCTTCATTTCCCGCTGGCGTCACCGGGATATTAATTACCGGCACGATGATGCCCACGGCTGAATTTGAAATGCTGCAAAAAATAGCGGCCACCCGAGCCGATCTGCGCGTGATTCGCTTTGTTCCTAATCCGCTCGCCTTATTACGCCAGGCTCACAGCGTGGTGGCAATGGGCGGATATAACACAACCATTGAAATATTATCGCTTAATAAACGTGCGCTCATTATTCCACGGGTAGCCCCGCGCCAGGAACAATGGATTCGTGCCTCGCATCTGGCCAAAAATAATCTCGTCAGCTGCATTCATCCTGATGAATTAAACGTACAGGTACTTAATCGCTGGATGGCATCTGAATGGCAGCCGGATAACCCTCGTCAGCATATGAGCCTTAATGGTCTGTATACCTTTACCGAAAAAATGAATGCACTGTTAACACAGAAAAGCCAGACAGCCGCATCAGTGCAGTGCGAGGTATAATATGTCGCAGCAACGTTATGTCGGTTATGTGGTAAAACGCTACCCACGTTTTTCAGAAACATTCATTGTAAATGAGATCCTCGCCCATGAACGCGCGGGACTGAAAATAGATATTTTTGCGCTTGGGAATGTGGAAGAAACGCATTTTCAGGACACGATTGCCCTGGTAAGAGCGCCGGTGAGCCGCCTGAGTGATAAACAGCGCAGCGCTGAAACCTTCTGGAGTTTACTCGATAAGGCCTGGCGCGAGCTGCCCGGACTTGCCTGTTGCCTCGAAAAAGGGCGTCACCGCAACGTACATGAGTTCGCCCAGGCGCTACAGCTGGCGTTGACGGTGCGCGAGCGCGGTATTGAACACCTGCATGCCCATTTCGGCACCCGCGCCACCACGGTGGCACGGCTGGCCGCCCAGTTAAGCGGCATCAGCTACAGCTTTACCGCCCACGCTAAAGACATTTATTACCCCTACGAAGAGAGCACCGAGCTTGAAAGTAAGCTGCGTGATGCCTTTCAGACCGTAACCGTCTCAGACTACAACCTGCGCTGGCTGCGTGAGCGCTACGCAGACAATGCGGCCTCAACAACGCGACTCTATAACGGCATTGACCTGCAAAAATTCACGTTTACTGCACCGGCTGCCAGCCGAGAGACAGACATTCTTGCCGTCGGCCGGCTGGTTGAGAAAAAGGGTTTTTGCTATCTGATTGACGCAATACGCTCGCTACGCGACGCCGGGCAGGAGTTGCATTGCACCATTATTGGCGATGGCCCGCTGCGCCCGGCGCTTGAAGCCCAGATTCAGTCCGCGCAGCTTGAAGACTGCGTCACGCTGGCTGGTTTCTTACCTCAGCAGGAGATCATCGCCGCCATGCGCCGCGCCACGCTGATTGCCGCACCCTGCATCATCAGTGAAGAGGGTGACCGCGATGGGCTGCCGACCGTCTTGCTCGAAGCCATGGCCCTCGGCACACCGGTTATTTCAACAGACGTCGCCGGGATCCCGGAACTGGTTATCGACGGTGAAACCGGGCGCTGCGTTGCACCGCAAAACGCGCACGCGCTGGCCGCTGCCATCGCCGGGCTTGCCAGTAACCCCGCACTGCGTACCCAGTTTGCCCAAACGGCAAGGGCATTAATTGAGCGTGAGTTCGATATCGACCGCAACGCCGCACGTTTGCGGGATATCTTCTTTACCGCCATTTCCCGCAAGGGTAAGGAAACCGCCTGATGAAAGTGGCTTATGTCTGTGCCGATCCGGGCATTCCGGTGTTTGGCCAAAAGGGGGCGTCAATTCATATCCAGGAAGTGCTGCGCGTACTGCTGCAACACGGTGCTGAAATTACGCTGTTTGCTCAACGGCTCGGGGGCGAGGTGCCTGATGAGTTTCACGCACTGAGCATCGTCACACTGCCTGCCTTGCCGGGAAGCGATGAAGAAACGCGCGCGCGTGCCGCGCTCAATGCCAACACCGTGCTGGCTGAGCACCTTGCCGCCGCCGGGCCTTTTGACGTGGTCTATGAGCGCTACTCGCTGTGGAGCCATGCGGCCATGACCTACGCACACCAGGCGGGGATACCCGGCGTGCTGGAGGTCAATGCACCATTGCCGCTGGAGCAGCGCCAGTACCGCAAACTGGTGCTGGAGCACGAGGCATTTACCGTACTCGACAGTCTACTCAACCACGCCAACACCATCATTGCCGTCTCCGGCGGTGTACGCAACTGGCTTGAAACCTTCGCCCCGGCGCAGGGTAAAGTGCACGTGGTGGAAAACGGCGTTGACCCGGCGCGCTTTGCCCCCCGTGCAGACAACACTCAGCGCGACGGGCTGACGCTGGGTTTTGTCGGGACACTCAAACCCTGGCACGGCCTGCATACGCTGGTTGATGCCTTCATCCTGTTGCGACAAAAAGGTTACAACGTAACGCTTTCCATCATTGGTGATGGCCCGCAGGCGACAGACCTGAAACAGAGGCTCGCCGGGAGCGGCGTCAGTGGCGCACAGTTTCACGGCGCTGTAGCGCCAGAGCAGGTGCCGCAACTGCTGTCCTGCGTGGATATTGCCGTAGCACCCTATCCGCAGCTAGAAAACTTCTACTTTTCACCGCTCAAAATTTACGAATACATGGCCGCTGGGCTGCCGGTGATCACCACGCGCGTTGGTCATCTTGCCGAACTGGTTAATGACGGAGAAACCGGGCTGCTGGTTGCACCAGAGGACCCAACAGCACTGGCGCACGCCGTTATTTCGCTTATCGACAACCCTGCGCAACGCCAGCGTCTGGGCAGTGCAGGCCGTCGTGAGGCCGAGCAACATCACAGCTGGACTCAGGCGGTAAATCGCATCTGGCAACTGGCCGGTTTGCGATTAGCGCCAGGAGCATGCAATGGCCGTTGAATCATCCTCCTCGGTCCTGCGCGCTTTCTGGCCCTGGATCCGCCAACAAAAAGGGCTGATTTCTGGCTCTTTTGTGGTGCTGCTGTTGGCAAGCGTAATTCGCCTGCTGGAGCCGTGGCCGCTGGCATTCGCCATCGACGTGGTCATGGGCGATATCAAACACAATACGCTGCTAAACGGCCTGAATATCAATGTGCTGGAAACTGAAAAACTGCTGTGGCTGTGCGCCATTGCCGTCGTAGTGATTGCCATTCTCAGGGCCATTGCCGGTTATGCCAGCACCATCGGCATGGCGCTGGCGGGCAGCCGGGTGATGAGTGCCATTCGTCGTGCGTTATTTGCCCACCTGTTGCATCTGCCGCTGTCATTTCACCAGCGTAGCCGCACCGGCGATCTGACCATGCGCCTGATCAATGACATCGGCATGATGCGTGAGGCGACCGTTACCGCCATCATGCCGCTGCTTTCCAGCATTGTTATTTTTGCCGGGATGCTTGGCATCATGTTTTTCCTGGACTGGCAGCTCACATTACTCACGCTGCTGCCTATGCCGCTGCTGGCGCTGGCAACCGTGCGCAGCGGAGGCAAAATTCGCAACGTCAGCCGCGCCCAGCGCAAGCGTGAAGGGCACCTGGCAGCCCGGTCGGCAGAATATATGACCGGAATTGCGACACTCCAGGCGATGTCGCTGGAAAAGGCAGCGACCGAAAACTTCAACGGCAGCGACAGCCAGAGCCTGCAACAGAACGTGCGGGCAAAACGCCTGGCCGCCGGGCTGGAGCGCCAGGTCGACGTGCTGATTGCCGTGGTCACCGCGCTGGTGTTGCTGCTCGGTGCGCGCAGCGTACTGGGCGGCAAAATGTCCGCCGGTGAGTTACTTATCTTTATTTCCTACATGAAAAACGCCTTCCGGCCAGTACGTGAATTTGCCAAGTACAGCAGCCGCCTGGCAAAGGCTGTGACGGCAGGCGAGCGCGTGATTGAACTACTGCACCAACCGGTGGGCGTTGACCGCCAGTCAGGTAAGCCGCTGGTGACTCAGGGCGGCCTGAGTCTGGCATTCGAAAACGTGCGTTTTGCCTACCAGAGCGCGCCGCAAAGCGAAACAGCGCCTGTGCTGCACGATGTCAGCTTTCGCGTGCCTGCCGGACAATCGCTCGCCATCACCGGGCCATCTGGCGCCGGTAAGTCAACGCTCAGCCAGCTGTTGCTGCGTCTTTATGACCCTGACAGTGGGCGCATTACCCTCGACGGCACTGATGTACGCGATTATGCGGTAGACAGCCTGCGTCGCCAGATTGGCTACCTGCCGCAGGAAAGTTTGCTGTTTGGCGTCAGCATTCGGGAAAACATCGCGCTGGGGGCGCTGCGCGAAGTCAGCGAGGAGCAGGTGATTGCTGCAGCAAAGCTTGCCAACGCTCACGACTTTATTCTGCATCTGCCACAGGGTTACGACACGGTGGTGAGCGAGCGCGGCATGTCGCTTTCCGGCGGGCAGCGCCAGCGCATTGCCATTGCGCGTGCTGCCATTCGCAACAGCGCATTTTTATTGCTGGACGAGCCGGGAGTGGGCCTTGACAGCAAAAACGAGCAAGCCGTAACCGACGCGCTGGCACGCCTGATGCACGGTAAAACCAGCGTCATCATTACCCACAACCTGGCGCTGGCGGCAAAGGCCGACAGCATTTTGTTGCTCGATGGCGGGCAGGTGATTGAACAGGGCAATCACACGGCGCTCATGGCACAGCAGGGACGTTATTTCGAATTGTGGAATATTCAAAAAGGAGTTGCGCCATGACCGCTCATACGCTGGAGCAGGCGCTGATTGCCGCCGACCCGCAGCTGCCGGGGCTGGAGATCTTGCTGGATAAGGCGCAGCTATTAGCCGCACTGCGCCAGCTTGCGCCGTTCACCCACGCCCGCACGCTGCATACCAGCTACCTACGCTACAAGCCGGGAACCAGTTGCGTGCTGGCGCTGGAAATAGACCTGGGCGATGGCGAACCACAGCGCTGGTATGCCAAGGCCATGAGCCAGGCTCGTTTTGCCCAATCCTGGGCGCATCCCAAACGGCAGGCGATGGTGAACGCAGGTCATCCTCACGCGCCGCTGGCGCTCGCACAACAGGCCATCATGCTGCAACATCCAAGCCAGGACCGGGATATTCGTTATTTGTCACTTTTCTGGGATGAACACCAGCGCACGGCACTCTTGAACCGCTGGTTGCCGGGCGAGGCAACCGGCAGTGAAATCGACTGGCGTTTTTTACGTTACAAACCGGGGCGGCGCTGCGTGGTGGGTATTTATCGTAACGCCACACCGCTTGCGGTTGTGCGCTGCGCCAGCGCCAAAGAGTACGGCACGATGCTTCAGGGCTGTGCCACAGGTAGCGCGCTCAGTCAGCTCGAGCTATTGGGGCTAGACGGACACCTGCGCATGACCGCCACACGCTGGACGCCGGGGCAAAGTCTCGATCGGTTACTGACTACTGCCGATATGCCTGCACTTCTGCACAAAACAGGGAAAGCGCTGGCGGCGGTGCATAGCGCAGCATTCACGCCGGCCCTGCAACGCAATCTGGAAGATATTCTGCGCCCGGTCTGGCGCGAACAGCAAAGTCTTGCCGTGGTTTATCCGCAGATGCAAAGGCGCTTTGAGCGCAGTGCCGCGCGACTTGAGCACCACATCGGGGGCTTTAGCGCACCGCCTACGGTGCTGCACGGTGATTTTTCTGCCGACCAGGTGGTGGTGACGCCAGACGCCAGCCTGCGCATTATCGACTGGGACCGCAGCAGCAGCGGCCATCCGTTTAACGATCTCGGTACGTTTATCGCCCGCCTGGAGATGGACGTGATTGAAGGCTTGTTAAGCCGTGACCAGGCTGACCGCGCGCGTGAGGCGCTACTCGCCGGTTACTGTGCCACGCGGGCGATATCACTCGAAGGGCTGGAATGGTACAGCGTACAGGCGCTGTTGTGCCTCGCTACCGAGCCATTTCGCCAGCGCGCGACCGACTGGCCACAGCGGATAGAACGTTTACTCACCCGCGTTGAGCAACTTTGCGACACTGCGTCGCAAAATAGCGCTGACTGGCAAAACCAGCTAAGGCAACTGACTACAGCACAAGGAATAGAGGCTCCTCTCAAACATGCCCTGGCGCTCGCCCCGCAGGCAACGCTGCTCGACGCCAGCGTGCTGCGCCATAAGCCAGGCCGCCGTGCGCTAATTGCGTATCGTCTGGATACCGGCGCAGGCGCACAGTGGACCGTGCTCGGTAAATACCGGGAAAAGGGGCTGGATAGCCACGCCTTTGCCTGCCAGCAGGCGCTGTGGCAGGACGGTTTTAGTGCCGGGCAGCCGGTCAGCGTACCCGAGCCACTCACCACACTGGCATCACAGAAGCTGTGGCTTCAGCAGCAGGTGGCGGGCATAACGATGACCGCCTATTTGCAGGCCAACAGTACAGGTGATGCGCTGATGACATCGGGCACGGATGCAGGCATAGCGCTAGCCGCGTTGCAGCACAGCGCCGGGCTTCATCACGCGGTGGGAACACGGCGCTGGACGCTGCATGACGAACTGCGGGTGCTGGAGCAGGGCTTTAACCAGGTCGCGGTACGCTATCCTGCCTGGCAAACTCGTCTCAGCGCGCTGCTTAACGCCTGCCACGCGCTGGCGGCACGGCTTAGCGGTGTACAGCAACGTGTACTACACCGGGATTTTTATCCCGACCAGATTCTGGTGAATGCCGATAATCCACGTCGGCTGACACTGCTGGATTTTGATTTGTGTTGTATTGGCCCGGCGGCGCTGGATGCCGGTAACTACCTGGCACACGTAAGTGAGCTGGCGCTGCGCCAGCACGGTGAACTGCGGACATTTGCACTACATGAAAGTGCCTTTTGTGATGCCTGGCTGTCGGCCTGCGAAGGCGTGAATGCCGCTGAGGTGCAGATGTTTCGCGCGTTATCGCTGGCAAGACACATTTTTCTGAGCACACGTTTTAGCTCACGCACACATACCACCGCACCGCTGCTTGATAGCTGTGAAAAGTTAATGGAGTCCTTTTCATGACAGGAAGTTGTACTGTAACGCGATATCCCACGCGCATCTGGCCGTTTGGCCTGAGCCTACTGCTGGTGCCAATGATGGCAAATGCGAGCGACACCGCCCCAAAGCCGCAAACCCTGGCAGAGGAGGCGCTGTTGCAATTCCACACCACGCTGAAAATGGAGGCCTGGTCGCTGCGTAATAAATCGCTGCGCAAGGGCGAAAAGCGGGAAAACGAACTGGAGCTTGAGCCGCTGGCGCGTTTTCGTGTCGATGTGGCAAAAAACCGGCCGGTTTACGGCGCGGTGGAGCTGGAGCTTACTGACAAAACCACGCGCAAATCGGGCGAGCCGTCGGTGAATAAGACCAAACTGGATCTCACTCAGGCTTACATCGGAATAGATGCCGACGCGCTTAACACCGACCTGCGCATGGGACGATGGTTGTATCGCGATATGCGTGAATGGTTGTTTGATGAAAACATGGATGGGCTGCTTGCCCGCTGGAAACAGGGGCGCTGGCAGGCCGACGTGATGGGCGCGCGCGTCAATTACATGCAAAAAGATCTTCTCGATCGCGGTTCGCGTAATAACAGTAAGAAATCAACGCTGGCCACACTGCTGCGCTTTAAAATGGACAAGGACTGGCAGGTTGGGGGCTATCTGGCGTCCAGTAAAAATACCCGCGATGAGGGTTACCGCCAGGTGCATTACGGCTTGCGCTCGCACAACACGCAGGATAAAGGGCTGCGTCACTGGGCGGAGCTGGGAATGATGTCCGGCGACAGTGCCGGGACGCGCCACCAGGGTTACGCGATTGACGCAGGCGTAACTTACGTGTTTGACAGCCCGCTGCGCCCACGCCTGACGCTGGGCTACGCGCTGGCCAGCAAGCACTATCGCCAGACCGGTCTTCAGTCCAACGAAGCGAGCTTCGCCGGTGGCACAAAATTTAATATTTATGGTAATACGCTGGCACCGGAACTGGCGAATCTACAGGTGTTTACTGCCGCCATCGGAATGGATATCACGCCTGACTCCGATATTGAACTGGTGTATCACCACTATCGCCAGACGCAGATGGCCGAGCTGAAAGCGCACGACCCGGAACTGAAATCGCGCTATGACCAGCGCTCAACCCACCGGTTAGGTGATGGCCTGGATGTGGTTTGGGGTGTGGATGTCACCAAAAACCTGCGTACCGAACTCATAGCAGGGGCATTTCTGCCGGCAAGACGTTTTCGTGCATCGTCTTCTGACGACGCACCGCGCAGTTCCCCAGCCTACTCAGTGGGTTTTGAGGCAGAACTGAAGTTTTAAGCAACGCCGCTTGTGCCCCCATGACACGCGCACAAGCGGTATATTTCTGCACTGCTATTTCGCTGAAGTCAGGAAAAACACCCTACGCTACAATGCACGGCAACTGAAACCAGAGGGAAGGGAAATGCTGATTATTATGGGCGGCCTGCCGGGCGTGGGGAAAACCACATTGAGTCGTTTGTTGGCCAACCGCCTTTCTGCCGTCTGGCTGCGCATCGATTCCATCGAACAAACGCTGGTGCACGGCGGGAAATTAACGATGGAGCAGATGGGCGGCAGTGGCTATGAAATTGCCTGTGCGCTGGCAGCAGATAATCTGCGCGTTAACAACTGGGTGATTGCTGATTCCGTCAACCCCATTGCCGTGACGCGCCAGGCCTGGCGTGACGTTGCGGTACAAAACGCCGTACCATACTTTGAAATTGAAATCGTATGTACTAACCCAGTTATACACCGAGCGAGGGTGGAGGGACGCCGTGCCGATATTGCAGGCCATCAGTTGCCGGACTGGGAGCAGGTGATTAACCGCGAATATGCGCCCTGGCCGCAGGCCACGTTACAGGTAGATACCGCACTGTACACGCCCGAACAGGCAGTCGATATGATTGTGCATGCGCTGGACGGGTGCGGGGTACAGCGTTAAGAAAAAGGGCCGCGAAGCGCGGCCCGAATGGTATCAGACGTCAAAAAACTCCACGTTGCCGCCTACCAGGTGATACATGCTGCCAACAATTTTAATTTTCTTTTCCTGCTCCAGCGCCTTCAGTACCGGGCTGTTCTGACGAATGTTTTCTACTGTTAACACCACGTTTTGACGCGCTACCGCATCTACAAAGTCGTAATTGCTGGCGCTACGCTCGCCCGCGTAATCGGTCTTATCAATCGCAGGCTTAATCTTCTCAAGCAGACCGGTCAGGTTACCCAGCTCGGCATTATCAATGGCACCTTTCACTGCGCCGCAGGCGGTGTGGCCCATGACCAGCACCAGTTTGGCTCCCGCGACTGCACAGGCAAACTCCATGCTGCCGATGATGTCACTGTTGCTGATATTGCCCGCCACACGTGAGTTGAACGTTTCACCAATCCCGGTATCCAGCACAATTTCGGCCGGTGCACGCGAGTCAATACAGCTCAGGATCACCGCCGCCGGAAACTGGCCGCTGGCGCTGCTGCGTTTTTGCGCCAGATAATCGTGCTTAAGCGGGCGGTTTTCACGAAAGCGCAGGTTACCTTGCCTGAAGTGTTCAATCACGGCATCCGGCGTCATTTTATCGCGCTCGTCTTTAGTCAGGGATGCGGCAAAGGAGACAGAAGGGACAGCAAGACCGGCGACACCGGTCACGCTGAGAGCTGACAGGGCAAACGTTTTCTTCAATACGTTGCGGCGGGACAGTAACAGATTCATTTGGCCTCTCATCATTTCAATAGCTTATTCTTTGAATTTGAGCGGCGACTCTATGAAATCAGATCCGTAAAAACCACCCGAATAATGCGGGTAAAGATTTGTCGTAACCACTTGATTAAGCAAGGAAGGCGGTGGCGTGCGGTTCTGTTACTATGGCATCCGGTTTTTAGAAATGTCTGACTTACGTGTCATGACGCTATCCTGCGGTTTCATGACACAGAGCGCCCCGTTCAGCATGCTCACTTTGTGCACGCAAGACGATGTCCGGGCATCATAAAGCGGGTAGATAACAGGAAGCCAGGTTATGGATATCAGTACGCTTATTTTTAACCGCAGTGCCGCCACGCTTGCGGATAATGAAAGGAAAATTCCCTGGGACGAGCCAGCGTTCAGCCAGCGCATGCTGGAAAACCACCTTTCCCAGGAGCACGACTGGGCCAGCCGTCGGTTGCCCGTCATTGAAAGCCAGATTGACTGGATTGCGCGCCAGTTGGCACCGGCGGCCAGCGTGCTCGATCTGGGCTGTGGCCCGGGCCTGTACGTCCAGCGCCTGGCACAGCGTGGTTTTCACTGTACGGGCATCGATTTTTCACCGGCGGCCATCCACTATGCACGCGAACAGGCGTTAGCCTGCGGGCTGGAAATTCACTACCAGCAGCAGGACGTGCGCAACTTTACGCCCGAACGTCAGTTTGATTTCATCATGATGACTTTCGGTGAGTTTAACGTATTTAGTGTTAGCGAGGTGCAAACACTGCTCGCGCGCTGTCGCCAGTGGCTTACGCCCGGTGGTCAGTTGTTGCTTGAGGTCCATACCTGGGATGAAGTCAAACGCCAGGGACTGGCAGCCCCGCAATGGCAGCGCTGTCCACAGGGGCTATTTTTGCCGCGCCCGCATCTGCTTTTGACTGAACATGCGTGGGACGAAGCCGCTCGCACCAGTTCAACGCGGTTTTGGGTAGTTGAAGAGCAGGGCGAGGTGATGCGTTTTGGTAGCCAGATGACCGCCTGGCGTGACGATGAATACCGGCAGCTGCTTAACGAGGCCGGATTTCATCGTGCTGAGAACGTGAAGGCTGACAACTGGCCCGTGAGCGCAACCTTTGAAGGCAAACTGTTTGCACTGCTGGCCAAGGCTTCGGAATAAGCACAGCGCTCAGGTCAGGACTTCATTCTCCACAGGCTGCAACCATCAAAACGGGACAATGACTGGCCCGCGTGAATATCTGACGTGCGCCTACTTTTTATCCAGCAACCAGGTCGCGCGGCTGACATCTACCTTTACCGGCAGCAAACCAATCCGGGTAAAGGTATCTGCCAGTGCCTGCTGTTCGTTGAACACGTCAGGCGTCATACGCTGTGCGCCAAAAGGCATACGCGTCAGCGCACGTTGCCAGACGGCCACTGGCAGGCCGGTGGAGCCAGACAGCACGCCCGCCGCCTCATCGCGGTTCTGGTTAGCCCAGTTACTTAAGCGCGTCAGCTCATCAATGATGCCCACCGCTGTCTGTGGGTAGGTTTCAGCAAAGCGGCGGCTGGAGAGAAAGAAAGTATAGTGCGGCACCAGTCCGTCGGCGTTACGGATCTGGCGCGCCCTGAGCGTGGTTTCAACCTCAGCCAGATACGGATCCCAGATAACCCATGCATCAACCGCACCGCGTTGAAACGCGGCCCGCGCATCGGCAGGTGGCAGATAAACCGGTGTGATGTCTTTGTAGCTCAGGCCGGCCGCCTCCAGCGCGCGAACCAGCAGATAGTTCACGTCAGAACCCTTGTTGAGCGCCACGCGCTTGCCTTTAAGTTCAGCGACCGACGTTACGGGGGAATTTTCTGCCACCACAATTGCCTCCGTTTTAGGGTTGGCGGGCGAGTGGCCGAGATAAACCAGTTCAGCCTGCGCTGCCTGGGCAAAAGCGGGCGGCGCATCGCCCGTCGCGGCTAAATCGATACTGCCCACGTTCAGCCCTTCGAGCATCTGTGGGCCGGCCGGGAACTCAATCCAGCGCACGCGTGTTCCTTGTTCTTTAAAACGTTCCTCAAGGCTGCCCCGGTATTTCAGCAGTGCGAAGATATTGGCTTTCTGATAACCGATATTAACGGTTTCTGGTACTGTTTGTGCCTGCGCCAGGCTGACCGTGGCAGAAAGGGTGAGGGCCGCAAGTGCGCTGAATAACTGATTTTTCATCGTTGTTTACCATCCCTAAAAGAGTGAGACCAGGATAGCAAAGCCACCTTGCGCAAATGAAAGAACAATAAAGTGTTTGCTTAGCAAAAAAGCGGATATGGCGATAAGGAAAATGCCAACGCCGGTATTTACCCCTGCCAGAATGACGATGGTGTGCAAAGAAAACACCGCGTAACTCCGGCGCTCTAATTAGAAGCCTCCGAAAATCATCTTCCAGTACGAAATAAGATTAATGATTAACCAACGCAGGCATTTTAGCAGTTGTTATCATCCTTCAGGCTGTTAGGATAGTCTCATTGACGTCCTCAGGATTGTGGCATGAAAAAAATGCTCGGCATCGCGGTATCTTCTTTATTGTTGGTTGCATGCGGTGAGCCTAAAATTGATATCTCAAGTGACCAGGCGCTTAAGCATTCTATTCAAACCGTCAGAAATTCACTGCCGCATGAAAAACAGCCCCTTTTTGATGATGCACTCAGCATCATTACGTTAAGCCAAATCAGCATGGAAACCCTTGAGCGGGCTGGGGTTAAGGACGGTTCTTCTGTAATTGAAGAACAGCTGAAAAGAGCGTTGGCTGGCAAAACAGCTGAAGATATTATTGCGTATGCAGAAATACTTTCTGAGCACTGAATATTCGCGCGTTGTATTTTCATTACCCCACATCTTCTTTTATAACCACCCCAAGCTATAACCCAGGAATGAAATACACGTGAAATTACTCATACCCTGCCTGGCATTGCTATTAATCATGCCCACCAGTGCCTTAGCTGCTTTTAAATTTTGTGATATTTATCAGGGCCAGATAATGAACTGTAGTGAAGTTATCACTATTGCGTCAAATATCCCTGCTTATCGTGATAATGGTTATCGTAATTGTTATATCCAGGCAGGTAATGTTATCTACTGTGAAGGGCTGGCGAGCGGAAAATTCCCGGTGCTCACCGCACAAGGGTATCGGGATTGTGATATTCGCGCTGGCGCTGTGACGTTTTGTGCCGCCTGGTCAAACGCCACCCATTCTCCGGTTGATATCCCAGACGAGGATCCGCGCGCCTGGATGCGCTGGCTGAAACCCTCTCTGTGCCGGTTACCTTCTGCCTGGAAGCCAGACGACTGCGCAGATAAATCCTATTTACCGCAAAAGATCATATAGTTGTAGATAAGGCTGTTTCCATAATAAATTTGTGTGTTATCATCCGCAGCGTAAATACCTTTCTACTCGTACCGAGGGTTTGATGCTGGAAAATGTAATCATCTGATAGTCAGTCTCCCGACCTTATCCAGGCCGGACTGATTATCAATGCGCCGAAATCGAATGTGAACACGCCAGTGTTTGCACGTTTTGCACATGATGATTAACAGGTTTCAGTATGAATTTATCACGTCAGGAACAACGTACCTTACACGTGCTCGCCAAAGGCGGACGCATCACTCACATCCGTGATGCCTCAGGCCGCGTCACCTCCGTTGAATGTTACAGCCGGGAAGGGCTACTGCTCACCGACTGCACGCTCGCGGTCTTCAAAAAACTCAAAACCAAGAAACTTATCAAATCTGTCAACGGACAGCCTTACCGCATTAATACCACCGGGCTGAACAATGTTCGCGCCCAACCGGACAACAGGTAATAACAATGACGATGAAAACACCTTTTACCGATGGTTATGACAAAGCTTACCTTCTGGAGACCATGATGGGACCCAACGCAATGCGTATTATGGAAGAAATGGTAGATATGCTGCCCATTAAACCCGGCATGCGTGTGCTGGATCTGGGCTGCGGGACGGGGATTTCCTCCATCCTGCTGGCACAGAAATATGATGTCACGGTATTTGCCGCTGACCTGTGGATCCCCGCGACGGAAAACGCACAGCGTTTTGCCCGGCTGGGGCTGGACGAGAAAATTATTCCGCTCCAGGTGGATGCCACTAAAGCGATCCCGTTTGCGCATGACTACTTCGATATGATAGTGAGCGTGGATGCGTATCAGTACTTTGGCGGCAACGAAACGATGCTGGCAAAACTGCTGCCTTTTGTGAAAACAGGCGGCTTGATTGCGGTCGCAGTACCGGGATTTACCGGCGACTACACCGAAGGGCATTTACCCGAGGTGGTTAAACCATTCTGGACGCCAGACTGGTACTTCTACTCCTGTAGCTGGTGGGAGGCGCTGTGGAAAAAAGAGCCGGGCATTGAAATAACCCAACTGCGCGAAATGGACACCTGCCAACAGGCCTGGGATGATTTTATGGAATGTGAAATGGCTCAGGAAATGATGGTCCCCATCATGGAGGCAGGTGCCGGGGAGTATTTCAATATCATCCAGTTGGTTGGACGCAAAGTGTAAACATCTTGCGCAATCGTCATTCTCGTTTCAGAACGGCGATGCAACGCGTTATCAGGCCAGTTCTCCAGACTGGCCTTTTTATTTTTTTGACGACTGAGGCCGGGCTACCTTAATAAGCGTCATATTATCCGCTTAAATCGTTGCAGGCTGCCAGACGGCGTCGCGAACCTGGACCGGGCGAGGCAGCACGCCCAGAGCATAGAACCGGTCGGCAATTTTCTGCTGCTCGCGCACCATGGAAAGATTCATCATCTGCGCCTGGTGACTGCGGCGCGCCAGTGCGCGCTGCATGGTTTCTCGCGTCAGACCCAGTTCGTCAGCCAGTAGGCAGGCAGCTTCACGGCGGTGGTGGTCGATATAATTCCCGGTTTGTGAGAGGGCGGTCATGAGGGAGTCCAGCATATCCGGCGAACGTTGCAAAAAATCCCGATGTGCCAGGTAAAACTGATGGTTATTCACCCGCCCGACACCGTCAGCCAGCACTCGCAGGCCAGCGCTGCGCTCGGCGTCACTCAGCAATGGATCCCACAGCATCCACGCATCCACCGACATAAAATCACCCGGCGTCAGCGGCATGCGGGGTGGGGCATACACCACCCGCACGTCACACAGCCCCAGTCCGGCTTCATCCAGCAACTGGAGCAGCAAGTAGTGAACGTTCGAGCCTTTATTCACCGCAATACGCTTACCTTTCAAATCGGCAAGTTCACGCACCGGACTGTCCTGCGCGACCACTAACGCCACACTTTGCGGGGCGGCAGGCTCCCAGGCCACATAGCGCAGCGGGCTGTTTGCCGCCTGAGCAAACAAGGGCGGCACTTCACCGGTGGTGCCAAAATCGATTTCATTATTATCCAGCGCGTACAACAGTTGTGGACCGGCGGGAAACTCACTCCACAGCACGTTAACTCCCAGGCCCGCAAACTGTGTCTCCAGTGACCGGCGCGCCTTAAGCACGCCGAGGTTGCCAAACTTCTGGTAGCCAATACGCAATTCCCGCTCCGCTGCGCCTGAAGTTATCGCCGGGGGGCTGAATCCCGCGAGGCTGCGGCGCGGCCTGACAATGCCGAGCCTTCCCAGATGGGTGCGCAGCGTGTTGCGACTGATACCAAGCAGGCCTGCGGCCTGCTGCTGGTTGCCACCGCTAAGATCTAATGCATTACGCACCAGGGCATCCATCATCTGTTGATACAGCGACACATCAGGCGTCTGATTGTTTTGCAGGTACTGGCGCACGACCTCGTCAAGCTGGCCTGCGCTGGCGACAGGGGCCGCCAGCGTCTGGTTCAGGCGCAACTGTCCGGGTTCAATTAACGTCGTTTTACTCAGCAACACCGCGTTATGCAGCGTATTTTCCAGCTCGCGGATATTGCCCGGCCAGTGATAATCACACAGCACCTTGCGGGCTTCGTCGCTCAAACGCAGCGCAGTACGCCCGAGTCGCCGTGCATAGAGCGTAAGAAAATGTTCTGCCAGTAGCGGGATATCCTGCTGGCGCTGGCGCAGCGGTGGCAGCGTTACCGTTGCGACATTAAGGCGGTAAAACAAATCTTCACGAAAACGGCGCTCGCGAATGGCGGCCATCAGGTCAACATTGGTCGCGGCAACCACGCGCACGTTGGTTTTGACTGGCCGGCGTGAGCCCACGCGCGTGACTTCGCGCTCCTGCAACACGCGCAGTAGCTTCACCTGGAGCGCCATGCTCAGCTCGCCGATTTCATCGAGCAGTAACGTGCCGCCTTCAGCGGCCTCAAACCACCCCTGGTGACGCTCACTGGCACCGGTAAATGCCCCTTTTTCATGACCAAACAGCTCTGATTCCGCCAGCGTCTGCGTCAGTGCACCGCAGTTAACCGCCACAAACGGCTGTCGGCTGCGTTCACTGTGGTGATGCAGATAGCGCGCCACCACCTCTTTACCGGTGCCGGTTTCACCAATAATCAGCACTGTGGCATCGGTTGGCGCCAGTCTGTCGAGTTCACTTTTAAACGCCAGCGAGGCGGGATCAATCAGTACAGGCTCGGACCAGGGCATGGGCATTTCCTTTCATGACGTTTTGCGCACATTAACGCGCCACGCACGCACAGGCGAGAAGGAAAAACGCCACTGCCTGCTGCAAATGCAGCACCGCCGGGTGGGACGTGCTGCATTTGCAGCAATCATCACCCACCTCATAAAAAGGTAATTATATGAATAATAATGAATTATTTCGAAATTAAAACCTGGCATGAAAACTGCTTTAACACTTATAACCAAACGGAAAATTTCTAAAGAAAAAATACGACTAACGTTATATAGGAAAACGCAAATGCAAAAAATCGCTCAGGACGCACTCAACATTTTCTGGTTTCTGCCCACGCACGGCGACGGACGCTACCTCGGTACCAGCGAAGGCGGGCGCGCCGTTGACCTGCCATATCTGCAACAGGTGGCTGTCGCTGCCGACAGCCTCGGCTATTACGGTGTGCTGATCCCCACCGGGAAAAGCTGCGAGGATTCGTGGCTGGTTGCCTCAGCACTGGCCCCGCTAACGCGTAATTTGCGCTACCTGGTGGCAGTGCGCCCTGGGCTTCAGCCGCCAACGCTGGCAGCGCGTATGGCCGCCACCCTCGACCGACTGTCACAAGGGCGGCTTTTGATTAATGTGGTCACCGGCGGCGATCCGGTTGAGAACAAAGGCGACGGGATTTTCCTGAGCCACACAGAACGCTATCAGGTTACGCGTGAGTTTCTTGATATCTATTCGCGGCTAATGCGCGGTGAAAAGGTGGACTATCAGGGCGAACATTTGCGGGTAGAAGGGGCTGAAATCCTGTTTCCACCGGTACAACAGGACGGGCCGCCGCTCTACTTTGGTGGCTCCTCCGACCCGGCGCTGGACGTGGCCGCAGAGCAGGTTGATACCTATCTGACCTGGGGTGAACCGCCTGAGCAGGTGCGCGAGAAGATAAACGCGGTGCGCCAGCGGGCGCAGGCAACAGGGCGCATCGTCACGTTTGGCATCCGTCTGCACGTTATTGTGCGCGAAACAGAGGACGAAGCCTGGGCGGCGGCGGAGCGGCTCATTTCCCATCTTGATGATGACACGATCGCCAGCGCTCAGGCTATTTTCTCACGCATGGACTCTACCGGTCAGGCGCGGATGAGAGCGCTGCACGGCGGTTCGCGCGATAAACTGCGCATTGCCCCGAACCTGTGGGCGGGCGTTGGGCTGGTACGCGGCGGCGCAGGCACGGCGCTGGTCGGTAACCCCCAGCAGGTGGCTGAGCGCATTCGTGAATATCAGGCACTGGGAATTGAGAATTTCATATTCTCGGGTTATCCGCATCTGGAAGAGGCCCATCGGTTCGCCGAGCTTGTCATGCCACTGCTGCCGCTGGCCGGGCGCACCGATAAAACACAGCACAGGGTGAACACCGGACCGTTTGGCGAAACCATCGGTGGTGAGCGCCGCCCGGTTAAACACGCCAGCGCAAGCTGAACCAGAGGAGTTGACGCATGGCGGCACAACATATTGTCATTATTGGCGGCGGGTTCAGCGGTGCGGCGCTGGCGCTGAATCTGCTGCGCCACGCCCCTGAAGGCTGGCAGATAACGCTGGTCGAGCCGCGTGCGCTGCTTGCCCAGGGCGTGGCGTATGGCACCAACGACCCTGCACATCGCATTAACGTTCCAGCCAGCCGCATGCAGCTCACCGCCGCCGAAGAGGGGGATTTTGACCGCTGGTATCGCGCATCGCCGCTTATCAGTGACGATTCGGCGGCCATCACCGCTGACGGCAGCGTTTACCCACAGCGTGGGGCGTTTGCCCGCTATGTGCGAGAAAAACTCGCCCAGGCGCTGCACCAGAGCGCATCCTGGCTCACACACATTCAGGATCACGCCGTAGGCTGGCAAAACGGATCGGTTATTACCGCCAATGGCCAGCGCCTGCATGCAGATAAGGTCGTGCTGGCTGTCAGTCATCCGGCACCGGATGCGGCGGGTGGTGCGTTACAACGTCACAAAAAAATCATTACCAATCCGTGGCGCAGCGGGGCGCTGGAGGCAATAGGCCCCGAAGCGCGCATCGCCATTCTCGGCACCGGACTGACGATGGCGGATCTGGTCGCCACGCTGCACCGGCGCGGGCACCGAGGCCACATCAGCGCCTTTTCACGCCGTGGGCTGCTGCCGCGCAGCAACCTCAGCGAGCAAACGGGCGAATATGTGCCTGAGCCGCACGCACCACTCAACAGTGTGCGCGCCTGGCTTCGTTACATACGCCGGGAGATTCGCCGCGCAGCACAGCAGGAATTACCGTGGCAACTCGTGCTGGACGATATTCGCCTGCACGGGCAGACCCTCTGGCAGCAGCTGTCGCTCAACGAGCAACGCCGTTTTTTGCGCCACCTGCGCCCCTGGTGGGATGTGCATCGTTACCGCATCGCGCCGCAGGTGGCAGAGGTGCTGACCCAGTGGCAGCAAAGCGGGCAGTTACAGGTTGCATCCGCGCGACTGCACGAAATACGCGAGCAAGACGGCAGGCTGGCGCTGACGCTGGCGTTGCGCCACGGCGGCACTCAAACGCTGGATGTGGACTGGCTCATTCTTGCCACCGGTCCTCACCACGGCGCGCTGATACAAAGTGACCGGCTGCTCACGCAACTGGCTGAACAGGGTTACCTGCACGCCGATGCGCTGGGGCTGGGGATTGCGGTTGATGCGCAGTCCCATGCCGTTGACGCCCGCGGGCAGACGGTTCCCTGGTTGTATGTCGTTGGGCCTGCGGCACGCGGACGCTTTGGGGAACTGATGGGGCTTCCGCAGGTGGCCGAACACGCAGAAACAGTTGCACAAACGCTTATTCATGACGTTGCTCATGCCCGCCCTGAGCGATGTCCCACGCCGCTCAATCCCTGATTTATTCCTGAAATAACCATAACAATCATCCTCGCGCACACGGGTCAGCCCGTGCCGCCTGTACTATGGAGTTTGCCTATGTCATCGCAGCGCAATATTCGCCTGAACGCTTTTGATATGAACTGTGTCGGCCACCAGTCTCCGGGTTTGTGGCGTCATCCTCGTGACCGCTCCTGGCAATATAAAGATCTGGCGTACTGGACCGATCTGGCGCGCCTGCTTGAGCGCGGCAAGTTCGATGGCCTGTTTATCGCCGACGTGCTCGGGACTTATGATGTATTTAATGCCAGTAACGAGGCCGCGCTGCGCAGCGCCTCACAGGTGCCGGTTAACGATCCGTTAGCGCTGATTACACCGATGGCGCTGGTGACCGAGCATCTGGGATTTGGCCTGACCGCGTCACTGTCATTTGAACACCCTTATCCGTTTGCCCGACGCCTTTCTACGCTCGACCACCTCACGAAAGGGCGTATCGGCTGGAACATTGTAACCTCCTACCTGGAAAGCGGTGCGCGCAATATTGGCCAGCAAACCCAGACCAGCCATGATGCCCGTTATGACTATGCCGACGAGTATTTACAGGTGGTGTACAAGCTGCTCGAAGGCAGCTGGGAAGAGGGCGCGGTACTGCGCGACCGCAAAAGTGGCGTGTTTACCGACCCGGCGCGCATCCATCCCATCAATCACCAGGGGGAATTTTTCCGGGTTCCGGGGATCCATTTGTGCGAGCCGTCACCGCAGCGCACCCCGGTGCTTTACCAGGCAGGGGCTTCCAGCCGCGGCAAGCAGTTTGCAGCCCAGCATGCCGAATGCGTGTTTGTGGCTTCGCCTTCCAAAGCATTGCTGAAAAAAACTGTCGCGGATATTCGCCGCCGCGTGGCCGAGACCGGGCGAGATCCACACAGCGTGCTGATTTTTAATATGCAGACCGTGATTGTCGGTGAAACCGACAAAGCCGCGCAGGCCAAATGGCAGGATTATCGCCAGTACATCAGCCATGAAGGCGCTCTGGCGCTACTTTCCGGCTGGACAGGCGTGGATTTCGGTCAGTTCAGGCCCGACGAAATCCTCAAATATCAACATACCAACGCCATTCAGTCGGTAATGGAAAACTTTTCATCGGCCGATCCCGATCGCCAGTGGACCGTTGGCGCTCTGGCCGACTGGATTGGCATCGGCGGCTTTGGCCCGCTGCTGGTTGGTAGCGCACAGACGGTGGCTGACGAGCTGCAAAGCTGGGTGGAAGAAACCGACGTGGACGGCTTCAATCTGGCTTATGCGGTGACTCACGAAACCTTCAGCGATGTGGTCGAGCTGCTGGTACCTGAACTGCAAAAACGCGGTGTGTACAAGCAGGATTACGCAGCGGGTACGCTGCGCGAAAAACTGTTCGGCCAGGGCGACAGGCTGGAGGCACCTCATCCCGGCGCCGGTTATCGCCGCACCTCGCCACAGCCGCAGCCAAATCTTACTGAAAGCACACTGTGAGGCTAGCAAGCCTGGCGTGATGAAGAGCGCGCCAACTATTGCGCTGAATAAAAAACCAGATGCTCACCGCCGGGTTAATCGCAAGGTTAACCCGGCGCATTCGCTGGTTTAAATATCAAAATCAACATATTGATTTAATTGAATTTAATAGCATTTTTTGTTGTTTGCCTGCCGTGCTAATCCTGCCTATAAATCCAGATACCTGAACAATCCGCTGGGGATACCATGAGTACACTGCAATTACCGGGAGAGATTTCACTGCCGTCCGCGCCTGTGCGCAGCGTCAGCGATGTGGCAAAACTTATCAATAACCACGGTCATCAGAGCCGCTATGCCCGCTGGATTGTCTTTCTGGCACTCGGCGGCGTGTTTCTTGACGCCTACGATCTGACCACACTGTCTTACGGCATTGACGATGTGGTGCGTGAGTTCGGCCTGACGCCGATGCTTGCCGGGCTGGTCACCTCATCCATTATGATTGGCACCATTGTTGGCAACCTGCTGGGCGGTTGGCTGACCGATAAATATGGCCGCTATTCGGTGTTTATGGCCGATATGCTGTTTTTTGTGGTTTCTGCAATTGCCGCAGGGCTGGCTCCCAACGTCTGGGTGCTTATTGGTGCACGCTTTCTGATGGGGGTTGGCGTGGGTATCGACCTGCCGGTGGCGATGGCTTATCTGGCCGAGTTCTCACGTTTTACCGGCAAGGGCAATAAGGCGGCACGCCTCGCCGCCTGGTGCCCAATGTGGTATGCCGCGTCGTCAGCCTGTTTTCTGATTATCTTCGGGCTTTATTTCCTGCTGCCAAAAGAGCACCTTGACTGGTTATGGCGCGCGTCGCTGCTGTTTGGTGCCGTGCCTGCGCTGCTGATTGTGGCCGTCAGGCGCAAGGTGATGAACGAATCGCCGCTGTGGGCCGCCCGCCAGGGCGATTTAAGCGGCGCGGCACGCATTCTACGTGAATCATGGGGTATTCAGGCTCATGAAGCGCACGCTGAAACACCAGAGCAACAAGCGCCAGCCGCTGCCCCTAAAGTCGATATCCGTGAACTGTTTCGCCAACCCTACCGCGAGCGCACGTTGGTTAACGTGGTGATGAACGTCTGTATCTCATTTGAATACACGGCGATTGCCTTCTTTCTGCCGTCGATTCTGGCGCAGTTTCTTGGTGCGGGCGTGTTCGAGACTATCGCGGCATCGCTGGGGCTTAATCTGCTGTTTGCCCTGACCGGTGGGCTACTGGGTATGCGTCTGGCATGGAAATTTCCGTCGCGCTATGTGGCAATGTCGGGTTTTGCATTGCAGTTTATTGCCCTGATAACGCTTGCCATCCTCGGCACGCCGGTTGCCAGCGCAGGCGTTGTACTCGCTATTTTGATGCTCGGTCTGTGGCTTTTTGCAGAAGGTTTTGGCCCGGGCGCACAGATGATGGTCTACCCGGCGCTGTCTTATCCCACCCATATTCGCGCTACCGGCGTGGGCTTTGGCCATGCCTTGTCGAGCATTGGCAGCGCGCTGGCGCTGTTTATTCTGCCTGTTTTACAGGCAAGCTTTGGCACCAACATGTTCTGGATTGTCTCGCTGAGCGCCATCATCCCAATCTTTTTCCTGTTAATCATTCGCTTTGAACCCACCCGCCATGACATTGACGACGCACACGAGCCAGGAGGATCCCATGTCTGATAGCACGACTGTGATTTATGAGGCGCTGGCGCAGCGCTTTCGCCCCATTTTTGACCGTATTGCCCAGGGCGCGGCTTACCGTGAACAGCGGCGTGAGTTGCCCCAAGAGCCAATACGCTGGCTAAAAGAAGCCGGTTTTGGCACGCTGCGCATTCCCACAGAGCAGGGCGGATTTGGGGCCACGTTGCCCCAGCTGTTCCGGCTGCTGACAGAACTGGCCGAAGCGGACGCTAATCTGCCTCAGGCACTACGCGCCCATTTCGCTTTTGTGGAGGACCGTCTCAATCAGCCCGACAGCCCGCAGCGCCGCCGCTGGTTTGAGCGTTTTAGCGACGGTGAACTGGTGGGAAGCGGCTGGACAGAAGTGGGCGAGGTAAAACTCGGCGATGTCATCACCAAAGTAACGCCGTCTGAGCAGGGCTGGCGACTGAACGGTGAGAAGTTTTACAGCACTGGCACGCTCTACGCCGACTGGATTGACGTATACGCCCAGCGCAGCGACAACCAGGGGCACGTGATTGCCCTCGTCAACACTCATCAAGGCGCGGTACAACGTGCCGATGACTGGGACGGTTTTGGCCAGCGTCTTACCGGCAGCGGCACGACGCGCTTTACTGACGCCCACGTTGAGCAGGAGCACGTTTACGACTTCAGCGAGCGCTTTCGCTATCAAACCGCGTTCTATCAGCATGTACTGCTGGCGGTGCTGGCAGGCATTGGCCGTGCGGTTAGCCGCGATGCAGCAGCAGCCGTGGCGGCACGCACGCGGATATACAGCCACGGCAACGCCAGCCGGGTCAGAAATGATGTGCAGATTTTACAGGTCGTCGGGCAGATTGAAAGCTGGGCCTGGGCGGTGGAGGCCACCGTACAGCGCGCAAGCGAATCTTTACAACGGGCGTTTGATGCCTGGCAGCAGGGCAGTGAAGACGATATTGCGCATTTTAACATTCTGGCTGAGCTTGAGGCGGCCAAAGCGCAAACCGTTGCCAGTGAGCTAATACCTCGCGCCGCCACTGAGCTTTTTAATGCCCTGGGTGCCTCAGACACCCGCGTCAGTAAGGCGCTGGACCGGCACTGGCGCAATGCCCGCACGGTGGCATCACACAATCCCGTTATCTATAAAACCCGCAACGTTGGCGACTGGCAGGTCAATGGCACTGACCCGACATTTATCTGGCAGATTGGATCATAAGATAAAACATCGCTATACAGACCTGGCAAATCACAAACGATGCGTTGTAATTTGCCAGGTAATCTAATTAATAACGCATGACAAATACACACACGTTATGAATTAGATGAATTTATTTTTATCCGCAGCAGCGCCTTATATTATTTCAATTAAAAACCTGTCAGCAAGATAAAAACCCATGCTGCACGTGTTACCTCTTTTATCTATCTTTCACAGGCCGGAGAAATGATCCAACTCGCTTTCCGACAGCGCCGTGTATGCCCCCACCCAGCGCTTAAACATATCGAATTGATTTTTATAAAAAAATTTCATTGTGAGATAAGAAACATCCTGCAGACAAATGCATGTGGCGTAGCGTAACCCTATGTATTTGCTTATGAGACAGGTTATTGGTTTTTATAAAATGAGAGTTAACCAACGTTATTGTTATTATTTCTTAGTATTTATTGCATAAAATAAAACAGGTATCATTATAAATTAAGTAGGCCTGCCGCAGCACAGAGATCTGAATAGTGGTGGTGTTTCTGCGTTAGCTGTTAAGCCAGATATTATGGATATAAGATGTTAGTCGTCATAGGCTATGAGCCCTACACTAGCGGTAATAGCAGGTAGTCAAGCTACTGATGACCAGCCAACATCCTGAACCAACACTTCTTATGGCAAAGAGGCAATACTCTCTCATCAGGGGTGCTCAGACAGCGTCATTTTTCAAAACACTGGATTGGGATTTTTCACGGAGTGAAATCAATGAGCCTGCAACACACACTGGCAACAACGTTACCCACGTTAAACACAACGCTTAACCGCTATCAGCTCAACATCCCATCGTGCATGTCTGCCCTTGACGTGGAAAGTTTCAATGGACTGGAGGCGTTAAGCCAACCCTACAGCTATACCATCAGCTTCACCAGCCCAAACAAAGACATTCCAGCCGAGCAGCTTTTACGTCAACCTGCAACATTGATAATGGGCATAGGCCTGCTGCAAAATCTGACGCCACAGAAAGTTGTGCACGGCGTTATTACGCTTGTTGAGCGGCGCAGCAGTTCTGCTGACCAAACGCTGTATTCCATTACGTTGCAACCCAGAATTGCGCTGTTGGATAAACAATTTCGCAGCCACCGCTTTTTTGTTGACCTTTCGGTACCTGAGATTGTTGAGCAGGTTCTGAAAGAACACGGTTTTCAGGGCTGGGAATACGCCTTCACGTTAAAAAACACCTATCCGAAGCGTGAACAAATCAATCAGTATCAGGAAAGCGACCTGACTTTCATACAGCGCCTGCTGGCAGAAGTGGGGATTTTCTTTTTCTTCACACTGCAACCTGATACACAAACCGAAATAATTTGCTTTGGCGATAGCCAGTCGGCATTTAAACAAGGGGCTACCCTGGCGCTTAACAGCCCATCGGGAATGAGCGATAGCGGCACCACGTCAGTCTGGGGACTGGAATTGCGCCATCACGTGGTCGAAGCGAGTGTCACGACTAAAGACTACAACCATCAGGCGGCACAGAATTTACTGCAATCGGCATCCGCAGATATGACGCGCGGAGCCGGAGAAAATCTTAACTATGGTGAGGTATATCACTACCGGGCACGCCATAAAGAAGTGGGGGATAAAATTAACCCTGCCCCTGAAACTGCCAATTTTTATGCCCGCCTCGATCATGAACGCTTTCTGTCCGACAAGTTACACATCTCAGGTCAAAGTACAGATGCCACGCTGGCTCCGGCACAGATCATTAAAGTCATTGATGGTTTACAGCCCACGCTCCCGTTAGAGTGTCAGGGGATGTTACTACTGACAGCGCTGACATTCACCGCCAGCCGACAGGCTGCAATGAGCGTGGAGTTTATCAGCATTCCCTATAGCGATACTGTATGTTGGCGACCGCCACTGCTAAAACGCCCCAGAGTCGCTGGAACATTAACCGCACGCATCACCAGTGCACGTGATTATGATCTTTATGCCTGGCAAGATGACGCCGGAATGTATCGGGTGAAGTTTGACGCCGATCTTGATGATAAAAAACAAGGGCAAGAAAGCATGACCGTGCGCCTGGCTAAGCCCTATGGCGGTGATACGTACGGTTTTCACTTCCCGCTAATCCAGGGTACAGAAGTCGCTATTGCCTTCCATGAAGGCGATCCAGATCGTCCTTATATCGCCCATGCTCTTCATGACAGCCGCCATCCCGACCATGTCACGGATAAGAACAGTACCCGAAACGTGATACGTACACCCGCAAATAACAAACTGCGGATGGAAGATAAGCGGGGTGAGGAGCACGTCAAATTAAGCACAGAGTTCGCAGGAAAGTCACAACTCAATCTTGGACATAATGTGGATGCCGCCAGAGAACTGCGTGGCGAAGGTGCCGAGCTACGCACAGACAAATGGGTGGCAGTGCGTGGGGGGGCTGGTGTGTTTATCACAGCAGATCAGCAACCCTCTGCGAGTGGGCAAATGCTGGATATGCAAGCGGCGCAGGCACAGTTGCAGCAGGCTTTATCAATGGCAGAAGCCCTGCGTAGTGCAGCAGAAACTGCAAAGGCGGAACTTGCGGATTTGCAAATACAAAAGTCCCTGCTGGAAGACTCGCTTAAGGAGTTAAAGCAATCTGCATTGCTGCTGTCAGCACCCGCAGGCATTGCCCATTCAACGCCCAGGAGTCTGCAACTGTCAGCCGGTGAAAATATTATTGCCAATAGCGGACAGCAGATGGATATCAGCGTGCTGAAGAAGTTTACGCTGGCTGCGGGGGAGTTGATTAGTCTGTTTGCGCAAAAAGCCGGAATAAAACTTTTCGCGGGTAAAGGGAAGGTAGAAATACAAGCTCAGGGAGATGAGATGGCACTGGAAGCGCTGAAGGATATGCGCATCAGTAGCAGCGAAGGTAAGGTGGTAATTCGCGCAGATCAGGAAATTTTACTGGTCGGCAGTGGTGGTGCATATATCCGTATAGGCAACGGTGAAGTCGAAAGCGGAGCACCGGATAAAATTATTCAGCGGGCAGCCGTATGGCAGAAGTTTAGCGGGCAGAGCGCCAGCGAAATGGCGCAAAAGTGGGATAACGCCGGCTACTCAGTGACGCCCGTTGTATTCTGGAAAGAAACTGGCGAGCCGGCCAGAAATCAAAAAATATTGATGACGCGCGATGACGGCACAGTACAGGAAGTCATGACTGACGGTGAAGGCCAGCTTGCCAAACAAGCTGCATCCTTTATTGAAAAAATCGATATCGATAAATCCACCCGTTGATTATCAGAAGGACCTGACAATGGCTGAAGTTTATACCGACCTTAATGAAAAGAATAAAATTGCACGCGTTGATATTAGCGATAAGCGCGTTATCCCTGTAATACTTTTGCCCGGCATAATGGGGAGTAATCTTAAAGTGAAAAGGACGAAAAAACAACTCTGGCGGGTTGATGGCGTGGGCAGCCTTCTTATCTGGACTACTCAGGGTGCTAAGTTCCGCAAAAATAATTTGCATCCAAAAAAAGTGAGCGTTGATAACCGGGGGAAAGTTAAGTCAATGCTATCCTATGCAAGTGAAAAATTAAAGGATGTTGCAGGTGTCCTTCCGGGGGGACGATGGGTCTTAAAGAAACAAATTGAGGACATGTATAAAAACAACCCTGAGAATATTTTATTTGGCTCCCGCGAATCCAGAGGCTGGGGGGAAGTTGCGTATAGGAGCTACGGTGATTTCCTGGATAAGTTACAAAGGGAATTACTTGAAAGTGGGGATTTAACCAAGCAACTCATGAGTAATGTTTTGAAAACGGAGCCCGCCAATAAAGAGCAAAAGCTTCAGAAAGAAGAGCTTGATGTCCTCAAAAAATATCTTTTCCCTGTTCATGCAATAGGGTACAACTGGCTGGATAGCAATATAAACTCTGCTCAAGAAGTTGGAAATAAAATTGAAAAAATTATAAAAAATTACAACCAGAAAAAAATGAAATGCCACAAGGTAATTTTGGTGACCCACTCTATGGGGGGATTGGTTGCTCGTTATTATTCAGGGTGTCTGGGGGGTGAGAAAAATATTTACGGCATTGTCCATGGTGTTATGCCTTCCATTGGTGCTGCTGCAACTTACACTCGAATGAAAAGTGGAAATGAAAATACAGCGACGGCTGCGGTGAGTTACCTGAAAGGTGAGGTCACGGCTGAGATCCTGGGTAAAGACGCAGCTGAAATGACAGCTATCTGCTCTCACTCACCAGGACCACTGGAGTTATTGCCATCGAAAGGCTATGGTATGCACTGGTTAAGAATTCAAAAACCGCAAGATTACTCTGATGATTCTGAAACCACACCACAGAAAGTTGGTAATGAACGAGTTCTGGAACAGGTGGTCATTGAGGAGGTACGTGCCCCTAAAAATGATCCCTATACTGAAATTTACTTACAGAGAGAAAAATGGTGGAAACTGATTGATGAAGAATTACTTAACCCAAATAACAAGCACAATAACGCAGCAATTATAGAAAAAGACTGGGGTATTTATGAGAAAATAATCGTTGAGCAGGTGATGCCGTTTCATAGTAATATTTCAGGGCGTTTTCACCCGAACACTTACTCTTTTCATGGCGAGAATATGGGCGAAATCATTCCTGACGAATACAAAACGGCAAAATCTGCATCCTGGAGGCAAGTCCTGGAAGAAATTAAATTCATTCCTGTTATTACCCCATCGCCTCACCCATTCTCTCCCGTGCTTATTCAACCCCCAGCACCTGTATCTGTCCCTGTTAATTTAGAGAGTTATGAATCCAAAACGGCCTTACGAGATGGTCGGTTAGTCAGAGGTGAAACGGGTAATGTACGTACGGTTCGTTGGCCTGACAATAAAGCGAATCGATTTGTGCTCCGTGGTCAGCGTGATGACGGAGATGGAACAGTACCAGTGCATTCAGGCAGGCTTGAGGATAATGTTGTTAAAGAGAGATACAGTACTCATGTTGCCCATGAGAGCTGTTATACCAATATAAACTGCCAACTCTTTACGTTACGCTCAATAATTAGAATTGCACATGAGGTTTATAATGATAAAGAAATGGCATTCTAATTTATCCAGAAGAAAAACATGGATATCATCAAGGCTGTTCTCTTTTAGCATAATCATATTTTGCATGCCAATGCTGTTAACCAATAAATATGCTTACAGTAAGGAAGATAACTTGAACATTGCTACTGAACCTACACATGAGCGTTACACAGGCTTCTATTCCTTACGCTTACCCGACCTATTTACAATATCACCAGGCAGCATGGTTTGGTTAAATGACAGCGATCTGGATACCATAGAATCCAGGCAACAATATCGGCCTGCCTTCCTACAGTTAATTGATAGAAGAGAGAAAGAGCTCAAGGATACGCATCCTGTAGATAGTAAAGATGCTCCCTATCTTAAAGCAACCCATCCTCTGCATGGCAATACAGAAGGTGTCATGTTTGAAAGGATGGAGAATATTGGTATCCACGATGTTGCTCGCGTTCTTGAAGCTTACAAGTGGGATAAAAATGCTACTTTCAAGGTAACATTCAAAGCCCGGGATGCCCGAGCAGCGCGTTATGATTCAGTCAGAGAAACCTCTAAGTATGTTTACATGACAGATATTGATGAGAAAAAAAGTGAAGTAAACAAATTACTTGCGGGTATTTCTTTTCGGGAAGACTATCAACAACCAGAAGATGGGAGGTTTGCTTTTGCCTATGGACAAGTGAATGCCTCTCTATTAGGCATTCACAGACTGGCGATAAGATATAATGATAACAAAGGTGTTGTTTTCACTATTGAAACGACCAATGAAAGCGAGGTAATTGAAGATGTATTAACGCAAGACGATGATGTAATGAAAGGGGAGAATGGTACGACGATTTATAAAAGAACCGAAAAGATTGATGGGATCACATACTCTGAATGGTTAGTTAAAACCCGCGAAAAAAAAGATGGATTTCCTTATGAAACGTATGATTTTACTATAACGACGCAAAATAACGACTGTAAAACGTATGCATCATTGAACCTAACGATGCAGTATTCAACATTAGATGAAACACCTGGAAATGAGATGAGTGAGAAAGAGCTTATCACACTCTGGCAGCAGGTTATTTCCAGCCTGAAATATCATGGCACCCCCACCCATGGGTGAAAAAGTTAGTGGTTAAAACACAGGCATACGTTAACGCCTGACCGTCAAGAGCGCAGCCTCCTGGCCACTACGCAAGGCTTAAATCAGACTAATTGATTAAGCAGGGCGAGCACCTGCACTTCGTCTGCGCGGGGTTACAGTGCAGCTCAGACATCCCCTCGACCACATCTGTGGCAGGTAAAACAGTGCCTGGTTGCGCGTGAAGCCGCCTTTGGTAATACGGCTTCACGCGCAACGCCTTCGCCGTTGATATCGCCTAATACCTGAGTCCTGCTTCCCGCAATGCGATACGTAAAAACACGCTCCTTTCAAAGAGACTGAACAGTTCACGCATCTCATACCAACTATTTTCATCTGGCGGGAGAGTGCCACGGCTGATTGAGAGGCTGAACGCAGCCCTTATCCCAGTGCCTGGATTGCTCATCGCGAGCAGGTAACCTGCTATCTCATCCAATTATCTTACTCAGACTGCAAACGATTGAGGCCAGTATCTCCGCTGCCAAACGCCGCAGCAGCGCCACTCAGTGGCGGGGCTTCCCGCAACCGTCAGGGTACTTCAGCGTTCCAACAATTAACATTTTCCCAGCCTAAAAGCAGGCCGGGAGTACCTTGCTGTTGCTGTATTAAAGCAAGCGTTACAACAAACGAGAAATTTTGAATAAAATAAAAGTAAGTGTTAATAAAAAACAGCAATAAAAATGAATAAAATTAACATGATAGAGATTATTTTTACGGTTATATTTTTCTGCCTTAGGTTATTAAAAAGCAAATTGCATAAGTGAAATCTATTTTACTTTTGAAATCTTATCTTGTATTTTAATTGAAAACATCTGAATCCATTTAAAGATGAAAACATAACCAATCCAGCCAGCGTGTTAATAATATAAATTTCTTACACGTCTCGCCCTTAAGTCGATTGCGATATAACGCATATTTTTTAATTAACTTACCCTGCGAACAACACGTCACAATGGGTGTGTTTTATAACCTTTTGATAAAATTCATGGGTTTTTAACTGGACAAGAAACTCAGAATTTAAACTACTATTTAACGTATAACCAACATTGCGCGCGAGTCCATCATGAAAAAATTCACTGTACTGTGTGTCGCGGGCACCCGCCCGGAAGCTATAAAAATGGCACCGGTTATCAAAGCGTTAAAGGATGTACCTGAACTCAACGTTATCGTGTTAACCACCGCACAGCATCGCGGTTTGCTGGACCAGGTTTTTACGCTTTTTGATATTCAATGTGATTATGATCTGAATGTTATGACTCAAAACCAGACACTGCCAGAGCTTACCGCAAAGTTAATGACCGGTATCGACAGCGTGCTGGATAACGTTAAGCCTGACCTTATTGTCGCCCAGGGTGATACCACCACCGTTTTCGTGACCTCACTTGCCGCGTTTTATCGCAAAACTCCCTTCGCTCATGTGGAAGCGGGCCTGCGAACCAATAACCTCTACTCACCATTCCCGGAAGAAGCCAACCGCGTACTCACTGGCCATCTTTCCACACTGCATTTTGCCCCAACGCAAACATCGCGTGAGAATTTACTTAAAGAGGGTATCCGCGCCGAAAATATCCACGTTTGCGGTAATACCGTTATTGATGCCTTACTTGAAACCGCAAACCTGGACACGCCGCTTGAGATGGCAATTCCTGACGATGCCCGGGTGATTCTGGTCACCTCACACCGGCGCGAAAACTTCGGCCAGGCGCTGGATAATATTTGCCACGCCATTCTCAGACTCAGTGAAAAATACCCCGATTGCCATATTGTTTATCCGGTGCATCCCAACCCTAACGTGACAGAGACGGTTACACGCCTGTTAAGCGGCAAACCGCGTATCACACTGACCAAACCGCTGGAATACGACAAATTCGTAGCCGTAATGAAAAGGGCGGTCATTATTCTGTCTGACTCAGGCGGTGTGCAGGAAGAAGCCCCGGCGCTGCGCAAACCAGTACTCGTTCTGCGCCGTGAAACAGAACGCCTGGCCGCGCTGCGCTGCGGCGTGACGCGCCTGGTTGGCACCGAAGAAGACGATATCGTGCGTGAAGCCTCACGCCTGCTGGATAGTGAAGAAGAGTACAAAAAAATGGCGACCGGTGAGTCTCCTTACGGCGATGGCCATTCCAGCAAAAAAATCACCGCCGCCATTGTGGAATATCTAAAAACGCACCAGCAGTCATAAATCCAGCACGGAACCACATCAACACTATCGGGCGGCATAATGAGTTGGTTTATTGATGTTTTTGCGACTTATCTTTACGGACTAAAAGTTATTGCTATTACCCTGGCCCTGATGATGTTAATCAGCGGCCTGGATGACCTTTTTATCGACGTGATGTACTGGTGCCGGCGCGTGAAGCGCGCGCTGACCATTTATCGCCGTAAAAAGCCTATGGACTACCGCGAGCTTTACGTGCCAGATGAAAAGCCGCTAGCCATCATGGTTCCAGCCTGGAATGAGACTGGCGTTATCGGCCACATGGCCGAACTCGCCGCCATGACGCTGGATTACGAAAACTACCATATCTTTGTAGGCACCTATCCCAACGACCCGGACACACAGCGTGATGTAGATGAAGTCTGCGCGCGCTTTCCTAACGTCCACAAAGTGGTTTGCGCCCGTCCTGGGCCCACCAGCAAAGCCGACTGTCTGAACAACGTCCTGGATGCCATCACCCAGTTTGAGCGCAGCGCCAACTTCCGTTTCGCCGGTTTTATTCTGCACGATGCCGAAGACGTTATTTCGCCGATGGAATTACGGTTATTTAACTACCTGGTCGACAGAAAAGATCTTATCCAGATCCCGGTGTATCCGTTTGAACGCAGCTGGACGCACTTTACCAGCATGTCGTACATCGACGAATTTGCAGAACTGCACGGTAAAGACGTTCCAACACGTGAAGCCCTGGCAGGCCAGGTGCCCAGCGCAGGGGTCGGCACCTGTTTTAGCCGCCGGGCCATCATGGCGCTGCTCGAAGACGGTGACGGTATCGCCTTTGACGTGCAGAGTCTGACAGAAGACTACGATATCGGGTTTCGTCTTAAGACCCGTGGGATGACGGAGATCTTCGTGCGTTTTCCGGTGGTTGACCCGTCCGATAAAACCACTCGCCGCCGCTTTTTACAAAGCGCGCGTTCTTCCAATGTCATCTGCGTGCGCGAGTATTTCCCGGATACCTTTACTACAGCTGTGCGCCAGAAATCACGCTGGATAATCGGCATTGTTTTCCAGGGCTTCAAGACCCATAAATGGTCAAGCAGCATGACGCTCAATTACTTTCTCTGGCGTGACCGCAAAGGGCTGTTGAGCAACTTTCTGAGCTTTATCGCGATGATAATCATGATCCAGCTCGTGCTGCTGCTGGCCTATCAACGCCTGTGGCCAGATGCCTGGCAGTTCCTCTCTATCTTTGCCGGCAGTAGCTGGCTGGTCACGCTGCTGTTGATTAACTTCGCGCTGATGAGCAACCGCATTCTGCAACGCGTTATCTTTGTGACCGCCTATTACGGCCTGGCACAGGGCGGGTTGTCGGTACTGAGGTTGTTCTGGGGCAACCTGATAAACTTCATGGCAACCTGGCGAGCGCTGCGCCAGGTCCTGCAACATGGCGACCCGCGACGCGTGGCCTGGGATAAAACCACTCACGACTTTCCCAGCGTCAGCGGCGAAAACCGCGCACTGCGCCCGCTGGGGCAGATTCTCATTAAGCATAACGCTATCACCGCTGAACAACTTGAGCAGGTGCTGTTAAGCCAGACGCCAGGCCTGAGGCTCGGCGGCTCGCTGGTTATCCAGGGCTACGTCACCCCGGAACAGCTGGCCCAGGCGCTGGCCGAACAAAACGACGTCACCACAGAGTCCGTGGATATCCGCAACATACCGCAGTCGTTGATTGCTGAAGTGCCAGGCTCGGTGGCGCTGCGCTACGCCGTGATTCCGCTGCGCCTTGAGCACGACACCATGGTGCTGGCGAGTGAAAATGGCATCGACCCGGTGTCACTTGCTGCGCTTGCCCGCAAGCTTCAGCGCCCGGTGAAGTACGTGATTGTACCGTCAGGCCAGGTGGTGATGGGTTTACGTCACTGGTATGCACGCCACCGCGGTGCGGATGAGCAGGCGATGCTGAGCGCAGCCGTTCAACGTGGCTGGCTCACACAGGCACAGAGCGAGTCGCTCTGGCGCTACTTTGTGCCGCGTCAGGTTCTCTTTGCCCAGGTGCTCACTACCGTCGGTCACATTAAAAGCTCCACCATGAACGCTCTGTTGCTGCGCCATGAACGCAGCGAACTGCCGCTGGGTGAATTTCTGGTGACCGAGAACGTCATCAGCCAGCAAACGCTGGACCAGGTGCTGGCGTTGCAGCAGGAATTGCAGGTTTCCATCCAGACGCTGCTCAGTGAAGCGGGCCTGAGTCAGGAACAGATTCATCAGTTAGAACAGGAGCAGGCATGAACAAGACGCTAAAAAGGCCCGTCAGCATGCCGAGTTTGCTGTGCCTGCTGGTGGGATCACTCTTGTGTACTGGTGCACAGGCACAGGAGCCAGCCGTCGACGACGCTAAAACGCTGGGGTTAAGCGACTATCGGCACTTTATCGTTTATCCGCACCTTGAAAGGGCTATGCGGGCGCTAAAAAACAAGGACGAAGCGACTGCGCTACGCGAGTTTGAACGCGCCTACCAGAAAGCGCCGGATAACGTGCAGCTGGCGTTGTACCGGGCGCAGGCAATGCGTGATTTTGGCCATGATGAGCAAGCCAGAGCGTTCCTCACAAAACAGTTAACCGTTAATGTTGGGGATAAACGCCTGCAGGCCAGCCTGAACGCCATCCCACGTAAGATACAAAACATCACTAACCTGGCCGAACTGCTGGCGCAGCAAAAAAGCTGTGAGCAGGCGCCGTCCGCGCAGTGTCGCAGCGAAGTCGGGGAAAATGCCATTCGTCTGGGTGAGCTGGATGTTGCGCTACAGCAACTCAACAAGGGCGATTTTGCCACCACGGCGCAGGGCAAAGCGCTTTCTGACAACCTGCTACAACGCGCCATCTACCTTAAACGCTGGCAGCTTGCCGATACGCTTTTGAGCCGTAACGCGCAAAACCTGACGCCCGCACAACAACAGCAGTGGTTTGATGTGCTGATTGCCGGACACCTTGATGACAGGCTACTGGCTTTACAGGCAAAGGGCACCTTCAACCGCCCGGATGAGCGCATTGATTATGCCGCATCATTGGCTGAGCGTGGCGAAACCGCACGCCTGCGTGACTACCTGGCAAAACCGCCTGCGGCCTTCAGCAGTGCCGCTCAGGAGCAGCGCTGGCTGTATCTGGTAGGGCGCTACAGCGCAGACCCGCAGACATCCCTGGCCAATTACAACGCCCGCTTTGCGCAAAACCAGCGTTACATCGTCGATGCCACGCTGCCGCAAATGATGAAAGAGAAGAACTATGCGGGCGCGCAGCGTCTGCTCGACAGCCTTCCCGCCGATGCACTCCCTGAAGCGCGCTATACGCTTAGCGAGGCCGCGCATAATACAACTGAAACCCTGCGCCTTGCGCGCCAGTTCTGGCGCGAAAGCCCAACGCTTGCGAACCTGGACCGGCTAAGCTGGCAGCTGATTCAGGCGGGACGTGCATCAGAAGCGGCAACGCTACTGGCACAACGCTATCCCTTCGGCAGCACTTCTCCCGCTGCGCAAACGCTGATAATGCGCCTGTTTACCCTGGCGCAAGCCCACCCGGATGCCCTGACGCCTGAACAAAAAGCGCGCCTGCTCAAACCGTTGCCGACGCCAGAACTGCGGCTGGCGCAGAGCCGGTTGCCGGGGGTGAGTCGTGACTGCAACCAGGTGCAGCAGCTGCTCGGCGATATGCCTTCTACGCTTGATGGCGCGGCCTGGAGCATGTTGGGTAACTGCTGGCGCGACACGCTCCCCGGCATGGCGCTGTACGCTTTTCGCCAGAGTGAGGCTCAACAGCCAAATGATGACAACCATCGCGCCGTTGCTTATCAGGCTTACCAGGTTCAGGACTACGCAACGGCCATGCGTGCCTGGAAAACCATTAAGACCGGGAACATGCGCAATGCTGACCTGATGGCCGCCGCCAATACCGCACAGGCGGCAGGCGACCGCCAGGCGCTTAGCGCCTGGCTTGAAGAAGAGCACAAACGGGGCATGGACAACACCGAACATTACTGGTGGCTGCATGCACAACGCTATTCCTCTGCCCAGTCGCAACAGGCGCTGGCTGACCTTAACCGGGCTATCGCGATTGAGCCTACGGCTCGCGCTTACGCTTCCCGGGCAGAACTCTACCGCCAGCAGGGCCAGACGCAGGCCGCCATCAGCGATTTGCGCCAGGCTTTGCAGCGTGAGCCCAACAACAGCGCCACGCAGTCCGCACTGGGCTATGCGCTGTGGGACGGCGGCGACGCCGCCGGTTCGCGCAATGAACTGGAAAAAGCCTACCGCAGCCTGCCAGATGACCCGGCCATTGTGCGCCAGCTGGCCTATGTGAATCAGCGCCTGGAAGATATCCCGCAGACACAGCGTTACGCCCGCATGGTGGTGGACGATATCAACCGTCAGGAGCAAGTCACCGCCCTGACTCCGCAGCAAAATCAGGAACGCTTCAATTTCCGACGCCTGCACGAAGACGTGGCGCGCCGCTGGAGCATCAATTTCGACAGTTCTGTTGGCCTGCGTTCCGGCACCCTCAGCAGCGCAAACAATATCCCGGGCGGTACATCAGCCGGTCAGAGCTACCGCAGCTACGGCCAGCTGGAGCTTGAATACCGCGCCGGGCGTAACGTGTTGCTTGAGGGTGATGCGCTCGCCCTGTACGGCCGGGTGTTTGCCGACACCGGCGAAAGCGGCATTATGTTGCCCGTCAAAGATCCCATGCTTGGCGCGGGCGTGCGCTGGAAGCCGCTGCGTGACTACGTCTTTTATCTTGCCGTTGAACAACAAACTCCGCTGGACGGGAACCGTGGACAATCCGACACCATGTTGCGCGCCAGCGCGTCGCTGTTTAACGATGGTAAATACAGCGACGAATGGCACCCGAACGGCCGGGGCTGGTTTGCACAAAATCTGTATCTCGATGTGGCCCATTACGTGCGCCAGGACTACCAGGCCTGGACTGCCGATTATCGCGTAAGCTGGCACCAGAAAATCGCCGAGGGCCAGACTATTGAGCCTTATGCCCATGCGCAAATCAGCGGCTATCGCGATGCCACCACCCGCGGTGGTGAATACGCGGGCGTTGGCGTGCGCTGGAATATCTGGAGCGGGCAGACGCGTTATGATGCGTGGCCGCATAAAGTGAGCCTGGGTCTTGAATATCAGCGCACGCTTAACACCATTAATCAGAATGCGGGCGAGCGAAACAACGCATTCCTTACTCTGGGAGTTCACTGGTAATGAACCTGCTGCGTTTTTTTCTGCTTACACTGGTGCTCGCAAGCCAGGGGGCTACCGCCATGACTGGCATCTTCTGGCAGCCGCAGTTACGCGACAGCCAGGTAAGCAGCGAGTCCTGGCTGTCGCTGATGCAATCGGTGCGTAAGCAGGGCTTCGATACGTTGATTTTGCAATGGACGCGCTATGGCGATGCCTTTGCCGATGCCAGCGAAACGGCGAAACTGGTTGAACGGACCGCCGCCGCGCGCCGTGCTGGTCTGAAAGTTGTCATCGGGCTTTATGCCGATCCCGATTTTTTCACCCGCCAGCAACAGCCCGACCTGGCGCTGGAAAACTACCTCAACCGGCTGCGGATAAACGATCTGGAGCAGGTCCAGCACTGGCTTGATGCGGCGGGGATGGCACCTGACGGCTGGTATATCAGCGCTGAAATCGACGACCATAACTGGCGCAACGAGGCGCGCCGCCAGCCGCTGCTGAAATGGCTGAGCGAAACCCGTCGCAGCCTGAGTAAGCTGTCTGATAAGCCGGTCTATATCAGCAGCTTTTTTGCCGGGAATATGGAGCCAGAAGCCTATGCACGCTTCATGCAGCAGTTGCACCGCACCGGCCTGCACATCTGGATCCAGGATGGCAGCGGAGTCGGGACGTTGAGCAACGCCCAGCGCCAGCTTTATCTCACTGCCAGCGCGAGCTGTAGCACGGGTGCGGCAGAAGGCGTGGTTTATGAACTCTTTAAAAGCCAGCCAGGAGAGACGTTTAGCGCCCAGCCAAAATCCAGCGCTGAGATTAATGCGCTGCTGAGCGCCCCGTCAGCATGCGAAAAGAGCCGGTTGTATTTCTCACTGCGTTATTTGCCCGCCGCGCGCCATATTCTGGCGCTATAAAGGCGCTCGGCGTTAACTACTCGGCAAACGTCCGCTTATTGAAAACCGGTATCCGTACGATACCGGTTTTTTATTGCCAGCCCGTTACAGGAGGCGTCATCAAATAGCAGACGCTGGATTTTCCTCGGCCGTGATAACCGGCGCAACGGTCAGCAATACATTAGCAAACCGTCGAGTCTCGCCACTGGCAACAACCAGCATTGTTAACGGAGACTTTACCCGCGCATAAAAGGCTTCTCGTTCCAGATATTCCATTGGGCAGGCTGCGGGCAATAAGGCGCGGTATTCGCTGGCAATGGTATTTTGCACATCTTCCGGCCAGCCCATCATTGTCGCTTTCTCAACGTTAATCACCGCCAGAATTTTCTCCAGCAACACAGGCGCGGCAATAGTGCCGGGTGCCAGATTAAGCCAGATAATTTCCGCCTTTTCATACACATTACCGGCAAAGCCATAATTTGCATCAGCGATCAGGATCTGTGATTTATGGCCGCATTTTGCCAGTGCGCTCAGTAGCGGTGGATGGATAATGTCAGTTTTAATCATCAATAACCTCTTAATAGTCTCTGTGTCGCGCTACATCCGATAGACGCCGCCGTTAATATCAATCGTCGCCCCGGAAATAAAACCGTCATACTCAGAGGCCAGAAAAGTAATTGCCCGCGCAACATCGTCGGGATTGCCCGCACGGGCAAGAGGGATCCCCCGCACCGTTTCTTCAGCGGAAGCCGCGCTGGTGTGACGTTCGTGAAAACGGGTGCCAAGAATAAGCCCAGGCGCCACGGCATTAACGCGAATACCGTATTCGCCCAGTTCAGCGGCCAAAGAACGCGTCCAGGTCAGGATGGCACCTTTGGTGGTGGAATAAACTAAAGAGCCGGAATGACCACCCGCGCGCCCGGCTAAAGAGGCAAGATTAATAATGCTGGCACCTTCGCAGGCGGCTTTCAGAAAGGGCAGTGCACTTTGTGTGACATTGAGCATGGTGGTCATATTGACATCAATAACCTTATGCCAGAACGCGGCGTCTATTTCACCTAACCATTTACGGCCCACAATACCGCCAACGTTATTGACCAGAATATCAATACCACCGAGCAAGTCCGCCGCTTCAGTCACGCACAGTCTGGCATCTTCAATTGAGGTAAGATCGCCATAACAATAATCGGCTTTTTGCCCCAACGAGTGCGCCAGTGCTACCAGCGCTTTTGGGCCGTCTTCGCCGCTATGATAGTGAAGAAAAATATCGCAGCCCGCATGAATTAACCGGGTTGCTGTCGCTTTACCAATCCCTTGTTCCGCGCCGGTAATCAATACACGCTTACCCGCCAGATTGCCCATAATAATGACCTCGTTTGATTAAATGACATCAGGAATGAATTACACCTTCGCGCTGCTTTGCGCAGTAGAAAATACACATTAAGCCGGTGAGCAGCAGGCTCAGCGCCAGAAACATCAGGCCGGGTATATTGCTGCTGCTGATATCTTTAAGTAACCCAACAACCCATGGCGCAACAAAACCGCCAATATTCCCAATACTGCTCACAACCGCTAAGCCTGCGGCAGCAGCACCGCCGTTTGAAATATTGGCAGGCATCGACAAAAAACAGGGGACTGCCGTATAGATCCCGATAGCGGCAATGCATAAAAACCCCAGCGCAAGCAGAATGCTGTAGCTAAAGAAGACAACAGCCCCCGTCAGACCCACGGCCGCGATAACCATGCTAATACCGGCAAAAACAGCGATTTGCTTGCTTCTGGTGGCCCACAGGCTCCACGGGTAAATCAACAGCGCCGCCAGACCATACGGGATAAATGCAAGCAAGCTGACCTGTAATATGTCGCCACCGGACAGGGCGGTGATAATGGACGGCAGCCACATTCCAAAGCCATAAATGCCGCACACCATGCCAAAATTAAGCAGCGCATATAGCAGGTATTTTTTGTTCTTTATTCCACTTAAAAAATCAGCACGCGTAATTGCCGAACCAGACTTACTGCGCTCGGCTGATTCAATGAGCCAGGCTTTCTCTTCCATATCCAGATAGCCCACCTCTTTTGGTGAGTTCTTAATAATAAAAGGGATAATGAGTCCGATAATAATCGGCGGGAGGCCTTCAATAATAAATAACCACCGCCACGACTCAAGACCCAGCCAGTTGTTCTCAGGGTTGAGAATAAGCCCGGAAAGCGGAGAGCCGAGAGCGTTAGAGAGCGGCTGGACAATAATAAACAGCCCGAGAATTTTGGTACGGTACTTTTGGGGAAAGAATACCGTGAAATAATAAACGACGGAGGGAAAAAACCCGGCTTCACACACGCCAAGCATAAAGCGGCACATGTACAGTTCAAGCGGCGTTCGCACAAACCCCAACAATGTGGCGAAAATGCCCCAGGTTATCAGAATGCGGGCAAACCAGACTCGTGGACCAAACTTAATCGTCCCGGCATTGCTGGGGATTTCAAACAAAAAATAACCAATAAAGAAAATGCCTGAGGCAAAACCAAATGCCGATGCCGTCAGCCCCAGCCCATCCTCCAGAGCAATGGCTGCATAGGCCATATTATTGCGGTCCAGGAAGGCCAGGAAATACAGCAGCACCATCAGAGGAACAATATTCCATGTGAGTTTTTTTATTGCACTGCGTTCTATTTCGTGCGGCGTTCTTTTAGTCATTATATTATTCCTGTAACGTTAAACAGAATGACAGGGCGGGGGTTCCCGCCGGGTTGCTGGCAGAGATGTAAAAACGTTAATCCTCAGTGAAATAGCAGAATAAAAATAATGCTGTTATTAACGACCCGGATAACCCGCAACAGAGATAAAAAGAGGAGTAGCGCTGTGGTTTACAGCGCTGAGAGTGGTACATGACGCCCCCATAAATACCCCTGTAAAAAATTACCAGCTGTCGCTTTTCCTCACCGACTGGCGGCTGATTAGCGCAGGGGCAAATAAAAACTCTTCGGGTAGCAACTGCGGGTTATCAATACGCTGTAAAAGCCGCGCTATCATTAGCGGCGCCATTTTATCCAATGGCGGCATGACCGAACTCATTGGCGGGTAGGTCAGCTTTGACAGGGGAATGTTATCTATCCCGATGACGGAGATTTCATCAGGTACTCCTACACCCGCATCGCGTAATCCTGCCAGTAGTCCCACGCCCACCGCATCGTTAATGGCAACAATCCCATCCGGGCGTGGCGATATGTTGAGAATGCGCCCGGCAAGGGTATAGCCCAGGTCTGTCATTTCCGTATCCCCATAACCACCGTGTGCTTTCTCTTCAATAATACGTTGAGCGACCGGGAATTGATGGTTACGTACTACCGTCTGAAAACCATCAATTTTATGGCTGCGGCTCATGGTCAGACCCGCTTCCGTTGCCAGAACAATATTTTTGCAGCCGCGTTCAATAAGGTGCGATGCCGCGATGCGCCCAGCCTCAACGTTATCCATCGAAACACTGTCAAACTGCCGAAACTCGTTATCAATATTACAGGCCAGCCGGTTGTCATAATTAATAATGACCATCCCCTGTCTGGCCGCTTTCAAAAAATGCATTTTTCGGATATCACTGGCGGCAACGATAATGCCACGCACGCCGTGGGCAAACATATCTTCAATAAAAGCGCGCTCTTCGTCTTCCTGGCGGTAGGTATTACCCAACAGCACCCGATAGTTGTACGCCCTGGCCGCTAAATCCACCTCGCGGGCAAGGGCCGAGAAACTTGGATTAACGATTGACGGGACCAGCAAGCCGAACATGCGGACATGGCCAGTTTTAAGCTGCTGTGCAATGCGACTGGGCTGGTAGTTCAGCGTATTCATTGCCTGTTCAATACGCTCCCGGGTAGCCGGACTCATCTGGTCGAGGCGGCCATTGAGCACATTAGAGACGCTGCTGACGGATACGCCTGCGAGCGTGGCGACATCGCGAATGTTTGCCATTGTCGGCATCTCCTGACTGGCGGCGGGTGTGAAAGTGAAGCCCCCAACCGGGCTAACTGTATCGTTTTAGTGAAACGTTACAGACAAATGTATTGGGCAACTATTGTCTGTGCAAGCCATCAGCGGGGGCTTGATGCGGTGAGTGTGTCAATTTGTGAAAGCTATCAAGCATGGCGGGGGGAGGTAACTAAACACACAGAACAGATCGCCGGTGTTTAGACGAGGTGTTTAGTAAGATAAAAAATGAATCACGGCTGACAAATGAGCAAATATGTCGCGAAGCGGCGATAAAAAGGAACAATAACCACACCAAAAGGCAAATTTACCACATTTACTGCGACATTCGCCCGGACGTAAATGACCCTGGGTGCTGCGCTGAAGCCCGATGACCGTTCCTTGTCTGGCCGCTTTCGCTCACTGTCATAATGCCAGTCCTCAGAGCAACGTTGTCTATGGGGTGAAACGCAGATTTAGCGTTTTAACCTCGCGACAAAGGGCAGGTTGCGGTATTTGTTCTGCCACGGCATGCCATAGCCAATCAGTAGATCGTCATTAACCATCTCACAGGCGTAATACTGTTTAACCGGAATATCCACGCGTCCCGGCTTAACAAACAAGACGGCAACCGAGATAGATGTTGGCGCAAAGTTTTCGCCCAGGTATGCCACCAGGCGTTTCATCGTGCCGCCAGACTCAATCGCGTCATCAATAAGAATGACGTGCCGATCGCGGATATCAATATTGTTATGAAAAACAATGGTGGAGGTATTGTTCCTGTCGCCTGGAGTGTGAGGACAGGAAATATAATCCATGGCAATATCAAAAGTGAGTTGGCGGGTGAGATCAGCGGTGTAAAGTATCCCGCCAGGCACCACCGTAATGATAACCGCCTCATCGAAATCCTGATTAAGTTGCGCGGCGACCTTTGCAACACCCTGTGCAATGGCAGCCTTATCAAGGATGATTTCCCCAACATGTTCATTTTTCATTATCTAAGACTCTTTGTGTTTAACCTGAACGTCAGCAATAGCACACCACAAAACCTATTGCGCTCCAGAGTATGCACAATCCCCCTGAAAAAAAAGCGAAAGATGTGTGTTCTGAGATGACGTAACACAAGAGGAGAAGATGAACGAGGTTTGTGAACATATGGCGCGTTATAGCGATTAACCGCCGTTGTCAGGGAAAGGTCTTTTTACGCCAGCGTATTGCCATCCCAGTGAAAGGCCAGTGGAGCACGCTGCGCTGCTCTCACTGGCCCGGCGCAATCAGGTGACTTAAATATCGTCCATGGTATAGCTGACCACAATTTCGAGCGTCTGGCGGATAACGTCTGCCATGACCACATCATCCGTCGTTTCCAGTGCTTTTACTAACCACAGAATAATGGCTTTATGGGAGATATACTTCTCAGAAACGAGAATGGTATTAATCGCGAGCTGCAATACCGCGAACTCTTCAACAAACCTGTCACCCGAGTTGCGGAAATATTCCAACAGGCCGGAGTCAGGCAGCATGGCATGGAGATTGGATTGTTGAAACATAACCTGGTTCATTGGCTTTCACCCTTATAGTGATTTTTACCGTAATCTGTCAGTGTTTGCGGGAAATAGCGGAACGTGCTGCGCCAGGCAGGGCCGACACATTATCCGTATTGCTGTGCGGTGCGTTAGCCACTGCACCCTTACGCGGCGTCCCGTTCTCACGAGCGCTGATTTCAACAATGATGCTTTTTAACGCTTCTCGTCGCGGGACATTGGTTTCCTGCGCCAGCATCGCGCGCAGCCTGGAAATCAGCGCTCGGGTTGTTACAGGACTCTTACCTCGTAAAAGGAACAGTACCGCCTCACCAATCAGTACATCTGTCAGTTGTTCATTCTCACTACTGTTCATAGCAACATCTCTGCTGGCCCGCAGCCTGGCGGGTTTGCCCTCTGGGAGGCCAGTTTAATGGTTTACGCAATTCTCAACGCTCAAACAGTAAACCAATCAAGTCATGGTAATGACGTTCCTCTTGCGGGTCAGATGCGCGCTCCATGCGGTGCAATAATTTTGTACAAATCGCTTTGCGGCTAAGCGAGCGTCCATCGCGCAGAATATCCAGCGCAATCTCACCTAACGTTGCCTGCTGTGAAGGCAGGCTGGCTTTACTGAAATAACGGGTAATGGCACCTGAGGCATCCTGAATGTAAGCGTTCTGTTGCATATGTCACTCCAGTTAATTAACAACCAGTAAAGATGACATTAAACCTATACAATAAAACCAAACTTGTACAGATTAAATTGTACAAATAGTTAACCTTACATTTTATGCTTAATTTTCATTGCAATAGCAGAACACCCACTTGCTACAGCATATCGAACTTGTGCATATGTACAGTTTTTTTCGCCCAAATTTAGCGGGTGGTGAACATTTCACATTATGTAATGGTGAAATATTTGTTAATTTCCCAAGGGGTTGCGAGACGTTATGGCCTGTATCTGCTAAGGTGGCAACACAATCTTCTGCGTTCGGAATTTTCATGCTCACCACACTGATTTACCGCAGCCATATCTGTGACGATGTACCGATTAAAACGCTGGAGGAGATGGTTGCCGTAGCCAGCCAGCGTAACCAGCAGATGGACGTGACGGGCATTCTGCTTTTCAACGGCAGGCATTTTTTCCAGTTGCTGGAAGGGCCAGAAGAGGGCGTAACCGCCATCTTCAAACAGATAACTGAAGACCGCCGCCACTTTAACATTGTGGAATTACTGTATGATTATGCGCCTGCGCGGCGTTTTGGTAAGGTCGGCATGGAGCTTTTTGACCTGCGCGAGCATAGCAGTGAGACGCTACTGCAGCTCGTACTGGAAAAGGGCACCACCAAATATCAGCTCACCTATAATGACCGGGCGCTACAGCACTTGCGCTCTTTTGTTGAGAGCCGCAACAAAGATAATTACTACGAAATTCCACCGGACGATCGCTGGAATTTTGTTGCCGACCCCAACTCCCCAGAGCATGTCCTCACCGAAGATAGCCGCTGCGCCTACACTTTTGCCTTTCAGCCCATTATTGACCCGCTCGCCCGCGAGATTGTTTCGCTGGAGGCGTTACTGCGAACACGCGACGCCTCACCCGCGCCCGTCTATTTTTCGACGCTGGCAGACAGTGATATCTACCGCGCTGATCTGGAAAGTAAGAAAGTCGCCTTTGCGATGGCCGGTCAACTCAATCTCAAAGAGAAGATGCTTTCTGTTAATCTGCTGCCCATGACGCTGGTGAACATTCCTGACGCCGTGCATTTTCTGGTGCAGGAAATTGAGGCCAGTGGACTGGTACCAGAGCAGGTCACGGTGGAGTTTACTGAACGTGAAATTATCTCGCGCCTGGATGCCTTTACCGATGCCGTCAGACAACTGAAAGCCGCAGGCATCAGTGTGGCAATTGAGCACTTCGGTGCCGGTTTTGCCGGGCTTTCACTGCTGGCGCAGTTCCAGCCGGACAAAATTAAAATCAATCGCGACCTTATCGGGGATGTACATAAAAGCGGTCCGCGGCAGGCCATCATTGAGGCCATCGTTCAGTGCTGCGCCTCGCTCGAAATTTCGATAACTGCAGTTGGCGTCGAAAAACCCCAGGAGTGGATGTGGCTTGAGTCTGCCGGTATCTCACATTTCCAGGGCCATCTTTTTGCCAGGCCTGGCCTTGGTAAAATTCCCGCCGTTGCATGGCCAGAAAGAAAAGGCGAGCACCTGCTGTTTTAAGACTTATTAAAACCACCTGCCGGTATTCTGTGACGACTGTGTTGTACAGTAACAAACAATTTGTACAAGTTACCTGAATTCGCTAACGTACACTTAAGTGGTGCAGGTGAACGAATGAGGGAGCTATGGCCTTTTACAGTATTGGCGAAGTCGCTGAGCGATGCGGAATCAACCCCGTGACACTCCGGGCGTGGCAGCGACGCTATGGACTGCTCAAGCCGCAACGCAGTGAAGGTGGGCACCGACAGTTTGATGAAGACGATATCCGGCGCATTGAAGAGATCAAGCGCTGGATGGAAAGCGGTGTTTCGGTTGGCAAAGTCAAAGCGTTGCTTGAGCAAAAAATGGTCGCTGTGCATGACGGCTGGAGCGTGTATCAGGAAGAGTTAATGGCCGTATTGCGCCACGCCAGTTCGGAAAAACTGCGTGTAAAAATCGCCACCCTGGGCCAACAACACCCCATTGATACGCTTATTGATAATATTATTTTACCGGCACGCCAGCGGCTGAGCCTCGAACAAAACACAGCCCGCACGATATGCAGTTTTCTTGATGGCGTGCTGATGGAGTTTGCGGTACTCAGTCTGCGTGCAGCCAGAAGGCTGGAGGCGAATGCCGCACTTCTGATGAGCTGGGGCAACAGCGATCGCATGCGCCTGTGGCTCGAAGGCTGGCGTTTGTCAGCACACGGCAAACATATCGACGTGCTTGCAGAACCACTGGATCCACCGCGCCCGGAACTTTTTCCGGGTCAGCAGCTTCTGGTATGGACAGGGAAAGCGCTCTCGCGCCGCCAGCAGGAGCAACTCGACAACTGGCGCGAGCAAGGTTACACCGTCACGTTCTATCAGCCCTGAATTTTTCTCTGCCAGGGCGGTAACGCTTAAAAGAATTGGCATACGCCTGAATAGTGGCGCCCGGCATGCGCCGGGCGCATGCATTTACATCAGAAAAGCACGGAATAATTTACGCCAAACGTGCGACCACGGCCTTTGTAGTCATACAACGAGGCAGGACCGTGGCCAGGACTGTAGTAAAGCGGCGCGCGCTGTCCCCAGACGGTGGTGTAGTCGCGGTCAAAAAGGTTCTCAACGCTAAAGCCAAGCGTACCAACGGGAAGCTGGTAGCTGCCGAGCAAATCTACCGTGGTGTAACCGTCCAGGCTGTTACCGGCAGCATCGCTGATTTTAAACGATGTAGTGCTCTGAACGCGCAGGCTCCACGAGTCCGGTGCCCAGCCAATATAAGCCGTCGCTTTTGACGGACTGGCGACCTTCACATCATATTTCTGCCAGCTACCGTTAACTTTGGACTCGGTTTTCAGCACGTTGAAGTTCGCACCGGCGCTCCAGTTGGTATCAGGAATAAAATAATCCACCGCGCCTTCCACGCCGTAAATACGACGTTTGTCGTCCACCACACTGATGGTCAAATCCCGGTTAGCCACCACGCTGTTGTCGGACAGCGAATAGTAAGCGGCGATTTGGGTACGTACATTGTCGCCCGTATAGCGCCAGCCCAGTTCATAAGAGTCAACCTTCACGCCCTGTAGCTTGCTGGCCCCCACGTTTACGCTGTTAGTTAACGGCAAATGGCCATTTACCGGCGCGCCATAGGTGCCACGCCCGTAGTATTTACCTGGGTCCGGTAACTCCACGCCCTGGGAGAAGTTAAACCATGTCTGCTGGCGTTCGCTGATGTGCATCAGCAGACCCGCGTTAAATAAAAAGTTGTCGTAATCCGTCGACCCACCGGGAATGGCATCGGCAGAGCGGGCAGTACCGGCCGCAATCTGCTGTTGCTGCGCATAACCGATAAAATCATCAATCTTATTCTCGGTGTACTGGTAGCGCACGCCGCCGCTGAGCGTGAAAATATCGTTAATGTCATAACTGGACTGCAAAAACGCCGCCAGATTGCTGATGTCGTAAGCCGGATAACGCCCGGTAGAGTATATTTTACGGTTATTCAGGCCGCCGGAAGCACTGGCCTGCGCCAAATCAAAGAACATCTGGTTAGAGGTAAAGCGCTCGTGGTCAGCATCCAGCCCGTAAGTAAGCTGCCAGTTATCCAGAGGCTTGCTGTTAAGCGTGAGCTTCGCCCCGTACTGATCCGTATCCTGCTGGGATGAGGAAAACGCGGTCGCTTGCTGGTTCGCATTGACGGTGGGGAACGGATAGAACAGTAGTGATTCATCACGGTAGTAAACCTGGCCGACCAACTCCTGGCCCAGGAAGTCACTGTTGGAATATTGCAGGCTAATCAGGTGACGCTCAGTGCCGGGAATACGATCGGAGTTCAGCCCGTTACTGACATACGGCGTGCTGGCACCGGTTAGCGCCGAAAAATCTTTGCCCAGGTTCAGCCCGTAGTCGTCATCGCCCTGGCTTTTATAATACTGGGTTACCAGCTGTAGCTGCTGGGTGTCATCAATGTTGAGCGTGCCGGTGCCCATAACATCCAGACGGTCGGAGTACTGTAACCCGGTCTGGGTGTTATCCAGCAGGGTGGCATTGCCGTTGCCGTCAAACCAGCCGCCAAATTTCTGATAAGCCACCGACATACGCCCGGAAATGTGCTCGTTACCCCCTGAAAGGGAGCTGGCAATGCGCGCATCACGATCTTTACTGCTGTTAAACCCGCTTTTGGTTCCCGCCTCAAATTCGATTTGCGTTTCCGACTGTCCTTTTTTGGTCACAATATTAATCAGACCGCCGGTACTGCCGCCACCGTAGAGTGAAGTGGCCCCGGAGATAACCTCAACGTGGTCGATATTGAACGGATCGATAGAGTCGAGCTGGCGGCTGTCAGTACGCGAGGAGTTCAACCGCACTCCGTCAACCAACACCACCAGCGGGCGGCCGCGCACATTCATACCGTAGTTAGTCCGGCTCTGGCTGCTGACATCAAGGCCCGGGATCAGCTGCGCCAGCGCGTCTTTTAACTCTTTGCCGCCCTGAATTTGCTGTTGCAGTTCTGCGTTCTCAATCACCCAGCTGGTCTGCGCCATTTCTGCCACGGTGCGGTTGCTGCGGTTAGCGGAAATGACCATCGTTTCATCATCAGTTTGCTGTGCGAGCGCCGGTGCCATCATTGCAAGCAACAGCGGATTGAGCGCCAGCAGTGTGTGCGTTTTTTTTATCATCATCATTCCTTTACGGGGCTAACAACCATCAGCCCAAATAGGTGGAGTAGTGCGTTGTTGAGGGAGCAGCGTTGAGCTGCGGTTTTTCCCGACTACCGCTGCGCCACTGGATGAGAGCAGGCGGTGTACTGAGATCGAACACATCGCGCCCTGATGCACGATTAAGGATACGGGCAGAGCGCCAGACCATCAGGCTAAGCTGCGGTTCGGCAATACCGTGGGTCTGCATACTGGCGTTAACGGCAAAGAGGTTGTTCTCTTTGGGGCCATTCCACTCCAGGGTGAAATCATCGCGCACGTTGAAATGGCACGCATCACGCTGGCTAATGCGCGACATCAGTGGCGCCAGCATGGGCGGCAGAACCGGACGATAGCCGGTTGCCAAAATAACCACATCGCTGTCCAGCGCGTCGTACCCCTTATCCAGCTGGTGTTCCAGCAGTAGCTGCCAGCCCTGAGCACGACTTTCCAACGCTGTCACCGACCGGCTCGGCAGCAGACGAGCGTTGCGCGACAGCCCCAGCACCTCGAAGCGATGATACAGTTCCCGGTAGATGGCCAGCAGAGAGTCGGCCGTGATGCCGTCAGAGGTCATCTTCTGCTCATTGAGCATGGTCTGGCGCGCGGCGTCACTCAGGCCCACAAAACCTGAGACGTATTCTGGCGTGAAATACTCGTTAGCAAAGGCGGCTTCATCCAGCGCGTTGAAGTTATTGCGTCGGGAGACCCAGTTAATCTCGGCAACCTCGCCCCAGGCACCGCGCAGTGCGTTCAGGAACACATCCGCGCCACTTTGCCCGCCGCCCACAACCGTGACCCGCTTACCGCGCAGGTTGGGCTGGCGTAGGCTCATTTCGCTGGCGTGAAAGCAGCCGGGGGCTGTGGTTTTCACGCATGGCGGCAGATACGGCTGCTTACCAATACCCAGGCAAATGTTGCGGGCAAACGTTTTTTCATGGCTGGTTTGCACCACAAAAAGCTGGCGCCTGTCGTCAAAGCTAATGCTCTGCACCGGCTGATTAAAACGCAGATTGTCCATGCCCTCTGCCGCCCAGCGCAGGTAGTCTGAGAACTCGTCGCGCGATACGGTACGTAGCTCGGCCGTCAAAAAACGGTAAAACTTCTTACGTTTTACAAGGTAGTTAATAAAACTATAGGGACTGGTGGGGACCACGGCGCTGACCAGATCTTTAAGGAACATGGTCTGCATATGGCAATCCGGCACCAGCATGCCGGGATGCCAGGCAAACTGGGCGCGGGCATCAAAAAAGCGGCTACTGAAACCTTCAATTTCATGAGAGAGCGCGGCAACACTCAGGTTAAACGGGCCAATGCCTACACCAATAAAATCAACAGTGTTTGTCATGATTCAGTTTCCGGTTACCAGCCACAGCGGGTTTTGCAGATCCTCTCGGTAATCTGGCAGCATGCGGCTGCCGCCGTCCTGCTCGGGCCAGGTCAGTTTTACCGGGTTCAGCACTACGCGAATGATTTGTGGCCTGAAGAGTGAGAAAAGCGCAAAGCGCGCCGACATTTCTGGATGGTCCTGCATGTAATCACTCAACACTGCTGCCAGCAGTTGATAAAAACGCCGCTCTGGCACGCCGCAACGCACCATGAGCGGCGAAACAAAGCGCAGCACCGTAACAAAATGGCCGGTCTGCAAATCATGAATTAAATAGTCTGCGCTCAGGCGCGCAGTGACATCGCGCACTTCCTGAGGCAAAGACTCAAGCTCAGGAAACGCCTCCTCAACCAGCCGCATATCACCCTGGAAATCTTTAAGCAGCACGCGCTGCGGCACACCGTCTTTCATGGCAAGCGTGATGTTTTGCCCGTGGGCGATAAGCGCCACGCCATAGCGACACAGCAGGTGATAAAGCGGCACCACCACCACGCGAAACAGCTGGCTGAGCCAGGTTTCGGCATCAAGGCCGGAGCGGGCGATATAGGCGCTGATCAGCGGCTGATGGTTTTCGTCACACTCCATGAGCGTTGCCATCAGAATTGGCGTTTCGTCGGGAGCCAGCCAGCGGCTCGGGTTTTCGCGCCAGATAACGCCGAGCATTTCCTGATAACGATAGGGTGCCTGGGGAAGTGCGCCATAACCGTGGTGCGGCACATAACCTGCCGCAGGCTCGCCGAGAATCACGGCACCGGTTTGCACCAGCGTGCTGTCGGTGGCGAAAACCTGCTGTAACCAGCGTGAGGCCAGCGGACCTGCGGCGATATATTTGCCCGGAATACCGCGATAGCAGGAGGTGTTATAGATAGTCAGCGGCAGTTTGATATCAAGCCCTGCCTGGCGGCTGGTATTAGTGAGCGTGCGCAGCGACTGCTGGGCAAGCCACTGGTCGCCATATTCCCCCAGAGACACCATTTTCCCTTCGGCAAGCTCGGCGACAAAGTCGAGGGCAATTTTCTGCTGCCATTGCCACGGATGCACCGGCAGCGCCAGCCAGTGCTCATCCAGCCCTCGTGCCTGCCAGTCCTGCCTGAAACGGGCAAGCTCCTGCGAGTCCATTGCGCCGCTCAGTAGTTGCCCGGTATCGAGCGTGCTGTCACAGCGCCAGACCATGTGCTCGCGTTTTACCGCCAGCCAGTGCAGGCGAAAGGTATTACCGTACTCTGGCGCGTAGCGCTCCAGCGCCTGCTGACCCCAACCGCGACGACCTTTGTTGAACACAAATTTAGGATGACCACTTAACAGGCACTGCAAACGGTCCGGATCGAGGTTTATCAGGTCACTGGCGCTCAAGCCGCGCCGGGCATTCAACAGCCGCAGGTCGCCCTTGAGCGTGGCGTAGAGATCCTGCATATGTTCAGCTACAGTGGCATCGCTCATTCCCAGCACTGGCTGTAACTGCATGAGCAGGGTTTGCGCCAGCACCGGCTCGTTTGCACAACGCAGCGTCTTTGCCTTAATCCACAGCCAGCCCCAGATACCGCGCGTGGCCTTAAAGTGCCACTCTGCACCCGGCAGGCTAATGCAGTACTGGCCTTCGCTGTGAGATTCGGCCTGAAATACCTGTTCGTACTCAAGCTCAGCTAACATTTTGGCGACCAGCTTGCGGTTAACCTCATCCCAGTCCTTATCGTTCATCACAGGCCTGTCTCCGTGAAGAAGCGATGGCGCTGGGTCATCACCAGACGCGAACGTTTGTGCGGAAAATCGAACTCTTTGCGCGTCTGGTAACCCGCAGGCTCCAGGTGGCGGAACAGGCGGTGATTATCGGCACGCGGCTCCAGCACGATGCGCTGCGTACGCGACTCATCAAGCAACAGGTAATGCGTCAGCCCGCGCAGCCAGCTTTGCACGTAGTGTGCGCCGCGCCATTCCTGCTCACCCACCAGCAGGTGCAGACCGCGGTCGTAGGGCTGCCAGCAGTAATGGCGGCCAATGCGGTCTTCAGCGGCCCAGTAAATTTCAAAATAACCAAACGGGTTATCGTCAAAACAGCCAATCAGGGCAAAGGCATGTTTATCGTTAAGCTGGCGTACCAGATAGGCGGTCTGTGTCGCCAGTGAACCGCGTTGTTCCCAGAAATAATCAACCCGGGGATCGTTCATCCAGCGAGTGAAGCGCTCAGCATCCTGCGCCGGGTTAGCCACGCGAAAGCTCAGTGTTTTACGCACCCGCGTGTCGTAGCGGCGATAGACTTCACCATCAGGACGGGCAGGGCGTTGCGGGAAATAAATCTCCCGCTCAGGGTCGAAAATCATCTCACCTGAGGCGTGGTTTGCAGGCTGGCTCAGCCACAGCGGTAGCTGCCAGAAGGCCTCCCGGTGGATAATATCGCTATGCAGCAGGTCAAAAAGAGACTGCGCCTGCGGCTCTTCACGCCATTCGGCGTAAGGTAATACCACTGCCGCAATCTGCGGGGCCGCGATAAACAGCTGATCCAGTGCGTCACGCAGCCAGCCCGCTGTTAACGGACCAGGCCAGCGCAGCACCGCACTGTTGTCCTGCCCCCATTCCAGACTCAGCGCCTTGCCGAGTTTTTCACAGCGCAGGCCACGCCCGCCGTGAACGATCATTGCCTGAGCCATTCAGTCCTCCTGAGCCAGCAGCGGGTTTACAAAATCAAAATAGATAACCGCGGGATCCACGATGGTGTTCTCGTTGTGGTCGTGCAGATAACAGAAAAAATTGCCTTTGACGTTCCAGTGCGGGCTGTCCAGCACGTAGTCGAGACAGGTTTTATGGGTAACGTCTTTACGCAACGCCTTGAGCTGATTGCCCACCAGCGCCATCAGGTTAGCTTCACTGTCGAACCCGGCGGCACCCAGCGCCGCAGTGACGGCAAAGGTGGAGTTAACCAGCAGGTAGTACGGGAAATAACGCAGCAACTGTTCGCGCGTGAAGACGTTTTCCGCCTGCGCCTCGCCAATGGTGTCGAGCCAGCCCTGCGCATGGGGCATAAATGCGCTGCCCTGGCAGTCGCGATAGATAAGGCCAACGGGTAAATCCTGCTGCATGTCCACCAGAATGTTTTGCTGGTGGGCCAGCAACACCAGGCCGTAATCGGCTTCCACGGTGAAAAGCGGCTTGAGCACCTGCTGGCAGTAGGCCTCCACCCAGGCGTGTGCCGCCTGCTGGTGGGTGATGCGCAGACGCTCGCTCAGGCGTTTGACGGCGCTTGCCAGCAGAGAGTCGCCACCGTCTGCCGCCGACTGCGTAAGGGAAACCAGCACGTTAGTCTGGCTGTGCGGCTGCTCAAAAAGCAGATTCTCACGCAGCACAAACAGGCTTTCTTCCATGATGTTGCCTTGAAGATCTTTCAGGCCAGCCCAGCCGTCTTCCTGCATCACCCGGAAAGTGGGGAAATGGGTCTGTAAGGTCTGCCAGCCTTCGGTTTGTGCCAGATGCGCCAGTCGCATCCCGCGTTTTACCTCTTTGACAGACAGGGTGCGCACAGAGTTGGTCAGGCGCACGCTCAGGGAGAACTTGATCATGTCGCGGCTGGTGGCGCAGTAGAGCGAGCGCGACGAGGTGGTCGGTAACCAGAAAGCACCGGCTTCACCCAGATCTCGTAGCAATCCATTGACCAGCAGTTGCTGGCACCCGTCCTGTTGCAGCAAATACTCTGCCTGCCAGGGGTGTAATGGGAACAACCAGTGTGTGTCGCTCAACTCACTAAGCAGCTCAGGTGCGTTCTCTGCGACAAAACGCGTCAGCCGTTGTTGCAGGTTGAGATGCAGGCTGTCACCGGCAATCTGCGATTGAGCAACAGCGAACCAACGCAGCGGGAAACGGGGCGCAAAATCGGGCAGATAGCGCTCGGCCTCCTGTGCTGTAAACGGTTCGTGAGATTTCGGTGCCGGGTGAAAGGCATGGCCCACCAACAACGCCTGCTCAGCCTCAGCAAAGTTGAGTGGCTTATCGCGCAGCCTGGTCCAGTCGTGACGGGCCTCAATAGCCTGCTGCGTATAACGATGGCTTTCCATTACGCGCTGGTAGAACACATCACAACCGCTGTCAGCCAGTGAATGCTGCTGTTGCAGTTTTTTGATAATCAGGCGGGTGACGGTGGCGAAATCAATCGGCTGTTTCGTGCCGTGGGCCATTAAATACGCCGGGAAGGTATAGCGGTGATGCTGCGTTGAAGAAATATAAGAAATATTAAAGTAAATGACCTGTTTTTCATCTAAAGGAATGATCAGCTCTGCGGGCTGGCCCTGGGTCAACTGCCAGTCTTTAGTTTCACGAACAAGGGCGTTCAGAAAGCACTGGGCAGCCACATCCCAGTCCGGGACTGAATTTGGCAACGTCATCATCAATAGTTTCCACTCGATATGATAACGCGAATATTGCTGATAATGTTTCTCATTATCAATAACTATTGCTAGTATTGGTAAAAATTATTTCACAATACATGCACTTTATTTACGGGATTGAAACATTGTGGTCGCTCACGACATCACAGTAATGCCGAAAAAATCATTAACTTGCTGGCCGCTGGCGCTCAGTGCCGGGTTGCTCGGCGTGGGGCAAAACGGCCTGTTGGTATCCATCCCGGTGCTGGTGGCCCAGACTCATCTCAGCCTGTCGGTTTGGGCGGCGCTGCTGACCCTCGGCTCCATGTTGTTCCTGCCGTCTGCACCCTGGTGGGGAAAGCAGATCACCCGCAAAGGGAGCAAGCCCGTGGTGCTGTGTGCACTGCTGGGTTACGCCAGCAGCTTCACACTATTAGGGTTGGGGAGTGCATTACTGATAACACAACTCGTCACGGGCGCTGTCGGACTGGGGATACTCATCATCGCGCGCGTTATTTACGGACTGACCGTGTCAGCGATGGTGCCGGCCTGCCAGACATGGGCGCTGCAAAAAGCAGGGGAAGGGCAACGTATGTCTGCACTGGCTACCATTAGCTCGGGACTGAGCTGCGGGCGGCTACTTGGGCCGTTGTGCGCGGCCGGGATGCTGATGATTCATCCGCTGGCACCGATGGGATTACTCATGATTTCGCCGCTGCTGGCGTTGATGGTGCTACTGCGATTACCCGGCACACCCGCGCAAGCGCTGCCTGAGCGCAACAATGCCCGCCTGAAGCTCGCCTGCCTGCCTTATCTATGTTGCGCACTGCTGCTCTCTGCGGCAGTAAGCCTGATGCAGCTTGGGCTTTCTCCTGCGCTTGCCAGACAGTTCTCAACGAACACTGCGGCTATCAGCCATCAGGTCGCCTGGCTGTTAAGCCTTGCGGCAATAGCGTCGCTGGTTGCCCAGTTTGCGCTGCTGCGCCCACAGCTTCTCACCCCCATGACGCTGCTTATCAGCGCTGGCGTGCTGATGATGTCTGGCCTGGCGATGATGATATCCATTCAACTGTGGCTGTTTTATCTCGGCTGTGCGCTGCTGTCGTTCGGCGCTGCGCTGGCAACACCCGCTTACCAGCTACTGTTAAACGACAAACTCACCGATGGCTCCAGCGCCGGTTGGGTGGCAACCAGTCACACGCTTGGCTACGGGCTGTGCGCCTTGCTGGTACCCTGGATAGCGAAAACCGGCATTGAAACAGGCTTCATTATGGCGGCCCTGGCAGCCGCCGTGTTATTTAGCGCGGCATCTGGCGTTATTGGATGTAGCCACAGCAGTGCACGTTAAGCATCGGAGGCGCTATGTCTGAGGTTCACCCTTACCGTTTGTTCAATGTTCGGTTAGTGCGCAAAGATGATGTGTCGCCGTCCTTACGGAGCCTGGTATTTAGCGGGCCGGAGGTGGCACAGATGAAACGCGAGGCTCCGGACCAACGGATAAAAATACTGTTTCCTTCCGAGGATGACACGCCACCTGCGCTACCCGCAGAAGGGCACTGGTCCCAGCTTTTACAGGAAATACCGAAACCCAGGCGCCCGATTGTGCGTACCTACACTTTGCGACACTGCAATCCCACCCGGCATGAGCTGACAGTGGAGTTTGTCAATCACGGAACCAAAGGTCCGGCCTCGGCCTGGGCTATCCACGCACAGCCCGGTGATGCGCTTCAGATTGTGGCACCTGACGCCGCTTATCCAGGACTGAGCGGTGGTTACGAATGGTCAGCGCCAGCGGGCTTACAACACGCGCTGATTATTGCTGATGAAACGGCACTACCCGCAGCACGCGGTATTCTTGAATTGCTGGCGAAACAAGCAATACCGCCAAAAGTACAGATGTTCCTGGAAGTCCCTGAGCAGGGCGACTGCCTCGATTTAAGTCATTTCCGGTTTGCGGAGATATTCTGGCTCCCACGCCAGCCTGTCGGGTTGGCACACGGCGAATATCTGATTGAAGCAGTCAAACAACACGCCCTGTTACCGGCAGCTTGTCACCATGAAACCGTTCTGACGCAGACAGAAGACGAACACCTCTGGCATAAAGCCGTGAGTGACAATAACGCGTTTTATGGCTGGGTGGCTGCGGAATCCACCGTAGTGAAGCAGCTACGCCGGTATTTGACGGCTAAACGCGGCGTGAGCCCTGACGTACTTAGCGTTATGGCTTACTGGGCAATGGGGCGCGCGCTAACTAACAAGTAGTGTCAGGCAGGCATCGTACATGAAACGCGAGCTCTTCATGTGAACACCGTTAATGCAGGGACAGCCAGGGCGATAACTGCACAGGCCCGTCGAATCAGATGCGCAAAGCAGCCCGGGCAGGGGATTAACTCCCGCAAACGCTCACATAGCGCTTATCTGGCTGATGATGCAGGCTGCATTTTGATGTAGATCAATCTACAATAAAATAAACATCATGGTGAAATATGTTCTATACCAATTTTTCATCAGCCAACCATTAATGTCGTGAATTAACCGCATTTTTTGAACCAGGAATTTTGCACCTAAACTTAAGCATTTTCTTAGGTGCCCCCCCTAATAAAGCCACAATAAAACAATGGCCTTTAGCGCGGGCAAAAAATGCACAACAAATGGTTTTGTAAATTGATATTTATAATGATGATTTTAGCGCCATTTTTTTTATGGATTTGCTGGCAATATCGACAACATTGTTAATTATTTTTGTGCGTGTGTTAAAAAATGTATAGCTGATAACCAGATAGGGCAAATAACTAGCTGCCAAATAATTTAGCACTCTTAAACTAATCAAAAAATAAACAACTCTGGCATTACCTGATTTTCAGATACAATCTCAAAAAATAACCAATAAAAATGATTAGACCAAATATTAACAACACTTCTAGAATCATCTCATACAAGGATTAATAGCTCGTGAAAATACAACCACTTCATATTGTAGAGTCAAACTCGGGAGGCTGATGAACTATTATTTTATCTCAGATGATATGTTTTTTCTGGAAGGTTTAAAGCACGCTCTTTGTAACGTATCGCAGAACAAATTTTTCATTAACGTGCATCATTATAATGAGCTAACCCCCACGAAATGGGATGTTGTTATCATTGCTGTTCATAACCATGAAAAACGCAAAAGACTGTTTAAACAAGCGTTCATGCGTTATATGAAAATAATAGTACTACTGGCTCAACCTGTTGTTCATTCAGAAACCATGAGATATCCGGCTATTATTTCAAAAAAGATCGCCATTGATGAACTGCAACACTTACTGAATAAATCTGCAAACGCACGCATAGTTCAGGATGTGACGTCAATGAGGGAGCTGGATTTGATTAACTCATTATGCCGCGGCATGACAATAACAACGTACGCCTCAAGGCACCGTATACCAACTGAATACCTATACAGATTAAAAAGGAAGCTTTTCTGTAATTTCGGACTAATAAATTGCAACAGCACCGGGGTATTTGTTTGCCGCGACTTACTTTCAATAAGATCCTGGTTTACACAACTCTAATTTTTTTGATAATGCCTTTTTACAGTGCAATTCATTACTGACAAATTCTTTTTTTCAACAGCATGTTTTATTAAAAGTGGAGGGCACACAAAAAAAAACACATTACCTGAGCAGTTTATTTTTACCCATTGGAAGATATCATTACAAATGAAGGAATATACTATGAAAAAGACTTTTTTTATCAGCACCATCGCAGCACTGACCATGGGTTTCACCACTGTAGCTAACGCTGCTGCCGTTAATGGTGGAACAATTAATTTTGTTGGTAAAGTCGTTGATGCCGCGTGCGTCGTTTCTACTGATACCGCTAACCAGACCGTGGATCTGGGTCAGGTCAAGGTCAGTGCCTTTGGCGCCAAAGCTGGCACCAAAGCACAAAACCTGACTCCCTTTGAACTGGTTCTGGAACAGTGTGACGGTAAATCAGCTACCGCAGCAATTACTTTCACTGGTGTTCAAAATGCGACGTACAACGCGCTGACTTCAACCGGTACAGCAAGCGGCGTTGGCGTATACATTATGGACAACGATGGTTCAGTACTTGCTGTAGGTACAGCATCTAAACCTGTCGCGTTGAAAGCAGAAAGCAATGTCCTGCCATTTATGGCAGACATGATTTCTGTTTCCGACGCCGTCACCGTCGGTAGTGTTGAAGCAACTGCAAACTTCACCATCACCTACGCGTGATGTTTTACAGGCAGGGGAAACCCTGCCTGTTTTTTAAATAAAGGAGCGACGCGATGTCTCTGTTAAAACGTCTTTCTGTCATTATTCTTGCACTGGCAACCAGTACCACCGCTATAGCCGGAGGCGTTGGCGTTGGCAGTACCCGCGTTATTTATCAGTCTGACGCAAAACAGGCCTCTTTATCCGTTAATAATACAGACTCCGCGGCGGTTTTTTTGATTCAGTCATGGATTGAGGATGCCAACAGTAAAAAGACCGATCATTTTGTACTCACTCCTCCGCTGTTTGTCATTCAGCCATCAAAAGAGAATGTCTTGCGTATTCTTTTTTCCGGGCCGCAGCTTCCTCAGGACAGAGAAACGCTTTACTGGATAAATGTAAAAGCGATTCCAACCAAAGGTAAAGACAATAAACCTGACAGCAGCACGCTGCAATTTGCCATTGTCAGTAAGCTAAAGCTGTTTTATCGCCCGGCCGGATTACCACTGAGCAGTGATGAGGCAATGAAACAACTTTCTGCAAGCCAAAAGGGCAGTACCCTTACGTTTAAAAACCCTACGCCATATTACATCAACGTGGCCAACATTAAGTCAGGAAACACCCAGCTGAAAACACGCAGTGTGGCTGTTGCTCCGTTCTCTACCTCTCAGATAGACGTGGAAACGACAGCAAGAAATATCACTTACCAACTGGTGAATGATTACGGTGGCCTGGAGTCCTCTCAGCCTGTGAAGTAATAAATCATCCTGGAGGATGGAAAATGAAATGTTATGGACGACTATTTCTGGTCATTAGCATGAGTGTGCCACATTCACTCTATGCCAGTTATAATTTTAATCCTGAGCTTTTGAATTCAGACATTTCATCGGTTGCCGATCTCGCTGGTTTCCAGAAAGGAAATACGCTACTTCCCGGAACCTATAAAGTTGATGTGCTGCTGAATAATCACTACGCCGGTTCCTATGATATTGCTTTTATTGAAGGCAATTCCGGGCTTGAACCCTGTCTGACGCCAGAAATACTGTCAAAACTCGGGGTAGACACCTCTCGCTATGACAACACCGTCAAATGCCTTCTGCTGGCGCAAACCATTCCTGGCGCCAGCGTGTCGTTTGCTCAAGAAAAACTTCAGCTCCAGTTATCGGTACCGCAAATTGCGATACGTAATGCAGCACAGGGATACATTGCGCCGGAATTCTGGGATCACGGCATTACTGCCGCGTTGCTCAATTATAACTACAGTGGCGCGTCTGGCCAGGCGAGAGGGAAAACCACTGAAAACCATTTTCTCGGGCTGAACAGCGGCATCAACATTGGGCCGTGGCGCCTGCGTAATCAGTCAACGTGGAACTACAGTCGGTCAGGAGAGTCTCGTCATCAGGACTGGCAAAACATTAACACCTTTCTACAGCGCCCTCTGGCCGAGCTGCGCAGCACATTGACGCTGGGAGAATCCAGCACACCCAATGGGATTTACGACACCCTCAATTTCACAGGCGTTCAGCTGACATCTGAAGACGCCATGCTGCCGGACAGCCTGCGTGGGTTTGCTCCTGTCGTGCGCGGAATTGCACGCACTAACGCAAGAGTGACGGTAAAACAGAATAGCTTTACCGTCTATGAAGCTTATGTGCCGCCGGGTCCATTTGCCTTAAACGACCTTTATGCAGCGGGCAGTAGCGGCGATCTGCTGGTTACCATTACCGAAAACGACGGCCAGGTGATCAGCTATTCATTGCCTTACTCGTCGCTACCGGTGTTGCAGCGTGAAGGCCAGTTCAATTATGCCGTTACCGCGGGTCACTATCGCGGGCAAACCGGACAGGATTCACCTTCTTTTATGCAGGCCACGCTGGTTGCTGGCGTCCCGGCAGGCATTTCACTTTATGGCGGTAGCCAGCTAAGCAATGCTTATCAGGCCGTTACCCTGGGTATTGGGGCAAACATGGGCGTTATTGGTGCGCTTTCTGTGGATGCCACCAACGCAAAAAGCACGCTGGCTGACGACAGCGTACATCACGGGTATGCCTGGAAGCTTCAGTATGCAAAATCCCTCAATGCCACTGGCACCACTTTTCAGGTGCTGGGTTATCGCTACACCACAGATGATTTTTATACCTTCAGTGATACCACCTGGCAGCGCATGTCTGGCTACGACCAGAACGACGATGGCACCGTAAATCTGGACCAGAGCTATAACCTGAATTACGCCAGAAAAGGCAATGTGCAGGTAAGCGTCTCACAAACGCTGGGCGGGTTTGGGTCAGCCTATCTCACTGGCGTGCAGCAAAGCTACTGGCAAGTTGATGACAAAACCACCACTGTGCAGGCAGGTTTAAGTGCAACATTGCACGATGTTACCTCTACCCTGGCCGTGAGCTACAACCGCAACCCCTGGCAGAACGAGCCAGACAGACGTGTCTCACTGATGTTCTCCGTTCCCCTCACAAAGGGTTATCGCGCCCGCGGCCACAATCAGGCCTGGGCTACAAGCGGCGTAAGTTACGATTCGAAAGGCAACACAACCTACTCTGCTGGCGTGAATGGCAATGCGCTCAGTGATAACGCCCTGAGTTACAGCGTTCAGCAAAGTTATGCCAACAACGATCGGGCCTATGGCGGTAACGCGAGTGTGAACTATAAGGGTGCGTATAACACGCTCAATAGCGCATACAGCTACAGCAAGGATTATCGGCAACTCAGTGCAGGCGCCAGCGGTGGGGTGATTATTCATGCTGATGGCATCACCTTCGGGCAGCCACTGGGTGACACCAATGTACTGGTTGACGCCGCTGGCGCACCGGGGCTGCCGGTCGACAACCGAATTGGCGTCAAAACGGACTGGCGAGGATACACCTATGCGCCTTACGCCACAGCTTACCGGAATAACCGCGTCGCGCTCAATCAGACGGACTTACCGCCGGGAATAACGCTTAACGATCCCGTGGTAAACGTTGTTCCGACCAAAGGCGCTATTGCTAAAGCGAGCTTCAATGCCAAAAGAGGGTTGCAGGTATTGTTTACGCTGACCCACAAAGGCAAGGCGCTCCCACTTGGCACGGTTGTGACACTGGTGGATGCCGATACCAGCAGCATTGTTGGTGATGAGGGCGGCGTCTTTCTGTCTGGTGTACCGGAAAAAGGAACGTTAGAAGCGCAGTGGGGAAATCGACTGAACCAGAAGTGTCGCGTCAGTTTTGATCTCTCAAATAACCAAACGCAGGAACTCATCCAGAAGAAAACATTGAGGTGCGATTAATGAGATATCTGTTTTTCGCCTTTTTACTGTCCGTCTGCCCGCTGGCATGGAGCTACGACGTCACAATAAACATTAATGGCATTATTTCGGAAAGTGGATGCGAACTCGACTCTCGCTCCAAATCATTCACCGTTACGCTTGGTGATGTGGTGTCGACATCGCTGCGTGGGCAGGGCGCAACATCAACGGCTATCCCGTTCAGTATCTTCCTTATCAATTGCAACTCGCTGGCGAACGCCGTCGTGGTGACCTTTAATGGCACGCCAGACGCGACGGACAGTCGGTTGCTGAGGATTTTTGAGGAGGAAGGGAGCGCTTCTGGCGTCGGGATAGAAATTCTTGACCATAACAATCAAGCCATTGCAATTAACAGCCCTGCAGAAAGTCATCCCTTAATACCGAATGCCGATGCGCAGTTGCAATTTTACGCCCGCTACAAGTCAACCGGGGCAGTCACTGCTGGCCCGGCAAATGCGGTGGCGACATTCACGCTTGAGTATCCTTAATGCGGCCAGACTATGATGAAAAAAATAATTTTTATCTCTCTTATCTCTATTCTCACCTGGTGCAAAGATGTATTGGCCTGGGAAGCTAAGCCCTCTTGCGATTTAACGATTCCGCCTGTCTCGGTAAATATCAAAAGTGGTAATGTCTTTTCACCTGGCATTGATATCACCGAATGGCGTATCACTGAATGCGGCCAGACGCACTGGTTAGGCACATGGCAATATGGCTGGCATGACAGCAGTCTGCTTGTCTCGACAGGTAATACCTACAATGATGGCAGCGGAAACTACACCATTTTTTCTACAGGCACACCTGGCATTGGCATCGTCCTTGGTATGCAGATGGTTCCCAATGGTATTTCAGGCTCATCAAGCCTCGGGTTTGTGCCAATTGCTTCTCCTCAGACCGTGCTGACAACCACCAGTGGACTGGGTATCAGTAATGTTCAAACCACTATCAAATATAAGCTGGTGACCAGCGGCCAGGCAATTAGCGCCGGTAATTACAGTTTTACCGTGCCCCTGGGCGATGCCCAAATGAAAGATCTGGCCAGTAACAGCTACCCGGTTCCGGTAAGGATGAATGTCAGCTCGCTGGTTCTTAACAATAAAGGCTGTACGGTCCTCACGCCAAACCTGGTGGCAAATATGGGGATAGTCGGTAGCCGCCAACTGCCTGCGGTGGGGAGTGTGTTTAACGGGCCGCCCATTGATGTCTCCCTGCAATGTGACACCGGCGTGGCCGTGGATGCTATTTTCAGCGACCTGACCCGACTTGCAAATACCAGCCAGGAGCTGGAGTTGACTCCCTCGTCAACGGCAACAGGAGTAGGGGTTCGACTGTTGTTTAATAACGCGCCGTTGCAGTTAGCCTATCCGGCTATCTACCCTGGCGCGCCTGGGCTGTATGCAATCAAAACTGCCTCAGACAGCGATGGGTTCACTTTTTCGCTGACGCCGCAATATATCCGCACAGGAACGCTGACGACAGGTACGGCCAACGCTACGGCCGTGGTGACGTTCATCTATCAATAAAGCCCGGCAGGAAAACGGCTTTTATTAAACCCTCCTTCAAAACGTCTCACAAGACCTCGCCCAAATGGGCGAGTGACAACTCACTGCGGTTTCGCCAGAACTCATCTCCTGTGCCAGCGCGCGTAAAACTGCCGCGATAAACCTTTTGATAATTCAGGGTTATTTTCTATAGGGTCAGAATATCAATTATCATTATTGTCGGTAACAGGGCTAAAATGATGGTGTCTGTGAACACCCTTCATGAGTGCGTGTTGAAGGGAATACCGCCATGAGGGAATCGCCAATGCTCAAAGAAAACTTCAACGAACTTCACATTTTTCTTGTGGTAGCAAGGGAGCGAAGTTTTACCAAAGCAGCGGGCAAATTGGGTGTTTCTCAGTCTGCACTCAGCCATGCGATAAAGGCGCTGGAGGAAAGGTTAAATATCCGCCTTCTGACCCGTACCACCCGAAGCGTTGCGCCTACACAAGCGGGGGAGCGAATTATTGCCTGCCTTGAACCGCGTATCGCGGATCTTGAACAAGAGCTGGAATCGCTTGTTCAACTGAACGGCACCGCCTGCGGCAACATCCGTTTATCTGCCGGAGAGCATGCCGCGCAAAGTCTGGTCTGGCCGAAATTAAAACCCTTTCTCAGGGAATATCCGCAAATTAATCTTGAACTGATAGTGGATAACGGTTTTGTCGATATCGTCGAGGGGCGTTTTGATGCCGGGATCCGCCTGGGCGAAAGCGTGGATAAGGATATGATAGCCGTGAGGATCGGACCGGATATGCGCATGGCGGTGGTGGGGGCACCGTCATACTTTGCCGCTAACCCGGTGCCAGAAACCCCTCACGAACTACAACATCATCGCTGTATCAATATGCGCCTGCCGACTGCTGGTGGACTTTACCACTGGGAGTTTGAGAGAGAAGGGAAGCCATTACGGGTCAGGGTTGAAGGGCAGGTAACGTTTAATCTCCAGGCAGAAAGGATTGATGCTGCTTTATCTGGTTTTGGCATCGCCTGTCTGCCTGAGGACAGGGTGCAGGATTATGTAAAGTCAGGAGAGCTGATTCAAATTTTGCACGACTGGTGCCCGTCTTTCCCCGGATATTATCTTTACTACCCCAGCCGTAAGCAGCATCCACCTGCTTTTGCATTGATGATTGATGCACTTCGCTACCCGGAATAACGGGTCCGCATTGGCTGTGGATCCGCCGGGCTATTAGCGGCCTACGCGTGCCTGGTGCTCAGGAGAGTAACGTTCGCCGACGATTTTAATCGTTTCAAGCGCCTGGGTTATCTGTCGCAAATCATTGTGCGAAAGAAGGATGTCGACAGCCCCCAGGTTTTCCTCCAGCCGGTGTAGTTTAGTGGTGCCTGGGATGGGAACAATCCACAGCTTTTGGGCCAGCAACCATGCCAACGCGATTTGTGCTGGCGTCACACCTTTCTGTGCTGCCAGTTCAGCCAGCAATAAGACCAGCTTTTCATTCGCTTCAATTGCTTGTTCGGCAAAACGCGGCACAGTACTGCGATAATCATCCTTACCAAACGTCGTTCCTGGCGTAATCGACCCCGTCAGAAAACCTTTGCCTAAGGGGCTGAAGGGCACAAAGCCAATGCCCAGTTCCTCTAATAACGGCAGGATCTCCTCCTCAGGCTCTCGCCACCACATGGAGTATTCACTTTGCAGGGCAGTGACAGGCTGTACAGCATGCGCACGGCGAATGGTTCGCGCACCCGCTTCGGACAGACCAAAATGTTTGACTTTGCCTTCGGCTATCAGGTCTTTCACTGTGCCTGCAACATCTTCAATAGGGACGTCCGGGTCGACACGGTGTTGATAGAGCAGATCAATGACGTCCGTCTTAAGACGGCGTAACGATCCTTCAACAGCTTCACGGATATGTTCAGGACGGCTGTTTAAAATCTGCTGCTTGTTGTCCGTACCGAAGGTAAAACCAAACTTGGTGGCGATGACCACACGGTCACGAAACGGTTTTAAGGCAGCGCCTACAACCTCTTCATTAAGGAAGGGACCATATACTTCGGCGGTATCGAAGAACGTGACGCCACGTTCGACCGCTGCGCGAATGAGTTCGATAGCCTGGTGGGTATCTGTCGCCGGGCCGTAGCCGTGGCTTAAGCCCATGCAACCGAGTCCAAGGGCGGAAACTTCAAGCCCTGATTTACCCAGATAACGTTTTTGCATTGAATGAATACCTCTTTTATTGCGGCTTAAACATCAAGTTTGCGGCCCGTTAGCCATTCAACCATCGCTGGATCGCGGTGAGAGAAGAATGCGCTGGTTGCAGTATCGAGAGCGGCAATCTGCAACATATCCTCAGGACTGAGTTCAAAATCAAGAATGTTGATGTTCTCTTCCATACGTTCTTTTCGCACCGATTTGGCCAGCGAAACGATGCCACGCTGGAAGATCCAACGCAGTACAACCTGGCCTACGCTTTTGCCATACTTTTCGCCAATTGCCGTTAACACAGGATGCCGGAACAGACCGTTTTTACCCTCAGCAAACGGTGCCCATGCTTGCGGGTGAATGCCACGGCTCTGATTCCATGGAACAGCATGCAACTGCTGGTTGAAGGGATTGACTTCAATCTGGTTTACCGCAGGGACAACGCTGTTGAAGGCAATAAGATCGGCCAGCCTGTCAGGATGGAAATTGCTAACGCCAATGGCGCGAACTTTGCCTGCCCGTTGCAGCTCTTCCATGGCACGCCAGGCTCCGTGGACATCACCATAAGGCTGGTGAATCAGATACAGGTCAACATAATCAAGTTGCAGTCGATTCACAGAGCGTTCGAACTGTGCTTTAGCGCCTTCGTAATGGGTATCCTGCAACCACAGTTTGGTTGTGACAAAGAGTTCGTTACGGGCGATACCGGTCTGTTGCAGCGCGTTTCCGACCTGGGTTTCATTCTGGTAAGAGGCGGCGGTATCGATCAGGCGGTATCCCGCATCGATGGCGTCAATAACCGCACGCTCACATTCTGCGGCATTCGTCATCTGGAACACGCCAAAGCCCAGCAGTGGCATTTCAATACCATTGTTCAGTTTTACTGTTTGCATCGCGCTATCCTTCAGGTGTTGTCAGGAAAAAGCATAACGCAAAGTGATTTATTCAATTAAGAGGGGAAATTAGCTAGGGTTTATTAGGTGTACTCATTAATATGGGGCCGACGCTCGGCTTTGTGCCAGAAACAGGCGTTATTGACGTTACAGTGCGTTGCTCCTTACAGAGCAGGGATGAATATCTTCAGACCTTCAAATCAGAACAGTATGGTATTTCATAGGGTTTAATTACCCCCGTGAGCGACATCACTGTTCATCCAGTATTAGCTTTCATTAATAATGCTACGCACCCAGTCGGTTAAGGCCTCAACGCCCGGGCGATGCCGGTTCTCACGCGGCATAATCAAATCATAGCCCCGCTTAGCCGGGACCTCGATATTAAACGGCGTGGCTAATCGTCCCTCAGCGATATACTGTTTAACCAGTTGTTTTCTTCCCATGGCAATACCACTGCCAGTAAGGGCTGCTTCAATAGACATATGGCAATTATTAAAACTCATAAAATTATCTTCAACCGGGAGTTTTGTGCTGGTTGCTAAACACCATTCTCGCCATTCTGAAAAGATATCCTGCGAGTCAACGGATTCAGAGGCATGAATAAAACGCGCTTTTTCTGCCCATTTTTTATCATACTTAATCTGGTGGCTGAGGGCAGGCGTACAAACCGGAACCAGCCACTCGTCGGCCAGCCTTTCGCAATAAAGATCCTGGTATTTCTGCATGCCGTAGTAAATAGCAACATCAACGCGCTCATGATTGAAATCAACCAGACCCGCGCGGACGCGAAAATTAATATTTAGATTTGGCCAGCGTTGGGCAAATTCCTCCAGCCGCGGCATCAGCCAGATAAACGAAAAGGTCGGAGGAAGCCCAACGGATAATGTGCCGCGCAGCCCCTGCACGCGAATATCTTCAATTTCATCATCAATGCGTTTTAAAGAAGAGGAAAGCACACTCAGAAGACGAGCGCCTTCCTCTGTAAGCTGCAATTTACGTGTCATGCGAATAAAAAGACGAAATCCCAGCCTCTCTTCCAGATGCCGGATGCGCTGGCTGACGGCGCCCTGGGTGAGATTTAGCGTGCTGGCCGCCCGGGTAAAACTCAAATGGAGAGCGGCACATTCAAACGTATGCAGTAGTGACAGTATGTTTTGTTGCACGAGCATAATCGTTTCCACTCCTTTTTAACCATTATGCATTAATCAGGATAATGCATATCCGTGAAACGATCGTTTGTCCACCGAAAAAACAAGGGATTAAATGAGTCCATAACACTCAGAAATAAGAGGTGCCCAGTGGACGGTTTAAAAGTAGTTGTAATAGGCGCAGGTTCGAGCTACACGCCAGAACTGATGGAAGGGATTATTAAGCGCCAGCATGAGTTCCCGGTTCGCGAGCTATGGTTGGTCGATATTGAAGATGGACGTGAAAAGATGGCCATCATCGGCGGGCTGACGCGCAGGATGTTACAAAAGAATGGCCTGGATATTCCGGTCTTTGAAACGCTCGATCGTGAGCAGGCTCTTGCCGGTGCTGACTTTGTCTGTTCACAGTTCCGGGTAGGCTGCCTTGAGGCACGCATCAGCGACGAACGCATTTCGCTTAAATATGACATGATTGGCCAGGAGACTAATGGCCTGGGTGGTTTTGCCAATGCCTGCCGGACGATTCCTGTTGCGCTTGAAATAGCCGCCGAGATGGAACGGTTGTGCCCTGAGGCGTGGCTGCTGAATTTTACTAATCCCTCAGGTATGGTCACGGAAGCAATACTCAAACACAGCTCAATAAAAACGGTGGGCCTGTGTAATGTTCCGGTCATCATGCAAAAAGGCATTGCTGGCATGTACGGCACAGAAGATATCAATGACTTTATCATGCAGGTCGCTGGACTGAATCACTTCATCTTTGCCCGTCACGTCTGGTACAAAGGCAAAGATATTATTCCCGACATCATTAGCAATATCGACAAGGGCAATGACCCGACGATCCCGAAAAACATCCCGCCGTTTAAATGGCCTGAAGGCATGCTCAAAAACCTGGGAATGCTGCCGTGCCCATATCATCGCTACTACTATATGAGCGATGACATGTACCGCCAGGAGCTCAGCGAAGCGAAAGGCGAGGGCACACGTGGTGAAGTGGTGAAACTGCTGGAGCAGGAGCTATTTGCTATTTATCGTGACCCTGAACTTGCACAAAAACCGAAAGCACTGGAGGGCCGCGGTGGGCAATATTATTCTGACGCCGCCTGCGAGTTGATGAGCGCGATTTACAATGACAAACGCATCATTATGCACGTCAATACGCGCAACAATGGTGCGATAACGGGTCTGCCTGATAACTGCGCCGTTGAAGTCAGTTCGATGATAACCAGCGCTGGGCCATTACCACTCAACGTTGAGCCTTTCCCGGATGACATCCTGAGACAGATTCAGCTGATGAAAACCTTCGAAGAACTGACAATCGAGGCCGCCATTACCGGAGACAGACATACTGCCTGGCGCGGACTGGTAATTAATCCGCTGATTAAAAGCGGTAACATTCTTGAACAGGCTTTAGATGAGGTTATCGAACATAACAGAACGTACATGCCCAGGTTTCACCGGCAAAACCTGAGCTGAGCGGCTACGCAAAGGTGTTCAAAAAAGCGGGGGAGGACTCCGCTTTTTTGACAGGGTTATCCGTGGCGATTCAGTGAATGTTGTCAGGAACGCTGCGTGAGATATGTTATCCGCACACCATTATTTCCCTGGAATACTCATCTGCTGCGCTGTGAATTCCACAGCCTCCGGGCTGGCGCGCTGAAACGCCGCCACCTCGGCACAGGCTTTGTCCACCGCGCTGATTCTCCCCAGACTATCCAGCTTCACTCCCCAGCGGCGGGCGTTATACAGCTGTGGGATCAGCGCACAGTCGGCAAGCCCCGGCGTGTCGCCAAAGCAGAAGCTGCCGCGAAAATCGGCGTGATCCAGCATCTGCTCAAACGCCCGCAGGCCAGCGGCAATATTGTCGCGATTCCACTGCGCGCGAGCGTCGCTTCCAGCCAGCGCCTCAACCTTGTCCAGCGTTGACAGATTCGACAGCGGATGAATATCGCAGGCCACTATCTGCGCCAGCGCGCGCACCCGCGCCCTGGCTGCGGCCGAGGTCGGCAGGAGCGGTAGCGCAGTCCGCGTCTCTTCAAGATAGTCGATAATCGCCAACGACTGGGTCAGCAACAGACCATCAATAGCCAGGACCGGCACCCGCCCCAGCGGGTTGAGCAGGAGATGCTGCGGGCTGCGCTGCACGCCCGCGGCTAAGTCCACCGCCACCCGCTGCCAGGCAATGTTTTTCAGTTCCAGTGCAATGCGAACCCGGAACGACGCCGACGAGCGCCAGTAGTCGTACAGCACCACGTCTGAACCGCGGGTAGAGGCTGACGCGTTCATGACTCGTTCCTTGCGGGCGTAACGGTGCCGCTGCACGGACCAAAGCCTATGCGATAGTCCTTACCCTCGGCCCAGGCGAAGAGGGCGATTTCATCGCCGTCTTCAATAAACAAGCGCGTCTGACCGTTTACCGTCACCGGGCTGGTACCGGCCTTTGTCATCTCCAGCAGCGCACCGGTCTGGTCGGGCGTGGGGCCGGAAATGGTGCCGGAACCGAGCAGATCCCCCACCCGCATTGGGCAGCCGGACGAGGTGTGGTGCGCCAGCTGCTGGGCGCTGGAGTAGTACATCACGCGGTAGTTGGTCTGGCCCATCGTCTGGCCGTTCATGGTCCAGCCGATGGTCATATCGTAAAAGCCAGGCCGCTGTTCGCGCAGGTACGGTAGCAGCGGATGGTCGCGCTGGGCACCTTCACAGCGAAACGGCTCCAGCGCCTGCTGGTCGACAATCCAGGGGCCGATGGTGGTCGCCAGTGCTTTAGCCTGAAACGGTCCGAGCGGCTGATACTCCCACGCCTGCACGTCGCGCGCCGACCAGTCGTTAAGCAGCACGTAGCCAAAAATCAGGTCTTCTGCCTGCTCCACGCTCAGCCGCTCGCCCATCTGGCTGTTGCCGCCGATGACGGCGCCGAGCTCCAGCTCAAGATCGAGCCGCCGCGTCGGTAGCCACTCAGGACCGTCTTTTCCCGCCAGTTGCCCCATTGGGCGACGCACTGGCGTGCCCGACACCACCACCGACGACGCGCGCCCGTTGTAGCCAATTGGCATGTGGGTCCACTGCGGCGGCAGCGCGTTCTCCGGGCCGCGAAACAGCACACCGACGTTAAAGGCATGATTTTTTGAGGCGTAGAAATCGGTAAATTCCGTCACCCGGATCGGCAGATGCAGCTGCGCCTGTGCCATTGGCACCAGTGGCAGGCTGTCGTCACCGCCCTCGGCCAGAAGCTCGGTCAGGCGCTGTCGCACCGCGCGCCATTTATCGCGCCCGAGAGCCATAAAGTCGTTGAGTTGCGGGCGGGCGAAGGTGCCGCCAGCGTCCAGCAGTCCGCGCGCCTCGCAGGCCGCGAGGTCAACAATCGCATCGCCAATTGCCACACCACAGCGCGCCGGGCTGTCTGCGGTGGAGAACACTCCCCACGGCAAATTGTTGAGCGGGAAAGGGCACTGCGGCACGTTGGCGCTTTTCACCCAGGAACGTAATAGCGTCATGGTGATTCTCCTTCATTGTGCAATCATTTAAGGCCAGGTGTGCCGTCAAATTTTTTCTCCAGAGTGCGCCATACCGCCTGATAGTCCTGCTGCATCGGCGCCTCCTGCGCGGCAAACGGCGTGAGCTGCTGGGGAAAGCGTGTCTCAAACATGAAGCTCATGGTTTCGCTGAGTCTTTCTGGCACCAGCGCTTCTTCGGTAGCGTGGTCAAAAGCCTGACGATCGGGGCCGTGGGGCAGCATGCAGTTATGCAGGCTCATGGAACCTGGCATAAAACCGTCGGGTTTGGCGTCATACACGCCGTAGATATTGCCCATCAGCTCGGACATCACGTTTTTGTGATACCAGGGTGGGCGAAAGCTGTTTTCCGCCACCAGCCAGCGTTCACGAAACAGGACAAAGTCGATGTTGGCCGTGCCTTCCTGCCCCGACGGCGCAGTCAGCACGGTGAAGATTGACGGATCTGGATGATCGAACAGAATCGCGCCCACCGGTGAGTAGGTGCGCAGATCGTATTTGTACGGGCAGTAGTTACCGTGCCAGGCCACCACGTCGAGCGGCGAATGGTCAATCCAGGTTTCGTGAAAGGTGCCGCACCACTTGATGACCACCCGTGAAGGCGCGTCGCGGTCTTCAAACGCCGCCACCGGGCATTTGAAATCGCGCGGGTTGGCCAGGCAGTTCGCGCCGATAGGACCACGGTTAGGCAAATCGAATTTTTGGCCGTAGTTTTCACACACAAAGCCGCGGGCCGGCCCGGAAATCACCTCAACCCGATACACCAGGCCGCGCGGCAGAATGGCAATCTCCTGCGGGCCGACGTCGATAACACCCAATTCAGTACAAAAGCGCAGTTCGCCCTCCTGCGGCACCACCAGCAGTTCGCCGTCAGCGGAGAAGAAATATTCATCCTGCATCGAATGCGTCACCAGATAGATATGGCTTGCCATGCCGCTCTGGAGCGTGACGTCACCGGCGCTGGTCATGGTGCGCATGCCGGTTATCCAATTGAGAGATTCGCCGCTGTGCTCCAGGGGGTCCCAACGGTACTGACCGAGACTGCTGAGCCCGGGCGTGAGGCAGGGCGCAGAGCGCCACAGCGGCAACTCGATGGGCGTGAAAGCGTTGACGTGGCGCACGGAAGGGCGAATGCGGTAGCACCAGCTGCGCTCATTCTGGCCGCGTGGCGCGGTGAAGGCAGTGCCAGACAGCTGCTCGGCATAGAGGCCGTAGCCGCATTTCTGCGGACTGTTCTGACCCTGAGGCAAGGCGCCGGGCAGCGCTTCGGTTTCAAAATCGTTACCAAAACCCGGCATGTAGCCCGGGGTGATGCTGCCGTTTGAGGGGGCTCGGACCAGGGCGTCAGACGAACGTTGTGTGTTCATAACAACCTCCAGACATATCGTTGCTGATGCAATGAAATCTATGTTTCATTTGCAACGATGTCAAACCGCCGTATTGTGTCAGAATGTTGCTATGATAGTTTCGTCTATGATTATTTACCGCAATATCGCGCCGAAGGGGCCAAATGTCTTTTGAACTCAATCGTTTTTTACCGTATTTGCTTAGCGTGGCTTCCGCTCAGGTAAGCCGACGCTTTGCCGAATGCTATACGCCGGTGTCCGGGCTGAACGTGCCGGAGTGGCGGGTACTGGCGCACCTGTACCGCGAAGGTGAGGTGAGTGTGCGCGATATTAACGTGCGCGTGAATCTGGATAAGTCGATGGTAAGCCGGGCGGCGACGCGGCTTGAGGAAGCAGGCCTGCTGCACAAAACCGCTAACAGCGTTGACCGGCGGCTAATTGTGCTGGCGCTGACCGCGGACGGCCAGGCGCTGATGCAGCGGCTCGAACACATAGCCGACGATTTTCAGGCCACGTTGATAAAAACGCTGGGAGACGATGCAGCAGCAGTCACCCGCGCGCTGGAGAAACTGTCACAGGTCGGGAACCGCTGAAGGGGTCATTGCTGTTTTTGATTCAGACTGGCGAGCGCCTGATGCAAAGCCCCGAGACCGCGTTCCAGCGCGTGGCGGTCGTCTTCGTCCATCGCTTTAAGAATGTCGTTCGCCTTTTTCTCCACGTGGCTAAACGCTTCGCTGAACCGGTCGCGGCCGCACTGGGTGATTGAATAGCAGCGCAGCCGCCGATCGGTGGGGTGCGTCTCGCTGGTGATCAGCTCGCGGGCGCGCAGCCTGGCCGCAGCACGGCTGACCTGCACTTTGTCCAGCGAAGTGCGCTGTGCTATCTGCACGGAGTCCAGCGTGCCGGCCTCTTCAAGCAAAAACAGCAGCCGCCACTCTTCGCGTGAAAACCCAAACCTCTGGCCATACACCTCATGTAGCAACCGCGTAACGTCTTTAGCCACAACGGCCAGACGATAGGGAAGGAATGTGTCAATACGCACGGCAGCTCCTTGCTATGACCATTTCGTTGCGAATGCAATGACATCACATTCTGCCGCTTTTTTTTGCGCCTGAAAAGCCCTCGTGCGGCCTCAGGATTAGTGATTGGGTGTTTTGTGAGCATAATCACAACCCCAATCATTGCGACTGCAATGACATTGACATCGTTGCAAATGATACGATTATTTAACTCATCGCCTGCCTTGCTACATCGGCAGATCAACGTGAGGGGAATCATCGTGTCTCGTTCAACGCCCGAAGAAAACGTGACGCCATCCAGCGTCGCTGGCAGCTCGGTACGGCTGCTGTTCGCCGCCAGTATTGGAAGCATCATCGAATGGTACGACTTTGCCGTATTTGCCTTTTGCGCGGCGTTAGTGTTCAACAACGTCTTTTTCCCCGAAGCCAGCCCTGTGGTAGGTTTGATTGCGGCGCTCATGACCCAGGCAGGGGGGTTTATTGCCCGTCCGGCGGGAGGTTGGTTTTTCGGCATTCTAGGTGACAAAATTGGCCGCAAGCGAGCGCTGGTCATCAGTTTATACCTGATGGGCGGTGCAACGCTGGCAATGGGGCTGTTGCCCACCTGGCAGCAAGCAGGCATCCTCGCGCCGCTCCTGCTGCTTATTCTTCGCCTGCTGCAGGGCTTTGCCATCGGCGGTGAGTCCACCGGTGCGCTGGTGATGATTGCCGAGAGCCTACCGGCACGCCAACGCGGACTGTGGACCGGCTTCCCGATGATCGGCGGTCCGACCGGCAACCTGCTCGCCACCTCGGCGATAGGCGCGGTGATCGGCGTATTTGGCTCTCCGGCGTTCAGCGAGTGGGCGTGGCGCATCCCGTTTCTGGCCTCGGTGGTGCTGATTGGCGTGGGTGCATGGGTACGGCGCAAGGTGGAAGAGTCACCGGCGTTTCAGCACATTCAGTCGCAACATCAGGGTCCAGCGAAGGCACCGCTGCGCGAAGCGCTGACGCTGCACTGGCGCAATATGCTGCGGGTGCTGATAGTGAAAACCGGTGAAAGCGCGTTGTTCTATCTGTTTTCGTCGTTCTTTATCATTCTCGCCACCGTGTTTTTAAACGCGCCGCGCGAACAGGCCCTGACCGCGATGTTCGTCGGTTCGCTGGCGGAAGTGGTATTTATCCTGGCCGCGGGCGCGCTGGCGGACCGCATCGGACGGCGCATCGTCACCATTGTCGGTTTTGTGGGCGGCACAGCTGCCGGGTTCTTTCTGTTCGCCCTTGAACCAGGAGCCAGCGCCACGCTGCTGACGCTCTCAACCGTCGTCACGCTGTCGTTTCACGGCATTATTGTGGGCGGGATGTCGCCATGGTTTACCGAGCTGTTTCCGGCACGGGTACGCTTTACCGCCATGTCTACCTCGTATTCGCTGGCCACAGTGCTCGGTGGTGCGCTGTCACCGGTGATTGGTACCTGGCTGCTGAATCTTTATGGCGTGCCGTTCGCAGTGGCTATCTACGCGGCTCTGATGGCCATCCCGGCTATTTATGTGATGCTGACCTCGCCGGAAACAAAGGGCAGGGATTTAATCGACCACCGGTGAAACAAACGTGCCTGCCGGGTTCTATACCTGATGAAGCCGCTATCGAACTGGACGTTGTATTAAGACATTGGGTTTTAAATGAACGATGCTATGCAGCAGTGGGGCAGAACATGTAGACATGTCCGGCTTATTTCCCTGTCCTCAGCTGCGCGGAAACCCTGAATGAGCCGGTATTAATTCATCCGGGAACACCGGATGAAGCCGTCACAACACATGTTCTCGATGGCTTACTGTATTATCACGCGACAAGCCTTACGCCTGTGACAAATCCTAATACCGCCATGAAATATCATCTCGTAATTGTTGCCGGATTGTAAGTTAAATATTTTTCCACCAGGATTTTTCCCACTTAATAGCAGTGGTTTAATTTGCGTTTAAAAATTTAACGATCCATTATTTTACCAAAATAGGTTTTTTTAGATTTATATTCTAAATTGTAGCGTTATTGAACAGATGCATGGATGATTCTATCGAAGTAGTCCACTCCTGAAGAGTAATTGATCGTTTTTAGCCAGATAACATCGTTTTTGTTTTTATTTCAACTTTGTCAGTAAATAATTCCAACACACAGTAAGAATGTTGTTTCATCCCTATTAAAAGCATTTTATAACCTCCTTGCTTTTTATTTTTACATGGTCTTACTGCGTTACAGACAGAATGAACGTTAAAGAGAAATGTGCTACGGACAGATTGAAAGAAATCCTGTCTCAATACCAGCCACGGGTTAAGACAGCCATCTAGTTGGTGGCAGGATTGGTTATGCTAAGTGCTGTAGGATTTGCCAAACACTGGTATTACAAAAAATCTGGAGTTAAAAGGCATTCTGATAGAGCCTCCACCCTGCGGTATTAACTACAATGGTGACCGATACAACAACCATTTCAAAACAAAAACAACTAAGTAACCAAGTTGTTTAGCATAATTAGTTTCTAATCATAATTTATTTAAGCTCATGGGGTTTATATGGGAATTAAAGTCTGGTTTCTACGATTGTTTCTTGCTTTTTTTATTTTTTCGCATGAAGTGTGTATGGCAGGTATAGTTGACTGGGTTTTTATAAATCACGTCAAAGACTACTCCAGGGTAGGGCGCTACGTTACCGATAGTTATTATAATTGGAGTGGCGTATATATAAATGATGAAGAAGAAACACTACAAGTAGTAGATTTCTTACGAGGGAGAGGTGTAAAGGTAGATGAATCATCAAAATTGGGATTGCAATTTTATCATTCAGGTAACGGTTCACTTTTTCATGGTAGTGCCATAGAAGTTAATTCTAGAGAAAATGTCAAAGATTTTCTGGCAAGAGCTGCCCAAAGATATTCCGCAGGCAATCATCGTTTTGATTTACAATACGGAGCCAATGTTCCAGCTCCGATATCTCCCATGACTTGTGTATTTATGGGGAATATAAAAATTGGAGGTAACAACTTTCTGGACATCCCTGAGTCACGGCGATATAGCCTTACGACAGAGAGTAATCAGTCACAATGTGCTGTAGCAGCTCCTGTAGATCAATGGTGTGCAATGAATACGAGTAACATTACTCTGGATTTTGGTAATGTGAATAGCCTAAATTTTATGAAAAAAATGGAAGAGGTAAAAGTTAATGTCTATTGCACGTCGGGTGTGAAATTCTTTATAAAAAACTTGGTTAACAACACTGATTTCATTGCGTTATCCAATGGTTTGGAGGTCAAGTTAACACTCGATGATAAGCCGTTGAATCAAGTGCAACAGTCTGTCCAGGGGGATAACATTTTTTTTCTGAAAGGTTACTTACAAGGGAACCCGAAAAATACTGGGCCATTCTCGGGATCAGGTATTCTGGCAATTGATTACCCATAAATAAAGCGGGGGGTGCTTACATTATCGCTCGCTGTGATTATGCATCCCGTTACACATCGAGATCAACAATTCATGGGTCGGTTTCGCGAGACATAATCCTACGTTATAGGGTTTGGCGGTACCGTCGGGGGCTATACACGGACTCAGAGCGGTCGTCCATAACAAACGCCTGGACATAGTCAAAAGGGAATACGGATGAGTGACACGCCAGAAAAAGAGAGGTGCCGGAATTTAAACGGAGGCCAGGCCTTCCGTATGGCACAAAGCAGCAGGCAGGGTGCGCGAGGAAGTTCTACATTATCTGGGACAGCCAGAAAGGCTGGAGCACGAGTCTATCATCGAAATGCTGTATGTACACACACTTATCATTTAACTTATATTGAGCGTAAATCTGGTTCATAAAGAAAAATAAATGTAACTCATTGTTATTTATCAGTTATTTTCACACAAACTTATTCTTCCATAAAATCAGTTCATGAACCTCTAACATACTTTAGTTTTTCATCCCCTTTTTGTTATCTTATGATAGTGTGGTTCATAGGCCTATACACCTCTTTAAGAGGAAATGTGTAATGTGTGAATGCTATTTCCTTATGAAGCATTATTTATAACCAAAGTCATTCAATTAGTTCTTATATCCTCAAAAATCTAATCTCTCAATCATGTAACGGCTTAAGAACAGTTCCTGTATATTAGTTTCATAAATTATTTGTTTTGTTGTATGATAGATTATCCTTTATTTATCATTGCAGATACTCACATATGTTTCTTGACGTTCTTAGTAAAAAACAAACTTTTATTAGTCAGTCAAACATTTTTTACAATTATACATTAGGCTTTGAAACCCCTTCGTTAGATTTATTAAAAACTGCAGGTAAGCTACTCAAATCTGGACTTACTAGATGTGTATGCTTCTCAGATTTTAAATATTTATACCTGGACAATAATGACCAAATTAAATACGATAAAATAAATCTCGACGGTCGTAATTGGGACTCTTCATGGAAAATTAATTTTGAAAAAAACCTCTCAAGCGAATTGTTTACTGAGTTATTTCTTTCTTGTGAGTTATTATTTCACGAAAACAGGATTGTTCATGAAAATAAAATTTACATAAGAGCATCACTACCACCTTTTGTTCTGGAAGAAAATAATGATCAAATCACAATATACCCAGGCGTAAAGATCTATCTCGATGGAGTAGCCATTCTCTATTTTCAATATGATGGAGAATGGAGTGGTTTAGATGAGGATCAATTCCTGTCATTGTTCATTAACTTAAACCAAAGATATTTCGATAAAATATGGGTTGATGCAAAACTTCAAAAGTTAGATGGTGAAGTTGCCTTAAAAAATAGTTTTGACGATGTTTTTTCTATTGGCGGTAATTATTTTGAAGGAAAGAAAATTAAAAAACTAAAAGAAAAAATGAGAGAGGATAGCAGGAGTTTATTAAAGAACTCTCTTGAAAAAAAAGGGCGTTCATTTTTATTCGATGAAGACAGCGAATGGGTATTACACCAGATCGCAGGAACTGAGGAAGATGATGGAAATGAGAGTTGGGAATCATCAATCGAGACCTGTCGCTCTATTTATTCGAATGCGATAAGCTGTATTTTGGTACCTAAAAACTCGTCTGATAAAGATAAGTCATATGATTATATTTGGCAAGGTCGGCCATCCGTGTCTCTTTTACGATTTTCTAAACAACCTTGTGAAAAAAGTATTTTATTAAAAAATCATCATACCACATTAATAAAATTGTTGAATAGAGCTAATGTTGATATGGGAAAATATACTTTACCCGAAGATTTGCGAAAATTTGGTGACTATTGCCTTCATGCAAACAGATCTATTTATTTATGGACCTGGTTAAGAAAAGAAGATGAACCCGAGAATGTATGGGAACATGAAAATGCATACTCTAAGGTACTGGAAAACCAAGCAAGAACGGAGCAGGTTGAGTATCATAACATGGTGATCGCCAGGGCATGCTCATGGGCCAGCAACCCACCATCCTCACAGCACCTTTTTGATGCTTATACAATGCTAGCAGAAACAGAAAATAATATATATCACAGTAGCATCTCTGGTGAAATCTCGGATGCGCTTAAATATATCATAGAACATTTTGGCACCGCAGGATTAATCGCTCCGGCTAAAGAGATGGCAAGATTTCGTCTTGATGAATTAAAATACAGATCAGATTCAGTAAGAAACAAAAGTAATTATTGGTTAACGTTTGTATTCGGTTTGGTTGGTGTTACCAGCTTTGCTGAATTTGTTGTTAACCCTCTTATTTTAGATGAATGGAAGGGCGTTAGTAAAGTTATATCTCCTTTTCTTTCTTTTGGAGCATCCACTGTTTTAATATTATTAATTTCAGGTTTAATTTGGTATCTATCTAAGAAAAGAGACTAAAATTCAAGCAATGCTTTTTTCACGTATTGCATGGTTAATAACTGATTCAGGGTAAAGAAACATTATACAAGGAGGATATGATGGAGTCTTGGGAGATGATCACCAATCCAACAATATTACGTGAAAATCTTATGGGGGCGTCTATCTACATTTCTGCATATGAAATGTGCAGAGAGTTTGTCATCGGTAAACCCAAAGATTTTTTTACGGATAATTGGGGGTGTGATGGTGAAAAGATAACTGATGAATATTTCGAAGAAGTATTAAGCTTCGATAAAAGTCCATTAAAAGCATCCTTGCTTTGGTTTAAAGCACAAAATGCAATAAATGAACAGGATATAAATAGTTTCAACGAAGCAAGAGAGCATCGCAATAAAATTGCACATAACTTACCTATGTTTATATCTGATCCAGCGCATAAAGTTGATGATGATATTTTCAATGAGATGCTTGAAATAACACATAAAATTGGAGTTTTTTGGGTCATACACTATGAGCTAGGAATTAATCCTGATAATAATACTCATGGAATTAAAGAAAATGATATACAAATTGGCACGATCATGATGATAAATATGATAAGAAAAATTGCTTTTGGGCATGAGCCTGAAGAAGGGCATTTCTATCAAGAACTTAAGCGTAGAATGACACCTAAAAGTTAAATCAACGTAATATCACAAACAACCCGTGTATTAAGGTAGCATCGTTAGCAATAGTCGAGGATGTAGGCAACAGTCCCGGATTTCTTGGCTCAAAACAAATATGAATTTCCATATTTGTTTTTGACTTCATAACTTATGTGAGAGACACTGTGGGTCCACTCTGGAGTGTACAATGTCAAAAATTACATCCTTACAGCTCTTTAAATACCTTTCCGATGAAACCCGTTTGGGTATCGTGTTGCTGCTAAGAGAGATGGGAGAGCTGTGCGTGTGCGATCTCTGCACAGCGCTAGAACAATCTCAGCCCAAGATTTCCCGTCATCTGGCGATGCTTCGGGAAAGTGGCCTATTGCTTGATCGCAAGCAGGGGAAATGGGTTCATTATCGCTTATCTCCGCATATTCCGTCCTGGGCTGCTCAGGTGATTGAGCAGGCCTGGTTAAGCCAACAGGACGACGTACAGGCCATCGCCTGTAAGCTGGCATCAGCCAACTGCTCTGGTAGCGGAAAGGCTGTTTGTATCTAAAAAATTTGCCTTAACATATATGATTTTTCGAATATGAGGTATTAAAGATGAAAACGTTAACGGTGTTTGATCCTGCAATGTGCTGCAGTACCGGCGTATGTGGTTCAGATGTCGATCAGGTTCTGGTCGATTTTTCTGCTGATGTGCAATGGTTGAGAGGGCGTGGTGTTCAGATCGAACGTTATAACCTGGCACAACAACCTATGAGCTTCGTTCAGAACGAAAAAGTGAAATCATTCCTTGAAGCATCTGGAGCCGAAGGACTTCCGCTGCTGTTGCTGGATGGTGAAACGGTGATGGCGGGGCGATATCCAAAACGCGCTGAACTGGCTCGCTGGTTTGGCATTCCGCTGGAGAAAGTAGGAGTGGCTCCGACAAGATGCTGTGGTGGTAATACTTCCTGTTGTTGATTATGTCAGGAGGACATATGAATTTTTTACAGAATATCCCACCTTACCTGTTTTTCACTGGTAAGGGAGGAGTAGGTAAAACCTCAATTTCCTGCGCTACAGCTATACGCCTGGCAGAACAGGGCAAGCGCGTCCTGCTTGTCAGTACAGATCCGGCTTCTAACGTCGGCCAGGTATTCAGTCAGTCTATCGGCAACACTATCCAGTCCGTGTCTTCGGTGCCAGGCCTTTCGGCGCTGGAGATCGACCCACAGGACGCCGCCCAGCAGTACCGTGCCAGAATCGTTGACCCAATTAAAGGTCTTTTGCCTGATGACGTTGTTAACAGTATTAGTGAGCAGCTTTCAGGAGCTTGTACGACAGAGATTGCTGCGTTCGACGAGTTTACTGGCTTACTGACCGACGCTTCTCTACTGACTCGCTTTGATCACATCATTTTTGACACGGCCCCAACGGGCCACACCATTCGCCTTCTTCAGCTTCCCGGGGCCTGGAGTAGCTTCATTGAAAGTAATCCGGAGGGTGCTTCCTGTCTTGGGCCGATGGCGGGGCTGGAAAAGCAACGCGAGCAATATGCTCATGCGGTTGAGGCATTATCTGATCCAGAGCGTACACGCCTGGTGCTGGTCGCGCGATTGCAAAAATCAACATTGCAGGAAGTTGCCCGTACTCATGACGAATTATCAGCCATTGGCCTTAAAAATCAGTATTTAGTCATTAACGGTGTCCTGCCAACGAGCGAAGCAGAACGTGATGCACTGGCCAGCGCAATATGGCAACGGGAGCAGGGGGCGTTGGCAAATCTTCCAACCGGGTTATCTAAGTTGCCGACAGACACCTTATTCCTTCAGCCGCTAAACATGGTTGGTGTTTCCGCATTGAAAGGCCTGCTAAAAGAATATGCAGGGCCAGCATCGCTTCCTGTTCAGAGTGCGCAGAAAAAGCCAGAGAATATGTCGCTGTCTGTCCTGGTCGATGATATCGCCCGCAGTGAACACGGTTTAATTATGCTGATGGGCAAGGGTGGTGTGGGCAAAACCACAATGGCTGCATCTATCGCCGTCAGCCTGGCAGATAAGGGTTTTGACGTGCATCTCACTACCTCAGATCCTGCTGCACACCTAAGCTCAACGCTCGATGGCAGCCTCAAAAATCTGCAGGTCAGCCGTATCAATCCTCGCGATGAAACCGAAAGCTATCGCCAGCATGTTCTTGAGACGAAGGGCAGGGGTCTGGATGAAGCTGGAAAACGGCTCCTCGAAGAGGATTTACGTTCTCCATGCACTGAGGAGATTGCGGTGTTCCAGGCGCTCTCACGTGTAATCCGTGAAGCAGGCAAACGGTTTGTTGTCATGGATACGGCACCTACCGGGCATACGCTATTATTGCTTGATGCTACCGGGGCTTATCATCGTGAGATTGCTAAGAAGATGGGAGATAAAGGTCATTTTACCACTCCGATGATGCAGCTTCAGGACCCGGAACGTACTAAAGTCCTGCTGGTCACTCTGCCTGAGACCACACCTGTACTGGAAGCTGCAAATTTGCAGTCCGATCTGGAACGTGCGGGGATTCATCCCTGGGGCTGGATTATCAATAACAGCCTTTCAATTGCACAGACGCGTTCACCACTACTTTGTCAGCGTGCTCAACAAGAGCTTCCACAGATTGAGGCAGTGCAGAGCACATATGCCAAACGTATCGCGTTAGTACCCGTACTGGCATCAGAGCCCACAGGCATAGATAAACTCAGAGAGCTGGCGGTTTAATTTTTTGTATATAGGGCGGCTTATCCGCCCTATCTGGAGGATTTATGTTACTGGCAGGCGCTATTTTTGTCCTGACCATCGTTTTGGTTATCTGGCAGCCAAAGGGATTAGGGATCGGCTGGAGTGCGACGCTGGGAGCGGTACTGGCGTTGATTTCTGGCGTTGTCCATTTTGATGATATCCCAGTTGTGTGGAATATTGTCTGGAATGCCACGGCGACCTTTATTGCCGTGATTATTATCAGCCTGTTGCTCGATGAATCCGGCTTTTTCGAATGGGCGGCGCTGCACGTTTCACGTTGGGGCAATGGTCGGGGTCGGTTGTTGTTTACCTATATCGTTTTGCTCGGTGCAGCGGTTGCGGCACTGTTTGCCAACGATGGTGCGGCACTTATTCTGACGCCGATCGTAATCGCAATGCTATTGGCATTAGGGTTTAGCAAAGGCACGACACTGGCATTTGTCATGGCCGCCGGGTTTATTGCCGATACGGCCAGCCTGCCGCTTATCGTGTCGAACCTGGTTAACATCGTTTCTGCAGACTTCTTTGGGCTGGGTTTCACTGAGTATGCGTCGGTAATGGTGCCGGTTGATATTGCCGCTATTATCGCCACGTTGGTGATGCTTCATCTGTTCTTCCGCAAAGATATTCCGCCGACTTACGACCTGGCTCTCCTGAAAGAACCGGCAAAAGCGATTAAAGATCTGGCAACCTTCAGAACCGGCTGGATTGTTTTGATTCTTCTGCTGATTGGGTTCTTCGTCCTCGAGCCGCTCGGTATTCCCGTTAGCGCGATTGCGGCTGTTGGCGCTGTAATCCTGTTTGCAGTAGCTAAACGAGGCCATGCCATTAACACTGGTAAAGTGCTGCGCGGTGCGCCATGGCAGATAGTCATCTTCTCGTTAGGGATGTATCTGGTGGTTTATGGTCTACGTAATGCAGGGCTAACAGAATATCTCTCCGGTGTACTGAACATGCTGGCAGATAAAGGCCTCTGGGCTGCGACGTTTGGTACTGGTTTCCTGACGGCTTTCCTTTCTTCTATCATGAACAATATGCCGACCGTGCTGGTTGGCGCACTCTCAATCGATGGCAGCACCGCAACAGGCGTTATCAAAGAGGCGATGATTTATGCCAACGTAATTGGTTGCGATTTGGGGCCGAAAATTACACCAATCGGTAGCCTGGCAACTCTGCTCTGGCTGCATGTCCTTTCACAGAAGAATATGACCATCACCTGGGGCTATTATTTCCGCACCGGGATCGTCATGACTCTGCCTGTACTGTTTGTAACGCTGGCCGCGCTGGCGCTACGTCTCTCTTTCACTTTGTAATGAGATACTGAAATGAGCAACATCACCATTTATCACAACCCAGCCTGCGGCACGTCGCGTAACACTTTGGAGATGATCCGCAATAGCGGTAATGAGCCGACCGTTATCCTTTACCTTGAAAACCCACCTTCACGGGATGAGCTGGTCAAACTGATTGCGGATATGGGCATTTCCGTCCGGGCGTTACTACGTAAGAACGTCGAACCGTATGAGGAACTGGGTCTTGTAGAAGATAAATTTACTGACGACCAGTTAATCGACTTTATGCTACAGCATCCTATCCTGATTAACCGCCCAATAGTGGTAACGCCACTGGGAACCAAGTTGTGTCGTCCTTCTGAAGTGGTTTTGGATATCCTGCCTGAGTCTCAGAAAGGGGCTTTCGCTAAAGAAGATGGCGAGAAAGTTGTTGATGATGCAGGGAAACGACTGAAATAAAAATTAAGGAGGCGCAAGCCTCCTGATTCTTAACTCAGAGCAAGGTGCCTCAATTCGATGGTAGGGTGCTATTACCTTCGCCAAGAGCTCGTTGTAGCAATACTGTGTCAAGCCAGCGTCCATGCTTGAATCCAATGTCTTTCAACGTGCCAATTTCCATAAATCCGACCTGCTGATGAACTTTCAGCGAGCCCTGATTATTGCTGTCGCCAACAATTGCAATCATCTGCCGGTAGCCGTGAGTTTCCGCCCAGGCAATGACATGACGCAGTAACGCTTTTCCCACCCCCTGTTTCTGCGCCGCCGGGGCAATATAAATCGAATCCTCGAGAGTATGGCGATAGGCGTAGCGTTCACGATAACGGGTAAGGTAACAATAACCTATGACCTTTTCTTCCTGTAGTGCGACGACCCATGGCAATCCCTGATTGCGGCTCTTATGCAGGCGAGCAATCATCTCGTTTATATCCGGTGGTTCAGTTTCAAAGCTGGCGGTACCGTGAATAACATGATGGGCGTAGATCTCGCACATGGCGGAAATGTGCTTTTCTTCTGCATTAACGATTATCATTGACCTGTTCCCTTTGGAATCTTTTTCAAGATTACTTGAAAAGTCAGAGGAAAAGTAAAAGCAAAAGCTTATGACCAGGCAAAGGGGTAGCCCTTTCATATCCTCTTTTTCATAAGCCATGACATAGCCCTTTGTTATCCATCGTGAAAATAGAACGACAGCAAAGGATGAAGGGGGGCGTTGGCCCCCTTCATTATTACTTCGCCATTTTTTCCAGCAGGTCAATACCAACCGGCTCTTCGCTCTGTAGTGCTGTTAATGCAATGCGTTTTGCATATTGGTCTTCCACATCAGAGATGAGAGGTAACTCGCGGTTCGCCCTGGTCTTCAGGAAAGGTGAAGACGGTTCAGCTGCCGCCAGGCTGTTATTAACAACCCATGCCCACGGCTCGATGCCAGCGCGACGCAAATCCTGCTGCAAGTTTGCTGCTTCCAGTACAGGAGTCGTTTCGGCAAGCGTCACGATAATCACCTTCGTCTTCTCCGGGTCCTGCAGTTGCATCATTGGCGTCATCACATGGTCATGTGTTTGTCCCATCTGGCGCACCATTTCCCGGTGATAGGCTCCTGTTGCATCCAGTAGCAGAAGAGTGTGACCCGTTGGTGCTGTGTCCATAATGACAAAATGGTCGTCTGACTCTTTGATTACCCGCGAGAATGCCTGGAAGACAGCAATCTCTTCAGTACATGGCGAGCGGAGATCTTCTTCCAGCACCGCCAGCCCTTCAGCATCTAATCCTTTGCCTTGATTTTCCAGTACAAAACGGCGATAGCGTTCTGTCTCTACCTTCGGGTCGATACGGCTAACCTGAAGATTTGGCAGCGAGCCATCCAGTGTGTAAGACAGGTGTGCCGCCGGGTCGGATGTAGTCAGGTGGACTTTGTGGCCGCGTTTAGCCAGCGATACCGCTACCGATGCCGCAACAGTCGTTTTGCCCACCCCGCCTTTACCCATCGTCATGACCAGCCCTTTGCCAGTCTGGCTAAGCTCATCAACCAGTGAGGCAAGTTTCGGTAAATCCAGAGAATTTAGAGTGGAAGCAGGTAGAACTGGTGGGGCTATGCTCTCGGTAAACAACTCGCGCAGGGCTTCCAGACCTACCAGATTAAATGGCTTCAGATATAACTGAGAACGGGGGAGGTTAGCCAGATTATCAGGCATTGCCTGCAATGCTTTTTCTTCCCGGGCCAAAATACTCTGTGCCAGTGAATCATTCTCACCTGCAAACGGCGGCAGTACACCATTGATGGCAAGGTGTTGATGCTGCAAACCGATAGCAGACAGCTCATCGTGGGTATGGGAAACCTCTTTTAGTGTCGAAGCCTGTGCACGGGCAACCAGAACTAAGCGCGTGAGTGATGCATCAGACAGTGCTTTAACCGCATCGGAGTACTGGTGCTGTTGTTTCTCCAGCCCTATCAGAGGCCCGAGGTTTGCAGCGGCATCAGGGTTCGCTTCCAGATAACCACTCCATGCTCCCGGTAACTCAAGCATGCGGATAGTGTGACCGGTTGGCGCGGTATCAAATACGATATGGTCATATTTCTCCCGCAACTCATGATTGGTCAACAGGCCGGTAAACTCATCAAATGCGGCGATTTCCGTAGTACAAGAACCTGAAAGTTGTTCTTCAATGCTGCTGACCACATCGGCTGGCATGAGCCCGCGAACAGGGTCAAGCACACGGTCACGATAGGCTTGAGCTGCAGCCATCGGGTCAACTTCCATCGCCGCAAGATTTTGTACGGTCCTGATATCTGTGATTCGGTGGCCGATATTCTGGCTAAAAACCTGACCGACGTTGGAAGCCGGATCGGTACTGACCAGAAGCGTTCTCTTCCCCTGGTCGGCCAGCCATACCGCAGTGGCGCAGGCCAGAGATGTTTTACCCACGCCACCTTTGCCGGTAAAGAAGATGAACGGGGGAATGTCTTTTAAAAATGGCATATTCATCTGTGATAGCTCCTCTGGAATTAAGGCATACGTGGAATGCTGCAGCAGCGTGGTTGTGCGCTGTCTTCACTCCAGTCCAGAGTAAGCGGAACACCGGCCCAAAGGGCGATATCTTCACGCGTCGGGAGTTTGCCTACCATCACCAGCTTGCCGTCGAGCAAGGTGACAGGGAGGGACTCCGTCCCTGATGTATTCAGAAACTCTTTAATGACAGGAGAATTCAGGAATCGTTGCGGGTTCTTCGCAAGGTTGTAGCGTTGAATATCAACGCCATTCTTTTTCGCCCATTCGGCGCTGGCGTTCCATTTGACGACTTCGTCACTGACCACAACTCTACTGGTTGAGCAGCAGCCTGCAGCTTCAAAGATCTCAATTTTTGACATGGACTGTTTACCTCAGTGTTTAGTCGATTGGCTTTACAATGAGGTAAACGAAGGTGGTGGGAAAAAGATGCGCGACTAATTCATTTTTTTGTGGCAGCAGACTGGAGAGGTATCATCTGCCTCAATCTCACAAAGTTCTGTCATCGCTTCCTTCAGGTGCTTTCTGGCCCGCAGCAGGCGGGATTTAAACGCCGTAAGCGTAATACCCAGTTCATCGGCCAGTAACTGCTGGGGATGTCGATTGAGATCTGACTCTTCAATCAACCAACGTTCATCTTCGGATACGCACCATGGCGTTCGGGAGAGCACCATACCATTCCCTCTGACCATCGTACCAGTTCACGTAGCTCCATCACCTTCGGGTGCGACTCTGGAGCATCTTCAGGAAGCGGCAGGCCGGAAGGATTAAATATCTGTACCTCTGCACCCATAGCAGTCAGTAATCTTGCTGCCTCTTCAGTTGCCAAACGGCTGTAAGAGCGTTCGCGCACAGAGCCATACAGCATCAGGATACGGGGAGGATGTGAAAGGGGGGGAACGCCTAACTTTTCCTCCGTAATTGACGTCTCGAACAGGTCGGCTACAACATTCTTCATATCGCTAATCATTCTACTTTTCCTTTTAGTGAGTAGTGATGATTCACACACCACTGCCCGAATAGCATTCTTTCGTCAGACCGATAAAGAATTATCTACCGACGTATGACAAAACATCGTTATTCTATGTCTGGCCAATATGCTTCCCTGATAATTCGTGAAAATGCCTGGAATACTGCAATCTCCTCAGTACAGGGTGATCGCAGGTCTTCTTCCAGAACGGCCAGTCCTTGAGCATCAAGTCCTTTGCCCTGGTTCTCCAGCACAAACTGACGATAGTTCTCGGTTTCAACTTTGGGGTCGATACGGCTGACAGATAAATTCTTCATATTGCCATCAAGCGTGTATGACAAATGAGCAGCAGGATCAGATGTGGTTAGATGTACTTGATATCCTCGTTGAGCCAGTCCCACCGCAACTGCGGCTGCGACGGTGGTTTTACCTACACCGCCTTTGCCCATCATCATTACGAGCCCATGTCCTTGTTGACTCAATTCATCGACCAGTGATGACAATGCAGGAAAACTCGACATTTCTTGATGAGGCAGGAGTTCCAGTGGCTCATCCATTGACCTGTCTAACAACATCCGTAAGGCTTTTACTCCCATCAAATTGAAGGGGATAGACAAGGGAATAACGATTATCTTCTGCAATTCACCTGCAGCCAGTCCTTCAGAGCCAGTTTTCGACAGCTCTATAAATACCCAAGATTTCGCCCGGTTTGAAGGCATAGCGCCCATCGTTTGATACAAGAGAGCAGATTAAAAGGGGGTTAAAATCTTCATAAAATAAAGGCCTGATAATAAATCAGGCCTTTATTTTCATCTGCTTACAAGTCAGAATGACTTAGTAAAGCAATCTGCATGTCTAGTCTCGATGATGATAAGCATACTATTAATAATATGCAAGTAATATTGCTGTTTGAATCATCATTTTAAAAAACAACTCTTTTAATAATTTTATTAATCGCCGATATTTTACCTGTGACCCTGCTAGCCTGCTTATTCATTTCGTCTATCAACAGGCCTAACTCTTTATTAAATTCTGGAATTTCAGTAAGGAGCTCGGCAAAAACATCTTTTTCACCCATAATCTGTAGTAGCTCGAGTTCATACTTTGCTTTGAACACTTCAAGTTTTTTAGCATTGAACATAGAGCCTTTATTATTTGCCAGCTGTGATATATCATAATCATTAATTCCGATATTACGATAGGAAGTGGCTTTAAGATATATACTTTCATTTGCGCCAGGCTTTTTCTTCCTGTAGAGGAACTCTAGAGCGACTAATTTCTGAAGTTGATTATATGCAAAAGATTTCGCTTTTCTGATATCTGTAAATCTTTCATGAACTCCGATCAATATTTCAGCTATTTCTCTGACAGAAAAGTGTTTTTTATTTAAAATGCCGATCGCTGAAATAACGTCAAGTGTGACAGGCGATAGAGTGTTGTTCATTATTTTATACTATGCAGGTAAACTTAGGATTGCTAAGTTTACAACAAAGCGCGATACTTAGACAATCTAAGCAACAAAAGGCTGAGCAAAGATGAAAACGTGTCTACAAACAACCCGATACCAGTCCGACTCAAGGAAGCAAGAACCAAAGCGGGCATTTCACAACGAGCACTGGGCATCCTTGTCGGATTTGATCCTTCATCTGCCAGTAGCCGTATGAACCATTATGAAAAGGGAAGGCACATTCCCGATCTGGATACATTACGCCGGATGGCTCAGGAACTTGATGTCCCTCTGAGCTATTTCTTTTGTGATGACACGACTATGGCAGAATTAGTCAGCATTATTTCAAAACTAGACGATAAAAATAAAATTGAGCTCCTAAATTCGTTAAACGCATTGAAGAGTCAAATTACGCCTTCAAAGTAAATATTTCGAGCATATTAAGTTCATTTCTTTTTTATCAACTCCCTTATTACATGTTTTGCAAGAAGGCTCTCAACTGGTATAACCGTATTGATTTTTACCGCTTTGACAATTTCAATCAAAGACAGAGTGTTCTGCGCAAGCTGTTCACGCAGCTCCTTATTTTCTTCCTGCAATTGTTGATTGCGACCAAGTAAAGCCTGACGAGTCTTACGATTCACATACAGCTGTTTTTCTTTTTGACGCAGATTAAGAGGGGATAGTTGTTGATCGACATAGGCAGCTATAAGACGCTTCCTCTCGATGCTACTTAATGTACTCAATCCACCATTAAGGATGCCCTTGAGTTTAAGTCTGGCATGTAAGCTTTTGGCTGAAATAGGTGATCTGTCAAATCCCTCAATCAGCATCAGCTGGAGTTCATGCTCGATCTGAGTATCTAGTTCTTTACCACGCATCAGTCTTCCCCTTGTTGTATTTTTTGGTACTCAAGGGCAAATAGCTGGGCCAGAGTACGAATTTCGCCTTCTACCTTTATCTCTCCAGACAGGAGTCCCTGAGAGGAGATGACTTGCAATGAGTTTGAACGCCTGCGCTGTTGCTCACTCAATGCATCGAGTTGCGTTAGATTTTCATTAATACAGCCTTGTACAAGTTGGTTGCCCGGAAGGGCAGCGGTATAGATATCAAGATGATGTTTCGCCTCACTTAATGCCCGGCCTTTAGTTTCAACAGTAGAGTATTCATCAATACGGCCAGTCAAAGTGAAGTGCTCACAGGGCTTCAATGCCTGGCACTTCATACGATAAGGGCACCCCCACAAGTTAACGTCTCTCATGCAAGAGCCCAGTTTCAACGGATGCAGTACCGCGTGCCTTTGCACCATTTCGGACGCTTGCAATGACCCTTCATTTTTACTGATTTCCTCGAACGCAGCGGCTATGTCTTCGAATAATCCATCGTCAAACGACGCCTCAATGAAGCCTGCAACATCGTTACGATCATCGAAAGTATGCAGGTTCGCTTTTATGTTAGTTTCCAGATTTTGCATGCGGCTAAATACCATCATACCGCTTTGCTTTACCGCATTGAGCGGTGTATCGGCGTCAATAGCAGTAAATATTGTCTGCTCCCGTACGATCGGAACTAAAGGAGTCAGAGAAGCGGCTTTCCGTCGTTCCTTAAGAGCCAAGTGCTGGTAATGTTGATTTTGAGTGATATCAACACGCCCCATCAGCATCGCTTGTAAGTGGTCTGAAATCTCAGCAATAGCGAGAAAAGTGTTTATATTGTGACGTGGAATATGAGTGCGGAGCTGGGTAGGGCGGCCGTCATCTTCGAGCAGCCTATATTTACTGAAGATCGATGTATGGCCGTCAACATTGCCGAGAAATTTGTTTAGTCCAACATTATTCAGTGGCAGTGGTGTTGCTTTTAGCTCCAATGATCTCTTTAAAGTCAGGGACCCTTTAGGGAAAAGGAACAATAAACCCTCATACATAATCTCATATTTTCTACCATTTTCTACCCATGCGTGAGTACAGGGAGTATTTGCGCTGTTATCACCGAATTCATTTTTAAGGTAAAGACTAAGGTCTGATTTAGAATAATATTTTTCTTTTCTATTACCAGGGCCAGGAATGACTTTCCTGGGGATACAGCCTCGTTTCGCTAACGCTTTCCATGCTTTATCACGTAGCCCTGAACGTCCCCTGGCTTCTGATGAGGACTGGGCTATGTGTTCAACAATATCATCAAGTTCAACGAATTCCCCTTCAATATCACTGATTGCCTTGGGCAAATAATCAGCAAACTCTTTTGAACGCAAGATTGTGAGATGCTTGCGCAATTCAGATGTTAGCAGCTTAACCGAGCTGAATATGTTCTCGACCAAAGGAACGGCTAAAGGCTCGACCCAATGAGTCCTTTCGCCAGCCCCCTTAACACCAACATAGCGGATACCAAGAAAATAATCCGGCAATCCCTTATCTCTCAGACGTCTACTAATATCAGAATTATCTATTTGTCGTTTGATCAACGCATCCTGCCTGAGATTGAATACTTCAACAGAACGAAACCCAGTGACGATCAGTAATAGAAGGCAATTAAGAGCAATCTTTTCAGTACCGTTTTCGACACGCTGAATCAGAGACACTATATTGAGGAAGCCACGAATTGTAATCAGCGCATCTTCACCATCAGTAGCGCTATCATCCAGCCTGTCTTTTTGTTTGAGCGCTATTGTTTCCCGAGCTTTCCGGGTCAAATTAGTCTGATTGGTATAGCGATTATCAGATACATATTGCAGTGTTACCAATGTGAAAGCGTAGTGATTTACTAATTTTTGGATCTTAACACAACGTCCTTTATAGTTGGCTATGTTGGGATCTCCGGCCCGGGATGCAGCACTAAGAGTATCCATCGCACTACGTACGACATCTGTAGTCAGATAAATAGGATGCGTTTGCCCGGTTAATTTAATCAGCGCGCAGTACCAACGTTTCAAAATAACCAGTGTTGCCACGGCAACCGCTGAGGAAATGCTGCGATTTCTGCCTCGATAAACGAGTACCAATATAGCTTTCATAAATAACTGATAAGGTTCGGATACAGTATGGCGATCATCGATACCTTTCAGACGATTAATCTCATCAAAACGCAATGTATTAACACCATTGCCACGTAACCAGCCAGAGCCTTTGCTCCCACATATCCAGATAAGGCTATCCCATGATTCAGCAAAATCTGCTGCCAAATTATCTTCGAACCAGGCTTTCTGTTCCGTAATAAAAGTATCAAAGTTTACGATATTTTTTCTCATTGCTCACAGCCTCTGGTTTGATGCAAGTGGCAACGGGCTATCACTGATTTGATTTCGATTTGCGTCGTCTCATGGATAGAAATTAGTGGATTATGAGCATTGCCAACACTATCAGAAACAGCTATCAGCTCATCGACTTCTTTAAAGACGCTATCTAATACATCCTGGTGATTGCCATCGAGAAAAGGGCGATAATATAAGCAACCATAGCAGCAACGGACTTCACAGAAAGGGCATTCGTCATCGGTTCTCGCGCAACCACCAATCTCATAGTGCAGTCGATCACCAACCATGCCTACCACACGCCGGCCTTGCCATTCTTTTGAAGGGACCAACTTACCAGTCAGCATCATAGCCACCATGTTTTGCCATACAGGATTAGAACCGAGAGCTTTAGCACGGATCAATGCCAGCTCAGGCGTTGCCATAATGTAATACTTTGCAACAGTAAGTGATGTATGTCCCATAATATGCGCAATTTCCTCGCCGCTGACTCCTTGCATAGCTAGTGAATGACCCACGTTGTGGCGCAAGTCGGTCGGCGTAATAGTTGGCAGAGCTGCTTCGCCACGCGCTACGGCGGCCTGATAATCTGGTGGGCTGAAACTGAGGACGGCCCGGTTAATCGCCCTAGACACATAAAACGGTGCAGAGTGACTAAATTCAAATAGCTTGCCATCAGGTTTTAGTTGCGCTCGCTCGATATAGTGCCTAATCAACGCGCCGATTTCCGCTGGAATAGCCAAAAACAGGCGTTCGGTCATCACGCTCCGCTGTTTGGCATAGGGCAGAAGTATGCTATAGCGTATTAATCTTGTTTCGGCATTTCGGGTATCAATGCGTAAATCTTTTGCCGCCAGCTTGGCCAGTTGTGCCGGGCGGGCTCCGGTGACATACGTCAGCCCCAGAATTGCTGCATCTCGCATGGTGTTCAGACTGTAGTTTTCTCCATGCCGAACCGCCGCAGCCATTTCAAACAAGCCTTTACTGATCATGTTTTTTTCGAGCGGATCCAGAACATGGTCAATTTCCTGATAGATGTCCCAGTTGTGGGAATGCGGGCGAGGGATAAATTCGAGGTCTTCATAATCGTCTAAGGTGAAACCGGGGAATGCTTCGGCACAGAGGATTTTTAGGCCGAAAATGATGTAGTAGAAATATCGAGGTTCAATTTCCTGAGTTTCAAGATAATCTTTCAACACCGTAAACGTGAAAGCAGATTGGGTTATGCAATGAGCAGTTACCAAAGACCAAGCACGGAGTACACCAGGAATCTGAGCTGGACACTTGACTGATGCATAACGAAAGCAAATATATTTGATTAATTGGTTGCTGATTTTATCCTGACGAAAGTGGGCATAGCAGCGGCTGCCTGAATAATCGAAAACCCAACTGTCAGTTGTTGAATTAATATATTTATCATCGAAATAATCTGCCGACTTGAGATAAATTCTAACTGGTATATCAATTTTTGAAATACTTTCAACAAATACAGATGTGTAAATGGTACTATTCAACTCATTTAACTGCTTATTGATTCGACTCATATGCACTCCATTCGTCACATACATGAGAAAAAGTTGCTCTCAGGGCCTCGTTATCCATCGAGATTCGGTGAAGATTGGCCGTATTAGCCTGCTGTGATAGAAATCTTTTAGCATAAACATTAGGCATATGGCTATTGTGACTCCAGCCGCCGAGCAGCCGTAATTCATCCTTGGCTTCATCCATCAGTCCAACCATAGAAAAATCCATGGCTACTAGACGTGAGTCGACCTTAATTTTTTGAAGTTTTTCACGATAAATACGTTGAAGTGTCAAATAAGCCCAAGTATGCCGCGTTGTATGAGGCGAGATGCTTTCAACGGCATCAAAATATTCATCTGTTTTATATTCAGGATACTGCATACTCATAATGTCATCAATCCGGTTAAAGATTTCATAAACAGCATGGTATGACAATGGCGGATGTTGCTTCTGGGTGGAGGTAAAAAGAAAACTATGCGAGGAGCGATGGCGAATTTTATGGATATATAGATTTAGAAAATGATAGTCCAGTTTATCTAACGCCAGCACCCGGTTTGCATAGACATTTTTTAATGAAGGCAATCTTTTTCGCGGATCTGGAACGTCTTCACCGACTGTCGTCACAATCAGGCTGAACCGATCCCCTCGGAGATTGGGTTTAATCGAATGACACTCCAAAAGCAGTAATTCACTGACACGTAATCCATAATTTAAAAGCAAGCGGCAAATCAGAAAATTGCGTAACTGGATTTCACCAACGGGGAAGGGATTAAGTGGATTTTCCTTTGAAATTGAACCAGGTGTAATGATTTGGTAAAAAGCCATGACCATCTCAGCAGTCAGACTTCGAAAGCGCTTATGGGGCGTGCCATTGTTCATCTGACGAGAATGGGTAAGGGTACGGAATTCTGCTTTATGTATCGATAACCGTCCCGTTAACTGCGTGGCAAGTCGTGTGAGTTCTTTAGGCGAGCCATCTATATATCTAGGCGAGATATACGTGTTAATCAAATAGTTGATAAAACGAATAAACGAATGTACATGCCTGATGTTTGTACGACATTGAGGCGTGCTCTGCGTAGTAGACTTGGTGGTTAACACTGGCACACATGAATGCCCATTTTCCAGATAATGAAAAAAGGCTGTCACTTCATCAATGGCGATCAATGGATTGTGGTTCGAGGAATAGAAACTGAAGCAAAACGTCACGCCATGTTTCTGGCGCCAGAATTCATAGAAAAACTTGAGCGCCTGAAGTGAAGCGGATTGCGTGGCTGGTGAACGCAAAGCCAGATGGTCTATAAGATATTGTAACGGGTACAAAAGTGGCTGGCACGTATGAGTATCCATTAGTATCCATAGACGCTGTCGTTGATTGATATTGAGTTGTGTGAGCATGAACATGCGGCATTTATCCCCATAAACAGTATGTGTATGAAGAAAGTAACCAGCAAACATAACGTCCTGCAAGAAGAAGATGGAGTGCAGGGTAAGTGTATGATTAATCGTGATCTGCGGATGGTTATGAACTAAAGGGATGACGGACTAAATTTAACATAATATACATTATGCGCACCGATGATGTAATGGCTCAATGCTAATGTCTATTTGTGGCTCATTAGGAATGTCCAGGCTATAGTTCTCAGACCTGTATGTCTAGACAACGACTCACTTTTCCTGATGAGGAGTTTTCTATGGCTATACATGACGCCGGGATGTTCACCGTGAAAGAAATCAACCGCCTCAAAATCCTTCAGGATGTCATCGATCGCAATCTACGTCCTGGCCAGGCTGCCGAGATGCTCGGCATCACGCCGCGTCATTGCAGCCGGTTGCTCAAACGTTACCGCCAGTCCGGACCGCTTGGTATGAACAACCAGAGTCGCGGTCGCACTGGCAACCGCCTGTTGCCCACATCACTGACTGACCTAGCACTGAGTATCATACGAGAACGCTACCGCGATTTTGGCCCCACGCTGGCCCGGGAAAAACTGGAGGAAGTTCATGGTCTGGTCCTGGGCAAGGAAACCATCAGACGCCTTATGATCAAAGCCGGCCTCTGGATCCCTCGAAGACAACGCGCACCAAAAATTCATCAGCCCCGTTACCGGCGGCCCTGTACTGGCGAGCTGATACAGATTGATGGCTGTGATCATCACTGGTTTGAAAACCGGGGTCGGCCTTGTACTACTCTGGTCTATGTTGACGATGCCACCAGTCGACTGATGCATCTGCTGTTTGTGAAATCTGAATCAACATTTACCTATTTTGAAGCCACCCGTGGCTATATCGAAAAATACGGTAAGCCCATGATCCTCTACAGCGATAAAGCCAGTGTCTTCAGGGTTAATAATAAGCATGCCACCACCGGGCCCGGTGAAACTCAGTTTGCCAGGGCCATGCGCGGCCTCAATATCACCCCGCTGTGCGCAGAAACCAGTCAGGCAAAAGGCCGTGTGGAACGTGCTCATCTGACACTTCAGGACCGGCTGGTTAAGGAGCTCAGGCTTAAGGGGATCTCTACGATAGAAGCCGCCAATGCATTTGCAGAAGAATACATGGCGGATTATAACCGGCGCTTTGCCAAAGAACCCTTGCATGATTTTAACGCGCACCGGCCGCTGGCATTAGATGATGACCTTAATGCGGAATTTACCTGGCGAGAGCCCCGTCGTGTATCAAAAAGTCTGACCGTACAATACGATAAAATGCTCTATCTGATTGAGGACACAGAATACAGTCGAAGAGCCATCGGCAAGTATATTGATGTCTGGCATTATCCTGACGGGCATAAGGAACTGCGACTACATGGTGTGCTACTGCCCTACTCCACCTATGACCGTCTTTCTGAAGTTGATCCCGTCGCAATTGTGGATAACAAGCGACTTGGCCATGTGCTGGATGTTGCCCGTCAGGTCCAGAGAAAACGAGACAATAATCGCTCACAATCGTTACCTTCTTCTGGTGATGAGCCTTCCCGCAGACGGCACGCGCCCAGTATCAACAAATCGCAGCGTTCTCTGAATGAGGAGGACCTGCTTGAAGCAATGATAAAGCTTCAGGGGAGCTCTGAGGCTATTTTTGGTAAAAGATGAACCCGAGGCATGGCGTGATGGCTCTCAAGGGACGCCATGAGCGAGGAGCGGAAGTTGCAGAGCCCAGTAACTGAGCTCTTTTGCATAAATGCTTATTTACTCAGTTCGGCGGTCATATATACACGATTTTTATACAAGGCACTGACGATTTTATAAGATGCATTTTCACTCTCAGCTTGTTGAGCCACTTTTGCCTCAGCTCCTGAGAGGGTTGAATCAGTAACACTAATGGTTTTGGAAAGTGCGTTTGCACTCAGAAAAGAAAGTACAGAGATCAGGACGATACGTTTAGCTGAAAACATTGAATTACCTTATTGCGTAATGATGACCTGCATACCAGGCCGCTTCCATTCTTGGGCGAAAGTGGCTGGTATGGCATAAGTTTTATGGATATAAATGCTGAAAAACTATTAGCCTGGAAAATTAAAATTCCTGGCAAGTTGGGCGCAGAACTATTTCATTAATATCGACATCTGCAGGTTGTTCGATGGCATAGGCAATCGCTCTTGCTACCGAGTCTGCAGGAATAGCTTGTTTATAGAAGTCGATGACGAAGTTTGAGCTGTCCTCGTCAGAACTTCCCAGCTTCAGCTCACTATCGATGGCACCGGGACAAATAGTGGTCGTGCGAATATGCGCACCCACTTCATGACGCAGGCCCTCAGAGATAGCCTTCACCGCGAATTTGGTTCCGCTATACACCGTGCCGCCAGGGCTGAATACCTTGATACCTGCAACCGACGCCAGATTAATGAAATGACCGGATTGCTGTTTTTCAAAAACAGGAAGGGCTGCCGCAATACCGTAAAGAACGCCTTTGATGTTGATATCAATCATGCGATCCCACTCATCGGTTTTGGCGAGACTGAGTGGAGCTATCGACATCAGGCCCGCGTTATTCACCACCACGTCAACACGGCCAAAAGCTTCAATGGCTTTGTCGATAATATTCTGGACATCTGCTTTACGCGTCACATCAGCTTCAACAGCAATAGCCTGTCCACCGTCAGCAATAATCCTGGCAGCCAGCTGATCGAGACGCTCTTTGCGGCGAGCAGACAACACCAGAATAGCCCCTTTCTTTGCCAGATTCAGGGCTGTAGCTTCACCCAGTCCACTGCTCGCACCTGTAATGACGACAACTTTTTTATCGATATTATTCATCGTATTAGCCTCTTAAATGAATGATTACTTTCTGAACGGGGTTAAGTATCGCAGCGCAAAGTGGCATAATAAATGGAAATTAATACCTTTCAGAATTCCTGAATATGGAATTGTGGGGCCTCAAGGAACTGCTACGATGCAAAACAAGCTGGAGATGCTGCGTATTTTTTGCGTGGCTGCCGAATCACGAAATTTTAAGGAGGCGGCGACGCTACTGGGGATTTCACCTCAGGCAGTCACCCGGGCAGTAAAGGAACTTGAAGAGCAGCGGGGAGAGATTTTATTTTACCGCAGTACCCGACAAATAAAGATAACTGCAGATGGAGAACGTCTTGCAAAACAGGCGCGCCACGCAGTCGACTCTCTCGATTCACTGTTAGTGAAAGGCGTTAAGGATAAAACTGATGAAATGCGGGGGACGGTGAGATTAACCGTGTCTTCGGTATTAGGCCGAAAGCTGGTTGTTCCTGCACTGGCTGAATTTGCGCGTCAGTATCCGGATATAGTGGTGGACTGTGTGCTGACCGACTCGCACAGCGATGTTATCGATGAACGTATCGATATAGGTATCCGTTTTGGATTTTTGCCTGACAACCGGTATGTGGCACGCGAACTGGCAAAGATTCATTTTTACCCTGTCGGTACACCCGAACTGATTGATAAGGTTGGAATGCCTGCCAGCATCGCTGAACTGGATTCTTATCCTCTGACGGCATTATTTGACCATAAAACGGGGCGCTACTGGCCCTGGACGTTTACCGAAAGCCGCAGTTTCATCCCGTCGAAACCTCGCTTTATTGCTGATGATCTTGAGGCTGAGTTTCAGGCTATTCTGGCCGGCGTTGGATTTGGGCATATGCCGGGATTTTTAGTTCTGCCCTGGCTTAAAAGCGGAAAGCTTATTCAGATACTCACCGAGGAGACGTCACCCGTCTGGCGGTTGTACCTTTATCGCCCTCAGCGTGGGCCAACGCCACTGAGGATCAGAGCGCTGTTTGACTATCTTATTGATGTGCTGAGTGAACTGGAAACCTGACCCGAAAAGGGGTCAGGTTTATTCAGACAGGATCAACCCTGACAATGATTTTGCCGAGTTGTTGATTTGATTCGAGATACTGGTGTGCTTCCCGCAGCTCTTCAAATTTAAAGCATTTATCTATCTGTGGCTTCAGGAAACCCGCTCCCATACCGCTCAGGATAAAACGCTTTGCTTTTTCCCGTATGGCTGGGTCATTCAACACTTCCAGAAAGAGGAATCCCCGCATAGTGAGACTCTTACGCAATGCCAGTCGCAGAGGAAAAGGCGTGACATCAGGACTCAGCGCACCATGCATGACCATACGTCCTTTTACGGACATGGCCTGTGCGATATGTTCAATCTGAGGCCCACCAACAGCATCAAACGCGACATCAAGATACTCCCCTCCTAACCGCGAAACAATCGCCTGATAGAGGTCAGGTTCATCTTCACTGGCAATGACATCTTTCACACCTAAGGCAAGCAGACGTACCTTTTTCTCCACCGTCAGGGTGCTGGCAATCACTCTGGCACCCGCCGCTTGTGCAATCTGAACCGCAGCCAGGCCAACACTGCTCGATGCCGCAGTAATCAGCACGGATGCGCCCTTTGTCACTTCCCCGGCATGCATGATCCCGCCCCAGGCGGTAAGGTATTGCATCCACACCGATGAGGCTTCTTCCCAGCTCAGGCTGTCAGGTTTATGTACAAGATAGCTTTCAGGGATCAGCAGCTTATCTGCGCAAGTGCCAAAACGCGCCAGGCTGTCAGAAGGCAGCACTGAAACATTATCCCCCGCAGAGAACTGCTTAACACCTTCACCCGTAGCCAGCACCACGCCAGCCCCTTCGTAACCAAGGCGAGAGGGAAACACAGCCTTTTCGATGTAAGTACCCCGTCTGAACATGGTATCTGCCCGGTTCAGACCGATGGTTTTCATCTGAATCAGCACCTCACCTGCTGCCGGTAAGGCAACAGGGAGGTTTTCGAGTTCAAGGACATCGGCTTCTCCGGTGCAGTTAAAGCGCCAGGTTCTCGCCATCAGGCCGTTAAATGACATCAATCACTACCTTGATGGAAGCTGAACCATCCTGAACTGCGTGGTGGGCATCAATGGCCTGGTCGAAGGAGAAATGACGCGCATCAACGACCGGACGAATTTTGCCTTCTTCAACCAGACGGGTGGCGGTTTTCAGAACTTCGCCGTGATGGGCACGACGTTCACCTGTGAGCATTGGCAGCAGAATGAAGACACCCGACAGGGTTGCACAACGCAGCGATGACGTTGCCAGGTTATGGTCGCCAAATGCTGCACAGCTGGTGATATGGCCGTAATAGCGCGTCATGGAAAGTGAGGCGTCGAGGACAGGGCCACCAACCGTATCGTAAACGATATCAAAGCCTTCACCATCGGTGCATTTCTCAATGATGTCCTGTGTGGAATCCTTTGTGTAATCCAGTGGAGTCGCGCCCAGCTTTGAAATCAGCTCCTGATCTGCCGTACATCCGGTAGCCGACACTTTTGCACCAAGTGCATTTGCCAACTGGACAACCATGTTACCAACACCACCGGCACCACCCTGTACCAGCACATGCTGGCCAGCCTGCACATTGGCATTATCGACAAGGCCAGACCATGCCGTGAGGAACGTTAACGGCAGAGCTGCGGCTTCACGCATGGAAAGATTACGGGGTTTGATAGCAAGCAGGTCTGCATCTGCAGCAATGAACTCAGCCAGTGAACCCTGAAGGCCGCGAACGCCACCGGTCAGGCCGTAGACTTCATCTCCAACACTGAACTGGGTTACGCCTTCACCGACAGCAACCACTTCCCCTGCCATATCAGTACCCTGAACAGCCGGAAGCTGAGGCATGGCGTACGGCGCTTCCCCAAGACGAATTTTATAATCAATCGGGTTTACGCCGCTGGCATGAACACGCACCAGAACCTGACCAGCCTGTGGTTGTGGCACCGGGAGTTCTTTACGGGCAAATTTATCATCACCGAAATTTTCGAGTACGAGAGCAGTCATTGTCTGGTTCATGTGTATTCCTGTTATGTAATTGGGGGACGGACAGAAGATAACAGGAACCAGTCATCCATTTAATGGCACAGTATGGATTTGATAATTCTAGAATTAGCACCAATAAGCTGCAAAGCTTATGTTTATTTCCTTAGTGAAGCAGTTCTATAGTTAAGATAGTTCGACCTATTTTTATCAACTGTGAGCTGATGATGAGTGGTTAATGCAGGTTTGAGCTTTTATAAATGCAGATCTCTACAAGCCGATAAGGTCCGCTTTTGGCCCATATCGGAAATAGATAACCCGTACCGTTCGCGGCTTTATCCGGACGATGCGGTGTTATCGTCTAACGATAACGCGCCCAGAGTAACCAGCCTCCCAAACAAAACAAAAGCGAAAAGATACTGCCCGACGATGACGAGCATGAATTCGGCGATAAAGACTAAATTGAATTCAGGCTTCACTGGTATGACTACATAGATAAGGCTCTTAAAATGAATTCGATAATCATACCCGTCAATCAAGGCGGATATCTTGCGGCCACAGTTTGGGAGAGAAGCAATGCCAAAGCATTGGTTATCGTTCACCCGGCAACGGCAGTTGTACAGGCATTCTATAAGGGATTTGCAGAGCATCTTTTTAACAGAGGATTCAGCGTTCTCACTTATGATTACCGCGGCACGGGGCTTTCGAAATCCGGGAGGGTCTGTCATTACAACGTCTCAATGTCGGACTGGATCGAGCAGGACGTCGGATGCATAACAGCATGGGCTAAAGAGCGTTTCCCGGACGTTAGCCTGCTGGCAGTAGGGCACAGTGTGGGAGGTCATGCCGTTCTACTTTCGTCTGCCACCCAATCTTTGCAGGCAGCGGTCATTGTGGCCTCACATGCCGGTGTGACGAGCACGATAAAACGAACTGTAGAAAAAGTCCGAGTCTGGTGCTTATTGCGTGTCCTTGCCCCAGTTCTTTGCAGTATCTTCGGCTACATGCCTGCCAGGCGCCTGGGGCTCGGCGAAGATTTACCGGCTCCGGTGATGCTTCAGTGGGGGCGCTGGAGTGCAATGCCGGGATATTTCTACGATGACCCAGAATGGAATGCACGCCAGCGGGCAGGTGAGATAACGTTACCCGTGCTGGTGATGGGTTTTGATGACGATCCATGGGCTAACCCTGAAGCTATTACAAGGTTGTTGGAGCCGGTACTAAACGCAAAAATAGAGCGTCTCGAGATACGGCGTTCAGATTTTGGTCTTTCGTCCATTGGCCATATGGGCTTTTTTCGTGCGCGATGTGCGGAAAAAATATGGCCTGTCGTCGGACAATGGCTAGAGAGTCAATGCCCGGACTGAACGAAGTATGGGTATTAAGTACTGAGTCTTACCAGTTTAATATCCGCCTCTGGCACCCAGCGGATATTTCATTGTTACCCTTCCCTGGACATTTCTAATGAGCCACTGATTAGACATTTCTACTGAGCTTAGACAGATGATGTAACTGCAATATTCTAATGTCACTTTTAACCCATTTATGATGTCACTTTTTCTGGCATAAAGGATCCAATCCTCAGGCTATGGAGACATCAGGATTGAACATGCAATACATGTTGCGGTGACTGGTCATCTGTGAGTCCTCCCAACAACAACGTTTGCCCGGACCGAAGCTGGACGGTCGTGTCTATTTGACGCTGATTAGTAATGTATGGCACAACATTCCCTGGTGATAAATGCTTTTCGCACAGGTATTTCATGCTGGCCATTCCCTTTCCCTGGTTCACCCTGTCTATTTTGCTTATTTTACTTTTGAAGGTTTACCTGCAACGTCCCGCTGACTATCGCAACAGCGTTATCTTCATTGCGGGCTGTTCGCTGCTGGTCCTGATGTCAGCCCTGCGCTGGCAGTTTGATCTTATTCAACTACGCCAGCTGCAATATATCATGGCGATCACTCTTCCTCCGCTGGCCTGGCACTGCTTTGCCTGTTTTACAGGACAGCGCTTGCAGCAAAAAATTGCTGCTTTTGTAGTACCGCCAACACTCGCTCTGGCGCTGAACATTATTGCCCCGGCAACCACAGACGCTGTACTCGTGCTGCTCTATATCGGCTACGGTTGCGCCCTGATTCGAATGGCTTTACAGAGCAGTGATACGTTTATTTTCGGGCGACTTAGCGACAGCGGATCAACCTCATCACTCGCTTTTATCGCGGGCGTCTTTCTTTGCTTTTCTGGACTGACCGATCTGGCCATCGCGCTTAACTTCCATTTTTACCGGGGCCAGCAGGCACCGCTGCTGGTCGCAATATCGCAGGCTATTCTGCTGCCATTTATCTGTTTTGCCATAGCCAGTAGCTGGCGCCCATCACTCCCGGCCGGAGAGCCAGTATCACCCTCAGAGGAGAGCAAAGAGAACAATAATGACGAATACGCTCAAACGTATCTGCGAGTCAACACATTGATAAACGAACAGAATCTATATTTAAACCCTGATCTGACGCTGAATGTGCTGGCGAGAAAAACCGGAGTCCCCGCACGCCAGATTTCAAAAGCGGTCAATCTAACACTCGGTTGCAATGTCTCACAGTGGATAAACGGCTTTCGCATCGACTATGCGCAACGGCTGCTTCGGGATACGGCCTTGCCGGTAACAGAAGTGATGCTGGAGGCAGGTTTTGCCACCAAATCAAACTTTCATCGCGAGTTTCTGCGTATCAGCGGTATGACCCCGACTGATTACCGCCGGGGAGCGGTTGAAAATCGAGTGCCTGATTGAGGAACGAGCTGATATCGCGGGCAAGCTGACGGTGAATAGCAGCCCGACTGCGGGTGCCCCCGTCCTGGCAGACAATCTCTTCGCCCGGTTCTTGTTCCGCGATTAACTCCCTCGCCCCTGGTTTGCATTGCTGCATAAAACTAAAGTGAGTGGCCCCTTCTACACTCCCTACACGCTTTATGTCAGCAGGAATATATTCAGCCAGGTAGCCCGACTCCAGCGCTGTGGGTAACTCGTCGCTGTCCGTCTGAGGCGTCATAATCATCACCGGAACGGCTATCTGAGAAAGTGATTCAGGCGTGAATCCCCGGGCCAGGCCCAGGTCGAGTGATACAACGGCTTTGATTTTCGCTTCGGCTTCGTCTGCGCCCAGTTGCCCTGCCGCTTCATCAATACCCAGCGCCTGAATTAACTGGCAGGCTGACAGTCTGGCATGTGCCAGGCAATCGTTCTGAAAGCGTGCGGTGTCAAAGCGCGCTCCCGCCAGTTTAAGTACCGTCCAGCCGCCCAGAGAGTGTCCGACTGCGGCTATTCGCTGTGCATCAACTTTTCCGGCCAGGGAAGGTGTAGTGATAATTTTCACCATCGCCCGCTGGAGATCCTGTGGGCGGCGCCAGAGTTGCTTCGCATCCTGCGGGAGTTTGTTAAATGTTGTCGTGCCCGGATGATCAACTGCCGCCACAATATAGCCCTGAACCGCCATTTCCTTAGCCAGCCAGTTAAGGTTGCGCCAGTTTCCGCCATAGCCGTGAGAAAGAAGCAGCAGCGGATGCTCACCTTCTTGCGGCGCGGCATTACGCAACACAGAGGTGCCATAAAAGACAATATTGTCACCCACCGTTTCCGGCGAGCCGGTTTCATCAGTGGGATACCAGATAGCGATATCGAGAGAACGAGAACCAGCCTCATTGATATTCAACTGGCGAAAAGCCGTGTTGGCGTACGATGAGACGCTAAAGAGAATGGAAAAAATAAAGCAAGAAAGAGAACGTAACATAATGATTTCCTGTAGCAAAAAGAAACGCATTATGGGAACGAACGCCCGGCTTATGCGTCCTGAAACACGATCGAGGACCTTTATTGTTGAATTTCCGGGTGATACTGGTGAGTTATTTGCCAGAAAAACACAGAGCGCGTGGCGCTGCATTACATCTCTGAATGGTTATGTGAAGCGACCCACCGCGTCAGTGGCAAAGCTCAGGCACTATAAGATCAGTTTGGATATTGATAGATGTTATCAGCGTCGTTTCACCGGCCAATAGACGCTTTTGCATACCAGCCAGGCCCAGCGCTATGATTTAATAAACTCGCAGTTCAACAGCATCCCTTGACCTATTTTATATTTCCCCCTGGTCAATCTGGTGGTGTTCGACAGAGGTTTTAAGGGATATTATCGGGGCGTCAGCCACTTACAACGGGAATTTCACCTCCCGTACGGTAAATGAGCCAATTACGTAACCAGATTTTACCGCTAAATAGTTAAGGGATTAACTTGCGCCCTCCAGCCTGAACTGGGAAAAATCGTCAAAATTATTATGTCCGGTCAGCGCTGGTAGGCTAATCCTCTTTTAAAAAGGAATTATTATGTTTACTGGTTTAAGTGCTTTTCCTCTGACTCCCCTCATCAACGGTGATATAGATAAGAGCAGGTTTACTTCTCTGATTGAAAACCTGGCCGCTGCCGAAGTTGACTCCATTGGCGCTCTGGGGTCCACAGGGAGTTATGCCTATCTGACTCGCGAACAGCGTTTCATTGCGACAAAACTGGCTGTAAGTGCTGCATCTGGCATCCCGGTGATGACCAGCATTGGCGCAGTGCGTAGCGAAGACGTAATGAGACTGGCAGAAGACGCGCAGCAGGCAGGCGTCAGTGGCGTATTGCTCGCCCCCGTTTCCTATCAGCCTCTCAGAGATGCTGAAGTTTTCCGTTTATATGAACGGGTGACGGCAGAATTATCGGTTCCACTTTGCATCTATGATAATGCTGCAACCACCGGATTCGATTTCAGCGATGAACTACTGGTAGCGTTGTCGTACCTGGACAACGTCGGTTCCATCAAGCTTGGGGAGTTTCCTGCCGATCCCGTTCAGGCGGTTCAACGTGTTAATCATCTGAAAAAAAAGATGGCCCCAGGCGTAACACTGGGGATTAGCGGCGATACGCAGTCGACCGCTGGCTTGCTGGCAGGTTGTGATATCTGGTACTCGGTACTGGGTGGACTGTTCCCCCGCTATTCTCTTAACCTGGCCCGTATGGCATTGCGTGGGGATATTACAGAAACCCGCCGCCTGGAGTTGGCCCTGGGACCACTGTGGGCGTTCTACCATCGGCATGGCAGCCTGCGGGTTATCGCCAGTATCGCGCAAATTCAGGGAACCGTTCAGTCCCCCTGCCTGCCATTCCCGCTTCAGACGCTTGACGCAGAAGAAATGGCATCTCTCAAATCCACGCTGGAAAAACTCAGTTTCCTGGCATGACTTCATGAAACACCCTTTGTAGCCTGTCATGGAGCGCAACCCAGAAGCTACCTTACCGGTACAGTACATCTGTTATTCAGTGCGTTTCCGGTAAGGTTTACAGATATAAACCCAGGCTGGGGGGATATTTCGCACCTCATAAATGCGCGTCCACTCAAAGTAACGTGACAGTATTTTTTCCGATAACGAGCTGTACTGAAACTGGACCAGTACCCCGTCAGGATTCAGATGCTCACGGACATGATGCAAAATACGCAAACGCGGCATAACCGGAATCGACAACAGCGGCAGGCAGGAAAAAATCACATCATAGTGCCCTTCCAGCCTTTCTGCTGAGCGGGTTATTACCTGCAATCGGTGGTCATCTTCAGCCAGGACTTGCAACCTGTCGGCCAGTTCTGGCTGAATTTCATAAGCATCCAGCCGTGCTCCGGGTGCCATACGGTTGAGTAACCTGCGGGTGAGTACCCCGTCTCCAGCCCCCAGTTCAGCTATTGTTTTCACCGATGCCCACTCAACTTGTCTTGCCATTCGCTCGCATAGCCACGGCGATGACGGTGCCAAAGAGCCAAATGTCCGTGGGGATTTAATAAACTGTCTCACATATACCATCTGATGTTTCAGAAAGGGCTGCACCGTACTCAACACGATATTCAACATATGTTTTCCTAATGCACTTCAGTGGGTCTGAAGCTCATCCTTAACCAACCGCCTTAACGGTTGCTTAAGTGGCTTAACGACGCGGAAACATCAGTTGATAGAGGCACTCACTTTTACGCGTGTCATGGGCGTTTTCTGGACAAGCACCACAGGCCAGACGGGGCCAAAAAAAAGTAATAACCTGAACCAGACACTGGGTCAAAAGGAAATATAAAACAATCTATTACGCATAGTGTTATAAAAACCTGGTACTTTATATCCTGCTGGAATCTTTTATTTTCTGCCTGCTCGTCAGACTCTGGTAAGTGCTAAAAATAGAATACAGGAAACGTAGAAATAAAATAAAAACAACGGATTAAGCTCGCCTTACATAATGAAACATTACACACCGTTTTTTTTACCCTGCCCGGCATGGAAAATTTAATCATGTTTTACTAAATTTTGAAGTGCTTGCTAAACAATACGCTTCAAAAAACACAGACGTATCCACCTGAAAAAAATGAATTTGCATATGCTGAATATGCATATCTGAGATAGGAAGGATGTCACAATGAGCAACCAGCCCGATCCCACCGTCACCGCTTCCCCCAAGTGCCCTTTCCACCCAAAGCCGACAGAGAACTATGCTGGCGGCGGCACCACAAACCGCGACTGGTGGCCGCATGAATTACGACTTGATCTGTTAAATCAGCACTCCAGCCGTTCAAACCCGCTGGGCGCAGATTTTAACTACCGTGAAGAGTTTAAAAAACTGGATTTCCACGCACTGAAGGGAGATATCCGAGCTTTATTGACAGAATCTCAGTCCTGGTGGCCCGCCGACTGGGGCAGCTATGTCGGATTGTTTATCCGAATGGCCTGGCATGGCGCAGGGACTTACCGTTCTGTTGACGGCCGTGGTGGCTCCGGGCGTGGGCAGCAACGTTTTTCTCCGGTCAACTCCTGGCCGGACAACGTCAGTCTGGACAAGGCTCGCCGTTTGCTATGGCCCGTAAAACAAAAATATGGCCAAAAGATATCCTGGGCTGACCTGTACATTTTGGCCGGTAACGTCGCGCTCGAAAATTCAAGCTTCCGTACTTTCGGTTACGGTGCGGGCCGTGAAGATGTGTGGGAGCCAGACCTGGATGTCGACTGGGGCAGTGAGAAAACCTGGCTTGCGCACCGCCACCCTGAAGAGTTAGCCCATCAGCCGCTGGGGGCAACCGAAATGGGGCTGATTTATGTCAACCCCGAAGGCCCTGAAGCAAGCGGAGATCCTTTATCAGCCGCGCCAGCCATCCGTGCGACCTTTGGCAATATGGGTATGGATGATGAAGAAACGGTGGCGCTAATCGCTGGGGGACATACTCTGGGTAAAACGCACGGCGCGGCCCCAGGAACCCATCTTGGCCCGGAGCCTGCGGCGGCAGGCATAGAATTACAAGGGCTGGGCTGGGTCAATAACTTCGGCAGCGGTTCAGGTCCTGATGCCATTACCTCAGGCCTGGAAGTGATATGGTCGCAAACGCCGGTGCAGTGGAGTAATAACTTCTTTGAGAATCTATTCAAATATGAGTGGGTTCAGACCCGCAGTCCCGGAGGTGCTATTCAGTTTGAAGCTAAAGATGGTCCCGAAATCATTCCCGATCCCTTCGACCCGAATAAAAAACGCAAACCTACAATGCTGGTTACTGACATTACGTTACGTCTGGATCCAGATTATGAAAAAATATCCCGCCGCTTCCTTAACGATCCTCAGGAATTTAATGAAGCCTTTGCGCGTGCCTGGTTTAAGCTGACCCACCGTGATATGGGGCCGAAATCCCGTTATCTGGGGCCAGAGGTGCCAGCAGAAGATTTGATATGGCAGGATCCGTTACCCGCCCCCGTTCATAACCCGACTCAGGAAGATATCACCGCGCTTAAAACCGCCATTGCCGGTGCTGGATTACCTGTGAGTAGTCTGGTTTCCGTGGCCTGGGCCTCCGCGTCGACTTTCCGCGGTGGTGATAAACGTGGTGGTGCCAACGGCGCGCGTCTGGCCCTTTTGCCTCAGAGCGAATGGGAAATTAATGCCGGGACTGTACATGTCCTGCCGATACTTAAATCGATACAGCAGGCATCGGGTAAAGCATCGTTAGCGGATGTCATTGTACTGGCTGGTGTGGTGGGTCTTGAGCAGGCCGCCGCTGCTGCCGGTCTTCAGCTCGACGTTCCGTTTACGCCAGGGCGTGTTGATGCGCTCCAGGAGCAAACCGATATTGAGTCAGTAAACCTACTTGAGCCGCAGGCAGATGGTTTTCGCAACTATCATAAGGACTCGCAGGGAGCGTCAACCGAAGAACTGCTTATTGATAAGGCACAAAAGCTCACATTGACCATACCGGAGATGACAGTGTTGATTGGTGGTTTACGCGTGCTGGGTGCTAACTTTGACGGCAGCCAGCACGGTGTCTTTACCGACCGTGTAGGTGTTCTGAGTAACGATTTTTTCATCAACCTGCTCGATATGGGGACTGAATGGAAACCGCTTGATGGTAACAATACCTTGTTTGAAGGACGGGACCGTGAGAGCGGAGCCGTAAAATATACCGCTACGCGTGCTGATTTGATTTTTGGCTCTCACAGTGTACTACGTGCGGTTGCTGAGGTTTACGCCAGTGAAGATGCCCGTGAAAAATTTGCACATGACTTCGTTGCGGCATGGTCCAGAGTGATGAATCTTGACCGGTTTGATATTGCCTGAGCCGATAATACATTTTGGTTCAATCACCACCTCGACTGAGGTGGTGATTAGCGCAACATCACCGGTTCACTGCCCTGTCCCACTTTTATTGATGCTTTCGCCTTGATGTAGGCCTGCCCCTCAAAGACGCAGTACAGAGAGTCTCATAATACACAGCGGCGTTTATTGCCGACTGATGATAAATGTTTTCACTCTACAACTTATTAGCAATAATTAAGGATTAACAGCCGTTTTATTTAGCATTAGGCACATATTAATCTTGAAGTTAATTGACCGTTCCTTACATAAGGCAAAGCACAGCCCCTTCTTTTGAAGTACCTTCGGATTCCTCAACATAATTTTCGTTAAATCGGCCACGATTTACTGTTTCTTCCTGTCTTTATATTCACCCCATTCTCTGGCTGACATCCCTTTTCATGCTGAAGAACTTTTCAGGACAACATTTGGGTAATTTTTTAGGGGGAGAACTCGTGATATGAGTGTTACTTATTGATGTAACCAATGCGAAATTAACGTCGAGGTTAATCCTGTATGCCCGATTTTCACTTTATTAATAATAAAAATCCCATATCAGGCTGTTACCCTGGCAACTGTCTTTTCTGTGAACAAACCTTACTTTCCCATCCCACAAAACTAAGAATAATCAATAAATAATTGAAAAACTCTCAATTCATAAACATCAAAACAACGTCCAGAACAATGTACTCCGGCAAAGCACATTGTGACTTTTAACAGGATTTATCATGTTTTTCTACTGCTCACACCAGGCAACTCCGACTTCTGAACCAGTTTACTATCATTAAGATTGCTGATTTAAAACTAGCGAATAGTCTTAAATATATCGTAAAACACAGCATTCCATCACTGCATTCTCTGTATTAAAAATGAACATTAAGACAATGACTATTCTGATGAAAAATGAGCACAGCTTAAGGGAAATTTCCTAAAAATTACGGAACAGCTAATAATAACCAGATGCCTGATGGAGAAAAAATAACGTACAGGTCACCGTTGCCCGCCTGTGTCTTCCCTGGGTTAGCTTAACATCTGTACACAAATTATATTTCAGCATTAATTAAACGTATTTAATTGAATATTCATCTATTTTTCCGTATCGCACACTATGCAATCGGCAATGTTTTGCGTTACCCCAGGTTTTGGTTTCGCAAAAGTGCTTACTCAAGTCGTAACTAAATCACCACTGTAGACAGCTCTATGTGGCAGTAGAAATGACGTTAAAAGAGAGCCAACAGAAACAAACAACAACTTATATTGATGAATTATAGAACTTATATGAAGCTATTAAAACCAACAAAACTCAAAATACTCCAGAAGTAACAAAAATAGTATTTTTCTCAAAAGGTCTTTATCAAACTCCAACAAAATAATACCAAAAGCCTCTTTATCGACCACCTTTCCGTATATACAGTAAGGTTAATTCATGAAAAAAATTAACGCTGATACGCATTAAGAAAAGTAGTTCAAAGACGTTATTTTTTCATTCAGACATTACTTGTTCAAAGTAAAAATCGAGTAAAACCCCGGCATTATTCATACAATGCTAATTTCTCATTGCAATTTATAAGGATATAAAAAATGAAGAACCCTTTTGAAAATGAAGATCTGACTTTTTGTGTATTAGTTAATGACGAAAACCAACACTCCTTATGGCCAGAGTTTATCCAGGTACCGACTGGCTGGCGAAGAGTATTTGGCCCAGAAAATCGCCCGGCATGTATTAATTACATCAATGAAAACTGGACAGATATCAAGCCCAAGTCACTGATTGCATCATAAATATTAATCGGCGTTGTCTGCGTATTTCTTTTCCATTAAGGGTTAATTTATGGTCATAGATAATGATAAAAAGTGTTATTCGCTCACCTCTGCACAGCTGGGGATGTGGTTGGCGAATGAGATCTCACCGAATCGTGGGAACAATAATATATGCGAACATATTATTATTGATGGTTCTGTAGATTCTGCGCTTTTTACTCAGGCTGTTCAGCAAACGATTATTGAAGCGGAGTCAATGCATAGTCGTTTTCTTTATATTGATAATGAAATAAAGCAAGTGCTGGACAACGTTGACGATTATGAAGTGATGTTTTATGACTTCAGCCTCAAACAAGATCCTGATGCAGCATTTAATGAATATCTGAAAAAGAATGCAATGAAAATATTCCCTCTTACCGAAGGGAGAGCATTCGAATTTTCACTTATTAAGCTTTCTGACACGAAATACGCGTATTACCACTGCTGCCATCATATTTTGCAGGATGGATTTGGCGGCTCGCTGCTCATTAATAGAATAGTTAACATTTATAATTGCTTAATTGCCTCAGAACCCGTGCCACCCACTCCCTTTGGTCGTTTTGAGCAGTTAATTAAAGATGACCTGGAGTACCGAAACTCCGGGCGTTTTATTCGCGATCGTGATTACTGGAACTCCCGCTTTTGCGATATGCCAGAACCCGCAAGCCTGGCTGGACGTTCTGCACCTGCAGAAAACATCCTTTTTCACCGCAAGAACATCGATAGCGCGCTCGATAAAATGCTGCGTGAGAAAGCCCTGTCACTTGGCTACACACTACCGCAACTGCTTACCACTCTTAGCTGTATCTATCTTTATCGCATGACCGATAACGACGATCTGGTTATCGGTATGCCGGTAACGGCAAGGACCGGGCGTGAGCAACGTTCTATCCCTGGACTGTTATCTAATATCATGCCGCTACGTCTGAACTTATCCCCTGCTCAGTCTCTCAATGACATTCTGGCACTGACGTCGAAAGAGATGAGAAGCGTATTACGCCATCAGCAGTACCGTAACGACGATTTGCAGCGTGATCTGAACCTGACACATCCGCTTTACCACACCACCGTTAACATCGAGCTATTTGGCGAAGATCTCAAGGTCAACGGTTGTCGCACCACACCGACTAACCTGTGCAGTGGTCCAGCGCAGGATCTGAACATCTTCTTTTTTGGCTATGGTGATGAACATACCCTTGTACTTGGGTTTGACGCGAACGCCGCGTTATACAGTGAGGAGGTGTTACTTAACCATCACAACAGGATGTTATCGCTCTTTAGCGAACTGCTCTCGCAGCCTGACTCCCCGGTGGGATTACTGTCCCTGCAACACCCCGTTGAAGCACAGCAACTCACGGTAATAAATCAGACTCAGGTTCCCGTTTCTTCCTTAACGCTACCGGAGCTATTTGAAGCACAGGCGTTAAAAACACCGGATAGTATGGCGTTCTGTCAGGACAATATCTCTCTGAACTATGCCCAGCTTAATGCACAGGCCAATCAGCTTTGCCATTATCTGCAAGCTGATGGGGTCAAGACAGGCGATATTGTGGCAGTACTGCTGCCGCGCAGTGCAGACCTTGTGGTCTCGCTGTTGGCCATTGCCAAAACGGGCGCCATCTATCTGCCATTAGATCCAGACCATCCAGCGGAGCGCTTAAGGCACATTCTTACCACCGCACAACCAAAGCTGGTGCTTACCGCTCGCGCAACCGTTGATGCGGTTGACTGGCCGGCGCAAAAACAGATTGATGCACCAGAAACGCTGGCGGTAATACACGCACAGATGCAGAGCAACCCACAGTCGCGCACGCTCAATCCACACCAGGCGGTCTATGTCCTCTTTACCTCTGGCTCAACAGGTCAGCCTAAAGGTGTACTGGTCTCACATCGCGGGTTAAGTAATTTCCTCGCCGCAATGCAGCGGGCTATTGCCCTGAATACCCGTCACTGCATGCTGGCAACCACGACCATCGGCTTTGATATTGCCGCACTGGAGCTTTTCCTGCCGCTGGTTAACGGCGCGTCGGTAGCTATGGTTTCACGCGATGTCGCCCGCGACCCCACCTTGCTGGCACACGAAATGGCCGACAAGCAGGTCACGCACGTTCAGGGCACACCGGCCCTGTGGCACGGGTTGGTCGAGTACCAGCCGCAGGCTCTACAGGGCATCACTGCCCTGGTGGGAGGTGATGCCCTTCCTGTTAACCTGGCCGAGCGCATGGTCACGCTGGCAGAAAACGTTATTCAGGTTTACGGACCAACGGAGACCACGGTGTGGTCTACTCTGGGTGAACTCACGCCGCAAAACCTGGACCCTGCTCTTATCGGCAAGCCGATTGACAACACGCAGGTTTATATTCTCGATAGCGCATTACAGCCTGTACCTGTCGGTCAGGCGGGCGAACTCTATATTGCAGGAGAGGGTCTGGCGTTGGGGTACCTTAAACGCCCTGACCTCACCAGCGAGCGCTTTGTGGCAAATCCGTTTGGTAACCCTGGTGAGCGCATGTACCGTACCGGTGATATGGCCCGTTGGGATGAAGAACTCCGCCTGTGCTTTCTGGGACGCGTCGATAACCAGGTAAAAATTCGCGGCTATCGTATTGAACTGGGTGACATTGAAAACGCCCTGATGGCGCTCCCCTCGGTCAAACATGCGCTGGTGATGGTGCATGACGGCAACGCGCCTGGGCAAAAACATCTGATTGCCTGGGTCATTACTGATAACGTTACACTGTCACCACAGGACTTACGCGTGAGTCTGGAAGAACAGCTTCCAGAGTACATGATCCCGTCGGCCATCGTGCCGCTGGAAAGCTATCCGCTGACTGCCAACGGCAAAATCGATCGCCGCGCGTTGCCTGTTCCAACCTTCACGCTGGAGGCGCCGGTTCTGCCCGTCACGCAGCGGGAGGAAATGCTGTGCCAGCTGTTTGCCGACTGCCTGGGCATTGAACCACCCGGGGTTAACGACAGCTTCTTCCATTTGGGAGGGCACTCGCTGCTGGCACTTCAGCTAATGAGCCGTCTGCGCGCGACGTTTGATGTCGAGCTCTCGCTTAAAACGATTTTTGACTCACCCACCGTGGCACGCCTGAGTGATGAAATCGAGAAAGCACGCCCGCTCACCCAGCGCCCTGCACTCGAGCCCACACCTCGCCCGGCATTGCTGCCTATGTCATTTGCGCAGCAGCGTCTGTGGCTCCAGGAGCAAATTACGCCTGGCAGCGCCTATAACATGCCGCTCATTTTACAGCTAAACGGTGAACTCAATGCTGACGCACTGGAACAGGCGCTACATGATGTCGTCGCCCGCCATGAAACGCTGCGCACGCTTCTCAGTGAGCAAAATGAGCACCCTTGTCAGTCAATCGTTCCCGCTGAACAGGCGCACTTTACGCTACAGCGCCAACAACCAGACGCCGCTCAGTTAACGCCCATGCTGGCGCAACACTGTCGGCACGTATTCGATCTTCAACACGAGCTACCTTTCAACGCTCATCTTTACCACCTGAGCGACAACCAACACGTATTGCTGCTGCTCATTCACCACACGGCGGGTGATGGCGGCTCGCTTGTGCCGCTGATGCAGGATTTGAGCCTGGCTTATCGCGCACGCCTGCATTCACAGGCGCCGGTACAGCCTGCGCTGGACATTCAGTATGCCGATTACGCGCTCTGGCAACGTGCGCTGCTGGCCGATGAGCACAACCCCGCCGGACTGTTCGCTCAGCAGTTGAGCTACTGGCAAGAGCAGCTTGCCTGTTTACCCGATGAAGTGACGCTGGCAGGCGATCGCCCGCGTCCGGCACACCCGGTTAATGCCGCAGACCGGGTCAGTTTTGCCCTCCCATCTCAGATTTACTCACGCCTGAAAGCCCTGAGTGCGCAAACGGGGGCGAGCCTGTTTATGGTGCTACAGGCGGCGCTGGCGGCCATGCTTCATCGTATGGGAGCGGGCGAAGACATTGTGACGGGCACCCCTGTTCTGGGACGTACCGAAGCCGTTCAGATGCCGCTTATTGGCTATTTTGCCAATACCGTGGCGCTGCGCACCCGGCTTAATGACAACCCGACGCTTAATGCACTGATTGACCAGGTACGCGGCTGTGTTCTGGCGGCCTATGAGCACCAGGACATTCCGTTTGAACGCCTTGTCGAAGCGCTGGCCCCGGAGCGCTCAGTCAACCGAAACCCACTGTTTCAGATAATGATGCTGCTGGATATGCCATTGCCGCAGGGCATCGACTTCCCGGCGCTAACGGTTGAGCAGTGCACTCCCCCTGCCACAGAAGCAAAATTCGATTTGCTGTTTAACTTCAGCGTGGACGAGCAAAAAGCGTGTCTCAATGGCTATATTGAGTTCACAACTGACCTTTATGATGCCGGCACCGTTGCCGGATTCGCCGAGCGGCTGTGCCATATTCTGGCCGTCATGGCCGAAAACCCGCAAACAAGAGTCAGCGAACTTGACGTGCTCAACGCGCAGGAACGTGAGCAGCTGCTGGTTACCTGGAACGATACGTCCGCCGAATTGCCTGTCGCAACCCTGGCCGAACTGTTTGAGCGCCAGGTCACTCGCTCACCTGATGCCATTGCTGTCAGCGAAGGGCAATCGCGCCTCACCTACGCTGAACTAAACCGTGAAGCGAACCGGCTGGCGCACAAGTTACAGGAACTGGCTGGCGGTGAAACGTTCTGCGCGGGTCTGCTCATGCAGCACTCCATTGAGGAAGTTATCGCCACACTTGCGGTTATCAAAGCTGGCGGTGCTTACCTGCCGTTGCGCGCAGCCGATCCGCTGGAGCGCCAGCAGATAATGATGGACGACGCTGGCGCAACCGTGCTGATTACCGGACTCAGTGGCCCCTGGCCTGTTGCGGCAACGGTTATCCAGACCGGTGACGATTTTCAGGCACAGCACTATTTGCAGACCAACCCACCTTCTCGTACCAAACCACACGACCTGGCGTACATCATGTACACCTCTGGCTCCACCGGTAAACCCAAAGGTATTGCCGTTAGTCAGCAGAGCGTGATTGCACTGGCCTGTGACCGCCGCTGGCAGCCAGCCGATCACCAACGGGTGTTGCTGCATTCGCCGTCGGCCTTTGATGCCTCAACCTATGAATTTTGGGTAACGCTGATGTGTGGCGGTCAACTGGTTGTGGCACCCGGCGGTGAACTGGATATTGACGCACTGGCGCGCACTATTGTCAGCAAAAACATCACTGCCGCCTGGCTCACCGCCGGGCTATTTCGCCTGATGGTAGATGAACATCCGCAGGCACTGGCGAGCCTGCGTCTGCTGCTGGCGGGCGGCGACGTACTGCCAAAATCATCCATTGCGGCGGTGCTGGAGCAGTGTCCAGGGTTGGTTATTATCAACGGCTACGGCCCAACCGAAACCACCACCTTTGCCACTACCTACGCCATGCGCAGCGTGCCTGAAAGCGCATCTGTGCCGATTGGTTCGCCGCTGGACAACATGCAGGTCTACGTCCTTGATGCGTACCTGAACCCGGTGCCCGTGGGTGTGCCGGGTGAGCTTTACATTGCTGGCGACGGGCTTGCGCGTGGTTATATCAATCAACCGGATCTGACGGCGGCGCACTTCGTGGCGAACCCGTTTAGTCACCACGGTGAGCGGATGTACCGCTCCGGGGACTGGGTGCGCTGGCGTCAGGATGGCGTGCTGGAGTACCTCAACCGTGGCGATCAGCAGATAAAAATCCGCGGTTTCCGTATCGAGTTAAGTGAAATCGAGGCCGCCTTGCTTGAGGAGGGAGACATTGCACAGGCAGTAGTGTCCCTGCTTGAGCCACAGCCGGGCAACAAACAGCTGGTAGCCTGGGTGATTGCTCGTGAAAACACCCACTGCGATCCCGCCCTGTTACGCCAGCGCCTGAGCGACCGTTTACCTGACTTTATGGTGCCGTCGGTCATCACTGTTGTGCCGCACTTCCCGCTGACCGCCAACGGCAAAGTCGATGTTCGCGCTCTGCCCGCCCCGGTTTACAGTAGCGAAGCCCGCCGGGACGCGCGTAACCCGCAAGAGGACGTGCTGTGCCGCCTGTTTGCGCAGGTGTTGGGCATAGAGCAACTCAGCATAGATGATAACTTCTTCCAGCTTGGCGGCCATTCGCTGATGGCGTCACGGCTGGTAAGCCTGGTGCGTAAAGCCCTGAACGTGAATCCGCGTATTCGTGACCTGTTTGAAGCGCCGACGGTTGCGCAGTTTGCGCAACGTTTGCGCCCCGACGACACACCGCGCCCGCAGTTGCGCCCTACACCGCGCCCACTGCATTTACCGCTGTCTGCGGCCCAGCGCCGGCTGTGGATTGTCGACAGCATCGAGAGCGGTAAATTTACCTATAACATGCCTCTGACTCTTGAGTTACGCGGCACACTCAATACCGGGGCGCTCACGACTGCGCTCAACGATCTGCTTATGCGCCATGAAAGCCTGCGCACACGTATTCAGACGCTGGCGAACGGCACGGCCTGGCAGTACATTGCTGAGGGTGAAGCCGCCGGTTGTACACTCACGCTTCAGCAGGTCGCATCGGATAAGCTGGATAGCGCAGTGCTGGAAGCCTCCGAGTACCTCTTCGATTTAGCCCGCGAAAACCCCTGCCGGGCATGGCTTTTCAGTGTGGAGCCAGACCGGCACGTGCTGCTGTTCCTGATGCACCATATTGCCAGCGACGGGGCCTCCCTGGCACCGCTGTTAGCCGACCTGTCCATGGCCTACAACGCTCGCCTTGACGGGATGATGCCCGGCTGGGCACCGCTGCCGGTCCAGTATGCCGACTATACGCTGTGGCAATATGAACTGCTGGGCGCACCAGACGATCCGCACAGCCGCCAGAATCAGCAGTTAGCCTGGTGGCGCGAGGCACTCAGGGATCTGCCGGAAGAGCTTCCACTTCTGACCGACAGACCTCGCCCGGCTCACCCCAGCTATCAGGGCAAACAGTGCCTGTTCACGGTTGATAACGAGGTCTACGCACGCCTGCGTGAAATAACGCAAACGCATCAACTGAGTCTGTTTATGGTGTTGCAGGCAACGCTTGCATTACTGTTACGCCGACTGGGCGCGGGCGTTGATATCCCGCTTGGCACCGCCATTGCCGGGCGCACTGACGACCAGCTCGAACCCCTGGTTGGGTTTTTCACCAATACACTGGTGCTGCGCACCGACGTGTCCGGCAACCCGTATTTTGACGAGTTGCTTGAGCAGGTACGCAACAACACGCTACAGGCGTTTGAACACCAGGACCTGCCGTTTGAAACACTGGTGGAGGCGCTCAATCCTGAGCGCTCGCTGGCGCGTCATCCGCTGTTCCAGATAATGCTGGTACTGCAAAACCACGCACGCGGTGAGCCGCTGTTCAACGGGCTGGAGAGCCGGACCGACGCGCCACAGCTACCCGTGGCGAAATTCGACTTAACGTTCAACTTTGATGAAAATCCAGACGGATTGTCAGGATGCCTCGAGTACGCCACCGATCTGTTTGATGATGCGACCGCCGCGCGTATCGCCCGTTACTTCTGCGAGTTGCTGAGTGCCGTCAGCCGCGATCCGCACGCCCGACTCAGCGCGCTAGCGCCGTTTAGTGAACGAGAGCGCTCGCAGATCCTTAACGACTGGAACGCAACCCAGCGCACTCTGGCGGCGCAAACCTTCGCCGAACGGTTTGAAGAACTCGCCCGCACACAGCCAGACAGCATGGCGCTACTGGGTGAACAGGCGCGCCTGAGTTACCGTGAGCTGGACCACCGGGCGACCCGGCTGGCAAATCTGCTGATGGCTGATGGCGTAGGTGCAGAGCAGATTGTCGCTATTGCGCTACCGCGCTCGGTCGAACTGGTTGTGGCGCTGGTAGCCATACTCAAAGCAGGCGCAGCCTATTTGCCGCTGGACCCGGATTACCCGGTAGAGCGTCTCAATTACATGCTGGAACATGCCCAGCCAACGCGGGTCATCACAGATTCTGCCTTCGTGCAAAAATTCGGGCTACAGCGTCCTCACGTCCAGATTGACTGCCCGCAGGTTCAGGCCAGGTTAGCCCAGCAGCCGGCGCATGCGTTGGTACATGAGCGCCATCAGCACCTGGATAACGCGGCCTACATCATCTACACCTCCGGCTCCACCGGTCTGCCAAAAGGTGTGCTGGTTTCACACCGTGGCTTTAGCCACCTGACCGCCAGCATGGTTGAGCGACTGCACGTAACGGCACAAAGCCGGGTACTGCAATTTGCCTCACCGAGCTTTGATGCTTCGTACTGGGATATCAGTATGGCGCTACTGAGCGGTGCCGCGCTGGTTGTGGCCAGTAAAGACGCCCTCTCTCCTGGAGAGCCGCTGTATGAATTGATGCTGCGTGAAGGCGTCACCCACGCCACGCTGCCGCCGGTTGGGCTGGCGGTTATGCCGCAAAAACCGCTAGCGCAACTGCAAACGCTGGTGGTCGCAGGAGAGGCGTGTCCGCCTGAACTCATCGCCTTCTGGTCCCAGGGGCGGCGCATGATTAACGCTTATGGTCCCAGCGAATCAACCGTGTGTGCCACCATGAGCCAGCCGCTACAGGCTGACACGGTAGCGCCTATCGGCACGCCCATTATCAATATCCAGGTCTATGTGCTGGACGAAAGCCTGCAACCCGTGCCTGCGGGAGTTAAAGGTGAGTTGTATATCGCCGGAGAAGGCCTGGCACGCGGTTACCATAAGCGCCCGGACCTGAGTGCCGAGCGCTTCGTGGCGAACCCGTTTGGCGCACCAGGCAGTCGTATGTATCGCACTGGCGATATGGCAAGCTGGCAGCCAGACGGCGAACTGCTGTTTATGGGACGCGTAGACCACCAGGTGAAGATTCGCGGCTTTCGCATTGAGCCTGGCGAAATTGAGTCCGTGCTGCTGAAGCATCCGAAGCTCAACCAAGCCACCGTGATTGTCCGCGAAGACAAATCGGGGCAACTCCAGTTGGTGGGGTATGCCGTTGCCAGAGAGCCGGGCGTCGATTCGACTGAGCTTCGCAACTATCTGCGCCAGTCGCTGCCGGAGTACATGATCCCGGTAGCCATCACGCTACTGCCAGCGCTGCCGGTAACGCCTAACGGCAAAATCGACAGGCGCGCGCTCCCGGCCCCCACCTTCCAGGCGGCCTCTTACCGCCAGCCGACTAACGAGCGTGAGCAGCTCCTGGCGACACTGTTTGGCGAGCTGCTGAACATTGAACAGGTCGATATTGACCAGAGCTTCTTTGAAATGGGCGGTGACAGTATTACAGCCATTCAGCTGGTGGCTCGTCTGCGTCAGGCCGGCTGGGTACTGACGCCACGCCAGGTGTTTGAGCACAAGTCAGTGTGCGCGCTGGCCAGAATGATGGAAGCCACGTCAACCGATGCCACGCAAAGCGCAGTCGCGGCGGTGGGTGAATTTCCGGCAACACCAATTATCCAGTGGCTGCTCGATAATCCGGGCAACATAGACAGCTTCAGTCAGGCAACACTGCTGCAAACGCCTGCCGGGATGGATGAATCCATGCTCAGGAGGCTGTTGTCGCAACTGCTTTCACAGCACGACGCGCTACGCATGGTTGCACAACGCACCGCTTTGGGCGAGGTGCGCCTGCGTATTGCGCCGCCCGATACCGTGTCGACAGAACATCTGCTGCGGGTGGTCGACTGCACCACGTTCACGCAAAACGATCTGGCGGGCGTTATCACTCAGGAAAGCCAGGCGGCCAGGCAGCGGCTCAATCCGGCAACCGGCACGATGTTGCAGGCAGTCTGGTTGCGTATGCCACACGGCGAGCCAGGCAGGCTTATGCTGGTGCTACATCACCTGGTGGTGGATGGCGTTTCCTGGCGTCTGCTGGGGGCCGACCTCCAACACCTGTGGGCCAACATGCAGGCGGGCAACGTGGTACAGCTGCCGCCAGCAGGCACGTCGTTCCGCGCCTGGGCACACCGGCTAGAGCATGAAGCCAGCGCGCATCAGCATGAGATGGCGTACTGGTCAGGCGTGCTCGATAAACACGATGCCCTGCTGACGCCGCGCCGCCTTAACGGCGCTCAGGACACCATCGCCACCAGTGATGCACTGCAAATGGTGTTGTCTGCCGAGGTCACCCACCTGCTGCTGGGCACCGTTCCGGCGTTGTTCCACGCCAGCATAAACGATGTGCTGCTGTGTGCGTTTACGCTCGCGGTTAACGCCTGGCGTCAGGGTCCACAAACGGACGTACTGCTCGATCTGGAAGGCCACGGACGCGAAGAACTGCCGGGGACAGAACTGTCGCGCACCGTGGGCTGGTTTACCAGCCTCTATCCGGTACGTCTGGATCCCGGCAGCCTGCAACTTACCGATACCCACTCGCTGGGTAATGCACTCAAGCGCATTAAAGAGCAGCTGCGCCAGGTGCCGCAAAACGGCCTCGGCTACGGGTTACTGCGCTACCTCAACCCGCAGACCCGCACAGCGCTTGCCGCCCTGCCACAACCGCAAATCGGCTTTAACTATCTGGGCCGAATGTGGGCGGGAGGCAACAGCGACTGGCAGGTGGCGTCGCAGGCAAGCCTGATAGACACCAACGCCGCACCCGACTTCGCCCTGCCGCATGCGCTGTCGCTTAACGCCGTGGTGGAAGAGCGCCCGCAGGGTGCTGTGCTGGTCGCCAACTGGAGCTGGGCCACTGCGCTGCACTCGCGCCAGCGCCTTGAGGAGTTGGGCAACCACTGGTTCTACTGGCTCACTGAACTCTCACGTCTCACAACGGCCCCTGAGGCTGGCGGTTTTACCCCGTCAGACCTCACGATGGTGACGGTTAAGCAAGACAATCTGGCTAAACTCCAGGCAAAATGGAAGAAAAAATAATTATGGAAATTAAAGATATACTGCCACTGTCTCCGCTTCAGAAGGGACTGCTGTTCCAGATGCTTTACGACACCCAGGGCAGCGATGCCTATCAGGTTCAACAGGTATTTCAGCTTAATGGCCCGCTGGATAGCGGCAAGCTTAAGCAGGCAGCCGCTACGCTTCTGGCACGCCATCCGCATCTTAGCGCCGGATTTGAGTATGAAAGCGTGGATACGCCGGTACAGCTTATCCTGTCAGGGTTAGATCTGCCCTGGCGGGAGCGCGATCTGAGCGGCCTTGTGCCGCCAGAGCGTGAGCAGGCGTTTGCGGCATTGCTTGAGGCCGATTACGACGAGCGTTTTAGCCCCGACGCACCGCCGCTGCTGCGTTTCACGCTGGTAAAATTTGCGCCGCAACAGCACTTCTTGATTTTTACCAACCACCACCTGCTGCTGGACGGCTGGTCGGTACCGGTGCTGCTCCAGGAGTTCTTCACGCTTTATTCAGAAGACGCCAGTGGCCTGACGCTCCCACCGGCTGTGCCTTATCGGGACTATTTGCAGTGGGTCACCTCGCGTAACGAAGATGAAATGCGCGCGGTCTGGCGCGATGCGCTACACGAACTGGATGCACCGACGCTGGTCGCCAAAGGGCGCGTAACGGAGAATCTACAGCCTAACCTGCTGCACAAGAAAATGGACAGCGCACGCACACAGCAGCTTAACCAGTGCGCAAGGCAGCTTGGGATCACCGTCAACACCCTGCTCCAGGGCGCGTGGGGCGTCCTGCTTGGGGAGATGACCGGGCGCAGCGATGTGGTTTTTGGCATTACGGTGTCGGGCAGACCGGGCGAGTTGCCCGGTGTGGAGCGCGTGGTAGGTCTGCTTATTAACACCGTACCGCTGCGGCTCAACTACAGCCTGGCAGAGACATTCGGCGCGATGCTGCAACGGCTCCAGGCGGAGCAAACGCGTCTGCTGGATTATCAGTATCTCGACCTGACCACCATCCAGACCGATGCGGGATACGGCGACCTGTTCGATACGCTGATGGTATTTGAGAACTATCCGCTGATTGAACAAAACGATAAGCAGCCGGCACAGGCGCTGAGTATCTCGATGTCTTCCCATCACGGTGGCGACGCGTCGCACTATCCGCTGGGCCTGGTGGCTGTGCCGGGAGAACACCTTAGCCTGCGCTTTAGCTCACTGCCGGATTTGCTCGATGACAGCACCGTTGCGGCGCTGGCCGAACGCTACATGCACATTGTTGATGCCATTATTGATAATCCCCAACAGGTCATCGGCAGTCTGCCGCTGATGCAGTCATGGGAAATGCCCACATTGCTGTCGCCACCGACGTCTCAGTGGGCAACGCTGATGCTGCATGAGGTGTTTGAACAACGCGTTCAGGACGCCCCGGATGCTGTCGCGCTCAGTCTGGGTGATGAGTGCCTGAGCTATCGCGAGTTGAATGCCCGAGCAAACCGCCTGTCTCGGCTACTGGTCAGCCACGGCGTCGGCAGTGAAGATGTGGTCGCACTGGCCTTGCCGCGCTCAATAGAGATGATTGTCGGCCTGCTGGCTATCCTGAAAGCGGGGGCGGCCTATCTGCCTCTGGATGTCCATAATCCGGCAGAGCGACTGGCCTATATTCTTAAAGACGCCAGCCCCGCCTGCATTGTGACCGATACCGAACACACCGACACACTCTGCAGTGCCACCCCCAAAGTGCTTATTGACGCGAAAGACTGTCAGCTGCAGCTTGCGGCGTTAAGCCCGGATAATCTGCAACCGCAGGAACGGCTACGCCCGGTGAGCGAGAAAAGCCTCGCCTATATCATCTATACCTCTGGCTCAACCGGTAACCCGAAAGGCGTGATGATCCCCCATGAAAACGTACTGCGCCTGTTTACCTCAACGCAGCTGTGGTTCGACTTCACCCACACCGATGTCTGGACGCTTTTCCACGCCTGCTCTTTTGATTTCTCGGTATGGGAAATCTGGGGACCGTTACTCTACGGGGGCGAACTGGTGGTTGTGCCGTATCTGGTGAGCCGCGATCCGCAGGCCTTCCTGCGCCTGCTCAGTGAGAAAAAGGTGACAGTGCTCAACCAGACACCGTCCGCGTTTTATCAGCTGATCGAAGCCGATCACGCTAACGAGCGCGATCGCTATCCGCTGAGCCTGCGCAACGTGGTGTTTGGCGGTGAAGCACTGGATTTGAAACAGCTTGAACGCTGGTATGAGCGCCATGCGCCTGACGCCCCGACGCTGATTAATATGTACGGCATCACCGAAACTACTGTTCACGTCAGCTATCAGGCTCTGACGCCCGAAATGGCGCGCAGTGCAACAGGCAGCCCGATTGGCGTTGGCATTCCTGACCTGCGTATTTATCTGCTTGATGGCGCGCTGCGCCCGGTGCCACCGGGCGTGGAAGGTGAGATGTACATTGGCGGTGCAGGCCTGGCCCGCGGTTACCTGAACCGGCGAGATCTCAGTAGCGAGCGTTTTGTTGCCGACCCATTTGGTAAACCGGGTGCGCGCATGTACCGTTCGGGCGATCTGGCTATCCGAGATGACCAGGGCACGCTGCGCTATCTGGGACGTGCTGACCAGCAGGTTAAAATTCGCGGCTTTCGTATTGAGCTGGGTGAAATCGAGAACACGCTGGCAAGCTACCCGGCGATTACACAGGCCGTGGTGCTGGTGCGTGAAGATACGCCAGGCAATCCACAACTGGTTGGGTACGTCACCAGCGACAGCCACTGCGATATTGAGAGTGCGGCGCTACTGTCATTCGCGTCTGAAAAGCTCCCGGACTACATGCTGCCCGCCGCGATTATTCAGGTAGAGCGCTTCCCGCTGACCATCAACGGCAAGCTCGACAAACGCGCCCTGCCCGCCCCGACCTTCAGCCACAGCCAGACCAGCCGCACGCCGCGCACGGCTCAGGAAGAAATTCTGGCCGGGCTGTTTACCGAAGTGCTGGGCTGCGAGAGCGTCGGTATAGACGACAACTTCTTTATGCTCGGCGGTCATTCGCTGCTTGCGATGCGACTTATCGCCAGAATCGCCAGCGTACTGGAGGTAGAGTTACCCATCCGCACCTTGTTTGAAAACCCGACGGTAGCCCAGCTTGCCAGCACCCTGGAAAAAACCACGCACCAGAGCAGAGCAATGCTGACGCCACAGCCACGCGACGCGTTTTTACCGCTCTCTGCGGCCCAACAGCGTATGTGGCTGCTGGATAATATCGATAATAATCATTCGGCCTATAACATGCCGCTGGCGCTCCGGCTGCATGGCACCCTCAACGATGCGGCGCTGCGTCAGGCGCTAACAGACCTGGTACAGCGCCATGAAATTTTGCGCACCACCTACCCTTTGCATCAGGACGCGCCGTATCAGCACATTGTGCCGCCAGAGCATGCTCATCCTTGCCTGCAGGTAGACCAGGTCACCCATGACACGTTAATGGGGCGCATTGACCAGGCGGCAGCCCAGCCATTCGATCTGGCCTGCGATCTGCCCCTGCGCGCCTGGCTGTTCCACCTTGAAGATGCCCATGAGCATGTGCTGCTACTGTTGGTTCACCACATCGCCTGCGACGGCGGTTCGCTGGCACCGCTGTTGCAGGATTTGCAAACGGCCTACCAGGCACGCTGCGCGGGTCACGCACCTGACTGGACGCCGCTTGCAATTCAGTACGCCGACTATGCGCTCTGGCAGCGCAAAATATTAGGCGATATGCAAGACAGCACAACGGCTGGAGGACGTCAGCTGGCCTTCTGGCGCGAGGCGCTGGCCGGGATACCGCAGGAAATCGAGCTGCCAACCGACCGCCCTCGTCCTTCAGTACCGAGCTATCGCGGCGGGCGCGTTAATTTTGACATTGATACCGCCTGTTACCAGCAGCTAAAACAACTGGCGCGTGATGAAGGTGTGACGCTCTTTATGCTGCTTCAGGCAAGCGTTGCCGCATCACTTCACCGCCTGGGGGCCGGAAGTGATATTACCCTCGGCACTGGTGTTGCCGGGCGCTCAAACGAGGCGATGAACGCACTGATCGGCTTTTTCGTCAATACGCTGGTCTTAAGGGTCAGTTGTGCAAATAACCCGACGTTTAGCGACATTCTGGCAAACGTGCGGGAGTTTATGCTGTCCGCTTACAGCCACCAGGACGTGCCATTTGATCGCGTGGTTGAAGAACTGAACCCGGACCGCTCATCGTCACGTCATCCGCTGTTTCAGGTCATGCTGGTCCTGCAAAACAACGCTGGCACCGAAACACAGTTTGCAGATTTAACGGCTCAGACACAGCCGGTAGGGTTTACGCCTGCAAAATTCGATCTGACGTTTAACTTTGACGAACGTCGCGACGAAAGCGGCGAGGTCTGCGCACTGGATGCTCAGCTGGAATACGCCGTCGATCTGTTCGATCACCCAACGGCAGAAATGCTGGTGCAGGTTTTCCAGCACCTGCTGTCGTTCATTACTGAGGCGCCCGCCACGCCAGTCATGAATATTCCGCTTTTGACTGACGGGCAGCGTCAGTATCTGCTGAACGGACTCAATGACACGGCTGCCGACGTCCCGGCCACCACACTGGCAACACAGTTTGCGCAGCAGGTGAAGGCCCATCCTGAGCGTGTTGCCGTTAGCTGCGGTGAAGAAAAGCTCACGTATGCGCAACTGGATGCACGGGCAAATAGCCTTGCCAGGCGCCTGCAACAGCACGGTACTGCTGTGGAGCACGGTGTGGCCGTACTGATGGAGCGCTCGCTTGCGTTGGTCATCGGCGTGCTGGCTATCGCCAAAGCGGGCGGCTTTTATGTGCCTTTGCGTACCAGCGATCCCTCAGATCGCTGGCAGCATATCGTTCGTGAAGCAGGTGTGAGCGTTGCCATTGTTGATGAACGCTATCGCCACGCGGCACTACCGGCGCAACTGGCTATTGAAGTCGTGACGGGCACAGAGGCACAGGACGAGCTTGTGTGTGATGAACCTCCGCTGCGCGCGCATCATCTGGCCTACGTAATGTTCACCTCTGGCTCAACGGGGCAACCTAAGGGCATTGCCACAACCCAGGATAACGTGGTGGTGATGGCGCTGGATAAACGCTGGAGAGGAGAAGATCATCAGCGCATTCTGCTGCACTCTCCTTACGCGTTTGATGCCTCAACCTGGGAGCTTTGGGCGGCGCTACTCAACGGTCACCAGGCGGTCATTGTGCCTGGTGACGAGCTGGATTTGCCCACGCTGACATCAACGCTTATCGACAATCAGGTAACGGCGGCCTTTTTAACCTCCGGGCTGTTCCGGCTGCTTGCCGAAGAGTCTCCACAGTCGCTTGCAACGCTTCGCAAGCTCTACACCGGTGGTGAGCGCATCTCCAGCAGTGCTGTGCAAACCGTGCGCGAGTACTGGCCAGAACTGGCGCTGATGAACATCTACGGCCCAACGGAAACCACCACGTTTGCGGCTGATTACCCAATTAACGATGCGGATGCGCCGTATCTTGATGTCCCCATCGGCATGGGAATGAACAACACCCGGCTTTATGTTCTGGATGCGTTTTTGCAACCGGTGCCCGTCGGCGTACCCGGTGAGCTGTATATTGCCGGGCGTGGGTTAGCGCGTGGCTATCTCAATCGCCCGTCGCTGACCGCCAGCCATTTTGTTGCCGATCCGTTTGGCCCTGCCGGCAGCCGGATGTACCGTACCGGTGACATCGTTAAGTGGCGCCACGACGGCGCGTTGCGGTTTGTGGGACGCCGGGATCAGCAGGTGAAAATCCGCGGCTTTCGCATTGAACCCGGGGAAATCGAAAACGTCCTGACGCGCCACCCAGCCGTACTACAGGCGGCGGTGAACCCGTGGGAAGATGCCGCGGGGAACAAGCAGCTTGTTGCCTGGGTAGTGGCCGATAAGCACGACCAGACGCTGCCCGAACAGCTACAACAGTATGCGCGCCAGCACCTGCCCGATTTTATGGTGCCGGTGGCAATTATTGTGCTTGATGCGCTGCCGCTTAATGCCAACAACAAGCTTGATATGGCCGCGCTGCCAAAACCTGAGTTGACTACGCGCACCGGACGCGAGCCACAAACGGATAACGAGCGCTGGCTGGTGGATAAATTCTGTGAACTGCTGAAGGTAGAACATGTCAGCGTGGACGACAGCTTTTTCTCGCTCGGCGGCCACTCGTTGCTGGCGGCTCGTCTTATCACCCAGATTGATAAAGCACTCAACGTAAAACTGACCTTGCGCGATCTGTTTGAATCGCCCACTGTCGCCCAACTGGCCCAGAGCCTGGAAAGCGGCGAGCGGCGCAGCGTGCTGGATGTGATGTTGCCGCTACAGTCACACGGAGCCCAGACGCCGCTGTTCTGTCTGCATCCCGGCGGTGGTTTGAGCTGGTCTTATTCAGGACTGATTCCTTACCTGGGCGCACAGCAGCCGCTGTATGGCATACAGGCCAGAAGGCTCAGCACCGGGCTGGCACCGCACTCCATCCATGAAATGGCGAAAGCCTATCTTGCGCAAATCTATAAAGTGCAGCCGCATGGGCCTTATTCGCTACTGGGCTGGTCGTTTGGCTGCCATCTCGCGCATGAGGTAGCCACGCTGTTACAAAAAGATCGCCAGTGCGTGAAATCCCTGACCTTTATGGACGGTTATCCGCTCTGGTCGAAGTATAAAAACAGCGTGCGCACAGACAAAGAGAGTCTGCGCGCCATGTTTGAAGCCCTCACCGGCGCGGTGCCGCAGGATGAAACCATGCTGAGCGTGAGTGTGCTGCAACAGCAGCTTACTCAAGCCGGTCATCCACTGGCAGATGTCGGGATGAATGTCTTCGAACACATTCTTGCCGAATTTCGTGATGCGCCAGCCCTGCTGGCAGCATTCGTACCGGGCGTCTATGAAGGTGATGTCTTGTTCTTCAAGGCCGCGCGCGTTGCAGAAGGTGATGAAGACTATGACCCGCAACTGTGGAGCCAGTACGTTACCGGGAAGATTGTGACGCACAATGTCCCCAGTACCCACGACAGCATGCTCAGCACCGAGGCATTAAAAACCATCGGTCCTGTGCTGAAAACGTGGGTGGCAGGCTAACGCTTCTGAGGTGCTAACTGGCCCGAAACATGGCAACAGCAATGTCCGGGCCGCGAGAACCGTGACTTAAACGCTCTTCTGTCGAAGAGCGCAAAAAATAAGGGCAACGTTATAGCGCGTTGCCCTTTTACCCTGCTTTTCTCTGCCAGCGCACCTGATGGCAGAGCCTGTTTATAAGCGTTTAGTATCACGCTTTACTGCCAGTAAAGCGGTTCGCCAAAGGCTTCAATGTAATGATCAATCACTGCACTGACGTTGAGCGGCGCATGGCGCGAATTGGGAGAGATAGCGGCAATATAGGCGGGATATCGCTGTGCTCAGACTTAATTCCTCCCGATGCCAGGACCTCTCGACATGGCAGGTATAAAGTTGCACAGATCGCAGAATTAGCCTGGTCGAACCATATTGTGCTGTAGTGAGTTACAACAAATGACAGTCGGGCTGTCATTTTCCTGCCAGATAACCATCGTAAAGGGCGTGTGTTTCCGTTCTACGCTTTTTGGTAGAGATCCCAGCGGTTGCCATAGAGATCTTCAAACACCACTACCGTTCCATACTCTTCCTCGCGGGGTTCTTCACAAAAATGTACCCCTTTTGCTTTCATGGAATGATAATCGCGCCAGAAATCATCGGTTTGTAGAAACAGGAATACTCTTCCGCCGCATTGGTTACCAATAAAACCTTCTTGCCGCTCGTTTGAGGCACGGGCCAGCAGGATGTTGCAGTCGCTTTCTGGGTTGGGTGTCACCACCACCCAGCGTTTTCCCGGTTGCGGCGTATCCTCAACGAGGGTAAAGCCCAGCTTGTCGGTGTAATACTCAATGGCACGATCGTAGTCATCAACCACGACAGCCACACACCCCAAACATCTTTTCTGTGTTCGCATTTTCTGATCCATCTTATGAGATATATAACTTGCCCAGATACGTTTACCCAACCGGGATTGATGCCTGATTTACCGGGTTCCCGGTTGCCAGTGTCTGATTCTGGTCATTATGGACATTTCACCGTAGACCCGACAGAGAATGTACGTCAGGGATAATGAACATCAACCCAATAAAACAGGCCACTCACCAGACAAGTTGCCTTCTGTGCGGGATAATTTACGTACTCAAGCATAGCAGCGCGCAAAGGCATGTCTGAGGCTCTCATCGATGCACAAAATAAAATATGGCGATTTACCTGAGTCAGGCCTTCACTGCGCAAGCGCTATCTGTAAAGCGAACTCAGATATAGGATGAGGAGCAGACGGGAATGTGGTGAACCGGGATGTTGCTGCCAGTAAACAGTGCCTGCATAACAACCCCCGGAAATAATTGTGCCCGTCGTGGGCGTGACCTGCGAATAGCACAGCCAGGCGTAACATCAGCGGTGACGGTACATACTTTGTGCCGTTTGCCTCCCGCTATTTTGCAGGCGTCATTATCTCAAGCGCGGAATTAACCTGTAGCGTGGTATCAACCCCTGTTTCGGTGTTCACCATCGGCAGTTCTTTAAAATCGGCCAGAAAATCATCGCCTTTCACACTTCTTACCTGTGGTGCGCTAGCGTTTCTTCTCTCTTCTTTAACATACAGCGCCAGGATGCCCACCATGCGGCGGTGATCGTCAAGTGTGTAATCTTTTGGCAGTGAAACATAGGAAAAATAACGCTCACCGTCCTGCGATACCATAGGGATAGGTACCTGAATAAATTGTTCTTCTGAAATCCCTTTAATCATTTCTCTACCTGCCATGTTAGCTTCCTTATTGTCCAGAGACACGCTATGTATCTTTAATACTCAATCGACTTCAGGCGATTTGTATAAGATATAATACGAAATTTATTCAATAATCCTGGCGAAAAGTAGAATAATAGAAACCAGACGCCATAACTTTAAAAACAGCGCGTTATCATATCATTTTCCATTCTATTTGGAACAGGCAATCTCATAAAGGGATGGTTATTATGAAGAGGATATCGGCCGTCGAAGCAAAACGTCTTGAGGCATAAGAAAAGTATCTTAATTAAGCATGGTTAATGGTCGCCAGAGCGACCATCAGCACATCAGAATACATCGCCAATAAAGATATTGCTTTTGAGATTTTTAAAATCGCAGTCAGCCAGCTCATCAATATTATTTAAATAATATGTCAGGCTCTCAGAAATCATCAGGTTTAACTTTGGCCCTTTTTCCTGAATAATAATCAGCGGTTTTTTATGGGCGTGTGCATAACCAATTTCATACGCTGTGCCACTGTCAACGTGATCGTCAATGTAATCTACGACAGCAACAACAATCGTCGCCTCATCGAGATGTTTGATATCATTTTTAAAGATAAAATCACGCCACGGTAAGCTGCCGACCTCCAGGTCTTGCGGATCTGCCTTACGCGGTGAGAAATAAGTATCAACCGTTTTGTTACTGTCCAGCGCCTGCTCTACACGCTGCACGCGGTCAATTTGCTCGTCGCTAAAAAAAGGGCTGGCAAGATAAATATTAACCATTAACGCATTCCTCCTGAACGAATATCATACAAACCTTCCTTATCAGCGGCAGAAAATACCTGATAATGCGGCTGATTTCACGCAGCGTCTTAAACGCTGCCGTCTCATTATCATCTACTGGGTGGCTTGCTGTAAAGACCAGCAACGAACCCGCGCAGGCCGCACGTGAAGGCTATTATGCTGATAATGCGCCTTTATTTATTGCCGCTTTTTTTATCGAGAAAATATTAACCGACAATAATAAATCGCCTGGCATCGCAATAATAACCCACGCTATTAAATCGGCTCTAAGCAATTCAGGGCCGACGAGAAACCTCCGTACATTATTCAGGGTTGAAGTCATTACCACTGGACGGTATTATGAGCTGTCACTGTGCCTCACCCTCGTCCTGGAAATTAAAACGTAATGCAAGACAGCATTAATTATATTTTACGCTGCATCAGCGAAAATAAAGAGCCGTTGCCTGTCGATATTTATTTGCAACCTTTTTTTGATCTGAATGAATTTCGCTGTCTCGGAGCAGAAATTTTAGCCCGTGGTATTCATCAGCATACCGTTGTCCCGCCGCTCTTTTTTATTCACTCTGTTGAAGAAAACACCAGCGAAATGTACCGCCTCGGTCATCATATTCTGCGGCAATTCTTTGAACACATGGAAAGATCATCCGGCGATGAGCAGCAAAATAAACTATACAGTCTGAACATTTCACTCAAACAGCTCGCCCGCCCTCACTTCTCTGACGATATTATCGCGCTTGCGCAACGGCGAAAATGCAGTCCCCACAATCTGATTCTTGAAATCACCGAAACCTGCCAGGAAAGAAACTGTCTCGCGGCGCAAAACCTTCACCGCTTGCGCCAGTATGGCTTCAGTCTGGCCTGGGACGATATCTGTCACAGTGAGGAACTGGAGGAAAAAAATGCGTTTGTGCTGAGTGATTACATCAAACTCGACCGCTCTCTGTTGATGGATGCTAATCGCCACGAAGCGAAATCCATCATCGCGCACGCGCATGGCAAAGGCCAGAAAGTCATTGCCGAAGGCATTGAAACCCCTGAGCACGTTGATTTTATGCGCCAGCAGCAGGTTTCGATTGCCCAGGGCTATCTGTTTTCCCGCCCGCTGGAGAAGATGCGTTTTAACGCGCAGTATCTCTGACTCGCGTCCGGTTCCCTGATAAGCACCGGGTGCGCGGTGCTTACGTTGTGGTAAGCAAGAATAAAATTAAGCATGTTGTAACTAATTTGATGGTTTATACCGCAGCTATAACCGGGTGAGTATACAAAGACGCGCACATCAGGTGCGCGTGAGGAGTTTGTAGTAAAATTGGGTGGCGCTCGGTGTACCGTCTGGCATCAACGCATATTCAGGGATCTTGCCCGCCCGCTGCCAGCCAGTGCATTGATAAAAATGCTCGGCACCGCTGCCGCTTACCGTATCAAGCACCAGCACGCGCCGCCCGGCCTCCCACGCGATATGCTCCAGCGCATTCATAAGCTGGCGTGCAACACCTGCGCGACGTGCCGCCGGGTGGACCAGCAGCTTTGCCACCTCACCCCGGTGCGGCTGATTCTCCGGCAGAGCGAACAACAGTTGCACCGCGCCGAGCAATCTGCCCTGCTCATCCAGCGCCACCAGCAGCTGGCGCTCCTCACGCAAAATACTGCTGGCAACGTTGTGCCAGAATGCGGCGGCCTTCTGGTGTGAGAGCGGTTGCAAAAAACCCACTGACGCGCCGTCTTCCACACAGGCTATTAACAGAGCGCTCAGCGCGGCACTCTGCTCGCCCACGGCCGTTGCACTCAGGCTCACAATCTCTGTCGCAGATGCCATATCTCTTCCCGTAAATGACAACACTCACGTAAAGAGAATATATGAAACCACCTGCACTGCCGTCAGAGGAAATACTTATTAACGCGCAACATGACGCGCTTTTTTCATGTGATACATTCCGCGATCGGCGGCATCAATCAGCGCATCCAGCGTCTCGTGATGGTCAGGGTTGTACTCCTCCACGCCCCAGGAGAACTGTAGCTGCCACGGATTGCCTGCGCTGCGGTTATAACTCTCAACTTTGTCCTGTAACGACTGCATCGCCAGCCATGCACCGTCTACGTCACTGTCAATAAATAATACGCTGAACTCATCGCCGCCCTGGCGCGAGATGACGTCAGCATCACGAAAACTTTGCTTCATTAGCTGTGCCATTGCCACCAGCGCCTGGTCGCCCGCCCGGTGACCCCAGGTGTCGTTGATTTCTTTGAAGTAATCGAGATCGATATAACTCAGGCTAAGTGGTTCGCCGCGCCGCTTGCCACTGAGCAGTGCATAGTTTCCCAGCGTGGTAAAACCCCGGCGATTCGAAAGCCCGGTCAGTTCATCGCGAATCGTGTTATTTAGCACCGAAAATTCATCTTCAACAATGGCCGCCAGGTCCTGAAGAATGCTGATTTGTGCACAGGTGAGTGAATGCGGCTTATCGTCTACCAGGCACAGTGAGCCTATCGCGTAGCCGTCCGGGCTACGGACCGGGCAGCCTGCGTAAAAACGCAGATGCGGCGGGCCTGTCACCAATGGGTTATCAAAAAAACGGTCGTCTTTGAGTGCATCTTCCACCACCATGGGGGAAAACTCCAGAATCGCATGGCCGCAAAAAGAGATTTCTCGCGGCACGCCGTTGCGCTCCCAGCCCACACAGGACTGTAGCCAAAGCTCATTGGCGTCCACCAGACTCAACAGCGCGTATTGGGTACCAAAAAGGTGGCGCGCCAACCGGGTAATACGATCAAAACGTTCTGAAGGTGCAGATCCAACGAGTCCGCTGGCATGGAGAGAGCGCAAGCGGGCCGGCTCGTTAGCCGGTATTTCTGGAGCTTTCATACGCGTACCTGTTGCAGTGTTCTACTTTAAGCATAACGTATTACGCGCCGGGAGGTAGCGGATTCATCTCGCTCAACAACCAACGCCAGATAACCGCCAGCACATAGCGTTGCTGAGACTCATTGAGCGCCGTTCCCGACGCAATACCGTGCCATTTTGCCAGGCAGCCACGACAACAGGTTGCCGTCGCATGCTGGGCGATAAACACCGGGTGACCGCGCATTGGCGTTTGTTTGCCATCGTTTTGCGGATGTGCGGGCGCAAGCCTGTGGGAAATAAAGTCGACTGCATGACGTTCAATGACATCAGCTCCTTTCTCAAGGCAGTACCGACGCTCCTTGTCGCCCAGCCGAAAGCGGCGGCGAAACGCCGAACGCTCAAGACGGGCAAAAACCGCATCCGTATTACACATGTTCTACTCCTTTGGACATCACCCTCACAGGCGATTGAACTGCCGTTTAACCTGGTGGGCATACAGTGCGTAGTATCACAGGAGACGGAGCGGTCATGCGACAGAAACGGATTCAGGAAATGATACTGATTGGCACAATTATGGGCGTGGTGAGCGCGGCATTCAGTGGTGTCTGTCTGCTGCTCTTTATGGCTCTCAGCGCCGGCACATAATCAGAAAATGGAACGGCCTATTTTATCGGCCAGACGTTCCAGCGCGGCAATTCCTGCCAGCGAATTTCCCGCCGCATCCAACTCCGGGCTCCAGACTGCAATGGACATCTCATGAGGCACAACGGCAATTATGCCGCCGCCCACGCCAGACTTACCCGGCATACCGACACGCCACGCAAACTCTCCTGAACTTTCATACATACCGCTGGTGGCCATCAACGCATTCACCTGACGCGTTTGCAGCGGTGTAATTACCGGCGTCTGCAGGCCTGGAGCACGTCCCTGGCAGGCGAGAAATAAAAAGGTCTGCGCCAGCTCAATACAGTTCATTTTTAGCGCGCAGTAATGAAAATAATTTTGCAGCACTGCGGTTACGTCATTTTCGAAATTACCAAATGACTTCATCAGCCAGGCGATGGCGGCATTGCGGGCAGAATGTTCAAATTCAGAGCGAGCAATGGCGGCATCGTAAACCAGATCCGGGCAACCACTTAGCGTACGTACCACTTCCAGCATACGCTGGCGCGGCGCACTGAGGCGGCTTTGCAGCATGTCGCACACTACCAGCGCCCCCGCATTGATAAACGGGTTACGCGGCTTGCCGCGTTCAAGCTCCAGCTGTACCAGCGAGTTAAACGGCTGCCCGGAGGGATCTTTACCCACCCGCTGCCAGATTTCCTGCTCATCGTAAAGCCCCATCGCCAGAATCAGGCTCAGCACTTTTGAGATGGACTGAATAGAGAAGCGCTCAGCGGCATCCCCGGCAGAATAACACTCACCCTCAACGGTGCAGACCGCAATGCCCAGCCGCCTGGCAGGGACATCGGCAAGGGCTGGTATATAGCTGGCAACCTTGCCCTGACCCATTAACGGGCGCACCTGCGCCAGAATGTCTTCCAGTAATTGATTGTTTAACGGCACAGGCACAGCAACTCCGGGCAGCAAAAAAATGGGGGCGCAGTATACTCCCTGCGCCCTGCTATCGCCAGGTAACCTTAACGCCGGTCTTTCCACACCGTCTGCACGTTGCAAAACTCATGCAGTCCAAAATGTGACAATTCGCGGCCAAAGCCACTTTTCTTCACGCCGCCAAAGGCCACGCGCGGGTCGCTGGCGCTGTAACCATTGATAAACACGCCACCGCACTCCAGGCGCTCGGTCATCTCCTGGGCAAGCGCGCTATTGGCGCTAAAGAGTGTGGCAGACAAACCAAACTCGCTGTCATTCGCCAGGGCCAGCGCATGCCCGGCATCCCGCGCCACGGTGATGCTGGCAACCGGGCCAAACAACTCCTCTCGAAACGCCGTCATGTCAGGCGTGACGTTACCGAGCACCGTTGGGGCATAATAGTTGCCCGCCCCGGCCAGCTTTTCGCCACCTAACAGAAGCTGCGCGCCCTGTGCCAGCGAGTCCTGAACCTGCTGGTGCAGCTCATCGCGTAAATCAAAACGTGCCATTGGCCCAATATAGTTGTGCTCGTCAACAGGCGAGCCAACGGACAGCGCCTGCACAGCCGCGACAAACTTCTCGGTAAATGCATCTGCAATGCCTGCTTCAACAATAAAACGCTTGGCAGCGGCACAGACCTGCCCGGTATTTTGATAGCGCCCAATAACGGCGGCTTTTACCGCCTCATTAAGGTCAGCGTCATTGAGTACGATAAACGGATCGCTGCCGCCCAGTTCCAGTACGCACTTCTTCAGCGCCGCTCCGGCCTGCGCACCAATCGCCGCACCGGCACGTACGCTACCGGTCACGGTAACGCCTGCAACGCGCACATCACGAATCATCTGGCTCACACCCTCAGGCGTAGCGTTGATCACGCTAAAGGCGCCCTGTGGGAAACCGGCCTCGCGAAACATGTCATCAATTAACCACGCACAGCCCATCACTGATGGCGCATGCTTGAGCAGATAGCTGTTTCCGGCAAGCAAAATCGGCACAGCACCGCGCAGTACCTGCCACAGCGGAAAATTCCATGGCATCACGGCCAGCACCGGACCGAGCGGACGGTACTCAATGCTCGCCTGCTGGTTTTCCACCAGCGTGGGTTCACTTTGCAGCATGGCCGGACCGTGCTCTGCATACCAGTCACACAAGTTCGCCGTTTTGCTGACCTCAGCGCGCGCCTGGGCGATGGGCTTGCCCATTTCCTGGCAAATGCGCTGCGCCATGTCTTCAGCGCGATGACGTAGTACCGCACCGAGTGCACGCAACTTTTGTGCACGAACGGCCACCGGCTGGGTGCGCCAGTGGCGGTAGCCCTCGCTTGCCACCGCTAGCGCCTGGTCCACATCATGCTCACTCGCCCAGGGCCAGGCTCCCACCTGTTCGCCGGTTGCCGGGTTAATGGAAATGGCGTGCGTTGCCGCTGTTATTGTCATAAGGGTTCTCCACCGTCGCGGGATACAAAGTATTAACACTGTAAAGGGCTGGTGCTTTCCTGAAAACTGAATAATATTGATTCCGGCATTCACAAAATGAGAAAGGCTATGGATCTGACACAGCTGGAGATGTTCAACGCCATTGCTGAAACCGGCAGTATCACCGCAGCGGCAAAACGTGTGCACCGCGTGCCGTCAAACCTGACCACCCGCGTACGCCAGCTTGAAGCCAGTCTCGGGGTGGAACTCTTTATTCGCGAAAACCAGCGGCTGCGCCTGTCGCCCGCCGGACACAGCTTTCTTGATTACAGCCGCCGTATCCTGGCGCTGGTTGACGAGGCTCGCACTGTCGTCAGCGGAGAAACACCGCGCGGCACTCTTGCACTCGGCTCGCTGGAGAGTACCGCCGCCGTACGCATACCGGCCATCCTGGCCGAATTTAACCGGTGCTTTGAGCGCATTCATCTCACGCTCAGTACCGGTCCGTCCGGGGATATGCTGGACGGCGTACTCGGTGGCACACTGGCGGCCGCGTTTGTTGACGGGCCAGTGCTGCACCCGGCGCTGGAAGGCGTGGCTGTGTTTGATGAAGAAATGGTTGTTATCGCCCCGGCAGGCCATGCCCCCATCCTGCGAGCACAGGATGTTAACGGCCGCAGTATTTACGCTTTTCGCGCCAACTGCTCCTATCGCCGCCATTTTGAAAGCTGGTTTCAGGACGATGACGCCATGCCTGGCAAAATCCATGAAATGGAGTCGTATCACGGTATGCTGGCCTGTGTCATTGCCGGTGCCGGGCTGGCGCTGATGCCGCGCAGCATGCTGGAAAGTATGCCTGGAAGTCATCAGGTTTCGGTCTGGCCGCTGGCAGATGGCTGGCGTACGCTTGCCACCTGGCTTGTCTGGCGGCGCGGCGCCAGAACCCCGCAGCTGGACGCCTTTGCCGGACTGTTGCCTGCCCATAACTCACATTATACGTGACAACGTCACTTATAGTTAACCTGCAAAACCATGCGTGGTGAGTACGCCCTGCATTAAACCCACCTCACTCCATAACCACCGGACGCTCTCATCGTCCGGTCCAGTAAAAGTGACAACGTCACTTTTATTTCTCCTGATGTTCCTGCCAGCACCCTGTGGCTGATAAGCTGCCCCATTCAGGAACCGTCTGCCTGCGCTCAACTCACCGCCGCTATTCATGTCGGCCAACACAAGCGAGTCAGGCCGAACACCTTGCATAACAGAGCGCAACCAACCCAACCGCCTGCGCTACGGTACGAAACGGGCAGCGTAAAAAAGTGAGATACTGCTCACAAATTAATTGTCATTACGCCGCCGATGGTTTTAAGATCGGCTCCTCACCCTCCCTTACCCACTAACACAGCGCGATACATTTATGACGACAAATACCGTCTCACGCAAAGTCGCGTGGCTGCGAGTGGTTACGCTTGCTGTCGCCGCATTTATCTTCAACACCACCGAATTTGTGCCGGTCGGACTGCTTTCCGATATTGCGCAAAGTTTCGATATGCAAATACCGCAGGTCGGCATGATGCTGACCATTTACGCCTGGATTGTGGCGCTGCTGTCGCTGCCGTTTATGCTGCTCACCAGCAAGATTGAACGGCGCAAACTGCTCATTGGCCTGTTTGCGCTGTTTATTGTGAGTCACGTGCTCTCTTTCCTGGCCTGGAGTTTTGAGGTGCTGGTGATTAGCCGCATCGGTATTGCCTTTGCTCACGCGGTGTTCTGGTCCATTACCGCCTCGCTCGCCATTCGTATGGCACCGCCGGGCAAACGCGCTCAGGCGCTGAGCCTGATTGCCACCGGCACTGCACTGGCCATGGTGCTGGGTCTACCGCTGGGTCGCGTTGTCGGCCAGTATTTCGGCTGGCGCACGACGTTTTTTGCCATTGGCGCCGTGGCCTTTGTCACTATGCTGTGCCTGATTAAGCTACTGCCGCGCCTGCCGAGCGAACACTCCGGCTCGCTGAAAAGCCTGCCGCTGCTGGCACGCCGCCCGGCATTGCTGAGTATTTATGTTCTGGTGGCGGTGGTGGTCACTGCCCATTACACCGCCTATAGCTATGTTGAGCCGTTTGTCATGCAGGTGGCAGGCTTCAGTGCCGGGTTCGCCACACTGATGCTGCTGGTGCTTGGCGGCGCAGGCATTATCGGCAGCGTGGTGTTCAGCAAACTGGGTAACCAGTATGCCTCCACGCTGGTCAGTGGTGCGATAGCGATAGTCCTTGCCTGTCTGCTGCTGCTTTATCCCTCCTCGCACAGCGCATCGATGCTGATAGTGATGAGCCTGTTCTGGGGCATGGCGATGATGGTCATTGCGTTAGGGCTACAGGTGAAAACGCTGGCGCTGGCCCCGGATGCCACCGATGTAGCGATGGCCCTGTTTTCCGGTATCTTTAACATCGGCATTGGCGCGGGTGCGCTGCTGGGTAATAAAGTTAGCCTGCATATGTCGATGGCCGATATTGGCTATGTGGGTGCCATTCCGGCGCTGGCGGCACTGGTGCTCTCGGTAGTGGTTTTTCGCCGCTGGCCGGTCGCACTTGAAGAACAGCCCGAGCGCTAAGTGAAATACTGATGCAAAAAGGGAGCCAGTGGCTCCCTTTTTTATTGCCCGAACACGGTAAAGGCTGGATCAAGTCTGCACCGTTTTTGACGCCGGGTATTAATGATATGTCGCTACAATTTCCAGCACGCCATTGATAATGAACTGCACGCCCATGCACACCAGCAGGAAACCCATCAGGCGTGAAATCGCCTCAATACCGCCCTTACCGACCAGACGCATAATCGCTCCTGAGCTACGCAGACACCCCCAGAGGATCAGGCTTACCAGCAAAAACGTCAGCGGTGGCGCCAGTGCAATTACCCATGGCGCAAACGTTGCGCTGGTTTTCACCGTTGCCGCAGAGCTGATTATCATCGCAATCGTACCCGGCCCCGCGGTACTTGGCATCGCCAGCGGCACAAAAGCAATGTTCGCGCCCGGCTCCTGACCCAGCTCTTCGGATTTGCTCTTCGCCTCAGGCGATTCATGCGCTTTTTGCTGCGGGAACAGCATTTTGAAGCCAATAAACGCCACAATCAGACCACCGGCGATGCGCAGCCCCGGAATCGAAATACCGAAGGTGCTCATCACCAGTTGCCCGGCATACCAGGCCACCATCATAATGGCAAAAACGCACACTGACGCCATCAGCGACTGGCGGTTGCGCTCGGCGTTGTTCATATCACCCGCCAGTCCCAGGAACAGCGCCACCGTCGTTAACGGGTTCGCCAGCGGCAACAACACCACTAACCCCAGACCGACAACCTTAACTAAATCCAGCATCCTCTCTCCTTTATCCTGCGCCCCACGCGGCGACAGTGGGCTGAGTATAAAAAGAATCCCGCAGCGCTAACAGTTTCTCTCTGTAAGGAAGTTTCAATGACTTACAGGCCGCAGGTAAATCCAGCACGCGAATCACAATCAGACACATCTCGCAACGTTTCATTAGCAATTTAGCAAATAGTGTGATCTGCATCAGGGTTCTGATTGACAGATGCTTGCACGCAAAATAATATCTCGCGTAATTAATCTACTTGCCTGGGCAACCATTTTGACTGAAACGAGCGATCTGTTTAACCAGATAATCCCGCTGGGCCGCCTGATTTACCTGGTCAACCAGCACAAGGACCGCTTGCTCAATGAACATCTTTCTCCACTGGACGTCACCGCGCAGCAGTTCAAGGTGCTTTGCTCTATACACTGCGCAACCTGCATTACGCCCGTCGAGTTGAGAAAAACACTGTCGGTCGATCTGGGTGCGCTAACGCGCATGCTTGACCGCCTGGCCTGCAAAGGCTGGATTGCACGGCTACCGAATCCCAACGACAAGCGCGGCGTCCATATCCGCCTCACCGCTGAAGGGACTGAGTTGTGCGAGCGTTGCCATTGTCTTGTAGGGCACAACCTGCATCAGGAATTAACAAAAAATCTGACGGCTGAGGAAGTCACCCTCCTGGAAAACCTGCTCAGGAAGGTTCTGCCGTAGTAGAAGAAAAATGAAATGAGGTGAGACGATGTCCAGACGTAACAATGACGCAGTAACGATTCACAGCATTTTGGACTGGATTGAGGAAAATCTCGAATCCCCACTGTCGCTGGATAAGGTTTCTGAACGTTCGGGTTATTCGAAATGGCATTTACAGCGGATGTTCAAGAAAGAAACCGGTCTGTCGCTGGGTCAGTACATCCGTAACCGTAAGCTGACTGAAATCGCACAGCAACTCAGACACAGTAACGAGCCAATTCTCTACCTGGCCGAGCGCTTTGGTTTTGAATCACAGCAAACGCTAACGCGCACATTCAAAAACTACTTCTCCGTTCCTCCGCATAAGTACCGCGTGACCAATATGCCTGGCGAGACGAAGTACCTGATGCCACTGAATAATTATAACAGTCACAGCTATAACAGCTGACGGGTTGCGCGCTGAGGGCAATTTTGCCCGTAAACCGCCCTGTCTACGCGTCCCTGGACGTATCGAGGAAAAATGAAACGCTTAATGGTCAGTGCTGCGCTGCTGACACTGCTTTGTGCCACTGCTCAGGCTGCCACGCCACCGGCTAACCCCGGCGATGAGGCCAGTGAGGTGACTGTTATCCAGCCTGCCGACAACACCCCTGCGTGGGATTTTAACCACATGGGGAATGGCAGCGATAAATCAGAAACGCTTGGCTCACCCTATTACAACCTTCGCTAGTCCTTTTCCGCGGGCAGACTTCGGCCTGCCCGGAAATTTATGGCTGAGGCGCCCCACGAATTAGCCGCACTATCCTGCTACTCAGAATATTCACACACAGCCCCGCCATCACCAGCAGCGCCCCGCACAGTTGCAGCGGCGTGAGCGCTTCATTGAGTAGCAACGCTGCACTTATCAGCCCTACGACCGGCACCAGTAGTGACAATGGCGCAACTCGCCAGGTTTCATAACGCCCAAGCAATGTCCCCCAGATACCGTAGCCAATAATTGTTGCCACAAAAGCGAGATAAACCAGCGACAGTATGGTAGTCATGTCGATATTACGCAGGCTTTGCACCATCACATCCGCTCCGTCAAACAGCAAACTTGCCAGCAGGAAAGGCACTATCGGAATCAACGCACTCCACACAATCAGCGACATCACCGCAGGCTGAGGCTGCACCTGCATCAGCTTTTTATTAAAGATATTGCCGCAGGCCCAGCAAAACGCTGCCGCCAGTGTCAGCATAAACCCCGTTAGCGCCACGTTCTGGCCCTGCATGCTACTTTGCGCCAGCAGCACAACGCCCAGTACAGCAAGCGTGATACCCGCCACGTGCTGACGCGTGAGCCGCTCCCGGAATGCCATTGCCCCTAACACAATAGTAAAAAAAGCCTGCGCCTGGAGCACCAGTGAGGCAAGTCCTGCGGGCATGCCAAACTTGAGTGCACAGAACAAAAATGCAAACTGACCAAAGCTGATAGTCAGCCCGTAGCCCAGCAACAGACGCAACGGAACGCGCGGACGTGCAACAAAGAACAATGCCGGAAATGCCACCAGCACAAAACGCAGTCCTGCCAGCAGCAGCGGCGGCATGGCATGCAGCCCCATTTTAATGACAACAAAATTCACTCCCCATACCAGAACCACCAACATCGCCAGTAGTCCATCTTTGCGCGTCATACCTCACTCCTTTTATCATTTCGCTAACACAACTTACGCTCTGTGCTGGCACTCAACCAGAAGAAAATTTTCATAAGCACTGGTGAGATAGCGATTATTTTGGTGTAACGTCGATGACATACCGGCAGGATACCGCTTCTCGCAATGCGATAATAAAATGTTAAAAATAAAAAACACCTCCACCGCAGCACTGCTGGTGGCTTCCCTGTTATTGACCGTAGGCCGCGGCATGACGCTGCCGTTTATGACGATTTACCTGACGCGCCAGTTTGCAATGGACGTGCACCAGGTAGGGATAGCCATGTCTGGCGCACTCACCACGGGCGTGCTGTTCAGCCTGTTTTTCGGCATGCTGGCGGATAAATTCGACAAACGCCGCTATATGCTGGGCGCACTCACGCTGTTCTTCTCGGGGTTTATCGCCATCCCGTTGCTTAACCACCCGCTGGCGGTCGTCGCATTTTTCTCGGTCATTAACTGCGCTTATTCGGTGTTTTCCACCGTGCTGAAAAGCTATTTTGCCGACACGCTAGCGGTATATGAAAAGCCGCGCGTCTTCTCCCTCAACTATACCTTTATCAACGTTGGCTGGACGCTTGGCCCACCGCTTGGCACCTGGCTTTTAATGTACAGCCTCAACCTGCCATTCTGGATAGCTGCGCTGAGTGCGGTGCCGCCCCTGTGGTTGGTTGGCCGCTATGTGCAGCCGCTGGCGCCGGTGAACCAAAACGCGCATATCGCCTGGTCACCGGCCTCACTGCTGCGTGACAACGCGCTGCGCTGGTTTACGCTTTCGACCTTTCTTGGGCAGCTGGTATTTGGCGCGTTTGTCACTTGTCTGTCGCAGTATGCGCTCGCCATCGGTGATGCCCGGTTGGCACAGCAAATTGTCGCAGTAGTGCTGCCGGTAAATGCGGTCGTGGTGGTGCTGTTGCAGTACCAGGTCGGCAAGCGTGTGCGCCCGGATAACCTGCAACGCCTGATGCTCTACGGCTCGCTGTTTTTTGCCACGGGGCTGTTGGGTTTTATGGTTGCCGGAAACAACCTCTGGCTGTGGGGACTGGCTGCGGCGGTGTTTACGCTCGGTGAGCTGATTTACGCACCTGGCGAGTATATGCTGCTTGACCATATTGCCCCGCCTGGGCTGAAGGCGAGCTACTTTTCAGCCCAGACGCTGGGCACGCTTGGCGGTGCGCTAAACCCACTGCTCACCGGCTATGTACTGACCTGGCTACCGCCGTGGACGTTGTTTGCGTTACTGATTGTGGTGACCGGTTGCGCTTATGGCACCATGCTGATGGGAATGCGCTGCGGGCCGTTTGCAGCGGCCCGCGCGTCTGAAGAACGTTAATTACCAGACTTCACTGGCGATTTGCGTCACCAGGCGCACCTTATCCCACTGCTGGGCTGCGCTCAGGCTGTTGCCCTCTTCCGTTGAGGCAAACCCACACTGCGGGCTGAGGCAAATCTGGCTCAGGTCCACATACTGCGCCGCCTCCTGCAAACGGGCCTTCACTCCCTGTGGATTTTCCAGCTCGCCGTTTTTGGTGGTGATAAGTCCCAGCACGACCTGCTGTTTGCCCGGACGCACGTGGCGCAGCGGTGCAAAATCGCCACAACGGTCGCTGTCGTATTCAAGGAAGAAAGCGTCAACGTTGACGCGGCCAAACAGCACCTCGGCCACCGGTTCATAGCCGCCTTCAGAAATCCAGGTGGAGCGGAAGTTGCCGCGGCACACGTGCAGCCCAATGGTCAAATCGTCCGGCTTGCCTTCCAGCGCCTGGTTGAGCACGCGGGCATAGGTTTGCACCAGGTCGTCCGGGTCGTCGCCGCGTTCGCGGATCTGTTTACGCTGCTCGTCTGAACACAGATAGGCCCAGACCGTGTCATCCAGTTGCAGGTAGCGGCAGCCTGCGGCGTAAAAGGCGGCAATGGCGTCACGCCAGGTCTGTGCCAGGTCGTTAAAGTAGTCGTTCAGGTGCGGATAGACGCGCTTATCAATCGCGCTACGTCCGCCGCGAAAGTGCAGCACACTGGGACTGGGGATGGTCATTTTCGCTACCGCGCTGCCGCTGATGCTTTGCAGATAGCGGAAATCCTCGAGCATCGGGTGGCTACCAAACCCCAGTTTGCCAGTCACGCGAATACTGTGCGCCCGGGTCTGCACGCCATTAAACTGAATACCCTGCTCTGCCTCGTACCGCTCCACGCCCTGTAAACCGTCGAAAAAATCGAAATGCCACCAGGCACGGCGAAATTCGCCGTCGGTCACGACGTGCAGACCACAGTCACACTGTAGTGCCACCGCCTCGCGGATAGCTGCGTTTTCCACCTGGCGCAGTTGCCCGGCGTCAATCTCACCGGCAGCAAACTGCGCGCGGGCCTGTTTGATGCTGTCCGGGCGTAAAAAACTGCCCACTACGTCGGCGCGAAACGGTGCCTGCTGTCGTTGCATGCTTTTCTCCTGCTGATGCCCGGCAGTTTCGCCAGGTGATAGTGCGGCTGATAAATTAAATAGCCATCTGGATGGCCGAATAAGAGGAGAATGACACGGACCTTGCTGCAACGGCAAACGAGGAAAATTCATCGACCATGAAAAACATTCATATTCCCAAAAAAGTCTGAGTCTCCTGTTGCGGGCCAGCGGCCAATGGCGTTTAATGCGTTGCGTTTTGGTTAATGAATTGTGATGACATGATTGTACGTCCCCATGAGCACTGGCTGCGCCGCCTGTTTGTCTGGCACGGTTCGGTGCTGGCAAAAATCTATACCCGCCTGCTGCTGAATTTTTTACTTTCTATAGCTGTGATTTTCTTTCTGCCCTGGTACGAAACGCTCGGTATTCGCCTCACCGTGGCGCCGTTTAGCATTCTGGGCGTCGCTATTGCTATCTTTCTGGGGTTTCGCAACAGTGCGAGCTATGCCCGCTTTAATGAAGCGCGCATCCTGTGGGGCCAGCTGATGATAAGCAACCGTTCGCTGCTGCGCGAAACCTGTAGCCTGCGGCTGACTGAGCGGGATGTGTTGGTGAATTTGCAGGTGGCGTTCAGTCACTGCCTGCGCCTGACGCTACGTCGCCGTCCGGTCCAGGAGATGCTGGAGAAATGGCTGGCAAAAGATACCGCCGCCCGGGTCGCGCAGGCGCATTCGCCCTGTAACGCCATTCTGATGCTGATGGGCGAATGGCTGGCACAGCGCCGCGCCCAGGGGGAGCTTTCGGACCTGCTGTGGGCAAGCCTCAACAACCAGCTTAACGAACTGTCGGCGCTGCTCGCGGGCTGTGAGCGCATTGCCACCACGCCACTGCCCTTTGCCTATTCGCTTATCCTGCACCGCACCGTGTACTGCTTTTGCATCATGCTCCCGTTTGCCCTGGTGGGCGATTTGCATTACATGACGCCGTTTGTGTCGGTGTTTATCTCGTATACCTTTATCTCACTGGATACGCTGGCCGAGGAGCTTGAAGATCCGTTTGGCACCGAAGATAACGATTTGCCGCTGGATGCCCTGTGCAACAACCTGGAGATCGATCTGCGTGAAATGACAGGTGCTGAAAATGTCCCCGCTAAGATGCAGCCCGACCGACATTTTCTGCTGCGTTAATACCCACGCCGCCTGGCAGGGAGTGCCTGGGCGTCGGTTAATCCAGGCACTTTACTGTGCAAAACAGCCGTTCATCTCAACTTGCGCGATGGGCAGAGGGCCACAGAAAGAATTTAACATTAACATTCTGATAACTTGACATAATTCGACGCCGATTTAAGCCCCCTTCTTTTATACTGCCCTTGCGCTACTGAATTACCTGAATGGCGATATGGGCAAGCCTTACCGCCTTGTCTGATAGTCAACATTCGCCTGCCAGCGTACATTCTCGTTGTTAATTATCCGTGAAACGCGCTCGTCTTAACGTTACATGTCTGGCGAGCAGCGGTTATCCATTATCCAGGAGGTATCATTATGATGGGTGATATGCATGTTTTTATGGCGGTGCTGGGAACTATTGTCTTTGCGGGATTTATCGCAGCTTACATGAGCCATAAATGGGACGATTAATTCTGCTAGCTGTATCGAGTGAGTAGCCCGCTGCGACGGTGGTATCAGCGGGCTTTTTTATGCCTGCGATTTTTGGCAAAAAAAAACCGCCAGCCTGCCTGACGGTTCAAATTGCTTGCATGGATAGCCCTGATTTCCGGCATTTATAGCGACTTAACACAAGGTCAGGCTCGCCACTGAGTCGCCAGAATCAGGCGGTATTGATTATTTTACGCCCTGTTACCGGCATTATTGTTTACGTTGTTGACTCTATCGCAACAGATATCAACAAACGCTAAACACAATCAACATCCGTTTATTTCATTATCGCTTTCTCAGGAATAATACATTCTGTTACACTTCGCCCCACACAACTAATATGGAGATTGACGATGAAATCACTTCTGGGATTCGACACCCTTATCACCCCGAAATTACTGGTTATTTTTTACTGGATTGCCATGGTGCTCATTCTGCTGGGCGGCATTGTCGGCATCATCCAGGGCAATGTTTTAGCCGGTATTTTAGGCACCGTTTTTGCGCTGGTGATGTGCCGCGTGTCATTTGAACTCATCATGATTGCTTTTAAAAATAATGAATATCTGCGCATTCTCGCAGAAAAAACCGATAAAAACGCCTGATTGAAGTTGCGGCTGCCGTGTTAACGTCGCAGCCGCAATGCCAGTAAAAACACCCCCGCTCCACACGACAGCAGCCCCAGCAGCGGAAACACCGCAATCCCCCAGATGCGCCAGCTACTTGCCATGAGCCAGGGCGTAATCCCCAGCGCAATTGCCGCAGTGACCACCGCTATCGCCAAAGTGACAGCCGAACGCTCCAGCGCCCGGCTCAGGTGACTCATGTTATTGATTTCCAGCGTCGCTCGCAGTTTGCCCTGTTTGAGGCGGCGCAGCAGCAGGCGTAGCGTTTGTGGCAGTTCCTCCCCCGCATCCAGCGCCTGTACACCCAGCGCCAGCATGCGTCGACGCGAGGCAAAAGGCCGGTAACGGCGCAGCAGCACGCGGGTGAGCATCGGGCGCAGTGTGGCAACAATATCAAACTGCGGGTCGAGACGATGCAATACACCATCGGCAGTGATGAGCGCTTTAAATAACAGCGTTAAGTCGCTTGGCAGCGAAAGCTGAAACTCTCGCACCATCGCCAGCAAATCCACCAACGCTTTACCCAACTGCATCGGTGCCGAACCCTGCTTGTCGAGAAAGTTTTGTGCCGCCAGCTCAAAGCGCGTCACATCAATAGCCTCATCGCCAGACCATTCAATCAGCGCATTGACGATGCCATCGCTCTGGCGGCGCGACAGGGCTTCGAGCATCAGCAGCAACTGATTGCGTCGCCGTTCGCTAAGCCGTCCCACCATCCCAAAATCGATAAACGCCACCCGGTTGCCCACCAGCGCCATGACGTTGCCCGGATGCGGATCGGCGTGATACAGACGGTGTTCAAGTACCATCTGCATAAAGGCCTTAGCCCCTTCGCGTGCAAGCGTCGGTCCGTCGAACCCCTCTGCCGCCAGCTGCTGGGGGCTTTCTGGTGTCACCCCGGGCAAGAACTCCTGCACCAACAGGCGTGGCGTGGTCCACTGCCAGTAGATTTTCGGTATTTTCACCTGAGGCTGGTCGGCAAAGTTCTGCGCCACTAACTCGCAGTTGTGCGCCTCCTGGGTTAAGTCCAGCTCATGGTTAAGTGCGGTGGCCAGCGCCAGAACCACCCGGCGCGGATGATAACGCGCCAGCGTTTCGCTCTGCTCTTCCAGCGATTCTGCCAGAAAGGTCAAAAGCCGCAGGTCGGCGCGGATGGTTTTCTCAAGTCCGGGACGCAGCACCTTGATAATGACATCGTCACCACTGTGCAGTCTGGCGCGATATACCTGCGCCATTGACGCGGCGGCAATCGGTTCAGGATAAAATTCAGCAAAGAGGTGTTCTGGCGTGTCGCCAAGTTCGGCATGAATGCGCCCGGCCAGAGCCTCCCACGGCAGCGTGGTGGCATTGCTGTGCAGTTTTTCCAGCTCGTCGGTCCACATCGGGTCAAGCAGGTCGGTACGGGTTGCCAGAATCTGCCCGAGTTTGACAAATGTGGGGCCCAGCTCCTCCAGCGCCTGGCGCAGGCGCTCCGGCATGCTCTGCTTTTCATATTCTTCGCGTCGACCAGAAAGGCGATTCACCAGCTGGGCCAGCCCCAGCAGGCGCACGATATCCTGAAGACCATAGCGCACCAGTACCGCGGTAATCTCGCTAAGGCGCGCTCTGTCGCGGGCGGTAACCAGCATCATCTTTAACATGGATTTTTACTCTCTCCCTCGTCCTTGCCTGATAATAAACGCCCCGGATGTCAGCTACCATCAGAACAGGGGCAATGCGCTATTACCAAAGCCCGCACCAGTCATTCATCACACAATTGATTTTCATGTGATCGCGATCAAAATTTACCGCGCCAGTAGTCGCACAATAGTCGTCACCTCAGCGCGTTATCCCATTCAGAGGAGAAACTACCATGATGACTTACGATCGTAACCGCAACCCAATTACTACCGGCAGCCGGGTAATGGTAAATGGTTCACGCCAGACAGGTGTTATCACCGCCATCCACGGCGACACACTGAGCGCACAACAGTTGCGCCGCACCAAAACCGTGGAAGTGTCAGGCTGCGACGGCCAGTACGCACCGGTTGAACTGATTCGTCTGGGGCTTCATTAAGCGTAGACAGTGCCGCTGCGGCGGCACTTACATATATTTTTCAAACTGCCAGGCCGCCAGCGCCGTCCAGATAAAAAGTCCGGTACACAGGCACCCCAGCACCAGCCGGCGACGCCAGAAGCTCCAGAGGCCAAAAAAAACCATTACCGGTAAACTCCAGCGCCAGCCTGCCACCACGGTCAGCATAGCGACGATGAGATAGTCTTTCATTCCAGCCTCCCAACGATAAGCTTCTGAGTGTAAACCTCGCTACGCGCTGCGCCATAAATTTGCGTGAAATTTTCGCCTTCACGTTGCGCCAGTACACCCGTGTTGCGTATCGTTATAGCAAACCTTCCTTTTTTGCCTGTGGCGTGGAGATGCCATGATTCGACACCCGGTCACCTCATCGCGTATTGCCACTATAGGCTACGATCCGGCCACCGCTGAACTTGAAATCGCGTTCAAAGACGGGAATGTGTATCGCTATCGCGGCGTGCCAGAACAGGTGTTTCGCACATTTCTTAGCGTTGTCTCAAAAGGCCGTTTCTATGACGGCGTCATTCGCGACAAGTTTGCGCACACCCGAATTAGATAACGTTGCCCCGCCGGATGGCGGGGCAATAAGGCAGGTTACTCGTTGATGCGCGGATGCTGGTCTACCAGCGTTTTACGCTTCTCTTCCAGCTCGGCAATTTCGCGATCGAGATCTTCAATTTTGTGCTCAATGTTGTCGTGATGTTCACGCAGGATTTCACGCGCTTCATTGATGTCTGATGCCGCGGGCGTCGCCCCTTTGAGCGGTTTGTTGGCCGTCTCTTTCATGTACAGACCGGTAATCAGGCCAATAACACCAATCACCATCAGGTAGTAGCCTGGCATCATCAGGTTCTGCGTGCTCTCCACCAACCATGCAGCAAGCGTTGGCGTCAGACCGGCAATCAGTACCGAGATATTAAAGGCACTGGCCAGCGCACTGTAGCGAATATGGGTCGGGAACATCGCCGGCAGCGAGGCCGCCATGACCCCGGTGAATGAGTTAAGGATCACCGCCAGAATCAGCAGACCGGCAAAAATCAGGCCAATAACGTTGCTGTTAATCAACATAAAGGCCGGTACAGCAAACAGAATTAGCGCCACGCTGCCGCAAATAATGAACGGGCGGCGACCGAAGCGGTCACTCAAAAGCCCCATGACCGGCTGCACAAACAGCATACCAATCATGATAGCGATAATAATAAGTACGCCGTGGTCTTCCGAGTAGTGCAGGTTGTGCGACAGATAGCTCGGCATGTAGGTCAGCAGCATGTAATAGGTCACATTAGTCGCAATGACCAGACCGATACAGGCCAGCAGACTGCGCCAGTGTTTGGTGGCAATCTCTTTAAAGGAGACTTTCGGGCCGTCCTGTAAGCCTTCGCGATCGCCCTGCTCAAGCTTATCGACATGCTGCTGGAACGCCGGGGTTTCTTCCAGCGCGTGGCGCAGATAAAGCCCGATGACACCCAGCGGGAGCGCCAGGAAGAACGGAATACGCCAGCCCCATTCGAGGAAGTTTGCTTCCCCCAGAAGGGTAGAAAGCAGCACCACCACGCCCGCACCCAGCACAAAACCGGCAATGGAGCCAAAGTCCAGCCAGCTGCCCATAAAGCCGCGTTTGCGGTCTGGTGAATATTCGGCCACAAAAATCGACGCACCGGTATATTCGCCCCCGACCGAGAACCCCTGCGCCATTTTACACAGCAGCAGCAGCACGGGCGCCCAGATACCTATGGTTTCATAAGCGGGGATCAGGCCGATACAGAATGTACTTATCGACATAATCACAATTGTGATGGCCAGGATGCGCTGACGGCCGTATTTATCGCCGAGCATCCCAAAAAAGACCCCGCCCAACGGACGAATTAGAAAGGGAACAGAGAAAGTACCCAACGCGGCAATCATCTGCACGCTGGGATCGGCGCCGGGGAAAAAGACCTTGCCGAGAGCGTAAGCCACAAATCCATAAACACCAAAATCGAACCATTCCATGGCATTACCGAGCGAGGCGCCGGTGATAGCTTTACGTAGTTTGGAGTCATCGATAATCGTCACATCACTCAGTGTGATGGGTTTAACCTTTTTCCTTCTTAACTTCATATTCATCCTCTGCGTTAACACTTACTCAGGACGGGGCTGTAAAAGGCCATCTGACTAAAGATTGATATGCCTGGCAGTATGATGCGCTATGCAGACCTTACGTCTGCACCGTCCGGTAAATGACCCGTGCGGGTCGAAGTTATTATGATTTTCCTGCTTAAGCGTAGCAGGTTTCGGGGTAGTCACTGCGGGAAGGTACTGCCGCTCTCCCTTACAAATAAACCGGTGTTTCACCGGGGTAATTATTAGTGATTCTGATCACACATTTCTTTACATAAGGCCTGAAATTTTGAGCTGCGTCAACCGTATGTTGCGCATCTTCCCCCGGTAATGGCACTTTTTACGCCCAGGAACATTCTTAAAAAACGCCTTTTTTGTCGGGTAAAATGCTACAGGATTTTATTCTAAAAATGCGCCAAACCGCGTGATATCAGGGTCTGTCGCTCCGGCCGATGACAAAAAAATACAATCAGGCGCAGCGGGAAAGCGCAGCCGAACGGATTGCGTCTAAAATTAACCGGTAAATGTGGGTGTTACAGACATTTTGACGGTAAAAACCTGCCGTCAGATTATCAATGCTTACGCTTTATTGTCCGTTTTTCACACCAAAGGAGATTCTGTTATGGGATTCTGGCGCATTGTCTTTACCATCATTCTTCCACCACTGGGCGTACTGCTCGCCAAAGGTTTGGGCTGGGCATTTCTACTCAACATCATTCTGACGCTACTGGGCTATATCCCAGGCCTTATCCATGCATTCTGGGTGCAGAGCCGGGATTAACCTGGCGTCGAGAAACGTCTTAAAACGTGTTCCCGACCAGGTTAAACCACAGGTCTTGTGCCAGTATTATGACGATTACCTGAACAATCCCTGTAATAACCCTTTTCGGCGCCAATGTGCGCCGTTTTTTTTACCCGCCCCTTACCCACGCGGCCCTAACGTTGGCTACTGTGCGTATTACAGCAACGCCGTACTTTCTGTACACCCCAGTGCAGGTACGGTTAAGCTTATTGCTTGTTAACCCGTCACAGGATTGCCGCGTGAAAACTCTCACCCTCTCGTTGTTCTTAACGTTACCTTTCGCCGCCCTTGCCGCTGAGGAACTACCTGCGCCCGTAAAACAAATCGAGAAGCAGGGTATTGAGATTATCAAACCGTTCGACGCGCCCGGTGGTCTGCGGGGCTGGCTTGGCCGCTATCAGGGAATGGGTGTGGCTGTCTATCTGACACCGGACGGCAAACAGGCGATTTCTGGTTATATGTACGATGAGGATGGCAATAACCTGAGCGAAAAGCTGTTTCAGGACGAACTGTATACGCCAGAAGGCCGTAAAATGTGGGAGCGCCTGCTGAAAACGCCTGCCATTAAAGAAGGACGAGCCGACGCACCACGTACGCTGGTGGTCTTTGCCGACCCGTTCTGCCCATATTGCAAAAAGTTCTGGCAAATGGCGCAACCGTGGGTGAGCGCCGGCAAGGTCCAGCTACGCACGCTGCTGGTTGGCGTGATTAAACCTGAAAGCGGACGCTATGCGGCGGCTATTCTCAGCGCCACAAACCCCGCTGACGCCTGGCAACGCTATGAGGCATCCAGCGGAAAAACGCTGCCGCCCTTTCCCGCCTCAACCAAAAAAGCCGTCTGGGATGACATTCAGCTTAATCAGAAGCTGATGGATGAGCTGGGCGCAAACGCCACACCCGCTATTTATTACCTTAACGAGAAGCGCGAGTTACAGCAGGTGGTTGGTCTGCCTGATGACGAGCAGCTTAAGGCCATGTTGGGCGAGCCATGAGATACATGGCGTTTCATGAAAGGCCGCAGCGATGTGGTCTTTTTCATTGCGCAATGTACCCGGGTTATGTCTGAATGCCAAAATCACGTTACCCCGGTAAATGCTGCCGTATTTTCTGAAGATTCTGCTGTGCTGATAAAAAGACAGCGTTGTTTCTCTCTTTCGCGGTACAAATAGATCCTGTGCACGCCACATCATCAGTTTTCTAGACTGATGACGCTTTGAACTGAAAATTCAGAATATCTTAAACGCCAGAATATCTGGCAACAAAAAGGCCCGCCGTAGCGAGCCTTATCACACTCGGTTGGCTTACTTCACGCCCATCGCCGCTTTAGTCTGATCGAGCGATTTCATGCCTTGCTCGCACACCATATTCTGTGATGCTTCCGGCTGTGCGCTCATCTGCTGTTTAGATGCATCCATCTGGGTTTTCATCGCGTCGAGCTGAGCTTTGACGCTTTCGTTTTTAGCCGCCTGCTCGATCATGGCATCAACAGCACTGTAATACTCTTCACACTTTTTACTCATTGCCGCGCTGGCAATACCTGGAACGGCCAGAGCAAGAATGGCGGTGGCAATCAGCTTTTTCATTATATTCCCTTAAATTAAAATAAACGCCTTTTGGCGGCAAAATCGTATCACAGGACACAAACCAGTAAATATTGATATCCCACAATATTTTTAGCGTTTTTTCTGGCTCCACGACTATTTTTGACCACTGTCACACAAGAGGCTTCATGTTCCAGTAAAAAAGTAGCGTTCGGTGTGACGCCTGGTCACTGACTGCCTTACGGGTGATTATACTGACAGCGTGACACCCTCTTCCTGCGCGTATTTATCCCGGCGCATGATGCCAAGCGCAATCCCAAACAACCCAACCATAAAGGGAATTTCATACAGCTCTTCAATCAAATCCTGGTAATTCGCCGCATGTAAAAACAGTGGTGCAATCGCGCGATGGTGTTCAACGGCATCGGCAATCAAAAACGACACCACCACCAGCGCTATGCCCCAAAGCGGCAGCGTTTCGCCGCGCACGCGCAGTCCCAGTTCATGGCGCAGCGCCGCTGAGAGTAGCGGGTAAAGCACCAGTGTTGCAATAAGCACAATGGAAATGGCGCGGAACAGCCAGCGCAGGCCTTCAGGGAAAAAATCACGTCCCCAGCTGATGCCGCGGCCAAACAGCGTCAACCACCAGACCACCGACCACAGCCAGAACTGTTTCGGCCCTTGCTCCAGGCTAAAAGGCTTCATGTAACTGACCGTAAACAGGGCGGCAAACAGCAGCCAGAGCGACTGCACATCTTCTATGCATTTCACCAGCAGTCCATGCGCCAGCGGGATTTTTACATCTGCCAGAAAAGGAAAAAACAGACTCACCGTCGCCAGCAGTACCACCGGCACGGATAATGATTTATCAAATTTCATAATTAAAACCGCAGGAAGGTAAAAACCGAGGATATAATTACAACCCATTAAGGATATTCGCTTTGCGTGCCATTAAACGCTGTCATTGCAGAATGGCGCATTAAATATCAAAACCACTAAATGAAATAAAAAAATTAACCACGTAAATTAATTATAATAATTATTGTGCCAGATGCGTGCGGTTGCCCGGTGTGCGCAGGCATGTGCGCCTGAGCCTTAACCGCCAGGCCGCCTGCCCCGAGAAAGAATAACAACGCTAAGAAAATTAACGCGCCACGCTCAGACGCGGCACTGAGCATCCTGTTAAATCTGCTCAGTGCATAAAAATACTATTTATTACCGCCTTTTTGTGCGCAAAAAAATCACCACTATTAACCACGCCCTGTTTAATATCGCGTTGGATATTCTCAGGTAACGTTTCCATTGCCGCAGTCGTATTTACGTCTGCGGCTGTAATGTCTGGATTGTGTGACTCCCGGCAGCAATAACAGGTAATCCTTCCTGCTGCCAGCTGCGAAATAGCGCGGCCTGTTGCGGGCTCAGCGGTATATCGTTCCAGACAATAATATGTTCATACAGCCCGGCGGTGAGCGGCGGTAACGCAATAGCCCCGGCCAGCACCTCCAGACGCAGGCCTTCTGCACCATAGCGTATTGCCTCAAGCCACGGCTCCAGGCTATCAAGCAGGTTCATCCCCAGAATCAGGAGGGTGCCGCCGGTGCGCTTGCGACTGGCCGCAACGACGCGGGTGGCATATTCCGTTAACGCACTATCAAGCCGGATGCGCCACAGGCTCGACTGCACGCTCTTGTCTGCCAGCAACCGCTGTCGTAGCGGACGAATAACGTGGTTTACCAGCAACCCCGGCGGCAGCTCGCGCCCTAATCGCCAGAGGCTGTCGCGTAACCTGGCCGGCGTATCAGCCTTGCAGTTTTCCAGCAGCAACGCCTGCACCTCCTGCCAGCCGGCACAGCTGCACGTTTCACTTCCCTGTAGATGTTCTGCCATATTGCCCAGCGCAATACCGCTCGCCAGCGCCCGCACAATCTGCATGACGTGCGTTACGTGTGTGAAATTATAATAGCGATGCCCCTGGGCATCGCATTTTGGTTCAATCAGGCCACAGCGCTGCCAGGCACGTAAATTCGCCGTAGAAACACCACACTGTACAGCCAGCACATCAATCGTAAATGTACTCATCAGGCGTTCCTTATAATGTGATATGCCCGTCGCCCTGGGGCTTGAGAATCAACTGCCCCGGTACGTTGAATATCCGTACTGGCTCAGCAGTAATGGAATATGCAGTTTTTGATTTTTTTCCGTCACACTAAATATCACCGGTACTTCCGGGAAGAAGGTCTTTTTACCCTCGGCGTTAAAATAATCGCCAGTATGAAAAGTCACCTTATACACCCCCGGATTCATATCATCCGCAACAGGATAGAGTGATTTGATCCGGCCATCGCTGTCGGTTTTTGACTCTGCGACAGCACGCCATTTACCCTCACTGTTTTTTTCCAGTGTCACCGCAACTCCCGGCGAAGGCAGCCCAGTCTGCTGGTTGAGAATATGGACACTGAGCGTTCCTTCTGGCGCGGCCAGCACAGCAAAACTTAACATTGATATGACGCAGCCAATCGCAAATTTCATTTTTTCTCCTGCCGTGATTCGAATGGATAAGTTCATGCTCACCGTTATTAAATATAGGCGATGTGCGTTCGCAGGCATAGAGAATAAAAACAACACATTAAACGAGGGAAATAATTCAGGTGCTATTCCCACGCAAATGAATTACTTTACGCCACAGTAAACTTTCCCTGTTACTCCTGACTACGCTGGCGCATTAAATCTCAGGATGGCCGGTCAACAGGCGACTTTCTATTACACATAAATAATTAAAATAATATAATTACATTCGCTTGTGCTTTGATAAAAAAACCGGGCCACTGTGTGCCCGGTGTAAATTTCACGTTCTGCTTTTCATTTATTCGTCTGTCAGACCACGGTTTTCCAGCATCGGTTCAATAAGTGGGTCATGACCGCGCCAGTCCCGATACAGTGCCGACAATTCGCTGCTGTTGCCGCGCGACAAAATCGCCGCCCGGAAGCGCTCTCCGTTCTCCCGAGTTAACCCGCCCTGCTCTTCAAACCATTTGAAACCGTCGTCAGCCAGCATCTGGGTCCACAGATACGCGTAATAGCCCGCCGCGTAACCGCCACCAAAAATATGCGCAAAATAGCTACTGCGATAACGCGGCGGTATTGCCTCGATAGCCACGTTTTCCTGCGCCAGGGAGTGCGCTTCAAAGGCATTAACATCCACGACCGGCTCCTCTACGTGCAGACTGTGCCAGTGCATATCCAGCAATGCCGCACTGAGTAACTCGGTCATGTCGTAGCCTTTATTAAAGCGCGTGGCGAGAAACAGCTTCGCACGTAAATCCTCTGGCATCGGTTCACCGCTCTCAACGTGGCGCGCATAGTTGGCAAACACCTCAGGATGGCTTGCCCAGTGCTCGTTAATTTGCGAGGGGAACTCAACAAAATCCCGCGGGGTGTTGGTGCCGGAGAGCGTGGCGTAACGCTGGCGGGCAAAAAGACCGTGCAGCGCGTGGCCGAACTCGTGAAACAGCGTGATGGTTTCATCCCAGGACAGCAGCGCCGGTTCGCCAGGCTGCGGCTTCTGGTAGTTGCATACATTGTAAATAACCGGCGACTGTGCCAGCAATGTCGACTGCTCGACAAAATTGCCCATCCATGCGCCGCCGCCTTTGCTGTCGCGGGCAAAGAAATCGCCATAGAACAAAGACAGACCGCGCCCGTCGTTATCAAAAATTTCCCAGACGCGCACGTCATCGTGATAAACCGGAATATCAAAACGCTCGACAAACCTCAGACCAAACAGCGTACTGGCGGCATAAAATACGCCGCGCTCCAGCACGTTGTTGAGCGCGAAATAGGGACGCACCGCTTCGTCATCAAGACTGTAGCGTTCTGACTTTACCTGCGCGGCATAAAAGTCCCAGTCCCAGGCCTGCACCTGCTCCCCGCGGTGCTGCGCCTGTAGGCGCTGCGCAATATCTTCCTGCTCGCGCCTGGCCCGTTTCGTGGCCGCAGGCACAATATTGCGCATAAAATCGAGCGCCGCCTGCGGCGTTTGCGCCATTTGATCGGCAATGCTCCAGCTGGCGTAATCCGCAAACCCCAGCAACTGTGCCTGCTCGGCCCGCAGGCTGGCAAGTCGCTTCACGATGTCGCGAGTGTCATTGGCATCCTGTTTTTCACAGCGCGACCAGGCCGCGCGAAACAGGTTTTCGCGCGTCTGGCGGTCTGCCAGACGTTGCAGTGCAGGCTGCTGCGTGGTGTTGAGCAAGCCCAACAGGTAACGCCCTTCCAGCCCTTTTTCCTGCGCAGCGCGCGCGGCCACGGCAATCTCCGCCTCGCTCAGCCCGTCGAGCTGCGCACGAGACTCCACCACCAACCCGCCCGCTTTGGTGGCAGCCAGCAGGCGGCTACTGAACTGGCTCGCCAGACGCGCCGCGTCCTGGTTCAGCGCTTTCAGCCGTGCCTTCTGCTCCTCACTCAGTCTGGCCCCGGCCAGTACAAACTTCTGGTGCAGCACCTGAAGTAAACGCCGGGATTCACTGTCCAGCGCGAGCGTGTCACGCTGGTTCCAGAGCGCATCAATGCGCGAGAACAACCGCTGGTTGAGATAAATATCATCGCTAAGCTGCGCCAGTTCGCCGGAAAACGCCTCGTCCAGCGCCTGAATCTCATCGCTGGTGTGTGCTGATGCCATGGCAAAAAAGACGCTGGTGACCCGGGAAAGCATCTGCCCGCTGCGCTCCAGCGCAAGGCAGGTATTGTCAAAGCTGGCTGGCGCGTCGTTTTGTACAATGGCAGCCAACTCCGCGCGTTTGATGCGTACCGCTTCATCAAACGCCGGACGATAGTGTGCAACGGTAATCACATCAAAGCGTGGTGCCTGATAAGGCAGCAGGCTTATCTGGCTAAAAGGATTTTCAACAGCCATTTTCTCTCCTGGAACACGGGCATCATGACGTAAGCTTATGCGGCTCCTTAGCACAGAGCAATGATTTCACCGCTGCCAGGCGCCTGAAGAGCCTCTCACGTGCTAAGGTATGGAAACACTCAAAAATCATTGAGGAACAGTGAGATGATAATTCTGGTTACAGGTGCTACCGCAGGTTTTGGCGAGGCTATCGCCCGCCGCTTTATTAAAAACGGCCACAAAGTAATTGCCACTGGTCGGCGCCAGGCGCGCCTGCTGGAGCTTAAAGATGAGCTGGGCGATGCGCTTTATCCCGTAGAGCTTGATGTGCGCAACCGTGCCGCCGTTGAAGAAGCCATTGCCGCATTACCGGCCGACTGGCGCGATATTGACGTGCTGGTCAACAACGCTGGCCTGGCGCTGGGCCTGGAGCCAGCGCACCGCGCGAATGTCGATGACTGGGAAACCATGATTGACACCAACAATAAAGGGCTGGTGTATATGACCCGCGCCGTGCTGCCAGGCATGGTAGAACGTAACCGCGGCCATATTATTAATATGGGTTCGACCGCGGGCAGCTGGCCCTATTCCGGCGGCAACGTCTACGGCGCAACCAAGGCTTTTGTACGCCAGTTCAGTCTGAACCTGCGTACCGATCTGCACGGCACCCGGCTTCGCGTCACCGATATTGAGCCAGGGCTTGTGGGGGGAACCGAGTTCTCAAACGTGCGCTTTAAAGGTGACGAAGGCAAAGTGGAGCAGACCTACAAAGACAGCAACGCCCTGACCGCCGAAGACGTGACCGAAGCCGTGTGGTGGGTGGCAACCCTGCCCGCGCATGTGAATATCAATACGTTAGAAATGATGCCGGTCAGCCAGAGCTTTGCCGGGCTTAGCGTACACAGACAGCAATAATTGGCACGCCCATTCGGCTCTGCGGGATGGGCTGCCATTAAAAAAGGTGGTAAAATTAATCAGTTACCACTTAACAGGCAAATTTTATGGCCGCCGATACGCTTAATGCCAGTCAGCCCGTCAATCAGCAAATTTATCACATTCTGCGCAAGGATATTGTGGAGTGCCATATTGCACCGGGAACGCTGCTTTCGGAAAAAGATGTGTCGGTGCGCTTTGAGGTTTCCCGCCAACCGGTACGCGAAGCCTTCATCAAACTGGCCGAAAACGGCTTTATTCAGATTCGCCCCCAGCGCGGCAGCTACGTTAATAAAATCTCCATCCATCAGGTGATTAACGGCTGCTTCGTGCGTGAAGCTATTGAGCGCGCCGTCGTGCGCCGCGCCATAGCACGCGTTGATGACAGCAAGCTGTGGCGGCTGGAGCAAAACATCCAGCAGCAGCGCAGCGCGGTGGCGCGCCACCAGCTCAATGACTTCTTTGTGCTCGACAACAAGTTCCATCAACTGCTGGCGCAAATTGCAGACTGCAACCTGGCTTGGGATACGGTAGAAAATATTAAGTCTGCGATGGACAGAGTGCGCTATATCAATCCGGGCCACATCACCACGCCCAACCTGCTACTGGAGCAGCATAACGCGATTTTTGACGCGCTGGTGCAGCGTGACACCACCGCGGCCGACGCCGCTATGCTTCACCACCTGCACGACATTCGCGAAGCAATTCTGATAATTCACCAGGAAAACAGCGACTGGTTTACTCAGGAGTGATGCAGATTGCATTACTCTGGCCCCACCTGCTGCGAGTCAACACATCCGATTAGGTCTGAATAGTGACGCAGTGGGTGCGCCGGTGTAGCGAAATGCGCTAAAATCCCGGTATTGCAGTCATCGCATTCAATAAGGAAATCATTATGACGACGCTACGTAACCGTCTGGCGCTGGTGTTATTGCCACTGGCGTTTTCTGCCGCCGCCGCACTGAGCGCACCCGCCGCAGCCCAGACCAATAAATTGATCATCGAGTCCGGCGACAACGCCAGCAGCCGCCAGCGCGCGCAGATGGACAAAGAGCAGTGGAACGACACCCGTACGCTGCGCCAGAAGGTGAACCGCCGTACAGAAAAAGAGTGGGACAAAACCGACGCCGCGTATGATCTGCGCGACAATTGCCTCAAAAGCGCTAACGTGAATGTTTACTGGGAAGCCAACACCGAGCGCTGCCTGGACAGACGCACTGGCCGCGCAGTCGCCCCGTGATCTTACGGCCCCGTCCGGGGCCGTTTCTCTCTGAGGATTTTTTATGGCTCATCCTGACGTCAGGCTACGCCCTCTTGAACGAGAGGACCTGCGTTTTGTTCACCAACTCGACAACAACGCCAGCGTGATGCGTTACTGGTTTGAAGAGCCTTACGAGGCCTTTGTGGAGCTGTCAGACCTTTATGATAAGCACATCCACGACCAGAGCGAGCGCCGCTTTGTGGTGGAATGCAACGGTGAAAACGCAGGCCTGGTGGAACTGGTCGAAATCAATCACATTCACCGTCGCGCCGAGTTCCAGATAATCATTTCGCCTGAGCACCAGGGTAAAGGCCTGGCTTCCAGCGCGGCCAGACTCGCCATGGACTACGGTTTTACCGTACTCAATCTCTACAAGCTGTATCTGATTGTTGATAAAGAGAACGCGAAGGCGATTCACATCTACGAAAAGCTGGGTTTTATGGTGGAAGGCGAACTCATTCACGAGTTCTTCATCAACGGCGAGTACCGCAACACTATCCGAATGTGCATTTTCCAGCACCAGTACCTGGCCGGACACAAAGCACCCGACGGTAATCTGCTCAAACCCACGGCCCAGTAGTTAGCGCGCGGCAGCGGCGTGCTTTAGTAGTACTCAATATTATTTTTGATGGAATAATAGGCCACGCTCGGTGGCTTCGCGCTGGGGTTGCGTACTTCAAGCTCACAGTTAACGGGATTGTGGCGCGCGTCGTACTCGCAGGACTGGCGCACGGTGGTGACCGTTTTGCCATTAAGCGCGTTAATCACCTGCCCGTTGAGCTTTTTATCCCACTGCGTCGCGCTGGCGCTCACCGTGAAGGTATCGCCTGCGCTATGGGTAATTTTGCCAAGCGGGTAGCCGTCGCTGTCATAACGATACAACACCCTGACCTCGGCGCTCTTTGCGCCGGTCACAAAGCCGCGTGAATCGGTTTCATACCTCAGCCCAGCCGCAGGCAACTGGGCAAGCTGGCAGCGTCCGTTAAGATGAATACGCGGCTCTTTGGTAAACGCGTCGAGCAACGCATCACGCTCACGCACCAGCGCCGCGCCCGTGTTGTTATCGATGTCGTGAAACTCCAGCGCCTCGAAGCATCCTTCAGTGTTAAGGATGCCGGTCACCATTTTTCTGACTTCCCCGTTTTGATTAAGCAGTATCTGGCGAAACTGTCTGACCGGCCCGCGCAGTGGATCAAAATCAAACTCGTTGGCAAAACTTGCCATCTCCGGGGTATAGGCGAGCGACTCACGAGCGCTGTTATCACAGGCACTTAACACCAGCCCGCTCAGCAGCGCCAGGCCTGATAAACATACAGTCTTCACGGCTATGACTCTCATCTTTTGCGAAGTGGCCCGCCATGATATGTGTTAAATACAATAATTTACACCCCGCCTGCTATGCTTTTATTTCACGCTTAACATAAGGAAGCGACAATGAAACACTCCCTCTGGACTGGCGTACTGCTGTGCATGGCGGCTGTTCCGGCCATAGCTGCACAGAATTCATGTGAAAGGGTGAAATCGCAGATTGAACAGCGCATCATCCAGAACGGCGTACCAGAATCGGGCTTTACGCTCAGTATTGTACCTAACGATCAGGCGAACCAGCCCGACGCCCAGGTTGTGGGGCACTGCGCTAACGATACGCAAAAAATCCTCTATACGCGCACCGCCAGCGGCAACTATCCGGTGAGCGGGGAAAGCTCCCGCGACGCTGGCACGGCTGAGCCACAGTAGTCATCTTTCCGGGGCGCACACGCGCCCTGCTTTTACTCATCAATTTCGCTCAACATTGACCAGCATTAACATTTTCTACTCCAAAGTGGGTAACACTTCGCATTCTGTACTCTGTCTGTCCCGCCTTACTCTGATACCAAAAAACAGGCACCTTCTGTGCGAAGGAACGCCAGGGAGCGAGTTATGTCAACCTCATATCATCCTGACGGCATCAGCCGTCGTACTCTGGTCAAATCATCGGCGCTGGGCGCACTGGCATTGACGGCTGGCGGTATTACTTTGCCGTTTGGTGTAAAAGTGGCTGCCGCTGGCGTGGCAAATGCCCTCGCACCAGCAGACAGCCGCGTAGTCTGGGGCGCCTGTTCGGTGAACTGCGGCAGCCGCTGCGCGCTGCGTCTGCACGTACGCAACGATGAAGTATGGCGGGTAGAAACAGACAATACCGGTGATGACAGCTACGGCGACCATCAGGTGCGTGCCTGCCTGCGCGGGCGCTCCATCCGCCGGCGCATCAATCACCCGGAACGACTTAACTATCCCATGAAGCGTGTCGGCAAGCGCGGTGAAGGTAAGTTCGAGCGTATTTCCTGGGATGAGGCGCTGGATACGCTGGCCTCACGGCTCAAACACACCGTGGAGCAATACGGCAACGAAGCCGTGTATCTCAACTACTCTTCCGGCATTGTCGGCGGCAACATCACCCGCTCCTCGCCGTACGCGTCTCTGGTTACTCGCCTGATGAACTGCTACGGCGGTTTCCTCAGTCATTACGGCACCTACAGCACCGCGCAAATTGCCTGCGCCATGCCCTATACCTACGGCAGCAACGACGGCAACAGCACCTCAGACATTGAAAACAGCCAACTGGTGGTGATGTTCGGCAATAACCCGGCAGAAACCCGCATGAGCGGCGGTGGTATTACCTGGTACCTTGAGCAGGCGCGCGAGCGCTCGAATGCACGCATGATCGTTATCGATCCGCGCTATACCGACACCGCCGCCGGGCGCGAAGACGAGTGGATCCCTATTCGTCCGGGTACCGATGCCGCACTGGTGGCAGGCATTGCCTGGGTATTGATTAGCGAAAATAAGGTCGACCAGCCGTTTCTGGATAAATACTGTGTTGGTTATGACGAGAAAACGCTGCCCGCAGGCGCCCCGGCAAACGGTCACTATAAAGCCTACATTCTCGGCCAGGGCGACGACGGCGTAGAAAAAACACCGCAGTGGGCCGCGCAGATAACCGGCATTCCCGCCGATCGTATTATTAAACTGGCGCGTGAAATCGGTGACGCCAAACCTGCCTACATTTGCCAGGGCTGGGGACCGCAGCGCCACGCCAACGGCGAGCAAACCGCGCGCGCTATTGCCATGCTGCCCATCCTCACCGGTAATGTCGGCATCAACGGCGGCAACAGCGGGGCACGTGAATCCACCTATACCATCACCATTGAGCGCATGCCGGTGCTGGAAAACCCGGTCCAGACCTCTATTTCGGTGTTCACCTGGACCGATGCCATTACCCGCGCCCATGAGATGACCGACACAGGCGACGGCGTGCGCGGTAAAGAAAAGCTCGATGTGCCCATCAAGTTTATCTGGAACTATGCGGGTAACACGCTCACCAATCAGCATTCAGACATCAACCGCACTCACGATATTTTGCAGGACGACAGCCTGTGCGAAACCATTGTGGTCATCGACAACTTTATGACCTCCTCGGCGAAATACGCCGATCTGCTGCTGCCGGACCTGATGACCGTAGAGCAGGAAGACATTATTCCAAACGACTACGCCGGTAACATGGGCTACCTGATTTTCAGCCAGCCTGCCACCGCTCCAAAGTTTGAGCGCCGTCCTGTCTACGACATGCTGAGCGATGTGGCAAAACGCCTTGGCCCGGATGTCTTCCAGGCATTTACCGAAGGCCGCAGCCAGCGCCAATGGCTGGAGCATCTTTACGCCACCATGCAGGCCAGAGATCCCGCCTTGCCCTCTTTTGAGGCGCTACGCCAGATGGGAATTTACAAGCGTAAAGACCCCAACGGCCATTTCGTTGCTTATAAAGCCTTTCGTGATGATCCGCAGGCCAATCCGCTGAAAACGCCGTCAGGCAAGATTGAAATCTACTCCGAGCGCCTGGCGCAGATTGCCAGTAGCTGGCAGCTGGAAAAAGACGACACAATCAGTGCGCTGCCGATTTACGCCCCGGGCTTTGAAAGCTGGGAGTCGCCGGAGCGTGGCCGCTTCCCGCTGCAAATGTTCGGCTTTCACTACAAGGCGCGCACCCATTCCACCTACGCCAATATTGACATTCTCAACGCCGCCTGCCCGCAGGAGGTGTGGCTCAATCCGATTGATGCCACCCAGCGCGGCATCAGCAACGGCGATACAGTGCGGGTGTTTAACCGCCGGGGTGAAGTACGGCTGGCAGCAAAAGTGACGCCGCGAATCATGCCAGGCGTTACGGCAATGGGCCAGGGCGCCTGGCATGATGCCAGAATGGACGGTGACCGTATCGACAAAGGCGGCTGCGTGAACACCCTCACCACGCTGCGTCCCTCGCCGCTGGCCAAGGGCAACCCGCAGCACTCCAATCTGGTGGAGATTGAGAAGGTCTGATGTCGGTTTGTGCCACAGTGCAGCCTATTCGCCGCGGCGCAGACAGAGCCGTTATACTACGCACAAGCGGGTTACCGACTCAGCAACGTCAGAGTGCATGGCACACATGCCAGTCCTGGCGCGTACTGCAACTGATTTTGATTTCAGGTCGCCAGGCCTTTCTGCTGGCGGCTGATATGAAGGAAACGCAATGAGTAATGATGTGACAACAAAACTAACCACGATTGAGCTTACTGGCCGCGTGCTGGGCGCACTGTTTTATTACGCGCCGGGCAGTGAGGCCGCCGCCCCTCTGGTTGCTATGCTGCGCCAGCCGGGTTGGGAAACCCAGTGGCCGGTTGCCAGCGACAAACTGAGCCTACTTGCCCGGGAAATGGCTCGTGAATCTGACAGCGAAACGCTGGAGCAAGCCTGGCAACGCCTGTTTATTGGCCCTTACGCACTGCCTGCGCCACCCTGGGGCTCGGTCTGGCTGGATCGCGAAAATGTGTTGTTTGGTGACTCGACGCTTGCGCTACGCGGCTGGATGCAGCAAAACGGCATCGCCCACAACAGCGAGATGAATGAACCAGAAGATCAGTTCGGCACCCTGCTGATGCTCGCCGCCTGGCTTGCCAGTGAAGGCCGCGAGCAGGCGCTCGATGAGCTGCTGGCCGGGCACCTGTTTCCATGGTCAGCACGCTTTCTGGAGCAGTTTATCGAGGGTGCACAGCATCCGTTCTGGCAGGCACTTGGCGAGCTGGCGCAGTTAACGCTCGACAGCTGGCAACGTACTCTGACGCTCCCGGTCGCGCAGTGTAAATTGTATCGCTAATCCATCGGCCAGCCTCAGGGCTGGCTTTTTTGCCACCATAAAAAGTGACACTGTCACATTAAAATTTCTGCTTTGAGAATATTCTGCCACCGCGCGCCCTGCGCAGACCACCACAGGCCAGGCCCATGATTTCCTGAATAAATCCGGCCTGCTAATGACGCTCAAAACTGGCGCTGGTGCCGTTACGTTGCTATAGCTCAAGAAGCAGCCTCGACTTCAGGCATAACGATAATGCGGCATGATGCCGCTTTTTTCTTTCCACGTTTTACTAACAAACCGGGAGAAACCACATGCCTCTGACTTTCGCAAAGCGCGCCGCGCTGGGCATTCTGGCGCTGCTGGTGGTGCTCGCCCTGGTGGTCTGGGGCGTGGGGCCGCAAACTATCAGCGCACGTAAAGTTGACCTGATTTATCTCGGCCAGCAGCACATGATTCTGGTCTTCAGCTCGCTGACGCTGGCGCTGCTGGTCGGCATACCCAGCGGTATTGTACTCAGTCGCCCTTTTGCCCGCCGCTGGGCAGAGTACGTCATGCAGATTTTCAATATCGGCAACACGTTACCGCCGCTGGCGGTACTGGCGCTGGCAATGGTATTGATTGGTATTGGTGACAAACCGGCCATTATTGCGCTTTTTCTCGCCTCACTGCTGCCAATTGTCCGCAACACCTTTGCCGGGTTGTGTTCAGTGCCGCCACCGCTGATTGAAGCGGCTAAAGGCATTGGTATGACCCGCATTCAGCGGCTATGGCAGGTAGAACTGCCGGATGCCTGGCCGGTCATTCTGTCCGGTATTCGCATTGCGACAGCCATTAACGTCGGCACCGCGCCGCTGGCTTTTCTGATAGGTGCCAGCAGCTATGGTGAGCTGATTTTTCCGGGGATTTACCTTAACGACTTCCCGACGCTTATCCTGGGGGCCACCGCAACCGCGCTGATCGCCTTAATTCTCGATATGCTGCTCGCCGCACTTGGGCGCTGGCTGAGTCCGCATCTGGCTTAACAGGAGGCCGTTTTGAAACTAAAAAACCTGCTGTGTGCAACGGCGGCGGCTCTGGCGCTACTGAGCACCAGCGTGCAGGCAGCCCCGCTGGTGCTGGCAACCAAGAGCTTTACGGAGCAGCATATTCTGTCAGCACTGACGGTGCTGTATCTGCAAAAAAAGGGATTCCAGGTTGAGGCACAAACCAACATTGCTACCGTCATTTCGCGCAATGCCATGATTAATAAACAGATTGATATGACATGGGAATACACCGGCACCTCACTCATTATCTTCAATCATATTAAAGAACGCATGACACCACAGGCGTCTTACGACACCGTAAAACGCCTCGATGCCCGCCTTGGGCTGGTGTGGCTTAAGCCTGCGGATATGAACAACACCTATGCCTTTGCCATGCAGCGCAAGCGCGCCGACGCCGAGCACATCAGCACGATGTCGCAAATGGTTGCGAAAATTGAGCATATCCGTCAGACCGACCCGGACAACAACTGGCTGCTGGGGCTGGATCTGGAATTTGCCGGACGTAGCGACGGCATGAAGCCGCTACAGCAGGCCTACAACATGCCGCTCGACCGCCCGCAAATCCGCCAGATGGACCCAGGACTGGTGTATAACGCCATCCGCGACGGCTTTGTTGATGCCGGTCTTGTCTACACCACTGACGGGCGGGTAAAAGGCTTTGACCTTAAAGTGCTGCAAGACGACAAGGGCTTTTTCCCAGGTTACGCTGTCACGCCGGTTGTGCGTAAAGACACGCTGGATGCCAACCCAGGACTTGAGCAGGCGTTTAATACGCTGACAAGCCTTCTGAATAACGAGGTCATTACCACGCTTAATGCCAAAGTGGATATCAGTCACCAGACGCCGCAGCAGGTCGCGCGTGATTTCCTCAAACAGAAAGGTCTGCTGTAAGGAGTGATAATGGAGACGATTAACTACATGCTGGATAACGCCGGTTATCTGGCCATGCTGACGCTACAGCACCTGATGCTGGTCGCTATTGCCGTGGGCTGCGCAATCCTGGTTGGCGTGCCGTTGGGGGTTTTGATTGTGCGCCACAAGTGGCTTTCAGGCCCGGTACTCAGTGTTGCCACGCTGGTACTGACCATTCCATCCATTGCGCTGTTTGGCCTGATGATTCCGCTGTTTTCGCTGATCGGTCACGGTATTGGCGCGCTGCCAGCCATCACTGCGGTCTTTCTCTACTCTCTGCTGCCCATTGTGCGCAATACCTTCACCGCCATCGACAATCTGCCGCCAGAGCTTCGCGAAGCCGGGCGCGGCATCGGCATGACGTTCTGGCAGCGCCTGCGCTGGGTAGAAATTCCGCTGGCATTACCGGTAATTTTTGGCGGTATCCGCACCGCGGTGGTGATGAACATTGGTGTGATGGCCATTGCCGCCGTGATTGGCGCAGGCGGGCTGGGATTGTTGCTGCTCAACGGCATCAGCGGCAGCGATATCCGCATGTTGATTAGCGGCGCGGTCCTGATTTGCCTGCTGGCTATTGTGCTTGACTGGCTGCTGCACGGCGTGCAAAAAGCGCTGATGCGCGGGTAAAGCCTGGCAGCAGTCGGCACAACTTTGCTATAAAGGAGGCCGGAAAATGGAAAAAAAGGATGTGTTTATGTCAGTTATTTTGCAATTTGATTTCTCTTTCCCTGCCGAGTACCTGGGGGACGCCCTCACCGCCAATGCGCAGGAGCTTGCACACAGCATTACCCAGGAGCCGGGTTTTATCGCCAAAATCTGGACTGAAAACCTCGAAACAGGTGAAGCCGGTGGATTGTATAAATTTGCCGACGAAGCCTCTGCCCGCCGCTATCTGGACATGCACGTTCCGCGTGCAGAAGCGATGGGGGCGAAAAACGTGCGCTATAAGATTTTTACCATCAACGAGCCGCTGACTGAAATCACTCACGGTAAGCAGTTCCTGTAAAAATCTGGGGGCGCTGCCGCCCCCATACTCTTACAACACGCTCACCGCATTCACCTCAAACTGAAAAACGTACGGGTCGGAAATCAGCGCAAACTGTTCATCATCAGGATAGGTCACCGCCGCCTGGTAATTTTCTCCCGCAAATGCCTTGATCGCCGTTAAATCCTGCCACCATGTGGCGAGGAAAAAGTGCGCGTACTCCCCCTGCTGCTCGCAACGGACCTTCGCGGCCAGGTTTCCTACGGTGGCTCTGGCATGCTGCACGCCGGTTATCTCCAGATGCTTTGCAAAACCCGCGGTGTGCTGCACAGGCACGCAACCGTGCCAGGTGCGAACAATCATCCCATCTCCTTAGTTATGCATTTTTTCTTCATAAATACGCTTGTCTTCTTGACAGTAATAACAGGCTGTGCACCACGGCGTTATACCTTTTGAGCCAATTGTGAAGAAAAAAAGAAGATGCACGACCCGCCTTTGTAATGAGAAAGATTATCAATATCATCATAATTCTCAGTTTCATTTAATTACATTATGGAAAATACTGTCATGCGCGCTAATAAAAATTACAGAGTGAAACCACTGGCATTATTCATTGTCGGGATAGCCAGTAGCAGTACCGTCGCGGGTGAAGCGTCAATGAGCGATGGCGAAACGATGGTAGTTCAGGCAACCGCAGAACAGGAACTCAAACAACAGCCCGGCGTGTCTGTCATCACCGCCGAAGATATCGAAAAAAATCCCCCCGTTAACGACCTGTCAGACATCATTCGCACCATGCCTGGCGTCAACCTGACCGGCAACAGCGCCAGCGGCAGCCGGGGTAATAACCGCCAGATTGATATTCGCGGCATGGGCCCGGAAAACACCCTGATCCTGATTGACGGCGTACCGGTGACATCACGCAACTCGGTACGCTATAGCTGGCGCGGTGAGCGCGACAGCCGCGGTGATACCAACTGGGTGCCGCCAGAGATGGTCGAGCGTATCGAGGTACTGCGCGGCCCTGCCGCTGCCCGTTACGGCTCCGGGGCTGCCGGTGGTGTGGTAAACATCATCACCAAACGCCCAACCAATGACTGGCATGGTTCCCTGTCATTGTTCACTAACCAGCCAGAGAACGACAAAGAGGGGGCGACAACCCGCACTAATTTTAGCCTCAACGGGCCGCTGGCCGGCGACGCACTCACGCTACGTCTGTACGGTAACCTCAATAAAACCGACGCTGACGCAGCCGATATAAACACCGCGCAGAACGGTTCTTACGCCGCCGGTCGCGAAGGCGTGCGCAATAAAGACATCAATGCTCTGCTCTCCTGGAAACTCTCACCTGAACAAATCATTGATGTTGAGTATGGCTACAGCCGCCAGGGCAACATTTACGCCGGTGACACCCAGTACAGCAACAGTAACCTCAGCCCTGACGGGCTTATCAGCACGCTGTACGGTAATGAAACCAATCGCCTCTACCGTCAGAACTACGGCATTACCCACAACGGCATCTGGGACTGGGGCCAGTCGAAGTTCGGTCTCTATTACGAAAAAACCAACAACACCCGTATGCAGGAAGGCGCTGGCGGCAAAGTTGAAGGGATGATTAACAGTACCGATTACACCACCAGCCGCCTTGAAAGCTATCGCTCGCTTGCTGAAATCAGTTTGCCAGTGCACCTGTTGTTTGAACAAACCATGACATTCGGCGCCGAGTGGAACCGCGAGGCGCTGGACGATCCGAACTCAATGTCAATGGTCGATGTTGCTGGCACCACACTCGGTAATGTTTCGGCCGATGCCAGCGCCCGCAGCAGCAAGAACAGCGCTAACACCGCTGCCGCCTGGTTTGAAGACAATATTGAACTGCGCCCTGGCACCAACCTGATCCCTGGCCTGCGCCTTGACTACCACACTGAGTTTGGCACGAACTGGAGCCCCTCGCTTAACGTCTCGCAAGAGTTGGGGGATTACTTCAAGGTTAAAGCCGGTATCGCCCGCGTGTTCAAAGCCCCCAACCTGTATCAGTCGAGCGAAGGTTATCTGCTCAACACCCGGGGTAACGGCTGCCCGAACACCATTGCAGAAGGCAGCTGCTACCTGCTCGGCAACAGCAATCTCGACCCGGAGATAAGCATCAATAAAGAGATTGGCATTGAGTTTACGAAGGATGGCTGGGATGCCGGTATCACCTATTTTCGTAATGATTACAAAAATAAAATCGTATCGGGTACTGAGCTTATCGGCTATGCCTCAAACGGTAACAACATTCTGCAATGGGAAAATGGCGGCAAGGCTATTGTGGAAGGTCTGGAAGCCAACCTGATCATCCCTGTCATGGCCGATGTGCTGAACTGGCGTACTAACGCCACGTACATGATCAAATCGGAAAATAAAGACACAGGCAACCCACTATCGATAATTCCGAAGTACACCGTCAACACGATGCTGGACTGGCAGATTACCGACGCCGTGTCCGCGAATCTGAACTGGACAGCCTACGGCCGTCAGAAGCCACGAGAATATGCGGAGATTCGCAACGAAGTGGGTAGCATGTCATCTCGCGAAGTCGGCGCATACTCAATCGTTGGTATTGGTGCTACCTGGAAAGTGAATAAGAACTTCCGTGTTAAGGGCGGCATCAGTAACCTGTTTGATAAAACACTCTATCGTGAGAACGACGGTGCCTCTACCTATAACGAACCGGGTCGAGCCTATTATGCTGGCCTGACACTGTCATTCTGATCGAAATAAAATCCAGGCGGGATGTCTCCCCGCCTTTTTAACCTCATTCGCTGCATTCCCCCGAATATTAATCCGTTACCTACGCCATACTCAGCCATAATAGCGCATTGAGGTCATGCCTCCCCGCCCATAATCCTCAACAGCACTCAATGTATTCACATCAAAAATCCGAATGTTTTTATGCATTCACACAATGAATACATTAGATTTATATATATGAAAAACAAGGGGGTTATAATTAAGGCATAAAAATTTGATCATTTTCAACATGTTATGCTAATAATGTATAGGAGACATCTGAAATTACAGGTACTATACTTAAGTTCTTCTGAACACTAATCCCTTAACAGGAGTGAGGTTTATCATTATGATCATTCAAAGTCCCTCATAACCATCCCTCTGTCAGTTCTTTCTACAACACATCAAAGAGCAATATCGTGCTCTTGAGAACATTATCTACCGATGGATGCCCGGAGGGGAAAATGCGGTACGGTGTTATTGACTCTTTTGTCTGCCCGGCTTCAGGAACTATTTTTTCCTGTATTATTTCCACAAACAATCAAAAGGCTATTTTATGGTATGAGAGTAGCTATTTGTTGACACCCGGAGATATTTTAACCAAAGACAAAAATACCCTGCTGGTCAACGGAAAACACGCCGATTTTATTTTGCATAACATATCAGCCTTTAATGCGGCGCTGTGGAAATCTTTGCAAAAACGAACGTTGTGTCCGGGAAATAAAATACACCGGCCTTCTCTTTGTAATAACCGCGCCGACTGTTTGTTTAGCCATTGTCCATACGGAATATGTGGCATAAGACTACAACCTGATAACGAGTCTGCAGCCATTCCCTGAAATGGCTGACACACACAATCCGCGGGTTTAAGACTATTCATACGGCTGCCATCGTTTGAGTACCTATACTCAAAGCAGGATTCATTCTGCAAGTTGCCGAATATCCATGCTTTTTGTGCGCTTAACCCGCGTCACCGTTTAACAGGAGACGATAATGATAAAACTGGAGAACCTGACCAGACAGTTTGTGCAAAAAAACGGTCAGCGCTTCAATGCTGTCGATAACGTCAGCCTGAATGTACCTGAAGGTGAAATGTGTGTTTTGCTGGGGCCGTCTGGCTGCGGTAAAACCACCACCCTGAAAATGATTAATCGTCTGATAGCCCCCAGTAGCGGCACAATCCTGATTAACGGTAAAGATACCAGCGAGCTGGACACGGTGACATTGCGACGCAACATTGGTTATGTCATCCAGCAAATCGGCTTATTCCCCAATATGACCATTGCAGAAAACATCACCGTTGTGCCACGTATGCTGGGCTGGGATAAAAAGCGCTGTCGCGAACGCGCCAGCGAACTGATGAGCATGGTTGCACTCGACCCTGCCCGCTATCTGTCACGCTACCCTAAAGAACTCTCTGGCGGCCAACAGCAGCGCATTGGCGTGATCCGTGCCCTGGCCGCCGATCCGCCGGTTCTGCTGATGGATGAGCCTTTCGGGGCCGTTGATCCCATTAACCGTGAAGCCATTCAAAACGAATTTCTGGATATGCAGCGTCAGCTGAAAAAAACGGTTATGTTGGTCAGCCATGATATTGATGAAGCGCTGAAGCTCGGCGATCGCATCGCCGTTTTTCGCCAGGGGAAAATCATCCAGTGCGCCAGCCCGGACGAGTTGCTGGCAAGGCCCGCCAATGAATTTGTTGGCACCTTTGTCGGACAGGACCGCACCCTTAAGCGCCTGCTGCTGGTCAATGCCGCAGACGTAACCGACACGCAGCCCACGATCACCGCCCAGCGCGACACGCCGCTTGGCGACGCATTCTCAACTATGGATGATAACGATATGCGCTCTATCACCGTGGTTGACCGCGACGGTAAACCACTGGGCTTTGTGAAACGCCGCGAGGCGCGTGGCAACAGCGGTACCTGCGCGGATATGCTGCACCCGTTTCGGGTTACCGGAAAAGCCGAGGACAATCTGCGCGTCGTGCTCTCAAAACTCTACGAGCACAATACGGTGTGGATGCCTATCGTGGATGAAGACGGACGCTACAGCGGGGAAATTTCGCAGGATTATATTGCAGATTATCTCAGCTCCGGCCGCACCCGCCGTGCGTTGAACATTGCGGGTAGCTAAAGCCCCGGCTCCGTACAGGAGCCTTTTTTATGCTGTCACTGTTTTGCGCTCAAGCGCGCCCGTAAGCGCGGGCAAATCAATGTAACCACCCAGTTCCCGCTGCTCGGCTCGCGGCAGATACGGTAGCTCGCCGACCAGCGGCGCATTGAGTTTCTTACCCAGCACATCAATGATTTCTGCGTAATGCGCAAGGCCCGGATTGATGCGATTTGCCACCCAGCCTAAAAGCGGCAGGCCGTCGTTGGCGATGGCCTGCGCGGTCAATAGCGCGTGATTGATGCAGCCTTCCTGAATCCCCACCACCATCAAAACGGGCAACTGCTCCTGTACCACCCACTCGGACAGCGGACGTAAATCGTTCATCAGGCTGCGCCAGCCACCGGTGCCTTCTACCACCACGCTGTCGGCACACGCACTCAGCTCGGCCAGACCTTGCGACAGCAGACCGTAGTCAACCGGGCAGTTGTGCGCCACGCTGCTTTCCTGCTCGCTGATAGCAATTGGGTTAATGGCGCTGTAAGGCAGCTCCAGCGTCGAGACACTCTGTAAAACCAGCGCATCTTTATTACGCAACCCTTCTGGCGTTTGCTTGCTGCCCTTTGCCACCGGCTTATATCCGACCACAGACTTGCCGCTGGCTGCCAGTACCTGAATGAGCGCACGCGACACAACGGTTTTCCCAACCGAGGTGTCCGTACCTGTTATAAAGAAACGCTTAAGCATTGAATCGCTCCGGCAGTTAAGCTCAGGGAATATCAACAAATAAAATTATTTCGAAGGGAGAAAGTCTAAAAGAAGCGCCTGTAGCCCGGATTGAGTTAGCGCAATTTTTGGTGAATAAACTGTAAAATATCAGCCCTGGAGCAGCCTGATCAATAAAGTTCCGTTATACATTGCATCTTTGACCAGCGCCGTACCCGCCATCGTACCGCGGTTATCAAAATGGGTGGCGGTGACCTCTGTGTTGCGGCTGTAGGCGGGTAAAGACTGTTGATGAATGCACTCCAGAATTGCCGGGTAGAGAATTTCTGACGCGCGATTAAGTGGCGAACCTATCAGTATTTTTTGAGGGTTGAACAGGTTTACCATTATGGCAAGAATGCGTCCAACGCTGGTCCCGACACCGCGAATCACATCACGCGCAAGCTGGTCGCCCTGTAATGCAGCATCACACAGCGACTCGATAGTCAGCGGCTGGCCGTGCAAAATGGAACTCATCGACTGTGCCATGCGCTGCTGCGCCAGCTCCAGCACGCTCTCTACGCTGGCGATGGTTTCCAGGCAACCATGGTTGCCGCAATAGCAGCGCTTGCCGTAAGGATCGACCTGCGTGTGACCAATTTCCACCAGGCTGCTGCTACCCGCATGCAGTAATCTTCCGTCGGTGATCACCCCGGCGCCGACGTTGTGATCGATAACAACCTGAATCACATCACGCGTGCCACGCGAGGCACCGAACATCGACTCCGCCATGGTCCAGGCGCTGATATCATGTTGAATAAATACCGGCACACCGATGTGCTGCTCCAGCATTTGCGCCAGTGGCATATCACTGACATCATAAAACGGCATGCGATAAACAATCCCAAGCTCGGTATTCACAATGCCGGGAAGCGTAATGGCAATGGCGGTCAGGCGCTCCAGCCGGTGCTGCTGACGGGTAAAAAAACCGTCAATCTGGTTGATGATGCGGGTGATAAGCGGCTCATCGGCCTCCAGCGGCAAGGCCTCGTCTTCTTCAACCACCATGGCGCCGCTGAGGTCGCGCAGCGCCATGGCAAGACTGCCACGGCTGACGCGTACCGACAGGTAATGCCAGGCTTCAGTTTCGACTTTCAGACCCACAGCCGGTCGGCCACGACTGCCTGGATCCTGAATTTCTGTTTCCTGAACCAGGTGCGCTTCGAGCATCTCGCGAACGATTTTGGTAATGCTGGCAGGCGCCAGTTGGGCAAGACGAGAGAGATCGATGCGCGATACCGGCCCCAAGGTGTCGATCAGCCGGTAGACGGCTCCGGCATTGGTTTGCTTGATCTGATCGATATGTCCCGGTTGACTGTCAGCCACCACGTCTGGATCCTTTATTTTCGCGCTTCGAAATAATATACAAGGGATGGTGAATCAGTTCGCCAGACGACGCCATAATTTTGCCTGTCATTGTGATTTAACGCACATTTTTTACGGTCTCTGTCGCCGCTGCCATCAGGAGTGCTGAAAAATGCGCCGCAGCGGCCCCCATCTCGCGGTGGCGCGGCCACACCAGCCACATTTCAGATACCGCGTCTTCTTCCTCTATGGGCAGCCACACCATATCCGCAAGCCGCACCCGGCCAAACGAGGCGGGAAGGATAGACACCCCCAACCCTGCCGCCACCAGCCCAATAATGGTCATCGCTTCCCCCACTTCCTGAGTGATATAGGGCGAAATACCGTAGCGGCGCAGCAACCCAAGGATATCGTCATACAGGCCAGTACCGACGTGCGGGTCAAAAAAGACAAACGGCTCGCTCGCCAGCGCCGCCAGCGACAACGACGCGCGGCCTGCCAGCGGGTGGTCGCGGTGCAACATTGCCAGCAGCGGTTCGCGCAGCACCAGTTGCCAGGCAAGGCTGTCTGGCAGTTCGGTGTTACGCATAAGCCCCAGATCCAGCTCGCCTTCATTAAGCGGTGCAATCTGGGCGCGGGTGTTAATTTCCAGCGTCTGGATATGCACATCGGGAAAGCGGCGGCGAAAACTGGAAAGGCTGTCTGACACCGCGCGGATAAACGGTGCCGAGGAGGTAAAACCTATGCGCAACTCCCCGGTTTCGCCATGATGCAGCCTGGCAGCACGCGAAGCGGCGGCCTCCACCTGGCTTAAAACCTGTCGGGCATCCACCATAAACTGCTGACCTGCGGCAGTCAGGCGCACGCTGCGGTTGGTGCGAGCCAGCAACCGGGCGCCAATTTCATTTTCCAGCGCCTGAATTTGCTGACTTAACGGTGGCTGGGAGATGTTCAGTCGCGCGGCGGCGCGGCCAAAATGTAGCTCCTCAGCCACGGCCACAAAATAGCGTAAGTGACGCAGTTCGATATTCATATTTTTTACATATCATTTGAGATTATTAATATATTAGACAGAACAATCGCCACTTTCTACCCTGTCAGTATGTGATCAGAATCACTTTTACAAGGATATTTTGTGAACCGTACGACTACCGTCAGCGCTGATGACCTTACGCCAGGCGATGGCGACACAACCGGTCGCCCCGGTTACATCCAACGCAGCACCGCTCAGTTTACCCGCGCCACGCTGGCGCTGTTTTCTGCCGGTCTTGCCACCTTTGCACTGGTGTACTGCGTGCAGCCAATTTTGCCGGTACTTTCCCAGCAGTTCGGCATCTCCCCGGCCAGCACCAGTATTTCACTGTCCGTTACCACCGCCATGCTTGCCGTAGGTATGCTCTTTACCGGCCCAATTTCCGACGCCGTGGGCCGCAAGCCAGTAATGGTAACCGCGCTACTGCTCGCGTCCGGCTGTGCACTGTTGTCAACTTTTATGACCGGCTGGCACGGCATCCTCATCATGCGCGCCCTCACCGGCCTTGCCCTGAGTGGCGTAGCGGCAGTGGGCATGACCTGGCTTAGTGAGGAAATGCACCCCAGCGTTGCGGCCTTCTCAATGGGGCTTTATATCAGTGGTAACTCTATCGGCGGTATGAGCGGCCGCCTGTTAAGCGGTGTGGCAACGGATCTGTTCGGCTGGCGCATCGCGCTGGCGGCCATCGCCTGTTTTGCGTTGGCCTCCGCGCTCATGTTCTGGAAAATCCTGCCCGCTTCGCGCCACTTTCGCCCCACGCCGCTTAAGGCCAGAACGCTGTTTATTAACTTTCGTCTGCACTGGCGCGACAAAGGGCTGCCGTGGCTGTTTGTCGAAGGTTTCCTGTTAATGGGCGCATTTGTGACGCTGTTCAACTACATTGGCTATCGCCTGATGCAGCAGCCCTGGCACCTGAGCCAGACCGTGGTGGGGCTACTTTCGGTGGCCTATCTCACCGGCACCTGGAGTTCGCCTAAGGCTGGCGCACTCACGGTGCGCTATGGCCGCGGCCCCATTTTGCTGCTGTTTACCACCATGATGCTCGGCGGACTGCTGTTGACGCTCACAAGCTGGCTGTGGGCCATTTTCGCGGGCCTGCTGCTGTTCTCCGCTGGCTTTTTTGGCGCCCATTCCGTTGCCAGCAGTTGGGTGGGCAATCGCGCGCGGCGCGCCAAAGGCCAGGCATCTTCACTGTATCTGTTCAGCTACTACATGGGTTCAAGTATCGCCGGTACCAGCGGCGGCTTCTTCTGGCATGATTACGGCTGGCCGGGTCTGGGCGCGTTTATCGCCTCGTTATTGATTATTGCCCTGTTGGTCGGGCGCCATCTGCATCACCGCCTCCCCTGATAGCTTTCGCGGCAGCCTCAGGCTGCCGCCTTTCCGATGTTGTACACTTTATGAGTCATGCACAGCACGCTATGCATGGGTGAGATACAAACAATCCGCCACGAAAGCGCATAATTATGGTAAATTGCCCGCCGTTTTTTCATTTCATTGGTTGAATACGTCAAAGAATGTCGAAAATATGGTCAAAAGACGAGACTCTCTGGAGTTTCGCCCTGTACGGTACGGCGGTAGGTGCCGGGACGCTGTTCCTGCCTATCCAGCTCGGTTCGGCAGGCTCCATCGTGCTGCTGCTTACCGCGCTCGTTGCCTATCCCTTAACGCTCTGGCCGCACCGCGCGCTGTGCCAGTTCATTCTGTCGGCCAAAGCGACTGGCGGTGAAGGCATCACGCAGGCCGTTAACCACTGGTACGGCAAACGCATTGGTCAACTGATAACTGCGCTCTACTTCCTTGCCTTTTTTGTGGTGGTGCTGATTTATGCTGTGGCTATCACCAACTCGCTGACCGAGCAGCTGGCAAAGCGCATGGAGATAACCCTTAGCGTGCGCGTGCTGGTGAGTCTGGGCGTGGTGCTGGTGCTGAATCTTATTTTCCTGATGGGCCGCCACGTCACACTTAAGGTCATGAGCTTTCTGGTCTTTCCGCTTATTGCCTATTTTCTGTTCCTGTCACTCTGGCTGACGGGCAGCTGGCAAACCGCGCACTTTACCGAGCAGCTACACTTTACGCCGCAGACGCTGCATGAAATCTGGATCTCCATCCCCGTGATGGTTTTTGCTTTTAGCCATACCCCGATTATCTCGACCTTTGCCGTGGATCACCGCGAACGCTACGGCGATCGAGCTATGGATAAATGCAAAAAAATTATGAAGGTTTCGTACCTGATAATTTGCCTGAGCGTACTGTTCTTTGTGTTTAGCTGCCTGCTGGCTATCCCGTCGTCCTACATTCTTGAGGCACGCGAGCATGGGCTTACCATTCTATCGGCCCTGGCGATGATGCCTTCAGCACCCGACTGGCTGGGTATTTCCGGGATTGTTGTTGCGGTCGTCGCGATGTCGAAATCGTTTCTCGGCACCTATTTTGGGGTGATTGAAGGGGCAACGGAGATGGTGCGCGCCGGTCTGGGCCAGGCTGGAGTGAAAAAGAGCCGCGCTTTTAACCGCGCGCTGTCGCTGATACTGGTCAGCGGCGTCACGTTTGTGGTCTGTTGCATTAACCCGAACGCGATTTCGATGATTTACGCCATCAGCGGGCCGCTGATTGCCATGATCCTGTTCATTATGCCAACGCTTGCCACTCTGATTATCCCGGCGCTTAAGCCGTACCGCTCGCTGGCAAACATGATTACGCTGCTCGTGGGTATTTTGTGCGTGTCGGTGATGTTTATTCCCTGATCTTTCTGAACGGCGCGCTCCCGGCCGGGAGCCGCCTTTAGCCCATTGCCTGCCTGACCAACACCCTGTTACACCCTTGTCTCGTTTTTTGCGCCGTGTGCTGCTACCTTGCTGTTACTGATAACAAACTCACGAGTAACAATGAAGCCAACATACTATCAGCAGCTGACCCAGACCTTTCAACGCCTGTCCCGCTTCTCCCATCTCTCGGCTATCGCTGGCTGGGATATGTACACCATGATGCCCTCCGGCGGCAGTCAGGCACGTAGTGAAGCGCTGGCCGAGCTGAGCGTGCTGCAACACCAAATTCTGACCGCGCCCCAAACCGGCGAATGGCTCGACGGCGCAGAGCAGGAGCCACTCAATGAGCTGGAGCAGGCTAACCTGCGCGAAATGCGCCGCAGTTACCAGCAGGCGGTGCTGCTACCTACCGAACTGGTAGAAGCGAAATCCCTTGCCGGTAGCCACTGTGAACACGCCTGGCGCAGCCAACGCCCGGCCAACGACTGGCAAGGCTTTGCCGCGAACCTCAAAGAGGTGGTGAAATTCAGCCGTGAAGAGGCCGCTATCCGCGCCAGGGCAGCCGGTGTCTCCCGCTATGATGCGCTGCTGGACGTCTTTGAACCCGGCATGACCAGCCGCCGCCTCGATGCGCTGTTTGGCGACCTGAAAAGCTGGCTACCGGCGTTACTCCAGCGAGCCGTCGAAAAACAGGCGCAGCGACCACTTATTGCTCCCGAAGGCCCTTTCCCGGTGGAAAAACAGCGCGCCCTGGGGCTGGACGCCATGACGCTGCTTGGCTTTGATTTTAACGGCGGACGTCTTGACGTTAGCGCCCATCCGTTTTGCGGCGGTGTGCCTGAAGATGTACGCATCACGACGCGCTATCGCGAAGACGAACTGTTCAGCGCCCTGCTGGGCGTGATCCACGAAACCGGTCACGCACGCTATGAGCAGAATCTGCCGCGTGAATGGCCAGGCCAGCCGATAGCGCTGGCGCGCTCGACGGCGATTCATGAATCCCAGAGCCTGTTTTTTGAAATGCAGCTGGCACGCAGCACACCGTTCCTTAAACGCCTGCGTCCGCAGATCATCGCTCACTTCGGTGAGCAGGCCGCGTTTGAAGAACGTAACTACATTGCCTGGAACCAGCGCGTTAAACCGGGTCTGATTCGCATTGATGCCGATGAGGTCAGCTACCCCGCCCATATTGTGCTGCGCTATGAAATTGAACGCGCGCTTATTGATGGCGATATTGAAGTGGATGATATTCCGGCACTGTGGGATGAGAAAATGCAGGCGTGGCTTGGTCTTTCCACCCAGGGCAACTATCGCGACGGCTGCATGCAGGATATCCACTGGACTGACGGCGGGTTTGGCTACTTCCCTACCTATACGCTGGGCGCAATGTACGCCGCGCAGCTATTCCAGAGCGCGCGTCAGACGCTGCCACGCCTTGAAGACGATATTGCCCAGGGCGATGTCAGCACACTGTTTGACTGGCTGCGCCAGAATATCTGGCAGCACGGCAGCCGTTTTACTACTGCACAGCTGATTGAAAACGCCACCGGGGAAGATCTCAATCCACAATGGTTTCGCCAGCATCTGGAAGCCCGCTACCTGTAATGCCTACGCGCGCCACCCGGCGCGCTTTTTTTTATGTTGTACATACCGTTACACGCCGATACCAATGACTCACGGAAAGCCCGTGCACACAGGCATATAGTTCATCTCAACGGCCCCGCAGTGGGGTTGCACATACACTACATGAGGGTTTTGCGATGAAAAAGGTATTAGCGCTGGTTGTTGCCGCTGCCATGAGTCTTTCCACTTACGCATTCGCCGCTGAACAGGCACCGGCGGCTGGCACTAAGGCACCTCAGACCACCTCGGTTCAGCATAAGGCAATGAAAAAACACACCCAAAAAGCCCCGGAGCAGAAAGCCCAGGCAGCGAAAAAACACAGCAAAAAAGCCCCGGCGCAGAAAGCCCAGGCAGTGAAAAAACACAGCAAAAAAGCCCCGGCGCAGAAAGCTCAGGCGGCAAAAAAACACCAGAAAAAAGCCCCGGTACAGAAAGCTCAGGCGGCAAAAAAACACCAGAAAAAAACCGCACTCAAAAAACAGGCTACGCAGAACAACGCCGCGTAAGCGCCTGGTGATGACAACAGCGCCCGTCCTTTCGGGCGCTGATTTTCGGAGTTCACGCTATGGCACGCCGCTACCGCTTCGAAATCCTGCTGACGCTGCTGATTATCTGTGCCATCGTCACCGCCAGCTTCTGGTTTTAACAACCTAGTTCGCTGATTTTGCTCCCACTTTCTTACCGTCCCGGCTATAGTTATGTCTTCAGGGAATCCTCAAGAACCTGTCGCCCGCCCTTTGAGAGTGATATGCGTAAAATTTTTATGTTATTTATGGGCTCGCTGTACTTACTGCCTCAGCCCGGCTGGAGCGACATCGGCGATACCGACACCCTTAATGCCGCAGAAATTCAGACGCTGTTTTTTGGCAAAGATGAACGCGTGCGCGTCGACAATCCGACCACCCCACCGTGGGATGCTATCGGCCAGCTCGAAACCGCCAGCGGAAATCTGTGCACCGCCACGCTCATCGCCCCAAATCTGGCGCTGACGGCGGGCCATTGCCTGCTGACGCCACCCGACGGCGCGCCAGATAAAGCCGTCGCGCTGCGCTTTGTCTCACGTAACGGCATCTGGCGCTATGAAATCCACGGTATTGAAGGCCGGGTCACTTCCTCGCTGCGCCGACGCCTGAAACCAGACGGGGATGGCTGGATAGTCCCGCCTGCCGCCGCACCCTGGGATTTTGGGCTGGTGGTGCTGAACTATGCCATCTCGGGAATCACGCCTGTTCCGCTGTTTCAGGGCGACAAAGACGCGCTCACCGCCGCGCTCAAAGTCCAGGACCGTAAAGTCACGCAGTCAGGTTACCCGGAAGATCACCTTAATACGCTCTACCGCCACGAAAGCTGCCAGGTTACGGGTTGGGCGCAGCAGTCGGTGCTGTCTCACCGCTGCGACACCTTACCAGGAGACAGCGGCTCGCCGCTTTTGTTAAAAACTGACAGCGGCTGGGCGCTTATTGCCGTACAAAGTTCAGCCCCCGCAGCCAAAGACCGCAACCGTGCTGATAACCGCGCCATTGCCGTTACCGGCTTTCGCGATAAGCTGATGAAACTGGCAGAGCTCTGACAACCGCCGTCACCACAGCAGACAAAAAAGGGAAATGCTTGCGCATTTCCCTTTTACGTTGACGGAGCACGGCTTTCTGCTTATCAGGCAAGTTTAATCAGCATCATACCCAGCAACAGCAGCCCCAGCCCAAACCAGCCTTTGCGGTTTAGCCGCTGGCCAAACAGTATCCAGCCCGCAGCAACCGTCGCCGCCACGCCAAAACCGCCCCATAGCGCATAGGCAACCGACAGCTCTATGCCCTTGACCGCCTGTGACAGGGCGCTAAACGCCGCCAGTACCGCCACCAGCGACAACATGCCGTAAATTTTATGGCGAAAGCCGTCGGAGAATTTAAGGAAAATATTGGCGACAATTTCAAGCACAATTGCCAGTATCAACCACAGAACGTGAGCCCACTCAAACGGCTGCATGAGCTACCTCCGTCTTTTCCTGAGTACGGGTGCCAGATTTAATCAGCGCAATACCCGCGACCAGCGTGCCAAGTCCGGCAAGTTTCATGACTGACAGCGACTCGTTAAATAACAGCACGCTAAAAAACGTAATAAATAATATACCGATCCCTTCCCACATGGCGTATGCCACACCCAGCGCAATACGTTTTACGGCAAAAGCCAGGAAAATATAAGAAATGGCGATCATTGCCAGCATAATAATATAACCAGCAACCCCATCACCTTCGTTTGCCCATCTCATCGACAGCGTTCCGGTAATTTCAGCCACAATAGCCAGGGCCAGTAATAGCCAGTAAAACATGGTTCTTCTCCTGCGAAGAATAATATCAGACGCAGCCCGTTTTATTTACGGACCGGAAAAAAGACAGATTATTGGTGCACGATACCCGACGGGTATTCAGACCATAAAACAGGAGAAAGGGGACTAAAGCGCGTTGCGCCAGTGTTGCTCACCGGCAAGCAGCCAGCCAGAGGCGAAGGGAATGGAATTGGTAATAAATAAGGTGGCGAACATCTTGTTCATAGTTTTTACAACTTAATCCGCGGCGTTGCTTCTCATCATTGCGGAAAGAAAATTGTCTCCGAAAGTTAAACACGCTGCATTTTTACCACAACGGTCATTGCCTCTCAATCTTTTTTCAGTTCTTTACGCAGGGTTATTTATAAAGCAGGTTTATTCCTCCAGCTAATCCTTCTATCATAACAAAATTAAGGATTGGCTTATTTTAAAAATGCGCGGAGAGCCTGATGGCCAGACACATCATCACAATAAACGGGTTAAAAGCGGTCCTGATGCTCGGAATGCTTACCATCATTCTTGCTGGTATCCGCGTCTCTGCCGATTTGATTGTCCCTTTCATTCTGGCGCTGTTTATTGCCGTCATCCTCAACCCGCTGGTGCGTCTGCTGGGCCGCCTGCACATCCCGCGCGTCCTTGCCGTTTCGCTGCTGGTCACCGCCATTGTTATGCTGGCTGTGCTGCTGGTGGCCTATTTAGGTACTTCGCTCAACGAACTGGCGCGCACTCTGCCGCAGTACCGTTCCTCACTGGTTGCCCCCTTACAAACCCTGGAGCCATGGTTACAGCGCGCGGGCATTGAGATTTCGGTAGAAGAAGTCCTGAAATACGTCGACCCCAACGCCGCCATGACGCTCATTACCGGCCTGCTTGCCCACCTGTCCAGCGCCATGTCGTCTATCTTCCTGCTGCTTTTAACGGTGGTATTTATGCTGCTGGAGGTACCGCAGCTGCCGGTCAAGCTCCAGCAACTGATGTCGCGCCCGGTAGAAGGGATGGATGCCATACAGCGCGCGCTCAACAGCGTTACCCATTATCTGGTGCTAAAAACCGCCATCAGCCTTGTCACTGGCCTGGTGGTGTGGGGCATGCTGTCCCTGCTGTCGGTTCGCTTTGCCTTTGTCTGGGGACTGCTCGCCTTCTCGCTCAACTACATTCCTAACATTGGCTCGGTACTGGCAGCGATCCCACCTGTGGCACAAGTGCTGGTGTTCAGCGGTTTTTATGACGCGCTGGCGGTCATTGCTGGCTATCTGGCTATCAATCTGCTGTTTGGCAACATTCTGGAGCCGCGCATTATGGGGCGCGGGCTGGGACTGTCAACGCTGGTGGTATTTTTGTCGCTGATATTCTGGGGCTGGCTGCTGGGACCAGTGGGGATGCTGCTGTCGGTGCCGCTTACCATCGCCGCAAAGATTGCCCTTGAGCAAAGCCTGAGCGGGCGGCGCATCGCGTTTTTACTCAGCGATGTCCACCCGGACCAGGCGCTGCGCCGTCGCGACGCAAAGCAGGATTAGCGGAACGGGCCTTCGCCGTTGAGCACCTGGTCGATAATGCGCAGCACGCCGGCCTGGTTGTTAGACGTGGTTTCATAACGCGCCACGTCTTTCACTTCGCTTGCCGCATTTGCCATGGCAAACGGATAGCCCACCAGACGCAGCATTTCGACATCATTACCGCTGTCACCCACCGCCACGCACTCCTGCGCCGTGATGTGCCATCTGTCGAGCAGGCGCTGTAGACCGCTTGCCTTATGCGCACCAGGAATTATCAAATCGACAAAACCAAAACCGCTGGTCACCGGTTTCACAATGCCGTCCAGTGAATGATGAAGCTGGTTTACCAGCGCCGGGATTTCGGCATCCGGCAGGTTGAGCGAGAATTTGAAAATGACGTCATCGATATCACGCAGGTTTGTCACTGGCTTCAGGCGATGATAGTGCTTTGCCATTAGCGCCATAAAGGCTTCCGGCGTACCTTCGCGCACATAAGCGCTCTCAAGGCCGCAGGCGACAAAATTAACGCCGTCAAACGCCGCCAGCGTGTCCAGCACCTTCAGGTAGTTATCGCGGCTCAGTTCGCCGTGCCACAGGCGCTCGTCGCGGTCATACACCAGCGCGCCGTTCTCGGCTACAAAGGCGATATCGTGGCGAATGTCCGGGAAAAAGGAGATAAGCTGGTAATACTGATTACCGCTGGCGACGACGAATTTAATGCCTTTATCACGCAGTGCAGCGTACTGCGCCATAAACCTTTCTTTATCATATTGTTTATTATCATCAAGAAAGGTGCCGTCCATATCCACGGCAATAAGTTTGATTTTCATACAACCTCAATATTGAACTACCGGTGTGGCAAACTCATTGCAGTATAACAACCGCCCGGAAGGCAACAAATGCGTTTACAGAATTTCAGCAGGCAGATGGTTATTTATTCAGCGACAGGCAGCGGTTTTCTGATTATTCCCAGCTAAAGAAAAAGCGGTACATTCAACATGCACCGCCGGAACATCACATCGTGTAGCCGGGTTTTTTCACCAGGTTATCAAGCGCGGGCTTAATCACCGGATCGTACACCTCGCTCTTCCAGTCCTCAGGCGCAACCTCGGTTAACGCCACTGACAGCGCGCTGTCTTTAGACTGCAGATGTTTTTTCAGCACCTCACAGACGTCGTTGGCCAGCGCCTGCTTTTGCTCTTCAGAAAGCTCGCGGGGGAAATATTTTATATCAATGTGCGGCACAGCATTTCTCCTGTTTTTCCTGCTCGTTATTTCGCCGCAGAGGCAGCGAGAATTTAGAGTAGATCGCCGTGCGTATTATCGCAATCCCACAAATGTTCACCCCAAATAACCCACCTGAATTAAAAGGTTATTATTCCCGGCTGATATCAGAGGTTGGATAATGATAAAACGCCAGGCGCTTGCGCACCCGGCGTTATTTTATAACGCCTTATCCGGAACGGGATAATCAATATAGCCCTGCGCACCGCCACCAAAATAAGTCTGCCTGTCAGCCTCATTGAGTACAGCCCCGGTACGCAGCCGGTCGACGAAATCCGGGTTTGCCACTACCATCTGCCCGTAAGACTCAAGTTCGGCGACACCAGGGCAATATACTGCCTGACAACATGGGAATAATTCGCCGCCTGGCCGTTCTTGTTCCTGATGCAGAGTTGATGCGACCCAGGACGTAACCTGCGGCAGGCTGTGTAACGCACTACCAGACTGGTCCGGCACGCCGCTACCGGTTTATGCCCTGCGGCAACGCGCCTGCTGCCCGCCAGCGTGCAGCTTTTGCTGGCGTTTTTACGCGAGCGGCTGGCGCAGTAACTATTTTACCCAGGGTAAATCGCTAAAACGGGTGGTATAGCAGGGCGAGAGAAAGTCCCTGCGCATTGCCCAGCGCTCGCCGGTTCCTTGCCCGGCAAACCACAGCGTTCCCCTGCCCTTAAGGTTAATGTTGTCGATGGTTTCCATCAGTCTGTCGCTATTAACACGCGGCGCATACGGGTCAAACAGATTAAGCTGCGCCACGCCCTGGCTAAAGAAATCTCCCAGCATCACTCCCACTTTGACGTAGCGCGGCCCCGGCTTCCAGACGGCATCCAGCGCACGCACCGCTGCGGCGACAATATCGCGAGTGTCCTGCGTCGGTGTTTGCAGGTGTATACCCGCACGGTTGCTGTACCAGGCTTCGCCCTCGTCATGGGGGCTGTTTTTAATAAACGTTGCCACGTAGCGGCAGTACTGGTGCTCCACGCGCAGCTTTTCTGCCGCCCTGGCAGCCCAGGCGCAGACCGCCTCGCGCATGGGCTCGTAGTCCGTCACCCGCTGGCCAAAAGAGCGCGAACTGATAATTTCCTGCTTTGTGGGGGCGAACTCCTCAAACGCCAGGCACGGCTCGCCGCGCAGTTCGCGCACCGTACGCTCCAGCACCACGCTAAAATGCTTACGGATAAACCGCAGATCGCTCTGCGCCAGCTGGAGCGTGGTTTTAATACCCATCTCGCCCAGCCGACGGCTAAGCCTGCGCCCGACGCCCCAGACCTCTTCTACCGGCACCTGTGCCATTAACCTGTGCTGGCGCGCCGGATCGCTGAGATCGACAACCCCCTGTGTTGCCGGATGCTTCTTCGCGGCATAATTCGCAAGCTTCGCCAGTGTTTTGGTGGGCGCAATGCCTACGCCAACCATCAGACCAGTGTACTGCCTGATGCGGCCACGTATCTGGCGGCCCAGCGCATCAAGACTCTCAACCAGCGCCATACCGTGCAGATCGACAAAAGCCTCATCAATGGAATACTGCTCCACAGCCGGACAAAACTCCTCAAGGATGTTCATCACCCGCCGGGACATATCGCCGTACAGCACATAGTTAGAGCTAAACACCTGTACATGGTGGCGCGCAATAAGCTCACGGATTTTGAAAAACGGCTCCGCCATTTTGATACCCAGCGCTTTGGCCTGCGGGTTGCGCGAAATCACACAGCCGTCGTTATTGCTGAGCACAATCACCGGCAGCCCACGCAGATCGGGGCGAAACACCGTCTCGCAGGCGGTGTAGAAATTGTTAACATCAACCAGCGCAATCATGGCTATTTATGCGCCTTAACGGTAAACGTAACGACACCAAATATTTCCAGCTCCTCTGCGTCGTGCAGCCGAATCGGCGGATAGTTTGGGTTGTGTGCAACCAGCTGCAACACCGGGCGGGTACGTAGCTCTTTGAGCGTGAATGCTCCGTCGATGCAGGCAATCACCAGATTGCCATGCTCGGGTTTGAGCGAGCGATCGACCACCACCAGATCGCCCTCATCAATGCCCGCATCGGTCATCGAATCCCCGCTGGCCCGCAGGAAAAATGTGGCGCTGGGATGGCTAACAAGCAGCGCATTCAGATCGATAAGATCTTCCAGGTAATCCTGCGCCGGACTGGGGAAACCACAGGAGATACGCTCACCGAAAAGCGGTAAACTGCTGATTTTGCTGATGTCTGAAAGGTGTGAGAACGTCATAGTGTTTCTTCTACGCAATACTGTATTGATATACAGTATCCGTAGGAAACGGAAACGATCAAGGTGAGTTTCAGATGATTTTTAGAACTGATTGAATGTATGAGAATTTATTTCTCATGGATTAACACTGTCGGAGTAAGGATGTTGCAATAGCTTATGTTTTCTAAAAAACATAAGCACTATTCCTGATAAGTCGGCTATGTCAGCCTCTTTCATATCAATTATAAAATAACGCTCCGGGAAGATATTCGCATCGCCAGCGCCTGTATCTTAAGGGCAAGGGTCTGTGCATCGGAACCGACATGACGCTGAAGGTTTTGCAAGATATCTGACCATCATTGCTGGCAACCGCAATTAAAGCAAAGGCCACTCACGTGAAGTGACCCTCGCTCCTGCCAGACTACTCCCCATCCATCTCATCAAACATCTGTTGTGCCAGGTGCAGCGTGGCGTTGGCAGCCGGCAGGCCGCAGTAGAGCGCAGAGTGCATGATAAGTTCTTTAAGCTCATCGCGCGTTACGCCGTTGTTGAACGCGGCGCGCAGGTGCATTTTCAGTTCGGCTTCGCGGTTCAGAGCTATCAGCATGGCAATGGTTATCATGCTGCGGGTATGGCGGCTTAATCCCGGGCGCGTCCAGGTTTCACCCCAGGCATAGCGAGTAATGAAGTTCTGAAATTCTTCGTTTAGCGGGCTGAGGTTGTCCAGCGTACGGTTAACGTGGGCATCACCCAGCACCGCGCGGCGCACCTCCATGCCCTGCTGGTAGCGTTCATCGTCATTCATAGATTATCCCTTTGGTAAAAAGCCCAGTAGCGCAGCGTTAAACAAAGCGGGTTGTTCGATATTCGACAGGTGTGACGCAGGGAGGGTGGCAATGCTGGCCCCAGGCACCTGATCGCGTAAAAACTCACTGTCAGCCACCGTCGTCACCGGGTCTGCTTCACCGGCAATCAGCAGCAGCGGCAGGTGAATGTCGGCGACTTCAGCGCGCAAATCGGCGGCGGCCAGCGCCTCGCAGCATTCGGCATAGCCTTCTGCGTTGCTGGTTGCCAGTTGATGCACCAGCGATTCAACCTCTGCCGGATGATGGTTACGAAACGCCTGAGTAAACCAGCGGTCTGCCGAACCGGCGGCAACCACGCCCATGCCTTCCTGGCGCACGGTACGGGCGCGCGACAGCCAGTTCGCCTGCTCGCCGATTTTGGCCGCGCTGTTAGCCACCGTGACGCTATAAAAACGCTCCGGCGCAAAGCGCGCCAGCCATAAGCCGGTGATACCGCCCATTGAAATGCCGCAGAAATGCGCTTTCTCCACCCCCGCCTGCGCCATCACGTTCAGCACGTCTTCGCCCAGCTGTGCCAGCGTGACTTTGCCCTGTTTTGTGGTGCGCCCATGGCCGTGAGTGTCGTAGCGCAGCACGCGAAAATGCGCCAGTAACGCCTCCATCTGGCCGTCCCACATGGAAAGCGTGGTGCCGAGCGAGTTAGAGAGCACGATAACCGGCGCATCAGCGCGCCCGTCGAGTTGATAGTGAATTGTCATAATGCATTCCTGAAACGCGCCAGCACCTGGCGCAAAAAGTGGCTGGCGCTGCCGGTGGCCGTGGAGGGGTCAAGAAGCTGGGCTATCTGTTGCCCGCTAAGGTACCCACTTACCTGTTCGTCCTGCTCCAGCAGCGTTTGCAGCGGCTCGCCGCCGTCCAGCGCCTGGTGGCAAAGCTGCTCCACGCGATGGTGTGCCGCCGCTTTCCCAATATGTTCAGCCAGCGCGAGCGTGACGGCTTCGGCCATAATCAGCCCGTGCGTGATGTCGAGGTTCTGGCGCATACGTCCGGTGAATACTTGCATGCCCTCCACCAGCATCAGGCTGTTGTTCAATACGCCGCCTGCCAGCGTTGCCAGTTCCGGGAGCGTCTGCCACTCTGCCTGCCAGCCGCCGAGGGCGCGTTCATGCTGCTGAAGCTGACCTGTATAGAGCGTCGCCATCAGCCCTGGAATACGCGTCACAGTGCTGAGAATGGCCGCACAGGTGACCGGATTACGCTTATGCGGCATAGTGGAAGAGCCGCCCTTGCCTTCTGCCGTTGGCTCGGCAACTTCGGCAACTTCGGTTTGCATCTGCAAAGCAAAATCCCCGGCAAATTTGCCGAGCGTGGTGCTGACGCCAGCCAGCCAGCCAGCGGCCTCCAACAGCCGGTCGCGCTGGGTGTGCCACGGCGTATCCGCAAGACCAAGTTGAAGTTGCTGCGCCAGCTCCTGTGACACCTGCGGGCCGTTTGCTTTCAATGAGGCGAGCGTACCCGCAGCGCCGCCAAACTGTAATACCAGTAACCTTGGCGTTAACTCACGCAGTCGTTCATGCCAGCGCAGCAGCGCATCAAGCGTTCCGGCCAGTTTGAGGCCGTAAGTCGTGGGCAGCGCATGCTGAAGCCAGGTACGGCCTGGCATCACGCTGTTGGCATGGGTCTGCACCTGTACTGCCAGCGCCTGCATGAGTTTTACCAGCAGCATTTCGGCCTGCACCAGCGCGCCGCGCAGTTGCACAACCATGCCGGTATCAATGGCATCCTGGCTGGTTGCGCCCCAGTGCACGTAACGCGCGGCCTGCTCGTCCTGCGCCTTCACCACGGCTGTCAGCTGTTTGACCAGCGGAATGGCGAGGTTACCGGTACTGGCGGCGGCCTGCGCCAGTGCCGCGGCATCAAGGCATTCTGCCCGACACGCCGCTTCAATGGGCGCTACCGCCGTCTGTGGGATCACACCACAATGCGCCTGCGCCTGCGCAAGCGCTGCTTCAAAATCGAGCATCCCCTGTAGAGTCGCGCGTTCGCTGAAAAAATCTGCCAACGGCGAGTCGTGAAACAGCGGCGAGTACAGTCCCATTAACGCTCCTTACACCCTCTCAAGAATCAGCGCGATCCCCTGCCCGACACCAATACACATAGTGCACAGCGCGTAACGCCCACCGGTACGTTTAAGCTGGTACGCCGCTGTCATGGCGATACGCCCGCCGGACGCCCCCAGCGGATGACCCAGGGCAATTGCGCCACCGTTCGGGTTGACGTGTTCGGCGTCATCCGGCAGGCCAAGATCGCGCATCACCGCCAGCGCCTGGGCAGCAAAGGCTTCATTAAGTTCAATCACATCCATCTGCTCAAGCGTGAGCCCGGTCTGCGCCAGTACTTTGCGCACCGCTGGTGCCGGACCAAAGCCCATAATACGCGGCGCCACGCCAGCCGTTGCCACACCCACCACGCGCGCCAGCGGCTGCAAATCATGGGTACGCATCGCCAGCTCGCTGGCAACCAGCAGCGCACAGGCACCGTCGTTAACGCCTGACGCATTGCCTGCGGTCACCGTCCCCCCCGGACGCACCACGCTTTTAAGCTTCGCCAGCGTTTCCAGCGACGTGGCACGCGGGTGCTCATCTGTGGTGAAAAGCAGCGGATCGCCCTTACGCTGTGGAATGGACACCGGAATAAGCTCGTCGGCAAACAGTCCCATTTCCTGTGCTCTGGCAGTGCGTAGCTGGCTGCGCACGGCAAAAGCATCCTGATCTTCGCGACTGATAGCAAAGTCATCTGCTACGTTTTCTGCCGTTTCTGGCATGGAGTCAACACCAAACTCGGCCTTCATCTGTGGGTTGATAAAACGCCAGCCGATGGTGGTGTCTTCCAGGCGTGCGCTGCGGCTGAAGGCCGTTTCTGCCTTGCCCATGACAAACGGCGCACGCGACATGCTCTCCACGCCACCGGCAATCATCAGGTGAGTCTCACCGCTTTTAATGGCGCGCGCCGCCGTACCAATGGCGTCCAGACTTGAAGCGCACAGGCGGTTAAGCGTGCTGCCCGGCACGGTTTCCGGCAGCCCCGCCAGCAACAGCGCCATGCGTGCCACGTTGCGGTTATCTTCACCCGCCTGGTTAGCACAGCCGTACAGCACATCGTCAACCTGGCTCCAGTCAAGATTTGGGTGGCGCGCTATCAGCGCCTTAAGCGGCAGCGCCGCCAGGTCGTCGGCCCGCACGGTGGCAAGCGAGCCACCAAAGCGGCCAAAGGGAGTACGTACTGCATCACAGATAAATGCCTGATTCATCATAGTTCCTTACGCGCTTTGTGCCAGTTGTTCAAAGGTCAGTTTGACCGGAGTAATTCGCTGCAACTCCTCAAAGGAGAGGCCATTGAAAATCTCCCGCACCACTGGCCCACGTTCAGTGATATCGATCACCGCAAGGTCGGTGTAAATGCGGCTGACGCACCCCACGCCAGTGAGTGGATAGGTGCAGGTGTCGACCAGCTTGCTCTGCCCGTCGCGGGTCAGATGATCCATCATCACAAACACCTGACGGGCGCCAATGGCAAGATCCATCGCCCCGCCCACGGCCGGAATGGCATCCGGTGCGCCGGTGCTCCAGTTGGCGAGGTCGCCGCTGGCTGACACCTGGTAGGCTCCCAGCACGCAGATATCCAGGTGGCCGCCGCGCATCATGGCAAACGAATCACCGTGGTGAAAAAAGCAGCCACCGGTCAGCAGCGTCACGTACTCTTTACCAGCGTTGATGAGTTCCGGGTCTTCTTCGCCCGGCGCGGGTTTGGGTCCCATACCCAGCAGGCCGTTTTCACTGTGCAGGAACACCTCTTTGTCCGCTGGCAGGTAGTTGGCAATGCGGGTTGGCAGGCCAATGCCTAAGTTCACGTAGGCACCTTCCGGGATGTCGCGCGCCACGCGCTGCGCCATTTCGTCACGGGTCAGTTTTTGCATTCTCAATCTCCTTACGCGCGTTGCGCTGCCTGAGCACAGGGTTCGAGCGATACCACGCGCTGCACAAATATTCCCGGCGTAACAATGTTCTCCGGGTCCAGTTCACCCAGCGCCACAATGCGGCTGACTTCAGCAATAGTGGTAGTCGCAGCGGTTGCCATAATCGGCCCAAAATTACGTGCCGCCTTGCGGTAAACCAGGTTGCCCCAGCGGTCGCCGTGGTGCGCTTTTATCAGCGCAAAATCCGCTTTGATGGGATATTCCAGTACGTAGTGACGACCGTCGATTTCGCGCGTTTCTTTGCCTTCAGCGAGCGGCGTACCATAGCCGGTGGGTGTAAACACCGCGCCAAGACCTGAGCCTGCGGCCTGGATGCGCGCGGCCAGGTTGCCCTGCGGCACCAGCTCCAGCTCGACTTTGCCGCGCCGATAAAGATCGTCAAAAATCTGTGAATCCACCTGGCGTGGAAAGGAACAAATCATCTTGCGCACCCGGCCTGCCTTGAGCAGCGCCGCCAGGCCAACTTCGCCGTTACCGGCGTTGTTATTGATGATGGTGAGATTGCCCGCACCGTGGGCAATCAGCGCGTCAATCAGCGTGGTGGGCTGCCCCGCAGGGCCAAAACCGCCGATCATAATGGTGGCACCGTCGTGAATATCAGCGATGGCGTCTTCAGGCGAAGTCACACTCTTATCAATCATTACTCTGCTCCCGGATTGTGCGGGCATCGCACAACGTTGCGTTCTTTGTTCAGAATGTGAGCCTGCTCGCGATGACGGTCAAGGGCGATAATCGAAATATGGTGCGATTATCGAACATCGTGTATCTTTCTCTTCAGAGTGTGATCGATGGCGAAAAACAGGGGCAACAAATGGAACAAGAGCGCGAAGAGTACGCAGGTGGTGAACAAGGCCCGTTTAAAGGCGACCCCAATTTTATGGCTTCGCTGGCGCGCGGACTGGAAGTGATTCAGGCCTTTACGCCACAACGCCGGGTGCTGTCGATTTCGCAGATTAGCCAGAAGACCGGCATCCCACGCGCAGCGGTGCGCCGCTGTCTGTACACGCTGGGCAAACTCGGTTTTGTGTACGCCGAAGACGGCAAAAACTTCCAGCTACGCCCACGCATTTTATCGCTCGGCCACGCCTGGCTTGCCTCCACGCCACTGGCAAAATCAGCACATCCGGTACTAAAGGCGCTGAGTACGCGCCTGAATGAATCCTGCTCCATTGCCGTGCTGGACGGTGACGATATTCTGTACATATCCCGCGCCTCTGGTGCGCGCATTATGACTATCGATCTGGACGTGGGCAGCCGCCTGCCCGCCTGGTCAACCTCAATGGGACGCGTGCTGTTAAGCCACCTGCCGGAAGAGCAGTTAAACGACTTTCTGGGGCGCATCAACATGATTTGCTATACGCCGCAGACGATTGGGTCTGTGACAAAACTGCGCGAGGAATTACAGCGGGTGCGCCAGCAAGGCTATGCGCTCAACGATCAGGAACTGGAGATGGGACTGCGCTCTATTGCGGTACCCCTCTATAACCCGCATGGTCAGGTGGAAGCTGCGTTGAACGTGGGCGTACATGCAGGCCAGGTGTCAGCCCAGGCGCTGCGCGAGCAGGTGCTGCCCGCGTTACAGGACGCCGCGCTGGAATTGTCGTTACTGCTGAAATAATTTATGCCGAGTGAAAACAAAAAGCAGCCCGGAGGCTGCCTTTTTAAGAGTATTAAACCTATTGAAACAAAAGGATTTGTTTCTGGTCACGTCCACATAATGACCACATCGACAAAAAGCCCCGCAATCGCGGGGCTTTGTTTTTACATCCAGAGGGCTTGTTGTCCTGACGGCGCGGGATGTGGCAAAACCGGGTTTGTTTCGCCTGGCTTCACGATGTAGCGCTGCACTGACTCCAGCGTCAGAAACGTGGCACTACAATTGACGTTCTGGCACTGGTGATAACGCTCTTTTGTGGTGTCGCTCATGTAGCGGCTGGTGCGGGCGTGGGCGGCGTGCTGGCATAACGGACAATGAAACATATCAATCACCTCGGCTGGCTGTTCTGCATTCAATTTTAGCCATTAAAATCATATAAAACAAACAGTTAATATTAAATCAAACCTCATCACTTACAGATTCGTACCCCACATCGGAAAGCCTCACCTCAAGCTCTAAGCGCGTCGTGAAGCCGTTATTCCCGAGACTGTGAACCACCCTACTAATCAGCCAGGACTGCTTATCTATGACACGCTTAAACCCTGACACCCGGAGCGGCGTTTCGGGAAATAAATCAGCCCGTCCCAGCGCCAGCGTTATCGAAAATTCAGCCACGCCACGCTGCAGCTTGTCCCACTTCGCCTGAGCTGCCCGCATAGCCTGCGCCTTTGTCGCGTAGACCGTGGTCAGCGCCAGCACGTTATCCGCGTCACCAGCCATGTATTCACCTTCGCAGGCTTCCTGCTCTTTTTTAGCTTTGGCTTTCTTGCTGACCGGTGTCGCCTTTGGGTGCTGCAGCGCGCGCATGTGCTGCTGCTTTGGCTTGCGCTTCAGCGTCACTTTCTGCTTTTGCGGCTTCGGGTCTTTTGTGTGCAGCCATTTTGCCGTAACGCCGGTGTACGCTGCCCGGTCTGTAATCGCAAACTGATGACCGTCACCGTCGCTGCGCACCAGGGTCATCTGCGGCACCGGCTTGCCACTGGCCGTGACCGCACTGCCCGCCTTCAGAAACAGCAGCTTTCCGGCCTTCACTGACACCGCCGCCCCGTTGCGCTCCGCAAGCCGGGTCAGAAATACCGCGTCGGACTCCTGCGACTGGTCAATATGTGGCACGGGTATCGTTTTCAGGGAGTCAGCGACACTGGCCGTCAGGTTATTACGCTGTGCGATGGTCGTGACCACGGCGTCAAGGGTGGTGTCGTGCCATGACTGCTCACGGCGTGAATTGAGCGTGCCGCGAAAGTCAGCGCTGCACGCCCGGATGGTCAGCGTATCCGGCGCGCCGCGATGCTCGATTTCGTCGACCGTAAAATCCCCCTTCCCGAGCAGGGCCGAACCCTGCCAGCCGAGGAACAGCGACAGGACCGCACCACGCGGCGGCAGTTCGACTTGTCCGTCACTGTCATCAAGTTCGATGTCGAGCTGGTCAGCCTCAAAGCCCCGGTTATCTGTCATGGTCAGCGATATCAGGCGGTCGCTGATATTGCGGGTAATATCCTCGCTGTTCATGGTCAGCATAAAGGCCGGTGCCAGACCGGCACCGGCGTCGGTCACCATGCTGGTTATCATCCCGTCAGCCCTCCCGCTAGTTTACCGGCAGAGGTAACCAGATTGCCGACCTGCTGTTTCAGATCGCCCAGCATCGCCGTCAGGGATTCATCAACCCGCTTCAGTGACAAAGTAAAATCAATCTTCCTAGCGGCACCGTCGCTGAAAAATTCCGCGTGCGTGGTGCTGACACGTTCAACAACGAACATCCCGAGAATATTGCCGGTTCCCTCAATCAGCGGCCACGCCCGCCCCTCGTCGGCCATTAACTCGACCATGCGCAGCGATATCGCGCCGCCGGTGATAGCCGGGTACAGCGTGCCGGAAAGCTGACACGACGTTTCACCCTCCCCGAGATACTGATAAGCGGGCGGTTTACCGACCCGGTCATTTGAGGACCAGCGGTATTCACGCGAATACTGCATCGACTGGTAAGGCAGTGTGCGGCGTTCAAAAACGAACATTCCCAGCGCAAGCATCATCGTCAAATCCTCCTTAGTCGTGGCCCATGCTGGCGCGCTGGCGTGCGCGTTTGTCGCGTTCGTACTTCTCCAGCGCCTCGCGGACCTGACGGTCGAGCTGATGCCCCGGCGCATTTCCGCCAGCCAGCGTGATGTGATAGTCGGTTTTGCTCTGGTCAACGTATGAGCGTCCGGCGGGTGCCGTGACGGGCTGATACGCCCGGTAACCGCCGTAAGCGCTGGTCGGTTGAATGTAGCTGTTGCCCTGCGCGGCGACGCTGGTCCGTTCGGCAGTCTTGTCCAGCTCGCCTGACTCTTTGCTGATAACACCGAGCTTTTCGAGCAGCCAGTCGACACCGCTACGCAGCTTGTTGAAAACGGTCAGCGGAGCCATAAACGCAGCGGCCAGCGCCTGACCGAACATCACGCCGACGTTTTTACAGCTTTCCAGTGTGTCTTTTGCTGCTTTTACAGGCTGCAACAGGTCTTTGAACCACTGCCAGACCACACGCAGCGCTGCGCCCAGGGCGTCAAAAATGGGTTTGAGTGGCGCGAACATTTCCCCCACCGGCGCGAAGGCAGCTTTCAGCCCCTCCACCACGCCTGAGAAAAATGCACCTATCGGTTCCCAGTATTTACGGATAAGCAGCACACCGGCGACAATGGCAGCGCCAACGGCCACCACCGGCCACGTCAGCGCACCGAACGCCACACCCAGCACACCAGCAGCAGCCACAATCGCGTTAATACCCGCCACTACCGGCCAGGCGATTAACCCGATACCGCCCAGCACACCCAGCACGGCCAGTGCGCCAGCGGTCACCGTGAAAAGGGTCTTCGTCAGCTCAGGATTGGCTTTCGCCCAGGCGGCCACTTTGCCCAGCCAGTCGGTGGCTGATACGGTCAGGCGACGCAACGCGGAATCCTGTTTTTCGAACACTTCAATCTGCAGGTCTTCCCATGCCGACTGAAGGTTTTTTAAATCGCCGTCGAGGTTGTCGGTCTGAATTTTGGCGATGCGCTCCGTGGTTCCGGCGGAATCCGTAATCGCCTGGCGCTTGTTGTCCAGCGAGCCATTACCGGCAGCGGCGACGAGCTTAATCGCCCCCTTCATGGCTTCCTCACCAAAAATGACCTTGAGGTATTCCCCCTGTTCAGCGCTACCCAGTTTATTTTTTTCGAAAGAGCGATTGATGGATTTCAGGATACTGTAGACCGGCAGCATGTTGCCCTGTCGGTCACGGGTTTTGACGCCCAGCTCCGCTATTGCGTCAACCGCTTTTCCCATTGGTGCCTGCAGGCGGTTGAATATGGCGCTGGTGCTGGTTCCCGCCATCGAGCCTTTGACACCATTGTCCGCCAGTATGCCAAGCATGGCGGTCGTGTCCTCAATGCTGGCCCCGGCGGCCTCAGCGATGGGCGCGACATATTTCATTGCCTCGCCCAACTCAACTAACCCGGTATTTGATGACGTAAAGCCTTTTGTCATCACGTCCGCCACGCGCTCAATCTCAGTGGTCGGCAGGTTAAAGGCCGATTGCATGTTGGTGATAATGTCCGCCGCTTCGGCAATGTCGACACCGGCGGCCAGACTCAGGTTAACCGTTGACCCGGTGGCCGCGAGCACGTCGTCGGCTTTATAGCCCGAACGGGCCAGCGTGGTCTGCGTTCGCGCCACATCCCCCGGCGAGAAAGCGGTCGTCGCACCAATGTCGCGCGCCTGTTGGCGAATCTGCGCGAGCTTTTCGTCACTCTTGTCCAGCCCGAGAATGGCCTGGGTACCGGACATCTGTTTGTCGAAGCCAATGCCCGGCGCAATGAAACGCGATGCGCCGTAAAGCCCCGCCGTCGCCACACCGACACCCACCATCCCGGCATTACGCACACTGGCAGCCATTCGCTGCCCGGTCTCATAACGGCTTTTCACCGCATTAAGCCGCGACTGCTGGGCGCTGACCTGCGCCAGTGCTGCCCGCTGGCGGTTAAGCTGCGCCGTGGTTTCGCTGATTGAGGTTTTGAGGCGGCGTTCATCCGCTGACAGCGTGCGTGTGTTGATGCCTGCCTGCTGCAGCTCGACACGCTGGCGCTGTACCGACGTTCTCAGGCCGTTGTATTTCGTCTGCAGCTCCGCCGCCTGGCGTTTTGCCGCCTCCAGCGCCCGGGCCTGCGCGCGGGTGGGGTTTTCGGTGTTTTTAAACTGTACAGCCAGCGCACCGGCGTCGCGTTTCGCCTTCTGCAGCGCCTGACCGGTCACGGCCAGTTGTGCGCTCGCCTTGCGAAAACCGTCGATTCGTGACGCTTGCCCGTTAAGGCTGCTCAGTTGTTTTTGCGTGCCGCGAATATCACCCGACAGGGTTTTACTCGCGCTCTGGATGGATTTAAGCGGTCGCGTTGCCTGGTCGACCGCTTTCAGTAATACCTCTAAACGCAGGTTTTTACTCATGATGGTTCCCGCTACGCTGCAGCGCCTTCTCTCGCCAGCTCAAAATCTCAGTCAGGCTCATGGTGTAAAGCTCTGACGGCGGCCAGTGGAAAATTACCGCGATGTCCGCCATCAGGTCGTTAACCGTCAGTGAGGGTGGGAAATTCAGTGCGCCGAGTTCGGCGACAAAAAACCAATCACCTTCCCGGCAAGGGTCAGCAGGTCGGGCAGCTCCATCGCACTGACTTCGGCCTCGGTCAGCGCCGGATACGTCATGCGCGGCAGCACCTTAATCAGCGCATCGACCTCTGACTGCGCCACGGCGGCGAGGCTTACACCGCGCAGTGTACCTGCAGTGGGTTTTATCAGCGTCACCGCCTCAATCGTCTGACCGGCACGCTTCACCGGCACGTCAAGCGTAACCAGATTCGGATTAACGGTGGCGATTTCATTGCCTTCATTGTCGATAAATTCCGGCTTGTTTTTCTGAGGTCTTGCCATGATGGTTGTCTCCATTTTGAATTATCACCGGCCAGCCACGCTGACCGGTCAGGAAATTACAGGCCGATTGCGCGGCGGTGCTGCTCCAGTCGGTCAGTGCCGTTCACTTTCTCGACCATGTTCACGGTGTCGATTTCGATAATGTCGCTGCCGTCAATCGTCAGGCGGTAATACGTGCAGGCCGTCGAGATTTTCGTCGTGGACAGCTCACCCTGCTTACTCTCGCCGCCGTCGAGTTCTTTGTGACGTCCGCGCATTACCACTTCCACGGCGACGATTTCGCCGGTGTCGTCGCGCTGATAAGAGCCAGCAAAGCGCAGCGGCACCGCATCAGCGCCCGGCGCGGCGTACTGCGCCCACAGCGCCACATCCGGCAGGCCACCGACAGACCATTCGACGGTTAACGCCTCATCGTCGAGACCAAGGTCAACGGTCGCGGCACCGTTCATGCCACCGCCGCGCCAGTTCTCAAGCTTGCGGGTCAGCTTTGGCAGCGTGACGGACTCAACAACACCCATGTAGCTAAGGCCGTCGTTGAAAAGATTCAGGTATTTCAGGACTCGGGGTAATGCCATGTTTCAGATCCTTAGTTGCTGACAGACGCGGCCAGATTGACCAGGTAAGTGTCGGTGATGCGCTGGCGCAGAATGAGGTTTTCAAGCGGCGGGACGGGCGTGTAGTCGTAGTCGATGTACAGTTTTCCGGCCTTGAGCGTGTCCTTGTCGTTCGACTCTTCATCGAACCAGCATGAGCCGTCGACAATGTAGCCGTTAGATTTCAGCTCGCGGAATTTCGCGTTGATGCCGTCCACAATGTCGCGAATCAGGCTTGCGGTAATCGGCTTATCGACCGCCCACATGTGCGCCTCGGCCATTGTGTCGGCCAGCACCTGCGCGGTGCGGGTGTAGTTCTCAAAGAGGAATAACGGGTCATCCGAGCAGGTGCGGTTCCCCCAGAATCTGAAGCCGTCTTTACGCACCAGTGTCGTGACGCCAGCCTCGTTTAACAGGTCCGCATCGGTGCCGGATGCCTGCAAATCCCAGAACACTGACGCACTGATACCGGTGACACCTTGGACGCCGACGTTTGACAGGGTTTTATGCCAGCCGACCGTCTGGTCGATATACGCACGCAGGCCGAGCGCACGCGCCGTGGCGTATGCCGTGGTGGTTGCGTTTGCCGTGGTATCCCACGCGAGGAAGTCAGGCCAGATGACCATAAGCTCACGCTGACTGAAGTTATCGCGGTAGTTAATCGCCTCTGAAATGGTCTTACAGCCCCACGCGCTGACGTAACCAAACGCACGCAGGCTGATACACACCGACGCGAGCGCGGTCGCCACCTCCTGCGGATCCAGCCCCGGCACGCCAAGAATGCGCGGCTTAACGCCGGTTACCGCCTCAGCGGTCAGCAACGCCTTAAGCCCGGTGTATTTGCCATCTGCACCCGTGCCGCCAATAACATTTGAAATGGTTTTCGCGCGGGCGGCGTCCGGGTCACTGTCTTGGCCTTCCTCCACGCGCACGACCACGACAACGGGTTTCGCCTGGTCTGCGATAGCCTGCAGCGATGCCGCCAGCGTGCCGGTTTTCCCCGCTTTCGCAATGGCACTTTGTACGCCGGTAATCAGGACCGGCTCATTAAGCGGGAATGTGGCTACATCCGCATCATTCGCGGTGCATACCATGCCAATGATGGCGGTTGAAACAGTGGAAATGACGCGCGTGCCGTCGTTGATTTCGAGCACCTGCACGCCGTGGTGATAATCACTCATCCGGTTAACTCCGTGGTTAATGGGCAGGTGTCATTGTCCTGGCGGGACCGGTGGCGGGCTATGCGTGGCTGATGGGTGAGCGCTGGCACATACACAGGGCATGAAAAAGCGGGCCTGCGCCCGCCTTCGTTATTCTGGTTTGACCGGCCAGTCGATATCGGGCGCGGTGGACGTGTCGACCGCCCCCAGCGCCTTAATATAACCGAGCCACAAAATCAGGCTTTCCCTGTCCTCATCACTGATGATGCCGAGCTGCAGCTCGGTCTGCCACACGCTTATCATATCTTTGGCTTCAATGACCAACTGCTCGCGCTGCACATTTGCCAGCGCCACCAGTTCAGCCGGGTCCGGGGGTGGCAGCGCAACCCAACACGGCAGGTTATCGTCACCCACCCCACGCACCATTCCCTCAGGGGCATCAGCCATAAATCCCGCTGCATCATCAGCACTGATTGCCACACCGTCACCCGGCCACGTTCCGGCCTGCAGGTAATCATCCTTAAGTGACAGCGGATAAAAGGCATTTTCTGACGGGCTAAACATATAATCTGTCATCAGTACCCCACACCCCATACGGTTACAGTTGAATTTGATTTGCTGTAGGCACAGGCCGCCTTAAATCTTGCGCGGTCCACAATGGCGGCACTGACAAATGGCATGCCGCTCACGGCATAAATGACTGAGTTCGTCAGCGACGGATTAACTGATAAGCAGGCATTCGGAAACGCAATTGGCCATGTGCTTTCTACCGACGCCATACTGCCGTCTGGTGCCTGCGTTACCGACACGGATTTCCACTGGATCAGCATATTTCCCCGCACACCTGAAATCATACCCGGCACGGAAATGTAACCCGCCGTACTGCCAAGCCCTGACGCCGCTGGCATTGTTGCGCCTGTATCCAGCCCTAAACCCAAAACAGACTTGTCCACATATTCACGCGTCGCCAGCACGACCGCCGGGTCGATTTTCAGCGTGATGGACGAAATCGCAGACACGGCCAGCACCATGCGAATCGTCTGCGTGCGCCCGCTGCCCTCGGCAAGCTGCGGCTTGTAACTCTCTGCACAGTTGCCGACCGCAATCAGGATGCCGTTATCGTCAAAAAGACCTACCTCTCGTATCCAGAATCCCCCCTCATTTTCCGGGATGATTTGCTCGGCGATAATCTGCCCGGCGTTATTCGGGTCAACGCTGAGTGAGTTCAGCGGCGCGATACGTTTCTGATTGACCAGCGCGGTCTGCGCCGGGTCCGGCATCGGCAGCACACCGCCACCGTCACCTACCGCCATTTGTGTAATACTGAGCTTCTGGCCGAGCGCGGTCGCGTTCGCCAGCATTGCCGCGCCCTGAGTGGTCAGGGTGGCGTAGTATTTAGTCATGTACTCACCTTTAATTCGTCAATCACCTGGACGGCAGAGGCCGTGAAATACTCACCACCGACCACTATTTCCTCGGGGGTGTACGGATAAACCGTCAGCGCGTCGCCGTCATAACAGCCCGCGCCGACATACAACTCGCCTGAGGTGCTCAGACTGATGACAAGCCCGGTCAGATGGCGGCTTGCCGGTTTTGCATCGTTTATCAGGCGTTCAAGCTCCTGATACATTTCTTCTGTAATGCCGCTTTCCAGCACGCCAACCACTAAACGGAATGTGCCTGGCTCCTCGTCGAGCTGCCACCATTCGCGCACCTCAATCAGATACCCGAGCGGCTCGACCACGCGTCGTAATGCGCTGATGGTTCCTTTGTGCAGATGGACATAAAACGACGACGCAATGACGCTGCGTTTGGTGGCCTCCGTCCAGCTCTCGTCCCAGCGGTCAACCGACAGCGCCCACGCCAGATACGGCAGCAGGTTTACCGGGCAGGTTTGCGGGTTCCACAACGTGCGCAATGGCACCGGCACGCGCTCAATCTGCGCCAGTGCATCAGCGGCGGCCACCTCCAGCGCTGACGACCCGACAGGCAGTAGTCGGTCACTCATCCGAACCCCCGACACGAATGCTGTAACCGATACAGTGCGACGCCTGCGACGCATTCAGCACGATATCGGCCATCGGGGCTTTAAGCTCGACGCGCTGCACACCCTCGACATGCAGCGCGGCGTAAATGGCAGACAGGCGGATATCACGCCCAAGGCGGCGCTGCTCGCTGATATAGCCCTGCAGTTTCTGCTCTGATGCCTGGCGGACCAGCTCCGCTTCCGGGCCGGGGTACAGGTACAGCGTTGCATCAATGCGATACGGCACAATTTCCGCTGACAGCACCGTCACGCGGTCCGCCACGGTGCGCACCGGCTCTGACTGCGCCACCGCATCCACCGCCGCGATAAGGTCATCACTGGCCGTGCCGTCTCCCTCGCGTGACAGCACGTAAATCGTCACGTACGCCGGACGCGGACTGGTGACCGCCACGTCAGCGACACGCCCGTCCGCACTGCGACAGCCGTATTCATACGCGCCGCCCGGCGAGGCCCAGCTCAGCCCCTCAAACGCTTGTTGCGCCCGGATGCGCAGGTCGGTGTCAGACTCCATGACGGCAGGCGTCGGCGGAATAGTGGTTGCGTCTTCCGGGGTGATGGTCAGGCGCGTGGTGTTGTTATTGGCCGCCACGACGTCAAGGTCATTGCCGGTGGCATACGCCAGCATCACGCCGAGCGCCGCCTCGTTGACGCGCTGACGCCAGACAACCTCACGGTAAGCATTTTCCTGAAGGAGCTTTACCAGTGGCTCAGACTCCAGCGCCAGCGTCGCAGCAACCGCCGCCTGCCGGTCCTCGGGATAGAGCGAAATCAGGGTCGCGATGCGCTCCGCGAGAAGGGTTTCATAATCCAGTACCTCAACCACATCCGGCACGGGTAACTGACTCAGGTCAACGGTAGCCATAACGTTTTAACTCAGCGAGATAGTGGTGGTAACAAGCGCACCGGTATCGGTACGCGCGCCGGTGATATCAACGAATAACGCGCCGTTTGCGCCGGATTCAAAACTGACCGAGTTCAGCCTGATGCGCGGCTCCCAGCGCTGAATCGCGGCATAACACGCCACCATAATCTGCAGACGTAGCGCCGGGGTCTGCGGCATATCAATCAGCGCTGACAACAGGGAGCCGTAATCACGGCGCATCACCCGCGAGCCGACCGGCGTCAACAGAATATCGCGCACGCTCTGGCCGATATGCTCCACGTCGCTGACTGCCCTGCCGGTGTGACGGTTCATGCCGGTGTAATCCGTCATTGTGGCGTCCCCGTTGTGCCGCCGCTGTCGCCGGGGTGACGGTGCGTGTGTAACACGATGCCGTTCGACGTCAGCGCGCCGCCGGTGTGCGTGACGCTGCCCGTCATCGTGCCACCCTGTCTTACCTCAAGCGTTGCCGTGGTCAGTTTGTTGGTACAGACCACTTCCGGCGTATCGAGCGTGATGCGCTCTGTCGCAATGACAGTAACCTGTGGCGCGGTGGCCGTAATGGATCCCGCCGCTGTGATGTAAGCCGTTCTGATGCCACTGACCGTCAGCGCGCTGGTTTGCGGCTCATATTCCATGACCGCACCGTCCGGGAAAGACACATGCCATGCATCCGCCGAGACAGACGGCGCGGGACAGTCATCAGAAAACACGGCAGGCAGCACAAACGCGGTATCAAGTTCACCGCCGACGGCCAGCAGTAACACCTGCTCACCCACAGACGGCGACCACCACACGCGGGCGCGCCCGGCGCGGGCGGTCAGCCAGTTCAGCCATGTGGTTTCGATGCCTCCGGTCTGCACCCGGCACAGCCCCTGCACCGTGTCGACCTGCGTCACGACTCCGGTGCGGATGAGGTTTCGAATCGCACGACTAATATCTTGAATATTATTGAGTATGTTCATGCACCTATGATGTCCTGGTGTTTGCTCCTCAGCCATAACTGTTCTTGTGGCCAGCTACTACACAACATCAAGTCGAAGTGATATGTTCCTTTGAAAATGAAAAGGAGAATTCATGTTTACGACCTTTACGTCCCAGTTAGATGTGGTAATCAAAGCTTTTGAGCTAGCACTTTTTTTGTTATTACTTTCATACGTTGGGCTCGGCTTCATATTCAGAATAATTTTCAAAATCCTTAAAATAAAGCTCTCAAACTCAAAGCTCAGTTTGGCTGATGAGAAAATTTTAGATCTACAACTCATCAAGCTTTATCACGGCATTACTCTTGAGAAAACAGACGATATAGAACTTTTTGCGGAAGCAATTGCTTCGGGAAAAGTCGAGCCGCCTAAAACATGGATTTTTCCTTCATTTCAAATTGCTGGCAAACGTAGATTAAATAAACGAGACGCTACTGCTATTTTTTTACTTGCAGGCACCCTCGTTGTTGCCATGCTTCTAATTGGAAGTTTCATTGCCAAAGAAAAATACAACTACGCCTCATTTAGTAATAAAAATGAACGTGTTTATGTATCTGACATTTACGTATACGACCCTATTAAAAAAAATCACCTTAACAGAAATGACTGCATTAAGCTCACCCAACAAGACAAAGAGATCCTAAGAAACGCATGTGATTACATCATTACTAACGATAAAAATATGAAACTTGAATTGCAGCGCGCCATACAAAAAAACAACTCAGACATCCATGTTATGTACAGCATCTGCGTACTCCTCTATTTATTTTTTATCTGCATTTTAATAACATATCCTCGATTTCAGAAATTCAACAATCAATTCTTTGATTACAAAAATGAAAAACAAGAAAATGCCAAGAGCAATACCAATACTTTAGATAATGAATAAAAGACCATTACCTTTAGCTAACGTAGATGCTGAATAATAAGCTGTTCAATCAGCCGCTCATCGTCCCGACTGAATCCCAGCAACTGACGCGCCGGATACTGCACATCAGGGCTGTTGCGGTTTGGCCGGTCTTTCAGCCCGCGCTGATGCACCCACGCCATGCGCTGCACCCTGCCTGTAAAATCCACCACCGCCGCGCTGTCATTACCCCCGGCTTTCATAAAGCGACTAGTGCGCAATTTGCTGAACATTTCGCGCTTTATGCGCCCCTTCCCACTGCGCACCGGCTGGCGTTTTCTTGCGGCATACGGTGTGCCGTCGGGTGCCTGCTGACGCTTTATGCGCTGCTGCTGACTGGCGCGCAGTTGTTTCGCGATGTCCGCCGCCAGCCTACGGCGCGCCGCCGGTGACAGGCTGGCCAGCAGGCCCGCGAGGCGTGTTTCCAGTGCGGTCAACTCAGTCATGCCACTGACTCACCAGCTCGCCGTTGATGTAAAGCTCCGTCGGGCGCGTGACCGGCACTGGCGGCGGTTCGGGGGCATAACTGACATGAAGCGCTCCGTCGATTTCCCTGACGAGGGTGCGCTCGGTCAGGCGCAGCGTGATACCAATATCGAGTGAATCGTCGCTGTTAACGTCAACCTGATACGCGAAGCCTTTTTCCCTGCCCTGCGCCGTCATGACGTCGGGCTGTTGTTCACGCAGCCACGCCTGCACCGGCACAAAAATCAAATCGAGGTCACCGACAAAATCGACGATGACGACTCTCAGGTCGTAAACTTTCTGAAACGACAGCGAGGTCGCCAGCGTCGATACGTTATGCCCGCTGTCGACATACAGGCGCAGCATATCGGGGTTAGTTTTGAATTGCGGTACGGCGCGCCTTAGCGCGTCCCGCAGGCTTTTCAGCTTCTGCATGGAGTTCATCCTGACAGTGTTTAACGGTTTTCACCTGCAGCGCGCAGGCGGTCAGCGCGTGCTCCAGGCGGCGAATATCAGCACCCAGGTCGCCGTTGGTTTTCGGGTCACTGCCCGGCATCGGGCAAAGACTCACCGCCGGGCAACCGCTGACCACAATCACCGGCGCTGGCACAGGCGGCGCGCTGGTGCACCCGGCGCACAGCATCAGGAAGCCGGGCAACATACCACTCGCGAAACTTGTCATTTTCATTAAGCAGCCTCGTTATTGTCTGTTCACGGCGACTGGCCTCGTCGCTGGCCACCGCAAGCTGGTCACGCAGCGCCACCTGCGCCGCTTCGTTTCTCGCCGCCAGCGCACTGACGGCCCCGAGCTGGCCCCGAAGACCGGCGATAGTGTTTTTTTGCTCCGTGACGACCCGGTCAGCCCGTTCAAACGAGCGGGACAGGTTGCCGTTTTCATGGCGTAGCCAGAACAGCCCCAGCACGGCCAGCATCAGCAGGACAATCAGCGTTTTCATTTCACCCCCTGCAGGCAGTAAGTGCGCTCACGTTCGCGACGATTCTCCAGCCCCTTGTTTCTGACGCCGTTGACATACACCCAGCGCGGGAGCTGCCCGCACGCCTCCCGCCACTGCTGGCGCTTGAGCATGGCGACCAGCGTCGAATTACAGGCGGCACCGGTGCCAACGTTAAACGCAAAGCTGACCAGCGCGTCGTAGACCTTCGGCGGCATCACCACCGGCACACAAACGCCCAGGCGGCGCTCGGTATTCAGCACGTCCGCGACCAGATTTTCCGCCGCCTCACGCTCGGTGATGTCGCGCTTCGGCACCACCCCGGCAGTGTGGCCGATGCCTGACGTCCACACGCCCGCGCTGCACTGGTAGGGACGCAGCCGACAGCCTTCCAAATCGGCAATCAGCGCCAGCCCCTGCGGCGAGGTGTTCAGCAGACGAAAGTCAGGCACCAGTGCTGCCAGCGCCAGCACGGCGGCCACACCGCAACGTTTCACGATTGACATGGTTACAGCCTCTTCGGTGGTGGAGCCACAAAACGCGGGGTCACTTTCAGGCGGTTCAGCTCCAGCAAATAACTCTTGCGCCGGTAGTACCAGTTCACCCCCACGGTGACGACCACACCCAGCACACCAAACCACGCGGCGACGTTCTGCGGCGTCATCGCACCGAACGCGGCCAGCGCCACGCTTAACCAGTACGCGATAAACGAGGTTATTTTTTCCATCGTCAGTCCCATAGTTTCAGCCCCTCCGTGGTGGGTGAGGTGTCCACGTCCGGCAGGTCAATCGCCGTGCTGTGCGGCAGGACGACGCCCAACTCGCACAAACCGGGATTCGCCTGCTGCACCACCTCAACCACCCCACCCGTGCGCCCGTAATACCGGGCACAAATCACATCCAGCGTGTCGCCCTGCATCGCATAAACCCGCATCAGAGCTGCCCCACGATGCAGCGTGATTTATCCTGCAGGCGTGACAGCGACCAGCGCATATCCCGCCACAGGTCATCGACCGTGGTTTCCACGCTGTCAGCCTTTTTGTCGCCCTTCGCGCTGGCATCGGCTCCGCGATAACGCTCAGCCAGCGTGGCGGCGGTCATGGCACACACCGCGCGCAGGTAGTGAAAACAGCGCACGCTTTCGCCGTCGAGCTGGTCGGCAGGCACATCGGCCAGCAGCCCAAACCCGGCTGCAATCTGCTGCTCGCGCCAGTCGTACAGCTCCGCGTTCACCTCAGCAATGCCCGACTTAATCGCATCGCGCAGACGCTCATCGGAAACGGTCTGCTCAAGTCGCACGATGTTTCGTACACGCAATGGATCCACATCCGGGAAAAAGAACGTATTTTTAATCACCGTGCCATCCGGCCCCGGCGGCGGAATCACCACGCCCGGCACATCACGCGGCCCGTCGGGTTGATTCAATATCACTGTCGTCATGACAACCTCTTAAGGTTGGGCGGTGGACGCCGGTCGCGGTCAGGGTGAAACCTGCGTTGACCGGCGTGCCGCCCGGCTCGGGGGAGCGTTCGTTAACCGGCGTTTTTTTCCGCCTTCGGACGCCCGCGTCGACTCGCTGCTTTCGGGGCAGTGGCCTTGCGCGTGCGTGGTTTAGTCGTTTTTACTTTCTGGCGTGGCTGGCGCGGTGCCGTCTCCGCTTTGGGTTTCAGCGCCCGCTCAAGCTGTTCAATGTCTTTTTTCACACCGGCGTTATGGTCGAGCTGCAGCGCACGCTGAAACTGCGCCAGCGCATCGGCGCTCTGCCCGGCATCGCGCAGGGTCAGGCCGGTGACCTTATGCAGGCGGGCGCGGACCATATCCGGCACATCGGCCCCCTCGGTCAGGCGCTGCGTGGTCAGCAGCAGTGACAGGTCAACAGGCTGCCCCACAGCACGCAGACGTAACGCGGACAGCGCCACTTCCTCAACCAGCATGTAAGGCGTGGTGCGGCGGTGGTCAGTGGTGAGGCCGTATTTCAGCGCATATGGCGCAATCTCCAGCGCCCCGGCCACGTCACCGGCGTCGAGTCGCCACAGCATGACTGTCATCAGGATGTCATCCTGCGCGCCCCTGCCGTCGGCCAGCACACCGGCGACCCACGGCGCATAGAACGGCAGCAGCTCGCGCTTTTTCACTGCTTTAATTTCATTTGAACGGATGTTCTTTAACGTGCGACGGTCTTCGGCCAGTTTGACGAGCATCTGCTCATAGGGCGTTGCATGGCGCAGCGGGACAGATGCCCGCTGCGCGGCTTCACTGGCCGAGACCCGCATCATGTGACGCTGTGCGGGACTCGTCATGGCTTACTCTCCGCCGTCTGCAGGCGCAGAGAAATCGCCCAGGGTGATGTTTTCCAGCAGGCACCCGGCGCCGTAGGTTTCGACCACGTAGTCAATGTTCATTGACTCATAGTTTTCGACCTGGTCCTTTTTCGGGTTTTCCAGAATGCTGCGGCGATGACTCTCATCCATGAAATAAATGGACAGGTTTTCGAGCGTGGTCACCAGCACGGCGTTTGCGGGGAAGTACGGCACGCGCACGGCTGGCAGGTTGCCAATACGCTTCTGACTGATGATGACGTCCGCCGCCATCATTTCGCTGTTTTCCTGCTGTTTGTTGACCAGCGGAAAATATTTATCGGCCAGCAGCTTACGGCCCACAATGGCGACGAGGTTCGGGTCATCCTGATAAATTTCGTCAATCAGAGTGTCGGTGCCGTCCAGCACCAGCGCGTCAAGGTTTTCATAATCCCCGCCCTTGCCCACGCGAATGACCTCAGAAACGACGGCGCCGTCCTCAGCGGTGATTTTGCTCATCACGCGCGCCGGTGCCTCGTTGCGGTATTTCTGCAGCCAGCCGACGGCCACGTCCTGCAGCATAGGGAATTTTGCGCGGTCTGATGTGGCCGCGCGCTGCACGCCGTTAAATCCGGCCATGATGAAATCAAGCGCCTGACGCTTGGCAATAGCGTCACGAATACGGCGCTGAAAGTCCTGATAGCGCGCCCACAGGTCAAGCTGCCTGTAGCGGATGTGGAAGTCGAAGTTTACCTGGGCGCACTCATACCCTTTCGCTTCCAGCGTGGTGAAGTTCGCGGTTTTACGCTCGTTATCACCGGCAGCAGTATCAGTTGTGCTGGCAATAGTGCCATTTACGCCCACGCCGATTTTTTCACCTTTCAGCTCATCCACCGGCTCAATATTAATCTTCGTGAGGAATGAGGATGAGGCCTGCACAACGTTCATCAGCGTTTGCGTGACGGACGGCTCAACGGCGAATTTCTTGCTGACGTCATCGGCGCTGATGCCGTTCAGTTCAGCGATGCGGCTCATATATTCATTGAATTTAAAACGGGTTTGCTGACGCATAATTTTTCCTGTTCGGGTTGTTCAGTGACGAGCGGCGACAGTGCCGCCCGGTGTCGGACCGGCTCTGTCAGCAGTCAGTCATCAGCTCATCGCCACCACCGCCGCGAGACTTTTCGCGGCGCGGCTGGCTGAAACTTTCGGTATGGTCGAGGGTGGTTCTCAGGTCGGTTAGCGCCTGGCTGGTTTCGTCGACCTTGTCGGTCAACTCCTGTCTGTACGCGGCGAAAGCCTGTTCGATTTCACCCAGGCGCTTTTCCTGCGCGCTGAGGTTTTCCTGTACGTGCTCACTGACTGTGGTCACCGCTTCATGCACGTCATTCAGGCGCGCATCGTCGCTTTTCTGCTTGCGGCCGAAAATAGCTTTCACCTTATCGGTAAGCACACTGAATGCAGCTTCGGGCAGGTCTTCAAATTCCAGCTCAACGAAGGTGGCGACGGAAAAGACATTTTCCGGGCTGGATTTGAAGCGCTTAAGGGGGTTGTGTTTCGCCTGGCGGCAAAACTCCAGATACTCGGTGCCGAGGCTGGCCGGGTCATCGGTGACCGCGAGGCCGACAAGGTAACACTTGCCGGTGTTGGCAAAATTCGGCTGGATTTCCATTGAGGTATAAACCTTCTGCGCGGCTTTATTCAGCGCAATCAGGTCGTCCGTCGGGATGATTTTTGCGAACAACGCAAGCTTTCCGTCAAGTGCCGAGTCGTCGCTGATTTTTTCGGCCTTCAGCTCAATTACATCGCCGTAGCGCTTAAATACGCCGTCCGGCAGCAAGCCGCGCAGGTGCTCCAGATTAATACGGCAACCGTAGACGCGCGGGTCATAGGTTTCGGCCATCTGTTGAATATCGACAGAGCTGATGATTCGCCCGTCGCAGGTATCCCCCTCGACGCCGATGCGAAACCACTTTGATACTTTCTTTGCCATTGGTCATATGTCCTGACTGGTTACGGGTCCGGGCCAGTTTCCCGACTCCGCACCGCCACAGCCACCACATGGACACGTACAACGCATGACACAACAGGGGGTTAGCGCTTCCCCTGCGCCGTTTCTTTAGCCTTGCCCGGTAACCACAGGTGAGGCAGGCATGACCATTTCAACCGACACAACACTGATGCACGACCCCCGACGGCAGGCGTCGCTGCTTTACTGGCAGGGTTTCTCCGTGCCACAGATTGCCGACATGCTGAAGCTGAAACGCCCGACGGTTCAGAGCTGGAAACAGCGCGACGGCTGGGACGGTATTGCGCCGATTTCCCGCGTGGAAAGCAGTATTGAAGCGCGCCTGATTCAGCTCATCGCCAAGCCGCAAAAGACCGGCGGTGACTTTAAGGAAATCGACCTGTTAGGCCGACAGATTGAGCGGCTGGCGCGCGTCAATCGCTACAGCCAGACCGGCAACGAGGCCGACTTAAACCCCAACGTTGCAAACCGCAATAAAGGCGAGCGAAAAAAGCCGAAAAAGAATTTTTTCAGCGACGAAGCCATTGCGAAGCTTGAAGAAATTTTCTTCGACCAGTCATTCGACTATCAGCTTCAGTGGTACCGCGCCGGACTGGCGCACCGCATTCGCGACATCCTCAAATCCCGCCAGATTGGCGCGACGTTTTATTTTTCACGTGAAGCGCTGTTGCGCGCCCTTAAAACGGGTCACAACCAGATATTTCTATCGGCCAGTAAAACGCAGGCTTATGTGTTTCGTGAGTACATCATTGCATTCGCCCGACTGGTCGATGTCGACCTGACCGGCGATCCGATAGTCATCGGCAACAACGGCGCAAAGCTGATTTTTCTCGGCACCAACTCAAACACCGCGCAATCACACAACGGTGACCTGTACGTCGACGAGATATTCTGGATCCCCAATTTTCAGCGCCTGCGCAAAGTCGCGTCGGGCATGGCGTCACAGAAACACCTGCGAAGTACCTACTTTTCCACCCCTTCCACGCTGGCGCATGGCGCGTATCCGTTCTGGTCCGGCGAGCTGTTCAACCGGGGGCGTGCCAGCGCGGCTGACCGCATCGACATTGACATCAGTCACAGCGCGCTCGCGGGTGGCCTGCTTTGCGACGATGGTCAGTGGCGGCAGATAGTCACGATTGAGGATGTCCTTGCCGGTGGCTGCACCCTGTTTGACCTGGACCAGCTCAGACGCGAAAACAGTGCGGAGGATTTCCGCAACCTGTTCATGTGCGAATTTGTCGACGACAAGGCGTCTGTGTTCCCGTTCGAGGAGCTGCAGCGCTGCATGGTCGACGCCCTGGAAGAATGGGAGGACGTTGCGCCGTTTGCCGACCATCCGTTCGGCTCGCGTCCTGTCTGGATTGGCTACGACCCGTCACACACCGGTGACAGTGCCGGGTGTGTGGTACTGGCTCCGCCGGTGGTATCCGGTGGCAAGTTTCGCCTGCTGGAGCGCCACCAGTGGAAGGGCATGGACTTTGCCGCACAGGCGGAAGGCATCCGCAGGCTGACCGAAAAATACAACGTCGAGTACATCGGCATTGACGCGACCGGCCTCGGTCTCGGCGTATTCCAGTTGGTGCGCTCATTCTTCCCGGCGGCGCGCGGTATCCGCTACACCCCCGAAATGAAAACCGCAATGGTGCTTAAGGCCAAAGATGTCATTCGCCGTGGCTGTCTGGAATATGACGCCGGGGCAACTGACGTCACACAGTCGTTTATGTCGATTCGCAAAACCATGACCAGCAGCGGACGCAGCAGCACCTACGAGGCCAGCCGCAGCGAGGAAGCCAGTCACGCGGATATCGCGTGGTCCACCATGCACGCCCTGTTAAACGAACCGCTCGCCGCCGGTAGCGGTATGCAGTCAACGTCTATTCTGGAGTTCAACTGATGGCAAAGAAAAAGCCGCGCAAGGCGGCAGCAACCATGACGGCCAGCACCCCGCAAAAAATGGAGGCGTTTACGTTTGGCGAGCCGGTGCCGGTACTCGACCGGCGCGATATTCTGGATTACGTGGAATGCATCAGTAACGGCAAATGGTACGAGCCGCCGGTCAGTTTTTCCGGGCTGGCAAAAAGCCTGCGCTCGGCTGTTCATCACAGCTCACCGCTGTATGTTAAGCGCAACGTGCTCGCCAGCACCTATATCCCGCACCCGTTGTTATCCCGGCAGGATTTCAGCCGCTTTGCGCTTGATTACCTCGTGTTCGGAAATTCGTTTCTTGAGCAACGCAAAAGCGTCACCGGCCAGCCGCTCAGGCTGCAGACATCACCGGCAAAATACACCCGCCGTGGCGTGGAGGATGGCGTCTACTGGTTCGTTGAATCGTTCACCACGCCGCATGAGTTCGCCCCCGACAGTGTGTTTCACCTGCTGGAGCCTGACATCAACCAGGAGCTTTACGGCCTGCCGGAATACCTCAGTGCGCTTAATTCCGCCTGGCTGAATGAGTCTGCCACGCTGTTTCGTCGTAAGTATTACCAGAACGGCGCACATGCCGGTTACATCATGTATGTGACCGACCCGGCGCAGAGCGCGACAGACGTCGAGTCGCTACGCGAGGCGATGCGCAGCTCAAAGGGGCTGGGGAATTTTAAGAACCTGTTTTTTTACGCACCCAACGGCAAACCGGACGGCATTAAAATTGTGCCACTGAGTGAAGTCGCCACTAAGGATGATTTTTTTAATATCAAGAAAGCCAGCGCCGCTGACCTGATGGACGCCCACCGCGTGCCGTTTCAGTTGATGGGCGGCAAGCCGGAAAATATCGGCTCACTCGGTGACGTTGAGAAGGTCGCGCGGGTATTTGTACGTAACGAGCTGTCACCCCTGCAGGACCGTTTCAGAGAAATAAACGACTGGCTCGGCATGGAGGTCATCAAGTTCAAAGAGTACACGCTCGACAACCCGGAATAACTACCACTCAGGCCGCCATTATGGCGGCTTTTTCATACCCCGCCATTAAACCGCCTCAGACGCTCCACACGCGCACCGACACACAACATCAGCCACGAATCGACAGCCATTACGATAACGCTATCACGACGCGCTCAGACGTTATTTTTTATTAATACGCACCACCGCTGGCGCGCAATGCTTTCCCCGCCACGCCTGCCCGCTTTACGGGTCGCTTTTAATGCAGTTGCAATCCAATAGCAAAGGCCCGCCAATAGTGGCGGGCCTTTGCTAAAACAATTCAGATGCAATCATGCAAATCCATGCAGCATAAAATGCAGCTTATCCATGTTTTCAACTTAGTTATAAGTACCTAAAAGATTGAGGAGGAACTGCCCCCGGAAGGAGTTCACTCAACGAGAAAGGTGCATCATAGCGCTGAGGGTTTTTCACACCGATGGCAAATCCCCGGCTTCTCTCTGAAAAATATTCATCAAAAAAATCGCGCGTGATGCCAGCGTATTTTTTAGTCATATCCCACAAATCATCGGGAGCCAGCGATATCACTCTATCGACTTCAAACTCACCAACAACCTTACCAACAGGCATAGTTGCATAGATAACAACTGTTTTCACATCTGAATTTCGAAAGATGCTTTTACGAAACTCGAACTTTTTATGACCATCTAAAATCGACTCGGCATACTCAGGTTTAATCGATAATAAGATTTTCATTAACACGCCCCACACTCAGTATCTCTCTAAATTGAGCATCACTCAATCTGAAGAACCCCCAATAGTCTTGATTGTAACCTACAATACGTAACAATTCATCTCTGATTATTCTTTTTCTTAGGGGGAAATTGTAACTTAACCTTATCAAATGCATGGGGTATTTCTTGCTATAATATAACTTAAGTTCCTCGTCTGTAAAAACGCTTATTTCCCCACAATAATTTTTAAATTCTTGATAGGAGCCAAACTCCCTAATGTTCCTATAGTCTTCCAACACGCAAACAGATGTGGCAACTGAGCGATATTTTGCCAAATTAGGTATGTCAGTCGTACGATAAATAAGAATATTATCTCCAGGCTGAAGATACTCCATCCCCCTCATTGCCCCTATATACACCTTATGAATGCTATTGGTGTAAGCCACATCCTCAACAATGGATTCATCCTCATTCTTTAAAATTGACTCAGGGAAAAGCCTTGTATGAAACTCCGGCTTAATTGACAACAAGAAATTCCTGTCATTCATTTTAATCATTGGATAATTACTGTAATCCATAAATCATCTCCATGTAAAATCCTTGAAATAAACACCTTCCTGACCATTGACTGTCATTGCATTCTTTCGTGCGCACAACCTAAACCCATAGCGAGAAAGAAGATTTATTAACCCCTGATGCTTATCAAAAATCGTTACATATATTTCACTTATATTATGTAACATTGCGAAGTCGAATATTTTCCTAACGAAGCGCTCACCCATTTTTGTTCCGCGAGCATCAATTTTAAATGTCCCGCATTTAATACGCTTTTTCTTTTGAAAAGAGGGGGTCATATCATTCAGATCTTCATCTTCAACCTTAAGGTATAAAAAGCCGTCAATCTCCCCAATATCATCATAAGAGACATATGCTTTTTCCTGCCCTTTCGATAAAAACCATCCTTCGAATCCAGGATAGTCCCCCTTCAAAGAATCAAAAAAAACGTCTGAAAGCTCTACTTCTCTAAACTGTACATAGCAAAGAGGCATCACGTTATCCTTTTCATCATGCAAATACGCACAAAAACTACTTCAATTCAAAAAACATGTAAATATTATTAAAGTAATCACATTCGATTTCGTGATCTTCTTCAGCATCTTGAAGACCCGCTAGAGATAGAAATATGTCCGTTGCTTACCAATGCACCAATGAATATGTGATTGTCATTTCAGTAAAGAATGCCCGCAGTAACAGCAAAGATGATGTCAGACCAACCGTCGCAGTATTTGGGCGCGGTATGTTAACTAGCGCCTCGCTAGGCTCGTTGTTTACCCCCGCCAGCACTGAAAGCAGATTTCAGCACCGGCGGCGTTCTCGCTTAACTTCTTACAAGATTGAGCGGTGAAACACGCGCTCCGCTGGTCGTTTCTTCACAACCGCTCAGGGCATCGCCTAAATCTCGCGCAATGTATTCGATAAAATGAGCGACCTGACTGGACGCGATAAGCCCGTCATCAGATTCACTGACAACAGTCAGAAGACAAGCAAGCGTTCGGGCGGCCTCATGAGCGCGCGAGAGCTGATTGAAGGCGTCTTCCTGAATAAGGTGGGTGAACATATAAACCTCACTTGTGTAGCAATGATTTTTACATCGCCACCGCACAAGGTCTCAATCTTGAAGGGTGGCGAGCTGACAGGGTTGAGACTACCGGACACAAGCGCGAAACCGGCGCAGCTTTCGCTGCCCCTGCCAGCCCGCCATAATATGGCCGAGTCTGGCTAACACACAAAAAAACCGCATGGCGCGGTCGTGCGCACTTGTTATTCGGGGTCTCAATCCCGGCAGTGGATTTTGCCACTGCCTGACCAAGTTACCTCGAAAGACAAACGCACGTCAATCACCACCCCAGCCCGGCCACGCATCGGCAACCGGATATGTGAATTTTTGCCCGTCAAATGTCACCGTAGCGCCACGCGCCAGCGCCTCAAGCTCCCAGCGCTTCGGGGTGATGCCATGCTGCGCAAGGTCAAAACGAATGCGGGGGATTTGCGCCCGCTCTGCTCTGGTCAGCCTGGCTGACGGGGCCACTTCTCGCGGTTTTAACGGCTTACCGCTTCTTTGCTGACGATTTGGCGGCGGCGCGCCGTGTTTTAATGCGCCCCTGAGCGCCGTCACGACTTCCGGGTCGCTCCACCCGACAACCCCGCTATCAATTAAATTAATCACCGCTGCGACATGCTCAGACGGTGTGGGGGTCATAACAGGAGCGTCACCGCCGGTGAGCTTTCCACAGTTATTGACAGGACTCCGAGGCGCGGCGAAGCCGCTTTTTAAGGTCAAAGGCTCAACGGCTAAAACCTTCGGAACGATGCGCCATTCCGACGACCGGGTGACGTGAACGCGGCGCGCGCCGATGTGCGGCGCATAAATCCCGACGACACGCACGATATCTTCTTCATACTCGTTTGCTTCATCGGCCACGTGCCGAGCGACCCTAACGGTCTGGCAATCGCGCGGAACGTTCGCCCCACCCTGAGCTGCGATATACAAATCAAAGTCACCACGGTCAGCCGCCGCGCGTGCCGCCTCTACGCGCTCGTCAAACTCATCAGCAATGCTGACGCCACGCGGCAGCTTGCGCAGCTCGCGGTAAGCGCCCATCGTTGGCAGGCCAATCGTTTTAAACTGGGGAATGCGCCATGTTGACGCCCAGGCGGTTACAGCGGCGGCAGTGTCACGCAGAGGTTTTCCGGTATCGTGGTCGACCTGACCGTCCAGCGCATAACCGTCGATATTTTTGGCGATGTATTTCGCGATATAACCAGCAGCGCCACCCCTGTTGAGGTGTTTTGCCTGGAATCTGTTGCGCGCGGCACCGCGCTCGTCACCGTCAACTTTCAGAGCATAACGGCGCATGATTTCAGTGATTTCTTTGCGCTGCTCCCGCCTGCAGAACAGCATCATGTGCCAGTGCGGCGTGGCGTCGTGATGAGGCTCAACAACGCGCATTCCGTATACCTGCAGGTCGTTGTCTTTAAACGCTGTACGCATCAGGCTCCAGATAGCACACAGGTAACGCTGCGTATCTTTAGGCGTGTACGCCTCACCATTCCAGCCGTGATTAAGCTGAACGGTTTTTTCCTTACCCTTTCCGACCTGTCGCGTCGGGTGATATTTCGACGGTGCAGTCAGCGTGATAAACATGCCAACATCCCCCCGGCTGGCGGCGTAGCGCTCAATACCTGCGATAGTGTTCATCAGCTCCATACGACGAATTTCAGGATTCGAAATGCTGCCCATCACCTTACTAATCAGGTCGATACGTTCGCCGGTGGTTTTGTTTTCCAGCTCGCAGGATTTCAGGTATTCAAGATTGGCCTGGCGCCGGGTATGCACGTCACGAATCGCGTGCTTGCTGGCGTATGGCGAGCGGTCTTTATTCACCTCACCTGCAGCAATCAACAGCGCCTCATGCCAGCGCATACGCTGCGCCTTAAGCTGGTCAATCCACCATTCGTCTTTAATCATGCGAGCCACAGTGGAAAACGCCTGGCGGATTGTCATCTGACGTTTGCGGTACTTCTTCCAGAAAAGCGGCGTAATGTTGAATGCGCGGGCGGCACCAGCAACGTGACCGTACAGGTGCGCCTGCGCTTCATCAGTGAAAAGCGAATCCCTGCCGCCGTGCGCCTCCGCCCAGGCGTCACTTAACTCTTCATACATGGTGAAAAGATGCGAGGCGATACGCGCAGCGAATTTTTTCAGCTCCTTGTCGTTCATACCCGGCAGGCGCGCATAATTGTCGCTTTCACACAGGAACAACAACGACGCCCCGGTATTCATTCCGTTGCGTTCATTAACAAGCTCAATGCGCGGCCACAGCCTGCGTATGAAGGTCGAGCGCAGATAATAGAGACCTTCCAGCGGGCCTTTGCTTCGCCGGATGTACTCATAGCGCGAGGTAAAAAACGAACTAAGGAAATACGGCAGGCGGTCAATTCTGGATAAAACCCCTTGCACCTGACGCAGTTCGTCACGTGTAAGGGGTCTTTCTCGCCCCACGGCTTCACCCGGAGCGTTCCACGGATAAGCACCGACGAACGTCTCGCCGGCGCCTTTCATGAATGGTGGCGGCGGTGTCGGGGCTATACGCCCTCTCTCCGGGTAACTCATTCACACACACCGGCATAAACGCTACTGCAGACAGTTTTGTCATTAGCGGCGGCAAGTAAATCGAATTGAGACCCACCGCGCGTGGTCATCGCCCAGTCGCGGTATGTTTCTATTCCATAGCCTTCGACAGTTATGACATCTATGCGTCGTTCAGCGCGGCGTGGGTCATGTGTTGAAGGGAAAAAAGTTGAATTTCCACGGCGAGAGCAGGCAGCAACAAGCCGCTCCCACTCAGCCACACGTTCGATTTCCTCCGGCCAGCGCTGAAATATCTCTGCAAGCTCTGACTTACGCGCGTGAATGCATGGCATGCAGCCAACACGGGAACACCCCTGCTGATAAAGCGGGTTGGGCTTAATGCCATGACGTTTTGCCAGCGCAAAAACATCGTCATGCGTCCAGTGCAAAATCGGACGGTAAACATGTAGCCCAGGCGTGTTATCAGCATCTTCCTCCCATACCGGTAAACCGGCCCGCGCCGCTGACTCCTGCGCACGTACTCCCTGCCAGCTGATTACCTCGTCATACTCACTAAGCGCAGGTAGAACAATCTGCGTTCGGATGGGTTCATGCTTCAGGTCAAAAGTGCAAAATCTGGCCTTAGTGGAAGGGAAGCGCCCTTTCCACATACATAAATCCAGAAATGGATTCCCTGTTGGATGCAGGATACTTAAAGCATGGGCGATGCGTTCTGAAGCTTCCTCAGGTGACATTCCACATTCGTCAACGAGAGAATGCGGCCACTTCGATTCAATGAACTGACGCTTACCTTCAATTTGTCGTGAAAAATCTGCCTTCACCCTACGTACAGGACCGAGCTTAGATTCAAGATAATCCAGGTATTCCAGGGTCTGGGGGTGCTCATGACCCGTATCCGCAAAAGCGGATACATGCGGTACACCGGCTTCTATGGCAAGTAGCCAGTCAGCCAGACTGTCCTTTCCTCCAGACACGGAGATAATGTTAATAGTGTTTTCAGACAGGCAACGCGTATCGACCATCATTTCGCCGCCTCCGTTTCGATGAATGCTGCCATGCACTGTTGACCAATCTGCTCGACTTCCTCGCGCAACTCATCAAAAGACGCGGCATTACCGGTTAAAATAGCGTGATGCATCAGCCCGGAAACGAGCTGGCTTAATTTTGGATAAAAACCGACGGTATCCAGCCACTCAGCCCCGGCATTTTTGCCAGTCTCAACTGTCTTTCTTTCCTGCAGAATGAACTGAAACCGGTCACTGGTGACGACGTAGCGCTCATTGATATCAATACGAATGCCCATGCTCACCCCCTGTAATGTTTCGCTTTGGCTTCAACATCTTCCTGACAATGCACGCAGCGGGTAACGGACGGATAAGCCGCGCGGCGTTCTTCAGGTATGGCGGCGTCGCAGCCCTCACAAAACAGGGCCGCCGCACCGGCTAACTTCATCCGGGCGGCGTTTATCTGGTGGTCCAGTGATTCAGCCTGCAGCGCCTGTGCGTGGTCCATATAATCCGGCATAAATAAGCCCCTTATTGGTGAAGTTTTTTAAATTGACTGACGCAATAAGCCGCCAGCTCATCGTGCAGTTTTTTAATCTCATCCAGCGTGGTGACCTGCTTATAAAAAACAGCACGCTTAACTAATAAACCAATTACGTCCGGAAACAGATTTAGTTCATTTGAATAAATGGCAATTACTGACTCCACCGGCAAACCTGTCTCTTTATCGCGCTTAATATCAGATAGCGTTAGTTCACCATTTTTATTTATGGCAATTTTCAGCCAGTAATTAAGCAATACAGAATGCATGAGACCCATTAGGCAGACTCCCCACGTGACAAACCGATATTGTGAAACCTGACTGACTCCTGACTCAGTAGCTCGACAATCTCCACCCGCGACATCTCGCTGTTGCTGATGTGGCGGATAAGGGAATCAAGATGAGAAGAGAAACGCGTCGCCGCGTCGGCTTGCTCTTCGGTTCGGGCCTGCTGCAGCATCAAAGAAACGTTGCCGCACTGCCTTCCTGTATTTACAGTCATGACAATCTCCAGATAATAAGAAGCTCCACACAAATTAAGTGCGTTTAATTGATGTGCTATTTAATTAGTGTTGGTACTGCTCAGGTCTTACCGATGTTAATATCGTTGGTGCGTGTTCAAACAAACCCAACAATTCACGCAGAGCGCGGAAAATAGCTTCACGCCATATACAGTTATCTTCATTTATTCGCCAGTACGGCTGATTAAATTCATTCTCCGTTAATCTGGCATGCATAAATAAAGTGCGGCGCTCACTAACAGTAAGAAGGCCAATATATTTAGCGCTACTGACCCCAGCCTTGCGGAACTTGCTGAATGCACATTTAAGCTCATCCATCGCGCACACCAGCCGCTCGCGGTCTGAGTCGTTCATTTCCTCCAGGCGCATTACCGCGTGGCGCTGCTTTAACTGGGCGTGAAAACACACCGTCAGGCGGTAGCGCTCCGGCATCTGGTTATAGAAATCACAGGTATCATTCCAGCGCGGCCCGGCGAGGTATTTACCGACAAGACTGCGCAGCCCGGCAGGCTGGTTATTTACGGTTCCCTGCGTCATGGCAGTCATTTGCCCCTCCATTTTTTCAGGCGGTACAGCAAAGCAGCGACAGAAAAGCAGCGCTGGCGAATGATGACACCCTGCCGCCCTTTACCGTGTGTGATAGTGAAATCGAGCGGTTGTTCGACCTGGTGATAATGCAGTAACTGTGCAATACAACGTGGCTCTGACATATCCTTACTCCTGTTGCGATTAGTTCCCAAGCCCCAACCACATCAACCAGCCGTCCCTAATTTCCTTAGGACGACTTTCATACGCTAATTTCATCCCTTTATTCCAAGCTGGCAGATAGACCCAATATTCACCAGCACGGCCCGTTGTAGAAACTGGATCCGTCATTTCAATAACAGGCAGCTTGCCCTTTTCAATCATCCCTTTCACTGCTGCTGGCGTCTTGCCAATGAGCTTTGCAAACTCCTGATAAGGTACTACGTCCGTTCCACTTACAAGCTGATTGCTCATCTGATACGATTCTCCGTTGGTGTCATCAATTGCTCTTAATTGCTAATAATTGCCTTAAAAGAGCAACCCTGATTTCATCTTAAAGACTACCTTGCAGTGAAATTAACGCAATCGGAGTAATTATGTCAATAGACGTTTCAGAGAAGATAAAACTCATCAGAGAGTCTGAGAGACTTAATCGTCGAGAGTTCAGTGATTTGACAGGTGTCCCCTACAGTTCACTTGGAAGTTATGAAAGCAGGTCAAAAAATGCGGGAGTAGAGTCAATCATGAAAATTCTCCAACACCCAAGATTCACCAAATACACCCTATGGTTTATGACCGACCAGGTGGCCCCTGAAGCCGGTCAAATCGCACCGGCCCTCGCACACTATGGGCAAGATGTAACAAACTCGCAGCACTCAGACCAAAAGACTGGCTAACCCTACACAGGCATTACATATATTCTAAATGTCTGTTATTAGTCGCAAAGTACAACGCAAATAATCATAAAGAGTTAGAAACAAGAAAGACGCATCGGAGGGGCTTATGAGTATCAAACGCCTCGATGATGGTCGTTACTTTGTGGACGTAAGACCGGCTGGGCGCAACGGAAAGCGCATTCGCCGGACCTTCGAAAAGAAAAGCGAGGCCATCGCTTTCGAAAAACACGCAAACTTCAATTTTCACGAAAAGGAGTGGCTGCCAAAGCCGACAGATAGACGCCCGATGTCCGAGCTAAAAGATATCTGGTGGAGTCTGAAAGGAAAGCACGAGGAACACGGACAATCCTATCTCAAGAAGATTGAGAGATTTATAAGAATGACGGGTGACCTGTGTCCCTTTGAGATAACCACGGCCAATATTGCTCAGTATTGCGCTGAAAGGCGTGGCAAAGGAATAAAGCCGTCAACCATTAACCGAGAACTGGCAACTGTCAGCGGTATGTTTACGGTATTGACGGACGCGCAGTTGTTCAGCGATACGCACCCATTCAGAGGCCAAAAGCCCCTGAAAGAGGAAAAGCCCGAGACTGGCTTTCTTACGGTGGAAGAAATCAGGATGTTGTTGTCTCGTCTCAAAGGCGACAACAGAAAAGCCGCAGTCTTTTGCCTGAGCACCGGTGCCAGATGGGGCGAGGCGGTGAGGCTAAAAGCGGAACATGTTATCGAAAACCGCATTTCTTTCGTTAAAACGAAGACAGGCAAGCCTCGTATGGTTCCCATCTCAGCGGAGGTGGCAAAAGAACTGGTCAGAGACAAGACTGGTTTCCTGTTCCCTGATGTTGATTACATTGAGTTCAGGAAAACGTTGCGGCTTGTTAAACCTGAATTACCGAAAGGACAGGCAACACACGCAATGCGCCACAGCTTCGCCACTCACTTTATGATTAATGGAGGCAACATTCTCACGCTTCAGCGGATACTCGGCCACGCGCGAATTGAGCAGACGATGGTCTACGCACATTTCGCCCCTGAATTTTTGAATGATGCTATTTCGCTGAATCCATTGAGGGGGAAAACCGATGTCTAATCGAAGGCAAAGTGTCCACATCAGTGTCCACACTCAATGGCTTATAATGGCTTTTAGTGGCTTTCTGAATATCTGAAACCCGCGCCACGCCTGAAACAGCCCGCATGCCGGGCATTAAAAAGGCAGCCCGGAGGCTGCCTTTTTGCTTACTGCGCCCGCCGTGCGGCATGGCGCTCGCGGTTATCAAGCTTCGCCTGCGCCGATTTACGCAGCGCCACATAGCAGGCACCGGTGCCGCCGTGATGGGGCTGCGCACTGCAATAGGCCTGTACATCGTCAAACTCCGTCAGCCAGCGCGCCACGTAGCTGCGCACGATGTTGGCGTGAGACTCCACCTCTCTGCCACGGCCATGGATAATCAACAGATTACGCAGGCCATCGCGTTTTGCCTGGAGAATAAAGGCATAGAGCTGCTGGCGGCACTGCTCTACCGGTTGGCGCAGCAAATTAAGGTTTGCCTGGCGCGGGTACTTGCCCTGGCGCAGTTTATCAAGCACACCGGTCTGCACACCTTCGCGTTTGAACGCCAGCGGTTCACCTGGCGGGATAATATCGAGATAGCCGGTTGTGAGAAAGTTATCGAGCTGTAAGGCATCAAGGTGCTGGCGTGGGCGCAGCGTTCTGGACTTATTCCAGTGCGTTTCGCCACTGCACGCTTTGAGCGGCTTAACGTCTTCCATTGCATCAAGAAACAGCGCTTTGTCGTCTGGATTCATAACACCTCCGGCCACAAAATTACCCGCATACTATAGCCGCCCAGGATCGGTAGCTCAACGCAGAGCGCAGGCTGCCCTGTACTTTTTATTACGCGTGCGCCTGTACTTTCTGTTTTTGTCGGTTGCGCTATGGTCGGTGTTTCTCCTCCGATTTATTCACAGCCGTGATATTCTGAACGCCGCTTTTTAGCCCAACCCGGATACTGGAAATGGACATGCTAATCCTTCTTGAAGATAAAATTGCCACCCCGCTTGGCCCGCTGTGGGTTATCTGTGATGAAGCGTTTAACCTGCGTGCCGTAGAGTGGGAAGAGCACAGTGACCGTATGGAACAACTGCTGGAACTTCATTACCGGTCAACGGGCTATGAACGCCGCGCCAGCCGTAACCCTGGCGGCTTGAGTGCAAAACTCAGCGACTATTTTGACGGCGACCTTGCGGTTATTAACGCACTGCCCAGCGCCACAGCGGGTACGCCGTTTCAGCGTGAAGTCTGGCAGGCACTGCGTAACATCCCCTGCGGGAACGTGATGCATTATGGTGAGTTGGCAAGCCAGCTCGGCCGCCCCGGTGCGGCCCGTGCGGTGGGAGCCGCTAACGGCTCGAATCCGGTAAGCATTGTCGTGCCCTGCCACCGGGTGATTGGCAGTAACGGCACTATGACCGGTTACGCCGGTGGCGTTACGCGAAAAGAGTGGCTGCTGCGCCACGAAGGCTACCTGCTCTTGTAAAGCCAGCAAAAATTTTGTAAACCGCCCCAAAATTTGTCATACAAGTTCAATGACATGGCAGCAATATCTGATAACAATTTCAGACATTCGCAGGTTGCACTTTTTCCATACTTATCACGTGCCCAAAAAGATGTTAAAATTGACTCATATCAATTAGGGCCTGAGCATACTTATGATCCCAGAAAAGCGCATTATCCGACGCATCCAGTCTGGCGGTTGTGCCATCCATTGCCAGGATTGCAGCATCAGCCAGCTTTGTATCCCGTTCACGCTCAATGAGCATGAGCTTGACCAGCTCGATAATATTATTGAGCGTAAAAAGCCGATCCAGAAGGGTCAAACGCTGTTTAAAGCGGGTGATGAGCTGAAATCGCTGTATGCCATCCGCTCCGGCACCATCAAAAGCTACACCATTACCGAACAGGGCGATGAGCAGATTACCGGCTTCCACCTGGCAGGCGACCTGGTTGGTTTTGACGCGATTGGCACCGGGCATCATCCAAGCTTTGCGCAGGCGCTGGAAACATCAATGGTCTGTGAGATCCCGTTTGAAACGCTTGACGATCTCTCCGGTAAAATGCCCAATCTGCGCCAGCAGATGATGCGCCTGATGAGCGGCGAAATTAAGGGCGACCAGGACATGATCCTGCTACTGTCGAAGAAAAATGCCGAAGAGCGCCTTGCTGCCTTTGTTTATAACCTTTCGCGCCGCTTTGCCCAGCGCGGCTTCTCACCGCGTGAGTTCCGCCTGACCATGACCCGTGGCGATATCGGTAACTACCTTGGCCTGACGGTAGAAACCATCAGCCGTCTGCTGGGTCGTTTCCAGAAAAGCGGTATGTTGTCGGTAAAAGGCAAATACATCACTATTGAAAACAGCGAGATGCTGGCTCAACTGGCAGGTCAGGCACGCAACGTTGCCTGATACTGCATCGCTCGCGCCGTCGGATTGGTTTATATTTCGCATTTCTTGATCCGGCGGCGGTTTCTTCCCTGTTTGAATCCCCCCTTATAGGTTAATCTTACTTCATAGACTGAGGTTTACAGTTGTAAGGAGACCCTGTATGGCGAAGTATCAAAACATGCTGGTCGCAATCGATCCGAGCCAGGACGATCAGCCTGCTCTACGGCGCGCGGTGTATCTGCACCAACGGATTGGCGGCAAAATCAAAGCCTTTCTTCCTATCTATGATTTCTCGTATGAAATGACCACCCTGCTCTCGCCCGATGAGCGCACCGCCATGCGCAAAGGGGTGATTGCTCAGCGCACGGCATGGATCCGCGAACAGGCGCAGTATTATATTGATGCCGGTATTCCCATTGATATTAAAGTGGTCTGGCATAATCGCCCCTTTGAGGCAATTATTCAGGAAGTGATTGCCGGTGAGCATGATTTGATTCTGAAGATGGCCCACCAGCACGACAAACTGGAAGCTGTCATCTTCACGCCAACCGACTGGCACCTGCTGCGTAAATGCCCATGCCCGGTGTGGATGGTCAAAGACAAACCCTGGCCGGAAGGTGGTAAAGCGCTGGTGGCCGTCAATCTCGCCAGCGAAGAGCTGTACCACAACGCGCTCAACGAAAAACTGGTGCGCGAAACATTGCAGCTGGCCGAGCGTGTCAATCATACCGAAGTGCATCTGGTCGGAGCCTATCCGATAACGCCCATTAATATCGCTATTGAACTGCCGGACTTCGATCCCAGCGTGTATAACGACGCCATTCGCGGCCAGCATCTGCTTGCTATGAAGGCGTTGCGCCAGCAGTTTGGCATTGCGGAGAATATGACGCACGTTGAAAAAGGTCTGCCGGAGGAAGTGATCCCGGACCTGGCGGAGCATCTTGATGCGGGAATTGTGGTGCTCGGCACCGTAGGCCGCACCGGGATTTCGGCCGCGTTTCTGGGCAATACCGCTGAGCAGGTGATTGACCACCTGCGTTGTGACCTGTTGGTGGTGAAACCGGACGACTATCAGACTCCGGTCGAACTCGATGACGACGAAGACGACTAACGCCGGGTTTCATTACTATAAGGGCAGCCTGTCGGCTGCCCTTTTTTATCTACAGCGACAGCCTCAACACCAGCGCGCTCAGGGTCACCAGCAACACCGGCACCGTCATAATCACACCCATACGGAAATAGTAGCCCCAGGTCACGGTAATACGTTTTTTGGATAATACATGCAGCCACAGCAGCGTCGCGAGACTGCCAATGGGCGTGATTTTCGGCCCCAGATCGCAGCCAATAATGTTGGCGTAAATCATCCCCTCGCGCACCACGCCACTGGCGTTGCTGGCATCAATAGAAAGCGCGCCAATCAGCACGCTTGGCAAGTTGTTCATTACCGACGACAGCAGCGCAGTCAAAAAGCCGGTGCCGAGCGTTGCTACCCACAGCCCCTGCCCGGCAAGCTGGTTCAAAAGCCCGGTCAGGTAATCGGTTAACCCGGCGTTGCGCAGACCATAAACCACCAGATACATGCCAAGCGAGAACAACACAATTTGCCAGGGGGCAGACTTCAGAACGCGGGTGGTATTAATCACGCGCGCGCTGCGCGCTGCCAACAACAGCGCCAGCGCGCCAATGGCAGACACCAGACTCACCGGCACACCGCGCGGCTCCAGCACGAAAAAGCCCACCAGCAGCAGAACCAGTACCACCCAGCCCGCGCGAAAAGTTCGCTTATCAACAATGGCCTGCGCGGGTTCTTTGAGTTTTGACAGGTCGTACGTCACCGGGATTGTGCGGCGAAACACCAGCCACAGCACACACAAGGTCGCGAAAACCGACGCGAGGTTAACCGGCACCATGACCGAAGCGTACTGGTTAAAGCCGAGATCAAAATAGTCTGCGGTCACGATGTTCACCAGGTTTGATACCACCAGCGGCAAGCTCGCCGTGTCGGCAATAAACCCGGCTGCCATCACAAACGCCAGCGTGGCGCCACGGCTAAAGCCGAGCGACAGCAAAATGGCAATCGCAATAGGCGTAAGGATGAGCGCCGCCCCATCGTTGGCAAACAGCGCCGACACCATCGCCCCCAGCACAATCAGCCACAGGAACAACGCATGTCCGCGTCCGTTGCCAATGCGTGCCACATGCAGCGCTGCCCACTCAAAAAAGCCCGCCTCATCAAGCAACAGGCTGATGATAATGATAGCGATGAAGGTGGCGGTGGCATTCCAGACAATCTGCCACACTGTGGCAATATCATGAAAATGCACCACGCCTGTCGCCAGTGCTAATGCAGCCCCACCCAGCGCACTCCAGCCAATGCCCAGTCCCTTAGGCTGCCAGATAACCAGTATCAATGTTAAAATAAAAATCCCACTCGCCAGCAACATTGTAATTCTCTTCCTTTTGCCTGAGCCGCTATTTCGTCGCGCTCATCCTAACGCCGCGTACAGCCAAAGCCGTAATACTTTATAAAATCAAAGCACAAAAAAAGCCGCCCACAGGGGACGGCTTTGCTAACGGCGCGAAGCTTACAGCGCGCGCAGAATGTTTTCCACGCTCTCTTTGGCATCGCCAAACAGCATTTGGGTGTTGTCTTTAAAGAACAGCGGGTTCTGCACCCCGGCGTAGCCCGTGTTCATGGAGCGCTTAAACACCACCACGTTCTGGGCTTTCCACACTTCCAGCACCGGCATCCCGGCGATAGGGCTGTGCGGATCGTCCTGCGCTGCCGGGTTGACGGTGTCGTTGGCACCAATCACCAGCACCGTGTCGGTTTCCGGGAAATCATCGTTGATTTCGTCCATTTCCAGCACGATGTCGTAAGGCACTTTCGCCTCAGCCAACAGCACGTTCATGTGGCCCGGCAGACGCCCGGCAACCGGGTGAATACCAAAGCGCACTTTGATGCCGCGTGCACGCAGCTTCTCGGTGATTTCCGCTACCGGATACTGCGCCTGCGCCACCGCCATGCCATAGCCTGGGGTGATTATCACAGACGTGGAGTTCTTGAGCAGTTCTGCCGTCTCTTCTGCGCTGATTTCGCGGTGCTCGCCCACTTCTTCATCGCCCGTTGAAACGGCGCCGTCGGTACCAAAACCACCGGCAATCACGCTGATAAAGGAACGGTTCATGGCCTTACACATGATGTAAGATAGAATCGCACCCGAAGAACCCACCAGCGCACCGGTCACAATCAGCAGGTCGTTGCTGAGCATAAAGCCCGCAGCAGCAGCAGCCCAACCGGAATAAGAGTTGAGCATCGACACCACAACCGGCATGTCGGCACCTCCGATGGAGGCCACCAGATGCCAGCCAAACGCCAGCGCGATAAGCGTCATCGCCAGCAGCACCAGCACCTGCATGCCCACGCTTTCGCTCTTAACAAATACCACCAGCAGCAGGAACGATACCACCAGCGCGGCCAGGTTCAGCTTGTGACGGTTGGGCAGCATCAGCGGCTTAGATGAAATCTTGCCGCGCAGTTTGCCAAACGCCACGATGGAGCCGGTAAAGGTCACCGCACCAATAAACACACCAAGGAACACTTCGGTCAGATGGATATTTTCCATCACCGGCTCAAGGCCCGGCGCGTGGTCGAGGTAGCTGTTAAAGCCCACCAGCACAGCAGCAAGACCGACAAAGCTGTGCAGAATGGCTACCAGCTCCGGCATTTCGGTCATCTCCACCTTTTTTGCAAAGTGGATGCCGATGCCGCCGCCGATAATCATCGCCACGATAATCCACGCCACATTGCCGGCATCCGGCCCAAAAATGGTGGCGATAAGCGCAATCGCCATACCGGCGATACCGAACAGGTTGCCCTGCTTTGATGTCTCGTGTTTTGACAACCCGGCAAGGCTGCAAATAAACAGAATAGCGGCAACAATATAGGCCGCAGTAACTAATCCTCCGGACATGGCTTTCCCCTTTTAGTTCTTCCGGAACATTTTCAGCATGCGCTGAGTGACGGTAAAGCCACCAAAAATGTTGATACTGGCGATAAGTACGGCGATAAAGCTCAGGAACGTCACCCAGCCGCCGTGGCCAATTTGCAGCAGTGCGCCCACGACGATAATGCCTGAAATGGCGTTCGTGACCGACATCAGCGGTGTATGCAGCGCGTGTGACACGTTCCACACCACGTAGTAACCCACTACGCAGGAGAGCGCGAACACGGTGAAGTGACCAAGGAACTCACGCGGTGCCACGTTTGCCAGCCAGCCAAAGAGAATAATGGCCAGTGCAATCAGCGCGTATTTACGCCACGGCGAGGCCGGTTTTTTCGGCTCTGCGGCGACCTGAGGCTGCGCTTTTGCTGCCGCCTGCGGTTGTGCCGACACCTGAATCGGCGGCGCAGGCCAGGTCACTTCGCCTTCACGAATCACCGTCACGCCACGCACAACGACATCCTCGAAATCAACGGCGACATTACCGTCTTTTTCTTTGCACAAAAGCTTAAGCAGGTTCACCAGGTTGGTGCCGTACAGCTGGGAGGACTGGGTTGGCAGGCGGCTTGCCAGATCGGTATAGCCGATAATTTTGACGCCGTTTGGCGTGGTGAAGATTTCGCCCGGTACGGTGTACTCGCAGTTGCCGCCGTTTTGCGCGGCAAGGTCAACCACCACGCTGCCAGGCGTCATGCTGTCGACCATTTCACGGGTAATCAGCTTCGGAGCCGGTTTGCCCGGAATGAGCGCCGTGGTGACGATAATGTCCACCTCTTTCGCCTGGGCGGCGAACAGCGCCATCTCAGCCTTGATAAACGCCTCGGACATCACTTTGGCATAGCCATCGCCGCTGCCCGCTTCCTCTTTAAAGTCCAGCTCAAGGAACTCGGCGCCCATACTCTGCACCTGCTCCTTCACTTCCGGGCGGGTGTCAAAGGCACGCACAATGGCGCCCAGGCTGCCCGCCGCGCCAATCGCCGCAAGACCGGCCACGCCCGCGCCAATCACCATCACTTTTGCCGGTGGCACTTTACCCGCAGCGGTAATCTGGCCAGTAAAGAAACGACCAAATTCGTGGGCCGCTTCCACAATAGCGCGGTAGCCTGCAATGTTCGCCATTGAACTGAGCGCATCCAGGGACTGGGCACGTGAAATGCGCGGCACCGAATCCATCGCCATGACGGTAACATTGCGCGCTGCCAGCTTTTCAAGCAGCGCTGGGTTTTGTGCCGGCCAGATAAAGCTCACCAGCGTTGCCCCTTCACGCAGCAGTGCGATTTCGTCATCCTGCGGTGCGTTAACTTTCAGTACAATATCTGACTGCCAGACATCCGCGCCATCGCTGATGCTTGCGCCTGCGCTGACAAATGCCTCGTCATCAAAGCTCGCCAGTTTGCCCGCGCCGTGTTCAACCACAACGCTAAACCCGAGCTTCAGCAGCTGCTCGACCGTTTTCGGCGTAGCTGCGACGCGGGTTTCATTGGCTAACCGCTCTTTTGGTACCCCAATACGCATAGTATTCCCTTCCATCGGTTATTTGATGATGGTTTGTTTGTAATATCCCAAACGGCGCAGCGCAGTGTTGCAGACACACTCAACATTGCACCCTGCCGCCGCTAAATACTTATGTAACAAACTTTCTATAACCTACTGAAAATAACGCCTGTGATCTAGCGCATAATTCAATGATTTTTTGCAATATTAGCAAAACTGTATTCACCATTTAGTCAAACAGCTATTTTTACTGATATACCCAGGTTGCAGGCTTGATATTACGCCAGTCAGTACCTGAAAAAAGGTGACAAACTGCCTGCTAAAACTGCAATTTAACAACAAATTAACACTAAAACTCATAAGCTTTAGCAGTTTTAGTGGTCAAAGCGGCACTTTATTCGCTTTCATGTTTAAGATGCCAGATACGCGCTGGCGTTGTATTAAAAACATAAACCGGGAGCAGACAGCCGCCATATTTCAATGCAATAATCGGCGGCTGACGAGAATTATAGAGCAACTTGTTTCGTTCACACTTTTGCGCATGGCGAAGGATTAATTGTATGAAGCTTAAGAATACCCTTCTGGCAACTGCCCTGTTTTCCGCAACGGCTTTCTGCGCCCAGGCAGCGACGGAGCTGACGCCAGAGCAGGCGGCCTCTCTCAAGCCTTTCGAACGTATTACGCTAACCGGACGTTTCAATGCGCTCAATGAAGCCGCGAAAGCCGTCTCGCGGCGCGCGGACGATATGGGAGCCGCCTCTTTCTACGTGGTTGACACTAACGACGTAGGCAACAGCGGCAACTGGCGCGTGGTGGCCGATGTCTACCGTGAAGACGCACCCAAAGCTGGCCAACCGGAAAACCGCGTGATCAATGGCGTGATGGAACTGCCCAAAGAGCAGGCTTACGCCCTTGAGCCGTTTGATACCGTAAGCGTTCAGGGCTTCTTTCGCAGCCAGCCGGACGTAAACGACGCCATCACGAAAGAGGCGAAGCGCAAAGGCGCTGCGTCTTTCTTTATTGTGCGCCAGATTGATACCAACTCCAGCGGCGGCAACCAGCAGGTCACGGCTTATATCTATAAAGCCGATGCTAAAAAACGCGTGGTGCAAAGTGCAGATGCTATCCCGGCTGACTCGCAGGCCGGTCGCGCCGCCATCGCCGCAGGCGGGGCAACGGCTAAGCAGGTCGAGATCCCGGGCGTAGCTTCTGCCGATATGCCAGACACCAACGTGGGTCGCTTCTTTGAAACCCAAACGTCAAAAGGCGGGCGTTACACTGTCACGCTGCCGGACGGGACGAAGATTGAAGAAGTGAACAAAATCACTGCCGCGCAGATGGTGCCGTTTGATAGCATCACCTTCACCGGCCACTTCAGCAGCATGACTGACGTTTCCTACAACGTAGCCAAGCGTGCGGCGAAGAAAGGCGCGAAGTACTATCACGTCACTCGCCAGTGGCAGGAGCGCGGCGGCAACATGACCGTGAGCGCTGACCTGTTTAAATAACCGCACATCATATTACCTGGGTAGCCTGAGGCTGCCCATTTTTTTACCACTCATCGCCCACCCCGACAGTTCTCATTGCAAGCCGGATTCGCTGTCCGTAGAATCGCGTATCTTTAGTACGATCCGCTAGATTTATGCGCCAGAGCGACATAATTATTCCGGGTCCCCCCGCCTGACTGACAGGATAACCATGGAAAAGAAACTGGGCCTTGCCGCCCTTACCGCGCTGGTGTTGAGCTCAATGCTGGGCGCTGGCGTATTCAGTCTGCCGCAGAATATGGCGCACGTCGCAGCCCCTGCCGCACTGCTTATCGGCTGGTTGATAACAGGCGTTGGGATCCTGCTGCTGTCGCTGGCAATGCTGGTGCTCACGCGCCTGCGCCCGGAGCTGGATGGCGGTATCTTTACTTACGCACGCGAAGGCTTTGGCGAGCTTATCGGCTTTTGCTCTGCCTGGGGCTACTGGCTATGCGCCGTTATCGCCAACGTCTCTTACCTGGTTATCGTCTTTTCTGCCCTGAGCTTTTTTACCGATACGCCAGAGCTTAAGTTGTTTGGTGATGGCAATACCTGGCAATCTATTATTGGAGCCTCGGTGTTGCTGTGGTTTGTCCACTGGCTGGTGTTGCGCGGCGTACAGACCGCCGCCAGCATTAACCTGGTTGCCACACTTGCCAAACTGCTGCCGCTGGGACTGTTTGTGGTGCTGGCTATTACCGCTTTTAGTCTCACCACCTTCACGCTAGATTTCAGCGGCGTGGAGCTGGGTGTACCGGTGTGGGAACAGGTCAAAAACACCATGCTGATTACACTTTGGGTGTTTATTGGCGTTGAAGGTGCGGTGGTGGTTTCTTCGCGCGCTCGCAACAAGCGCGATGTGGGCCGCGCCACGTTGCTGGCGGTATCGGCAGCGCTGACCGTCTATCTGCTGGTCACGCTACTGTCGCTGGGGGTTATCCCGCGTAGCGATCTCGCGCAGATGCGCAACCCGTCAATGGCCGGGTTAATGGTGCATATGATGGGTTCATGGGGCGAGATTGTGATTGCCGCCGGGCTGATTGTCTCAGTGTGTGGCGCCTACCTGAGCTGGACAATCATGGCCGCCGAAGTGCCGCTGCTGGCCGCCACGCACAAAGCGTTCCCCAAAATCTTTGCCCGCCAGAACCATAACAACGCACCATCGGCCTCGCTGTGGCTGACCAACATCAGCGTGCAGGTCAGTCTGGTGCTGATTTGGCTCACCGGCTCTGATTACAACACGCTGCTGACTATTGCGTCAGAAATGATTCTGGTGCCATATCTGCTGGTAGGTGCCTTTCTGGTCAAAGTCGCCCGTCGCCCGCTGCACCGTGCGATTGGCCTGGGCGCCTGCGCCTACGGTCTGTGGCTGATTTATGCTGCCGGACTGATGCACTTGCTGCTCTCCGTCGTGCTGTACGCACCGGGCCTGCTGGTGTTCCTGTACGCCCGCTACAGTCACCAGCACAACAACTCGCTGAATATGCAGGAAAAGACTATCATTTTGCTGATGCTTGTCGCCGCATTCCCGGCGACCTGGGTTCTGATGGGGTAAGTTTTGGCCCCATCATCGCAATGGGGGCAAACACATGGCTAAAAAACTACAGCGTCCTGTCGTCATCACCGGCGGCGGACGCCGCATCGGGCTGGCGCTGGCACACCATCTTCTGGCGCAAAAAATCCCGGTGCTGGTGAGCTACCGCACGCGCTATGACGCCATCGACGTGCTGGCCGACAGCGGTGCCACCTGCATACAGGCCGACTTTTCTCACGATGACGGTATCCTTGCCTTTGCTGAGGAAGTCAAAGCACGCTGCGACGGGCTGCGCGCCCTGCTCCATAACGCCAGCGAGTGGCAGGCAGAAAGCCCTGACGTGGCACTGAGCAATACGCTAATCGCCATGCTGCAAATCCACGTACACGCACCGTATCTGCTCAATTTCCATCTTGCACCTTTGCTGCGCGGTTACGGCCACGCGGCTTCCGACATTATTCACTTTACTGATTATGTGGTGGAAACCGGTAGCGATAAGCATATCGCCTATGCCGCCAGTAAAGCCGCCCTGGACAACCTCACCCGCTCCTTTGCCCGCAAACTGGCACCAGAGGTAAAAGTGAACGCCATCGCCCCGGCGCTGATTCTGTTTAACGAAAGCGATGACGCCGACTATCGCCAGAAGGCACTCAACAAATCACTGATGAAAATCGCCCCCGGCGAGAAAGAGATCCTCGACCTGGTGGATTACCTGCTGACCAGCCGCTTTGTGACCGGACGCAGTTTTGCCGTGGACGGCGGTCGGCCGCTGCGCTAACGATAGCGCGGCAAGGCGCGCCGGTGTATGGTGCTGTCTTCTGGATGATGCGTGATAAGCCATGAGCAAAATTGTATTTGTAGAAGACGATCCTGAAGTCGGGCAGCTTATTGCCGCCTGGCTTGGCAAACATGATATCGACACCGTGCTTGAAAGCCGTGGCGACCGCGCTGAAGCAACCATTCTCCGCGAACAGCCCGACCTGGTTTTGCTCGACATCATGCTGCCGGGCAAAGACGGCATGACGCTGTGTCGCGACCTGCGCCCGCAGTGGCCAGGCCCTATCGTACTGCTGACCTCCCTTGACAGCGATATGAACCATATTCTGTCGCTTGAGCTGGGTGCCTGCGACTATATCCTCAAAACCACACCGCCGCCGGTGCTGCTTGCCCGCTTGCGCCTGCATCTGCGCCAGTCGCCAAATAGCGCGACGGCCCGCACCCAGACCCAGCCTGCCGCCACGCTAATGCCCCACCGCCCGCTGCGTTTTGGCGCGCTGTGTATCGACCCGGTTAACCGCCAGGTGACGCTCGGCGTGCAGGATGTGTCGCTGTCGTCGGCAGATTTTGACCTGCTGTGGGAGCTTGCAACCCACGCTGGGCAAATTATGGACCGCGACGCGCTGCTGAAAAACCTGCGCGGTGTGAGCTACGACGGGCTGGACCGCAGCGTGGATGTTGCGGTGTCGCGCCTGCGCAAAAAGCTCGGCGACAGCGCAGCCGAACCGTTTCGTATCAAGACCGTTCGCAACAAAGGCTATCTGTTTGCTCCCCAGGCCTGGGAGCAGTAATTTGCCGCCTCGACCGGCCCAGAAGGTGTTATGAAAAAGCTGTTTATTCAGTTCTATCTGCTGCTGTTTGTCTGCTTTCTGGTCATGACAATGCTGGTCGGCCTGGTCTATAAATTTACCGCCGAGCGCGCCGGACGCCAGACGCTGGAAGATCTGATGACCAGTTCGCTGTATATGGTACGAAGCGAGCTTAAAGAAATCCCGCCGCGCGACTGGAGCAAAACGCTCGATGACGCCGACCTCAACCTGTCGTTCGATCTCAGCATTGAGCCGCTCAGCGACTATCACCTCGATCCAGCTTCCACCCGGAAGCTGCTTAATGGCGACATTGTGGCGCTGGATGAGGAATACACGTTTATCCAGCGCATTCCCGACAGCCGCTATGTACTTGTTGCGGGTCCGGTGCCGTATCTGTTTTTCCTGCATCAGATGCGCCTGCTGGACGTGATGCTTATTGCTTTTATCGCCATCTCGCTGGCCTTCCCGGTGTTTATCTGGATGCGCCCGCACTGGCAGGACATGCTGAAGCTGGAGTCTGCCGCCCAGCGCTTTGGCAACGGACATCTTGACGAACGACTGCACTTTGACAGCGCATCAAGCTTTGAGCGCATGGGCGTGGCATTTAACCAGATGGCAGATAACATCACTGCGTTAATTGCCAGCAAAAAACAGCTGATTGACGGTATCGCCCATGAACTGCGCACGCCGCTGGTACGCCTGCGCTACCGGCTGGCGATGAGTGAAAACCTGAGTGAGGATGAGTCGCTGGGGCTGAACCGCGATATCGGCCAACTGGAATCGCTGATAGAGGAGTTGCTGACCTATGCACGCCTCGACCGGCCGCAGAATGAATTACACCCGACAAACCTCAACCTTAATGACTGGCTGCATGAACGCATTGAAGAGGTGCAGCTTATTCACGCTGACCGCGCCGTTGAACTGATATTACCCACCACCGCGCACACGGAGCACGTTGATGTGCGCCTGATGGAGCGTGTACTGGATAATCTGCTCAACAATGCGCTGCGCTACAGCCAGCAGCTGTTGCGCGTCACGCTACACGCCGAAGCGCAGGAACGCGTGCTTACTGTGGAAGATGATGGGCCAGGCATCCCTGCCGCTGAGCGTGAACATATCTTCGAGCCGTTTGTACGCCTCGACCCGAGCCGCGACCGCGCCACCGGCGGCTGCGGCCTGGGACTAGCGATTGTGCATTCCATCGCAACCGCAATGGGCGGGCGCGTCAGTGCTGATGAAAGCGAACTCGGCGGTGCTCGCCTGAGTTTCCGCTGGCCCGCGCAAACAAACGACGCCCAGCCGCTCAGCTGACCTCCTGACACCATCACCTGCCCGAATCTGCGGCACCAAAGCCGACAGGTTACGCAGACTTACCTGTTATGCCTTGCGCGCACGCTGGCTGAGCATGCGCCGTTGTGTTATATCTTTAGCATGTTGTAACTATTTTACCGCACGCCGCACTGGAGAGATGATGAGCCGCTACGCGTTAACCGACCGCCTGACCAGCACGTTCAGAACGCTGGAGCACGAACTACTGGCGCTGCGCCAGATGCTGGAGTGCTGCCGCCTGCTCGCCGCCCGCGTGTTTGAACTGCCCCCGGTTGAGAAAGGCAAAGAGCATGAGCCGCTCGACAGCATCATCGTTACCCAGCGCGTAGGCAAGGCCGCGGCAGAGATAGCACTGCGCCACTTTACCCATTTGTTTATTCAGCAGCAGTCGGAAAAGCGCAGCAGCAAAGCCGCCGTGCGCCTGCCTGGAGCGCTGTGCTTCGAGGCAGAACCCTCAGAGCAGCAAGAGATTAGCGAGCAGATAGCGCGCATCAACATCCTGAAAGCGGCGCTGGAAAAGATAGTTACCGTAGAATCAGGACTGCCCGCCGGACAGCGCTTTGACTGGGTGCATCGCCACCTGCCGGGATTATTGACCCTCAGCGCTTACCGCCAGCTTACATTGCTGGAGCGCCCCGGCACGTTGCGCTTTGGCTGGGCCAACAAGCAAATTGTCAAAAACCTCACCCGTAACGCAGTACTGACAATGCTGGAAAAAAGCCTCGCCGCCGGGCGTGCAGTCCCACCGTTTACCCGCGAAGAGTGGGCGGCAAAACTCACGGCTGAATACAATGATATAGCCGCGCTGCCCGAAAACGCGCGGCTTAAGATTAAACGTCCGGTTAAGGTGCAGCCCATCGCCCGCGCCTGGTATCCCGAAAGCCAGCGCCAGGTACAGCACGCCTGCCCTTCGCCGCTGATTACGCTCACGCCACCGAGCGGTGCGGTGCCAGAGATTGGCGAGCTGAATAATTACGATGCTGACAACATCCGGCATCGCCATTTACCGCTGGCACAACCGTTGACATTGCTTATCCCGCGGCTGCATTTATGGCTGGCACCCTGAGACAGTGCGCCAGCGCAATGGTTTATGTACCAACGCTAAGCGCGCGTGCAGGCAAGCCGACCTGGTGCTACCGGCGTGCTGGCCTGGCAAATACCTTACGCTTTACTGCCCGTCATCTCCTGCGGGCGCACCCACTCATCAAACTCCTGCTCCGTCAGGTAGCCTAACGCCAGCGCTGACGCCTTCAGGGTCAGCCCTTCTTTGTGTGCTTTCTTGGCAATGTCCGCCGCCTTGTCATAACCAATATGGGTATTGAGCGCCGTAACCAGCATCAGCGACTCCCTGAGCAAGGTATCAATACGCTCGCGGTCAGGTTCAATCCCCTCGGCGCAGTGTTCGTTAAAGCTCACCATGCCGTCTGCCAGCAGCCGCACCGTTTGCAGAAAATTATGGATAACCATCGGGCGGAATACGTTCAGTTCAAAGTTGCCAGAGGCACCACCAATGTTGATCGCCACATCATTGCCCATCACCTGGCAGCACAGCATGGTCAAGGCCTCACACTGGGTTGGGTTGACCTTGCCCGGCATAATGGAGCTACCCGGCTCGTTTTCCGGGATGCGGATTTCACCAATGCCACAGCGCGGCCCCGAGGCCAGCCAGCGCACGTCGTTGGCAATTTTCATCAGCGATGCGGCAAGCCCCTTAAGCGCACCATGCGCCTGCACCAGCGCATCACAGCTTGCCAGCGCCTCAAACTTATTGGGGGCAGTCACAAACGGCAGGCCCGTCTGTTCAGCCAGCGCCTGCGCCACGCGCTCGGCGTATTGCGGATGGGTGTTCAGTCCGGTCCCCACCGCCGTGCCGCCCAGCGCCAGCTCAGCGAGGTGCTCAAGGCTGCTCTCAATGTGCTTACGGCTGTGGGTTAGCATCGCCACCCAACCGGAGATTTCCTGGCCGAGGGTCAGCGGTGTCGCATCCTGCAAATGGGTGCGGCCAATCTTGACAATATCGTTAAACGCCACCGATTTGGCCTTCAGGGTTTGTGTGAGTGTTGCCAGCGCGGGCAGCAGCGCATGGTGCAGCGCCGTCAGCGCCGCCACGTGCATCGCCGTGGGGAAGACATCGTTAGAACTCTGGCTTTTGTTGACATCATCGTTCGGGTGCACCAGCCGCGCCATGCCACGCTCGCCGCCCAGCAACTCACTGGCGCGATTGGCCAGCACTTCGTTCACATTCATGTTGGTCTGGGTGCCAGAGCCGGTCTGCCATATCGCCAGCGGAAACTCATCCGGGTGTTTGCCTGCCAGCACCTCATCCGCTGCGGCAATAATCGCGTTGCCGCGCTGCTCATCGAGCAGACCCAGTGCGATATTCACCGTCGCTGAGGCACGTTTGGTCTGCGCCAGGGCGTGGATGAGCGCGGGCGGCATTTTCTCTGATGAGATACGAAAGTGCTCCAGCGAACGCTGCGTCTGCGCGCCCCAGAGTTTGTCCTGCGGCACGCTGATGCTGCCCATAGAATCTTTTTCATGACGACTGGCTACCATGACCTGCTCCTGTGCAAATAACGGAAAAGCATGGTGTTGAGTATGGCCGCTGGCGGTAAAAGAGTTTGGTGCTTCGTGCGGTTACGATGGGGGAAGATGACCGCCCGAACGGGCGGCCAGAGACAGTTATTTCACGCAGTTACTGCACTGTGAGGTCTGGATTTGTGTAAAGAAATCATTGCCCTTGTCATCGACCAGGATAAACGCCGGGAAGTCTTCAACCTCAATTTTCCAGATAGCTTCCATGCCCAGTTCCGGGTAGGCCACACATTCCAGATGGCGAATACTCTGCTGGGCGAGTACCGCAGCCGGACCACCGATGCTGCCAAGGTAAAAACCGCCGTGTTTATGACAGGCGTCAGTCACCTGCTGACTGCGGTTACCTTTGGCCAGCATCACCATACTGCCGCCGTTGGCCTGTAGCAGGTCAACGTAGGAGTCCATGCGCCCGGCGGTAGTCGGCCCCAGTGAACCAGAGGCGTAGCCTTCCGGTGTTTTCGCCGGACCGGCGTAGTACACCGGATGATCTTTGATGTACTGCGGCAGTGGTTCACCGCTGTCGAGCAGCTCTTTGAGTTTGGCGTGGGCAATATCACGCGCCACAATGATCGTGCCATTGAGCGACAGGCGCGTGGAAACCGGATACTGCGACAGCAGTTTTCTGATTTCATCCATCGGACGGTTCAGATCGACGCGCACCACCTCACCTTCACCGGCTTTGCGCAGGGCTTGCGGGATGTACTGCCCTGGATTGTGCTCCAGCTTCTCAATCCAGATACCGTCGCGGTTGATTTTGGCCTTGATGTTACGGTCAGCCGAACAGGACACGCCCATACCAACCGGGCAGGATGCACCGTGGCGCGGCAGACGGATCACGCGAATATCGTGAGCGAAATATTTACCGCCGAACTGCGCGCCAAGACCGAGATTCCGCGCCTCTTCCAGCAGTTCAGCCTCCAGCGCCAGGTCACGAAACGCCTGGCCGTGCTCGTTACCTTGCGTTGGCAGCCCGTCATAATATTTGGTGGAGGCAAGCTTCACGGTTTTGAGCGTGGACTCAGCCGAGGTGCCGCCAATCACAAACGCGATATGGTATGGCGGGCACGCAGCGGTGCCGAGGGTGCGCATTTTCTCTACCAGGTAATTTTTCAGTTTGCCCGGCGACAGCAGCGCACGGGTTTCCTGGTAAAGGTAGGTTTTATTCGCCGAGCCACCGCCCTTGGCGATGCACAGGAATTTGTACTCCGCGCCGTCTACGCTGTAGAGGTCAATCTGTGCAGGCAGGTTGGTGCCGGTGTTGACCTCTTTATACATGTCCAGCGCCGCGTTCTGGGAGTAGCGCAGGTTGTCTTCGATGTAAGTGTTGTAGATACCGCGCGACAGCGCCTCTTCATCACCACCGCCGGTCCACACGCGCTGGCCTTTTTTGCCGGTGATAATCGCGGTGCCAGTGTCCTGGCAGGTCGGCAACACGCCTCTGGCGGCAATCTCAGAGTTACGCAGAAACTGTAGCGCGACGTATCTGTCGTTATCGCTGGCTTCTGGGTCATCAAGGATGGCGGCAACTTGTTTCTGGTGGGCGGGGCGAAGCATAAAGGAGGCATCGTGGAAGGCTTGCTGCGCGAGAAGCGTCAGGGCGTGCGGTTCAACTTTTAACACCTCCTGCCCTTCAAACTCTGACACAGAAACATAATCAGAGGTCAGCAGGTAGTATTCGGTGTCATCCTTTTTGAGCGGGAAAGGCTCCTGGTACTGGAAAGGTTTATTCGACATTTATCTCTCACTTGCTACTACAGCTACGTTAAATCCATTTCCGGTGCGGCATGCGGCGGCGGCGGCCCACACCAGAACGGTGGCGGCAAATATGTTATACATTTTTTTAACAAAAACTGAGACTGATACGACTTTTTACTCTTCGGGGTTACTTCAGACAAGAGAATTGGTTTAATAAGGCCAGAAACCTTTCCATTTATCACAAGGCATTGCTAATGCAAAAATTAATCAACTCAGTGCAAAATTATGCCTGGGGCAGCAAAACGGCGCTGACTGAGCTGTATGGCATTCAAAACCCGGACAATCTGCCTATGGCAGAGCTATGGATGGGTGCACATCCCAAAAGCAGTTCCTCTGTGACGCTGCCAGATGGCAGCGTACGTAGCCTGCGCGAGGTGATTAACGCAGACCCGACAGCCACGCTGGGTCAGGCGGTTAACGCACGTTTTGGTGAGCTGCCGTTTCTGTTTAAAGTGCTGTGTGCCGAGGAAGCGCTGTCTATCCAGGTCCATCCGAATAAGAAAGCGTCTGAAGCAGGCTTTGCCCGTGAGAACGCTGCCGGCATCCCGCTTGATGCCGCCGAGCGCAACTACAAAGACCCAAACCACAAACCGGAACTGGTGTTTGCACTGACGCCGTTTCTGGCAATGAACGCCTTTCGTGAGTTTTCAGACATCGTCTCGCTGCTGCAACCGGTGGCGGGTGCGCATCCGGCTATCGCCCACTTCCTGACAACCCCCCATGCCGACAGCCTGCGTGACCTGTTTGCTGCGCTGCTCAATATGCAGGGCGAGGAGAAACAGCGCGCGCTGGCGGTACTGAAATCTGTTCTGGAGACACATCAGGGCGAGCCGTGGCAGACCATTCGTCTTATCAGCCAGAACTACCCGGACGACAGCGGGTTGTTCTCACCGCTGCTGCTTAATGTGGTGAAGCTTGAGCCAGGTGAAGCCATGTTCCTGTTTGCCGAAACGCCGCACGCCTATTTGCAGGGCGTGGCGCTGGAGGTCATGGCCAACTCAGATAACGTGCTGCGCGCCGGGCTGACGCCGAAGTACATTGATATCCCGGAACTGATGGCGAATGTGAAATTTACGCCGAAAGCGCCAGACACCCTGTTAACCGTGCCGGTGCAGCACGGCGCGGAGCTGGACTTCCCGATCCCGGTGGATGATTTTGCGTTCTCGCTGCATGAACTCAGCAGCAGCGCGGTTGAACTGGTGCAGGACAGCGCCGCGATTGTGTTCTGTGTTGAGGGTGAAGCCGTGCTGGTCAACGGCGGCGAGCGCCTGGTGCTCAAACCCGGCGAGTCAGCCTTTATTCCGGCCAGCGATGGCGCGGTCACCGTCAGTGGCGTGGGCCGTGTGGCAAGGGTGTTCAATAAGCTGTCGTAAGCCCTCTCCCTCCCACCTTCCCAGGTGAGCCATGGCGCGGGCCACCTGGGTCGCTCTTTTGCGCTGGTTTTGTCTTATTCGGGAATCACTTACTGATTTTTCAGGCTGGTGTTGCTAAGCTTTTGGCGCACACCGCAATTTCACGCCGGGTCGGATAACCCGGTTTATCAGGAAATGACATGATGAAAAAATCTCTGGTTGCTGTTGGCGTTATTGTGGCACTGGGCGCAGTCTGGACCGGCAGCGCATGGTATACGGGCAAACAGCTTGAAAAACGCATCAACGATGCCATCGTCGAAGCCAACAGTCAGCTTAAAGTCGCCGCCCCTGATGCCGGCCTGACTCTTGGCTATGAGAACTACCAGCGCAACCTGTTCAGCAGCCAGTTGCAACTGGTCGTTAAACCCGACGCCAGCGCGAAAAATAGCTGGTTACAAAAAGACCAGAGCGTGGTGTTTAACGAAACGGTCGATCACGGTCCGTTCCCCTTCGCACAGCTCAAAAAGTTCAACCTGATACCTTCTATGGCTTCCGTGCATACGGTGCTTGAGAAAAATGCCACCACTCAGGCGCTGTTTGATATGGCGAAGGGAAAATCCTTTGCCGATATTGACACCCGCGTTGGCTACAGCGGTGCCACATCGTCAGATATCACCCTGCTCCCGCTTGATTACGTTAAAGATAAAGTCAAAATCACCTTTAGCGGCGGCAGCTTTACGGCTGATGCCGATGCCAAAGGCGATAACGTTTCTCTCAAGGGCTCTGCGGACAGCGGCCTGGTATCCACACCGAATGAATACGGTCAGCAGGTACAGCTGACGTTTAATAACCTGAAAACCGACGGCGAAACCAACCTTTCCACCTTCCAGGAGCGCGTAGGCAGCCAGACGCTGAGCCTCGACAAGCTCGCGGTGGCGGTTGAAGGTAAAGAGATGGCGGTGCTTGACGGGCTGAAAATCAACGGTAAATCCGCGCCTGACGCCGACGGCAAAACCCTCAATGGCGAGATAAGCTACACGCTTGATAAGCTGCGTATGCAAAACCAGGACATGGGCCAGGGCGGGTTGACGCTGAAAGTAAGCAAGCTTGACGGCGCGGCAGCACACCAGTTCAGCCAGATGTATAACGCCAAAACCCAGGCGCTGATGGCGCAACCGGGTATTGAAGACAACCCTGAGCTTTATCAGGAAAAAGCGCTGGACGCTCTGCTTTCAAGCCTGCCGGTACTGCTCAAAGGTGAGCCGGTGGTCACCATCGCTCCACTAAGCTGGAAAAACGACAAGGGAGAGAGTTCGCTCACGCTGTCGCTGTTCCTTAAAGAGCCGGTTGAGCAGGATCTGAGCACGGCCATCAAATCCATTGACGGCAAGCTGACCATTCCGATGCCGATGGCAACGGAGTTGATGACACAGGTCGCGAAGATTGAAGGCTATCAGCAGGACGAAGCCAGCAAACTGGCAAGCCAGCAGGTGAAAGGCCTGGCGGCGATGGGCCAGATGTTCCGCCTGACCACGGTGACCGACGATGCCATCACCACCAGCTTGCAGTACAGCGGCGGCACCGCGACACTCAACGGCCAGCAAATGGCGCTTGAGCAGCTGCTCGGCATGTTTGGTCTGGACGTGCCAGCCGACGAGCCGGAGCTGGATAACGACGCGCAGCCAGAAGAAGCGCCGCAGCCGCCGGTTATCCCGCCGGCACAATAATGTCTTACCGGCGGCCCCGCTCGCGGGCCGCCATCATCCCTGATGCCTGACCAGTCTTGAAGGCACAATAACGTTACTGGCTGTTCTCCGCTCTTCAGGTTGACTGTGTAAAATACGCTGCGCCGCACTGCGGCCAATTTCCCGTGCGGGTGTGGTTACCCAGGTAACCGGCACATCGTCAAGACGCGCCTCCGGCACGTCGGCAAACGCCGCCAGCGCCACCTGGTGGTCATAATAGCTGGCAAAACTGTCCTCACCGCTCTGGCGCCCGGCGCGCAGCAAACCGAACCAGGCTCCCATGGCAATGGTGCTGTTGTGGCATACCACCGCCGTAATGGTTGGGTTACGGTGTAACAAATTCGCCACCTCTTCAGCGGCCCGCCGTTGGGTGGACTCGCATTCAATAATCCACTGGCTGTGAAACGGCAACCCATACTGCAACAGCGTGGCGCAAAACCCGCCCAGCCGCTCGGCGCGCGTGAGCGATGCGCTGTGTCCACCAAGCCAGGCAATGCGCTGGTGCCCTTTTTTAATCAAATGCTCGGTTATCAGCCTCGCAGCCTGTTGATTATCCGGGCGCACCATCGCCACTTCATCTGGATGGCTTGCCCCGGAGGCAAACAGCAGCGCCACGCCGCTTTGCGCCGCGCGCTCACGCAGTTCAACCCAGCCGCCGCTGGCCCCCACAATCACAATGCCGTCCACGCCCTGGGCTATCAGCCTGTCCACGCATTGTTGCAGACGCCCGGCATCGCCCCCGTCCTGTAACAGCGTCAGGGTGCGTCCGTTTTGCTCCAGTTCTTCAGCCAGCCCCGCCGTTAGTTCTGCATAAAACGGGTGGCATAAATCGTGCACAATGACCCCTATGCCACCACTGTAGCCACCGCGCAGTGCGACCGCCTGCTGGTTGCGCACAAAACCCAGCTTCTCTACGGCGGCATTTACGCGCTCTCCCGTCGCGCTGGAAATACGCCCTTTACCGCTCAGCACCAGCGACACTGTACTGACCGACACGCCAGCGGCCTGCGCCACATCGTTAATGGTGATTCGTTTTAGCAGCGTCATTGCCGTCTCTTTTATTACGTCAGAAATCAGATTTCGTGATGGATAAAACGTTTTATCTATCTGAGCCCGTGAAATCTGTTAACAACATCAAATTACCAGGAATTGTCTGTAAAAAAACAAGGTAAAACGTTTTATCCTTCGCTGCGTTTACTTTCCATACATTCTCCAGGGAGTCGTTAATGACGGCTAAAACCACGCAAAAAATTACGCTCTGGGAGTTTTTCCAGAGCCTTGGCAAAACCTTCATGCTGCCAGTTGCACTGCTGTCGTTCTGCGGCATCATGCTGGGTATCGGCAGTTCACTGAGCAGCCGCGATGTTATCACTCTGCTGCCGTTTCTCGGCAACCCGGTGTTGCAACTGCTGTTTACCTGGATGAGCAAAGTCGGTTCTTTCGCCTTCAGCTTCCTGCCTGTGATGTTCTGTATCGCCATTCCGCTTGGTCTGGCACGTGAGAATAAAGGCGTTGCTGCCTTCTCAGGCTTTGTCGGCTACGCGGTGATGAATCTGGCGGTGAACTTCTGGCTGACGGCCAAAGGTATTCTGCCGACCACTGACGCAGACGTACTGAAAGCCAACAACATTCAAAACATTCTCGGCATTCAGTCTATCGATACCGGCATCCTGGGTGCGGTGATGGTAGGCGTTATCGTGTTTATGCTGCATGAGCGTTTTCACACTATCCGTCTGCCGGACGCGCTGGCGTTCTTTGGTGGCACCCGTTTTGTGCCCATTATTACGCTGCTGGTGCTGGGGCTGTTTGGCCTGGTTATTCCGCTCATCTGGCCGTTCTTTGCAATGGGCATTGCCGGACTGGGGCATGTTATCAACAGCGCCGGTGATTTCGGGCCCATGATTTTTGGTACCGGTGAACGCCTGCTGCTGCCGTTTGGTCTGCACCACATTCTGGTCGCGCTGATTCGCTTTACTGATGCAGGCGGCACGCTTGAGGTCTGTGGCCACAGCGTAAGCGGCGCGCTGACCATCTTCCAGGCCCAGCTGAGCTGTCCTGAAACCCAGGGCTTTGCCGAGAGCGCCACCCGCTTCCTGTCGCAGGGTAAGATGCCGGCGTTCCTGGGCGGCCTGCCGGGTGCGGCCCTGGCAATGTACCACTGTGCCCGCCCGGAAAACCGCCACAAGATTAAAGGCCTGCTGATTTCAGGCGTGGTAGCTTGCGTGGTCGGTGGCACCACCGAACCGCTGGAGTTCCTGTTCCTGTTTGTAGCTCCGGTGCTGTACCTCATTCACGCGCTGCTGACCGGCCTTGGCTTTACCATGATGGCTATCCTTGGCGTGACTATCGGCAACACCGACGGCAACGTAATTGACTTTGTGGTCTTCGGCATCCTGCATGGGCTGTCCACCAAATGGTATATGGTGCCGGTCGTGGCCGCCGTCTGGTTTGCGGTTTACTATGGCATCTTCCGCTTTGCCATCATGCGCTTTAACATCAAAACGCCGGGTCGCGACGTTGAGAAAGCAAGCCAGGTGGAAAAAGCCATCAGCGGCACCATCGGCAAATCCGGCTACAACGTACCGGCCATCCTGGCAGCACTGGGCGGTGCGGATAACATCATTAGCCTTGATAACTGCATCACCCGTTTGCGTATGTCGGTAAAAGACATGTCGCTGGTCGACACCGATGCCCTGAAAGCACTGCGCGCCATTGGCGTGGTACAGCTCAATCAGCACAATTTACAGGTGGTGATAGGACCGCAGGTGCAGTCGGTCAAAGATGAGATGGAACTGCTGATGAACAGCGTTCAGGCTTAATTATCCCGGCTCCCTCCACGCGAGGGAGCCTGTCTTTCAGAGGTACTATGTTCGATTTTGCCACTCCCGTAGACCGCCACGGCACCTGGTGCACGCAGTGGGACTACGTTGCCGACCGCTTCGGCGCACCCGATTTGCTCCCCTTTACTATCTCCGACATGGATTTCCCGACCGCACCGTGCGTGTTAAATGCCCTGACCCAGCGCCTTAACCACGGCGTGCTCGGCTACAGCCGCTGGCAGAATCCGCAATTCAGCGGTGCGATTGCCCACTGGTTTGCCAGCCGCTTTGGCGCACACATTGACGAGCAGCAGCTTGTTTACGGTCCGTCGGTTATCTACATGGCCTCACAGTTGATTCGCCAGTGGAGCGCTCCCGGTGATGAAGTGCTGGTGCACACCCCGGCTTACGATGCCTTCTTTAAATCCATCAACGGTAACGACCGCCAGGTACTGTCTGCCCCACTGACGCTTATCGACGGCGAATGGCAGTGTGATATGAGCGCGCTCGAATCCCTGCTGGCCCGCCCGCAGTGCACGCTGATGTTACTGTGCAGCCCACACAACCCGACCGGCAAAGTCTGGACCCAGGCCGAGCTTGAGCACATGGCGGTATTGTGTGAACGCCATAACGTTAGCGTTATCAGCGACGAAATTCATATGGATATGACCTGGGGAGAAAACCGCCACACGCCGTGGACACAAGTGGGCCGTAACCGCTGGGCGCTTATTACCTCGGCGTCCAAAAGCTTCAACATTCCCGCGCTGACCGGCGCTTACGGGCTGGTGCACAGCCCGGACGACAAAGCACGCTACCTTGAGGTACTCAAAGGCCAGGACGGGTTATCTTCCCCGGCGGTGCTGGCTCTGGTGGCCCACATCGCGGCCTATCGTGAGGGCGCGGCCTGGCTGGATGCACTGCGCGACTACCTCAGCGACAATCTGGCCTATGTCGCTCGCGAGCTGAACGGTGCTTTCCCGCAATTAGCCTGGCGCATGCCGCAGTCCACCTATCTGGCATGGATTGATTTACGCCCGCTCGGCCTTGATGACCACGCATTACAGCAAGAACTGATTGAACGGCAGAAAGTGGCGATTATGCCTGGCTTTACCTACGGCGCTGAAGGCGTGGGATTTATTCGCCTCAATGCCGGATGCCCGCGCGTGAAGCTTGAAGACGGCGTACAGCGCCTGATTGCCGGCATTCGCGCCGTGCAGACGGCAAATCATGGCTAAGCCACACAAATCATTACGTTTCTTTGACGACGGCCAGGATAAGTAACCACACAAAAAGACTTACTCTGGCATTATACGTTTCGAGGTCAAAACACCTCACGTTATATGCCAACACCATTTACCGACATACTTGCCAGGTATGTCGGCTTTTTTTTTGCCTTTAGAAAATAAAAAACCAGCCCGAAGGCTGGTGAATGAGGCGGCTATTTCTATCGCGTGGTGTGGACCATCCCCGGTCTGTGACTGCATCAAAGCAATCAAACATTGTCTGCCAACTGACAGAACTCACCCGCAAATCCCTGTTAATTAATTATTTTTCCCATAAATGCAGCCGCGGCTCGCGTCAATGCCTGCACAAAGCACCGCGCACGCCGGGCTGACTTAGCTGCGCCTGACGGCGCAATTGCAGTGGGACAAAGAAAAATGATTATGCATTCGACTCTGGCCGCAGACGGCAATATATCAACTCAAAAGTCACATTTCTATGTGTATTACAATAAAATATTACAAACTTAATATTCATAATCACGCGGTTTGTCTGATAATTTGCCGCAACACGCTGTTTTTAACGTTTTTATCAACTTGTGCGACTTTGCATAACGTCTGCATAAGCCAATCGAATGCGCCAAAAAAGTGCGACTGGCCAGTGCAACGCCCGAGCAAAACAAATTTCATTAGAAGATAAATCTGATAATGCCCCGTCGCGCAGGAAGATTTATAATGGATTGCACTTTAACTAAAAAAGAGTGCGACCATGATCGACAAATCCCTTCCGTTAACTGACCTGCACCGCCACCTTGATGGCAACATTCGCGCACAGACAATCCTCGAACTTGGCCGCCAGTTTAACCTGCCGCTCCCGGCAGATTCCCTGGAGACACTGCGCCCACATGTACAGGTAACTGAAAATCAGCCCGACCTGGTAAGCTTCCTGGCAAAGCTTGACTGGGGCGTAAAAGTGCTGGGCTCGCTTGAGGCCTGCCGCCGCGTAGCGCTGGAGAATATGGAGGACGCGGCCCGCCAGGGACTGCATTACGTTGAATTACGCTTCTCGCCGCGCTATATGGCGATGACGCACGGGCTGCCGGTTGCAGGCGTGGTGGAAGCAGTGATTGACGGCGTGCGCCAGGGCGTGCGGGATTATGGCGTTCAGGCGCGACTTATCGGCATTCTGAGCCGCACCTTTGGCGAAGCGGCCTGTGAGGCCGAACTGGAAGGCCTGCTGGCACACCGTGACGCGATTACCGCGCTCGATCTTGCCGGTGACGAAATCGGCTTTCCCGGTAGCCTGTTCCTGAACCACTTTAACCGCGCCCGCGACGCGGGCTGGCATATCACCGTACACGCTGGCGAGGCCGCCGGACCGCAGAGCATCTGGCAGGCTATTCGCGAATTGGGAGCCGAGCGCATTGGTCACGGCATCAAGGCCGCAGAAGATGAAAAGCTGATGGATTTTCTGGCCGAACAAGGCATTGGCATTGAATCCTGCCTGACATCTAACATTCAGACCAGCACCGTCGCCTCGCTTGCCGAGCACCCGCTGGTCACCTTCCTTGACCGCGGCATTCTGGCAACGCTTAACTCAGACGATCCGGCGGTTCAGGGCGTGGATATTGTGCACGAATATACCCAGGCAGCGCCTCAGGCAGGGCTGAGCGCGGCACATATCCGTAGCGCACAGGAAAACGGGCTGAAGATTGCCTTCCTGTCAGAGGCAGAAAAACGCGCGCTGCGTGAAAGCGTGCGCGCGGTATAAAGCAACGCGCCGCCTCAGGCTACGGGCGGCGTTTTTTGCTGCAGACGGCGCGCATAGCGCTGTGCCAGCACGGCACAGACCATCAGCTGAATCTGGTGGAAAATCATCAGCGGCAGCACCATCATTCCCACGGCGCTGGCCGGGAACAGCACATTTGCCATCGGCACGCCGTTGGCAAGGCTTTTCTTGGAGCCGCAGAACACAATGGTAATTTCATCGGCGGTATCAAAACCGAGCAGGCGTGCCGCCCAGGTGTTGACGACCAGCACAATTGCCAGCAGAACCAGTGAAATCACCAGTACCCACAGCAGCGCCATGCCCGTTACCTGCTGCCAGATGCCCTCTACCACCGCCTCACTGAAGGCGACATACACCACCAGCAAAATGGATGAACGGTCCGTGAGGTTAATGAGCTTCTTATGCCTGTCGACCCAGCGGCCAATCAGCGGGCGCGACAGATGACCGACGATAAACGGCACCATTAGTTGCAGGATTATTTTGCCAATGGCGTGCAGCGTATCGGTGCTGCCTTCCTGGGTTTGCATCAGCGCGCCCACCAGCACCGGCGAGAGGAAAATACCAAGTATGCTGGAGGCCGAGGCGCTACACACTGCCGCCGCCACGTTGCCCCCGGCAACCGAAGTGAAGGCAATGGCCGACTGCACCGTCGCAGGCAGCGCACAAAGATAAAGGAAACCCATAAACAGAGGCGGCGGCAGGACTGACGGCGGGATCCACGCCATGGCCAGCCCCAGCAGTGGAAACAGCGCAAAGGTGCTTAAGAAAACCACCAGGTGCAGCCGCCAGTGCCCGGCGCCGGCCAGTATCGCCTCACGCGAAAGTTTTGCTCCATGCATAAAAAACAAAAGCGCAATAGCAGCGGTCGTCAGGTATTCAAACCCTGTTTTCGCCACCCCCTGCGCGGGCAGCAGCGACGCTACCACCACAACCACAATCATTATGAGCAAAAATTTATCGATTTTCAGACGCTGCAGCCAACCCATGCTCTGTCCTGTTATGTCATTTGAAGGGCGATACTTTGCAATAAAAAGGCCCGCGATGCGAGCCCGTAACCGCACGCGCCACGCAGGTGGCGCGTAAAACAACAATCACGTCAGATTCAGTACCGCGCGATGTTTCGCCGACTCAATACCTAACTCAATAAGCTCCATCACGCGAATAGCCTGACTTGCCGGGACCGGGTTTTCTCCCTGGCCGTTAAGCGCATCACGCACGCCAGCGTAATACGCCGGATAATTGCCCGGCAGCGTCAGCAGCGGTTTTTCAACCAGCATGTCGCCGTCTGCGAGCGTCAGTACGCCATCGCGCATATCGTAGCCCCAGTCCTCCTGCGGTGGGCGCTCGCCCGCCTTGAGCCGGTCTTCCTGCGGATCCAGCCCGTACTTCACATAGCTGCCGCGAGTACCGTGCACGATGTAACGCGCGGACTCTGCCGCCGCCAGCATGCTGGCATGTAACACCACGCGCCGCTGCGGATAGTTAAGGATAGCGTGAAAATAGTCGGTGGTTTGCGCCCCCGGGCGCAGCTGAGCAAGATCGACCGCAATGCTGACTGGCTGACCAAACAAAACCAACGCCTGGTCTACCAGATGTGGCCCCAGATCGTACCAGATACCGCTGCCTACACCCGCCTGCTCGCGCCAGCGGTTGCGCACCTGTGGGCGAAAGCGGTCAAAATGCGATTCAAAGTAAGCGACTTCACCCAGCGTGCCGTCGGCGAGCAGTGATTTGAGCGTCAGAAAATCGCTGTCCCAGCGGCGGTTATGAAACACCGATAGCACCAGGCCGCGGCTTTTTGCCAGCGCCTCCAGCTCCCGTGCCTGTGACAACGTCACGGTAAACGGTTTATCCACAACCACATGCTTGCCCGCTTCCAGTGCGGCTTTTGCCAGCGGAAAGTGAGTGTCATTCGGAGTCGGGATGACAATTAAATCCAGATTCGGGTCATCAAACAGTGCCGTGGGGCTGGAGACGACCGGGACGCCCGGCCAGTCGGCGTTAACTTTTGCGCCATCACTGCTGGAAACTGCCGCCAGCTGCATGCCCGGCGTACCGACAATCAGCGGCGCATGAAACGTCTTGCTGGCATATCCGTAGCCAATTAATCCTACGCGGACAGTGTCGCTCATTACCTTTCCTCTCAAGAATGTTATCCGTGCCAGCTCACACAATACATCTGAGTAACATCCTTCGCAAAGTTAAGCCGGGGGAACCATTTGCCTGGCGGGAATACAGACGGGGAAGAAAACTCTTATTTCTTTTTTCATTCAGCGAATTAGATATAACCCCTCTCATAATGGGTTTATCATTCACGGCTTCTATGGCAAGAAGAATACTATTGCACGAATAATGGATTTTACCCTCATGACCGTTTTTGATTACTTGTTAAAATTCCGCAAGATAAACACACTTGAAAGCCTTGAGAAACTTTTCGATCACCTTAACTATTCCCTGACCAACCCCCAGGAAATTATTAATATGTATCGGGCAGCCGACCATCGTCGTGCTGAACTGGTTTCTGGCGGACGTCTGTTCGACCCGGGACACGTTCCCAAATCCGTCTGGCACTATGTGCAGTAGCGGTAGGTTGCCGGGATAAGAACAGGAAATATTCCACCCAGCCAGCATAAACATCGCCGTGCCAGTCTATAAAGACAAAATGATGTATTTCTTGCCCGTAACATACGGGCAAGAAAAGAATAATCCGGCAGCTCAATGCCTGTCCGGGGTCAATCAGAAGCTGTAGCGAACACCCAGCGTTCCCTGAAGGTGAGAATACGCATTATCCCCACGCTGTCCGGCAACGTTGCCCCAGACGTTCAGATTGTTAGCCAGTTTGCCTTCCAGCCCAACTTTTAACTCACCAATATTACGCTGCCCCTTCTGGCTAATGGTTTCACCGTTAAAGGCCACGGCATAGCTGCTGTCATTATGCAACCAGTTGGCTTCAATAAACGGCTGGAAACGACGGGCGGTGTTGTCATCCTGTGTGGCATGCGTATTGGCATAAAGCCGAACGCCCAGGCGCGTCTGGATAAAATTATCATCCTTCTGGCTCACTTGCGTCCCGGTACTAAAGCTGTTTTTGACGTCATCCGCTTTGATATTGTTCCAGGTCACCTGCCCCTGCGGTTCAACAAAAAGACTGGCACGCTCCCCCTGCCACAACTGCGCGCTATAGCCCGTTTCAAGCGAGGCACTAAAGCCGTCAGAATCGTAGAACTCACCCTTCGCGCCGTTATCCACGCCCGCCACTTTGTTGTTAAACCAGCCGTACTGTACCCAACTGTCAACATACCAGCCCGGCGCAGCTACACCATTTTGCAACCAGCTTCCATAAAACCCAACGCTGTAGCCGTTGACCGAACCTTCCGCCCGGCTGGCACTCACCAGCGAGTGGGTTTTACTACTGGCGCTGGCATAGCCCCCCATGACGCCAAGGCGCCAGCTATCGTGCTCGCCAAAGCTCCCGCCAGCGACATCACCACCAAGCTGCACAATATACGCATTGGTGGTGGATTTAAGCTGATTGCCCGCGCTTCTCGCTTCTGTGCGCGAGCCGATGTTGCGAAGCCACATGGATGAACCGGTGTTGTACTGCTGGCCCACGCGATCGCGCATGCGGTGATTAAAGAGGTTGTTGGCAACAGCAACGTTATTCACAAAACTGCCGGTTTCAGGGTTGATGAAAAAGTCAGAGGACGGAGCAATGGTCGGGATAGCAACACCCAGTGATGTAACCCGCGCTGTCACGGTTGCAGCGTCTGCTGTTTCAACCGCGCTTATGGTAGCCGCGGATACGTCATTCACCGGCGCACTGCCCTGCGTTGCTGCCGGGGATGAGGCTATTTCTGTTACTGCCGCAGACTTATCTGCGGATAGGGTGTCTGGTGCCAATGCTGCGGATGCAGACGCCATCATCAGGGAGGCCGGTGCGACCGCCGCCGTACCCAGCCGGTGCGAAGTCAGATAAACGCTGCCTGCTTCACCATATTGGCCGTTACTTTCAGCTTTGGTGAGGAAATACTCGTAAATGCCGCCAATAACACGGTGGCTCAGCGAGAAATTCCCCTTATTGGTTCCCCCAACATGCACCAGCAAAATGCCTTCATTGGTCGTCAGCGCACCTGCGCCCTGACTGTTGATATTTAATTTGAAATTTCCATCAACATTGCCCTGAACATCAATGAGATCGGATTGTCTCTGACTTGCGCCCTCATTTAACAGCGTATCCATCACAAACGTACCGCTACCGGTCAGATCATTGCCAACAATGAGCGTATCGCCAATATTTCCGTAATTTAAAATCACGATGCTGTTATTTGAAAGCGCTAAATAGCCTGTTGATGAGGTATTCGCACTGGCATCAGTTTCGCTCCATGGCGTCATTGCCCAGGTTGAGTTATTTAATGTCAGCGAGGAGTTATTTGACATGCCAGGAAAGACACTGATTATCGCGCCTGTCAAATCGCTGTTTACAACATTTGCAGTCGCATCATCTAAGCTAAAAAGTTTTTGATTATTGGCAATTAATGTACTGTTGGTAATGTTTAATTTGCCATTAGCTATATAAGAGCCCTGTTTTTCCAGCCCATTATCCTGAGAGACAAGCCAACTATCGGTAATTTCAAGGTTCCCATGACCTATTGAAAACAAATTCCCTGCCGAGGAAATATAGCTATTATTTATCCTTCCTGATGCATCACTGATAGTCAACGAAGTTGTATAATTAGACACAACAGGGCTGGAAAGAGTAGCGTTATCAAGGGTTATATTGGCAGTATCTGAGGAGATAACCCCTTCGAGGTAGGAGTTGCCATTAATCGTCAAATCAGCAAACCCAGCATCTACATTGCCAACAATATAAGAATTATTGGTGATAAGTGCATCATAAGATTCTATCCGTAACCAGCCGTCATTAGAGATAAAGGTCAAATTACTTGCTGTGAAATTGCCGGGGCGATAGTTCGAGTGAAAGACTAATAAAGGCGCAACAACATCTTCATCATAGATAAAAACCGAGTCCTCCAGACTGATGTTAGAATAAGCACCTACACTCATAGTAAAGTTTGTGAAATTTGAGTTTATAACGTTCAATTCTAACGGTGTGTAAAGTACTTCCCCGCCTTTATAATCATCCTGGAAGATATTGATCTCCAGATCGCCTCCGTTTCCCGCACTGTTTCGTGCGCCCCCATTAACAGTGACATTGCTAAAACTAACGCTTCTGTCACCGCTAACGTCATAGACAAAAATACGAGAGTTATTCAGTGTGCTATCCAGAAAATTAGCCTGGTAACGTGTTTCTGTACCGTTTCCAGCAGAATACAGGCTAAAATCCGTTACCTGTGAATTGTTGAGCGTAAAAGCCCCGGAACCCTCTGTGGAGACATTCATATCGTTCAGTGTTGCATTACTGAATGTCATATTAAAGCCATCCGTGAGGTCAATATCGAAAGCATGGCTGGGTAAGACCGGTAATGATGAAAAAAGAGCAACCTGGATCGCTAATGATAACTTATTCCGTGAAATAGCCATAAACGTCCCTTAATCCTTATGTGAAATAAACACTCCTTTTCCACAAACACTGCCGTGGCACGTTAGGTTATATTTCACGCAGGAAAATCACGCTAATAACTTGTTACATTAAGAATGCTTTTGTTACTACTTTCCGATCTAACTTGTTGCATTTACAACAAGGATATATCATTAACTTTAAGGTGTTCATTTTCAACAAGCCCATTAAGAACCTATTAAGTCTATTATGCACTTTTATCGCCTTATCCTACCTCTTGATATATCACAATGGAGCTCACCTGCCCCATCTTAAAAAGAACCATCAAAAGCCAAAAGCCAGGTTTGAATAGATATATTTGCGATAAGTTTCCGGCTGGGTATTACCCACACGACCTGTATTTATAAATATGTACTCCCCGCTATTTAACAAGGTTCAACAGAGTATGAGCGGTTTTTTACACCTTGCAGCTCTCTCTTTAGCGCAATCTGTCAGGCCTAAAAATCGAGTTTCCCCAACGCGCTGTATTTTTTGCTTTCTCAAGCAGAGTCTTAGCAAAGCCCTCAACCGTACCGCTTGCGTTTGTCGGTACGTGCAGTCACGTCACCGTGTGGGTTCCAGAATACCTGGAATTTACTTATAATCGCGCCCGGCCACTGTTGCGCCGCCTGTTTGCCGCATCCTGGAGGAATAATGACCACCACGCACACGCCGCGTATTGGCGGCTGGCTGTTTGCAGCCCTCGCCTGGTTGTTGCTGACGCTACTAAGCTCCACTATTGCTCTGGTGCTGTTTGGTATCGCCCTCACTAATACCAACGCACACGCGGCACTGAGCCTACAGCCAGGCCCCCAGGTGGTGATGTGGTATCTGTCGCTTGCCTGTGCACTGGCAATGTGGTGTTACACCCTGTGGCTTTGCGCGGCATTTTTCCAGCGCCGCCGCCTGGTCAGAAAGCACTATATTCTCTGGCTGCTTATCTGCGTGCTGCTGGCGCTCAAATCGTTTGCTTTTACGCCGGTAACGGACGATATCGCACTGCGTCAGCTCATTTTTCCGCTGATTGCTGCCGCACTACTGGCACCCTATTTTCGCCATTCCTCGCGGGTGAAGACCACGTTTGTTAACCCTTAGCCCGCAAATAAGGTACGGTTGTCGCCGCTCGCCACTTATCCGATAATAGGCGGCTTTTTTTAATTCAGGTCGAATGATGTCAGACTACTTGCTTTTGTTTGTCGGTACTGTGCTGGTCAATAACTTCGTGTTGGTGAAGTTCCTTGGCCTGTGCCCGTTTATGGGCGTATCGAAAAAACTGGAAACCGCCATCGGGATGGGGCTTGCCACCACGTTTGTGATGACGCTGGCAACCGTCTTTTCCTGGCTGATTGACCACCTGATTCTGGTGCCGCTGGAGCTGGTTTACCTGCGCACGATGTCATTTATTCTGGTTATCGCTGTTGTGGTCCAGTTCACTGAGATGGTGGTGCGCAAAACCAGCCCGGCGCTGTATCGCCTTTTGGGGATCTTCCTGCCGCTGATAACCACCAACTGCGCGGTGCTCGGCGTGGCGCTGCTCAGCATTAACCTGAACCACTCCTTTTTACAGTCGGCGCTGTACGGGTTTTCCGCTGCGGTCGGCTTTTCTCTGGTCATGGTGCTGTTCGCTTCTATTCGCGAGCGCCTTGCCGTTGCGGATGTCCCTGCACCGTTTAAAGGTAACGCCATTGCGCTCATTACCGCCGGACTGATGTCACTTGCCTTTATGGGTTTTAGCGGGCTGGTGAAATTCTGATGAGTATGATAACCATTGCCGTTGCGGTGCTCACGCTGCTGTCGCTGCTGTTTGGCCTGTTGCTGGGCTACGCATCGCGCCGCTTTGCGGTCGAAGAAGACCCGATTGTCGATAAAATTGACGATCTGCTGCCCCAGAGTCAGTGCGGCCAGTGCGGCTATCCCGGCTGTCGCCCTTACGCCGAAGCGGTAGGCAATAACGGTGAGCGCATTAACCGCTGCGCCCCTGGCGGCGAAGCAGTGATGAATAAAATCGCAACCCTGTTGAACGTTGACCCGCAGCCCATTGGCGATGACGGCGCTGCCGCCGAACCTGTACGCATGTTGGCCGTTATTGATGAAGCCAACTGCATTGGCTGCACCAAGTGCATTCAGGCTTGTCCGGTGGACGCCATCGTTGGCGCAACGCGCGCCATGCATACTGTGGTCAGCGATTTATGCACGGGTTGTAATCTGTGCGTTGACCCCTGCCCCACACAGTGCATTGAACTGCGCCCTGTCGCACAAACCCCCGACACCTGGAAGTGGGATTTGCAGACCATTCCCGTGCGCGTAATCCCGACGGAACAACATGCTTAAGATATTTTCCGCGTTCAGAAAAGAGAAGCTCTGGGACTTTCACGGCGGCATCCATCCGCCAGAAATGAAAACCCAGTCCAGCGGCACGCCGCTGCGCCAGGTGCCGCTGCCAACCCGCTTTATTCTGCCGCTCAAGCAACACCTCGGCCTTGAGGGTGAACCGTGCGTGAGCGTGGGTGAACATGTGCTGCGCGGTCAACCGCTGACCCGCGGCAGTGGCCGAATGCTGCCGATTCATGCTCCCACTTCCGGTACCGTGGTGGCGATTGCGCCGCATACCACCGCACACCCTTCCGGGCTGGCGGAACTGTGCGCGGTTATCGAAGCCGACGGTGAAGACCGCTGGTTCGATCGCGAACGCATGGAGGATTACCGCTGCCAGAGCCGCGAAGCGCTGATTGAGCGCATCCATCAGTACGGCGTTGCCGGGCTGGGCGGCGCAGGCTTCCCTACCGGCGTGAAACTACGCGGTGGTGGCAGCAACATCACCACGCTGATTATTAATGCCGCGGAGTGTGAGCCTTATATCACCGCTGACGACAGGCTGATGCAGGACTGCGCTGCACAGGTTGTGGAAGGGATCCGCATACTGGCGTACATTCTCCAGCCACGCGAAACGCTTATCGGTATTGAAGATAACAAACCGCAGGCGATTTCGATGCTGCGTGCGGTACTGGCAGATTCGCACGATATTCGCCTGCGCGTCATCCCGACCAAATATCCGTCTGGTGGTGCAAAACAGCTCACGCAAATTCTCACCGGCAAGCAGGTGCCGCACGGTGGCCGCTCGTCGGATATTGGTGTGCTGATGCAAAACGTCGGCACCGCCTATGCGATTAAGCGCGCGGTCATCGACGGTGAGCCGCTAACCGAGCGCGTGGTGACACTGACCGGGGAGTCCGTCGCGCGCCCGGGTAACGTCTGGGCGCGTCTTGGTACGCCTGTGCGCCACCTGCTCGATTTTGCCGGTCTGCGACCCACCAAACAGCAGCTTGTTATTATGGGTGGCCCGCTGATGGGCTTTACCCTGCCAACACTTGATGTGCCGGTGGTAAAAATCTCCAACTGCCTGTTGGCCCCTTCAGCCACTGAAATGGGCGAAGCGGCTGAGGAGCAGGGCTGCATCCGCTGTAGCGCCTGCGCCGACGCCTGCCCGGCAGATCTACTGCCGCAACAGCTTTACTGGTTTAGCAAAGGCCAACAGCACGACAAAGCAACGGCGCACAATCTGGCTGACTGCATTGAGTGTGGCGTCTGCGCCTGGGTTTGCCCGAGCAACATCCCGCTGGTGCAGTATTTTCGCCAGGAGAAGGCCGAGATCCGCGCCATTGATGATGAAGCCCGACGTGCTGCCGAGGCAAAAGAGCGTTTTGAAGCCCGCCAGGCCCGCCTTGAGCGCGAAAAAGCAGCACGTGCCAGCCGCCACAAACAGGCCGCTGCCCAGCCAGGCGATGCGGACAAAGACGCCATTGCAGCCGCGCTGGCACGCATCCGCACTAAAAAAGCAGATGCGACAGAAACGATTGAAATCGCGGCAGGCTCAAAACCTGATAACAGCACAATGATAGCGGCCCGCGAAGCACGCAAAGCCGAGGCCAGAGCGCGCCAGGCAGAAAAAGCGCAGCAGGCGACGAACAGCGCAGAAGCCCACACCGACGGGCAGAGCGACCCGCGCAAATCTGCGGTTGAAGCCGCCATTGCCCGCGCCAAAGCGCGCAAGGCCGCACAGCAGGCAGAAGGCAGTGCTGCGGCACAGGCGCAAAACACCAACGCCGCCGCGCAACCTGAAGATACCACCGCACCGCCCGCCGACCCGCGCAAAGCCGCAGTCGAAGCCGCCATTGCCCGCGCCAAAGCGCGCAAGGCCGCACAGCAGGCAGAAAGCAGTGCTGCGACACAGGCGCAAAACACCAACGCCGCCGCGCAACCTGAAGATACCACCGCACCGCCCGCCGACCCGCGCAAAGCCGCGGTTGAAGCCGCCATTGCCCGCGCCAAAGCGCGCAAGGCCGCACAGCAGGCGGAAGGCAGCGCTGCGACACAGGCGCAAAACACCAACGCCGCCGCGCAACCTGAAGATACCACCGCACCGCCCGCCGACCCGCGTAAAGCCGCAGTCGAAGCCGCCATTGCCCGCGCCAAAGCGCGCAAGGCCGCACAGCAGGCGGAAGGCAGCGCTGCGACACAGGCGCAAAACACCAACGCCGCCGCGCAACCTGAAGATACCACCGCACCGCCCGCCGACCCGCGCAAAGCCGCAGTCGAAGCCGCCATTGCCCGCGCCAAAGCGCGCAAGGCCGCACAGCAGACAGAAGGCAGCGCTGCGGCACAGGCGCAAAACACCAACGCCGCCACCGCGCAACCTGAAGATACCACCGCACCGCCCGCCGACCCGCGCAAAGCCGCGGTTGAGGCAGCCATTGCCCGCGCCAAAGCGCGCAAGGCTGAACGCACCGTGATTCACGAGGAATAAATGGTTTTCAGAATCGCAAGCTCCCCTTATACCCACAATCAGCGTCAGACATCGCGCATCATGATGCTGGTGACACTGGCCGCCATACCTGGCATCGCTGTGCAAACGGGCTTTTTCGGCTGGGGAACCCTCATTCAACTGTTGCTGGGCGTGCTCAGCGCCATCGCTGCGGAGGCGCTGGTTATCAGGCTTCGCAAGCAAGCCGCTGGTGCCGTGCTTGCCGACAACTCAGCACTGCTGACTGGCCTGCTGCTAGGCATCAGTATTCCACCGCTGGCACCGTGGTGGATGGTGATTCTGGGTACGGTGTTTGCCGTGATTATCGCCAAACAGCTCTACGGCGGGCTAGGTAATAACCCGTTTAACCCGGCGATGGTCGGCTACGTTGTGCTGTTGATCTCCTTTCCCGTTCAAATGACCAGTTGGCTCCCCCCGCAGTCACTTGCTGCAACGCCGCCGGGGTTTCTTGATGCGCTGGCCGTCATTTTCACCGGTCATACCAGCAGCGGCATGACAATGGATGCGCTACGCATGGGCGTGGATGGCATCAGCCAGGCTACGCCGCTTGATACCTTTAAAACCGGGCTGCACGCGGGCCGCCCGGCAGAGCAGCTGTTACAGTCGCCCATTTACGGTGGCGTGCTGGCCGGCATCGGCTGGCAGTGGGTCAATCTCGCATACCTGGCTGGCGGTGCATTTCTGCTATGGCGCGGCACCATTCGCTGGCACATTCCGCTGGCGTTTATCGCCTCGCTGCTGGTGTGCTCCACGCTCGGCTGGCTGCTGGCACCCGAAACCTGCGCTTCACCGCTGATTCATCTGTTTTCAGGGGCCACCATGCTTGGTGCCTTCTTTATTCTTACCGACCCGGTGACCGCTTCTACCACCAACCGTGGCCGCCTGATCTTCGGTGCGCTGGCCGGGCTGCTGGTGTGGCTGATTCGTACCTGGGGCGGCTACCCGGACGGTGTGGCATTCGCGGTGCTGCTTGCCAATATTACCGTGCCGCTGATTGACTACTACACCCGCCCGCGGGTTTACGGGCACCGCTAAGGAGACGCCATGCTGAAGACACTTCGCAAACACGGCGTTACGCTGGCCGTGTTCGCCGCACTGACTACCGCCCTCACCGCCGTGGTCAATGAACTCACCAAAAATACGATTGCCCAGCAAAGCGCCCTACAGCAAAAACAGCTGTTCGACCAGGTTATTCCACCGGAGGTCTACGATAACGATCCTCAGCAAAGCTGCTACATGGTGAGTAACCCGCAACTTGGCTCTGGCGAGCACCGTTTGTTCGTGGTAAGTAAGAGCGAACAGCCAGTGGGTGTCATCATGGAGGCGACGGCACCGGACGGTTATTCCGGCGCTATCCGGTTGCTGGTTGGTGCGGATTTCACGGGCAACGTACTGGGTGTGCGCGTCACGGAACACCACGAAACACCGGGCCTGGGCGATAAGATTGAGCTTCGCATCAGCGACTGGATAACCGGTTTTGCCGGGCAGCACATTGCAGGCGCGAGTGACAGCCGCTGGGCAGTGAAAAAAGACGGCGGCCAGTTTGACCAGTTTACCGGGGCAACCATCACCCCGCGCGCGATTGTCAACGCCGTGAAGCGCGCCGGTCTGTATGCCCAAACGCTGCCTGAGCAGCTCAACAGTCTCACGACCTGTGGAGAACGCCAATGACCAGCATTAAACAAATTTTCGTCGATGGGCTGTGGAAAAATAACTCGGCCCTGGTGCAGCTGTTGGGCATGTGCCCGTTGCTGGCGGTCACCTCCACGGCAACTAACGCACTCGGCCTTGGGCTTGCCACCACCCTCGTGCTGACGCTCACCAACCTGTCTATTTCAGCGTTTCGTCGCTGGATGCCGCCTGCGGTACGTATTCCTGTTTACGTGATGATCATCGCCGCAGTGGTGAGTGTGGTACAAATGCTGATCAACGCTTACGCGTTTGGCCTGTATCAGTCGCTGGGCATTTTTATTCCACTGATTGTCACCAACTGCATTGTGGTTGGTCGCGCTGAAGCTTTCGCGGCAAAAAACGGCGTGTTTCACTCCGCGCTGGACGGTCTGGCAATCGGTCTGGGTGCCACCAGCGCCATGTTTGTACTCGGCTCAATGCGTGAAATCCTCGGCAATGGTACGCTGTTTAACGGCGCCGATTCGCTACTGGGTGACTGGGCCAAAGTACTGCGTGTGGAAGTGTTCCAGACCGACACGCCCTTCCTGCTGGCAATGCTGCCACCGGGTGCGTTTATTGGCCTGGGGCTGATGCTGGCGGTGAAATACCTGATTGATGAGAAAATGAAAGCAAAACGCGCAGCACAGCGTAGCGTGATTGAAGGGACCCCTGAGAAAGCATCATGAATAAGGCAAAACGCACGGAGATCCTCACCCGGCTGAGAGACAATAATCCGCACCCGACTACCGAGCTGAATTTTACCTCGCCGTTCGAACTGCTGATTGCGGTTCTGTTATCGGCACAGGCAACGGATGTGAGCGTCAACAAGGCAACAGCCCGGCTCTACCCGGTAGCGAATACCCCGCAGGCCTTGCTCGCGCTTGGTGTGGACGGCGTGAAGGACTACATCAAAACTATTGGCCTGTTTAACAGCAAGGCCGAGAACGTGATTAAGACCTGTCGCATGCTGATTGAGCTACATGGCGGCGAAGTGCCGGAAGACCGTGCTGCGCTGGAAGCGCTGCCGGGTGTTGGGCGCAAAACCGCAAACGTGGTGCTCAATACCGCTTTCGGCTGGCCGACAATTGCTGTGGATACGCATATTTTTCGCGTCTGCAACCGCACAAACTTTGCCCCTGGCAAAAACGTTGAGCAAGTCGAAGAGAAGCTGCTGAAGGTGGTGCCTGCCGAGTTTAAAGTGGACTGCCATCACTGGCTGATTTTGCACGGTCGTTACACCTGCATCGCCCGCAAGCCGCGCTGCGGCTCATGCCTGATAGAAGATCTGTGCGAGTTTCGCGACAAAGAGCAGTATATTCCGTAATAACTTGTCAATGCTGCCCAATAAAATTTCACCATGTAAAAGGCCGTGCTCGTTTTTGCCCGGCCTTTTTCATTATTGCTGCCCCGAGAGTTTTCTAAAAACAGCTGAGTTCATAAGCGAAACGCTAAACATTTCATCAACAGGCTATTACTTTTCATTTATCGGAACTTACTAACTCCAGATAAAATAGCGCAACGGGACAATACGATATATTCTCCCGATATTATTAAACGTAAAAAGTTCAATTAAAAATAACATTACTGTTGATAAGCTGTTTAATTTTCCACCTTTTTTCTCCTTGCCATGTGTACTGGAATGCGCACACGCAATGAGAACGTGAGGCTAATCATTATATTTTCATTATCATAATGCGCCGTCTTAATTTTATCCTAATCTTAGCTGGACATCATTTGGTCCCCGGTCAGGGACTAATAACAACGACGCTTAATTGTAGACCAGGTATTTTACCCCGGCGAACGTAGGTGTGTTTAGTTGCGCCTGCCAAAGCGCTCTCTTTTTACGGGAAGTGTTACGCATGAGTGAATTTTTGCCCTTTTCTCGCCCGTCAATGGACGATAACGAATTTGCTGCACTGAAAGACGTATTACAGTCCGGCTGGATAACCACAGGTCCAAAAAATCAGGCACTTGAAGAGGCCTTTTGTACCTTAACCGGTAACCGCTTCGCCATTGCGGTCAGTTCGGCCACTGGCGGCATGCACGTTACGCTTGCCGCACTCGATATTGGCCCCGGCGACGAAGTCATTACGCCGTCAATGACCTGGGTTTCTACCCTCAATATGATTGTCCAGTGCGGTGCAACGCCTGTGATGATTGACGTTGACCGCGATACGTTGATGATTACACCTGAGGCTATCGCCGCTGCTATTACTCCGCGCACTCGCGCCATTATCCCGGTGCACTACGCAGGCGCGCCCGCGGATATGGACGCCATCCGCGCGCTCGGTGAACGCCACGGTATACCGGTCATTGAAGACGCTGCCCATGCCGCAGGCACGTACTACAAGGGCCAGCACGTTGGCCAGCGTGGGACAGCCATCTTCTCTTTTCATGCCATCAAAAACATGACCTGCGCCGAAGGCGGGCTGGTGGTTACCGATGATGAGAAGCTTGCTTCACGTATCCGCAGCCTGAAGTTTCACGGTCTGGGCGTTGACTCCTGGGACAGGCAGAGCCACGGGCGCACCCCGCAGGCCGAGGCGCTGGAGCCCGGTTTCAAATACAATCTTGCCGACATCAACGCCGCACTGGCGCTGGTGCAGCTTGGCAAACTTGCGCGCGCCAACCAACGTCGCCACGATATCGCGCAGCGCTATCTGCAGGAACTGGCCGACACGCCGTTTCAGCCGCTGGCTATCCCACAATGGGAACACCAGCATGCCTGGCATCTGTTTATCCTGCGCGTAGACGAAGCGCGCTGTGGCATCAGCCGCGATGCGCTGATGGAGCAGCTTAAGGCCCAGGGCATTGGCACTGGACTGCACTTTCGCGCAGTCCACACCCAAAAGTACTACCGTGAACGCTTTCCTGAACTGTCGTTACCCAACAGCGAATGGAACAGCGCACGTATTTGTTCAATACCACTCTTCCCGGACATGACCCATGACGACACAACCCGCGTCATACGCGCACTCCATCAGCTTGCAGGACGCTGATATGTTTACTACACCTCCCGTTGCCAAAGTGTCGGTAGTCATTCCGGTGTACAACGAGCAAGAAAGCTTGCCAGAGTTGATACGCCGCACGGATGCCGCCTGTGCCAGCACAGGGCGCGACTATGAAATTCTGCTGGTGGACGACGGCAGTAGCGACAACTCAGCCCATTTGCTGTGTGAAGCGGCTCAGGCTGCTGGCAGCCACATCGTTGCCGTGCTGCTTAACCGCAACTACGGTCAGCACTCCGCCATTATGGCCGGCTTCAGCCACGTTACCGGCGACCTTATCATTACGCTGGATGCCGATTTACAGAACCCACCGGAAGAGATCCCACGTCTGGTGAGTACGGCAGATGAAGGTTATGACGTGGTCGGCACCGTGCGCCAGAACCGTCAGGACAGCCTGTTTCGCAAACTCGCCTCACGCACGATAAACAAGCTCATTCAGCGCACCACCGGCAAGGCAATGGGCGATTACGGCTGTATGCTGCGCGCCTATCGCCGCCACATCGTTGATGCCATGCTCAACTGCCACGAGCGCAGTACCTTTATCCCGATTCTTGCCAATACCTTCGCACGCCGTGCCACTGAAATTCCGGTGATGCACGCCGAGCGCGAGTTTGGTGATTCGAAATACAGCTTTATGCGCCTGATTAACCTGATGTACGACCTGGTGACCTGTCTGACCACCACGCCGCTGCGCCTGCTGAGCGTAGTGGGCAGTGTGATTGCGCTGCTGGGCTTTGCCTTTTCCGTGGTGCTGGTGGTACTGCGCCTGGCGTTAGGTCCGCAGTGGGCAGCAGATGGCGTGTTTATGCTTTTTGCTGTGCTGTTTATGTTTATTGGCGCCCAGTTTATCGGTATGGGCCTGCTGGGTGAGTATATTGGTCGTATCTATAACGACGTCCGCGCCCGTCCCCGCTATTTCGTTCAACGCGTTGTTCGCCAGGATAACGCGACCACTCATGAGGAACATCGTTAATGAAAGCTGTTGTCTTTGCCTATCACGATATGGGCTGTACGGGGATTACTGCGCTACTGGAAGCCGGTTACGATATCGCCGCCATCTTCACCCACGCCGACAGCGTTAACGAAACGCCTTTTTTTGGTTCTGTCTCACGTATTGCAGCAGAGCAAGGTATCCCGGTTTACGCACCGGACAATGTGAACCATCCGCTGTGGATTGAGCGCATCCGCGCCATCAACCCGGACGTGATTTTCTCCTTTTACTACCGCAACCTGCTGTGCGCAGACATTCTCAACGCCGCACAGCACGGTGCCTATAACCTGCACGGCTCTTTACTGCCCAAATACCGCGGCCGTGCGCCGCTCAACTGGGTGCTGGTCAACGGCGAAACCGAAACCGGCGTTACGCTGCACCGCATGGTCGCGCGCGCCGATGCAGGCGACATTGTGGCACAACAAAACGTCGCCATTGACGATAACGACGCCGCGCTGACGCTGCACCGCAAGCTGTGCGAGTCTTCAGGAGAGATGCTGCGCAGCATTCTGCCCGCCATTCGCGAAGGCAATGTACCCGGCCGCGCGCAGAATGAAAGCGAGGCAACGTATGTTGGAAGACGTACGCCGGAAGATGGCCGCCTTGACTGGGCGCGCCCGGCTCGCGAACTGCACAACCTGGTGCGCGCTGTGTCCGACCCGTGGCCTGGCGCCTTCAGCTACGCAGGGGCGACTAAATTTATCGTCTGGACATCACGCCTGCATGCTGATGCACAGGGCGCAAAGCCGGGCACGGTGTTGTCCGTTTCGCCGTTTATCGTTGCCTGCGGCGAGGGCGCACTGGAAATTCGCACCGGCCAGACCGAACGTGGCGTTTATATGCAGGGCACTCAGCTTGCTCATGCGCTGGGGCTGGTCCCTGCCGCCCTGCTTGGCAACGCGCCAGTGGTAGCGGTTAAACGCCGCACCCGCGTGCTCATTCTGGGCGTTAACGGTTTTATCGGTAACCACCTCACCGAGCGCCTGCTTCAGGATGATAATTACGAAATCTACGGCCTCGACATCGGCACTGACGCCATCACCCGCTTCCTCGACTGCCCGCGTTTTCACTTTGTTGAAGGCGATATCAGCATCCACTCTGAGTGGATTGAATATCACATTAAGAAATGTGACGTGGTGCTGCCGCTGGTGGCGATTGCCACGCCGATTGAATATACCCGTAACCCGCTGCGCGTTTTCGAACTCGATTTTGAAGAGAACCTGAAAATCATCCGCAACTGCGTGAAGTACGGTAAACGCATCATCTTCCCTTCCACGTCTGAAGTGTACGGTATGTGCACCGACAAAGACTTCAACGAAGACAGCTCAAATCTGGTGGTTGGCCCAATTAACAAACAGCGCTGGATTTACTCCGTGTCCAAGCAGCTGCTTGACCGCGTTATCTGGGCCTATGGCGAAAAAGAAGGGCTACGCTTTACGCTGTTTCGCCCGTTTAACTGGATGGGGCCACGCCTGGACAGCCTGAACGCCGCCCGCATCGGCAGCTCGCGCGCCATCACCCAGCTTATCCTCAATCTGGTGGAAGGCTCCCCTATCAAGCTCATTGAAGGCGGCCAGCAAAAGCGCTGCTTTACTGATATCAGCGACGGCATCGAAGCACTGTTTCGCATTATTGAAAACAAAGGCGAGCGCTGCGACGGACAAATTATTAATATCGGTAACCCGAACAACGAAGCGAGCATTAAGGCGCTGGCACAGATGCTGCTGGAAAGCTTTGAACGCCACCCGCTGCGCGACCGTTTCCCGCCGTTTGCTGGCTTTCGCGAAGTGGAAAGCAGCGACTATTACGGCAAAGGCTATCAGGATGTGGAGCACCGTAAACCAAGCATCCGCAATGCTAAGCGTTGCCTTGACTGGGAGCCGACGATTGCCATGCAGCAGACCGTTGACGAAACGCTGGATTTCTTCCTGCGTACGGTGGAACTGACGGATAAACCTTCATGAGGAAAGTAGGATTACGTATTGACGTGGACACCTATCGCGGCACGCGCGATGGTGTTCCCCGGCTGCTGGAGATACTGGCTCAGCACGAAGTGCGGGCAAGTTTCTTCTTCAGCGTCGGGCCGGATAATATGGGGCGCCACCTCTGGCGCCTGATAAAACCGAAGTTTTTGTGGAAAATGCTGCGCTCACGCGCAGCATCCCTTTATGGCTGGGATATTCTGCTGGCAGGCACCGCCTGGCCGGGGCGTCATATTGGTGCGGGTCATGCCGAGGTTATCCGCGCGGCTGCAGCTCAGCACGAGGTTGGGCTGCATGCCTGGGATCACCATGGCTGGCAGCGTAATGCTGGTCGCTGGAGTGAGGTGCGCCAGACCCAGGAGGTCGAGCGCGGCCTGCGGGCGCTGGAGTCCATTACGGGGGCGCCGGTAAGTTGCTCGGCGGTCGCAGGCTGGCGCGCCGACGCGCATACCGTTGCGGCCAAAGAGCCATTCAACTTTCGCTACAACAGCGACTGTCGCGGCACGCGCCCGTTTCGCCCTCGGTTTGCAGACGGACACCATGCGACCGTACAAATCCCGGTGACGCTGCCGACCTGGGATGAAGTTGTCGGCAGTGCCGTGAGCAGTAATGACTTTAACCGTTACCTGCTTGAACGCATCCACCAGGATAACGGCGTGCCGGTGTATACCATTCATGCCGAAGTGGAAGGCATCGCCTTTGCTTCGCAGTTTTCTGAATTGCTTACGCTGGCAGCACAGCAGGACATTGTCTTTTGCCCACTGAGCGAACTACTGCCCGATGACCTCAGTACCTTGCCTGAGGGTCAGGTGGTACGCGGTGAGATAGCCGGACGTGAAGGCTGGCTGGGTTGTGAACAATTGCAGGACTCCATGTGATGAAACCTCTTCGTTACGGCGTCGCGCTGGTCGCGCTTTTTGCTCTCTATTACCTTATTCCTCTGCCCTTTCGTCTGCTGTGGCAGCCCGATGAAACCCGCTATGCGCAAATCAGTCACGAAATGCTGACTTCCGGCGACTGGATTGTGCCGCACTTTCTTGAACTGCGTTATTTCGAAAAGCCCGTTGCGGGATACTGGATTAACAGCATCGGCCAGTGGTTGTTTGGCCACAACAACTTCTCTGTGCGCTTCGGGTCGGTCCTCTCAACCACGCTCAGTGCGCTGTTGGTTGCCTGGCTTGGGTGGCGAATCTGGCGCGATAAGCGCACCGCGGTGCTGGCTGGCGTTATTTATCTGACGGCGTTTCTGGTCTACGGTATTGGCACCTACGCCGTACTGGACCCCATGATTACGCTGTGGTTGACGCTGGGTATGTGCGCGTTCTGGGCTGCGGTTCAGGCTCGTTCTCGTGCAGGCAAAGCTGGCGGCTGGGCTGTGCTGGGTATTGCCTGCGGCATGGGAGTGATGACAAAAGGCTTTCTGGCGCTCGCCGTGCCGGTCATCAGCGTGCTGCCGTGGGTGATTGTACATAAGCGCTGGCGCGAGGTGCTGACCTGGGGCTGGCTCGCCATACTGGTTTGCACGCTCACCATTCTGCCCTGGGGACTGGCTATTGCCGCACGCGAGCCAGACTTCTGGAACTATTTCTTCTGGGTGGAGCACATTCAACGCTTTGCACAAAGCGATGCTCAGCACATTGCACCGTTCTGGTATTACCTGCCGTTCCTGCTTGCTGGCAGCCTGCCGTGGCTGGCGCTACTGCCCGGTGCGCTACTGCGCGGCTGGCGTGGGCGCGACGGTGATGGCCACGCGTTCTATCTGCTTGGATGGGTAGTCATGCCACTGCTCTTTTTCAGCATCGCAAAAGGCAAACTACCGACCTATATTCTGCCCTGTTTTGCCCCGTTAGCGCTGCTAATGGCGCGCTACGGTCTGGACGCCGCCCAGCGTGGCGCACAGGCACTGCGCCTGAACGGGATTATTAATATGGCCTTCGGGCTGGTTGGTGTCATTGCGGCGCTCATCGTCTCCCCCTGGGGTCCGCTAAAACAGCCGGTGTGGGGCGAAGCAGAATCCCTGAAAGTGCTGCTTGCCATACTGGCGTTTGGCAACTGGGCGCTGGTGGGCTGGATGTCGCTGAGAAACCCGGCCAGACAATGGACGCTGGCGGCCGGTTGCCCGCTGATACTCGCGCTGCTGATTGGTTTTACTATTCCGCAAAAGGTGATCGACAGCAAGCAGCCCCAGCAACTGATAGACAGCGCCAGAGCGCAGCTTACCGAAAGCCGCTACATACTGTCTAACAACGTCGGCATCGCCGCCGGGCTTGCCTGGGAGCTTAAGCGCAGCGACATTACCCTGCTCGGCCAGAAAGGTGAACTGAACTACGGACTGTCTTATCCTGACGCGCAAGAACGTTTTATCTCCTGGCAAGACTTCAGCTACTGGCTGGCAGATCATCGTCAGCAAGGCCCGATTAGTCTGGTGATACGTCTTAACCATGAAGGTTCCATTAACGACCTGCCGTTACCAGAACCCAGCGCGGTGAAGATTATTGACCGTATGGCAGTTGTAGAGTATCTGCCGCAATGATGGCAGGTCTGTGCCTTTTTCTGGCAAGCCTGCTTAGCAGTCTTGGTCAGCTGTGTCAGAAACAGGCCACCCACGCTGCCCCTGCCGGGCGGCGTGGGCGGCACCGGGCGCTGTGGCTCGGGTTGGCGCTTGCCATGCTCGGTTTCGCCATGCTGCTGTGGCTGATGGTGCTACAGCGCCTGCCGGTAGGGATTGCCTATCCCATGCTTAGTCTCAATTTTGTTTGGGTCACACTTGGCGCACGTTTTATCTGGCAGGAGCCGGTGAGCGTACGTCACTGGTGCGGTGTGGGGCTGATTATGGCCGGTATCGCCATTCTTGGGAGCAGTATGTAATGGGATTTTTTCAGGCGCTGTTGAGCGTTTTGCTGGTCAGCATGGCGCAGCTTACTCTGCGTCATGCGATGGTGACACTGCCCTCAGTCACCGAGCCTGTCGCCCTGATTCAGCACTTGTTGCATGGCAGAGCAGGAACCCTTGCCCTGTTGCTGGGGCTACTCGGCTACCTGGCGTCGATGGTGTGCTGGTTCTTTGCGTTGCACCGCCTGGCACTCTCCCGGGCCTGCGCGCTGCTGAGTCTGAGCTATGTGCTGGTCTGGGCGGCGGCTGTTTTTCTGCCTGGCTGGAATGAACCATTCCGCTGGCAGGCGCTGGCAGGCGTGGTAACGATAGTTTGCGGGGTGCTGCTGATTTTTCTGCCTCAGCCGCGTACCGGCCGTGATAATTCGTAAGCGTCACTACTACTTCAGATTATTCATCCAGTTATTCCCGTCGAAACATCGCTCAACGACGTCATAAAATCACCATAAGTGGTAGATTGTTTTTTAATGGCAGGAATTTTCTATCATTCTGCGAGCCGGATCACTCTCGTAACATTTTGTTAAATTCCATCTGACGAATACCCCCTAACCCTTTGCCATTACTGGTGTTAACGGGTCATCTCTGACACATCACACCACTTTTTTATCAATGACTGGGCTTATCAACCATAAAACCGTCATTTCAGCAGAACATATGCCCAACAACCCCTGTAATCCCCTCTGCTGTAGATAAAAATTCGACCATAGTACATTTGATAAAATTTAACACTGGATAACATTTCACTTAAGTGGTGATTCTTCCACTCCGCTCATATGTAACTAAATATGTCAAAGCCCTTGCTGATTCTGTCAGGATAGGGAACATTACCCGCCGTTTTCCCCTTCCATACATAATTATAAGTAGCGCTTACCGGCAGGTCGCGCGACGTGATCCCCGTTCAAATGGGATGCAAAATAAGAGGTATATGTGTCGACAGCAAACAACAAACCAACAGAAAACGTTAGTCTTAACGCTTTCAAACAGCCGAAATCGTTCTATCTCATCTTCTCTATAGAATTATGGGAGCGCTTTGGCTTTTACGGCCTGCAGGGGATCATGGCGGTCTACCTGGTCAGACAGCTCGGTATGTCCGAAGCCGAGTCTGTCACGCTTTTTGCTTCCTTTAGCGCACTGGTTTATGGCCTGGTCGCCGTTGGTGGCTGGCTCGGTGACAAAGTGCTGGGCACCAAACGCGTGATTCTGCTCGGCGCCATTGTGCTGGCACTGGGTTATGCGCTGGTGGCGTGGTCCGGTCACGATGCAGGCATTGTTTACATTGGTATGGCGACAATCGCCGTCGGTAACGGTCTGTTCAAAGCCAACCCGTCTGCCCTGCTCTCTACCTGCTATGAGAAAGACGATCCGCGTCTGGACGGTGCATTTACCATGTACTACATGTCCATCAACATCGGCTCGTTCTTCTCCATGCTCGCCACCCCATGGCTGGCCGCACGCTATGGATGGAGCGTTGCCTTCGCCCTGAGCGTGGTCGGGATGCTGATTACTGTGGTGAACTTCATGTTCTGCCGCCACTGGGTGAAAGAGTACGGCTCAAAGCCGGACTTTGCGCCAGTGAATATGGGCAAGCTGCTGGCAACGCTGGTTGGCGTAGTGATTGTTATCGCTATTGCGACCTGGCTGCTGCACCACCAGGATATCGCACGTATGGCGCTGGGCGTTATCGTGCTGGGTATTGTCGCGCTGTTTGCCAAAGAAACCTTTGCCATGCACGGTGCCGCGCGCCGCAAGATGATTGTTGCGTTTGTGCTGATGCTACAGGCCATCGTGTTCTTTGTGCTGTATAACCAGATGCCGACTTCACTGAACTTCTTTGCTATTCGCAACGTTGAGCACTCCATTCTCGGTATTGCCTTTGCACCGGAGCAGTACCAGGCGCTTAACCCGTTCTGGATTATGGTCGCAAGCCCAATTCTGGCCGCTATCTACAACAAAATGGGTGACCGTCTGCCGATGCCGCATAAGTTTGCCATCGGTATGGTGCTGTGCTCCTGCGCCTTCCTGGTGCTGCCGCTGGGCGCGAAGTTTGCAACCGACGCTGGCATTGTGTCGGTAAACTGGCTGATTCTGAGCTACGCGCTGCAGAGCATTGGTGAGCTGATGATTTCCGGCCTTGGTCTTGCCATGGTGGCACAGCTGGTACCACAGCGTCTGATGGGCTTCATTATGGGCAGCTGGTTCCTGACCACCGCCGGTGCGGCAATTATCGCCGGTAAAGTAGCAGCCCTGATGGCCGTACCGGAAAACGTGACTGACCCGCTGGTGTCGCTTGAAGTCTATGGCCGCGTGTTTATGCAGATTGGTATCGTGACCGCGGTTATTGCCGCCATCATGCTGCTGACCGCCCCGATGCTCAACCGTATGACCCACGACGACAGCACGGTTGCAGGCAAAGAAGCGACCGCATAACGCACTGCTTTTGCATAAAGCCACCTGCCTCACGCAGGTGGCTTTTTTTTTGGCGGTGGGCGTACTACCATCAGTTATCTTTCGTCACAGCATGGAGTTATCGATGAAACTGTATTACAAGCCCGGTGCCTGTTCCCTCTCTCCCCATATTGTTCTGCGTGAAAGTGGTCTTGATTTCACGCTGGTAAAAGTGGATCTGGCAACCAAACTCACCGAAAGCGGCGACAACTATCTCGATATCAACCCGAAAGGACAGGTGCCTGCCTTACAGCTGGACGACAGCACAATGCTGACTGAAGGCGTTGCCATTGTGCAGTATATCGCTGACAAGGTGCCTGACCGCCAGCTTCTGGCCCCGGCCGGTAGCCTGACGCGCTACCACACGCTGGAGTGGCTGAATTTTATCGCAACAGAGCTACATAAAGGCTTCACCCCGCTGTTTCGCCCGAACACGCCAGAAGAGTACAAAGTGATTGCGCGTGAGACACTGGAGCACAAACTGTGCTATGTGGATGACGAACTCAATGGCAAGCAGTGGCTGATGGGGCTGCGCTTTACCATCGCAGACGCTTACCTGTTTACCGTGCTGCGCTGGGCGCTGGCGGTGAAGCTTGATATTGGTGAGTTGAAGAACATTGCGCAGTTTATGGCGCGGATGCAGGAAAGACCGGCCGTAAAAGCCGCACTGGCGGCTGAAGGGCTGTAACGCTCGCACACCGCCCTGTCAGGCATAAAAAAACCGCTCACTCTGGAGCGGTTTTTTATTGTCGGTACGTCATGACATCAATGTGGCTTCAAACCATTCGGGCGGTGTGGCAATACCATCCTGTGCCGCGACAACCTGAAGCTCGTACTCACCCATCTGATGAGTGACGGTCATGAGCGCATACACTGCGGCAGTCACGTGCTCCAGCGCGGGTTTGGGGGCTTCGCCCTGAAGCAGCTTCACCAGCATCAGGCCGCTGGTGACATCGCCCACGCCTACCGGCTGGCGTATGCCAAAATCCACCAGCGGACGGGCGATATGCCAGGCGTCATCCGCGGTAACCAGCAGCATTTCAAAACGGTCCTGGCGATAACCCGCGCGCGCCAGATGTTTGACCAGCACTACCTTTGGTCCTTTCTCAATCAGCGCCCGTGCCGCCGCAACTGCTTCCTGCGGTGTGCTGACGGTACGTTCACTGAGCATTTCCAGTTCAATCAGGTTTGGCGCAATGATATCGCAGGCGGGCAGCGCGTAGCGCGCGTGAAATTCCGCCACGCCCGGTGCCACGATACAGCCTTTTTCAGGATGCCCCATCACTGGGTCACAGAACCACAGCGCCTTCGGGTTTACCGCTTTAACTTTGCGCACAATCCCCAGAATGTGCTCACCCTGCTCGGCTGAACCGAGATAGCCGGTAAGCACCGCGTCACAGCGCTTAAGCTGGCCGATATTATCAATGCCCTGAACAATCTCACTTAAGTGTTCAGGCGGCATCACACAGCCAGTCCATTGACCGTACTGTGTGTGGTTGGAAAACTGCACCGTATTCAGCGGCCAGACGTTTACGCCCAGCCTGCGCATAGGAAATTCAGCCGCGCTGTTACCCGCATGGCCAAAAACCACGTGCGACTGAATGGCGAGAATGTTTTTCATGATGTGTTCCGGGAACGACGTGTTGTGATGTCTTGCCAAAAATAAAGGGCGCGGTATTACCCGCGCCCTCTGGTGTCAGAAATTACTTCCAGCACACCAGACAGTAGTTTTTCTTACCGCGGCGCAACAGCGTGTAGCGGCCAAACAGACGGTCGGCATCGCTGAAGCGGTATTCCGGGTCGCTCTGCTTTTCACCATTGATGGTAATTGCATTCTGGGCGATGGATTTACGCGCCTGGCCGCGAGACGGTTGCAGTTCGCTATCCACCAGCGCCTGCTGTAAGTCGGCACTGTTGTCCAGCTCAATCATTGGCACGCCGTCCTGCGCCAGCTGAGCGAAGTCTTCTTCGGTCAGGTCGCTCAGGTTGCCATTAAACAGGCTGGCCGTAATGCGCTGTGCTGCCGCCAGACCGTCTTCACCGTGCACCAGACGAGTCACTTCTTCTGCCAGCACGTACTGAGCGCGAGGCGCCACACCGCTGTTTTTGTCTTCTTCTTCCAGTGCATTGATGTCTTCAAGGCTCATGAAGGTGAAGAACTTGAGGAAGCGATACACGTCAGCATCCGCAGTGTTGATCCAGAACTGGTAGAACTTGAACGGGCTGGTTTTCTTCGGATCAAGCCAAACCGCGCCGCCTTCAGTTTTACCAAATTTAGTGCCGTCTGATTTGGTAATCAGCGGGACAGTCAGGCCCCAGGCCTGGTTCTGGTGCAGACGGCGGGTCAAATCGATACCGGAAACAATGTTGCCCCACTGGTCAGAACCACCAATCTGTAGCACCACGCCATGCTGTTTGTTCAGGCAGGCAAAGTCATAACCCTGCAACAGGTTGTAGGAAAACTCAGTAAACGAGATACCTACGTCGTCGCGGTTCAGGCGCTGCTTCACGGCTTCTTTGTTAATCATCTGGTTAACAGAGAAGTGTTTGCCAATATCGCGCAGGAACGTCAGCACGTTCATGCTGCCAAACCAGTCGTAGTTATTAGCCGCAATTGCCGCATTTTCACCGCAGTCAAAATCAAGGAACGGTGCCACCTGGCGGCGGATTTTATCCACCCACTCCTGCACGGTGTCTTCGGTATTGAGTTTACGTTCAGTTGCCTTGAAGCTCGGATCGCCGATAAGACCAGTCGCCCCGCCTACCAGCGCAACGGGCTTGTGCCCGGCCTGCTGGAAACGCTTAAGGCACAGCAACGGAACCAGATGGCCCAAATGCAAGCTGTCGGCGGTAGGATCGAAGCCACAATAGAGGGCAATTGGCCCCTGCGCCAGTCGCTCTGCTAACGCATCCTCGTCCGTCACCTGGGCCACCAGGCCCCGCTCTTGCAATTGTTGAATGAGATTACTCGCCATCAAATTCTCCATGTATAAATCGGACTGCACCTTTGCCGGTACACGGCTATTCGCAAGACCTGCGAATGTCAAATTCAGGGAGCACATAGAATAAAGCGCTGGCCCTTACAGCGCCAGCGCTTACGCTAACTATTTGTCCGGCTCACGGAGCCAGGCGGTCTATTTTCCAGGCATCTCCCGCGCGCTGGTATAAAAAACGGTCGTGGAGGCGATTTTCACCGCCCTGCCAGAACTCCATCTGCTCAATGCTGATGCGATAGCCGCCCCAGAAACTCGGCAACGGCACCTCGCCTTGCAGGAATTTGTTTTTGATTTCGAGGAATTTACTTTCCAGCACACCGCGTGCGGAAATGCGGCTCGACTGTTTAGACACCCAGGCACCAATCTGACTGTCGCGCGGGCGGCTGTGGAAATATTTCATGACTTCCAGCGTGGACAGGCGCTCGGCCTGGCCCTGCACCATCACCTGGCGCTCCAGCATATGCCAGGGAAACAACAGGCTAACGCGAGGGTTGTGTTCAATGTGATGCGCCTTGCGGCTGCCGAGGTTGGTGTAAAACACCATGCCGCGTTCATCGAAATGCTTTAGCAGCACAATGCGCTGGTACGGCTGGCCGCGTTCATCTACCGTCGCAACTACCATCGCCGTTGGGTCGCTCAGGCGCGCGTCACAAGCCTGCCCCAGCCAGCGTTCAAACAGCGGCAGCGGCGCATCGGTCAGATCGCGGCGGCGCAGGCCACCTTTGGTGTATTCACGGCGCAGATGGGCTATCTGCTGCAAATCATGCGGGTCGGTCATGGCGTTAAGTCTATGAAATGTGCGGGTAAGGCTATTGTGCGCCGCGCCCGCAAAAATCTCAACGCTATGACGGTTGTCGCTGGCAGTTGTTGAGCACAATGCTGTCGCGTTGATAAACGGTGGCGCTGTCACCTTTGGACCAGAATACGTAGATGCCGTCGGTATAGCGTGCACCTGAGGCTGAAAGCCCCTGTTTTAAATGAAGTTGTTGGTTGTCATACACAAAACTCACTTCCTGGCTCGAATTGTTAAGCGTTACTGTCAGCGGCTTTTCATCACACTGGTATTGCAATGTATCGGTATTCATTTTGTTGAACATCGAGTTATAAAACGCGTTGTAGTAACTACACCCCACCAGCAGCGCAGGCAACGTGAGAATGAGCAGTTTTTTCATGGCAGATTCCTGAAATATTTTATTGTCCGGCAATGCCTGCCGTTGTTTTCTTTACCGAGTGTACGGTCTCAAACCCGGTGCTCATTTCAGTAAACTCTGATTCTTGCGCACGTGTGACACAAAACATGCGCGTTACAGCGCACTACGTAGCCCATCAGCAGGGAAAATAGCACCCAGCACCGTTTCACGGCTTGCGCCAGTGACCGAAGCCAGGTTGCCCGGCAGACCAGATATTGTGCGTGCCGCAAGCCAGGCAAACGCCAGGGCTTCCATGTCGTCGCCGCTGATGCCAACGTCGTCGGTAGTGGCAACTTCCGTACCCGGCAACAGCCCTGCCAGCCGCGCCATCAACAGCGGATTACGGGCTCCACCTCCACAGACCAGCAGACGATCGCAACCGCCGCCCAACAGCACCTGCTCAGACACCGTTACTGCGCTCAGTTCTACCAGTGTTGCCTGCACATCCTCACCCGCAAGTCCCGGGAAAGCCGCCAGATGACGCTCAAGCCACCCGTAGTTAAAATATTCACGCCCGGTGCTTTTGGGCGCCAGGGCGGAAAAGTAAGGATCGCTGAGCATCTGTTGCAGCAGCGGCAACATAACACGTCCGGTGCAGGCCCACTGCGCATCCTTGTCATAAGGTTGCCCCTTCTGTCGCCAGATCCAGGCATCCAGCAACATGTTGCCAGGCCCGGTGTCAAAGCCGCGCACCGGCTGACCGGGGAATAAGAAGGAGAGATTGGCTATCCCGCCAACGTTAAGCACCATGCGCCGTTCTGCCGGATGTGACAGCAGCGCATGATGGAACGCGGGAACCAGCGGTGCGCCCTGGCCGCCAAGCGCCATATCGCGCCGACGGAAGTCACCGACCACCGTCACGCCCGTGCGGGCGACTATCTGATTGTTATCACCAATTTGCAGCGAATGCGGCGCCTCGCCTTCTGGCTCATGCCATACGGTCTGGCCGTGACAGCCAATCGCCACCACATCGCGCGGATGCAGCTTTTCCTGCGTCATCAGCCCCTGTACCGCGTCAGCGAACAGCCGTCCAAGCCGGGTATCCAGCCTGCCAAACTGCGACAACGTCAGCGGCTGTCCCTGGCAAATTGCCAGAATGTCCTGTTTGATTTGCAGCGGTACGGGATGGGAATAGCTGGCCTGCTGAGCCACCATGTTGTCATCAATCGCGGCGAGTACCACGTCCACACCATCAAGACTCGTCCCGGACATCACACCAATATAGCGACCCGCTCTCATTAACGATTCCCTCTTTATCACCGTTCGCAGAGCGCTTACTCCACCATAAAGCCAGGGCCAATGCCATGAATCAGCAATATTTCCTAACAAAGCTGAACAACTTTTATCCGTTCGTCTGATTGTATAACTTTTGCTTTTATCTTTATTATCATTACCTTAACAACAATTGAGAGGATATCCCTTACTCTTTTTCCACCAAATGACCAGGGAATAGCATGAAACTTTATCGTTGAATGCCATATAATTTGGATATGAATGGATGCCCGTCCGGGCATTTTTTTGTGAACAGGAGATTCATAAATGATTTCACGAGTACTGGTTGTTTCCTTCGTCGGATTAACGCTGGTGGGTTGCGCCAATACAAGTACGCTTTCCGGCGATGTTTACAGCGCCTCCGAAGCCAAGCAAGTACAGAACGTTACCTACGGAACCATCGTTAGCATGCGCCCGGTTCAGATTCAGGCTGGCAGCGATGAGAATGTGATTGGTGCTATCGGTGGTGCGGTGCTGGGCGGGTTCCTCGGCAATACTATCGGCGGCGGTACAGGTCGCTCGCTGGCTACCGCCGCAGGTGCGGTTGCAGGTGGTGTCGCGGGTCAGCAGGTTCAGGGCTCTCTGAACAAGACCCAGGGCGTTGAGCTGGAAATCCGTAAGGACGACGGCAACACCATTATGGTGGTACAGAAACAGGGTAACACCCGCTTCTCTGCCGGCCAGCGTGTCGCACTTGCCAGCAACGGCCGCCAGATTACCGTTTCCCCGCGTTAATGATTGCGGCGGTGCCTGGACACCGCCGTTTTCATCTTTTCCCGATTCACGCTGTTGCGTTTTGCGCCCTGAGCATGAAAAATGCCAGGCAGAGTCGTTAACCCTTACGAAGAAACCGTGAACATTGGCCTGATGCGGAAAACCCCATTACCGCTGGCGGCATGGGGTTTCGGTTAGTCCCGGGACTGGAGGTCGATGATATTTTGCTCCAGACGAGCAATGAGGCTGATAAGCAGTTTTTCTTCTTCTTTACTGATGCCGGTGAGTATTTCCCGACGTGTTTTATCGATAACGTCTTCCATTTTCTCAATCAGCGGTTCTGCTTTTTCAGTAAGTCTAATGCGCTTTGCACGCCTGTCGCTTGCGCAGGTATGGCGCGCAATCAATCCCTTCTCTTCTAGCTGATCGAGCGTACGCACCAGCGACGGCTGCTCAATACCAATGGCTTTGGCCAGTTGTATCTGCGACTGCTCTGGCGGTAACTGGTGAATATTATGCAGTGTTACCCAGTGCGTCTGCGTCAGTTCCAGCGGCTTCAGGCGATGATCGATCAACGCACGCCAGATACGCACCAGACGCGAGAGATCCGAACCTAATGGCGATTCCAATTTCATCTCCTTATAATTAGCTTGCTAAGTTATTATAGCCACATTAGACTACGCATGCCAGCGCAGAAATCCCATGAACAAACCCGTAAATTCTGTCATGTTAATCGTAATCCTACACCGTCTAAGTGTACAACTCTGCATCAGGAAACGGCAGTCATGATACTTATATTAAAGGATTGTGCCGCATGAGCGCCCTGCTTTCGCCCCCGGGAATGCCGCTTCAGGACTTAATTCTTGGCGCATCAGTCTATTTTCCTCCGCTTTTTAAAGCTGTTTTTGCCGGCTTTTTTATCTGGCTTATCGCACACCATCTGCTGCGCGACTGGATGTACTCCGGTGAAATCTGGCACCCAACGTTGATGGATCTCTCACTTTTCGCCCTGTCGGTTTGCCTGGGGCTGGTTCTGCTGGTGGTTAGCTGACGCTATGAATCTCAAAACGCTGAAGTATTTCTCCACGCTGATTGTACTTGCACTGGCGCTTATCGCCGGTTGGCTTATCTGGAATTACTACATGCAGTCGCCCTGGACGCGCGATGGTAAAGTGCGTGCCGAGCAGATAGGCATTACCCCACAGGTTTCAGGCACCATTGCCAAACTGATGGTCCAGGATAACCAGTTTGTGAAGGCTGGCACAACGCTTTTTCAGATTGATGACACCCCTTTTCGCATTACTGTGCTGAACGCACAAGCTCAGCTGGCAAAGGCGCAGTCTGACCTGGCAAAGGCCGGTAACGAAGCGAGCCGCCGCCACCACCTGTCCGGTAACTATATCTCTGCCGAAGACATGGACAGCGCCGATCTCAACGTAAAAGCCATGCAGGCCACGGTAAAGGCCGCTCAGGCAACGCTTGAGCAGGCAAACTGGCAGCTTGAGCAAACCACCGTGCGCGCCCCGGTGGACGGCTGGATAACGAACCTTTCAACCCGTACCGGTAGCTATGCCACCAGCGGGAATCCGGTGTTTGCGCTGGTCGACAGCCATTCGTTTTACGTTGTGGGATATTTTGAAGAAACTAAACTGCGCCACATCCAGCCTGGCGACAGCGCCACGGTCACGCTTTACAGCAGTCGCACCCAGCTTACGGGCAAAGTCGAAAGCATCGGGCGGGCGATTTACGATCAAAGCGTTGAGACTGACAGCGGTCTGGTGGCAGATATCAAACCTAACGTGCCCTGGGTGCGCCTGGCGCAGCGCGTGCCGGTACGCATTGCGCTAACTCATCTCCCTGACGATATCACTCTGGTCTCCGGCACGACCTGTACTGTCTCCATTCAGCGCTGACGCGGCCATGAACCTGAGCGGGCTTAACTGGCGCAGCACACCCTGGGGCAAGGCAACGGGCGGCCAATGGCGTTACGCGCTTCGCAACAGCATTGCCATGTGCCTTGCGCTCAGCATTGCTTACGCGATAAATCTCGATGAGCCGTACTGGGCCATGACCTCCGCAGCGGTGGTGAGTTTCCCGACCGTGGGTGGCGTTATCAGTAAAAGCCTCGGGCGCATTGCCGGTAGCCTGATAGGTGCGACGGCTTCGCTGATTATTGCCGGACACACTCTCAACGATCCGTGGCTGTTTACCTTTGCAATGGCCGCCTGGCTCTCTGCCTGCACCTGGATCTCCAGCCAGTACCAGAACAACGTTGCCTACGCTTTTGCGCTGGCGGGCTACACCGCAGCCATTATCGCCTTCCCGATGGTCAACACCCTTGAAACCACCGAGCTTTGGGACATTGCCCAGGCGCGGGTATGCGAAGTGATTATCGGCATTTTGTGCGGGGGTTTTATGATGATGGTGCTGCCGAGCACCTCTGACGGTAACGCCTTGCTCAGTGCACTGAAAAATATGCACTCCCGGCTGCTGGAACACGCCAGCCTGTTGTGGCAACCACAGACAACAGACGCCATCCGCTCAGCCCATGAAAACGTCATCGGCCAGATTCTGACGATGAATCTGTTGCGTATTCAGGCCTTCTGGAGCCATTACCGCTTTCGCCAGCAAAACGCCTTGCTCAACTATCTGCTCCATCAACAGTTGCGCCTGACAAGCGTTATCTCCAGCCTGCGCCGTATGCTGCTTAACTGGCCGCAGGCTCCGGCGCACATCTGGCCGCTGCTGGAAACGCTACTGCGCGAGCTGGCAAAACCACAGGCGGATAAATACAGCATCGCACGGCTGTTACAGCACATTGCACCAGATAACCGCGACGATTACCGCCACCGTGCCTTCTGGCTGCGCCTGCGCTATTTCTGCTGGTTGTACCTTAACAGCAGTCGCTGGCTGCGCCAGCTTGAAGGCGCGTCACCGACTCACCCGCTAACACCGCCCGGTGCACCTGCGCTGGCGCGCCACACCGATAACGCCGAAAACAGCTGGAGCGCATTTCGTACCTTCTGCGTCATTACCTTAACCGGTGCCTGGTGTATTGCGACCTCATGGGAAGCCGGGAGTGCAGCGATGACGCTTGCCGCCATCTGCTGCGTGCTCTATTCCTCTTCCGCTTCGCCAGTAGGCTCAGTCAGTTTGCTGCTGCGCACGCTCACGCTGTTGTCTCTTTTCAGTTTCGTGGTGAAGTTTGGCCTGATGGTGCAGATAAGCCAGCTGTGGCAGTTCCTGATTTTCCTGCTGCCACTGTTAGTTACGCTGCAACTCTTTAAGCTACAGCAGAAAAAGCTCGCCGGGTTGTGGGGCCAGTTGATTGTCTTTATGGGATCGTTTATCGCTGTCACCAATCCACCGGAATACGACTTCTCGGCCTTTCTGAACGACAACCTGGCCAAAGTCATTGGCGTCTCGCTGTGCTGGGTTGCCTTTTCTGTGCTGCGCCCCAGTTCAGACCAGCGCAAGGGCCGACGCCATATCCGCGCCCTGCGCCGCGGCTTTATCGACCAACTCAGCCAGCGACCACAGCGCGCAGAAGGTGAATTTGAATCGCTGGTGTATCACCACATTAGCCAGCTTAGCAACAGCAAGGACGAACTCTCGCGTCGCTGGCTGCTGCGCTGGGGCGTGGTGCTGATTAACTGTTCTCACGTGGTGTGGCAACTCAGAGACTGGCAGGCGCGTTCCGATCCGCTTTCCAGAGTGCGCGATGTTTGCATCGCCACGTTGCGCGATATTATGAGCGAGCGCGGCGTGCGAGCGCGACCGCTTGCCGAGTCGCTGGCTGAGCTGTTGAAGATGTGTGATACGCTGTCGCGTCATCCGAGTCCGGCGGCGCGTGAACTGGCGGGCATCATCTGGCGACTGCACTGCTCGCTACAACAGCTGGAGCAGGCCATCCCGGTAAACGATGCACCGCCGGGAAAAGACGTTAGCGAATAACGCCACAGGCGAAGCGTTCGCCCCCGCCGCCGAGCGGTTTCGGGTGATCGGCCATATTATCGCCCCCTGCGTGGACCATCATAGCCAGCCCTTTGATTTCCTCGATTTTCTTGATACGCGGCGCTGTCACTGGCTGTGTGGCTTTGCCTTCGGCGTCAACCGTCAACGCTGGCAGGTCACCGAGGTGGCCGTTGCCTTCCGGACCGAGGTGCTTACCGGTATTTTGTGGATCAAAATGGCCACCTGCGGCCCCGGCAGCGACCGCTTTACCGTCAACAATCGTCGGTTCACAGCTGTCTTTGGCGTGAATATGGAACCCATGCTCGCCAGGCGGTAGCGCCTTAAGGTTTGGTGTGAACGTCAGTCCGTTATCCGTTTCGTCGATTTTCACCGTCCCTATCTCCTGCCCGACCCCCTGAGCAGTCACCAGATTCATCTTCACCTCTTCACTCGCCGCCAGCGCCGAGCCACAGACAAAGAACAAAGCAATACCCGCTGATAATGATTTCAGTTTCATGTCGTCTCCCTGAGGTTAATGTAGCCCGTTAAGCTTATAACATAACGGGCTTTTTCACCGCGACAGACGTCGCGAAACACCATTATGGTACGTCGTACCCAATGGCTGCTTTGCGAATACGGAACCACTGCTGGCGCGTCATCTCCAGCTTCAGCGCCCCGAGTGCGTCGATAACACGGGCAATTTTGCCGGAGCCAATAATCGGCAGCGGACGCGACGGAAGGCGCAAAATCCAGGCATACACGACCTGTTCAATGCTGTCGGCACCGGTTTCCTGGGCCACTGTTTTCAGCTCCTCGCGCAGCGCTTCACAGCCGCTGTCGCTAAACAGACGCCCGCCGCCCAGACATGACCAGGCCATCGGGCGAATACGCAACTGCTGGAGCTGGTCGAGGGTGCTATCAAGCAGCGTGTCCTGCATGAGAGGGGATATTTCGACCTGGTTGGTGGCAAGCGTAAACGGCAGACGCGACTGCAACAGTGCGAACTGCGCAGGTGTGAAGTTCGATACCCCAAAGTGCAGTACTTTACCGCTCTGGTGCAGGTTCAAAAAGGCTTCGGCGACTTCATCGGCGTCCATCAACGGATCCGGGCGGTGAATCAACAGCAGGTCAAGGCGGTCGGTGGCGAGATTTTTCAGTGACTGCTCAGCGCTCTGGATGATGTGGCTGCGCTCAGTGATGTAGTGGCCAATAGCATGCTGTGGCTTTGCGCGCGTCGCAATACCACATTTGCTGACGACCTGCATGCGCTCACGAAGCGCTGGCGCCAGGCGCAGTGCGTCGCCAAAGGCTGCTTCACACTGGTAATCGCCATAAATATCGGCGTGGTCCACGGTGGTAATGCCAGCATCCAGATGCTGCTCAATAAATCCCAACAGCGCCTGCGGCGTCATGTCCCACTCCATAAGACGCCAGTAGCCCATAATCATGCGTGAAAACTCAGGCCCCTGCGGTGCCATTACAATACGCTCAACCATCGTGGTGCTTCCTCTTAACGAAAATTTACGCCGAGTATAGCGGGGTTAAGCGATTAAAACAGCGAGGGTTGATCGCCTTCTTCTGTAGATGTTGGTCTGGTTGCCCGCAATTTGCGCAGCATACGCTGGCGACACAGACGCAACACTTCCTGCTTTTGCGTATTAGTGAAGTGCTGCCAGTTGAAACGCTCATCGCGACTGCGCATACAGCCATGGCAATAGCCGCGCTCATCTGACTGGCAGATGCCGCGACAGGGACTCGGGACCGGAAAAAACTCCAGCTGTTCAGCCACACCAGCTCCTCAATTAACGCATTTACCCGAATTGAAGCCGTTGCGCGCGGCAGATGCAAGTGGAGCGGTGAAATTTTATCCATTTTTAGCGTTAAGGTTTCGCTAATGTTAACAGTGCACACTGCGCAAAGTTTTTAAAACGGAACTTCTCTATGCGCTCCCTTCTAAAGTTACGCTGTAACGACATGCAGTTTAATTTGCTGTGCGCCACGCTATTTACCCTTGTGAATGCGCTGTTTATTGAACGCAGTTGGCGAGTTATTGGTATGCAGACCCCCCGCGAATGGGTGTTCGCCGCATCCGTACCTGTCGTGCTGTTCAGCGCCTGGCTTATCATCTTTAGCGCCATCAACCTGCCGCTGCTGCGCAAACCACTGGCGATGCTGCTTATCATCGGCTGCGCTGCGGCTAACTACTTCATGTATAGCTATGGCGTGGTTATCGACACCAACATGATGGTTAACGTCTTTGAAACCAACCAGCAGGAGGCGATGGCGCTGGTGACGCCAAAGCTTGTGATGTGGCTGATACTGGGCGGCGTGGTGCCAGCGTTGCTTATCGGTGCCATTACCATCACGCCCGCAAAATGGTGGTACAGCCTGCTGGTTCGCGGGTTGAGTATTCTTGGGGCCATCGTGCTGATTTTGCTGATTGCGTCCGTATTTTATAAAGATTACGCCTCGCTGTTTCGCAACACGAACGGCATCGCCAAGCTGGTTACGCCGCCAAACTACATCAGTGCTATCGGTAACTACAGCAAAGACAGGTGGTTCTCAGGCGATAAAACGCTGACGCGCATTGGCGAAGATGCGAAAAAAGGTCCGCTGCTGACCCAGTCGGCTAAAAAAACGGTGGTGGTACTGGTCGTTGGCGAAACCTCGCGGGCACAGAACTATTCGCTCGGCGGCTACGCACGCGAAACAAACCCACAGCTTAAAAAACAGGACGTTGTGTGGTTTAACAATGCCACGTCCTGCGGCACGGAAACCGCGGTGTCAGTGCCGTGCATGTTCTCCAACATGACGCGCGAAAACTACAGCGCCAACACCGCACGCTACACCGAAGGCGTGCTGGACGTGCTCAAACATGCCGGTATCAATGTCCTGTGGCGTGAAAACGACGGTGGCTGTAAGGGCGCCTGTAATCGCGTGAATTTCACCGATATGACGCGCTGGCAGCTAAAAGACATGTGTAAAAATGGCTCTTGCCTGGACGACGCCGAACTGTACCGACTCGATAACGTGCTCGACGGTTTGCAGCGCGACTCGGTCATTGTACTGCACATTATGGGTAGCCACGGTCCGGCCTATTATCAGCGCTACCCGGCACAGTTCCGGCGCTTCACGCCAACCTGTGATACCAATCAGATAGAAGATTGCGACCGTCAGTCGCTGACAAACACCTATGACAACACCATCCTTTATACCGATGATATTGTCAGTCGCACTATCGATAAGCTGCGCGCGCGTCAGGGGCAAATGAACACTGCGCTGGTGTATCTGTCTGACCACGGTGAATCACTGGGCGAATCCGGTATGTACCTGCACGGTACCCCGCGCATGCTGGCACCGCAGGAACAAATCCGTATTCCGTTTCTCTTCTGGCTGTCTGATGGCTATGCGAACCAGTTCAGTCTTGATAAAACCTGTATGAAAAAAGAAGCAGCTTCGCGTGAAATCTCGCATGACAACCTATTTGATACCCTGCTGGGCATGATGGACGTGAAAACAAACGTTTATCGACCGAAGCTCGATCTAACCCGCTCCTGCCGTACAGCGTAAGCGCCCAACCCCCGTATAGTCACGGGGGTTATTTTTACACTTGCAATAGACCAACCGGTCTATTACAGTAACTCGCTATGAATAAGAAAACAGAACATGACACTCGTGAGCACCTGCTGGCCACTGGCGAGCAACTCAGTTTACAGCTTGGCTTTACCGGCATGGGCTTAAGTGAACTGCTGCGCACCGCGGGGGTGCCCAAAGGTTCGTTTTATCACTATTTCCCCTCAAAAGAGGCGTTTGGTGTGGAGATGCTTAAGCGTTACTACGCCACTTCGGGAAAGCGACTGAGCGAGCATTTTGCTCGCCGTGACGCCAGCGCCCGAGAATTGCTGCTGGCCTGGTATCGCATCGGGCTTAACAATTTTTGTGAAAGCGGCATGATGTGCGACTGCCTGACGGTTAAGCTTTCTGCCGAAGTATGCGATCTCTCAGAAGAGATGCGCGTCGCACTCAATTTGGGCGCCGACAACGTGATTACCATGCTGGCATCGACCCTGAGCCGTGGTCGTCATGATGAACACTGCCTCACCTTTAGCGGTGATGCACAGGTACAGGCTCAGGCGTTATACGCCCTGTGGCTGGGTGCCAACCTGCAGGCCAAAATTTCCCGCAGCGCCGTGCCGCTACAAAGCGCACTGGCTCTGGTAGAAAACACAATTATCACGCCCGTCACTTAGCGGGCGGCGATTTTTGTGAATGACAACAACACAAGACGACCGGTCTATTAAGGAATCCGTATGACAATTGACAAACTGTTCACACCGCTGCGCATCGGGGCCATTAACGTACCGAACCGCGTTCTGATGGCCCCGCTGACGCGCCTGCGCAGTATTGAGCCTGGCGACATCCCAACGCCGCTGATGGGCGAATACTACCGCCAGCGCGCCGGTGCCGGGCTGATTATCAGCGAAGCAACCCAGATTTCTGCCCAGGCTAAAGGCTATGCCGGTGCACCAGGCCTGCACAGCCCGCAACAAATTACCGCCTGGCGCAAAATCACCGATGGCGTACACGCTGAAAACGGCCATATGGCGGTGCAGCTGTGGCATACCGGCCGAATTTCACACTCAAGCCTGCAACCGGGCGGCGTTGCACCGGTCGCGCCATCTGCCATTAATGCACAAACCCGCACGACGCTGCGCGATGAAGAAGGCAAAGCTGTGCGTGTCGACACCTCCACACCGCGCGCGCTGGAATTAAACGAGATCCCGGGCATTGTCGGCGATTTCCGCCAGGCGGTCGTGAATGCGAATGAGGCCGGGTTTGATCTGGTTGAACTGCATGCGGCACACGGTTATCTGTTGCATCAGTTCCTGTCTCCGGCCTCAAATCAACGTACCGACCAGTACGGTGGCAGCATCGAAAACCGCTCGCGTCTGACGCTGGAAGTGGTCGATGCCGCCATTGACGGCTGGAGCGCTGACCGCATCGGCATTCGTATTTCACCGCTTGGGCCGTTTAACGGGCTGGATAACGGGGAAGATCAGGAAGAGGCGGCACTGTGGCTGATTAGTGAGCTTAACAAACGCAACCTGGCCTATCTGCACATTTCCGAGCCTGACTGGGCTGGCGGCAAACCGTACTCAGAAGCCTTTCGCAAACAGGTACGTGAGCGCTTTAGCGGCGTGATTATCGGTGCCGGTGCCTATACGGCACAGAAAGCAGAAAAACTGATTGAGGCAGGCTATATCGACGCCGTGGCATTTGGTCGCGACTTCCTCGCAAACCCGGATCTCGCCGAGCGCCTGCGTCAGAACGCACCGCTTAACCCACCACGCCCGGAGAGTTTCTACGGCGGTGGTGCGGAAGGCTACACGGATTACCCTACTCTGTAAGCAGGTTTCATTGATAGCGGCGCCCTTGCGCCGCTATACTTTATGCCGGGATTTCGGCACCTCCCCAAAAATAACCCATTATATTTACGAGGCATTTATGCGCTTACTTCATACCATGCTGCGCGTTGGCGACCTGCAACGCTCTATTGAGTTTTACACCAACGTACTGGGCATGACGCTGCTACGCACCAGTGAAAACCCGGAGTATAAATACTCGCTGGCATTTGTGGGCTATGGCCCGGAAAGCGAAGAGGCGGTGATTGAACTGACTTACAACTGGGGTGTGGAAAGCTACAATCTCGGTAATGCCTACGGCCATATCGCACTGAGCGTAGATAATGCGGCCGACGCCTGCGAACGTATCCGTCGCAATGGCGGTAACGTCACCCGTGAAGCGGGTCCAGTTAAGGGCGGCAGCACGGTTATTGCCTTCGTGGAAGATCCGGATGGCTACAAAATTGAGCTTATCGAAGCCAAAGACGCCGGTAAAGGCCTCGGTAACTGACCGACGCAGGGCGCAAGCGCGCCCTGCCTGCTGCATCCCTGCCTGAAATTTGTCATAATGCCCCCTGCTTCTCCCCGTAAATTAAGAGACACCGATGTCCGATACTGCTCAACTCACCGGTCTGTGTGACCGTTTTCGCGGCTTTTATCCCGTGGTTATCGATGTGGAAACTGCCGGTTTTAATGCCAGCACCGACGCGTTACTGGAAATTGCCGCTATCACGCTCAAAATGGATGCTGATGGCTGGTTGACTGCCGATGAGACACTGCACTTTCACGTTGAACCGTTTGAAGGCGCCATATTGCAGCCCGAAGCGCTGGCGTTTAACGGCATCGATCCCAGCAACCCGCTGCGTGGTGCCGTCAGTGAATATGAGGCGCTGCACGCTATCTTCAAAATGGTGCGCAAGGGGATTAAGGACAGCGGCTGTAACCGCGCCATTATGGTGGCCCACAATGCCACCTTCGATCACGGCTTTATGATGGCGGCGGCTGAGCGTGCAGGGCTTAAGCGCAACCCGTTCCATCCGTTTGTTACCTTCGATACCGCAGCACTGAGCGGGCTGGCGCTGGGGCAAACGGTGCTGGCGAAAGCCTGCATTGCCGCAGGTTTTGCATTTGATTCAAGCCAGGCGCACTCGGCGCTCTATGATACTGAGCAAACCACGCAACTTTTTTGCGAAATCGTCAACCGCTGGAAGCGTCTGGGCGGCTGGCCGCTGGCGCTGCCTGACGAGGCATAAGCCCTTTTCCGGCATAAAAAAAAGCGACCCATTGGTCGCTTTTTTAATGTATGCGGTTACTGCGCGTCAGACTCTTCCGGCTTGTGTTTTGCAGCCGTTTCTTTAATCAGCGTCTGCAATTCGCCACGCTGATACATTTCAATAATGATGTCGCAGCCGCCAACCAGCTCACCGTCTACCCACAGCTGCGGGAAGGTCGGCCAGTTTGCATATTTCGGCAGTTCAGCGCGGATATCCGGGTTTTGCAGAATATCCACATAAGCAAAACGCTCGCCACAGGCCGACAGCGCCTGTACCGCCTGCGCAGAGAAGCCGCAGCTCGGCAGTTTTGGAGAGCCTTTCATATACAGCAGGATGGGGTTTTCGGCGATCTGGCGCTCAATTTTTTCAATCGTGGTGCTCATTGTCTTGCTTCCTTAGTACGTGCTGAGGCGTAAGCCTTACATTGTAGCCACTCCGGGGGCGAGGTAAAACACCTGCTTTTACGTGGTTAAACCCAGGCATGACGGCGATGGCATAAAATTGCCTTTAAAATAACCTTTTTAGTGGTAAATCGCGGGATAAGTAGTCGATCGCTTTTTTGTCTGGTTCTGTAACAAAAGAGTATTAGCCATGCTAAAAATTTCTGGATTAGAATCTGGCAGCTTTCACAATCCGCGTCGAACGCTCATCAGGAGAGTTATGAGTGGCAATCAAAAAACGTATGGTGTTAACGCTGTGCGCTATGCTGCTGGCAGCCAGCCTGCCCGCCTCTGCTCTGGCAACGGTTCACAGTAAAACCGCTGCGCACAAAGCGGTTACGGGAAAAAAGACCCAGAAAAAAAACAGCACCACGCTGGCACGCAAAGGCAGCCTGAAGAAAAAAACGCTGGTCAGCAGCGGCAAAACGACATCACGGCGTCGCGGTAAGCTCACTTCCGCACCACTTGAAACCACAGCGTTAAGCTGTAGCGGGCGTAAAAAGAGCAAACCCAGCTGTCTGAAGGGCAATACGTTGGCTTCCGCGCACAAGGTGCGAGTGCAAAAAGCCCAGAAGGTGGCCATGAATAAGCTGATGAACCAGATAGGTAAACCCTACCGTTGGGGCGGTAGCTCACCGCTTACCGGTTTTGACTGTAGTGGCCTTATCTATTATGCGTATAAAGATCTGGTGAAAATTCGCATTCCGCGTACGGCCAATGAAATGTATCACCTGCGTGATGCGGCACCTGTGCAGCGCGCCGAGCTGCAAAGCGGCGATCTGGTGTTTTTCCGCACTCGCGGGCGTGGTGCTGCTGACCATGTTGGCGTTTACGTCGGCAACGGCAAATTTATCCAGTCGCCACGTACCGGCCGGGACATTCAGATTACCTCACTGAGTGAAGGTTACTGGCAGCAGCGCTATGTCGGCGCTCGCCGGGTGGTAACGGCGCAAAATCTGCGCTAACGCAGGCTCACTAACATCCCCCTGTTTCGCGCGGCCCCTTCGGGGCCGTGTTTGTTTCTGATACATCGAACTCTCGTTGAGCAGAGTCTGTCGAGCATCAATGTGAAGATTGTATAAAAAACCACCCTGCCGGGTGGTTTTCACTGTTTTCAGATATGAACGCAAGCTCTTATTCGGCCTCAGCGCCACACACTTCCTGCGCTGAATGGCGTGAGGATGAGAAAAGCACCAGCAGCAGGCCCAGCGCAGCAATCAGCGCCCCCATTGCCGGAACAAAGGTATAGCCCAGACCACTGGAAATCACCACGCCCCCCGCCGCCGCGCCCAGCGCATTACCGAGATTAAACGCACCAATGTTCACTGACGATGACAGTCCTGGCGCTTCGTGAGCCACGCGCATCACACGCATCTGCAACGGCGGTACAACGCCAAAAGTCGCCGTACCCCATACCACCATTGCCACGGCGGCACCCATTTCCGTACTGGCAAGCCACGGAATGGCGGCCATCACGATGATAAGTAGCGTCAGAAAGCCTTTAAGCGTGCCATTGACAGAACGGTCCGCAAAACGCCCACCCAGGTAGTTGCCGATAGAAAAACCAACACCAATCAGCACCAGCATCAACGTGACAAACGACGGCGTCGCGTGGGTAATGCGTTGCAGCACCGGCGAAATGTAGGTGTAGAGCGTAAACATCGCACCAGCACTCAGGACGGTGGTCAGCAGTGCTCCCACTACCTGCGGGCGCATCAGCACCGACAACTCACGCTTGACCTGCGGGCGCTGGCCTGCACCGCCTTTAGGGAGCGACAGCCACAATGCCGCCATCGCAATAGCTCCCAGCCCCGCCGTTGCCAGAAACGACATACGCCAGCCAATAGTGCTGCCAAGCCAGGTCGCCGCAGGCACGCCGCCAATATTGGCAATGGTCAGCCCCATAAACATGGTCGCGACAGCGCTCGCCTGTTTTTCTTTTGCGACAAGACTTGCCGCCACAACCGAGCCAAGCCCAAAGAACGCACCGTGACTCAGGCTGGTAATAATGCGTGAAATCATCAGCATGGAATAGTCAGGCGCCAGCGTTGACAGCAGGTTGCCAGCTACAAAAATACTCATCAACAGCAATAGAGCATTGCGACGACCGCGCTGCGACAGCAACAGCGTCATCAGCGGTGCGCCCACCATCACGCCAATCGCGTAGGCGCTAATCAGCATCCCGGCAGCAGGAATGGACACGTTTACACCCTCGGCAATCACCGGCAGCAGCCCCATGGGCGAAAACTCCGTCGTGCCGATACCAAACGCGCCAATGGCCAGCGCCAGTAGCGGAAAGTTAATTTTCATTCATCTTCTCCGGTTGCAACTGGAGACAGCTTCCGCATAACGGAACTCACGACTGCCGGACCAGCAACTGTCCGTCACCCACGCGGCGACGAGCTTCGATGGCAAAATGATGACAGTGCAAGCGGGAAAGTTAAATAGGTGTTAAAGACAAAAGAGCATTGCGCATGGCGCAACAATCGGGAGGGAATAATGCAAACTGGCGTAGAGCAAACCTCCACGCCAGCAGTAAAATCAGTGCATCACGGCAATCAAACCGCTAATAACAATCACGCCAAGCACCACTACGGTCGTCATCAGAGAATATTTTAATTCAGTGCTCATCATCCTTCTCCTTTTTATATATCCACGTAAATTGTGGGTCTGCATCATTTTCCCATAAAATATAGCGGAAATCTTGCGCGAATTGCCACGGCGGGCATTTTTCCTCTTCCCCTTTTGCCAAAGATAAGACAAAATCCTTCGCTAATTTGTTACGTGCCGCCTGGTCATACCTCCCTCCTGCTGTGTGTCGCCTTTCCCGACAACTCTGCAACCCAAAAGTTGCCCGTGGGATAGTTCAAGGCAAACGTTTAACCGCTTAGTATTCAGGAGATTACGCAATGCTCTGGAGCGACCGCTAATGGCAACAATTAAAGACGTAGCCAAACGAGCAAACGTTTCCACCACAACCGTCTCACACGTGATTAACAAGACCCGGTTTGTGGCGGAGGAGACCCGCAATGCGGTATGGGCGGCAATTAAAGAGTTGCACTATTCTCCCAGTGCCGTCGCGCGTAGCCTGAAGGTTAACCACACCAAATCTATCGGCCTGCTGGCCACCAGCAGCGAGGCGGCCTATTTTGCAGAAATTATTGAAGCGGTAGAGAAAAGCTGCTTTGAAAAGGGCTATACCCTGATTCTCGGGAACGCCTGGAACAGCCTTGAAAAACAGCAAGCCTATCTGTCGATGATGGCACAAAAGCGCGTCGACGGGCTAATGGTGATGTGCTCAGAATACCCGCAGCAGGTTATCACCATGCTCGAAGAGTACCGCCATATTCCGATGGTAGTAATGGACTGGGGTGAAGCCAAAGCTGACTTTACGGATTCCGTTATTGATAACTCATTTGAAGGCGGCTATATGGCCGGACGCTACCTGATTGAACGCGGGCATCGCGAAATCGGCGCGATCCCCGGCTCACTTGACCGCAATACCGGCTCAGGTCGTCTGGCCGGCTTTATGAAAGCGCTGGAAGAAGCGCAGATTAAAGTTAACGATGCGTGGGTAGTTCAGGGCAACTTTGAACCAGAGTCGGGTTACCGCGCCATGCAGCAAATTTTGTCGCAATCGCACCGCCCTACTGCGGTGTTCTGTGGCGGCGACATTATGGCCATGGGTGCACTGTGCGCCATTGACGAAATGGGGCTGCGCGTACCGCAGGATATCTCGCTCATTGGTTACGATAACGTACGCAACTCTCGCTATTTCACCCCGGCGTTGACCACTATCCACCAGCCAAAAGATTCACTGGGCGAGACGGCGTTTGACATGCTGCTGGACCGCATTATTAACAAACGCGAGCAGTCGCAGACCATTGAAGTTCATCCGCGTCTTATCGAGCGCCGCTCAGTCGCCGATGGTCCGTTTCGCGATTACCGCCGCTAACCTCACACCGGGCCCGCTCACGCGGGCTCGCGTAGCCACTCCGCATTCAGCGTTTCGCTGTCACCCAGATAATCCAGCAACCAGCGCAGCGCTGGCGAGCTTTCGTTCTGCCGCCACGTAAGGCAACACGCCGCGTCCGGGAAAGGATTGTCGAGATTCAGCACCTGCCACTCGCCGCTGATAAGATACGGGCGAGCAATATGCACCGGCACCATTCCCACACACAGCCCGGCGCTCAGGCAGTCGATGGCACTCGCCCAGTCTGGCACCACCACACGGCGTTGATTATCCAGAAGCCAGGTAATGCGCTGCGGCAGTGAGCGAGAGGTGTCTTCAAGCACTAACGAAGGCCAGGCACGCAACTGTTCATCACTGAGTGTTCCGGCTTCGCACGCCAGCGGGTGGTGACTTGCCACCACGCAGTGCCAGCGCAACATCCCCATATCACGAAACGCATAGCGCCCGCTCACCGGTATTGCCTGTGTTGCACCAATGGCCGCTTCCACGCGCCCGTCGCTCAATGCATCCCACACGCCGTTAAATACTTCCTGGGCAATGCGCAGTTCGATATCCGGGAAATGGCGGTAGAAATCCAACACCAGTTGGCGCGTGCGGGCAGGTTTGACAATATTGTCCACCGCAATGGAAAGATGCCCGCGCCAGCCGTTGGCAATTTGCTGGCACTGCTGTCGCGTGGCCTGCATTTTTTTGATAACACTTCGCCCTTCGGTCAGGAAAAACTTCCCGGCAGGCGTCAGTTCAACGTCGCGGTGTCGTCTTTCAAACAGCGGAACTGCCAGCCAGTCCTCAAGCTGGCGTACGGTATAGCTGACTGCGGAAGGCACGCGGTGCAGCTCCTGGGCTGCCGCGCTAAAACTGCCGTTACGCGCCACGGCATCGACCACTTCAAGTGAGTATTCAGACCACATTTTCTGCCTGCAAAATTTTTGAATGCATTCGGCAAATATTAGCGTTTCACAACCCTAAACGCACTCTCTACACTCGATGCGTTTTCCTGCTACGACAATAAGAGAGAAATATGCAACCACCTTCAAAAGGCTTTTTACTGTGGCTGGCCGGACTGAGTGTGCTGGGTTTTCTGGCAACAGACATGTATCTGCCGGCATTTGCAGCAATTCAACAGGATTTGCAAACCAGTCCTGGTGCCATTAGTGCCAGTCTCAGCCTGTTCCTCGGCGGTTTTGCACTGGCACAGCTGGCCTGGGGACCGCTTTCTGACCGTTACGGCCGCCGCCCCATTCTGCTGGCTGGTCTTGGGCTGTTTGCTGTTGGCTGCCTTGGTATCATGGCAGTGGAAAACGCCGCCGGTCTGCTGGCGCTGCGTTTCGTGCAGGCCGTTGGCGTGTGTTCCGCAGCGGTAAGCTGGCAGGCGCTGGTCACAGACCGCTATCCGGCAAGCCAGGCGCGGCGCATCTTCGCCACCATCATGCCGCTGGTGGGACTCTCTCCGGCACTGGCACCGCTGCTGGGAAGCTGGCTGCTGGTACATTTTGAATGGCAGGCTATTTTTCTCACGCTGTTTGCGATTACCCTGGTGCTAATGGTGCCAACACTGCGCCTCAGGCACAGCCAGGCGGCGCCGGCAAGCGGCGAGCGCATGCGTTTCATTACCCTGCTACAGAGCCGGGAATACCGAGGTAACGTGCTGATTTATGCCGCCTGCTCCGCAAGCTTCTTCGCCTGGCTTACCGGCTCACCATTTCTGCTGCACGAAATGGGCTACGGCTCGTCAGCCATCGGCCTGAGCTATGTGCCGCAGACCCTTGCTTTTCTGATGGGTGGCTATGGCTGTCGCAGTCTGCTGGCTCACGTGAGCGGCGAACGTCTTCTGCCCTGGCTGCTGGCGGGATTTGCCATCAGCGTGCTGGCAACCTGGGGCGTGGCGCTCTCGGGATACGCCACACTCACGTTGCTGCTGATTCCGTTCTGCCTGATGGCAATGGTGAACGGCGCCATTTACCCGATTGTGGTTGCCTCTGCACTGTTGCCGTTCCCTCAGGCGACTGGTCGCGCGGCTGCGCTGCAAAACGCACTACAGCTCGGGCTGTGTTTTCTGGCAAGCCTGCTGGTGTCATGGCATGCCGACACGCCTTTGCAAACCACCACGGGCGTCATGGCCGCTACGGTGCTGCTGGCCCTGCTCGGCTACCTGATGCAACGTGGACGCACTCCAGAATTAGCCGAATGTGCGCATAAAGAATAACCTGTACGCACATTGTTAGCAGACTAACAGTTTTGAGTTGAATCACCTTTCCCCCAGGCCTATACTGGATTTCAGCTCTGAATAATTAACATAAGCTCAACAACCAACGGGAGTACTGTGGCTCCCTTTTCTGGCTTTCAGGGGACATCCCTCTTTCATTTCATCAGTCACCAGGCATCGGGTTTACGTGAGGTTTCTCACATTTCAGAAATAGCGACTACGCTTTTTTTGGGGCGTTTGCGCGGTTGAATGGATCTGAACAACACAGAGGTGATGGAAAAGCTATGAGTTCATCGTGTATAGAAGAAGCCAGCATACGGGGTAACGAGTGGTACCGGATTGTTAACGAGATGCTCGCCCGCGCGGGTATTGAGATAAACGGCTCTGCACCCGGCGATATTCAGGTTAAACATCCCGATTTTTTTAAACGCGTTCTCCAGCAAGGCTCACTGGGACTTGGGGAAAGCTATATGGATGGCTGGTGGGAATGCGAACGTCTGGATGTTTTTTTCAATAAAATTTTGCGCGCCGGACTGGAAAAGCAGCTTCCGCAGAATATGAAAGATCTCCTGCGCATCGCCACTGCCCGCCTGATGAACCTGCAAACCCGAAAGCGTGCCTGGGTCGTTGGCAAAGAACATTATGACCTCGGTAACGATCTATTCAGCCGCATGCTGGACCCATTTATGCAATATTCCTGCGGCTACTGGAAAGAAGCCAGAGACCTGGTTGACGCCCAACAGTCGAAGCTCAAAATGATTTGCGACAAGCTACAACTGGCGCCCGGCATGCGGCTGCTGGATATCGGCTGCGGCTGGGGCGGGCTGGCAGAATACGCCGCTCGTCACTACGGTGTCTCGGTTTACGGCGTGACTATCTCCGCTGAGCAGCAAAAAATGGCACAGACGCGCTGTGAAGGTCTTGATGTCACCATTGTATTGCAGGACTACCGGGATCTGGACGAACAGTTTGATCGTATTGTCTCTGTTGGCATGTTTGAACACGTTGGGCCTAAAAACTACCGTACCTATTTTTCTGTGGTGGATCGCAATCTTAAACCCGATGGGATCTTCCTGCTGCACACCATTGGCTCTAACAAAACGAATAATAACGTCGACCCGTGGATTAATAAGTACATCTTTCCCAACGGCTGCCTGCCTTCCGTTAAGCACATCGCCGATGTCAGTGAAGGACGCTTCGTGATGGAAGACTGGCACAACTTCGGCGCCGACTACGATAAAACGCTGATGGCCTGGCACACCCGTTTTCTTAACGCCTGGCCTGAGATTGCGGATAATTACAGTGAGCGTTTTAAGCGTATGTTCTCTTACTACCTCAATGCCTGTGCAGGCGCGTTTCGCGCTCGCGATATTCAGCTCTGGCAGGTGGTGTTCAGCCGTGGTATCGAAAACGGCCTGCGCGTGCCGCACTAGTAAAAAAGCCCCGGTTTTCCGGGGCTTTTGTTAATCCTGCCAGGGATGTTATTCCTGTGTTTTTTGCGCAATCTGCGCCATTGCCTCGCGCTTTTCCAGCACACGCTCAACGGTATCAACAATCGCCTGAGTCTGCGGGTCGATTTCAATATTAACGCGCTGGCCCAGCTTTTTGCTGCCAAGTGTGGTGCGCTGTAGCGTTTCCGGGATCAAATGCACGCAAAAACGGGTAGGCGTGACCTCACCAACCGTGAGACTGATACCGTCAATGCCAATAAAACCTTTATACAGCACATATTTCATCAGCTCAGGATCGGCAGGTTTAAACCATATCTGGCGATTATGTTCTGAGGTCAAAATTTTAACGATTTCTGCGCTGGTCATAATATGGCCGGACATCAGATGGCCGCCAATTTCATCGCCAAATTTTGCCGCACGCTCAATATTGACCACATCACCCGGCTTCAGCTCACCCAGATTAGTAATACGTAACGTCTCTTTCATTAAGTCAAAGCTAACATAATTACCCTGAATCGCGGTGACAGTCAGACAGCAGCCGTTGTGGGCAACAGAAGCACCGGTTTCAATCCCGGGCAATAACGCATCTGCCAGCTGGATAACGTGGGTACGAAAATTGGGGTGTTCGTCTATAGAAACGACGGGCGCCGTTCCCTGTACAATACCAGTAAACATAGTGACTCCTGCATGCCGCCAGAGCGGTTTAAAACATTATTCACGCAAGATAACAGTTGGAAAAAAAGGTTGCCAGTCGCAAAGCGCCGCCCGGCATTATTTCTCTGGCTTAATCGACCGCTGACGCTACAATAATCTGGCAATTCCCCCATTTTTCTTTTTGCTGCCATTACAGGGCGGCTTTTGTGTTTCTCAAATAACAACAATACTAAAGGTATTTACGTGCAGAAGTATGTCATCGAAGCGCGTCAGCTACTGGCGCTGGCGATTCCGGTTATCCTCGCGCAGGTCGCACAAACCGCAATGGGTTTTGTCGATACCGTCATGGCGGGCGGCTATAGCGCAACCGACATGGCGGCCGTCGCTATCGGCACCTCTATCTGGCTTCCTGCCATTTTGTTTGGTCACGGCCTGCTGCTGGCCCTCACGCCGATAGTCGCCCAGCTCAACGGCTCCGGGCGTCGTGACCGCGTAGCGACCCACGTGCGCCAGGGGTTCTGGCTCGCGGGCGTTGTCAGCGTCATCATTATGATTGTGCTGTGGAACGCCGGATACATTATTCGCGGCATGCACAACATCGACCCTAAACTTGCCGATATCGCCGTAGGTTACCTGCGCGCTCTGCTGTGGGGCGCTCCCGGCTACCTGTTTTTCCAGGTCGCCCGTAACCAGTGCGAGGGATTAGCCAAAACTAAACCCGGCATGGTGATGGGTTTTATTGGCCTGTTGGTGAATATTCCGGTCAACTACGTGCTGATCTATGGTCATTTCGGTATGCCCGAACTGGGTGGCGTCGGCTGTGGTGTTGCCACCGCCGCGGTGTACTGGGTGATGTTTGCCTGTATGCTGGCATGGATTAAGCGTGCACGCTCTATGCGCGATATCCGTAACGATACCCGCTTTGGTAAACCAGATCGTGCAATGATACTGCGCCTGACCCAACTCGGGCTGCCGATTGCCCTGGCGCTGTTTTTTGAAGTGACGCTGTTTGCCGTGGTCGCACTGCTGGTTTCCCCGCTGGGCATTGTCGATGTCGCCGGGCACCAGATTGCGCTCAACTTCAGCTCGCTGATGTTTGTACTGCCGCTTTCGCTGGGCGCTGCCGTTACGATTCGCGTTGGTTTTCGCCTGGGCCAGGGTGCCACGCTTGATGCACGCACTTCGGCCTGGACCGGTATTGGCGTGGGCGTCTGTCTTGCGACCTTCACCGCCCTCTTCACTGTTATCATGCGCGAGCCCATCGCCCTTTTGTACAACGACAACCCTGAAGTGGTGACGCTTGCCTCACAGCTCATGTTGCTGGCAGCGGTGTATCAGATTTCTGATTCCATTCAGGTCATTGGCAGCGGCGTGCTGCGTGGCTATAAAGACACCCGCTCCATCTTTTTTATTACCTTTATTGCTTACTGGATCCTCGGGCTGCCGAGTGGCTACCTGCTGGCGTTAACTGATATCGTTGTGCCTCGCATGGGGCCTGCCGGTTTCTGGACCGGATTTATTATTGGCCTGACCTCTGCGGCGATTATGATGGTGCTGCGCATTCGCTGGCTTCAGCGTCAACCTTCAGCACTGATTCTCCAGCGCGCTGCACGCTAATTCACCAACGGCCTCCCGCGGGCGGCCATTTTTACAGCAGTCTGCGCAGATGCGCAGCAATCGTGTGAAATAAGAAAGAAAATTGCTACTTAGCTCTTGCCAGCACCCGGTGCTGCCGTTAATATTCGTCCCCGCTGTCACCCACAGCCATTGCGTTCATAGCTCAGTTGGTTAGAGCACCACCTTGACATGGTGGGGGTCGTTGGTTCGAGTCCAATTGAACGCACCATAGTGCGTCCGTAGCTCAGTTGGTTAGAGCACCACCTTGACATGGTGGGGGTCGGTGGTTCGAGTCCACTCGGACGCACCATTTTCCTGGGTAATCTGCCTTATCTCCCCTGATTAAACGCACCACCGCCTGGTGGCAGCAGTATCACACCCATTTCGTCTGCCAGTTTCTCTATATGGTCTAACAGCACATCGCTGGTTATCAGCGAAGACGAGGCTATTTCAATGCGCAATCCCTGCACCGTCACGCGATCGCCAAATAACATCAGTGCCTGCCCGCCATGCTGTCGAGACGACCAGCAAATGCCGTGCGCCTGCGGATTATCCCGCCACAGCGCCTGCGCCCAATAGCGGGTAAATACATAATCACTCGCTTCGCTGTCCAACAGCTGCTGGCGCCTTACACCTAACCGGCGTAGCGTCATTGGCGTGAGTGCCACAAGCGTCAACGGATGCAGAGGAACCAGCCGGGAGTACACCAACCCGGCGATTTTGGCCATATCAAAAGGAGTGCCGTTGCTGTGGTACGGCAGGTCGTGAAATAACGTTTCCATAAGGGCAACGTCGATTGATGCGCCGCCGTAAAGCGTCGGGACGGCATTACCCGCAGGGTTCAACAAGGGGCTAAAGCGGGCTGAGCCAAAACCCGGATTAAACTGCAGCGCGCTAAAGCGCCGGGAATGGATGCGATGAATGGCGCGTTCTGCCACCCAGAGGCCGGTTTTGACCCGCACATCCGGTCCAGGTAGCGGCACTGGCGCTGGCGCTACGTCATCAGCCATGTACTGGTCCCTGTAACTCCTGTTCTGCGGCCGCCAGGACGGCGTCGGGCTCTGAAGCCAACACATCTTTCGGCTTTCTGCCGCCCAGCCAGCCGTTATCTGACCCTAACCACACCGCCATTCCCCAGGGGGTTTTACGCTCACCAAAAAGCGCAAGCAGCTGCCCTATCACCGGCAACGGGGTGCTACCTTCATCAAGCGCGTAAGCAGGATAGTAATCACGCCCATTCACCGGCACAGCAAAAATGCGTTTCTTTGCCTTCCAGCGGTTAGGTCCCGCGCTGGGGTTAGATGCCGCAAGACCTGCGCGCTCAGACACATCCCGCGCGGTCAACCATTCTGCCTCGCTGAAAATACGCTGATTAAGCTGCGCCAGGCGCGCCTGCTGTGCAGGTGCAGTAACCCGCTGCATCGCCGGCTCAGGGACATCAGCAAGCGAGACGGTAAGGCGCAGTGCACTTTCCACAGCCAACGCAAATGCCCGCGAATCAACAAACGCGTCGTATTGCTGGGGCACTTCCATCACCAGATAATGACGCTCTTTTTTGGCATGCATCGCTGTCAACTCCGAGCCGCTGAGCGTTGAAAACTTAAGCTCCTGGCCCTCAGGATAGCGATGACCTGATTTGCGTTTATCGCCCATTGGACACCTCCACGCAAGTGATATGGGTTATATTCATTATCAACCATCACCTGCGCCAGTGCAAATTGTCGCCAGCGTAGCGAGCGTAATAATCCAGGAGCTGTCGTTTTGCCTGTGAAAATATCTTTCGCACAGCCGGTCTGCTCAGCTAGTCCAGACTGGTCTTTGCGGGTAAACGCAATTGTTCCTCCAGTAGGGCGTAGCGATTTAACAACTGGGCGAAACGGTCATCAATTTGCTTACGTAGCGCCGCAGTATTCGTACCGAGCGCCTGCTGTTGTTCAAGCTGACGCAAGAGCTCCTCCAGCGGCGGTGTCTTATCCAGCGCCTGTCGGATGTCAAACACAGCGGTTTTCAGTTCTGAGCCTGTAAGCCAGCGCCCGCGCCGTTCGTCCAGCGCATTAAGACGCTGCGTCAGCGCCTCCAGCCGCTGTTGTGCCTGATGCCAGTCACCCAGTGACGCGCTCGGTATTGCCAGGGCCTCACGGCGCTGCTGTTCACGCTCACGTATTTGGGCGACGGCGTCAGCCTCCGGCCATAACGTTTGCGCCGCCAGAATGAGCTCTCTGCCCTGCTGTTCTTTCCACAGCGGCGACAGCGTGGCCAACAACGCCAGTTTTTCATCCAGCGCCTTAAGCCACGGCTCGCGCGTCTGTTTCAGGCCATCAGCCGTCAACGAGGCTTTGAGTCTGGTTGCCTCAGCAACACCATCCACGGTTACGACTGGCGCAACCTGCTCAAGTAAAGCCTGTGCGGGTGCAGGACGCGCCAGCCACCAGACTATGAATGCCGCTATTGCACCCAGTAGCAGCGCACAAAAAAAACCGGCTAAAAAGCCGGGGCGACGCCGGGTCGCACCGGCAGAAGAGGGTTCCAGCGCTACAGGCGCCCCGCTGTCAGACTGAACACCTATCGCGTCAGATGGGCGAGCGGTATCAGCCACTTTTGCTGCTGGCTTCCTCACCTCGCGTAAAGGTTTTTCACTGACGCGTGTTTCAGGCAGCGGCGGCAGTGGTACATCCTGACTCACAGAAGAGGCAGATGTAGCCGATGCAGGAACGCCAGCCGATGTCTCATCAACTTGCTCAAGCGTCGCCGCGGCCTGCTGCAACCACAGTTGTATGGGTTCAAGACGGCTAAGTTGTTTTAGCTCCAGTAGTTGCAGCATGCTGCATAGCTGGGCTACCTCTTTTTCAGCCTGGTAGATAGCGGGCAAATCGGCGTAGCTTAACGACAAGGCACGCAGGCGTTGCAGTACGCTGCCAGAAAGCCAGCTTAACAGTTCAACTCGCGTATGGGTTTGTTGTGGCCACATCTGCGCCCAGTGGCGGGAGACCAGCGTTCGGACAACACCCAGCCCCTCGCTTAGCCCCGAGAGTCCTGCCAGGTGACCACGGGCGACGGTGTAAAACACCGCCGTGCGTAAATCAACGCCACTTTTGCTGAACAATGCCTGGCAGCTCTGTTCCACACGCAGCCAGTTCACATCAGGCCGCGCCGGATGACTCAGTTTCGCCATTTCCTCGCGGATAGCCTCAGTTTCGGTGTAACCTCGCGGATCGCCACCCACCGTCATCACAATATCGTCCATCACACGCCTCCGGCATCCATGAAACCCTGTTGCCTGAGGTGGCGTATCAGTAAACGCCCTTCCGGCATAAACTCGGTGCCATAACGCACCAGTCCGTACTGATGTAACTCGGCATCAATGGCATAGCGCAGCTGACCTGGCTCCGTCTGCGCCAACAGCACAACGTCAATGCGCTTAAGACGCGGCTCATACTTCAGCAACACCTGTGACAGCATACTCATAAGCTGATGCGCAGTGCCGGGCATACCCTGGATAATTTTGCTCATATCCGGCAGCCCATAATCAGGCAAATGCTTCAGACTGCCGGCGCGGGTGTTGAGAATGCGCTGCATGTTGTCCAGCACAGAAAGAATAAGCTGGTTGGGTTCATTCACTTCATTAAGCGACAGGCCACCGGAAAAGCCGCCAGTCAGCATTTCGTAAAGCGAAGGTTGTGGCACGAGAGTTCTCCCAGAAATGCGCGGTGTAATTAATAAAGTACGGCTGCACGCACCGGATCGAGTGCGGTCAACTGTGCCAGTAACGCTTCCATCTGCCGTGTGAGGGCAGCCTTATCGACATCGTTTCGCTGTGAGCGTATGCGCAGTAAGCGCAGCCGCCGTGCACGCACCTCAAACAGCTTGTCCGGCTCCCAGTCCACCAGGCTCAATGTGCCTGCGCAGCTGTCCAGCTCGCTCAGAAGATGCAGCGCCATTTCATTTTTACCGAACTGCTCGCATAACCGCGCCATCAGCAGGCGCAGCAGCCACTGGTTGCGCGCACCTGCGGTTCCGGGGCGCGACTGTAGCCAGGACAGTGCTTTTTCAATGCCATCACTGTCTGCCTGAGCCAGTGCTTCTGCCTCCAGCGACAGCACGTCCTCAGAGGCACCCACTACAGCCGAAGGCGTGATCTCGTCCAGCAACCCGGTTTCATCGTCCAGCACATGGCGTAGCAACCACTCGCGCGTCACTTCATCGGCAAACGGCGTACCGTCTTCCCACGCCAGTTTTTCCAGCCCCGGCAGCCTCGTCAGCAGTACTTTTACGTCCTGGCGAATAATATCTGCCCAGCCGTCAACCGGAGGGGCAGATTTACTGAGCGCCTGAAACAAGTACCATTGCAGGTCGAGCCAGAAATGATTGACACCTTCAGCAAAAATACGGTCAACCTGCTCAAGCAACTCTCCCCAGCTTTGCTGACGCCACAGGCGCTTGAGCAGCGCACGGTTATCGCTGCGTGGTGCGGCAAGGCGAGTACATCCGGCGTTATCCTGCGGTGGCAATTGTTGCACGGTATCCCAGCGCACTGAGGCGATAATACGGTGCGCTGCCAGCCACCCCTGAGGCTGCGCACGCAAATAATTCGCCAGCGCTCGCGCCTGGTCGAGCAGATCCCGGCCGGAACGAATGCTATCGACAACCGGAACGGCGGCAACTGACACCGCCGCCGTTCCGTCTCCCTGTGGCGCAACGGCATCGGCTCCCCCTGCCCGCGCCAGACGCGCCTCCAGCGCTGAACTTAGCGCCCCCAACTGCGGGCGAGAGGCGTCGGGCCAGCTTTCAAGCACCGTTTCAATACCCACCAGCGCCGCCAGAACACGCTCAAAAGCAGGACGGTCCACTTCCGGGTAAAGCTGCAGGCTGTCCAGTACCTTTGCACCTGCCAGCCATTCCAGCGCCAGCTTGCGGCTGTTTGGACGCGCAGGCAGTAGCGTTTCACCGTAGCGCTCCAGCAACCCAAGCAGTAGCGTCAGACCATCTGCCAGTCCCTCTTCACCGTCCTGATGCAGGCGAGCCCAGGCGTAATAGGTCGCCACACGCACGTCTTTCGCTCGTGTTGTCAAAAGCGACTCGGCAAGCTGGCAGATAAGCCCGGTATCAATCCCTGACAGGCGGTTGACCTCTTCGCGCATACGCTGGAAGTCGTCATCGTAGCCGGGGTCTTCGCCCACGGGCTGTTCTGACGTTACCGGCAGCAGCCATTTTTCCCACAACGCCGTTTGTTCACTGGCCAGCGACACCGCGCGCTCGTGGCCTTCGCTAAAAAAGCGCTGACACAGCATCGCCAATGTACCGTTCATATCCCTACCTCCAGAGCCGACAAACAGCAACGGCGCTCCCACAGAGCGCCAGATACCAGCAGATTCACGTTATTCAACAAACTCCAGCACAATTCCGCTCTCGTCTTCCCAACTCAGGCGCAATGTGGCATTTCTCAGTGTGTCACGCTGACGAGAAAGCAGTTGTTGACCGAGTACTGGCAGAATTTGCTGGTTAAGGAGACTATCAATATTGCGCGCACCGGTATCCGGCAGCAGACAGGCGCTCACCAGCGCATCGTACAGGCTGTCGGTAAACGCTGTGCGCATGGCGTAGTGGCGCTGTAGACGCTTGCCCACCTGGGCAAGCTTCATTTCAACAATGGTGCGCATGGCGCTGGCATCCAGTGGGCGATAAATCACCGACTGGAAGCGGGCCAGTAAGGCGGGCTGGAAATGATCGCGTAAGACCGGACGCAGCAGTTCATGCAGTTCGGCGTCGGTGGCGGCGGGTTTATCTTCAAGCAACTCCATCAAACCATCGCTACCCAGGTTTGATGTCATGATAATAACGGTGTTGCGAAAATCGATTTCTCGCCCTTCGCCGTCCCGCATAAAACCCCGGTCGAACACCTGGTAAAACAGGTTCATTACATCGCGATGCGCTTTCTCAACTTCATCAAGCAGTACAATACTGTACGGGCGTTTGCGCACGGCTTCAGTCAACACACCGCCCTGCCCGTAGCCGACATAACCTGGCGGAGAACCTTTAAGCTGAGATACGGTATGGGCTTCCTGGTATTCAGACAGGTTAATGGTAATCAGCGATTTTTCGCCGCCATACAGCGTGTCGGCCAGCGCCAGCGCCGTTTCGGTTTTCCCGACACCGCTTGGCCCCACCAGCAGAAATACCCCCTGCGGCCCGGACTCTGGCGTCAGGCCTGTGTGAGAAGCGCGCAGGCGCTGTGCAATTGCCGTGAGCGCTGCCGGTTGCCCTACAACACGCTGCGCCAGCTCCAGCTCAAGATTGAGCAGCTCGCTTTGCTCGTCTTTAAGCAGCGAAGATAACGGCACTCCCGTCCAGTCAGCCACCACGGTTGCCACCGTGCGGGCATCAACGTCGAGCATCAGTGAAGGTGAAATCCCCTGCAAAGCCACCAGCTCATGACTGAGATCTTTTAGCAGCTGACTGCGAGGCTCACTCTGGCGCAGTGCCAGGATTTTCTCCGCCAGCCCTTTTTCCTGTTGATACTTTTCCTGCAGCGTTGCCAACTCAATATTCAACTCATGACGCCGGTCAGAGATATCGGCTAAACGCTCCGCGCCCGGAGGAATAATAAACTGGCTGTCTTCTTCGATCGCCTGCTGTTCCATGACCAGCGCATCGAGTTGCGCCTGGGTACCGGTGAGAGAGGATGGACGTGTATCAAGGCTCATGCGCACTCTTGCCGCCGCCGTGTCGAGCAGATCTACGGCCTTATCGGGCAACTGGCGACCGGTGAGATAACGACGTGACAACGTCACCGCCGTTTTTACGGCAGAATCTGTAATGTGTACACCGTGATGGCTGGCATAGCGTGATTTCAGACCGCGCAGCATCAGACAGGCAACGTCGTCGCTGGGTTCATCCACCTTCACCATCTGGAAGCGGCGCTCCAGTGCGGCATCACGCTCAAAGTACTGCTTGTATTCACTCCACGTGGTGGCAGCGATGGTTCGTAGCTCACCGCGCGCCAGAGCAGGTTTCAACAGGTTAGCCGCATCAGCACTGCCTGCCTGGTTACCAGCACCAATAATGGTGTGGGCTTCGTCAATAAACAGCAAAATCGGCTGAGGTGACTGCTGTACCGCAGCAATGACGTTTTTAAGGCGCTGCTCAAACTCCCCCTTCACGCCAGCACCGGCCTGCAACAACCCCAAATCGAGTGTACGCACCGCAACCGGCTTCAGGCTTTCCGGTACATCGCCGTCCGCAATACGCACGGCCAGACCTTCCACCAGCGCGGTTTTACCTACGCCTGGCTCACCAACCAGAATGGGGTTGTTCTTACGACGGCGCGAGAGAATGTCCACCATCTGGCGAATTTCGTTGTCACGGCCAAATACCGGGTCAATTTGTTGAGCACGCGCCCTGGCGGTGATGTCGAGTGTGAATTTATCCAGTGCGCCCTGAAGAGCGGCTGAAAGCCCTTCACCCACTGGCGCTAGAGCCTCTTCTGAGGCGGACTCTTCATGGCTCATCGCCAGCGGCATTTCCTCTTTTTGCTGTACTTGTTCACGCTCGTCCGATGTGCTGTCCAGCAGCGGGCGCAGGCGCTCAAGGTGCGTTCGACTCAGGCTCAGAAGCGGCCAGAGGCCTTCGCAGGCCAACAACGATGGGTCGTCAACGAGAGCGGTCAGCAGATGATGACTGCGAATACGGGTATCGTTTTCTTCCAGTGAAGCGACCAGCCATGCCTGGCGAATAAGCTGCATTAGCGACGAAGAAAGCTGCGGCCGACTGCGTACCGAGCGCGGCAGCTTTTCCAGCCATTCCAGCAAGGCCTGCCACAGCCCATCCATATCCCAGTCATAGCGACGGGCCAGCACGGTGATATCGCCTTCTCCCTGCTCAAGCAACTTGAGCAGCCAGTGTTCGATGCGAATTTCAGCATGGGCACGCGTCTGGCATAAAGAGGCTGCGGCCTCCAGAGCGCTCGCGCAGAAAGGGTTAAGCCGACGTAGTAAAACTGCCTGATTTTCCATAATGTTTCTCTTTCCAGTTCTGCGTTTCTGGCGCGATATTGTGTGCAGCCATATACTCGCTTAAAGGGGTTGTGCTTTATCCGTATCCGGCATTTTTGTTAAGCGCGTTAGTCACTTAACAAAAAAGGCGAAAAAAAAGCAGACGCCAGGCGTCTGCTTGAAAATTAAAATCAGGCAGTAACACGCTCATTCCAGGAGTCAGAATGAATGATGTTGCCATCTTTGTAAGTCCAGGTGATTTTCTCGTAGCGCAGCTCCACCTCTTCCAGGTGGTTGTGCTTCTCTTTGGCCGGATCTTTCACGTCGTACATAACCGGCGCAACTTTTACGACCTTGACGTTTTCCAGCTTGGTGTTGAAGTACTCAACTTCCTGCCCGGCGTCGTCAATTTTGTACCACTTAAATTCAGCCGCTTTCAGCGTCTGACCCGTCGTGACAGCTTTGTAGAGATAAGGGCTTGAGGCATCTATCTCTTTAGTGAATTTGAACGGCGTGTGTACACGGGTACCGGTCAACTTACCGGTATTGTTATCCGTCGGAATGTAAAGGTTGTGCTGTTGTGCAACAACTTCGATGCTACCTTCACGATCTTTAACATCGACTGAACCTTTAATTTCCGCTCCGCCGTCATCCTTTAGCCAAAGGTAAACAGGAATTGCCATTTAATTCTCCTTGATTAACGTTGAGTCTTCACCTTCTGTTGGTGAAGTGGATTCAGTCCTGTCCTGACAGGCATCTGCCTGCGGTACAAGGCTGATTTCGACACGGCGGTTAAGCTTGCGCCCTTCCGGTGTGTCGTTGGATTCAACAGGCCGACTCGCGCCATACCCCTGAACCGCAAAACACCCTGGCGAAACGTCACTGGTCGCCAGCATCCAGTCGCGTACCGCTTCAGCACGCTTGAGTGAAAGCTGTTGGTTTGCTCTGGCATCCCCGGTATTGTCCGTATGCCCTGAGACCACTATCAGCCATCCCGGCCGCGCTTTAATATTCAGTAGCGCATCCACCAGAATTTTGGTTGAACCTTCAATCAGTTTTGCTTTGCCAGTGTCGAACAACGCCATGCTGTCCAGACGTACGGTATCAGGTGCCGACTGCACAATAACCGGAGCCGGCGGTGGTGGAGGTGCCCAATTATTGACCGCCGTACGAAGGAGCGGCAGCAACCGTCCCCCCTGGAACATCCCCATCGAATAACGCATCGGGGCTCCCTCGCGCTGCCATTCGTCCAGCAGTAGCGCATCAGCACGTAACCGATTTTGTGCCAGCAGCTTAGGCTGTGCAGGCTCGCCGATAAGCCGGTCATAAAGCATGAGATGGTCGCTGACGTTACGAATCAACCGTTGGTTATTGATATACGATGCCAGCATCGCCAGAACCAGGAACAGACCCAGTAACAGCCCTGCCAGACCGCACTGGCGTTCAACACGGCTCAGGCCAGAACGCACAGGCAGTACCGATAACAGCGGATCTGGAAATGGCAGTTCGCCCTCTTTCTTTTCATGAGAAGGGACCAGCGATGTGATATTTGCGACATTACGCTGCCAGTCGTTATTGGCCCGTGCGGCGAACGGCGAAAGATGCCATATCCACAGGCAGGGTAAAATCGGCCTTGCGTCACTCCCGGCAGCGCTAAATACGCCAAATATGCGCGACTCCGCCCAGGCGACTGCACCGTTAAGCCAGAGTGTCTGACTAAAACGCGACTGGCGAGAAATAGGCTGGGCGCCCCAGTCGCTCAGTGGGATCCCGACTTTGCTGTCGCGCCATATTTGCATCTCATCGTTGCCAGCAAGGCGCGTAAACCAGCGCGCATCGCTGGCGTAATCCGCGTCAGGTGGATTGACGTAACAACAGCCCCATACAGGCAAGTCACCCGGTAACCAGTGACGGCAAAGCGAAATCCCACGGCGCCAGGCATGCATTTTCTGCATAAATTCGTCGCCATCCTGATGGCGCTCCGGTGCGACGATCATCATGACCGAGACTCGCCAGATAAGCCCCGGGCGAGCCATAGACAAGCGCTGCGCCATAAGCACTAACTGCTCTGGATCAGAAACACGCAAATACCAGCCCTGCTGGGCCTCGCGGACGTGCAGCTCGCGAAATAAAACTTCACTGTCGCCACAGGCCAGCACAATAGCGCCCTGATAAGATTCTGGCGGCAGCCTTGCATCGTCAAATTCTGATGCAGCTTCCTGAAGCTTGCATGTGCGTCGCCAGCGCCAGAAAATCCAGCCACCAGCAAGAACAACCACCAACGCTGTCAGTGTCCACTGAGAGCCTCTTGATAACGGCCAGAACCCCCAGAAAAGCAGCAATGCCAGTGTCGCGCTAAAAACCCCCGGCCATACCTGGCTGAGTATTCGCATTTACGCCATCCCTGTCAGTTGTGATACCAGGCCCTGCAATGTTGTTGATAGAAAAAACCACAGTGCTGCCAGCACAATCACGCCGCTAATCCAGCCAAACCACCAGCGTCCACGACCGGATCCAGCTCTTGTGGATGCTGCAATCACCGGCATGTCGGCGGTCAGGATGAAAGGTGGAACCTGCTGGCTTAGCGCTTGCAGGATATCCTCACGTCTCTCATCGCCCTGCTCGCGATAACGCCCAACAAAACCCAGCGCCAGCGCACGATAAAAGCAGGACAGTACAGCCACATCCGGCGCAGGTACGCGCAGCTGATCTTTAATGCGCTCCCACAGCTCTTCACCTGCGTTGAGCGTATTAAAATACTTTGCCTGCAATGGCGAGAGCAGCCATTTTTCCGAACCACTGTCATGACGCTTGCGGTTGAGGACGCTTTCATCCAGCAACGCACACTGGGTATAGGTCATATGCTCAATGCTCGTTTCGCTAAAACCGGCGTCCCTGAGTTCCTGTCGAGCCTTATCGACCCATCCACAGGCACGGCTATACATCTCGTCGCCATTATCAATAATCTGGCCATTACGTAGCTGACTAACCATCAACCAGGTGGGCCAGAAGATACTGTCGATTTGTTTCGTAATATCTTTATTGTTCATGTGCGCAGTACCGCAAACAGTTCCAGCTGAACTTCACCTAATGAACCCGGCACGTAAAACGCGCAGTTGCCTGCATCCAGCATGCTCTTGCCTGCTGCGGTCGCAACGTCCAGCGCGAAATACTGGTTTTCCAGGCGCAGAGGTATTGCCGCAGGCACGTGGGATAGCGGCTTAAGCGGTACACCGCTGAGCGCCACGTTTACCACATCCGCGACCTCTTCCCGGCTGCCTGCTTTACATAGCAGCGGGAATTGTGTCTGGAGCAGATGAGCCGGGAGAGAAGATCGAACCGACAGATAGAAATCCGCATCTTCGCGCAGCCTGGAATCGTGGAGATCGCCACGCCAGAAGCTACCTTCACGCGTGAGATCAATCGTGATAACGCGCGACGGCAGGCCGGTTTCCAGCAATTCAAATAACAGCGTAACGAGCGGTGGGAAAACATGCTCGGGTGCTTCATGGCGATAAAGCGGGATGGCGTCACCGTCGCGTTCAAGTGAAAAGGTCAACAGGCCTCCTGCCAGCCGGGCAAGCTCGCGCCACAGCAGTTCAGGATGTCGTCCAGGGTTTTGCAGCAATTCGCGCAGCACAGGTTCGGCACTGTTAAGTGAATTTAACAGCCAGAACAGAGATACGTCGGCAACGGCAAAATCAGCCATGCGCGCGTTGCTTTCCCGGCGCATGTTCATTAACCGCTGGCGGCGCGCGCGAACGCGGTGTAGCAATTCCGTCACAGCACCAAGAAGCCAGGGGCTGGCACTCATTGTCAGCATCGGTGGGATGAACGTATTATCGAACTCCCATATTCCCTGCGCATTACGGACAAGGCGAGCGACCGGACAGGTCAGCCAGGCATCGTTTTCCTGATGGGCGAAGCGCAGCGTTGCCGCATTGCGTAGCACAGCAAGTTCCGTGCGCTCGTAACCTGCCAACTCCTGTACAGATATCCATTCTCGCTTCCAGCGGCGTGGGCGCTCGCCTTCGCCGCCTTCATCAAGATTACCGCCGCTTGCGTTGAGCAGCGGCAGCGCCAGGACAACATCAACATGACTGCGACCGTCCAACTCATTAAGGTCAACGGCAGGCGGCAGATTGTCGGCCTGTTCGCTGTCAAACATGGTGCCATCAGCAAATCTGACCACCATTTTCACCGGATGCAGCCGAGAGACGACCAGCGCCCCCTGATCGAAGGCGACATCCACCACACCCCACGGTGACGCTATCGACATTCTTGCAACGGAATCTGCAACCCAGGCATCCCAACGCGCCTGTTGCTGGAACTGTTGTGGGGCCAGGAAGGCCCCATCAGTCCACAAAGGACGGTAAATCTTCATCCCCACCTCCCTATGCTTTTGCCTTTGGCATCTGGGAGACCAACGACAGGTTGACGTCCATGCCTTCCACCTGGAAGTGCGGCACGGCATACAACTTCACGCGGAAAAAGCCCGGGTTGTCTTCAATATCCTCAACCACCACTTTTGCATCACGCAGCGGATGCGATGCCTGAAGATCGTCGCCCGGATCGGTCATTTCCGTCACCAGACCGCGAACCCAGTTGTTCAGTTCAAGCTCCAGCAGACGACGGTCTTTGGTCGTACCGATGTTTTCACGTTGAATCAACTTCAGGTAATGCGCGATACGTGACAGCAAGAAGATATACGGCAGTCTTGCGTTGATGCGGCTGTTAGCCGTTGCATCAGGCGTGTCATACAGCGCAGGTTTCTGCGAGGAGTTAGCCGAGAAGAAGCAGGCGTAATCACGGTTTTTGTAGTAGGACAGCGGGATAAAGCCCAGATTAGCGAATTCAAACTCGCGAGTTTCCGGGATCATCACCTCAGACGGGATCTTGACCTGATTACCGGTGCCCAGATCGTAAAGGTGAATCGGAAGATCGGTAACCGCGCCACCGGCCTGCGGCCCACGAATCTGCACACACCAGCCATTTTTGATAAAGCTGCGCACCATATTGGCAGCGAAAGCAAACGCGGCATTGGTCCAGAGGTATTTCTCGTGATCTGGCCCTTTCACCTCTTCCATGTAGTTGAAGCTACGCACCGGCACCGTATCTGGACCATACGGCAGACGCCCCAGCACGCGAGGCATAGTCAGACCGATATAGCGAGAATCATCGGTATCGCGGAACGATTTCCATTTGATGTATTCGGCGCGGTCAAAATAGTTGCCAATATCTTTAATGGCCGACACTTCTTCCATGTTGTCTTTGAGGAAGAATTTTGCGCCAACAGCACCAATAAATGGCATGTGGGCAGCCGCAGAGACTTTGGAAATGTTACGCAACAGCGCCACGTCTTGTGCACTGGCGTCAAACTCGTAGTTGGAAATCACCGCACCAATGGGCTCTCCGCCTGGTGTGTCGTATTCGGCGATATAGGTGTGACGATACAGGCCGCTCTGAATCACTTCCGGGCAGTCTTCGAAGTCCTGGCGCAGGTCTTCTTTCGACACATCCAACAGTTCAACTTTCACGTTAGCGCGAAAATCCGTGCGATCGACCAGGAACTTCAGCCCACGCCAGACAGATTCCACTTTCTGGAACTCAGGATGATGCATAACGGCATCCAGCTGGCGGCTAATCTGCTGATCAAGTTCTGCGATATGGTGATCGAGCAGTGTTTTATCCAAACGCTCAACCTTCTGACCAGACTGCTTCAGGCGCTCCAGAAAAACCTGAACTGCAGCAGTTACACGCTCGTCCGCACTGGTTTCTGACAGCGCATTGTTGTCCTGAAAGGCATTTAAATCAGCCAGTTCTGCAACAGGCGTCAGGTTGATTTTGCTAAACAGGGAAGCATAAACGCCGCTAGCAGCGTCCTGTTCCAGCACAGTCGTACTTTGCCCGGAGGCGAGATTTTCGGTATTGGCAGACATCAGCATTCTCTCTCTTCAAAATCCATGTAAAAGAATCAGACTTCTTTAGGCGCAATGGCATTCAGTTCACGACGCAGTTCGTCGCTGAGCGCCGGGTCTTTGAGGATGTTTTCCAGTTCTTTACGGAAAGTGACGTTATCAAGAAGATTGGATTTGAGATCGCGCAACAAATTGCGCATCGACAGCATTGCGCGCAGTTGAGGAAGCTGACGCGCCACCTGCTCTGGGTGGAAATCCTTCATAGAGGAGAAAGTCAAATTGACGTTTGTTTCGCTGCCGTCCCCGGCCAGGGTATCCGGTACAGCGAGAGTGACAGAGGGGCTGAACTCGGTAAGCACATTATCGAAGTTATTTTTATCGACATTGACTTTTTCACGCTCGGCCAGCGGACGCTGCTCCTGTCCGTTACTGAAATCGCCAGTGACCAGCAGCTTCAACGGCAGCTCAACCTTTTTCTGTGCGCCACCCGTATGCAGGTCCAGCTTAATATTGACGCGAGCCTTAGGTATTTCAGACTGAAAACTTTGTGACATAGTAGCTATCCCTAACGAAATCTATTTTTGATTACGTACTATCGCCAGACAACTGGCGCCCAGGAATAATGGCACCCGGGTGCTTTCCCAAAACGTTTTAAATAGAAATTAATATATCCAGCGATAGTACAGGAAATCCCACTTTCGAAAATGAATCACGATATTTCCGAAAGTACTACGCGGTAGACCAGAGAATAGATAGAAAGATGCACTCGCAGCACACTGCGCTGCAACACTCTGACATTTCAATGATCTGCTGATAAAATACAGATAATTCGTAGTGTCGACAAGTGTTTTAATTTCGACTCAGCGACGAGGGTAACAATAAAAAAAATACTATTAAAACTAATGGGAAAAACCGGAAAAAACAGGCCAAAAAGACTAAAAAACAAGATTATCATCTTCACTGCACACTATTTTAAATTCACTCTATAAATACATATAAATTAATATATTCACTCTACAAATACATTACTCTCTTCTCTTTTATTACCCTGAATAATAGCGTATCAAAATTGCGTATTTTTGCCTGAAGAACAACGATGACTTTGAACACACAAATCGTGCTTTTTCCCTTGTTCGGTACATTTCGCGGCAAAACTGCGCATTTGCGCGCTCAAATGCTGTTTTTAATTTCTTTCATTGATGAACCTGGCTTATACTAGCCCCAGTTTGAACTTGAATGGTTTCAGCCACATTGAATTACGCCTTCTCCCTCTCCCAGGACAGAGCCAGTCGACCCGCTGCCCCTCCGGCGCACATTCTTCTGCACGCTTCAACTCTGTCACCTATCCTTGAGAGTGTGGCACCTCAGTTTACGCACTACAGATTCTGGTTTTGGCACGACCACCAGGGCGCGCCAAAACCCAACTTCCCCATCCTTCACAACTTAAGACTAAGACTGTCATGAAAAAGACGAAAATTGTTTGCACCATCGGCCCGAAAACCGAATCAGAAGAGATGCTGTCCCAGTTGATGGACGCCGGCATGAACGTGATGCGCCTCAACTTTTCTCACGGTGACTATGCCGAGCACGGTCAGCGCATTAAAAATCTGCGCAACGTCATGGCGAACACGGGTAAAAAAGCCGCCATTCTGCTGGACACCAAAGGTCCTGAAATTCGCACAATGAAGCTTGAAGGCGGCAACGATGTTTCCCTGAAAGCTGGCCAGACGTTCACCTTCACTACCGATAAATCCGTTATTGGCAACAGCGAGACGGTTGCCGTGACTTATGAAGGTTTCACCAGCGACCTGTCAGTTGGCAACACGGTCCTCGTTGACGATGGCCTGATTGGTATGGAAGTCACTGCCATTGAAGGTAACAAAGTCGTCTGTAATGTTCTGAACAACGGCGACCTGGGCGAAAACAAAGGCGTTAACCTGCCGGGCGTTTCCATTGCGCTGCCAGCACTGGCTGAAAAAGACAAAAAAGACCTCATCTTCGGTTGTGAGCAAGGTGTGGACTTCGTTGCCGCCTCTTTTATCCGTAAACGCGCCGACGTTGTCGAAATCCGCGAGCACCTGAAAGCTCACGGCGGTGAAAACATCCAGATCATCTCCAAAATCGAAAACCAGGAAGGCCTGAACAACTTCGACGAAATCCTTGAAGCGTCTGACGGCATCATGGTGGCACGTGGCGACCTGGGCGTAGAGATCCCGGTTGAAGAAGTTATCTTCGCGCAGAAGATGATGATTGAGAAATGTATCCGTGCGCGCAAAGTGGTTATCACTGCAACTCAGATGCTCGACTCCATGATCAAAAACCCGCGTCCTACCCGCGCGGAAGCCGGTGACGTGGCAAACGCCATCCTCGATGGTACCGATGCCGTGATGCTGTCCGGTGAGTCTGCAAAAGGTAAATACCCGCTGGAAGCGGTGACCATCATGGCAACTATCTGCGAACGTACCGACCGCGTGATGGGCAGCCGTCTGGATCACACCCAGGACAGCCGCAAGCTGCGTATTACTGAGGCCGTGTGCCGTGGCGCCGTTGAAACTGCCGAAAAACTGGAAGCACCGCTGATTGTTGTGGCAACCCAGGGCGGTAAATCTGCCAAGTCTGTACGTAAATATTTCCCTAACGCGACCATTCTGGCGCTGACCACCAACGAAATCACTGCCCGCCAGCTGGTGCTGAGCAAAGGCGTGGTGCCGCAGTTGGTAAAAGAAATCGCGTCTACCGATGATTTCTACCGCCTGGGTAAAGAAGTGGCGTTGGAAAGCGGCCTGGCCCGTAAAGGCGACATCGTGGTAATGGTTTCCGGTGCGCTGGTACCGAGTGGCACAACAAACACCTCTTCTGTGCACGTGCTTTAATAAATACGTTAACAGAGTCGATTATTAAAATGCGTCCTTCGGGACGCATTTTTTATTTTAGCGGTAGGCCTTAATCAATAAAAAAGCAAATTGGTTTTTACTATCCACTTACGCTAAAAACAAAGATTAACCCGATTAAAAAACACTGTTTTCACTTAGTTTTTTACGCCTTTTGTGGCAAGTCGCTGCTTCTTTGAGCGAACGATCAAATTTAAGCTTAATCCCAACAAAAAAATATTCTCAACCGAAAAAACTTTGTGTAATACTTGTAACGCTACATGGAGATTAACTCAATCTAGAGGGTATTAATAATGAATCGTACTAAACTGGTACTGGGCGCGGTAATCCTGGGTTCTACTCTGCTGGCTGGTTGCTCCAGCAACGCTAAAATCGATCAGCTGTCTTCTGACGTTCAGACTCTGAACGCTAAAGTTGACCAGCTGAGCAACGACGTGAACGCAATGCGTTCTGACGTTCAGGCTGCTAAAGACGACGCAGCTCGTGCTAACCAGCGTCTGGACAACCAGGCTCACTCTTACCGTAAGTAAGAGTACCGGTAATAAAAATGGCGCACACAGTGCGCCATTTTTTTATCTGTTTTTTACTGCACCAACGCGCTCTGCGCATCACTCAGCAGTCCTCCCTCATCCCGCCCGGCTTTTGTCTCTTCCTGGCGCTGCACGCTTTGTAGCGGCACTACCGACGGTGATACGCCATCCGGCTCGACATTGACCTGTACCGGATAGCCTGCCCGCCGGGTAATGGCCTGATCGATAAGCCCCTTGTTGCTGCCAGGGTTATCAATGAAGCTCGCAAAGCTGGCGTTAATGGCAACAGGCATTGTCTGCGGGTTTTCCCAGTCGTTAGTGGACAAGGGTTGATGTACCTCCACATAACGCCGCCCGTCTGGTTCTATCGCGTATTTCACTGGCTGGTTGACGATTTGCACACGCGCGCCCCAGCTGGTCTGATTGAACAGCGCTTTAATGTCGGCAGCACGCAGGCGGATACAGCCCGAGCTGACGCGCATCCCCACGCTGCGTGCCACGTTAGTGCCATGAATGAGGTATTCACCGCCCCCCTGTTCAAGACGTAGCGCATAGCGCCCCAGAGGGTTATTTGGCCCCGCCGGAATAACTGCTGGTAATTTAATTCCCTGAGCCAGCGAACGCGCACGAATATTTGCCGTCGGCGTCCAGGTGGGATTTGGGATTTTTTGACTGATTCGGGTCACCATTTCTGGTGTTTCACGCCCCAGTTGACCGATACCAATAGGATAAACCTCCACCCTGTTTTGACCTGGTGGATAATAATAAAGTCTCAGTTCAGCAAGATTAATAACAATACCTTCACGAGGCGTGTCGGGTAACAACATTTGAGAGGGAATAACCAGTTCAGTACCGGGTTTTGGCAACCAGGGATCGACGGTATTATTTGCCTCCAGTAAAAGTAATATACCGGTATTAAATTTTGCCGCGATAGATTCCAGGTTTTTTCCGTCATCAGGAACGATATAACGTTCATTCTGGCCAATCAGACGACTTCCGGGTGGCGGTAATGTGTAGGACACGGCAAAAGCCGCCTGGCTGGTCAGTAGAGCGCAAGCAAAACTAATCAAACTCAAGGAGAACGCGCATTTCATAATGAACACTCCTGTATTCCCCGGCAGGTAGCCGGGACGCCGAAAGCGCGCGACGTGAAATCACACCGCGCGAAACAGGATGAAAGCTGTTCTTAGTAGTTTAGGACGTGTACGACAATTCGCCACGCAGTGGCTGTCAGGCAAGCAGCGCGGCTTTAGTGCGAATCGTGCGGATCATAGCCTCAAGCCCCTGCGAGCGCGACGGCGTCAGATGATGGGTAAGCGCCATTTTCTCAAACCACGGACGCACGTCAAAATCGACGATATCGCGTGGCGTCATCTGGTGAAACAGAATAAACACCACAGCTATCAGCCCTTTGACAATGGCCGCGTCGCTGTCACCTTGCAGTTGCATAACGTTGTGGTCATCAAGCTGCATCACAATCCAGACCTGGCTCTGGCAGCCCTGAATCAGGTTCTCGGGGCGGTGCTGCTCAACAGCCAGCGGAGCCAGTCGCTGCCCCAGTTCGATAATATAAAGGTACTTCTCTTCCCAGTTGGCGCAACGGCTAAAGTTACGCAACAGTTTGTCTTTATCCGGCAACGCGGCCATGTTCGTCTCCTGTTACCCAAGTAAACGGTGGATACGAATCAAGCCAGCAACCAGCCTGTCCACCTCTGCTTCGGTATTGTACATGGCGAGTGACGCCCGGCACATGGCAGGAACGCCGTAAAATGCCATCAGCGGCATGGCACAATGGTGCCCAGTTCGCACGGCAATGCCGTAATTATCAAGGAAGCTGCCCACGTCGTAAGCGTGATGCTTGCCCAGATTGAAGGCAATCACGCCACGTCGCTCCTGAGGGCCATACAGGGTTAAGTCCGGCACAGCCTGAAGCGCATTCAGTGCATAGCGCATCACAGACGCTTCATATTCGTCAATATTGTTAAGCCCAAGCCCGCCTACATACTCCAGCGCAGCGCCAAAGCCAATGATGCCGCCGGTATTGGGCGTGCCCGCCTCAAATCGGCCTGGAGCTGGCGCGTAAGTCGTACCTTCGGTCAGGCTAACGGTCGCAATCATTGAACCACCGCCTTCCCAGGGAGGCATCTCATCGAGGATCTCAGCACGCGCCCACAGCACACCAATACCCGTTGGACCATAAAGCTTGTGGCTGGAAAACACGTAGAAATCACAGTCCAGCGCCTGCACATCTACCGGGTGATGCATTACGGCCTGAGCACCGTCTATCAGCACTTTGGCTCCGGCCAGGCGCGCAGTGGCAATCATCTCCTGTACCGGGTTTTCAGTCCCAAGCACGTTCGACACCTGAGTGACAGCCAACAGGCGTGTGCGTTCATCAAGCAGCGCGTTAAGCTGCTCTGTTTGCAACGTACCGTCCTGGTTAAGCCCAATCACCCGCAGTTCGGCACCCACGCGCTCACACAGCATCTGCCAGGGCACAATATTGGCATGATGCTCCATCTCGCTGATGATGATGTTATCACCCGCCTTCACATGCGCATTGCCCCAGCTGTTTGCCACCAGGTTAATCCCTTCGGTGGTGCCGCGGACAAAGACAATTTCGTCTGCTGAACCTGCATTGAGAAAACGCGCGGCCGCCACGCGTACATTCTCCATGCGCGCGGTCGCCTCAGCACTTAACGTATGAATACCGCGGTGAACCGCGGCATAACCGTGACGATAAAACTCAGCTTCGGCGTCTATAACCGCGTTTGGGCGCTGGGCGCTGGCAGCGCTGTCAAGATAGGCCAGCGGCTGGCCGTTGACTTCCCGGCTCAACACCGGAAAGTCTGCGCGCACCTGTTCTACGCAAAAGCTCATGCTTGCTCTCCTGCAAAGCGCTGACCAATACGGTCCAGCACCTGTTGCTTCAGATGCTCATCGTGAATCGCCTCCGTCAGTTCTGCGGCGAAAGCAAAGATTATCATCTGCTGGGCCGCATCCTGGTCGATACCGCGCGAGCGCAGGTAAAACATCTGTTCGTCGTCAATGCGGCCAATGGTCGCGCCATGGCTGCACTTGACATCATCAGCGTAAATCTCAAGCTGCGGTTTGGTGTCCACTTCTGCCAGGCGGCCAATCAGCAAATTGTTGTTGGTCATTTGCCCGTCGGTCTTAATAGCATGTTGTGCAACGTTAATCAGGCCATTGAACACCGATCTGGCCCTGTCGCGCACGATGGTTTTATGCAGCTGGCGGCTGTTGCAGTAGCCTTTGTTATGTTCAAGCCAGGTGCGGCTGTCACAGACTTCGCTGTTTACCGGCAACGACAGGCTGTTAACGCGAAGGGTGGTGTTTTCACCGTTGAGTTGCGTGCTGGTATTGTGGCGCAAGACCGCCGCACCGAGCAGGAAGCTGCTGCTGTGCACGTTAGCATCGTGTTCGACACGCAGGTCGTTATGCGCAAAGTGGTAGCTTGCCGGGTTCTCAAACGCCAGTTTGTAGTGATGGAGCGTGGCGTTAGCGCCAACATGCATTGTCATTCGCCCGCCGGTAAAATGCGCACCGTCGTCAAGGCTGACATAGTGTTCGATGACGGTTGCCTGAGCGCCCTGCTCAAGCTCCAGATGATGGCGATAGTGCGCGGTTTTCATTGCATCGCTGGCGCTGCCGCTGCTGATATGCATCAGCAATAGCGCCCTGCACGCCTGCACGTTACGCGCCACGCGCAGATGGGTCACACTCTGGCTCAGGCTTTCGCTCAGGTGCAAAAACACTTCAGGCTGTATGGGGGCAGGCAGAGCGTGGCGCTGGTTATTCACCTCAATGTTGAAATCACCACCGTTCAGGCTGTCACTCAACTCAGGATTAAAAACGCCATCCACAAACACCAGTCGCTGTGCGTCAATGTTGAGCGCCAGCGCATCGCGCTGGGCTGGCGTTAACGGCGTTGCGTCCGGCGTCACAAACTCGTGCGCCAGCATTTTTTCCAGCGGCGTGAAGGTGTATTTCCAGTTTTCGTGCTTACGCGTCGGTAGCCCCAGGCGCAACAGTTGCTGCATATGCTGTTCAGCCTGCGGGGTCCGCTCGCTCGCTTGTGCCTCAAACAGCTGCTGCCACTGCGCCAGTGCGCTGTTACTGTTGTTCGGTAAGCCAGCCATAGCCCTGCTCCTCCAGCTGTTTCACCAGCGTAAAATCACCGGACTTCACAATCTGCCCCTGATACAGGACGTGGACATAATCAGGTTTGATGTAGTCCAGAATGCGCTGATAATGCGTGACGATGATGAACGAACGTTTACCATCGCGCAGGGAGTTGACGCCGTCTGAGACAATTTTCAGCGCGTCAATATCCAGCCCGGAGTCTGTTTCATCAAGAATGCACAGCTCAGGCTCCAGCACCGCCATTTGCAAAATATCGTTACGCTTTTTCTCACCGCCGGAGAACCCGACATTCACCGAGCGGGTCAGCAGGTCGGCTGGCATCTTCAGCAGTTCGATTTTTTCTTCCATCAAATCCTGGAAGTCGAAGCGGTCAAGCGACTCCTGGCCGCGGTATTCACGCACCGCATTCAGTGCGGTTTGCAAAAAGAACTGGTTGCTGACGCCAGGGATTTCTACCGGATACTGGAACGCCATGAAAATGCCTTCTCCGGCGCGCGCTTCCGGCGCCAGCTCCAGCAGATCCTTGCCTTTAAACAGCACCTGACCGCCGGTCACCTCGTAGTCTTCACGCCCGGCGAGCGTTGCTGACAGCGTACTTTTACCGGACCCATTAGGTCCCATAATGGCGTGGACTTCGCCCGGGCGTACGTCGAGGTTTAACCCACGCAGGATCTGCTTGTCTTCTACGCTTACCTGTAAATCTTTGATACTTAACATGACTTTGTCCTTATGGGAACCACTTACCCGACGCTATGCTCAAGGCTGATTGCCAGCAATTTTTGTGCTTCTACGGCGAATTCTAACGGCAGTTCAGAGAAGACATCTTTACAGAAGCCGTTGACTATCATGGAGATAGCGTCATCTTCGCTGATGCCACGTTGCAGACAGTAGAAAAGCTGATCTTCACCAATGCGTGAGGTGGTTGCCTCATGCTCAAGCTGTGCGCTGTTATTACGACACTCCACATACGGGAAGGTATGCGCGCCACTGTCCGGGCCAATCAGCATCGAGTCACACTGGGTAAAGTTACGGGCGTTGGTTGCCGTCGGCATGATTTTCACCAGGCCGCGATAACTGTTCTGGCTGTGACCGGCCGAGATCCCTTTCGAAATGATGGTCGATTTGGTGTTTTTGCCAATATGGATCATCTTGGTGCCGGTATCTGCCTGCTGATGGCCGCTGGTCAGCGCCACAGAGAAGAACTCACCAATAGAGTTATCGCCGCGCAGGATGCAGCTTGGGTATTTCCAGGTAATGGCCGACCCCGTTTCCGACTGCGTCCAGGACATTTTGCTGTTCTCACCTTCGCACAACGCCCGCTTGGTCACGAAGTTGAGTATGCCGCCGGTGTTGTTATCACCCGGGAACCAGTTTTGCACCGTGGAATATTTTACTTCGGCATCTTTGTGGATGATGACCTCTACCACCGCCGCATGTAGTTGATAGCTGTCGCGCACCGGTGCCGAACAGCCTTCGATATAACTCACGTAGCTGCCTTCATCTGCCACCAGAATGGTACGTTCAAACTGGCCAGTTTTTTCTGCATTGATGCGAAAGTAGGTCGACAACTCCATCGGGCAGCGCACGCCTTTGGGGATGTAGATAAAGGTGCCATCTGAAGCCACTGCGGCGTTCAGTGCGGCAAAGAAGTTGTCGTTAGAGGGCACCACGGTGCCGAGATATTTTTGTACCAACTCAGGATGATCGTGAATGGCCTCACCAAACGAGCAGAAAATGATCCCCTCGCTTGCCAGCTTGTCGCGATAGGTGGTAGCAACAGAAACAGAGTCAAAAATCGCATCCACCGCCACCTCCCGGCCTTCACGCACCGGAACGCCAAGCTGGTTGAATGCCTCTTCCACTTCTTTAGTCAAAAACGAGCTGTCACCGGTCTCCTGCACCGCACCTGGCTGGGAGGCACAGGTGTCATCACAGTTGCCGCAGGACGGTGCGGAGTAGTAGCTGTAATCCTGGTAGTCGAGCTTGTCGTAATGGGCTTTTAACCAGTGCGGCTCTTCCATTTTCTCCCAGGCATGGAAAGCGTTGAGGCGAAATGCCAGCATCCACTCCGGCTCGTTGCGCCGGGCAGAGATAGCTCGCACCACCTCTTCATTGATGCCTTTGGCAAACTCTTCAGTCTGTAAGCGCGTGAAGAAGCCCTCTTTATAATTCAGGCTGCCGCTCCAGGTTTGTACATCATCTGTTTCTGTATCTCGGGACATAGCTTATTCCGCCTGAACGCCAAAGCTCTCGCCGCAGCCGCATTCGTTCTGCGCCTTCGGGTTATGGAATTTGAAAACCTGATTTAAACCTTCACGAACGTAATCCACTTCGGTGCCATCAATAAACGGCATTGCCTGGGGTGAAACATAAAGTTTTGCCCCCGCCTCTTCATAGATAAGATCGTCCGCTGCCGGTTCACTGACAGTATCCAGCACGTAGCCAAAACCGGCGCAACCGGTCTGTTTGACACCAAGGCGCAGACCCAGTACGCCCTGCTTTTCGCTCAGTTCACAGATGTGCTTCGCTGCATTCGCGGTCAGGGTTAACCCTTTCCAGACAAAGTCATTCGGATCGAACGTTCCTGCATGCAGTTCCATAGCTTTACCTCACTATTAGCCGCAAAATGGGGCTGATAGCCTTATGGTAGTGATAACAATTCTCACTTCAACCTCTGAGAATTAGGGATATTGTTCAAAACGCAATTTTATGCGTGGATTTTATAAGAATAGACCCTGCGACGAGGGTTGCAGAAAGCGGTGCAAAAACGGTATGCCAATGATTAATCAATCGAAATTATTTATGCGGCGAGCACAGCTTTCGCGTACATAAAGGTATATAGGCAATACCTATTTATATTATAGTTTTTAAAATTTTAACGGTGTGAGGCTATCCACGGCTTTTTACGCACTTGCAGAATGATAATCTTTTTTCAACTGCGTCGTTTATGCCGCTGTGCTGCTAAACGGATGCGTTCGGGGGGCTAATGACCTTTTCCACGGCTTTTGTCTGACACTCACGCGCTCCCGTCAGAAACAGCAGCGCCAGACAGTAAAATGCGCTCTTAGCCATTGCGCTTTGCCAGATCCAGATAAGGAGAAGGTGTTTTTCCAGTTCCGCTGTGCGCGTAAAGTAAAAACGCCCGCCACATTTGGGCGGGCGCATCTCAGACAACCGCTGTTGTCAGGCGCGAGGAGCAGCACATGCGCCCCTGATCGTCAAAAATATCTATCTGCCACACCTGGTGGCGTCGCCCGGTATGCAGCGCACGGCAAACACCACGCACCGTACCTTCGCGCGCGGAGCGCAGATGATTGGCATTCACTTCAAGTCCAACGACCTTCTGCTCACCTTCCGTGCACAACCAGCCAGCTACAGAACCAAGTGATTCTGCCAGTACCACCGAGGCACCACCGTGCAGCAGGCCAAAAGGCTGGCGCGTACGGTTATCCACCGGCATCGTCGCCTCAAGCTCATCGTCGCCGATACGTACAAAGCGGATATCCAACAAGCCCACCATACAGTCCTGATTGAAGGCGTTAAGCGCCTCGAGCGTCACTTCACGTTTCCATATCATCCCACTATCTCCAGTAAAGCCTGTAACGGATGGCGAATGCCGTTGCCCTCAACCCGTTTAACCTGGCTACGACACGAATAGCCCGTTGCCAGACAGCGGTTGCGCGGCAGGCGCTGTAGCGCCTGATGCCAGGACAGCTCATAAATACCGAGTGAGTTTTCAAGGTTTTTAGTTTCGTGACCATACGTACCGGCCATACCGCAACATCCCACGCTCACGTTTTCAAGTTTTGCGCCAAAGCGGGAAAAAATAGCGCTCCACTGTGCACCTGCGCCCGGCAGTGCCGTTGACTCAGTACAGTGCCCGAACAGGTACCATGGCTCACCTGCGTTCGCCGCGCTCTCACGCTCTGCCAGCGCCGTAGCCAGCCACTCATGTACCAGTTGTACGTGAAAATCCCCGCGAGTCTCACCGAGAGTTTGACGATATTCATCGCGGTAGCACAGCACCAGCGCCGGGTCGACCCCCACCATTGGCATCCCCAGTTTTGCTATCCGGTTAAGGAAATCGGCTGTTTTACGCGCCGTGCGGGCAAAACGCTGTAAAAAGCCTTTGATGTGCTGCGCCTTACCGTTAGGGGAAAACGGCAGCACCACCGCATGAAACCCCAGTTTATCAGCCAGTTTCACCAGGTCTGCCACCACCGTGGCGTCGTAGTAGCTGGTAAACGGATCCTGCACAATCAACAATGTACGCGCCCGTTCCGGGTCGCTCAGTGTTTCCAGCTGCTCCAGCGTCATCCCGGCCGAAGCATGGCCTACCAACTGACGTTTAAGCGACGGACTGGACAGCGGCGGTAAGTCCACCATGCCGATATGTTTCTCAGAGAGTCGGCGCATCCACGGTTGAGCCATCATGAAGTTAAACACCCTCGGCGCGTGCGCCATTAACGGTGCATAGCTCTCTACCGTCGCCACCAGGTGATCGCGTGCCGGGCGCAGATAACGCGTGTGGTAAAGCTGTAAAAAACGCGAGCGGAACGCCGGTACGTCAATTTTGACAGGGCATTGGGTTGAACAGGCCTTGCAGGCCAGACAGCCGGACATTGCTTCTTTAACCTCATGGGAGAAATCATATTCGCCCTTTCGCGCATGCCAGCTATTACGGGTTCTGTCGATAAGCCCGCGCAGGCTCGCGCCGCGCGGTGGCAATGCCTTTTCCAGCGCCAGCGGGTCAACGCCACGTTCGTTGAGCAGCCGAAGCCACTCGCGCACCAGTGTCGCCCGCCCTTTGGGAGAGTGAATGCGCTCACCGGTAATTTTCATCGACGGGCACATCGGGCTTTTCACATCAAAGTTAAAGCACAGGCCGTTACCGTTGCACTCCATTGCGCCACGCCAGGCGCCGCGCACGGCCAGCGGAATCTGCCTGTCGAACGTGCCGCGCTTCACCGCATCCACCTTCATCATTGGCGCATCAACGCCCACCGGCGGGCAGATTTTGCCTGGATTGAGGCGATTGTGCGGATCAAACGCCGCTTTAATCTGGCGCAATTCGTGGTACAGCGTTTCGCCAAAAAATGCCGGACTGTATTCGGCACGAAACCCTTTACCGTGTTCACCCCAAAGCAGGCCGCCGTATTTTGCCGTCAGCGCGACTACCTCATCAGAGATGCGCTTCATCAGCACTTCCTGCTGTGGGTCACACATGTCCAGCGCCGGGCGCACGTGCAGCACACCAGCATCCACGTGGCCAAACATGCCGTAGCTCAGTCCATGGCCGTCAAGCAAAGCCCGAAACTCGGCGATATAGTCTGCCAGGTGCTGCGGCGGCACACAGGTATCTTCAGCAAAAGGAATCGGCTTTGCCTGCCCCGGCGCATTGCCAAGCAGCCCCACCGCCTTTTTACGCATGGCGTAAATGCGCTCCACGCCCGCCAGCTCGCGGCATACCTGCCAGCCGATGATCCCAGCTTCGCCCTGCGCCATGCACTCGTCCAGGCGTGTACACAACTGCGCGACCTGTGCATCAATGGCAGTCTCGTCATCACCAGCAAATTCGACAATGTTCAGCCCCAGCATCTCTTTATCCGGCACATCGGCGATCAGTTCACGCACCGAATGCCAGACAATGTCTTCACGCGCCAGGTTCAGCACCTTCGAATCGACGGTTTCTACCGACAACGCCTGCGCCTGCACCATAAAAGGGGCATTGCGCAACGCTGAGTCGAAAGAGTCATACTTCACGTTCACCAGGCGGCGCACTTTAGGTAGCCGCGTGATATCCAGCTTCGCCTCGGTAATGAATGCCAGCGTACCCTCAGAGCCGGTCAGAATGCGGGTAAGGTCAAAACGTGACAGGTCGTCGTTAAAGACGTGGCGCAGGTCGTAACCCGTAAGAAAGCGGTTAAGCTTCGGGAATTTATCCAGAATAAGTGCGCGCTGCTCACGACAGCGTGACAGGACGGTGTTGTAAATACGCCCGACAGGGCTGCTGTCGCGGCCTATCTCCTCGGCAAGCGCGGTCGGCATGGCGCGGGTGTCGAGAATATCGCCTCCCAGCAGCACCGCACGCACCCCAAGCACATGGTCTGAGGTTTTGCCGTAAACCAGTGACCCCTGGCCGGAGGCATCGGTGTTAATCATGCCGCCGAGCGTGGCACGGTTACTGGTTGACAGTTCTGGCGCAAAGAAAAAGCCGTATGGTTTAAGAAAATCATTGAGTTGGTCTTTAATCACGCCTGCCTCAACCCGCACCCAGCCCTCTTCAGGGTTGATTTCAATAATGCGGCTCATGTGGCGCGACATATCTACAATGATGCCCTGGTTAAGCGACTGGCCATTGGTGCCAGTACCGCCACCGCGCGCCGTGAAAACTAATGACGCGAAGCGCGCCTCACTGGCAATTCGGGCCACCAGCACCACGTCGGCAGTTGAACGTGGAAACAGCACCGCATCCGGCAATAGCTGGTAAATGCTGTTATCGGTGGACATTGTCAGGCGGCTCGCATAGCTGGTTGCGGTGTCGCCGGTAAAACCCTGTTGCTCCAGTTCCTGCAAAAAGCTGAGCACCAGCGGTACTTGCCCTGGCGCCTGAGAAATCTGTGGGATCATTAGCGGTTGACCCTGTTCGAACTGTTGATGTTGTTGTGAAGTTATCGTTTGCGTAGTGCAACAGCCGTTTTATCACATTTTTTACGGCCGTGCTTCGGCAATTGTCAGGCAGATTACACTGTGAAAAATCACTGAAATACCTCATCATTATCCCTTCGCGGCTACGCTCCCCTCTCTCGCGCCGGATTCAGGCGTAACAAAAAGGTAAAAAGTGGTTATGTTGAAAAATCGACAGCCTGTTGATGTCGCGCAGATCCTGCTATCGGTGATGTTCCTGCTGGTGATGATCACCGCATGCCTGTGGATTGTGCAGCCGTTTATCCTGGGCTTTGCCTGGGCAGGCACCGTGGTCATTGCTACCTGGCCGGTGTTGTTGCACCTGCAGCGGCTGCTGTGGGGACGTCGCTCGCTGGCGGTACTGGTTATGACCCTACTGTTGCTGGTGTTGTTTATTGTGCCGGTTGCCCTGTTGGTTAACAGCGTGGTGGATAACAGCGGGCCGCTGGTGAAATGGGCAACGTCGGGCCATATGGAGTTACCACGCCTTGAATGGCTTAACGCCGTGCCGCTGGCAGGCGCAAAGCTTTACAGTAGCTGGAACGCCATGATCGACAGCGGCGGCGGCGCCATTATGGCCAAAGTACGCCCTTATATTGGCACCACAACAACCTGGTTTATTGGCCAGGCAGCCAACATTGGCCGCTTTGTGATGCACTGCGGCCTGATGCTGCTGTTTAGCGTGCTGCTGTACTGGCGCGGTGAGCAGGTTGCGCAGGGCTTTCGCCATTTCGCCTTCCGTCTGGCAGCAAAGCGCGGTGATGCAGCTGTTGTGCTGGCAGCACAGGCTATTCGTGCCGTGGCGCTGGGCGTGGTAGTCACTGCGCTGGTACAGGGCGTGCTCGGTGGAATTGGTCTTGCCGTGACCGGCATCCCTTATGCCACCCTGCTTTCCGTGGTGATGATTTTTTGCTGCCTGGTGCAACTTGGCCCGTTGCCGGTGCTAATTCCCGCCATTATCTGGCTTTACTGGAGTGGTGAAACCACCTGGGGCACGGTGCTGCTGGTATGGAGCTGCGTGGTCGGCACGCTGGATAACGTGATTCGTCCGATGCTGATTCGCATGGGGGCCGACCTGCCGCTGGTGCTGATACTCTCAGGTGTTATCGGCGGCATGATAGCGTTTGGCATGATTGGTCTGTTTATCGGCCCCGTCGTGCTGGCCGTGTCGTGGCGCATCTATTCAGTCTGGGTACATGAGGCCCCGCAACCGCTTATCTCTGCCGCTGACGCAGTTGAATCGCTCAACGACGCAGAAAGCCCTGGCGCAACAAAATAACGACTGACCTGACGCTGGCGGGAGCCTTCCCGCCAATGTTTAAACATTCTTATATAAAGTATAAGAAAATCGCCTTCTCTAATCAGAAAGACACCTTTCAGCAATTTTTATCCAAAAAATTCTTTATGTTTCCTTATCTATTGGGAGGAATCCGATCGACCTCAGCGGCGGCGGCTTTTACTATTGTCACACGGTTATAAATCATCCCCCCGATTTATAAGCATGAAATCCCCTGAGTGAAACAACGAATTGCTGTGTGTAGTCTTTGCCCATCTCCCACGATGGGCTTTTTTTTATCGGTCCTTTACTTTTCACGTATCATTCAGCCTGGCTAATGAAACATTGCCAGTAGCGCGCCTTATTTCACGTCTTACAGGCATAAAAAAAGCCAGCCGCTTACGCGACTGGCATATACAGAGAACCTAAAATTACTTGTTAAGTTCGGCCAGGCTCAGCCAGGTCTGCACCACGGTATCCGGGTTTAGCGACAGGCTGTCTATCCCTTCTTCCATCAGCCAGGCGGCAAAATCCTCGTGGTCCGACGGACCTTGCCCACAGATGCCGACATACTTACCCTGCTTTTTCGCCGCCTTGATAGCCATGGACAGCAGCGCCTTCACCGCGTCGTTACGCTCGTCGAAAAGCGCTGACACCACGCCCGAATCCCTGTCCAGCCCCAATGCCAGCTGCGTCATATCGTTAGAGCCGATAGAGAAACCATCAAAGTGCTCAAGGAACTGCTCTGCCAGCAAGGCGTTGGACGGGATTTCACACATCATGACCACTTTCAGCCCGTTTTCACCGCGCTTGAGTCCCTGGCGCGCCAGCTCATCCACCACCGCTTTCGCCTGGTCAACGGTGCGCACAAACGGAATCATGATTTCGACGTTGGTCAGCCCCATGTCGTTACGCACCCGCTTCACGGCTTCACACTCAAGTGCAAAGCAGTCGCGGAAGCTGTCCGACACGTAGCGACCCGCGCCGCGAAAACCGAGCATCGGGTTTTCTTCTTCCGGCTCGTAGCGCTCGCCGCCCACCAGATTAGCGTATTCGTTCGACTTAAAGTCCGACAGACGCACGATGACGCGCTTAGGCCAGAATGCCGCCCCCAGGGTGGCAATGCCTTCGGTCAGGCGACCAACGTAAAACTCAACCGGTGAATCATAGCCCTTCATCATGGCGTGAATTTCTTTTTGCAACGCCGGCTCCTGCTGGTCAAATTCCAGCAGCGCGCGCGGGTGCACACCAATCATGCGGTTGATAATGAACTCCAGACGCGCCAGCCCCACGCCTTCATTAGGCAGACAGGCAAAATCAAACGCCCGGTCCGGGTTGCCGACGTTCATCATTATTTTCAGCGGCAGGTCCGGCATGGTATCGACGCTGGAACTTTTCACACTGAAATCCAGCAGTTCGGCATACACGTAGCCCGTATCGCCTTCGGCGCAGGACACCGTGACCTTCTCGCCGTCTTTGAGGCGCTCGGTTGCATCACCGCAGCCAACCACCGCCGGGATACCCAGCTCGCGAGCGATAATCGCCGCATGGCAGGTACGCCCTCCGCGGTTGGTGACAATGGCCGCCGCTTTTTTCATGATGGGTTCCCAGTCCGGGTCGGTCATGTCAGTGACCAGCACATCACCCGGCTGGATTCTGTCCATCTCGCTAATATCATCAATGACCTTCACCGCACCGGCACCAATACGGTGGCCAATAGCGCGGCCTTCAGCCACAATTTTACCCTGTGAATGTAGCGTATAACGCTCCATCACCTGACCACGCGAACGCACGGTTTCCGGGCGTGCCTGCACAATAAACAGCTTGCCAGTATGGCCGTCCTTTGCCCATTCAATATCCATCGGGCGACCATAGTGTTTCTCAATCTGCACTGCCTGCTTCGCCAGCTCCTGCACCTCATCCGGGGTGATACAGAAGCGCTCGCGATCGGCCTCGGCAACATCCTCAATGCGTACCTGCTTGCCGTGCTCCTGGGTGTCGCCGTAAACCATGCGGATCTTTTTCGAGCCCATCGTGCGGCGCACGATTGCCGGACGACCGGCGGCAAGCGTTGGCTTATGAACGTAAAATTCGTCAGGGTTAACCGCGCCCTGCACCACCATCTCACCCAGTCCCCAGGCACCGGTGATAAACACCACCTGGTCAAAGCCGGATTCGGTATCAATTGAAAACAGCACCCCCGACGACGCCAGGTCCGAGCGCACCATGCGCTGCACGCCCGCTGACAGCGCCACGCCACGATGGTCGTAGCCCTGGTGCACACGATAGGAAATGGCGCGGTCGTTAAAGAGCGAGGCAAAAACGTGTTTCACCGCGGTCATTACCGCATCGATACCCTGCACGTTAAGGAAGGTTTCCTGCTGACCGGCAAAAGACGCATCCGGCATATCTTCTGCGGTTGCAGAAGAGCGCACAGCAAAAGAGGCTTCAGCGTCATCGGCAGACAACTGTAAATAGGCCTCACGGATGGCGTCTTCCAGCTCAGGCTGAAACGGCGTGTCGATGATCCACTGGCGAATCTGCGCCCCGGCTTTCGCCAGCGCATTAACATCGTCAATGTCCGTTTCATCAAGCAAAGCGTAAATGCGTTCGTTCACGCCACGGCTGTCGAGAAACTGGTTAAACGCATCGGCGGTAGTGGCAAACCCGTTTGGCACCGAAACACCGACACCGGAAAGGTTCGTAATCATTTCACCAAGGGAGGCGTTTTTGCCTCCGACCCTGTCTACATCATTCATGCCGAGTTGGTTATACCAAAGCACCAGCGGTGACGAGCCATTGTTGGACATCGAAACAATCCTTTTGTGATATATGAATGGGCGCGAGAAACCTCTCACATCTATTTTAGCCTGCCATAATTATTGCCCTGGTAAAAACGGTGAATCGTTCAAGCAAATAAAAAACACGATTTTTTCAGAGAGATGCCATACCTGTATAACTTATTGATAATGCGCTTAATCCATAATAGATACACGGCTTTTACATCACAAATATAAATGAATCATTGGGTTCATTAAAACGAAAGGCGGCTTTTCAGATTTAACTGGTAACGTACTATTCCCCGATTTAACAAATTGTTTTAATTTATACTTCAACGACATTTCATCATTTAAGGAACACGGCCATGGATACGTTTGTTGACCGCCACGTCTTTTATATTTCTGACGGTACCGCGATTACCGCCGAAGTGCTTGGCCATGCGGTGCTCTCGCAGTTCCCGGTTACCATTAACAGCATTACGCTGCCTTTTGTCGAAACCGAAAGCCGCGCCCGCGCGGTGAAAGAACAAATTGATGCTATCTGGCAGCAGACCGGCGAACGTCCGCTGGTGTTTTTCTCTATCGTGCTGCCCGAGATTCGCAGCATCATTATGGAAAGCGAGGGTTTTTGTCAGGACATCGTGCAGGCGCTGGTCGCACCGCTGCAAAGCGAGCTAAAGCTTGATCCCACGCCGATCGCACACCGTACCCACGGCCTCACCCCCGGCAACCTGAACCGCTACGATGCTCGTATTGCCGCCATTGACTACACGCTGGCGCACGATGACGGTATTTCAATGCGCAATCTCGACCAGGCACAGGTGATTTTGCTGGGCGTCTCGCGCTGTGGCAAAACCCCAACCAGTCTGTATCTTGCCATGCAGTATGGCATCCGTGCTGCCAACTACCCGTTTATTGCTGACGATATGGATAACCTGCAACTTCCAGCCGCACTTAAACCGTTGCAACACAAGCTGTTCGGGCTGACTATCAACCCGGAACGGCTGGCCGCCATTCGTGAAGAACGTCGGGAAAACAGCCGCTATGCCTCACTGCGCCAGTGCCGCATGGAAGTGGCAGAAGTCGAGGCGATGTACCGCAAACACCAGATTCGCTATCTCAACAGCACCAATTATTCAGTGGAAGAAATCGCAACCAAAATTATGGACATTGCCGGATTAAGTCGCCGCATGTACTAGCAAACTAGTTTCATGGCGCAATATTCTGTGATACGGTGTCTCACAACTGGCAGATGAACCTTTCAGTACGTTTAAAAACAGCACAAATTGGTTTATCGTGATCGCCATCACTTCCCGGCATCTCTGCCGCAGAGAAGACACTGATTCTGAGATACCACATGAATAAAACAGATGAACTGCGCAGCGCCCGCATTGACAGTCTGGTCACGCCGGCTGAACTTGCCGGGCGTTATCCTGTCACCGACGCGGTGGCCGAACACGTCAGCACCGCACGCCGCCGTATTGAGCGCATTCTTAACGGCGAAGACAAACGGCTGCTGGTTATCATCGGCCCCTGCTCTATCCACGATCCCGATGCCGCACTCGATTACGCGCGCCGCCTCCAGGCTATGCGCGAACGCTACAGCAACCGCCTTGAAATTGTTATGCGCACCTATTTCGAGAAACCACGCACCGTGGTGGGCTGGAAGGGGCTAATTTCTGACCCGGATCTTAACGGTAGCTGTCGCGTTAACGCCGGCCTTGAACAGGCGCGCCGCCTGCTGTTACAGGTCAACGAACTGGGCGTGCCGACCGCCACCGAATTTCTGGATATGGTGACAGGCCAGTTCATCTCCGACCTTATCAGCTGGGGCGCGATTGGCGCGCGCACTACCGAAAGCCAGATCCACCGCGAGATGGCTTCTGCGCTCTCCTGCCCGGTCGGTTTTAAAAACGGTACCGATGGCAATACCCGCATTGCCGTTGACGCGATACGTGCCTCACGCGTCAGCCATATGTTTCTGTCACCGGATAAGCACGGACAGATGACTATCTACCAGACCAGCGGCAACCCCTATGGCCATATCATCATGCGGGGCGGCAAACGCCCTAACTATCACGCCGAGGATGTGGCGGCGGCCTGTGCCACCCTGGGCGAGTTTGACTTACCCGAGCACCTGGTGGTGGACTTCAGCCATGGCAACTGCCAGAAACAGCACCGCCGCCAGCTTGAAGTATGCGAAGATATTTGCCAGCAAATTCGTGCGGGTTCGCGTGCGGTGGCGGGCGTCATGGTGGAAAGCTTTATTGAAGAAGGCACACAGCCCATTGTCAGCGGTGAACCGCTGGTTTACGGCAAATCAATTACCGATCCGTGCCTGAGCTGGACGCAGAGCGAAGCACTGCTGGCAACGCTTGCTGCGGCTGTTGACAGCCGCTTTTAAGTTACGTGCCTACGGAATAAAAAAATCCGCCTGCCCCGGCGGATTTTTTTCGTCTGACTGACATGCGCCTGCCGCTACTTTGTTAAGTCCGGCGCGAGGGTTAGCTTGAACAGCTGACCTCAAGGTGCCTGCCCCAGTCCGGCGGGCGGCGCACGTAATCATCATTACGGTCGTCAAACGGGTTGCTTAACGCTGCCAGCAGCCGCTCCAGCTCCGCCGGGTCGTCACGTTCGGCTCCTTCTATCGCCCGCTGTGCTAACCAGTTGCGCAACACCAGCGCTGGATTCACCGCCTTCATCGCCTGCTGGCGCGCACCATCGTCAACGCCATCACAAGCTAACCTCGACCGATAGCGAGCAAACCAGGCGTCAAACGACGCTCTGTCGATAAACTCATCGCGCAGCGGTGATGCGGCCTGCTGTTGCTCTGTTTCGCTCAACAGCCGGAATGTGCGGGTAAAATCGCTACCTTCTTGCTCCATCAACGTCAGTAGTTCGCTCAGTAGCGCATTGTCCTCTTGCTGCGGCGTCATAAACCCAAGCTTCGCACGCATGCGCACGCCATATTCACGCATCAACGTTTCCTGATAACTCCCGAGCGCCTCATTGAGTCCATCAACATCAATCAGCGCCTGCGCCAGCCGTTGCAGGTTCCACAGCCCGACTGCGGGCTGGTTGTCAAACGCATAGCGCCCCTGGTAATCAGAGTGGTTACAGATAAACCCTGGCTGCCAGTCGTCAAGAAAGCCGTACGGCCCGTAGTCGAGCGTCAGCCCAAGTAGCGACATATTGTCGGTGTTCATCACGCCGTGCGCGAACCCCACGCACTGCCACTGCGCGATTAAGCGCGCAGTACGCGCCACCACGTCACGAAACCACAGCAGGTAACGGTCAGACTCCGCTGCCAGCTGCGGCCAGTGGCGCTCAATGGCGTAATCCACCAGTTGCTGTACCTTTTCTGGCTCACGGCGATAGTAAAAATGCTCAACGTGACCAAAGCGCAGATGGCTTTGTGCGACACGCATCAGCATGGCCGCGCGCTCGACACTCTCGCGGTAAACCGGTGTGTCACTCGTCACAATGCTCAGCGCGCGGGTGGTCGGGATCCCTAAGTGATGCAACGCCTCTGATGCCAGCGCCTCACGCACGGTGGAGCGCACCACCGCACGACCGTCGCCCATGCGTGAATACGGCGTGAGCCCGGCCCCCTTGAGATGCCAGTCATACTGCCTGCCGTCACGCAGACGCTGCTCACCGAGCAGAATACCCCGCCCGTCACCAAGCTGACCGGCCCAGACGCCGAACTGATGGCCACTGTATACCTGAGCCAGAGGCTGCATACCTGGCAACAGCACTTCGCCGCCCCAGATGCCCGCCTCGCTAAACAGTGCGGCATCCAGTTCCAGCTCGCGCGCCAACGCGGCGTTATGCCAAAGCAGTCGAGCATTATCGAGCGGTGTGGGATCAAGCGCAGTGTAAAAATCCGCCAGCCTGTCGTGCCAGGTATTATTAAATTCAGGGTGAGTTGTCATGGTGCCTCCTGGCGCCAGTGTAGCCGCTGGCGCAGGATTTAAACACGGAGTACTGCGGGGGTTATTCAGATACGGCGTGCCTGCCAGAATTTATCGCGCCAGTAGACATTGTTGAGCGAGGAGCGCATCACGCCACGGCTGGTGGAAGCATGGATAAACTGATTATCGGTATCATAAATACCGACATGCAGGCCGTTTTCGCCACCGCCGGTTTTGAAGAACACCAAATCACCTGGCAACAATTCTTCTTTGGCAATGCGGGTGCCTACCTCAGCCTGGCTGCGCGTTTCACGCGGCAAATCCAGCGCAAAGCGGCTGCTGAAGGTCAACGCCACAAAACCGGAGCAGTCAACACCGCGGCGGCTCATGCCACCGTAGCGATACGGCGTACCGCGCCAGTTGTTAAGCTGATCGTTAAGTTGCGCAATCACCATAATGGAGTCAGAGAGTCGCGCGTTCGGGGGCGGTGCGCTACGGTGACTACAGCCCACCAGCACCAGCGTTGCCACTAACAATAACCACAGCCGCATTTCAGGCTAATCCTCTGGCGTTCTTCTTACTGTCGCTAATTTAGCCCGCGTTTCGTTGTACAGGCAAGTTTCTGTGACGCTACTGCGACGAAATCAGCACTTTAACGCCTTCAACGTCGAGTCGACGAAACGGTACATCATAAATAGGCGTCAGTCTGTCCGGGGTGAGCACATCTTCAGGCTTGCCCTGGGCCAGCAGTCTCCCACGCTCTATCAACCAGACTCTTGCGGCGTGGCGCAGACTGTAATTAAGATCGTGGCTGCTCATCACCACCGTTGCACCTGCACAACACAGGGTTTGTAATTGCCTGTCCAGCGCGCTCTGTTGCGCCACATCCAGGCTATTCATTGGCTCATCAAGCAGCAGTAACTTGCCGCTCAGTCCGTCATGGTGGCCCAGCTGAAGCAACACGGCAGCCAGGCGTGCGCGCTGCCATTCTCCACCGGAGAGTGCTGAGACCAGTCTGTTGAGCTTATCTTCAAGACCAAAAGCCTGCGCCTGTGCGAGCAACGCGGCCTCGCTGGGGCCATCAAGCTGGTGCAGGCTCAGGAAATGCCATAACGGCATGGCAAATGGTGGCGTCTGTTGCTGTTGCAGCAGCGCCCGCCGCTGCGCCAGCGCCGTTGGCTGCCAGTCGGCCAAGGGTTTATCGTCAAAAAAAATACGCCCTTCACCGCTGAGCAGTCCGGCCATCAGCCCCAGCAGCGAGCTTTTGCCTGCGCCATTGGGACCGATGAGGTGTAGCAATTCACCGCGCTGCACTTGTGCGCTCGTCGGTCCCAGCCGCCCATGCAGCGCAAGCCCCTCCAGGCGTAAAAGTGCCGTCATTACTTCGCCAGCGCCGCATCAATGGCCTGGGTCAGTGCCGGGTCATCTGGCGTGGTATCCGGCGAGAAACGCGCAATAACCTCGCCATCACGACCAATCAGGAATTTTTCAAAATTCCACAAAATATCGCCTTTTACCTGCGGCGCACGCCCTTTGCTGGCCATACGTTCATAAAAACCGCTGCCCTGCGGCGCGATGGCATCAGGCGCGGCGGCAATCAGCTTCTGATACAGCGGATGACGCTGCTCGCCGTTGACCTCAACCTTGCTGAACAGCGGGAAGGAGACACCGTAGGTCATGCTGCAAAATGTTTTGATCTCCTCTTCACTGCCCGGCTCCTGCCCCAGAAACTGATTGCAGGGAAAGCCCAGTACGCTGAAGCCCTCCGCTGCACGCGTCTCCTGCAATGCTTCCAGTTGCTCATACTGCGGCGTCAGACCACATTTCGACGCGACGTTAACAATGAGCAGCACCTTGCCCTGCCACTGCGCGAGCGAGGTATTCTCGCCATCAATCGTTGTTACCGGGGTATTCAGAATATCCTGCATAGCGTACTCCTGACTGTGAGTGTTGAAGGTTTAGCGTGTTTTTAGCAGTAACCAGATAAAAACCGGTGCGCCCAGCGTGGCCGTCACTACGCCGATGGGCAACTCTGCCGCACTCAGCGCCTGGCGGGCAATGATGTCCGCCAGCAGCAGCGTGACAGCCCCCGCCAGCGCACTGGCAGGTAACAGAATGCGATGATCGGTCATGCCGCGCAGGCGCAGAATGTGCGGTATGACCAGACCGATAAAACCGATGGCCCCTGCCAGCGCCACGCTGACCCCGACCAGCCAGCCCGTCGCTGCAACCAGCAGGTTACGCCACAGCCACAGCGGCAGGCCAAGCTGGCGCGCGGACGACTCCCCCAGCGCTAACAGATTCAGCGCACGCGCACAGCCGCACAGCCAGATAAGCACCGGTAACAGTGCGGCCATCAGCCAGCCCTGGTCCCAGCTTACACCGCCAAAGCCACCCATCATCCAGTACATAAGCTGGCGCAGGTCGAGACTGGTGGAGAAATACACCGCCCAGGTCATCAACGCGCTACAGATTATCCCCAGCGCCACGCCTGCCAGCAGCAGTCGGCTGATAGAAAGATGACGGCGTGCAAAGCGTAGCAAGACCAGCGTTGCCAGCAGTGCTCCGACAATAGCACAGGCACCCAGCCCCCAGTCTGGCAACGCGCCCTGGCCCAGCAGTACGCCGCCTACCAGTGCCACACCTGCACCATTGGCTACCCCCAGCAGCCCTGGCTCTGCGAGCGGATTATCAAACAGCGCCTGCATCGCCGCGCCGGTGACCGCAAGTGCTGCCCCCACCAGCAGCACAGCAAGCGTGCGAGGCAATCGAATCTGCCCCACAAAAAGCTGGCCCGACTCACTTAACCATTCAACTGGTCCAATCCAGCGCTCGCCCATACACAAGCTGAATACCGTCGCGACAAGCAGCAACAAGGCGAGGCAAATAAGCCAGCGGCGTTCACGGCGGCGTTGTTGGGCAATGAAAGGCAGCATCACAAAATTTTCACGTATCGAAAGCATGGGATTGATTTTACGAGCCGTTTACGGCGGCGCAAGGCGTTTAGGAGCATTCGTTTACCTCGCCGTATGAATCAGCCCTGGATAAAGAAAAAGGCCCGCTTGCGCGGGCCTTTGTAGTTCTGAAACTTCAGTTGTTTTTTGGTGTTGCGTTTTCAACCCGGCTTTTAAGCTTTTGACCTGGACGGAAGGTCACCACACGGCGCGCCGTGATGGGAATATCTTCGCCGGTCTTCGGGTTACGCCCGGGACGTTGGTTTTTATCGCGCAAGTCAAAATTACCAAAGCCAGAAAGCTTCACCTGCTCGCCGTTTTCCAGAGCGCGACGGATCTCTTCAAAAAACAGCTCAACCAGCTCTTTGGCGTCCCGCTTGCTAAGCCCAAGCTTATCAAACAGGTACTCGGACATTTCTGCTTTTGTAAGCGCCATAGTTTCAATCCCTCAATGATGCCTGGAATCGCTCTTTTAGTGCCGCAACGCATTTAGCAACGGTAGCGGCAATCTCATCTTCTTCGAGTGTACGGCTGGTATCCTGAAGGATAAGACTGATAGCCAGGCTCTTATATCCCTCAGCAACACCCTTACCGCGGTACACGTCAAACAAGTTTACGCCAACTACCTGATTTGCGCCAACTTTCTTACATTCGGTGATAATTTCTGCTGCGGGAACGTTTTCAGCCACCACAACCGCGATATCACGACGGTTAGCAGGGAAGCGAGAAACCTCCTGCGCCTGCGGTATACGGCGGTTTGCGATACGTTCCCAGAGCAGCTCAAACACCAGCGTGCGGCCGTTCAGGTCCAGCTTACGCTCCAGTTCTGGATGGACAACACCAATGAAACCAATGCGCTCGCCTGTTAAATAAATGGCAGCACTCTGACCAGGATGCAAGGCCGGATTCGCTTCTGCACGGAACTCAATATCAGAAAGTTCACCGGTCAGTTCAAGCACTGATTCGAGATCGCCTTTTAAATCATAGAAATCAACGGCGTTTTTTTCCAGATCCCAATGCTCTTCATAGCGATTGCCGCAAATCACCCCTGCCAGCATAACATCCTGGCGAATGCCCAGGTCTGCCTGCGTATCAGGGACAAAGCGCAGACCGCTTTCGAACAGGCGTACCCGGCTCTGCTGACGGTTCTGGTTGTAGACCACCGCACCCAGCAGACCGCTCCACAGCGACAGACGCATTGCAGACATTTCGCTGGAAATGGGGCTTGGCAGAATCAGCGCCTCTTGCTGCGGGTGCAGCAGCTGCTGAATTTTCGGGTCAACGAAGCTGTAGGTGATGACTTCCTGGTAGCCTTTGTCCACCAGCATATTTTTCACACGCTTGAGGGAAAGATTCGCCTCGCGGTGCGTTCCCATCATCAGGCTTGCCATCAGCGGCTGGTCAGGAATGCTGTTATAGCCGTAGACGCGAGCCACTTCTTCCACCAGGTCTTCTTCGATGGCCATATCGAAACGCCAGGAAGGTGCTACAGCAGTCCACTCACCGTTGCCTTCCTTCACGTCACAACCGAGGCGGCGCAGAATATCGCTCACCTGTGCATCCGGCACCACGTGACCAATCAGACGGTCCAGTTTGCTGCGACGCAGGGTGATAGTAGCGGGCTTCGGCAGGTCAGCGTCACTGGTGGCATCAATAATCGGGCCAGCTTCGCCGCCGCAGAGGTCAATAAGCAGGCGGGTCGCACGCTCCATCGCCTGATATTGCAGCGCAGAATCCACGCCGCGCTCGTAGCGATGAGAGGCATCGGTATGCAGGCCATGACGACGTGCACGACCGGTGATAGACAGCGGATTAAAGAATGCACACTCCAGCAGCACGTTGCGGGTTTCTCCGTTCACGCCAGAGTGCTCACCGCCAAAAATACCGCCCATTGCCAGCGCCTTGCTGTGGTCGGCAATCACCAGTGTGTCGTCCTTAAGCTGCGCTTCACTGCCGTCGAGCAGCGTCAGTTTCTCGCCCTCTTTTGCCATACGCACCACAATACCGCCATCAATGCGGTCCAGGTCGAAGGCATGCATCGGCTGGCCCAGTTCAAGCAGCACGTAGTTGGTCACATCAACTACCGCATCAATAGAACGAATACCACAGCGGCGCAGCTTTTCTTTCATCCACAGCGGCGTTGGTGCAGAGACATTAATACCTTTCACCACGCGCCCCAGATAGCGCGGGCATGCCTGCGGTGCTTCAACGCGGATAGCCAGCGTGTCGGTAATGGTCGGCGCAACCGCGGCCATGTCCGGCGTGTTCAATGGCTGTTGGTTCAGCACCGCCACATCACGCGCAACCCCCATAATGCCTAAGCAGTCGGCACGGTTCGGCGTCACGCTGATTTCGATGGTGTTATCGTCAAGCTTCAGGTATTCGCGGATGTCGGTGCCAATCGGCGCATCCTGCGGCAGTTCAATAATACCGCTGTGATCGTCAGAAATACCCAGCTCAGAGTAAGAGCACAGCATGCCCTCAGACGGCTCACCGCGCAGTTTTGCCGCTTTAATTTTGAAATCGCCCGGCAGCACTGCGCCAATGGTGGCGACTGCAACTTTCAGGCCCTGACGGCAGTTTGGCGCACCGCAGACGATATCCAGCAGGCGCTCGCCGCCCACATTGACCTTCGTCACGCGCAGTTTGTCAGCATTTGGATGCTGGCCACACTCAACCACTTCGCCCACAACAACGCCATTAAACGCGCCAGCCACCGGCTCAACGCCATCGACTTCCAGGCCTGCCATCGTGATTTGCTCAGACAGCGCTGCGCTGTCTAACGCCGGATTAACCCATTCGCGTAACCACAGTTCACTGAATTTCATTGTTTTGTCCTGCCCTTATTTAAACTGTTTGAGGAAACGCAGATCGTTTTCGAAAAACGCGCGCAAATCGGTCACGCCGTAGCGCAACATGGTCAGGCGCTCCATGCCCATGCCAAAGGCAAAGCCAGAGTAGACTTCCGGGTCGATACCAACGTTGCGCAATACGTTCGGGTGCACCATGCCGCAGCCCAGCACTTCCAGCCATTTGCCGTTTTTACCCATCACATCCACTTCCGCAGACGGTTCGGTAAACGGGAAATAGGACGGGCGGAAACGCACCTGCAAATCTTCTTCAAAGAAGTTGCGCAAGAAGTCGTGCAGCGTGCCCTTCAGGTTGGTGAAGCTAATATTGGTATCAACAATAAGACCTTCCATCTGGTGGAACATCGGCGTATGGGTCTGATCGTAGTCGTTACGATAAACGCGGCCAGGCGCGATGATGCGAATCGGCGGCTGTTGGCCTTTCATTGTGCGGATTTGCACGCCTGAAGTCTGCGTGCGCAGCAGGCGGGTGGCGTCAAACCAGAAAGTGTCGTGGTCAGCTCGTGCCGGATGATGACCCGGAATATTGAGCGCGTCGAAGTTGTGGTAGTCGTCTTCAATTTCCGGGCCGGTCGCCACGGTAAAACCAAGCTCACCGAAGAAACTTTCAATACGGTCGATAGTACGCGTTACCGGGTGCAGGCCACCGTTTTCAATGCGGCGTCCGGGCAAGGAAACGTCGATGGTTTCAGCCGCCAGGCGAGCGTTAAGCGCGGCACCTTCAAGCGCGGCCTTACGTGCGTTAAGCACCTGCTGCACCTGCTCTTTGGCCTCGTTAATCACCGCGCCTGCGGCGGGGCGTTCTTCTGGCGGCAGTTCGCGCAGGGTGGTCATCTGAAGGGTCAGGTGCCCTTTCTTGCCCAGATATTCAACGCGCACGTTATCCAGTGCCGCGACATCCTGAGCCTCATTGATGGCTGCCGTTGCGCTGGCAACCAGCTCTGCGAGATGTGACATGGTTTTCCTCTTATGCCGGCAAATGGGGCCGGAGTCATTGGTCTGTATGCAAAAATTGTCGGGTAAAAAAAAGGCCTCCATACAGGAGGCCTTCAGCGTACTTTCCGTTTCTTTTCTTACGCGCGAAGTCCCCTGAAGTCAGGAGCTAAAGTAAAAAAAGAAGCGGAAAATAGCAGCAGTCATGCTTGCAGTTACCTTACAGTGGGATAGAACGGTTTCTATTGAACGAGTTACGCTGTGAAAAGTCAATAAATTGATGCTGTTAATCCGTAGAACAGCTCAGTTAGCGCACTGATTCAACGGAAAGTAAAAGAGGGAGCCTGAGCTCCCTCTGATAACCGGCTTACGCCAGAGCTGCTTTCGCTTTTTCAACCAGTGCGGTGAACGCCACTTTGTCGAATACGGCGATGTCAGCCAGGATCTTACGGTCGATTTCAACAGAAGCCTTTTTCAGGCCGTTGATGAATTTGCTGTAAGACAAACCGTTCTGACGTGCTGCAGCGTTGATACGTGCAATCCACAGCTGGCGGAACTGACGCTTACGCTGACGACGGTCGCGGTAAGCATACTGACCAGCTTTGATAACAGCCTGGAAGGCAACGCGGTATACGCGAGAACGCGCACCGTAGTAACCTTTAGCTTGTTTCAGAATTTTTTTATGACGTGCACGTGCAATCACACCACGTTTTACGCGAGCCATGTGCTCTCTCCTGTATCTATTCTTTTAAAAAGTTAAAAAACGTTAGCTTATGCGTACGGAAGGCACGCGATGACCAGACCCAGATCGCCTTTAGAAACCATGGCTTTCGGGCGCAGGTGACGTTTACGCTTAGTCGCTTTTTTAGTCAGAATATGACGCAGGTTAGCGTGCTTGTGCTTAAAACCACCTTTACCGGTTTTTTTGAAGCGCTTAGCAGCACCGCGTACGGTCTTAATTTTTGGCATCTTTTTAACTTCCACTTCGCATTGTTAATAAACGAAACCCAGGCGAACAAAACGCCTGTAAGACCTGAGTCCCACAGGCTAATGTTACTTGAAGGCCTACTGTTTCTTCTTAGGAGCGAGCACCATGATCATCTGGCGGCCTTCGATCTTCGTCGGGAAGGACTCGACCACTGCCAGTTCACTCAGATCGTCTTTGACGCGGTTAAGCACCTCCATACCGATCTGCTGGTGGGCCATCTCACGCCCGCGAAAACGCAGGGTGATCTTGGCCTTATCGCCTTCTTCGAGAAAGCGTATCAGGCTGCGGAGTTTTACCTGATAGTCGCCTTCATCAGTACCAGGACGGAATTTGATTTCCTTAACCTGGATAACTTTCTGCTTTTTCTTCTGTTCTTTAGAAGACTTGCTTTTTTCATAGAGGAACTTGCCGTAATCCATGATACGGCACACGGGCGGCTCGGCGTTAGGGCTGATCTCGACCAGGTCGACACCGGCCTCTTCAGCCTGCTCAATTGCTTCACGCAGGCTGACAATACCAATCTGCTCGCCATCCAGACCTGTCAAGCGAACCTCTTGTGCGCGAATTTCACCGTTAATACGATTCGGGCGCGCTGTTTGAACTCGTTTTCCGCCTTTAATACCTTATTCCTCCAGTTGGTGAAGATTGCGGCTGCGAATCTCTTCTTGCAGCTTAGCAATAACGTCGCTGACGTCCATGCTGCCGAGGTCTTTACCACGGCGTGTACGCACCGCCACTTTGCCGGCTTCGACTTCTTTGTCGCCACAAACCAGCATATACGGAACACGACGAAGAGTATGCTCGCGGATTTTAAAGCCAATCTTCTCGTTTCTCAAGTCCGCTTTTACTCGAATGCCTGCACTTTGCAGTTTACGCACCAGTTCTTCGACATATTCAGACTGTGCATCGGTGATATTCATCACCACAACCTGCACTGGCGCAAGCCATGTCGGGAAGAAGCCGGCGAACTCCTCAGTGAGGATACCGATAAAGCGTTCCATTGACCCCAGGATAGCACGGTGAATCATGACCGGCACCTGGCGTTCGTTATTTTCCCCTACGTAGGACGCATTCAGGCGTGACGGCAGCGAGAAGTCAAGCTGCACGGTACCGCACTGCCAGGCGCGGTCCAGGCAATCGTAGAGGGTAAATTCAATTTTCGGACCATAGAAAGCGCCCTCGCCCGGCTGGTACTCAAACGGGATGTTGTTCTCTTCCAGCGCCATCGCGAGATCCGCTTCTGCGCGGTCCCACATATCATCAGTACCGATACGCTTTTCCGGGCGCGTGGAGAGCTTCACCACAATCTTTTCAAAACCGAAGGTGCTGTACATATCGTACACCATGCGGATGCAGCTGTTCACTTCATCGCGCACCTGGTCTTCAGTACAGAAAATATGAGCGTCGTCCTGGGTAAAGCCACGCACGCGCATCAGGCCGTGCAGCGCGCCCGACGGTTCGTTACGGTGGCAGCTACCAAACTCGGCCATGCGCAGCGGCAGGTCACGATAGGACTTCAGGCCCTGGTTAAAAATTTGTACGTGGCCCGGGCAGTTCATCGGCTTAATGCAGTATTCACGGTTCTCAGACGAGGTGGTGAACATCGCATCTTTATAGTTATCCCAGTGGCCGGTTTTTTCCCACAGCACGCGGTCCATCATGAACGGGCCTTTCACTTCCTGGTACTGGTACTCTTTGAGCTTGGAGCGCACAAACACTTCCAGTTCGCGAAAGATAGTCCAGCCGTCGTTGTGCCAGAACACCATACCCGGCGCCTCTTCCTGCATGTGGTACAGGTCGAGCTGTTTACCAATTTTACGGTGATCGCGCTTTGAGGCTTCTTCCAGGCGCTGCAAATAGGCTTTAAGTTCTTTCTTATCTGCCCATGCGGTGCCATAGATTCGCTGCAACATTTTATTGTTGCTGTCGCCGCGCCAGTAAGCACCGGCGGTTTTCATCAGCTTGAAGTTATGGCAAAAGCGCATATTCGGCACGTGCGGACCGCGGCACATGTCGATGTATTCTTCGTGGTGATACAGCCCCGGTTTGTCATCGTGGCTGATGTTTTCATCAAGAATGGTCACCTTATAGGTTTCACCGCGGTCAACAAAGGCCTTACGCGCCTCTTCCCAGCTGACTTTTTTCTTGATGACGTCGTAATTTTTTTCCGCCAGCTCGTGCATCCGCTTTTCAAGCTGATCGATATCTTCCTGGGTCAGGGTATGATCGAGGTCGACGTCATAGTAAAAACCGTTGTCGACAACCGGCCCGATAGCCATTTTGGTCTTTGGCCACAGTTGTTTGATGGCATGACCAAGCAGGTGCGCGCAGGAGTGGCGAATGATTTCCAGCCCCTCGGCATCTTTAGCCGTAATAATGGCAAGCGCGGCGTCCTGCTCAATCGGATCGCAGGCATCAACCAGCTCACCGTTAACACGCCCGGCAATACAGGCTTTTCCAAGACCTGGGCCGATATCCAGCGCCACATCCATTGGGCTGACGGCATGGTCATAAGAACGCTGGCTACCATCAGGAAGAGTAATAACAGGCATTAAATAATCCTTATTTGCAGTGGTGAGCCACACGCAAGCTCACATACAAAGTGTGTCTGTAAAATAAATCGCGGCCCCGCTGCCGTCTCGCCAACAATCGCGAGTCAGGCGGTGAAACCGTTAACCTGCGCGCCCGTAAAACCGATACGCGCGATTACGGATGGTAACACTTCGCTGCTTCACTGTCGCCCCGCGTTATGACGAGAAGACACTTAATTTCTTCGGACAAGCACGGTAAATAAAAACGCCAGGTAGCACAGACCCGGCGTTATGCGTGGGAGAAAAGTCAGGCGTTTATGCCTGCGGTTTTATGGCTCGTGGGCTTATTGCCTGAGGGACCATTGTGGATGAAGCCACGCTATCTGCCGTGGTTTCAGGGGCAGAGTCTGCCGTCTGTACACTTTTCTGGGTCGCAGGCTGCTCAGACTCAGCGGAAAAAATACCAAAAGAGATAGCCGAAAGCACCATCCCCGCCGCCGTTGCTTTTACTCTTTTCATTGTTTGATTCTCTTTATATTAATGCCGCAAGCCCTGTGGTTTGCGTATATAAAGAATAGCTGTTGGTATTTTTTTACTCAGCGCTGCCGATATTTTTTGTATCAAAATTTATTTACTATCACACTAAATAATACACACCGATAATAATGGCAGTTATAAACCACACACGCGCGTTAAAAAGCCGGGATAAACCCGGCCTGAATAATTACATTTTATAACCTAACGTCACTGCGGTACGGGTATCGGTACGTTCAGGCGCATCCGCTGGCGGATTCGAGTTCCAGGTCACGTTATACGCCACCTTCAGGGCAAAATGCGCGTTAATGGCCACTTCAAGCGCGGTTTCGGAGTTCAGGGTGGTATCTTCAGTCCCCAGCACTGACACCCCCTGGGTGAATTTTGCGTTATCGGTGAACTGCCACGTCCAGGCACCGGATGCATAGCCCAGCGCCTGAGTCTTATCCTGACCGTTAGTGTACTTGTCATAACGCACGCCAGGGCCGGCTTCAAGGCGCAGATAGTGCTCAGGTCCGTTCCACACCTGGCGACCGTAACCCGCCGTCAGCACATCACGCTGGCTGTAGCCATTATAACGGTCAGTCAGCCACCCAGCCTGGCCAAAAAGATAATTCGCATCCGTCAGGTTGTAGCGACTACGTCCACCCAGCGCATATTTCTCTGAAGAACGCTGGTCATCTGACGATGTATTATTTGCAGTTCCCCACAGCGACCAGGCGGTTTCGCTCCCGTACCAGGTTAACGTGGAGTCCGCTGTCAGTGATGAGCTACGCGTATTGCCCGACTGCGCCAGATAGCCTGCATTGAGATTGCCTTCAAACGGTTTTTTTGCAACAGCCGGGTTATCCATCACAGTGAAAACTGAACTGTCTGCGGCTGCATAAGGCGCGGCAAATGTCCCACTCACCAACATAAAGAGTGCAGGTATTATCTTACGTTGCTTCATTTAAATACGTTATCCATACAGCAAAAGAACAGTAATGTTCACAGACCCGCATTGCAGGTTCAAGGGAAGATATATCCAGAAAGGTGACGAATTATAAAAATCGCCAATTAACATAGCAATGTATTCATCATCTTTTTTTTAGAATAAGCGGCTTGCTGTAATGATTTAATTATTATAAAGACCGTCAGGCTGAACTGTCATTACGCAGTAAATCAGCAGGTTATTAAAAGGCATCCTTTTTCAGGCAAAACACCCGGATTAATAACGTTAAATGTGGGGATATATTTTCCGCACATAAACAACATGCACCTTTAAGGCTTGTTGCGGTATTGTAGATAAAATCACCAGCCAGGCTATGCTGAACATTCGCGATAGAAAAACGCAGGATAACAATGAGGTAAACCATGAGCAGTACCAACGTTACCCGCTACATAATTACTATCGACCACAACGCGACCGGCCTCACCCCCGTAAATGAACTTAATAACGAAATGACGCGCGCGGGTTTCTCTCTCACCCTGACGGATGAAAACGGCAAACTGCACGAACCCGGCCCTGGTATATGGACGCTGACCAGTACGCTCAGCGCTCAGGAGGTCGAAGCCCTGGCGCGCGGCCTGGGTAAACTGGCACTGGGCGAAGAGCCTCAGGTACAGGTTCTTACGCAGGAAGAGTGGCAAAAGGAACAGCAATAACCCTAAAAAAATCAGCGTCTTTGGGGTGAAGTTGTGCGGCAGTTCCGGTTTTGACCCCGAACAATGTGCCATGATTTGGCCTGACAATGCGGGAGAAAATGATATGTGGCAAACCATCGATCGTCTATTGAGCGAGCAGTTGGGTGGCGGAGAAACAAGCCAGCGCAGCGCGTTACCAGGTGGCGAAATCCACTCGGCCTGGCGGGCGCAGTTTAACGGACACAACATTTTCGTCAAAAGCGACACCAGGGACATGCTGCCCTGCTTTACCGCCGAAGCCGACCAGCTGGCACAGCTGGCGCGCAGCAATACTGTGCTGGTGCCAGGGGTGTTAGCCGTGGGAAGCACGCGCGACGAAAGTTTCCTGGTACTGGAGTATTTCGAGCCACGGCCGCTGGATGCGCACAACGCCTTTTTGTTGGGCCAGCAGCTCGCTCGCCTGCATCAGTGGAGCGATCAGCCACAGTTCGGCCTCGACTTTGACAACCACATTTCCACCACGCCACAACCCAATAGCTGGCAGCGGCGCTGGTCAACCTTCTTCTCAGAACAACGCATCGGCTGGCAGCTGGAGTTGGCCGCTGAAAAAGGGCTGTCCTTTGGCGATATCGACGGCATTGTCGATGCCATACAAAGCCGTCTTGCAAACCACCAGCCGCAGCCGTCGCTCTTGCACGGCGATCTGTGGTCAGGAAACTGCGCGCTGGGTCCAGAAGGCCCGTTCCTGTTTGATCCGGCCTGCTACTGGGGTGACCGGGAGTGCGATCTCGCGATGCTGCCGCTACATCAGGAACAACCGCCGCAACTCTATGACGGCTATCAGTCTGTCACGCCACTGCCCGAGGACTTTCTGGACAGGCAGCCGATTTACCAGCTCTACACGTTACTTAATCGCGCCAGGCTCTTTGGCGGTGAGCATATCGCGACGGCACAGCGCACGCTCGACAGGATACTGGCCGCCTGAGTCCTGTCAAAAACGCCCCGCAATAAACTGGCGGGGCATTTTTTTATTGCTGCCTGGAATCAGAGAAAACCGAGCAGATGAAAGAAGATATAGCCGAGTACGATAAGTACCACTGGCAAAATATAGAGCGGAAAAATTTGCAGCAAAATCGTATGGCGCGGCACTACCACGCGTGCATCAAGCTGCTCCTTGCTTAAGCCCTCTTCGCCTTTCGCTTTCTCCAGAATAAGTTGATCCTGGACACCTTCGCGCAAAAAGCGCGCCTGACGTGCCATGCGCGCACCGCTGGCCTGCAATGCCATACCGACAAAAATCAGAATATAGATAATCCAGAAGCCGACATTCAGGCCGCTGTGGAAATTTGGCTGCGGAGAGTTATGCCAGAAAATATTGAGAAACGGCGTATTAAAACGCACCATTTCAATCATAACGTGAGCAAAATCCATCATCACCGCGTCGATACCCGGCTGCTTTTCGCTGCGCTGATACATGAATTTCAATAGTGAAATAAGCGTGGAAATCACCGTGGGTATAAAAATCACCCATCCGGCGACTCGTTTAAGTAGCGCAATGCGTCCCGCTTGTTGATACGTCATTTTTTCCCCTTGTTCGACTGACGCTTTCTCAAAGGGCTAAGTTTACCCTGTCCCACCCATTTTCGCCTGACTTTTGCCGCACAGACGGTTGAATACGCTGGTCAGCGCCACTGTTTCACGCTATTGATAGATCAGTGCTTAATTTTATAGAACAGGAGTCGTAACTGATGTCAGAGCAGCGCCAGATACTTGCCGCAATATTTGATATGGATGGGTTATTGATTGATTCTGAGCCACTCTGGGATCGCGCAGAGCTTGAAGTGCTGGCCGCCATTGGTGTGGATATCACACGGCGTAACGAACTGCCGGACCCGCTGGGACTGCGCATCGATCTGGTGGTGGACCTGTGGTTTGCACGCCAGCCGTGGAACGGTCCCAGCAAAGCCGATGTCACCGAGCGTATCATTACTCGCGCCATCGCCCTGGTTGAAGAAGAACGCCCACTGCTGCCCGGCGTTAAAGAAGCGGTGGCACTGTGTAAAGCACGCGGGCTGAAAGTGGGTCTGGCCTCAGCCTCACCGCTGCGCATGCTGGAGCGTGTACTGACCATGTTTGAATTACGCGATCAGTTTGACACACTCGCCTCAGCCGAAAACCTGCCCTACAGCAAGCCGCATCCCCAAGTGTATCTCAACGCAGCCGCACAGCTTGGCGTGGACCCACTGTGCTGCGTGGCATTTGAGGACTCCGTGAACGGCATGATTGCGACCAAAGCCGCACGCATGCGCTCAGTGGTGGTTCCCGCCATTGAAAACCGCAATGACCCACGCTGGGCGCTGGCAGATGAAAAACTCGCCACGCTAAGCGAACTGAATGCGCGTCACCTCAGGGTGTAATGCAATATAGCGTCGGGCGCAGGCAATGCGGCCCGACGATTAACGTTGCACGTTACTGGTAGTTTGCCAGTACGTGTCCTGTTTTTGCCCTGGCTATGCGACACAGACACTGCACAATAATGCCCCGGTCAGGCGCACCGTTCACCCAGGTTCAGCGGTTTTCTGGCAAGCGAAGCCAGTGGCAATCTGACAATGGGTAACTGACTTGCGCCAGGTGTGTTGCCATCGCGTTGACAGAGAGTTACAACGTCACCCTTTCTTCCACTGTACAAAAACCCTATACTGGATGCATTGACAGTTATCCCGGATTGCATCATGACGGCGGAAGGCCATCTGTTCTTTTCCATCGCCTGTGCGGTATTTGCCAAAAACGCTGAACTGACGCCCGTACTGGCCCAGGGCGACTGGTGGCACATTGTGCCTGCGGCCGTACTCACCTGTTTGCTGCCGGATATCGACCATCCGAAATCGTTTCTTGGCCAGCGTATTCCCTGGATATCGCGCCCGGTAGCACGCATGTTTGGTCACCGGGGCTTCACCCACAGCCTGCTGGCGGTGTTTGCCGGGCTGACGCTGTTTTACCTGAAAATTCCCGACAGCTGGCTGGTCCCCGCCGATGCAATTCAGGGAATGGTGCTGGGCTATCTGAGCCATATTCTGGCGGATATGCTCACGCCAGCGGGCGTGCCGCTGCTGTGGCCCTGCCGCTGGCGCTTTCGCTTACCGGTGGTGACCACGCAAAAAGGCAACCATCCTGAGCGCATGGTGTGCATGGCCTTCTTCATTCTTGCGCTGTGGATGCCGCAAAATGTGCAAAAAAACGATGCCGTTCGCTGGTCCAGTGAGGCTATTTCTCTACTACAACACCGCTTTGAACGCTTTATTGATAACCAACGTTAGCTAAAAAAACCGCCTTTATATCAAAAAACATATAACCAATTACGTTTGAATATAAACGCCCTTGCGTGGGTTCTGATAACCTTGCGCCCATAAAGGCTGCTGAATCGAGCAGACCTGATAAAAATGCTCAGGAGATACGGAATGAACTTTCCACTCATTGCGAACATTGTTGTGTTCGTTATTTTGCTACTGGGACTGGCGCAAATGCGCCACCGCCAATGGAGTCTGGCAAGAAAGGTACTAGTGGGTCTTGGCGTCGGCGTTGTGTTTGGCCTGGCGTTACAGCTTATTTACGGTGCCGACAACCCGGTTCTCAAAGAATCCCTCTCCTGGTTTAACATTGTCGGTAACGGCTATGTACAGCTGCTGCAAATGATTGTTATGCCGCTGGTATTCGCCTGTATCCTTAATGCCGTCGCTCGCCTGCACAACGCGTCATCACTCGGTAAAATCAGTGTGCTGACCATCGGTACTTTACTGTTCACCACGCTTATTGCTGCGCTGGTCGGTGTACTGGTCACCAACCTGTTTGGCCTGACCGCTGAAGGGCTGGTTCAGGGTAGTGCAGAAACCGCGCGCCTGAATGCTATTGAGTCTAACTACGCCGGTAAAGTTGCCGATCTCTCGGTACCGCAACTCATTTTGTCGTTTATCCCGAAAAACCCGTTTGCCGATCTGACGGGCGCCAGCCCCACCTCTATTATCAGCGTGGTGATTTTTGCCGCCTTCCTTGGTGTGGCTGCACTGAAGCTGCTTAAAGAGGATGCGCCAAAAGGTGAACGCGTGCTGGTCGCTATCGACACCCTGCAAAGCTGGGTGATGAAACTGGTGCGTCTGGTAATGCTGCTTACGCCTTACGGCGTGCTGGCGCTGATGACGAAAGTGGTCGCTGGCTCCAACCTGCATGACATTATCAAGCTTGGCAGTTTTGTCATCGCCTCTTATCTTGGCCTGGCCATTATGTTTGTGGTGCATGCACTGTTGCTGTCTATCACTGGCGTCAGCCCGCTCAAATACTTTCGCAAAGTCTGGCCGGTGCTGACCTTTGCTTTTACCAGCCGCTCCAGTGCCGCCAGTATCCCGCTCAACGTTGAAGCGCAAACTCGCCGTCTGGGTGTACCGGAATCCATCGCCAGCTTCTCAGCCTCCTTTGGCGCCACTATCGGGCAGAACGGCTGCGCTGGTCTGTACCCGGCAATGCTGGCCGTCATGGTCGCACCAACCGTCGGTATCAATCCGCTTGATCCGGTCTGGATTGCAACGCTGGTAGGGCTGGTCACTATTAGCTCCGCAGGTGTGGCGGGCGTCGGCGGCGGTGCCACGTTTGCGGCCTTGATCGTGTTGCCTGCGATGGGTCTGCCGGTCACGCTGGTCGCGCTGCTGATTTCCGTTGAACCGCTGATTGATATGGGCCGTACTGCCCTGAACGTCAGCGGCTCCATGACAGCGGGCACCGTCACCAGCCAGTTACTGCGACAGACCGATAAAGAAATTATGAACAGCGAAGAGGAAGCCGAACTGGCGCACCGCTAAGTGTTCAATCGCATAACAGGGGCGCCCACGGGCGCCTTTTTTATTGCCATTCGTCAGGCGACAAACCACGCGGAGCAATAAGACAGGCAGATTTAAACCAGCAGCAGCAGTTTCGGATATTTCCAGAAAATGGGTTTCCTGACGGAGCCACAACACGCGCTGAACAGGCAGTCAGAAAACGTGCAAAGACATACAGAGCCGCTACCGAAGGGAGTTTAACGATGTGAGTTGGCAAGAAATGCCGCTCTGTCAGACCTCTTCCTCCTGACGAACCTGATCGGCCCAACGCTGTGCCGCCTGCGGCATATCAAACCTGGGCGAGCGGCAAAATGCATCTCCCACCAGCACAAATGACACAAACTTGCCGCGCAGCTGCCACACGTCGCGATAGCCGTCCAGCCGACGCGCATGGTCCGGCGGCGCAGGCTCCACACGCGGGGTATAGCTGATTATCTGGCGGTTCTGTTGACGTAGAGTTTTCATAATCGCGGCTTGTCGTTTTGTTCCTGACGGGAGAAAACAAATAATAGCGGATTTGCCCCGTGCTCGTCGCGCATACCGTGCGTTAACAAAGGGCTTTTACTGCCTGTATCAAGCACTGCCATATCAATGTTCTATAGTTAGAAGGGTTTTTACCATGTGAGTAAGACGCAACAACGACCAGTTTTCAGTTATGAAAAAAAGGAGACGAGTTTAATGTCGAAACACAATAAACACCCAAATTCCGCCCCCGTAACCGACGCACGGGAATCGCAGCCAGGCCTGGATTCTCTTGCCCCCGCAGATAATTCCCACCGTCCAGAGCCAAAACCCAGCGCGCCAGGCGAACAACCCACTGCGCCCGGTAGCCTGAAAGCGCCGGATACCCACTCAGAGAAGCTGGACGCGCTGGCGTCATTTCGTAAAGGCAGCGAAAACTTCCCACTGACGACCAACCAGGGGACGCGCATCGCTGATGATCAGAACTCACTGCGCGCTGGTACGCGCGGGCCTACGCTGCTGGAAGATTTTATCCTGCGGGAGAAAATTACCCATTTCGACCATGAGCGTATTCCCGAGCGTATCGTTCACGCCCGCGGCTCGGCGGCGCACGGCGTCTTTCGTCCCTACAAAAGCCTGGCCGATATCACCAAAGCCGCATTTCTCTCAGATCCTAACAAAGAAACACCGGTCTTTGTGCGCTTTTCTACCGTTCAGGGCGGTGCCGGCTCTGCCGACACGGTGCGTGATATTCGTGGCTTCGCAACCAAATTCTACACCGATGAGGGCATCTTCGATCTGGTTGGCAATAACACCCCCATTTTCTTTTTGCAGGATGCCATGAAGTTCCCGGACTTCGTGCATGCGGTTAAACCGGAGCCACACTGGGCTATTCCGCAAGGGGCCAGCGCCCACGACACGTTCTGGGACTACGTCTCGCTACAGCCAGAAACGCTGCACAATGTCATGTGGGCTATGTCTGACCGTGGTCTGCCACGCAGCTACCGCACAATGGAAGGTTTTGGTATTCACACCTTTCGCCTGATCAATGCGCAAGGGAAAGCCACTTTTGTGCGCTTTCACTGGAAACCGACGGCAGGTAAAGCCTCGCTCCTGTGGGATGAATCGCAAAAGCTCACCGGGCGCGACCCGGATTTTCACCGCCGCGATCTGTGGGAAGCCATCGAAGCGGGCGATTACCCGGAATTTGAACTGGGGCTGCAATTGATCCCGCAAGAAGACGAATTTAAATTCGACTTCGACCTGCTGGACCCAACGAAGCTCATTCCCGAAGAGCTGGTGCCGGTACAGCTGGTGGGCAAAATGACCCTCAACCGCAACCCGGATAACTTCTTTGCCGAGAATGAGCAGGTGGCATTTCACCCCGGTCATATCGTACCGGGACTCGATTTCACGAACGATCCGCTATTGCAGGGGCGTCTTTTTTCTTACACCGACACCCAAATCAGCCGCCTTGGTGGACCCAACTTTCACGAAATCCCGATTAACCGGCCCACCTGCCCTTATCACAACTTCCAGCGTGATGGCATGCACCGGATGGATATTGAGACTAACCCGGCGAACTATGAACCCAACTCCATTAACGACAACTGGCCACGAGAAACCCCGCCTGGGCCACATCGTGGTGGTTTTGAATCGTATCAGGAGCGCATGAACGGGCATAAAGTTCGCGAGCGCAGCCCCTCCTTCTCGGAATATTATGCACAGCCACGTCTGTTCTGGTTAAGCCAGACCCCCGTCGAGCAGCAGCACATCATGGATGCATTCAGCTTTGAGCTCAGTAAAGTCGCGCGTGCCTATATACGCGAACGGGTTGTTGACGAACTCACCCGTATTGACAGCCAACTCGCCCAGGGGGTGGCGAAGAACCTGGGTATCGAGCTGACTGATGAGCAGCTGAATCGTGCACCTCCTGAAGACGTTAACGGCCTGAAAAAAGACCCGTCCCTGAGCCTGTATGCCATACCGAGTGGCACGGTGAAAGGTCGCGTGGTCGCGGTCTTGCTCAACGATAACGTTCGTTCAGCTGACCTGCTGGGCGTGCTCAAAGGACTGAAGGCCGCAGGCGTGCACGTGAAATTGCTTTACAGCCGAATGGGCGAAACCACCGCCGATGATGGCTCGCACATAACGGCAATGGGCACCTTCAACAATACACCGTCGGTTAGCGTTGATGCGGTTATCGTCCCCTGCGGTGATATTGCCTCCATTATTGATAACGGCGATGCTGTCTATTATCTACTTGAGGCATGGAAGCACCTTAAAGTGGTCGGCTTGCTTGGCGATGCTCGCCAGTTTCGCCAGAAACTGAGCGCAGACAGCACTACCGATGCCGGGCTAATCGAAGCCGACAATACCCACGGCAGCTTTATGGATGAATTTTTACAGCATTTAGCCGCACACCGCGTCTGGTCGCGTGAAGGGAAAATCAGTAGCCTGCCAGCCTGACGATTCATCAATATAACTACACCGGCCGCAGGGCCGGTGTTTTATTTCCGTTAATGAAAATGTGCGCGTGTTTACGACATCCCCTGCCGTTCCCGATATACTCACAATGCAATGGATGACAATACCTCAAGGAAACTCTATGAAAAAACTGACTCTGTGTGCTGCTGCGCTGGCTTTTCTTCTTGTTGGTTGTGACGGGCAAAATACCGCCAACAGTACGTCTGGCGGTAACTTCACCGCCAAACAAGAAACGCTCTCCTCTGCCAACGCGGCTGACATTAAAGCCGATCTGGCCCAGTTTAATGATGTTATCAACAGCACCAACAGCGAAGCCGCCAGCATGCGCGATGAGCTAATGAAGGCCAACAGTAACAATGATAAAAATGCCGCTACAGAGGTACTGAAAAAATCACAGAACTTACAGCAAAGCACCAACGCCAAACTCATCGCGCTGACGCTTAAAAGCCAGGAAGTCCAGGGCCTGCGCCTGAAAATTGTCGAAGGGAATATGAAAGCTATTGCCATGGCGAAAATTGCCAGCAAAGACACGCTTTCTGAGGCCGACAGAAAAGAACTGGGCGAACTGGGTAAACAGTCTGTCGTTTTACAAATGCAGGCGGGTACGCAGCTCAATGAGCTGAACAGCCAATACAGCAAGTAACATGCTGTAAAGTAGTCCATGTCATTGACGCCAGGAACCCATTGCCTCTTCCATCGGGTTCCTGTTTTTTGGGTATAGCGTGCCCTATTTTCTTAATGGCGCATAAAATGACGTGATGTCTCATGCCAACCTGAGCGCATTCTTCATATTCATTGTCCAAACGCCGTGATGATATATGTCGAATATGTCCGCAAAAAATATCATTAGCGCTATAAAATCATACGCCTGTCGTATTATCTGCCTGTTGATACTGGCACGTAAAAAGCCTGCCTGAGCCTGCATCAACCCTCGTCTCTTTCCATATTATAAAAAAGTCACCCAGAAGCCGAGAAAATAAACAACAATATCATTAGTCCCTTTCAGAAAAAGACGCAATAAATACCAGACACAACGTTATCAATGCCAATACCCAGGGAGTATTTATTCGCTCGCAATAAAGCACCATAAACACCGATTAAATCATCAGAGGAAGCCAATGAAAAAACAATACAAAAACAGCAGGATAAAAATCATATTAAAATGAACATTCTTACTCAAAAAAAAACCTGTTTTCCCGAGTCAGGGAAGCGATAAACGATACCGTTAAAAATCATAATCATGGCAACGCAAACCAAAAAATCAATGGCAATAAGCACCAAAAACAAAAGAAAAAACAACAAAAAAAACCACCAATATACTAATTATAAAAATTAATTCATTAAGAGCAACCAGCAGTCATATTTTACTAATTGGCCAGATAACACCTTATAAATCAATAACCACTTAAGAAACCGCCCTACAGCCCCCCTTGACACACCCAGTAAAATCCTTAGAAAATGATGGCGTAATCCAGGTAAACCCTGAGATGGATAATGTAAATAAGGGGTGCCTTGCTGCGGAGATCAGGGAAATGATGAAATCTTCAACGGCATAAAACGCCACGCCAACTTTACTACGACGTTATATATCAAGGTCCTGATAATGTTGTGATACTGAAACAGTACACCTGTAATAAATAAGTCAGTTAACACTTTCCCAAGGATGGTTAAATCTGGCTTATTCGCCTGTTGCTGCCCGTACCTTGCTGGCCAGCAATACACGGTAATACTGGACAGGTTATTCAGTCTGCCTTTAACGCAAGAATACAGGTTCAGCAAAAGAGAGCCTTTATCTCAGGCTCTCGTGACTGTCCCTACCAATAACCAGGAAGTACCTATCAATAAAGCAGAGGATATAATGGAAAAACGTCAATATCAGCACGGATTAGCAAAATTCAATCCGATTGTTACCGCTATTTTATTAACACTGCCAGTCGTTTCTCAGGCAGCCGATCTGAGTATTAAAAATGTCACTACCGGCGTGGTCAATGGTGTACCGGTTGTGAATATTACTGGCGCTAACGCTAACGGCATTTCCCATAACGTTTATGACAAACTGAATGTGGGCAAAGAAGGTCTGGTTTTCAATAACAGCAAAGATGGCGCGAACACTCAACTGGCCGGCCAGATTGCCGGTAACAACAACCTCGCCAACGGTACTGCCAAAGTTATTCTTAATGAAGTGACCTCTAAAAATAAAAGTGCGCTCAACGGCATGATGGAAGTTGCTGGGGATAAAGCGCACCTGATTATCGCCAACCCGAACGGTATTACGTGTGAAGGCTGTGGCTTTATCAATACCGATAAAGTCACGATGACCACCGGCAAGCCGGACATGCAAAACGGCGAACTGAAAGGCTACTCAGTCAGTGCTGGAAGCATCACCACTAACGGTCTGACCAGTGACTCACCGACCAATATTCTGGCACGCTCGGTGGTAATTGAGGGTGATATCAACAGTCGTTCCGATGTAACGGTGATTGCCGGTAATAACTACATCAACGCAGACGGCCAGGTCACCGGAACCGTCAAAACCGGCATCCTGAGCAAACCAACCTACGGCATTGATGTGGCGAAATTAGGTGGTATGTATGCCAACAAAATTAATCTGATTAGCACCGAAAGCGGTGTGGGCGTTCGCAACCGTGGGAAAATCATGGCGGCCGACGGCGGTATTCAGATTGACAGCAATGGCCGTTTGCTTAATAGCGGCGCTACGCTTCAGGCCACTGGCAATATTGCTATTAAAACCAATAATACGCTGGAAAACGAAACCGGTCTGATTGCCAGCGACAAAGCAATCTCCATTAATACCAACAAAAACACCATCAGCAACATTAACTCCGGCAAGATAACCAGCGGCTCTGACATCGCTATTAGCAGCGGAAAGTTCAATAACTCACAAGGTAAGGTCGCCGCTACCAATTCTGTTGCTATCGATACCAATGGCAATAGCCTGAATAATACCGGTAAAAGTACTGATGCGGGTATCAGTGCTGGTGCAGTCTTCCTGAAAACAGGTGAGCTTAATAACAGCGGTGGTCAGATAACGGGTTACTATGTTGGCACCACCTCTACAACGTTTGATAACAGCAAGGGCAAGATTGACTCCTGGGGTGATGTGGATATCGCCACCACTAAAGCGCTCGATAACTCAACGGGCCTTATCCGCTCTGCTGACGGCCATGTAAAAATTGACACTGCCGGCAACACGCTCAATAACGACAACACCAGAACTGCCGATACCATTAGTAAAGATACGCTGGGGATTGTCGCTGGTGCGGGTGGTATTCAGATTACCTCTGGCGCCATTAAAAATGAGGGACAAATCGTTTCTTCAGGCGACATCGATATTAACAGTACTGGCAGCATTAAAAGTGTTTCAGGGAAGATGCTTTCTGGTAAGAGTATCTCCATTAAAGCCGCCAGCATAACGAACGATAAAGGCTCTATCGTTGCTGAAGATGACGTTAATTTCAATGTAAGCGGCGCAGTGGAAAACAACATCGGCGCGCTCAACGCTAAAAACGGCACCATGAACATCAAGGCCAAAACGGTTAATAACTATTCGGGTCTGCTGCTCGGTCACGATATTAAAATTGATGCAACCGGCGAGGTGAATAACAGCGCGGCACTGATGGTGGCGACTAATGACATCACCATTAAAACAACGGGCACCGTGTTAAGCCAGTACAGTAATCTTTTCAAAAACATGTACGCCCAGTACTTTGGTATGTCAAGTCAGGAAGGTGGCATGATTGCTAAAGGCTCTGCTAATATTAAAGCCAACCGCCTTTATACCAACAGCAGCCGCCTGATTGCCGAGAATGGCTCACTGAACCTTGATGCGACTAAGTCATTGTCTAATGATTTTGGTCTTATCTCTGCGGCGAAAGGCATCACGGTGAATACTGACTCAATGATCAATAACTTCGCGATCATCCACACGGCAGGTGACATCACAATTAATACCGGTTGGCTTGACCAGTTAGCCAGCGGTTCTGCTGATAAAAACAACGCCGCGGGCGTTATCAGCGCAGGCAATAACCTGACGCTGAATGTCGGCAATGATTTCTCCAACTTTGGCTGGATAACAGGCGTTAATAGCACATCCGTCAGCGCGACGGGCACGCTGTATAACCACAACACGATCTATTCACAAAATAACACCAATGTTTACGGGAAAGCAGGCGTACACAACCACGGCACTATCGTCGGCGATCGTACACTGACGGTGGGCACAACCGGCACGGTTTATAATACCAGTGATATCTTCTCTGAAGGCACAACTCGTATCAGCGGCAAAACGCTGTACACCACGCTGACGGGTGTGACTGGCGGTAAGCAAGGACTGGAATTAGATGTTAAAACCCGTATGGGCCTTGGTAAGACCGTAGGACTTTAATTATCTGAACACTGCTGCGTGCCTGTGACTTTCAGGTCGCAGCAGCTCAGTGGTCTGAAAATTGCCTTTGGGCAAACACATAAAAAAACCGGCTCATTGGCCGGTTTTTTGTCACTCTGGCGACCTGCTACTGGAAGACTTTCTTCTGCTGTGTTGCCTGCGGATCGGTGTCGTACTCCGCACAACTCTGATAGCCTGAGTTCATTACACGACCCGCATCGTCGAGTGCCACGAAATAGGTTTCAATCTGGTTGCCACGCTGACCCAGAATATAGGTCTGGCACGTGCCGCGCGCGTGCACCATAGACACTTCAGATGACGGCTGGCCCGCTATCTGGCGCACCTGCTCACGGGTCATGCCCTTTTTGACATCTTTGACAACCGGTTGCGTAAACTGATCTTTCGTGCGGTCATAAGCCGTACACCCAGCCAGCATTGCGAGAACAGCCGCTGCACCTACAACTCCTGCAAGTTTGTTCATTTTACATCCTCTTTTTATTTCAGCGTGTCGAATAAGCCTGGAATATAAATCAATTTTTTTCAACTTGTTAACGAAGCTTAAGCACGCATAGCAAATACATCTGACACGGTTTTGCCCCATTACGGCGTAAAACCACGTCATCCGCAGCGATGCGGCATCATGTTCGCTTGTCGTTTTTAGTCGGGCAGGTTAATTTTAACTAACTTTTCGCCCGCCCGCCGCGGGCGCGTTATTTTACGGAGGAGTACATGAGCCTACAGCAAGAGATTATCCGCGCACTCGGCGTGCAACCCACTGTTGATGCTGAATCTGAAGTGCGCCGCAGCGTCGACTTTCTCAAGAGCTATCTCACACGCTATCCGTTTATCAAAACGCTGGTGCTTGGCATTAGCGGCGGCCAGGACTCCACCCTCGCCGGTAAACTGTGCCAGCGCGCCATCAGCGAGATACGCGAGCAAACCGGCAAGGGCGACTACCAGTTTATTGCTGTACGCCTGCCCTACGGCAACCAGGCCGACGAGCAGGACTGCCAGGACGCGCTGGCGTTTATTGAGCCAGACCGCGTGCTGACGGTAAACATTAAAGGTGCCGTGCTCGCCAGCGAACAGGCGCTGCGCGAGGCCGGCATTGAACTGAGTGATTTTGTGCGCGGCAACGAAAAAGCGCGCGAGCGGATGAAGGCCCAGTACAGCATCGCCGGTATGACCCACGGCGTGGTGGTTGGCACCGATCATGCTGCTGAGGCACTGACTGGCTTTTTCACCAAATACGGCGACGGTGGCACTGACATCAACCCGCTGTTTCGCCTGAACAAGCGCCAGGGCAAGCAACTGCTCAAGCATCTGGGCTGCCCGCAGCACCTTTATGACAAAGCCCCCACCGCCGACCTTGAGGATGACCGGCCTTCCCTGCCAGATGAAGTGGCGCTTGGCGTCACCTATGAAGACATCGACAACTATCTGGAAGGGAAAGCGCTGGATGCCAAAACCAGCGCCATTATTGAAAACTGGTATCAGAAAACCGAGCATAAACGTCGCCCGCCGATCACGGTGTTTGACGATTTCTGGAAATAAGCCCCTGCTTTCGGGCACTGGCCCTGCCTTGTGCAGGGCATTTTTATCTTACGAAAAACGCTTATGCACTCAACAACCTCGCGTGCCACACTGCTCGGGCTGGTCGCCATTCTTTTGTGGAGTACCTCCGTTGGCCTGTTTCGAAGCCTGTCGGAGTATTTCGGGCCGCTGGGTAGCCCGGCGCTCATTTACACGCTTAGTGCCATTCTGTTATGCCTGACGCAGGGCCTGCCGCGTCCGACTTCACTGCCGCGCCGCTACTTGCTTATCGGCGGGACGATGTTTGTCGGCTATGAAATCTGCCTTGCACTGTCCATCGGACTTGCGCACGATCGCGCCCAGTCTCTGGAGCTTGGCATGATTAACTATTTATGGCCGTGCCTGACGGTGGCGCTGGCAACGGTAATTAACGGGCAGCGTGCGGCATGGTGGCTGTGGCCGGGCCTGTTGCTTGCCCTTGGTGGCGTGATGCAGGTGCTACGTGGCGACGGCAACGGGTCGCTGATGCAAATGTGGGGCAACATTCTGAGTAACCCTCTGGCCTACGGGCTGGCTTTTTGCGCGGCGGTCATCTGGGCGCTGTACTGCAATCTGACAAAACGCTGGGGCGGCGGCAAGAATGCCGTACCGCTGTTTTTTTGCGCCACGGCGCTGGTGCTGTGGGGACAATTCGCACTGGCCGACACCGCCCCGCTGCACTTCACGTTACTATCCGTGCTACAGCTTCTCTTTATGGGGGGCTCTACCGCCCTTGCCTACACCGCCTGGAATCACGGCATTCAGCATGGCAACATGACGCTACTGGCAACCGCCTCTTACTTCACCCCGGTTTTCTCTGCCCTTCTCGCCAGCCTGTGGCTGGGGCTAACGCCTGGCTGGTCGTTCTGGCAGGGGGTAACGATGGTGGTCGCAGGCTCGCTCCTGTGCTGGCTTGCTATTCGCCGCTACGGATAAAAACGCGTCAGTCCAGACAGCACCGACAATGACACAAAAGAAAACCGCCGGTCATGCCCACTGTATAGCGCAGTGTGGGCATGACCGGCGGTCTTGAATTGCGTTAGCGGTTCAGGCTAGGCCTGAGTCAGACATTATTCAGCAGCAGGCTGCTTCATACCCGGGCCACGCGGCTCTTTAGGCTGTTTTTCCATGTTCGCCACGTACTGTTTTTTCTGTTCCGGGGTCAGAATGTTGTAAATCTTGTTCTGGGTTTCCATCATAGAAAGCATGCGGGCTTTATGGTCTGCGGCACCTTTGTCAACCAGCGCCTGCGCTTTCGCGCTGTCGAAGCTGTCGCTGGCAATCACATCCTGCATGGCTTTGCGGTCATCCAGAGACGGACGCGGCATCTTCTCGCGCTCGGCCTTCATGATATCGCGCACCTGCTGTTTCTGTGCATCAGTCAGGTTCAGATTTTTAAACATCATCATCATCTGCGGGCCACGTGGACCTTTATGCGGATGGGATTTGGCGGCATCTTCTTTCACCGGTGCGGTCGTGTCAGCGGCGTGAGCCAGATTTGCAGCGCCCAGAGCCAGAGTGGAAGCGACAACAAGTGCAGTTAATTTACGCATAGTATCTTATCCTTTTTCAGTTAATCCGCGACTCGGTTCATCGCGTTGACGGAAATGAGTTTACGGGGCCAGGAGTCAAGTAATTATAGCCGCAGTAAAACAATGAAAGCATAAAAAACAAAAAACCGGCAATTATGGAGGAAATAAGAAGAGATAAAGAAGGTTTGAAAATTAAATTAATATCTGGCTGATTAACAAGAAATTATGGAGAAATACTATAACAGCTGCAGAATAAAATAAAGCTGCACACCTGGAATTATCCGAATAAATTCCTACAGGAAGAAAAATATTTCTCTGGCACAGCGAAGCGCCATGAAAATAGCTGTAACCGCGTCAAAAACAGACGGTGGGAATTTACATCTCGACTAACATCAACCCCGCACGTAACCCTGTTGCCACCGAAGCGTTGGGAAACAGCACATACTCACGCAGGTGCTGTACTTCGTAACGAATCTCTGCGTCCTGCGCCAGTAGCGCGCCGCGTGGGAAAGCGGTGAAATTGCGCACCTGTGCTGGCATATGCAACACAAAGTCATTACTTAACTTCGTCAGTTGCTGTGCCACCTGATAGCGGCGCGGCGGCGGTGCGCTCGCGGTCGGTTTGTCGCTAAGCAGCGCGCGCAGCGCCTCAGCGGTAATAGCAAACTGTGATAAATCGTTATCCCCAAACGCCAGCGCTTTACCCAACTCCAGCGTACAACTGAGCGCACCGGCCTGCTCGCTACTGAAGTGGGTAAACGTGCCGCCTGGCGCCTTGTGAAACACCAGCGCCTGTAATCCGGCATCCCCCAGCCAGCGCAAAAAATCGCGGTCCCACTCTCCCTTCCGCGCAGGCAGCACGCCAAAGCGCGGGTAGTACGATTCACGCAGCGCCGTATGCATATCCAGATGCCAGCGCCGCGCCTCCTGTCCTGCATCAAAAAACCTCAGCACCGCCTGTTCCAGGCGCGCTGCACGCTGCGTTTCACCGTTGTCTGGCACACCGCGCCAGCGCCCACTAAACAGCCGGTTCATGTCGTTCTCCACATAGCGGCAGGCGCCGCGCAGGGCGGTCGGGTTACCCAGTACCACCAGCAGTCGCCAGCGCAGCGGGATCTCGCCCTGGGTCAGTGCCTCAAGGAGCGCAGACAGCATCTCCACCGGCGCGGTTTCATTACCATGAATGCCCGCGCTGAGCACCAGCGCACCGCAAACCGGCTCTTGCGGCGTCACAGACAACACGCCGTTGTCGAGCCAGCGCCAGCGCAGCCCGGCGCACTCGCCGGTCATACTGGCAGGCGTTTCGCCCGCCAGCGTTTGCTGTAAAAAGTCTCTCATGCGCCCTCCCGCTGGAACGGATACAGCGAGCCGAGTTGCAGGATGTGGGTTAACTCATCGAGCGCGCCGCGGCTTTCTTCCAGCAGCTGCGGGTCGCGCAGGTCGTCTGCCGTGAGCCGGTCGCGATACCAGCGTGCCACCCAGTCGTTGAGCGTGGCAAAAAGCGCGTCGTTCATCAGCACCGCAGGATTGAGTGCCTGCACTTCTGGCTGCGTCAGTACCACGCGCAAGCGCAGGCAGGCAGGGCCGCCGCCGTTGGCCATGCTTTCGCGAAGATCAAAGACCTCCAGCGCTGAAATCGGGTTGTCTGCGCCCGGCAGACTGTTAAGCCAGCGCCAGACACCACTGTGGCTGCGGGCTTCCTGCGGCAACAGCAACGTCATTTCCCCGCCAGGCTTGCTCAATAGCTGACTGTTAAAAAGATAGCTCTGCACGGCATCTGCCACCGAAACCGCACGCTCCGGCACTTCAATGAGAGTAAAGCCAGGCACCTTCTCACGCAGGCGCGCATACAGCCCGCTAGCATCAAGAAACGCCTGTTCGTGGCAGAACAACAGCTGACGATTCGCAACGGCAATCACATCGTTATGAAACACCCCCGCATCAATCACCGCCGGGTTCTGGCGGGCAAACAGCGTGCGCGCTTCCGGCAGTTGATTGAGGCGCGCAACGGCCTGACTGGCCTCCAGCGTCTGGCGCGCGGGATAACGCGTTGCCCCTTTAATCGCCTGCTCACGACCATAAATAAACAGGTGCAGCCCGGCATCGCCATAGTCGCTGCAAAACCGGCTGTGATTAGCCGCACCTTCGTCGGCAAACCACGCGGTCTGGGGCAGCGCGCTATGTACACTGAAGTGTTTATCATCGCGAAAAATAGCCCGCAGAATACGCTCTGTTGTCAGCGCCTCGCTTGCGCGGTGAAACGTGCTGTTCAGGTTTGCGACCGTCAGATGCAGGCGGCCATCCGTCGTATCTGCCGATGGCGCTACCGTTGCGGCATTTGCGACCCACATTGCAGAAGCTGAACTCACCGCCTCTAAAAGTCCGGGTGCCTGGTGATACACCGCAGTCAGGATCTCTGCATCGCTCCCCTGCCAGCCAAGCTGGCGCAACAGCGGCAGATTCGGGCGTTCGTGCGGTGGGATCACGCCCTGAATAAATCCCGCATCGGCCAGCGCTTTCATTTTCTGCAAGCCCTGCCGCGCCGCCAGTGCCGGGTTGGAGACGCGATGACGATGGCGCATAGAGGCCTCGTTGCCAAAAGACAGCCCGGCGTAATGGTGCGTCGGGCCTGGCAGCCCATCGAAATTCGCTTCGCGTGCGTTCATACATCGACCTTCGAGAAATCGAGCCCGGGACTAAGCTGCTGTGGCAGCGCGCAATCGGGGCTTTCGAGCGTTGCCATTGGCCACGCGCAGGCATCGGCCATATACCAGGCGCCGGGGCGGTGGTTGCCAGACGCGCCTACGCCACCAAACGGCGCACTGCTGGCCGCCCCGGTGAGCGGCTTATTCCAGTTGACAATTCCGGCGCGCGCCTCAAGCAGCATGCGGTCAAACAGCACGCGCTCGGCACAGATTAACCCAGCCGACAGGCCATAGCGCGTGGCGTTAGCCAGCCGTATCGCCTCGTCAAAATCATCGTAGCGCCACACTCCCAGCAACGGGCCAAACACTTCTTCATCTGGTACGTCACGGGCGTGGCTAAGCTCAATAATGCCGGGGGTTAAAAGCGAACTGTGCTCATCAACGAACCGCGGCGTCAGAAGCGCCGTCCCTCCACATGCCAGCCGCGCCTGCCACGCATCAAGCACCGTCTGCCCCGCCATGCGGGAAATCAACCCACCGTAGAACGGCTGCGGTTCGTCATCCCACGCACCGGGACGTAATCTGCCTGTGACCTCCACCAGACGCTGTAAAAACGCATCTCCGCGCTCACCGCGCTTGACCAGCAGGCGGCGCGCGCAGGTGCAGCGCTGCCCGGCGGTGATAAATGCCGACTGAATGGCAATGTGTACCGCGCCGTCGATATCTTCCGGCTCATCGACAATCAGCGGATTGTTACCGCCCATCTCCAGCGCCAGAATCTTCTGCGGTTGTCCGGCAAACTGGCGATGTAGTGAGTAGCCTGTCGCCGCACTGCCGGTAAACAGCAGGCCGTCAATGCCCGGGTGCTGTGCCAGCGCCTGACCGGTTTCGCGCCCGCCCTGCACCATATTCAGTACGCCCGCTGGAAGCTGGGCCTGCCCCCACAGTTTCATCACAGCCTCGGCCGTCGCAGGTGTCAGTTCACTCGGCTTAAACACCACGGTATTGCCCGCCAGCAACGCAGGCACAATCTGCCCGTTAGGCAAATGGCCTGGAAAGTTATACGGGCCAAACACCGCCAGCACGCCATGTGGACGATGACGCAGGCTGGCAGTGGCGCCTGGCAGCGGTGCACTTTGTTCCCCGGTGCGGGTCTGGTAAGCCCGCACTGAGATGGCAATTTTATTGACCATCGCATTCACTTCAGTCAGTGCCTCCCAGCGCGGTTTACCGGTTTCCCGGGCAATAGTCTGCGCCAGCGCCTCCTGATGCTGTTCCAGTAGCCCGGCAAAATCCTCAAGTAATGCCTGGCGCTCGCTCAGCGGGCGTTTCGCCCAGACAGGAAACGCCACCCGCGCGGCGGCCACCGCAGCCTGCACCTGCTCCCCGTCAGCCGCATAACCCTGCCACAGTACCTCGCCGGAAACCGGACAGGTTTTTTGCATCGCTTCGCCACGTCCAGAAACCCGGTCGCCGTTAATCCACTGTGTCATATACGTTTCTCCTCAGGAATGAGCCGCACCAGGCGCAGCGTCTGGCCTTCTTGCCACTTCAGGGCATCGGCGGTTGGCGCATCAAGCACCAGTGTTTGCGCCTGCGGTGAAGCTGGCATCAGTACCGCGCGGAAGTCGTGATAGTTTTCATTTGCCACCAGGCACAGCGGCAACTCGCCGCCTGCACGCTCACCGATACGCGCACTCACCACCCGGCTGTCCTGCACTGCCCGAATCTTGCCCGTCTCGCCTTCAAGCGTCGGGCCGCCGTCAAAAATGTCGATATAATGACTGTAGTGCAGCCCTTCAGACTCCAGCACGGCCCGCGCCGGTGCGGTTTGTGGGTGCACCTGACCAATCACCGCCTGCGCCTCAGGCGTAAGAAAATCGATATACAGCGGGTGTTTAGGCATCAGTTCAGCAATAAAGGCCTTTTGACCGGTGCCACACAAACGATCGGCGCGGCTAAATGACATCGAAAAGAAGCGACTGCCCAGGCTGTCCCAGAACGGCGATCGCCCCTGGTCATCAATCACACCACGCATCTCCGCCACCAGCTTGTCGCTGAAGTGCTCGCGAAACGCGGCAATAAACAAAAAGCGCGATTTTGACAGCAGATGACCGTTGCCCTCCTTGCGCCACTCCGGGTCGAGAAACAGCGTACACAGCTCGCTAAAGCCGGTGTGGTCATTACTGAGCGACAGCGTTGGCAACGCGTTGTAAACGCCCAGCTCTTTTGATGCATGCACCAGCGTACCCACGCGATAGTTGTACCAGGGCTCGGTTAACCCGACCGCGACTTCAATGGCGCAAATGCCCACCACGCGCCCCGACGCGCTCTCTTCCATCACGAAAGTGTAGCCCTGCTCACCCGGCGGCAACTCGCCGCGCCAGGTGCGCAGCGAGCGCTCAATACGCGCGGCAAGCGTCGCCTCATCAGCGGGTAACGAGGTCAGGCCACCGCCGGTTTTATTCGCCAGCGCCAGCAGTGACGCAGCATCCGCGCAGACCACCGGGCGCACCGTCATCATGATGGCATCTCCGCAACAAAACGTTCGCAGGCGCGGGTAAAGCGCGCCAGCCCTTCGTCAATGTCGCGTTCATCAATAATCAGCGAGGGCGTGAAGCGCACCACATCTGCACCAGCAATCAGCATCATCAGCCCTTCTTCTGCGGCCATTTGCAGCAGCGCCTTTGCTTTACCGGCATAAGCGGGTGCCAGCACGCCGCCTATCAGCAGCCCAAGACCGCGAATTTCGCTGAATAAACCAAGACGCCTGGCAAGCACGTTGAGCTGCGACACCATCCGCTCATGGCGTGCGCTTACGCCCGCCAGCACCGCCGGCGTGTTGATGATTTCCAGCACCTTTCCCGCCACTGCACCGGCCAGCGGATTGCCGCCCCAGGTGGTGCCGTGCGTCCCCACACTCATGCTTTTGGCAATGCCGTCAGTGGTGAGCATCGCCGCCACCGGGAAGCCACCGCCGAGCGCCTTGGCGCTGGTCAGAATGTCTGGCGTGACGCCATAGTGCATGTAGGCATAAAGCTGACCGCTGCGGCCTACGCCGGTTTGCACCTCATCAAAAATCAGCAGCGCGCCGTGGCGATTACAAAGCTCGCGCAGGCCCTGCAAAAAGTCGGCGCGGGCAGGCAGCACGCCGCCCTCACCCTGCACTGGCTCAACAATCACTGCACAAGTATGTTCATTAATGAGTTCAGCGGCAGACGTGAGGTCGTTAAAGCGCGCATGGTCAATCTGCGGCGGCAGTGGCGCAAAATCGCGAGAGTACGCAGGCTGGCCACCGGCTGAGACGGTGAATAATGTGCGGCCGTGAAAAGCATTGTTAAACGCCACAATGCCGCTTTTGTGGGGACCGACGCTGTCGTGCGCATACTTGCGTGCCAGTTTAAGAGCGGCCTCGTTAGCCTCTGCGCCGGAATTACAGAAGAAAACGCGCTCGGCAAAGGTGGCATCAATGAGTTGTTTTGCCAGACGCAGAATCGGCTCGTTGGTGTAGCCGTTACCGGTATGCCAGAGTTTGCCGGCCTGCTCCTCCAGCGCTTTGCGAAGCTCAGGGTGCGCGTGCCCCAGCGCGTTAACCGCAATGCCACCAGCAAAATCGATATACTCTTTACCTGCCTGGTCCACCACGCGCGCACCCTCGGCGTGTACCGGAATAAACGCAGCCGGGGCGTATACGGGCACCATCCAGCTGTCAAAATCCTTACGGGTCACATGATGAGACATAGCCACCTCGGCGGGTTAATTTATGGTGAATGACAAGTTAAATAAATGCGTTAACTTACTGTGACTGTAGTTTGCAGCGTTCATGCCAGCCAGGGGGCGATATTGCATAAAATGGTTGGCATAACGGAATATCAATAAGTTAAGCGCAGCGATTATTCACACCAATCGCATAAAAAGTGCATAAAATTGAGATAAAGCGCCTTTCGCAGCATGAAGAAAAGAAAAGTTATTCATTTGCGGAATATCATTCTGGAATTGTGATCGGCAATAACATTTACATGTGTTATTTGCGCCACTTACGTGCAAAGCGCGCTGATATTGTGCAGACATCGCTTCAATTACGTGCAGCAATTACAGTAACAGCCACAGGCTTCGCGCACCGGGAAGCACAGCGCGGGGTTTTCTGCTACCATCCTGCCACTATTCACCTTGCACAGTGTCGCGACTATGAAATTCGTCTCTTTTAATATCAACGGCCTGCGTGCCCGCCCCCATCAGCTGCACGCGCTTGTCGAGCAGCATCAGCCTGATGTGATTGGGCTTCAGGAAACTAAAGTTCACGACGATATGTTCCCGCTTGAGGACGTGGCAAAGCTCGGTTACAACGTGTTTTACCACGGACAGAAAGGTCACTACGGCGTCGCACTGCTGACCAAAGCCACGCCGGTATCAGTGCGCCGCGGCTTTCCGGGCGACGGTGAAGACGCCCAGCGCCGCATCATCATGGCCGAAATTCCCTCATCGCTGGGTAATATCACCGTTATTAACGGCTATTTTCCGCAGGGTGAAAGCCGCGACCATCCGCTTAAATTCCCCGCCAAAGCGAAATTTTACCAGGACTTGCAGAGCTACCTCAGCAACGAACTGAAACCGGAAAATCCGGTGCTTATCATGGGTGATATGAATATCAGCGCCACTGACAACGACATTGGCATTGGTGAAGAGAACCGCAAACGCTGGCTGCGTACCGGTAAATGCTCGTTCCTGCCGGAAGAGCGCGAATGGATGGACCGTCTGATGGGCTGGGGACTGGTTGACACTTTCCGCGCCGCCCACCCGGACACCCAGGACAAATTCTCGTGGTTTGATTACCGCTCTAAAGGCTTTGATGATAACCGCGGTCTGCGCATCGACCTGCTGCTGGCAAGCCAACCGCTGGCGGCGCGTTGTATTGATACCGGCATCGACTACCAGCTGCGCGCGATGGAAAAACCCTCTGACCATGCGCCAATATGGGCAACCTTTGACATCTGACCCCACAGCGCCCCGCCCGGGGCGCTTGCTTCAGAGTAACCGATGAAAACGCTTGATGTGGTAGCCGCCATTATTGAACAGCATGGCCAAATTTTATTGGCACAGCGCCCGGCTTGCGGCGATCAGCCCGGGCTGTGGGAATTTCCTGGCGGGAAAGTAGAGCCCGGCGAAACCCAGACCCAGGCGCTGGCGCGTGAGCTGGAAGAGGAATTAGGCATATTCGCCACCGTCGGGGAGTATGTCGCAAGCCATCAGCGGGAAGTCAGCGGGCGGTTGATACATCTGCATGCCTGGCACGTGACGCATTTCCGTGGCGATATGCGCGCCTTAAGCCACAGCCAGCTGGTATGGTGCCCGCCCACGCAGGCATTTGACCGGGAGCTGGCACCTGCGGATGTGCCGCTGCTTGAGGCTTTTATGGCGTTATACGTTGCCAGATAAGCGGGTTGGTGCCAGTGGTGCCGGCCTCACGCTGGCACTGAAGCAAATTGCCTTCAATGTTAATAATGGCCCCTTCGCTATAGCTGCTATTGTCATAAATGCAGCAGCGCTGACAGGACAACGGCTTTTGGCGGCTTTGGGTGAAAATCTCCTGCGGTACATCCACCTTCACCTGCGGCCCGCGCTGCGCCGCAGCAGGCAATGTGCTCAGTAACGCCAGCGCAGCCGCCAGAAAATATTTTTTCATCTTATTCATATTCGCAATTATCCGAATTGTCATTTGACTGATGTTAACGGGCGACAAAAATGACGTAAAAAAATAACCGCTCCGCTGCGGGCTGTCAGGATATTTTAATAAAATCGGGCAGCATAATAAGTCAATATTACTAATGATAATGGCGCATTGCCTTCATGAAAATAACGCATCCTCATCATGCTGGTACACAATAGCGCATTACCGTGCGCCAACGCCTTCCCGCCTGATCCCCTGCCTAATCGATAAAGCAACCTGATAATCACGCTACGGTCACAACATTCAGTTAAAAACAGACAGTTAAGCGATATCGATACAATGCATCGATAATAATCAGCTCTTTCTTAATCAAGAATAAACATAACCTTTATTAATCAGCACAGCAGGCAGAACAACATATTTTAATAACTCGCTGAGTGCTGGCTGGAGGTGAACATTTCGACTTGCCGAAACAACCCCTCCTGGTGTTATAGTCAGAAAATAATCAAATTTACATCACAACCTTCTTCTTAATTTTGACGCTATGGACAGGAGTCTTCAATGACACAACAGCCCACTCTTGAGCAGTTCCTTACCCGTGCCTTGCAGCGCGATCCGCACCAGCCTGAATTCGCCCAGGCGGTGCGGGAAGTGATGGTTTCACTGTGGCCTTTTCTGGAGCGCAACCCGCGCTATTTCAACAATGCGCTACTGGAGCGCCTGGTTGAACCAGAGCGCGTGATTCAGTTTCGTGTCACCTGGCTTAACGACAGGAACGAAGTGCAGGTCAACCGCGCCTGGCGCGTACAGTACAACTCTGCCATCGGCCCGTACAAAGGCGGCATGCGCTTTCACCCCACGGTGAATCTGTCCATTCTGAAGTTCCTGGGCTTTGAGCAGACGTTCAAAAACGCACTGACCACCCTGCCAATGGGCGGCGGCAAAGGCGGTAGCGACTTCGATCCTAAAGGTAAGAGCGACGGCGAAATCATGCGTTTTTGCCAGGCGTTGATGAGTGAGCTGTGGCGCCACCTGGGGGCGAACACCGACGTGCCGGCAGGTGATATCGGCGTTGGCGCACGCGAAGTGGGCTATATGGCAGGCATGATGCGCAAACTGAGCAACAGCAACGAATGCGTGTTCACCGGTAAAGGCCTGAGCTTCGGCGGTAGCCTGATTCGCCCGGAAGCCACTGGCTATGGCCTGATTTACTTTGTTGACGCCATGCTGCGCCAGCACGCCATGGCGCTGGAAGGCATGCGTGTCTCAGTCTCTGGTGCGGGCAACGTGGCTCAGTACGCTATCGAAAAAGCCATGAGCAAAGGTGCACGCGTGATTACCGCTTCTGACTCCGGCGGCACCGTGGTTGACGAAGCAGGCTTTACGCCAGAGAAGCTGGCACGCCTGATGGAAATCAAGTCCAGCCACAATGGTCGCCTTGTCGATTACGCACGTGAGTTCAATTTGCAGTGGCTGGAAGGTGAGAAGCCGTGGAATGTGCCAGTGGATATCGCGCTGCCGTGTGCAACGCAAAACGAACTGGATCTGGAAGACGCGCAGCAGCTGATTGCCAATGGTGTGCGTCTGGTGGCCGAAGGTGCCAACATGCCAACCACGCTCTGCGCAACCGAACTGCTGCTGGAAGCCAACGTGCTGTTCGGGCCGGGTAAAGCCGCTAACGCGGGCGGGGTTGCCACCTCCGGGCTGGAGATGGCGCAGAACGCCGCACGGTTAAGCTGGACTTGCGAAGAAGTGGACGCGCGTTTGCACGCCATTATGGAGCGTATTCACGCCGACTGCGTGACTCACGGTGCCAGCGACGATGGCAAAACGCCGGTTAACTATGTGCGCGGTGCCAACATCGCGGGCTTTGTGAAAGTGGCCGACGCTATGACGGCCCAGGGCGTGATTTAACCGCTATAGTGCGGGCGCTGGCTCTGTGCCGCTACGGCGCGGGCCGCGCCCTTTTCCTTTCCCACCACCGCGTTTCGCCTGCGGCGGCTGTTGGGCAACAATCCCACGAAACTGACGTACCGGGGCGCTGCGAGCCTGGGAAATCAAATCATGCAGCGTGTGCACCAGCGGCTGCATAAAGTCCTGGTAGCGACACTGCTTTTCACTGATTTGCGTGAGCACCGATTCCCAGTGCGCGGTCATATCCGGCCTGCCCGCCATCTCTGGCAATGCGTGGATAAGCGCTCGTCCGGCGTCGGTAGAATGGATGTAGCGCCCTTTTTTCACCAGAAAGGTGCGTTTAAACAGTAGTTCGATGATCCCGGCTCGCGTGGCCTCGGTGCCAAGGCCGTCGGTGGCACGCAACACCTTTTTGAGATCTTTATCCTGCACAAAGCGCGCAATGCCCGTCATGGCCGACAGCAGCGTGGCGTCAGTAAAGTGGCGCGGCGGCTGGGTCTGGCGCTCCACCACTTCGCCCTTTTCACACAACAGTTCATCGCCCTTTGCCACCACCGGCAGCGGCGTACCGTCGTTGTCTTCATCACGCTCTTTGGCACCCAGCAACGTGCGCCAGCCCGCTTCGGCCAGAAAACGCGCCTTCGCAATAAACTTCCCGCCAGCGATATCCAGATTGATGGTGCATTTGCGATACACCGCATCCGGGCAAAACTGCATCAGATACTGGCGGCCAATCAGCTCGTAGATATTGCGCTCATTCTCGGTGAGCTTCACGGAGCTACTACGCGCAGTCGGGATAATGGCGTGGTGAGCATCCACCTTTTTATCATCCCAGCAGCGGTTGCGCCGGTCCGGCTCCACCACCGGCTGCGGCAGTAAGCCGGGCGCATGCACGCTAATGGCGTTCATTACCGAATGACGACCGGCAAAATGCTCCTCGGGTAGATAGCGCGAGTCGGAACGGGGATAGGTAATCAGTTTGTGGGTTTCGTAGAGTTTCTGGCAGGTATCGAGCACCGTTTGCGCGCTCAGTCCAAAGCGCTTTGCCGCTTCAATCTGCAAACTGGACAGTGAAAACGGCAGCGGTGCCGCCTCTGACTCGCGCTTGTCGGCGTACTCCGTGACCAGCGCAGGCTGACCGGTAATGCGCGAAACCACATGTTCGGCGAGTGGGCGGTGCAGCAAGCGCCCTTCTTCATCCTGATACGGCTCGCAGGACTCGCTTGGCTGCCAGGTCGCCACAAAACGCTCATCGGCAGGCGTCACAATGTGCGCCTTCACGTCAAAGAAATCCTTCGGGATAAAGTTTTCAATCTCTTCATCCCGGCGCACCACCAGCCCCAGCACCGGCGTCTGCACCCGGCCTACGGAAAGTACTCCCTGGTAGCCCGCGTTGCGCCCCAGCAGCGTCCAGGCGCGGGTCATATTGATGCCGTATAGCCAGTCGGCGCGCGCACGCGCCAGCGCTGATACACACAGCGGCACAAATTCGCTGTTGGCGCGCAGCCGTGAAATCGCCCGCTCTACCGCCTGCGGGTTGAGATCGTTAATCAGGCAGCGCTGCACCTGCTGGCGCTTTTCCGGTGCCAATCCCAGATAGTCCAGCACTTCGTCCACCAGCAACTGACCTTCACGGTCCGGGTCACCGGCGTGCACCACTTCGCTTGCCTCAGCCAGCAGTTTTTTGATGACGTTAAGCTGTTTTGCCACCGACGGGCGAGGCTGTAGCCGCCATTTTTCCGGCACAATCGGTAAATCAGCGAGGCTCCAGCGCGCGTAGCGGCTGTCATAGACATCCGGCTGCGCCTGCTCCAGCAGGTGACCCACGCACCAGGTCACTACCTGCCCGTTGCCGCACTCAATAAAGCCGTCACCACGACGGTGCGGCTTTGGCAGCACGTCAGCAATGGCGCGCCCGAGACTCGGTTTTTCCGCAATAAACAGCCGCATGTGCTCAGCGAATCTCAATCATTGGGCGGCCCGCCTGGGCCGCGCTGAGTTCGCCAATGGCGCTAAGCGTCAGACCCAGCGTTTGCGCCTGGGCCAGCACCTCAGCCTCGGCATCCGGCGTCACCGCCAGCAGCAGGCCGCCGGAGGTTTGCGGGTCGCACACCAAATCGCGCCACGCCTGCGGCATCTCACCCAACAGGTGGCCGTAGCTGGCAAAGTTGCGCCCGGTGCCGCCAGGTACGCAGCCCTGCGCGATGTAATCTTCCACACCCGGCAGCTTCGGTATGCTGTCATACCAGACATCGGCCTGCACGCCAGCCCCTTCGCACATCTCGCTCAGGTGTCCCATCAGGCCAAAGCCGGTGACATCCGTCATTGCCTTCACGCCTTCGAGCTCGGCAAAAATTGCGCCTGCGGAGTTCATGCGACACATCACCTCTGTTGCCAACCCTGCGTGCTCGGCCTTAAGCAGCGACTTCTTCTCAGCGGTGGTGAGCACGCCAATACCCAGCGGCTTGGTGAGGTAAAGCTTGCATCCCGCCTGCGCGGTACTGTTCTTTTTCACGCGCTCGGTCGGCACAATACCGGTGACGGCAAGTCCAAAAATCGGCTCCGGCGCATCAATGGAGTGACCACCTGCAAGCACAATACCGGCCTGGCGGCAGGCGTGGCGGCCACCTTCCGTCACCTCGCGGGCAATTTCTGGGGCGAGTTTATCGAGCGGCCAGCCAAGAATGGCAATAGCCATGATGGGTTTGCCGCCCATCGCGTAGATATCGCTAATGGCATTAGTAGCGGCAATGCGGCCAAAGTCGAACGGTGAGTCGACAATCGGCATAAAGAAATCGGTGGTGCTGATAACGCTGGTGCCATTGCCGAGGTCATAAACGGCGGCGTCATCGCGCGTCTCATTGCCTACCAGCAGTTGCGGATCGGTAAACTTCGCCTGTTCGCTGTGCAGAATAGTTTCAAGCACGTTGGGGGAAATTTTGCATCCGCAGCCGGCACCGTGGCTGTATTGCGTCAAACGAATAGCTTGCTCGCTCATGGACCTCTCCTGTCATTGGCAATGTGACATATGGTAGCGCCAGAATGGCGGACTGGTAAGAGCGGCGGTCTGAATTGCGCCGCAACCGGTCACAATCCAGACAGCTTTGCGAGCCAGAATCAGAAACGGCGCACGAACGGCGCAGTATCCGGCACGCTGATAGTGGTAGAGGCTTTAAGCTGCGGCGTCCCCAGATAAAGGAAACCTACAATCTGGTCCTGCTCGCGGCAATCAAACGCGGCACGCACTTTAGGGTGGTCAGTCCAGGGGCCACTGCGCCAGATGCCGTTGTAGCCTTGTGCCACAGCGGCCATCTGCATCTGCACCACCGCACAACCCGCAGAAATGACCTGTTCCCAGTGCGGCACCTTGTGGTGCTCGGTGCAGTGCGCCACCACGGTAATAATCAGTGGAGCACGAAACGGCGAAGTGCGCGCTTTTTCACGCGCCTTGTCGTCCAGCCCGCTTTCCAGCGCGGCGGCCGACAGCAGCTGGCTGAAGCGCTCACGCCCTTCCCCCTCAATGAGGAAAAAGCGCCAGGGTTGCAGTGTACCGTGATCCGGCGCGCGCATGCCCGCACGCAGAATGTTTTCCAGCACCTCTCCCGTTGGTGCAGGCTCCGCCAGGCGTGAGGCGCTGCGTCGGTTAACGAGCAGTTCTAAGGCATCCATTTGACAGGCTCCAGTCGAAAATGTGGCTTCGAAGCTAACACAGCGGCAACAATTGTTACAGCGAGTGCGGCAATTCCTGCTGACTTTTGGCCGATGGGTATTTAGGATAACCACCATTCTGGCCGCGATTTGGCCATTCATCCTGTAATGGAGAAGACATGCGCACACTATGGCGAGGTATAGCCAGCATTTTCAGGTGGAGCTGGCGGCTGCTCAATTTCGTCAGAAACCTGGTGTTGAATCTGTTTTTTATTTTCCTGGTGCTGATTGGCATCGGCATCTGGGCGCAGTTTAGCAGCAGTGGCTCCTCACAGCCGGTAAGCCAGGGCGCGTTGCTGCTGGACATCACCGGTGTGGTGGTCGATAAACCCTCCGTTAGCAATAAACTTGGTATTATTGGCCGCCAGTTGTTTGGTGCAAGCTCTGACCGCCTACAGGAAAACTCGCTGTTCGACATTGTTGATGCTATTCGCCAGGCGCAGGGTGACAAAAACATCACCGGCATCGTGCTGGATCTGCGTAATTTTGCCGGTGGCGATCAGCCGTCGCTGCGCTACATCGGCAAGGCGTTGCAGGCGTTTCGCGACAGCGGCAAACATGTTTACGCTTACGGCGATAACTACAGCCAGAGCCAGTATTATCTGGCAAGCTTTGCCAATACGGTCTGGATGGCGCCGCAGGGTGCGGTGGATTTACACGGCTTTGCCACCAACGGCCTGTACTACAAGTCCCTGCTCGATAAGCTAAAGGTTACCAGCCACATCTTTCGCGTCGGCACTTATAAATCAGCGGTAGAGCCTTATCTGCGCGACAACATGTCCGATGAGGCGCGTGAGGCAGACAGCCGCTGGATTGGCCAGCTGTGGAGCGGCTATCTCGACACCATCGCCGCAAATCGACAAATCCCGGCCGTGCAGGTTTTCCCCGGCGCGCAGCCGATGATTGACGCACTCAAGCGCAACGGTGGTGACACCGCGAAATATGCCCTCGACAATAAACTGGTCGATAAACTCGGCTCGGCGGCGCAGTTCAGCAAAGAGCTGGTTAAACAGTTCGGCTGGAGCGCAAAAGATAAAGACTACCGCGCCATCAGCTATTACGACTACCTGGTGAAAAAAGCGCCGCAGACCGGTGACGCCATTGCCGTGATTTACGCCAACGGCGCCATCATGGATGGCGAAGAAACGCCGGGCAACGTCGGTGGTGATACCACCGCCTCACAGATTCGCGATGCGCGTCTGGATGCGAAGGTGAAAGCCATTGTGCTGCGCGTCAACAGCCCGGGCGGCAGCGTCAGCGCCTCCGAAACCATCCGTGAAGAACTGGCAGCGGCCAAAGCAGCCGGTAAACCGGTCGTGGTTTCTATGGGCGGCATGGCGGCCTCCGGCGGTTACTGGATTTCCACGCCTGCCGATTACATTGTGGCAAGCCCGACCACCCTCACCGGCTCTATTGGCATCTTCGGTATTATCAATACCGTTGAGAACAGCCTCGACAGCATCGGTGTTCACACCGACGGCGTTGCCACCTCACCGCTGGCAGACGTGGCAGTCACCAAGGCCTTGCCTGACGAAGTGCAGCAGCTGATGCAGCTCAGCATCGAAAACGGCTACCTGCGCTTTATTAAGCTGGTTGCTGACTCACGCAAAAAGACAGCGGAGCAGATTAACCTGATTGCCAAAGGTCGCGTCTGGACCGGTCTTGATGCCAAAGATATTGGGCTGGTAGACAGCCTCGGTGATTTTGATGATGCCGTGAAAAAAGCCGCAGAGCTGGCGAAGATGAAAAGCTGGCATCTGAGTTACTACCAGGATGAAACGAGCGTTATGGATATTGTCTTTAGTAGCCTCAGCGGTTCCGTGCGCGCCATGCTGCTACAGGCGTTGCAGGCATATCTGCCTGCCCCGCTGGCACAGACCGCCGAAGTACTTAAAGCCGAAGGCGATAAGCTCTCAACGCTTAACGACCCGCGCAACCGCTACGCGATTTGTATGCGCTGCGCCAACGTGCGCTAATCCTCAGAAACGGCCCGCGTCTGCGGGCTGTTTTTTTCCTGCCGTGCCACTATACTCAGCGCCTGTTTCTTTGCGCGCAGAGTCTTTCATGAAAAAAAAATCTATTTACGTCGCCTATACCGGCGGAACTATCGGTATGCAGCGCTCTGAACAGGGGTACATTCCGGTGTCCGGTCATCTGCAACGCCAGCTGGCGCTGATGCCTGAATTTCACCGCCAGGAAATGCCTGACTTCACCATTCATGAATATCAGCCGCTGATGGACTCTTCGGATATGACGCCGGACGACTGGCAGCACATTGCTGATGATATTCGCGCTCGCTATGACAACTACGACGGCTTTGTCATTCTGCACGGCACCGACACCATGGCATTCACTGCCTCAGCGCTTTCCTTCATGCTGGAGAACCTCGCTAAACCGGTGATTGTCACAGGCTCACAGATCCCACTGGCGGAACTGCGCTCTGACGGGCAGACCAACCTGCTTAACGCGCTGTTTGTGGCGGCAAACTACCCCATTAACGAAGTGGCGCTGTTTTTTAACAACCGCCTCTATCGCGGCAACCGCACCACCAAAGCGCATGCCGATGGCTTTGATGCCTTCGCGTCGCCCAATCTGGCACCGCTGCTTGAAGCCGGTATCCATATTCGCCGGCTCAATACACCGCCTGCACCCAACGGCCAGGGCGAGCTTATCGTACATACCATCACGCCGCAGCCGATTGGCGTGGTCACGATTTATCCCGGAATTTCTGCCGATGTGGTGCGTAACTTCCTGCGCCAGCCGGTGAAAGCCCTGATCCTGCGCTCCTACGGCGTGGGTAATGCGCCGCAAAACCGCGAGTTCCTCAACGAGCTAAAAGAGGCCAGCGCACGCGGCATTGTGGTGGTTAACCTTACGCAATGCATGTCTGGCAAAGTCAATATGGGCGGCTACGCCACCGGCAATGCGCTGGCGCATGCGGGCGTGGTTGGCGGCGCAGACATGACGGTAGAAGCCACGCTGACCAAACTGCACTGGCTGTTAAGCAAAGGGCTGGATGCCGACGGCATTCGCCGTGCGATGGCGCAGAACCTGCGCGGCGAACTGACCCTGGACGATTAAGGAGCAAACCATGACGCAACGTGCCCTACTGCTGGTGGATTTACAGAATGATTTTTGTGCCGGTGGTGCGCTGGCGGTCGCGGATGGCGACAGCACGATAGACGTGGCCAACACGCTGATTCGCTGGAGCCAAACCCGCGGTGACGCGGTGCTGGCAAGCCAGGACTGGCATCCGCAAAACCACGGCAGTTTCGCCAGCCAGCAACAGGCAGAGCCTTACACGCAGGGCGAGCTTGACGGCCTGCCACAAACCTGGTGGCCCGATCACTGCGTGCAGCACACCGACGGCGCCGCGCTGCATCCGTTGCTTGAACAGTCTGGCGTTGACGCGGTATTTCACAAAGGGGAAAACCCCGCTATCGACAGCTACAGTGCCTTTTTTGATAACGGCCAGCGCCAGGAAACCGCACTCAACGGCTGGCTACAGCACCATGAAATCCGCGAACTTATTGTGCTGGGGCTGGCTACGGATTACTGCGTGAAGTTCACTGTGCTTGATGCGCTGCGGCTGGGCTACGCGGTGAATGTGATTACCGACGGCTGTCGCGGTGTAAATATCAATCCCGGCGACAGCGCACAGGCGTTTATGGACATGGCCGCCGCAGGTGCCACGCTGTATACGCTGGACGACTGGCTGGAAACGCACAACTAAAAACAGGCCGCGAATCAGGCGGCCTGTCGTTTACGGATGCGCGCCACAGCGCGGCCCTACTCTGGCTTGAGCGTCGCGATAGCGGGCGGCACAATGCCAAACTCTTCTTTAAGCTGTTGCTTGCTCTTCATCACAATCTGCCCGTCGGTGCCGACCGTCATGTGCTGCGGCGTGCTGTTGTGGCGCGCCTGCCACATCATCACCAGCTGTAGCGAGTTTTCCTTTTGCTGTGGCGTCAGCGCCACACCATCGGGCCATTTGCCAAGCGCCACCGCCGTCTCCAGGCGCTCGTAGACTTCCGGCGTCATTGAGTTAATCAGTTCGTCAATATTCACGCGTAGGTTTCCTGAATGGAATAACAAGCTGAATCGTTTCTTTAGCCCTTAACCTGCTCACTACCGTCATCGTCTGAGAAGCTCAGGGAAGCGGAGTTAACACAATAACGCTCACCGGTTGGCTGCGGGCCGTCCGGGAAGACGTGGCCAAGGTGCGCATCACAGTTGCCGCAGCGGATTTCAATACGCTGCATACCGTGAGAGTTGTCTTCAATATAGCGAATGGCGTCATCGCTGACCGGTTCGTAAAAGCTCGGCCAGCCGCAGCCTGAGTCATACTTACTGTGTGAGGTAAACAACGGCGCATTGCATACCAGGCAATGATAGACTCCATCGCCCTTATTATGCAGTAACTTACCGGTAAACGGGGGTTCGGTCCCGCGTTGCTGGGTCACCCAGAACTGCATTTCCGACAGGCTATTTTTCAACTCTTCAGGGGATTTTTTATCAGACATCATACACCTTCTTAGCGTGTGCCTTTTTGCTCACAAGATAGTTCAGATTCTAACAAAACATTAACAGCGGGGTGTCAGGTTTTGTTCTAAACTGCTCCAACAGGAGTAACCAGGGTAGCATTTGTGACACAAATCACAAAATTCTCTTTCCTCCCCTTTAAAATCCTCATATCTACCCCCATGTGGGTTGCAGCTGACAGGAAAAGTGGAGGCAAATCGGACGCAAAATGCTGACCCGGCGGATTGATTTGTCGCAATGATTGACACGATTCCGCTTGACGCTGCGTAAGGTTTTTGTAATTTTACAGGCAACCTTTTATTCACTAACAAATAGCTGGTGGAATATATGACTATCAAAGTAGGTATCAACGGTTTTGGCCGCATCGGTCGCATTGTTTTCCGTGCTGCTCAGGAACGTTCTGACATTGAAATCGTTGCAATCAACGATCTGTTAGACGCTGACTACATGGCATACATGCTGAAGTATGACTCCACTCACGGCCGTTTCAACGGTACCGTTGAAGTGAAAGACGGTCATCTGATCGTTAACGGTAAAAAAATCCGTGTTACCGCTGAACGCGATCCGGCTAACCTGAAGTGGAACGAAGTGGGTGTTGACGTTGTTGCTGAAGCTACCGGTCTGTTCCTGACCGACGAAACGGCTCGCAAACACATCACCGCTGGCGCGAAAAAAGTTGTTCTGACTGGCCCGTCCAAAGACAACACCCCGATGTTTGTTAAAGGCGCTAACTTTGACAAATACGAAGGCCAGGACATCGTTTCTAACGCTTCCTGCACCACCAACTGCCTGGCTCCGCTGGCAAAAGTTATCAACGACAACTTCGGCATCATCGAAGGTCTGATGACCACCGTTCACGCAACCACCGCAACGCAGAAAACCGTTGATGGCCCGTCTCACAAAGACTGGCGCGGCGGCCGCGGCGCAGCTCAGAACATCATCCCGTCCTCTACCGGTGCTGCTAAAGCGGTAGGTAAAGTTCTGCCGGAACTGAATGGCAAACTGACTGGTATGGCGTTCCGTGTTCCGACCCCGAACGTATCTGTGGTTGACCTGACCGTGCGTCTGGAAAAAGCGGCTTCTTACGAAGACATCAAGAAAGCCATCAAAGCAGCTTCTGAAGGCCCGATGAAAGGCGTTCTGGGCTACACCGAAGACGACGTGGTTTCCACCGACTTCAACGGCGAAGTATGCACTTCTGTGTTCGATGCTAAAGCAGGTATCGCACTGAACGACAACTTCGTGAAACTGGTTTCCTGGTACGACAACGAAACTGGCTACTCTAATAAAGTACTGGATCTGATCGCTCACATCTCCAAATAAGGCGAGCTGAGTTTCAGATGCATAAAGGGCGACTTCGGTCGCCCTTTTTTATATCTGCCGTACCCGCACTTACGGTCTTCAATACAGAGGATGCGCTGATGATTGCTAAGATTTTTGACCTGCCGGCCCTGGAAGAATTTACTACGTCGCTCACTCGCCGCCAGATGGGAGAACTGGAGATTCTGGTGGTGGACCATCCCGCAGTGCGCGCAGCCGTTGCGCTCCAGGGCGCTCACCTGCTCAGCTGGAAACCTCAGGGCGAAGAAGAGGTCTTGTGGCTCAGTGACAAGACGGCATTTGCCAACGGTAAAGCCATACGCGGCGGCGTGCCGCTGTGCTGGCCATGGTTTGGCCCGGCAGCCGAAGAAGGACTGCCCGCGCACGGCTTTGCCCGCAACCTGCCCTGGAGCCTCAACGCGTACCAGGAAACCGACGAGGGCGTGGTGCTGACGCTGGTGCTGGAAACATGCGAAGAAACCCGCCGCCTGTGGCCACACGATTTCACGCTGTACGCCCGCTTTCGTCTCGGTAAAACCTGTGAAATTGAGCTCGAAGCCCACGGCGAATTTGACTCCACCGCCGCACTGCACAGCTATTTCAACGTTGGCGATATCAGCGTTGTTAAGGTCAGCGGCCTGGGTAAACGCTATCTGGATAAAGTGGCGGGCGGCGAAGGCGAACTTAACGACGGCGTACAAACCTTCCCGGACCGAACGGACCGCGTTTATCTGGAGCCGGAAGCATGCAGTCTGATTCACGATCCGGCACTTGGGCGCGTGATTGACGTGGTGCACCATCATCACAGCAACGTGGTCGGCTGGAACCCCGGTCCGGCGCTTTCTGCCAGCATGGGTGATATGCCAGACGACGGCTATAAAACCTTTGTCTGTGTAGAAACAGCGGCTATCAGCGTGCCACAAAAAGCGCGTTCAGAAATGCCGTCTCGTCTGTCGGTTACGCTGCGCGTAGCGAAGAAAGGCTGATTGATTTATCTGCTCATGCCGGTCGTCTGCGTTTGACCGGCATCGACTCCCGCTCACTCACGTCTTTTGCTCACCGCCACGAGTCACTGCGCCATGTCCTCATACTCTCCCTGCCGGGTGTGTGCAAATAGCTTTGTCAGAAAACCGCTTACACAACATCCAGCGGCGTCGGCCCGCCGGGTGCGGGAAAAGCCGCGTCCAGGCGCGCCAGCGTCTCTTCGCTGAGCGTGATGCCGAGTGCAGCCACGTTTTCCTGCACATGCTGTACGCTAGCGGCTTTCGGGATGGCAACCACCCCCGGGCGACGAATCACCCACGCCAGCAGCAGTTGCGCAACGCTAATCCCCTGCGCCTGGGCCAGTTCGTTTAACAGCGGATGGGTAAACAACTTATGGCTCAGCCTGCCGCCCTGCGCCAGCGGGCAGTAAGCCATCACTGGCATGTTTTGTTGCTCACACCACGCCAGCAGGTCGTACTCAATACCGCGCGAGGCGAGATGATAGAGCACCTGGTTGGTGGCACACTCGCGCCCGCCATCCACCTGCCACAACGCCTGCATGGCCTGTTTGTCAAAGTTCGACACCCCCCAGCGGCGAATTTTACCCTGCGCTATCAGCGTATTCATGAGATCTACCGTGTGTGCCAGCGGGATATCACCAGGCCAGTGCAACAGGTATAAATCGAGATAGTCGGTGCCCAACCGGCGCAAGCTGGCCTCACAAGCGGCCATACCACGGCTGGCGCCCGCATTCCAGGGATATACTTTGGAGACCAGATAGACCTGCTCACGTCGCCCGCGAATGGCCTCTCCTACCACGCTCTCCGCAGCGCCGTCGGCGTACATTTCAGCGGTGTCAATCAGCGTCAACCCACACTCGATGCCCGCCTGTAATGCTCGCACCTCGCCAGCGCGCTGTTGCGCGTGCTCCCCCATATACCAGCTACCCTGGCCGATTGCCGCTACCCTGACGTTGCCGGGAAAAATCACCGTTTTGCCTGCCATCGTTTTCTCCTGAGGCCATAAAGCAAACGGGGCGATAAACGCCCCGTTTGTTCTGCCGTCCGGTTATCAGAAACTGTAGGTCACGCCGGTCAGCACAATGCCGCTCCACGACGCATCCACCATCGGGCTGTCTTTGATTTCGCTGCCCAGGTGAATGTAGCGACCCATACCGTAGACGCTCCAGCTGTCGTTGAGCGCGTAGTTCACCGTCAGCTCAAGGTAGGGATTCCAGTCGCTGTCGGCGTTGTAACGGTTAATGCCGGTACGCGCAGACTCGCTGCGGCTCACGCCATAATAGTAGTCGTTCTGGTTTTCGCTGTTCCAGGTCGCACCAATACCCGGCACGATAGTCAGACCACCGTTGGTGTAGCGATAAAGCCAGGCCAGATCCCAGGTAATACCGTTGCTCTCGCCCAGGACATCGCCGCCAAGCACCGTACGCAGGAAGCCGTACTGGGTATAGTGGGCGTAAGACAGCCCCGCCATCATGGTCGATTTACGGCGATCCAGCTGGCGCAGCGCGCGATCGTCGCTGTCTTTCGGGCGAAAGTGCAGCGGATTATACCAGGCCGTCACCGACAGTTTGTCAGTCTTATCATTCCACAGGTAATAGCCCGCGTTAAAACCACGGAAATAAAAACGCTCCCCTTCATAACCGATAATGGGCGCGGGATACACTTTGGTATCAACACCTTTATAAGGGAAACTCTGGACTAATGCCGCTGCTCCCAGCGACCACTGGCCCTCTGCATAAGCCGAATTCATGGCGCCTGCAGTCAGAGCAGCCAGTGCGAAAATTTTGAATTTGGTCACAATATGCTCAATCCTTTAATCTAATAATCAGCGAGCGCAGTGTAGCACTCGGCCCTCTCATCCTGGCACATTTACTTCTTTTTGAACCCACGAAAACCTTACAGCATCGCTGCTTATATTTACACAATGACAATGATTATGTGACAACGCGGTGAATTCTGTTTCCCCCGCAGTCGGCTACAGAACATATCGCTATATGAGTTATTGATATGTCATTGAAATTTATTCCGGGCCAGATGCAAGTTTTATAAATACATCTACGCTTAAGTTTAGAAGGTGCTAAATGCTGAAGGCGGCCAGTCTGCACGTGGGCTGTCCTCTCAGAAGACATCTTTCGGGAGCCTCCACTATTCATATGAACGGCTCTTATCACCTGTGCTAAAAAACGAAGGACGGCATGCCATGAATATATTCGATCACTATCGCCAGCGCTATGAAGCTGCCAAGGACGAAGAGTTCACACTGCAGGAATTTCTTACCGTCTGCCGGCAAGATCGCAGTGCCTATGCCAACGCGGCAGAGCGGCTACTGATGGCTATCGGTGAGCCTGTCATGATCGATACGGCTCTGGACCCGCGGCTGTCCCGTCTCTTTTCAAACCGGGTTGTTGCACGCTATCCGGCCTTTGAAGCGTTTTATGGAATGGAAGAGGCCATTGAGCAGATTGTGTCTTATCTCAAGCACGCGGCTCAGGGGCTGGAGGAGAAAAAACAGATCCTGTACCTGCTGGGACCGGTGGGCGGCGGTAAATCGTCGTTGGCCGAGCGCCTTAAGGCGCTGATGCAACGCGTGCCAATTTACGTGCTGAGCGCCAACGGTGAGCGCAGCCCGGTCAACGACCACCCGCTGTGTCTGTTTAACCCGCAGGAAGACGCGCAGATTCTGGAGAAGGAATACAACATCCCGACTCGCTACCTCGGCACCATTATGTCGCCGTGGGCAGCCAAGCGCCTGCATGAGTTCGGCGGTGACATCACTAAATTCCGTGTCGTTAAAGTCTGGCCGTCCATTCTTGAGCAAATCGCGATTGCCAAAACCGAGCCGGGTGATGAGAACAACCAGGATATCTCGGCGCTGGTGGGTAAAGTGGATATCCGCAAGCTGGAAAACCACGCCCAGAACGACCCGGACGCCTACGGCTACTCCGGTGCGTTGTGCCGTGCCAACCAGGGGATTATGGAGTTTGTCGAGATGTTTAAAGCGCCAATTAAGGTGCTGCATCCGCTGCTGACGGCAACCCAGGAAGGCAACTACAACGGCACTGAGGGCATTTCTGCTCTGCCCTTTAACGGCATCATCCTCGCCCATTCCAACGAATCGGAATGGGTACAGTTCCGTAACAACAAAAACAACGAGGCGTTCCTGGACCGTGTTTACATCGTCAAGGTGCCTTACTGCCTGCGGATTTCCGAAGAGATCAAAATCTACGAGAAATTGCTTAACCACAGTGAGCTGACTCACGCGCCCTGTGCGCCTGGTACGCTGGAAACCCTGGCGCGTTTCTCGATTCTCTCGCGGCTTAAAGAGCCGGAAAACTCCAGCATGTACTCCAAAATGCGGGTGTATGACGGCGAAACCTTAAAAGACACCGATCCAAAGGCCAAATCGTACCAGGAATACCGCGACTACGCGGGCGTGGACGAAGGCATGAACGGGCTCTCTACGCGCTTTGCGTTTAAAATCCTCTCCCGCGTGTTCAACTTTGACCATGTGGAAGTGGCGGCAAACCCGGTCCACCTGTTCTTCGTGCTGGAGCAGCAGATTGAGCGTGAACAGTTCCCGCAGGAACAGGCAGAACGCTACCTTGAGCACCTGAAAGGCTATCTTATTCCGAAATACGCCGAGTTTATCGGCAAAGAGATTCAGACGGCCTATCTGGAATCGTACTCTGAGTATGGTCAGAACATTTTTGACCGCTACGTGACCTACGCCGATTTCTGGATTCAGGATCAGGAATATCGTGACCCGGACACCGGACAGCTGTTTGACCGCGAATCGCTGAACGCTGAACTGGAGAAAATTGAAAAACCGGCCGGCATCAGCAATCCGAAGGATTTCCGAAACGAAATCGTTAACTTCGTGCTGCGCGCCCGCGCTCAGAACAACGGCCGTAATCCGAACTGGACCAGCTACGAGAAGCTGCGCACGGTCATTGAGAAGAAAATGTTCTCGAATACCGAAGAGCTATTGCCGGTGATTTCGTTTAACGCCAAAACCTCTACCGACGAGCAGAAAAAGCACGACGATTTTGTCGACCGTATGATGGAGAAAGGCTATACCCGCAAGCAGGTACGTCTGCTGTGTGAATGGTATTTGCGCGTGCGTAAATCGTCATAAGACAAACGCAGCCGCCGGGCGGCGGGTAACCGCTGCCCGGCGTTAACATCAGCCGCAGGTATCCGTGCGGCTGCTGTGCACCGGGCACAAGCTGTTGGGGGGAATTATGTCCTATTTCATTGACCGCCGTCTGAACGGCAAAAATAAAAGCACGGTTAACCGCCAGCGCTTTTTACGCCGTTATAAGACGCAGATTAAACAGTCTATCTCCGGGGCCATTAACAAACGTTCTGTGACTGACGTGGACAGCGGCGAATCAGTCTCCATTCCGCATGGCGACATCAGTGAACCGATTTTTCACCAGGGCCGCGGCGGTCTGCGCCATCGCGTGCATCCGGGTAACGATCACTTTGTGCAAAACGACCGCATTGAGCGCCCGCAGGGCGGCGGCGGTGGGTCCGGCGGCGGCCAGGGCCAGGCCAGCCCAGACGGTGAAGGCCAGGACGAGTTTGTCTTTCAGATTTCCAAAGACGAATACCTCGATCTGCTGTTTGAAGACTTGGCCTTACCCAATCTGAAGAAAAATCAGCAGCGCCAGCTTACTGAGTACAAAACCCACCGCGCGGGCTTCACCGCTAACGGTGTTCCGGCCAACATTAGCGTAGTGCGCTCACTGCAAAACTCGCTGGCACGACGCACTGCGATGACTGCCGCACGCCGTCGCGAGCTACGTGAACTGGAAGATGCACTTGAGCAAGTCGCCCGCAGCGAACCGGCGCAGCTCATTGAAGAAGAACGACTGCGTAAAGAGATAATTGAACTGCGTGAGCGCATCGCCCGCGTGCCGTTTATCGACACTTTCGATCTGCGCTACAAAAATTATGAAAAACGCCCGGAGCCATCGAGCCAGGCGGTGATGTTCTGCCTGATGGACGTATCCGGCTCAATGGACCAGGCGACCAAGGATATGGCCAAACGCTTTTATATCCTGCTATACCTGTTTTTGAGCCGCACCTACAAAAACGTGGAAGTGGTGTATATCCGCCACCACACACAGGCAAAAGAGGTCGATGAGCACGAGTTTTTCTACTCGCAGGAAACTGGCGGTACGATTGTCTCCAGCGCGCTGAAGTTGATGGATGAAGTCGTAAAAGAGCGCTATGACCCGGCACAGTGGAATATCTATGCAGCCCAGGCCTCCGATGGCGATAACTGGGCCGATGACTCACCGATGTGCCACGACATTCTGGCGAAAAAGCTGCTGCCGGTGGTGCGTTATTACAGCTACATCGAAATTACCCGCCGCGCCCACCAGACGCTGTGGCGTGAATACGAACACCTGCAGGCGCAATTCGATAACTTTGCCATGCAGCATATCCGCGATCAGGAAGATATTTACCCGGTGTTCCGCGAACTGTTCCAGAAGCAGGCAAGCGAAGCATAGGGTTATGCCAAAGACAGCCGCCGCTGGCGGTTGTCTTTTCTCACCAATGACCTTTGCGCCTGCGTGCCGCGCTTCCACATCCAGCCGCTGGTAAAATCCCCCGCCACGACAGACACCGATTTTCTCAGGCGCACGCTATGCGCCCTCTTGCGCGACCAACGATAAAATCTCACCTCAGCCAGGATGTCATCCCGGTTATGCCAGCGCAATGCCACAAAACACATAATAATCCTTCACAAACTGCATTATTCTTGTGACTTATTAATATGCTACAGCCCGCAGGAGCACGCGATGACCGACGCCACCCTTATTGATATCCACCAACAACTTCTCACTCTGCTCACGCGCGAGAACGCCCGTTTTCGTGTTATGGAACATGAGCCTGTTGGTAAATGTGAGGCAGTGTCCGAACTTCGCGGCACGGCACTCGGCCAGGGGGCGAAGGCACTGGTGTGCAAAGTAAAGGGCAACGGCGTAAACCAGCACGTGCTGGCTATTCTGGCGGCGGACCAGCAGGCGGATCTGGCGAAGATCGCCACACATATTGGTGGGCTGCGGGCCTCGCTGGCAAGCCCTGCGGAGGTCGATGCGCTTACCGGCTGCGTCTTTGGCGCTATCCCGCCGTTTAGCTTCCACAGCGCGCTAAAGCTGGTGGCCGACCCGCTGTTGTTTGAGCGCTTTGATGACATCGCCTTTAACGCCGGGCAGCTTGATAAATCTATTATCCTTAATGCCCAGGACTACCTGCGCATTGCCCAACCGGAGCTTGTGGCCTTTCGTCGTGTCACGCCAGAGAGCTAACGCTGCCCGCCAACACGGATTACGTTCATCCCGCTCTGTGTATTTTCAGGCGGATGAACATCATGCTTACCTGGCGGCATCATCCTGGCCGTAAGCGCGCAATATCCCCAACGTTACGGTGTTTCTCAGGCGCATGCCCAAATCCCTGCCCGCCCGATAAAAAAGTTAGCCCAGACGCACAGCTCACGCTTAAAGTAGAACCCAGCGCGGGTATTCATCGCGCAGCAAACATAACCGGTTCACCTTTTCTGGCAGGGATTTATATTATGTTCGACAGTACGCTGCTGATACTGCTGGCGCTGGCCGCGCTCGGCTTTGTCAGCCATAACACTACCGTTGCTATCTCCATTCTGGTGCTCATCATTGTGCGGGTAACGCCGCTAAGTCACTTCTTTCCGTGGATTGAAAAACAGGGGCTGAGCGTCGGGATAATCATTCTGACCATTGGCGTCATGGCACCGATTGCCAGTGGTAATCTGCCGCCGTCAACCCTGTATAACGCCTTTCTGAACTGGAAATCCCTGGTCGCCATTGCCGTGGGCGTTCTCGTTTCCTGGCTTGGTGGACGCGGCGTGACACTGATGAGCAGCCAGCCGTCGCTGGTGGCCGGTCTGCTGGTGGGCACCGTATTGGGCGTGGCGCTGTTTCGCGGCGTGCCGGTTGGCCCACTGATTGCCGCGGGCCTGGTCTCGCTTATCGTCGGCAGACAATAGTCCCGGCTGCTTGTGGCCATCTGTCGCCTGCCTGGTGCATACCGACATCGCCAGATGTCACGCGCCGTTAAGTGAAGTGCGTTATTAACAAAACGGGTTATTCCCGCGCGGGCGTGACAGCACTATTCCCCGCCTGCCATCCCCTGGGTCGAAGCCAGCCAGCGTCCGGGCGTCTGACCCAGCCCATTTTTGAACATGGTGATAAACGCCGTTGTGGAATCGTAACCCAGCGCCTGTGCGACCTGCTGCACCGACTGACCCTCTATCAAACAACGCAGTGCGATGATGAGCTGCAACTGCTGGCGCCAGCGCCGAAAGTTAAGGCCCGTTTCTTTTATTACCAGCCGTGCCAGACTGCGCTCGCTCATCGCCAGCTGCGAGGCCCACTGCGCCAGCGTGCGCCGATTTTGCGGCTCGGTGGCGATAAACGTTGCCATAGCACGGATTTTGGGGTTATCCGAGACGGGCAGATGAAGCCCTTCCACCGGCTGCACGGGCAACTCATCAAACAGCACCTGAATCAGCCGCTGTGTAGCCACACAAGACGCTGACGCCGCGTTACGTTGCGCCAGCGTGAGGATCAGTTCACGCACCAGCGGCGAGATTTTCAGCGTACAACAGCGCTCAGGCATCCTGACAGCACCAGGCTCAATAAACAAAAAGCACAAGCGTGCGTTGGCAGTCACACGATTGATATGCGGCATCAGCCCCGGTATCCATACCGCATGCAGAGGTGGCACCATCCACATCGCCTTATCGACCTCGCAGGTCACACCGCCGTGCAGCGCCAGAATCAGCTGCCCTTTACGATGATGATGACGTGCCACCTCCCGGTCGCGCTCATGCACACGAATATGAAACGCCACAACCGGCGCCGCACTGCTGTCTGGATCATACCCGGCCAACTCCAGGTCTTGCTCCATAATCTGTCCGAATTTAGTGATAAACTGTCATTTTAGCTTGTTTCTTAACAATCCATTAAGCGTTACTCTGCGGGCATTGTTTTGGGATGGGTTGTTTATGCATAACGTTAATTCAACGAACACACGTGAGCGCTGGCTGATGCTGCTCGCGATTCTCACTACCGCCACGGCACTGCGCTCGACATTTACCGGCGTAGCACCACTGCTGGATGACATTCGCGGGGCATTTGCTCTTTCCACTGCCCAGACCGGCCTGCTCACTACGCTGCCGCTGCTGGCCTTTGCGGTTATTGCTCCACTGGCAGCGGGCTTTGCTCGCCGTGTCGGTATGGAGCGCAGCCTGTTTGCCGCAATGGTTTTAATTAGCCTTGGCATTGCCCTGCGCTCCAGCGGATTCGAAGCCTTGCTGTGGCTGGGTACGCTGATTATTGGCTGCGGGATTGCCTTTGGTAACGTGCTGCTGCCGGGGCTAATTAAACGGGATTTCCCAGGGCACGTTGCGCGCCTGACAGGTGCTTATTCGCTGACAATGGGCATCGCCGCGGCTGTCGGCTCTGCGCTGATGGTGCCGCTTGCTGCCTTCGGTTTCGGCTGGCACGGTGCGCTACTGGTACTGGCTATTTTCCCGCTGCTGGCGCTGCTGCTGTGGTTGCCCAGGATTCGTCACAGCCAGAGCGCGGCACTGTCTGGCAACGCCGTATCTCATGGGCGCAAACTGTGGCGCTCGCTGCTTGCCTGGCAGGTAACGCTGTTTCTGGGGCTAAATTCGCTGGTGTATTACGTGGTGATAGGCTGGCTACCCGCAATTCTTGTCAGTCACGGTATGAGTGCGGCACAGGCCGGGTCACTGCACGGGCTGATGCAACTGGCTACCGCAATACCGGGGCTGTTTATTGGTTTACTGTTAGCGCGCCTGCCTGACCAGCGCGTTATTGCCGCGCTGGTTGCCTTGCTGTGCGCCGCCAGTGCGCTCGGGCTGTGGCTCGCGCCTGGCCTTGCGCTGCTGTGGGTTATTGTATTTGGCTTTGGCTCCGGTGCCACCATGATCCTGGGGCTGACGTTTATCGGCCTGCGCGCCAGCTCTGCGCACCAGGCGGCAGCACTTTCCGGCATGGCACAGAGCATTGGCTATCTGCTGGCAGCCTGCGGGCCACCGCTAATGGGTAAAGTCCACGACATGAATAACGACTGGGGATTGCCGCTACTGAGCGTTGCGCTGATTTCACTGGTGATGGCCTGGGCGGGTGCCTGCGCAGGACGTGACCGGGAGATTGAACCTGTCGCCCGCCCAGCCTGACGCTAGCGGGCGTTCGCTGCGCGCAACAGCGCATGCACCAGAGGCACCGGGCGGCCATCCAGCGCCGCCCTTTCCGGCTGAAACAGCGTGGCGACAAAAAACGGATGTCCGCTCAACTCCACGCCGCGAATTTCACCCTCTTCGTCCCAGGCTGAGACCTTCAGCGCCGAGCGCTCCAGGCTGCGGGCAAAATCCTCCTGCACACCGTAGCTACAGCTGTAAGCCTCGGTAATTTCATCCCGGCCCCAGGCGCGCCCCAGCAGCGTGTTAGGACGCAACTCAATGTGGTGTCCGTCGCCTGCAAGCGAGCAGGATAACGGCGTGATAATCATGGTACCGCTACTGTCGCTTTCAGCGTGGGCCGCATCGCTAACGCCCATCACATTGCGTGCAAACTCCAGCACCGCATGCTGAAAACCGCCACAGGTGCCAATAAACGGTATGGCATTTTCACGCGCGTAGCGAATGGCGCGCAGCGCACCTGCGCTATCCTGGTAAGGGCTGCCCGGCACGGCCCAGATAGCGTCATAACCGCCCAACACGCTGTCGTCGGAAATATCACCTGTCGCCAGCCAGTGCTGCTCAACCGTCAGTTCCAGCACCACGGCAGCATCATCGATAGCCAGCGCAATAGCCTTATGGGCGACAATATCGGGGTTATAATCACCAACCAGAGCAATGCGGATGGGATTTGTCATGAGCGTTCCTTAGAAATACAACAGAGGAAGTGAGCGTAACTGGCGGCTGTGCAGACCGCAATAACCGGACAGGAGAAATCATGATTCAGTGCAAACGCGTGTATGAAGACGCAGCAGAAAACGACGGCTACCGCGTCTTAGTAGACCGCCTGTGGCCGCGCGGCATTAAGAAAAGCGACCTGGCGTGCGACGAATGGTGTAAGGAGGTGGCACCATCAACGGAACTGCGCAAGGCCTTTCATGGGCAAACGCTGGATTTTGCCCACTTCAGCAAGGCATATCGTGCCGAGCTGGATAAGCAGACTGACGAGGTAAAAAGGCTGCTCCATCTCAGCCACCAGCAAACGCTGACGCTGCTTTATGGTGCGCGCGACACACAGCAGAACCACGCGCTGGTGTTAGCCGACTACCTGCGCCACATAACGCTATAGTTTACGCAGCAGACGCGCCGGGTTACCGGCATAAATACCGCGCTCGGTGATGTCGCGCGTGACCACGCTGCCCGCACCAATCACGGCTCCGGCACAGACGCTGACTGCCAGCAGCGTTGCGCCACTGCCAATGCTGACGCCATTGCCGATAACGATGCGCCCCCAGCTGTTTGGGTTGGGGTCAGGGGCACCATCACGGAACAGATCGTTTGCAAACATCACGCCGTGACCAATAAAGCAGTCTTCACCAATAGAAACATATTCACAGATAAAGCTGTGCGACTGTACTTTAGTACGTGCACCAATAACCGTGTTTTTCTGAATTTCGACAAACGGCCCCACAAACACCTCGTCACCCAGCGTGCAACCGTACAGATTGCAGGGCTGCACCAGCGTGACATGTTGTCCCATCATCACGTCGCGAACAGCGATTTCACGTATTACCACAGATATCTCCCCTTCATGCGCTAAGGGCATAACGCTCCTGCGAAAGCGGCGGCTTATCAAGCGGCATCAGGTATTCGGCGCGCACAAATGCAAAACCCTGCTCACCACCAAACGCCACAACGTCACCGGTTACCAGCCACAGCGAACGCTCGCTATTGTGCGGCATGCGGGTGACCACACCGTTGACCGGATTAATGAACGGCTCGCCCGGGTGATATAGCCCGAACAACTCCACCGTTTTACCAATATTGCTACGCCCGGCGACAGTACGTGCGCCGGTTACCAGGGCGGTTGTGCCGGGTTTTAGCTGATACATGAAATGCTCCTGACGACGATGGCACGGCGATAAAAACATTGCAGAAGAGAAAAGTAAACACTTCAGATTAACTCTGGCAGCACAGCCGCACTGCCAGCCAGACGGGTTGCGACTATACTCACATTACCGCGCACAGACGGAGAGCCTCCATGCCTCTATCTCTGACAAGTGTTGATCATATTCACGTCTATGTTCCCGATATCGGCGAGGCGTTACGCTGGTACGAACAAACGCTGAACTTCAGGCCAGACGAAAAGCTGCGCCACTGGTATGACGAAGGCGGCCCGCTGACGCTGTGCAACGGCAGCGTGGCACTGGCGCTATTTGAGCGCCCGGATAAAGGCCGTGGCCACACCGTGGCGTTTCGCGTCAGCGGAGCCGCATTTGTTGAAGCCATGGCGCACCTGCAACGCCAGAAAATTGCCTTCACCGGCACCGACCACCGCCTGACCTGGTCGCTGTACTTCAGCGATCCCTGGGGCAACCCGTGGGAAATCACCACCTGGGATTATCAAGAGGTGCAGAACGTGCTGGCAGCGCGCCCGGTATTCACTTAGCTGCGACCGGATGATCGCGACGCCACAGCGTCCACTCATCCACCACCTCGCCACCGGGCAATTTGCAGTCCGAGCGCACGCCCTGGGGCGTTTGTACAGGGACCAGCGCCCCGCCTTTTTGCTCACAATAAACCGAAGCCGGATTAGGCATCCCCACGCGCGGCGGTTCTGGGGCATCTCGCCCCTGCTGCGCGCACCCCGCAATAAACAGCGCACCTGACACAACCAGATAATATTTCATCGATTTTCCTCTGCTATTTTGACCTGTCAGGGCAAGCGTAATCGGCAAAAGCCGGTCCCGCGCGAAAACTCCATAATTCCTCCATTATCCCTACATTATTGAAGCCTATAGTACCCCTGTTCTCGCGGAACTCCGCAGATCATCATTCCATAATCAATGAGTTGACTTTTAGCGATGCACTCCCCCGTGCGTCGCTTTTTTTTACCCGCGCATTTCGTCACGCGAACCACGCCGCTCCCAGGGCGCCAGTACTTGCCCTACCACATTCATCCACCCATTAAGCAGCGTTTTTACCCAGTCACGTGACAACAGCCAGGTCAACAACGCGGAGACAACCACTGCTACAGTGAACGTTTGCCAGGTGGCATGAAAGTGCTGAACCGGCTGCCAGAGCAGGTATTTCACCAGCAAACCATGCAGACCGTAGATAAACAGTGTGCGCGTGCCCATGTGGGCGAGAAAGCGCGCGCGCCACGCCAGGGCACAAAAACCATAAACACAGGTAGCTGCCAGCACATAGTAACCCAGCCGCAGGGCAATCCCTTCTTGCAGACCATAGTCCAGTGCAGGTTGCGGTATGCTGCCATAGAGCATATCGGTGCCAAAAAAGCCGCTACAGGCAAAACCCAGTATCATCGCCGCCGCCCCCGCCAGCGCAGCCTGTGACGAAAAGCAGTGACGCAAACTGAACGAGCCAGAGCCTGATGCCAGCGCCCCGGCAACAAAGAACGGGAAAAAGATAAAGGTGCGCATCACACCAAAGGCGTATCCATCGAAATCAAGCTGCGAGACGGCCAGGGCAATCACAACCGAGAACACCAGTGGCAGGCGCAAACGCATAAATAACGGGGTAAGCAGCTTCCAGAAAATCAGACTCCAGAGATACCAGAGGATCCAGTTTGGTGCGCCGTCGCGTAGGTAGCTTGATGTCGAATGATTGAGCAGCAACTCCACCAGTTCGTAAAGCAGACTCAGCGCCAGGAAGGGAATAATTATCCGATAAAATACCGCCTGGAAATCCACTGAGAAGCGGTTTTTTATCACATAGCCATTGAGAAAAATAAACGCTGGCATATGAAACAAGTAGAGAAAATCATAGAGTCGGGCGAGCGCTGGCGACTGTGCTGTCGCGGTTTCAATCACATGCCCAAATACGACAAGAAAGATAAGGCACCCTTTAATACTGTCCAGCCGGTTGTCGCGTAACGCCATACTCACCCTTTCGCTTTTACTGACCGTCTCTTACCCTGGCACAAGGCAGCGATGTTTTCACGACAGTGCGTTCTGAAAAACGGACATAAAAAAGCCCGGACAAACCGGGCCTTGTTTTACCTGTGAGCTATCAGAACAGGCTGAACGGATATTCTACGTAAACGCGGATTTCGTTGCCGCTGGTGTTGTAGTTGCTGGCTGCATCGTTCACACGCAGCACGGAGTAACGTACTTTAAACTTCAGGTCTTTCGCCGGACCGTCCACAACGCGATATTGCAATTGGTTAAACAGTTCACGCTCTTTGCCGTTGTTACCGGTTGGCGTTTTGATGTTATCGCCGTAAACATACGCCACATCCCAGCTCAGCCCCTGCAGGCCCAGGCCGCTCAGGTCAAGTGAGTAAGCGGCCTGCCAGGAGCGCTCGTCCTGGGCGTTAAAATCTGACCAGTAAGAGTTGGCAAGCCAGATGGTGTTGCCGCCATCACCCACGCCGCCCTGGTCACGATACCAGCCGTAGTTGTAGCCGGTGCTGCCGGTGCTCTGCTGGTAGGCCAGTTTAAAGGTGTGAATATCCCAGATGTAGCTGGCGGCCAGGCTCCAGATGGTGTTGCTGCGCCCGGTATCCCGGCTCTGCGCATAATCTTTATCAAGGCGTGAATTGTAACCGTTAAAATCCAGCACCAACTGCTGGCGCGTGGAGAACGGCTGTTTGTAATTAAGGTTCAGGTACTGTTTATTCAGCACATCTTCAACACGAGAGGCATAAAACGCCGCTCTGAACTGGTCGTTGAACTGATAGCTCGCCCCACCAAAGGTGAGGCTGTCGAGTCCGCTGTTGTGTCTGTCATCACTCTTACGCTGCTCATCGGTGAAATAACCGGCGTTCACTTCCAGTCCGGCTATCTCTTTTGAGGTCAGCATGAAACCCGTATAGGTTTCATAAAGCAGGCGCGACGCATCCGCGTTAACAATCGGCAGTGCTGGCCTCTGGGTGCCATAGCTCAGTTCGGTATCAGAAATACGCATTTTCGCGCGCGCCCCGAATTTTGCCAGCTGCGATCTGGCCTTACCGTCGTTATTCTGGGCAAAGAAATCAATGCCGCCTGCACCGCTGCGGCCACGACCACCGTCGAGACGCACGCCGTATTGTGCAATACCATCTACGCCAAAACCCACAACACCCTGGGTGTAGCCAGACTCAAAATTCGCGATAAATCCCTGGCCCCACTCGGCGCGGGTGCGCACGCCTGGCGCTTTATAGTCACGATTGATGTACGCATTGCGCAGCAGCATGTCCATATGGCTGTCGTCGATGAACCCCTGGCTTTGTGACTGGCTACTCGCCATTGCCTGTGTTGCGTTCAATAAACTCAACGCGATTACCGATAAGCTTTTCTTCACTGTCTGAATGTCCTGTCTGATTATTATGTTGCAGGCGCATGCCTGACTCGCGATAGTAGCGTGAATAACAAAGCTCTCGCTTTAACAATTTGTGACATTTCGACATCGATTGCACGCTGTTTAGTAGAGGTTTTGGCTGGTGCGCGTACCGATTGCGCAACCAGTGTTATGCAGTAATCAATGGCGGGCAGTGCCAGAGGTGTCCAGAGCAAAAAAAAGGCGTCCCGGTAGCAGGGACGCCAGAGGCGTAGTCTCTACGATGTTCTTATTGTGTGTTCAGGTACTCCTGTCACACGAAACACTATCCTGAAGCGAAGCGGTAAACCATACTCATTAAGTGGTTACCCCTCTACTTAACGGCGCAGCAGGCAAAGCGCGCCCCTGAATTTCGCGGGTCATATGCCAGTCAATCATCCTACCATCGCTTTATCTTCTGAAGAAAAGTGATAGTCATCTGCTGAAAAACCGTTAGGGAAAAAAATGGTATCGAGGCACAGCACGACAGGAAGATTGTTCCTGAGAAGCTCAACAAACAGGTCGATATATTGTTTTTCTGATACAGTTAAATGCTCTATGCAATCTTCACCTATCTCACTGCATCTCCAGCTGACAGGGAAATCCACGCCATTGACCTGCATGAACGTCTGTGGCTTTATCTGAGCACATTTCTGTCGTGAAATGTGGCTAACAACCAGCATAGAAAACGCCTGTTTGCCCTGTTTATTTTGCATGAGTTCGGCAATAACAGGCTCTCCGCGGGAATTGAACGCAGACTGATAAATCCCGCTATTGCTGGGCAGCCAAATCTGGTAGCTAAAAGAACGACTGTGCGAGGCTGTGGACAAAAAGAGCAGGATAAAAATTGAATATCGGAAAAAGGATAATCGAAACATTATTAACCAGCGCAGAATCTTTGGATAAGGTAATGCTGATATATTAACGCAGATAAGTTCAACTGAGATGACAAATTGACATAATGAAAATAAAATGGGAAATTTCTAGTGGTGATGAAATAACCAGCAAGAAAAAAGTCAGAATAACTGCACACAATATGAAAATGCCCTTTCCGCCAATCTTGAGACTCAGCCTTGAAAAGGGTGATTACATTAACAGAACCCGCCATCAGCGACGCCTTCTCCTTTAATGGCGTGAAAATTTGTAAAATCACCCAACAAACAACACTAACACCATCATTTTATTAACATTACTGCAAAATATCCTTACTGCATTTCAGAGGGTTCCGCCTCTCATGCCCTAATTATATCTGGATTTATTAACACTGTTACAGCGATAATACCCAGTGCTGGACTGCCTCGCCTCTGGGCGAGGTGTAAACGAAAAATATGCGAGTGTTCAAGAGGTGTTCTTTATCTAAGTCACAGAAGGCATCCGGTTCAGTTCTACACTGGCCGGTAAAACGACCGATAGCAAAGCCTACCGTCGCCGCCTCAGGAAGATGAAGGAAATGATTTGCTGGGTGGGTTACGTTTCTATCTCATTGATTAATTTAGCACTCAATACGTCCCCGATAACGATGACCGGTGCGGGTATTAAAAATACATGCATAACAAATCAGGGTATTACTTATGCTCACATTATTATTATCCATAATCAAACCTCAGATAACTATCCGGCAGGCAGTCTATCTCTTCAACCGATACAACTTTACAAGAAGAAAATACATCTGGTTGTTTAAGAAAGCGGGAATGAAAATCGATAACTCATGCCGTATCAACAGGCCGTTTTTCATCGATAATAAAAATATAGAAACAGGCACTGACGTTTTCATCAACTCTGGCTGCACGCTGATTGCAACGGGTGGGATCAAGATAGGAAATAACGTACTCATTGCCCCTGGCGTAAAAATATGCACGGCTAACCATGCCATGGACCCGGTGAAGAGGCTAAAGGGTGAAGGCTCGTTGCAGTCGGTCACTATTGGAAACAATGTCTGGATTGGCGCGGGCGCTATCATTTTACCTGGGGTGACCATCGCGGATAACTGTGTAATTGGTGCGGGTTCAGTTGTCACCAGAAGTACTGCTCCAGATTCGTTATATGCCGGTAACCCCGCCGTTTTTAAAAAGAAAATCACCTCTTAAACCTAATTAACATTATGAAAACGGGAGCTATACAGCGCCCGTTTTTATTTAACCCGCAGGCACGACCACCTTTAACAGATAATCGTGCCGCCAGGTTGTTAACATTTCAAAATGTTAGTGCTAGCCACAGGTTTTCAATACTAAAAGGTGTCTGTTTCTTTACCCTGATATGGACCCATTCTCCCATTTTTTAATTTTTTCATTCAGTTCATAAATTGCCGCGACAAGCCAGGGCGTGATAATACTCATATCCACAGCCCAGGGTATAAATCCTTCCTCTCCCGGACTGTTGTCATCAGAGCCCTCAGTAACCATCTGTGGAACTATTTTTTGTGTTTTCTGCGCCATAAACATAGGGTAAACGGTATCAGGCTGCGACGTAAAAGCGGCATTTTGCACTGCTCCTGTCGTAATGAGCTCAGAAATAATATTAAGCGCACCTTTAATCTCACCATGCTGGTTTTTTAAACGCTCGTCAGACGTTGTGTTAAACGCCGTGCTGGTCGCCGTATTGGAGATACTGCCAACAAGCCCATTACCATTAAAAAATGCCATTGATGTGTTGTTTGTTACAGCTGGGTTTATGACCCGAATTTGTGGAAAACGCCCTGGTGCAATTTGAACAGTATTGGCTCCTGAGGAGCTCAGAGGCACCCCACCCACAATCATGGGTTTACGAACCCATGCACGAGGGGCGATCTGAGAGGCAACATAGGTAAGATTACTATCACCCGCATGCATGTCCCACACTTCGACCTGAAAAAATGAGTCATCTGCATTTGTCACACGGACATAACTGTTAAGGCCGTGACTGTATTGCCCAATATTTATCTCTTTATTACCCACGTTAAACGTATAATGCCTGATGCCATAAGATTTCATATAGTCACAAACATCATCAATATCATTAAAAATCTCACCATTATCTGGCGAGATAGGTTTAGCAAAATCAACACTGCGATATATACCGAGAGCTGCCGTTTGGGGAATAATGGCATCACGCAGATCCAGAATAGATCCCGTATCACTACACCCCGCTCCACTCCTGACCACAGCTTCCATATCTGCCATTGCGTATACCGACAACAGACCGTGCACATTTGAATACACAGCACCTTCAGCCTCAAGGAAATCAAGCTCAAGCCCGTTTGGTCGTCTGTAGCCCATTTCTGTAAATTTCGTCAGTACTTTCCCGGGATGAAAAACAGCATCTGCTAATAGTTCTCCGGTAAAAGAAACGTCTGCATAACGCAGCCTTTTTGCTGAATGTACTGCTGAGCCATCGACGTTTGAAGTGCGATAGACCTGGCCTCCAACACTTGTAACACCAAACGGGGTTAACGCAATACTCTGTGCTTTCGTCGGTTTCAGCATGCTGTCACCAAACGCCGTGCCGGCTATCATTGTTGGAATGGTCAGAAAACTTATTCGCTGCGGGTTTGTCTGCGTTAAAAAGTCACTAATATGAAAAACTGAATACAGACCTCTTACGAACTGAGTAGTTGACGACATTTCACTATTACATATTACAACATACTCTCCATAAGCACTCATTTGCCCGGTATGTTCTGTAGCAGGCTGGACAAAATCAGGAGAGAGCGTTGCCAGGTTAACGAGTGTCTCTGTTACGGGCAACGTATAAACTCCATACCCGGTACTCATCCCGATAGCAATTTTCCTGACACCATTAATATAACCAATGACTGCACCTTCGGGAAAGTCAAAACCAATACTGATTGTTTTTTGATGAGTAAAGTGACGATCATAAATATCAACCCAGGCAGGTGTATTGCCAGGCGTTTTGTAGTTAGCACGGATAATAAATATTTCACCGGTAATTTCATCCACCGCCAGTCCGCTGGTATAAAGATTACCAGTAATCCCTGTTAGTAGCTCAATGTCTGGACCATTTTCACCACTACGGCTACCGAAACGTACAATATTTTGAATCGCATGATTAAAAGACATTGTTAATAACCTTATCTGTAGTATTAAAAGATGAACGCCGTGATTTACAATAAGCAGATACATAGATGCAAAAAAGCCAGTCAACAGACTGGCTTTTAAATACATTTATAGTGTTATCACTGGAGAATGTTTTTTAGCCTGTGTAGAAACCATTAGCTGATAGGGCTACGCCTTCCTCACAGCCACTTTATTACCGTAACAAACTATTTGCGGACCGCACTACCCTTATTTTATAAATGCTGAAATTGTTGATTATACTTAATAAAAAAGGGAGCCTGAAGGCTCCCTTTACGTAATGCTTTTTACTGAAGTTACATATTCGCGATAATCGCGTCACCAAACTCGCTACATTTCAGCAGCTTAGCGCCATCCATCAGACGTTCAAAGTCATAGGTCACAGTCTTGGCAGCAATCGCCCCTTCCATGCCTTTAACAATCAGGTCGGCGGCCTCGAACCACTCCATGTGACGCAGCATCATTTCCGCAGAGAGGATGATGGAACCCGGGTTAACTTTGTCCTGGCCCGCGTACTTCGGTGCCGTGCCGTGGGTCGCTTCAAACAGTGCGCACTCATCGCCAATGTTGGCGCCAGGCGCGATACCGATACCGCCAACCTGTGCTGCCAGGGCATCAGAGATATAGTCGCCGTTCAGGTTCATACAGGCGATAACGTCGTACTCAGCCGGACGCAACAGGATCTGCTGCAGGAAGGCGTCAGCAATAACGTCTTTCACGATGATGTCTTTACCGGTTTTCGGGTTCTTGATGGTCAGCCACGGGCCACCGTCAATAAGCTCACCGCCAAACTCATCGCGTGCCAGCTGGTAACCCCAGTCTTTAAACGCGCCTTCGGTGAACTTCATGATGTTGCCTTTGTGCACCAGCGTCACAGAATCACGATCGTTAGTGATGGCGTATTCAATCGCTGCACGAACCAGGCGTTTAGTACCCTCTTCTGAGCACGGCTTGATGCCGATGCCGCAGTGCTCCGGGAAGCGAATTTTCTTCACGCCCATTTCTTCACGCAGGAATTTGATGACTTTGGTCGCTTCCGCGCTGTCGGCTTTCCACTCTATACCGGCGTAAATGTCTTCTGAGTTCTCACGGAAGATAACCATATCGGTCAGTTCCGGGTGCTTAACCGGGCTTGGAGTGCCCTGATAGTAGCGCACCGGGCGCAGACACACGTAGAGATCCAGTTCCTGGCGCAGGGCAACGTTGAGAGAACGAATACCGCCACCCACTGGCGTTGTCAGCGGGCCTTTAATGGCAACGCGATAATCGCGAATCAGATCCAGCGTTTCAGCCGGCAGCCAGACATCCTGGCCATAAACCTGGGTAGATTTTTCCCCGGTGAAGATCTCCATCCAGGAAATTTTGCGTTCACCGTTGTACGCTTTCTGTACGGCGGCATCCACAACTTTTAGCATCGCTGGGGTAACATCGACACCGATGCCATCCCCTTCGATGTAAGGGATTACAGGGTTGTTCGGCACATTCAGTTTGCCGTTTTGCAGGGTGATTTTCTGACCTTCCGCCGGAACAACTACTTTGCTTTCCATTCACCTCTCCTTCGAGCGCTTCTGATTTGCTACTGTTTTTTGTTAATGATTTGTAATGAACCTGTCAATACTACCTGACTTCTGGTTCGCATGAAAGGCAGTTGTGATTCGGCTATAATGCGGCAATTAACCTCGCCTGAAAACACTATGCGTAAACTTTCTTCGAAAAATCACAAGGTTGAACGATTCAGCCCAAAACGTACACCGCGCCGCCGTCCAACCGGGCCTGCACGTATTGTGCTTTTTAACAAACCGTTTGATGTGCTGCCACAGTTTACCGACGAAGCCGGACGTAGCACGCTCAAAGACTATATTCCAGTGACTGGTATTTACGCCGCCGGGCGTCTGGACCGCGACAGTGAAGGCCTGCTGGTACTGACCAACAGCGGTGCGCTACAGGCACAACTTACGCAACCAGGCAAACGTACCGGCAAAATATATTATGTGCAGGTTGAAGGTGAGCCTGATGAGACTGCCATTGCGGCCCTGCGCAGCGGTGTAACGCTTAACGACGGCCCAACGTTACCCGCAGGCGTTGAGCGCGTGGAGGAGCCTGACTGGTTATGGCCCCGCACGCCGCCTATCCGTGAACGTCTGTCCATTCCCACCAGTTGGTTAAAGATAACCCTGTATGAGGGCCGCAACCGCCAGGTGCGACGCATGACCGCCCATGTTGGCTTCCCTACTCTGCGCTTAATTCGCTATGCGCTGGGTCCGTATACGCTTGACGGACTGGCAAACGGTGAATGGCGTGATGCTGAACTGGCGGAGAAAAGCTGATGAAAAAGCGGCTGTTGCTACCTCTGCTGGCCGCGCTTTCAACCGTACAGGCTGCAAGCTTTGACTGTACCAGGGCAAAAGCGGCTGACGAGAAGGCCATCTGCACAAACCCTGTCCTCAATGATAAAGACGTAGAAATGGCAACCCAGTACCGCTTTCTGAAAGGCCTGTTCGCGATGGGCGTGCGCGGTGCTATGCAGGACAGACAGCAAGCCTGGCTTGAGCAGCGCAAGAGCTGTAAAAGTGACAGCACCTGCCTTAATAAACGCTACGATGAGCGTATCCGTGAGCTCAACGCTATTTATGAGCGCATCGACAAGCCGCTATAAAAAGGAGCATCTCGTGTTCAAGCCACATGTCACCGTCGCCTGTATGGTACAAGCCCAGGGCAACTTTCTGATTGTAGAAGAAACCATTAACGGCAAGGCGTTGTGGAACCAGCCTGCGGGCCACCTTGAAGCTAACGAAACACTTGTACAGGCAGCCCGCCGCGAACTGTGGGAAGAAACCGGTATTTGCGCCGAACCGCAGAGCTTTCTGCGACTTCACCAGTGGATTGCACCTGACCAGACGCCATTTCTGCGCTTTCTTTTTACTATTGACCTGCCAGAACCGCTGCCCACTGAACCCCACGACAGCGACATCGACTGCTGCCACTGGCTTAGCGCTGAACAAATCCTCCAGGCGACCAACCTGCGCTCGGCGCTGGTGGCAGAAAGCGTGCGTTGCTATCAATCTGCACAGCGTTATCCGCTTGAGCTTCTGGGTGCATTTAACTGGCCGTTTACAGGGGATGCCTGAGGCGCCGTCGCATGCTAGAATATGCCGCCTCTGAAGTTCAATGCGTGAGTAATTCCATGTCAGCCAGTACCAAAAAAGTTATCGTCGGCATGTCCGGCGGCGTCGATTCTTCCGTTTCTGCGTATCTGCTGCAACAGCAGGGTTATCACGTGGAAGGCCTGTTCATGAAGAACTGGGAAGAAGATGACGGCGAGGAGTACTGCACTGCGGCAGCCGATCTGGCAGATGCGCAGGCGGTCTGCGATAAACTCGGCATTGAACTGCACACCGTAAACTTTGCCGCAGAATACTGGGACAACGTATTTGAGCATTTTCTGGCTGAATATAAAGCCGGACGTACGCCCAATCCCGATATTCTGTGCAACAAAGAAATCAAATTTAAAGCCTTCCTGGAATTTGCTGCCGAAGACCTGGGCGCTGATTACATCGCCACCGGCCATTATGTGCGCCGCCAGGATGTGGATGGCAAAAGCCGCCTGCTGCGCGGGCTCGACGGCAACAAAGATCAAAGCTACTTCCTGTACACGCTCGGCCATGAACAAATTGCTCAGAGCCTGTTCCCGGTGGGTGAACTTGAGAAACCCGAAGTGCGTCGCATCGCCGAAGCGCTCGACCTTATCACCGCGAAGAAAAAAGACTCCACCGGCATCTGCTTTATTGGTGAGCGCAAGTTCCGTGAATTTCTGGGCCGCTACCTGCCTGCTCAACCGGGCAAAATCATCACTGTCGACGGTGAAGAGGTCGGCGAGCACCAGGGGCTGATGTATCACACGCTCGGCCAGCGTAAAGGGCTTGGCATTGGCGGTACCAAAGAAGGCAGCGAAGAGCCGTGGTATGTGGTTGATAAAGATGTTGAAAACAATATTCTGATAGTGGCACAGGGCCACGACCACCCACGGTTGATGTCCGTGGGTCTGGTCGCACGCCAGCTTCACTGGGTAGCCCGTGAGCCGCTGACGACTCCACTTCGCTGCACGGTAAAAACGCGCTATCGCCAGACTGATATCCCCTGCTCTGTTACGCCGGTAGATGACGACTGCATCGAGGTACGCTTTGATGAGCCGGTTGCCGCCGTCACGCCGGGACAGTCGGCGGTCTTTTACCTCGACGAGGTTTGCCTCGGCGGTGGAATTATTGAGCAGCGCATTGCGCTGTAATTTGCACACAGGAAGGAGTTTGCGTGTCTAAAAACTATCACGATATTACGCTGGCGCTGGCTGGAGTCTGCCAGTCAGCGCGCCTGGTTCAGCAACTTGCGCACCAGGGGCACTGCGATTCGGATGCCCTGCACGTCTCGCTCAACAGCGTTATCGACCTTAGCCCGGACTCCACCCTTGCTGTCTTTGGTGGCAGCGTCGCCAATCTCAAACTCGGCCTGGAAACGCTCTTAAGTGTGCTTAATGCGGGCCAGCGTCAGGGTCTGAGTGCCGAACTGACGCGCTACACGCTTAGCCTGATGGTCCTTGAACGTAAGCTTCACGCCAGTAAAGGCGCGCTTGATACGCTTGGTGAGCGCATCGCCGGGCTACAGCGCCAGCTCGACCATTTCGACCTTGAATCCGACACGCTCATGAATGCCATGGCCGGCATTTACGTCGATGTTATCAGCCCACTGGGGCCGCGTATCCAGGTGACCGGCTCTCCTGCCGTGCTGCAAAGTTCACAGGTGCAGGCCAAAGTCCGCGCTACGCTGTTGGCCGGTATTCGCGCAGCGGTGCTGTGGCACCAGGTCGGTGGCGGGCGCCTGCAACTGATGTTTTCCCGTGGTCGCCTGTGCACGCAGGCCAAACAAATTCTTGCTCATTGTTAACCTCCCAGGAGTAACTGATGGAATTATCCTCACTGACCGCCGTTTCCCCCGTTGATGGACGCTACGGCGATAAAGTCAGCGCGCTTCGCACTATCTTCAGCGAATTTGGCCTGCTTAAATTTCGCGTGCAGGTTGAAGTCCGCTGGCTGCAGAAGCTGGCCGCGCACGCAGCAGTCAAGGAAGTTCCTGCTTTTGATGCCCACGCAAACGATTTCCTTGATGCCATCGTGCGTGATTTCAGCGAAGACGACGCGGCGCGAATTAAAACCATTGAGCGCACCACCAATCACGATGTGAAAGCGGTAGAGTACTTCCTGAAAGAGAAAGTGGCACAGGTACCGGCGCTGCACGCCGTATCTGAATTTATTCACTTCGCCTGCACTTCAGAAGACATTAACAACCTGTCTCATGCACTGATGCTGAAAACCGCACGTGAAGAAGTGGTACTGCCTTACTGGCGCAAGCTTATCGATGCCGTGAAAGACTTGTCGCAGCAGTATCGTGATATTCCGCTGCTCTCACGCACCCACGGTCAGCCCGCTACGCCGTCAACCATGGGCAAAGAGATGGCAAATGTGGCCTACCGCATGGAGCGTCAGTTCCGCCAGCTGGAACGCGTTGAGATCCTCGGCAAAATCAACGGCGCCGTAGGCAACTACAATGCGCACCTGGCCGCTTACCCAGAAGTGGACTGGCATCAGTTCAGTGAAACGTTTGTCACTTCACTTGGTATTCAGTGGAACCCGTACACCACGCAGATCGAGCCGCACGACTACATTGCCGAGTTGTTCGACTGTATCGCACGTTTCAACACCATCCTCATCGATTTTGACCGTGACGTATGGGGCTACATTGCGCTTAACCACTTTAAGCAAAAAACCATCGCCGGTGAAATTGGCTCTTCGACCATGCCGCACAAGGTTAACCCGATTGACTTTGAAAACTCCGAAGGCAATCTCGGCCTTGCCAATGCTGTGCTGCAACACCTGGCAAGCAAGCTGCCGGTATCGCGCTGGCAGCGCGATCTCACCGACTCCACAGTACTGCGTAACCTCGGCGTAGGCGTTGGCTATGCGCTTATCGCTTATCAGTCCACACTTAAGGGCGTGAGCAAGCTGGAAGTGAACCGCGATCGCCTGCTCGATGAGTTGGATCACAACTGGGAAGTGCTGGCCGAGCCAATTCAGACCGTGATGCGCCGTTACGGCATTGAGAAGCCCTACGAAAAACTGAAAGAGCTGACTCGCGGCAAGCGCGTGGATGCAGAAGGCATGAAGCAGTTTATTGATAGCCTTGAGCTGCCTGAAGCAGAAAAAACGCGCCTGAAAGCGATGACTCCCGCGAATTATATCGGGCGTGCAATAGAAATGGTTGACGAGTTAAAATAATCACTATTGTTCATATAGCCGGTCACTGACCGGCTTTTTTATCATTGCTCTGCCCTTTTCACCTGTCTATGTCCATCATTCCATGCCTTTAACACCTTTACGATTAACATAGCCGTAGCCACACCCGCAAAGCACATGATAATGCCGGATTTGGCCCTGGTTTGTGTCTTAAGGTCAGCGATATACCGCAGCATAAAATAAAGCCGGCACGCTCCGCCGATGATTATTATCCTCGCAAATTTTAAGATAATTATCTAAAAGTCAGTGCAATGAACGCTCTGATATTCCATAGGGGCAAACAGGGAAATGACATTTCCCCTGAAATGTACACGTCGCTTTATGTGGGTCGTTATTACACGGGCAAGCCAGTCGCGATTGCAACGCCTGCCACCATGACTGGCTATATGGATTAATTTTATAAACGCTAAAAGGGTAATATTCGCGGTTGATAATAAATCCATTTTTAGATGTCTGGATAATATCGCCAGACCGCAAGAGCGGACTGGGGCTATACCAGATGACCAGTCGCAGATTTTTCAGCGACTGTATATTCGAAAAAGCCGTACCCGTATAAGGACACACTAATGTTGAGTGAACCATCCAAATCATTACCAGCTTACCTCTTCCAATTACTCAGCAGTCCAGTTTTAGCACTGTGCCACCAGAAGCATGGCCACAAGCAGAAACCAACTGTAGTACAGGGTATTCAGACCAGCCAGTTAATGAAAATGAGGGTTGAACAAAACGCGTATCATAATGTTTGATTCAGCACTGTTTTAACACCATAGTGATATAGTTCACAGGTAAAGCCATCAATGATGTGAATTATTTCTATCGTTCTTGATGCAAAAAAAAACCTTCCAAATTAGCGACTTTAAAAGTACAAGTGAAAATAAAATAATTTAAACTTCTGCCGTTAAATGTAACTCATCGGGAATACCTGGAAACATCTCAAAATATCTCCACCCTGGCTCAACACACCACTTCTGTCGCTTTACCAGGAATAATGAAGACTATAATTTTATCTGTAAGAGCGCGCAGGCAGCGAGCTTGTTCATGGCAGGGAACATCATTACGGCTGGCAGCAGAATTATGATGGGTTTCGCCCGCATTCAGCGCCGGGTTATCAGATACCATCAGAGTTTACTGCGCGGTGGCATAGCAGGTAATAAAGCGATAAGCGAACCGATATGACTGACGGTGATATCTAATCCAGAGCAAGCCAGTCTGGGCGCAACACACAAAAAATAGCGCGGCGCCGTAGGATACTGTTTTATCGCACTGTCGTCTTAAAACGTCTTCAGGTCAGAATACTTCCTGACCATTTTTTGCATGGTTAAACGTAGTTAACGGAATGGTCCCACCGCCCTCATTAGAAATACCCAGCACCAGAACTTCCGATTTTTCTGGCCCCATTTTTCTGGTCCCCAGGTTGATGACGCAGATAACCTGTACGCCCTCAAGCTCAGACGCCTGATAATTCGTGTATGCTCCGCAGGATATTTTTTTGCCTAACTCCTCACCGAAATCAATGGTCATCTTCCACGTAGGTTTGCTTGTCTTACTCTCTTCAACATGAATAATCGTACCGACTCGGATATCCAGAGAGGAAAAGCTGTCAAATGATGTTAACTCTTTCATAACGCTCCTTTATTAAAAATCTCATTAAAAGCCATACAAAGTATGGCTTACGTCAAATCTTTCTGACTTGTTATCACTCTTGAAACCAGTCCATAATCGATGGCGCTTTTTGCTGGCATCCAGAAATCGCGCTCAATATCCTCTCTGACTTTTTCAAGAGGCTGCCCGGTCCCATTTGAAATTAATAACGCAATTCTCTCACGGATAAGAATAATCTCCTTAGCCTGGATTTCAATATCTGTCGCCTTACCGCCGATACCACCGCTGGGTTGATGAATCAGAAAGCGCGTATTGGCTAAACAAAATCGACGCTCTTTGGGAACTGACAGAAACACATTCACTGCCGCACTGCCTACCCAACCGCTTCCTATCATGTTTACTGGCGCTTCAATAAAGCGTATGACGTCATGAATCACGTCGCCAGATTCAACGTGCCCGCCCGGAGAACATAATAAAAAATTAATCGGCGCAGATGACTCATCGGAAAGAGCCACAAGTTGTTTAACAATATTAAAAGCCAGGATATTATTTATTTCGCCAAACAAAAGAACCGTACGAGACTTGAACGCCTTTTCCTCTAAAAATGCATCATTCTGAGAAAAAGCTGCTTCCGTTTTTTCTGTCATAGTTAACCTCAGTTCCTTAAATTGCTGTTCTGACCATGTGTAACAGTAAAAACTCGATAGTTGATACGCGTAATGCGTCCCTTATGAACGTCTGTTTTCAACCGGCTGACTACTGACAGATGAGTTAAAATTACGCGCTTCAGGTATTAACGTCATTAACGCAAAGACAGCCAGGGCAGCACCAATCCATAAAGCGCCCGTTAATCCCAGGCCTATATCAATACCCACTCCTCCCAGCCAGGAGCCAACCATCACGCCTAACATAATGCATGCTGTATGTACCGAGTTTACCAGCATATTATTTTTGCCAACGCGCGCTCCTCGCGTAACCAGCGCTGGATTCATTGATACGCCGGTTAATCCAATGATGATTAATGCTGTTATAGCGACCGCCTGGCTATGCCCCCACATGGCAAATGTCACCATCGCAGCGATCGTCAAGAGTAGCCCTACAAAAATAACGCGGATGGTGTACTTATCTGCCAGCCGCCCAACGATATTGTTACCCACGAGGGTAGCCAGCCCATAAATAACCAGAAGAACGGGTACAGAGGCAGGTGAAAAGCCGCTGATAGTCGTGAGGATTGGGACGAAATAGGTAAAGCCCGCGAAAGTGGCACCAATTAGCAAGAGGCTCGTGGCATAAATTCCCCATAGCTTTTTGCTTTTAAAAGCGAGTAATTCAGTACGTAATGTTGATTGTTCCGCAGGCGCCGGCAATGAAGGCATCATTTTGATGACCAGTAACCCCACAACGAAAGCAATCAAGGCAACAGCAAAAAAGCTGACTCGCCAGCCAAACCACTCTCCTAATAATGTTGCTCCAGGTAAACCGAACACCGTTCCAACCATTAATCCGCCCAAAACCATTGAAGCGGCCCGGGCAAAAAATTTCTGCTCAACAATTTCGGCGCAGGTCGTTAATGCCACACCAAAAAAAGCCGCAGCGGAAACACCAGTGATAACACGAGCGACAACCATACTGGTATATCCCTGCGCCAGGGCGCCGATAATCTGCCCCACGACAAATACCGTAATAAGAAAAAGTAACGCATTCTTTCTGGATAGTCTGAGCAAGCCCACGGTCAACAGCGGCCCACCAATCGCCATCGTTCCGGCATAAATCGTTACCAGGTAACCAATTGCCGATAGCGATACACCGAAGTCTGCTGACAACTGCGGCATTAATCCCGCTACCATATACTCACTGGTGGTAAGAGCAAAAACACCAGCACCAAGCAAATAAACTATAAAAGGCATATTTGAAGGACCCCAAACCGTTTTTTGGTAAAAAAAATACGCTGCAAAATCAGATGGCAAGCAATATTTTCCAGAAACTCCCTTTTCCCTGCTTTTTATAATCAAACAATTTACTACTTATAATTAAATGTTCTGGTTAGTCATCTGATTCTTTCATTAATGTGACTTTCATTACATTTTACTGTGGCACAATAAGCGATGCCATTTTCACTTGTCCTGACAATTGAAAACCCACATCTTTCCAAAAGCGTGTGAAAGGATGCGCGGGAGTATGAACGTGAATAAAATTCCCCGGCACCTGTAAAGGCCACGCCATCGTCAAGGCCGTGTCTTTCTAACAGCTGTACGCCGCAGCGCTGGTAGTAATCATGCCTTACCCGGGTTGCTTCAGCACTATTATTGAAGACACATATCACCGCGGTTACATCTAATATTGCTAACTGCTTTAATAGCTGTTCTGGATCGCGAAAATTACCAATCAGGTTAAAGGGTAGTAGGTAAAGCGATTTTTGTCCATCTTCTTTCTGGCCCACAGATGTATGATTTAACACGTCGCCAATAATTGTCTTAGCACGATCTGCAATACCTTCACGCTCAATTCGTGTACGCAATAAATGAATGGCGCGAGAGTTTAAATCGATCCCCTGATAACGCTTGTTTAAAATTCGTGCAATTTCTAATGCTCTGCCATCATAGCAACCCAGCTCCACCAATACATCACAATGGAAATAGAGCATCGCTTCATAAGTTATTAATATTTCCATTTGCAATAATGGTAGAATTTCATCCGGGAAATTAGCCAGTGTCATAATGGTTGTAGCACCTGAATCCCTTTCATAGAAAACAGACTTAGATTGCTTCTTCTCTTCGATTCCGACATTCCAATTCTGACTCATAATGATTTCCAGTATTAATCGAGTTTTGCTGTAGAAATTCTTAGGCGCTAACTATTTTATTCGCCAGCAGTAATACAATAAATATTTCACCAACGTTGAAGGTAGCTGGTGCTCAGACAATCGCTTAATGATTCAAGACACCTGGCGCTTTTTAACTAACTCGACCAGTTCATCTACTGTCTCAACCAAATCCAGTTCCTCATCTACCTCATCAACGCCAAACTCTTTACGCAGCTTGAGCGACAATTCCAGAAGTACCAGTGAGTCAAAGTTGAGTGCCTCCAGTTTGGTATCAGACTTGATTCTGTCTGCATCGACATCGCTAAGTGTGCTGAGGATGGCTATCAGACGGCTTTCAATATTTTCAGACATAGACTTTCCTTTTATCTTGATGAGTTGCTGATATCAGGCCAGCGTAAAGCGACAGACCCCCACGTAAGCCCGGCACCGAAAGCGGTAAGAACCACATTATCGCCAGCATGGAGTTGCCCATGCTTAACGCCATGGGAGAGTGCCAACGGTATTGATGCTGCAACCGTATTACCCACCTCAGAGATGTTGCTCACTACACGGTCTGGCTCCACGTCCAGCTGATCGGCAACGGCAGCCATAATCCGAATATTCGCCTGGTGCGGCACAAGCCGGTGAATATCTGAGGAGTTCCAGCCAATTTTTCCGATGACGCGTTTTACGGAATTGGTCATGTGGGTAACGGCCTGGCTAAAAACAGCCTTTCCATTCATATGAAAATAATAAGACTCAGGCATATTTTCTTTTGCTATACGCGGCATATTTGGGGTAAAGAGCAGATCCGCCTGAGAACCATCACTGCCAAGATCGAATGCCAGTAATGCACCCGGTTCGCTAATCTCACCCGCGCGCAAAACAACCGCGCCAGCACCATCACCAAAAATCGCGCGGGTTGTGCGGTCCTGAGGGTCCAGCGTCTGGCTGAACGTATCTGCACCAATGAGCAAAACATTATTCACAATGCCCGACGTAATCAGGCCACTGGCAACCGATAGCCCATAAATAAAGCCGGAACAGACCGCGGATAGGTCAAAAGCAACGGCCCCGGTAAGACCAAGCCTGGAGGCTATCTGCGGCGCGGTTGCCGGGCAGGCAAAGTCTGGCGTAGCGGTGGCAAGAATAACGGCATCAATCTGTTTAATGCCTGCCGACGATAAGGCGCGAGCCGCTGCTTTAAGACCAAGTTTGCCAGTAGTCACACTGGCATCAACAACATGCCGGGTCTGAATACCTGTCCGGCTCAGTATCCAGTCGTCCGTGGTATCCAGTGCCTCAGCCAACTGCGCGTTAGTAATAACACTATCTGGCAAGCTGGTGCCCAGGCCTGAAAGTACCGTAGCACGTGTCATTATTTATCCCCTCTGTACAATTTTGGCCGCGGCTTCAATACCCCCCAGGGCTTCAAGATGACGCAGTGGATTCCAGAAATCACGGTAGCGCATAATCTGGTTATCTTTGGCCCAGATCACGGAGATATAGTCCTGAGAAAGCACCCCTCCGGTTACGATAGCTCGGCCATCGCCATGAAACTCACCGATAGCCATATCAGGATTGGCTGTTTCGTAGAAACTGACCTGGCTAAATTTGACGGTGAGATGTTCAGGAAATATTTGCATGTGCTCCCAGATAGCATCCCGACCTTCGAAGCGTGTTTTCCAGCCCGGTGGGGCATAAGGAAACTCCAGCACACCATCAGGATGAAACAGGTCGCACCACCCCCTGGCATCCCCTACTTCGAGTAATTGCAAGCTGCGCACGAGAAGTTCTTTCGCATTCATATTTCACTCCTTTATCAGTGAGGTGCCTGAGCCAGCTCAGGCTGACCTGGCAATACCGGCACACTCATTAATGCCCGAAGGAAGGTAATGGGCAGCCACTGCAATTCGTTGTGAGGTACGGCCAGGGCCAGATTGGGGAAACGACGCAGCAACCTGCCTATTGCAATGCGGCTTTCAAGGCGCGCCAGTGATGCACCAATACACTGATGCTCGCCATAGCCATAACCGAGATGGCCGCTGGCATTACGGGTCAGATCCAGACTATCCGGGTTATCAAACCGGTCAGCGTCATGATTCGCGGTGAGGTTAGAAACCAACACATACTCCCCAGCCGGGATAGTGACATCGCCTAAATCCACGTCCTCAACGGTGAAGCGCAACATGGATGCCCGAACCGGGCTGTCGTAACGCACTATCTCTTCGAGTGCGCCAGGCAGCAGTTCTGGCTGGTTTCGCAACAGGGAAAGCTGCTCGGGGTTGCACAGAAGCGTGACGATGGCGTTGCCAATCATGTTCATCGTAGTCTCGAAGCCGCTCATCATCATCAGATGCGCCATAGAAACGAGTTGCGATTCAGTCAATTGCTTCATTTCATCTGCGGCCTGAACGAGGCCGGTGAAGACATCATCCGCAGGATGAGCGCGTTTAGCCTCCAGCAGTTTTTTGATGTAATCAGCCTGTTCATTTGCCAGTGCATTTGCCTCACTGACAGGTAATAACTGCGACTGCCTCTCCCACGACAGGCGGGCGTGGTTGCGTTCGGCTTCCGGTATCCCCAACAGCTCAAATATGACGGCGATAGTCAGCGGAACGGCAAAGTCAGCCATCAGGTCGGCCTTTTCCTGTGTGGCCACGGTGTCTAATAATTCTTCTGTGACCTGTTCAATGTAAGGCTCCAACTTTTTTATCTGATTTGCAGTGAAGGCGTGACTGACCAGGTCACGCATTGTCGTGTGCTCGGGGGCATCAGCATTCAGCATGTGTTGGCTGAGTGATGCGCCTGTTTGCGGGCAATTCATCCCTGTCCTGCGAGTGTAAAGTTTCGCCGCTTCCTGGGCGTTTCGCCGTACGCCCGGGTGTGACAACACCGTTTTGGCATCACGGTAGCGAGTGACTACCCAAACCGGATGCGTGGGAGCCAGATGAGCAGGACGAGGCGAACCATCAACTTGCAAACCGTCATAAAGTGAATGTAACGGCGAAATAAGCTCTTCTCCCAACCTGAGTTTACGATCAGACATGCTGCTGCTCCTTGCTTGAGGGTACAGGGGTGACAATAGGCCTGAACATTTTGTCGAGAATGGCGTCAGGCAACCAACGTGCCAGTAACGCGCCACGTCGGATATCTGCGCCGACCCGGTATCGCGTTTTTGGCTTTTCGCTTGTCAATGCCGAGAAGACCGCAGCTGCAACATCCGCCGGCATCGTGCGGCTATCTCGTGCTCCTTGTTCATTGAATCGCAGGAAATTAAGGTAGGTATCGCGGTAAAGTGCAGAAACTTCTGTTGGCGCCTGGGACAATGCCTGCTCACCTTCAAGGGCAATTTTGCCCCAGATAGGCGTCCATATCGCGCCAGGGCTTACAACCGAAACGGTGATCCCCATAGGCGCAAGCTCACGGCGAAGCGCATCGCTCAGACCTTCTTTAGCAAACTGTGCCGCCGAATAAGCCCCTAAATAGGGTATAGCCACCGTTCCCAGCCCGGATGTGACATTAACTAATCGTGCAGACTGACTTGTGCGCAGCAGAGGAAGCATCGCCCGGGTAACGGCCAGCTGACCAATTAAATTAACCTCTAATTGATGACGTAACAGTTGACTGGATACACACTCCAGTGGCGCAGATATGCAAATCCCGGCATTGTTAATTAATCCCCATAACCCCTGGCCTTCGACGGTATCCGAAATCTGACTGGCGGCCGCTTTCACAGATTGTTCATCTGTGACATCGATAATAACTGGCTTGATGCGCCCTGATTTACAATCGGCCGCCAGCGTTTCACCGTCCTGTGCTCGCCGAACGCCCCCGAACACCTGAAAGCCCTGTTGCGCCAGAAACAAGGCGGTTTCCCGCCCCAGTCCGCTGGAGGCGCCGGTGATGAATATGAACTTGCCCTGCGGTTTTATTGTTTTGCGGGTGAACACGATGTCATTACTCCTTAAGGGTGATGTAATGCTGTTCGTTGAGTGCACAGAGCAATAAACGGACACAATTATCGGCCAGGCTTTCAGCACGGCTGGAAGACACGACGTCATCAATGTAAGTAAAATTCCAGAACAGCTTGTTATGGCTGGTATTAATGGTTGCAACGAAATACCCGTTTATCGATATGCCTGTCAGGAATTGCGCACCCGATATTTCCCAGTTACCGATCCTGTCTGGAAAGTCGTAACGCCCGATATTGGACGAACACAAATTGATTGGCCCTTCTGCTTCCATATACTCCATGAAAGGACGGGCCTCCTTCAGAGACTGTGGGGCAGCATCCGCAACAAGGGTGACCAGGTTGAAGTGATGTCCCAGGGCTTTACGGTGAGTCAAATCAGCCGTAATGCTCCGGGCGACCTCCCAGAAAGGCGCTGTCACGTCCACCACGCACAAAACGGTTGCGACATACGTTCCGACTTCATCTGGCTGCACCAGTGGGTTTAATTCAGCGCGGAAATCTACCGGCGAGCCAACGGTAAAATGAGAAGGATGCTTGTGGTTATCAAGCGCTGCCGCTAATACTAGGGCCGCCGTCAATGCACCATGAACGGTGGTTCCCTGATTTCGCGCGGTCTTAATAAGCGCCTGAAGCTGAATATCGTCGAGTTCCCGTCGCAACAACCGTGAGCGGCGTTGCTCAAGTGCTACGATGCAACCAGGCTCAATCCGACCCGGTTGGTATCGGCTTATCAGTGCTGCGTCCTCGGTCGATTGCTCAGCGAGCCGTGCCGCCCCCTCCGGCCCCATAAACGCTGTCGGACGTAGCGCTTCTGCGGGCGGCAACACCCGCGCGGTATACCCGTCAGACGCTGGAGAATTGGCCAGCGTTATCCATTGTTCAGCCAGCGTCATTACTGTCGTGCCGTCGGCAATAATATGCGCCACCACCACCAGCAAATCATAAATCCCCGCCTTGCTTGCGACGACTACGGTACGGATAAGTGGTCCGGTGGCAGAATCAATCCGTTCTTTGAGCTCATATTCATTCACTTCATCGACCCATTGCTGATCTTCGACAAGGCGTGTTTCTCGTAACGGAATCGGGTTATTGCACGGCACCCAGCGTGGATTAAGGCCGTTGTCATGGTCGATACGCGCTCTTAACAAGGGATGGCGTGCCTGTAATTTCTCCAGCCCACGGCGTAAGGCGGTCATTTCAATATTGCCGCGTACCCGCACGCGAGAGATAACGTTGAGCGCCGAAAACTGGTCACTGAGCCAATACCAACGTTCTACAGAAGAGAGTGGGCGGCATATTTCAGCTAACATTACTCGACCCCCGGAAAGACTAATGACATTTCGTTTTTCCTGGATAACGAGCGTGCTGGAACAAACCGGAAATAGAGGCTGCGGGCAAAGGTACTGAGCGGGTTTTCTAACTGTTCTATGCGACTGAGCGCTCTTGAGCCTTCAACCATGGCGCGGGCACGATCGCGACGTCTGTTCTCATAAGTGCGCAGCGCCGTTTTTGTGTCCTCGATAGTCGTTAAGCAATGAGCCAGCACCGCGGCATCCTCAACGGCCAGGCCTGCCCCCTGCCCAAAACTCGTGAGCATTGGGTGGGCGGCATCTCCCAGTAAGGTGACGGGACCATCTCCCCAATTTTCAAGGAATGACTTGTCCTGAGCGGCAATAGCAGAGATCCCTTCTTCAGGCGTTGCGGCGATAACCTCCTGAACCTCATCGGCCCAGTCTGCATAAAGTTTCTGGATCTCAGCCTTACCGCCGCGCCAGTTATTCGCAAGCTCCGGGGACATATTGCGTGTCCCCCACCAGTAAACGTTGCCGCCGCCAATATCAGCAAGCCCAAACCGCTGCCCTCTCCCCCAGTAATGTGCAACGTAACCGGGGGTGACTCTGGAATGGCTGAATGGCAATGTTGCGCGCCAGATGATATAGCGCCAGTCATTTGGCCGCTCTTGCCCGACCATGCATGCGCGTATATTCGAGTTAAATCCATCCGCGCCTATCAGTACGTCAGCGAAGACTTCTCGTCCATCGCTTAACGTGACGACAACGCCATTGCGGTCATGCACATACCCTGTCGCTTTCACACCCAATTCAATTTTGCATCCGGCGGTCTGTTCTAATAACGCGCGTTGCAAGGTGGCACGATGAATGGCCAGATTTGGCTGACCAATCCGGCGGGTCAGTGCGCCAAATTCAATATTGCGAATTGGCCGTCCGCGTTGGGTGAGAAATCTTAATAATTCAAATTCCTGAGCATCCTTAAAGTCTGGCCTGATGCCCATATCTGCCAGCGCAGTGAGCGCATTCGCCATCAATGACAAACCCGAGCCCGCTGTACGTAATTCGCCAGCACGCTCAAATAGCTCAACGTTGAACCCTGCTTTTTGCAGACAAGCCGCTGCCGCTAAACCACCAATACCAGCGCCTGCGATGACAATTTTCTTTTTATGTAGCGTCATAGAGATGTCCAGTTAGTTTTGTTTATCCTGAGAAAGTAGCGTCTCTATCGCAGCGGCGACTGCGCCAACATAGGGCTCTTTCATCAATAAAAGATGATCCCCAGCTACATCCACTACGCGAAGAGTGCCTGTTGTCCAGTGTTGCCAGCCATTGTGGCTGTCACCGTAAAGCGTTCCGACGGCATCATGCATTGGCTTGAGTGAGGCAGGTAAATCGCCGGTAGCACGAAGTAAGGTAAAATCGATAGTGGTTACTTCCGGGCGATAGGAAATTAAGGCTTGCCAGTTCGCCCTGAAGAGATCAAACAATCGGCGAACCGACGCGCGGGGTGTACCACTCGCCAGAATTCCGGTGCTAATAGCCTTTTCAACAATGTGATCCAGACTTTCATCGAGTGTCAGATTCTCTGGCAGCGGCTCCACGTCTTCGACACTGCGCTCAAACCATACAAGCTCCCAGTAAAAGAACTGCAGCAATGCATCATCTGAAGCCATAGAGAAACGGTCGCGTTCAATAGCAATCGAATCCAGTACAATTAGCTGGGCAACATTGTTGGCATCAATTGCAGTAAGCTGACGCGCCATTTCATAAGCAACAAAACCGCCAAGCGACCAGCCACCTATATAGTAAGGACCCTCAGGCTGCACGCGTCGGATAGCCGTAATATATTCGCTCGCCATTGCTTCTATGCTGGATAAAGGCGTGCTGCCTTGTCCGCTGCCGGCTGCCTGTAGGGCATAAACAGGCTGCTCAGCCGGTAAATTTTTGGCCAATTCCATGTAGCAGAGAACATGCCCCCCGAGCGGATGCACCAGGAAAAGAGGAGGACGAGAGCCTGTGGGTTTAACAGGAACTAAAGGATCGAACTCAAGAATTGCAGAGCGCGCGCGTAATCTTTGGGCAAGCCCTTCCACTGTAGGGTTTTCGATGAGACGAGCGATGGGGATCTCAACACCGTAGCGTTTTTCAAGCATCAGCATTAGCCGCATAGCCGTGAGCGACGTTCCACCCAAATCGAAAAAGCTAGCATTAATACTGATGGCCTGGATCTTTAATAGCTCGGTAAACAAGTCGACCAAAACACGTTCATATTCATCCCGGGGAGCCACAAAATCTATTGCGGCTTCCTGTGTCAGAGGAATAACGCTGAGTGCGGCATCATCCCGTTTTCCACTTGGGGTGCGGGTAAATTCATCAACCCAGACAAAGTAAGAAGGAACCATAAACTCAGGTAGTTCGTTACGTAGCGTGTTTTTAAGCTCACTGATATCTACTGAGGTTTGATCCCCTACCAAAAATGCGGCGAGAAATGCGTCGGTATCATTGTGTTTTCTGGCGATGACGGCGGCACCCTGGAGTCCAGGCAATTTCTCTGCCTGGCGCATAATAGCGAGCTCAACCTCTGCCGGTTCAATGCGGAACCCCCGAACTTTAACCTGGGAGTCGGCCCTACCCAGCCACACTATATTACCGTCGCTCAATAAGCGGCCAAGATCGCCTGTGCGATATAGCTTTGCGCCGGTGTGCCACGGGTGCGGCAGAAAACGTTCATCCGTTAATGCCTGCGCTTGTCGATAACCACGGGCCAGACATTCTCCCCCCGCATAGATTTCGCCAATAATGCCTGCGGGAACGGGTTGCATCTGTGAATCCAGCACATAGATATCGACCCCGCCGATAGGACGACCAATAGGTGGGAGTGCGGGAAACTGCCCGGCATTGCCGGTAAGAGAATAATAAGTGACCTGATGTGTTTCTGTCGGGCCATACTGATTCTCTAATAGCAGATGTGGCATGGCTGAACAGAAAGCGCGTATTTCTTCTGTAATACGCAGTTGTTCACCCGAGGATATAACCACTCGCAGCCCCTGGGGACGAATGCCCAACGCGTTAGAGGCTTCCGCTAACTGTTGTAGTGCCACAAAAGGAAGCAGCACACGTTGTACGTTACGGAGATTTAGCAGGTGCAGTAGTGCCGCAGGATCTAATCTTTCCTTATTAGACACAATCCGAAGCTCACCGCCTGCGCACAGCGTCGAAAATATTTCCTGGAAAGCCATATCAAAACTGAGCGGAGCAAACTGTAGCGTACTACCGCCCCTGGCACCGCTTGGAACATTTACTTGCCAGTGGGTGTAGTTAGCCCACATTCTGTGAGGGAGTTCGACACCTTTAGGGCGGCCTGTCGAGCCTGATGTAAACAGCAGCAGAGCCAGGTCATCCAAATCCGGCGCAGGAAAAATGATCGGCTCAACGGGGGCCATCATGTCATGGACAGAAATAATCATCTTTGCCGGAGCAATATGTGCATGCTCGGCATGCACAATAACCCGATAAGGTTTAGCAACCTCTAAAATGAGTTTTAGCCGATTTGCAGGGTAACTGACATCAAGCGGAACACAGACCAATCCCGCACGCAATATCCCCCAAACGGTGGCGATCATTTCCGGAGAACGATTTAACGCCACCCCAATGACATCGCCCTTAGCTGCGCCCGTGTTAGCTAAATGCGTAGCGATATACTGCGCAACTTTATCAAGATAAGCATAATCCCAGACGACCTCATCACATGACACCGCAGGGTTTTTAGGGTTAGCCTTGCTTTGTAACTCAAACAGTGTGACGACATCGACAAGGGATTGCTGTCGCGGCGTAATTTCACTGCGTGGCGCAAGAAAAGCAAAATTAACGGCCTCATCAGGTTGGCTGGCCATCCGCTGCAAAATAGCAATAAAGGTATTGCCAATATGCCGGGTTTGCTCCTGAGTAATCGCTTTTCCATCGCTATCAACACGAATGTACATCCCTTCGTCAATCGGCGTTGATATCACATTGATAAACAGAGAGAAGTTTGTCTCTTCCCAGACCTGCATTTCCTTAAGATCCTTAAGAGGCTCCAGGACATGCAGGTTTACAAAGTTAAATGCAGTATGCAGCGTATCACCGTATGCTTCCTGTATAGCACTCAGGGGATAACGTCGATAAAGGTGCCCCTCCAGCTCCTGGCGAAATAATTCAGTGGCGACTTCTATCCATGTTCTTTCATTTATCTCAGAGCGCACCGGGAGAGTATTAAGAAATAAACCCACCATGCGATCGGCATTATTGAGATCAGGACGCCCGTGCGTCACCACTCCGGTCACGACGGTATTTGCCTGGGAAAAAAGATGTAACGTCAAACAGTGCGCAGCTAATAAAAGCGATTTCAACGGCATTGCATGTTCTGCTGCCAGGTTTTTAATCCTGGTGAGCATATTTGCCGGAAGTGCGACTAAAGGGCTCATTATAACGCCATCATTCGAAGGTTCATGAGTACTGAACCCATCGATGCGAGTTGCCGTTGTGCCTTTTAGACGCTCGCGCCAATAGCGGGCCGCCGCTGGAGAAGCCAGCGAATTACGCTCTTCCTGAACATAATGGGCCAGCGACGGTGCGTCATAATCCTTATTCTCTCCATGATAAGACGCTATCAATGCTGTAATGACATAGCCAACGCTCCACCCGTCCAGAATTGCATGATGGAAGCTAAACACCAGATTAAGTTCAGATTCGCCAATAAAAGCGGCAAACAAATACAGCGGTGGCGTGTCCATTTTATAGTTGTGGAAACGCCGCTGCTGAATATGGCTCTCAATCACCTTGTCAGGATCGTTTTGCCCTCTCAGGTCGACGATTTGCAGCACGTTATCAACAGTATGATGAATTCGCTGCAAAGGCTCTGAACAACTGACCAAATCAAATGACGATCGCAGTGCGGGGAAACGCGCCACAACAGATGCGATGGCTCGGCGAAAGGCTGCTTCATCCCAGGCCAAACCAAAGCGATAACGGAAGACATCTCGATAAACTGAAGAATGAGAGTGCTGACTGGTGTGAAATAATAAGCCTAAGCTCAATCTGCTAACCGGGAAAGCGTCTTCAAAATGCGATAATCCGGGCTTATCGACCTGCGCAACCATGCTGAACGGTTCAATACGTTGTTCCGCCGCCGCCACAATAACGTGTTCAGCGAGTCCTGATATTGTTGGATTTCGCAAAAGGTCGGCCAGTTCGAAACTCAAGCCTTTTTTCTGCACGCCCGCACGAACGCGCAACATGAGAATAGAATCCCCGCCTGATGTGAAAAAATCATCATGAATGCCTGGTGCCTGGATGCCTAAAACATCTGCCCAGACTGCCGCCAGAATTTCTTCATTTTTGGTGCGAGGAGATACACCCGCCTGATTTATCTCAGGCAACGGCAAGGCTTTACGGTCAAGTTTGCCATTTGCGGTCAACGCAAACGCATTAACCCTGACGAAGAAGGCGGGGATCATATACTCAGGAATATGCTCAGCTAAACCGGTTCTTAATGTGCCAACATCAATAGGTTCATCACTGATGTAATAGCCGATGAGATAATTCCCGCGAAACGCTGAAGCGCCAACGACCACTGCGGCATCTTTAATACTTGCCTGTGTCATGAGCAAGGCATCACGAACTTCGTTTGGCTCCACGCGGTTACCACGAATTTTCACTTGATCATCAATTCGTCCTAAATATTCCAGTGTTCCATCCGCCAGCCAACGAGCCAGATCGCCGGTGCGGTAAAGGCGCTCGCCGGGGATAAAAGGATCGGGAATAAATCGCTCTTGCGTTAAGTCAGGTCGGTTCAGGTAGCCTCGTGCCAGGCCGACGCCACCAATAAATAATTCGCCCGCTGCCCCAGAGGGCTGCGGCCTCAGGGCGCTATCCAGAACATAAAGCTTAATATTATCGATAGGTTTACCGATAGGGATCCGGGAATACTGTTCACCTGAACATTCAAAATCGGACACGTCGATGCTGGCCTCAGTGGGGCCATACAGGTTAACGATTTGTACGTTGCTGCCAAAAATACGTTTAAACCGAATAACCTGTGCTGGTGCCAGTGCCTCTCCACTACAGAACACCACACGCAGGGAGGCGGCGGACGCTCTTAACGACGGATCGTTTTCGAGCAGGTCTAAAAACGGAGATAACATGGAGGGAACAAAATGGATAACCGTGACGCCAGCTTTTTTAATCGCGTGAAGAACCTCAAGTGGATCTTTCTCTGCGCCCGGCGGCAGTAGAGAAAGTCTGGCACCGGTAAAACTCCACCAGAACAACTCCCAGACAGAAACGTCAAACGACGTGGGGGTTTTCTGAAGCAGTACGTCGCGCTCATCAATCGGAAAACGGCGCTGCATCCAATGTAGCCTGTTAACAACGGAGCGATGCTCAATCATCACCCCCTTTGGCATGCCGGTAGAGCCAGAGGTATAAATCAGATAGGAAAGATTGGTCGGGCCAGCAACGGGAGGTAATCGCTCGTTTACCGATTCGGGTATATTCTCCATCTGTAATATTGTGTATGCCGAGCTATTCATTAATTCGCCGTCAACATGTTCGCTCAGAACAATATGAGCACCAGAATCTTCCAGTAATAATTTTATGCGCTCGGTTGGATATTTGGGATCGACTGGAACATACGCGCCTCCGGCAAGCTGCACCCCAAGGATTGCAGGTAAAAGGTGTTTTCCCCGCTCGATTAAAACAGCTACACGATCGTCTGGCGATATACCTGCATAACGTAGCGCGGCAGCGACGTTTGTCGCCTTTCTTTCCAGGTCTTTATAAGTTACAGATGTGCCGTCAGGCTCGATAAGTGCAATATGGTTTGGCGTGCGAATAACCTGCTCTGCAAACAACTCGGGTAAAGTCGTCTGGTCTGGATAAGGGATTGTCGTTTGATTGCGCTGATAGATTAAATCCTTGAACTCAGCTTGTGATAACGGATTAATATCAGAAATTTTCTTGTCACTTTCATGAATATTAAGCAAGGCCATTAAAATGTTTTTTATATGTTGTGCTACGGCCTCAATGGGAAAATCTTTATCAAACACATCACAAGCATACTCAAAATCTATTTGGGCATCATGACGGCTACTGAATTCAGACACCCATATCGCTAAAGCGTCCTGATCGTGTGCGTGCGTTTGCGCTACCGTTTTATCCTGAACACCCGGAATTGCCGCGGGCGTAGGCCAACGCATATATGAAAGCGTAATATCAAACCATTGCGTTGACTGTGTGGCAAGCTCGCCCAGCGGTAACCGTTGATGGCGCAATAATGCCCGAATACCATTGCGTAGCCTTGACATAAAGTCACCCACGCTCAGAGCAGATAACGTCTCAATTCGTAAAGGCAGGGTATTAGCAAAGTGCCCCACAATTTGCTTTGCGCTACGATCTGCCCTGTTGAGTACGGGTACACCAATGACAACTTCATCGGCCTGATGGATCTGAGCTAAATACAGGGCTACTGCTGCAGACAAAAAGAGGAAGGGTGACTCTCCTCTCTCTCGCAGCGTTGTCAGCACCGACCGCTCAAGTTGAAAGGAGTGACGCTGCGTTCGTCGGTAGCCTTTTGGCACTTTGCGATTGAATAATGCGGGAGTCGCCCCCGCTAATGTCTCAGAAAAATACCCCATGTCTAGCTGGTACTGTTCTGAACTTAGATAGTTATCGTTTTCAACGGCCGCGAAGAAGGGTGATACATCTAATTCTTGTGTACAAGAAATACCTTTCAACTGAAGATATGTGGTTCGAACCAGATTCAAAAAAAACTGGAGTCCCCATGCATCACTGACAATGTGATGCGTGCGGACGTGCAAATATAAATATTGCGACGTGCGTAACAAATTAAAATCGACAAGCTTTTCACCATTTAGCCTGTAACTATGACTAAAGGCGTTTTGTAACCACGTTTCCAGCGCTGCCTCAGAATCAGGCTGGCGGGTCAAATCGATGCGAATAACTGAATACTCATCATCTTCTGCAATCCACTGGCATGGGATGCCACCTTCATCATCAATTCGTAACCTGAATGCATCAGTTCGCTTAGTAGCAGAAATTAAAGCGGTTTCCAGAACGTTTTCATCAATATTATTACTGAACTGTATGTAACTGAAAATGGTGTACTGGTTATTATCTGGAAACTGCATCGAAGCAACCCAAATATCGTGCTGATATGGGGATAATGGAATACAGGCATGACTGGCATTAATCATTAGCACATCCTTGCAATAGTAACCCATGAAAACTGTTAGTTTATGTTTACTTTTAAGGCATGTTTTCTAAACTTGTAATGAATAAAAAAGAAGCAGTCAATAAATTTTTTTTACCTAAATTACCGTATGAGATTTATCGCCCAATAATGCAAAAACAATATCAGCATGATTAATAAGGGATTTATTTCGACTGAATCGTTAAGCTGAAATCATTGATTTTTTTTCGACACATCCATTTAAGATGGCTAATGTATTAAATAATTTCCTTGAAATTGGATTAATAAGAGATTTTAGACTTCATGATTTTTAAATCGACCCAGTGAAGAAAATCGATGTCCTGTAAACAGGGCCAGACTACAGGAATATACGGTCTTTCTTGCGCTTTACCGCAGGCATAGCTGCCATAGAAAAACCCGCCAGGATGAAGAACAGACAACGTTTGCGCTGTAACAGGTCGAAATTAGCCCTGTATTGGGAAAGTCTGTAGAAAGACAGACATGTCTGAAGCCACTTTTATCACCGAAGAAGACTTTCACCGATTCGGGAGTGGCACAATTACCAAATCTGCGGCAGTTGGAGGCTGAAAATCAGCGACTGAAGGAGCGCTGATTAACCTCTGCACTGATTTTCGCCAGCACCATTATCTGATGGCTAAAAGCACATTGTTAAAATTAGAATAATAGACTCACGAAAAACAGTGCTATCAGCCCTCAATATAGCCTGTAATTTTTTCACAAGAAATAGCTAAAATAACCACCAGCATTATTCACCTGCTGAATATGAAGCCAGCAAATAAATAAGCAAGTGCCCACAGTCATTTTATATCGTTGAAATTTCACACCCATTTCTTACTCTGTTTTTCAGGATAACGTTAAAAAAAAACCGCTGCCCCGGAGCCGGCTAGCCGGCATGAAACGCTGTCACAAACACGAGCAACCGGCACGCTAATTGAAAAACCTGTTCCAGCCGCGTTGAGACCTCTCCCCCCAGACTATTTATTATCAAAGCGCATGATATTTATCATTTTTATGCATTCTGGCATGCTATTTCTGTTTTATCTGCTTCATATTTTTAGAAAATAACGCCCTCCATCATTTATTACTTCATTGAATACATTCACCACACAATTGCCGTAAAATCAGCGTTGAACGCTGCTATCATTAAGTGCCGTATACAATAAAAAGCACTGAAGCGTTTAAATACCACTCTCTGTAAGGATGGACAGTCAAAAAACCATTGAAAATAACGCTACAGCATGCAAATATGCCATATATCCTGGCAAAGTCATTGCAACCAATTTTAATTCCGTTCTTTAACTCACACCTATTAATAATAAAAAAATAGCTTTTCTGTAGCCCGAAGCACCATTCTCTGGCACAGAATTTTAACAAAAATACTTATTGAATCTACATCTATAGAGAGAATTAATGCCCTACGAAGTGACTTTTATTTAACTGAAGTTAAAAGGACGACAGAGGCCGCGGCCATCAGCCAACCATAACCAACTGATTGTTAAATAAAATATTAACAATCTTAGCTAATAACGCCTCCACAAGATTAATGCAGGACCATAAGGCATAATCAGTCATGCTGCTTTACAGCAATACCGTGGCGCTGCAAGGCTCTTCATTAGCCCTCTTCTCAAGGCGATATACAAAAAAACTCATTAAATACGACTCTTATGCTGTTAGCTCAAATAAAGAAGCATCGGTTTAATGCCAAAATGGACACCTTTGCAGCCAGGGATAATGCAACTCTCTCGTCCCCTCCCGCCTGACGCGGTCGCGGGATAAATTGCCCCTGTTGTCTGCACTACAGTTATTACATCGAAACCAGGAGACCGTCATGAAACGCTATCTCGACTGCAGCGCATCTGAATTGCGTAACATCAGCAAGGCCGACCTCATCTACGCAATACGCGCCAGTGAAGGCCGCATTCTCGTCAGTGAGTCTATCGGCGCAACGCAGCCTCTACTCGGCAACATCACCAATGCTGAACTGGCGGCAAGTCAGGGTGCGGATATTTTGCTGCTGAATCTGTTCGATGTTGATAATCCCCACATTGCCGGGATGCCGGAAGGCATTAAACCTGAAGAAACGCTGCGCGAGCTACAGCGCCTGACCGGGCGCGTTATTGGCGTGAATCTTGAAGCGGTCGACCCGGCATTCAAAAGCGATCATCAGGAGTTTTGGAGCATGACCGCAGGTCGCGCGGCGACCGCCAGCAACGCCCGCCGCCTTTATGAAATGGGCGCTCATATGGTGGTGTTAACCGGCAACCCGAACAACGGCGTCAGCAACGCAGCACTTGCTGCGGCGCTGGCAGAAATACGCGACGAAGTCGGTGACAAGATGGTACTCGCAACCGGCAAAATGCACGGCGCGGGCATTGTGCGCGAAAGCGGCAGCCAGTTGATTAGCGAAGATGATATCGTCCGCTTCATTGATAACGGTGCCGATATCGTACTTATCCCCGCCCCAGGTACGATTCCTGGCATGACACAGCAAAAAGTCGCCCGGCTCATTGAAGTCACCCAACAGCGTGGCGCGCTGGCTATGACAGCCATTGGCACCTCGCAGGAAGGTGCAGACAGAGAGACTATTCGCCAGATTGCACTGATGAGCAAGATGGCCGGGGCCGATTTGCACCACATTGGCGATACCGGCTATCTGGGTCTGGCCCTGCCAGAAAATATCTTTGCCTACAGTGTGGTTATCCGCGGCGTACGTCATACTTATTCGCGCATTGCACGCTCGGTAAACCGTTGAGTCAGGGGAATCTTCCGTATTCCTGGAATATTTCACCCTGATGCAAAAAATCGCGCTAAAATGTTCGGAATTAACTGAATACTCAGGAGTAATTATGCGGGTTCTTGTTGTGGAAGATAATGCACTGCTGCGTCATCACCTCAAAGTGCAGTTGCGCGAGCTGGGCCATCAGGTTGATGCGGCGGAAGACGCCAAAGAAGCCGACTATTTTCTACACGAACATACGCCGGATATCGCCATTGTGGATCTGGGGCTGCCTGATGAAGACGGCATGTCCCTGATTCGCCGCTGGCGCTCGCAGGAGGTGACGATGCCGATTCTGGTGCTCACCGCCCGCGAAGGCTGGCAGGACAAAGTCGAAGTGCTCGGCGCCGGTGCCGATGATTACGTGACCAAGCCTTTCCACCTTGAAGAAGTGGTAGCACGTATGCAGGCGTTAATGCGCCGTAACAGCGGCCTGGCCTCACAGGTGATTTCCATGCCGCCGTTTCAGGTGGATTTGTCGCGCCGCGAGCTGTCTATCAGCGACAACCTGATTAAGCTCACTGCCTTTGAATACACCATTATGGAGACGCTTATCCGTAATGCCGGGAAGGTCGTCAGCAAGGATTCTCTGATGTTACAGCTCTACCCTGACGCGGAGCTACGGGAAAGCCACACTATTGACGTACTGATGGGCCGCCTGCGTAAGAAAATCCAGGCAGAATACGCAAGCGATGTGATTACCACCGTGCGCGGCCAGGGCTATCGATTCGATCTGGAATAAATGAAACTCGTTCGCTATTTGCACCCGCTGTCGCTGCGGGTTCGCTTTTTGCTGGCAACCGCCGCCGTTGTGCTGGTTCTGTCGCTCGCCTACGGCGTGGTGGCGCTGGTGGGTTACAGCGTCAGTTTTGATAAAACCTCGTTTCGACTGCTGCGTGGCGAAAGTAACCTGTTTTACACGCTGGCCGAATGGCGAGACGGGCGTATTGTGGTTAACGTCCCGGAAAAGCTCGACATGCAAAGCCCCACGCTCACGCTTATTTATGACGACCAGGGCAGCCTGCTCTGGCAACAGCGTGACCTGCCGGATATGGTTAAACAGATTCGTCGCGAGTGGCTGAACGCCGACGGCTTTCACGAGCTTGAAGCGCCCTACAACACCAGCAGCACGCTACTGCGCGGCAATGCCATGCTCCAGCAGCAGTTGAAAGTGTTTCGGGATGAGGAAGAGGAAAATGAGATGACACACTCTGTCGCCATCAACCGCTACCCGGCCACTGCCACCATGCCCGCCCTGACCATCGCCGTGATCGATACCACGCCCATCGAACTGAAACGTTCTTATGTCGTCTGGAGCTGGTTTATCTATGTGCTACTGGCAAACCTGTTGCTGGTAGTCCCGCTTTTGTGGGTGGCAGCCTGGTGGAGCCTGCGCCCTATTGAAGCACTGACGCGTGAAGTGCGGGAGCTGGAGCAACACGACAGAGAAAGCCTCAACCCGGACACCACTCGCGAGCTGACCAGTCTTGTCAATAACCTCAACCATTTGTTAAAAAGCGAGCGCGAGCGCTATGACAAATACCGCACAACGCTCACTGACCTTACCCACAGCCTGAAAACGCCGCTGGCGGTGCTGCAAAGCACGCTGCGTTCACTGCGCACCAGCAAGCTGGATGTTGAGCAGGCTGAACCGGTGATGCTGGAGCAGATAAGCCGCATCTCCCAGCAAATTGGCTATTACCTGCATCGCGCCAGTATGCGCGGCGGGAGCGCCCTGCTTAGCCGTGAACTGCACCCGGTCGCACCGCTGCTTGACAGCCTGACCTCCGCGCTCAATAAGGTCTATCAGCGTAAGGGGGTTTCCATCACGCTGGATATCTCGCCAGAAATTACCTTTATCGGTGAGAAAAACGATTTTCTGGAAGCCCTGGGCAACGTGCTTGATAACGCCTGTAAGTATTGCCTGGAGTTTGTTGAAGTCAGCGTGCGCCAGGACGACGACACATTGCACCTGATTGTCGAAGACGACGGCCCCGGTATTCCACAGAGTAAACGCGTGCTGGTGTTTGACCGCGGCCAGCGGGCCGACACCTTACGTCCTGGTCAGGGCGTTGGTCTTGCTGTAGCGCGTGATGTCGTGGGTCAGTATGACGGCGAAATCCTCACTGGCGACAGCGAGCTTGGCGGTGCGCGCATGGAGGTCGTATTTGGCCGCCAGCGCCCAAGCGACGACGACAGCTGAGCCGGAGATTCCCCACGACGAAAGGCGACGCCTGTGCCAGAATAGATAGCATTTCTCGCGCGATGGAAAACATCATGGATTACCACTTAGAACTCAACTGGCCCGACTTTATTCAACGCTACTGGCAAAAGCGCCCGGTGGTGTTAAAGCGCGGGTTCGCCAACTTTATTGATCCCATTTCACCAGACGAACTGGCCGGCCTTGCGATGGAAAGCGAGGTGGACAGCCGCCTCGTCAGCCATCTTGACGGCAAGTGGCAGGTCAGCCACGGTCCGTTTGAAAGCTACGATCACATGGGCGAAAGCAACTGGTCGCTGCTGGTGCAGGCGGTAAACCACTGGCACGAGCCTGCTTCGGCGCTGATGCGCCCGTTTCGCGTGCTGCCGGACTGGCGCGTGGATGACCTGATGATCTCCTTCTCCGTACCTGGCGGCGGCGTTGGCCCGCATCTCGATCAGTACGATGTGTTTATTATTCAGGGTATTGGCCGTCGCCGCTGGCGCGTGGGCGAGAAAACGCCGATGAAGCAGCACTGCCCGCACCCAGACCTGTTACAGGTAGACCCGTTCCAGGCCATCATTGACGAAGAGCTGGAGCCGGGTGACATCCTTTACATCCCCCCCGGTTTCCCGCACGAAGGGTATTCCCTGGAAAACTCCATGAATTACTCAGTAGGCTTTCGTGCGCCGAGCGGTCGCGAGTTGATCAGCGGCTTTGCTGACTTTGTGCTGAGCCGCGAACTGGGTAGCCGCCGCTACGCTGACCCGGACGTACCGGCGCGCGACAACCCGGCAGACATTCTGGCGCAGGAACTGGAGCGAGTGCGCGAGATGATGCTGGAACTGATTAACGAACCGGCCCAGTTCCGCGAGTGGTTTGGCGAGTTTATTACCCAGTCACGCCACGAACTGGACGTTGCCCCTGCTGAGCCACCCTATCAGGCCGATGAAATCTACGATGCGCTCTCTCAGGGTGACACCCTGACCCGCCTCGGCGGTCTGCGCGTGCTGCGTATTGGTGACGACATTTTTGTCAACGGCGAGAAAGTGGAAAGCCCACACCGCCCGGCACTGAATGCGCTGGCAGATAACGTGCAGCTACAGGCACATCACTTTGGTGATGCCCTGGACGACCCGTCCTTCCTGGCAGCACTGGCGGCGCTGGTCAATAGCGGCTACTGGTATTTTACCGACTAAGCCGTTTTAGCGCAGACCCTTTGCAGGTGGAATAACGTTATTCCACCTGCCCTGTTTACAAGGTCGATGGGTGTTTGTAGCCGACCTTTGGTTTATTTAACGAGTTAGCCCATTGTCCACGCCAGGGATTACCCCCGCGTCTTTTAATAACGTCACCAATATAACAATCCGGCTATGCCAGTGAGATAAATACCGTGGCTCTCCTGTGAGCTTATTAATGTTCGGACGCAGGGTTGACGGCTCCCCAGACACAAAGGCCATACCAGATGCCTGACCATGACGAGCAATCTTTATTACATGTGTGGCTATATCCTGCTGAAACGCAGGCAGATGCATATTGTGCAACACTGAGCCAGATAATCATGGCGAGCAGTGTTTTTAACGCTAGTTTCATTTTATCTCTCCTCTACGTTTACCCATAAAATATGGCAGCAAACAAACGCGGAGAATCGTTAAATAAATTTTCGTTGACGGAGTATTGTGGTTTTTTATTCTGTATTGAATTAGCGGGAAAATGACATCTGCATGCTGATTAACGTGGAATATGCCGCGTCCCCTTCCAGAACGTATTATTTAACGGTTTAGCGCCGCCCCACAGCATGCACAAAGCGTAAGAAACAAGAGGCAACACATTCCTGCGCCACCTACTTTTTCATTCAGACCTAAAACCGTCTGGAGCCAGAAAGCCTGCGCTCCAGACCAGGTTAACTGACCGGCAATTAATCTTTGATAAGCTTTGCACGCATGGCTGTCAGTTCGGCGATGCGCATAATCACCTGCACCGCTTTCTCCATCCCTTCCAGCGTCACAAACTCATGCTTACCGTGATAATTGTAGCCACCGGTAAAAATGTTCGGACACGGCAGACCTTTAAACGACAATTGTGCGCCATCGGTGCCGCCACGAATCGGTTTCATGTCCGGCTCAATTCCACAATCACGCATTGCCTGCTGTGCCAGCTCAACGATGTGCGGATGCGCCGCGACTTTTTCGCGCATGTTGTAGTAGCTGTCATCAAAGATAAGCTCAATGTAGCAATCCGGATGCAGCCCTTTTCCCACGCGTTTGGCAATGTCCATGATGGTACGTTTGCGTGCTTCAAACTGTTCGCGGTCAAAGTCGCGAATGATGTAGTGCATCTCGGCGCGCTCTACTGTGCCCTTGATGCTGGTGAGATGGTAAAAGCCTTCGTAGCCTGCCGTACATTCCGGGCTTTCCTGCGCCGGGACTTCGGCGTGAATGCGGGTTGCCAGCGACAGCGCATTTACCATCACACCTTTCGCCGTGCCGGGGTGCACGTTATTACCCACAATTTTGATGGTTACCGAGGCGGCATTAAAGTTTTCACACTCCAGCTCACCCACGCCGCCGCCGTCTACGGTGTAAGCCCATTGCGCACCAAACCTCTCCACATCAAAATGCTGTGCGCCCTTACCCACTTCTTCATCCGGCGTGAACGCCACGCGAATATCACCGTGCGGTATATTCTTTGCTTTAAGCGTGGCAAGCGCGGTCATTATCTCCGCTACGCCGGCTTTATCGTCTGCACCCAGCAGCGTTTTACCGTCAGTGGTAATCAGCGTCTGCCCCAATAACTGATGCAGCACCGGGAACATCACCGGTGAGAGCACCTCATCGCCAATGCCGAGCGCAATATCACCGCCGCGATAGTCCTCCACAATCTGCGGATTGACGTTTTTCGCGGTAAAGTCCGGTGATGTATCGACGTGCGAAATGAAACCAATCGTCGGTACAGGCGTACTGACGTTTGAGGGCAGCGTGCCCATCAATGTACCGCGCTCACTGAGTGTGATATCAGCAAGCCCCAGCGCCTCCATCTGCGTCTGTAACAGTCGCAGCAGCTTCCACTGGCCTTCGGTGCTTGGCACCTGTTTCACGCCAGGCCTGGACTGTGTATCCAGGGAGACATAGTGCAAAAACCTTTCCAGTAATTTATCCATGCGTCTGCCCTCATATAACTGATACACATTATCAGTAACCACTCTGCAACAAATATTGCGTCAGGTCACTTTTACTCTTGCATCGTAAAAAATATTCATCCTGAGAACGTGATCCCTACGTACAATTAGGGTTATCAGGCACGATCCTGTGTTAATCATAGCCAGAACACGCATCGATATTCCCATAATGGCCTGTTAGCATTGGCGATCCCGGTCGTTTGCCGTAGAATGCCAGCCCTTAACCTGCGGGAGCACAACATTTGCCCCTGTGGTTACCATCTGATCGCGTCAACCTGAGAGGGTTAACTACACACCCTGCGTCGGTGCCCGCCGGCGCGCCAATACGGGACCGAGTAAGAAATTGAATACAACGAGACGTTCACTTTCACCGCTGGTACAACTGTCGGAAATCGGCAAAAGTTTTGACGGCAAAAGCGTTATCTCCAACCTTTCCCTGACGATAAACAACGGCGAGTTTCTGACGCTGCTGGGGCCTTCCGGCTGCGGTAAAACCACCGTTTTGCGTCTTATCGCCGGGCTGGAAAATGTTGATGCCGGAACCATTATCCTTGAAGACCGGGATATCACTCAGGTTCCGGCAGAGCACCGCCACGTGAATACCGTTTTTCAGAGCTACGCCCTGTTCCCCCATATGACGGTGTTTGAAAACGTCGCTTTCGGCCTGCGGATGCAGAAATGTCCGGCGGCAGACATCACCCCGCGCGTGGAAGAAGCGCTGAGAATGGTGCAGCTGGAGGCATTTGCCCAGCGCAGCCCGCATCAGCTCTCTGGCGGCCAGCAGCAGCGCGTCGCCATCGCCCGCGCGGTGGTCAATAAACCACGCCTGTTGCTGCTTGATGAATCCCTTTCTGCACTCGACTACAAGCTACGCAAGCAGATGCAAAACGAGCTCAAGGCGCTTCAGCGTAAGCTTGGCATCACGTTTGTGTTCGTCACCCATGACCAGGAAGAAGCACTGACAATGTCAGACCGCATCGTGGTGATGCGTGATGGTAAAATCGAGCAAGACGGCTCACCGCGCGAAATCTATGAGGAGCCGCGCAACCTGTTCGTGGCAAGCTTCATTGGTGAAATCAATATTTTTGATGCCGTGGTCATTGAGCGCGAAGACGAGCAGCGCGTGCGCGCTAATGTTGAAGGCCATGAGTGCAATATCTACGTCAATTTCCCGGTCATACCCGGTCAGCGCCTGAAGGTGTTGCTGCGCCCGGAGGATGTGCGCGTGGAGGAGATTAACGATGCACGCGAGGTTGACGGCTTCATCGGCTATGTTCGCGAGCGTAACTACAAAGGCATGACGCTGGAGTCCACCGTCGAGCTGGAAAACGGCAAGATGGTGATGGTGAGCGAGTTCTTCAACGAAGACGACCCGGATTTTGACCATTCCCTGAACCAGAAAATGGCGGTTACCTGGGTTGAAAGCTGGGAGGTTGTGCTGGCCGATGAAGAGCTCGCGTAAATTCCAGAATGTGGTGATTGCCACCATCGTCGGCTGGCTGGTGCTGTTTGTGTTCCTGCCCAACCTGATGATTATCGTAACCAGTTTCCTGACCCGCGACGATGCGAATTTTGTCAGCATGGTTTTCACGCTGGACAACTATGCACGTCTGCTGGATCCGCTCTATTTTGAAGTGCTGTTGCACTCGCTGAATATGGCGCTTCTGGCAACCGTTGCCTGCCTGCTGCTCGGCTGGCCGTTTGCGTGGTTTCTGGCAAAGTTACCGGCCAAAATTCGCCCGCTGATGCTATTCCTGCTGATTGTTCCCTTCTGGACCAACTCGCTGATTCGCATCTATGGCCTGAAGATTTTCCTCAGCACCCGCGGCTATCTGAATGAGTTCCTGCTGTGGACCGGGCTTATCGACACGCCGATGCGCATTATGTACACGCCCGGTGCGGTCATTATCGGGCTGGTTTACATTCTGCTGCCTTTTATGGTGATGCCGCTTTACTCCAGCATTGAAAAGCTCGATAAGCCATTGCTTGAGGCGGCGCGCGATCTCGGTGCCAGCAAACTGCAAACCTTTATCCGCATTATTATTCCGCTGACGATGCCGGGCATTATCGCCGGTTGCCTGCTGGTGATGCTGCCGGCCATGGGCCTGTTCTATGTGTCTGACCTGATGGGCGGCGCTAAAAACCTGCTTATTGGCAACGTGATTAAGAGTCAGTTCCTCAATATCCGCGACTGGCCGTTTGGCGCGGCCACCAGCATTACGCTGACCGTCGTGATGGGGCTAATGCTGCTGGTTTACTGGCGCGCCTCGCGCCTGCTTAATAAGAAGGTGGAACTGGAATGATGGGACGCTGGCTTCGCGGCGGCTTTATGTCCGCCATTTACGCCTTTTTATATATTCCGATAGTGATTCTTATCGTAAATTCGTTCAACAGTTCCCGCTTCGGGATCAACTGGCAAGGCTATACCACTAAATGGTATGGCCTGCTGATGAATAACGACAGCCTGTTACAGGCAGCGCGCCACTCGCTAACGATGGCGGTTGTGTCGGCAAGTTTTGCCACGCTCATTGGCTCGCTGACGGCAGTGGCGCTTTATCGCTACCGTTTTCGCGGCAAGCCGTTTGTGAGCGGCATGCTGTTTGTGGTGATGATGTCGCCGGATATCGTGATGGCGATTTCGCTGCTGGTGCTGTTCATGCTGTTGGGCATCCAGCTTGGTTTCTGGTCACTGCTGTTCTCACACATTACCTTCTGTCTGCCGTTTGTGGTGGTGTCCGTGTACTCGCGTCTGAAAGGCTTTGACGTGCGGATGCTGGAAGCGGCCAAAGATTTGGGCGCCAGCGAATTTACCATTTTGCGTAAAATCATTCTGCCGCTGGCAATGCCCGCCGTGGCAGCGGGTTGGTTACTGAGCTTCACGCTCTCAATGGACGATGTAGTGGTGTCGTCGTTTGTGACCGGTCCGGGCTATGAGATTCTGCCGCTGAAGATTTACTCCATGGTGAAAGTCGGTGTTTCGCCGGAGGTGAACGCGCTGGCCACCATCCTGATGGTGCTGTCGCTCATGCTGGTCATCATAAGCCAGGTGATTGCGCGCGATAAAACCAAAGGCCGGGCATAACGCCTGTACCAGTGATTACAACCGGCCTGCCCTGTCAGGCCACACTCAGGGGACGTTAGAATGAAAAAATGGTCACGCCACCTGCTGACAGCGGGTGCTCTGGCGCTCGGCATGAGTGCTGCTCACGCCAACGACGGCAAGACGCTCTACTTCTACAACTGGACCGAGTATGTGCCGCCTGGCCTGCTTGAGCAGTTCACCAAAGAGACTGGCATCAAAGTGATTTATTCGACCTATGAGTCGAATGAAACCATGTACGCCAAACTCAAAACCTACAAAGACAGTGCTTACGATCTGGTGGTTCCGTCAACCTACTTTGTCGACAAAATGCGCAAAGAAGGCATGATCCAGAAGATAGACAAAAGCAAGCTCAGCAATTTCGACAATCTCGACCCGGCCATGCTGAACAAGCCGTTTGACCCGAATAACGACTACTCCATTCCGTATATCTGGGGCGCGACCGCCATTGGCGTAAACGGTGAGGCTATCGAGGCGTCCACCGTCACTAGCTGGGCTGACCTGTGGAAGCCAGAATACAAAAACAGCCTACTGCTGACCGACGACGCGCGCGAAGTGTTCCAGGTAGCGCTGCGCAAGCTTGGGCTTTCTGGTAATACCACCGACCCGAAAGAGATTGAAGCGGCCTATAAAGAGCTGCAAAAACTGATGCCAAACGTTGCCGCGTTCAACTCCGACAACCCGGCCAATCCGTATATGGAAGGCGAAGTGAACCTCGGGATGGTATGGAATGGCTCTGCGTGGGTTGCACACCAGGCGGGAGTCCCGCTGGACGTGGTCTGGCCGAAAGAAGGCGGTATCTTCTGGATGGATAGCCTGGCGATTCCAGCTAACGCGAAGAACGTGGATGGCGCGCTGAAGCTCATTAACTTCCTGCTGCGCCCGGAAGTGGCGAAACAGGTAGCGGAAACCATCGGTTACCCCACGCCAAACCTGGCCGCACGTAAACTGCTGGACCCGAAAATTGCCAATGACAAATCACTGTACCCTGACCAGGACATCATTGATAAAGGCGAATGGCAAAACGATGTTGGCGAGGCCAGCACGCTGTATGAAACCTACTACCAGCGCCTGAAGGCCGGGCGTTAATGACAAAGGCGGGCCATCTGGCCCGCCTTTTTTAATTGTCCTGCCTGAGCGTTACAGCCCTTTTAGCAGCTTGTCGACAAACTCCGGGACGACCTGGCTTGCCAGTCCGTAATGTTTTTCTTCAAACTCGCTGCCCACCTGACTTGGCTCCAGATTCAGCTCTACGGTGTGGGCGCCCTGTAGCTTCGCCTCATGAACAAAGCCCGCGGCGGGATAGACATGCCCGGAGGTGCCGATTGCGATAAACACATCTGCCTGCGCCAGCGCCTGGTAAATATCATCCATGCCCAGCGGCATCTCGCCAAACCACACCACATGCGGGCGCAACGGTGCGGGAAACTGGCAACAGTGGCAACGCTCATCCAGGCTCACGTCATCTTCCCAGGCCAGCACCTGGCCGCTTTGAGTACAGCGTACCTTTAACAACTCGCCGTGCATGTGAATGACATTCTTGTTGCCCGCTCGCTCATGCAGGTTGTCGATGTTCTGCGTCACCAGCAAGAAACGATCGCCCAGCGCCGCTTCCAGTTTTGCCAGCGCAAGGTGCGCCGCGTTGGGCTGGATTTCCGGTTGCTGGAGCTGGCGGCGACGGGCGTTATAAAAGCGCTGCACCAGTTCCGGGTCACGGCTAAAGCCTTCCGGCGTCGCCACGTCTTCCACCCGGTGTTCTTCCCACAGACCGTCGGCGGCGCGGAAGGTCCGTATGCCCGATTCGGCAGAAATGCCCGCCCCGGTCAACACTACAACTCTGCGTTGTTCCATGTTATCTGGTCCTGCATGGTCTCTGAAAAAGGTTCGCTGTCGCAACCGCTGGCGCAGCTGGCGTTTGTTTTTCTTGAAACGGGTTAACCGGTGTAAACGTCGCGATTGCATAAGATCCTCAGATTGCTATGGCGCAAGGTGAAGAAACGCCGCGCCGCGCATCCCGCCCGCGTCACCGTGGCGCGCCTGCTCAATGCGTGGCACTTTAGCGACCGGCAACAGATGGCGCGTTAAACGTTGCGCCAGCGTCTGTGTCAGCCATGAAAATTGAGATAACCCACCGCCAATCACCACCAGATGTGGGTCAACAATAGTCAACAGATTAGCAAGGCATACCGCCAGTAAGTCAAGATAGCGCTGCGCATGCTCACGGGCACGCGGCTCTCCTGCCTGCCAGCGCGTAACAATCTCGGGGCCGCTCAGTGTCTCATGATAAAAGTGCTGATACAGCCAGGCAAAGCCGCGCCCGGAAAGGTAATTTTCCACGCAACCAAGCTGGCCGCAGCCGCAGCGCAGCAGCGGGATATCGCGCCCAAGCACCTCAAGTGCATCCACCGGCAGTCGCACGTGGCCAAACTCACCCGTCAGGCAGGCGCGCCCGGTAATCGCTTTGCCGTTTACCACCAGCCCGCCGCCCACGCCAGTGCCAAGAATCAACCCCAGCACCACCGGATAAGCGCGAAATTCGTCGTCCCAGGCTTCTGAGAGCGTGAAACAGTTGGCATCGTTATCAATGCGTACCTCGCGCCCCAGCCGCTCGCTGAGGTCGCGTCCCAACGGCTTGCCGTTAGCGGCAGGCAAATTCGCCGCGTACAGCGTGCCATCATCGGTGTACGGCAGACCGGGAATACCAATACCGACGCTACCCTGAGTCGCAAACGCCGCATCCGCCTCATGTACCATTTGCGCCACCGTCGAGAGAAAGTGCGTATAGTCATCACGCGGCGTCGCCTCGCGCCACTCACGCAGCAAATTACGCTGTGCGTCATAGACGCCCAGCGCGATTTTACTGCCGCCGATATCAAACCCGTAATACATGCTGACTCCTTTTACTGCCCGCTCAACACCCGCGCCGGATCGATGTTACTGGCCCGGCGTGCCGGATACCAGCTTGCCAGCAAGCTCAGCAACAGCGCAGTGATAAGCACATAAACCACATCCAGCCAGTGCAATTCGGAAGGCAGGAAGTCAATGAAGTAAATATCCCCGGAAAGGAAATGGTGCCCGGTCAGCTTTTCGATAACGCGGATAATATCGGTGAGCCACCATGAGGCCAGCACACCCAGCACCACGCCAATCACGCTGCCCAGTAGCCCGGCCAACAGCCCGTACCAGACGAAAATGGCGCGAATCAGCCCGTCTTTCGCACCGAGCGTGCGCAGCACGGCGATATCGCTACTTTTATCTTTTACCGCCATGACCAGCGTGGAGACAATGTTAAAACAGGCCACGCCAATCACCAGTACCATCGCCAGATACATAATCGCGCGAATCATCTGGATATCGCGGTACATGAAACCATAGGTACCAATCCAGCTTTTGATATAGACGTAACTGTCGGTGACCTGGCCCGCGTCGCGCACCAGCTTATTGGCGTTAAATACGTCGTTAACCTTAATGGCAATGCCCGTGACACTGTCACCCATGTCCATATAGCCCTGCGCATCCTGCATCGGCACCATCGCCAGGCTATGATCGAGCTGGCCGCTGAGCTGGAGGATGCCGGCTATTTGCAGGCGCACACGTTTAGGTTGCAACAGCTTTTGACCGCTGTCGGCGTTGTTGGGGATCATGATGGAGATCCAGTCCCCCTGCTTTACCTTCAGCGCATCTGCCACACCTTTGCCGATGATGATTTGCTGCGCGCCAGCGTGAAAGTTAGCCCAGGCGTTGTTCTGCACAAATGACGGCAACGCGCTCAGGTGTGTCTCCTGAACCGGATCCACGCCTTTTACCTGAATGGCGCGCAGATTAGCGCCGCTTTCAATCAGACCGGTAAAATTGATATACGGCGCGGCCGCAACAATGCCGTTGACCTTTTCAACACGCTGCAAGACCTCATTCCAGCCGTCAAACGGCTGATGCACCGGTTCAATTTCACCGTGCGGCACCACCGCCAGAATGCGGTTATTCAGTTCACGCTCAAAGCCGTTCATGGCGCTCAGGCCAACAATCAGCACCGCCACTCCCAGTGCAATGCCGGTGGTGGAGATAGCCGAAATCAGCGACACCATGCCGCCGCGCCGCCGCCCGCGACTAAAGCGCCGACCAATCAGTAACGAAAGCGGTGAAGCCATCAGTCCGCCCCCATCAGCGTCAGTTCCGGGTTCAGGCGACCGTCACGCATTTCAAGCTGGCGCGACAGGCGTTTTGCCAGTTGCAAATCGTGAGTGACCACCAGAAACGCCGTGCCCTGGCGCACGTTCAGTTCACCGAGCAGGTCGAATATCGCGTCAGCGTTGCGGGCATCGAGGTTACCGGTTGGCTCATCGGCCAGTACCAGGCGCGGGTTATTGACCAGCGCGCGAGCAATGGCAACACGCTGGCGCTCACCACCGGAAAGCTCAGACGGGCGATGCTCGGCGCGGTGCCCAAGCCCGACTGCGGCAAGCATATCCCGGGCGCGGGCGTCAATTTCAGCGGCTTTTTTACGGCCAATCAGCAGTGGCATCGCCACATTTTCCAGCGCGGTAAAGTCCGGCAGTAAGTGGTGAAACTGATAGATAAAACCCAGCTCGCGGTTGCGTAGCTCGGCTTTCGCCGATGAAGACAGCGTACTCATGGCGCGACCGTCAAACGTCACCTCGCCGGAGGTTGGCGTATCCAGCCCGCCCAGCAGGTGTAACAGCGTACTTTTACCGGAACCGGAGCTACCGACAATCGCCATCATTTCACCCACGCCGATGCTAAAGCTGACGTCGTGCAGCACGTCGGTCTGCACTTTGCCTTCCTGATAGCGTTTGCACAGTTTGTCACACTGTAGCAGGACCGAATTACTCATAACGTAAAGCCTCAGCGGGTTGGGTGGCGGCAGCGCGCCATGACGGGTAAAGCGTGGAAAGCAGCGCAACCGCCATTGCGACAAGCGCAATCACAATCACCTGCAAAGGTTCAATCGCTACCGGTAGCGCAGCACCATCAAGCACTGCGCCAATCACCGGCATCAGGTTATTCAACTGGCTTGCCAGCAGTGTTCCTAGCAGCGCGCCAAGCAGCGCACCGATAATCCCGGCGCTGGCGCCCTGGACGATAAACACCGCCATAATCTGGCGGCGCGTCAGTCCCTGCGTTTGTAAAATCGCCACTTCGCCCTGCTTTTCCATCACCATTAGCCCAAGCGAGGTGATGATATTAAACGCGGCAACGGCCACAATCAGGCTCAGTAGCAGCCCCATCATGTTCTTTTCCATGCGTACGGCCTGGAACAGTTCACCTTTACGATCGCGCCAGTCCTGCCACTGAGTCCCTTCTGGTAATGCCTGCTTGCTGAGCGTGTCCACCGCCAGCGGCTGATTCAAAAACAGACGCCAGCCGGTGATGTTGCCTGCCGGGTAGCGCATCAGACGTGAGGCGTCCTGCTGGTTCACCAGTAACTGGTAGCTGTCCACTTCGCTGTTGGCAGCAAAGGTTCCCACTACCTTAAACAGGCGCTGGCTCGGCAAGCGGCCCATTGGCGTGAACTGGCTGGCAGAAGGCACCATGATACGGATACTTTCACCGCGCTTAACGCCAAGCTGTCCGGCAAGCTGCTCGCCAAGGATCACGTTGTACTGCCCGGCGGCCAGTGCACTCTGGCTGACGTTGACCAGGTACGGCGTGAGCGGGTCTTTATCCTGCGGGTCAACGCCAAGCATGACGCCCACCGCTACGCTACGCGGGCTTTGCAGCACCACATCGCCGGTGGTCAGCGGCGTTACGCGGCTCACGCCTTGCAGGTTGAGTTTATCCGCAGGCAGTTCAGCCGGATTGATTGAGCCATTTGCAGACGTAATCAGCGCCTGAGGCATCAGCCCCAGAATGTTGTTTTGCAACTCGCGCTCAAAGCCGTTCATCACCGACAGCACGGTCACCAGCGCCATCACGCCAAGCGTAATGCCGATGGTAGACAACCAGGAGACAAAGCGGCTGAAGCGGTCCGCTGCACGCCCGCGCATGTAGCGCAGGCCAATAAATAACGCGACAGGTTGATACATGGAGATCCGTGTAACCGCGGTTTTAGGGAATGATCGGGGAGTATATAAGCGATACCGCAACAGGTAAATGAAAGATAACGGTTTTTTACGCATAGCTTAGCAGGTAAAAGCACGATAAATCAGTGGGATAGCGAGAGTTCTCCGCAATAAGAAAATCAGATTCACACACAGAATCCGACCTGAGGATTTTCTTAAATACGTCAATACGTTACAAAAACAGACTTTTGGAGTACGCAACCGGGCATCGCCTTCTCAGAATTAAGCCTTTCTTGCCAACCCAGAACGCCGATTATTTATGAAAACTCAGCAACTGTGGATTAACCAGATTAAAGGGATGTGTATCTGTCTGGTGGTTATTTATCACTCCGTCATCACCTTTTATCCTCATATTCTCGGGCAGCTTCAGGGCAACACTGTCTATCTCGCTAAACTGTGGATCTATGGCAACGCTTACCTGGCGCCGTTTCGTATGCCGGTATTTTTTTTTATTTCTGGTTATCTGGTGACACGCTATATCGACCAGGTCGGCTGGCGCGGCTGTGTGAATAAACGCGTATGGAACATTGTCTGGGTGCTGGTGCTGTGGGGCGTGCTGCAATGGTTGCTGATAAGCCATATTAACCAGTGGCTACCTGCTGGCATAGAGCACAACCCGCGCGCCAATGCCGCTTACGCCAACACGCCAGGCCAGTTTGCTTTCAGTATGCTCACCGCCAGCACCAGCCTGTGGTATCTCTACGCGCTGGTGCTCTATTTTATTGGCTGCAAGCTGCTACACCGCTCTCGGGTGGTGGTTTTCCCGCTGCTGATTGTGGTAAGTATCGCGATAAACTTCCTGCCAACCCCGTTCTGGGGCATGAACAGCGTAATACGCAATATGCCGTATTACGCCATGGGGGCCTGGTTTGGTGGCCAGCTGGTGACGTTTATGAAGGGCTGGCGTCTTACCCGGCGCCCGCTGCTGCTGTGTGGCGCACTGGCGCTGGCGGGTGTGCTTTACCTGCGCAACATTAATCTGCCGCTTTCCATGCTGTCGATTCTGTTCATCATGAAACTCTTTTTCCTGTTCGAACAGCGCCGGGGCAGCCGCCCCAACTCGCTGTTCAATATCATCGGCAGCAATACCATTGCCATTTACACCACGCACCGCATTCTGGTTGAAGCCATGAGTCTGTTCACCATCGGCCTGTTTAGCCCGCAGCGGCTGGCGCCAGGCGTGCAGATGCTGCTGCTGTTAGTTTACCCGCTCATAAGCCTTGGGATGTGTACGCTGTTTGGGCTGCTGATGCGCAGGTTGTCGCGTGGGCTGACTGGCGATCTGCTGTTCACGCCGCCGCGCAACCTGGTTGGCGAGCGCTGAACAGAAAACCGCTGCATAACAAGGGCTACTCATCTGAAGGTGTTTTATACTCACAGGGCAAACCCGCTTGCCAGGCACGGTTGATAAGCGATAATAACGCACTGGCCATCTTACAGAATTTACCCACGCGGCTGCGCGGGCACAGCAGAGAGACAGCAGTTTTTCTATGTCTGAACACAACCGATACAGCCTGCCGCACAGTGCGGGCGACCAGCGCCAGTTTGGCGAACTGACCGGCGCGGCTTGCGCCAGCGAAGTGGCAGAAATTGCCGAGCGCCACCAGGGGCCGGTCATTCTGATTGCTCCTGATATGCAAAACGCGCTGCGCCTGCACGATGAGGTCAGGCAGTTTACCGACTCACTGGTGATGAACCTCGCCGACTGGGAAACGCTGCCTTACGACAGTTTCTCTCCGCACCAGGATATCGTGTCATCGCGCCTGTCCACGCTCTATCAGCTGCCGGGGATGCAGCGCGGCGTGCTGATTATGCCGGTGAATACGCTGATGCAGCGCGTGTGTCCGCACAGTTATCTGCATGCTCACGCACTGGTCATGAAAAAGGGGCAGCGGCTGTCACGCGACACGCTGCGTGACCAGCTGGAAAACGCGGGCTACCGCCATGTTGACCAGGTAATGGAACACGGTGAATATGCCACCCGCGGCGCGTTGCTGGACCTGTGGCCGATGGGCAGCGAGTCACCCTATCGCCTCGACTTTTTCGATGATGAACTCGACAGCCTGCGCCTGTTTGACGTGGACAGCCAGCGTACGCTGGAAGAAGTGGATGCCATCAACCTGTTGCCCGCCCACGAATTCCCGACCGACAAAACCGCCATTGAGCTATTTCGCAGCCAGTGGCGCGACAAATTCGACGTGCGCCGCGACCCGGAGCACATCTATCAGCAGGTCAGTAAAGGTACGTTGCCAACCGGTATTGAATACTGGCAGCCGCTGTTTTTCAGCGAACCATTGCAGCCGCTGTTCAGCTACTTCCCGAAAAACACGCTTCTGGTAAATACTGGTGATCTGCCAGCCAGTGCCGAGCGCTTCTGGCTGGATGTGAATGCCCGTTACGAAAACCGCGGCGTGGACCCCATGCGCCCGCTGCTGGCACCGACCACGCTGTGGATGGCACCCGATGAACTCTTCGGCGCGCTGAAAAACTGGCCCCGGATACAGCTTAAGCAAGAGTCACTGCCCAGTAAGGCGGCGAATACCAATCTTGGCTACCAGCCGCTGCCGGACCTCTCCGTGCAGCCACAGCAAAAAGCCCCGCTTGATAACCTGCGCCGCTTCCTTGAGGGTTTTGCTGGCGCGGTGATTTTCTCTGTTGAAAGCGAAGGCCGCCGCGAGGCGCTGGGCGAACTGTTGGCACGCATCAAGATTGCTCCCAAACGCCTGCTGCGCCTTGAGGACGCCGCTCCCGGCGGCTACTGGCTGACGATTGGTTCGAGTGAACACGGTTTTATTGACACTCAGCGTAACCGGGCGTTGATTTGTGAAAGCGATATGCTCGGCGAGCGCGTCGGTCGCCGCCGCCAGGAAAGCCGCCGCACCATCAACCCGGACACCCTGATTCGCAACCTGGCAGAACTGCATCCCGGCCAGCCGGTGGTGCACCTGGAGCATGGCGTGGGCCGCTATGCGGGCATGACGACGCTGGAAGCCGGTGGCATCAAAGGTGAGTACCTGATGCTCACCTACGCAGGCGACGCCAAACTGTATGTCCCGGTGACCTCGCTGCACCTTATCAGCCGTTACGCGGGCGGTGCGGAAGAAAACGCGCCGCTGCACAAGCTTGGCGGCGATGCCTGGTCGCGGGCACGCCAGAAAGCAGCGGAAAAAGTGCGTGATGTGGCAGCCGAACTGCTCGACATTTACGCCCAGCGTGCGGCAAAAGCCGGTTTCGCCTTTAAGCATGACAAAGAGCAGTATCAGCTTTTCTGCGACAGCTTCCCGTTTGAAACCACGCCCGATCAGGCGCAGGCCATCAACGCGGTGCTGAGCGACATGTGCCAGCCGCTGGCAATGGACCGCCTGGTGTGCGGCGACGTGGGTTTTGGTAAAACCGAAGTGGCGATGCGTGCGGCATTTCTGGCGGTGGAAAACCACAAGCAGGTTGCGGTGCTGGTGCCAACCACCCTGCTTGCCCAACAGCACTTTGATAATTTCCGTGACCGCTTCGCGAACTGGCCGGTGCGCATCGAAATGCTGTCACGTTTTCGCAGCGCCAAAGAGCAGACTCAGGTGCTGGAGCAGGCTGCCGACGGCAAGGTCGATATCCTGATTGGCACTCACAAGCTGTTAATGAGTGACCTGAAATGGCGCGATCTGGGGCTGCTTATCGTTGATGAAGAGCACCGCTTTGGCGTGCGTCACAAAGAACGCATTAAGGCCATGCGCGCCGATGTGGATATTCTGACGCTGACCGCCACGCCTATTCCACGCACGCTGAACATGGCGATGAGCGGGATGCGTGACTTGTCAATTATCGCGACACCGCCTGCGCGCCGCCTGGCGGTAAAAACTTTTGTGCGTGAATACGACAGCTTAGTCGTGCGCGAGGCGATTCTGCGTGAAGTGCTGCGTGGCGGCCAGGTCTATTATCTGTACAACGACGTAGAAAACATTCAGAAAGCCGCCCAGCGCCTGGAAGAACTGGTGCCGGAAGCCCGCGTTGCCGTCGGCCACGGCCAGATGCGCGAACGCGAACTGGAACGCGTGATGAACGACTTTCACCACCAGCGCTTTAACGTACTGGTGTGCACCACCATCATCGAAACCGGGATTGATATCCCGACGGCCAACACCATTATCATTGAACGCGCCGACCACTTCGGTCTTGCGCAGCTACACCAGTTGCGCGGTCGCGTCGGGCGCTCCCACCATCAGGCCTATGCCTGGCTGTTAACACCGCATCCGAAAGCCATGACGACCGATGCGCAAAAGCGGCTCGAAGCCATTGCCTCGCTTGAGGATCTCGGGGCGGGTTTTGCGCTGGCAACCCACGATCTGGAAATTCGTGGCGCAGGCGAGTTGTTGGGTGAAGACCAGAGCGGGCAGATGGAAACCATTGGCTTTTCGCTCTACATGGAGCTACTGGAAAACGCCGTTGATGCCCTCAAAGCGGGGCGCGAACCTTCACTTGAGGATTTAACCAGCCAGCAAACCGAAGTTGAGTTGCGCATGCCGTCGCTGCTGCCGGATGATTTTATTCCCGATGTGAATACGCGCCTGTCCTTTTACAAGCGCATCGCCAGTGCGAAGGAGGCTGACGCGCTTGATGAAATTAAAGTGGAGCTGATCGACCGCTTCGGTAAGCTGCCGGACCCGGCGCGCACCCTGCTGGATATTGCAGCACTGCGTCAACAGGCGCAGAAGCTCGGTATTCGCAAGCTTGAAGCCAACGAGAAAGGCGGCGTGATGGAGTTTAATGCACAAAACCACGTCGATCCGCTCTGGTTGATTGGCCTTTTGCAAAAGCAACCGCAGCACTACCGACTTGATGGCCCCACCCGACTGCGCTTTAGCCACGAGCTTGAGGAGCGCAAGGTGCGAATGGACTGGGTGCGCAACTTTATGCAACAGCTGTGCGAAAATACCGTCGCCTGAATTTTCCCACGCCCTCTTCTGTTAAGCAGAGGGCGTTCAACGCCCCTCAAACCGCCAATCTTTACAAATCCTTGCAGTTGACCAGGATTTCCCGACAAGTGGACACGCATAATCGCCAGTCCACGAAGTCGATCGAGGCTTTAACACCATGACAACTTTTCTGCGTTTTTCCCGCTGGCTGACCGGCCTGAGCGCGTTGTTCCTGTTCGCCTTCAGCGCCCTGCCTGCCATCGCCAACACGTACCCACTGCCACCACCAGGCAGCCGTCTGGTCGGCGAAAACAAATTTCATACCGTTGCAAACGACGGTGGCTCGCTTGAAGCCATCGCCAAAAAATACAACGTCGGATTTCTCGCACTCTTACAGGCAAACCCGGGGGTTGACCCTTATGTGCCACGTGCAGGCAGCGTGCTGACCATTCCGCTTCAGGTGCTACTGCCGGATGAGCCGCGTGAAGGTATCGTGATTAACCTCTCTGAACTGCGGCTTTATTACTATCCGCCCGGTGAGAAGACTGTTGTCATCTTCCCGATTGGTATTGGCCAGCTCGGTGGCGACACCGTCACACCGCTGATGAAGACCACCGTGTCGCAAAAACGCGCCAATCCAACCTGGACGCCAACGGCGAATATCCGCGCGCGTTATAAAGCGCAAGGTATTGATTTACCGGCGGTCGTTCCTGCGGGGCCGGATAACCCAATGGGCCATCACGCTATTCGCCTTGCGGCTTACGGCGGGGTTTACCTGCTGCACGGCACCAATGCCGACTTTGGCATTGGCATGCGCGTAAGCTCTGGCTGCATTCGCCTGCGTGATAACGATATTAAGTGGATGTTCAGCAACGTGCCTGTAGGCGCTAAAGTTAACATCATCGACACGGCAATTAAGGCTTCTCAGGAGCCGGACGGTCGTTTGCTGGTTGAAGTGCACCAGCCGCTGTCAAAGTCGATTAACGACAACCCACAAACTCAACCTATTGTGCAGAGCGCCAGCGTACGCAACATCCTGTCGCAAAGCGGCAATAGCGCAGTGATTGAAAAAGTGCTGAACCTGCGTGCCGGGATGCCGGTTACGGTTGGCCACGCAAACGCACCAGCCCCACAAAACAACACCATTTAACGCCCTCGTCGGCGCAAAAGAAAAAGGCTCTGTCGGTGACAGAGCCTTTTTTAGTGGCATACATAAAGGGTTAGCGCACAGAGGGTTAACGCTTATTTATAAATGACAGCCGTACCGTGCAGCGTGTTCGGCCCATTAACTGAAGTAATACGGTACGATTTAGCCCCCATTTCATCAGCCTTTTCCGCCAGTTGTTCTTCCAGAGACTGGAGATTAGGCCCCGCAGTCGCAGAGATAGTCCCCACTTTCTGTTGGCCGTGAGGTGTGCTTTGCACCTCCACAGCAGCAAGGCTTGCGAAAGAGAGAGTGCTTAACACGGCGGCGGTCAGGAGCAGGTTTATACTTTTCATTGTCATGTCCTCAGAAGGAAACAGGTGCTGTTAGCTGATTAAGTTAACAATCGATAACTTAATCATAGACGTGATCCTGCTCACACGTCAATGCAATTTATTAATGATTATTAAATATTGTGTAAATGAATTGTATGCAAAAACAGGCGGTGGTTGTTATCTTCTGGCGACAGTCGGGTTATCTTTTTATAATGGGCTGATATGTCCTTCAGAGTACGCAATGCGATGACAACGGCAACGACAGGCTGCGGCAAAAAAAGCCGCGGCAGGCCAAAGGTATTTGACAGAGAAGCCGCACTGGATAAAGCGATGGCACTTTTCTGGCAACATGGCTATGAGGCGACATCGATGGCGCATCTGGTCGAAGCAACGGGGGCGAAAGCGCCAACGCTGTATGCGGAGTTTACGAATAAAGAAGGTCTGTTCCGGGCCGTGCTCGACCGCTATATCGCGCAGTTTGCCGACCGCCACGAGTCGCAGCTGTTTTGTCCGCAAAAGCGGCTGGAAGAAGCACTGTATGATTTTTTTAGCGCAGTTGCCGCGTGTTATACCAGCAAAGATACCCCTTCCGGCTGCTTTATCATCAACACCTCCTCTGCGCTGGCAGCGTCGTCAGAAGATATTGCCTGCGCCATTAAGCTACGCCACGGTCAACAGGCACAAACGCTGGTGCGTTTTTTCACGCTCAGACGTGAACGTGGCGAGTTACCCTCAGATTGCGATATCCACGCCCTTTCTGATTACCTTAACTGTATTTTACAAGGGATGTCGGTAAGCGCACGTGAAGGTGCTGACTATGATGCACTGATGCGTATAACGAAAACCACGCTACGCATTCTACCGCAACTAATTAAAAACTAAGGGTGTTTTTGATATCAGGCGCTGCTTAACAGCCTGTGCCCTGGCAACGACGCAATACCCGTAAAATATATCCGCCGAAACATATAAGAAAGATTTGATATTTGCTATGCTTATTACTCGGTGCCGCAGTGTGCGCCAGTCCCGAGTCCTCCTGTTAACAGGAAACTAACAATGATCCTGCTGTTACCCTTACTGCAAGTGTTATTGTTAATAACACTGCTGTTCAGCCTGTGGCTGATAATGGGCGGCACCCTACTGTTTGCGGTAGTTTCCGTGTCAATCACGGCGCTATTGCTGATTCGCCAGCTGGGTGCTGACTGAGAAGGTGCGTAAAAACCGCCAGGGACGAGGCGGTTTTCCGTGCCATCAGGCTTTCTGGTTCAGTACCAGCTGCCCGTTGTTATCCAGCGGGATTTGCGTGCCGGGATCTTTATCCATACGGATTTTCCCTTCTCTGTCGCCAATCTTGTAGGTGACATCATAACCCAGCAGCTTTTCTGATTTATCGTAGAGGGTCTTACAACGCTGCTGCGTTGTGGTGTAGGTATCGCTATCCTGCATAGAGCCCTGAATCTGGTTACCGGCATAGCCGCCACCCAGCGCTCCGGCAATGGTCGCCACATCTTTACCGCGGCCGCCGCCAAACTGGTGGCCAATCACACCTCCGGCCACAGCACCCAGCGCCGAACCGATCAGGCGGTTTTCATCCTGTACCGCTCGCCGGTGCGTCACGGCTACGTTGCGACACTCTTTACGCGGCGTTTTGACCGTCTCTTTTATTGGCGTAGCAGAAACAACCTGCGCGTATTGTGGCCCACGCTCGAACACATTCATGCTGGCCACTGCGGCAACTCCAAGGGCCGCGGCAACGCCTATGCCGATGCCCGCTAACATTGACTTATTCACAGGACCTCCTTCAAATACTGTGCTAACTCAACAAGTTTGCAACATCAGTGACGGCCTCACCAATAAGAATACGGATGAAAAGTGCGGGAACATGCGGCGAACGGTGTGATTCAGGAGAATTCCTGGAACAACGGTGGGAAACAGCAGCAGATTATACTGCTCTCTCCCGACAGAAAGAGAGAGCAGTCGGCAGGATCAGTGCAGCTTCAGACGCGGGCGAATCACGCGGTTGATGCTACCTACCAGCATCATAAGGCCAGTTTTGAAATAGCCGTGCAGCGCAATCTGGTGCATGCGGTAGAGCGAAATGTAGACCAGGCGCGCCATGCGCCCTTCTACCATCATAGAGCCGCGCATCAGGTTACCCATCAGGCTACCAACGGTAGAGAACTTCGACAGCGACACCAGCGAGCCATGATCTTTATAGACATATGACTTAAGCGACTTGCCTTTCATCTGTGCCAGAATGTTGTGCAGCGCACAGGAAGCCATCTGGTGCGCTGCCTGCGCGCGCGGCGGTACAAAGCCCCCTTCCGGGCGCGCACAGGACGCGCAGTCGCCAATGGCGTAAATATCGGCATCGCGCGTGGTCTGGAGCGTAGGCTCAGTCACCAACTGGTTGATGCGGTTAGTTTCCAGCCCACCGATATCTTTCATAAAGTCCGGTGCTTTAATGCCCGCCGCCCAGACCATCAGATCTGCCTGGATAAACTCACCGCCTTTGGTATTCAGACCATCGGCCTGGGCGCTGGTAACCATGGTGTTGGTCAGTACACGCACGCCAAGTTTGGTCAGCTCGCTGTGCGCGGCGGCCGAGATGCGCGGCGGCAGAGCAGGCAGAATGCGCTCGCCCGCTTCCACCAGCGTAACGTTTAACGCATCGTTGGTCAGTCCCTTATAGCCGTAGCTGTGCAACTGCTTCACGGCGTTATGCAGTTCAGCAGAAAGCTCCACACCGGTCGCCCCACCGCCAACAATAGCAATATTCACCTTGCCGTTGGCGCCCAGGTTTGACGAGTATTTCAGGAACAGATTGAGCATTTCCTGGTGGAAACGGCGCGCCTGATGCGGGTTATCCAGGAAGATGCAGTGGTCTTTCACACCCGGCGTATTAAAGTCGTTAGAGGCGCTGCCCAGTGCCATTACCAGCGTGTCATACGCCAGTTTGCGCTCCGGTACCAGCAGTTCGCCCTTCTCATCGTTCAGCGCCGCCAGTGTAATGGTTTTACCTTCTCTGTCGATGTCTACCACCGAGCCGAGCTGGAACTGGAAATGATGATTGCGCGCGTGCGCCAGGTAGCTGATGGCATCAACGCCTTCATCGAGTGAGCCGGTCGCCACTTCGTGCAGCAGAGGCTTCCACAGATGGCTGTGGTTACGGTCCACCAGAGTCACTTTTGCTTTTTTACCGCGTCCGAGCTTTCTGCCCAGCTGGGTAGCCAGTTCCAGACCACCGGCCCCGCCACCCACGATTACGATTTTTTTCATTGCCGTCGTCAACGTAAATCCCCCAAAATTTGCTTACCAATTGTTAATTGAAGGTTATTTTTATAACCCTTAATTAACAACAGGTTACTACAACTGAAACGTTCAAGCTGTCGGCAGAATAGCATGAACGGCGCATTGGTCATACCAAATTTGATATGCATCAACTTTTACCGCTTAAAAGATAGACAAAAAGGCCAGCAAGTGCTGGCCTGTTAACTCTCTGGAGGTAGGACGCTCAGCCGAGCGTTTTGAATGCTTTAATGCGCTGAAGGTGCGGTGAGATATCGCGGAACTTGTGCGTTTGCTGCTCGTCCCAGACAATTTCATAATACGGGTGCAAAACCGCTGCCGAACGTGTGCTATCCAGCGCTTCATCGTTGCGCGACAGTATTGTCAGGCAGCGATCGCGGTTCTTCTCACGAAAGTTATCCACACATTTGGTGGCGATGTCCTGGTACTCTTCTGGCCTGTCAATCTTGCCTTCCATGTTCTCATACGGGAACAGGTTAGGATTGAAAATCGCCTGGCGGATATCGCACAAAAAGCCGATGCGCTCCGCCCAGTAGCCGCCCAGTCCAACGCCGCAAATCAGCGGTCTGTCGTCGATATTAAGCTGCAACATCTTGTCGACTTCTTTGAGCAGATGCTGCATATCGTGCTTCGGATGGCGCGTGCTGTAGCTAATCAGCCTGACATCCGGGTCGATAAACTGCAGTTGCAGTACTTTCTCGTGATTGCCGGGGCTGTTGGAATCAAAACCATGTAAATAGATAATCATTGCACCCTCACCGCACAGAATTTTTACCCGACCTGCGACTGCGCCTTATGAGCCTGCCAGCGCTCGTTAAGTGCCTCAAGCTGCTGATTAACCTGCTTCCAGCGTGCAGAATCCCGCAACGCCTGTCGGGTGAACGAACTTTGATGATACAAATCAGTAACACGCTGCGCGTTGATCGGTGACAGGTTATCCAGCACGTCTACCGCGCCCTTACGATTATTACAGACCAGGATCATATCGCAACCTGCATCCAGCGACGCCTGGCCGCGCTCAGCATAGCTGCCCATCACCGCGGCACCTTCCATTGACAGATCGTCTGAGAAAATCACGCCATTAAAGCCAAGTTCCCCACGCAAAACGGTCTGTAGCCAGTGCGGCGAACCGCTGGCAGGCCGGGCATCCACGTCGCTGTAAATCACGTGTGCCGGCATCACGGCATCGAGTTTGTTGCGCTCAATCAGTGTGCGGAACACCGCCATATCCCTGGCGCGAATCTCAGCCTGTGGGCGCTCATCACGCGGCGTTTCTTTATGCGAATCTGCCGTGACCGCACCGTGTCCGGGGAAATGTTTACCGGTACTTTTCATGCCTGCGCTGTGCATGCCGTCGATAACGCACTCTGCCAGCTGTAACGCTTTGAGTGGGTCTTCATGATATGAGCGCTCGCCAATGGCGGCGCTGATGTGCCCCACATCCAGTACCGGCGCAAAGCTGATATCAATATCCATCGCTATCATTTCGCTCGCCATCAGCCAGCCCGCTTCCTGTGCAAGCTTCATGCCTTCTTCCATACCCAGCAGGGCAGCAAACGACTGCGCCGCGGGCAGGCGAGTGAAGCCTTCACGAAAACGCTGCACGCGTCCGCCTTCCTGGTCAACCGCCACCACCAGACGCTGGTGCGACGCCGCGCGAATCTGGCGCACCAGCTCGCGAAGCTGCTCAGGGTCGTGATAATTGCGGGTAAAAAGGATAAGCCCACCCACCTGCGGATGCTGTAAAATTTCCCGCTCTTCGCTATCCAGCTCAAAGCCTGCCACGTCCAACATTACCGGACCGATGCTCATCTCTCATGCTCCCTACATTGCAGCCGCCGCCATGCGTCGTCTGCCAGTTGAATAAAGTGTTGTTGCCGGGTTTGCTGCCAGCGCCGCTCAAACCAGGACGCCGCCAGCGTTTGTACCCAGGGCTGCCAGCGCTGTACCTGCCGTGCCAGCCGCTTTCTGCTCAGGCCCGACTGCGCGGCATACGCGTCAATCAGCCGCTCTCCCAAACCGCAGGCGGCAAGCTCAAGCGCAATATCGCTATCACCTGCATACTCCCAGTCAATAAGCCGCAGGCCGCCCTGCGTCATGATAAGGTTATCGCCATGCACATCCATATGCAGCGGTGAAAGCTTCAGCGGGGTTGGCTCGCCCACCTGGCGCAAACGCCTGAGCGTGCGTAGCCAGAGCAACGAGCGGCGCTCCGGTGCGGCTTCCTGCCAGTAAAACGCCAGTAATTTTAAGAGTGGGATACGCCAGCCAAAGCGTGGCTGGCCGTGAAGCCGGTAAAGCAACTCAGCCAGCGCCTCAACGGGCACTGCGTCGCCACAGGGTTCACCCGCGAGCCATTCTGTTACCAGCCAGCCTCCCGCCAGCAAATACGGTTGCGGACCAATCTCTGGGGCCAGGCGCCTGAGCACCCGGTGCTGGCGCGCAAGTGACACACCAGGCACCGTCTCAGAAAGGCGGCGGCGCGCGGCAAAGGTTTGTGTGCCCGCCTCTATCCTCACAAGGCCACCGCTCAACCCGCCAACAACAGAAACAGTCCCGGCGGCCTGAGCCGCCGGGAAATATCGTGTGATTAATGCTTCACACGACAGATTACTGAATGCGCTCAACGCTGCCTTTGCCTGACCAGATTATCTCACCGGTCTGCACCAGCATCAGCTGCATTTGCAGCGTGGGCGAATTTACATTGCCATTGGCACTGGTGTAGAGCACGTACTGCGCACCTACATTGCGGGCAATACCAATAGCTTTGCTGCGACTACCGAGGCTGTCCTGGGCCGACAGGCCAAGCTGCTGTTTTGCTGTGGCCAACTGGGACTCGCCCACTAGTGTAAACGTGCCGTTGTTCGCCAGCGCATTGCGCAGTGCCGTTGTCGCTTTTACCGACGGCAGGCTGCCGTTAGTACGGTTATTCACGCTATCAACCAGCAACACGCTGCCCGCGCTCACGCCGTCTGCCTGTAACATTTTGCCCATCATTGGCTGCACCGCACCATCCCAGTTCCACACGCGCTCACGCGGCGGCTGAGGTTGCTGGGGCTGCGGTGGTGTGACCGGGCCTGGCTGAGTGGGTATTGTTGGCACCTGCGGCACCGTCACGGGCGGAACCGGCTGCTGTGGCGTCGGTTTCGCCTCTTCAACCGGTGCTGTTTTATTTCCACCACCGGTGAGCCCACAGCCTGCCAACAGCAGGGCTGCCGTAGCCAGCAACATGTAACGACGGATTTCCTTAATCAACATTCCCCCCTCAGAGCCATATCGACAGGCGCACCTGCTGTGCGCCCATAAAATTACCGCTGGATGCGATAGTTACCCCAGAATGCGCCGGCACGACAATGTCGCGTGAGCGCTCCAGCGGGTGCATCTCCAGCCCTTTGTTATCATACCAGTAAAAGCGGTAGTTAATTTTTACCGCGCTGCTGCTCTCGTTGTAGAGTCGCGAAGTGGCAATGGGCTGGATATCGCGCGACGAAAACGCAGGCTCGTCTGCCGTTATCCCGGCGGCCAGCACCGTGGCCTCCATCACCAGCGTCTGCTGGTCATTGACCGGAATCACCGGTTTGCTACTACAGGCCGCAAGCATCAGTACGGCACAAGCGCCCAACAGCGTGCGCAGGCGCATCTTACACACCTTTGTGTGACAGCATGGGACCCAACGCACGCCCACCCAGCAGGTGCATGTGGATGTGGTAGACCTCCTGCCCGCCGTGGCGATTGCAGTTCACAATCAGGCGATAGCCATCCTGTGCCAGCCCTTCCTGCTCGGCAATTTTGGCGGCGACCGTCATCATGCGGCCAAGCGCCTGCTCATGCTCAGGCTTCACGTCATTCACGGTCGGAATGAGCACATTGGGGATAATGAGAATATGGCTGGGTGCCTGTGGAGCAATATCACGAAAAGCGGTGACCAGTTCGTCCTGATAAACAATATCCGCAGGAATTTCGCGGCGAATAATTTTGCTGAAAATCGTTTCTTCGGCCATGACGTTGTCCTTTTACAAAACCTGAAGGAAGTATGAGTGAGATGCGCCTTTTCTTTCAACCTCCATACGCGAATTCTTCGGTTAAGTGCGGGCCTTTGCAGCAAAAAACTGTTCAGTCATGGCCTGTACTACCGCGGCCTGAGCATCAACAGCAACTGCGCAGCTAACCTTAATGCAACCCAGATTTTTCAGACTAACGTCGAAAACGCTGCCCTAAAAAAGTACGCTGAAGCTGCCACGCGCGTAGATCAAGAACGGCTTATACTGGTCTTCATCGCCATCCAGACAAAAACCCGCTCACTCGGCAGGCATTAAAAAAGGCGCCACACGGGCGCCTTTTTCAACATCGCAAATTAATGCGGGATGTCTTCGTACTGCGGAACCGGGTTGCGGAAGCTGCGGGTCACGCAGGCCAGGTAGATAAGGCCAATTGCAGCCCAAATCAGCCCCAGCTTCATGGAGCTGGCTTCCAGGTTTACCCACAGCGCCCCCACGGTCAGCGCACCACAGACCGGCAGGATCAGGTAGTTGATGTGATCCTTAATGGTTTTATTGCGCTTCTCACGGATCCAGAACTGGGAAATCACCGACAGGTTCACAAAGGTAAACGCCACCAGCGCACCAAAGTTAATCAGCGCCGTTGCGGTGACCAGGTCGAAGTTAATCGCCAGCAGCGCAATCGCTCCCACCAGCACCACGTTAAATGCCGGTGTGCGCCATACTGGGTGGATATAGCCAAAGAAACGGGTCGGGAAGACACCGTCACGGCCCATCACGTACATCAGACGAGAAACGCCTGCGTGTGCGGCCATACCGGACGCGAGTACGGTAATGGTAGAGAATATCAGCACACCGAACTGGAACGCTTTGCCTGCCACGTAGAGCATGATTTCCGGCTGAGAGGCATCCGGGTCTTTAAAGCGAGAGATATCCGGGAAGTACAGTTGCAGGAAGTAAGAGGCCGCAATAAATACCAGGCCGCCAATCAGCGCCGTCAGGAAGATAGCTTTCGGGATAACACGGCCCGCGTCTTTGGTTTCTTCAGACAGCGAGCTGATGCCGTCAAAGCCCAGAAACGAGAAGCACAGAATCGTCGCACCGGTAATCATCGGCACCACCTGAGCGTTGTCACCCCAGAACGGACGCGAGCTTACCAGCGTACCGGCCCCTTCACCGTGAGCCACGCCCCAGATGATAAGGCCCACAATCACGGCCACAATCGCCATCTGCAGCACCACGATAACCGTGTTGAAGTTAGCCACGGTTTTAATGCTGCGCAGGTTAGAGATGGTCATAAAGGCCACCAGCACGACCACGAAAATCCACGACGGCACAGACGGTATCAACGCCTCGAAGTAGATTTTTGCCAGCAGAATGTTAATCATCGGCATGAACAGGTAGTCAAGCAGTGATGACCAACCCACCATAAAGCCCACGGTGGGATTGATTGACTTCTGGGCATAGGTATAGGCCGAACCTGCGGACGGGAAGCGGCGTACCAGCTTACCGTAACTCAGCGCGGTGAAGAGAATGGCTACGAGTGCGAAGGCATACGCGGTGGCGACGTGACCACTGGTCAGGCCGGACACAATGCCAAACGTATCGAAAAGGGTCATGGGCTGCATATAAGCAAGGCCCATCATGACTACCGGAACCAGGGTAAGCGTTTTACGCAGCCCCACGCGGGAAGAAGTAGCGGTGACGTTATGCGACATGGTGATAACTCCCAAACGCAAAAGCAAAGAATTGCCCCATCTTATTTTCCTCGGCGACACGTCTGTCGATTCTTAAATGTGTATCTATCCGGTACTAAGCCCGGCCTCTTGTTTAATTGGGTTTGTTTTCTGCAAAAAAGAACCGACGCCCATGAAAGCGTCGGTTTCCCCTGTTTGCAGGCCGCGTATTTTGCCCCACCCTAATCAGGATGACAAGCCCTTCCAGCCCCAGTATTACAATTCTTTTTTTGCGAAATTTTAATCTGCCGTCAGGCCGCGCCAGTACTGGGTTTATGTAACATTTTAGCTACCTCATTTTAAGGCCCATTGTGCCAACAAAACACGCCGTCAACACACTCAAAAAAAACAGGTTTACGGTGAGCCGCCAGCGCTTTTATTTCATCGGCATGGTTAACGGTTGAGGATACTGATATTCAAACCCCAGCTCTTTGCAAATAAGAGTGCCATCAACCCGTTTGCCTTTATCACCGCTCGCGTCATCATGAAAAACAGGCAGCTCCAGCCCCAGCTCCTGCGCCATCTGCGAATAAAACGTGGCCCGCGAAGGATGTTCCGGCGCGCACAGGTTATAAATGTGCCCGCCGCGTGGTGCCTGTAACAGCAGCGTGATGGCACTGACCACATCTTCCAGATGCACCAGGTTAACGCCGTGACTGCCGTTTGGCGCACGTTTGCCCGCAAAAAAGCGCCCCGGATGACGCCCCGGCCCCACCAGCCCCGCCAGGCGCAAAATATCAACCGAGGTGCCGGGCAAATCGTGCAGCCACTGTTCCAGCTCGCGCAAGGTACGCCCGCTGTCGCTGTCTGGATTTAGCGGCGTGCTTTCTTTCATTATACCGCTGGCGCTTCCGTAAACAGAGGTTGAGCTGGTGAAGATGATGCGCGCAATATTATGCGCCAGCGCGCTATCGACAATTTGTTGTACCGCTTCCAGGTAGAAGTTTTCGCCCTCACCGCTGCGCCGCGCGGGTAATGTTATGACCAGCGCATCAGCGTTAAGCAATGCCTCAAGGTCGTCACTCTCACATTCAAGCTGCGGTGTTAGCGTCAGCGGATAGCTTTCAATACCGCACATACGCGCAGCGTCCACACCATCTTGCGTTGTTTTACTGCCGGTAACCTGCCAGCCACGTGCCATCAGCGCCATACCAAGCGGCATCCCCAGCCATCCTAAACCGACAATTGCGACCCTTTTCATGCCCTGTTCTCCCGGCCTGAAGCCTTAGAATTACCTGATGCTGATTTAAGGCTACGCCAGTGTGGGGCAACCTACAATCTGCACTCGTGCTATCAGGCAAGCAAAAGCGCTAAAAAAGCCCTTGCGTTCGCGCCACATCCTGGTTTAGGTTATTGGTCAGGCAATGAATAACCATTCAACGAGACTGTTATGAAGCGTACTGCGAATAAATTCCACCATCATCACCATCACCCTGACTAGTCTTTCAGGCGATGAGTGCTGGAAGACGTTCAGGATCTTCCAGTGGTGAGCAAACGCTTCAGAAAAAGCCCCCGGAAGATCGTCTTCCGGGGGCTTTTTTATTACACGCGTTACGCAGGATAACTCAGGATTCAGGAGAGAAAGCAGATGTCAGACAACAGCCGTTTACGCATAGCTATGCAGAAATCAGGGCGTCTTAGCGACGATTCACGTGAATTACTGGCCCGCTGCGGCATAAAAATCAACCTGCACACCCAGCGTCTGATTGCGCTGGCCGAGAATATGCCTATCGATATCCTGCGCGTACGCGATGACGATATCCCAGGCCTTGTGATGGATGGCGTTGTAGACCTCGGTATTATTGGCGAAAACGTACTGGAAGAAGAGTTACTTAACCGCCGCGCCCAGGGCGATGACCCGCGCTATTACACTCTGCGTCGCCTTGATTTTGGCGGCTGTCGTCTGTCGATTGCCACTAACGTCGATGAACCCTGGGACGGCCCGACTTGCCTGAATAACAAACGTATCGCGACCTCTTATCCGCACCTGCTCAAACGCTATCTTGACGAGAAAGGCGTTCAGTTTAAATCCTGCCTGTTAAATGGCTCCGTCGAAGTCGCACCGCGCGCTGGCCTGGCTGACGCCATCTGCGACCTGGTTTCTACAGGTGCCACACTCGAAGCCAACGGCCTGCGCGAAGTGGAAGTGATTTATCGCTCCAAAGCCTGCCTGATTCAGCGCGACGGTGAGATGCCGCAGATGAAGCAAAAGCTCATCGATAAACTGCTGACCCGTATCCAGGGCGTGATTCAGGCCCGTGAATCCAAATACATTATGCTGCACGCTCCCAGTGACCGGCTCGAAGAGGTTGTTGCCCTGCTGCCTGGTGCCGAGCGCCCCACTATTCTGCCGCTGGCAGGCGACCAACAGCGTGTGGCAATGCACATGGTCAGCAGCGAAACCCTGTTCTGGGAAACGATGGAGAAACTCAAGGCGCTCGGCGCCAGTTCCATCCTCGTGCTGCCCATTGAGAAGATGATGGAGTAATCACCATGAGCTTCAATACCGTCATTGACTGGAACCGCTGTGACGCCACACAGCAGCGCGAACTGCTGACGCGCCCGGCTATCTCTGCCTCCGACAGCATCAGCCGCACCGTAAGCGAGATCCTTGATAACGTCAAAAGCCGCGGCGATACGGCACTGCGCAACTACAGCGCAAAGTTTGATAAAACCGAGGTGCAGAACCTGAAAGTCAGTGCTGAGGAGATTTCAGCCGCCGCCGCTCGCCTTGGCAACGATGTTAAGCAGGCAATGGCAGTCGCGGTCGCGAATATCGACACCTTCCACAAGGCACAGCTGCTTCCCGGCGTTGATGTAGAGACCATGCCCGGTGTGCGCTGCCAGCAAGTGACGCGCCCCATTGAGGCCGTGGGCCTGTATATCCCTGGCGGCTCGGCACCGCTTTTCTCCACGGTACTAATGCTGGCAACCCCGGCCCGCATTGCAGGCTGTAAGCGCGTGGTACTGTGCTCGCCGCCGCCGATTGCCGATGAGATTCTTTATGCAGCACAGCTGTGCGGTATTGACGAGGTCTTTCAGGTCGGTGGCGCGCAGGCTATCGCCGCCCTGGCGTTTGGCACCGACAGCGTACCTAAAGTGGACAAGGTTTTTGGCCCCGGCAACGCCTTTGTCACCGAAGCCAAGCGTCAAATCAGCCAGCGTTTAGACGGTGCGGCTATTGATATGCCGGCCGGCCCTTCGGAAGTGCTGGTGATTGCCGATAGCGGCGCGACCCCCGATTTTGTTGCCTCTGACCTCTTGTCCCAGGCCGAGCACGGCCCGGATTCTCAGGTTATTTTACTGACGCCTGATGCTGCTATGGCCGAACGCGTCGCTGAAGCTGTCGAGCGTCAACTGGCTGCTCTACCGCGTGCTGAAACGGCACGCCAGGCGCTGGCGGCAAGCCGCCTGATTGTGGCGCGCGACCTTGCGCAGTGCGTGGCTATCTCTAACCAGTACGGCCCGGAGCACCTGATTATCCAGACTCGCAACGCCCGTGAGTTGGTCGACAGTATAACCAGTGCAGGCTCGGTATTCCTCGGCGACTGGTCGCCGGAATCCGCTGGCGACTATGCCTCTGGCACTAACCATGTGCTGCCAACCTATGGCTATACCGCAACCTGCTCCAGTCTGGGGTTAGCTGACTTCCAAAAGCGCATGACGGTCCAGGAACTGAGTCCACAAGGGTTTGCTGCTCTGGCCTCAACCATTGAAACCCTCGCCGCAGCCGAACAACTGACGGCCCACAAAAATGCGGTAACTCTGCGCGTGGCAGCGCTTAAGGAGCAGAAATGACGATTGAAGCACTGGCGCGCGCGAATGTGCGCGAACTGACGCCGTATCTGTCCGCGCGCCGCCTCGGCGGTAAAGGGGATGTGTGGCTGAATGCTAACGAATATCCGACTGCGGTAGAATTTAACCTGACCCAGCAAACGCTCAACCGCTACCCGGAATGCCAGCCTGCGGCGGTCATTGAGCGCTACGCAGCTTATGCGGGCGTCAAACCCGGCCAGGTGCTGGTCAGCCGTGGCGCGGATGAAGGCATCGAATTACTGATTCGCGCCTTCTGCGAACCAGGCCAGGACGCAGTACTGTACTGCCCGCCCACTTACGGCATGTACAGCGTCAGCGCTGAAACCATCGGCGTGGAATGCCGTACCGTGCAGGCGCTGGACGACTGGCAGCTTGATTTACCGGCCATTGAACAGCAGCTCGACGGAGTGAAAGTGGTGTTCGTCTGTAGCCCCAATAACCCCACCGGCCAGCTTATCAACCCGGACGACCTGCGTGCGCTGCTGGAAATGACGCGCGACAAGGCAATCGTTGTCGCCGATGAGGCCTATATTGAGTTCTGCCCACAGGCAACGCTTGCCGGCTGGCTGAGTGATTATCCGCACCTGGCTATCCTGCGTACACTCTCCAAAGCGTTTGCGCTGGCCGGACTGCGTTGCGGCTTCACGCTGGCAAATGAAGACGTTATCAACCTGCTGCTCAAGGTTATTGCCCCTTATCCGCTGTCCACACCGGTTGCCGATATTGCCGCTCAGGCGCTGACAGCAGAAGGCATTAGCGCAATGCGTTCACGCGTGGCTGAAATTGCGGCCAATCGCCGACTGCTGATTGACGGACTTGGAACCCTTCCCGGCGTGGAGAAGGTTTTTACCTCTGAAACCAATTACGTGCTGGTACGCCTGAATGACGCCAGCCGCCTGTTTAAATCTCTCTGGGATCAGGGCATTATCCTGAGAGACCAGAACAAACAACCCAGCCTGAGCGGTTGCCTGCGCGTTACCGTCGGCACCCGGGCAGAGTGCCAGCGTGTACTGGATGCGCTGCGTGACCAGGAGAGCCAATGAGCCAGAAATACCTCTTTATTGACCGTGACGGAACCCTGATCGCCGAACCACCGGAAGATTTCCAGGTGGACCGCTTTGAAAAGCTGGCCTTCGAACCGAATGTTATTGCGGTGCTGCTGAAGCTCCAGCAGTCAGGCTACCGGCTGGTGATGATAACCAATCAGGACGGGCTGGGAACGACCAGCCTGCCGCAGGCAGATTTTGACGGTCCACATAACCTGATGATGCAAATCTTCAGTTCTCAGGGAGTCAACTTTGACGACGTGCTGATTTGCCCACATCTGCCCGCCGACAACTGCGCATGCCGCAAGCCAAAAACGGCGCTGGTGCAGCGCTATCTTGAAGAGGGCGTAATGGATAACGCGCACAGCTACGTCATTGGCGACAGAGCCACTGATATTGAGCTGGCGGACAACATGGGCATCAACGGTTTGCGCTACGCCAGCGAGGGACTGGACTGGAATGCCATCGGCGAACAGCTCACAAAACGTGACCGCTACGCCCATGTGGCCCGTAATACCAAAGAGACGCAGATTGACGTGCAGGTCTGGCTTGACCGCGAAGGCGGCAGCAAAATCAACACCGGCGTTGGCTTCTTTGACCACATGCTGGACCAGATTGCCACACACGGCGGTTTCAGAATGAATATTGAGGTGAAAGGCGACCTGTATATTGACGATCACCACACGGTAGAAGACACCGGTCTGGCCCTTGGTGAAGCACTAAAAACAGCGCTCGGCGATAAGCGCGGTATTGCCCGCTTCGGCTTTGTGCTGCCGATGGATGAGTGTCTGGCGCGCTGTGCGCTGGATATCTCCGGGCGCCCGCACCTTGAGTACAAAGCTGAATACAACTTCCAGCGCGTGGGCGATTTAAGCACCGAAATGGTTGAGCACTTTTTCCGCTCGCTGTCCTACACCATGGGCGTGACGCTGCACCTGAAGACCAAAGGTAAGAACGACCACCACCGCGTGGAAAGCCTGTTCAAAGTCTTTGGCCGCACGTTACGCCAGGCTATCCGCGTTGAAGGCGATACGCTCCCGTCATCCAAAGGAGTGCTGTGATGAATGTGGTGATTCTTGATACCGGCTGCGCCAACCTCTCCTCTGTGAAGTGGGCGGTACAACGTCTGGGCTACGATCCTGTCGTGAGCCGTCATCCCGACGTGGTGCTTCGCGCCGACAAACTGTTTTTGCCTGGCGTCGGTACCGCCCAGGCGGCGATGGATCAGCTACGTGAACGGGAACTGGTGGAACTGATTAAAGCCTGCACCCAGCCGGTACTGGGAATCTGCCTCGGTATGCAGTTACTGGGTAGCCACAGTGATGAAAGCCACGGCGTGGAAACGCTCGGTATTATTGATAATCCCGTGCTGAAGATGACTGACCGCGGTCTGCCGCTGCCGCACATGGGCTGGAACCGCGTCACGGCACTGGCGGGCAACCACCTGTTTCGTAACATTGAAGACGGCGCTTATTTCTACTTTGTCCACGGCTATGCTATGCCGGTAAACGCCAGCACTATCGCCCAGTGCGAGTACGGCGAACCGTTTAGTGCTGCAGTGCAGAAAGACAATTTTTACGGCGTACAGTTTCATCCTGAGCGCTCGGGCAAAGCAGGCGCACAACTGCTCAAAAACTTCCTGGAGATGTAAATGATTATCCCGGCATTAGATTTGATTGATGGCAAGGTCGTGCGTTTACATCAGGGTGACTACGGCCAGCAGCGCGACTATGGCACAGATCCGCTGCCGCGCCTGCAGGACTATCAGGCCCAGGGAGCTCAGGTCTTACACCTGGTTGACCTCACCGGCGCGAAAGACCCAGCCCAGCGCCAGATCCCACTGTTGAAAACGCTGCTGGCAGGAGTAAGTGTACCCGTTCAGGTTGGCGGTGGCGTGCGCACTGAAGCTGACGTTGAAGCGCTGCTTAATGCAGGTGCGAGCCGCGTAGTTGTCGGCTCCACCGCAGTGAAATCACCGGAAGTCGTCGAGCAATGGTTTACGCGTTTTGGCGCACAAAAACTGGTACTGGCACTCGATGTGCGAATTGATGCAGATGGTAACAAGCAGGTGGCGGTCAGCGGCTGGCAGGAGACTTCTGGCGTCACGCTCGAACAGCTGGTTGAGCGCTTCTCTGCATTCGGCCTGGCACATGTCCTGTGCACTGATATTTCACGCGATGGGACGCTGGCGGGTTCAAACGTAGCGCTTTATCAGGAAGTCTGCGCACGCTTCCCTCAGGTTGCATTTCAGGCATCGGGCGGCATCGGCAATCTTGACGATATTGCCGCATTGCACGGTAGCGGAGTGAAAGGTGTTATCGTCGGACGTGCTCTGCTGGAAGGTAAATTTAACGTGAAGGAGGCTATCGCATGCTGGCAAAACGGATAATTCCCTGCCTCGATGTACGCGACGGCCAGGTGGTTAAAGGCGTACAGTTTCGCAACCACGAAATTATTGGCGACATCGTACCACTGGCAAAACGCTACGCCGAAGAAGGCGCAGACGAACTGGTATTTTATGATATCACCGCATCCAGCGACGGCCGCGTGGTTGATAAAAGCTGGATTGCCCGCGTCGCAGAAGTGATTGATATCCCCTTCTGCGTGGCAGGCGGCATCAAATCCATTGAAGACGCCACGCAAATCCTCTCCTTCGGTGCCGATAAAATTTCTATCAACTCTCCGGCGCTGGCAGACCCCATGCTGATTACCCGGCTGGCGGAGCGCTTTGGGGTGCAGTGCATTGTGGTGGGTATTGATACCTGGTTTGACGAACAAAGCGGGAAATACCACGTCAACCAGTACACTGGCGATGAGAGCCGCACTCGCGTCACGCAGTGGGAAACCCTCGACTGGGTGCAGGAAGTGCAACAACGCGGTGCAGGCGAAATCGTACTGAACATGATGAACCAGGATGGCGTACGTAACGGCTATGACCTGATACAACTCAAGAAGGTGCGCAATGTATGCCGTGTACCGCTCATTGCCTCCGGTGGGGCCGGTACGATGGACCATTTTCTGGAGGCGTTTCGGGAAGCCAACGTCGACGGCGCTCTGGCGGCCTCAGTGTTCCATAAACAGATAATCAATATTGGTGAGCTGAAGGATTATTTGATTCAACAGGGCGTGGAGATAAGACAGTGTTAACGACCAAACAACGCGGCGAACTCGACTGGGATAAAACAGACGACATGATGCCCGCCATCATCCAGCATGCGGTATCCGGTGAGGTGCTGATGCTGGGTTACATGAACCCGGAAGCCCTGGCACAAACTGAGGTTTCAGGGAATGTCACTTTCTATTCACGTACCAAACAGCGGCTGTGGACCAAAGGCGAAACGTCCGGCCACTTCTTAAAAGTGGTCAGCATCACGCCAGACTGCGATAACGACACACTGCTGATTCTGGCAGATCCCATTGGGCCGACCTGCCATACCGGCACATCCAGCTGCTTTGGTGAACAAGCACATCATGAATGGCATTTTCTGTATCAGCTTGAGCAGTTGCTGGCTGAACGCAAGCATGCCGACCCAAACAGTTCGTATACCGCAAAGCTCTACTCAAGCGGCACCAAGCGTATTGCCCAGAAGGTGGGTGAAGAAGGTGTTGAAACCGCGCTGGCGGCAACCGTGCGGGACCGCGACGAACTGGTGAATGAAGCGTCAGATTTACTGTATCACCTGCTGGTATTGTTGCAGGATCAGGAGCTGGATTTAGGAAAAGTGATCGCGAACTTGCGGGGCAGACACAAGTAAGGCACTCATGAGGCCGAGAGCGTCGTCACATCGGCCTGCAGTTCACTGCAAATCAGAATGCAAAAAGGGCCGGAAAATCCGGCCCTTTTATCTGGCACAACGTGTGGTGAAAGTTTATGCCGACTTATAGTTACGAATAGCATTACGGCCAAGAACATAGCCGCTACCGGCAAGACCGCCAAGCAGTGCTGCCAGGATCAGTACCAGACCACGCTTAGGACTATCCCGGCGAACCGGCAGATTTGGCTTCATGACATACTGGAACGAGAAAGCCGTATCTGCTTTGTGGGCCAGTGCTTTAACCGCCATGTAAGACTGAAGCGTCGTGTAATAGTTTTCACTTAACGGCAAAGGACGCGTCGACTCATTCTGGATGGTCGCCGACAGAGCATCACTTCCCAGCACAAACAACGTATCTTCAGACAGCGACTCCGCCTGCTGAACCTCGGTTGATTTGATATTGCTTTGCTGGGCTACAACAAGCGCCTGGCGCAATACCTGAAGACGCTTATCACGCTTTTCTTTCGCTACCAGCTCCTGAGTGTCCAGGGAGCTTTTCAGGTCTTTCATCGTCGCGTTGATGTTGGTGACCAGATCCTGGTTCAGCTCGTTAATAACGCGCTGGTTAATTTTATCAATGTAAGACGTCAGGGTCTTGCGCGCCTCTTCTGCCGATGAACCAACATAGCTAATTTTCAGCGGCATCGCCTGACCTTTCACCGCAGGTTCAATGACCAAATTTTCTGGCTTGCTCTGGTTATCCAGCTCTTCGGAAAGCGCCGAGATCAATGAGTTAAAGCGATTAAAAAAACGGTACTGTATGTCGGTAACCGATGGCGCATTTGTTTTGTTTTGAGCGTAAATGACACTCATTGAGTTGTTATAGTTGGCAATTTGCCCGGAGTCAGGCATGGTAACGATTGCTGTCGAGCTCCATTTTTCTTTGGCAACAAACAGATATGCCGCAGCCAGAAGGATAAACAAAACCACAAAAGCGATCACAGTGAACTTACTGCGCCACAGCTGTATCACCATATCCAGCAGGTCAACGTTTTCTGGCTCGCTGTTGCGGCCATCTGCTGTAGAGAAATTTTGATTCATATTGACCTTATCAATTTTTAACCAATATCGCGCAATTCAATATAAGCGGCATAGTATTACACAAGAACAATTAAACAGGGACCGTCCTTACCAAGAAAATCCACCACGGCAGCAGCGTAGTCTTAACGCCGGTTTTCAGCCAATGACGATTATTCCTAAATCAGTCATCAGCCTCCGGAGACTGCTGTCTGACCATTCTCAGAAGGTATTCTCCGTAAGGCGTTTTCCCCAATAAACTGGCTTCCTCAAGGACCTGTTCCGTGCCTATCCAGCCTTTTCGCCAGGCGATTTCTTCCAGACAGGCAATTTTTAGCCCCTGGCGCTTTTCAATGGTATGCACAAACTGTGAGGCCTCAGTCATGCTGTCCCAGGTGCCGGTATCAAGCCAGGCAAAACCCCGGCCGAAAAGCTCGACGTTCAGTGCCTGCTCCTCGAGATACATCTGGTTGATGCTTGTTATTTCCAGCTCACCACGTGCAGAAGGTTTAACCTGCTGCGCAAATTCGCAAATGCGTTCGTCATAAAAATAAAGTCCCGTCACTGCCCAGCTTGATTTTGGGTGTACGGGTTTTTCTTCGATAGAGAGAACGCGATAGTCTCGGTCAAATTCAATAACTCCGAAACGCTCTGGATCTGTGACCTGATAACCGAACACCGTGGCACCCGCTTTCCGCTGTGCAACCTCCTGGACACGGTGACCAAAACCATGGCCAAAGAAGATGTTATCACCCAGCACAAGTGCACAACGCTGATTATCAATAAACTCTTCACCGATAATAAATGCCTGGGCTAACCCTTCTGGCCTGGGTTGCACTTTATAAGTAAAGGTAACACCAAATTGCTCGCCACTACCGAGCAGGCGCTGGAATGCAGCCTTATCCTCCGGCGTAGTGATAATCATGATATCCCGGATCCCTGCCAGCATCAGCACTGATATGGGATAATAAATCATCGGTTTATCATATACTGGTAGCAGCTGTTTCGAGACACCACGCGTGGTGGGATACAAACGTGTTCCTGACCCTCCAGCCAGTACAATCCCTTTCATCGTTATGTTTGTCATACCCGGTTCCCCAGCCCCAGCCGTTCGCCAGAGTAGCTCCCGTCAAGAATGCTCTCCCACCATTCACGATTTGCCAGATACCATTCCACCGTCCTGCGAATCCCACTTTCAAATGTTTCCTGTGGTTTCCAGCCAAGCTCTCGCTCGATTTTCGATGCATCAATGGCATAGCGCAAATCGTGTCCGGGGCGATCGGCAACAAAGGTAATCAAATCCTCATAATGTTCAATGCCTGCTGGTTTAACCGGGACCAGTTCATCAAGCAATGCACAGAGCGTCCTGACGACGTCAATATTCCGGCGCTCGTTATGTCCGCCAATATTCCAGGTTTCACCCGGCGCTCCTTTTGTTGCAGCCAGGTATAACGCCTTCGCATGATCTTCAACAAAGAGCCAGTCACGAACCTGGTTACCCGAGCCATAAACAGGTAGTGGCTTACCCGCAAGCGCATTAATGATAGTCAACGGAATAAGTTTTTCCGGAAAATGGTAGGGACCGTAGTTATTTGAACAATTGGTCACAATCGCAGGCAGACCATATGTGCGCATCCATGCGCGAACCAGGTGATCGCTGGACGCTTTTGAGGCTGAGTAAGGGCTGCTGGGTGCATAGGGCGTATCTTCTCGAAAGAAGTCATTCGGATTATCAAGATCGCCATACACTTCATCAGTGGAAATATGATGAAAGCGGAAAGTTTCCTGGCGATCGGGTGAAAGCCTGCTCCACCAGTTGCGCGACACTTCCAACAAGGTATACGTGCCAACAATATTCGTCTCTATAAACGTGGCCGGACCATCTATAGAGCGGTCAACATGACTTTCTGCCGCCAGATGCATCACCACATCAGGTTCGAACGTTTCAAACACTTTCGTCAGTGACGCTTTGTCACAAATATCAAGACAGTGGAACGCATAACGCGGATCGCTACAGACAGATTGCAGTGAATTGAGATTGCCGGCATAGGTCAGTTTATCAACAACAGCAACCCGAGAATCCGTATGGTTAATCAGATATCGAACGACGGCAGAACCAATGAAACCCGCACCGCCAGTCACAAGAAAATTCATAAATTCTCAGCCCCATAATCTATGGCTTTACCCGGGATAAGCATAGCGCGCAATGGTAGCAAAATGAGACACCAGGTACAGCTAACAATAAAAAAAACCAGCTAAAAATCAGCTGGTTTTTCTGATAATGCGAGTTAATGAAAAACTTAGTCTTCCAGCCACTCGGTGTGGAACACGCCTTCCTTATCAATACGCTTATAAGTATGCGCACCGAAATAATCACGCTGTGCCTGAATCAGGTTCGCCGGCAATACCGCTGAACGGTAGCTGTCATAGTACGAAATGGCGGCTGAGAAGGTCGGCGTCGGGATGCCGTTTTGCACAGCATAAGCAACCACATCACGCAGTGCCTGCTGGTACTCATCAGCGATTTTCTTGAAATACGGTGCCAGCAGCAGATTCGCGATAGCCGGATTTTCAGCATATGCATCCGTTATTTTCTGCAGGAACTGAGCGCGAATGATACAACCCGCACGGAAGATTTTCGCAATCTCACCGTAGTTCAGATCCCAGTTGTATTCCTGAGAAGCCGCGCGCAGCTGAGAGAACCCCTGAGCGTACGAAACAATTTTACCAAGATATAATGCACGGCGCACTTTCTCGACGAATTCAGTCTTATCACCAGAGAACGTTTTCAGCTGCGGACCAGAAAGGATTTTAGAGGCTGCAACGCGCTGTTCTTTCAACGAGGAGATGTAGCGAGCAAAAACGGACTCGGTAATGAGAGATAGTGGTTCCCCCAGGTCAAGCGAACTCTGGCTGGTCCATTTGCCGGTACCTTTGTTCGCCGCTTCATCCAGGATCACATCAACCAGATATTTACCCTCGTCATCTTTCCTGGTGAAGATATCTTTTGTAATGTCGATCAGGTAGCTGCTAAGCTCCCCTCCGTTCCACTGCGTGAATGTCGTTGCCAGTTCATCGTTGGAAAGGTTCAATCCATGCTTCAGTAATGAATAGGCTTCGGCAATCAGCTGCATATCGCCATATTCAATACCGTTATGCACCATTTTCACATAGTGGCCAGCGCCGTCTGAACCAATATAGGTGACACATGGCTCACCTTCTGCCACTGCAGCAATCTGCTTAAGAATAGGTGCAACCAACTCGTAGGCTTCTTTCTGGCCGCCAGGCATGATGGAAGGCCCTTTCAGTGCGCCCTCTTCACCGCCGGATACACCGGTACCGATAAAGTTAAAACCTTCAGCCGAGAGTTCACGGTTACGGCGGATGGTGTCCTGAAAGAAGGTATTACCGCCATCGATCAGAATGTCACCTTTTTCCAGGTAGGGCTTGAGGGAGTCGATAGTCTTATCAGTCCCCTCACCGGCTTTCACCATTAACAGGATGCGACGCGGTTTCTCAAGTGATTCAACAAACTCCTGTACCGAGTAGTGAGGAACCAGCTTTTTACCCGGGTTCTCGGCAATTACTTCGTCGGTTTTTTCACGGGAGCGGTTGAAAACGGAAACGGTATAGCCACGGCTTTCGATGTTAAGCGCCAGGTTGCGCCCCATCACGGCCATACCAACAACGCCGATTTGCTGTTTGGACATTACATACTCCTGTCAGGTGTACTCGCTGTGCCAGTACGCACAGCTCGGTTGTAGCTTTTATGTTAACTCAGCTTCAAGGTATGTGGATAGCCTTTGGCGCCATAACATAGCGTCACAATAATCAGTCTTATGATTTCCAATCAGGAAACGTCTTTGCATAAGCTATATCAAAAGGCCCTTCTTTGATCTCAAGCATCACAGCATGTGCTGATAAACATTCTACGCTGTGAATTTCTCCCGGGAGAAATTCGACAAGAGAGGTCTCATGTTCAGGACCTGCCAGAAACGTATCCTTCACGCTTCCATTCTCTTCAAAGTTTGTGATGCGTATACTCCCCTCCATCACTACAAACATTTCCCATTGATGAGAAAGTTCATGATAATGCGGTTCTACATAACTACCTTGAATCAGCACAATTAACAGGCGTTGTACTTTATCCTGATGGCTAGTGTGAAGTAGAAAATGAGCGCGTTTGCGTTCTGAGTGAACAGCCTCAGCCAATAGTTGCTGCATTTTCTGCTGTTTTATCAGGCGCATTTTTTTTCTCCAGTGCAAACTCAATTATGTCCGCTGCAGACTTGACAGAGAATTGTTCTTCGAGAAGGCGGTACGAACACTGCCCTACTCTAATTCGTAATGCATCATTTTCATACAGCCGCCGTGCCGATTGCAATAATCCACTGTCATCACCGTTAACATGTATAAACCCGGCATCATTATCATTTACAATATCCAGCAAATCGTTACCATGGTTAACACTCCCGAGTATTGGTAAAGACTGAACCATATACCCTAGTAATTTACCCGGAAAGTTGTGCGCGGTATGATTAGCTGAAAGTGAAAATAATCCAACATCGACTTCGGCAAGAATTTTTTTAAACTCCTGTTGGTCAACCGAAGGTATATAGCTAAAATTAGTTAATGACCATTCATGCGCCAGTTTGTTGATAAGCATTACTTCATCACCTTGGCCCACGAAAAGGAAATGTGCATTTGAACAAGACTGCATACCTCTAACTAGTCTCATCAAATTCGTCATATCCTGTGCATGTCCAATATTTCCGCCATAGAAATAAATAATCTTACCCTGTAGTTCTAATTTAACTCTTATAGAAGAAGGCGATCGTTCATCTAAGGCAACAGGTTTAAGACTGGCCCAATTCCTGAGTACTTCCCCGGGCATATTTGGTCTGTCACGCTGAAATACTTCAAGATTACGTTCTGACATAACACCAATACGATCAGCCTGATTATAGGAATAATTTTCAAAAAACCTGAAATATTTTGCAAAAAAAGAATCGGCATGCAACATACCAGCGTCGATGACCCATTGCGGGAACATATCTCTGAGTACCAAATAAGAAGGACACTGACATCTTTTTTTAATGCGCCTAACGAGCCCCCCCCAAAAAATCGATGGCGAATAGTAAGCAACACCATCAAATGTGTTATCATTGATATGTTTTTTTATTGCATGCCATCCTTTTAGAGACAGTAATGACTCATTAATTGCTCTAACAATCTTACCCACATCTTTGATTGGGCCACTTTTGAAGCGCCAAACCTCGACGCCATCCAAAAAACTACGCTCAAAGCTTTTATTAAGCCCAAAATCTGGGGTAATCACTGTAATTGAATGTCCTCGACTGACGAGTTCTATCGCCAATTCATGAAACATTTTTGCCCCTACACGTGTACTGCAGGGTAAATAATCATCAATGATTAATGCAAGTTTCATTAGTACTCTTTCCAGACCACTCGTTTAACATAGTCAGTATAGGAGTGAATAATCCTAACAACTTTGTCGGAGACATTGGGCATACTGTAATCATAAACCTGACGGAGAAGGCGTTCTGTGCCTCGTGGCTGTGTCTCAAGGATGTCCAGTGCCTGCATAACCCTGGTAATTTCCATGCCAACCATCATGACAGATGCCTCCTCAAAACCTTCGGGACGCTCATGCGCTTCACGAATATTCAGTGCAGGAAAGTTCATGATTGAAGATTCTTCAGTGATAGTGCCGCTATCGGAAAGCACTGCGCGGGCATGCTTTTGAAGATGATTGTAATCATGAAAACCCATCGGTTTAAGCATCTGAATGTTAGGATGGAATTGAATTCCGGCCTCTTCAACACGATTACGAGTGCGTGGATGTGCAGAGATGATCACTGGCAGATCATATTTTTCAGCAATTGCATTAAGAATATTTGCCAACTTAGCCAACTGCCTAGGAGAATCAACATTTTCTTCGCGATGTGCACTAACGACAAAAAAATTATTGCTTTTAATATTCAAACGAGATAACACATCTGAGCTATCAATCTGATTCATATAATAGCTCAATACTTCAAACATCGGGCTTCCGGTTTTAATTACTCGATCAGGGGGCATCCCTTCACTGAGTAAATAATCGCGTGCAATCGTACTATATGTCATATTTATATCAGCAGTATGGTCAACAATGCGCCGGTTCGTTTCTTCAGGAACGCGTTGATCAAAACAGCGATTGCCCGCTTCCATATGAAAAATAGGGATGCGACGACGCTTAGCCGGAAGCGCTGAGATACAAGAGTTTGTATCGCCTAACACTAACATTGCCTCAGGCTGAACTTCCTCAAGAACTTCATCAACTTTAATAATAATTTGACCTATCGTTGCGGCAGCATTTTTACCCGCCGCGTTCAGAAAAAAATCTGGCTTCCTGACACCCAAGTCATTAAAAAAAACTTCGTTAAGTTCAAAATCGTAGTTTTGTCCCGTATGAACAAGAATATGGTCACAATATTGATCTAGTTTTGCCAGCACGCGTGAAAGGCGAATTATTTCAGGGCGAGTGCCGACTACAGACATAACTTTAAGTTTTTTCACTTTAATGCTCTCGCTATTGTATCTGGTGCATTTTTGTCAAATATTTCATTGGCCCAAAGCATCACAATTAATTCATTATCACCGGTATTTGTCACGTCATGAGACCAACCAGGTACGGTTTCGATAACAGTACTCTCTTTGGAAGAAACATGTATCTCATATTTTTCACCAGTAATAACATGCTCAAATTTAAATTTGGCCTGACCCTGAATGACGAGAAATTTTTCATTTTTAGAGTGATGATAATGCCCGCCACGGGTAATACCGGGATGAGCAGTAAAAAAAGAAAATTGCCCAGCATCTTTCGTTTTCAGCATTTCACAGAAAATACCTCGTTGATCTGCATAAGATGGGATTTTATATCCGAACTCTGCGGGAGGAAGATAGCTTAGCCAGGTTGAATATAAGGCTCTGACGAATCCTTTACCTACAGACTCAATCATCAGATTTTCACGACTTTGTTTGAATGTATGGATAAGATCGGCCACTTGACCAACCGTTGTATTGTAAACAGGTGTTATACAACGAAAACCACGAGGCACATCATTATTAATAAGTGAAATTAGCTCAGAACAAACATCATCAATATAAACCAAATTTACGGCTGCGTTAGGATCATTAATGATTATTTCTTTATTCTGTGCAATGTTGTGGCAGAAAGTGGCAATAAATGAATTATAGTTTGGCTTACACCATTTACCAAAAACATTAGGAAAGCGATAAATAAAATAACGAGCGTTATTTTTACTTCCATAATTAATAATTGCTTGTTCAGCGGCAGCCTTACTAATACCGTATGGATTGTCTCGCTCAGCTTGCGTGGATGAACTTATCATTACAGGAGTATCAAGTCCAAACTCGACCAATTTATCAACAATTTTTTGAGTAAATCCGGCGTTGCCTGTTGAAAATTCATCATCAACTTTCGGGCGATTAACACCCGCCAGATGAAAAATAAAATCCGCAACCTTTAAAGATTCAAACAACTCAGCTTCTGAAGATAACCGATTGATTCGTAAAATATCTTTATAGCCAGCTTCAACAAGTCGTAAGCAAAGGTTTTGCCCTATAAACCCTTCAGATCCGGTCACAAGTATTTTCATAGAATTATGCGTCCAATTCGAATTTTCTACCTTCACGCAGCGCATTAATAAATGGCAATTTTTCCAGTAACTTTTTCATCCCTTCAACATCCAAGCGTTGAGTGTTGTGAGAGTTATAATCTTGAATCTCGGAAATACGCTTATCACCTTGCTCAACATATTTCCCATAGTTAAGGTCGCGCAAATCAGGTGGAACACGATAATAATCACCCATATCAATAGCGGCAATCATTTCTTCACGACTCAGTAATGCTTCGTAAAGTTTCTCACCGTGGCGCGTTCCAATAATATTGATTGGATGTTCTGCAACATTTAACTGTTCCTTCAATGCGATAGCTAAAGTCTCAATAGTAGCTGCCGGCGCTTTTTGAACAAAAATATCCCCATTATTACCGTGAGTAAACGCGTAAATAACCAAATCTACAGCATCTTCAAGGGTCATCATGAAACGCGTCATATTAGGGTCAGTAATTGTCAGTGGCTTACCTTGCCTGATAAGTTCAATAAATAAAGGGATGACTGAACCACGTGACGCCATTACATTACCATAACGTGTACCACAAATTACAGTTTTGGAACTATCCACATTGCGAGATTTGGCAACCATAACTTTTTCCATCATGGCTTTTGATATACCCATCGCATTTATTGGATATACAGCTTTATCGGTGCTTAAGCATACAACCCGTTTTACCTGATTAGTGATAGCAGCTTCAAGAACATTTTCAGTGCCCAATACATTTGTTTTAACAGCCTCCATTGGATGAAATTCGCATGATGGCACCTGTTTTAATGCAGCAGCATGATATATATAATCCACACCACGCGTAGCATTAAGAATACTTGAATAATCCCTGACATCACCGATGTAAAACTTCAACTTGGGGTTATTATATTTTTTACGCATATCATCTTGTTTTTTTTCATCGCGACTATAAATTCTAATCTCACGAATGTCCGTATCAAGAAAGCGCTTAAGCACAGCATTTCCAAACGAGCCAGTACCACCAGTAATTAACAACACTTTATTATTAAACATTTTAAACCGCCTTAATTTTCTTCAGAAGCATGCATTCCATACAAATTCATACTTTTGATATGATTTTAAAATATTTTATTGCTCTTTGTCTCGCATCAGGAAAAGAGCTTAGGAGCTGCTTTCCAGAGGAGGTTTTTTTAGCACGCAATGCTGAGTCCTCACCTACAATAAGGATTTTATCAATTATATCGTTTATATCATACGGATTAAAATAAACAGCTGAATCCCTACAAACTGTATGAGCGAATGAAAGATCTGATGTTAGGATAGTTTTGTTCATATACATCGCCTCAAGATATGAGGCACTAAAACATTCAAGTAAAGTTGGTAAAAAGAGAGCATCACAGGACTGATAAAGAGGGGGGCATTGAAATAATGTTACAGATCCAAGCCTGATTATTCTCTTCTGCAGTTCACTTGGTAATTCACTAGCGAAATTTTCATCCAGGGTGGTCACAAATTTATAGTTTGGAGGTAAACGCTTGACCAACTCTTTTATCGTATCTAAGTTTTTATGCGGATGGTTATGTGAAATAGTAAGGAGCCAAAAATCTTCTGTGGACTTTACAGGTAGTTTACCCACAGCAGAATAGTCATAAAGCTTATCGTCTTTAAAGATATCATTAAGTGTATTGGATACTGTATAAACATTAATACCAGGTCTTTTCAATAATTTTTTAACACGTAACGATACATCCTCTGTTTCAGTAATAACTACATTTGCATTTTTGCGATAAAAATATGGCTGTAAATAATTTAACAACATGGTTTTAAATTTATTTTTCCATGCGAGTTTTTCAAAAACAGAGTGAGTATCATAAATAAGCCATGGCAACGCAAAACCGACTATATGATGAACTTTTTTAGGGCTCCAGTAACTAGGACCAAAAATAGTAAAAACAGTGTTAATTTCATATACAGATACTATTTCATCCAACTTCCTTCGGGCACTAAAATTAAACATACCTGAAGGTGACTTATCTATTTTTATACAACTAGATTTTGCTATGTCAGTGAGTTGGGAATAAACTACTGGCGAAACAGCGGCATAAAAAGGCCGATTAATTCTGACAGTTTCTTCAATGTAAGAAACCGCAACCTGCACCCCTCCTCCCACATACAAGTTTGAGGCATTAATCAGCAATTTCATTGCAACTTCTCCTTATTGTCCCAATAATACATAACATCATATTCTCTATATATCTCATCATTCCCGATGATGGCATCAATAATATAGTTACGATATGGGACATACATATGCTGAAAATAATAGTTATCAGTAAATCTGATAAAGTTAATCGAAAAATAAATGATAACAAAAAAATAAAATATATTTTTGCTAAATCCATTTTTAAATTCATTAATAACCAGAAATATTCCAACTATGAAAACAGGAATCATATAAACATCAAGCCTTGTACTTATAGTACCGTATCGCCCCAAGTATATATCGATTAACAGCATAAAATATGAGGCGCCATAGATAAACACAACGGCTCGCTCATTTAATGACTGAGAGATTTTTTTTGTGATTTGTGTTCTTCTCAGCTCCATCAACCAAATAATCAAAAACTTAAAAAACAAACTAAAAGTCAAAATAGAGTTCGCATTACCACTATCTCCATACCAAAATATCTTTTCTACAAAAGCATTACTCGTCAAACCAGCAAGCAATTTTAGAACTATATCAATAGGGTAGACATTTACAACAGAAAGAAAAACACCAACATAGCAGATAATCTTGATGAGTCTTATTCGGGATTGAGTAAGAATCAATAAAAAAGAGAATATAACTAGCGCCGAGGCATGAAAAAAAACCGCCACTGCGCAAAGAGTACAACACCATAATATTTTTTTATCCAAATACTTGGTATAAGCAATCAAAACCAATGATAAGCTTATTAGTTGCCTTACCGCTTCAGCATTAAATCCAAACTGATAAATAAAAAAAATTAAAACACAAAAAGTATAACCTCTTGAAAAAATTTTAAAAAAAGAAACTAATGATAGAATCAAAACCAACGTGACGATATATTGAAAAACCCAGTAATTTACGAGCAAGCCGCTTAACCTGGAAATTAATAAATAGCCCGGTTCAATAGCTAACGTGAAATCTGTACCGCTATATAGATCCGAATAAAACAACCAGTCAAGACCTAATTTATATCGGAAGCCCATGAACAGTGACAAAATAAATAAAACCGTCCACATGAATAATTTTTTTAAGTGTGTAGTTTTAATACTTACGTCGAACCAACCAATCACAAATGACAAAAAAATAAAAGAATAGTATATGGCCATATATATATTAAACCTTAATCAGGCTGTAAATTTTAGATTTGTAAAGCAATGCCAATATAACAACGGTCATTATTATTTTAATTATAACAGCATAAACAATCTCTAGCTTGTTAACTTCTACAGTTACATACAGCATAGCCATAAAGAATACACTGTATATAATAAGTAACAATATCGATAGTGGATTTTCTCTAATAACATACTTCGATATTAAATATTGAAAAAATGCCAGGAGAAAATATGCCCCAACAGTAGCCCAGGCAGCCCCAGAGATACCGTAAACTGGAATAAGAATATAATTTAATACAATATTAACTAAGAGAGCCATCAAGGTGCCTAACGACACCCACATTGTTTTTTTATGAAAAAATGTGAAATTCACATAGCTTAAATAGACATGAATTAATGCATTACCGAAGATAATTACTGGGATAATATTTATGGCATCATGATAAGCACGATCTGCAAGTATAACCACAATTTCTCTGGAAAAAAGAATAGCAAAGAAACTTAATATTGCGACAATAATACTGCTACTATATATCACTCTACAAATATCTTTTTTTGCATTAGCATTTATGAGCGAGTAGAGTTTAGGCTGCCATGAAGAGTTCCATGCAGTGATGATGATTATTACGCACATGCCTAAATTATAAGAAAAGGAATAAATCCCCGCTGAATAATCCCCCATGAGTTTACTGATGATGAGTCGATCGGCCTGAGAAAGTAAAGAATTGGAAAGGACATGCACCATCAAAGGTACACTGAACATCATTGCCATTTTAAAATAAGCTTTATCGAATTCGAAAACAGCAATTTTTTTTATTTTTCTGAATACATAAATAAAAACGAAAATATTTACTATAATCTGCGCATATACTTTAGATAAATATTTATTATGCAGGAGAAAATAAGCTATTAAAAAAATAAGAAATATTTCTATTATTTTACTAATGGTATTTAATTTCACAAACTCGCCACTTAAACGCGCTCCTTGCAAGTAACTAGTATATATATATATATAACTGAGCATGATACATATGGCTAACACCCAGTAAAGATCGGTAACCGATATACTTAGTAAAGGAGCAATGAACGGCGCATAAAATGGGCAAAGTAACAGTAAAAAAAACTGTGTAGGGACAAGGCCAAGAATGATCGTCCCTAAATAGCGAGGAAAATCCACATCATTTTTCATAAAAGAGTTGATGACAGCATTCTGTAAATTAAGACTAATAAAAACATACAGAATCATTATAGCCGCATTAAGTAGTGACATTTTCCCATAGTCATCAGGACTCATCACTCTTGAAAGTAATGGAAGGGATATAAACATAAATCCCTTTACAAAAAGATCTCCTGCAAAATATTTGAAAAAATCACTGAGCGTTTTGTTTTTATCCGTCATTTTAAACTTCTCAGATAGGCTGACAGCTGCTTTTGTTGATTTTCTAACGGATCGTATGTAGCAGCAGCAGCTTTAAAACTATCAATGTTTTCTGCCATATTGCTTATGGCCAGAAGTAATGAATTAGAGTTTGTTGCATCAAAAATAATACCGTTATGAGCATTTACCATATCTTCATGGCAACCAACCTTATCGCTTAAAATGACAGGCAATCCCATAGATAATGCTTCTTCAACAACTAACCCCCATGGTTCGGACAACGACGGTAAGACAAAACAATCGCACCCTGCATAGATTTCGACCAATGATGTATTATCGACATAGCCTAAAAATGTAACGTTGTTTGTGGCTTTATTTTTTAAGTGCGTGAACTCTTCACCGCTCCCTGCGATAATTAACTTGTGTTGAGTTTGGCTAAAAGCCTCTATTAATATACTTAAGTTCTTTTCTCTCGAAAGGCGACCGACATATAAGAATTTTAAATTTTCATTTTTTGCCATGTTATCTTTCATCACTACTACATTTCTCTTTTGAAAATTCGAAATCCCTACACCATGAGTAATGAATACTTCACCTTTAAAGCCTGCTTTATCTAAAATTTTATTCTGTAAGGATCCCGAGGGAAATGCATAACTCATTCTGTTAATGATGAACTTCTTTAAAACCCAGTGAATTCCTGTAGCCTTTGTTTCAAGAATGCTGCTCTCAATAACAATACCATTTTTACTTTTAGCTGTAATAAATGGAAAAAAAATAAGCTCTTTGCTTTCCCATCCTGAGTAAATTATTTTTTTATATCTGGTCGTAAAAACCGCTTTAAACAATCTAAATGCGACTAATAAAGAATTTCTGTTTTCATAAGGTACATTTGTAACAATTTCGTAATCAAACAATAACTCTTTACCATAAAAATCCTCATTCCTGATGAGTGATTTGTCTGATATAAATAATACCTTTATGTGTGTTTTTTTACTTAATTCATTAAACAGATTTACCTTATAAAAGCTAGGGAGGTTTGTTATGAATAAAATTTCATAATCTTTATTTTTTTTAAATAACACTCAATAACCCCTCCCATTTTTTGACAACACACACTTCCAGATAGTCCGTAATAGAATTGCTGGCATCTTTTTCAAATTCAATTACAGCTTCTTCATTTTGTAATAATGATGAAAGTTTTTGAGACATTTGTTGGACATCATTTGCAGGTATAAGTATCCCATTATTTTTAGATAAAATAGTCGCGGGTCCAGCTGGGCATGCAAAGCTGATGCATGCAAGGCCATATGATAATGCTTCGAGCAATACCATACCTAGCCCTTCATACCTTGATGATAATATGAACACCCTTGATTCGCAGAATTGTTGTGAAATTCGCTTCTGAAACGGCACAAACGTCACATTAGCAATTTTCAGCTCTTTAGCCAACTCAGTTAAAAGCTCTTTATCTTCTCCATCACCAATTATCCTTAGTTCCCAGCCTTTGGTATCTGCACCCGACCATGCATGCAATAATAAATCAAAACCTTTTTGGTGAGTTAGACGCCCGATAGCCAAAGCAACATTTTTTTTCTTGATAGTAACGTCTATGTCAGTAGGTGGAAGTACAATATTGGGTATGACCCAGTGCTTTTGTAAATCCATCCAGCAATATTTATCCTTATCCTCTGGCGTTAAGGACACAACAGCACTAATCTTGCGATAAAGAACTTTTTTGAGTTTAATTAATAAAGGATTGCCAATATCATGCTCAAAGTGCTCTATCGCAACCAGTTTGGCCTGTTTTTTTTTGCTTAAACCATAAAGTAAGCATGTCATTTTCACATCACATGAAATAATAGTATCATTATGATGAATAAGGCCTCTTAACTTTTTGCTTATTTGTCTTTTCTTTTTGTACAGATAATATAAATCAAACAGCATGCCATTAATAAGCCTGAACTTTCTGTTGTACATGCTTACTTCATCACTGTCATTGATATAAATAATATTAACATTTTCATTAATATCAAATGCCAGATTTTTACCACTATTGTATAGACTTACTATAGTGACATCATAATGATGTGATAATGCGTTTGCCAGAGAAATAGTAACTCGTTCAATCCCACCATTAGATGTCAAGTCTCCCAGGAACAGGAAGAGCTTCATTTATTTTTCTCCAAAAAAAACTCGACAACTCGCTTGCTACTGTTGCCATCATGGTAATGATTAATAACTTTATTCATTTCCGTCCGAAAATTGATATATTTATCATCACCAAATACAGCTTCATTAATTGCATCTATCAGCTGATGCTGTGTACTTACTTTGTCGCCTGGAGTCCAAAACTCAAATGGCTCAAGCGTAAAGCCTCCACGAGATTGACCATAATCAATTAAATCAGGAACAAGAAAAATCATTGGTTTATTAAGGAGAAGATAGTCAAAATAAACAGAAGAATAATCGGTAATTAAACAATCTACAGATGGCAATAATTGATTAAGATCGATATTTTTAGAAGCCAAATTCCCTGAATCAATAACAGTGATATTTGAGGTTAGTGATTTTTTATTTTTGAAATACACTTCTTCATATGGATGAAGCTTCAAAAGCAAATGAATTTTATTTTTGCTCAGAAAGTTATCAAGAGACTCGAGATCAAAATCATTTACTCGTAAGAAGTTATTATGATCTATACCTTTTCCATCGGAGTATCTGCGGTCCTCATTGTTTTGCCTGAAAGTTGGTATGTATAGTAGTATTTTGTCATCCTTACGGGCCTCAATTGCTAATGATGATAGCGCAACAGGTGAGAAAAGATAATCGTTACGAGGCTGACCTGTAACATAGACATTATTCGCTTTTTCACGAAAGCAAGCAGATATGACAGATCGCATTAACTCAGATGTTGCTATTCTTTTTGAAGAGTAATCTTCCATACCCAAATAATCAAACTCACCTAAATAACAGATTTTTTTAAGTGGCATACCATGCCAAAGGCTTATATAAGTTTGATTTCTTGCGGCAATTCCTATCATCTCATTATGAGTGGTCATTATAAACTTACTGGTTAAATAGTAATATAAAGATTTCAATGAGCCACTTTCTACACTAATGAACGTATTGCTTTTGTTTGTTTCTTTAACAGACCAGATAATTTCATAATCAAGTTTATTTGCAAGGATATAATCACTTACTGCCTTACAATTCCCTGAATAATCAGGTTTACTCTTAAAAAAAATGCGATTATTTTTTTTGGGGATAAGATAAGAAAAGAAAGATAATAACCGTTTAGCCAGGCGAGTTAAGTATTTAATTAATCCCTTCATTTTATTGATTTGACAACCTCAATAATTTCAGTCGTTGATATCGATGGGGTTCTGGGTAAGTAAACAACATCACAATCGGGTTTAACCCAATCAAAACGGCCCTCCCAGTCATTACCCATAACCAGCAAATCAGCCTCAAATTGCTTGATATATTCTAGTTTTAACTCTAAGGACTCTTCAATAAAAACGAGGTCGACAAACTTTAAAGCGGAAATTATTTTTACTCGATCTTGTTGATTGTAGATAGGGTAGCGATTCTTTTTATTATAATTTAGCTGGTCAGATGATACGCCTACTATCAAAAAATCACCAAGTTCTTTAGCTCTTTCAAGTATATTAATGTGCCCAATATGAAACACATCGAAAGTACCGAACGTTATTATCCGCTTCATCTTCTACCCTCATTATTGAATATCCATGCTACCGCCCCTGGCTCTACAGCTACCAGTACACTGACAATAAATCTGCACCACCTAAGAAACGGCTGTCCTTCCGCACTTTGTGATACCAGTGGCAAAGAAAAGCAGCCACTGAATATATAAATTGCCTGCCCGCTTAACGAGTTAATCTTCGTTTGCTATAGCCAACAATCTCAGTCCATTGCATCCATATATGGCAAAACGGCAGCCCGCATCGGGTTTTCCCCGATCCGCGTCTGCCGTTTTGTCAGGCACAACAAGTACCGCCCTGGTACCTATTTTGCCAGTAGTTTCTCAATCCCTTCACGAAATTTCTGTCCTTCCTTGAGATTACGTAAACCGTAGTTCACAAATGCCTGCATGTAGCCCATTTTCTTGCCACAGTCATAGCTTTTACCGGTCATCAGCATGGCTTCCACAGGCTGTTTTTTGTTCAGCGCTGCAATCGCGTCGGTCAGCTGAATGCGCCCCCAGGCGCCCGGCTCGGTTTTCTCCAGCTCCTGCCAGATATCTGCCGATAAAACATAGCGGCCTACCGCCATTAAATCTGAGTCCAGCGTCTGCGGCTCATCAGGCTTTTCGATAAAGTCGATAATACGCTCTACCTGTCCTTCATTGTCCAGCGCCTGCCCGGTCGTAATGACCGAATACTCTGAGAGTTCGCCCGGCATGCGCTTTGCCAGCACCTGGCTACGCCCGGTTTCTTCAAAGCGGGCCACCATAGCAGCCAGATTGTAGCGCAACGGATCGGCGCTCGCACCATCCAAAATGATATCTGGCAACACCACGACAAAGGGATTATCCCCTACAGACGGACGGGCGCACAAGATGGAATGCCCCAGCCCCAGTGGTTGCGCCTGGCGTACGTTCATAATCGTAACGCCCGGCGGACAAATATTTTTTACTTCCGCCAACAGCTGACGTTTGACGCGCTGCTCCAGCAGCGACTCCAGTTCATAAGAGGTATCGAAGTGGTTTTCTACCGCATTCTTGGAAGAATGCGTCACCAGCACGATCTCCTTGATACCCGCAGCCACAATCTCATCGACGATGTACTGAATCATCGGTTTATCGACTATCGGAAGCATCTCTTTGGGTATCGCCTTCGTCGCAGGCAACATATGCATACCGAGACCAGCGACCGGGATGACTGCTTTTAAATTAATCATGTTCAATCCCACCTCTCAATAATTGGTGAATTATAGCCTTTTCACGCACTGAAGCTAGCATGTTTTGATAACCACAGTTTTACAAGCGTCTTTATAAGTCGATTAATAAGAAAAATCCGTAACAAGCCTACAAAAAACCTCTGACTTATCGCAGCAAAAAGTTTTAAGGGTTCATTTTTTACTCCGATAAGGAGCTGAAAAATTCACTTTTTCCATATTTACAACCTGCTGGCCGATATAATCCACATCCACGGAGCTTTGCCCATGCTCATTGACGGCATTGATATTTCCCATTGACAAAAGTGTCTCTTTTTTCGCCATGAAATGACCGCGGACATCGTTGCGCAGATCAAAATTCATCTTCAGCGCTGGCCCGCGCGCTGCTGTCTGCATCACGTCCACGTTACGCAAGAACAGATGCTGCGGCCTGTTGTGCAACTCCAGGCTCGCGTATCTCAGGCGAATATTCGTGAGCGCGACAAACGAGGTTTGGTTACCGGCAGATATTTGCAGACCACGGATTTTATAAGGCAACGCTTTATTATCCAGCACAACCTGGTTAATTCGGAAGTTTTGCGGTATAGACAGATATTTCCCTTTTACCGTCCCATAACCAATCAGCATTCCAGCACTATTAGTCATATTAACATTATCTATTACGAAATTATCACAACCATAAATTGCGACCGTCGCGTTATCAATTTCGGCGCTCTTACTAAATTCTGGCGTAATATTGTGCGCCGTAATATTACGAATAATAAAATGCTTACCGTTTTCGACGTGCACCAGTTGTCGGCAGTTACGCCCGGTGATGTTAGCCACCACAAAGTTCTTCACCGTCTGATTTTCAGGGTAACGGTTGTCGTAAGTGCTGCCAGCAAGCCCGATACCGATGCCCCAGTTGATCTTACCGTTGGTACAGTTGATATCTTCAATCACATGGTCTGAGATGAGGATGTCTTTATCGTTGATTGCCACGTTCCACTCAATGGCATCACCCTGCAGGCGACTAAAGCGGCTGTTGGTAATGCGCACACCGTTAAGCTGGTTATGGAATCCCTGGCGCAGGATGGCGTAATTAGCATCGTGGGCAGTAATATTATCTATGAGTAAATTGCGCATTACGCGCTTTTGTTTGCCCCCAATATAAATGAGCGTAACCGGGACGCTACCGCTGATATCAAGATCGCGGATTTCACAGTCCGAGCCACGCACATCGAGGGTAATATTATTCATTCGTCCACCGTTGGCTCCCAGCACTTTACAGCCATCCTGTAACACAAAACGCCCTCGCCCGTTACCTTTAATGCCACCGCTTACCTTCAGCGTTTTTCCAGCCGGGATAAAAATCCCGGTATTTACCTTATCAACTACCAGCCCCGCAGGGATCTCAACCACGGCAGCCTCATTAAATGCCTGCTTAAATGCAGCAATCCAGTCGCCCTGATAATAGGTTTTGATATTCACTTCAGCGCGGCGATCCAGGGCCTGAGCTAACGGAATATGACATAGCGGCAGAGCCGCCAATGCAGAGCCCAAACGCAGCAAACCACGGCGAGAAATAGACGATGTTTTTTCGATATAGCGCATAAAACCTCTTTTGACGCGAACATAAAGCCCGCGCTGCTTCAGTTTATGGGCGCTCAGGCCACAAGCTTTTGCAACAACCCGGCCAACTGGCGGTAGAGATAGTGCTGATTAAACTCGCTTTCGACCTTGCTACGGGCACGCTGGAGCATTGAGGCCAGTTCGCCCTGCTCCACCGTTGCGAAACTTTGCAGCCGTGAGGCCAGCGCCTGCGCGTCATATTCTGGCACCAGCCACCCTTCGCGGTCGGCGTCAATTAACTCAGGAATACCGCTGTGCACGGTGGAAATTACCGGAATGCCGACCGCCATGGCCTCCATCAACGCGACCGGAATGCCTTCCATATCACCGTCAGCACCGGTCACCGAGGGCAGCAAAAACAGATCCGCGTCATCCAGCATTGCCTTGACCTCGTGGCTGGGCTTAAAGCCCGGCATGACCACGCAATCTTCCAGTTGAAACTGTTCAATCATGGTACGTAAACGACGCTCCCATGGCCCAATGCCCAGGATGTGATAGCGAAAGCTCACACCGCGCGCTTTTAACAGGCGACAGGCTTCAATCGCCACGTGCAGTCCCTTTTTCTCAGTCAGGCGCGCGACCGAAATCATATTCAACGTATCACCCACAGTTTTCTGGCGACGCATGGCGAACTTATCCATATCCACCCCCATACGCGATACCGCGATTTTGTCCGGCGGGCAGCCCATTTGTTGCAAACGACTGGCCCACAGCTCGCTAATTGGCAGCATCAGGTCGCCACGATTAAATAACTTTTGGTATTCCGGGGTGTAGTGTGCGAGCGCGTCGCGGTGAGAGACATCAATACCGTGAAATACCGTGGCAATTTTGCCGTGCAGCAGCCCCAGTTCGCGAAGCTTCGCCGCAGTGACGCCAGCCGGGCCAAAGTGAGCAATAAACACATCGGCACAAAACGGCTTTGCGTGCTGGGCACAAATAGCAGAAAGAATCAGGTTACGGGCTTCATCACCGTAGCGCGCCGTATTCAGCGCACGCCAGGTGCGGGCGCGCGTTAGCCCACCGAGCGTGGCCCTAGCCCGTGAACGCAGTTTTGCTGCCCGGCGTTCCGGTTCATCCAGAAGCCAGGTGGTTTTCTGTGCCAGGTTGTACTGCTCAAATGCCTGGTGGGTATTATGCAAATCCCCCTTATGCAACGCGACGATTTCCACCTCATAGCCCATGTCGATGAATGCCACTATCTGGTTGAGCACAAAGGTTTCGGAAGCAAGCGGAAACTTCAGCAGGAAAAATCCAACCTTCATTTTCCCTCCCGGATGCGCGCCAGCACCGAGCTAACCATCTGGTAGCCATTCTCGCGCTCCTGAACCACCGCCAGCGCCAGTTTTTCTCGGATCTGCGTTAACGCGCCCAGGATGTCGGCAACCTTACTTTGCAAAGAGCCATCAAGGAGATGACGAATATCGACCGCCATTTCCGGCATGCCAAGCTGGCGCATAATGCCCGCAGATTTATGCTCATAATTGAGCGCCACGGCAGGCGTACCAAAATTCATGGAAATGATGGCCGAATGCAGGCGAGTCCCCACGGTCAGCGCACACGCCCCAAGGATTTTGCCCATTTCGAGGTCGTTCAGCTCATCCATCACCACATGAAAACGCTCCGGGCGTTCAATCAGCTTCGCTACACTGAGCGCCACCATACGGTCGTCTTTGTTATAGCTGTCAATGCCAGTACAGGTAGAAAGCGCCAGTACCTGGTAGCCTTCATCAATAATGCGGTTTACTACCGCGGCAAAGGCTTCTTCATACGCCTGCTGCGTCGTACCGAGCCGGCGGTCAAACGGCGCCAGTTCACGCAAAGTAATAGCAACGGTTTTCTCTCGTGCAGCGACGTTCAGCCAGTGCTGCACCGCAAAACTCGCCACAAAATCCTCATCGCGATGCGCCACCAGCCATGCGGTATCCACGCCGTGCTCCACCTTGCTGGTATCGATACCGCTTACCTTCATTAACTCAAGACTCACCGACTCACGTAAAATCAGCGCCTCACAGCGACCAAACACAAAGTTTGCCAGTTGATTGAACTGCGGTGCCTGAAATGGCCCCACGCTGTGACCCACCATGTACACCGGCTTACTGGCCATAAAGCTGCACAGCGCGTGCTCAAACTGCGGTGCACCATAAAGATCGACAAAAAACGAACCGCCGACCTGGATAACGGCATCATACTGTTGCAACTGTTGCGCAAAATCGCTGAACCCCTGCGGCAGCGACACATTGCGCAGGCGACCGCTGTCGCTCACTTTCGCCAGCAGCGCCTGGTGCATGTAGCGCCGACGCAGCACTTTTTTCACCCGCCCGACTACGCCCGCCGCGCCATTCAGACGTTGCATCTGGGTATACAGTGGGTCGGCCAGTACCTCACGCCCAAGCAGCCAGGCGGAGCTCACCGGGTAACGGCTCATGACATCAATATCAGCCTGTGGCTCCAGCGCGGCAATGGCATCAATCAAACCGCGCAAAATGGCGCTGTCACCGCGGTTACCGCAGGTGTGGTTGCCAAGAATCAGTACTTTCATAGTGTCCTCTGAACAGGGCTTTACGGCGGGCATTCAGCCCGCTCTCAGTAAGGTTTTCAGGCGATCGCTGCGGCAAAACTGGCGCTTAAGCTCCACCACCAGTGGGTTACGCGAGAGCACCAGCGCCAGGGCAAACGCCAGGGCACCAGCACCAATCTGCACTGCCAGCAGCGGGCCGAGCGCTATCCGCCCGCCGAGCGCAAGCCCCAGGCCATAGCTCACCGCAAGCGTTGGTATGGAGAGATAAAACGGCAGCCAGATGCTGCGCACATAGTCGCGATAGCTGGGGCCAAGCACCGGTTTAATCATCACGAAATAGCTCAGTACGGTATTAATCACCTGTACCGCCAGGAAGCCGAGCGTGACCCCGAGCGCCCCACCGAGCAGGCCGCCTGCAATAATCGCCGGAATAAACAGGAAGATTTTAAAAACGTTGAATTTGAAGCTGATATCCACTCTCGCCTTTGCCATCAACAGCGAGCCAATGGGATTGCCGATAGCGCGCAGTAGCCCAACCACGCACAGAAGCTGCAAAATCGGCACAATAAAGTCCCATTTCGCGCCAAATACCAGCGGTACGAAGTGATTTGCCACCACCATCAGCCCCAGCAGCGCCGGGAAGTTAATAATGCCCACCAGCGACAGCAGTTTGTAGAAATTCACTCGTAGTTTTGCCGTGTCGTCCTGGATTTTGGCAAATGCAGGGAACAGCACGCGAGTGATGATGGGATTGAGCTTCATCGGCGGCACCACCGCCACGTTCCAGGCCAGTTGATAACCACCAGCGACGCTGGCACCGAGAATACGCGCCAGCACCAGCGTCGAGAGATTGGTATTCACATAATTGATAATGCTGTCTGCGGTAAGCCAGGCACCAAAGCGCAGGTTAGAAAGCACGCTGCGCGGCGCAAAATGCAGACCTGGCCGGTAAATCCGGCGCCCCAGCCAGCCAAACAGCACGGTGCGCACCAGACTGTTGACCAGGTAGCCGAGGATTGCGGTCATCGCCAGCGGCCAGAACCAGGCGCTGATAACCGTAAACGTAAACCCTGCCATCACAGACAGCGTCTCCACCGCACCAATTTTGTTAAACGCCAGCTCCTTTTGCAGCAGTGCACGGTATTGCTGGCCGTGCGGAATAATCACAAAAGCCAGCGACAGGGTTTTAATCAGCGGTTCAAGGTCAGGGTTATGCAACACCCTGGCAATCACGGCGCTTAACCCAAACATCACCACACACACCACAACCCCCAGCCCGACGTTGAGCCAGTACAATGTGGTCAGTTCGCCATGGCTGATGTCCCGGCGCTGGATAATCGAATTGGCGATACCGAAATCAGACAAGGTATCTGCCAGCGCGATTATCACCAGCGCCACAGTCAGCAGACCAAACTGGTGGTTGTCGATAATGCGCGCCAGCACCGTCATCTGCGCCAGCCCAAGGCCGATAATGATGACCGTGGATATCGCGGACCATTTGGCGCCGCTGATGGTTTTTTCTCTCAGGCTCATCATCAGTAGGCCGCTTTGTTGACAAAGCCTTTGAACACCGTCAGAAACACGATGCGGATATCAAACCAGAGGCTCCATTCGCGGATGTACTCCAGGTCAAACTCCACGCGTTTTTCCATCTTTTCCAGCGTGTCGGTTTCACCGCGCCAGCCGTTAATCTGCGCCCAGCCGGTAATGCCGGGTTTGACTTTATGGCGCAGCATGTAGCCTTCAATCAGCGCACGATACTGCTCGTTATGGGCCACCGCGTGCGGACGAGGGCCAACAATGGACATCTCCCCCATAAACACGTTGATAAACTGCGGCAGTTCATCAAGCGAGGTGCGGCGCAGGAAATTGCCGACTTTTGTCACGCGCGGATCGTTTTGTGTGGCCTGGGTGACCACCGCGTCATTTTCCATCACGCGCATCGAGCGGAATTTCCAGACCATAATCGGCTTACCGTCCATGCCGTAGCGCCTCTGGCGAAAAATAACCGGTCCCGCAGAGGTGGCTTTTACCGCCAGCGCGATGCAGGCCAGCACGGGAGAAATCAGCAGCAGGATCAGCGCGGACAGCACGATATCTTCCATACGTTTGAGCACGCGGTTGATGCCGCTAAGCGGCGTATCAAACAGCGGCACCACCGGCACGCCGTTCACCTCGTCGGTGCGTGAGTGCAAAATATTGAAGGTAAAAACATCTGGAATGAGCATCACCGAGCAGGTGGTATCGCTTAAGTCGCGCACCAGGTTTTTAATCTGCACTTCGTCGCTCATCGCCATTGCGATATACACGTTGTGGATTTTCCCGGCGCGCGCGTCTTCCACCAGCTGTTCAAGGTTACCGGCCCAGAACGCCGGTACACCGCCCGGTTGCGGGTCGTGATAAATTCCTACCACCTCATAGCCCAGCCACGGCTCATTAAGAAAGCTCTGCGCCAGCTCACGCCCCTGGGGCAGCGTTCCGGCAATGGCAACGCGCCGCGAGTTATAGCCGTGGTTACGCAGCCAGCCCGCGCCAATACGAATACACGAGCGGCATATCACCAGCCCAACGCTTGAGAGCAGATACCAGCTCACCCAGGTCGCAAACGAGATTTCAACATAGCCGCTAAAGGTCAGCAGCCCGGCACTGAACACCAGCGCCAGCGTCCAGTTCTGCAACAGCAGCATCAGTTCGGTGGAAATCTTCACGCCGCGCCAGGAGCGATAGAAGTCGGTTATCCCGCCGGTCATCTGGAAGACCACCAGCGTGACCAGCGCCATCAGCAAATGGGTATAAAAGAATGGCAGCGCGACTATCCTGCAAATGACCCACAGTCCGACAAACATAATGGATATGTCAGAAAAACGTTGCACCATAGAGATTAACGATGCATTCGTTTTCGATCGCTCACGCTTTTTTAAGTTTGTCATCGTTGTTCCTGTCAGGCGCCCGCAGGCGCGTTTATCACGGCACAATGCCCAGGGCCGATAGCATCGGCCCTGGCCTGCCGTCACTGATTGAGCAGCGCCATAATTTCCCGGGTGCGTACCATCATCAGTTCGCGATCGCCTCGGGACTCCACGTTCAGTCGCACGACCGGCTCTGTGTTAGAGCTGCGCAGGTTGAAGCGCCAGTCAGCAAACGCCATGCTCAACCCGTCTGTGCCGTCCACGGCCCCGGCCTTATCGCTAAAGTGCGCCTTCACCCGTGCAATAGCGCTCGCCGGGTCGGCCAGCGTGCTGTTGATTTCACCGCTTGCCGGAAACGCAGCAATACGCTCACGCACCATGTCACTAAGAGGCTTCCCCTTCACACACAGCAGTTCCGCTACCAGCAGCCACGGGATCATGCCGCTGTCGCAGTAAGCAAAGTCGCGAAAATAGTGATGCGCACTCATCTCACCGCCGTATACCGCGTCTTCTTCACGCATCCGCTCCTTGATAAACGCATGCCCGGTTTTTGACATTACCGGCGTGCCACCCGCGCGCGTCACCACGTCTTCGGTGTTCCAGCTCAGGCGCGGGTCGTGGATGATGCGCGAGCCAGGCTGTTTTTCGAGAAACGCCTGCGCTAACAGACCCACGATGTAATAGCCCTCAATAAACTCGCCGTTTTCGTCAAACAAAAAGCAGCGGTCGAAATCGCCGTCAAAAGCGATGCCCATATCGGCTGCGTGTTCAATGACGGCGTTGCGGGTATCGGCGCGGCATTCCGGCAACAGCGGGTTGGGAATACCATTGGGGAAATTGCCGTCCGGCGTGTTATGTACTTTCACAAAAGTAAGCGGCAGGCCGAGCGCCTGGCAGCGGGCTTCTATCGCATCAACCACCGGCCCTGCGGCACCGTTGCCGGAATTAACCACCAGCTTCAGCGGCGTAAAGTTTGCAGTGTTAACGTAGGAGAACAGGTGCTCAAGATAAGCCTCACGAATATCAACCTGCCGGTAGCTGGCGCGTTCACTGTCTTTAACCGGTGGGAAGTCGTTGGCCTCGGCCAGGCGCTGCACCTCGCGCAGCCCTGTGTCGCCGCTTATCGGGCGCGCTCCCTGGCGAACCAGCTTCATGCCGTTGTAGTCCATCGGGTTATGGCTGGCGGTCACCTCAATGCCGCCATCCACTCCCAGGTGCCAGGTCGCAAAGTAGATTTCTTCGGTGCCAGAAAGACCAATATCCAGCACGTTGACGCCCGCATCGCGCAGCCCCTCGGCCAGTGCGCGCTTGAGCGCTTCGCTGGTCAGGCGCACATCGCCGCCTAGCACCACGGTTTGCGGGCGTAAATATTCACCGTAAGCGCGGCCAATACGGCGCGCGATGTCTTCGTTAAGCTCATCGCCAAGACGACCGCGAATGTCGTAGGCTTTAAAACAGGTTAATGTTGTCATCGTTATTTCCCCTTCTTCAGGCGACACTCAGCCCTTCTCCCTTGCGGGAGAATCAGTGGTTATGTAATTCCCGGGTGTTGGATAAGTTGGCGTTCAGGGATTACCCTGCGCCATTACGTTGCCTGGGCGCGCCCGTAGCGATCGCGAAATCGCACGATATCGTCCTCTTCCAGATAGGCGCCGGAGCGTACTTCGATGAGTTCCAGCGGAATTTTGCCAGGGTTTTCCAGGCAGTGGGTTGCCCCCAGCGGAATGTAGATAGACTGGTTTTCGCCAAGCAGCGTTACATCGTCGTTGACCGTCACCTTCGCGGTGCCCGCCACCACAATCCAGTGCTCAGCGCGGTGATGATGCATCTGTAAAGACAGCCCTTCGCCCGCCTTGACCGTAATGCGTTTGACCTGGTAGCGCTCTCCGGCGTCGATGGAGTCATATTTGCCCCACGGACGGTAGACTTCGCGGTGTATGTGGTGCTCGTGGCGGCCTTCTGCTTTGATTTGCTCGACCACTTTTTTCACCTCCTGCACCCGGTTTTTGTCGGCGATGAGTACCGCGTCCTTCGTCTGCACTACCACAAGGTCTTTTACCCCAACGGTAGTGACCAGCCCCGATTCTGCCCATACATAGCTGTTAGCGCTGTCGTGGCTGATGACGTCGCCGTGATGGACGTTTCCCTCTGCGGTGCGGCTGCTGATATCCCACAACGATGACCAGGAGCCTACGTCGCTCCATCCTGCATCCATCGGCACCACCACCGCATCGGCGGTTTTTTCCATCACCGCGTAGTCGATAGATTCCTCCGGGCAGGCGAGAAATGCCTGTTCATCCACGCGCACAAAATCGAGATCCGGGTCCACCGCACTCATGGCCTGCTCACAGGCGTTGTAAATATCCGGGCGGAATTTCTGCAGTTCGTCGAGATAGCGCCCAGCGCGGAACAGGAACATACCGCTGTTCCAGTAGTATTCTCCGCTTGCTACATAGCCCTGCGCGGTTTCCAGGTTCGGCTTTTCTACAAACTGCGCCACGTTAAATGCCACAGCATCAAACTCAGGTGCGCACACCTCGCCGCGGCGGATATAGCCGTAGCCGGTTTCCGGCAGGTTCGGCACAATCCCGAACGTCACCAGCTTGCCGTCATTGGCAAACGGCATGGCCTCGCGCACTGCGCTGCGAAACGCCTCTTCATTTTGAATCACGTGGTCGGCCGCCAGCACCAGCATCAGCGGGTCGCCCTGCGGGCAGTTGCGCTTTGCCGCCAGCGCGGCCAGCGCAATGGCAGGTGCGGTGTTGCGCCCAGCCGGCTCCAGAATGATGTTTTCAGTAAGCTTATTAAGCGCACGCAGCTGTTCAGCCACGATAAAACGGTGCTGTTCGTTACAAATGACCACCGGGCTTTCACAGTTCACGCCGTTAAGACGGCTGATGGTCGCCTGCAACATAGTCAGTTCCCCTTTCAGGCAGAGGAATTGCTTGGGGTACAGCACTCTGGACAGCGGCCAGAGGCGGCTACCGGAGCCACCGGCCATAATCACCGGAAACAGTTGTGACTGACTCATGGTTATCCCCGAATATCAGCGATAAATTGACGTAACACGCTCTCTTTTTCGAGCGTCCGTTCGGCATATTCACGTGCCAGCGTGTTTTCTTTAGACATACTCAGGCACTGCTCAATCCCTGCCGCCAGAGCGTCCACCGCTTCCGGCTCCACGCACACAGCAATACCCGGATGCGCCTGGCACAACTGGCCCAGTTCGGTATCGCGGTCAGCGGTAATCACCGCATTGCCACCCACCGCCAGAATGTTGGTGAGCTTTGAGGGCAGCACCGCATCTGCCGCACCGCGGCGCTGCACAACCAGATGGCAGTCGCCCATTTTCAGTAGCGCAGGCAGGTCGTCATACGGCTGGAGCGGCAAAAAGGTGACGTTGCTCAGCCCAAGCCCAGCAACCATCTCTTCCAGTCGCGCCCGCCCACCGCCCTGGCCGACAATCACAAACTGCCAGGGCCGGTCGGTATAGCGTTGCGCCACCGCAATCACGTTCTCCAGCCCCTGTTTTTCACCAATGTTGCCGGAATAAAGAATGATGCGCCGCGCAGACGGCAAGCCCAGGCGTGCACGCAGTGCCTCGGCCTGCTGCGTGGTCACGTCGCGAAAGCGCGCCACTTCCGACCAGTTGGGAAAGAAAATCACCTTTTGCGCCGCCACGCCTTTATCAGTGGCGCGCTTCATCATGGAGCGCGAAATGGTGGAAACATGGTCAACGTTATGCAAGCCGCTGCGCTCAAAGGCGCTCGCCAGCCGCGCCACCTTGCCGCCCTTGCCTTTTCCTGCCATGCCCAGACCAAGCATCGCATCCACTTCGTAGTCCTGAATGTGCAGCACGGTGCGCGCTCCGCTCAGTTTTGCCAGCAGCCGCATCCCGGGCGTGCAAAACAGCGTCGGCACCACGCCAATAATCCGGTCCGGCTTCCAGCGGCTCTGGGCCATCAGCGGGAAGAAAGAACTGAGGGCAAAGCTGCCCAGGTGAATCAAGCGTTTGAGCGTTGAGGGCTGCTTCGGTACGTACATCGGGCAGCGCCAGACCGTGGCCGCGCCCTGTTCTTTGGCATACTTCCAGCTTGAGTAGTTGCCCTGGACCTGCCACTGCGGGTAGTACGGCGGTGCGGTGATCACCCGCACGTCATGCCCTTGCTCGGCCATCCAGGCCACCATTTCGCCGGTGTACTTGCCAATACCGGTCAACTCCGGCGAGTAATTAATGCCGTACACCAGAATCTTCATAGCCCCGGTACCTCACAAAACCGCTCGTCGAGAAAATAGGCGCGGCTGTTGTCGTGCACCTCGTCGCTCGCACACAGTACAGAGGGCAGTTGCCAGCGGTATTCACTGTGCTGGGCGTCCGGCAACGTCAACTCGCGCTCCTGTACCCTGAGGCGATACCCCAGCACCACGTAATGGGTGCTGAAATCGTTGCCTGAGAAGTTATCGTCGTAGAAGTGCTGCCAGACACCGTGAAACTGCCCTTGCGCCATCGCGAAGCGCTGCCCCAGTTCTGCCTGAGTCAGGCGGGCAAAGGCCACGGCCAGCGTTTCGTTTTTCTGTACGCGCCCACCGGGTACAAACCAGTAGCCCTGCGCCGGACGGTTATTACGCCGCCCAAGCAGGATTTCACCGCGCTCGTTCTCCACAATCAGATCGATGGAAACCAGCGGCGTGGCGCGCACGACGGTAGTAAAATCAGGCTCGCTCAGGAACATGCTGTTACCCCCGAAAGCGCTGCTGGTTTTCAAGGAACCACTGGTAGGTGCTGGCCAGCCCTTGCTCCAGTGCGATTTCGTGATACCAGCCGAGGCTGTGTAGCCTTGTCACATCCAGCAGCTTGCGCGGCGTGCCGTCGGGTTTAGTAGCATCAAACACCACGCGCCCACGGTAGCCCACCACCTGAGCCATGGTCTGTGCCAGTTCACGAATGGTGCAGTCCACCCCGGTGCCAACGTTGATATGCGAGAGCATCGGCTCGGTGTTTTCCTGCCACACTTCCTGGTCCAGCTCCATCACGTGAATACTGGCCGCGGCCATATCGTCCACGTGCAGGAACTCGCGCATCGGCGTCCCACTGCCCCACACCACCACATCCGCTGCGTTTTGCGTGACCGCCTCGTGGAAGCGGCGCATCAGAGCCGGGATCACATGAGAGTTGCTGGGATGGAAGTTATCATTCGGGCCATACAGGTTGGTCGGCATCACCGAACGATAATCACGCCCGTACTGGCGGTTGTAGGATTCACACAGCTTAATCCCGGCGATTTTCGCCACGCCGTACGGCTCGTTGGTCGGCTCAAGTGCCCCCTGTAGCAGCTCGCTTTCTTTAATGGGCTGCGCGGCCAGTTTTGGGTAAATGCACGACGATCCGAGGAACAATAGTTTGTTCACATCGTGCATGTGCGCCGCGTGCACGATGTTGCACTCCATCGCCATGTTCTGGTAAATGAAGTCCGCCGGATAAGTATTGTTGGCGTGAATACCGCCCACCTTTGCCGCCGCCAGATAGACCTGGTCCGGTTGGTATTGCTTAAAGAAGGCGTTGACCGCCGCCGCGTCCAGCAGATCCAGCTCATCGCGCGTGCGCAGCAGCAGCTCCACGTCATCGCGCCCTTCCAGCTGGCGCACAATCGCCGAACCGACCATGCCCCGGTGGCCGGCAACAAAAATGCGTTGCTTTCTCATCTCAGGACTCCAGCGCAATGGCAACCTCGTAGCCGTGGGACTTCAGCAGCGAGTGCTTCTTCGCCGCTTCCAGATCTTTGGCCACCATTTCGGACACCATCTCCTGGAGCGTAATTTCCGGCTTCCAGCCCAGCTTCTCGTGCGCTTTGCTCGGGTCGCCGAGCAGGGTTTCTACCTCTGCCGGACGGAAGTAGCGCGGGTCAACCGCCACCATCACATCGCCTGGTTTCACCCCCGGTGCGTCGTGACCGGTCACGGAGACCACAATGCCTTTCTCATCCACACCCGTGCCTTCAAAGCGCAGTTTGATGCCAAGCTGGGCGGCCGCCATTTCCACAAACTGGCGCACCGAGTACTGCACGCCCGTGGCAATCACAAAGTCTTCTGGCTTGTCCTGTTGCAGCATCATCCACTGCATTTTCACGTAGTCTTTGGCATGTCCCCAGTCGCGCAGTGAGTCCATATTGCCCAGATACAGGCACTTCTCCAGCCCCTGAGCGATGTTGGCAATGGCGCGGGTGATTTTACGCGTCACAAAGGTTTCGCCACGGCGCGGCGATTCGTGGTTAAACAGAATGCCGTTACAGGCATACATGCCGTAAGACTCGCGATAGTTGACGGTGATCCAGTAGGCATACAGCTTGGCAACCGCATACGGCGAGCGTGGGTAAAACGGCGTGGTTTCTTTCTGCGGCGTTTCCTGCACCAGGCCGTACAACTCAGAAGTCGAGGCCTGGTAAAAGCGCGTTTTCTTCTCAAGGCCGAGGAAGCGGATCGCTTCCAGCAGGCGCAGTGTGCCGATAGCGTCAACGTCAGCGGTATATTCCGGTGATTCAAACGATACCGCTACGTGGCTCATCGCCCCCAGGTTATACACTTCATCCGGCTGCACTTCCTGCAAGATGCGCGTCAGGTTAGAGGTATCGGTCAGGTCGCCGTAGTGCAGGTGAAACTTCGGGTTGCTGGTGTGCGGATCCTGGTAAATATGGTCCACGCGCTCGGTGTTGAATGACGAGGCGCGCCGCTTAATGCCGTGAACCTCGTAACCTTTTTCCAGCAAAAGCTCTGCCAGATAGGAGCCGTCTTGCCCAGTAACGCCAGTGATGAGAGCCACTTTACTCATGTTGTTTTTCCTCTGATAAGCGCCTGTTGTGCCGAGCCATCTGGTTTGCCAGGGTGAATCGGGATCGCGCACCTCACGCACAGATGTACGCAGCGACCTGGTGCGCGGCCCGTATGCAAGCCGATGATGCCCGGTGAACAGTCTTCAAGTCGGTGGTAATACCTGTTTGTCAGGCCTTGTACCGTTTTTATGTGCTCTTCGCTGACGCGAGAACAAACACCGCAAAGCCGCTGGCCTTGCCTGTAGCCCCGTAAGGCCGCCCTTCCTGGAAGGGAAATCGTTATGCCGCCTGTGCCTGAACGCGGCGTCGGCGTACCGCTTTCGCCGGGTTGCCCCGGCAAATGCTGTCTGGCGGCAGTGAGCTAAAAACACTGCTGCGCGCGCCAACCACCGTGGCCTCACCCACCGTGACGCCGGGTGCCACAAAGACGTCGGTTGCCAACCAGCATTTCTCGCCAATCACAATCGGCGTGGCGTTAATATCAAAATGCGCGCTCATATAATCGTGGCTGCCGGTGCACAAATAGCACTTCTGCGATACCACCGCGTTGGCACCAATGGAAATCGCGCCCAGGGTATAAAGCACCGCGTCATCGCCCACCCAGGCATAATCCCCCACGGTTAATTTCCACGGATAAGTAATTTTTACCGATGGGCGAATCACCACGTTTTTTCCAATACGCGCGCCAAACAACCGTAATAAGAAAGCACGCCAGCGGTAGGCTATTTGCGGCGACCAGGCAAATAATGTTGCCTGCACCACCCACCACAGTTGAACCTTAATAGCACTCCCACCCCGAAAGCCTTTCGGCACCGAGAATCCGCGTAAATCCTGCATAATAATTCCTTATTACGGGCGTCAGGCTTTGTTATATAACGACTTAGTTTTACCGGTCGTTCGCAGCCTGAGTTGATACGACAGTTCCGCAATAAAACCCGGCATACGTAATATGCGCCGCTGCACTCTTTTTGCATCACGACACAGTTCTTCATTATTGGTTGTAGAAATACCACCCATTGAGAACTCAGACACCAGGCCTTTAATACGCTTAAACGGATAACCGGCTTTATACATTCTGGCTGCCAGCGCGTAATCGGAAGACACTTTATATTGCAGGTCGTAAGGGTATTGTTTTAATCCGGCCACAGGGAAAAAGATGGCCTGATGGCTTGCCGGTAGACTGTGGTAAATATACCAGCCGTTTTTTGCGCTACGGCGCACTTTATGTCCCTCGCCAAAATCCAGCAGTGCGTCACCAATGACCATGGCATTATCTTTTTTATACGTTGCCAGGGTGCGGACCACGCTCACCACATCCGGGTGAAAAATGTCGCCGGAATTGAGGAAAATCGCATAACGGCCGTTTGCCATATTGATGCCTTTATTCATGGCATCATAAATACCGCTGTCTTTTTCACTGACGTAGCGCAGGCGGTACTGGCCATTACGCTCGGCCAGCCACTGCGCGGTGCCGTCAGGCGAGCCGCCGTCTACTACAATCCATTCAAATTCAATCTCCTGTGCCCGCGCCAGGTGAGCCAGAGACTGCCAGGTTTTCATTACGCCGTCGCGGTTATTCCAGGCAACGGTGATCACGCTTAACAGAACCATATTTGACCTCATAGCGAATCCGTTATGTTCAGCGCCTTGCGGAAAATAAACGGACAGACGATTAAAAACGCATACTCCGGGCTAAATATCGAACCGGTAAAAAACAGCGACACTGGCGTAAATAACCACAGCTGCACGCGGAAATTTTGGTTGTTACCAAACGCGCCCTTTGTCATTTTCACTATTCGCCACATATACCAGGCAGTGAGAATAACCGCAAACCATGAAAAATAAATAATCAGCAGATACAAACCATTGTCTATTGTTTTTCCGACATCCGCACCGTTAAAGATTCCGAATGATGCCACATATTCGTAAAGAGAACCGAAGCGCACCACGCCATCAATATGGGTTAATGAATAACCCACCATCACCAGCGGCCCGATAATACGATAATATGATGACGAGCCTTCAGTACCGAGGTCACCCAACCGCTCGGCAATATACGGAAAACCAATAGCCACACCCACAACAAACACGCCCAGCGAGATAATCGCCAGCGGCAGCTTTTTCTTAATGGCGTTTTTATTCAGATACTGAAATGCCCACTCCAGCAAATAAAACAGGATAAAGGTCATTACCCCTGAAAACGACCCGGATAAAATTATCCCTGCCAGAATCATAGCATCTGTTTTTGGGGTTTTGATACCAAACTGCTTAATGCACAGCCAAATTGAGATTAATGCCAGAGCAAAAAACGCCGGTTCAAAATAAAGCGCGGTGGTACGTTTGCCGCCAAACTTAATAAAGTTCAGCACATAGCTGTTGCTGTATATCAGATAACTGGAAATTTTCTCCATCAGACTGCTGCCGCCGGTGAGAATAATTTCTGCCATTTCCACCGCGGCCAGCATCACCACCAGCGCAACCACAACGTAAAAGAAGCGCAGCAATTTTTTATGGTTGCGCCGGGAAATGGTCTTAAACCGGATACTCCAGACCATACCAATGATAATGACGATATACACAAACAGCATGGTCGAAGTCACGTACTTACTGGCATCCAGCGACTGACCAAAAAGGTAGTTAAAGAGCGTCAACCCGGCACCGATGCCAAGCGCAATCATCAGTTTTTTGACGCTGATACGCGCCATGAACAACAGCAGTATCAACGGCAGGAAGGTGACGACGGTGACTGGAAAACTCTCACCAAGCGAGATGATTTTGACGTTAACCAGTAAATAGATAAGCGGCAGTAGCAGATAACTACAGACCCTGATAGAAGCCGACATATTCCTCCAGCATCTGTTTCCCGCTATAGGCTTCGCGTGAGTGCGCTTTAAACGCCGCCAGTTCACGCCCGAACACCGCCTGAGCCAGTGCCGCTTTTGACAATCCCACCAGCTGCAACGCCTCGGCTTCATCCACGGTGCGCCCGCCAATTTTTGCCAGCACTTCACGCGCGGCGTCGCTGTGGGTGGCTATCACCGGCACGCCAGCCGACAGCGCTTCGCACAGAATCAGCGGGTAGTTGTCCACCCGCGAGCTAAACACCAGCGAGTCCATCTGGTTCAGCTCACCCATTAGCTGGCGCTTGTCGGTCATAAAACCGTGGTTAACCACGTTCGCGGCGCTAAACGGTGAGTGTTTGCCAAAGGTATGCACTTCCACGCGCTTACCGAGCGCAATGATCTCCTGCACCAGCTTCTGGTTGGTTTTGCCGTCGTAGCGCAGGTCATGTGCCACCACCGCTACCTTTGTGACGCCAGTTGCGGGCGGCACGGTGGCGATATCTGCCAGCATGGCTTCGGTGGCGACATCAATACCGTTATTAATCACCCGGCAGTGCCCGGCACCGTACAGACTGTTAAACGCCGCGGCCACGTGCTGACTGGGAGAGATAAACCGGCATCCCAGGGCTAACATGTCGCGAAAAAGCTGGCGTTTGTCGTCTACCAGCCGCGCGGCCCGGTCGACTTTTACCGGTGGATAGTTCGAGAGCGTCGGGCAGGCTTTACAGCCCTGCTTCCAGCCCTCGCAGCCGTCGGTAAACGCACAGCGCCCGGTTACACTCCAGTGATCGTGCAGCGTCCAGACCACGCGCACATCGGGTTTTACCGCTTTTAGCCGCTGGCAAAAACCCACCACGCTAGCGAGGTTGAGCCAGTAGCTGTGCAGTACGTGAAAGTGCAGCACCAGCGGACCGTTAGTGAGCACCGCCCGGCTGAACAACGAATCAAGACTGCCGAAGGCATCGCGATTGAGAAAACGAAACAGCGCAATGTTCGCCATCGATGTCAGGCGTGGCGTGTGCTTCTCCACCGCCGCAATAGCGTCATGACTGGCGCTTTTTTTACCGCCCTTGCCATAGCCATAAATAAAGCGTGAGTTGATGCCCGCCTGTCGCGCCCGCTGGTGCAAATCCAGCGCCACACCTGCGGCACCGCCCTCGGCAAGGCGCACGTTAAATTGCATAATGTTCATTTGATAACCTTTACTCGCGCCTTTTCGCCTGTCACCAGCGCGTTATCCGGCACGCTGTCGAGTACCACGCTGCCTGCGCCGATGGTGACGTTGTTGCCAATGGTGATATCGCCAATCAGCACCGCGTTTGCGCCCAGTTCGACGCCGTGGCCAATAACCGGGCACGCCAGGTTATCCGGCCCGCGGTTGCCAATGGTCACGCCGTGGCGAATCACAAAATCGTCTCCCGCCACGGTGTTTTTATTAATCACCACCGCGTAACCGTGATGGATGGTAAAACGTCGCCCGATAGTGGCGGCGGCCTGAATTTCGTAACCAAACAGGCACTCGGTCACCACGCGATAGCCCAGCAGTACCGGCGCTGCCCACAGGTTGTTTAGCACGCATTTCTTGCGCCACACCGAGCAAAAGTGGGCAAGGCGGTAGGCCAGCACCATGCAGCACGGGCGCAGGCTCCAGCCGTTAGCACGTATGTCTTCGAGCATCACTTCCCCCGCAGCCCGTCGGCCAGTCGCTTGCCGTTACGCAGCGAAAGCAGCGTCAACAGCGTGCGCAGCGTCATGCGCTTGTTGCGAATCTGGTACAGCGTGAACAGTTGGTACTTCTTGCTGGCGCGGTCGAATTTGCCTTTGTGCTTGCGGTAAAACTGAAAATAACCGGAGAATTTTTTAGCCGATTTAGTTATCTGCATTTCACCGTGGTTGATATGCAGAATTTGGGTCGCCTCTTCAATCTTCCACGGCTCGCCGTATTCGGTGACCATGCGCAGGAACATGTCGTAATCCTGTGCTGCCATCAGTTTTTCGTCGAACAGGCTCTCTTTAAAGCGCCAGGCGTAAGTAAATACCTGGTTGCCAATGATGTTGCGCTTGAAAAACAACGTGCGTGTATACGGCGATTTAGGATACAGCGGCAGGCTGGCGGGTTGGGTGTAAACCTGCCCTTCACACACGTAGTCATTGGCGTAGAGAAATGCGTGGGTAATCAACTGACGCTTGTTTCTCAGAAACAGCGACAGGCGGTCGGGCGTCCATTCGTCGTCATCGTCAATGCCGGTAATAAACTCACCGCGCGCAAGCAAAATGGCCTGGTTGCGCACCGCGCAGGCACCGGAGTTAACCTCATTGTGCACATAGCGCACGCGCGGATCGTTGAGGCTATCAACAAACTGCTGTAGCTGCTGCCAGTCGCGGGAGCAGTCATCGACGATGAACATCTCCCAGTTATCGTAATCCTGGCGCAGCACCGACTTAATAGCCCGGATGGCCAGCTGCTGGCGATTCCACGTCGGCATGTAAACAGACACCAAAGGGCGAGAAGTCGTGGTCATTTTTCTTTCCTCAAATAACCATGGCGTGATGAAGGCCGCCGCAAAGGCGGCCAAGCCAGTCAGGGTTTTTCCGCTTTGTATTCGTACTGGTAGTAACCGTAATCCTGGTAGCCGGTGGCGCGGCGAAAGATGGAGTTCAGGATGACGCCGCGCACCGCGATGCCGTTTTGCTCAAAGCGGCTAAGGCTGGTTTGCACTTCTTTAAGCGTGTTCACCGCATAACGCACCACCATCAGCGTGGTGCCGGCATGGCGGCCCACAATGGCGGCATCGGTCACCGCCAGAATCGGCGGCGTATCAATCAGCACCATGTCGTAATGTGCGCTCGCCCACTGCACCAGTTCGCCAAAGCGCTCGCTCATCAGCAGTTCCGACGGATTAGGCGGCACCTGGCCGCGCGGCACCAGGTCAAAGTAAGGAATGGAGGTTTTCTGCACGCACCCGGCAATCTCCCCCTGGCCTGCCAGCACATCCGACAGCCCGTTGTGGTTGGTGGTCCCCAGCAGTTCGTGGGTATAGCCTTTGCGCATATCGCAGTCGATAAGCAGCACGCGCTTGTTGGTCTGGCTGATAACCGCCGCCAGGTTGGCGCAGACAAAGGTTTTACCGATGGAGGGACTGACGCCGGAGAGCATCAGCACATTGTTGCTGGCCTGCATCATGGCAAAGTGCAGGCTGGTGCGCAGGCTGCGAATAGCCTCAATGGCAAGGTCCGTCGGGTTCCCCATCGCCAGCAGCTGACTTTGTTTGTAGCGCTTATCCCCGCCGCTCACCGTTTTGACGGTATCGCGCGCCTTCTGCCAGTCAGATAGCGGTATGCTGGCGTACACGCTCACGCCCGTCTCTTCCAGCACCTGCGCGCTTTCAATGCCGCGGTTAAACAGCGAGCGCAACAGCACGCCAATAATCGACAGCATCAGACCGAGGATAATGCTGCCAAGCACAATCAGCGCCTTTTTAGGCTTGAGCACGCCCGGCTGGGTGATAGCCGGGTCGACAATGCGCACGTCGCCCACGGTGCTGGCCTCGGTAATGCGCAGTTCCTGCTGCTTATTCAGAAGCTGCATATACACCTGCTGGCCGGATTCCACATCGCGCGTCAGGCGTACAATCTCCTGCTGAGTCTGCGGCATATCGCTGATGCGGCTATTAAGACGTGATTTCTCGTCTTCCAGCGCTTTGCGCTTTTCTAACAGTGTGCGGTAGGCCGGATGGCGTTTGGTGTACAGCTTGGATATTTCGGCCTCTTTAAAGGTCAACTCGTTAAGCTGGGCATCAATGTTAACCACCGAGTCCAGCACCGATTTGGCCTCCAGCGGCAGATCCACCGAGTCTTTCTGCTGGCGGTATGCGTTGAGTTTATTTTCAGCCTCGTCCAGCGACGCGCGCACTTCTGGCAACTGCTTATCCAGGAATTTCAGGCTGTGCGACGCCTCGGCTGATTTGCGCTCAATATTCTGCGCCTGGTAATTGCGGGTAATGGCGTTGAGGATGTCGCGAATCTGCTCCCGGTCTTCGCCGGTGAAGGCCAGCAACAGCACGCCGGTATCTTTACCGCTTTCAGTTACCGTCAGGTTGTTTTGCAGAAACTTGATCATGCCCAGGGTGGAAAATTTGCTCACCGTAAAACGGCTGCCGTCAGCGGCGTGAATGGCTGAAACCATGATGGACAACCCACCCCGGGTCAGCATCTTGCCCACTTCACCGCGAGCGCTGAAACCGCCATCACTCTCAAGCGTATAATGCTGCGGGTCGATAACGTTGAGCGTGAAGGTGTCTTTTGCCATCCCTTGTGCCAGATTGAAGGTGGTCACTTTCACCGTGTCGTTCTGGCGACCCATCAGGCGGTCCCATCCTGCGCCAAAAATCGGGAAGGTGTTTTTCTCAACGCCAATATCCAGGTCCAGGTCATCGACCGTTTTACCCAGCACCAGGCGCGACTGAATCAGCTGCATCTCAGCCTCTGAGGCCGGTGGCTTATTGCTGAGCGCGCTGTTGAGGTCCTGCACCAGCGAACTACTGGTGTCCTGCTCTATCTGCACCAGCGCATCGGCACTGTAAATTGGCGTAGCGAAGGTCACATACACGATAGCCGCGGCGGCAAATACGGCGGTGATCCCGAGCACCCACCAGCGGGCCTCGATAACCGTCCCGAGCAGGCGACCAATATCGATTTCATCATTGCCCTCAGTCGAGGCGGCAGAATGCCTTACATTTTCTGTCATTGTTATCCCTGCTGAGCTGTCAGTGCGTGCGCCCACGAGCGGGCAGAATGGTCGAGAAGGGTAAACACGGCTTCAAACGCCTCGCGGCTTTTGCGATACGGGTCGGGAATTTCCCGCTCGTCGTTCCAGTGGCCAAACAGCATGACCTTGCCGCGCATTTCCGGCGCGATATCGCAAAGGGCATGGATATGCCGTTTTTCCATCGTGAGAATCAGATCGTAGCGGCGACACAGGCTGGCGGTTATCTGGCGGGCGCAGTGGCCCGCCAGCGACAGTCCGTGCTCGTGTGCCACTTCAGCGGCGCGTGCATCAGCGCCCTTACCTACCAGTGCGCCCAACCCGGCAGACTCCACCGTCAGCCCGGGCTGGTACTGGCGCAACAGGCGCTCTGCCGTTGGGGAACGGCAGATGTTCCCCACGCAAACCACGAGAATGTTGTTAAACATAAGCGTTACCAGTTGTTGTTGATATCAACGGCGGTGTCGGTCATGTAGCGCACGCCGCTGATGGTTGGCAGCAGCTGGCTCACCAGGCGATTCCAGCGCGCGACCGGCGCGGTGGTGACGTAAACCACATCGTAAGGTTGCAAACGGAACTCGGTGGCCATGATCAGCGAGGTCGCATCCGACATATCCAGCTGATAAACGTTGGCAATCTTGCCGTTACGGTCGCCTTTTATCGGGCGCAGCACGAAGATGCCGCTGGCGTTGGAGGTGGTCATATCGATACCTTCAGACTGGCCCAGCGCCTCGGTCAGCGTCATACCGCTGAAGTCCATCTTGAGCGTGCTCTGTTTTTTCACTTCGCCCATCACGAACACTTTGAGGTCGTCATTGCGCGGCACAAACAGAATGTCGCCGGGGTACAGCAGGCGGTTCTGGCTCAGGTCACCGTTTTGCATCAATGCCTGGAGCGAGATGCGCTCCTCACGGCCATTGTGAGTCAGCACCACGTTGCGCCAGTCGGCGTTGTCGGTCAGACCGCCAGCGGCGTTGATCGCATCCAGCACCGTGAGCGGCACGTTGGTGATGGCCTGCTGCCCGGACTTCTCCACCTGGCCGGAGACATAGGCTTTCTGTGAGCGGAAGGCGGCGATATTGACATCCACCTGCGGGTCAGCAATATAGCTTGCCAGGCGCCCGGTGATGTCACTGCGGATTTGCGACAGGGTTTTACCCTGAACGTTAACTTTGCCAATGTAGGGATAGAACACGCTGCCGTCGGCCTGCACCCAGTTACCGGCATCGCTGGAACTACGGTACTGGCCCGCAGGCGTAGTCAGCTCCGGGTGATCCCAGACGGTGACGTTAAGCACATCGCCGGGACCGACGCGGTATTCGTAGCTGGCGATTTGCTGGTCCAGCGACATATTTGGCTGGGCAACATTCGGGCGTGGACGAAGCTGTTCAACCAGCCGCGGCGTCAGTGGATAAACATTTACCATCCGGTTCAGGTCAACGTCTGAATCCTGCTGTTTAATCACATCTTTCCCGAACGTAGACATATTACTGCCGGGTAAAATGGTACATCCACTCATCAGCGTCACAGACACCAATAAGGGCATCAATTTTAGATTGGATTTCATCATTGATTATTTATCACTTTGGCAGAGTCATTATCCTGCAATTAAATAAACGCCTTGCATCAAGGGTCATAACAATGCAGACCTCAGCACACAAATATAATGGCACCATTCCTAAAAATAGCTTATTTGCGCATGAGTGATTGACAGTATAGGTGGGCTAATTATTCAGCTGTAGATACGCTACCGCCCGTGGCTTTACAGCTACCAATTCACTGATATCAGATACATTTTTGGTCATCCTGGGTAACTACTTATTACCAGGATTATTCTCAGCGCCGTGCTGTCAATATTGTTATTGATACAGCCAGAATGAATAACAAGGAGAGATAACTTTTTGTCATCACATTATTCTCCGCAAGCGGGAAAGATTGTTGCAGCTAACCGATAAGCAGGCAAGGCAGCAAATCCGAGTACGGCCGCTTTTAAGAATAGGATTAGCTGCAAATTTTATTTGTTTTAGGAATTTCTTTAGATTGACATATTTTATTAAACCGCCTACCCGTCGTGTATCAATCAATATATTCAGGCCAATCACTCCTGCAATTAAGACATTGTCCAATACCTTGTCGAAATACCGTGCCAATTATCCTTATTAACTATCAGGAATATTATTCCCGTAGCAACCCTGGCTGAATTTTTTATTTAGGAAAATCCTCAGGCCCGAATTGCATTTGCTGCTACCTTTCCCCGTGCTTAAAATGGAGTATCTGTCTTTTGTCACAAGGTAGCGTTTGCTAATGGAATGGATAGCCGATCCGTCAATCTGGGCCGGACTGGTAACACTGGTGGTTATCGAACTGGTGCTTGGCATTGATAATCTGGTGTTTATCGCCATCCTCGCTGAAAAATTACCGCCCGCACAACGCGACCGGGCGCGCATCACTGGCCTGTTACTGGCCATGGTGATGCGCCTGCTGCTGCTGGCCTCCATTTCCTGGCTGGTCACGCTCACCACCCCGCTTTTCTCTGTACACACGCTAAGCTTCAGCGCTCGCGACCTGATTATGCTGTTCGGCGGCCTGTTTTTGCTGTTTAAAGCCACCGTTGAGCTTAACGAACGGCTGGAGGGCAAAGACCAGGACAACCCAATCCAGCGGCGCGGCGCGCGTTTCTGGGGCGTGGTGGCGCAGATTGTGGTGCTGGACGCCATTTTTTCTCTCGACTCGGTGATCACCGCCGTTGGTATGGTGGACCATCTCGGCGTGATGATGGCGGCGGTGATTATCGCCATCAGCCTGATGCTGCTGGCCAGTAAGACGCTGACACGCTTTGTGAACAGCCACCCGACGATTGTGATTCTGTGCCTGAGTTTCCTGCTGATGATTGGCTTTAGCCTGATTGCTGACGGCTTTGGCTTCCACATTCCGAAAGGCTATCTGTATGCCGCCATTGGCTTCTCGGTAATGATTGAGTCGCTTAACCAGCTTGCCAACTTTAACCGCCGCCGTTTTCTGTCTGCCAACCAGACGCTAAGAAGCCGCACCACCGAAGCAGTGATGCGGTTACTGAGCGGGCGTAAAGAAGAAGCGGAGCTGGATGCCGACACCGCCTCGCTGATAGCCGATCACGATGGCGAAGCGGCGCTGTTTAACCCGCAGGAGCGGATGATGATTGAGCGAGTGCTCAACCTTAACCAGCGCACGGTAAGCAGCATCATGACCTCACGCCACGATATTGAACATGTGGACCTTAGTGCGCCAGAGCAGCAAGTCCGTGCACTGCTGGAGAAAAACCAGCACACGCGCATTGTGGTGACCGGCGGCGATGACAACCTACTCGGCGTGGTGCACGTTATCGACCTGCTGGCCCAACAGCTGCGTGGCGATGCACTCGACCTGCCCGCGCTGGTACGCCAGCCGCTGGTGTTCCCGGAAACGGTCACGCTGTTGCCTGCGCTGGAGCAGTTTCGCAGCGCCCGCACCCACTTTGCGTTTGTGGTGGATGAGTTCGGTTCAGTGGAAGGCCTGGTGACGCTCAGCGACGTGATGGAAACCATCGCTGGGAATTTGCCGAACGAGGTGGACGAAACCGATGCCCGCCACGATATTGCCAAAAATGACGACGGCAGCTGGACGGTGAACGGCCATATGCCGCTGGAAGATTTGGTGCAGTACACCCCGCTGCCGCTCGACGAGCGACGCGACTATCACACCGTGGCCGGGCTGCTGATGGAGCATCTGCAACATATTCCAGTTGAGGGGGAAGAGGTGAATGTTGAAGGCTGGCGGTTAAGAACGCTGGAGGTGGAGAATCACCGCGTGCAGAAGGTGCTGGTGATGGCGCCGGATGATGAGAGTGGGATGTTGGATTATGAGGTTTAAGTTGGCTTTAATTGCGTGTTATTCTCAGCGGCATTTTTTAATTCACAGATAATCATTTTGTGTTAAAATAAATTTCCGACACCAATTATAATTCTTATTGAATTACAGTCATTGAGTTTTAAAAACCGCCCACAGGCGGTTTTTAAATAAATCAAAAAACTTTAACAAAAAAACACTCAACTCTCCGACTGACTCCGATATTATTATAAAACTCCTTCTTAAACTCATTAAACAAATCCACATTGACAGTAATATCAAAACCTGTCTTAGATGCATAGCCACGTTCAATTTCATTAAAAATATATTTCCTGCCATCCATAAATACAATTAACTTATGGTTGATTATAAATGTGTCCATCTCATTCGATGTTATAAGCGGATCGGCAATCCCTGTAATAACCAACTGAGTTCGAGGTTCATCACCTTTCTGATCATTTAATCTAAAACCACGAAGCTCTGAAGTGCGCGTATTATGCTCATATAAATTCCCAGCTCCATAAACTCCCTTTGAATATCCATGCATAATAGTAGCAAAGTATTCATGCCTACCAATTGTTATATCCATAAAAGCATAATAGTCGGCATCAATTTCTTCTCCTATCACACTCCAATCGCTTGTCTTCACATCAGCCTGCGAACTCACCCACGGCACAAAATTCCCATCCGCATTACACATCTCAATATTCGCCAGGAAATCAAACTCCGTCCCCACTTCAACACCCGCCAGCGCACGGTAGTCGCCTTCCTGCACGGACTGACCCGTCAGGCCGGGATTACGCAACAAATACATGTTTTTACCATTCCAGCCTTCACGCGCCACGCGTTTACCTTCTTTAAGCTGTAGCATTGCCCATTCAAATGAGCCTTCCGTTGTAATTAAATCAGTCATATTTCCTCTCGTTTTTTACATTCGTAATATGGGTTGTTTTCTAATTAGATAATCGCAGAGTCATAAAGCACAGATAAATCCCCACCCGTAAATTCAACTCTGCAACATTTATTTCCTGCTAATAATTTAAAGCCAGGTTTAGACAGGTGAAACTCACTCACCCCAGTTAAAGTAATAGCGGTGCGTCCCTTCTTTATCGTTAAGTTTTTCCACCAGAGCAGAATGCTCGCTGATGTCATATTCACGCCAGATAAGCGTATCGAAATAATCATCAAGGCCCACGGCACTACCCAGGCTATAAACTTCATCATCCACTTTAATGGTCAGCACCTGGTTCATCAGTTCTTTGGTTTCTTCAAAAGAATCTTCTTCAAAGCTGCTACCAAATTGAATAAGATGACGACCGCCTTCACTTTCCGGCAGCTTCACTGAGGTAAACATAAATACTTCAGTGGCGTTAATCTGGTTTTCAATAATTTCACAGCTGCCGCATACGTCTTCATTATCAATCAAACTACGGCGGTAGCCGGAATACAACGCGCCAGCGGCTGTTTTGTCGTCTGAATGAATATCCAGCACCAGCATCCAGTTTTCATCTTCATCACACAACAGCGCCCAGTCCATTGCCTCAATATCCATCTGTGAGGCAACCCACGGTACAAAATCACCGTCAGCAGTACAGATTTCAATGTTCGGCAGATAGTTAAATTCAGTGCCTGCTTCCACACCGGCATTATTGCGAAAATCGCCTTCTGCTACCGCCTGCTCCGGTAAACCTGGGTTCCCCAGCACGAACATATTTTTACCGTTCCAGCCTGCACGTGCGACGCGCTTGCCTTCCTTCAGGTTCAGCATGGCCCATTCAAATGAACCGGTTACTGCAATACTGCTCATAAAAAATCCTCTTTGACATTTAAAACCAGACTTTTTGTCTGGATGATTATCATATGAGGATTTCCTCATAAAACACATAAGCACTGACGTTTATTTACGTTAAAATTTATAATAAAATCAATTAGTTAAATAAAGTCTTGCGGTCCGCAATGCCAGCGGTGCGGACCGCTGCCTCATTCCAGAACGTTATTAACTGCGGTAATGAGTCAAAGCCAAACATAAATGAGATAAAGCTGCGGTGGGCAAACAGAGAGGAAACAAAGCACTATGAAGTAAGTGAACCAAGAATGGGTTAATGCCAGGGATTAAATCCCACAACGTGTGTTCACCCCGGCATTGACGTTCCTGCCAGCGCATTACATCACGCTACCGGTAAACGCTTAAAACCACACATCGTTCAGGTGCTGATTACCATACATTGCAAGGCAATGTTTTCAGGGAGTATTAAAAAGGCGCGAGGTTCACCCTCACGCCTTTTCAGTTTTGTGCTAACGCGGTTGTGATAACTCAGCGGCTTTCGCGCGCCTTCAACAGCTGCTCCACATCACGCGCCTTGCTGCTGTTGTCTTTATTGCGCTCTGCCCATTCCTTAAGCCGACGTTTCGCTTCATCCTGCAACTGATTACGCAGCACGCGGTCGACCTCAAGGTTATAGTTAAGCTGGCTCCAGGGCCCGTAGATACGCAGTGGAATCGGGGTTTGCTTGATTCGCTCAACCAGCTCGCCCTTGCCTTCCCAACCGCCAATAACACGCACAGCAAAGTTCGCGTCGCACTGCTCGTTAACCAAATCCAGCGTTCCATCGCCGGTTAACGCCAGTACCGCAGACTCACCGGCCATTTGCTGGAGTTGCAGCTTGCCGCTATTGAGCGTGGCGCTGGCGCTAAAGCGCTCCATTACCGTTGCGTCGTCGTAGTCCTGCTGGGCCTGCACATCGGCATTGTTGCGTGTGACAGCGCGCTGCACCAGCTGCTGGAAATTCATGCCTTCAAGGCGCGAGTTTGCCATCTCCACACTGGCTTTGCCCTGCCAGCCGTGGCGAAACGCCTGCGCATCAATGCTATCGCCGCTAAACTCACCGCTCATCGACAAGTTGCCTGACACCGCCAGCGGATAGTCAAACGCTTTGAGGACAGAGGCAATCTCAATGTTCGAAATTTGCGGCTGGAACAGCGCGTGCACTGGTGTCGCGCTGGCATCAACGCTCCCCGGCAACGAAATGCGCCCGCCGCCCAGGTTGCCCTGAAGACGCTCAACGCTAAGCTGCCCATTTTTATTCACCATGCGCGCATTAACGTTCGTGAACTCCAGTCCGCGCCAGCGCAGGCTGGCAAACTGCAAGCTGGCGCTGCCGTTTGAGCTATTAAGTACGCTCCAGGCCGGGAGATCGCCGCTGCCAGAAATAATGGGGCGCGGCAGCACCGCCGCTTGTGCGCCCTGACCATCGCCGCCGTTCTCATCGGACAATGGCGCACGTACCAGCAGCGTATCAAGGTTAAGGTTATCTGAGGCCAGGTCGAGCTGCCATTCTGGCTTGTCGTTCATGACTACCGAGAGCCCGCCGCGCAGCGAGCTCTCATTCGCCTTCAGATTCAGGTTGCTGATGCTAAGGCGTTTATTCAGATCTTCCCAGCGCGCGTTCAGAGAACCTTCGCCACGAATGCCTTGTTTTGGCAAATCCGCGCCCTGTAGCTGGTAGTCAAAGCGTGTAATGTCGGCGCTGAAGCTGTCGCCCGTTTCATCAGCGTTAAGTACGGCCTCAATCGCCAGGCTTAAGTCACGCTGGTCGCGGTTAACGCGCCCGTTAAGCGACACCTGCGCCTGGCGGTGGTTATTTTGCTCCAGCTGTAGCTGAATATTGCGCACGGTAATCTGCTCGTCGTCTGCGTGCTGGAACACCAGCACGCTGTCAGCCACGTTCAGACTGCCAATATCAAACGACCAGTTGCGATGCTCGCGGCTGGCAGGCCCAGACTCACCGGGTGCAACCGGTGCGCCTTCAGGCCTGCGCGCTTCGCTTTGCGGCGTAAGCTGAATCACTGATTTTTTCAGCATCACCTGTTCAACCTGCAGGCGATGGGAAATCAGCGGCAACAAGGCCACATCAAGACGCATATTGTCAGCGCTGATCAGCGGCGCACTGGCACCAGGGGCGGTTAACGACATCCGCCCGGACAAAATGCTCAGCTGCGGCCAGACGTGCCAGCGCAGCGGCCCATCCAGCGCCAGCTTGTAGCCACTGCGCTGCTCCACCTCCCGCATCATATAGCTGCGGAAATCGTTGGGATTAATCAGCAGCACCAGCGCCGACAGTCCGGCAACCAGTACAACCAGCAGAATCATCAGCGCAGTTAAAAGTCGTCTCATAGCTCCCTCAGCCCAGCGGCGGCTCAGTCCTTGTCAATACGGCTGGCAACCGCACCTTGCTGATCGCGATACTTCGCATCCTGGCGACGGTTATACGGGCGCGCAGCCGGGCCAGACAGCGGCTCAAAGCTAAGTGCGCCAATCATCATGCCAGGGCGCAGCGCCAGCGGCAGTTTGCCGGAATTATAGAACTCCAGCACAATGCGCCCGTGCCAGCCCGGATCGATACGGTGAGCGGTCACGTGCACCATCAGCCCCAGGCGTGCCAGCGACGAACGACCATCCAGCCAGCCCACGAGATCGTCAGGCAGCATCACCGATTCATGCGTCACCGCCAGCGCCAGTTCGCCAGGGTGCAGATAAAACGCCTCGCCTTCCTTAAGCACAATCTCATCGCTCATGACGCGGTCGAGCGCGGCGCTGACTTCATCCTTCGGGCCGCTGAGATCGATAAACGCCGCGGTGTGGCCGCTGAAGGTTCGAAACTCGTTACCAAGCCGCACATCAACAGTCGCACCGTTAATGCGCTCTGCGGGCGGGCGCGGGGTGATGGCTAAACGCCCGGTATCCAGCCAGGCTTCTATATCGCGGTCACACAGACGCATCGCACTTCTCCTTTTGGCTTAACTTGATTCACCTTGCCACAGCGCAGCCGGAATAACCACGCCCTGCGGCTATAAACGCAAACGACGCCGGTATACGGCGTCGTGGACAATCACTCAAAGAACTGGCTTATCTTCGCTTTGAGAATATCAATAGCGATGCGGTTCTTACCGCCGCGCGGCACAATAATGTCGGCATACTGCTTTGATGGGTCGATAAACTGCAGGAACATCGGGCGTACGGTTTTCTGATACTGTGCCATGACCGAGTCCATAGAGCGACCGCGTTCGTTAACATCGCGTTTGATGCGGCGCATCAGGCAGATATCCAGCGGTGTGTCGACAAAGATAGAAAAATTCAATTCCTGGCGCAGACGCGCGTCGGTCAGCAGCAAAATGCCTTCCAGGATAATCACTTTTTTAGGTTCAACGTGCACCGTTTCGCTGGTGCGGGTATGTTCAGTGTAGCTGTATACCGGCAGTTCAACGCTCTTACCCTGCTTGAGCATCTGCAAATGTTGAAACAGCAGGTTATGGTCCATGGCGCTGGGGTGGTCGTAGTTGGTCTTAATCCTCTCTTCCATCGAGAGGTGACTCTGGTCTTTGTAATAGCAGTCTTCCGGGATGACACCAATGTGTTCATCTCCAACTTGCTCGCGTAGTTCGCGATACAACGTGCTGGCAATGAGGCTTTTCCCTGAAGCTGATGCGCCGGCGATCCCGATGATGACGCACTGATGAGACTTGTCAGTCATAAAATAAACGACCTGAATTTACTGATAATGTAAGGAAGGGCGACGCCGGGGCGCCAGACGCCGCAATTATAGGGACTTCCCGCAATTGATACCAGAAAAACGCGCTACGTTGGCTGCCAGCTGCCGTTGTTCCAGATATGCAGGAGCGCATATGAACGCCAGGGCTGCCAGCGCGTACTGTAGAGCCGCGTCTGGGCCACCGTCATTCCGGCAAAACGCTGTTTTACCGCATAATCATCTGGCAAAAAGATATCAGGTGCCTGCCAGCCGCGTAGCGCGTAATAACTGGCCGTCCAGCGCCCAATGCCAGGCAAACCGACCAGCCATTTTACGCCCTGATCCACATCCTGCGGCGGCTCAAGCGGAAACTCGCCCTGCGCGCACAGCCGCGCAATATTAATGATGGCCTCAGCGCGCTTAAGCGGCATGCCCAGCGGTTTGAGCATTTCTGGTGCCAGTTCAGCCAGCTGCTCCGGGCGCGGGAACAGCCACCAGCCAGGCGCATCGGGCAGCGGCGTGCCCCACGCCTGTGCCACTTTGGCGGTGAGTTTAGCCGCCATCGCCACGCTCACCAGTTGACCGAGCACGGCGCGCACCGCCTGCTCAAAAGGGTCCATACAGCCTGGTAGCCGCAGACCGGGGTGAGAGGCAGCAAGTGTGCCAAGGTGGGCCAGCATGTCTGAGGGATCGGTTGCGAGGTCAAAAAGCCGCACAATGCGTGCCAGCAAGTCATCCTCTACCGCCAGTAAACCGTCGCTAAGTGTAACGCGCACCTGACAGCGGCTCTCATCCGGTGCCACCGTCAGCAGTCCGCAGTGGCCATCAATGGCAAGGGTGCGCCGGTAAGCTGTGGCACTCACCTCCTCAACGCCCGCGACGGCACGCGCCCCCAGAAAACCCAGCATCCACGCCCAGTCGTAGGGCGGATGGTAATTCAGTGTCAGCATAGTGATTCCTTATTACGTTGCCACTGAGCATAACTGCCCGCGCCGGGTTGCGCCTTGCTTTTCAATTCTGTTTGCCGCAGACGGAACATTTCGCTAAAGTCGCCCCCCTTCTTTACCGGCATGGGGATGACGCATGTTTTTAGGTTTCGACTACGGTACAGCTAACTGCTCAATGGCAGTCATGCGCAACGGCGCACCGCAGATGTTAAAAATGGCTGGCGATTCGCCATTGCTGCCATCAATGATTTGCGCCCCCACCCGCGAAGGCATCAGTGAATGGCTGTGGCGCCACCACCAGGTGACACCCGGTGGTGACGAAGGTCAGGCGCTACTTAAGCGTGCGGTAAATGTTAACCGCGACGAAGACATCACTATCACACCTGCCAGCGTGCAGTTTGGTCTGGCTGCCCTCGCGAGCTATATGGAAGAGCCGGACGAGGTCTGGTTTGTGAAATCCCCCAAGTCGTTTCTTGGCGCAAGCGGTCTTAAGCCGCAGCAAATTGCGCTGTTTGAAGACCTGGTGTGCGCCATGATGCTGCATATTCGCCAGCAGGCCGAAACACAGCTTGACGCCCGCGTGGAGCAGGCCGTGATTGGCCGTCCGATTAACTTCCAGGGACTCGGTGGCGATGACGCCAACGCACAAGCGCTGGGTATTCTTGAGCGGGCGGCTAACCGGGCCGGGTTTAGCGATGTGATGTTTCAGTTTGAACCAGTGGCCGCCGGACTGGATTTTGAAGCTACCTTAACCGAAGAACAACGAGTGCTGGTGGTGGACATTGGCGGCGGCACCACCGACTGCTCGCTACTGTTGATGGGCCCGCAGTGGCGCGCGCGTCGCGATCGCGAGCACAGTCTGCTTGGCCACAGCGGCTGTCGCGTCGGCGGTAACGATCTGGATATCGCCGTGGCGTTCAAACAATTGATGCCGCTGCTGGGTCTTGGGGGCGAAACGCAAAAAGGCATCGCCCTGCCCGCGCTGCCGTGGTGGAACGCGGTGGCCATTAACGATGTACCGGCACAGAGCGAGTTTTACAGTAGCACCTGCGGCCGCCTGCTGGCAGATTTAGTGCGTGACGCCCGCGAGCCGGAAAAGGTCGCGTATTTACTGAAAGTGTGGCGTCAGCGTCTGAGTTATCGGCTGGTACGCTGTGCCGAAGAAGGCAAAATCGCGCTCTCAACGCACCACAGCGCGACGCTGCGTCTGCCGTTTATCGCCGAGGCGCTGGCAACGGAAATGGACGGCGATGCGCTGGCGGGCGCGCTGGCCCAGCCGCTACAGCGCATACTTGAGCAGGTCACGCTGGCGCTGGAATCAAGCCAGGCGTCGCCGGATGTGATTTATCTCACTGGCGGTAGCGCCCGTTCACCGATTCTCCGCCAGGCGCTGGCGGCACTGCTGCCGCAAACGCGCATCGCCAGCGGCGATGACTTTGGCTCAGTGACGGCGGGGCTGGCAAGGTGGGCGCAAGTGGTGTTTCAGGGCTAACTCCCTCGCGCCCGCAGTCTGTTCCACGCCTTTCATATAACCAACGTAAAAAAAGCGCCTGATGGCGCTTTTTTATCACATAAACCTGGCTTCTCGCGAAAATGCCCGGCTGACCACTTTACGTTACTGACGAGCGTTAATTTGCCGCCAGCAGCGTTCGTCGCCGTAATCCATGCGGGACTCACAGGCAGAATTAAATCCTGAACTGCCCTACCACATGCGCCAGATCCCGCGCCTGGCCCTGTAGCTCAGAAGACGCCGCAGAAGACTGCTCCACCAACGCCGCATTCTGCTGCACAATACCGTCCAGTTGCGCGACGGCCTTGTTGATTTCGCAAATGCCCCGCGTCTGTTCATCGGCAGTCTGGGTAATCTGCGCCATAATCGCCGTCACAGACGTCACGCTGGTCACAATTTCCTGCATGGTATCGCCAGAGCGTTGTACCTGTTTAGCGCCGGAATTAACGCTCGCAACCGTTGCATCAATCAAGGTGCGAATTTCTTTGGCCGCGCCCGCGCTGCGACTGGCAAGGCTTCGCACTTCGTTAGCCACCACGGCAAAACCGCGTCCCTGCTCACCGGCTCGCGCGGCTTCTACCGAGGCATTAAGCGCCAGAATATTGGTCTGAAAAGCAATGCCGTCAATCACGCTGATGATATTGCCAATTTTTGCCGAGGCATCTTCAATGTTCTTCATGGTGTGAATCACTTCGCCCACGGACTCACCGCCACGACGCGCCACCACTGCCGCCGCCTGCACCGCCACATTCGCTTCCTGAGCCGAACAGGCAGAGCTGGCAACCGTTGAGGAAATCTGCTCCAGCGCCGCAGAGGTCTGCTGCAGGTTTGCCGCCGAGGCTTCAGTGCGCGTCGATAAATCCAGCGTGCCTGCGGCAATTTCTTCTGACGCGGTGCGCACCGACTCACTGCTGGCACGAATGGATCTCATCACCACGGCCAGCTTGTCAACAAAGCGGTTAAACGCGCTGGCAATCTGTGCCACCTCATCTTTGCCGTTCACCGCCAGACGGCGGGTCAGATCTTCATCGCCCGAGGCGATGGCCTCCATTGAAGAACGGATGGTTTCCAGCGGCCCGAGGCTGCGGCGAGTTATCAGGTTAATCACCAGCCCGGAAATAAGAATCAGCACCAGTAGCGACACCGCTGACAAGCGCAGCAAATTAGTCATGCTGGCATTCGCCTCGTCTTTATCCATCACAACAACAATAAACCAGGAGGTGCCCTCCACAGGCAGCGCCACCACATAAGCCATGTTGCCTTCAACAGACATCTGCAACGGTTTTTTCGCCACCAGCAGTTGGGTGAGGCTCAGGTTTTCTACCAGCATACTCAGCGGTTTAAGCGCCATATCATCGCGCGGGTGGGCAATAATGGTACCGTCGGCATCAATCAGCATGCCGAAGCTGTCCGGCGTCGGGTGAATGGCACGCACGTTATTAATAACTTCGGCCATTTCGATATCGCCTGCCACTACGCCGCGCAGCACGCCGTTCTCAACCTGCGGTGCCGCCACCGTAATGGTCAGTTTACCGCTGGAAACATCCATATAAGGGTTAGTGACAATCACGTTACCTGCGCTGCTGGCCTGTAAATACCACGGGCGCACGGTGGGATCGTAATCATCCGGGATACCGGAAGGATCGGAGGAGAGCGTTCGTTTGTCCGCAAGGGCAATATCAACGTTCAGAAAGCCACCCGCCTCTTCGGTTGCCTTAAGCAGCGCCATCGGCACGGCATCGTTTACATAGGGGCGTAGCGCGTTAATTTGCGCCATGTGTATACCTACCCACTGTTCCACTGTTTCAGCGTGACTTGCTGCCAGTGACGTCAGGGTGGCATCCACGGCGTTCTGATTCGCACGGCTGCTGACCGTATAGTTAATCAATGTATTAACCCCCAGGGAAAATACCACAAGCAGGGTCGACGCTATCAGCAGCCGGGAACGTATCGAACTAAACATGCTTTCTCCACTTTTTAACAGGCCTTGGGTTCACTGCGATATCGCCCTGGCAGGAGAAAACTTTAAAGACAACGGGATAAAAAATAGTCGCAGGTGCCACTATTGGGATGATTCCAAGCCCCGCGTATATATTTGGCCCACGAAGTGGTGGTTTAATCGCCACCCGAGTCCGATAACCATTATGCCGTGGAGTGAGGAAAGTGCAGGTAAAAAATGCCCGCATGGCTCTGAACACACTGTTTCATCAACAAAACCCTGGATTCTTCCATATTTCCTTCATCATTAGGCGAGCCAGGCTGGCTAAACTAGTATCATCTCGCCTAAATCGTTTCAGGAACAGAAGACATAATAACTATGAAAGGCACGCAAAAATCCCGCTGGTTGTGGCTGTTTGGCACTCTCATTATCGCGCTCGCCGCTATTTTTTTCTGGCGCGCTCAGTCCGCAGGTGACAAGAGCGGCGCACCCCAGGCTTCCGGCCAGCAGAAGCCGGGTGCCGGTGCCGGGCGTCGCGGTATGCGCGGCCCCGCTCCGCCAGTACAGGCCGCCAGCGCCACCAGCGAATCCGTGCCTCTCTATTTAACCGGCCTTGGCACCATTACCGCCGCCAACACCGTCACCGTGCGCAGCCGCGTTGACGGCCAGCTTATCGCTCTGCATTTTCAGGAAGGTCAGCAGGTGAAAGCCGGTGACCTGCTGGCAGAAATCGACCCCAGCCAGTTCAAAGTGGCGCTAGCCCAGGCACAGGGCCAGCTGGCAAAAGATAAAGCAACCCTGGCGAATGCTCAGCGCGATCTCGCACGCTTCCAGCAGCTTGCCAAAACCAGCCTCGTTTCCCGCCAGGAGCTGGATACTCAGCAGGCGCTGGTTAACGAAAGCGCGGGCACGATTAAAGCTGACGAAGCTGCCGTTGCCAGCGCTCAGTTACAGCTGGACTGGAGCCGCGTCAGGGCACCAGTTGAGGGCCGCGTGGGTCTTAAACAGGTGGATATCGGTAACCAGATTTCCAGTGGCGATACCACCGGCATTGTGGTGCTGACCCAGACGCACCCTATCGACCTGGTGTTTACTCTGCCAGAAAGCGACATCGCCACTATCGTGCAGGCGCAAAAAGCGGGTAAAACCCTCAGTGTTGAAGCCTGGGACCGCACCAACAAACAGAAACTCAGCACCGGCAAGCTGCTGAGCCTGGACAATCAGATTGACGCCACCACCGGCACTATCAAGCTCAAAGCCCGCTTTGAAAACCTTGACGATGCGCTGTTCCCCAATCAGTTCGTTAACGCCCGCATGCTGGTTGACACCCAGCATGATGCGGTAGTCATTCCTGCCGCCGCCCTGCAAATGGGCAACGATGGCCACTTTGTCTGGGTGCTTAACGCCGACAACAAAGTCAGCAAACATCTGGTGACCACAGGCATTCAGGACAGCGCAAAAGTGGTGATTACCGGCGGGCTTTCTGTCGGTGACCGCGTGGTGACCGACGGCATCGACAGACTGACCGAAGGCGCAACGGTTGAAGTGGTGCAGGCTGCCGGCACGGGTGAGGCTAAAGCCGACGCCAGCGCAGGCCAGGACAGCGGCAACAGCGCGCCGCCGCGTGAGAGAGGCGGTGCGGGCCGCGAAGTCCAGGGAGCGCGTTCCTGATGCAGGTATTACCTCCCAGCGCCACAGGCGGGCCGTCGCGCCTGTTTATCCTGCGCCCGGTTGCCACCACGCTTATGATGGTGGCGATTATGCTGGCCGGGATAATCGGCTACCGCTTCCTGCCCGTCTCCGCGCTGCCAGAAGTGGATTACCCCACCATTCAGGTCACCACCCTCTACCCCGGAGCCAGCCCGGATGTGGTGACATCTGCGATAACCGCGCCGCTGGAGCGCCAGTTTGGGCAGATGTCGGGCCTGAAACAAATGTCGTCCCAGAGCGCGGGCGGTGCGTCGGTGATTACACTACAGTTCCAGCTTACGCTGGCGCTGGACGTGGCCGAGCAGGAAGTGCAGGCCGCCATCAATGCCGCCACCAACCTGTTGCCGTCTGATTTGCCTAACCCACCGGTTTACAGCAAGGTCAACCCGGCGGATCCGCCGATTATGACGCTCGCCGTCACCTCCACTGCGCTACCGATGACGCAGGTGCAGGATATGGTGGAAACCCGCGTGGCGCAGAAGATTTCTCAGGTCTCCGGCGTTGGCCTGGTTACCCTTTCTGGCGGCCAGCGCCCGGCGGTGCGCGTTAAGCTCAACGCGCCCGCGCTGGCGGCACTCGGCTTAACCAGCGAAACGGTGCGCACGGCCATCAGCAGTGCCAACGTGAACTCCGCCAAAGGTAGCCTCGACGGGCCGACGCGCGCCGTCACACTTTCGGCCAACGACCAGATGAAGTCTGCCGAAGAGTACCGCCAGTTGATCATCGCGTATCAGAACGGTGCACCCGTGCGCCTTGGCGATGTGGCAACCGTTGAACAGGGTGCGGAAAATAGCTGGCTCGGCGCCTGGGCCAACGGCCAGCAGGCCATTGTGATGAACGTGCTGCGCCAGCCTGGCGCTAACATTATCGATACCGCGGACAGTATTCGCGCGCAGTTACCCACGCTGCGCGAGAGCCTGCCCAAATCGGTCAAGATTGAGCTACTCACCGACCGCACCACCAACATCCGCGCCTCGGTCACCGACACCCAGTTTGAACTGATGCTCGCCATCGCGCTGGTGGTGATGATCATCTACCTGTTCCTGCGCAACATTCCGGCGACCATTATTCCTGGCGTGGCGGTCCCGCTGTCGCTGGTCGGCACCTTTGCCGTGATGGTGTTCCTTGATTTCTCCGTCAACAACCTGACGCTGATGGCGCTCACTATCGCCACCGGGTTTGTGGTGGACGATGCCATTGTGGTGATTGAAAACATCTCGCGCTATATCGAAAAAGGTGAGAAACCGCTGGCGGCAGCGCTTAAAGGCGCAGGCGAAATCGGCTTTACCATTATCTCGCTGACCTTCTCGCTGATTGCGGTCCTGATCCCACTACTGTTTATGGGCGATATTGTCGGGCGGCTGTTTCGCGAATTTGCCGTCACGCTGGCGGTGGCAATACTCATCTCGGCGGTGGTGTCACTCACGCTCACGCCGATGATGTGCGCGCGCATGTTGAGCCACGAATCATTGCGTAAGCAAAACCGCTTCTCGGCGGCCAGCGAGCGCATGTTCGACAACATTATTGCGGTGTATGGCCGCTTCCTTAAGCGTGTGCTTAACCATCCGTGGCTGACGCTCAGCGTGGCGATTGGCACACTACTGCTCACCGTGCTGTTGTGGGTGTTTATCCCAAAAGGCTTCTTCCCGGTGCAGGACAACGGCATTATCCAGGGCACGCTACAGGCTCCGCAGTCGGTGTCGTTCGCTAACATGGCCCAGCGCCAACAGCAGGTGGCGCAAATCATCCTCAAAGACCCGGCGGTGGAAAGCCTGACCTCGTTTGTTGGCGTTGATGGCACCAACCCTTCACTTAACAGCGGCCGTCTGCAAATCAACCTCAAACCGCTGAGTGAACGCGACGATCGCGTCGCTAAAGTGATCGAACGCCTGCAAAATGACGTAGCGCAGGTGCCAGGCGTCACGCTCTACCTGCAACCGACTCAGGATTTGACCATTGATACTCAGGTCAGCCGCACCCAGTACCAGTTCACCCTGCAGGCAACATCTCTTGAGGAACTGAGCACCTGGGTGCCGCAGCTCATGGAAAAGCTACAAACACTGCCGCAGCTCTCTGATGTCAGCAGCGACTGGCAGGACCAGGGGATGGTGGCCTACGTAAACGTAGACCGCGATAGCGCCAGTCGACTGGGCATTACCATGGCAGATGTTGATAACGCGCTGTATAACGCCTTCGGGCAGCGCCTGATCTCTACCATTTATACCCAGTCCAACCAGTACCGCGTGGTGCTGGAGCACGACACAGCAGCCACGCCGGGTCTTGCCGGGCTTGATAACATTCGCCTTGCCAGCAGCGACGGCGGCAGCGTGCCGTTAAGCGCCATAGCGAAGGTTGAGCAGCGCGTCGGCCCACTGGCGATTAACCATCTCGACCAGTTCCCGTCAACCACCATTTCATTTAACGTGCCGGATGACTACTCGCTCGGTGATGCGGTAGACGCTATTACCAGTGCAGAGAAAGCGCTTGAACTGCCGAGCGATATCACTACCGCGTTCCAGGGCAGCACGCTGGCGTTCCAGGCGGCGCTCGGCAGCACAGTCTGGCTGATTGTTGCCTCAGTGGTTGCGATGTATATCGTGCTCGGCGTGCTGTATGAGAGCTTTATTCACCCCATCACCATTCTCTCTACGCTGCCAACCGCAGGCGTGGGCGCGCTGCTGGCGCTGTGGATAGCGGGAAGCTCGCTGGACGTGATCGCGATTATCGGCATCATCCTGCTAATCGGCATTGTGAAAAAGAACGCCATCATGATGATCGACTTCGCGCTGGCGGCAGAGCGTGAACAGGGCATGGCGCCGTATGAGGCGATTTACCAGGCCTGCCTGCTGCGTTTTCGCCCGATTCTGATGACCACGCTTGCCGCCCTGCTCGGCGCGCTGCCGCTGATGCTCAGTACCGGTGTGGGTGCCGAGTTGCGCCGCCCGCTGGGTATTGCGATGGTCGGCGGTCTGATTTTAAGCCAGGTGCTGACGCTCTTTACCACGCCGGTGATTTACCTGCTGTTTGACCGCCTGTCGCTGTGGACCCGCAGCCGCTTCCCGCGGCGCGAAGAGGAGGCGTAAGTGAAGTTTTTTGCCCTCTTCATCCACCGCCCGGTAGCGACCATACTACTGAGCATTGCGATTACGCTGTGCGGCGTACTGGGCTTTCGGCTGTTGCCGGTAGCACCACTGCCACAGGTGGATTACCCGGTAATTATGGTCAGTGCCTCGCTGCCTGGCGCATCGCCTGAGACCATGGCTTCGTCGGTCGCTACGCCGCTTGAGCGCTCCCTGGGGCGCATTGCCGGAGTCAACGAAATGACCTCGTCAAGCTCCCTTGGCAGCACGCGCATTATTTTGCAGTTTGATTTTAGCCGCGATATCAACGGCGCAGCGCGCGACGTGCAGGCGGCGATCAACGCCGCGCAAAGCCTGCTGCCAAGCGGTATGCCGAGCCGCCCGACCTACCGCAAGGCTAACCCGTCGGACATGCCCATCATGATCCTGACGCTCACCTCCGACACCTACTCCCAGGGCCAGCTCTACGATTTTGCCTCTACCCAGCTGGCGCAATCCATCGCCCAGATTGACGGCGTGGGTGACGTCAGCGTGGGCGGTAGCTCGTTGCCCGCCGTGCGCGTGGCGCTTAACCCACAGGCGCTGTTTAACCAGGGCGTGTCGCTCGACGCCGTGCGCACCGCCATCAGCAATGCCAACGTGCGCCGTCCGCAGGGTGCGGTGGAAGATGGCAACACCCGCTGGCAGCTACAAACTAACGATGAGATAAAAACCGCCAAAGCGTATGAACCGCTGATTGTGCATTACAACAACGGCGCGGCAGTGCGCCTGGGCGATGTGGCCACCGTGGTTGATTCAGTGCAGGACGTGCGCAACGCAGGCATGACCAACGCCAAACCGGCCATTTTGCTGATGGTGCGCAAAACGCCGGAAGCGAACATCATCCAGACGGTTAATCTTATACGCGAAGAAATCCCCGAATTGCGCCAAACCATTCCCGCCGCCATTGATTTGCAGATAGCGATGGACCGCTCGCCCACCATCCGCGCCTCGCTTGAGGAAGTCGAACAAACGCTGATTATCTCGGTGGCGCTGGTGATTCTGGTGGTGTTTTTATTCCTGCGCTCCGGGCGCGCCACCTTTATTCCCGCCGTCGCCGTGCCGGTGTCGCTGATTGGCACCTTCGCCGCCATGTACCTGTGTGGCTTTAGCCTCAATAACCTGTCGCTGATGGCACTCACCATCGCCACCGGTTTTGTGGTGGATGACGCCATTGTGGTGCTGGAGAATATCGCCCGCCACATTGAGGCAGGCATGAAGCCGATGCAGGCTGCGTTGCAGGGGGTGCGTGAAGTGGGCTTTACGGTGCTGTCCATGAGCGTCTCGCTGGTGGCGGTGTTCCTGCCGCTGCTGCTGATGAGCGGGCTGGTGGGCCGCCTGTTTCGCGAGTTTGCCGTCACGCTGTCGGTGTCTATCGGTATCTCGCTTCTGGTGTCGCTCACGCTCACACCCATGATGTGCGGCTGGCTGTTACGCGCGCGCGGCAAAGACCGCCCGAACCGCGGTGCAGGCAAACTGTTTAACCGCATTCAGCAGGGTTACGCCCGCTCGCTGCGCTCGGCGCTGGATCACGCGAAACTCACCGGCATGGTGCTGCTTGCCACCATCGCGCTCAACGTCTGGATGTATATCGCTATCCCGAAAACCTTCTTCCCGGAGCAGGACACCGGTTCCCTGATGGGCGGGATACAGGGCGACCAGAGCATCTCTTTCCAGGCGATGCGCGGTAAGTTGCAGGACTTTATGAAAATTATCCGCGAAGATCCGGCGGTGGATAACGTCACTGGCTTTACCGGCGGCTCGCGCGTGAACAGCGGCAACATGTTTATTACCTTAAAGCCGCTGTCAGAACGCAGCGAGAGCGCACAGCAGGTGATTGACCGCCTGCGCGGTAAGCTTGCCAAAGAGCCGGGTGCGAGCCTGTTTTTGATGGCGGTGCAGGACATTCGCGTCGGCGGGCGTCAGTCTAACGCCAGCTATCAGTACACGCTGTTGTCTGATGACCTGGCGGCGCTGCGTGAATGGGAGCCGAAAATTCGCAAAGCGCTGGCGGCACTGCCGGAAATTGCCGATGTGAACTCAGACCAGCAGGACAACGGCGCGGAAATGGCGCTCATCTACGACCGCGAAACCATGTCACGGCTGGGTATCGACGTTTCACAGGCCAACAGCCTGCTTAACAACGCCTTCGGCCAGCGCCAGATTTCCACCATTTACGAGGCACTCAACCAGTATAAAGTGGTAATGGAAGTTGACCCGCGCTACACCCAGGACATCAGCGCGCTGGATAAAATGTTTGTGATTAATAACGACGGCAAAGCTATCCCGCTGTCCTATTTCGCAAGCTGGGCGCCTATCAACGCCCCGCTGTCGGTTAACCACCAGGGGCTGTCTGCGTCGTCCACCATCTCCTTTAACCTGCCTGGCGGCATATCCTTGTCAGAAGCCAGCGCGGCCATTGAACGCACCATGACTTCACTTGGCGTGCCCACCAGCGTGCGCGGCAGCTGGTCCGGCACCGCGCAGTTGTTCCAGGAGACCATGAACTCGCAGGTCATTCTGATTCTGGCGGCCATTGCCACGGTGTATATCGTGCTGGGGATGCTGTATGAAAGCTACGTCCATCCGCTCACCATTCTCTCCACGCTGCCGTCGGCGGGCGTTGGCGCACTGCTGGCGCTGGAGCTGTTTGGCGCGCCGTTCAGCCTGATTGCGCTCATCGGCATCATGCTGCTGATTGGCATTGTGAAAAAGAACGCCATCATGATGGTGGACTTTGCCATTGATGCCCAGCGGCGCGGCGCCTTAAGCCCGCAAGAGGCTATTTTCCAGGCCTGCCTGTTGCGCTTTCGCCCAATAATGATGACCACGCTGGCTGCCCTGTTTGGTGCGCTGCCGCTGGTGATTTCCAGCGGCGACGGCGCGGAGCTGCGCCAGCCGCTTGGTATCACCATTGTCGGTGGTCTGGCGGTAAGCCAGCTGTTGACGCTCTACACCACGCCAGTAGTCTATTTGTTCTTTGACCGCCTGCGGCTGCGCTTTAGCCGCAATAAGGTACAGGCGCTGGAGGAAGGCCAGTAGACAATGAATGATTTACCCAACAACGTGCGCTGGCAATTGTGGATAGTGGCGTTTGGCTTTTTTATGCAGTCGCTCGATACCACCATTGTGAACACCGCCCTGCCCTCAATGGCGCAAAGTCTCGGGGAAAACCCGCTACATATGCACATGGTGGTGGTGGCCTACGTGCTGACGGTGGCGGTGATGCTGCCCGCCAGCGGCTGGCTCGCAGACCGCGTTGGGGTACGCAACATCTTTTGTAGCGCAATTGTGATTTTCACCCTTGGCTCATTGCTGTGCGCCCAGGCCCCCACGCTTGACTGGCTGATTGCTGCCCGGGTGGTACAGGGCATTGGTGGCGCCATGATGGTGCCGGTAGGCAGGCTGACCGTGATGAAAATCGTGCCGCGCGCGCAGTACATGGCGGCCATGACCTTTGTCACGCTGCCAGGCCAAGTCGGCCCGCTGCTCGGCCCGGCGCTCGGCGGGCTGCTGGTGGAATACGCCTCCTGGCACTGGATATTCCTGATTAACCTGCCGGTGGGCATTGTGGGTTGTATCGCCACACTGCTTTTGATGCCTAACTACACCATGCAGACCCGGCGCTTTGATTTCTCCGGTTTCCTGCTGCTGGCATTCGGCATGGCGGCGCTGACCGTGGCGCTCGACGGCGCCAAAGGGCTGGGCATGTTGCCTGGCTGGTTGTGGGCACTGGTGATAACCGGCGTGAGCGCGCTGCTTTTGTATATTCGCCACGCCCGCAGTAACGAAGCCGCGCTGTTCAGCCTCGATTTGTTCAAAACCCGCACCTATTCACTGGGGCTTACCGGCAGCCTGTTTGCCCGCATCGGCAGCGGCATGCTGCCGTTTATGACGCCCGTTTTTCTGCAAATCGGCCTTGGCTTTTCGCCGTTTCACGCTGGTCTGATGATGATCCCGATGGTACTTGGCAGCATGGGCATGAAGCGTATTGTGGTACAGGTGGTTAACCGCTTTGGCTATCGCTCGGTGCTGGTGAGCGCCACGCTGGGGCTTGCGCTAGTCAACATTCTGTTTATGGCGGTCGGTCTGCTCGGCTGGACGCTGCTGCTGCCGGTCGTGCTGTTTGTGCTTGGCATGATTAACGCCATGCGCTTCTCATCAATGAATACCCTGACGCTTAAAGACCTGCCAGATGCTCAGGCCAGTAGCGGCAACAGCCTGCTGTCGATGGTAATGCAACTGTCGATGAGTATCGGCGTCACCGTTGCCGGGATATTGCTTGGCATGTTTGGTCACCAGCAGGTGTCCGTTGACAGCGACGTGACGCACAGCGTCTTTATTTATACCTATCTGACTATGGCAGCCGTGATTGCCCTGCCCGCACTGTTGTTTCTGCGGGTGCCCCCGGACAGCAATAAAAATCTCACCATTGCGCGACGCAAAAGGAGCCAGTCATGAAGCTTTGGCGACCCGGCATTACCGGCAAACTGTTTCTCGCCATTCTCGCCACCTGCATTCTGGTATTAGTACTGATGCACTGGGCGGTGCGCCTGAGCTTTGAGCGTGGTTTTATCGGCTACATCAAACACGGCAACGAGCAGCGCCTGGCGCTGTTGAGCGAGGCGCTGTCCGAGCAATACGCGCTGCACGGCAGTTGGCGTTTTTTGCGCCACAACGAAAAGTATATGTTCCAGCTACTGCGCTCGGTTGACCGCGACCCCGGTTCCAGCACCGGCCCGGACCTGCCGCCACACGGCTGGCGCACCCAGTTCTGGGTCACCGACCTGCGTTCGATGCGCCTGGTCGGGCCGCCTGGCCCCATTCCACAAGACGGCTCACGCCGCCAGATTATCTCCAACGGCCAGCAGGTAGGCTGGGTGGTGGCCTCGCCGGTAGAGCGCCTCACGCGCAGCACCGATATCAACTTTGACCGCCAGCAAAGGCGCACCAGTTGGCTGATTGTCGGCCTGTCTATTCTGCTGGCGGCGGGCGCAACCTTCCCGCTGGCGCGCGGGTTGCTGCGTCCGGTTAAACGGCTGGTGGAAGCGACTCACCGCCTCGCCGCCGGGGATTTCACTACCCGCGTCGCCTCACCGGGGCGTGACGAACTGGGCCGCCTGGCACAGGACTTCAACCAGCTTGCCAGCACGCTTGAAAAAAACCAGCAGATGCGGCGCGATTTTATGGCCGATATTTCCCATGAGCTACGCACACCGCTGGCGGTGCTGCGCGGCGAACTGGAGGCAATTCAGGACGGCGTGCGCCATTTTACCCCGGAGACACTCGCCTCGCTGCAAATGGAAGTCGGTACGCTCTCCAAGCTGGTAGACGACCTGCATCAGCTGTCGCTCTCTGATGAGGGCGCACTGGCCTACCAGAAAAAACCGCTCGATATTGTGGCCCTGCTTGAAGTGGCGGCGGGCGCGTTCAAGGAGCGTTTTCGCAGCCGTGGGCTAACCATCAGGCTGGCCCTGCCGGAACAGGTCACCGCGTTTGGCGATCGCGACAGACTATCGCAGCTGTTTAATAACCTGCTGGAGAACAGCCTGCGCTATACCGACGCCGGCGGCGAGTTGCTGATTAGCGGTGAAGTGCGAGCCAGAACGCTGGCGCTGACCTTTGCCGACAGCGCGCCCGGTGTGAGCGATGAGCAACTGGCAAAGATTTTTGAGCGTTTTTATCGCACCGAGGGTTCACGCAACCGCGCCAGCGGCGGCTCCGGCCTGGGGCTTGCGATTTGCCATAATATTGTGACCGCCCACGGTGGACGCCTGAGTGCCACTCACTCGCCTTCTGGCGGCGTGAGTATTAAAGTAGAGTTACCGCTGGATCCCGAATTACAGAGGAACGTATGACCGAATTCCCGCTTGATGACAACGCCCCGCGCATTCTGATTGTTGAGGACGAGCCCAAACTTGGGCAGCTGTTAATCGATTATCTGCGCGCGGCAAGCTATGCGCCAACGCTCATCACTCACGGCAACGAGGTGCTGGCTTACGTTAAGCAAACGCCGCCGGACCTGATTTTGCTCGACCTGATGCTGCCTGGCACCGACGGGCTGACGCTGTGCCGGGAAATCCGCCGCTTCTCAGAAGTGCCCATTGTGATGGTGACCGCCAAAGTTGAAGAAATCGACAGGCTGCTGGGGCTGGAGATTGGCGCAGACGACTATATCTGTAAGCCTTATAGCCCGCGAGAAGTGGTGGCTCGGGTGAAAACCATTCTGCGCCGCTGCCGCCCGCTGCGCGAAGCCCAGGCCGCCATAGAAGAGCAACCGCTGATTATTGATGAAGGCCGTTTCCAGGCAAGCTGGCGCGCAAACGTGCTCGATTTAACCCCGGCTGAGTTCCGCTTGCTGAAAACGCTCTCCAGCGAACCGGGCAAAGTGTTCTCGCGCGAGCACCTGCTGAACCATCTGTATGACGATTATCGCGTGGTGACCGACCGCACAATCGACAGCCATATCAAAAACCTCAGGCGCAAGCTTGAAGCACACGACGCCGAGCAGCCGTTTATCCGCGCAGTGTACGGCGTGGGCTACCGCTGGGAGGCAGAGGCAAGCCGGGTGGTGTAAATCACGCGGCATCATTTTTGTCTGAGGTCATATTTTTATCAGCGGGGCGATGCTGCCCTCTTTTGTCAGACAGCGTGCTGGATTATGGTAAGAGCAGCACGCAGCATGACAAGGAGGGTACTATGCAGATGTTTGTATTCTGGTCCAGAGGCGACAGCGTTAATATCTACCCGAAATCGGCTTGCAGCGACGCCGATAAAACAGCGTTAAAAGACAGCGGTTTCAAACGGATAGCGTTTGAAACCAAAGCAGAAAATGAAGAGCAGGCGCTTGAGGCGTATCTTACGCATTTCAACACCAACACCGTTGAGTTGCGTGAGTTTTCGCGCACGCATCTGTTCCTGATCCTGATTGGCCTGACGTTGTTTCTGGCGCTCTGGCTGGCGCGGTCTGTGGGCTGAGGCGGCGCTGCCCTCTGCGTAAACCACCGCTCATTACTACCTCATTATACCGCCAGCCGGTTTACTCCCCTGCCCGCTGGCGCTACAATTCCCGCCCTTAATTTGTGGTAATCCACTCGCGTATTGCCGCCTCATCAGGTGAGGCGATTCTGACCTGTCATCAGACGAGACCATCATGTTTAAACCAGAACTGCTTTCCCCGGCCGGGACGCTGAAAAATATGCGTTACGCCTTTGCCTACGGCGCGGACGCCGTGTACGCCGGCCAGCCGCGCTACAGCCTGCGCGTGCGTAACAATGAGTTCAACCATGAAAACCTGGCGCTCGGCATCCAGGAAGCCCATAGCCTGGGCAAAAAGTTTTATGTGGTTGTGAACATCGCGCCGCATAACGCCAAACTCAAAACCTTTATCCGCGACCTGAAGCCGGTGGTTGATATGGGGCCGGATGCGCTCATCATGTCTGATCCCGGCCTTATCATGATGGTGCGTGAGGCGTTCCCGCAGATGGACATTCACCTGTCTGTGCAGGCCAACGCCGTCAACTGGGCAACGGTGAAGTTCTGGAAGCAGATGGGCCTCACGCGCGTTATTCTCTCGCGCGAGCTGTCGATTGACGAAATTGCCGAAATCCGTGAGCAGGTGCCGGATATGGAGATTGAAATCTTCGTTCACGGCGCGCTGTGCATGGCCTATTCCGGGCGCTGCCTGCTGTCTGGCTACATCAACAAACGCGACCCGAACCAGGGCACCTGCACCAACGCCTGCCGCTGGGAATATAACGTGCAGGAAGGCAAAGAGGACGACACTGGTAACATCGTGCACATTCAGGAGCCTATCCCGGTGCAGAATGTTGAACCCACGCTCGGCGAAGGCGAACCTACCAGCAAAGTCTTTATGATTGAAGAAGCCCAGCGCCCGGGCGAGTACATGAGCGCATTTGAAGACGAGCACGGCACCTACATCATGAACTCCAAAGACCTGCGCGCTATCCAGCACGTAGAGCGCCTGACTCAGCTTGGCGTGCATTCGCTCAAAATTGAAGGGCGTACCAAATCGTTCTATTACTGCGCCCGCACTGCACAGGTGTACCGTCAGGCCATTGACGACGCAGCTGCCGGTAAGCCGTTTGACACAACCCTGCTCACTACGCTTGAGAGCCTCGCCCACCGCGGCTACACCGAAGGTTTTCTGCGCCGCCACACTCACGATAGCTATCAGAACTACGACTACGGTTACTCCTTGTCTGAACGCCAGCAGTTTGTCGGTGAGTTCACCGGCGAGCGCCGTGGTGATCTTGCCGCGGTAGACGTGAAAAACAAGTTCAGCGTAGGCGACAGCCTGGAGATGATGACGCCACAGGGCAATATCACTTTTACGCTTGAGCACATGGAGAACGCCAAAGGTAAGCCAACGGATGTTGCACCAGGCAACGGCCACACCGTCTGGCTGCCAGTGCCGCAGGATATTGCTCTGGAATACGGTCTGCTGATGCGTAACCTGGCCGGGCAAACCACCCGCAACCCGCATGGCCAGTAGTTTACCGGCGTGATTTTTTACACCGATGTCAATTTTTAAGAAAGCGATCACAGTCAACACAGGTTGTCTGAAAGTAATATTGTAACGCTGAGAAACAAAACACAGAATTAATCACAACGGCAGTACCAGAAATCACCTCTTTCGCCTGTGCGGGCTAGCCCGCACAGGCGCATTTTTATTCGTTTCCTTCTCCTGTGCTTCAGTTACACTCTGTTTACCTTCGCGAAAACGGGATCAGTCATGGATAAAAACACGCTCTCCTACATTGTCATCAACGGCAAAGGTGCCAATAACGACGCGCTGCGTACTGCGGTTACTGCGATGCGCGAAGAAGGCTACAGTCTGGCCGTGCGCGTGACATGGGAGCACGGCGATGCAGCACGCTACGTAAAAGAGGCCGTCGCGCAAGGCGCACAGACGGTCATCGCGGGCGGTGGCGATGGCACCATTAACGAAGTGGCAACCGCACTGGCGCAGACAGAAGCCGCCAGCCGACCCGCGCTGGGTATTATCCCCCTCGGTACGGCAAACGACTTTGCCACCAGCGCCGGGGTTCCTGAGGAGATTGAGCGGGCGCTCCAACTGGCCGTTATTGGTCGCGCTTTCCCCGTAGACCTGGTGCGGGTGAACGACGAAGCCTGGTTTATCAATATGGCGACCGGCGGCTTCGGCACCCGGATCACCACGCAAACGCCGGAAAAACTCAAGGCAGCGCTGGGCGGTATCTCCTACTTTATTCACGGTATGCTGCGCCTTGATACGCTCAAGCCGGACCGCTGCGACATTCGCGGGGAGAACTTCCACTGGCAGGGCGACGCGCTGGTTATTGGCATTGGCAATGGCCGCCAGGCAGGCGGCGGTCAGGAGTTGTGCCCGCAGGCGCTTATCGACGACGGGCTGTTGCAGTTGCGTATTTTTACCGGCGAGGAGCTGTTGCCTGCGCTGTTCAATACCCTCACCCGCAGCGGTGAAAATCCGAATGTGGTGGATGCCGAATCAGCCTGGTTTGAAATCACCTCGCCCCATGACATTGTGTTTAATCTCGACGGCGAGCCACTGAGCGGACGCTCATTTCGTATTGAGGTAGAACCGGGTGCGCTAAGCTGTCGCCTGCCGCCAGACTGCCCGCTGCTGAAATAACCGGCGTTTTAGGCCAGACCATAAAAAATGCCGGTAAGCGAAAGGCTCACCGGCATCATTTTTACCGCACCGTTTATCGTCAGGCGATAGTGACTTTGTGGTCCAGGTACACATCCTGCACCGCATTAATCAGGCGCACGCCATCAGCCATGGATTTCTTAAACGCTTTACGCCCCAGAATCAGCCCCATACCGCCCGCGCGCTTGTTGATAACCGCCGTGCGCACCGCATCTGCAAGGTCCGTTTCACCGCCAGAGGCACCACCCGAGTTGATAAGCCCAGCGCGGCCCATGTAGCAGTTGGCCAACTGGTAACGCACAAGATCGATAGGGTTGTCGCTGGTCAAGGTGTTATAAACGCGATCGTCGGTATAGCCAAAGCCAATCGCCTTATAGCCACCGTTATTTTCCGCCATTTTCTGCTTCACAATATCAGCACCAATGGTGGCCGCAAGGTGGTTGGCCTGGCCGGTCAGGTCAGCGCTGGCGTGATAATCCACCCCGTCTTTCTTAAAGCCTGAGTTACGCAGATAGGCCCACAGCACCGTTACCATGCCCAGCTCATGCGCACGCTCAAAGGCGGCAGAGATCTCCTCAATCTGGCGACGGGATTCTTCAGAGCCAAAATAGATAGTCGCGCCAACGGCCACCGCGCCCATATTAAAGGCTTGTTCCACACTGGCATACAGTGTCTGATCGTACTGATTGGGGTAGCTCAGCGTTTCGTTGTGGTTAAGTTTTACCAGAAACGGAATGCGGTGGGCATAGCGGCGCGCCACCGAAGCCAGCACGCCGTAGGTCGATGCCACGCAGTTGCAACCGGCTTCAATCGCCAGTTCAACAATATTCTTCGGGTCAAAATAGAGCGGGTTAGCCGCAAAGGAGGCACCTGCGGAGTGCTCCACGCCCTGGTCTACCGGCAGAATGGACAGGTAACCGCTGCCCGCCAGACGCCCGGTGTTGTAGAGCGTTTGCATGTTGCGAAGCACCGTTGGGGAACGGTTATTGTCCACCATTACGCGCGACACATAGTCGCTACCTGGCAGATAGAGCTGGTCGGCCGGAATAGTCATACAACGATGCTGTAACAGCGTGTCAGCGTCTTTACCCAGCAACTGCGCAATATCAGTCATAATAAACTCCCGTCTCGGCGACAGGCACGACGCCTGCCGCTCCAGTTTAGTCCTCGCCCGCGTCTTCTCACGGGCCTCCTAATCCTGGTCTTCTGCGACGCGGATTACCAGCCTTGCGCCTGTTTTCAGTTTATTCCGCTGGCACGCTTCACCGCTAAGGGCTACACCGGCTGACGCGTTTCACCACCACTCATGAAAATGATGTACCGGCCCGTGCCCGTGTCCCACTTCCAGGCTGTCGGCCTGCGCCAGCGCCCGGGAAAGCCAGCTTTTCGCTCCGGCAACGGTGTCTGCCCAGTCCGTGTGGCGCGGCCTGAGTGCCGCCAGCGCCGCGGAGAGTGTACAGCCAGTGCCGTGGGTGTTTTTAGTCAGAATGCGCGGCGCGCTAAAACGCTGCGCGCCGTCGCGGGTGAACAGCCAGTCAGGGCTTTCGCCGTTATCCAGGTGCCCGCCCTTCATCAGCACGGCCTCGCAGCCGAGCGCCATCAGCGCCTTGCCCTGCTCGTGCATTTCGCGCTCGCTGGTCGCCACCGGGCCATCCAGCAGTGCGGCCGCTTCCGGCAAGTTGGGCGTTATCAGCGATACCTGCGGCAACAGGCGCTCGCGCAACGTTGACACCGCAGAAGGTGACAGCAGCGGATCGCCGCTTTTGGCCAGCATTACAGTATCCAGCACCACCGTTTGCACCTGCCAATGCGCCAGACGCTCTGCCACCGCTTCAACAATATCCGTTTCAGCCAGCATGCCGATTTTGGTGGTATCAATGCGTACATCGCTGAATACCGAGTCGAGCTGTGCGGCGACAAAATCGGGTTCAATGCGGTATACCGACTGGACGCCGAGTGTGTTCTGCGCCACCAGCGCGGTAATCACGCTGGTGCCATAGGCACCGAGCGCCGAAAAGGTTTTCAGGTCGGCCTGGATACCCGCGCCGCCGCTGGGATCGGTGCCGGCGATGGTGAGTGCGTTAATGCGCTTCATACCTGCCCCTCCCTGTTATGCAACCACAGGGCATCAAGGAAAGCCGGGATAAAACTGCCTGGTCCACGGCTTTCGGCCACTGCATGCTCGCCTGCACGCGCCATCAGCCCGCAGGCGGCGGCTACCGCGCTCAGCCTGTCTCCCGGTAGCGCGCAACTGGCAGCCACCACAGCTGAGAGCGCACAGCCAGTACCTACCACGCGCGTCATCATGGCATGACCGCCCGCTACGCTACAGACGCGCTCGCCATCGGTCACATAATCGACCTCGCCAGTAACCGCGACTATTGTTGCGAAACGGCGCGCCAGCGTCTTTGCCGCCGGTAGCGCAGCGGCGGCACTGTCGGTGCTATCCACCCCGCGCCCGCCCAGGCTTTCGCCCGCCAGGGCCATAATTTCCGAGGCGTTAGCGCGAACCGCGGCGGGATGCAACGCCAGAACCTCATGGGCAAATTCTGTGCGCAACGTCAGTGCACCCACGGCCACCGGGTCAAGCACCCACGGGACACCAGCGGCGTTTGCGCTGCTAATCGCTGCACGCATCGCGCGAGCGCGCTCATGCGTCAGCGTGCCAACATTAATCAGCAGCGCGCTGGCAATCGCGCTGAACTGCGCGGCTTCGTCTTCGTCAATCACCATCGCTGGCGAAGCGCCGAGCGCCAGCAGCACATTGGCGGTAAAGGTTTGCACCACATCGTTAGTCATACAGTGAACAAGTGGGGAGTGGTGTCGCAGCAGCGCCGCGGTGTGCGCAATCTGTGCGTCAGTGAGGGATTCGGTTAGCACGGTTCAGTCTCCTGCCCGGCGTGAAAGAAGGGATACCGGGCAGGCATCTGACTTCCCTACGCTGGCATAATCCAGATCAGGTAATACGGGTGTTTCTCAGCCCTTTTGATAAAAAAGGCACCCCGAGTCATGTCTGCGCCAGATTAGGGGAACTGTGGGGATGATGCAAGGGCGTCCCTCCGGTTCAGTACATCCCGGCACCGTCTGACCTTTTGATTTAACAAAAAACCAACAACAGCTATTCGGCACACACGTGATTTATGAACTATGCAGTTGTCTGTTTTCAGCTGCCACAGCAGAGATTTATTAGGATTATTCCAGGTAAAATGCGTTGTTGCCGGGGAAAAAAACCCTGGTACAGGCCTGATTTGGGCTTGTATCTCTCCTGCTCAATCACAGCACACATCACCAGTCTTAACCCTTTAAAAAATGACTTTTACCTCACCACGCCGTGAGATACGACGCCGTGACGACATTGCCGCATCAGCCTTTTCAAGGTTTGACTCACTCACGCCTGTCTGCCGATAAAGCGGCCGCCAGAGGTCTATACATGCTTAAAACTGAAGAGTGCTCCAGCACAAAAAACAACCAGCCAGACTGAAAAAGCTGATGCGCCTTCTTTGCAGCCTCTTCCAGGGGAAGATAACTCGCACAACATAAAAACGCCTGGTGTCGCCACAACCTTCTATTACCAAACGCATTACTCAATGCACAAATAAATCTTTCCCCTCACTACCAGCCTGATTGAAATGAGATTTTTCCAACCAAAAATGTAATTATCAAATTAAAACATCCCCAGCCTGAAAAAGGTCACGACCCCATAGGTAAGTGAATTTAATTGTTATGGGAATTTTCTATTTAAGAATAAAAAATCACACAGGAAGAACAAATTATAATTTAAAAAAATCCGCAAAGCCTTTCCATGAAAACAAAATCCAATTGTTAATTAATTGATAAAATAAGAACAAAAAACCAAATATACTTATAATTAAAAAATTAAACACCAGGAACAAAAAAAATAAAAGAACATAATTTTATTTTTTTGATTTATGAAAATTAGGACTTTCTTATTATCTTATTATTACAAATAATCAAAATCAGTTAAGTGGTGAATGGATTTCGCTTCTTCATTGTGGAAAAAATGGATTGGCTGCCTGTACCTAAAAATGCATTCACCTTTAACGGATACACTATTTCAACCCTCAAGGAACGACTACTATGTGGAATGCAAAAAATAAAATCTCTGCTGTTGCATTAATTATCAGCTCTGCTTTCGCAACCAACGCATTTGCCATTGATGGCACTATCACCATTAACGGCAAAATCACTGACACGACCTGTACCGTCTCCGTCGACAACGCAAGCGCCAGCACAACCGTCACACTACCGACCATCTCTGCAAGCGCTCTGCCAGCTGGCACTACCGCGGGTACTACGCCGTTTAGCATTTCGCTCAAAGATTGCGCTGGCAGCGCCCTCAAAGCCAGCACCAATTTCGAAGCCGGTGCTTTTACTGATGCCACAACGGGTCGCCTGAACATTGATACCGCTGCCGCGGGCGCGGCCTCTAACGTTCAGGTTCAACTGCTCAACGCCGACCGCCAGGCGATTGTCGCGGGTGCAAGCCAGGCTGCGGGCCAGAACGATATCGCCGTCGATCTCAGCTCCGGGACTGCCACGCTGAACTACTTTGCCCAGTACTACGCTGCCGGAACCGTTGGCGCAGGCGCAGTGGCCACGCAAGTCGATTACACCATCACTTACGAGTAAGACCATGCGGGGTAAGGTGAATCTTACCCCGCCTATTCCCGGAATGGAGCGAGGCAATGAACAGACATTTTTTTTCCTTTGGATTTCTCCTGCCAGCTCTGTTTTGCATGGCAGCGGCACATGCTGATGTGGTGATTAACGGCACGCGCATCGTTTTTGAAGCAAAGGATAAAGAAACCGTTGTACAGCTAAAAAACAACGGAACAAGGCCTGTACTGGTGCAATCCTGGCTTGATACCGGCAACCCAAAATCGCGCCCGGGCGAAGTCAAAACGCCTTTTATGATAACACCGCCGGTTATCCGTATTGAGCCTGGCAAGGGGCAAGCACTCAGAGTTTTAAAAATTGACGAGCCGCTGGCGCAAAACAAGGAAACACTGTTCTGGTTCAACGTACTGGAAATACCGCCAAAGCCACAGCAGCAGCTTGCCGCGGGAGAGAACCTGATGCAGCTGGCTTTTCGCAGCCGAATCAAGATGTTTTATCGGCCAGATAACCTGGGAATGAGTTCGCAGGAGGCCTACAAAAAACTGAAATTCAGTGTCGTCAACAACACCTCATTGAAGGTGGAGAACCCTACCCCCTACTTCATAACGTTAAAAGACATTCAGTTTAAGCAATCAAAAAACTCACCGGTGCTGGCTAGCGTGGAAAAATTCCCGGAACGCATGGTGTCACCAGGTGATGAATTAGTTCTTCCGGTATCCAGAAAAGGGAAAGGAAACCTTGCCGGAGCCAGCGTGTTTTACGCGGTGATCAATGACTATGGTGGAGAAACAGTCAATGAACAGATATTGGGAAATAATATCTGAGAGAAGGGACTCAGCAACAAAATTCTTTTCATTTAGCGGGCTAATTTGCCTGTCTGTGATTCTGAATATCAACGCTCACGCACAAGAGCCTGAAATTGTAGAGTTCAACAGCGCCTTTTTACGCTCATCAGTCGATGTCAGCACCTTCTCTGAAGGCAACCCCATCTCACCTGGTCTTCATCGTGTCGATATCTACGTTAACGACCAGTGGAAAGGGCGCATGGATGTGATGTTCGCCCTGCCCAATGCCGCAGCGCGTATTGCCCTGCCCTGTATCTCACTCGACATGCTGTCTGTTATGGGCGTCAATATCGAAAAAATCAGCGCCGCAGACCTGCAGGCACTGAAAACAGACGGCAGTTGCCCGACGCTTTCCCGTCTACTGGAAGGCACCTCAGTCAGTTACGACATCAGCGCTCAACGTCTGGATGCGCAAATCCCGCAGATTGCGCTACTGCGTAACCCACGTGGTTACGTCAGTCCTGAACTGTGGGATAACGGCGTGACCGCCGCCACGTTGCAGTACGATTACAACGCCTGGCGCGCAGAATACTCTGGCAGTGATGACACAGCAGCCCAGTACCTGGGATTGCGCGGCGGGTTTAACCTTGGGGCCTGGCGTCTGCGCTATCGCGGCACCTTCAACTGGACCAACAAGGAAAGCTGGCACTACGCCAATAACAGCACTTATCTGGAGCGCGGTATCGCGCCGCTAAAAAGTCGCATCGTGCTTGGCGAGTCGGCAACAGACGGCCAGGTCTTTGACAGCGTCAGCTTCAAAGGCGTGATGCTGCTTTCCGATGACCGTATGTATACCGACTCGCTGCGCGGCTATGCGCCGGTGGTGCGCGGTACAGCTAACAGCAACGCGCTGGTCAGCATCACCCAGCGCGGGGTGAAAATTTTTGAAACCACCGTGCCACCTGGCCCGTTTGAAATAAACGATCTCTACCCTACCGGCAGCGGCGGCGATCTGGTTGTGACCGTGCGTGAGGCCAGCGGTGAGTCGCGGGAGTTTACCGTGGCCTATGCCTCCATTCCCTCCCTGCTTCGCCCCGGTACCACACGCTATTCGCTGATGCTGGGTCGTTATGATAACCCCTCAGTAAACCAGCCCCCTCTGGTCGGGATGGCCACGCTGCGCCACGGTTTTTCAAACCTGTTCACTGGTTTTGGCGGCGTACTCGCCAGCGAAAATTATGGCTCGGCATCAGCAGGTATGGCGCTCAATACCCCGATAGGGGCAGTTTCGACGGATGTGAGCGTTGCACAAACCACACTGGCCGACAACACAGACAAGAAAGGTGAAAGCGTGCGCTTTACCTACTCTAAAATCTTGCCCGTGGTGGACACCAACCTCACCCTGGCAAGCTACCGTTATTCCAGCTCTGGCTATTATGACATCAACGATGCCCTGTCTTTACGCAGCGCAAGTCCTGGCAACGATCGCTTTATGATTAACCGGAAAAACCGCCTGCAGCTCAGTCTGAGCCAGGATTTAGGCGCTAATTTTGGCAGCATTAGCGCGAATGCCAGCATGCAGGACTACTGGAACCAAAGTGGCACAGACACAGAGTATCAACTTGGCTACTCCCGTGCTTTCCAGCGTTTTAATCTGTATGCCAACGCCGGTCGCAGCCGTAACCTGACAACCGCAAAATGGGACGACAAAGTGTATGTCGGTATCTCATTACCTCTGGGCGAAAGCGCGCAGTCGGCCTGGCTGAACACCTCTTACGTTCAGGAACGAGACCACTATGGCGTTCAGACCAATGTGGCCGGGACGTTTGGGGAAAACCGCCAGTTTAACTACAGCGTTTTTGGCAACACCGATCGCTACAGCAAAGCCGGAACCCGTAACACCGCAGGTGCCTCGGGCAGCTGGACATCGCCTTATACCACAGCGGGTATCAACTATTCGAAAAGCAGCGGCTACCAGCAGTACAGTGCGAATCTGTCCGGTGGCGTGATTGCCGTACGTGAAGGCGTCGTGTTCGCACCCGTTATGGGAGACACCGTGGCGGTCCTCCAGGCAGAACACGCAGCGGGGGCAAGAGTCGCCAACAACAGCAGCCTGAAACTTGATAGCTCAGGCATGGCTGCGGTGCCGTATCTGAGCCCTTACCGCCAGAACACGCTCGATCTGGACCCGAAAGGACTTTCCAGCGATGTCTCGCTGGACATCACCAGCCAGAACACCGCGCCAACCGCAGGGGCGGTCGTGGTACTCAAATACAAAACCGACCACGGCTATTCTGTGCTGTTGAACCTGGAGGCAAAGGCAGGCCCCCGCATCCCGTTTGGTGCCCAAATCCTGGACGCCGAAAATAGCCTTGTCGGTTATATGTCGCAGGGCAGCCAGAGTCTTATTCGGGTGAAGGCCAGACAAGGGAGACTCACCGCACGCTGGGGAGACGCCCCCAATGAACGTTGCCACTTCGACTACCTTCTGCCTGAGGCAACGGCGGATAACAACAACCTGCGTCGTCTCAATGCGGTGTGCAAATAACATGGGGAAGGAAATAACGATGAATACGATTAAAAAAATGGCCGCTTTGGCTGCACTGCTTACCGCCAGCACCAGCGTCTGGGCTGAGGGGTCGTGGATTGACTGCCAGCCTAACGGCAACGCCTATCTGTTCTTCACTCCCGCTAACATTGACATCGGCAAGGACGCTGGCGTTAAAGATCTACTTGGCCCCTGGCAGAACGCCGAGGGCCCAAACATTTATACTTGTACGCCGTATGCCGCCAGCGCAAATCTCTCGGTCGCGATGGCTGTAACAGGCGGGTTACCGACCAGCGTTAGCAGCGCAGGCTATACCCTGGAGGTCGACGGTCAGAGCTACCGGGTTTACAGCTGGATGAACACAGGACTGGGTTACATCGCGCGCTGGCGCTATACCATCAACGGCCAGTCCGTCGACTGGCTGCCGCTAACCGCCACCAGCACTGCATTTCAAAATCCTACTGTGACTATTCCCGTTCCCTACAATAACGGCGCGCCGTTCTCAATTAGCGCCGATGTCCAGATACGATTTGTCAAAACGGCAGCGACCTTAAAACCTGGGTTAATCTCGCCGTACAACACCATAACGCTACGCCACTATCAGAAGGCCAACAACCAATCTTTTATCAGCACCGACTTTAAGACCGCCCAGGTAATAGGTAGCACCTTTGCACTTGTCTCTACCAATGGCACCTGCACGACCCCCAACGTCACGGTCACGCTGCCAGAGGCCAATGCCTCCGATTTCACTGGCCCTGGCTCTACGGCCGCGCGCAAAGATTTCACACTGAATTTCAATCAATGCCCGGCCGGGCTTGGCAGCATCGGCTACACCTTCTCCCCAACAACCAGCGTGCTTGACAGCGCTAATGGCGTGGTCGCCCTCAATTCAACCTCCTCAGCCGCGGGCGTCGGGATACAGCTTTTGACCAAAAACAACACCCCGGTGACCTATAATAGTGCCTATCTGCTGGACGATTACGACGCGTCGCTGACAAACGCTAACTACAGTGTCCCCATGACGGCGGGTCTGTATCAGACTGGCGCATCGATAACGCCAGGAGAGGCCAACAGCGCGGTGAATTTCACCCTTACCTATAAATGAGTTACAACATGATTCCTGGTACACATGTCATCTCATGGCTACGTAAACTGTGTAGCATCATCGTACCGGTAACGATGATGCTGGCTTTACCAAACCCTGGATATTGCGCGGTCTATATCAATAAAACGCGCCTTATTGTCAGCGAGGCGCAGCGTGAAGAGACTTTCATCGTCAGGAATGAAGACACCGTACCGATACTGCTGCAAACCTGGCTTGATACCGGCGACTTCACCGCCAGGCCAGAAGATATCAACGTCCCTTTTATTATTACGCCTGCGCTGTTTCGCTCGCAGCCGCAGCAGGCGCACACCTTCCGCCTGCTGTTTACTGGGACAAAAAACAGCCTGCCTGCGGATAGGGAGCAGGTGTACTGGCTGAATGTGCAGGAAATTCCACCTAAGCAAGTAAAGGCGCGCAATCAGGTTCAGTTCCAGATGGCGTTTCGCAGCCGTATCAAGGTCTTCTACCGCCCGGTAGCGCTCAGTCAGTTCAATATCAACAATGAGGCCAAAAAACTGCGCCCCCGACTTGAGCAGGCCAGCAATGCGGCCTGGCTCCTGATTGACAACCCCAGCCCGTTACACATTACCCTGCTTAGTCTGAGCGTGAATAACGGCAAAAAAATCACCCAAATCCCTCAGGATGGCATGCTTGCGCCGTTCTCGTCACTGCGGGTCCCGCTGGTCGAAACGCCTGAAAAAACGGGAAATCGGCTGCAATTTGAATATCTGGATGATTATGGTGAGATTCAGCAATCTTCGATCATCGTAAAAAACTAACTTGTATGATAAATATCTTTCTTTGAGCAATTTTTTAAACGGAGAAACTGGATGCCCAAAGCGCTATTGATTATCGATATGCAAAAATTTGTCGAAGAGCGAATTAATCAGGGCATTAACTATTATCCGCTAAATGCTATCAGCAATATGGAGCTCGTCTTACAACGCTTCAGAGCAAATAACGACGTTGTTTTGCATGTGCGCCACCGCACAGAGCAACCAGACAGTTCGCTTCATCCGTCATCACCGCTTTATCCCGCCATGGATGCCTTCAGAGAAAAAGCGAACGAGCCGGTTTTTTTCAAAAATACCAGCTCTGCGTTTGCTTCAACCCATCTCAAAGCCTGGCTGGACAGCCATTGCATCTCAGAGGTGTTTATCATCGGCGCCGTCGCCGGGTTTTGCGTTCACTCCACGGTGAGAGAGGGTTCAGACCTGGGGGTGAAAATGACGGTGTTAAAGGATGCGGTGCTCAGTTTTGACATCCCTGCACTCAAAAAAGAGGCGCGAAATATTCACGCAGTCACCCTGGCGCTGCTCGAAACCGATTTCGCGACGGTAAAATCCGTTCGCAATTATGAGAATATTTCTGGCTGATGGCACTCGCCTGAGCATTGCGCCTTACCGTTAACCCGAACAGGCTGACGGCGATGTTGCCGGGTGCCGAGCACTGATGAAGGACAGTGCTACACCTGACTCAACGCAAACCACAAATGCACGCAACGACACCGCAGCCGTGCGGCAATGCGCGCAAACACGACGCCTGCGCGACAGGCATAAAACCCAGTTACAGCCCAGCCACAGCAACCCTATTGGTTTGACCCGCGTCGGCGGTTTAAAAGTGAGAGAGCACAAACAGCGCACCTGAGCACAGGGTTTTACTCATCGCGTCACCACTGGGTTCGTCTTACTTCCTCTTTGAGCAACTGAATAAACAGCTTTGCCGGTGCAGTCAGCAGCATTTTCTCCGACCAGACAATGTAGTAGCTGGCCGAAGGCACGTTGTTGACGGGGATAACCGCAAAGCGGTCGCTGAGAATGGCTGAATCACAGGTGCCGGAGGCAACCACTGTCAGGTAGTCAGCATGCAGCATCATATTGAGCGCGCAAATCAGCGAGTCGGTGCGAATCAGGTTTGGCAGCCGGGTGTACATCGCCTGAAAATCCACCATCAAACGCCGGTAATAACCCATTGTCGATTCCGGCAGCAGCCACCTGGCTTTGCTAAGTTGCTCCAGCGTTTGCGCCTGTTCCAGCGGGTGCCCACGGCGACAGAGAATGGAAAATGAGGCCGTCATCAGTGGTTCGGTAATCAGGTCTTCTACCAGCGACGAAGGTTCAATGGTGCCTACAGCAAAATCCAGCTCGCCGCTGCGGAGCATGGGCAGCAGCGCAGAGAGCTGGCCCTCTTTGACCGTCATCTGTACGTGTGGGCTGCGTGCCAGAAACGCATCCGTCACCGTTGGCAGCACGGTCATTAACATCAACGATGAAAACCCCATGTTCAGCACGCCGTGGGAGTAGTTGTTTATTTGCTCAACCTCATGGCTGGCACGCAGCAACTCTTCAAGAATCAACTGCGCGCGCTGGGAAAATGCCAGCCCGGCCTCAGTTAGGCGGGTGCCGTCACTGTCGCGCAAAAAAAGCTGCGCCCCCAGAGTTTGCTCAAGATCACGTATCGTGCGGCTCACTGTCGGCTGCGCCAGCCCCAGTTCCCTGGCTGCAGCGCGGATACTGCCGCTTCGTAAAATCTGGCGAAACACCTGTAGCTGGCGCGTTTTTGGCAGCCTGTTCATCCTCTCCCCTATAGAAAAAAAGTATCACCCTGATAAAAACATTATCTTTTTTGGAAAATATCAACAAGTTAGTATTCTCTCTGGCATTCTATGGAGGGCCGCATAATGAGCAAAAGATTGCAGATGATTGGGCTATTGTTGTTTGGCTATACCATCGTATTTATCGACAAGACGGTCATCGGTTTCGCGCTGCTGCCCATCGAAAAGGAATTTGACCTCTCCGCGCAACAGCTGGGCTACCTTACCGGGTTGTTTTTCCTCACCTATTCCTGCTTCCAGATCCCCGCCGGTTGGCTGAATGACCGCATCGGTTATAAAAAAATGCTGATAATCTCGCTGGCGCTGCTCGGCGCGTTCGCGCTGTGCTTTGGCCTGCTGGGGGCAAGCCTGGGTCTGTTGCTGCTGTTCCGGGCGCTCTCCGGCATTGGTCACGCAGGTTATCCGGCGTCCTGTGCAAAAGCGGTGGTCAGCAACTTCCCGCCCGCACAGCGCACGTTTGCCCAGTCGATTTTGCTGTCTTCTGCCGGCCTTGCGATGACTATCGGCCCGGTACTGGCCGTGTGGGCATTGAGCCAGTTTGGCTGGCGTCATTCGTTTGTCACACTGGGCGTTGTGGCCTGCCTGGTGGCGCTACTGATTGTGGTGATTATTCCCGGCCAGACCATCAGCCGCACCAGCATCCAGGCAGCAAAACAGCAGGGACTGTTTAAAAACAAGGCTCTGTTACTGATGTTTTTATCCATCTTTTGCGTCAATATTCCCAACTACGGCATGATGGCCTGGCTACCCAAATTTCTGGTGCAGCACATGGCTATGCCGGTCAGTGTCTCTGGCTATATCATCGCGTTTGGCGGCTTCGGCATCTGGCTGTCGTCCCTGGCGACCGGCTGGCTGGTGGGCAAATATTTTGACGGCAAAGAAGCGCGCGTCATCATGACCTGCGCGGCGATTGGTGCCGTGTGCATTCTCGCGATTTACTACATGACATCGCCGCTTAGCGCCGCGCTGTTTCTGTTTATCGGCCAGGTGTGCCTGATGGCCACCTTCGTCACCGTGTTTACGCTGCCGATGAAGCGCCTGCCGGAGAACATCATGGGTTCGGCAATGGGTTTTATTAATACCGGCGGCACGCTGGGCGGGTTTGTCTCCCCCATCGTCATGGGTTATCTGGTTAACGCCACCGGCTCTTTCCATTCGGCGTTTATTTTCTTGTCCGTCGCAATGCTCTGCGCGGGGCTTGCCATCCTGCCGTTATACGTCAGAACAGCCGCCACCCCGCGGGCAGCAATTTAAGCAAGGAGTCTTCATGAAAAATGAACTGACAGCGCAGATTGATACCGTATTTGATGACGTTGTCGCCTGGCGTCGCCACATCCACGCCAACCCGGATCTCTCTTTTCACGAGAAGCCGACCGCCGATTACATCGCTCGGGCGCTCAGCGCTATCGAGGGCATCGAGATTTCCCGCCCGGTGGAAAACAGCGTGATTGCCGTGCTAAAAGGGGAATGCGCAGGTCCAACCTGGGCGCTGCGCGCGGATATTGACGCCCTGCCGCTACAGGAGAAAAGTGGCGAGAGTTTTACCTCGCAAAAAAGTGGCGTGATGCACGCCTGCGGCCACGATGCCCACACCGCCATGCTGATGGGCGCAGTCAAGATCCTCGCGGGCTTTCGCCATCGTCTGCATGGCGCGGTGAAATTTATCTTCCAGCCCGCAGAAGAAGTGCCGCCGGGCGGCGCTAAGGATTTGATTGAGCTTGGCGTGATTGACGATGTGGAGCGCATCTTCGCCCTGCACGTCTACCCGGATTTACCCTCTGGCAAACTGATGCTCAAAGAAGGGCCGTACGTCGCCTCCAGCGATAACTTTGATATCACCATTAACGGCAAAGGCGGCCACGGCTCCACTCCGCACCAGTCCATTGATCCGATAGTGATTGGCGCAGAAGTCGTATCCGCGCTGCAAACCATTGTTTCGCGCAGTACCAACCCACTGCACACGCCGGTGGTCACGGTCGCCACCTTCCGCGCGGGCGACAGCTACAACGTTATCCCCGACAGCGCGCACCTGGCTGGCACGGTGCGCACCCACGATAACGAAGTGCGTAAAAATGTTCCGGCGCTGTTTGCGCGCATTCTCGATGGCGTGACCCGTGCCCACGGCGCGAGTTTTGAGATTACCTGGCAGCGTGGTTACACGGTTGGCATCAACCACCCGGACGCCTGCCGCCTGGCGCGCGAGAAAGTAGCAGAATTTTTCCCACAAGGGACGCTACAGGAGAGCCAATACCCCATTTTCAGCAGCGAGGACTTTTCGTCCTACCAGGAAAGGGTGCCCGGCTGTTTTATGTTTGTCGGCACCGGCAACCCGGACATTGGCGCGGTCTGGAGCGTACACAACCCGCACTTTGTGCTCGACGAAGCGGCAATGAAAAACGGCATTCGCGCCCACCTGGCGATTATCAGTTCGCTGATGGAGTAAGGGCAACGCAATTGAGACAGGACCGGCGCTGCGGGCAACCACAGCGCCTTTATTTCGCCGCTGGACGGTGCTTTAGTGCAGTAAATTGCCGTCGTTGGCAGCCGCCAGCCGCGGCTGGGGGGTGTGTTCGGCGTAAAAGGCGTTATAACGCTGCTGAAACGCCTTCATCTCATCCATTTCCGGCTCCATCTCGCGCAGCAGGCTGAAGGCAAGGCGAATCTGCGCGTCACTGAGCGGCGAGGCCAGGCGCGCACGCTGGAGGATTCGGTGCCAGGTCACCAGATTGCTGTCGCTGGGGTCAATGATATAGAGCTGCCAGATGAGCAGTGTCTGCGCACCGTGCGCAAGCGCGGTTTCGCCAGGGCGGGCAAGCAGTGCGAGAAATTCACCGCTGGCAGCCTTCCCCATTTGATCCATCATTGACTCCACGGCTACTGGCGTCATCGCCAGCCTTTCGCTCAGGCGCTTGACCGCGCGGCGCGAATCCGAGGTCAGCACGCGAAAACCAACAATAAACACCACCACCAGCGTCAACAGCATCAACCAAATCATGGGCACATCCGTTTATTTACAGGATGCTTATCATACGGGGAAATAGCGCGGCGGGCATAATGAAAAACGGCCCTGACGGGCCGCCAACATCAGAACATGGTATTACTGTTGGCTGCCTTCTCCGGCACATCCTGAATCACGTCCCAGTGCTCCACAATCTTCCCGCCCTGCACGCGGAAAATATCTACCACCGCCTGTCCACGGTCTTTCGGCCCGCTGGTAGCGTGAACGTGCAGATACACCAGATCACCATCGGTGGCGCTACGGACAATACGCGCACGCGACTGCGGGTTCTCTTTAAAGTAACCGGCAAAATATGACACAAACGGCGCTTTGCCATCCGGCACCTGCGGGTTGTGCTGTTTGTAATTGTCTGCCACCACTTCAGCGGCCTGCGTAACTTCATGTTTATTAAAAAAGCGGTCGTAGAAATTAAGCACCAGCGTGCGGTTTGCCTCTTCTGCGGCCACATCACGCGCGCTACTTTGCGCTGCACTCGCACCAAACACCATTCCCACGCTCAGCCACAGCGCGATCGCCATTTTGATTCCAGACTGCATCGTTATGTCCTCTTTGGATAACTACCGGTTCGTTCTACCAGCAGGGTTATTTAGCCAGTAAGCCCACTCACTCTACGCCTTTAGTTGGGGCTGTCGTTTCCAGCGCTGTCTTCACGGTCAACACAGCCGCCAAATGCAAATGAGAAATATAATTATTTTACCTCATATTACAACGGATGAACGCCAGGGGCATTCCGTAATGACTGTGGGTAAAAAGTAAATGAATTGTTTCGCAAATTGCGAAATGACACCTTTTCACACACAATCAAACTTGCCGCACTTTTCAAGGGAGTGAATCATAAACGGCGCATGACAGCGTTCCCTGGAAGATAAATGCTGTCCCGATATCAGTGCGGGTAAGCCAAAAAAGCGGAGTGATTATGGGTAGAAAAGTCGTGTTACTGGCAGCAGCGCTGCTGCTGGGAAACGCAAGCCAGGTACTGGCCGCGCAGGGCAGCGTGGATGAACAGGCAGAAGCCTTAACGCAGCCACAGGCACAAAGCGGCGATGCGTCGTTCGAACTCAAAGAATTTAGCGCTGATTTCCGTACCTTTAAGCCGGGCGATATCGTCCCGGACCTGTATCGCTCAAAGCAATATGAAATCGGCCAGTGGAACCAGCGCCACCTGCCCGCGCCTGATGCCGACAGCCACTGGACCTACATGGGCGGCAACTATGTACTCATCACCAATGCCGAAGGCAAGGTACTGCGCGCCATGTCGGGCGATATTTTTTATCAGCACTGATACCGACTGAGCGTTCATTTCCCTGAACCATAAAAAAGCCGCTTCACAGGAAGCGGCTTTAAGCGAGTCATGTCTGTACTATCACAGCGCGCGAAACGCAATCTCCCCCGGAATGACCTCGCCCTGCCAGTAAAGCTGCGCGGCAACGCGGCCTGCAAGCTGGCGATATATGGCGGTAAATTCACTGTCCGGGCGGCTTACTACCGTTGGCTGTCCACGGTCGAGATCTTCACGCAGCGTAATGTGCAGCGGCATCTGCCCCAGCAGCGCAGTATGGTATGTCGCCGCCAGCTTCTCAGCGCCACCAGTGCCAAAAATCGGCTCGTGATGGCCGCAGTTGCTGCAAATATGCATGCTCATATTCTCAACAATGCCCAGCACCGGCACGTCAACCTTGCGGAACATCACAATGCCTTTTTTGGCATCCAGCAGTGCCACATCCTGCGGCGTAGTCACCACCACCGCACCGGTTACCGGAATGTTCTGCGCCAGCGTCAGCTGAATGTCGCCGGTGCCTGGCGGCATGTCGAGCACCAGATAGTCCAGCTCCGGCCATATCGTTTCCTGCAACATTTGCATCAGCGCTTTGCTCGCCATCGGCCCGCGCCAGACCATGGCGTTATCGTCGGTCACGAGATAGCCAATGGAGTTAGTGGCAAGGCCATGGGCCACAATCGGGGCCATGTGGGTGCCATCCGGCGAGGTCGGGCGCTCGCCTTCTGCGCCAAGCATAGTCGGGACAGAAGGACCGTAGATATCGGCATCCAGAATGCCGACCTTCGCCCCTTCCGCGGCCAGCGCCAGCGCCAGATTCACGGCGGTGGAGGATTTTCCCACGCCGCCCTTGCCGGAACTGATGGCAATGATGTTCTTCACGCCATTGATACCAGCTTGATCTTTCACGCGCTTGAGCGTGGCGATGTTGTGGCTGAGCTTCCAGTCAATGGCTTTCGCGCCAGTCAGACGCAGTAAATCCGCGCTGCACTGCTCTTTAAGTTCTTCAAACGCGCTCTTCCAGGCAAACGGCATTTGCAGCTCAATGTGCACGGTGTCGTCCAGCCAGGCGACGTGATGCAGCGCTTTCAGGGCGGTAAGATTATGCGTTAACGTTGGGTGCTGAAAATTGACCAGCGTCCCGGCAACCGTGGCGCGCAGGGCTTCCGGGGATCTGGACGGGGATTGCGAGTTCATCCCGACTCCTTTGTTAGGGTAATGACATTGCTTGTCCTTAAGCATACCAGAGAGCGAATAATTCCCCCATCACTCGCTTTTGGCTTACCAAACTATTCCCCATTTGTTACTATCGAACCCCTTTTTTTATTCATGAAAACTGAACGATAACTATGGCTCACGTCGCGAAGAAAATACTGGTTACCTGCGCCCTTCCCTATGCGAATGGCTCCATTCATCTCGGTCACATGCTGGAGCATATCCAGGCGGATGTCTGGGTTCGGTATCAGCGAATGCGCGGCCACAACGTCAACTTCATCTGCGCCGACGATGCCCACGGCACGCCGATTATGCTTAAAGCACAGCAGCTTGGCATCACGCCTGAGCAGATGATTGGCGAAATGAGCCAGGAACATCAGACCGATTTTGCCGGTTTTGATATCAGCTATGACAACTATCACTCCACGCACAGCGAGGAGAACCGTGAGCTGTCCGAGCTTATCTACACGCGCCTGAAAGAAAACGGCTTTATCAAAAACCGCACCATCTCCCAGCTTTACGACCCGGAAAAAGGCATGTTCCTGCCGGACCGTTTTGTGAAAGGCACCTGTCCGAAGTGTAAATCACCGGACCAGTACGGCGACAACTGTGAAGTGTGTGGCGCAACCTACAGCCCAACGGAGCTGATTGACCCGAAATCCGTGGTGTCTGGCGCTACCCCGGAGATGCGCGAGTCCGAGCACTATTTCTTTGACCTGCCGTCGTTTAGCGAAATGCTGAAAGCCTGGACGCGCTCCGGCGCATTGCAGGAGCAGGTCGCGAACAAAATGCAGGAGTGGTTCGATGCTGGTTTGCAGCAGTGGGATATCTCCCGCGACGCGCCGTACTTCGGTTTTGAAATTCCGAACGCGCCGGGCAAATACTTCTACGTCTGGCTGGATGCGCCGATTGGCTACATGGGTTCGTTCAAAAACCTGTGTGACAAGCGCGGCGACCTGAATTTTGACGACTGGTGGAAAAAAGATTCTGACGCCGAGCTGTATCACTTTATCGGCAAAGACATCGTGTACTTCCACAGCCTGTTCTGGCCGGCCATGCTCGAAGGCAGCGGCTACCGCAAGCCGACCAACCTGTTCGTACATGGCTACGTGACGGTAAACGGCGCCAAGATGTCAAAATCACGCGGCACCTTCATCAAAGCCAGCACCTGGCTTAAGCATTTTGATGCTGACAGTCTGCGCTACTACTACACCGCCAAGCTGTCACCGCGCATTGACGATATCGATCTTAACCTCGAAGACTTCGTGCAGCGCGTGAACGCCGACATCGTCAACAAAGTGGTTAACCTGGCATCCCGTAACGCGGGCTTTATTGCCAAACGCTTTGATGGCGAACTGGCCGCAGAGCTTGCTGACCCGGCGCTATACCAGACCTTTACCGACGCCGCGCAGAGCATTGGGGATGCGTGGGAGAGCCGTGAATTTGGCCGCGCGGTGCGTGAAATCATGGCGCTGGCTGACCTCGCTAACCGCTATGTGGACGAACAGGCACCGTGGGTGGTCGCAAAAGAAGAAGGCCGTGACGCTGACCTTCAGGCTATCTGCTCGATGGGCATCAACCTGTTCCGCGTGCTGATGACCTGGCTTAAGCCGGTGCTGCCTTCGCTTGCCGCACGCACCGAAGCGTTCCTCAATACCACCCTGAGCTGGGACGGTATTGCCCAGCCGCTGCTTGGTCACAAGGTCAACACCTTCAAGGCGCTGTACAACCGCATCGACATGAAGCAGGTTGAAGCGCTGGTTGAGGCCTCAAAAGAAGAAGTGAAGGCCAGCGCAGCACAGCCGGTGAGCGGCCCGCTTGCCGATGAGCCGATTGCTGAAACCATCACCTTTGACGACTTCGCCAAAGTAGATATGCGCATTGCACTCATTGAAAACGCTGAGTTCGTGGACGGCTCCGACAAGCTGCTGCGCCTGACGCTGGATCTCGGTGGCGAGAAGCGCAATGTGTTTTCCGGCATCCGCTCGGCATACCCGGACCCGCAGGCGCTGATTGGTCGCCTGACGGTGATGGTCGCCAACCTCGCGCCGCGTAAAATGCGCTTTGGCATGTCTGAAGGCATGGTGATGGCCGCCGGTCCTGGCGGGAAAGATATCTTCCTGCTAAACCCGGACAGCGGCGCACAGCCGGGCCAGCGCGTCAGCTAATCGCGGCTGAGATACGCACTAAAACCCCACGCAACGCCGTGGGGTTTTGCTTTTCTGCGGCAGGTTTTATTGGTGCCGTTCGCAAAGCCTGTCGTTGCCGCGTAGCAAAACGGCCCCCGACACATCGCGACGGGCAGAAAAACGCGTTGGATGTGCACCGCTTCACCCATCCGGCACATAATGCTTCGTTAACAGCTTTTCTTCACCGTATAATCCTTTTGCTAACAAAAGGAACACATCATGAAACCAGGTAAAATCGCGATAATCACCGGCATGGTCCTCATGGCGCTCGGTGGTATTGGTGGCGTTATGCTGATGGGCTACAGCATTATCGTGCGTATGGGGTAAAGCGACGCTGTAAATGCGCAAAAGCGCTGTCGACCACAATGGCCATCAGCGCGACCGCCACGGCTCCCTGAATCACCCACGCGGTATTAAACCCACTCAGGCCGATAATAATGGGCGTGCCAAGCGAGCGTACGCCAACGGTCGAGGCAATCGCCGCCGTGCCGATATTAATAATCACCGATGTTCTGAGTCCTGCCAGCATTACCGGTGCGGCGAGCGGCAATTCCACCTGCCACAGTCGCTGCCAGTGGCTCATCCCAACCCCGTTTGCTACCTCGCGGGCATCCGCAGGCACCGCCGCCATTCCCGCCAGGGTGCCCTGTAATATTGGCAATAACCCATACAGCACCAGCGCAATCAGCGCAGGGGTTTGCCCAAAACCCAGCACCGGTACCGCCACCGCCAGCACGGCGACGGGAGGGAACGTCTGCCCCACCGCGGCCAGGGTTTCTGCCAGCGGGCGAAACTCGCGCCCGCCAGGGCGCGTCACGGCAATCCCCACGCCAATGCCGATAACCGCCGCCAGCAGGCTGGAGGCCAGCACCAGTAGCAGATGCACAAACGCCAGCGCCGCAAAGCTGTCCTGTTGATACAGCGGCCGATCAAGCGCTGGAAACCACCTTGCCCACAGTGCTTCGCTGTACGGCAGCGCAATCAGCAATGCAATAAACAGCGCCAGTAACCAGAATAAGGATGAGCGCAGCACTGCCCTCACCCTGCTCATGACGCTGCCACCAGATCGTTGAAATGCAGCACACCGCAGGGCTGGCCGCTGGCGTCGGTGACGCCAAGTGTAGTCACGCCGGACTCCACAAAACGTGACAGCGCCTCGCGCAGCGTCAAATCATGCGGCACCGACTCACCGCGACAGCGCTCCCCAGAGCGCATACGCTGCGCTACCGTTTGCAGCGACAGCAACCGCACGCCAGGCTCGTGGCTGCCAAAAAACGCGCGCACAAACGGGCTGGCAGGCTGGCTGAGAAGTTCATGCGGTGTCCCCTGCTGGATGACCTTACCAGCGTCCATCAGCACCACGCGGTCGGCCAGCAGCAGCGCCTCATCGACATCGTGCGTCACCAGCACAATGGTGCGCCCCTGCAACTGGTGAATACGGCGAATTTCCCGCTGCATTGCCGTGCGTGTTACCGGGTCGAGCGCGCCAAACGGCTCGTCCATCAGCAGCACTTCAGGGTCTGCGGCCAGCGCCCGCGCTACGCCCACCCGCTGCTGTTGTCCCCCCGAAAGCTGGTGCGGATAGCGCTCGCGAAACAGCGCAGGATCAAAGCCCAGCAAATTCAGAAGCTCATCCACCCGCGCATTGATTTTTTGCTTCGGCCAGCGCAGCAATTGCGGCACGGTGGCGATGTTGCGCGCCACCGTCCAGTGCGGAAACAGCCCCACGGACTGAATGGCATAGCCAATACGCTGGCGCAACTGGCGCGGGTCGGTTGCGGTGATATCACGCCCGGCAAAACGAATCTGCCCGGCGTCGTGCTCCACCAGCCGGTTTATCATCTTAAGCGTGGTGGACTTTCCTGAGCCGGAGGTGCCCACCAGCACGGTGAACGCCCCTTGCGGACAGTTCAGCGACAGACCCTCCACCGCCGAGCGTCCCTGGTAATATTTACTGACGCCGATAAATTCAATCATGATTTGCCGCCTCCAGCCCGACAATCAGCAGGTTAAACAGCGCATCTGCCAGTACCGCCAGCGCGATAACCGGGATAACCCCCAGCAGCACCAGGTCCAGCGCGCTACTGAGCAGCCCCTGAAACACCAGTGCACCAAAGCCGCCTGCACCAATCAGCGCGGCCACTACCGCCAGGCCGAGCGTTTGTACCGTTACCACCTTCAGGCCACGCAGCAGAACCGGCAGCGCCAGCGGCACTTCCACCTGAAAGAAGATTTGCCGCGCCGACATGCCCATACCGCGCGCGCTTTCCCGCACCTCTGCGGGGACCTGCTCCAGCCCAGCAACCACGCTTCTGACCAGCGGCAACAGCGCATACAACACCAGCGCCAGCAGCGCAGGTGTTAACCCGGTACCGCTGATGCCGCTCACGCCCAGCCCGGACAACCAGCGCCCCAGGTCTGCCAGCGGCGCTATCAGCAGACCAAACAGCGCCACGGCAGGCACGGTCTGGATAACATTCAGCACGGCAAACAGCGGGCCACGCAGCGCAGCACGGCGATAGCTCCACACGCCCAACGGCACGCCAGTGAGCAGCGCGGGCAGCAGGGTTGCGCCAAGCAGCAGCACATGACGCCCCAGCGCGTCGTCAAACACGTCTTGTCGGTTGGCATACTCTTTAAGAAGGGAAAGGTTGGCAAACTGCCCGTGTGCCAGCAGCAGTAGCGGGATAACCCACACCTGCGCCTGCAACAGCCAGCGCCAGATACCGCGCCGGGTCAGCCGCCCCGCCGCATCGCTGCACAACAGCAGGCACAGCGACACTAACAGCCACAGCCCGCTGCCTGGCGAGGTGCGCGCGGCTGGGCTGGCGTCTGCGGCAAGCGCGTTGGCACTGCGCGCCAGCAGTAACAACAGCCCCACCAGCAACCCCTGGCTTATCACCAGCGTAGCGATGGACGATATCCGTGGATACGGAATAAACGCCAGTGTGAGCAGCAGCAGAAAAGGAATGAGCAACAGCCAGAATGCCGCCCCCAGTAGCGTGTGCAGTGAAACCGGCTCGCCGGAAAGCAGTCGGTTGGGCGCATGGCTGAGAAACGGCAGTGCCGCCGCCAGCGCCATCAGGACCACCAGCAGCAGCGCCACGCGATTGTGGCAATGTAACCGCACCGCTTATGGCTCCACGTCAAGGAAACCTTTTTGCCTGAGCCAGTCGCCTGCCACTTTACGCGCATCGCGCCCGTCAACGGCAATGCTGGCGTTCAGCTGCTGTAAGGTTTTTTCATCCAGCGCGCTGAAAACCGGCTTCAGCCAGTCACCCATTTGCGGATATGCCTTAAGCACGGCCTCACGCACCACCGGTGCAGGCGCGTAGATTGGCTGTACCGCCTTTGGGTCGCTCAGCGTCACCAACCCCAGCGCCGCCACCGGGCCATCGGTGCCGTAAGCCATCGCCGCGTTAACGCCGGAGGTTTGCTGCGCAGCGGCACGCAGCGTCACCGCAGTGTCCCCGCCTGCCAGGGACAGAAGCTGAGATTGCTCCAGTTTAAAACCGTAGGCTTTTTCAAACACGGGTAGCGCATCGGCGCGCTCAATAAACTCCGCCGAAGCCGCGAGCTTAAACTGACCGCCCTCTTTCAGATAGCGGCTAAGGTCAGCCAGCGTTGCCAGCTTGCCCTGCTGCGCCAGATCGTTGCGCACCGCAATAGTCCAGGTGTTGTTAGCCGGTGCAGGCGTGAGCCAGACCAGCTGATTTTGCTGTGCATCCAGGGTTTTTACCGTGTCATAGCCCTGCTGTGCGTGCTTCCACACCGCCGATTTCTCTTGTTTAAAAAAGAACGCGCCGTTGCCGGTATATTCGGGGTAGATGTCCAGCTCACCGGCGGTTATCGCACCGCGCACGACCGCGGTGGTGCCAAGCTGGATTTTATTGACGGTTTTCACGCCGTGGCTTTCCAGCACCTGCAAAATGATATTGCCCAGCAGCGAACCTTCGGTGTCGATTTTAGAGCCAACCTTCACCGGCTCAGCCGCCTGTGCTCCTGACAGCGCCAGCGTCAGCGCTGCCGCAAACGTCACTTTTTTCCACGGTCCCGTCATGGTGACCTCTCCCTTTTTATTGATTTATTGGTCTGTTAACGAAGAAAAAGTGTAGTCGGGAATCGCAGGAATGGCCGAAGTGGTTGAGAACTCAGAGGATTCAGAGATAAAAAAGGCCGGTTGCCCGGCCTTGTTGCTTATTTCAATTCAAACTCGCCCTGTTTTACCCGGGCAGAATCCAGCCCGATGAAGACGTTGAACTTGCCGGGTTCTGCGGCGTACTCCATTTTCTGGTTCCAGAATTTAAGCGCGTTAACGTCAATCGGGAAGCTGACAGTGGTGGACTCACCCGGCTTGAGCGTCACTTTCTTAAACGCTTTCAACTCTTTTACCGGGCGACTCATGGAGGCGGTCACGTCCTGCAAATACAGCTGCACCGCCGTGGCCCCTTCACGCTCGCCGGTATTGCTGACGGTGACGCTGGCGTTCACCGAGCCATCCTGCGTCATGCTCGGCGCCGACATTTTCACGTCAGACACGCTGAATGTGGTGTAGCTCAGACCGTAGCCAAACGGATACAACGGGCCGTTGGCCTCATCAAAGTAGCGCGAGGTGTACTTATTTGGCTTCTCAGGGTTATACGGACGCCCGGTGTTGAGATGGCTGTAGTACACCGGGATTTGGCCGACCGAGCGCGGGAACGACATCGGCAGTTTGCCCGACGGGTTGTAGTCGCCAAACAGCACGTCGGCAATGGCATTGCCCCCTTCAGTGCCAGCAAACCAGGTTTCCAGAATGGCATCCGCCTGCTGATCTTCTTTCACTATCGCCAGCGGACGGCCATTCATCAGCACCAGCACCAGCGGCTTGCCGGTAGCTTTGAGCGCAGCAATCAGGTCGCGCTGGCTCTGCGGAATGGTAATGTCAGTGCGGCTTGAGGCCTCATGCGCCATGCCCTGAGCTTCACCTACCACGGCCACCACCACATCAGACTGTTTTGCCGCCTCAACCGCTTCATCAATCATCTGCTGCGGCGTGCGCGAATCGACGGCCACCGCTTTTTCATACTGGTTAAGGAAGTCGATAATGCCTTTGTGGTTGGTGACGTTGGCCCCTTTAGCGTAAATAATCTTCGCGCTGTCGCCGACCGCACTACGAATGCCCTGTAGCGCCGTCACGGTCTGTGCAATCACGCCTGCGCCGGACCAGCTGCCCATCATATCGCGCTGGCTGTCGGCAAGCGGCCCCACCACGGCAATGGTGCCGGATTTTTTCAGTGGCAGCGTTTGCTGGCGGTTTTTCAACAGCACCAGACTTTCACGCGCCACCTTGCGGGCATCGTCACGGTGCAGGCGGTCTTCGGCAAAGGTATTTTTCGGATCGGAGTCTTTCGGTCCCAGGTGACGATACGGATCGTTAAACAGCCCCATATCGTATTTTACGTTGAGCACATGGCGCGTGGCATCGTCCAGCTCGGCCATGGTCACATCGCCGTTTTTCACCAGTTCAGGCAGGTATTTGCTGTAATATTCATCGCTCATGCTCATGTTGATACCGGACTTGATCGCCACACGCACCGCATCTTTCGGGTCGCTGGCGGTGCCGTGCTTGATAAGCTCTTTGATGGCTCCGTGATCCGATACCGTGATACCGGTAAAGCCCCACTGGTCGCGCAAAATGTCTTTAAGTAACCACGGGTCAGAGGAGGCTGGCGTGCCGTTAAGCGAGTTCAGGCCCACCATCACCGCGCCGCTGCCCGCATCCAGTCCGGCTTTATACGGCGGCATATAATCGTTGAACAGGCGCTGCGGGCTCATGTCGACGCTGTTGTACTCTTTACCGCCTTCCACGGCGCCATAGGCGGCGAAGTGCTTGACGCTGGTCATCACCGAGTAGCGGTCAGCCGGGCTTTTGCCCTGCATGGCCTCTACCATTGTGCGCCCCATCACTGACGTCAGATAGGTGTCCTCACCAAAGCCTTCGGACACACGGCCCCAGCGCGGATCGCGCGACACATCGACCATTGGCGCCCAGGTCATGTTCAGGCCGTCGTCGGCGGCTTCATGAGCCGACACGCGGCCCACGGTTTTTACCGCGTCCAGGTTAAAACTGGACGCTAGCCCCAGGCTTATCGGGAACACGGTACGCTGACCGTGCACCACGTCAAAGGCAAAAAACAGCGGGATTTTCAGGCGGCTTAATTCCATTACCTGGTCCTGCATGGCGCGAATATCCGGGCGGGTGACGGTATTAAAAATCGCACCAACCTGGCCTTCTTTGATCATCTCGCGGATGGCTTCTTTCGGGTTATCCGGGCCAACGCTGATAAGACGCAACTGACCAATTTTTTCGTCAACGGTCATTTTCTTGAGCAGGTCGCTCACGAAGGCATCGCGGGCCTGGGGCGTCAGCGGATGGTCGCCAAACAGCTCTTCTGCCAGCGCCGGTTGCAGCGCCAGGCTTGCGGTAATGCCTGCTACATAAAGCCATTTCATTAGAGTCACTCTCACGTTGCGCGACCGGGCTGCGGGTCGCCTCTTCCTTTGATAAGACATGCAGTGTGCCACAAGCAAAACTGCGGATGAAACGAAACAGACTGATATATCGGTTATTTCCATCGCACTGTGGTGCTTTTCAGAGCTATGCTTATAGCCGCCCAGGCCTGAGCGCACGCAAACCCGGCATCGCGCGTTGAGGTCAATGTGCGCCTGGTAATCGCCAGTAAAGCCAAAACCTGCCAGGGTAAATCTGGGCACCATTATTCGCATCCTGCTCACCACAAGGAGTGGACCATGTCCCACAACATAAATGACAACAGTGTAGCGCTGCTTAACGAACTTACCCGCCTCGTCGGTCACGGCCATATACTGACTGAGGCGGCCAAAACAGCGCGCTATCGCCGCGGCTTTCGCTCGGGCGAAGGTGACGCGCTGGCGGTGGTATTCCCGGGTTCACTGCTGGAACTGTGGCGTGTGCTGAGCGCCTGTGTTGCGGCCGATAAAATTATTTTGATGCAGGCGGCAAACACCGGTCTGACCGAAGGTTCCACCCCTAACGGGCGCGACTATGACCGCGAGATTGTCATTATCAGCACGCTGCGCCTGGATAAACTCCAGCTGCTCGACAACGGTGAGCAGGTGCTGGCCTTCCCTGGCACCACGCTATATACGTTGGAAAAAGCGCTTAAGCCGCTCGGTCGTGAGCCACACTCGGTGATTGGCTCCTCGTGCATTGGCGCGTCGGTGGTCGGTGGCATCTGTAATAACTCTGGCGGCTCGCTGGTACAGCGTGGTCCGGCATACACCGAAATGGCGCTGTTTGCGCGCATTAACGAAAATGGCTCGCTACAGCTGGTCAATCATCTCGGTATTGAACTTGGCAGCACGCCGGAGCAAATCCTTGGCAAGCTCGACGACGAGCGCGTGCGCCCGGAGGATATTCGCCACGACGAGCGTCTGGCCTCGGCTCATGACTACGTTGAGCGCGTGCGCGACGTGGAGGCCGACACACCGTCGCGCTACAACGCCGACCCAACGCGGCTGTATGAGGCCTCCGGCTGTGCGGGCAAGCTGGCGGTGTTTGCGGTGCGGCTGGACACTTTCGTGGCCGAAAAACAGCAGGGCGTGTTTTACATCGGCACCAACCAGGCGCAGGTGCTCACCGACCTTCGCCGCCACATTCTGGCAAACTTTAAAAGTGTGCCGGTCGCGGGCGAATACATGCACCGCGACATCTATGACATTGCCGAAAAATACGGCAAAGATACGTTCCTGATGATAGACAAACTCGGCACCGACAAAATGCCGTTCTTCTTTACCCTCAAAGGCCGTGCTGACGCGCTGCTTGAGCGCGTGCCGTTCGTGAAGCCGCACTTCAGTGACCGCGTTATGCAAAAGCTCGGCGCGCTGTTCCCCTCTCACCTGCCGCCGCGCATGAAAAGCTGGCGTGAGAAGTATGAACATCACCTGCTGCTGAAGATGTCCGGCGACGGCATTGCCGAGGCGCGCGACTGGCTGAGTACGTATTTTAAAGACGCAGAAGGCGATTTCTTTGCCTGTACCGCCGAAGAAGGCAGCAAAGCGTTCCTGCACCGTTTTGCCGCCGCCGGTGCCGCCGTGCGCTATCACGCCGTACATGCCGGGGAGGTCGAAGATATTCTGGCGCTGGATATTGCGCTGCGGCGCAACGACCGTGACTGGTTTGAGGCGCTGCCTGCCAGCATCAGCGATAAGCTTACGCATAAGCTCTATTACGGGCACTTTTTATGCCACGTCTTTCATCAGGACTATATTGTGAAAAAAGGCGTGGACGTCCATGCGCTCAAAGAGGAAATGCTCGCTCTGCTGCGCGAGCGTGGCGCACAATATCCCGCTGAGCATAACGTGGGGCATTTATATGAAGCACCGCAGGCGCTGCGTGCATTTTATAAAGAGAACGATCCGACCAACAGCATGAACCCCGGCATTGGCAAAACCAGTAAGCTGAAGCACTGGGGCGAATGCGGCTGTGGTAACGCGCACGAACACGATGTGGCGTAATTATGCCTGTTTTAACATCCGCCTTTCGGGTAAGGCGGATGGCGGTAAAATTAAAAATGGCCGTTTGTTTGAATCTATTGCAGCGTACCGTCATCCCCCACGCTAAGGCGATACCTGACTGCTGGCCATAATAAAGGGGCGCATCGCGCGCCCCTTATTTACGTCATTTTCCAGAATGCCGGAGTACTAAGAAAATTATTTTTCAATCACGTTAATATCAATACGGCGGTTACGCGCCCGGTTTTCAGCGGAATCATTCGGCACAACCGGATGCGCTGAACCATAACCTTCTGCGGTTACACGCTCCGGTGACACACCGCGTTCAATTAAGGACAGACGCACTGAATCCGCACGCTGCTGAGATAATTTCATATTAAATTCCTCAGCACCGGTGTTATCAGTGTAGCCTCCCAGTTTAATTTTCACTTTATCCCAGGCACGCAGGATATTAGCGATATTGTTGAGCTGCTCTTCAGACTGCGGTTCCAGCTGCGCACTGTTGGTTTTAAATACCAGACGGTCAAAGGAGAACCACAGGTCTTTACTGACCGGGTCAGCGCTTTCAATGTGTGCAATCAGGTGGTTCTCAATGCCGTTTTGCGGGATATTCAGCGTTACATCGTTCGGCAACTGCTTTTTGAAAAACTCGCCAAGCTGTAGCTTCGGCAGCGACCAGGTGCTTGCATCGTCAGCAGGCTGCGCCGCAGGCGCAGATGTGGCTGGGGCCGGGGTCTGAGTTGCAGGCGCGGAGCTACCGCAGCTGCGAAGCAACAGGAATGCCAGCAACAACAGCACAATCAGCAAGATCCACGGCCAGATTTTACGGCGTTTTACCGGCGCTGCCGCGCTTGTGGCAGCACCAGCAGTAGCAGCCACGGTGGCAGTAGCGGCAGGCGCGGCCTTGCCCTGACCCAGAGTGCCCGGTGCCGCAGCGCGCAGTTCAGGTAGTTGTGTTTCCAGCCAACCCACCAGCGAAATCGACTGTGCCGTTCTGTTGCGCAGGTATTTACCGGCAATACCCAGGACAATACTTCCCGCGACGCTCAGAAGCGAAATGGCTTTCTCTTTATTAATATTTAATGAAGACGCAATGGCCTCAATGGTTTCGCTGGTGTGGTTATTCAAAATAGCAGAAAGTAACTGCGGCAAGCCACCCGCTGAAATATCGCTCAGGCGAGATACAGAAAATTCCGGAGTATTATATAATTTTCTTAAAAAGTCGGCAGGATAATTCCCGCTCTTAAGATAGCTATAAAGCTGCGCGACTAATATTGGGCACAACTGAGGTAAAGAGCCAGCCGCACCATTGCCCAGTTCTGTGGCGAGAGTTTCTTTTGTTTGCGTAGTGAAAAAATCCGCAAGTTGTGTTAATGCACCGTCCATGTTAGCTCCACAATTAATAAAACCGGCATGCCGGTGAATATTCACCGGCGGCAGGATAATATCATCGGATTATTTAATCACAAAACCACTAAATATAATCTGGCGCGCGAACAGAACAAAATAACGTTATTTTGACTTAATGACAGGCGCACAGCACAGGTGCGCCTGGTAACCATTCATTAATCTGCGCTGGCGGTGACCTGCCCGGCGGCACGTTCGCGCTTGTAGGCCAGCGCGGCGGCAGGTACAGGCTTAATTTCACCCGTTTCAAGCCAGGTACGCAGGCGGCTGGCGTCAGCAAAATGGGTGTACTTGCCAAAGGCATCCATTACCACCAGCGCCACCGGGCGGTTGTTAATCAGCGTGCGCATCACCAGGCAGTGGCCCGCCGCGTTGGTAAAACCGGTTTTAGTCAGCTGGATATTCCAGTTGTCGCGGTAAACCAGATGGTTAGTGTTGCGAAACGGCAGCGTGTAGGCAGGTTTACTGAACGTGGCCATATCTTCACGCGTGGTGCTGAGCTGGCCGAGCAAGGGATATTGTTTGCTGGCAATAAGCAGTTTGGTGAGATCGCGTGCGGTAGAGACGTTTTCAATCGACAGGCCCGTCGGTTCAACAAAGCGTGTCTGGGTCATGCCCAACGCTTTCGCCTTCTTATTCATTGCGCGAATAAACGCATCGTACCCACCCGGATAATGATGCGCCAGACTTGCCGCCGCACGATTTTCTGACGACATCAGCGCCAGCAGCAGCATATCGCGACGGCTGATTTCGCTGTTCAGACGCACACGTGAATAGATTCCTTTCATTTCCGGCGTGTTGCGGATATCCACCGACAGCTTTTCATCAAGCGGCAAACGCGCGTCCAGCACCACCATCGCCGTCATCAGCTTAGTAATAGACGCAATGGGACGCACAAGGTCGGGATGGCTGGAATACAGCACCTTGTTGGTATTGAGGTCAATGATCATGGCGCTGCCCGAGGCAATCTGGGGCTGGCTGGCGCTGGGCTGCGCGATTTTAGCAGTAGCAACGCCGGGAGCAAACGGCAGTGCGCACAACAGCGCAAGGCTCAGCAGAGAAACACGGATTTTCAGCATAGCGGGGTCTTAATCCATTCACTAAAATAATAACAATTGTCGCTACCGTGGACCAAAAAAAGCGAGCGGAAGCAGATGCCTGCGCATCATACTCCGCGACAAGACCCTATCGCTACTGGATAATCGTGACGAAATGCTGCGGCGCCGCTCGCAGGTGCAGCGCCGCCGCGCATTCAGAACAATCTGTATCCATAGCCCCAGAGCACCACCGTGAGCGCCAGCAGTACCTCCAGCACCAGCACGCCAATAGCCAGCGTAGAACTGGAGAAGCTCAGGCCCTCATCACGGGTGATATTCAGGAAGGTCGGGATGCCCACATACAGCAGGTAACCGGTATAAAACAACGCCAGCGTTCCCGCAAGTGCACACAGCCACACCAGCGGATACAGCGCCACCAGGCCGCTTAAAAACAGCGGTGTTGCCACATAGCCTGCAAATACCATACACATTCCGAGCGACGGTCGTTGCGGATAATTACGCGCCATCCAGCGAATGACGTAGCCCATCACCGCCACACCGCTCAGCATCAGCGCGTAAAACAGTACACCCAGCCCCAGCCCGGTCATCAGTGACAGTTTAATCACGGTTCCGTCGCCAAAGTTCCAGCCAATTTGTGTGGTACCAATAAACGCGCAAATCACCGGTATGGCCGCCATCAGTAAGACATGGTGCATATAGTGGTGAGAAACCGTTTCGTTTTCGCGTTTGATCGCCTGCATTTCACTGCCGGGATGAGAGAACAGTCCCCATACATGGTTCATACAACCTCCTCATCAGCCACGCTGCGTAAGAGCCTCACACGCTAAGTATAATTCACTGTTACCGTTCAGCTGTGAAAGTGGCGAGATTTTATCCAGACAGGTGCACCTTGCTGGCCCTTCTCCCCCCCATGGGGTGTATGCTTAACGGGTTAACGCGAAAAGAGAATGTTCTGGTCAATGGATATCACAAGCTTAATTGAGCATTACGGCTACGCCGCGCTGATGGTCGGAAGCATCGCCGAAGGTGAAACCATTACGCTGCTGGGCGGCGTGGCCGCACACCAGGGGCTGTTAAAATTCCCGTTGGTGATTGCTGCGGTCACACTCGGCGGCATGATTGGCGACCAGGTGCTGTACTTTATTGGCAGGCGTTTTGGTGACTCGCTGCTGCGCCGCTTCAGCCGCCATCAAAAGCAAATCACCAAAGCGCGCCGCTTGATTAACCGCCGTCCGTGGCTGTTTGTTATTGGCACACGCTTTATGTACGGCTTTCGCATCATTGGTCCCATTCTTATCGGTGCCAGCCACCTGCCGCCAAAGGTATTTTTACCGCTCAATATTCTGGGGGCTATTGTCTGGGCAACGCTGTTCTCCACGCTGGGCTACATGGGCGGCGAGTTGATTGCTCCCTGGCTACACAGCGTAGATAAACATCTCAAGCAGATTATCTGGCTGGTGCTGGCCGTGGGGCTGGTACTGGTAGTGCGCTTCTGGCTCAAACGCCGCGCCAGTAAAAAAGAGGATCCAGAGGACTAATATGGCAAACAGCCACAACACACAGAACATCTACGACGACCCGCAGTTTTTTGCCGGTTATGCCACCCTTGCTCGTTCGCAGCACGGGCTGGACGGCGCACCGGAGTGGCCCGCCCTGCGTGCCATGCTGCCAGAGCTTAGCGCTAAACGGGTGGTTGACCTGGGCTGCGGCTACGGCTGGTTTTGCCGCTTTGCCGTAGCGCAAGGTGCAGCCAGCGTAACCGGGATTGATGTCTCACATAAAATGTTAGAGAAAGCGCGTGAGATGACAACGCACAGCGACATCGTCTGGCAGCACGCCGATCTCGAAACACTGACCTTGCCCGTAAACTGTGCCGACCTGGTTTACAGTTCGCTGGCGCTGCACTACCTGACGCGCATTGATAGGCTATTTCACACGCTTTTTGAGGCGCTGACCCCAGGCGGCATGCTGGTGTTTTCAGCCGAGCACCCGATTTACACCGCTCCTCTGCGCCAGGGCTGGCTGCACGCCCCGGACGGTCACCCGACGTGGCCGGTTAGTCACTATCAGCAGGAAGGTGTGCGCATCAGCAACTGGTTTGCCGAGGGTGTGCGCAAGCAGCACCGTAAGCTGGCAACGTGGATTAATGCGCTTATCGCCAGCGGATTTGAACTGGTGCAGATAGACGAATGGGGACCGAGTGCCGCGCAGATAGCGGACAACCCGGCGCTGGCAGAAGAGAGCGAGCGCCCTATGCTGTTTTTGCTGGCAGCGCGGCGGCCCGCTGCGTAACAAAAAGGCCTGCATGATGCAGGCCGCGATAGCGATATTTATACCCGCCGTTTCACCGCCGCCTGCGCCACCCCATCCCCAGGCGCAAGCCGCGGCGAAAACGGACTTACCCTTTCAGGCTTGCGCCGTTACTGGCAATCACTTCACGATACCAGTTAAAACTCTTCTTGCGCGTGCGTGCCAGCGTGCCGTTACCGCTGTCGTCCCGGTCAACGTAGATAAAGCCGTAGCGCTTGGCCATTTCAGCTTTCGAGGCACTTACCAGGTCTATCGGCCCCCAACTGGTATAGCCGAGGACCTCCACGCCATCTTCAATGGCTTCGCGTACCTGCACCAGGTGATCGTTGATATAGCTAATGCGGTAATCGTCCTGGATGCTGCCATCGGGCGCAACGTTATCCACGGCACCCAGTCCGTTCTCAACAATAAACAGCGGCTTTTGCCAGCGATCCCACATATCGTTCATCAGCGTGCGCAGACCCAGCGGATCAATCTGCCAGCCCCACTCGGAGCTTTTCAGATGTGGGTTAGGGATCATGCTCAGGATGTTGCCGCGCGTCTTCTCAAACAGCTCGGCGTCGGCGGTGCAGCAACCGGTCATGTAGTAGCTAAACGAGATAAAGTCGATTTCTGCCTTCAGCGCTTTACGGTCGGCCTCGGTGATATCAAGCGTGATGCCGTTGTCACGTAGCCAGCGCTTCATATATCCCGGATAATCACCACGGCACTGTACGTCACCAAAGAACTGCCAGGCGCGGTTTTGCTGCATTGCTTCATAAATGTCGTCCGGCTTGCACGACAGCGGATACATCAGCCCGCCCAGCAACATGTTGCCGATTTTGGCCTCAGGGATCATGTCATGGCAGGCCTGCACGGTGAGCGCACTGGCGACCAGCTGGTGGTGAATGGCCTGGTACACTGCCGCCTTGCTGCTGCCTTCCGGCAAGCCCACGCCGGTGAGCGGCGCGTGCAGTGACATGTTGATTTCGTTAAACGTCAGCCACAGTTTGACCTTGTCTTTATAGCGGGCAAACACCGTGCGTGCGTAGCGTTCAAAGAAGCCGATAACCTCGCGGCAACCCCAACCGCCGTAGTTTTCCACCAGGCCCCACGGCATCTCGTAGTGGGACAGCGTCACCATTGGCTGGATACCGTGTTTGAGCATTTCGTCAAACAGGCGGTCGTAAAACGCCAGCCCTTCCTCGTTAGGCTGCGCCTCGTCTCCCTGTGGGAAAATGCGCGCCCAGGCAATGGAGGTGCGCAGACAGGTGAAACCCATTTCCGCGAACAGCGCGATATCTTGCGGGTAGCGATGATAAAAATCGATTGCCACATCCTTGATTGCCGAGTCACCCGCTTTGCGCTCCACCTGGGCACCGAAAATGCCGTTGGGTAGCATGTCGGAGGTGGTCAACCCTTTACCACCTTCACGGTACGCGCCTTCGACCTGGTTTGCCGCCATGGCGCCGCCCCAGAGGAAATGTTGTGGAAATGCTTTCATTCAAGACTCCTTATTTTTAACGGCGCACCGTGAGGAATGCGCCACCTGCCTGCACCTTGCCAGCATCGTCCGTGCGGGCAACGACAGAAAAATCATCGCTGTTGCTAATAATCACCGGTGTGGTCAGTGAGAAACCGGCGGCCAGGATGGCCTCGCGGTCAAAACTCAGCAGCACGTCGCCTGCGCGAACGTGCGCGCCGGGCGTCACGTGAGCCGTAAAATGCTGACCGTTGAGCTTTACCGTATCGATACCGACGTGGATGAGCACCTCCACGCCGTCGTTATTCACCAGACCAATGGCGTGGCGCGTGGCAAACAGCGACGCCACTTCGCCGTCAAAGGGCGCCACCACCTGATTTGCACCAGGCACAATGGCGGCGCCTTTACCGAGCAAGCCGCTGGCAAAGGTGGCATCTTCCACCTGCTCCAGGGCAATCACCTCACCGGCAAGCGGGGCAAGCACGGCAATGTCACCGCCAGCCAGCGTCGGTGGCACCACTGACTCAGCGTCAGGCGTTTTTGCAGCAGCTTCACCCGCAACGAAGGTCATGGCACAAGCCAGCACCAGCGCCAGGAAGGTGCCGATAACCACGCCCCAGACGGTGGCATCTACACCACCCGGTGGGATGGTCTGCGCCAGCGTAAAGATGCTCGCCAGGCCAAAAGAGTAGGTATGTGTGTTGCTAAAGCCCACGATGATGCCGCCAATCGCCCCGGCTACGCAGCCGAAGATAAACGGGCGGCGCATCGGTAGCGTCACGCCATACACCGCCGGTTCGGTCACGCCAAATACACCAGCGGTCACCGCCGAGCCTGCCAGCGTTTTACGCTGCGCATCGCGGGTGCGCAGGAACACACCCAGACACGCGCCGACCTGCCCCATAATGGCGGGCAGCAGCAGCGGCATCAGGGTGTCGTAGCCCAATACCGACATGTTGTTGATCATGAGCGGCACCAGTCCCCAGTGCAGACCAAAAATCACACACACCTGCCAGATAGCGCCCATCACGCCACCTGCCAGCCACGGGGCAAAGGCATAGATTGCCTGGTAGCCGTTTGCCAGCATCTGGCTAAGCCAGGTTGCCGCTGGGCCAATCAACAGGAAAGTAAGCGGCACCACCACCATCAGGCAAACCAGCGGCGTGAAGAAGTTTTTTACCGCCGACGGCATCACTTTATTGCACTGACGCTCCAGCCAGCAGCTCAGCCAGGCGGCGAAAATAATCGGTATGACTGACGAGCTGTAGTTAATAAAGGTGATCGGGATACCGAAAAAGTGCTCAGTTGCCGCCCCAGGCTGACCGGCCACCTCAAACGCTTTAATCATCAGCGGATGGGTTAACGCACCACCGATGGTCATGGTCAGAAACGGGCTACCGCCAAATTTTTTACCGGCGGTATAGCCCAGCACCAGCGGGAAGAAGTAGAACAGCGAGTCGCTGGCGGCAAACCAGATTTGATAAGTGCCCTCATTGGGTGCCAGCCAGCCCATCACCACGCTCAGCGCCAGCAGTCCCTTAAGAATACCGGAAGCGGCCAGCACGCCGAGAAACGGCGTAAAAATCGATGACACAATGTCGATAAAGCGCGCCAGCAGCGAGCCCTGGTTCTGTGGCGCAACCTCTGGCTGTGGGCTGTCATCGTTCAGCCCTGCTTCAGCGCGCACCGCCTGGAAAACGTCGCCGACGTGGTTACCAATCACCACCTGAAACTGACCGCCGCTTTCTACCACGGTAATAATGCCAGGGCGTTTTTTCAGTCCTTCGGCGTCGGCGGCGCTGCTGTCCTGTAACTTAAAGCGCAGGCGCGTGGCGCAATGTACCAGGCTTACGATGTTTTGCCGCCCACCCACATGATGCAATATGTCCTTTGCCAGCTCACGGTTATCCATGAATGTTTCCTTTTACTGTCGCCCGCAGGCGCGTGTGACCATGTATGAGTAAAAAAAAACCTGAGCGCCGACCGGTTAAAGTCAACAAACTCAGGTTTTGCCTGCCGAAGCAGTAACAATCCGTTTTTCTTGTGCCGCCAGGCGTTAACTTACGCCGGTGGTGCGGCTCTCTTTTCTGACTCGCTCAATATGAATCGCGAGAAACATCACTTCTTCTGTAGTCAGTTCACAGCGGTAGCGCTGGACCAGGTGCTCACCAATTTTCAGCGCACAGCGCCACGCCTGGGGATAGTTCTCCTGCACAGCAGCGTGCAGCGTTACGTCATCATCCACCACCGCACTGCGGTTAAGCATGCGCTGGGCGAAGAACTTCAGGTGTGTGACAAAACGCTGATAACTGAGCGTGTCCTCATCGTACTCAAGGCGCAGCTGGTACTTCACCAGATGCAAAATCTCCTGCATGACACGGGTGATATGCATCACCTCCGGCATCTCGTTTTTAAGCTGCCCGGTCACCAGATGCAGTGCGATAAAGCCTGCTTCATCTTCAGTAAGGCGCACACCCAGGCGCTTGTCGATAATATCCAGTGCCTCCAGCCCAAGCTGAAATTCTTTCGGGTAAAGCCGTTTAATTTCCCACAGCAGCACGTTACGCAGTGTCAGCCCCTGCTTTTGCCGCTCAATGGCAAAGTTACAGTGGTCGGTAAGTGTAATGTAGAGATTTTCCTGCAACGCACCGAGCCGCCCGCGCGCCAGCTCAATGATGCGGTCACAGGTGATCATCACCTCTGGCGGGATCTGGTTGAGCAGCTCCGTCAGGTGTGCCACCAGGCTGTCGTTTTGCAGCGCAAATACTTTCTCAATGCGCGTATTATCCAGTGTGTCTCCCGGTTTTTTTTGAAACCCAAGCCCACACCCCATCACCACCTGTTCGCGCTGGCGTTCGTCCAGAACCACCACCACGTTATTGTTAAGTATTTTTGCGATCTTCACGGTGGCGTATCCCTGTATACCCTGAAAACAAAAAAACCTGACCTCCGGCAGATGCCAGAAACCAGGTTTTGCCTGCCAGCGCAGTAACAATCCAACGTAGCCAATCTATCAAATTAGCGCGCTGACTCAACGCAGCACATCAAGAAACGTGATGAAGATCGCTTCGGCTCAGAAAGTCAGTACCGTTTTTAAACCCAGCACCCACGCGTCCTGCGTCTCTTTGATGCCTGCCGGACGGTGCCAGTATTGCAGCCCTGGCTGTAGCTCAAGCCAGGAGAGCGGGCGAAAACGGTAATACAGTTCAGCGTTCACCGAGTGGCCCGGTAGCGGACTGTAAAGCGGGTTGCCGTAGTCGCCCACGCCTAACACCTCGTTGCGCGCCGCCTGGCTGCGCGCGTAATGGTTGCTCATGTCCATATAGCTCACGCCAAGGCCAATCCAGTCTTCAGGACGTGCGTCAAACAGGCCACGGTAGCGCAGCGAACCGGCAATAACGTGGTGCATGTAGTTGCTGCGCTGGTCTGCCACGCTGGTGTTAAGCGAAACGCTCAGGCCCCGCTGGGCGTCATGCTGGTGGCGCGTCACCTGCTGGTTTAGGCCCGCATACATAAACCAGGTGCGGTCATAGGTTTTATAACCGTGCGGGTCATTCACGCCCGCCTGCTGGCTGCGCCCGCTGTACATATCCTGCTGTGGCGCATTGGTAAACAGCACGCCCAGGTTGTAAGCGCCCGGCAGGTCGTTAACCCAGGTTCTTAGCTCCACTTCTGCCGGGACCAGCATGCCACGACTGCCTTTGGTTGACCAACTCCAGGCCTGGCTGCGGCTTGAGGCACGCGGGTTTTGTTCCATAAGGCCCAGTTTGAAGGTCACCTCTGGCGTGGCTTGCCAGGCAAATGCGGTCCCCCAGGTGTGTACGTTCCAGTTATTCCAGGTAAGCGAGTTGGCCGATTTACCGCCGCACAGCATCAGCATCTGGAAATCACACGGCACAATCTGGTCGAAGGTCTGCACTTTGTTCATAAGGCCAACTCGCCAGGTCAGGCGGCGTTGGTCAAAGCTGCGCGCAAACGTCAGCCAGCCCAGGCGAGTTATCGACTGGCCGCCCCAGCTTTCCTGTGAGAGGTCGTTAAAGCTCACGCGCGGGTCCTGCAACCGTTTGCTGGTGAGGTTATCGTTATGGTTACGGTTGACGATATTGCCCTCGATACGCGCATCCGCAATACCGGTCCAGCGCTCCAGGTCCTGGTTAAACGTCAGCGCGACCTGGTCAATATACGCCGCGTGGCCGTCGCTGTTATAACCGCCGCCTGCGTTATACGCCGTCTGGGTCAGCCAGCCGAGGTTATAGCTAAAACCGTGTTCGGTCAGAATTGGCCGGATCCCCAGCATATCGCCCAGCAGTCCTGCCTGCGGCGCTTCAAAACCGAGCACAGTACCATCCCAGTTCTGCGCCCCCGCCAGCGGTGCGAGCAGTATTGCCGCCGCAGCCCATCCTTTTGCTTTCATCATGTGTGTATTCTCATTAACTAAAATTCAGGGCAAAACGCGCCCGCCAACCGCCAGGGTCGGAAAAAATGAATATGGGAGACGTTCGCCGCCAGCGCGCTCGCGCGCGGTGTACTGACTCGTTGTGCCTGCACCAAACAACAGGCAAAAAAAAACCTGAGCCAGCGCCAGGGGCGCATTGCTCAGGTTTTGCCTGTAGGTACAGTAACAATCCAGTTGCGGCCAATGTAGCCAGCCGCACGCGTTGACTCAATATATCAGGCTATAAAACGTGATGAATGTCGCTGTTTAAAACCGTAGCCTCATCACATCTTACGAAAAATCAGTGGCCAAACAGCGCCTTATATTGAGCTTCGTACTGCGGCGCGTTCCACTGACCGTCAAGCACGGTCCAGGTGATGTAGCCCTTATCCAGCCAACCGGTATCGGTATCGGCACTGCTCGGTTTGAGCACATCCTCGCTCATAATCTGCTGCGCACTGCCATCTTCCAGCAGCTTGTAATAGTGCTGCGCTTTCGGGTGCGCCTCGTTTTCGATGTACTTCACGCCCTTCACCGCTGACTTTTCCAGCGCCGGGTAGTTGATGCTCACGCCAGAGCCAGCTGGCAGTACCGGCGTGCCGGGTTTCCACTGGGCGTTCAGCTTGTCAACCTGCTCCACCACATAGTCCACGGAGTCAGGCCAGTATTTTTTGGTGCTCGGCCAGCCGGCCTTCATCTCTTCGTCATTCAACAAAAAGCCGATGCTGGCGGCAATCGCCGGGTAGCCATAGCGCACGGCGCGAGCCGCCGCGGATACGGTGCCGGAGTTCACCTGCGCGATACCGGTATTCTGTCCGTCGTTAACGCCGGAAATTACCAGGTCCGGCGGGTTGTCCTTCAGCACACCCAGCAGGCCAAAGTCGACCGAGTCCGCAGGCGTGCCGGGGAAGCAGTAGCGCTTATCGGCGACTTTTTTCACGTCAAAGACTTTGCCCGGCTTGAAGGTTATTGCCGAGCCAATGCCGCTCTGGTTAGTGGCCGGTGCCACCATCCAGACGTCATAGCCTTTTGCCGCCAGTTTTTCCTGCAATGACGTAGTGCCGATGGATTCGCAACCGTCATCGTTTACCACCAGAATACGCATCGCCCGCTCTGCGGCCTGCGCACCGGTGCAGCAAAGGGCACCCACCAGTACGGTTAACAGCGCTTTTTTCATTGTGTGACTCCTTTATTTATTTTATTTAAGCAGACCGAGTTTATATTCCACGCGAATGGTGGCACCAATTCCCTCAGCCCGGTGATAACCTTTGTTATTCTCTTTAAGCCATGGGTTGTTGTTTTTTAATTTCCAGCTATAACTTGGCCCCACACCGCCAAATATATTCAGACCAGACACTAATGCAGGCGACCACGAGAAATAGCCGCCATATTCCCATTCGGTTAACGCCACGCCTTCATAGTGCGCACCAAAGCCGTAGTTACCAAATACCCCCAACACTAAATTTGGCAGCACTTTATACTGGCTGTAGAGGCTTATCATCTGCTCGCCGTCATTGATATAATCGTTACCCTCGCCATCAGCCGGGGAATTAAACGCGCCACGGGTATTCTTTCCCATATGCCAGTAAAAATGCCCCAGACCCTGGTCGAATTTTGCTTTAGTGTGTGACCAGGCAAGGCCGGTTTCCGAATGTTTATAGCGGTAACCCACCAGTCCATAATAGTGCTGCGCGCTGCGGCTAAAACCGCGTGCACCTTCCCATTCGCTTAATCCGCGGTTGTGATAAAACGCACCGCGCGTCACTAAATCCCAGTCGCCGGTGATGGGTAATATCCAGTCAAACTCCACGCCCTGGCGCAGCAGGTAATTATCGCTCTCACCAATCAGATAGCTGATGCGGGTATCGACGTTCGGCTTCCAGCTAATATCGCCGGTAGCAATATAATCAATACGTTTTTTACTTTTTAAAGTCTGGAAATGGCGTTTTTCAGGCTCGTCTCGCTCGGAGAAACGCTGGACCACGGCGGCACGCATTCCCCAGTCCTGCCAGCGGCTTTCAAGGCTAACGCCCTCATAACTGCTGGGTGCAGCGCGGCTGCGGGTGATGTTCAGCATGCCGAATTTATACAGCTGCCGCCAGCCGGCATACATTTTTAAGTAGCGTTCTTCATCGCCAAATTTTGCTTTGGCGTATAACTGGCCGACTTTATTAAATCCTTCGGCCTTGCCGTTATTATCGCGCAGCAAGTCACGGCCATAAAATGCGTCGTTTGCATACAGTTTTGCCACGCCGTACCAGGAAGCATCAAAACCTAACGTGTCCTCATACCAGCCGCTGCGAAAATCCAGATGTACACCCTGCGCCCAGGCATTCTGGTCACCAACGCCCTGGTCAGCGAGCTGGTTTGTCGTATTAAGCATCCAGACGTTTTTTAACGTTAAATCCAGTTCGCTTTTTTCTAAAAAACCGCCTTCGCCAGGGTGCGCTGCGCTGGCACTAAACGCAGAACCACACCCTGATAACAACATCAGTGTGAAGAGTCGAGTGTGAATATTCATATTCATCCCTGCTTTATTTTAATTATGTCTGATACCACGCATCCCAGACGCATATCATCACGCGTACTAACTCTTTATAACGCCGCCATGCCCTCCTGTTCGCCAACAAATAAAAAAACCCGGACGCAGGCCTTATGATTTATAAGACTTGCGTCCGGGTTTTGCCTGTATACAGTAACAATCCCGAATAAAGTAAAAAACAACGTATCACTGTGCCTTTCGCTTATCCAGCAGTGCTATTCACCAAAAAACAAAACTGTGAGCAACATAACAGGCTGTGTCGCGTAATTTTTGAATTGCCTGATAAAAGCGCGTTGTTATCCGGCGCGGGAAATAACGCTCGCCACTTCAGCGGAGGTTTTACACGGGCGAACCTGGCTGAATAAATCACTGGCCTCAGGGTAGGCTTTGCGCAGATAGCCTAACCACTGTTTAATGCGCGCCAGGTGATACAACCCGGTGTCGCCCTGCTTTTCAAGGTGGGTATATTTTTGCAGCAGGCGCACCACGTCCGCCCACGCCATTGGAGCGTCATTGTATTTCACCACCCGGCTCAGGTTAGGCACGTTGAGCGCGCCGCGCCCTAGCATCAGCGCATCGCAGCCTGTTGCTGCCAGGCAATCCTGGCCGCTCTGCCAGTCCCAGACTTCACCATTGGCAATAACCGGAATAGACAGACGGCGGCGAATTTCACCAATGGCCGCCCAGTTGATGCACTCCGCGCGATAGCCGTCCTCTTTGGTGCGCCCATGCACCACAAGCTCGGTGGCGCCGGCCTGCTGTACCGCATCGGCAATTTCAAAACGGCGCTCGCTGCTGTCCCAGCCCAGACGCACTTTGACCGTGACGGGTAAATGGGCCGGTACCGCAGCACGCATGGCTTTCGCCCCCTGGTAAATTAACTCCGGGTCTTTAAGCAGCGTAGCACCGCCACCGCTGCCGTTAACCGATTTCGACGGGCAGCCGCAGTTAAGGTCAACCCCCCAGGAGCCAAGCGCTACCGCGCGGGCGGCATTTTCTGCCAGCCACTCTGGGTACTGACCGAGAAGCTGGATGCGCACCAGCGTGCCGGACGGCGTGCGGCTCTGGTTGAGCAGCTCCGGGCACTGCCGGTAGAAGGATTTTTCGGGCAGCAGCTTATCCACCACGCGCAGAAACTCGGTGATGCATAGATCGTAATCGTTTACTTCGCTCAGAAGCTCGCGCACCAGGGGATCGAGAACCCCCTCCATCGGCGCCAGTAACACGCGCATTTGCCGTACTCAATAAAAAAAGAGGCGCTATGTTAGCGCCTCTGCGTGCCAGGATAAAGACTGTCAGCGCGGCTCTAAGCAGTTATCCTCTTTCCAGCTATAGAGCCATTCCATTGCACGGTAAAACTCATCCTGCGTTTTGCCTTTCCACAGCAGGTTGCGCACCTGGCGCTCAACGCCCGCCGCGTGGTAAACACGGCCCATTTCACGGGTTGACCACACAATGCGCGCCGTGCGCGGAATGCGCACTGACTCATACAGTGCAAAGGCCTTTTCAGCCTCTTTATTGCACGTTTGCAGAGCCTTACCGAGCGTGACCGCATCTTCCAGCGCCATACAGGCCCCCTGCGCCATGTACTGCGCTACCGGGTGCGCGGCGTCGCCTACCAGCGTAATGCGATTCTTGCCCCACTTCTCTACCGGCTCACGATCGGCGGTCGACCAGCGTCGCCAGGAGGTGGGTTTGTCCAGCATCTGACGCGGGCGCGGGTGGATGCCCTGGAAGTAGGACAGCACTTCTTCTTTGCTACCGTCACGCACGCCCCACTCCTCAGTCTGACGACTGTGGAAGGTCACGACCAGGTTGTACTGGCTACCGCCGCGCAGCGGATAGTGCACCAGGTGACAATGCGGCCCGGCCCACAGCACCGGCGCGTTAATGCGCAGGTCTTCGGGCATGTCGTCACGTTCAATCACCGCACGGTAGACTACGTGACCGGTTACGCGCGGCGCATCGCCGAGCAACGCCTGACGCACCACCGATTTCACGCCGTCGCAGCCAATCAGGATATCGGCCGTCCAGCTGTTGCCCTGCTCGTCAAATACCGTAACATCGTTGTCATTTTCACGGATATCCACAATGTTGGTCGAGGTGTGGTACTGCACCTGCGGGTGCTGTTGCGCCGCTTCCCACACCGTGGCGTGAATATCCACGCGGTGGATGACCGCATACGGGCCGCCAAAGTGTTGGCGAAACGCCTCACCGGTTTCTATGTTTACTACCGGCTCACCGCTTACGGCATCCATCATCGTGATGTGGTCGGTAAAAACGGCGCGCTCGCGCGCCACCTTGCCCACGCCGAGGCTGTCGAGCGCTGAAAAGGCGTTAGGGCCAAGCTGGATGCCCGCGCCAATTTCACCAATCTCGTGAGCCTTTTCCAGCAGCGTGACATGAATCCCCTGACGGGCCAGAGAAAGTGCGGTTGCTGCACCGCCAATACCGCCACCCACAATGATGGCGCTGTTAACTTTTGTCATTTTTATCTCCTTGCATTACGCCGGAATTTTATCTACCTGATTCTCCGGTGCCGCAGCGCGGAACGCGGGCAACGTCTGACAATGTTCATAGATAGCCTGGCAGCGCGGGAACGCCGATAAATCGCAGTTCATACGCAGTGCGTTGGCCCACTGTGGAATCAGGCAGCAGTCCGCCAGCGTCGGCGAATCGCCCACGCAGAAGCGGCCATTGCTGTGCTGCAACATCTGCTCGACCGCGCCGAGACCCTGAGCAACCCAGTGACCGTACCAGCGGTTTTTCTGTGCTTCGCTCACCTTTAGCTCATCCGTCAGCCAGCGCAGCACGCGCATGTTGTTAATCGGGTGAATGTCGCAGGAGATGGTGTACGCAATCTCCAGCACCTTCGCGCGCGCCCGGTCCTCTTCCGGTAACAGGCGTGGCTGCGAATAGTGGCGGTCAAGCCAGTCAATAATTGCCAGCGACTGCCCCAACGAGTCTCCGCTGTCGGTGATAAGCGTCGGTACTAACCCCACCGGGTTGAGGTGACGATAGTCCGGGCTGTTCTGCTCACCGTTACGAATATTTATGCCTTCTGTGTCGTACTCCACGCCCTTAAGCGCGAGCGCAATGCGCACGCGGTATGAGGCGGAGCTGTTAAAAAAGCTGTAAAGCTGCATATTGGCTCCTTACACCACTTTCACCGACAGCGGCGTGAGGTTACCGACATTGCCGGTCATCAGGTCGCCTTTCACCACCGGGCCAACGCCTTCCGGCGTGCCGGTGAAAATCAGGTCACCAGGCTGAAGTTCAAAGAAGCCAGACAGGTAGCTGATGGTTTCTTCCACCGACCAGATAAGATGGCGGATATCGCTGCGCTGTTTGTCTTCACCGTTGACCTGAAGCCAGATATCGGCCTTGCGAATATCGTCTACCGTGGCCGCCGGGTGCAGCGGCGACATCGGCGCTGAGAGGTCAAACGCCTTACCGATTTCCCACGGGCGGCCCATCTGGCGCATTTCCATCTGGCGGTCACGGCGCGTCATATCCAGGCCAGTGGCATAGCCCCAGACATACTCACCTGCCTTTTCCAGCGGGATATCGCGCCCAGCCTTGCCAATGGCAACCACCAGTTCAATTTCATAATGAAAGTTGTCGGTCTGCGCCGGGTACGGCAGCTCAAATGTGCTGCCCGCTGCGACCGGGACCACGGCGTCTGCCGGTTTGCAGAAAAAGAACGGCGGTTCACGGTCCGGGTCAAAACCCATTTCACGGGCGTGAGCGGCATAGTTGCGCCCGACGCAATACACGCGGCGCACCGGGAACTCGGCATCGCTGCCAACAACGGGAACACTGACGGTCGCCTGAGGGGCAAAGACATATTGAGTCATACTTTTTTCTCCCAAAATTAAGTGCGTGCTTCGCGAAACAGGCCCAGCACTTCCTGAACCGGTTTGTCTGAGAAGCTAAAAAGGACGGTATCGGCATCGGTCTCAAAAGACAGCGCATGCCAGGTCGGCACCACGAACAGGTCTTTCGGCCCGAAGGTAAAGGTTTGCTCGCCAATGGTGACGCGGCCGCGGCCTTCCACCACGTGATAAATGGTGCTGTCGGTACTGCGCTGTACGCGTGAGCGGAAACCTTTGGGTAACAGTTGCAGGAACGCGCCAATAGACGGCATTGGATAACCACCGGTTTCCGGGTTGACGTAGCGCAGCTTGAAGCCTTCCCACTCGTCCGGGTCGCCCAGGCGGCGCAACTCTTCCAGCGCCTCGCGGCTGCGGTCGTAACGGTAGTTGAAAATCGGTGAAGAATTGCCCTTCTGGTGGCGCAGCGGCAGCATGTTGGCGGCATAGCGCGGCAGATAATCCCCTTGCGGGCGCGTTACCGGCTGTTGCTCTTCGGGGTAATCCTCAGCAAAACCACAGCCGAGGTAGTTCACCAGCGGCAGGTCGAGACCGTCGAGCCACACCACCGGCTCGTTGCCGGTGTTACCGTGATCGTGCCAGCGCCACTGCGGAGTCAGGATAAAGTCGCCCTCGTGCATCGGGGTGCGCTCACCGTCTACCGCCGTAAAAGCGCCTTTACCTTCAACAATAAAGCGCAGCGCTGACTGATTATGGCGATGGCTCGGTGCCACTTCGCCTGGCATGATGAGCTGCAAACCGGCATACAATGACGCGGTGATAGATGACGTGCCGCGAAGCATCGGGTTTTCCAGTACCAGCACGCGGCGCACCGCTTCACGTGCGCCAATCAGCTCACCGGCCTGCATCAGCAGCGGGCGAATTTCCGGGTAGTGCCATAGCGCCGGGGCGCAGTTGGCATTAGGAGTCTGTGGTACCAGATTGTGTAAGGACTCCCACAGCGGCGTCAGACCTTTAGCAGAAATCTGCTCATAGAACCGCTGACGCTGTTGCTGGACCGGGGATACAGTCGAGTTCGTCACTTCAGACATAATGATTCTCCTTAATTCTCATTCACTGATGGCGGAGCCAGAACGAACCGGCTGTGCCACATGTGCCTCGCGACGGGCGCGGGTTGCCACGCTCAGTACTGTAAGCATGGCTGAACAAATCAGGGCCGGAACGGCGATAATCACAAACAGCGAACTGAACGACAGCGACATAGCCATCATCATGCCGCCGCTGAGCGAGCCCACGATGGCGCCACAGCGCCCAACCGCGTTGGCCCAGCTCACGCCGGTGGCGCGACAGTCGGTGGGATAGAGCACGGCACTCAGTGCGTTAAGTCCAACCTGTGAGCCACTTACCCCAATACCGACGCCAAAAATAGCCAGCGTCATTAACCACAGCGTGTCCTGGGTCACGCCAATCAGCGCCAGACTCACCGCGCCGAGCAGATAGCTCACCGCCAGCACCCACCACGGATTCCACTTATCCATCAGCCAGCCGAGCGACACCGCACCCAGGGTGCCCCCCACCTGGAAACTGGTGGTTATCCAGGCAGCTTGCTGTAGCGCAATGCCGCGCTGGTTCAGCAGTACCGGCAACCAGCTTGAAAGCAGATAAATAATCAGCAGGCTCATAAAGAACACCAGCCACAGCATCAGCGTCAGGCTGCGCAAACGCCCCTGAAACAGTGAGCCTGCCGCGCTGCGGGTAATGCGCGCTTCGTTGAGCACAAAACGTACGTTGTGATAGCGCTCGCCTGTGATACGGCTCATGGTGCCTGCCAGGCGCTGTGGGTCACGCCCGCTGCGCGCCAGAAAGCGCGGCGACTCCGGCAGAGCAAACAGCAGCGCAACCGCCAGCACCAGCGGCAGCACGCCGCCGAGCAGCAAAATGCCCTGCCAGCCAATGCTCGCCACCAGCTGCGCGCTCACCACGCCGCCCATGGCAGAACCCAGCGTGAAGCCACAGAACATCAGCGTGACCAGCGCGCCACGGCGGCGGGCGGGCAGAAATTCAGAGGTCATTGTCACCGTGTTGGGCATTGCACCACCCAGCCCAAGACCAGTAAGAAAACGCAGCAGCACCAGCATTTCCAGCGATGGCGCAAAGGCTGAAAGCAGGCTCATCAGACCAAAAAACGCCACGCAGCCTTCCAGCACGCGTTTGCGCCCAAATTTGTCTGACAGCGGGCCACACAGCAGCGCACCGCCGGTCAGACCCAGCAGCCCCGCGCCAAACAGCGGTGCCAGCGCCCCCGGCGTTAACTGCCACTGCGTGCGGATATCAGGCGCGATAAAACCGATAGCGGCCGTGTCAAAACCGTCCATCATCACCACCAGGAAGCAGCAGGCAATCACCCGCCACTGCAGCGCTGATACCGGTGCGGCATCGATAAGCGCCTGTAAATCACGTTGCTGGACCATAATTGGGCCTCGTTGTGTAGAGTATGAGATATATCGTTGTTGTATTTATGTTGCGATTCTGTAATTTCAGCAATGAGATGTACAATGGCTTTTTCGCCCTTGTCATAACCTGGAGGTTATACATGGCAGACTGGACGCATAAACTGAAGCTGCATCACCTGAAAACCCTGGTGGCCATCGCCGAACAGGGCAACCTGTCGCGGGTGGCAAAAATGATGAATATCAGCCAGCCTGCGCTCTCCAAGTGGCTGACGGGACTGGAGGACGACATGGGCATGGTGTTGTTTGAACGCCACAGCAAAGGGCTGCGTCCCTCCGACGGCGGTAAGCTGCTGCTGGAGCACGCACGCCGCTTGATTCGCGATATGGAACGCTCACACAGCGAACTGGAGCGTTTTAAACAAGGCGGGTTAGTGGGCAGTCTGCACATTGGCTGCTCACCGGTCGCCACGGACTGCGTCTCGCAGGCCATTTTGCCGCTGCTCGAAGCCATGCCAACGCTGTATCTGAACGTGGAAGAAAAAGTCATGACGCCGCTGCTGCACGATTTGCTTTCTGGCGTTATCGATGTGGTGGTCGGGCGCGTGGGCGGGCGGGCGCTCAAACTGCCGCTGCAATACCGGGTACTGTACACCGAGCCGGTGTGCTTCGTGGCGCGCACCGATCATCCACTGGTACTGCGCGGCAGCATTAGCTGGCAGGATCTCGCGCCCTGGCGCTGGATAGTCTGGCCAGGCGGCACACCTATTCGCCAGAGCATAGACAACGCGCTGGTGGACCACGGCGTGATGCTGCCCACCAACACGATTGAATCGGCTTCCATGAACGTGACCGTCAACCTGCTACAGGCAAGCGATATGGTGTCGATACTCTCGCAGCGCCTGGCCGAGCGCTACCAGGCGCAGGGGCTTATCAAAATACTCGCCTTACCGCCGATTGAACAAAAAGGCAGCGTCGGCGTGTTCTGGCGCAGTAACGAGACGCCTTCCGCGGCCCTGCAACGCTTTCTGGACTTTCTGCCGACTGAACAGACACCAACCGCCAGCGCACGCTGATTTGCTTCAGGCATCCGTAAACCCGCTACAGTCATTACAGTTATCACTCGCATGCCGCAATTTCATGATGTGATCGGTAGCACAGAATTGGCTTTAATTGTATGATGAATGCGTTTCTTTGAGGATGAACGCCATGCGTAATACATTGACCCTTCTCTGGCACTATTTGCGGGCTTTCCTGCTGATTTACGCCTGCCTTTACGCCGGTATCGCCCTCGCCGCGCTGCTGCCTATCACCATTCCCGGCAGCATCATCGGTATGCTGATGCTGTTTTTGCTGCTGTCGCTGCAAATCCTGCCCGCTCGCTGGGTAAAACCCGGCTGTCACCTGCTGATTCGCTATATGGCGCTGCTGTTCGTACCGGTTGGCGTAGGCGTGATGCAGTATTACGACCTGCTGAGCGCCCAGTTTGGCCCGATTGTCGTCTCCTGCACGGTAAGCACATTGGTTGTACTGGTTGTGGTGAGCTGGAGCTCTCACCTGATTCACGGCGAGCGCAAAGTAGTCGGCCAGGGGGAGGTCAACGAAAAATGATGGAAAATATCTGGTGGTCGCTGCCGCTAACGTTGGTGGTGTTCTTTGGGGCGCGCCGCCTCGGTAGCTGGCTTAAAACCCCGTTACTCAACCCGCTGCTGGTGTCAATGGCGGTCATCATCCCGCTACTGGTGTTGAGCGGTATTGGCTACGAGCGTTACTTTAGCGGCAGCAAAGTGCTTAACGACCTGCTTCAGCCTGCGGTAGTGGCGCTGGCTTTTCCGCTGTATGAGCAGTTGCACCAGATTCGCGCACGCTGGAAGTCCATTATCTCTGTCTGCTTTATCGGTAGCCTGGTTGCCATGATTAGCGGCACGGCGATGGCGTTGCTGATGGGTGCTACACCGCAAATCGCCGCCTCCGTTTTACCAAAATCGGTGACCACGCCCATTGCGATGGCCGTCGGCGGCAGTATTGGCGGCATTCCGGCCATTAGCGCCGTGTGCGTGATTTTTGTCGGTATTCTTGGCGCCGTGTTCGGCCACTCCTTGCTAAATCTGATGCACATCAGCACCAAAGCTTCACGCGGGTTGGCGATGGGTACCGCCTCACACGCGCTTGGCACCGCCCGCTGCGCCGAGCTGGACTATCAGGAAGGCGCATTTGGCTCACTGGCGCTGGTTATCTGCGGCATAATAACCTCCCTGCTGGCACCGTTTTTATTCCCCGTAATTGTGCAGGTTTTCGGCTAACCTCCATTGCTGGCTCGTAAAATTACGAAAAATTGCATTTGTTGCATTTTTATTGTGATAAAAGTCGCATATAACAGACAGGTCGCACCGTAAAATACGGTTCCAATAACCTGACCTGAGGCCCGCCATGCATCCACGTTTTGAAGGCGTCTTTGCACAGCTTCCCGCGAACCTGCAATCTGCGCTCCATCCTCTGCTTGATATTGACCACTTCCCTGCCATGCTGAGCGCGCAGGACGTGGCATCACTCAGGCAACAAACCGACATGGATGAGGCAACGCTGGCCTTTGCCCTGCTCCCGCTCGCTGCCGCCTGCGCACGCCCGGCGATTTCACACTTTCACGTCGGCGCTATAGCCCGTGGCATCAGTGGTAATCTCTACTTCGGGGCCAATATGGAATTTCCCGGCACCATGCTGCAACAGACCATTCATGCCGAGCAGAGCGCAGTCACCCACGCCTGGCTGCGCGGGGAGAAGCAGCTGGCGGCCATTACCGTGAACTACACGCCGTGCGGCCACTGCCGCCAGTTTATGAACGAACTGAATAGCGGCACGGATTTACGCATTGATTTACCCGGACGTCAGCCCACTACGCTGGGTGATTACCTGCCGGACGCCTTTGGCCCTGTTGATCTTGATATCACCACTCGCCTGCTCGACGAAGAAAATCACGGCTTTACACCCGATGGCGATGCCCTGAGCCAGGCCGCTATCTCCGCGGCTAACCGCAGCCATGCACCTTACAGCCAGTCGCCTTCTGGCGTGGCGCTGGAGATGAAAGACGGCACGTTTATTTGCGGCAGCTACGCTGAAAACGCCGCCTATAACCCATCGCTGCCGCCGTTGCAGGCTGCACTGAACGTGGCGTACCTTAGCGGGTATGAAAGTGCCGATATTGCACGCGCGCTGCTGGCCGAACGCCCGGATGCACCCATTACTCAGTGGGAATCTACCGTTGCCGTACTGCGTTCGCTTGAGTGCCTGAGCCTCGATCGCGTGCTGCTGCGTTGAGAAAACCGATGCAAAGCGGGGTGAAAATTGCCGCTATTCTGCCCCAGTCAGTTGCACCGCTTCGGTTGATAAAGTAGCCTTGGGTGAAATTTTGTCCTTCTGTCGAGTCTGCAAGTCCATGTTAAAGCGCCTGTTTTACAGCCTGCTTATTATCATCGGCCTGATATTATTATCAGCGCTGGCGCTTGACCGCTGGATAAGCTGGAAAACCGCGCCTTATGTGTATGACGAAATACAAGACCTGCCCTCACGCCAGGTAGGCGTGGTACTCGGCACAGCCAAATATTACCGCACCGGGGTCATCAACCAGTATTACCGTTACCGCATCCAGGGCGCGCTAAACGCTTACAACAGCGGCAAGGTCGATTACCTGCTGTTAAGTGGTGATAACGCCCAGCAAAACTACAACGAGCCGGTAACCATGCGCCGCGACCTGATTGCCGCAGGCGTAAACCCGGCCGATATCGTGCTGGATTACGCCGGATTTCGCACGCTGGACTCGATTGTGCGCACCCGCAAGGTGTTTGATACCAACGACTTCATTATTATCACTCAGCGTTTTCACTGCGAGCGGGCGTTATTTATCGCGCTGCACATGGGCATCCAGGCGCAGTGTTATGCCGTGCCCTCCCCGAAAAATATGCTGACCGTGCGCCTGCGCGAGTTTGGCGCACGCCTGGGCGCACTGGCGGATTTGTATATTTTTAAACGCGAGCCCCGCTTTCTCGGCCCGCTGGTGCCCATTCCGTCGCACACCGCCGTGCCGGAAAACACCCAGGGTTATCCGGCGGTGACGCCGGAGCAGCTTTTAGAGTTGCAGAAGAAGATGGAGAAGAAGGCGGCGACTAAAGCGCAAGCTGCGTACTGAATGGGGTGAATAACTTCTTCATTGCACAAATCTGAACCAACGTAAGCATACAACGCAAATTTTCTGGTCATTATAGGATGGGTTCGACAAAGTGGTGCCCGCTCAATGCGCACGAACATTCACTGGGATGATGATGTGATATTTTGCTGTTTTTTTAAATTATCTATCAGCATTTAATGCTTTCATTTCGGCAATAAAAGAAATAGATCTTTTGGGATGTTCATACATAGCGACGCATAACAACAAAATACTGCATCTATCTGTCATTAACCATGCGTGAATCACAGCAACCAATGATATTATCGCCATATCATTCATGGCGTGAATGCATTATATGTCGCTAATTAATCGTATCTATTAATTCCGTTCTATAATTATATTATTTAACTTTACAACGTTCTTCATTGTGTTTTAAATACTCATCATTATGTTTTATTCCGTTCCTGAGAATCAACATTCGCGGCGAAAAGTTATCGCGTCTGAATGTTGACAGTAGCAGAATGCAACTATACGCATTTTTTCTGCCTCATGGGCCTGGGCTTACGGCTATGGGCGGTAGCATACCTGGTAGCTACAGGCATCTAAACTCATAACGAAACCGGGCTAGCTTCAGCCATTTCTAGTATCTTCTTGCCTTATCAGGGGTCAGGTCTTTCCGGGTACATCCATGAACGAAAATTCTTAATTCGCGACTGACCGCATAAATTTTCAATGTATGCTTTACCCTTGACAAGGTAGATGGATGATAACGGTTAAAAGCAAATACTGAAGCAAGCTTCTTTTTCCTCATTGTTGCGAGACATTCTTTAACAAGACGTTGCAATCTTGATTATCTAAAACTAACTACATGCCCTGATAGTGATACTGGCCGAACAAGTGAAAATACCCTTCGTAAAGTGTAAGAGAAACAATCCCTACAACATAAGTGATAAGCGTCTGTACACTGAAAACGGGCAAAACCATAAACAGTAATAATGGCTCTTGCATCTGCATCTTTGGCATTTCTGGATTAAAGACTTTATAAATAACAATAATGAAATTTGTTTCAGACTGTCTGAGACACTTCTCAGCGAAAAAACTTTTTCAAGGCAAGGGGATTTAATGAACCAATCTGGAAAAAGCGAATGAAAAATGATAAAGAAAGGGTAAAAAACGAATGATGAAGAGTTTCCCATAAGAAACTAACCAAAACAGTCACACATACACCTTTCAACTTCATGCCAAGGATATCCACGCGAGTGATTTGACACTACTTTCAAATATTTTCATAAACGGCAAGAGTGATTCCTCATAAAATATAAAGCACAATGAAGGCACACTTATATTTATTTGGAAGCGAATAATATATTCTATTTGCGCATGCCCTGGCACCTCTAAGGATTAAGGAGAAAAATCATGCCAGCATTAGTTTGTATGGGAGATGCCACAACACACGGTGGCAAAGTAATTTCGGCCTCTGCGTCAATGTTCATCAATGGTATTCAGGTTGCCCTGTTAGGTGACCGGGTTTCCTGCCCGTCTCATGGTCCAAACAATATCATCGAAGGTGATACTACAGTGATGGACAACGGAATTGCTGTAGTGGTTGATGGAAGCCTGTGTGCATGTGGTTGTAGAGTTATCAGTACACATACTGATGTCTGTGTTGAGTCGTAATTATGCAATGGCCTATTCCCGACATTCCAGCCAGAAACGCATTGAGTCGCCCACAAATGAGGTTATGGCTCTGGATTTTTTGTGTTCTGATTATCACAGGCATACTTCTTGCGCTGTTTATTGGCAAAGTCACCACCTATACTCAGGCGCTACTGTATGGTGCTTTACCTGCTTTTCTCCTCTGGATATTGTCTTTCAGTGTCGTTTTTTACCGCTACGAACAATCAGTAAACCGGGCATTGTTATGGCAGCAGGAAACCCAAAAAACAAAACGTAGCTGGCAGTTATGGAGTATGCGACAGCTGGCAGTAGTTGCAAATGTTGTTCTCGCCCCCGAAGAAAAAGGCATTTTAGCATTAATGGGTAAGCAGGCTGATATCCCCGCCTATCCCAACAAAGCAAGAGCCCTGGCCCTGGCTAATGAATTAAAGAGTCTGAGTGCAAGGTTGAAATTTATCGATGAACAATGTGAAGGACAATGTGCAGAATATCGTTGCCATTTATCTTCAGTAAAAATCGTTTTCTCTCCTGGCTACATTGATGAACTGGTTTCAGAAGTTATTTATGAGATTTGGGACTTATACCCAGAGGCAGTAAACTCTGCTAGTGAGATATATTCCGGTTATGACGATAATATCGACTCCCTTATACTTGTGCTATGTCTACAGGACTGGTCCGGGGAACAAAATAATGCCTACAGTGAATTTGTAACTGGCCAGTTGATAACATCAGGAGAGTTTGCCCACAAACATTCCATGCCTGTTTTGGCGGGGGTTGGACGCGAGCTAACTTCAGATAATTTACAACAAGGTCTGGACAGGTTAATTGAATATAACCAGCTAGATTATGGCCAAATACAGCATGTCTGGTTGTCAGGAGTCAATGCTGATTGCCGGGCCGATTTTGTTCAATATGCCACATCAAAAGACTGGCCACTATCTTACAGAATGCCCTGCTTGTCACTGGAGCACTCTTTTGGCCCACCAGGCCCTCTGATGTTCCCAATTTCTGTTGCTCTACTCAGCGAAGCAGCTATAAAAACAGATAAAATGCAGCTACTGCTATCCTTAAATTCACAAAACCACTATACACTTTGCCTTATTACCCGGGATCTATTCTTATGACAACAGGAATGTCAGTTAAACCCCGTTATAGCTTCTCAGGCTACGTTTTGATGATTGGCAGCCTGGCACTTATCTGTGCGCTGGTATTATTTTTCTGCCAGGACAAACTGATTGCGGTCGGAATAACAAAAGAGGCAGCCTGGGTAACCTGGGGCTGTTTCTGGGGTACATTACTGCTGATCGGTATAATCCATTTTTTCTGGACGCGGCATAAAACACATCAGGAACAAAACCCATACCAGCCAGGGATGATAATCGGTGAACCGCCTTCCTCCTCAGGCGTTACCACCTCCGGCGAAGAGCTGAATATCCAGAAGGACATTCGTAGTCATTTGACGCGCCAGTATGGTTTCTTCTGGTTTCGCAAGATTAATATTCTCCTCATTACCGGCTCAATCTCTGACGTAGAGCAACTTGTCCCTGGCCTCATTAACCAACGTTGGCAGGATGATCGCGGTACGCTGCTATTGTGGGGCGGCGATCCGACACAGCCTACCGATGAACCGTGGTTACGCGCACTGCGCAAGCTGCGCAGGCGCCCGGCAGACGGCCTGGTATGGGTCACATCTGCTCTGGCAACAACCGGCTTTACCACACCGGCGCTCTCTGAAGCAGCGATGGATACCCTCATCCGAGGCATAAACCAGCGCTATGCGCTGTTGGGTTGGAAGCTGCCACTCTATCTCTGGTCACTTCACCCACATACCGGCCGGCAGGACAGTGCAGTCACTGAACCAGTGGCCTGTCTACTGCCCGCTCGTTGCCCGCCTGAGCAGCTGGATAAAGAGCTTCAGGCCCTGATGCCACTTCTGACACACGGTGGTGTGCGGCAGATCTGTGGCGACATAAGACACAATTTTTTGCTAAGGCTGGCAGAACTGTTGTCCAGTAAGTCTGGGTATATTGTCGATACGTTGGGTGCGCTGTTGAATCCATATCGCCCATTACCACTCGCCGCTCTGGTGTTTAGCCCTCCTTCAGCTCCCGGAACGCAAGGCCCTCACCGTTGGAAAAAAGACCGCCGCTGGGCCGCATTGCCTGAACATTTCTCGGCACTACCAGTTGGGTTGCGCCCGCGTCGCACCAGATTCAACTGGATGCGCGGCGCAGGCGTGGCCGCCGCCTTACTGATGATGCTTTGGGGGACGGCAATGATGGTTTCATTTGCGGTCAACCGCAACCAGGTGATGCAAACGCAGGTACCACTGCGCCAGCTTAACGAGTCCGATAAATCTGACGTAGTTCGCCTGCAAGCGCTGGCCGACTTACAGGACATAATGGGGCGGCTACAATATCGTGAAGCTCACGGCACGCCGTGGTACATGCGGGCAGGCCTTGATCAGAATACCGCCCTACTGAATGCTCTGCGCTTACGCTATGACGCCAGCGCACGTCCTTTGTTACGCGATGCCGCCGCAGTACATCTTCATCAGGCTCTCAGTGCCTGGGCTGCACTGCCGCCAGACAGCCCACAGCGCGACGCACAGGCCAAAACCACCTATGACCGCCTCAAGCTTTATCTGATGCTGGCGCGCCCGGACCACATGGATACCCCCTGGTTTAGCGATACACTCATTCAACTGTGGCCGCAGCGTATCGGTGTGCCGGATGGCTTCTGGCGCGGTACTGGCCCGTCATTGCTCTCATTTTACGCTGCATCACTTGCAGCACAGCCGAAAGGTGCCGTTAAAGCTGATGACCGTCTGGTAGCCCAGGTGCGCACGCTGCTGGTGCGCCAGATGGGACGGCGCAACAGTGAGTCCACTCTCTATCAGACCATGCTTTCCACAGTCATAAACCAGTTTGCCGACCTGCGCCTTGTTGATATGACGGGCGATACTGACGCCGCAGCGCTGTTCAGTACCGACGAAGTGGTGCCGGGCGTATTTACCCGTCAAGCCTGGGAGGAAGCCATACAGCCTGCTATTGATAAGGTAGTCAGCTCTCGTCGAGAGGAAATGGACTGGGTACTAAGCGATTCCAGTACCGCCACACAACCGGAGAGTTCGCCTGATGCGCTACGAGCACGCCTGACTGAACGCTATTTTGCAGACTATAGCGGAGCCTGGCTGGCGTTTCTCAACAGCTTAAGATTGCAGCGTCCGGCGACTCTGTCAGACGCCATTGACCAGCTCACTCTCATGGCCGATGTCCGCCAGTCACCACTTGTTGCATTGATGAATACCCTGAGTATTCAAGGCCGCACCGGGCAGACCAGCGAAGCACTGTCAGACTCACTGGTGAAATCAGCAAAAAATTTACTGGGCCGCAGTAAACAACCCGCCATTGACCAGAGCACTGGCACACACGGTCCACTCGACGCGACCTTCGGACCCGTGCTGGCACTGATTGATGGACGTCAGGGCGCAGGTAGTAATCTCAGTCTGCAGACCTATCTCACCCGTGTTACTCAGGTGCGTCTGCGCCTACAGCAGGTCACTAACGCTGCTGACCCACAGGCCATGACACAAACGCTGGCCCAAACGGTGTTTCAGGGCAAGGCTGTAGATTTAACTGAGACCCGTGACTACGGTAGCCTGGTAGCCGCTGGTCTGGGGCAAGAATGGAGCGGTTTCGGCCAGACAGTCTTTGTCAGGCCGATGGAGCAGGCGTGGCAGCACGTACTGATGCCTGCAGCAGAAAGCCTCAATGCCCAGTGGCGCACAGCAGTGGTAGATGAATGGAACCGGGCGTTTGGCGGACGTTATCCATTTAAAAACGTCAGCAGTGAAGTGTCGCTTCCTCTGCTGGCGCGCTACCTTAATGCCGACACGGGACGTATCACACAATTCCTGCAGGGCCGTCTGGGAGGCGTACTCCACCGTGAAGGTAGCCGCTGGGTACCAGACAGCATCAATGCCCAGGGGCTGAACATCAGCCCTGCATTCCTTAATGCCGTCAACACCCTGAGCAATATCTCGGATGTGGTGTTTACGCGGGGCGAGGCAGGACTGCATTTTGAGTTACGCCCCGGCACAGCCGCAGGCGTAGTGGAAACTCATCTTGTGATTGACAGCCAGAAGCTTGCCTATATGAACCAAATGCCAGCCTGGAAACGCTTTGCCTGGCCGGGAGACACTGAAGCACCAGGAGCTACGCTGAGTTGGGTCAGTTCACAAGCGGGTACCCGCCAGTATGCAGACCTACCGGGAGCCTGGGGGCTGATACGTCTGCTGGATACGGCTGAGGTCAGCGCATATCCAGGCGTAAGCAGCAGCTGGCGATTGAGCTGGCATGCACAGGATGGGCGTGCACTTAACTACACATTACGTACCGAAGCCGGAAAAGGCCCACTGGAACTGCTTCGGCTGCGGAATTTCACCCTGCCGGATAGCATCTTCACCGTCGACCCCTCTGCCCTTGCGGTGGCCACAAGTGAAGACAGCGATACTGTCGACGATATGCTCTGAGTCACAGGTAAACACTTTTTATTGATGGGACATTCACCAGGACATCCATGGAAGACTTAACCCTACGCTATTACGACGCCGAGCTACGTTACTTACGCGAGGCCGCCAAAGAGTTTGCAAAGGCGCACCCGGATCGGGCTGCCTTGCTCGACCTGGATAAAGCCGGAACGCCGGACCCATATGTGGAACGTTTGTTCGAAGGTTTTGCCTTCTCGATGGGTCGACTACGCCAGAAAATCGATGATGACCTGCCCGAACTGACGGAAGGGCTAGTTAGCATGCTCTGGCCACATTATTTGCGTACTATTCCGTCGCTGTCAGTGGTGGCATTTAAACCTGATTTGCAGTCGATGAAAATGGCCGAAATCCTGCCTGCCGGATTGGAAGTTTTCTCACGCCCGGTCGGACCGAAAAATACTATCTGCCGCTACCGCACTACCCGCGATATTCCCTTGAATCCTCTGGACGTATCACACCTTGCCATGGCAACCGAGCCAGACGGGCGCTCCCTGTTACGTATACGTTTCGCCTGCAGTTCACAGGCTGACTGGGCGCAAAGCGACCTGCAATGTCTTGGCCTGTATCTGAGCGCGGATATGCCAGTCAGTCATGCCCTGCACCTGATGCTGACAAAACGCCAGGCTGCGCTATACCTGCGTCTGTCCGGTCAGTCTGAGCGAATACCACTTGAAGGTTATTTTTCACCCGGGGGGTTTGCTGAGGAAGACAGGCTGTGGCCGAAGGGTGAGAGTGCTTTCAGTGGCTATCAGTTGCTGCTGGAGTATTTCGCCTTCCGTGAAAAATTCATGTTTGTGCATCTTCATGGCCTGGAGTCGGTAACACTCCCTAAGGGGATTACCAGTTTTGATGTTGAGGTGGTGTTCAGTAGCCAGTGGCCTGCAGATTTGCCAGTGAGTCATGATGCCCTGCGTGTTCACTGTGTACCGGTGATTAACCTGTTTACTCTTGAAGCCGACCCTTTGACGTTGAGCGGGCTGGAGAACGAATATCTGCTCCGTCCCCAGCGCCTACAAGACGGCCATACTGAAATTTATTCCGTAGATGCAGTCACAGGCTCCGGTCGAAACGGCGGTGTGGATTATGTGCCGTTCACCAGCTTTCGCCACCGGGGCGGTATGCAGCGAGCCACAGCACCGGAGCGCTATTACCACACCCGAGTGAAACGAGGCGTGACGGGTATGCATGACACCTGGCTGATTCTGGGGGGGCCACAGCATGAACCAAACCTACACGCTGAGAGGGAAACGGTATCACTGCGTATCACAGGCACCAACGGCCAGCTGCCGCGACGTGCGCTGCAGAGTACGCTTCTGGACCGCTGTGAACAAACACAGCAAACCCTAATGACAGTCCGTAATCTGTGTAAACCCACGTTACCAAGCTATCCTCCAGCGGAAGACCGCTTCCACTGGCGGCTATTGGGTCACCTGGGCAGTAGTTTTCTTAATATGATGAGTAATGCAGAGGTACTGCGCGGCACTCTTTCGTTGTACAACTGGCAGGATGACGAGATGAATCAGCGGCGGCTGGATGCCATCCTCGAGGTGAAACATCACCGCATTCAACGCTTTGTACAGGGCTATCTGCTGCGCGGGCTGGATATTGAAGTCACCCTCGACAGCAACGGCTTTACCGGCGAGGGCGACATTCATCTGTTTGGTGAAATGCTCAATCGCTTCCTGGCACTCTATGCCGACATGAATCAGTTTAACCAGCTCACGCTGCTTATCCAGCCAGAAGGAAAATGTATCCGGTGGAAAGAGAACCATTGTCCGCGTCTGCCTGGCTAATAACAAAGCTTGGTGACCGACTGCCGCTGACCAACTTTTACCGTTTTTGCCAGCTGCTGGAACAGCATACGCCACAGGCGCCTGTGCCTGGTAGTGACTGGCAGATAGGCAAGGAAACAGTGCGTTTCAAGCCTCATCCTGGAATGGGGTTTCCGGCCTCAGAAATCCGCAATGCAGAAATCCCTGACGATACGCATCTTCCCCCCTCGGTACGCGTTACCTTTATGGGACTGTATGGTGTCACCTCACCGCTGCCTACATCCTACACGGATGACATTGCACAGCGTCGGGATGGGCATGAGGCGACGGCAGATTTTCTGGATATTTTTAACCATCGTCTGATCACCCAGTATTACCGTATTTGGCGCAAATACTCCTACCCGGCCACCTTTACACCAGGGGGAGAAGACCAAACCTCGCAGTATCTGTTGGGACTCGTTGGATTGGGTATGCCCGGTAGTGCCACGCACACAGCAACACCCTTATCGCGCTTCCTGGCGCTGCTGCCTGTGATGCTGCTGCCTGGACGTACAGCCGAAGGGCTGACATCGCTGGTTAATTTACTGGCACCACAGACCTGTGCCACGCTCTGGCACCACGATCCGTGCCGTATTCCACTGGATTCGCCGCTGACAATGCGCACACGTGGCTGCGTGAGTCTCCAACACCGCCCGGTGATGGGGGCGTATGCCACGGATGTTAACGGTCAGGTGTTGCTACAGCTCGCTACCGACAGTCCTGATGAAGTGTATGGCTGGCTACCGGGTGGGCAGCTGCATGCAGACCTACTGGCACTGATGCAGGTGTATCTGGGTTCACGTCTGAACGTGCGCCTGCAGTTACGGGTGGCTCGTAAACTGCTTCCTGATGCGCAACTGGGTTGTCAGCCCGCCCCAGGCAGTGCACAACTTGGACGAACAGCGGTCATGAAGCCGCAGTCTGCCAGTAACAAAACTGATAACAAGCTTGTCACCATTAATTTGGGGCGCTATGAATGCGTCCGGGAAAAGATTCACCGCAGGGAGACCGATGAACATGGCGATTATCGCTGGTAAGACTTTACATATAGCTACAAGCCTGATTATGGCCACACTGATAAGCGGATGTGGGCTGACACAGACGGTAACAGATAGCACCGTAGCGATGACGAAATCAATTTTTTATAAACAGATTAAAACTCTGCACCTGGACGTTCGGGCGCGGGAGGCCGTCAATGCTAACGATGGAGGAGTACCTCTGTCCACGGTCGTGCGTATTTATCAACTTAAAGAGCGCACCGCCTTTGACAACACGGATTATCCGTCGCTATTTACTGATGACGTTCAAGCTGTGAAAGTTGATCTGGTGGCACAAAAGGACGTCCGTCTACATCCAGGTGGCGCGGTCAGTCTGGATATGCCTATGGAGAAAGAAGCCCAGTATGTGGCAGTGGCGGCGATGTTTATGCAACCAGACCAGACAAACAATAGCTGGCGTGTGGTGCTCACGCGCGAAGAACTTGATCCCGACAAACCGCGCGTCATTGAGGCAGGAGATAATCGGCTAACACTGCTGCCTGTGACAGTAAAATAAAGCCACAAAAACTTACTAAGGTGTGTTTATCTGCTGAAGGGCTGAACGTATGGATACGGTAGAGCAACTTAACGACACTTATTACTATGCCGGTAAAGCGAACCTCACGGCTTCTGAACTGTTTTTCATGATTTTTTGTGAAAATACGGCCAGCCAGTTTGGCATTGGCGCTGCTGAATTTGCGGCAATTGTAGCACTGCTTTCAGGTCGCAATTCACTGTCAACAAGGGCAAAACCGATGGGAGCAACTAAAGGAACCTCTTACGCCTCAAAGGCATCCAGAGCGGTCTTTAAAAAAACGAAATTCCCCTTAGGTATCTCCCTGCCAACATGGGTTGGCGGCTACACGCCATGGAGTGCAAAACGCGTCATGGTACGCAATATTGCTCCCTTTGTTGGCCGCTCCATTCCTGTAATCGGTGTATTTATTATTGCAGCAGATATCACACAAATCACTTATTGCACCATTCGTGACTACAACACCATAGCCAGGGAAAATGATAAGTTATGGTAAAGAGTATCGAACAACAGGTATATGAGTTAGTGAGACCTTATGCTGGCACATATCTGTTTAATCTAAAAAAAGTGGAATTAACGCCCACGACAGATCTTGATTCCGATCTTGGTCTGGATGAGCTTGAAGCCGAGGATCTGATGACGAGTTTCTTTGAGACATTCAATGTGGCAAAAGAAGGCTTTCGGATCGAAAACTACTACCCGCAAGCACCTGTCTCATGGAATCCCTTCAGAAAAACTGAGCCGATATCCGTAGCTGATTTCACCATTGGCATGCTGATCGAGTCAGCGAAAGCCGGGAAATGGCTGTATGACTAATGTTATTACCAACCAGGCGCGGATCTGCTCCACAGACTCGCGCCACAATTAATCTTTAATCCTTCCCTGTTTGCCTCTCTCCACTCGCCTTCCCGAAGAAGTAATTTATGAATCCCCCATGAACATCACACAACTCAATGAGTACAATGAGGTTGCTGAAGTTCACGTTGTTCAGGTGTGATTACGTTACTCAAGGTTCCTGTCCTGAAGTTACAGCTTGTGTCATTTACGCAAATGTTCAGGATTTTCCGCGCGGCATATTCAGTAAACCCAGCGCTAACGCAAAGATAATAACCACACTATTAATAAAACACTGCCAGTACGGGTTGACACCGGTACAGGTTAGACACGCGTTGATAACCGCAAAGATAATTACGCCGGTCACTACGCCCAACACTGTACCCAGCCCCCCCCCCCCCCCCGAAGAATACCGGCAAGCGTCAGCCGATACCCAGAAAATGTTGGGCAATTTTGAAGTAAATAATCAACCCGGTGCCATCTATCAACGTGGCGATAAACGGGGCTGACACCACGGCAGGGTCGATACCCACGCGCTTAATAACCATCGGTATGGTCGAGGAAACCACCGCACTCCACAGCGTCACACATACCAGCGTGAGGCTGACAATCAACGTGATTTCCACCCCAATGCCCATCGCCCACGCTCTGATACACCCGGCGGCACCCAGCGTCAGAGCAACCAGTAAAGCCGTTGAGATTTCTTTGCGAATAACCCGGCGTAAATCTCGCAGGGTAACTTCACCCAGCGCCATCGCACGCACCAGCGTCGACGTAATTTGCGTGCCGCTGTTTCCCCCGGTGCCAATCAGCAGAGGAATAAAAAACGCCAGCGCAATAGCCGACTGTAGCGCATCTTCAAAATGCCGGATAACGCTGCTGGTATACGCCTCTGCGACAAACAGCAAAAGCAACCATACGACACGTTTCTTCCAGAGCGTTACCGGACTGATGCCCAGATAAGGTGTCTCCAGCGGTGCCGTTGCCCCCTGTAGCTGGACATCTTCCGTTACCTCGTCGGCAAGCAGTTGCGCGATTTCTTTTTCCGCCAGACACCCAACAAGATTTCCGTTTAGCGTTACTGGAATGAACGTTACATCATGAGCTTCAATAAGACGGGCAATATCTTGCCGCACATCATTCGGCCCAGCCTGAAAGAAATGACGCGTCATCAACTGGCTGACAAGCCGGGTGCTATCCTCTTCCTGTAGCAGCATTTTTACCGATAGAACCCCTTTCAGCACTGCTCCACTAACAATAAAAACGTAGGCAGGAAAATAGTCTTCCCTGACGCGTTGTAAAAACAGATTGCGGCCTTCTTCTATCGTGAGCGTATCTGCCAGAGAAATAAAATCGGACGACATATAATGAGCAAGGATATCGCCTGAGGATTTTTCCATGGAATAGCATACTGTACTGGTTTGAATATATGACACACTACTTTCCCTATATAAAATATCTTACAGGGCGACAAGACAGGAAAATAATTACAATCCCTACGTCCCGGTTTTAGCACTGAGCAACGTATCCGTACGGAAAATACGCCGGAAGTTACACTGGCAACACCTTGATTCGATGATGCCTGTATTACCCGCAATGGTCTCTCTCGATACCATCAGGGCGGTAACCTTTATTTACCCAGGAGCCTCGCCATAACAAGATTATTAAGAACCATTATTGTGAAGCGTAAATTACGCCCGATAAAACACTGTATTAATTTCAGCAAAGTAGTCTTTCATACACAATGAAATACCTGATACACCACAGCAAGCACCATTTTCATGAAATTTCACACTGCTAACAGAGAGGCTATTTTAGCCGGTGCGCGATAAAAATTAATTTCAGGGGATGCCCAGAAAATATTGCGCAATGTTGAAATATATAATCAGGCCTGTGCCATCAATAAACGTTGCAATGAAAGGCGCGGAAACCACGGCCGGATCAATACCGAGTCGTTTAAGCACCATCGGTGTCACTGACGAGATAACCGAACTCCACAGGGTAATGCATACCAGCGTAATGCTGACTATGACCGTGATATCCGGCCCTATTCCCACCATCCAGGCTCTTGCATAACCGGCGCAACCCAGGGTTAAGGCAATCAGCATGGCCGTGGAAATTTCTTTGCGGATGATTTTCCCCAAATCGCGCAAGGTAACCTCACCAAGTGCCATTGCTCGCACCAGGGTAGACGTTATCTGTGTGCCGCTATTACCGCCGGTGCCAATCAGCAAAGGGATAAAGAACGCCAGTGCAATAGCCGATTCAAGCGCATGCTCAAAATGCTCAATAACGCTGCTGGTATAAGCCTGGGCCACAAACAGAAACAACAGCCATACCGCACGCTTTCTCCACAGCATGAACGGCGTCGTCTCCAGATAAGGTATTTCAAGCGGCTGCGTGGCGCCCTGGCGTTGGGCATCTTCCGTTATTTCTGCTGCCAGCAACTGCGCGATTTCTCTTTCCCCCAGGCAACCGACCAGACGACCATTTTCAACGACAGGAATTAAGCGTTGCGACTGCTCTGCCACCCGCTGGGCAATATCTTGCCGCGTATCACTGGGTTTTACCTGAAACAGAGTGCCCGACATAAGCTGCGTAACGGATTTATTTCCATCGCGCTCCTGAAGCAATTTACTGGCAGATAAAATACCGCGTAGTTTCTCGCCTGAAACAATAAATACAGAGCTGGCAACAACACTGTCGGTTAATTGACGTTTAAACGTAGCCTGCGCCTGGCCTACGGTTAAATGGTCTGGCAACCCGGTAACATCACTGGACATATAGTGTGCGACCAGTTCTCCATTTTTTTGCGCCCCGGCATTTAATAATGGGCAAAGCTGAATATGTGACATGAAAATCCCCCTATAGAAACATCTTACAGGGCGAACAAGACAGGAATATCAAAGATAAGATCCCTACGTCCCGGTTTTAGCACTGAACAACGTATCCGAACGATAAACATCGCCGGAAGTTACCTTGGCAACACCTTGATTCGATGGATGCCTGTATTTCCCTGTAAGGTCTCTCTCGATACCCTCAGGGCGGTAACTTGTATTTGCTCAGGAGCCTCGCCATAACAAGATCATAAAACGCCGGGGAATATAGCCGCTTTTCATTTTAATAAATACTTTATCTGAAAGCGGTTTACTAAGTGTTTAGTTTCGACGTACGTTCAACAGCGCATTATTCACTCGTATCCTGTTGATTCTACCATTCGGGCTACCGGGCCAGAGGGATCCGAATAAGCGAGGCGACCGCGGCGGCATCGGTTTGTCGTTGCACTTGATGACCAACTAACGCAACGCAGGTTGGTTGGTGGCTGACTGTGCGTAGGGTTTAAATTCGTCAGCCGTTTTGCGCCGCCAACAATAACGCCCCTGGCTCAGGGGCGTTATCGCTTCGCCAAAACGGACTTTTACTTCTTACGCGCGTACTTGAGCGAATCCAGCGCCACTGCAAAGATAATAATCGCGCCCTTAATAATATACTGCCAGTAAGGGTTCACGCCGATATAGGTCAGGCCGTAGTTAATCACCGTAAAGATGATTACGCCGGTCACCACGCCAAACACCGTCCCCACGCCGCCGCTAAACGACACGCCACCCACCACGCAGGCGGCAATGGCATCCAGTTCGTACATAAAGCCGAGGTTGTTGGTTGCCGACCCCACGCGTCCGGCTTCCAGCAGGCCGCCAAAAGCGTAAAACACCCCGGAAAGCGCATAGATCATCAGCAGGTTAACACCTACGTTAACGCCGGAAACTTTGGCTGCTTCCGGGTTACCGCCGATGGCGAAAATGTTTTTACCAAAGCGGGTTTTGTTCCACAGCACCCAGACAAAGGCAATGGCGATAAGCGCGTAGAAAGTAATGTATGACAGCCTGAAGCTGCCGAGCGCAACAAAGCCCTGGGCAAAGGTGGAGAAGCCACTGTCAAAGCCGGACACTGGCGAAGCCCCCACAAAGTCGTAATACAGCGAGTTAATGCCGTAAACAATAATCATGGTGCCAAGCGTGGTGATAAACGGCGTCACGTTCAGATAAGCGATTATTAGCCCGTTAATAAGACCAATTACCGCACCGATAGCGCAGACAATCAGAATCACCAGCGCAATGGGCATGGTTTGCATCTCCGGAAACACCTTGTTGGCGTTTTCCATCGACTGCAACAGCGTGGCGGCAATCACCGCCGCCAGCCCCACCTGGCGTCCGGCAGACAGGTCGGTCCCCTGGGTGACAATCAGCCCCGCCACACCGAGGGCGATAATAATACGCACGGATGACTGAGTCAGAATATTACTCAGGTTCAACAGGCTTAAAAATGTCGGGTCCTGAATAATAATAATCGCGAGCAGCACGAGCAGTACCACGTAAATACCGCCCTCTTTCAGATAGGTGAGAAAGCTTTTTTTATTTAACGCACTCATTAGACTGGCCCCTGATATTAAAGGTGCAAAGATGCAAGACGTAAAATTTCATTTTGTGTGGCGGTTTTGGTATCCAGGATACCGGCCACCTGGCCATTACTCATCACCAGAATCCGGTCGGTAATACCCAGCAGTTCCGGCATTTCCGAGGAGATGATAATGATGCCCTTCTCACGCTTAGCCAGTTCAGCGATAAGCTGGTAAATCTCAAACTTCGCGCCCACGTCAATACCGCGTGTGGGTTCGTCAAGCATCAGGATTTCCGGCTGAGTCAGCAGCCAGCGCCCGATAATCACCTTTTGCTGGTTGCCGCCAGACAGCGAGCCAATTTGCGTCTGGTGACCCGGGGTTTTTACCCGCATGGCGTCAATCACCCACTGGGTGTCGCTTTTCATGCGCCCGTTATCGAGCAGGCCAATGCGGTTTTTATATTTGTGAATATTGGAAATCAGCGAGTTAAAGCCAATATCCAGATAAGCGTAAATGCCGGTGGCGCGCCGCTCTTCGGTCACCAGCGCAAAACCGTGGTTAATGGCTTCGTTGGCGCTGTGGTTATTAATTGCCTTGCCGTGCAGTTTAATGGTGCCGCCGGATTTCTCGCGGATACCAAACAGGGTTTCAACAATATCGGTGCGTTTCGCCCCCACCAGTCCGGCAATACCCAAAATTTCGCCTTTGCGTAAATCAAATGAGATATCGCGAATCGACGGCTGGCGCAGCGAGGTCAGGTGGCGCACTTCAAGAATGGTTTCGCCCGGCGTGTTGCTGCGCTGTGGGAAACGCTGGTTGAGCGAGCGCCCGACCATCATGGCGATGATTTTGTCCATATCCAGCCCGTCCAGTGGCTGGGTGGCAATCCACTGGCCGTCGCGCAATACCGTGATTTCATCGCATAGTTCGAAGATTTCTTCCATTTTGTGGGAGATATAGACAATGCCGCAGCCGCGCGCTTTGAGCTTGCGGATAATACTGAACAGGTGCTTCACCTCTTTTTCGGTTAACGAAGAGGTTGGCTCGTCCATAATCACAATTTTGGCGTCGTACGAAAACGCTTTGGCAATTTCAATCATCTGCATTTGCGAGACAGACAACGTGCCAACCCGGGCGCGCGGATCGATATCAATATCCAGTTCGTCAAATATCGCTTTGGTATCGCGATACATTTTGTCCTGGTCAACAAACATGCCTTTGCGCGGATAGCGTCCAAGCCACATGTTATCCATTACCGAGCGCTGTAATACCAGGTTCAGCTCCTGGTGCACCATTGAAATACCGTTTTCCAGCGCTTCTTTGGCACTGTTAAAATCAATCTCTTTACCCTGAAATAAAATACGTCCGGCATCTTTTTTATAAATACCGAACAGGCATTTAAGTAGCGTCGATTTCCCGGCCCCGTTTTCCCCCATCAGCGCGTGAATGGAGTGCGGGCGCACGCGTAAATTGACGTTATCCAGTGCCTTAACGCCGGGAAATGACTTATTAATGCCCGTCATTTCCAGCAGGTATTCCGGCGATGCGGATGCGTTATTGCTGACCATAGTGTTCACCTGGCTATCATAAAAAGCCTGGTCCATCAGGCTCTGAGTGACGGGGGCATAACCCTCCTGCCCCCTGCGTGGTTATTTACCGAGGAACTGCGCCAGATTGTCTTTATCTACACCCACGTAAGGCACGCGCACCACTTTGTTTTCAATCTTCCAGTCAGTGCCGTCGGCTGCGCCCTTGCCTTCTGCCAGATTTTTCGCCAGCTCAAAGGTCGCTTTTGCCTGGTTGTTGGCATCGTTAAGCACCGTACCGGCCATTGCGCCAGATTTCACCAGTGCCAGCGCTTCCGGCAGCGCATCCACGCCAAACACCGGCAGTGATGACTTGTTGTGCGCCTTGAGCGCTTCGACCGCGCCCATCGCCATGGCATCGTTGTTGGCGATGATCACTTCAATTTTGTTAGCGTTCGGGCCGGAGAGCCACGCATCCATTTTGTCTTTTGCCTGTGCGGTGTCCCACATCGCGGTATCCAGCGCCAGTTGTTGAGTCTCAATGCCCTTCTCATTCAGGGTCTTGATGACATAGGTGGTGCGCGCTTCCGCATCCGGGTGACCGGGCTCACCTTTGAGCAGCACAAACTGAACTTTGCCGTCTTTATTCAGATCCCAGGCCGGATTGGCTTTCCAGTGTTTAGCAATCAGTTCGCCCTGGATGATGCCGGACTCTTTGGAGTCGGTACCGACGTAATACGCTTTGTCATAGCCGTCCAGCACTTTACGTGATGGCTCTTTGTTAAAGAACACCACCGGCACGCTCTGGCCGCGCGCCTTGTCAATCACCGTACCCGCCGCCGCCGGATCCACCAGGTTTACCGCCAGCGCCTTCACGCCCTTGGCCAGCAGCACGTCAATTTGATCGTTTTGTTTAGACTGGTCATTCTGGGAGTCATTCATCAGCAGCTTCACGTCTGGCGCGGTTTTACCTTCTTTCTCAATCGCCTTACGCACAACAGACATAAAGTTGTCGTCGTATTTATAGATAGTGACGCCGATACGAGTGTCGGCAGCGTGGGCATTTGCGCCGAACAGCACGCAGGAAAGTGCGGCGGACAGGGCTAAAACCTTCTTATTCATACATTCTCCGGCTGTTATTTGTAGGGTCAATAAAGTCTGGACAGGACAGCAATGTTAAGCATTTGTAATAAAAAACCAGACCAGTTTGCGAGTAAACAGGTACTCGTTTTGTGTAATGCTCCATAACTGCACGTTTTATGGGTATAACTTGCTGCCTTGTGTCAAAAAAGAACAGAGGTATGGCAAATTCGCCGTCATCATAGTCAGGCAAATGTTAATTAACTGTGAATTTACTCACAGATTGAAAACGGTTACATCGCGCTAAGATTCGGGAAGCGATCGCTGCCACACTTTAGCGCTGCATCACCGAATGACGACGCACCAGCGTTGGCATAAAAACGTGACTCTGCTGCGGGTCGCAAATACCCTGAGCACCGTTGAGCGCAAGCTCAGTGGCAAGTTTTGCCATAGAAATAATGGGGTAACGCACGGTGGTTAACTGCGGATCGGTGTAACGCGCCATCGGCATGTCATCAAAACCCGCCAGTGACAATTGCTGCGGCACGGCAATACCGTTGTCCTTAAGCGCCGCGAGCGCCCCGGCCGCCATGCTGTCGTTGTAGGCAAACACCGCATCAAGCCGCTGGTTGCGTCCAAGCAACTCCACCATCGCCTCTTCACCGCCCTGCATATCCGGTGTACCGGCGGCAATCCAACCCTCGTTTGGCGTAATGCCGCGCTCCAGCAGCGCCCGCCGCCAGCCTTCACGGCGCAACGCGTCGTCTTCAATACCGTGGGAAGAGGCAAGATAGCCAATATTGCGGTGGCCCGCAGCCAGCAGCGTGCGGGTGGCAAGCTGCGCGCCGCTGACGTTATCCAGCCCCACGCAGCGCGGCTCGTAACCGGTTACCACACGGTTAATCAGCACCATGCCCGGTACCTGGTCGAGAAACGCGCCCAGTTCTTCGTCACTCAACGCTTTGGCGTGCACAATCAATGCACTACAGCGCTGGCGAATCAGCACCTCTATCGCGTGGCGCTCTTCCTGAGCGCGATGGTAGCTATTGCCAATCAGCACATATTTGCCGTGGGCGCGCGCTACGCTGTCCACCGCCTTAACCAGCGCACCAAAAAATGGATCGGAGACATCCATCACCACCACGCCGACGGTGTCGCTCACCTGGGTAGCCAGCGCCTGGGCGTTAGCATTCGGATGGTAGCCAAGCTGTGCTACCGCGTGCAGCACAGCGTCGCGCGCCTTGTCGCTGACGAGGCTGCTGTGATTAAGCACCCTTGAGACGGTCGCAACCGACACGCCCGCCAGCCGCGCCACATCACGGATAGTAATCATGGCCTCTGCCCCAACTGCTGTTGACTGTGCATCTGTGTGCCCTCTTACCTGCGTGAGGCGGCTATTCTGTCAGCGCCTGAAAAAGGACAGCGTGAAGCACATCACAGCAATGGAAGCGGTTACAGCGAGAGTGTTAACGATTGTGATCCAGATCGTTATCGAAATGTCATGAGGCAGCGTTAGCGGTCAGGCGACGCCACAGCCATTCCACCGGCCCCTGGCGAAAACGCCTGAGCCAGAACACGGAGAAGAGAAGATTGACAGCCCAGATTGCCGGTACCAAGGCCACCAGCGCCAGGCGGTCGTAATGCATAAACAACCCAAAGCGCCAGAACAGCGTAGTGCAGATGAGGGTTTGCAGCAGATAGTTGGTGAGTGCCATACGCCCCACGCAGACCACAGCGGCAACGATTTTTGAGCGCGCCAGCCACGGCCAGTAGCCAAACGCCAGCGCCGCATAGCCAATGGTCTGAAACGGCGCGCTGATATCGCGCGGTGCCTGAAGCAAAAACGCACACCAGCGGTAATCCCAGTGCAGCCACCACTGGGCAGCAATGGCGGGCAGGTTAATCAGCATCCCCAGCGCCACCAGCAGCCAACCGGTCTGGCGGTAATGGCGCTGGCTGAAACGGCCCTGTAACCAGCCGCTGCGCATCAGCGCCGCACCGAGCAGCATCATACCCGCCAGCTGCCAGCCGTACTGCACGCCAAGCGCCATCAGGCTGTCGGAAAGCATGATGAGCCGTTCCTGCATCGCCGCCGTGCCGCCACCAAGACGCCAGAGCTGCTCAAGCTCAATTGCCGAAGCATCCGGCGTCCAGGCGCGGCTGGTGTTGTCACCCTGAATCAATCCGAGCAGCAGCAGCATGCCAACACCCAGCAAATACAGCAGTACGCCGGTATTAAACAGCTGCTTGATACCGTGCGCGTCACGCACCATACGCCAGCAAATCAGCCCTACCAGTCCGTAGGACAAAAGGATATCGCCTTCCCAAAACAGCAGCGCATGCAAAAAACCCAGCAGCACCAACAGACTCAGGCGCGCCTGAATCCAGCGCTTGCCGCGCTTGAGCAGCATCTGCAAACCCGCGCCAAACAGTAGCGCAAACAGCGTCAGGAATTTAACCTGGGCAAAGAGATCCAGCAGCGCCCAGGTCCAGGCGTCGCGTGAGGTGATGTCGCCGTACCAGGCAGGGTTGAGGTAGGCCGCCTTCGGCAGGCCGAAGGCAAAAATATTTAACAGCAGGATGCCGAGAATGGCGGCGCCGCGAATAAAATCCAGCGTGACATTTCTCTCCATGCGCTCCTGCCTGACGGTGGATTAACTGTGATGACGCACGGCGCGCAAGAACTCCTGGCGCGTGTTCTGGCTTGACTTAAACAGCCCGCCCAGCGACGTGGTTGTAGTTGCGCTGGTTGCATCACGAATGCCGCGTGCCTTCACACAATAATGGACCGCATCAATAGAGACTGCCACATTGTTGGTGCCAAGCAAGGTTTGCAGTGCAATCAGGATCTGCTGCGTCAGGCGCTCCTGAACCTGTGGGCGACTGGAGAAAAACTGCACAATGCGGTTAATTTTTGAAAGCCCAATCACGCCATCTTTCGGGATATAGGCTACGGTGGCCTTGCCGTCGATGGTGACAAAGTGGTGCTCGCAGGTGCTGGTGAGCGTGATATCGCGCACCGTGACCATCTCGTCCACCTTCATCTTGTTCTCAATGATGGTTATCTTCGGGAAATTGGCGTAATCAAGACCGGAGAAGATTTCATCGACGTACATTTTGGCAATGCGGTGCGGCGTCTCCATCAGGCTGTCATCGTTCAGATCGAGATTAAGCAGCTGCATGATTTCGGTCATATGACCGGCGATACGGCTTTTGCGGGTTTCATTATCCAGCTCGTGCAACGGCGGGCGCAGCGGCGTTTCCAGCCCGCGCGCAACCAGCGCCTCATGAACCAGGGCTGCTTCTTTACTGAGTGATGACATACTTTCTTCTCCTGCAGGTGTGGCGTTCTTTGTCCTACATAGGGGCAAAGTCGGCGTCAATTGTGCGCCAGCGCAGGCGCAGAATCCAGAGCCGGAGGCGATTATTGTTGAAATTGCCTAATCCTTTCGCGCGCGTCTGGCCCGGAAAAATAATGCCGCAGTGTCGTGACTCACGGAAAGTGAAACATCTTCATCAGGCATGAAAAAGCTGACAGCTGCCGATCCTGCTGTGGTGAAGGCCGATACAAGTTTCTTCGGTATGACCTGGTAGCGCCATTCTGCCGCCATTCCCTGAGGTCTGGCCACAAGGCAATCTCACCATTTGCATTCCTTAAGTGCCACATTACGCTTTCTTATACTGTGGTTCTTGCGGCGGGCACCATACGCGTATGGATATTATCCTTGCACCAACTCACCTGGGCCTGCGCCCTTTACACCCCGGCCATCTTCCCGGCACCTGGCGTGCGCCTGAAGTACTGATGGCCTGCGGTCTGGCAGAACGTTTGAAAGCCATTAACGTCACGACCCTCCCCACACCGCCCTATTCGGCAGATGCCTTGCCTGGCACCCGCATACGTAACGGCTACGCCATTAGAGAGTTCAATCTACTGCTTGCCAGCACTGTCGCCAGAGTCCAGGCACAAGCCCATTTTCCTCTGGTGATTGGCGGTGATTGTTCTGTTTTACTGGGTGCGCTTGCTGGCTCGCGCCAAAATGGTGCCGTATCGCTGGTACATATTGACGGCCACAGCGATTTTCGACACCCAGGTAATGACAATATGCAGCAGTTGCCGGGCGCTGTGGCCGGCATGGACCTGGCGCTGGCAACGGGGCGCGGGGAAACGCTGCTGACGCAATGGCCCGGCATTGGCGGGCCACTGGTGCACGACAGTGCAGTGGTGCAACTGGGAGAGCGAGAATCGCGTGATGCTGATTTTGCCTGGCCCGACATTGCCCAAACGGCAATTACCCAAATCGATGTTTTTACCGCACACGCGCTAGGGCCGGAAAACATTCTGAGCCAGATTTACGCGACGCTCAACGCCACCCGGCAGCGATTCTGGATCCATTTTGATGTGGACGTCTTCGATAAAATGGTCATGCCCGCCGTGGACTCTCCCGGCAGCCCGGGCATTGATCCGCTGTGGATTGAACATATCTGTACGCGCTTACTGCAAAATCTGCTGTGCTGCGGTATGAGCGTCAGTGTTTACGATCCCGACCTTGACCCGCAGCACCGCTACGCTACTTTTCTCGTTGACCTGCTGGGCGCTCTGTTTCGTAACCGTGGAAGGTAGCCACAAAGTGAGCCATCCACAGATATAAATGTCACCGCTTCGGTGCATTAATTTTCTGCATAAAAACGGTCCGGCAGGCCCTTTCTTCAATGGGCGTATACTCTCTGGCCCCGCTACCAGGCTGCATAATGCGATACATCCATCCTTTTCATTAAGCGATGAAATTCCCGCTCGTCGGCTGTTATGATGTGCTAAAACATCGTCAATTTCAGGAGTGCAAAATGGAGAAGATTGAAGAACACCGCTGCTTTGGCGGTTTGCAGCAGCGCTGGCGCCACGACTCAACGGTGCTGGGCTGCCCTATGACGTTCAGCATTTTCCTGCCGCCAACTCATGAAGAAAATGCCCCGCCGGCGCTGTGGTGGCTCTCAGGTCTGACCTGTAATGATGAAAACTTTACCACCAAAGCTGGCGCACAGCGCATGGCAGCGGAACTTGGCATTGCCCTGGTGATGCCAGACACCAGCCCGCGCGGCGAAGAGGTGGCGAATGATGCGGCTTACGATTTAGGCCAGGGCGCCGGTTTTTATCTCAACGCGACGGCGAAGCCGTGGGCGGCACACTACCGCATGTACGATTACCTGCGCGATGAGCTACCTGCTCTGGTGGCAGAGCACTTCCCGCTGGGCGAGAAAGCGGCTATTTGCGGCCACTCGATGGGCGGCCACGGCGCACTGCTGATGGCGCTGAAAAACCCGGGCCGCTTCTGCTCTGTCTCGGCATTTGCACCCATCGTCAATCCTTCACGCGTGCCCTGGGGCGAGAAAGCGTTCAGCGCTTATCTGGGGGATGATAAGGAAGCCTGGAAAGCATGGGATAGCTGCGAACTGCTGTTAAGCGCGCCAGAAAATGCCCGCCTGCCGATGCTGATCGACCAGGGCGATGCGGATAATTTTCTTGCAGAGCAGCTACAGCCTGCGCGCTTTGCCGAAGCCGCCCGCAGCCGCGACTGGCCGCTGGAACTGCGCATCCAACACGGCTATGACCACAGCTATTACTTTATTGCGAGCTTTATTGAAGACCACCTGCGCTTTCACGCCGGCTATCTGTTTAAGTAGTTTCCCCTGCCCCGCCATCGCGCGGGGCGACTTTTCCCTGCCTGCGGCGCGAGTCCAGCGCAATCAGCATGACCGACGACACAATCAACAGCGTGCCAAGCCAGTCCGGCAGCGTGAACGTCACGCCGAGCAGCAGTAGCGACAGCAGCGCGCTACTGAGCGGCTCGGCACAGCTCAGAATACTGGCTCGCGGCCCGCCAATCACCTGCGCACCTTTCAGGTACAGGCTGAAGGTTATCGCCGTGCCCACCACAATCAGATAAAAGAAGGCGAACAACACGCTGGCGTCATTCACCATATCGATGCGCTGCGTGCCATAAAACGGAGTTAGCATCAGCCCGCCGAGCAGCATGCTCCAGCCCACCACCGGCAGTGTGCCGTAGCGGGCAATCAGCCCTGAGGAATAGGTGGTGTAAAAGGCCGCGGAAAAGGCCGAGGCAATGCCCCAGAACAACGCGGCGCCGGAGATACTGAGCGAGGTTGGATTACCGTGTGTGACCAGTAAAAAGGTGCCCGCCAGCGAGGTGAAAATTGCCGCGAAAACGAACATCCCGGTGCGCTTCTTCTGCACCAGCGCAAACCAGGCAACGATAATCGACGGCGAGAGGAATTGCAGCACCGTGGCGGTGGCGGCGTTAGACTCCTGGATTGCCATCAAAAAAGTCAGCTGTACCAGCAGCGCGCCAAAAAAGGTAAACAGCAGCAGGCTGGGAATATCTTTACGCGTGGTAAAAATGCGAAACACGCGCTCGCCCTGCATAAAGGACAGCGTCAGCAAAATCAGGCCGGAGAACAACAGGCGCACCATTGTCAGCCACTGCGCCGAAACGTGGCTGTTTTGCAGAATGTACTGCGCCGCCACGCCGGAACTGCCCCACAGCACAGCGGCCAGCAGCACAGATAAAATGCCTTTTTTGGTCTGCCCCATCATCTCCTCCATCATCCAGCCGGGCTGCTCAGTGCGCTAAAAATCAGAGGGCTATCATACGCGCATTTGTCTGTTTCATGAGAGAGGAAAAAGGTCGGTCTGGCTCAACACGCGCGCAGGCACCGCCCAGCGGTGAGACGTTAACAATATGACCAGGCGATGTTTACCACCGCGGTGATGGGTAAAGTAACAGCAGTCCAGGAAAAACGGCAGGAGAGTATTTCTCGCTCAAAGACAACTCTCAGAATGAAAAACGGGATGGTTTCCCATCCCGTTTTTATTATCAGAAGCGATAGTCGGCAGCAATAAAGTAGCGGCGGCCATCTTCGTTATAGCTGTAGTCGTCGCGATCGAGGTCTTTATCCCCAATGTTCAGCACGCCTGCGCGCAGCTTCAGCGCCTGCGTGGCCTGCCAGGCCGCACCGGCGTTCCAGACCGTATAGCCGCCCGGTGTCGGGTTACCGCTGGTTTCGGTGCGTTTTTGGCCGGTGTAGTCTGCCTGCACGTAGAACGACCAGTCGTCGGTTGCCAGCCAGTCTACCGTAGCGTGCGCGGTGTGGAATGGCATCTCTGAGAGCGGACGGTTGCCGCCGTTGCTCAGATTACGTCCGTCGGTATAGGTGTAGTTAAGCGTCAGCTTCCACTGCTCGTCAAACGGCACCTTCAGTTCAGTTTCCACGCCACGGATGCGCGCCTTATCCACGTTGTAGTAACGGAACACCGGTTTGCCATCGACAATGCCGACAAAGTTCGGATATGTCGGCGCCAGCGCGACGTCAGCGGTGCGGCTGATGTTAATCATGTCATCGATGTTGTTCTGGTAGGTGGTAACGCTTGCCGTCACGCCATCCAGCCAGCCCTCTTCGCCCGCGTAGTACAGGCCTACTTCAAAGCTCTCGCTGGTTTCCGGGTTCAGGTCCGGGCTACCGACAATTTTGCAGGCACCGCGACAGGAATTGCTCTGCCAGTCGGGGCTCAGTTGCAGCAGTGACGGTGCCTTAAACGCTGTTGCCCAGCCGCCTTTTACCGTTAGCGTGTCGGTAGCGTTGTAGACCAGATAGGCACGCGGGCTCCAGTGGTCGCCGTAGGTTTCGTGGTCGTCCATACGCAACCCGGCGGTGAGCGCTAACGGGTCAAAGATGCGCCACTCGTCTTCCAGGAACAGCGCATACTGGTTGGCCGAGGTTTTGCTGCTGTCACCACCGGTAATGTTCACCGCGTCGCTCAGTCTGTCGTTACGCCATTCGCCGCCGAAGGTCAGCATCTGGTTTAATTCACTCAGCGCCAGCGCCACCTTGCCATCAACAGTGTTATTGCGCGAGGTAATGGCAGAGGCATTGCCCGGATTGCGGTTATCGGTTTTATCGCCATAAAAGCGCAGCTCGGTGGTACCAAAATCCCAGCGGCCGTTGTGTGACAGCGAGTAGTTCTGGCGATCCATGCGGTTTTTATCAAGCGAGTCAGACTCCCTGTCCTGGCGGTCAAAACCATACGTCAGGTTGATATCCTGATTTTCCGCAGGCGTGAGCGCAAATTCAACGTTGCCGTTACGCGCGATCATGCCTTCAATACGCGGCGTTTCACCGGTGGTGCTGGTTTCAGATGCCTGCTGGGCATCTTTCTCACGCTTGCTGAGCCCACCGTAAACCTTCACGCCCAGCACATCATCAATCAGCGGGCCGGTGACAAAGAAGTTGCCGTTATAGCTGTCGCCACGGTCGCGATGTTCCTGGATTGTGCTGTCGAGGCTCAGCGTACCGTGCCAGGCACGCCCGACTTTACGGGTGATGATATTCACCACGCCGCCGAGCGCGTCGGAGCCATACAGTGAGGACATCGGCCCGCGCACCACTTCAATACGCTCAATAGCATCGGTTGGGATCCAACCCAGGTCGAAATCGTTATGGCGGAACATGGCATTGCGCGAGCTGACGCGCTTGCCGTCAACCAGAATCAGGGTGTAACCGCTGTCGAGGCCGCGAATACTTACGCCCTGGCGGTTGTCACCTTCATTGGTCAGCTGGATACCGGGAACTTCTTTGAGGATGTCTTTAAGGTTCTGCACCGGGCGGCGCTGGATATCTTCGGCGGTGATAACGCTAATGCTGGCAGGTGCGTCTTTCAGGTTCTGTTCAACCGCGGAGGCCGTCACGACCATGACGTCTTCTTTGCGACGTTCGGTATCGGTTTCTGCCGCAACCGCAGTCAGGCTCAGGGACAGCGCGGACAGGCACAGCCCTCCCCGGACCACAGGATTTAACCTAAACATTCCAATTCTCCATGAGGTAACAACAAATATAAAAATCGCCCACACAGCAAATGCGCCGCCCGCGACGTTGGCGGGGGCTGCTTTTTTTAACCGGCTGGTTTATCCACCAGTCCGTCAATCAGGATTTGCGCCGTCGTTGGTGAACAGCGCATGCCTGGCGTCCAGTCTCACCTGCGGTTTTCCTCGCTATAAAAACATCGGGGACCACAACGCTGGACTGCTCAGGCAACAGAGTGTGCTATTTGGCGGGAAACCGTGACGCCTCCCCAACAGTTCTCTGTCATTTGAAGCGCAAAACGATAAAGCAAATGATAATTATTATCAATATTTTTCAATGACAAAGATCCGAATGGAGGGAAAATAAATCAGGTGTGAATAAAGAATGGGCGAATCGGCCAGAATATGGCTGCTGTGACGAAAAGATGCGGCCCCCGGAAAGTCACCTTTGACCGGGGGCCGCGTTTTATGTGATACCGCCAGAGGCGGTATCACGTTTATTTTTTCAGGTGCTGCGGGAACGTCATTTCGCTGTAGCGCACAAAACGCGAGCCTTTGACAATCTTGTAGCCAAACCAGATAGCAAAGAACAGCGGCAGGCCAATATAGGTTGCCGTGACGCCAATCCAGTCGATACGGTCTGCCAGGAACGCTTCGTAGTTCTGACCGAGCGTAATGATCAGGCACAGCACAAAAGCGAAGATAGGCCCAACCGGGAAGAAGCCGGAGCGGTATGGCAGGTCGTTAATATCGTTACCAGCCAGCACGTAGCCACGGCGGAAGCGATAGTGGCTGATGGCAATCCCCAGCCAGGCGATAAAGCCGGTCATCCCGGAGGTATTGAGCAGCCACAGGTACACAGTCTGGTTGCCAAACATCGAGGTCAAAAAGCACAGCCCGGCGACCACGGTGGTTGCATACAGCGCGTTGCGCGGCACGCCGCCTTTAGAGAGTTTTGAGAAAATGCGCGGCGCTTTACCGTCACACGCAAGCGTATACAGCATACGGGTAGAAGCATACATGCCGGAGTTGCCCGCAGACAGCACCGCTGTGAGGATAACCGCGTTCATTACCGCCGCCGCAGACAGCAGGCCCGCGTGCTGGAACACCAGCGTGAACGGACTGACGCTGATGTCTTTAACATCGTTACGCAGCAGGCTCGGGTCCGTGTACGGGATAATCAGGCTGATAATCAGAATCGCGAACACATAGAACAGCAGGATACGCCAGAACACCTGGCGCACCGCGCGCGGAATGTTTTTCGCCGGGTCAGCGGATTCACCCGCGGCAATACCGATAAGCTCAGTCCCCTGGAACGAGAAGCCGACTATCATCGCCACGCCTATCATGGCGGCAAAGCCACCGGCAAACGGCGCATCGCCCACTGCCCAGTTGCTCCAGCCCGCAGGCTCAGTGCCTTTGAAGATGCCCATGATCATCAGCAAACCGGTGATGATGAAGATAATGACGGTCGCCACTTTGATAAGCGAGAACCAGTACTCCGCTTCACCGAAGCCTTTTACAGAGATGTAGTTCAGCAGGAACATAATGCCGAGGAACAGCGCACTCCAGATCCAGCCTGGCGTGTCGGGGAACCAGTAGTTCATCACCAGCTGCGCTGCGACCAAATCGACTGCGATAGTCACCGCCCAGTTGTACCAGTAGTTCCAGCCCAGCGCGAAGCCGAAGCCCTCTTCCACATAGTTCTGGCCGTAGGTCGCAAACGAGCCGGAAACCGGCATATAAGCCGCCAGCTCGCCCAGGCTCGTCATCAGGAAATACACCATCAGGCCGATGAGCATATACGAAAACAGCGCGCCGCCTGGACCCGCCTGAGAAATGGTTGCGCCGGAGGCGACAAAAAGACCGGTACCAATAGAGCCGCCGATGGCGATCATCGTCAGATGACGTGCCTTAAGCTCGCGGCGCAGACCGGATGGTTGCGTATTATTATCTTGAGAAACCATAGAAAAATGCTGTTCGTCCAAAAAATGAGGCGAGATTGTAGCAGAACGCCGCAAAACCGCCTGAGTGAAAAGCGCTGTTATAAGAGAGCTTCATGATAGCGGCATCATTATAAGTAAAGCAGCGAATGGGCTCTCTGGCGCACATTCTACGGTTGCGCGTCGCAGTAGCGCAAAAAGCGCAGCAGCGCGCTGGACAGGTGCTTCTGGCGATGGTGAATGCGATACAGCGTGCGCACCAGGCGCGGTAGCGGCACAGGCACTTCCACCAGCGTGCCGCTTTGCAACTGCTCCTCAATCACGCGCCGCGACAGACAGCTAACGCCCAGTCCATGGCGCACGGCATGTTTGATGGCCTCGGAGTTCCCCAGTTCCATAGCCAGACGCAGGCGCGGCAGATGCGCCAGCAGCAGATAATCCACGATTTCGCGGGTGCCGGAGCCTTGCTCACGCAAAATCCACGGCGCATTCGCCAGGCTCTCCAGCGTGACCGGCGCGTTGAGTAACGCCGCACCAGGGGCGGCAAACACCACCAGTTCATCTTCAAGCCACGGTTCGGTGACAATATCCGGCGTATGGCACGGCCCTTCAATCAGGCCGATATCAACGCGAAAATCCATCACCGCGTTAATCACGTCCTGGCTGTTGCCAACGCTCAGTTCCAGCGGCAGCGTCGGAAAATCGCGACGGTAACGGGCAATGGCCTCCGGCAGAATATAGTTGCCGATGGTGCTGCTGGCATACACGCGAATAGCGCCGTTGTCCTCACGAAAAAGCTGTTCGATTTCACCCGCCTGTTCCAGCAGCGCTACCGTGCGCGGGTACAACAGCCGCCCGTGCTCATTCACCACCAGTCGCTTACCGACGCGGTCAAACAATTGCACGCCGAGCTGGTTTTCGAGGTCGGCCAGCGCGGCGCTGACCGCCGACTGAGACAGCGCCATCATCTGTGAGGCCTGAGTGGTAGAGCCGCTTTTCAGCACTTCAGCAAAAACTTCGAGCTGGCGCAAAGTGATATGCATCGTGATGTCTCTCTTTATTACGCTTATCCACTTTCTTACCACTTATAATGGTTGATTATAAATATATAATCAATTTTTCATTTATAACGCTGCGTCTTAATCTTTCTCCCGTTAAGGAGAAAAACGATGACGACACTACCGCTACCTCATTCACCGCACCTGCGCCACGTTATACCGGGCCTGGCGTTAAGTGTTCTGATCGCCGCCGCCGCACTCTGGGCCGGAGCACAACCACAGCTGGCCAACGCCGGGCTCAGTGCATTAACGCTGGCTATTCTTGCAGGCATGGTTCTGGGCAACAGCGTTTATCCACGCCTGAAACCGCGCTGCAACAGCGGCGTGCTGTTTGCAAAACAGCATCTGCTGCGCGCGGGCATTGTGCTTTATGGTCTGCGCCTGACCTTCAGCCAGATTGCTGAGGTTGGCGTAAGCGGCATTATTATTGACGCGCTGACGCTCACCAGCACCTTTACCCTTGCCTGCGTGCTTGGCCCTCGTGTGTTTGGGCTGGACCGTCAGACCAGCTGGCTGATTGGCGCAGGCAGCAGCATTTGCGGGGCGGCGGCGGTGCTGGCAGCCGAGCCAGTGGTGAAGGCCGATGCCGGGAAAGTGACCGTCTCCGTCGCCACCGTGGTGATTTTCGGCACGCTGGCGATTTTTATCTACCCTGCCCTGTGGCCGCTGTTGCAGTCGCTTTTCACCCCGGAGAATTTCGGCATCTATATTGGCGCGACAGTGCACGAGGTCGCACAGGTCGTGGCCGCCGGTCACGCTGTCAGCCCGCAGGCAGAAAGCACGGCGGTGATTGCTAAAATGCTGCGCGTGATGATGCTGGCACCGTTTCTGTTGTTCCTTGCCGCACGCGTGAAGCAACTCGCACCGGCTAAAAAAGACGCACCGTCAAAAATCACGCTGCCGTGGTTCGCGCTGCTGTTTATTGCCGTCGCCGTTATCAATTCCTTTCACCTGCTGCCGGGCGCGCTGGTACAGTCGCTGGTGACGCTCGACACGCTGCTGCTCGCCATGGCCATGGCGGCACTTGGCTTAAGCACGCACTTAAGCACGCTGTGCCAGGCCGGGCTGAAGCCAATTTTGCTGGCACTGTGCCTGTTTGTCTGGCTACTGGTGGGCGGCGGTGCCATCAATGTGGCAGTGCACGCGCTTGCAGGATGAACGGGGGAAATTTTGTGACAGACCCGTTATCATAGGGTGTCTTTCCCGATAACGGGTATGAGGAGAAAACGCATGAAGTTTATTGGAGCGCACGTCAGCGCCTCCGGCGGGCTGGAAAATGCCGCCATCCGCGCGGCTGAAATCAACGCTACCGCCTTTGCCCTGTTTACCAAAAACCAGCGCCAGTGGCGCGCTGCACCGCTGACCGACGACGTTATCAACAGCTTTAAGGCCGCCTGCCAGAAACACAACTACCGGCCCGAGCAAATCCTGCCGCACGACAGCTATCTGATTAACCTCGGCCATCCGGTTGAGGACGCGCTGGAGAAGTCCCGCGAGGCGTTTATTGATGAAATGCACCGCTGCCAGCAGCTGGGGCTGACGCTGCTAAACTTCCATCCCGGCAGCCATTTAAAGCAGATTTCTGAAGAAGACTGCCTCGCGCGCATCGCCGAGTCCATTAATATCGCGCTGGATAAAACTGAAGGCGTGACTGCCGTTATCGAAAACACGGCCGGTCAGGGCAGCAACCTGGGCTTTCGCTTTGAGCACCTGGCGGCAATTATCGACGGCGTGGAAGACAAGTCCCGCGTTGGCGTATGCATTGACACCTGCCATGCGTTTGCCGCGGGTTATGACCTGCGCAGCGCCGCAGAATGCGAGAAAACCTTTGCCGAGTTTGAGCGCGTGGTTGGTTTTAACTACCTGCGCGGTATGCACCTTAATGATGCCAAAAGCGCATTCGCCAGCCGCGTTGACCGCCACAACAGCCTGGGCGAAGGCAACATTGGCCACGACGCGTTTCGCTGGATAATGCGCGATAACCGTTTCGACGGCATCCCGCTTATTCTTGAAACCATCAACCCGGATATCTGGGCTGAGGAAATTGCCTGGCTGAAGGCGCAGCAGGACCAGCAGGCTGTGGCCTGAGTCCCGGCTCTACAAACGCGAAACGGGCGCAACAGCGCCCGTTTTTTATTATCAGCATGCTACTGCCCAACGTCTGCTATACCCGCTACGGCGTTGATGGTTTGCAGCAATGAGACATCAAACATGGGGCCGTGGGTCAGGCCGGGGTAAACGCGATAGTTTGCATCAATGCCCTTTTGTTTGAGTATTTCCACCAGTTGCGCGTTTTTGTCCTGCGCGGGCATATTGCTTTGGCCGTCGCCCTCGTCAAGCTGCAACGGTTTTCCCGCCAGGGCGGTATGGGAAAGTGTGCGGGCGCGGTCTAGCATTATGTCGTTGCCCCAGCCAAGCGACGCACTGGCAGCATAATAGTTGCGAAAACGCTCAGGCGCGCTGTAGAAGGTGTCCAGTACAAACAGCCCGCCGTAAGAGTGACCCCACAGGCTCAGTTCATTGCGGTTGATACGCGCCTGGCTTTCAGCCCAGGGCAAAATGCTTTCCAGCAGCAGTTGACGAAATGCCACGCTGCCGCCCCCCTGGTCTTCTTTATAGATAGCGTGGCCGGATACCGGTGCGACCGGAGTGTAATCGCGGGTGCGCGAAGGGATATCAAAAGGCAGCGCCGTCTGATAACCCACTGCCACCAGCACCGGCGCTTTTGCCTTAGCAATGCGCCCCAGCAACGCCTCGCTCAGTTTGGACATTGCCGCATTGCCGTCGAGCATCACCAGCGCCGGGCGTCCGGCCCGGGGCGCGTCGCCGTTGGGGATAGCCACCCACACTTTGTAATGGCGCTGCTTATCAGCCGAGTCAAAGGTCGCGCTACGGAAATGGTACCAGGCAGAGCCGGTATCCGCGATATTCGGTCCCAGTGGCTTCAGCACAGGCTGCGCCTGGCACAGTCCGACAACGGAAATGAAAAGCAAAGCAGAACTTAACAACCGACGAAGATGACGTTTCACAGCCTGATTCCCTGTCGTAAATATCAAGAGCAGGTGATGAGTCTATGCCAGCCGCCGCTGCGCTGTCTAACGTCTTATCACCCTGATTATGCTGTGGGAAAAGCAAAACAGCCGGCACACTGCCCCGTTCATACTGCACGTTTGCTTATCTGAATACCTGTCAGGAATACCGTCCCCTGCCCTTATCCAGGTACCAGCGCGCCAGGAGAGGCCATAAAAAACCGGCACAGTCACCTGCGCCGGTTGTCTTATCTGCCAGATTGCGGTGAATCAGGCTGTTTTTTCCACCAGTGCGCTCTCCGGGCGTTTAAGGAAAGCATACAGCAGCCCCGCCAGTAACGTTCCTGCGACAATCGCCAGCAGGTAGCCCAGCACTGGCGTAATCGCCCCTGGGATAAGCAGCACAAACAGCCCGCCGTGTGGCGCCATCAGTTGCGCTCCCACAGCCATCGAGATAGCGCCGGTTACCGCACCGCCCAGGATACAGCATGGCAGCACGCGCATTGGGTCACGCGCAGCAAATGGGATAGCGCCTTCGGTGATAAAGCACAGGCCCAGTACCAGCGCGGCCTTGCCGCCTTCCTGCTGCGCTTTATCAAACTTGCGCCGGGCAAGCAGCGTTGCCAGCCCCAGCGCCAGCGGTGGTACCATGCCTGCGGCCATGATTGCCGCCATTGGCGCATAAGTCTGGGTACTCAACAGACCCACGCCAAAGGCATAAGCCGCCTTATTGACCGGTCCGCCCATGTCGGTGCACATCATGCCGCCCAGAATGGCACCCAGCAGCACTGCATTTGCCGTACCCATGGTTTGCAGCCAGTGAGTCAGCCCTTCAAGGATTTTCGCAACCGGCGTACCGATGATATAAATCATCGCCAGTCCCACCACCAGGCTTGAAATCAGCGGGATGATAAGAATGGGCTTAAGCGCCTCCATGCTTGTCGGCAGCTTCAGTTTTGAACTGATAAGCTTCGCCACATAGCCTGCAAGGAAACCGGCGATGATACCGCCAATAAACCCGGAGCCGGTGCTGACCGCCAGCATCCCGCCAATCAGACCCGGGGTCAGACCCGGGCGGTCGGCAATGGAGAAAGCGATGTAACCTGCCAGTACCGGCACCATGAGTGCAAAGGCGCTCTCACCACCGATTTGCATGAGTGCTGCGGCCAGCGTGCCCTTCTCTTTGAAGGCTTCAATACCAAACACAAATGACAGCGCAATACACAGACCACCGGCAACGACCATCGGCAGCATGTAAGACACGCCCGTCAGCAGGTGACGATAGGCACCGCCGCCCTCCTTTTTGCTCTGCTGGCTTGCCTGCGCCTGGCCGGAGGGTTGATACACGCTGGCCTGCGTCAACGCCTTATCAAACTCCTGCGCGGTTTTCTTCAGTGCAAGGCCTGTTGAGGTGCGGTACATCGGTTTACCGGCAAATTTCGCCAGGTCCACTTCAATATCTGCCGCCACCAGTACCAGGTCGGCCTCTTCAATCTCCTGCGGTGTGATGGCATTGCCCGCGCCAACCGATCCGCGGGTTTCGACCTTCACCCACCAGCCGCGCTTTTTAGCCTCGGTTTCAATCGCCTCTGCCGCCATAAAGGTGTGTGCCACGCCGGTCGGGCATGCTGTCACCGCGACAATACGTTTCGCACCGCTGGGCGCAACGGTGGCGGCTGCCGGGGCGTGATACGGCTGCGCCTGGCTTCTGGCCTCACTCAGGAACTGTGCCGGATGCTGTACCGCGCGGTCGATATCACCACGATAAACCTGCTTGCCGTCCAGGGCATTGTCGGCAGGCAATGCACCGCCTATAACAATCGCCAGTTCTGCATCATGCGGGTTGTCGGTGAGGGCGATATTCGCCTCACCAGCGGCACTGGCCAGCAGCGTTTTCACCAGATACGCACGCGCCTGCCCGCAGCCGGCGTCAATAATCAGCAGCGTTTTCATTGGGGCTTCTCCCGACAAAATTTAAAAGGGTTGTAAGCTAACGCGCGCCATCATGGCCGCCAGTTTAGTCCTGTCGGTTATCCCGACGTTGCTCTGGCTCACTGCCAGCGCAGCAACCGCGGTGGCAAGGCGCAGCGTGTGCTCGCTGGACTCACGCATCAGCAGGCCGTAAATCAGACCGCCCACCATTGAATCACCCGCGCCCACCGTGCTGACCACTTCGCAGGCAGGCGGTTTGGCTATCCAGGCACCAGAGGCGTTGACCCAGAGCGCGCCTTCTGCGCCCAGGGAAATCACCACGTGAGCGATGCCCTGCTCGCGCAGTTGGTGCGCGGCGGCAACCACATCACCAATTTCCGGCAGTTTGCGCCCGGCCCAAATCTCCAGCTCGCGGCGGTTTGGTTTCACCAGCCAGGGCGCGGCTTTTAACCCCGCGACCAGCGCCTCGCGGCTGCTGTCAAAAATAATGCATGGACACTGGCTACGCAGGCGCATCATCCAGTCGGTGAAGGCGTCCGGGCTGACGCCCGCAGGCAGGCTGCCGCTCACACAGACCATGTCAAACTGACCAAGCCAGCTCAGGGAGTCATTCACAAAACGCTCCCAGTCCCCCGGCGTGACGTCAAAGCCGGAGAAGTTCAGGTCGGTCACCTCACCGTCTTTTTCGGTGAGCTTCACGTTAATGCGCGTGCGGCCCTGCACCACCTGGAAACGGTTGGCAATCCCCAGTTCGCTGAACAAGTGCTGAAAGCCGTCCTGGTTGTCTTTGCCAAGAAAGCCGCCCACGGTCACGTCAATACCTAAATCTTTAAGCACTTTGGCAACGTTAATGCCCTTGCCTGCGGCATGCAGGCCGGTGGTGCGCACCAGGTTAACTTCGCCACGCTCAATTTCTGGCGTGAAGCCCACCAGATCGTAGGCCGGGTTAAGTGTGATAGTTGCAACGCGTCTGCTCATGCTACACCCTCACCAAGACCGGCAGCGATGGCCTCGCCAATGCTTTTCAGCGCCAGTTCAGCATCGTCGCCGCTGGCGCTAATGCGCAGGCGGTGACCTTTTTTCACGCCCAGCGCGACCACTTTCATCAGGCTGCGGCCATTGGCCGGTTTGCCCGTTCCGTCAAGATTCACCACGGTAATCTCACTTCTGAATTGCTTAATGGTATTAACCAGCATGGTGCCGGGGCGGGCGTGTAGCCCATGCTCGTTGCGTATCACAAATTCTGCGCTGTGCGCCTGCGGATGTTGCGCCGCGTCGCCCTCACGCGTCAGCATCTCCAACAAGGTGACGCCGTCAGCGTTCAGCAACTGTTCAGCTTTGCGCTGCATCAGCAGGTCGCTCAGGCGACTTAATACCTGTAGCGGTGCGTCGTCGGTGACAGACACCGTCAGCAGCATGGCCACCTGTTCGTTGTTCACGCTAAACGCCGTCTGCGGGCGCGCGATGGCAATTGCGCTTGCCAGATTGCCGTCGGTGCTGTCGTTAAGCCAGATGCCCTGCCCCAGACACAGCGGTGTCTGGCTAACGGTGCGGCTGACAAACGCCGCATCAACCGCCCCGGCAGCGTTGAGCCTGCCCGCGTTTAATGCCTGAAGCGTGACCAGGTCAGCGGCCGCGACGTCAAGCGACAGCGTGCTTGCATCAAAAATCAGTCCTGCCGCCTGTTTTTCGCCCATCAGCAATGCGCGCAGGGTTTCTGCATCTGGCGCGGTTTTCAGCTGTTCAGCAACCGCATCATCGCTCAGTACGTGGGTGAGCTGACGCAGCAGGCCAAGGTGTTCGTCAGAACTGGCAGCGATACCAATAGCCACATACGCGGTTTGCCCCTCGCCCCAGTCAATGCCGTCAGGAAACTGGAATACCTGCACCCCGGTTTTCAACACCCGATCGCGGGTGTCGGTGGTGCCGTGCGGAATGGCAATGCCATTACCGAGAAAGGTGGATGTCTGCTTTTCGCGCGCCAGCATGCCGTCAACGTAGCCAGGTGCTACGTTTCCTGCCTGCTCCAGCGCGTGGGCCACCAGGCGAATAGCCGCGTTTTTATCGGCAGCCTGTTGCGCGGGGTGGATATCCTTCACAGATAACTGGAACATGGTTGTTGTCTCCCGTCTGTAGAATCGTTTCAGCTTATGCGTCTGAATAAAGCCCGCAAATGGCGGGGAAACTTACAAAATCCAGGCTGAAACGTTTCAAGGAGTGTGTGAAATTTTGTCAGTTTCCACAAGCCCTCGCCCTGGAAACATCTCAGAAATTAGACATTCAGCACATTTCAGCGCCAGTCTGTCTGGGGTAAGTGGGAAATACCGGACTCACACGCAAACTATCAGCATGCTTTCAGCAATGGCGCTTAACAGAGAATCGTATGTGATGCCGTGCGGTTTAGACCCTGTCGCGCGGTGTCTGTGATGGCTTAAGGCGCGGTCAGCGCTTCCAGATGAATCAGAAACGTCATCGCCTGCTGGCGAGTGGCGCCGCACATCTCAAAGGAAGGCTGAAGCCCGGCACACACCTTTGGGCGCAGCGGCGAGGCAAAAAGTTTGCAACGTTGCTGCTCATCAAGCTGCACGCAGGGCGTGTTAGCCGGTTTGCCCTGCGGCATACCCGGAATGGGGCTGGAAATAGACGGTGCCGTGCAGCAGGCACCACAGTCGGGGCGGCATTGCATCACGCATTCTCCAGGTGGTCAGAAAGGCGGACTCTATCAGCCTGCCCCACGCCTTACCAGTGGATTTACCCGCTCTTGTCGCTACGCGGGAAAAGACTTGCCTGTACGCCGCCTCACGAGTACCTTGACGCGATATTTTCCCCCTATTCGTACAGGACTTCCCAATGCCAAGAGCTAACGAAATCAAGCGCGGTATGGCCATTAATTACAACGGCAAGCTGCTGCTGGTAAAAGATATCGATATTCAGGCACCGAGCGCCCGTGGCGCAGCCACGCTGTATAAAATGCGTTTTTCCGACGTGCGTACCGGGCTTAAGGTGGAAGAGCGCTTTAAAGGCGACGATATTATTGACACCATCCAGCTTTCACGCCGCGCCGTGACGTTCTCGTATGTTGACGGCAACGAATATGTGTTTATGGATGACGAAGACTATACGCCGTACACCTTCACCCACGATCAAATTGCCGATGAATTACAGTTTATCCCCGAAGGCGGCATGCCGGGCATTCAGGTGCTGACGTGGGACGGACAGCTGCTGGCGCTTGAACTGCCGCAGACGGTCGATCTGGACATCACCGAAACCGCACCGGGCATTAAAGGCGCATCTGCAAGCTCGCGCACCAAACCCGCCACGCTGTCTACCGGGCTGGTGATTCAGGTGCCAGAATACCTGGTGTCGGGTGAGAAAATTCGCGTGCACATCGCCGAACGCCGCTATATGGGCCGCGCCGACTGATTACGCAAGCCCATCTCAGAAGGCCGCGGCGACCTGTTGCGGCCTTTTTTCCGTTCGACCTCGGCGCGTCGCCTGTTCTACAACAGTTCGGGGTACTTCAGCGTTTTAAGCGCCAGTTCCACGCCGCGTACTTCAGCTAACCCTTTAAGCCGACCAATGGCCGAGTAACCTGGGTTGGTCTTCTTATTTAAGTCGTCCAGCATCTGATGACCGTGATCCGGGCGCATCGGAATTGGCCGCCTGTCGCCCTGCTCTCTACGCCGCGCTTCTTCACGTAAAATCGCTGCCACCACTGCGACCATATCCACATCGCCAGTAAGATGTGCCGCTTCGTGAAACGTCTGCGGATTCGCCTCGCGACAGGTAGAGCGCAGGTGAGTAAAGTGAATGCGGTCGCCAAAAGTTTGCGCCATCTTAACCAAGTCGTTATCTGCACGCACACCGTACGAACCGGTACACAGCGTAAAACCGTTATACAGGCTATCCACGGTCTGCTTAAGCCAGTGCATATCCTCAATAGTGGACATAATGCGCGGCAGGCCGAGCAACGGGCGCGGCGGGTCATCCGGGTGCACCGCCAGGCGCACGCCTGCGGCCTGTGCCACCGGCACAACCTGGCGCAGGAAATGCGCCATATTTTCCCGCAGTGTCTCTTTATCGATACCCTGATACTGCGCCAGCCGCGCACGGAACTGCTCCAGCGTATAGCCTTCTTCAGCCCCCGGCAGCCCGGCAATAATGTTGCGGGTAAGCGTGGTGATATCGTCAGGCGACATCGCCGTAAAACAGGCCCGTGCCTGTTGGCGCTCGTCGGCGCTGTAGTCGTTTTGCGCGCCCTCGCGCCTGAGGATGTAAAGCTCAAAAGCAGCAAACGCCGTGCTGTCAAAACGCAGCGCCTTTGAACCATCCGGCAACGTCCAGGCCAGATCGGTGCGCGTCCAGTCGAGCACCGGCATAAAGTTGTAGCACACGGTATCAATGCCACATTCGCCCAGGTTACGCAGGCTCTGTTGGTAGCTGGCAATGTAGCGCGCAACCTCCCCGCTGCCGGTTTTGATGTCTTCATGTACCGGGATGCTTTCCACCACCGACCACACCAGCCCCTTGGCCTCAATGATGCGCTTGCGCTCAAGGATCTCGGCAACCGGCCAGACCTCGCCGTTGGCAATATGATGAAGCGCTGTGACCACGCCCGTCGCACCAGCCTGGCGGACATCATCAAGCGTTACCGGATCGTTCGGGCCAAACCAACGCCAGGTATGTTCCATGCAAACTCCCCATTAAAGTTGTTATACCAATTAAGCTAACTGCTTTCACCCTACGCTTCACCGATAATGCGTCAACTATCTGCGCTGCACAGTACGATCCGCTTCACATTACACCGATAAAAACGGCATACCAATTTAAAATGCTGTCATATAACATTAGGCTAAGTGCTGATACCTTCTCACGCATCAGGACTCTGACTTATGACCACGCTTGCCACTACCCGCCTCCCCACACACGTTCAGCCGCCGCGCTACGATCGCCAGGCGCTGAAAACACGCATTGTCCACCTCGGCTTTGGCGCATTTCACCGCGCTCACCAGGCACTGCTGACTGACCGCGTACTGAACGCGCGCGGCGGTGACTGGGGCATTTGCGAAATCAGCCTGTTCAGCGGCGACAGGCTGATGCAGGCGCTACGCGCGCAGGCGCATCTTTTTACCGTGCTGGAGAAAGGCCCACAGGGTTACGAGGCCATTGTGGTGGGTGCAGTACGCGAGTGCCTGAACGCGCGGCTCGACGGCCTGGCCGCCATTATTGAGAAGTTCTGCGAACCGCAGGTGGCCATTGTCTCGTTGACCATCACCGAAAAAGGCTACTGTATTGACCCGGCAAGCGGCAGGCTCGATAAACACAACGAACGCATTGTGCACGACCTCCAGTTCCCCCACGAGCCGCACTCTGCACCGGGCATTCTGGTCGAAGCCCTGGCGCGGCGCCGCGAACGCGGGCTGGCACCGTTTACCGTGCTCTCTTGCGATAACATTCCCGACAACGGACACGTCGTGCGCCGCGCCGTGCTCGACCTGGCGCAGCAGCGCAGTCCAGAGCTTGCCGAATGGATTGCGGACTACGTGACCTTTCCGTCAACCATGGTTGACCGCATCGTACCCGCCGCCACGCCTGAGTCCTTGCAGGAGATTGCCGATGTACTGGGCGTGGACGATCCGTGCGCTATCAGCGCCGAGCCGTTTATTCAGTGGGTGATTGAAGATAGTTTCGTCGCCGGTCGTCCTGAGTGGGAGGTGGCTGGCGTGCAGATGGTGGATGATGTCATGCCCTGGGAACAGATGAAGCTGCGAATGCTCAACGGTAGCCACTCGTTTCTGGCGTATCTCGGCTATCTGGCGGGTTATGCGCACATTGCAGACTGTATGGCCGACGACAATTTTCGTCTGGCGGCCCGCAAGCTGATGCTTGATGAGCAGGCACCCACGCTCAACATCAGCGGTGTTGATTTAAACCAGTACGCCGACAGCCTGCTTGCCCGCTTTGCCAATCCGGCGCTGAGGCACCGCACCTGGCAAATTGCAATGGATGGCAGCCAGAAACTGCCGCAGCGCATGCTGGAAAGCATCCGCTGGCATCTTGCACACCACAGCGACTGGTCATGTCTGGCGCTTGGCGTGGCCGGATGGATGCGCTACGTCAGCGGCGTGGATGATGCAGGTGAAGCCATTGACGTGCGCGACCCACTCTACGCGCGCATTACCGAGCGGGTTAGCGCCAGCGACGAAAACGAACGCGTGAGTGCGCTACTGGGCCTTGAGGAAATTTTTGGCACCACACTGGCGCAAGACTCCCGCTTTGTTAAAGGTGTGCAGCAGGCCTGGCAAACGCTGTGCCAGCACGGTGCACGCGCGGCCGTCGCACAGCTGGTGACAGGCTAATCTACCTGTCGGGCAACCGTGCGTTGCAGTTGCCCTTCTCTTTTGCCGCCGTTTTCGCCAGGATAATGCTCCTCTTTATTTACCTTTGCGGTGAGCGCCTGTGACTAAAACAAATCTGATAACCGGTTTTCTCGGCAGCGGCAAAACCACGACCATCCTGCACCTGCTGGCCAACAAACCCGCAGACGAGAAATGGGCGGTGCTGGTCAATGAGTTTGGCGAAGTTGGCATTGACGGCGCGCTGCTGGCAGACAGCGGCGCACTGCTTAAAGAAATCCCCGGCGGCTGCATGTGCTGTGTCAATGGCCTGCCAATGCAGGTGGGTCTGAACACGCTGCTGCGCCAGGGTAAACCCGATAGGCTGCTGATTGAACCTACCGGCCTGGGCCACCCAAAGCAGATCCTCGATATGCTGACCGCGGCCGTTTATGAGCCGTGGATAACGCTATGCGCAACGCTCACCCTGCTTGACGCACGCCAGCTGACAGAAGAACGCTATCGCGACGATGAAAACTTCCGCGACCAGCTGGCAGCCGCAGATATCATTGTCCTCAATAAAGCCGACAGGCAGGATGATGCCAGCCAGGCGGCGCTGGCACAGTGGCTTGAGACAAACCTCGACGGGCGTGAAACCGTCACCGCCAGCCACGGACAGATTGACGGCACATTGCTCGACAGGCCGCGTAAAAACCTGCGCGCGCTCAACCAAAGTGCCGCCCACAGCCACACGCACGGCCCCAAAAGCGGGCTGGGTACACTGAATTTACCCGGCCACCAGCGCTGGCGACGCAGCCTTAACAGCGGCCAGGGCTACCATGCCTGCGGCTGGATTTTTGACGCCGAAACCTGCTTTGACACCATTGGCCTGCTGGAATGGGCGCGGCTCGCGCCGGTCGAGCGGGTAAAGGGCGTGCTGCGTATTCCTGAAGGGCTGGTGCGCGTTAACCGCCAGGGCGCTGATTTCCACATTGAAACCCAGTCAAACACGCCGCCGCCGGACAGCCGTATTGAGGTCATTCACCATGCAGAGTGCGACTGGAATGCGTTACAAAAAGAGTTGTTGAATTTACGTTTACGATAAAAGGTCTAATGTTACATCCTCACCAGTTTTTTGTTACCGAGGACATTATGACGCGTTCGCGCCTGCCGCTGATATTGCTGTTCAATTTTTTAGGCATTGCGCTTTTTCTTTCCTGGTACTTGTCGCCAGGCCACGGCATCTGGGCGCCGGTTGACGAAGGTATCTTCCGCTTCTTTAATCACCGCCTTGCCACCAGCACACCTTTTTTATGGCTTGTGGCGGTAACAAACAACCGCGCATTCGACCTGTGCTCGCTGCTGTGTATGGGTTTGCTGATGCTGTGGTTCTGGTGGCACAGTACGCCGCAGGGCAAGCGCCGCATTGTGATTATGGGTGTGGTGATGCTGCTGTGCGCGATTGTGCTCAACCAGGCCGGGCACTGCCTGCCGGTGGTGCGCCCCAGCCCAACACTGACGTTCAGCGATATTTATCGGGTGAGTGAATTACTCAACATTCCCACTAAGGATGCCTCGCGCGACAGCTATCCCGGTGACCACGGGATGATGCTGCTTATCTTCGCCGGCTTCATGCTGCGTTATTTTGGTAAAACCGCTTTTGTTATTGCGCTGGCGATTTTCGTTATTTTCTCACTGCCACGTATGATGATCGGCGCGCACTGGTTTACCGATGTCTTTAACGGTTCATTATCCACCGTACTGGTAGGGTTACCCTGGGTATTAATGACACCATTAAGTGACAGGGTGATTAACGGATTCGATCGTACTTTGCCCGGTAAATACAAACAAACACCCAACAATTAATTAACAATAAAGCCGGTAATACCGCATTAATATTCCGGCTTTATTTGATCTGAAACATATCCTTATCTAAACATGTCTGTCGTTGTTCACAAAGCCTGCCTCAGTGTGATTAACACTTAACCAAAGCCCCTTGATATTTGCTCACATTTTGTCTTAAGCAATCACAATTTTTAATAAAGAATTTGCCTAAAAGTGCTCGCCATCATCAGGGCTATCAGGTACTCTTTCCGACGTTTGACGCGCTTTTCGCGCAAAGACATCCAAATTCCAAAGTGTGCGCTGTGCCACATTTTTGAATTTACGGAATTGTCTCAAAACGTGGGTGTATTATTCTCAACCACGTTTGGCATTTTGATAACGATATTCATCGTTAAGGACATCAAGGGATAATAAACGCAATGGTCAAGTCTCAACCTATTTTGAGATACATTTTACGTGCGCTGCCCGCAGTGGTAATGGCAGCAGCGCTCTCAGCCTGTAGTTCAACCAATACCGCCAATAATGTACGCCCTGAAGTTTATGGCTCTGGCAATAACGGTGATTTCTTACTCCAGGCATCTCAGGACGAATTTGAAAAGATGGTTCAGAATCTGGATATCAAATCCAGGCTTATGGACCAGTATGCCAGTTGGAAAGGTGTGCGCTATCGTCTCGGCGGCAGCACCAAAAACGGCATTGACTGTTCAGCATTCGTACAACGTACCTTCCGTGATCAATTCGGGCTTGAACTTCCCCGCTCCACCAGCGAGCAGCAGTCTTCTGGTGAATTTGTTACCCGCGGTAAATTACGCACAGGCGATTTGGTGCTCTTCCGTGCAGGCTCTACCGGCCGCCATATCGGTATCTATATCGGAAACAACCAGTTCGTTCATGCATCAACCAGCAGCGGCGTGATGATTTCCAATCTCACTGAACCGTACTGGAACAAGCGCTACAACACGGCACGCCGGGTTCTGGACCGCTCTTAATACCGTTGCAATCCCTTTGATATTTCATGGATGAACAAAAAACGCTGCCAGGCAGCGTTTTTTATTGCCTCTGCTTACGTAAATCTCTGATAACAAAATAACGCCTCACCCTTTTTTAACCAGGTTATAGTTTCTGACAGCAAAACGTTTTATGTCCCGGTTTCCAGGCAAGGCGAATTTTAATTACGATGTCATCAAAAAACATTTTTTCACGCTCGCTCTCTACGCCTAAACGCCTCCTCATGATGAGCGTTTTGCTGGGGTTGCTCTGTGCGCTCATCATTGGCGGCTCCACCAGCTTCTGGCTGCATCATAAGCGCCAGGAAGCTTACTCCGTGCTGGTCAACGACATCCGCGACTATATGAGCACCTTTTTTGACGATCTTGCGATAACCGCACAGACCATTCAGCCGCTCACCACGCAAAAATGTAGCGAAGTGTCGGCACAGCTTACCTATAACGCGGCCTTTAATGTTAACGTGCGGGCTTTCTTGCTGGTGCGTGACGGCGTGGCCTACTGCTCTTCTGCCACCGGCGAGATGCGTAAAAGCGTGAAAGACATGGTGCCGAGCTTAAAAACTAACAAGCTTATCGACCTGGCGCTGATAAGCGGCACGCCCATGCTGCCCACCAAGCCCGCCATTGCCGTCTGGTATCGCCACCCGCAAATTAAAGACACCGGCGTATTTGCCACTCTCAATATTAGCCTCACACCTTACCTGCTCTACACCGCCCGCCAGCGCGATATTACCGGCACGGCACTGGTGGTGGGCGACAAAGCACTGACCACCTTTTTTCCGCGCGTCACTCCCGTCACTGAACTTCAGTTCAACCCGGTGCGTAAAACCCTGCTGCGCGGTTATCCCATGGCAGTCTGGCTTTTTGGCGACGACTGGCCGCATGAGGATATTGTCCTTGCCGCACTGGCAGGACTCGGCTCCGGGTTGTTGTTTGCATTTGCCTGCGGCTCATTTTTGTTCCTGCGCCAGCGTACCGGCAAAGAGATCCTGACCGGCATCAGCCGCGGTCAGTTTTATCCGGTTTACCAGCCAATCATTAAAGCCAGCAATCTCAAAACTGCGGGTGTGGAAGTACTGATGCGCTGGCAGCACCCCACGGCGGGAATGATTCCCCCCGATGCCTTTATCGCCTTCGCCGAGGCACAAAACTTAATCGTGCCACTTACGCGCCACCTGTTTACGCTTATCACCGCCGATGCTTCGACCCTGAGCGCACTGCTCCCCAAAGGCTCACGCCTTTCCGTCAACCTGGCACCGGGCCACCTGCACGCACCGGAATTTAAAGACGATGTACTGAACTTCAGCGCCTCGTTGCCAGAAGATCATTTTCAGGTGGTGTTTGAAATTACCGAGCGCGACATGCTGAAGGCAGAAGAAGCCCCGGCGCTGTTTGACTGGCTGCACCAGCATGGCTTCGAAATTGCGGTGGACGACTTCGGGACCGGCCACAGCGCGCTGATTTATCTTGAGCGATTCAAACTCGACTACCTGAAAATCGACCGTGGCTTTGTTAACACTATCGGCCAGGATACCGTCACCGCTCCGGTGCTGGACGCGGTGCTGACGCTGGCAGAACGCCTCAATATGACCACCGTTGCTGAAGGCGTTGAAACCCAGGAACAGGCAAAGTGGTTGATCGATCGCGGTGTCAATTACCTTCAGGGCTACTGGTTCAGCCGCCCGTTAATGCTGGAACAGCTTAAGAGCCGCGACCCGCTTCGTGAATAAACGACATTTATTTCACAAACATTCAGGGCTCCTTTATTATCCCATAACAACGAGTTACCAGACCTCGCTGTCGCGTTGAGCGCCAGAAAAACGCGGCGAGCCGGGACAAGGACTATTGCCGACGATGTTTGCGCGCGCGTTTGCCCTGCTGCTGGGCCTGATAAGCGGCTGCTGCCTGGCACAAGAGATAACTGAAAGTACTGCGTTTTCCGTGCTTGGTGAACCGAAGTACGCCACCGGCTTTACGCATTATAACTACGTTAATCCCACGGCCCCCAAAGGCGGCAACATCACGCTTGCCGCGATTGGCACCTTTGATAACTTCAACCGCTACGCCCTGCGCGGCAACCCTGGCGTGCGCACTGGCGCGATTTACGATGCGCTCTACACCACCTCCGATGACGAAGTCGGCAGCTACTATCCGCTGATTGCCGAAAAGGCGCGCTACCCCGCCAATTTTGCCTGGGCAGAAATCGACATTAACCCGCGAGCGCGTTTTCACGACGGCAGCCCGATTACCGCCCAGGACATGGCATTTACCTTTCACAAGTTTATGACCGAAGGCGTAGCGCAGTTTCGCCTGTACTATAAGGGCGTGAGCGTGAAGGCCATTTCGCGCACGACCGTGCGCATTGAACTGCCCCAGCCCAGCAAAGACACCATGTTAAGCCTGTTCTCGCTCCCGGTAATGCCGGAGTCGTTCTGGCGCAATCGCAAGCTTGGTGACCCGCTCTCTGCCCCACCGCCCGGCAGCGGTCCGTATCGCGTCAGCGACTGGCGCATGGGCCAGTACATTACTTACAGCCGGGTAAAAGATTACTGGGCTGCCGACCTGCCGGTAAACCGTGGCCGCTGGAACTTCGACAGCATTCGCTATGACTATTACCTGGACGACAACGTCGCGTTTGAGGCCTTCAAAGCCGGGGCCTTCGACATGCGCGATGAATCCAGCCCCAAAAACTGGGCCACGCGCTATATCGGCAGTAACTTCAGCAGCGGCTATATCGTCAAAGAAGAGCAGAACAACGAGTCGGCCCAGGATACTCGCTGGCTGGCGTTTAACATTAAGCGCCCGCTATTTGCCGACCGCCGGGTGCGCGAGGCTATTGGGCTGGCCTTTGACTTTGAGTGGATGAATAAGGCGCTGTTTTACGGCGCTTACAGCCGCACTAACAGCTACTTCCAGAACACCGAGTACGCGGCGCGTAGCCTGCCGGATGCAGCGGAAATCGCGCTGCTTACGCCATTTAAAAAAGACCTACCGCCACCACTGTTTACTGAGGTTTACCAGCCACCGCGCTCGCGCGGCGACGGCTTTGACCGCAGTAACCTGCTCAAGGCACTGACATTGCTAAAAGAGGCGGGCTGGGAGCTTAAAAACCAACAGCTGGTGAACAGAAAAACCGGTGCACCGTTCAGCTTTGAGCTGCTGCTGGGCGCAGGCGGCAACAATCAGTGGGTGCTGCCGTTTCAGCACAGCCTGTCGCGGCTTGGCATTACGGTTAACATTCGCCAGGTGGATAACTCACAGCTGACCAACCGCCTGCGTAGCCGCGATTTCGATATGATGCCGTCGCTGTATCGCGCCATGACCTATCCCAGCACCGATCTGCAAATCCTCTGGGCCTCACAATACGTTGACTCCACCTGGAACGGGCCAGGCGTGCAGGACCCGGTGGTGGACGCCTTACTTGACCAGATTGTGAAGCACCAGGGCGACAAGAACGCGCTGCTGCCGTTAGGCCGGGCGCTGGACCGCGTGCTGACCTGGAACAACTACATGCTGCCGATGTGGTACATGGCCCGCGACCGGATGGCGTACTGGAACAAATTCTCCCACCCGCAAACGCGCCCACTGTATTCGCTGGGCTTTGACAACTGGTGGTATGACGCTGATAAAGCCGGTACGTTACCGGCCGAGCGGCGCTAAGGAACGGTATGGGCGCTTATCTGATACGCAGGTTACTGCTGATTATTCCCACCCTGTGGGCCATCATCACACTAAACTTTTTTATTGTGCAAATTGCGCCCGGTGGCCCGGTTGACCAGGCCATTGCCGCTATCCAGTTTGGCAACAGTCCCGGCATGCCTGGCGTCAGCGCAGACGCCGGCGGTGCGGCCTCCCATGCCAAAACTGGCATTGCCAACCCTGGTGAAAACCAATACCGCGGCGCGCGCGGGCTGGACCCGGAGATTATTGCTGAAATCACCCAGCGCTACGGCTTTGATAAGCCGCTGCACGAGCGCTATTTCAACATGCTCTGGGACTACGCACGCTTTGACTTTGGCAACAGCCTGTTTCGCAGCGCCTCCGTCATCCAGCTGATTAAAGAAAGTCTGCCGGTTTCCATCACGCTTGGGCTATGGAGCACCCTCATTATTTACCTGGTGTCGATTCCGCTTGGCATCCGCAAGGCGGTGAGCAACGGCAGCCGGTTCGATATCTGGAGCAGCGCGCTGATTATCGTTGGCTACGCGGTGCCATCGTTCTTGTTTGCCATTATGTTGATTGTGTTCTTTGCCGGTGGCACCTGGCTTGACTGGTTCCCGCTGCGCGGTCTGGTGAGTGCCAATTTTGATGCCCTGCCCTGGTATCAGAAAATCACCGACTACCTGTGGCACATCACGCTGCCGGTGCTGGCGACTGTTATTGGCGGTTTTGCCTCACTCACCATGCTCACCAAAAACGCCTTCCTGGATGAGATCCGCAAACAGTACGTGGTCACCGCCCGAGCTAAAGGGCTTGATGAGAAGCAAATTCTCTGGCGACATATCTTTCGTAACGCCATGCTGCTGGTGATTGCCGGTTTCCCCGCGGCGTTTATCAGCATGTTTTTCACCGGCTCGTTACTCATTGAGGTGATGTTCTCGCTAAACGGCCTGGGGCTACTCGGCTACGAGGCCACGGTGTCACGCGACTACCCAGTGATGTTCGGCACGCTTTATATCTTCACGCTGATTGGCCTGCTGCTGAATATCCTAAGCGATATCACCTATACACTGGTCGACCCGCGCATCGACTTTGAGGGGCGCTCATGAGCCGCTTAAACCCGGTTAACCAGGCGCGCTGGGCGCGCTTTCGCCAGAACAAACGCGGCTACTGGTCGCTGTGGATGTTCGCGATTATTTTCGTACTCAGCCTGTTTTCAGAGCTTATCGCCAATGACCGACCGCTGCTGGTGCGCTTTGACGGCAGCTTTTACTTCCCGGCGGTGGTGGAATACAGCGAAAGCGATTTTGGCGGCCCACTGCCCACCCGCGCCGACTGGCAGGACCCGTGGTTGCGCCAGCAGGTTGAAGAGCGCGGCTGGGCGCTGTGGGCGCCGGTGCGCTTTGGTGCCACCAGCATCAACTATGCCACTACAGAGCCATTTCCCTCACCGCCATCGTCAAGTAACTGGCTGGGCACAGATGCCAACGGTGGCGACGTGCTGGCGCGCATTCTCTACGGTACTCGTATCTCCATTTTATTTGGTCTGATGCTGACACTGTGTACCAGCGTTATCGGTATTCTTGCCGGTGCGGTACAGGGTTATTACGGCGGGCGCGTCGATCTGTGGGGACAGCGTTTTATTGAAGTGTGGGCCGGTATGCCGACATTGTTTTTGATTATCCTGCTTTCAAGCGTGGTGCAACCTAACTTCTGGTGGCTGCTGGGTATTACCACGCTATTTGGCTGGATGGGGCTGGTCGGCGTGGTACGCGCCGAATTTCTGCGTACGCGAAACTTTGACTACATTCGCGCAGCAAGGGCGATGGGCGTGGGCGACGGCGCCATTATCCTGCGCCATATGTTGCCTAACGCCATGGTCGCTACCCTCACCTTCCTGCCGTTTATTCTTTGCGGCTCAATAACCACGCTGGCCTCACTGGATTTTCTCGGTTTTGGTCTGCCGCTTGGCGCGCCGTCGCTGGGTGAGCTGTTGTTACAGGGCAAAAACAACTTACAGGCACCGTGGCTGGGCATTACCGCCTTCGTCTCGCTGGCGCTGCTGCTGTCGCTGCTGATTTTTATCTTCGAAGCCGTCCGCGACGCCTTCGACCCGCATAAGGCTCACTGACTATGTCCGCACCGCTGCTGCACATTGACCGGCTCGCCATCGCCTTTGGCCACGGCGAGCAGCAAACTCGCGTGGTTAACGATCTGTCGCTCCAGGTGGAGGCCGGACAAACCCTGGCGCTGGTCGGTGAGTCCGGTTCTGGTAAAAGCGTGACCGCACTTTCCATCCTGCGCCTGCTGCCAACCCCACCCGCAAGCTACCCTGAAGGTGAGATTTATTTTCACGGCACACCGCTGCTGCATGCGCCAGAGCAGGAGCTGCGGGGGATCCGCGGCAACCGCATCGCCATGATTTTCCAGGAGCCAATGGTGTCACTCAATCCGCTGCACACCGTTGAAAAACAGCTTTACGAGGTACTGTCACTGCATCGCGGCATGCGCAAAGAAGCGGCGCGGGCAGAGATTATCGAAAACCTGGCGCGCGTGGGTATCCGCAATCCCGGACAACGACTCAATGATTTCCCGCACCAGCTTTCCGGCGGCGAGCGCCAGCGTGTGATGATAGCCATGGCACTGCTCACGCGCCCGGAGCTGCTGATTGCCGATGAGCCAACGACCGCGCTGGACGTCAGCGTACAGGCGCAAATTCTGCAATTGCTTAAAGAGCTTCAGCGTGAGCTGAATATGGGGATGCTGTTTATTACCCATAACCTGAACATTGTGCGCCGTCTGGCCGACGAAGTCGCCGTGATGCGTCGCGGGCAGTGCGTAGAGCGTAACAATAACCAGCAACTTTTCAGCGCGCCACAGCACGCGTACACGCGCCTGCTGCTGGACTCTGAGCCGAGCGGCGATCCAATTCCACTCGACGAAAGCCAGCCGCCGCTGTTGCAGGTAGAAAACTTGCAGGTGGCATTCCCCATTCGCCGTGGCGTGCTCCGGCGCACCGTGGGCCATCATTTTGGCGTAAAGGGCTTAAGCTTCTCACTGCGCGCAGGAGAAAGTCTGGGGCTGGTGGGCGAATCCGGCTCAGGAAAAAGCACCACCGGTCTTGCGCTGCTGCGGCTTATCCATTCCAGCGGCAGCATTGTTTTTGACGGCCAACCGCTGCATGGCTGGAACCACCGCCAGATGCTGCCGCTACGCCGGCGCATTCAGGTGGTGTTTCAGGACCCAAACTCGTCGCTCAATCCACGCCTGAGTGTGTTGCAGATTATTGAGGAAGGACTGCGGGTTCATCACCCGGCACTGAGCGCCGCCGAGCGCGAAGCAAAGGTTATTGCCGCGATGCAGGAGGTGGGGCTGGACGGCGAGACGCGCCACCGTTACCCGTCTGAATTTTCCGGCGGTCAGCGCCAGCGCATTGCGATTGCCAGAGCGCTGATTCTGCAACCGGAACTGATCGTGCTCGATGAACCCACGTCATCGCTGGACCGTTCGGTACAGGCGCAAATACTCGGGCTGTTGAAGTCATTGCAGGAAAAACACCGCCTGGCCTACGTGTTCATCAGCCACGATTTGCAGGTGGTGCGCTCGCTGTGCCACCAGGTCGTGGTGCTGCGGCAGGGAGAAGTGGTGGAACAGGGATTATGCCGCCAGGTTTTTGCCCACCCGGAGTCAGACTACACGCGCCAGCTGCTGACGCTGGCGTAGTATCAGAATGGTTCTTCGACGGAAAATGTTTCGGCAATGGCAACGCCGAAATTTTTAAGGTGGCAGGTGGCGGTGCATTCATCCTGTCGTCCAACAAACAGGCACGGACCGCCCTCGCACTCCAGCACCGCACTTTCCACATCAATATCGCTCAGCGCCTGACGTAGATTAAGAATGGTTGACCAGGCGCTGTCACCGGCCGGGCTCAGCAGTTTCAGCCCAACCAGGCTGTTATCCCCGCCCTGCACGCCTGGCGGAATCGGTTCAACACTGAAACCTGACTCTTGCGCTGTGCGTCGATAGCCCTGCGGCAAACGATGCACAATCGAAAGCTGTAATGTGTTCACAAAAGTGTCCCCAAGCGTATTCAAAGTAAACAATCCTTTATTACAAGGTTAGCATTATGTTGTTATGTAAGTGTGATACCGATAACCTTTCGCGCAAATCCACTGCGCTATGTGTATAAAGTTTCGAATGAAAGGTCTGGTTGCTTAACCAATCATGCTGTCAGGCGTGAAATTACCTTTTTATGGGATCCAACTCAACTTTTTTCGCCATTAAAACACCAATTTTCTTATCTTAATTTTTACACAATTAAAACAAATCAGAGAAAATGCGCGTTTTCGCAAAGAAAGTGAAAACACGCTGACAGGTGCATGGTTCACAGGAAGGATGCCGGTCTTCAGACGCGAGGTGATTTGTTTGAGGCGGTTTCAGGCAGCGTTAGCCTGGCACAAGGGATTACGCTCGTGGGCAGTCAAAACCGTGCGGGAAATAAAACCTTGCCAGGCTCACCCGAATGCGTTGGCCTGGCAAGGTGTCAGCGTGCGCGGCGCGGGCGACCGGCGTACAAACAGAAAACAAGAGAACAGGTTGCGCACAGCGCAATCGCGCCCACCATTGGCCAGGCGGTGTTCAGTGTCATCATCGACAACAGTGCCGCACAGATAGCGCCAATGCCAAAACGCAGCGTGCCAGCCAGCGACGAGGCTGTACCCGCCATATGCGGAAATTCATCCAGAATGACCGCCATGGCGTTAGACGCCACCATCGACACACAGCCGATAAACGCCGCCACACCCAGCACCATCGACCAGAAACCCAGTCCCAGCGCGGTACTCAGCACCAGCCATAGTCCCATCACGAACTGCAAAATCAGCCCAATGCGGAACATCTTTAACGCCCCAACACGGCGCACGAAACGCCCGTTAATCATTGTCATCACAAACAAAAAGGCGATATTGAGCGCAAAGTAATAGCCAAACTGCTGCGCCGGTACGTGATTAAGCTCGATGTAGACAAACGGTCCGGCACTCAAAAACGAGAACATGCCCGCAAAGCTAAAACCGCTTGCCAGCATATAGCTCAGCACGCGCTTGTGGCGAAACAGCGACGCAAAGTTACGCAGCGTGGTTCGCAGATGCAGCGGCTGGCGGCGCTCTACCGCCAGCGTCTCTTTGATAAGAAACGCTATCATCAGCGCGGCGATAAATGCCACTGCCGCCAGAATCCAGAAAATAGCATGCCAGCTCAGCCACACCATCACCGCACCACCGACAATCGGTGCCAGCAGCGGTGCTATGGTGGTAATCAGCATCATGTACGACATCATGCGCGAGAACTCATCTTTTGAGAACATATCGCGCATCAGGGCGTTGATCACCACACTCGCCGCCGCGGCCGCCAGACCGTGCAGAAAGCGCATGGCTATCAGCATGCCGATGGTGTCAGAAAGCGCGCAGGCCATTGCCGCCAGCATAAACACCAGCGTGCCGCCCAGGATAACCGGCTTGCGCCCGAGGCTATCGGCAAGCGGCCCGTAGAACATCTGCCCGAGCGCAAAACCCAGTATGTAGGTACTGAGCGTCATTTGCGCGCTGCCCGCAGGCACGGCGAACTCCTGAGCAATAACCGGCAGCGCGGGCAGATACATGTCGATAGACAGCGGCATCAGCATGGCCAGCAAAGCAAGAATAAAGATAACGCCTGTCGGGGAGTTGCCTTTGTTGGTCACATAACCTCCCGGTTAGCGCAGCGGTACACCCACGCTGGCAATCTCTTCTTCGGTAAGTGGACGATATTCACCAGGCTCCAGCGTCTCGTCCAGCACAATAGCGCCAATTCGCTCGCGATGCAGCGTCACAACGTGGTTGCCCACGGCGGCGAACATGCGTTTGACCTGATGGTAACGCCCTTCGCTGATGGTCAGACGCACGTCAGTTGGCGTAATCACCTCAAGCGTTGCAGGCAGCGTGAGATCTTTTTCATTGTTAAGCTGCACGCCTTTGGCAAACAGGTCAGCCGTTTGCGGCGAAACCGGTGATTCCAGCCCAACGCGATAGGTTTTTTCGCAGTGGTGGCGCGGCGAGGTAATGCGGTGCGACCACTGGCCGTCGTCGGTCATCAACACCAGCCCGGTGGTATCAATATCCAGGCGGCCTGCGGCATGCAACTCGTGCGCGGCGGCCTCTTCAAGAAAATAGAGCACGGTGGGATGATCCGGGTCGTCGGTTGAGCACACATAGCCCTGCGGCTTGTTAAGCATGAAATAACGCGGGCCATCCTGCTGCTCTAGTAGGTTGCCGTCAAAGGCAACATCGTGCTCGGCCAAAAGCTTAAACGCGCTGTCGCGCACGATTTCGCCGTCAACGGTAACGCGGCGGGCGCGGATTTCCCGGCCTGCAATGGCACGACTAATGCCAAGCTGCCGGGCGATAAACTTATCAAGTCGCATGAATGGTTATGCCTGTCTGTTGCTGATGTGCTGACCGTAGCCAGCATGAGAAATGGAGGTAACACGCCTAAGTATAGCGGCCCGGCGTAAGGGGCAAAAGCCCTTAATTCATGCCATAATGGCGCCATGTTCTCACCGCCCGTTGTTCGCCATGTCGTTTAGTCTACGTCCCTACCAGAAAGAAGCCGTTGAAGCCACACTGAGCTATTTTCGCAAACGTCAGGAACCTGCCGTTATTGTGCTGCCGACGGGTGCCGGAAAAAGCATTGTGATTGCCGAACTGGCGCGCCTGGCCCGCGGGCGGGTTCTGGTGTTAGCGCACGTAAAAGAACTGGTGGCACAAAACCACGCCAAATATTGCGCGCTGGGGCTGGAGGCCGATATTTACGCCGCCGGGCTACAGCGTAAAGAAAGCCACGGCAAGGTGGTGTTTGGCAGCGTGCAGTCGGTAGCACGCAATCCTGAGCACTTCAGCGAGGCTTTCTCACTGCTGATAATTGACGAATGCCACCGCATCAGCGATGACGACGACAGCCAGTATCAACAGATTCTGACGCACCTCAAACGCAGCAACCCGCAGCTGCGCCTGTTGGGGCTGACCGCCACGCCCTATCGCCTCGGCAAAGGCTGGATTTATCAGTTTCACTACCACGGCATGGTGCGCGGCGACGAAAACGCCCTGTTTCGCGACTGCATTTATGAACTGCCGCTGCGCTACATGATAAAAAATCACTGGCTAACGCCGCCGCAGCGACTGGATATGCCGGTGGTACAGTACGACTTCAGCCGGTTACAGGCGCGAGAAAATGGGCTGTTCAGTGAGACAGAACTGAACCGCGAGCTTAAACAGCAACAGCGCATTACGCCGCATATCATCAGCCAGATTGTTGAATTTGCCGCCGAGCGGCGCGGCGCGATGATCTTTGCCGCCACCGTGGAGCACGCCCGCGAAATAACCGGGTTATTGCCTGCGGGCGAGGCCGCACTGATTACCGGCGAAACGCCTGCTACTGAGCGCGATGCCCTGATTGAGGCGTTCAAACAGCAGCGCTATCGTTTTCTGGTCAACGTATCGGTACTGACCACCGGCTTTGATGCGCCACATGTGGATTTAATCGCCATCCTGCGCCCAACGCAATCCGTGAGCCTGTATCAGCAAATCATTGGCCGCGGGCTGCGGCTCGCGCCTGACAAAAAAGACTGCCTGATTCTCGACTATGCCGGTAACCCACACGATATTTACACGCCAGAAGTCGGCAGCCCGCGCCGCGCTCAGGGTAACGTGCCGGTACAGGTGTTTTGCCCCTCTTGCGGGTTTGCCAACACCTTCTGGGGCAAGACTACCGAAGATGGCACCATCATTGAGCACTATGGCCGCCGCTGCCAGGGCTGGTTTGAAGACGACGACGGCCTTCGCGAGCAGTGCGATTACCGCTTTCGCTTTAAAAACTGCCCCAACTGCAATGCAGAAAATGACATTGCCGCCCGCCGCTGCCACCAGTGCGACCAGGTGTTGGTTGACCCGGACGATATGCTCAAAGCCGCACTCAAGCTTAAAGATGCACTGGTGCTGCGCTGTAGCGGCATGGCGCTTGCCCACGGCAGTGATGAAAAAGGCCCGTGGCTGAAGGTGACCTATTACGATGAAGATGGCGCGGATGTCAGCGAGCGCTTTCGCGTACACACGCCCGCCCAGCGCACCGCGTTTGAACAGTTGTTTATCCGCCCGCATAGCCGTGCGCCAGGCGTACCGCTGCGCTGGATAACGCTCGATGACGTCATGGCCCAGCAGCAGGCGCTGCGCCACCCGGACTTTGTGGTTGCGCGTAAAAAGGGCGCATGGTGGCAGGTGCGAGAAAAAGTGTTCGACTATCAGGGCCGTTTTCGTCGTGCCAACGAGCTACGCGGCTGAAGGCAGCTCGCAAAAAAGTATCATGCCGCTTTGCATGGCGCGGGCTTACCGGTAGCATCACACCGTAACGTTTGTGCATTTAAGGAAACAGCATGGCAGTGGTAATTCGTGAGGCAGCGCCAGGCGATGAAGCGCCGTGGCGTCTCTTATGGCAGGGATACACCGCGTTTTATGAATGCGACCTCGACGAGGCCATTACCGCACATACCTGGCAGCGTATTCTTGCACCTGACGCACCGCTAATTTGCTATGTTGCTGAGCACAATGGCGCGGTGGTGGGCTTTGCGCTGTGCGTGCTGCATGAAGGTAGCTGGACCACCGCCCCCATTTGCTATCTCGAAGATTTGTTTGTGGATGCGCGGGCTCGCGGCCACGGTGCCGGCAAGGCGCTGATTGAAGCGCTGCGCGAGCAAGGCGAAATGAAAGGCTGGGCCAAAGTGTACTGGATGACCCGCGCGCACAACCGTACGGCACGCCAACTCTACGACAAACTCGGTCAAGTGGATGACTTTGTGCGCTATACCATGCCCGTTCAGGCCGATTAATTCCCCAGGGCCTGGCACGCTGCTTCGCAGGCAATCATTATTGAGCACCAGCAGGCAACACAGTCTGCAGCAAAAAGTGTTTTACCTCTGGGATATTCGCGCCCCGGCGTCAGTGCGGTGTTAAACCACTCGCTTCTCTTCCTCGCGACGTAAATACGTTACGCCCTGGATTGCCGACCATGTCAAAACTTCCGCTCTTTTCAATTATGTTTTTACGCATCATTGCGTAGAATCCCGCCCAGGCCACACAAATCGTGTGGCCTTACAATTGGGTCATGGCTTCGCCATGAAAAGGAGTTTCCTTATGACAGGTCTGTTTTTGGGCTTCCTTCTTGGTTTTATCATGCAGCGCGGACGCTTCTGTATGGCCGGAGGTTTGCGCGATCTTTATCTTTTGCGCGACGGACGTATGTCCATTGCCATGCTCATCATTATCACTGTGCAAAGTATCGGTTTGTTTGCCTTCATCTCTCTGGGCTGGGCGCAGCTACCGGGTGGCGATTTTCGCTGGCTGGCAACCCTGGTCGGCGGTATTACGTTTGGTATTGGCATGGCTTGCGCAGGCTCCTGCTCAACCGGCGCCTATTACCGTGCCGCTGAAGGGCTGGCAGGCAGCATGATTGCCGTCGTAGGCTTCGTGGTTGCCAGCTGGTTTATTCGTAATCCCATCGGCAAAGCGTTTTTTGCCCCTGTGAATGCGCCATCGTTACCTGATGCCTCACTGATGCATACCTTCAATGTCTCCCCCTGGCTTGCCGTTACCGCGCTAACCATCCTCACGGCTCTCCTTGCCTGGCGTCATCTGTGGCGTAAAACACCGCCGGTCCCCCAACCGCGCCCACGTAGGCAGGGCCTTGCCCACTGGCTGTTTGAAGCACGCTGGCACCCTTTTATCAGCGCTGTGCTGATTGGCGTGATTGCGCTGCTGGCGTGGCCGTCCAGTCTGGCATCCGGGCGCGTCGGCGGCCTTGGCATCAGCGGCCCCAGCGCGCAGCTTTTTTCGCTGTTAACGGAAGGGAAAACGGGCTTCTTTGGCTGGGCGGGCTACCTGCTTATCGGTATTTTTGCTGGCGCCTTCGTTGCCGCCTGGGGCAGCCGTGAAATGCGCTTTCGCTTTCCGGGCTTTACGGTAATGGCTAAAAGCCTGGCGGGTGGGATACTGATGGGCATCGGCAGTGGGCTTGCCGGTGGCTGCATGCTCGGCAACACCGTGGTCAACACCGCATGGTTTTCCTGGCAGGCCTGGCTGTTTATTCCCTGCATCCTCTTTGGCAGTTGGCTGGTCAATTACTTCGCTCTTATTCGCCCCAACCACGGCGTCAAACTCAAAGGAATATAAAAACGATGAAAACGATTAAGCTCGACACAACGGGTAAGCTTTGCCCGTTCCCGCTACTGGAAGCCAAAAAAGAAATTGCCGCCTTACACTCAGGCGATGTGATGGTGATTGAATACGATTGTGCGCAGGCAACCGAAAACCTGCCGCGCTGGGCGGTTGAGGAAGGCCATAGCGTGGTTGATTTTGAACAAACCGGCGATGCGCGCTGGCAAATCAGCATTCAGAAAGGCTAATGCCTGAATGCGGTTGTGGCTCAATACTGGGCCGCAACCGCATATCCACAGCAGCAAAGCAACACGCCGTGAGATGCGGCTGATATCGCGCTAAACCCTTTCGCTGCGGCAAACACAGCACAGGATAAACCTGGCACAATACGGCAGGTTATAAGTCATAAAATCAATGACCAACAACCGAACTGCGCTGTGTTTTCAGGCGGTACGTGATTTTTTCAACGACAATGATGTGTGAGAAGGTGTGGGTGCTTTAGGTGGGATAAACGTATTACAGAATGGGCAAAGCAGCATTTTCTGTTTATTCACCCGGCTGGCGCTGTGCTCAGAAACACGGGTACATTTTGGGCAGGTCATACCGACCAGAAACGGGCCTTGATGTGTCTTTTTTTTGTTTTGCATAAGCAGTCCTTATTTCTATAAAATCACTGGCAGAGTACAGGTTAATTTGCCGAATAGCTCGCGTTATTTTTTTCAATCTTTCGTTCAGTAAACACACCGCTGTGCAAAGAAAAATAATTTCTCTTGCATTACTTGTTTTTATATGCGTAACTGTTGGCTCAGGTCTGATTAGAACATCAATAAAACGCATCTGATTAAGTCGTCCTCATCTCTGTCGAGTCTTTTCATTAATTCTCCCGCTTTTGAGTCACCTCTTCTTTCGTCACGCAACAGATTGATCGCTCAGTAAGACTATTTACATTATGTATTACAATTAAAAAGGTTTAAAAAAATATGTCTGATAAAATCATCGGTACAGTAAAATGGTTTAACGAAAGCAAAGGCTTTGGCTTTATTGCACCACAGGACGGTAGCCCTGATGTGTTTGTGCATTACTCTGCCATTCAGAGCAATAGCTTTCGTACTCTGGCTGAAGGCCAGCGAGTAGAGTTTTCAACCCAGGCCGGGCAGAAAGGCCCGTCAGCCGTTAATGTGGTCACACTGTAACAATATGCTAAATAACAATAATCTGCATTTTAAATGCCCCCGCTGCCACGGTTCGCAATACCGGACTTCGGCTTTTGATATTTCTGAAAACAATCCCTTCGGTGCAAAGTGCATTTTTTGCAAATCGAATATGGTTGCCGGTCAGATGGTATTTCAACATAACAACAGTATGAATATTACGTCAGCACACCGCGCCTGTTAATAAAACGGATACGCGTCGTCTGATAACTTCCAGGCCGTTCGTTAATTGACAATGAGATTACGATGAAAAAAGTTATGGTTTTCTTTAACGCCGCGCCTGCGACCATACAAATCGTTTCGGATGATGCCACTACAGTACAGGCACATTATCCCAACGGTGAAATGCTGGAAATGAAAATAATGATTGCCAGAATACCCTCCCTGACTGGCGATCATCAGGAATTTTACATTGCGTCTGATCGGGATATTTCTCAGGATGATATTCAAAGCGCATTGTCTACAACACACTGACGGCAAGTGCCCGCCCCGCTCTTGCCTTCTTCATGCGCTAACAGTCTGTTCCCCCCACCATTTATTCCTGAGCTGAACAGGATTTTGCGCCGCGCACAGGTTTTTAGATTTACGCCTTCATGCCACTCTCTTCTGCCCTTACTCACCCCTATTACCCTGTTATCCATGACGTCACCGCAGTTTCCGTTGCCGTTGCTGCGGGTTACGGCTATAATGCCGCCCGCTCTGCATCCGCAGAGCAGAATCTTTGCCTGCTGCTGGGTCGCCTGTTGCAGGCCGTTTAATAAAGAGAGAAGTCCATGTTTACTTTTAATGCAGAAGTACGTAAAGAGCAGGGTAAGGGTGCGAGCCGCCGCCTGCGCGCAGCTAACAAGTTCCCGGCAATCATCTACGGCGGCAACGCTGAGCCGGTTGCGATTGAGCTGGAGCACGATGCGATCATCAACGTTCAGAAAGAAGATTCCTTCTACGCTGAAGTGCTGACCATCAACGTTGCTGGTAAAGAAGAAAAAGTGAAAGTCCAGGCTGTACAGCGTCACCCGTTCAAGCCGAAAGTGACTCACATCGACTTCGTTCGCGCGTAATCGCAACATCGTCGAATAAAAAACGCCGCATATGCGGCGTTTTTTTATGGGCGAAACCTCGCCCGGTCTGAACCTGGCGAGATTAACGATTCCCGCCAGAGGTACGCCGCTGGAGCTGGTCACGCAGATTTGGCGGTGTACCTTTAATGGTCAGCGTATCCGTTGCCGGATCCCAGAAAATGCGCTCACCAAGTAGCATGGCATCAAAATTGATGGTCAAGCCGCCGCCGCTGCCCGCATATTTTGTCAGCTGGCGTAGCGTACTTCTGTCGGCCGGGAAGCTTTCTTCCAGCTCGTAGCCCTGTGCCGCCGTGAACTCATGGAAACTTTGCTCACCAACGCTCGGTAGCTCTTTGGACAGCGAAGACAGTTCAATCTCTTCACCTGCCTGCAACTGCTCACTGCAATAGCTGTAGACCTGCTGGCGCACGTTCTGGCGCTCATGCTTATCAAGCTGGGCCTCTGCCGTGAAGTCATCAAGCGCCTGCAACAGGCCACGGTTCTGCGCTTTAGTATCCAGCCCTTCGCTCGCACCGAGAAAATCCATAAAGAAATCGGCCACCTTGCGCCCAACGCGACCTTTCAGGAACGTCAGATAGCGGGTGGAACTCGGGTTGGTTTCCCATTCGGTTAAATCGATACGCGCCACAATGTCGGCGTGGTTGATGTCCAGATAATGGATGGCGCTGATATCCAGCTGCTCGTTGACACGCATGCTGCTCAGGTTATTGAGTACAGCCACCAACAGATACTCCACTGCCAGATAGCGATAGTGGCAAAACAGCACCACGCCGCCTTCGGCAAACGGATACTTTGCCAGTTCGTCACGCAACCTGCCGGTCGCGGCACGGCTAAAGCCCAGGAAGTCTTCTTCACCTTTGCGACACAGGCGCAGCGCCTGTGCAAGCTCGCTCTCTTCGTTAAACAGGCCATAGGCCTTGCTTTTGGCGCTGTAGACGCGGTGCAGTTCCGCCATCATATCTTCAACCGCCGGACCAGGCTGCAGCAGCGAGTCGCGCAGCACCAGTTCCAGCGTTTGCTCATCGCGTTTGATTAACTGATGTAAGGCTATCTGGTCGATATCCAGACTCATGATAAACTCTCCTTTTAGATTGCCCGCTATTATACATAAGTCCCGCGGCCAATCATCGCCGTTAAAATCGGCCCGAGATGAGTAAAACGACGCCTGACGGCACGTTAAGCCCTGGCAATACGTTTTTTTCATGTCATGATTCAGACCTGAGCAGGTCAGTATGACACCCGTTCCCCGGCAGCAGGAATGATAAAAATGCAGAAAAACAGCGCCTGCTACGGTAAGATATCGCCCTTTCATGAAACTAAGTGATAGCTTTTTATGCCGCAAACATCCCGCTACAGTGACGAACGCGTTGAAGCCCTGCTAACAGAGCTGGTTGAAGTGCTGGAAAAACACAAAGCACCGACCGATCTTTCTCTGATGGTACTGGGCAACATGGTCACCCATTTACTCAATGCCAACGTTTCTGCACCGCAGCGCCAGCTGCTGGCACGCTCTTTTGCCGATGCCCTGCTGGCCTCTGTCGGCGATGAACCCGCTCACTAAGGAATAATAGTAACGAGCTATGGTGACTAACCGTCAGCGCTACCGCGAAAAAGTCTCCCGGATGATAAGCTGGGGACACTGGTTTGCTCTGTTCAATATCCTGGCGGCCATGCTGCTGGGTAGCCGCTATCTGTTTGTCGCCGACTGGCCCGCCACGCTGACGGGCCGTATTTATTCCTGGCTAAGCCTTGTGGGGCACTTCAGCTTCCTGGTGTTTGCTGCCTATCTGCTGGTGCTGTTTCCCCTGACGTTTATCGTCATGTCGCAGCGCCTGATGCGCTTTCTCTCGGCAACGCTCGCCACCGCGGGCATGACGCTGCTGCTTATCGACAGCGAAGTGTTTACCCGCTTTCACCTGCACCTGAACCCGGTTGTCTGGGAGCTGGTGATAAACCCGGACCGTGGTGAAATGGCGCGCGACTGGCAACTGATGTTTATCAGCGTGCCCGTTATCTTCCTTATTGAAATGCTGTTTGCCACCTGGAGCTGGCAGAAGCTGCGCAGCCTGAGCCGCCGCAATCGCTTTGCCCGCCCGCTGGTGGTGCTGTTTATCGTCTCGTTTTTCACTAGCCACCTGATGTACATCTGGGCTGATGCCAACTTCTATCGCCCGGTGACCATGCAGCGCGCCAACCTGCCTCTCTCCTACCCCATGACCGCACGCCGCTTCCTTGAGAAGCACGGCCTGCTGGATGGGCAGGAGTACCAGCGGCGGCTGGTTGAACAGGGCAGCCCGGAAGCGCTGTCGGTGCAGTATCCGTTGGGCGATTTGAGTTATGGCGATATGGGCAGCGGTTACAACGTGCTGCTGGTCACGGTCGATGGCCTGAATTATTCGCGCATGGAGCAAACCATGCCAGCGCTGGCGCAGTTCGCCAGCACAAACGTCAATTTTACCCAGCATATGAGCGCCGGTAACAGCGCCGATAACGGCATCTTCGGGCTGTTTTACGGTATCTCACCGACCTATATGGACGGCGTACTCTCCTCTCGCCTGCCGGCGGCGCTGATTACCGCACTGAACCAGCAAGGCTACCAGCTCGGCCTGTTCGCCTCAGACGGTTTTGGCAACCCGCTTTACCGCCAGGCGCTGCTTTCTGATTTCTCACTGCCGCCAGCACGTAACCAGAGCGATGCGCAAACCACCGGGCAGTGGATAAACTGGCTTGATAAATACGCAGGCGAAGATAACCGCTGGTTCTCCTGGATTTCCCTTAATGGCACCCGCATTGCCACCCAGGATGCGGGTAACGACGCCGACTTTACCCGCCGCTACCAACGCGGTGCACAAAGTGTAGACGCGCAAATTGAGCGTATTTTGCTGGCGCTGCGCAATAGCGGCAGGCTGGAAAATACGGTGGTTATCATCACCGGTAGCCACGGCGTGCCGCTCGATAAGCAACGCAGTAGCTTCGGCTGGGACCGCTCGCGCATCCAGGTTCCGCTGGTCATTCACTGGCCAGGCACGCCTGCGCAGCGGGTCAGCAAACTGACCGACCACCAGGACGTAATGAGCACGCTGATGCAGCGCCTGCTGCATGTGCGCACACCTGCCAGCGAATATTCACAGGGCGAAGACCTGTTCGCCGCCAGTCGGCGCAGTGGCTGGGTCATTGGCGCTGACAGTAATACGCTTGCTATCACCACGCCTGAGATAACGCTGGTGCTCGATAACAACGGTAATTACAAGACCTGGGATCGAGACGGCAATGAGATTAAAGATCAGCGCCCGCAGCTTGGCTTGCTTTTGCAGGTGCTGACCGATGAAAAACGCTTCATTGCTAACTGATTGATTATTTATGAATCAGTTAATCCTGGCCGGCCTTGCAATCGGCCCGGAAAACGGTAGTATTAGCTCCCACAAATCGGTACGTAGCGCAGCCTGGTAGCGCACTGTCATGGGGTGTCAGGGGTCGGAGGTTCAAATCCTCTCGTACCGACCAAATCATTATTCTGGATGTATCAGTTACCGCCAGAAACCCCACAAGAACCCGCATTCTCACTGAGTTTGCGGGTTTTTTAATGCCCGCACTATATCTGTATTGACCGTTTACAGACGGATTCTTTGGCTATACCTTTAGCTATACGACTCACTTATAGCTAAAACCTGTATAGCTAAACCCGGTATACCTTATGGCGCGCATAACAAATCCACTGACCAATACTGAGATCCGGGCGGCAAAGCCAGCATCTTAAGAGTATCCGTTATACGACGGTAACGGGCTTTACCTTCTGATAAAACCCAGCGGTTCAAAAATATGGCGTTTCTCTTATTACCGGCCACACGACAAAAAACATGCTCTGGTTAGCTTTGGTTCTCTGGATAAAGTCACCCTAGCTGAAGCCCGGAAAAAGCGAGATGAGTACCGCACCTTAATCACACAAGGTATCGATCCACAGCACCACCAGCTGCAAAAGCGAGAGGCTGAAGAACTACGTCGGGGGAATACCTTCCAGAAAGTTGCGACTGACTGGTTTGAGATGAAAAAAAGCCAAAATATCGCAGCGAATACAATCAAGGATATTTGGCGCTCTCTGGAGAAATATGTATTCCCGGATATCGGAAGCACACCAATCAACAAGCTAACAGCGCGTAAATTCGTCCTGCTCCTTGAGCCTATCAAGGCACGAGGAAATCTCGAAACGCTAAAACGAGTACTACAGCGTATCAATGAAGTGATGGATTTTGCCGCTAACAGCGGCCTTATCGAAATAAACACTGCTGTAAACGTCCGAAAGGCATTTCCTACCCCGGTAAAAAAGCATATGCCGACTATAAGGCCAGAACAATTGCCCGAACTGATGCACACACTTTCAATCGCCAGTATAGAACGTCAAACCCGTTTACTGATTGAGTGGCAACTTCTGTCCGTTACCCGGCCAGTCGAAGCAGCCGAAGCGCGTTGGGATGAAATTGATATGACGGCCAACACGTGGACAATATCCGCAGGACGAATGAAGATGCGCCGTGACCACATTATTCCTTTCAGTAATCAGGCGCGGACTGTACTGGAGGCAATGAAACCTATCAGCGCTCATCGAGAATACATTTTCCCCAGCTTTAGCGATCCCAAAAAACCGATGAATAGCCAAAGTGCTAACGCAGCCCTGCGCCGTATGGGTTATCAAGGTGTATTGGTATCTCATGGTTTACGCGCTATTTTCAGCACTGCTGCGAATGAAGAGGGTTTCGAGCCTGACGTAATTGAAGCCGCACTCGCCCACGTTGATACAAATGAAGTTAGTAGGGAGTATAACCGCAGCAATTATCTTGAAAAACGTATTGTACTCATGCGCTGGTGGGGTAAATTCGTCGAAACTGCTGCTACAGGTATAACGCTGGCAACAGGAATGCGAGGAATTCGTGTCATATGACAAGGATACTGTATATTCATACAGTAAAACGATGAATTCATGCTAAAAACGTCTTATCATGCATAAAACAGAAGTAAACCGATAATAGCAGAACAGGCCACGTCCAGGGTAGCTCCCGAAACCTCGTACACCTCTACGGGTTGGCGTGGCCTTCACCACAGAGGACGCGAGGTGACGTAATGATTGATATACCACGACATATTAAAAGACTCAGAATAGTAAATGTGGAAAGGCTGGCATTAGTAATGGCAGGTATATTCGAGTGCGATGACATAGAAGCCGCTCGTAATGGGAACCATTCTGGCTGGTATGAAGCCGATATTTATCAAAAAACAATTATTCAAGCCATAAAATTAAATGAAATAAAACCATTGCGCGTTTTCATGTGGAACTCCGAACTTCCTTATGACTAAAGACTTATCGGCGATATAAATAAATTATCTTTGAATTCATATGTGGTTGATGCTGAGTTTATTTCTGAAGATGCCTGGGCATGTGCTGCTAAAGAACTATCAGAAGATTTATTCTCACATGATAATAAACCAGATGAATCACAACAAATTGATTTTAATGGAAAAAGTACGACCATGATGATTATTGCGGGTTTATCTGCCGCATTAGGTAAATCAAGCGATAGCTTTAAGCGCAGTGGGAAGATCAATCAATCAGCGATTATCAGAGCTGTAGAGTCTGCAATAAATGAATATGGAAATGGTGTTGAGGTAAGTGACAGGGCAATCAGAGACTGGATTCGCCCAGCAATTGAACAACACATAACAAAGTTACCTGCTTAGTACTTCAAAAATACCAAGCGCCCACAGCTAAGGACTTCAAAAAGGCCTGCCGGGCGCAAATTCGCTTCAAATATCCCCCCTATCATCGTGATGTTGTCTCAGCAAACCCCGGACGTGGCAAGGCTTACAGGGCCGTGAGACAACAAAGACAACTGAGACAACACTCTTTCTGCTTATTATGCGGAAAAAGTGACGAGCCAGGTTTAGTCTGCGACAGAAGGTGGATAAAAAGCAGCAGTGTGGGCCGGTTAAAACCCTCCGTCACCGACTGCCTTTTTCGACTCTGAAACATCTCAATTTATCGTGTTCTGGCAGGGCGAAAATAAAAACTGGAAACATCGCTCAAGCCCTTATAGGGTCTGGGTTTATGGAGAAACTGACCAGTCCGGGATGCTAAGAAATGCCAGGGTTTTTAGGGGCAAAAATCAGCATTGCAGATTGTACAGAAAGGATAAGGTTTAAGGGGCAAGAATCCAGGGGCAAAAAATGGAAGGGAAGATTTGAAGGATGGCCCGTAATTGCTGGGTTATCGGGTTAAATTTCTCTTCTTTTTGCATAGAAAACCTAATATCCGCTATAGGGATTAATCAGGCATCAGGTTTGATAGATCCAGTCCGATGCCTGTTTTCTCTGTAGGGCTCTTTTAAATCAGGGTTCTTTGAAAGTTCTGTCTAACATTCCTAATTTACTTTCTTACCTTCTGCATATGCTTTTTTTGCTTCACAGAGTGTCATTTTATTGGCCCCACGAGAGGTATCAGGTTTTTTTTGCTGTACAGGATCATCCTCCCAATTACAAACTGGGCAGATCTCATAACTGCCTTCTTCAGAAAATTCGAAAGTCTTGCAACAGGGGCAAAGATGGTTTGTATTCATTATTGGTGTTTCTGCCTTGTCATCTAACTAATTCATAACAGATTTTATTGCTTCCAAAAGTAGGGGTTTATCCCATTTGATCTCAAGGTATTTCTCTGGGTTATCCCAGTCAGAGTTTTTTATCCGTTGAACAACGAACCTTCCATTAGCATCAAAAGATGGATACCAGCCGACATCAATAGTTGTTTCATTATCTAAATTAAATTGTAGAAGATCTTCATCAAGATTAAACTCTTGGTCCTTTGGGGTGGATGAAAAATCTATCTCATTTAGTGTGTTGTATATTTTTTGCTCCTCAATGAGGAAAGTAAATCCTAAGATCTCATAACTGCTTTTCATTTTAGTAACTTCCTCGCATCTGTTTCAGAGATTGGATGGGAATGTATAGTCCCCTGGGATTCTTTGGTTACAACCCATCTTGTTTCTTTCCCTCCGTGAGCGCTAATAATTTCGTCAAATTCTTTTAGCTTCCAGTCGGTTTTTTTTGTTGAGTTAACACCATTCTTCCAGACATCGTGATCGATAGCTGAAATATCTGTTTGAGGTTTGAATTTAGCTGGACCTGACTTAGTACTTTCTATTATTTCTTTCCAAGATTTGTTCTTAGGTGCGTGGTGTTTATGACCATGAGCAAATGAAGTCTTGTTTTCATTCAGGTACACATAAATCGGTGGAATATCAGGCAGCGGCAAAATCAGAATGTAATCTGCAAACGTCTTCTCTTCCGGTGCCGGGCTGGTGGTCGCATCAATCCGGGTATCGTCCGGCAATGGGTCAACTATTATCGTGAGAGGAATGTTCGGCGGTGACTGATTTCCGGTGTTAGACGGAACGTTTACCCCTGAATTGTCCGGCGTCCAGATAATGGTTATCGGTTCGTCTTCTTCCGTGGTGAAGGTGTAAGCCTGGCGGAAGTCATCCCACTCCATCTTGCGCACCCGGACCTTATCTTTTCCCGGTGGCGTGTGCCAGCCGTGAGGCGTCAGGTCGCCATACTCATCTGTCTCCCAAGTGTAGCGAACACGGGTAGGAGCTTCCTTCATTTGCTCGGCACGCATCCGGTCAATGAAATCCTGCTCACCGTCATTAAGCTTGCCAGGCATCATGCCCACAAAAAATGCGGTCAACGGAGCACCCGGACCGGCTGCGGCTATTCTCACCGCCCAGGTTCCTCCGGTTGTGAGTGTTCCTGAAATCAGGCGAAGAATATTCGCGCCCTGGGTAGCCGTCTGTGCCCGCGCTGCGCTGGCTGCGGCAGCCGCCGCAACCTGATAATCCCGCTCTTCTGCGTTGCCAAACCACCACTTGTACAGTGCGCTGCGTTTCTTTGGCTTTGGGATGTCTTCGGCTGGCTGCTTTTTCTTCGCGCTCTGTGCGCGTTGCGGCACATCGTCATCGGTTGCCGGGTCTTCAGCAGGTATGGCCTGGAAAAATGCCATTGCGGGGAAGTTGGTGTGTGGTTCCGGCGCATCCCCCGCATCGTTACAACCGTCACCACGCAGGCAGGACTTCGCAAATACCCGGTTGCGCTCCCGTTCTTCTGCTTCTTCTTTTTGCCTGGCAGCAAGGGCAGCCGCAGCCAGTAAACTCGCCTTTTGCGCTTTCTCCTGCGGCGTGTCTTCCACTACGTAACAATCCGGTATGGAGTGAATAAAACGTGCACGGCACGGGCAGGAACTGATGCTTTCAACCGTTCCGGCCATCCTGATACCCTCAATAAAGCAGTCGGATGTTCCGCCGATTATCTGGAAAATGCCGGGATGTTTGCCACATGAAACAGCACTGCCTTCAATGGCGGCGTCCACGCCATACCAGCTAAACGATGTGTCACCCGTGAGTATTTTACCGCCGCAGCTTGTCGCATCCCCCACCCGGAGATAGAAACCCATAGCACTCATCAGGCTACCTCTCCTGTGAAGTACAGTTATCTACTGGTGAATGTGCCACTGGGGGGAAAACGAAAGGTATTGGGGTGACCATAACAGGTCTGAACAACAGAGAGAATTTCATCAATGTATTGCGTATCCATGCGCTAATCTTCTCATCCACAAACTATTTTGGTGAAATATTAACCGCAACCATGATTAATGCAACGGTAATCTTCGCTACTAAATATGGTTAGTTCACTTCGATGAGACACTTACCCACAAGATAGGCCACCCAGCGGCGAAAGGATAAAATCAACCAAAGCAGAAGTGACTTTTCTTTTTAGCTATACATTTAGCTATACAAAAGCAATCAACAATCAATAAATCACATTAAAAACAATATATTAAAACAGCAATTCACATTCTCTCGTACCGACCAAATTAAAAAAAACCAACCTTGAAGGTTGGTTTTTTTACGCCTGAAATGTGGCCGGGCAGCCTCAGAGAACCACGCCAGTCGCGCTCCTCCTTGCGATGCCTGTCAGCCTGCTAACGCCGGGCATTCACCATATTTGCGCACGGCCAGGATAGCCGCTCAGTCTTTCTGGCGATCTCTTTGACTGCGCCCAAAAACAGAGATAACCACTTCTTTGCGGTTATCCCCGCCAGTAACCGTTCTACTCGATAAATTTCAGGTATTTCATTTCAACGTGCACTGTTGCCGATATATCTGAGCTTGCCACCTCGCCCTCTGTGGTTTGAATATAGCCTGCGGTGAATTGCAACCGGGAGCCGGACGGCTCAACCGGATAGTAAACCGGGTTGCCAGGGCTGACGCGGCGCAAGAACATGTCACGCAATTCAATACCCACACCGTCATTCTGCGTTGCCAGCACGTCCGGCACTGAAACTGAGCGCGTTCCCGTGAACGTTATCTGCACTGCATTGGCACCCGGCGGCGTTAATTCCAGCGTAAAGGGAGTCATTCCAGCAGAACTCTCCTTCCCCTGAAAGTTATTAGCAATGATAATTGGTAACGCCAGTGTCATATCGGCTGGCTCGCTTATGCTTGTACTTGTACTTGTACTTGTACTTGTACTAGCACTAGCGGCCATCGCTGAACGGGGTTTTGGGTCGATAATAAGTGGAGGCAGATCGTCAATTCCCAGCGCCGGAGAGATGATTTGACCACTAAATTTTATGACTAACATAACAACACTCCTTGTATATCAGGTGTCCAGACCGCCTGTAAAATAATGAACCCCGAGCTGGCGGGGTTAAAAACAGGGCTGCCCAGGATATGAGCCTGTCTTTTCAATAAGAAAGATTTAAGATTATTGTTTATAAATCAGTCAGAAAGTGAGCTGCCTCTCATTTACCTTGCAGTCGCAATGATTAATAAAATCAACTAATAAAAAATACTAATAAATTAACCTCTAAACCCGTCAGCAGCAGCCATAATAATGCATAACGATTAACAATAACCTCGGGCAGGGAACGGCATACCGGCAAACCTACAACACCCGCTTTTCTCTGGTAGTCAGCCTTTATGGGCTGCTACTCGCCGTATCAGCTCGCCAGCGTTGCCATTCACACCGCGAGCGATGAATCACGCCACTCTTTTCGAGCACGCGCCTGCAACTGAAACGGCTTTGCCAGTATGACGTCGGGCCTGCGCCCACTTATTTATTCCACGGCATGAGCGCCAGTAATTTTGCCATCCCGCACCAGCCCGTCACGCCAGCGAACATCAACCCCGCGCCAACAACGCCGGGCACAATATAAAACGCAGGTGCCAGTAGCGTCCCGGCGAGCGTTCCTCCCAGCGCCAGCCCACCTGCAATAATTTGCACCTGACGCATCAGGGGCAGCGGCTGTCGGTGGTCAATCTTGACGGGATAACCCGCGCCTTTCCAGGCGTTCAGCCCGCCCTGCATGATAAGCGCCTTTGCCGGGTAAACCGACGCACTCAATTGCTCAGCGGCGTTATCTGTGCGCATACCACTTTGGCAATGGAAAATAACCGTATCAGTTTGACTCAATGTCTTGTCACTAAAACACCCTGCGTGGATCTGTTCAGGCGCCAGAGAATACGCACCGGCAATGTGTTCCCGACGCCACTCATCTCGTCCTCTGATATCGACCAGCACGGCATCGCGCTCGTAAAGCGCTTTGGCCTCAGCCGGTGTCACAAAAATGGTCGCCATATTATTCTCCTGGGCAATAAATATTCTTCAACGTCTGCACTACGGCAAAGATAGCGTCATCCTTGATGGAATAACGGACGTATTTGGCCTGGCGTACCCCTTCAATGAGGCCTTCAGATTTCATCCGGGCCAGATGCTGGGAGGCTGCTGAGGCACTAAGTCCACTTAGCCTGCTCAGTTCTCCTGCTTCTGTTCCCGGACTATCAATGAGCATGCACAGAATCATCAGACGCTGGGGATGGCTCAGCGTTTTTAACAGTGCGGCTGCTTTATCGGCCTGGGCCTGTAATATGTTCAGACTGGTCATATCTGCAAACTTTAGCATTACCTAAATTTAGATAATGCTAAATTGAAAGGCGGTTTGTCAAATACCAGCAGAGAAAATGAACACCAGGGTTTAACCGATGCTCTTCTGCCACCGCACAGGGCGTCAGCCAGTGGGTTCATGAAAAACCTGATAGAAATGCCGTTCAATTGGCTGTTGTTTTCTGTCGTTACGCCGCTCTATCTCCCTCTACCAGCCCGCACATTTATCACCCGTAGCCAGTAGCACTTACCCGTGCGGCCCTGTACCATGCGCACTCCCGCGTGATCGGCATCACATGTTGACCTCGCCCCACAACAATAAAACCTGCAAATCACTATGTCGCAAAACATCACAACATCGCACACGCTCAACGTGCTGCGCTCACCACGACTGCTGACGCGCGAATGCCTGGCCGGTGTCATCACCGCACTGGCGCTGATCCCCGAAGTTATCTCTTTTTCGGTTATCGCGGGCGTTGACCCAAAGGTCAGCCTGATTGCCTCGGTGGTATTGTGTCTGACACTCTCGTTGCTCGGCGGGCGTCCGGCGATGGTGACTGCCGCCGCAGGCTCTGTGGCGCTGGTTATTGGCCCGATGGTACACCAGCACGGCGTGGGCTATATCCTGCCTGCGGTGGTGCTTGCCGGGCTATTTCAGATTGCTTTTGGTCTGCTCGGCCTTGCGCGCATGATGCGCTACATCCCGCGCTCGGTCATGACCGGGTTTGTGAACGCCCTCGGCATTCTGATTTTCCTGGCCCAGATGCCGCACATCTGGGGCCAGAGCCAGACGGTGTGGATGCTGTTCGCACTGGCGCTCGCCATTGTGCTGCTACTGCCGTATGTGCTGAAAAGCGTGCCGTCACCGCTGCTGGCGATTGTGGTCGTCACGGCGCTGGCGATAGGCTTTGGGCTGGCGGTCCCCAATGTCGGGAATGCAGGGCCAATGGCACCGGGTCTGCCGGGCTTGACCGAACTGCGGGTGCCGCTCAACCTTGAAACGCTGAACATTGTCTGGCCGTGTGCGCTAAGCGTTGCGCTGGTTGGGTTGATGGAGTCGCTGCTGACAGCCAAACTGGTGGATGACATTACCGACACGCCCTCAAGTAAGCGCCGCGAGAGCTGGGGGCTGGGCGTGGGCAATATCCTCGCCGGTTTTTATGGCGGCATTGCCGGTTGCGCGATGATTGGCCAGACGATAGTGAATGTTGAACTCGGTAAGGCGCGCAGCCGCATATCAACGGTCGCCGCTGCGCTGGTGCTGCTGCTTCTGGTCACCGGGTTAAGCGAGCTGATGGCAAGGATCCCGATGGTGGTTCTGGCGGCCATTATGATGATTGTGGCGCTTAAAACGCTGGACTGGCACAGCCTGCGCCCGGCAACGTTGAAACGGTTACCGGTATCCGAAACGCTCCTGATGGCAGTTACGGTTATCGCCACCGTCTGGACCGGCAACCTTGCCGTCGGCGTCGGTGGCGGCGTGGTCTTTGCCATTATGTTGTTTGCCCGCCGGGTTGCCCATGTGATTCACGCCGAGCGCGAACTGACAGCGGATGCTCAGTCGGTGCGCTACACCGTGCGTGGCCCGCTGTTTTTTGCCAGCAGCAACGATCTGTTTGAGCACTTTGATTATGCTAACGACCCGCAGCGCGTGATAATCGATTTAACCCATGCGCCGGTGTGGGATGCCTCCAGCGTAGCCGCGCTGGATGCGATTGAAACGCGCTATCAGCGCTATCACAGCAAGGTGGAAATTGTGGGGCTGGACGTAAGAAGCCGCGCGCTCCATCAGAAGCTCAGCGGCCTGTTTTGAGTCAAAAAAGCGGCCCGCAGGCCGCTTTTTTTACATCAGGAAGATAGTGGCAAGCCCAAGGAAGATGAAGAAGCCACCGGTATCGGTAATGGCGGTAATCATCACACTGGAGCCCACTGCCGGGTCACGTCCCAGGCGCGACATGGTCATCGGGATAATCACGCCCATAATCGCGGCCACCAGCAGGTTCAGGATCATGGCAAGCGTCATCACCGCACCAAGCGCCAGGTCGTGATACAAAAGCCAGGTCACGCCGCCCATTATCCCGCCCCAGACGAGGCCATTTATTAACGCCACGCCCATCTCGCGCAGAACCAGAAACGAGAAATTCCCCGGCTGGATATGCTGCAACGCCAGCGAGCGCACAATCATGGTGATAGTCTGGTTGCCGGTATTGCCGCCAATACCCGCAACAATCGGCATAAGCGAGGCCAGTGCCACCAGCTGCGAAATGGTGTGCTCAAAGCCATCAATCACGCGTGAGGCAATAAACGCCGTACAGAGGTTAATGGCAAGCCACGCCCAGCGCGCTTTTACCGCCTTACTGACTGGCGCAAACACATCCTCTTCGGCGCTCAGCCCCCCCATCCGGCGTAAATCGTCTTCGGTTTCTTCAATTACCACGTCAACGATTTCTGCAACGGTCAGACGGCCCATCAGCTTGCCCTGGGTATCCACCACCGCAGCACTGACGAGGTTATCGCGCTCGAAGGTCAGCGCCGCCTGCTCTTCGCTGTCCATCGGCGTAAAGATAACCGGGTTATTCTCCATGACCTCGGCCACCAGCGCCTGTGAACGGTGCAGCAGAATGGTGGTTAACTCCAGTTCGCCCAGCAGCGTTTTATCGCGAGTGGTGACAAACAGTTTGTCGGTATTTTCCGGCATTTTGCCCAGGCGGCGCAGGTAACGCTGCACCGTCGCCAGACTCACGTCGGAACGCACGGTGATAACTTCAAACTCCATGATGGCGCCAACGCTGTGCTTGTCGTAGCGCATAACCTGGCGCACGCGCGCGCGCTCTTCGGCAGGCAGCGTCGCCAGCAGGCGGCCCATCAGGTCGCGCGGCAGGTGCTGCGCGAGATAAATCTGCTCATCAATGTCCAGAATGCTGAGCGTATGCATCAGGTCGCGGTCGCTCATCTCTTCAATGAGGTCTTCCCACACGTGCTCTGAGGCTTCAATCAGCACCTTGCCACGTTTGTCTTCCGGCACCAGCCGCCACAGTGCGTGGCGCTCGGTGGCGGGTAACGCCTCCAGGGTATCGGCCAGGTCCGGGGGTGGCAAGCGCTGTACCAACAGCGTCACTTCATCAATATCACCCTGCAAATGCTCGATATCATGCAACTCATCGGCATTCAGACGCCCCAGAATAGCCGCCGTAACGGCCTTGTCGCCAGACAGCAGGAAGAGGATCCGCGCACGGTCTTCGGCACGGTGCTTAACGTTATATTTAGTTATGACGGACATGGGTAATGCATCCCTGGATAAGTGGAACCGGTTATTCCCCTTTCCGCAGGCGGAAAAGGACAACAGCATAACGGCAGATCCAGTAAATAATAATAAACAGTTGCCATACTGACGCGATTTAATCGCCAAAAGCGTACTGTTCGCGGGAATATTGATCGCAATTGAGTTAAGTCTGAAAAAATGATGCCCTGTCACCCGCGAATCAGGCTGTGTTCATCTATGCCAGACGCAAAGCACACAGGCTGGCCCGGCTTCGTATAGCCCCTGACGCACAGGCCAACTACGCTTAAAGACCATGGTTTTCTCACAATAAGCGAGGGCTGAGATGTATACCGAATATTGGGTGGAAAGAGAAAAAGACGACCCGTCTGAGGCGCCAGAGTCAGGCGATAAGCTGCCTGAACGCAGATAAGTGTTTTAATGCCTGCGGCCCCCGCACGGGGGCCGCCGTCAATTAACCACCCGTGCGCGCAACGGCATCGCGCGTGGCATGATCGCGCTCCTCGCCCGTCAGCTCACTCAGCTGCCCCTGGCGCATCTCCAGCAGGCGATCGGCGTGCACGAAATAGCTGTCATCGTGACTGATAGCAAAGACGGTTTTGCCCATCTGCTGCATCAGCGGTAACAGCACCTGGTAGAACTCACGGCGAAAATGTGGATCCTGATCCGCGGCCCATTCATCAAGCAAAATAACGTCACGCTCTTCGGCCAGCGCCAGCAGCAGCGCAACGCGTTTTTTCTGCCCTTTTGACAGTTTGAGGTTGAGGATTTTGCCCTCTTCAAGCTGCAGTTTGTTGTCCATTTTCAGCCGCTCAAGCCATTGCGCGACCAGCTGCGGGTTTGCAGGTTTGCCGCAAGGACCGGTCAGGCGGTCAAACAGCCAGACATCGGTAAACACTGCCGAGAACAAGCTGCGCCAGGCATCCATATCATTGTCTGACATTGCCTTGCCATCGAGGTATAACGCGCCAGACACCGGGTGATACAGCCCGGTCAGCAGCATCGCCAGCGTTGACTTGCCGCTGCCGTTGCCGCCAATCAGAAACACCAGCTCACCGCGCCGGATGGTCAGATTAAGCGGACCTACGGTAAAGCCGCCTTCACCGTAGGTAAACACGACATCGCGAAGCTCCAGCGTCTGCCAGTCACGCGCTGCCTGCGGGCGGGCAAAACTTTCGCGATAGTCCGCCAGATGGAAGCGGTTTAACTTGTTAAACGCCACCTCGGCGCTCAGAAGCGTTGGCAGCGCGCCCACTGCCGACAGCAGCGGCGTGCGCAGGAACAAGAGCGTCAGCGAAAAAGTCGCAGCCACGTTGGTATCGGCCCAGCCAAGGCTGTTCGCCATCCAGAACACCAGCCCAATGGCTCCCAGCATCATAATGTTGGACCAGTTCACCGCACTTAAGTGGAAGGTATCGGCACGAACGATATGGTGGCGAAACTCTTTGGCATCCGGGATGTAGATATTCTCAAAGATATCCTGCGCGCGCTCGCGGTTAAGCGACAGCTCTCTGCGCCCCTCCAGCACGGTCTGATAGTCGTTATACAGTTTATCTTCCGTTTCACGCAGCGTAGCCATATGGCGATAAACGCGCGACACCAGCAGCCAGCCGCCAAAAATGGTGACCGCGACCCACAGCGAGGTGACCAGCAGCATTTGCGCTGACAGCCAGCCAAGATAAGCCGCGCAGCCCACCGTCAGGATAATCCCCTGGACCAGTTCCGGCAGGCGCACAAAGGCAATCGTGATGGCACGCACGTCGCTGGTTAGCCCTGCCAGCAACGCTGCGCTGCCAAGCTGCTCCAGGCGTTCAACCTGGCTGTCGAGAATGCGTTTGATAAATTCACCGCGCAGGCGATAAACAAAATGATGACCAAGCACCGTCAGCGCCAGCTGCGAAACCAGCGTCACCGCCATCAGCACCAGCAGTAAGGCAAGAAACTCCGGCAACACCGTCAGGGTTTTGTCTGCGGTTTCAATCAGGCGCTGGTTGATAAAGGCTATCAGGCCAATACCGAGTGCGGCGCTGGCAAGGCTTAGCGCCATCACCATCAGGAAAGGCCAGCGATACTGGCGCCAGACAACGAGCAAAAGTTTCACGGACGGTCCCCGGACAGCAGAAGAGAGCGAGCAGTTTAAACGGCTGGAGAAACACGACAAGAATTTATTCTTATTTTTATTCTTCTTCAGCCTGCATCGCGAAAAGTGAGGTTATAGCGAAATGGGCCGGTCAGGGGATGGTTGCCCGGTTTAAGCGGCAAAATACCGTGATAAAACAGGCGCGATGGCCCGCCCCACACCACCACATCACCGTGCTCCAGCAGGCAGCGTTGGGTGGGCGAAGTGCGGGTGGGACCGCCGAACAAAAACAGCGCCGGTAGCCCCAGCGAGACGGAGACAATCGGCGCGCCCAGGTTGCGCTCATCTTTGTCCTGATGCAGCGACATTTTCGCACCGGGCTCGTAGCGGTTAATCAGACAGGCATCAGGCGTAAAGCCTGCATAACCCGCCTCACCTGCCGCGCGTTGCGCCAACCGCAGCAGCACCTCAGGCATGACGGGCCACGGACGCTGGCTTTGCGGGTCACGCGGCGCGTAACGATAGCCCTGGGCGTCCGTCACCCAGCCACGTGCGCCACAACTGGTCATCGCCACCGACATGCGGTACCCGCCAGGCGTTACCATCTGGCGAAACGCTGCCTGTTGCGCCACGGCATCAATTAGCGCCAGTAGTTGCACCTCATCCTGAGAGGCAAAGCGGCGCAGAATCACCGCGCCAGGCGCCAGCGGCTCCTGCCACGGCGCTTCGTCGGCAAACAGGTCAAGCATGGCTATTCCTCCTGCGCTTCACGTTCCAACAGCGCGCGTTTTCGTTCCACGCCCCAACGGTAGCCAGAAAGCCCGCCATCCTGGCGAATCACCCGATGGCATGGCACCACCACGGCCAGACGATTGGCAGCACAGGCTCCCGCCACAGCACGCGTGGCACGCGGCCTGCCGATGCGGCGCGCCAGCTCCTGGTAACTAACCGTGCTGCCGGGCGCAATAGCGCGCAGCGCCTGCCAGACTTCGCGCTGAAACGCCGTACCGCGCAGGTCCAGCGGCAGCGCAAACTCCCCTTCAGGGCGCTCCAGCCAGCCAATCACCTGCGCCACGCGCTGGTCAAACGCGCTGTTGCCGGGTTCAAGCTGCGCCTGCGGGAAGCTCGTTTCCAGCTCGTGCAGCAGCGCCTGCGGATCATCACCCAGCAAAATGGCGCACACGCCGCGCTCGCTTTCCGCTACCAGAAACTCACCCAGCTGACAGCGCCCAAGGGCAAACTGAATGCGTGTATTAGTGCCGCCCTGCCTGAACTGGCGTGCCGTCATGCCCAGCGCCGCATCCGCCTGCTGATAAAACACGCTGCCGGAGGCATAGCCCGCATCAAACAGCGCGCGGGTCACGTCTTTTCCACCGCTCAGGGCATCACGGACTTTATCTGCACGGCTCGCCTGCTGCCAGGCTTTGGGAGTCAGGCCAGTCGTGGCCTTAAACAGACGGTGGAAATGGTACGGACTCATCGCCACTTGTTTTGCCAGTGCCTCAAGCGTTAAGGGGGCATCGCTTGCCTCGAGCAGGCGACAAGCCTCGGCAATACGTGCCTGTTGTGCGGCATGTGGGCTGGCTTTATCAGGCTGGCAGCGCTTGCAGGGACGAAACCCGGCCTGTTCTGCGGCCTGGGTAGCGGCAAAAAAACGGACATTGTGGCGCAGCGGACGGCGGGCGCGGCAGGAAGGACGGCAGTATACGCCGGTGGTGACCACGGCAAACACGAACTCGCCGTCTGCCGTGCCGTCACGTTGCGTTACCGCCTGCCAGCGGCGATCGTCGATATCAGTATGTTTCATCACCAACCTCCTCTTCAGACTCGCCGCCAGTGTGCCTGTGAACGCGGCAGTAAAAACCCGCGTTCTTGCTTTTTAATTTTATTCGCTCAACAGGAAAGTTTTAAACTGCGGTGACATCCAGGTAGAAAAGCCGTCGCCTTCTTTAGTGATGAGGTAAACCGCCAGCCCTTCTTTCAACGCCACTTCCTTTGCTTTCTCAGTGCCTAACACCATCAGCCCGGTATCCCAGCCGTCGGCCTCCAGAGCCGTGGGTGCAATCACCGTTGCAGAGACCAGTTTGTGCTGAATGGGCCGTCCGGTTGTCGGGTCAATCACATGAGAGATGCGCTTACCATCAAGTTCATAGTAATTGCGATAGCTTCCAGAGGTGCTGATGCCGTGACCGTTAAGGTCAACAATCGCCTGTGCAGCGTTTTCCCTGTCGGTCGGTTTCTGAATAGCCACGCGCCATGCTTTGCCCTCGGCGTTCAAACCACGGGTGGTGACAGCACCGCCTACGGAAACCAGGTAGCGGCTAATCCCTTCCTGCTCCATCAGGCGTGCCAGATGATCCGCCGCGTAGCCTTCACCCACGGTTGAAAGGTCAACATACAGTTCGGGCAAATCTTTTTGCAGCCACTGCTGGCCTGCGCTGTTGATAGTGCGTAAATGCTGCAACCCGGTCAGTTTGCGTGCGGCATCAATTTGCTCCTGCGTTGGCGTGGCGACGGGCTGCTTTTCCGGGCCGAACCCCCACAGGTTGACCAGCGGGCCAACGGTAATGTCCATTGCGCCATGCGTTTTCTCACCAATACGCAGTGACAGCGTCACAATGTCACTCATTGCCTCGCTCACCGGCCACGGCGCGCTGCCGCGCGACTGATTAAAACGTGATAGTGCGGAGTCCGGTTTCCAGGTTGAGAGTTCCCTGTCGTCGGCATCAAGCTGTGCCTGGATTTTTTCACGCAGTTCAGGCCCACGTGTGCTATCAACGCCCGCCATACTGACGCGCCAGTATGTACCCATCGTTTTGCCTTCCAGCACCAACGCCTGTTTGGGGGCTGATGGCGTGCTGTTATCACAGCCCACAATCAGTAGTGCGGCTGCCGCTAACAGACCGTAGCGAATTACTCTCAGGCTCATGTTCAGTTCCTCAAATTCAGTGCGCGGCAAGGGTACAACAAAACTGATACGCTGTGGCGAGAAGCGTGCACTGGTTTAGCTTACAGCAAAGAAAGCCCCCCGCAGACTGCCGGGAGGCGATGTTTGCTTCACGTGAACGACAGGTCACGTTTTTACTGGCAGGAAAGAGGTTGTCCCTTTGTTCCTGCGCGTGGGTATTGAGGAGATAAAGTAAAGCAGACCAGAGCGTCTCGCTTGCGTTAAACCGCCTGAGCGCCCCCGGAGAGAAACATTAAATACCGCTAAACCAGTTATAGCCCTGGTCTTCCCAGTATCCACCGGGGTTAGTGTTACTGACAAAAATGGCTGCAATATGCTTGGCGTTTTTAAAACCGAGCTTTGTCGGCACGCGCAGCCGTAAAGGGTAGCCGTATTCTGCGGGTAATGCTTTGCCGGCAAAATCCAGTGCAAGAATGGTTTGCGGATGCAGCGCAGTGGCCATATCAATACTGGAGTAATAACGGTCCGCACATTTAAAACCCACGTAGCGAGCATTAAGATCGGCACCAATATGCTGCAGGAAGTATTTCAACGGTATGCCTGACCACTGCCCTATCGCGCTCCAACCCTCAATGCAAATCAAGCGCGTAATCTGGCTTTGCTGGGGAAGACGCTGTAATTGCGCCAGTGTCCAGGGCGCTTTTTTCTCGACCTTGCCGGACACTTCCAGCCGGTAATCGGCAAGCTCGACCTCGGGCGCATTGTATTGCGGATAAAAGGCGTTAAAGGGGAAGGGATCGGTTATCTGATCGGGTCGATACGTCTGCGCCAGACGCTGGCCGCTGAATAACCAGGACTGAACCCGGTCATTCCACCGCGACATGGCCCACAAAACCTTATCTACGCTATCGCCATCCTGCATATTGCACCCGGAGAGCATCGCTATCCCGCCCAGGGTCAAACCCGAGCGCAGCAACAGACGACGCTGAAGGTTGACCAACTGTTTTTTCTGTTCCGGTTCCAGCACCGGTGCCCGGCGCAATGTTTTGTTATCCTTCACGTTTGCCCCCTGACAACATGGCCCAGAGTGTAGATGGAACAACCATCACCATCAGCACATGGATAATCACAAAAAGCCCAATACCCGCCATGGCAAAAAAGTGAACGTAACGCGCAGCATCAAAACCACCGAACACAGCGACCAGCCAGTAAAGTTGCACCGGTTTCCAGATAGCCAGCCCTGACAATACCAGTAACAACCCCAGCCCCAGCACGCCGAGGTACATCAGTTTTTGAATAGCGTTGTAATGGCCGTGACGGTGGCGTAAGCGCAACGTGAACGTCAGCCGGATATCACGCCACAACGCGCTCAGGCTCAGCGGTAGCAGGTCATGGCGTATATGCCCGCAGGCCAGACTCCATAGCAGATAACCTGTCCCATTGAGCACCAGCAGCCATATCAACGCCAGATGCCAGCCAATAGCGCCTCCCAGCCAACCGCCCAACGTGATGGAAGCCGGGAAGCGAAAGTCGAACAGCGGCGAGGCGTTGTAAATTTCCCAACCACTCATAAACAGTCCCGTCATGGTGGCCAGATTTATCCAGTGGGTGATTCTTACCGGCAAGCGATGTACCGGCTGCGATGCGACTCTTTTCATCCTCGCCTCTCCTGGCTTACATCGGCGGTACGGTACCGTTTTTACCTGCGGAGATACGGGTAGCAACGCGCTCACCGCTCTCATCCGTGACAGAAAACAGCACAATACGCGTACCCGGTTTCAACAGACTGCGATCGCCTGGGTCGATAGTCACTATTGGCGTCTCTTCCGGGACGATGACGGTTTTCTGCTGATTGTTGTAATTAACTGTCAGGGTGCGGCCATTTGCATTGACCAGTTTGCCGATGGTGCCATTGGTCATGGTATTGATTTTGCCGTCGGCTGATTCCCAGGGAGAGTGGCCCTCGCCCGTGCCACGCAGGCTGGCAGCAAACACATGCACTTCAAGCGCTTTTAAGCTGCCATCGGCCTGAGGGACGGCGGCAGTTCCGATAAAACTATCTGGCTTGATATCTGACGCCGTACCTTTAGAAACGCTGAACACCTGCGTTTTGTCATTGAGTTTTACGTTAACCTTTTCACCCTTACGGTCGGTAATTTGCAGTTGCGTTTCAGAGGCCTGATCCACCGTGCCGCGCAAAGGCGCGAGCGCTTTACCTGAGGTCTGGGCGAAAGCCACACCGCTGCACAACATCAGTGAGGACAACAGTAAACCGGCGAGGCGATGACGTGTTTGCATAATATTCTCCTGTAATCGTTTTCCACTTAAGCATGGCTGAGCGACCAGGGCAGCACCATGTCGGTTTCATGACATTAATGTCATCAAGCCGCGCGACGGAAACTGTTAATCTGTTTATGCATGTGATGAGGTGGCGAGAATGCGCATATTAATAGTGGAAGACGATACCGGAACCGGTAATTACCTGAAAAAGGGGCTGAGCGAAGCCGGGTACAATGTTGAGTGGGTGCGTAATGGTACAGACGGCCTTTTTCAGGCGCTGGAGCATCATTACGACGCTATTGTGCTTGATGTGATGCTGCCGGGGCTGGATGGCTGGCAGATAATGGAAGTGTTACGTAAGAAAAGCGATGTGCCGGTGCTGTTTTTGACGGCTCGTGACGATGTTCAGGACCGAATCCATGGGCTTGAACTGGGGGCCGATGATTACCTTGTCAAACCGTTCTCATTTACTGAACTGGTATTGCGGCTGCGAACGCTATTGCGCCGGGGCACAGTGCGCGAATCTGACTGCTACACGCTTGCCGATCTGCATATCGACGTGCTGCGCCGTAAAGTAGTGCGCCAGGGCAGCACCATTGTGTTAACCAACAAGGAATTTATGCTGCTGCATTTGCTGGTGCGCCGTGAAGGAGAGGTCCTGTCACGGACCCTGATCGCCTCTCAGGTCTGGGATATGAACTTTGACAGTGATACTAACGTTGTGGATGTCGCCATCAAGCGCTTACGTGCCAAGATTGATCGCCCGTTTGATATCAAACTGATTCATACGGTACGTGGCAGCGGCTACGTCTGTGAGGTTCGCCCATGAGCGCACTGGCTCAACGCTGGCATGCAGCATCACTCACGCTGCGCAGCGCCATGCTGTTTGCTCTGGTTGCCACCCTGGTGGTAAGTATGGTCGGCGGCTACCTTTACAACGCGATGCGCCAGGAAATGCTCCACCGCAGCGATCTACAGGTCACCGGGCGAATTGAATATTACCGAAACATGTTAAGCCGGCAGTTTCCTCTGGACAGACTGATTGCCAACACCGGGTTATTCGAAAACATGTTGGGCAACGAGCAGGATATCTTAATCTTTCAGCTCCAGGGACAGGCGCCGTTAATCAATGTTAACCCGTCCAGCATTCCTCCCCCACTCATCACCCCCACCCCGGTAGATAAACCCCAGTTACCGAGCGCGGTTAAGGCCGGTGAAACCGCTCAGGGCATCCCGCTTCGGGGGGTATCCGCACTCGTAAAGCTGGAAGATGGGGGCATACTGCAAATTACCGTCGTCCATGTCATGGTTAATGAGCAGAAAATGCTGGCGCGTTATTTGTGGCGTGTCATCGCGGCCGTTATCGCCGCATTCATAACAATTGCCTTACTGGGGTACTGGGTGATGCAGCGCGCGCTGCAACCCTTGCGTCGCATGGCCACTGAAGCGGCGGCAATCGCACCTCACACACTGACAACGCGGCTGAGCGAGCAAGGTGCACCACAAGAACTACAGCGATTGATTATTTCATTTAATGCCATGCTCGACAGAATCAACGAAGGCTATCAGCGTCTGACGCAGTTCTCTGCCGACCTGGCGCATGAAATTCGCACCCCCGTGGGCGCCTTGATGGGGCAATGTCAGGTGGCGCTGTATCAGCCGCGCAGCGTTGAAGAGTATGAGACATTGCTCTCCAGCAACATGGAGGAGCTGGAGCGAATATCCCGAACGATAGAAAATATTTTGTTCCTGGCGCGCGCGACACATGCCCAATCAGCGCTTCATTACCGAAGTGTGGATTTGGCAACAGAGTTCCAGCGAGTGACGGATTATTTCGAAGGGCTGGCAGAAGAGCGCAATCTCAGTCTGGTTTATGAAGGTCAGGGGCAACTACAGGTCGATGCCATGCTATTTCAGCGCGCTTTAAGCAACCTCGTCGCCAATGCGGTGCGCTACGCCAATGAAGGTAGCCAGATAACATTGCGGACCAGCCGAGTGCAGGATAAACAGCTAATACAGGTCATCAATCAAGGCCCACCTGTCACGCAAGCCCAACTGGAGAAACTGTTTGATCGCTTCTATCGTGCTGAGACTTCGCGCAGCAGCCATGGCAGCGGTCTTGGGTTGTCGATAGTGCGCGCTATCATGACGTTGCACGCAGGTGAAGTGCTGGCGCAATGCCATGCGCAGCCCCCTGATGCTGAAATTATTTTTAGCCTCTTTTTCCCTCTACCAGCACCAGAGCATATTGCCTGAGCAGGAAATGAAACGCGCTTTCCTGCCATGACGCCCATACCGGGTGCCTTGAGCTAACACCACAACTAAAAAAGGGGCCAGATGGCCCCTTGTGACATGACGAGATAAAGCCAATCAGAACTGGTAAACCACGCCCGCGGCAACCACGTTGTCGGTAGTAATACCGGCCGCGCGGGTGAACTCGTTCGCATCCAACATGTTGATCTGGTAGTCAACGAAGGTAGAGAAGTTTTTGTTGAAGTAGAAGGTTGCGCCTACATCAATGTATTTCTTCAGATCCTGGCTGCCCCAGTTTTCAATGTTTTTGCCTTTAGACTGCACGTAAGCCAGAGACGGACGCAGGCCAAAGTCGAACTGGTACTGCGCCACCACTTCGAAGTTCTGCGCTTTGTTAGCAAAACCGTAGGCTGTGCTGTCTCTGTTGCTGCCAAAACGGGTGCCGTTGTAGGACTGGGTGTACATCGCGGCCAGGTAGACGTTGTTTGCATCGTACTTCAGGCCACCGGTGTAGGCGTCGGCACGGTCGCCGCGCCCCTTGATGCCTTCAATATTGTTCTGGTCCCAGGTACGTTTGGACGACGCCATCGCACCGCCAACGCTAAAGCCTTCACCCAGGTCATAGTTCAAAGACAAGCCGTAGCCGTCACCGTTTTGTCTGAGCAGGCTGCGCCCGCCGCTTTCGTCTTCGCCGCTGACGCTGCCGTTTTTGCCCTGGTACTGCGCGGCAAAGTTCAGGCCATCCACCAGGCCGAAGAAGTCGGTGTTACGGTAAGTCAGCATGCCATTACCGCGGCTGAACATGAAGTTGTCTGCACCATAGGTGTCACCGCCAAATTCCGGCAGCACGTCGGTCCAGGAGGCAATGTCATACAGCACGCCGTAGTTACGGCCATAGTCCAGTGAGCCAGCATCGTTGATTTTCAGGCCCGCGAAAGCCACACGCGTCCACGCGTTGTTGTTACTTTCATCGGTGTTGGCGTTAATCTGATATTCCCACTGGCCGTAGCCAATCATCTGGTCGCTGACCTGCGTTTCGCCTTTGAAGCCAATACGCATGTAAGTCTGGTCACCGTCAGAGCCGTTGTTGTCAGAGAAATAACGCTCTGCGTCAACCTTGCCATACAGATCCAGTTTATTGCCGTCTTTATTATAGATTTCGGCCGCATGTACGCTACCAGCTACCAGCAATGCCGGTACCAGCAGGGAGAGAACTTTAACTTTCATGTATTAACCCTCTTGTTATATGCCTTTTAATGCCACTTTATTTACTACTTACCACTGCTACTGATTCACCCTTTAAATCAGTTGGCGAACTCATTGTGTAAAACTACGCCTCAAGAATCCAACCTGTTTATGATACGAAAACTTTTAAGATGTTTCTTTGTGCAATATAGCTGTTACTAAATGTAAATATCAGGGAACTTTTAGCGCACACAACGGTAAAAATAAGCGCATAAATTGTCAAGATGATTAAAACAGTAATGCGTTATGTAAAACATGTTTCTGTACCCGGCGTAGCACTGATTGCCAAACCTGCCTGCCAATATGCTTATAGAATTACTCTCGCTATCATCATTAACTTTATTTATTACCGTCATTCAATCCCGAATGTTCGTTTTACCCCTATTTTGGCCGGATGCTTGCATCCGGTTTTTTTATTTCTGCAGCCCACCATCTTTACGTATCTTTAATTCACTTACGCTACGACCTCTCATAAATAACAGTTCATCAGACATTCACTGAGTCATTTTTTGCAGATATAAGAAACTCGTCTACACTAGCTATGCTAATTATTTACTGTGGTTATTAATTATTTTCCCTTACCGCTTTCTGGTACAACACTGACGTTTATTCTGCGGCCTTTATTTTTATGTCCACTCCTGTCAACACAAAACTTATCTTTGCCAAGTGTGCAGGTGCGATGACGTCAGCCCCTTTTCCCGGTATGCTTGCCAGTCAATCGCATAAACGGCAACCGCCTCTTAACGACCAGTATCCGGGAGCCACCGGGTGAGAAAGGAATGAGTCAGTCAGACGCTATGAGCCCAAACCCCAACAAGTTTTCGCTGATGCCCGCCAGCATCACTCGCTTTTTTTTACTGCTTATCGTCGTTCTGTTGGTGCTGATGGGCGTAATGGTGCAAAGCGGCGTCAACGCATGGCTTAAAGAGAAGAGCTATCAGATAGCGGATATCTCGCAGACGCTACACAAGCGCGTGGACACCTATCGCTACGCGACCTGGCAGATTTATGACAACGTCGCCGCCACGACCTCTCCTGGCATGGGTTCAGACAGCGGACTACAGGAAACACGTCTGCGCCAGGACGTTTATTATCTGGAAAAACCACGCCGCAAAACGGAAGCGCTGATTTTTGGCTCCCACGATAGCTCAACGCTGGAAATGACACAGCGTATCTCGGCCTATCTTGATACGCTGTGGGGCGCAGAAAGCATCCCCTGGTCGATGTATTACCTCAATGGTCAGGACAACAGTACACTGCTTGTCTCTACGCTACCGCTTAAGGACCTGTCGGCCGGTTTTAAAGAATCAAGTGTAACCAGCATTGTAGACTCGCGGCGCGCCGAAATGCTGCAACAGGCTAATGCGCTGGACGAGCGCGAGAGCTTCTCGCCGCTGCGCCGTCTGAACTGGCAAAACGGCTACTATTTCACCCTGCGCACCACGTTTAACCAGCCAGGTCATCTGGCAACGGTGGTGGCATTCGATCTGCCGATTAACGATCTGATCCCGCCCGATATGGCGCTGGATAATTTTCGCCTGGAAAGTGAAGACACTGCGCCAAACCCATCCGCTGGCGACAATGCCGTACAGGACCGTGTGAAGGTACTTTTTAACGGCACCCGCATTGAGATTCACACCCCCGTTAGCAGCACCGAGTTGCGGCTGGTGTGGCAGGTTCCGTTTAGCGTACTGCTGGCAGAGACGCTGCAAAACATCCTGCTGCCGCTGTTGCTCAATATTGGCCTGCTGGCGCTGGCGCTGTTTGGCTATTCCACCTTTCGCCATACCAGCACACCACGCGCGACAGAACCAGGTCCGGTGAGCAACGAGCTGCAAAAGCTGCGTGCGCTCAATGATGAAATTGTTTCACTGCTGCCACTGGGCCTGCTGGTACACGATCCGGCATCGCGCAGAACTATCATCAGCAACCCCATTGCTGACCATTTGCTGCCGCACCTTAACCTGCAAAATATCGCCTCGCTTGCCGAGCAACACCAGGGGGTGATTCAGGCAACCGTCGATAACGAAATCTATGAAATTCGCCAGTTCAGCAGCCAGGTTATCCCACGCGCACAAATTTTTGTCATTCGCGATCAGGACCGCGAAATCCTGGTAAATAAGAAGCTACGTCAGGCACAAAAACTGTTTGAGAAAAACCAACAGGGTCGTGCAGCCTTTATGGAGCACATTGGCGCGGCCCTGAAAGACCCGGCACAGCGCCTGATGGCCCGTATTCATCATCTGGAGAGCCAGGAGAACCGGGCGCTACTGGATGAAGCACAGAACATTGTGCGACTGGTTGATGAGATTGAACTGCTCAACACACTTGAGTCCGATACCTGGAAAAACCAAAGTGAAAACCTCATTTTGCAGTCGCTGATTGATGAGGTCGTGCCAGAGGTGTTGCCTGCGATTAAACGCAAAGGCCTGCAACTGCTTATCAATAACCGCCTGCCGCCAGATGATGAGCGCTTTGGCGACAAAGAAGCGTTACGCCGTATTCTTTTAATGCTGGTGCAGTACTCGGTCATCACCACCCAGATTGGCAAAATCACGCTCGATATCAGCGCTGAAGAAAGCGAGCCGGATCGTCTGTTGCTACGCGTCATGGATACCGGCAACGGTATTGGCAACAGCGAAATCGACAACCTGCATTTTCCCTTTTTAAACGCCACCAGCGAAGACGACTATGACCGCGCCAACGGGCTGACCTTCTGGCTGTGTGACCGGCTGGCACGTCGTATGGGCGGCCATTTGAATATCAAATCCCACGCCGATTTAGGTACCCGCTATAGTGTGCATATCAAAATGCCGCTGACGCAGGCACTGGCACTGGTGCCCGAGGGCGAGCCAGAGGCGCACGAAAGGTTGTTGGAAGATGTTGTAGCAATGGTGGACATTACGTCTAACGAGGTGCGACACATCGTCACCCGACAGCTTGAAAACTGGGGGGCAAACTGCATCACACCGGATGAGCGCGCGATTAGTCAAGAATTTGATATTTTTTTGACAGATAATCCGTCAAATCTTACTGCTTCTGGATTGCTTTTAAGCGATGATGAGCAAGGTGTACGCAAACTGGGTCCGGGTCAGTATCGTGTCAACTTTAATATAAGTTATGCAATGCAGGAGGCAGTGCTACAACTCATAGAAGAACAACTGGCCCAGGACACCGCCGTGGAGGTATCACCTGCTAACGATGAAAGCGTGCAGCTCCATGCCAGCGGTTATTACTCGCTCTTTGTCGATACAGTACCGGATGATGTGAAGAAATTGTATACTGAGTCAGCAAACCACGACTTTGCTTTGCTGGCACAGACGGCTCACCGCCTGAAGGGGGTGTTTGCCATGCTGAATCTGGTACCCGGCAAGCAACTATGCGAAACGCTGGAGCATCATATCCGTGAGAAAGATGCTCCAACCGTAGAAAAATATATCAGCAGAATTGACGATTACGTCCAACAACTGCTGTAGCAAGGTAGCCAAAAAAATGAACAACATGAACGTAATTATTGCCGACGATCATCCTATCGTGCTGTTCGGCATTCGTAAGTCTCTTGAGCAGATCGAGTGGGTGAACGTTGTCGGTGAATATGAAGACTCAACAGCCTTAATCAACAACCTGCCAAAACTCGATGCCCATGTGCTTATTACCGACTTGTCTATGCCCGGCGATAAGTACGGTGACGGAATTACGCTCATCAAATACATCAAGCGTCATTTTCCGAACCTGTCGATAATTGTACTGACAATGAACAATAACCCGGCCATTCTGAGCGCCGTGCTGGATCTCGATATTGAAGGGATTGTGCTCAAGCAAGGTGCGCCAACTGACCTGCCAAAGGCGCTGGCTGCACTGCAGAAAGGCAAAAAATTTACGCCGGAGAGCGTCTCTCGCCTGCTGGAGAAAATCAGCGCGGGCGGCTATGGCGACAAGCGCCTGTCACCGAAAGAAAGCGAAGTGCTGCGCCTGTTTGCTGAAGGCTTCCTGGTCACTGAGATTGCGCGCAAGCTCAACCGCAGCATTAAAACCATCAGTAGCCAGAAGAAATCGGCAATGATGAAGCTTGGTGTTGATAACGATATCGCACTGCTCAACTACCTCTCCTCCGTCAGCCTGACGCCGGTGGATAAAGAGTAAGAGACACACGCTCAATAAGGCCCTCTACGGAGGGCTTTTTCTTTCCTTTTTGCCGTTTACCGCAGACGAAGCCCCGTTTGTTGTCGGGCTTGCGGTGAACGGAACATCCACTAAACCTTAAACGAGTGACATTCACCCTGTGGCGGCGTTTCACTGTATCCTGAGGGATTATTCCTCAGCCGCCGCGCGCGTATTACGCACCTTCTCGGCGTAAAACGACAGCGTTTGAGCAATCACATCCAGCGTCACCGGTTTGGACAAACAGTTGTCCATGCCAGACTCAATACAACGCTGTTTCTCTTCTGCCAGCGCATTCGCCGTCACGCCAATGACGGGTAGCGTCATTCCCTGCTCGCGGATGCGCTGCGTCAGGCGGTAACCATCCATATTCGGCATGTTGACGTCACTGAGCACAATATCTATCGCATGTTTACTCAGCACGTTGAGCGCGTCGATGCCATCATTGGCGGTCTTGCAGGGATAGCCAAGCGTTGAGAGCTGATCGGCCAGCAGACGGCGGTTAATGGGGTGATCGTCAACGATAAGCACCATGATGTCGTCTTTTTGCTCGCGTACCGCCTCAGGTGCGGGCAATGCACTGCCGCTGCCCGGTATTGCAACTTCAACGCGATAAATCCGCCCCAGCAACATGACAATTTCATGCGGTGACGCCACGCTATGCACCCAGGAGCCAGGCGACTGCTCAAGCGGCATACCAATATGATGGCGACAGAACCTCACCACCGCTCGCCCAGGCCACACCTCGCTGATTTCGTCATCGGTCAGCAGGATATCGTCGCTATCCGGCAGCGTACCGTCGTAGCGCTGGGTACGAATACCGCTACGCTCAAGCAGCGTTTCAAGGTAGCGATACAGCGACGCATTGCGCACGGCGAGCCAGCAGCGTTTTTCCGCCAGTTCCGGTGCGCACTGTGGCGCGCTGAAATGCGCACTGTAAAGTGGAATACGAATCGTAAACTGGCTGCCCATGCCCGGCTCGGTGTCAACGGCAATATCGCCATCCATCATGCCAATCAGTTTTTCACAAATCGCCAGCCCCAACCCGGTGCCCTGGAAATTGCGCTGCACGCCGGTCCCCACCTGGAAGAAAGGATCAAACAGCCGCAACGCTTCCTTCGCCGGGATCCCCACACCGGTATCACGCACGCAAAAACGCAGGTAGCAGTCATCCACGCAGACATGCAGGATAATGCAGCCCACGTCCGTGAATTTGATAGCGTTGCTGAGCAGGTTAGAAATCACCTGCTGTAAACGCATAGGATCACCTTGCAAGGTAAGCGGGACATCCGGCTCAATAAAGCAGTACAGGCCAAGCTGCTTACGCACCACCAGCGGCAGATAGTTAGCGGTGATATGGCTCATCACCTCGCGCGGCGAGAACTCACGCGGCTCTATTTTTAGCTGCTCGGACTCAATTTTTGAGAAATCCAGGATATCGCTGATGATTTTCAACAGCAGGCTGGAGGAGTTATTCATCGCCGTCACCAGCCGGTCAACGCCTTTAGGCAGCTCGCGGGTCTGGAGTAAATCGAGGTTACCGATAATGCCGTACAGCGGGGTGCGCAACTCATGGCTGACGGTTGCCAGGAACATGGATTTCGACTGGCTGGCCTGCTCGGCCGCCTGCGCCATCTCCTGCAAGGACTCTTCCATTTTCACGCGCGCGCTCACGTCCACCAGCACGCAGATCGCCACATTTTCATTGCGATAGCGTGAATGCACAAAGCTGATTTGCAGGTTGGTGTTATTGCTGGTCAGCACATCGACAAAGTTAACCTGCTGCCCACAGATAATCTGCGTCAGGCGTTGGCGGTCTTCGTGGGTGAGCATATTGAGGTAGTTGTGCGCAAGCTCATTACTGAGGATATTGGTGCCGTCCTGGGTGCGCAGAATACAGATACCTACCGGCGCTGATGCGACAATTTTGCGGTTAAACTGCTCGTGCTCTTCCAGGCGCTGGGCGTCGATTTCTGCCGGAATAAAGATCCGTCGCTCGTACAGGCGCGCAAGCGTAAACAGCACAATCCCAACCAGCACGTTGAGCAGCACGGCGTTGAGGATGAGCATGCGAATGCGCTCCAGCACAATATCCACCGGCACCGAATAGACCACGCTCAGTGACGACGGCGGCAGGTTCTTTTTGAGCACCAACTCCTTAAATCCCGGGGTGTAGCCAAACCATGAACGCTCCTGCCCCCAGCGCTCATCCGGCATGCTACTGGCTTCACCGCCGGTCAGCGAAATCAACGGGTGGCCGTTCTCATCAAGGATAGTCACCCCCAACGGCAGGCTGCCTGGCGTGAAGAAGTTCTCCATGCGCACCGTCTGCTCAATACCGAGCATCGCCTGTAGCTGGTTTGCCATGTATACCGGCGTCAGCGTGTAAAAATAGCCGACACCGGGGCGCGGGCCCTGATTAATCCAGAACAGGCTACTGGCACGCTCATTTTGCGGCTGGTTGCGGTATTTCACGATGCGTTCATGCAGCGACTTAAGCGCATTTTCACGCTCCAGCGGCATGGTACGCAGACCAAAATCGGCCATGCACTGGCTGTCGCCACCGATTAAGAAAACGCGATTAAGTTCATAAGCCGCTGAGAAGTTCTCACGCCAGTAGCGTAAGAACCAGGAGAGTGATTGCAAAGAGCCGCGCCAGGAGCTGCCCAGCGCTGAACAGTCAGAGTCAGGAAACAACGGCACGAAAGTCGGCGTTTCAATCCGGTCGTCATCCACCGGGGCACCGCGCAGCAGTCCACTGTCATCGCCCAGACGGTTTTCGGCGATGTATTTTAGCTCCTTCATCACATCAGAAGTGCGCTGAATATAACGCTGGGCCTGATCGTAGCTGAGGGTGAACTCCTTGCGGATTTCATCTTCTTTGTTGTGCAGGGCGTTGGCAATGTAAAACGCCGAGAACAAGGCAATCAAAAGCCAGAGCAGCAGAGCCAGCGCGCGAAACAAATAGCGCGACACTTTCAGCGTAGTGCGAAAGGAGACAAAGTATTTCAAAACGGTCCCGCGTCCTTGTTAACTGCAACAACAAAATGATGCCGATAAGGTAGCCGTAAACGTCATCCCCCGCAATGGCGGGAAATCCCGGTAGTTTGAACTCTCTCCGGGAAACAGAGCCACGTCCAGCCGATAATACCGCCTTTTGCTGCGCCACAGGATGAATAATGAACACAGGGATAGCGGCGCTACAGCAGCGAATAAAACGACTCTATCCGCGGCGACTGCGTAACCAGATGATAGCCATGGCGATTGTGATGGTCAGCATACCTACGCTCACGATTGGCTACATCGTTGAAACCGAAGGCCAGGCGGCAGTCCAGGCTGAAAAAGAAAAGAAGCTCTCCGGCATCATTCGCAGGCTTGATGTCGAGCTGGGCGATACGTTTTCACGTTTTACTCACCTGCCGCGCGCCGAGCGCATTACGGCGTTAAACCACGTGCTTAGTCCCGTTACCGAGAAAATCGCCAGTGCGTTTCCCGGCATCGGCGTTGGCTATTACCACCGGGAGCTGGAGGCGATTATTACCTATGCGCCCGCAGCCCTGTACCGGGATAACGTCGGTATCACCATTAATGCCGATCACCCGGGGCGCGACGTTATGATAAGCCGCAAGCCACGGGTTTACTCCGGCCATCAGGTGCGCGGCCATATCATGAACTCCATGATCCCCATTGAGCGAGAGGGCGCGGTTATCGGCTACATCTGGGCCAACGAACTGTCTGAAGATATTCGCCAGCAAGCCTGGAAAATGGATGTGCGCATTGCGGCGGTGCTGTGCTGCGGGCTGCTGGTTAGCTTGCTACTGATCGTTATTTTCTCCCGCCGCCTGAGCGCCAGTATTGATGTTATTAATCACGGGCTGGAAGGCCTGGCGCAGAATTTACACCTGCGTCTGCCTCCACTGCCCGGGGAGATGGGGCAAATCAGCCAGCGAGTGAATGCGCTCGCCCAGGCGCTGGGAGAAACGCGCACGCTTAACGACCTCATTGTCGAGAATGCCGCCGATGGCGTTATCGCCATTGATAAAGCGGGCTGCGTCACCACCATGAACCCGGCAGCCCAGCAAATAACCGGTTACAGCCGCGACGAACTTCTGGGCGAGCCATATGCGGCGTTATTTACCCACAGCGACTATGCAAGCCCGGTACTGGATACGCTGGAGCGCGGCATAGAGCACCGGGCGCTGGAAGTGAGCTTCCCGGCAAAGGCACAGCGCATCGAGCTTATTGTCACTACCAGCGAGCTTCGAAACGACAGCGGCGAATTGGTTGGCGCGCTGGTGATTTTCTCTGATCTCACCGCACGCAAAGAAGCCCAGCGCCGCCTGGCGCAGGCAGAACGGCTGGCGACCCTCGGCGAACTGATGGCCGGTGTCGCCCACGAAGTCAGAAACCCGCTCACGGCGATTCGCGGCTATGTACAAATTCTCAAGCAGCAGGATACCCAGCTTCACCACCAGGAGTATCTGGTCATCATTCTTAAAGAAATTGATGCCATTAACCGCGTCATTCAGCAGTTGTTAGATTTTTCCCGCCCACGCCCCGGGCCGCGCCAACCCGTCAGGCTCAATGAGGTTATTGAAGAATCCCTGGTGCTCATCCAGACCTCCGGGCTTGAGGCGCGCATCGATTTCACCAGCCAACTCTGCAACACGCTTGAGCCGCTACTGGCAGACCGGGAGTTACTGCGCCAGGTTATTCTCAATCTGCTCATTAATGCCGTGCAGTCCATCAGCGCCAGAGGCAGCATCGGCATTCGTACCTGGCAGTACGACGATGACCACCAGGCTCTCGCCATCGCCGATAACGGCTGCGGCATCCCAGCAGATTTACAGCATAAAATTTTTGAACCCTTTTTTACCACCAGAGCGTCCGGCACCGGGCTGGGGCTGGCCCTGAGCCAGCGCATCATCAGCGCCCATCAGGGAGATATTCAGCTCAAAAGCGAACCGGGGCACGGCACCACGTTTACCATTATTTTGCCTGTTTTACCCCAGGGAACCCCACCAACATGAAACCGAACTACCGTATTCTTATCGTAGATGACGAAGAAAATGTTCGTCGCATGTTATCCACCGCCTTCGCGCTGTCCGGGCAGGAGACCTTCTGCGCCAGGGACGGTCGTGAAGCCGTGCGCATGTTCACCGATCACCCGCCGGACGTGGTCCTGATGGATATCCGCATGCCGGACCTCAACGGGATTGAGGCACTCCAGCAGATGCAGGCCCGCCATCCCCGTATCCCGGTGATTCTGATGACCGCCTATGCGGAAGTAGAAACAGCGGTTGAGGCATTGCGCTGCGGTGCCTTTGACTACGTCATCAAACCTTTTGACCTGGATGAGCTACAAATCGTGATTCAACGCGCGCTTGCGCTTGAGTCCATGAAACAAGAGATAAACTCGCTGCACAAGGCGCTAACGGATAGCTGGCAGTGGGGCCACATTCTGACGACCAGCCCGAATATGATGGAAGTCTGCCGCGACACCGCCAAAATCGCGCTCAGCCAGGCAAGCGTACTGATAAGCGGTGAAAGCGGCACCGGTAAAGAGCTTATTGCCCGGGCCATTCATTACAACAGCCGCCGCGCCTGCGGTCCTTTTATTAAAGTGAACTGTGCCGCACTCCCGCAATCGCTGCTGGAAAGCGAACTGTTTGGTCACGAGAAAGGCGCGTTTACCGGCGCTCAGGTACAGCGTCAGGGGCTGTTTGAGCGCGCACATCAGGGCACCCTGTTACTCGATGAAGTGGGCGAGATGCCGCTTAATTTACAGGCCAAACTGCTGCGGGTATTGCAGGAGCGAGAGTTTGAACGCCTTGGGGGTCATCAGACGGTGCAGGTCGATATCCGCATTGTCGCGGCCACCAACCGCAATCTTGCGGCGATGGTTGAAGATGCCACCTTCCGCCAGGACTTGTTCTATCGCCTGAACGTTATCCATCTGGAAATTCCGCCGCTGCGCGAGCGCCCGCAGGATATCCCGCTGTTGGCGAATCATTTCCTGCAAAAATTCTCAGCGGAAAACCAGCGCGACATTATCGACATCGATCCTGCGGCGCTCGCCTGCCTGTCTGCCTGGCACTGGCCGGGAAATATTCGCGAACTGTCCAACGTGATTGAGCGTGCGGTTATCATGAGCACTGGCGCGGTGATTTTCACCGACGATCTGCCCGCGCCGCTCCTGTCCCCGCCCCCCGCAGGCAGCGATGAAAAGCGCCCGGCTGCCAGTGAAGAGCGTAATCTGAAAGACGAGATGAAGCGCTACGAAAAACAGCTGATTATTGAAACCCTCGAACAGTACGACGGCAACCGCACCCACAGTGCGCTGGCGCTGGGGATAAGCCGCCGGGCGCTGATGTACAAACTCCAGGAATACAGCATCGACCCGCTATCTCGTGCCGAGCCGTAACACGCCGCCGGAGCGGGAAGAAAATTGCGCACTGTGCAAAGTTTTTCCCGCTCCGGTTTATTCCGCCGGCACCTTTCGGTCATCAAACACTCACATCAACGCTTTAAAAAACAAACAGATAAAAAAATAACCATCTTAATGCCTGACCTGGCATCCTCTTTGCTGTGTCTGTGTACACCCAATAACGGAGTATGCACAGGGAAAAGCAATGAAAAACAAACTGATCTCTTTACCCGAAGCCGCCCGCCTGTTCCGTGATGGTATGACCATCATGGTAGGTGGATTTATGGGGGTGGGCACCCCGCCCCGCCTGGTTAACGCGCTGCTGGATTCCGGCGTCAGGGATTTGACGTTGATTGCCAACGACACGGCGTTTGTCGATATCGGCATTGGTCCGCTCATCGTTAACGGGCGAGTCAGTAAGGTTATTGCCTCGCACATTGGCACCAACCCGGAAACCGGACGGCGCATGATAGCCGGTGAAATGGAAGTCCAGCTGGTGCCTCAGGGCACGCTGATTGAACAAATTCGCTGCGCCGGTGCGGGACTCGGCGGCGTACTCACGCCTACCGGCGTTGGCACGATAGTGGAAGACGGCAAGCAAACACTGACCCTGGACGGCATAACCTACCTGCTCGAACGCCCGCTGCGCGCTGACCTGGCGCTGGTACGCGCCCATCACGCCGACCGTATCGGCAACCTGACCTACCAACTGAGTGCTCGCAACTTTAACCCACTGATCGCCATGGCCGCCGATATCACGCTGGTTGAGCCTGATGTGCTGGTGGAGGTCGGTGCGATTGAACCGGACCAGGTGATGACGCCTGGCGCTGTTGTTGACCATATCGTTAACCCTGAGGAGTGGTAATCATGGATGCTAAACAGTTTATTGCCCGTCGCGTGGCGCAGGAATTGCTCGATGGCGATATCGTCAACCTCGGCATCGGCCTGCCGACGCTGGTTGCCAACTACCTGCCTGAAGATGTGCATATTACGCTGCAATCGGAAAACGGCTTTCTCGGGCTTGGCCCGGTAACCGAGCCTCACCCGGACCTGGTAAACGCGGGCGGGCAACCGTGCGGTATTTTGCCCGGCGCCGCCATGTTCGACAGCGCCACGTCTTTTGCCTTGATTCGCGGCGGCCACGTTGATGCCTGCGTGCTGGGCGGTTTACAGGTTGACGAGCAGGCCAACCTCGCCAACTGGGTGGTCCCTGGCAAAATGGTACCCGGCATGGGTGGCGCGATGGATCTCGTCACCGGGGCGCGTAAGGTGATTATCGCCATGGAGCACTGCGCCAAAGATGGGGCAGCAAAAATCCTTAAGCGCTGCACCATGCCACTCACGGCGCTGCATGCGGTCCATATGCTGGTAACAGAGCTTGCGGTCTTTCGCTTTATTGACGGCAAAATGTGGCTGTGCGAGATAACCGAAGGCTGCGATGTGCAGACGGTAAGGGCTAAAACCGAGGCACATTTTGACGTCGCGCCCGACCTGCGGGTGATGCCGGTGCAGGCTGAGCGAGGTGTCGCATGATAGGTCGCCTTTCCCGGTTTATGACGCGCTTTGTCAGCCGCTGGCTGCCGGACCCGCTTATTTTCGCCATCCTGCTGACCATACTGACCTTTATCATCGCCCTGTGGCTGACGCCGCAAACGCCGGTGAGCATGGTGAAAATGTGGGGCGACGGCTTCTGGAACCTGCTGGCCTTTGGGATGCAGATGGCGCTTATTGTGGTCACCGGTCACGCGCTGGCCAGTTCCAGCCCGGTAAAACGACTGCTGCGTACCGTTGCCTCAACCGCCAAAACCCCGGCTCAGGGGGTTATGCTGGTCACCTTCTTTGGCCTGACGGCTTGTGCGATTAACTGGGGCTTTGGGCTGGTGGTCGGCGCGATGTTTGCCCGTGAAGTGGCGCGCCGGGTTCCCGGTTCCGATTATCCACTGCTTATCGCCTGCGCCTATATTGGCTTTCTGACCTGGGGCGGCGGCTTTTCTGGCTCCATGCCGCTACTGGCAGCAACGCCCGGCAACCCGGTCGAGCACGTTGCCGGACTGATTCCCGTGGGCGATACGCTGTTCACCGGCTATAACCTCTTTGTCACTCTGGGCCTGATTGTGGCAATGCCGTTTGCCACACGCATGATGATGCCAAAACCGCAGGATGTGGTCAGCATTGACCCCAAACTGCTGCTGGAAGAGGCAGACTTTCAGAAAACCCTGCCGCCAGACGCCCCACCCTCGGAGCGCCTGGAAGAGAGCCGCACGCTGACGTTTATCATTGGTGCACTGGGTATCGGCTATCTGGTGATGTACTTTGTGGAAAATGGCTTCAACATCACCATTAACACCGTCAACCTGGCGTTCCTGATTGTCGGGATGCTGCTGCACAAAACGCCCATGGCCTACATGCGTGCCATCAGCGCCGCCGCGCGCAGCACCGCCGGGATCCTGGTGCAGTTCCCGTTCTATGCCGGCATTCAACTGATGATGGAACACTCAGGCCTCGGTGGCCTGATTACCGAGTTTTTCATCAATGTTGCGACCAAAGAAACCTTCCCGATTATGACTTTCTTCAGCTCAGCGCTGATTAACTTTGCCGTGCCGTCCGGCGGCGGTCACTGGGTGATTCAGGGACCGTTCGTGATGCCTGCGGCCCAGGCGCTGGGGGCAGACCTGGGCAAGTCGGTCATGGCTATCGCCTACGGCGAACAGTGGATGAACATGGCGCAGCCGTTCTGGGCGCTACCGGCGCTGGCCATCGCCGGGCTGGGCGTGCGGGACATTATGGGCTACTGCATTACCGCCCTGCTGTTCTCCGGCGTGATTTTTGTCATCGGGCTAACGCTCTTTTAAGCGACATAGCGATAAGGAATATCAGATGAAAAATATAGTTATCGTCAGCGCGGTGCGTACCGCGATTGGCAGTTTTAACGGCGCACTCGCCAGCACCAGCGCCGTAGATCTCGGGGCAACGGTCATTAGCGCCGCACTGGCGCGCGCGGGTCTTGAGTCTTGCGCGGTCGATGAAGTGATCATGGGCAACGTGTTGCAGGCGGGACTGGGGCAAAACCCGGCACGCCAGGCGCTGCTAAAAAGCGGCCTGCCGGAGACGGTGTGCGGCTATACGGTCAATAAAGTCTGCGGCTCCGGGTTAAAAAGCGTAGCGCTGGCGGCGCAGGCTATTGCCGCGGGTCAGGCTACCGCTATTGTCGCCGGAGGCATGGAAAACATGAGCCAGGCCCCGTATCTGCTGGACTCCCGCGCGCGCTGGGGATATCGCCTGGGCGACGGACAGCTGGCAGACACCATCCTGCGCGACGGGCTGATGTGCGCCACCCACGGCTACCACATGGGTATTACGGCAGAAAACGTCGCCCGCGAATACGGCATTAGCCGCGAGATGCAGGACCAGGCGGCGTTACAGTCGCAGCAAAAAGCGGCGGCGGCGCTCAAGACGGGGGCGTTTAACGATGAAATCGTCGCCGTCACCGTTAAACAGCGTAAGAGCGAGCGCCTGTTTGATACCGATGAATTTCCAAAAGCGGACACCACGCTGGAAGCGCTCGCCGCGCTGCGCCCTGCCTTTGATAAGGCCGGTAGCGTTACGGCAGGTAATGCTTCTGGTATTAACGACGGTGGCGCTGCGCTGGTCATTATGGAAGAACAGGCCGCCCTTAGTGCCGGACTGACGCCACTGGCGCGCATTCGCGGTTACGCCAGCGCTGGCGTGGCACCGGCACTGATGGGCATGGGACCGGTGCCTGCCACCCAAAAAGCGCTGGCGCAAACCGGCCTGCAACTCAGTGATATTGACCTGATTGAAGCCAATGAAGCCTTCGCCGCGCAGTTCCTGGCAGTGGGACAAACGCTGGGGTTTGATATGGAAAAGGTTAACGTGAACGGCGGTGCGATGGCGCTCGGCCACCCAATTGGTGCCAGCGGCGCGCGCATTCTGGTCACCCTGCTGCACGCCCTGCGCGCCAGGGATAAAACGCTGGGGCTGGCAACGCTGTGCATCGGCGGCGGCCAGGGAATTGCGGCAATTGTGGAACGCCTGAACTGATTGCCCGAGGCTGTAGCAACAAGATAAAAAAACCCCACCGACTGGTGGGGTTTTTAGCAAGCATAGGTCTGAAGTTATTCGTCAGCGTCGTCTGCTACGTCATCGTCAGCGTCGGTTTCTGGCGCAATTTCATCTTCGCCTTCGGCCACGCTGCCGTCGATGCTGTCGAGTTCTTCGTCATCCACCGGCTCGGCCACGCGCTGTAGACCCACCACGTTTTCGTCTTCAGCGGTACGAATCAGAATCACGCCCTGGGTGTTACGGCCCACAATGCTGACTTCCGACACGCGGGTGCGCACCAGCGTACCGGCATCGGTAATCATCATTATCTGGTCGCAGTCGTCCACCTGCACCGCGCCTACCACATTACCGTTACGCTCGGTCACCTTAATGGAGATAACCCCCTGGGTGGCGCGCGATTTGGTCGGGTATTCACCGGCGGCAGTACGCTTGCCGTAGCCGTTCTGCGTGACGGTGAGGATAGCCCCTTCGCCGCGCGGGATGATAAGAGACACCACGCTGTCGCTCTCGGCCATCTTGATGCCGCGCACGCCGGTTGCGGTGCGGCCCATGGCACGAACCGCATCTTCTTTAAAGCGCACCACTTTACCGAACGCGGAGAACAGCATGACTTCGTCATTACCGTCGGTCAGGTCAACACCAATCAGCTCGTCGCCCTCGTTAAGGTTAACGGCGATGATGCCTGCACTGCGCGGACGGCTAAATTCGGTCAGCGCGGTTTTCTTCACCGTACCGCTGGCGGTGGCCATGAACACGTTCACGCCTTCGGCGTATTCGCGCACCGGCAGAATGGCGGTAATACGCTCGTCGGCTTCCAGCGGCAGCAGGTTGACGATAGGACGACCGCGCGCACCGCGGCTCGCTTCCGGTAGCTGGTAGACCTTCATCCAGTACAGGCGACCGCGGCTGGAGAAGCACAGGATAGTGTCGTGGGTGTTGGCGACCAGCAGACGGTCGATAAAGTCTTCTTCTTTAATACGTGCGGCTGATTTGCCTTTACCACCGCGGCGCTGGGCCTCGTAGTCGGTCAGCGGCTGGTACTTCACATAGCCCTGGTGCGACAGCGTCACCACAACGTCTTCCTGGTTTATCAGGTCTTCGATGTTGATATCAGCCGTGTTGGCAGTGATTTCGGTGCGACGCTGGTCGCCAAACTGCTCGCGAATCAGCTCCAGCTCCTCGCGAATCACTTCCATCAGGCGGTCAGCGCTGCCGAGGATATGCAGTAACTCGGCAATCTGCTCAAGCAGCTCTTTGTATTCGTCGAGCAGCTTCTCGTGCTCAAGGCCGGTCAGTTTTTGCAAACGCAAATCAAGAATGGCCTGCGCCTGCTGCTCGGTGAGGTGATATTTGCCATCGAGGATGCCGAATTGTGGCTCCAGCCACTCCGGGCGAGCAGCGTCGTCACCGGCGCGCTCCAGCATGGCCGACACGTTACCCAAATCCCATGACTGAGCAATCAACCCGGCTTTCGCTTCGGCCGGCGTCGGCGCGCGGCGAATCAGCTCGATAATCGGGTCGATGTTAGCCAGCGCAATCGCCAGACCTTCAAGGATGTGGGCGCGATCGCGCGCTTTGCGCAGTTCAAAAATAGTGCGGCGGGTCACCACTTCACGGCGGTGGCGCACAAACGCCTCAAGAATGCCCTTGAGGGTCATGATTTTCGGCTGACCATGGTGCAATGCCACCATGTTGATGCCGAAAGACACCTGCAACTGGGTCAGAGAGTACAGATTGTTGAGTACCACTTCGCCCACCGCATCGCGTTTGATTTCAATGACGATGCGCATCCCGTCTTTGTCAGACTCATCGCGCAGGGCGCTGATACCCTCAACGCGCTTGTCTTTTACCAGCTCGGCGATTTTTTCAATCAGGCGCGCTTTGTTTACCTGGTAGGGAATTTCATGAACGATGATGGTTTCGCGACCGGTTTTGGCATCGGCTTCTACTTCGGCGCGTGCGCGAATGTAGATTTTGCCGCGCCCGGTGCGGTAAGCCTCTTCAATACCACGGCGGCCGTTGATAATCGCGGCCGTCGGGAAATCCGGGCCTGGGATGTGCTCCATCAGCCCTTCAACGCTGATGTTTTCATCATCGATATAGGCCAGGCAGCCGTTAATGACTTCTGTCAGGTTGTGCGGCGGGATGTTGGTCGCCATACCTACGGCAATACCGGACGAGCCGTTAACCAACAGGTTTGGCACCTTGGTCGGCATCACTTCCGGGATTTTTTCGGTGCCGTCGTAGTTATCAACAAAATCCACCGTCTCTTTTTCGAGATCGGCCATCAGCTCATGGGCGATTTTCTGCAGGCGGATTTCGGTATAACGCATTGCTGCTGCGGAGTCGCCGTCGATGGAGCCGAAGTTGCCCTGCCCGTCGACCAGCATGTAGCGCAGTGAAAACGGCTGCGCCATACGCACAATGGTGTCATAAACAGCGGAGTCACCGTGGGGGTGATATTTACCGATAACGTCACCCACAACACGGGCCGATTTTTTGTAGGCTTTGTTCCAGTCGTTGCCCAGGACGTTCATGGCGAAAAGCACACGACGGTGAACCGGCTTGAGGCCATCACGGACATCCGGTAATGCACGGCCAACGATGACCGACATGGCATAGTCCAGGTAAGAGTTTTTCAGCTCTTCCTCAATGTTGACCGGGGTAATTTCTCTGGCAAGGTCGCTCATGTAACCGCTATCCCTCTGTTGGTATGCCGGATTCAAAGGTTGAAAATTATAACACAGCCAGACCGCCAAGTAAGCACGCCAGAGCGCTCGCACGGCGCTTTATTCACGCACACGGCCTGTTATACTCGCCGGATTGCAAAGAAGGAGTAAGAAGAGCCATGAATGCTGAAAACGCAACCGCAGCCCAGAACGTCGATCGCGAGGAAATCGCTAAATTCGAAGCCGTGGCGTCGCGCTGGTGGGATATGGAAGGTGAATTCAGACCGCTGCACCGCATCAACCCGCTGCGCCTGGGCTACATCTGCGAGCGCGCAGGCGGGCTTTTTGGCAAGACGGTGCTCGACGTGGGCTGCGGCGGCGGCATTCTCAGCGAAAGCATGGCGCGCGAAGGGGCAACGGTCACCGGTCTTGATATGGGTAGCGAACCACTACAGGTGGCGAAGCTGCATGGGCTGGAAAGCGGCATTCACGTTGATTATGTCCAGCAGACGGTTGAAGAACACGCCGCCCAGCACCCTGGTGCCTATGACGTAGTGACCTGCATGGAAATGCTTGAGCACGTGCCCGACCCGCAGTCGGTGGTTAACGCCTGCGCCCGGCTGGTCAAGCCCGGCGGCCACGTGTTCTTCTCCACCCTTAACCGTAACGGCAAATCCTGGCTGATGGCGGTAGTCGGTGCGGAATACATTCTGCGCATGGTGCCGCGCGGCACCCACGACGTGAAGAAATTTATCAAACCCGCCGAGCTTCTGACCTGGGTTGACGCCACGCCGCTTCGCGAGCGCCACATGACCGGGCTGCACTACAACCCGCTGTTCGACCGCTTTAGCCTGGGCCCTGGTGTTGATGTCAACTATATGCTGCACACCCAGGCCGACGCGCCAAACGCGTAATCTTGCTGCTGGCGCTGCCTGCCGCGCCCTACCGCCCGGCGCCTCATGAATGAGGCCGGGCATACCCAACGCCCCGTTGCGCCACATCCGCGCCAGCAGTGACGCTCATCAAATAATCGCGCCAGGTAATAATTCAGGTCAACAGATAAGAATATTGCATGCGCCTTTGCCGTATGGGTGCATTCAGCCATTGCATCCACTGGCTTAATGCCTTATCTGCACCGCCCTGCCAGGCAGACTATCCTTCAGCACAATTTATCTGTTGCCAAAAATGTTAATGGTTATGGTAACTGCCTGGTTCCAGAAGACTTCTCTATATCTGAAAATCCTGCGCATCAATAAAGAGAGGCGGCTTTATGCACGCGCAATCACACCGTTGTTAGTGCTTTTGCGAACAACTCGCACAGGAAATCAGCACTCGATCAAAATTTCATTTTTTTTTGCAAATCATTGACAAGTTACACAGGCCTTACACGGCATAGACTTAGCGAAAAACGCCGCCACACAACCCTAATTCCCCGACAAAATCAATACTTGTTCTCTGTGGATTCCTTACTAGAATACTCACCATATTGTGATGACTTAATCTTCAAGCCCCTACATATAGTATTTATCCACAGGGTTAGCCACAGTCGGCGTCTTGTGTATAAAACGGGGGATAATTCCATTCACGGACAGGTAATTCCCACATGAATCAGAACCTACTGGTTACAAAACGTGACGGTCGCACTGAACGCATCAATCTGGACAAACTACATCGCGTACTGGATTGGGCGGCTGATGGGCTGAACAATGTTTCTATCTCTCAGGTAGAACTGCGTTCACAAATTCAGTTCTATGATGGGATCAAAACCTCCGACATCCATGAAACTATCATCAAAGCCGCAGCCGACCTGATTTCCCGCGAAGCGCCGGACTATCAGTACATGGCTGCGCGCCTGGCGATTTTCCACCTGCGCAAAAAAGCCTACGGTCAGTTTGAGCCGCCAAAGCTCCATGACCACGTGGTCAGGATGGTGGAAATGGGCAAATACGACCCGCATCTGCTGTCTGACTACACCGAAGACGAATTTCGCCAGATGGACGACTTTATCGACCACTGGCGCGATATGAACTTCTCTTATGCCGCCGTTAAGCAGCTGGAAGGTAAATACCTGGTACAGAACCGCGTCACCGGTGAAATCTACGAAAGCGCGCAGTTCCTGTATATTCTGGTCGCCGCCTGCCTGTTCTCCGGCTACCCGCGTGAAACGCGCCTCGACTACGTCAAGCGCTTCTATGACGCGATTTCCACCTTCAAAATCTCGCTGCCAACGCCGATTATGTCCGGCGTGCGTACCCCAACGCGCCAGTTCAGCTCGTGCGTGCTGATTGAGTGCGGCGACAGCCTCGACTCCATTAACGCCACCTCCAGCGCTATTGTGAAATACGTTTCCCAGCGCGCGGGGATTGGCATTAACGCCGGGCGCATCCGCGCACTCGGCAGCCCGATTCGCGGCGGTGAAGCGTTCCACACCGGCTGTATTCCGTTCTATAAGCACTTCCAGACTGCGGTAAAATCCTGCTCTCAGGGCGGCGTGCGTGGCGGTGCTGCTACGCTGTTCTACCCAATGTGGCATATGGAAGTTGAAAGCCTGCTGGTGCTCAAAAACAACCGCGGTACCGAAGCTAACCGCGTGCGCCACATGGACTACGGCGTGCAGATCAACAAAATGATGTACACCCGCCTGCTCAAAGGTGGCGACATCACGCTGTTCAGCCCGTCTGACGTGCCAGGGCTGTACGACGCGTTCTTCGCCGACCAGGATGAGTTCGAGCGCCTGTACGTGCAATATGAAAACGACGACAGCATCCGCAAACAAAGCGTCAAAGCAGCAGAACTGTTCTCGCTGATGATGCAGGAACGTGCCTCAACCGGCCGTATCTACATTCAGAACGTTGACCACTGCAACACCCACAGCCCGTTCAACCCGGAAATCGCGCCGGTGCGCCAGTCTAACCTGTGCCTGGAAATCGCCCTGCCGACCAAACCGCTGGATGATGTGAACGACGAAAACGGCGAAATCGCGCTGTGTACGCTGTCGGCCTTTAACCTGGGTGCCATTAATAGCCTGGACGACCTGGAGGAACTGGCCATTCTCGCCGTGCGCGCGCTTGACGCCCTGCTCGACTACCAGGACTACCCGATTCTGGCCGCCAAACGCGGTGCAATGGGTCGCCGTACGCTGGGTATTGGCGTTATCAACTACGCCTATTACCTGGCAAAACACGGCGTACGCTACTCCGACGGTAGCGCCAACAACCTGACGCACAAAACGTTCGAAGCGATTCAGTACTGGCTGCTGAAAGCCTCTAACGAGCTGGCTAAAGAGCAAGGCGCCTGCCCGTGGTTCAATGAAACTACCTACGCGCAGGGCGTACTGCCGATTGATACCTATAAAAAGGACCTTGATGCTATCAGCAACGAGCCGCTGCACTACGACTGGGAAGGGCTGCGTGAGTCAATTAAAACCCACGGCCTGCGCAACTCCACGCTGTCAGCGCTGATGCCGTCGGAAACCTCCTCGCAGATTTCCAACGCCACCAACGGTATTGAACCGCCGCGCGGCCATATCAGCATCAAAGCCTCTAAAGACGGTATCCTGCGCCAGGTGGTGCCGGACTATGAGTTGCTCAAAGATAACTACGAACTGCTGTGGGATATGCCAGGCAACGACGGTTACCTGCAGCTGGTGGGCCTGATGCAGAAGTTTATCGACCAGTCGATTTCGGCTAACACCAACTACGACCCGACGCGTTTTGCCAGCGGCAAAGTGCCGATGCAGCAGTTGCTCAAAGACCTGCTCACCGCCTACAAGTTTGGCGTGAAAACGCTCTACTATCAGAACACCCGTGACGGCGCGGAAGACGCCCAGGACGACCTTGCACCGTCCATTCAGGACGACGGCTGCGAAAGCGGCGCGTGCAAAATCTGATACCCAGGGGGAGGCCAGCCTCCCCCTTTTTCTGTTTCACAGGATAAATCTCATGGCATACACCACATTTTCACAGACGAAAAACGATCAGCTTAAAGAGCCGATGTTCTTCGGCCAGCCGGTTAACGTGGCCCGCTTCGACCAGCAAAAATATGAAATCTTCGAAAAGCTGATCGAAAAGCAGCTCTCGTTCTTCTGGCGCCCGGAAGAGGTTGATGTCTCCCGCGACCGCATCGACTACCAGAGCCTGCCGGATCATGAAAAGCACATTTTTATCAGCAACCTGAAATACCAGACGCTGCTGGACTCTATCCAGGGCCGTAGCCCGAACGTGGCGCTGCTGCCGCTGATTTCCATCCCGGAGCTGGAAACCTGGGTCGAAACCTGGGCGTTTTCCGAGACTATCCACTCGCGCTCTTACACTCATATTATTCGCAACATCGTCAACGATCCGTCGCTGGTGTTTGACGATATCGTCACCAACGAAGAGATCCTCAAGCGCGCGAAAGATATCTCAAACTACTACGACGACCTGATTGAGATGACCAGCTACTGGCATCTGCTGGGTGAAGGCACCCACAGCGTCAACGGCAAAACCGTGACCGTAAACCTGCGCGCGCTGAAAAAGCAGCTTTATCTGTGCCTGATGAGCGTTAACGCGCTGGAGGCCATCCGCTTTTATGTCAGCTTCGCCTGTTCTTTTGCCTTTGCCGAGCGCGAACTGATGGAAGGCAACGCGAAAATCATCCGCCTGATTGCCCGCGACGAAGCGCTGCATCTGACCGGTACCCAGCACATGCTTAACCTGCTGCGTAGTGGCGAAGATGACCCGGAAATGGCGGAAATTGCGAAGGAATGCCAGCAGGAGTGCTATGACCTGTTCGTGATGGCAGCCCAGCAGGAGAAAGAGTGGGCAGAATATCTGTTCCGCGACGGCTCCATGATTGGCCTGAACAAAGACATCCTGTGTCAGTATGTGGAATACATCACCAATATCCGCATGCAGGCGGTTGGGCTGGACCTGCCGTTCCAGACGCGTTCTAACCCAATTCCGTGGATCAACGCCTGGCTGGTGTCTGACAACGTGCAGGTTGCACCGCAGGAAGTGGAAGTCAGCTCCTATCTGGTCGGCCAGATTGACTCTAATATTGATGCCGACGACCTGAGCAACTTCCAGCTGTAATTATGGCAATCCGTATCACGCTTAGCGCCACCGGCACGCAACTGTTGTGCCACGAAGAAGAACATCCTTCGCTGCTGGCGGCGCTTGAGTCTCACCAGGTTGAAGTAGAGTACCAGTGCCGTCAAGGTTACTGCGGTGCCTGTCGCACGCGGCTGGTGGCCGGTGAGGTCTGCTGGATAAACACACCGCTGGCGTTTATTCAACCTGGTGAAATTCTGCCCTGCTGTTGCAAAGCGCAGGGGGATATTGAAATAGAGATCTGACCCAAATTATTTATCTATATTAAGCGCCTGTTGGCGCTTTTTTTATGCCTGCTATCTGCCCATGGCTATTTTTAATCTTAAAAACCGCTTTACCGCGACAGTGTATCTATTTTCACATCCGCAAAATAAGAAAAATGAAATTTAAAATTGATATTTCTTATTAGCGGCAGGCATTCACTTTATTTTAAACACAATAGTAAAAAATGTGACCCTTCCCCCTCCGAAGCAGATTGTTTTTGATATTCTGCGTTGCTGAGTGTTACTGGAATGATGAATAAGGACATAATGTGACCACAACACCTGCCGTTAAAAAAAAACCAACTCACTTTAGAATAAAGCTGCTTTCCACGCTTATTTCTGGTTTATGCGCCAGTGCCCAGGCAACAACCACTATCCAGGTCGGCGGAGAAGTCTGGCGCTCTGATAGCGCTTACGAAGTCACAGGCGAAATTGAAAGTATTTACCAGCCTGTGATTACTCTTGAAGGTAATGATAATGCCACGCTCATAAATACAGGGAAAATCCTCGGCAAAGATAACGGTTCTATCACTAACCGTATTTCCGCTGACGGGGTGTATTCTACTGCCAGAAGCGTCACTATCATTAACGAAAACATTATTGACACAACCGGTGGTTGGGGGGTGGTGATAACCGGTGAAGGCAACCATTCCCTTACCAATCACAAGCTCGTTAGCAGTGTTCATCTTACAGGGTCCGGAACCACAACGGTAAATAATCTTGCTGGCAGCGATATTAACTACGGTATTTATGCCGACAGCGCGACCCGGGTGACGGTGAATAATGGTAAAGACGGATTTATTGGCGGCAGCAGCGCCATCAGTGCCGAAAATAACGCCGTTGTGAATGTCATTAATGATGGCGTGCTGATGGGATCAACATGGGCACTACGGGCCTCAAATAATGCCAGCATTACGCTTGTGAATAATGCAAACGGTGTTCTGAAAAGCTTTGAGCCACTGATAAGCGCTTATGATTCAGGCCGTATTGATCTTACCAATAACGGTGGACAGTTGATCGTATTACTTGGCATTAATAGTGAAAATAACGCAACGGTTGCAATTAATAACCTTAATGGCGGCGTTATCCGTGTTGAGCGTGGCAATATTCTGGCAACCGCTAATGAAAACGGCAAACTTGATATCACCAACAGCAGTGAAATCATCGGCAATACGAGTAACTATGACTTTGAGCCGACCAACTGGGAGTCATTTGGCGCAGATGCGATGGGCTCCAGCCAATTGTCAGTGACCAACCAGCAAAGCGGCATTATTCACGATATGCAATATGCCATCAATGCGATGGAAAACAGTCATGCGACCCTGCAAAATAGCGGCACTATCACGACCAGCTATGCGGGCGTACAAAGTGCAGATAATGCCTCTTTGAATATCAGCAACACCGCAGGCGCGCTCCTTGCAGGTCAATATTACGGTGTCATGGCCTCAGGCACCGGACGCACCACCATTCACAACAGTGGTGACATTACAGGAACCCTCGGTGGCGCCCTGAACATCACTGACACCGACTTCATACTTGAAAACAGCGGCACAGTGCGTACTGGGACAATCCCCACAACCACACGCGCCCTCTCTACACTGGCACTTGCCAACACGGCAGCGATTGCCATCGGTGGTAATAGCCGCAACGTCGTGATTAACAACAACGCCGGGATAATCCTGGACGCAAGTGGTACTGCAATTCAGGTTCAGGACAACGCCGTCGTCGAGGTTAACAACCGTAATGGCGCCACGATTTCCGGTGCGCTGGCCCTGTCTGCAACGGGGAACAGCCATCTGACGGTCAACAGTAACGGCGCAACGCTCGACGGCAGCGAACGGCTGGCGCAGGCGGCCGATAATGCAACGCTTGTGATTAATGCCAGCGGCGGGCAGCTGAAAGGCGATATTATTGCCCTCTCTGAACAGGCTACTGTCAATATGACGCTGCACAACGGCGCACAGTGGCAGGGTGCGCTTGATGCCGCCAACCTCGGCAGCGTCAACCTGGATCTTTCCGGGGCGGGATGGCAAATTAACCAAAACAGCAGCCTGGACACGCTGACGCTAGCCTCTGGCGGTACGGTCACCTTTGACGGTGATGGCTACCACACGCTCACACTCGGTAATCTGGATGGCACCGGTCACTTTGCTATGCGTAGCAACCTGGTGGGTGAAAGCATAAGCAGTCTTGCCCAGCGTAGCGCCATTGCTACTTACGCGGCGAACAATAGCGTTGGTGACAGGCTCGAAATAACCGGAACCAGCGCAGGCAGCCACACCCTCAGCGTCACCAATAATGGTTCGGCGGCAACGAATGGCACCGAACAGCTTTTGCTGGTAAAAACAGCCGATGGCGGAGGAAGTTTTACCCTGGATAACCAGGTTGAGCTGGGTGGCTATGTCTACGATCTGTACAAGACCGGCAATGACTGGGTACTGAACGCGGCAAGCGTCACACCCACGCCTGAGCCTGAGCCGACGCCGGAGCCAGGTCCTGAGCCAACACCAGAGCCGACGCCTGAACCCACGCCTGAGCCAACGCCAGAGCCAATACCGGAACCCACTCCTGAGCCAACGCCAGAGCCAATACCGGAACTACTCCTGAGCCAACGCCTGAACCGACTCCTGGGCCACGTCCGGTGCTGAGCAGCACCGCGCAGGCGGCAATGCAAACGCTTCAGGCAAGCTATCTGTTGGCAATGGCAGAAACGCAAACCTGGCAACAGCGTATGGGAAATCTGCGTAGCGGTTACGAAACCGCTAACCTCTGGCTGCGCGGCTCAACCGGGGAATTTAAAAGCTCCCGCAACGGCCTGATTGACCGCTTTAAGATGAAGTACACCGGCCTGCAACTGGGTGCCGATAAACTGGTGGGGGATGGTGAACACCGCTTGTGGGCTGGGGCCATGGTTGGTACTAACCATGCGACGCAAAACTACGCCGCTGGCGATGGCAGCATTAAGGGCTGGCACGGCGGGCTGTATGCCAGTTACCTGAACAGTAACGGCATCTGGGCCGATGCGCTGGTGAAATATGGTCAGCACAAGTCCCGTTTCAACGTGCAGGATACTGCGGGTACGCGAGTGCGTGGCCAGGACAGCAGTAAAATGCTGACCACGTCACTTGAAGTCGGTAAACGCTTCCACCTGACGGCGACAGAGAGCGGCCTGTATCTTGAACCCCGCGTGCAGCTGGCCTGGTCACACCAGGATAGCGGAACCTTCCACGCCTCTAATGGCTTGACGGTGAAAACCTCCGCATGGAACAGCCTGCTCACCCGCACTGGCGTCGATCTTGGTTATGACGTTCAGGATGGCCCGCTGCCAATGAACGTTTATCTGAAAGGTGCCTGGGTGAAAGAGTACAAAGGCCAGGTTGATTATTATCTCAATGATTCAAAAGAGAAGCTGGATCTGGGGAACTCCTGGTGGTCGACCGGCGTGGGTATGACATTACCGCTTGGCAACAGCCACCTGCTGTATGCGGATGTTGAGCGCACCACTGGCAACCGATTCAGGCAGACTCAGGCCAACGCGGGCTATCGCTACACGTTCTGATAGCGTGCTGCGGCAGTCTTAGCTTCTCAGCGCCGCACCAGACCGCGCTGACGGCCACTCGCGGCACGTAACCTAAGGCGGCGGGTTAAACACGCCGCCAGGTTTAGCCCCCGCAGGCAACCCCGCCCCGCTGCGTTGCCGCGGGGCAATATGCAATCTACGTCCATCAACAGCTGCCCGCATAAGCCTGTGGGCATTTTTATTCCAGGCTCATCAGACCACCGCCTTTATTGTTGCCCCCCCGCGTCAAAGTCGCTATGTTTCAAAAACCGAGAAACAGTAATTTATCTAATCGTTATTTTACGAGCGCTCTCATTTGTTATTACGCCCACAACAGGATTAATTCTTCAAAAAACTGGGATGTTGGCTTGTCTCGTCACGCCATTACGGTGAAATCCGCAGGCCAGAACTTATAAGCAAGGGGAAAGAATGGAGCAACAAAAACTGCCGACGGTAAAACAGCTACAGTGTTTCCTCGCCGTCGCGCAAACGCTAAATTTCCGGCGTGCAGCGCAAAGTCTGGACATGACTCAGCCACCGCTGTCGCGCCAGATTCAGTGCCTGGAAGAGACCCTTGGCTGTGCTGTGTTAAAACGCAGCACCCATGCCGTTGAGCTAACCGAAGCGGGACAGATACTGGAGCAGCAGGCGCGCAACATCCTGGGGCTACTGAGTCAGGCGGTAAACCACCTGCAACAGACACAAAACCCACTGCGCATTGGGCTGACCGACATGCTGGACCTGCGCCACCAGCCAGACATTGCCGCGCTGTTTCACTCTCCGGCAACCGGCGGTAAAACGCTACATCACGCCCCCACTTCACTGCCGCTGCTACAGCGCCTTATCAACAACGAGTTAGATCTGGCCATTAGCGTTGAAAATGCCCTGCCGGATGCAGCGTTAGTCTACACGCCGCTGCACGTCGAGCCGCTTTTGCTGGCGCTGCCTACCAGCCACCCGGCAGCGGCACTGGCGGCCGTCAGTCTTGAAGATGTTCGCGATTTGCCGCTATTCTGGTTTTCCCGCAGCCGTAACCCTGCCCTGTATGATAAATATGACGCTATCTTAAAGCACCGCGCTCCCCGGCTAATTGAAATGCCCCAGGACCGGCTCCAGTTACTGAACGCCATTTCCAGTGAACAAGGCGTGGCGCTGCTTCCGGCCTCACTTTGTCATATCCGCTTTGCGGGCGTCACGTTTCGTCCATTGATAACGACAGACCGCACGCCGTTTACCGTCAATGTCTATCTGGTGCAGCGGCGCGAAGACGAGCGCCGACAGGTCGTCGACCTGGTAAACCAACTGCTCGCCAGTACCAGCAAGGCTTAAAAACAAAAAAAGCCTCCGACAGAGCGGAGGCTTGTTACTGAGGTCACGGCCAGGGCCGCCATAAAACATTACGACTTCGCTGTCGCCTTATGGTTTCTGTGCTCACCGACCATCACCACCAGCAGCAGGATAACCGCCAGCACGCTGCCGCCGATCATCACAATAAAACCACCGTCCCAGCCGAAGAAATCGACGGTATAGCCTACGATAGCACTCGCGGCCACCGACCCGCCCAGGTAACCGAAAAGCCCCGTAAAGCCAGCAGCCGTCCCTGCCGCTTTCTTCGGTGCCAGCTCCAGGGCATGCAGACCAATCAGCATTACCGGTCCGTAAATCAAAAAGCCGATAACAATCATGCAGGCCATATCGACCGATGGGTTGCCCGGTGGGTTAAGCCAGTACACGACGGTAGCAATCGTCACGAGCGTCATAAAGAACACACCGGTGGCACCACGGTTACCGCGAAACACTTTATCGGACATCCAGCCACACAGTAGCGTGCCCGGAATACCGGCGTATTCGTACAGGAAATAGGCCCAGGAGGACTTATCCAGCGCGAAGTGCTTCACTTCCTTGAGATAGGTCGGCGACCAGTCGAGGATGCCATAGCGCAGCAGGTAAACGAAAACGTTCGCTATTGCGATATACCACAGCAGGCGGTTTGGCAAAACGTACTGCATGAAAATCTGCTTTGCCGTCAGTTCCTGCTCGTCCTTCTCGCTGTAGTCGTCGGGGTAGTCGTTTTTGTACTCTTCAATCGGCGGCAGGCCGCAGGACTGCGGCGTATCACGCATCATGGCAAACGCAAAGACCGCCACAACAATCGCGGCAAACGCTGGCATATACAGCGCCGCGTGCCAGTCGTTAAACCATGCCATCCCCAACAGGAACAGCAGCGGTGGAATACCACCACCGACGTTGTGCGCGCAGTTCCACACCGACACGATACCGCCGCGCTCCTTCTGCGACCACCAGTGCACCATGGTGCGCCCACACGGCGGCCACCCCATTCCCTGGAACCAGCCACACATAAACAGCAGTACGAACATCACCATAATGCTGGATGTCGCCCAGGGCACAAAACCCATAAACAACATCACCAGCGCTGCCAGAATCAGACCTGCGGGCAAAAACACCCGTGGGTTAGAGCGGTCTGATACCGAGCCCATGATGAATTTCGAGAAACCATAGGCAATGGAAATGCCCGAGAGCGCAAACCCCAGGTCGCCGCGCGAAAAGCCCTGTTCAACCAGATAGGGCATTGCCAACGCAAAGTTCTTGCGCACCAGGTAGTATGCTGCGTAGCCAAAAAATATCCCTGCAAAAATCTGCCAGCGCAGGCGACGATAGACAGGATCTATCTTCTCAGACGGCAGTCTTGCCTTGTGCGCAGCGGGTTTAAAAATACTTAACATGAAGCCTCCGTGGCCAGGATTCTGTTTTTTATCTAACCAAAGAATGTGCAGCGCACCGGAAAAAACATCGCAATGTTCTTTTTCGCGCCTGAAACCCGACGTCGTGCACGCTGCTACCGATGAAATATCGCACACCGTGTTACATTTTTATTAAAAACAGATCGTTTATGTGCTTAAACGCACATTAAATTTTTCTTTTGCTTTCGAAAATGCGCATTTCACAACAAAAAATACATCTTAAGAGGTAGTAAAGAGAGGGAAAACAGGCGGCAGAGTGCCGCCTGGAAGGAGCGATTACGGCGTGACGATGTGTTCATAGACGTGCACCCAACCATAGTGCGCACGAAGCGGCTCACCGCTCAGCCAGCGGCGCAACAAATTCAACGCCATCACCGCGCAGGTCTCCTGATGTACGCGCTGCGCGCGATTGCTAAGGCTGAACCCTGCACGTACTCCCTGCACACCCTGAGCACTATGAATGACGTAGTTCATGCTCTCGTCGCCAGCCTGCGCCACCAGCAACACCACATCTGCCCGGGTGCGTACAGCATAATCGGCAGCGCGCTCCAGGCTGCGCTCCAGCGTTTCTGCCTGTGCAGGCAATACCTCGGCGCATACCGGCGTGACCCCGCCGTCACCCAGCTGCCAGCACAGCAGCCCGTTACTGAACTGCTCACTCACCGCCAGACTCTGCCCACGCGTAGCCAGCAGCTCACCTACCGCAGCCGCCAGACCTGCGGTGCCTTCAAAAATCAGGCTGTCTCCTACCTCCCGCTTTACGTCCTGCCACACGCGCAGCATCTCCTTACGCCTGGCCGCTGGCCCGGTTAGCTTTAGCTCAATAATCGGCGCGCTGGAGCGGTAGCCCAACACGACATCGGCGGGCAGCTTAAGCGTATCAAGCTGTTGTGCCAGGCTGCTTTCACCGCGCCCGAACGTGGTTAAGCGCAGACACAGCGGTGGCTCGGCAAGGGTAAAACGCGCACGCAGACGCGGCACGATTTGCTGCTCCACCATTACCTTAAATTCTGAAGGAACGCCTGGCGTAAAAAAGATAAGGCAGCGGTTGAGCGTAATAGCAAACCCACAGGCCGTGCCTACCGGGTTATCAATCATTTCACTACCGACAGGTAGCTGCGCCTGCTTGCGATTGGACGGTGCCATTTCCCTGCCGCGCTCGGCAAAATACTGTGTCATACGCGCCAGCCATTCGGCGTTTTCCACCAGCGGCTGGCCCAGCGCCATGGCCGCCGCTTCAGCGCTCAGATCATCACTGGTTGGCCCCAGACCGCCGTTCACAATCAGGACATCCGCATGCTGGCTGCGTTCGCACAATGCCGCGACCAGCGCATCAAGCGCATCCCCTACCGTGCTGCGCCCACACATTGGCAGCCCCTGGCTGAACAGATAGTCCGCAAGCCAGGCGGCATTGGTATCCACTATCTGACCGTGTAGCACTTCGTCACCGGTGGACAGCATGTCGATTTTTATCATTAATTAGCTCCGCGTCACATTATGGGAGGATATTTCGCAATAATCAGCAATTACACGCATAACGTGCTGGGCTCTGGGTAAAACCTCCGATTTTTGTAATATATTCAAAAACTCCTCGCCTCGTCTGACAGAGAAAGGGTATGACTGTAATAGAAAAAGCCGAATTGCCGCAAACAGGCCAACGGTAAAGAATGTCGTGGACAGGCCACCCCGTCTGACTCACGCACGACTTTCAAAAAATCTTACTCCCAAGGAGACTAATGATGAGCAAGAAAGGATTAACCACCGCCTCCGGCGCTCCCGTAGCTTATAACAATAACGTCGCTACAGCCGGAAAACGCGGCCCCATGTTGTTGCAGGATGTCTGGTTCCTTGAAAAGCTGGCGCACTTTGATCGTGAAGTTATCCCGGAGCGCCGTATGCACGCCAAAGGCTCCGGTGCTTACGGTACCTTCACCGTCACTCACGATATCTCCTCTTACACCCGCGCAAAAATCTTCTCCGACATTGGCAAAAAAACCGACCTGTTCATTCGTTTCTCCACCGTTGCCGGTGAGCGCGGCGCTGCCGATGCTGAACGTGATATCCGTGGCTTTGCCATTAAATTTTATACCGAAGAAGGTAACTGGGATCTGGTGGGCAACAACACGCCGGTGTTCTACCTGCGCGACCCGCTGAAGTTCCCGGACCTGAACCACGTGGTAAAACGCGATCCGCGTACCAACCTGCGTAACCCAACCTACAAGTGGGATTTCTTCTCACTGCAACCGGAAACGCTGCACCAGCTGACCATCGACTACAGCGACCGTGGCCTGCCGCGCTCCTATCGTCACATGCACGGTTTTGGTAGCCACACGTTTAGCTTCATCAACAGCAACAACGAGCGCTACTGGGTGAAGTTCCATCTGAAAAACCAGCAGGGCATTGAAAACCTGATGGACGATGAAGCCAAACGCCTGGTTGCAGAAGACCGTGAAAGCTCACAGCGCGACCTGTATGACGCCATTGAAAAGGGTGATTTCCCGCGCTGGACCCTGTTCGTGCAAATCATGCCGGAAGCAGAAGCCTCTAAGGTCCCGTATAACCCGTTTGACCTGACCAAAGTCTGGCCGCACGGTGACTACCCGATGATTGAAGTGGGCGTACTGGAGCTTAACCGTAACCCTGACAACTACTTTGCTGAAGTTGAGCAGCTTGCGGTTTCTCCGGCAAACGTGGTGCCAGGTATTAGCTTCTCACCAGACCGCATGTTGCAGGGCCGTCTGTTCTCCTACGGCGATGCGCACCGCTACCGCCTGGGCGTTAACCACCATCAGATCCCGGTCAACGCCCCGCGCTGCCCGTTCCACAACTACCATCGCGACGGTGCGATGCGCATTGACGGCAACAGCGGCAACGGCCCAACCTATGAACCGAACAGCTTTGGCGTGTTCCAGGAGCAGCCGGACTTCAGCGAACCGCCGCTGTCTATTGAGGGCGCCGCCGACCACTGGAACCAGCGCGAAGATGAAGACTACTTCAGCCAGCCGCGCGCGCTGTTCGAACTGCTGAGCAAAGAAGAGCACCAGCGCATGTTTGACCGCATCGCAGGTGAACTGGTGCAGATCCCGGAATTTATCCAGGAGCGCCAGATTGGCCTGTTTGCTCAGGTTCACCCTGAATACGGTGCAGGCGTTGCCGCTGCACTCCAGGCGCTGAAAAACAAGATGTAAGCCTGAACGCAAAATGAACAAGGAGCCACAAGGCTCCTTTTTTTTATGCACGCACCGCGTTGACTACGATGCCAGTATGCTGCGCACCCCGAAATGAAGAAGACAGAAATCTGATGGTGCCTGCGCGTTATGTCAGGGATAAATGCCCGTCAGAATGGCTAGTTGCCGTTCTTCAGCATATCTTCGACCCACGTCTGCACCTCGCGGCGGGAAATTTTAATACCGCCGCTTTTCAACGTCTGTGGCAGACGTAACCAGCGTACAGGCTGCTGGAAGCGTACCAGCTTGTCGGCCACCCATTCAGTAAGCATCTCAGGGGAAAACGCGTCAGCGCACTCCACAACCGCCACCGGGCGATGACCAAATTCAGCGTCGGCCACCGGCACCACAAAGCACTGACTGACCTGCGGGTGAGCATTAATAACCCTTTCAACATCTTCTGGCTGAATACCTTCACCGCCGCTGAAAAAGAGATTATCCAGACGCCCCAGCACCGTCAGCCTGCCGTTTTTCAGCACGCCGCGATCGCGCGTATGGAACCAGCCTTCGCTGTCTGTTAACGCCAGTAGTGCACCATCACGCCAGTAACCGCTGGCAAGGCTCGCCGCCCGAATCAGGATTTCATCATTCTGAATCCGCACTTCACGGCCCGCCAGCGCTACACCAACGTCTGCCAGTCCATCCGCACGCTTGGCGCACACCGTTGAGGCAAGCTCGGTCATGCCGTAGCCGCACCAGCAGCGAATACCGCGCGCCTGGGCCTGTCGTGTTAAGTCAACCGGAATAGCCGCCCCACCCAGCAGTACACTGTGAAGCGTCTCTGGCATCTGCGCCTGCGCCAGCAGCCGCCAAAGCTGAGTTGGCACCAGTGACGCATGGGTACAGCCCTCCAGCGCCGTGTGCAGCGGATGCAGTTCACGCACCGTCAGGCAAGCGCCCGCCAGCAGCCAGCGCCAGAAAATGCCCTGGCCCGAGACATGAAAAAGCGGCAGCGACAGCAGCCAGTTGTCCTGGGCGCGAAACGGCATCAGCGCCAGCAGCCCTTGTGCGCTGGCCAGGTGTGCCGCTGCGGTGTGTACCGCCGCCTTTGGCACGCCGCTGGAGCCGGAGGTGAGCGTCATAGAGACAAAGCGTGACGGGTCCCATCCTACGGCAACCGGGTTACCCTCCTCCCCGGTCGGGAAGGCTGAATGCGCGCAAGGCGCTGTGGCTACCAGGAAAAGCGATGTTGATGAAACTGGCGAGGGCGCTGTGGTGGTTGCAGCAGTACCGGTAGTTACGCCAGCCGACAAGGTCGTGCTGGCTGAAGGGGCAGGAGTCGCAGCACCTTGCGAAGGAGATAAAGGCGCTACTGTCGTTACAGCCTCGTTCACCGCGGCTTCATCGCCCCCCGTCGCGGGTTCCGCGCTGGCGGTAAAACACGATCCGCTTGCAGGCACATCGGTGGACTGATGATATGGCGCTTCAGGCCATTGCAGCGCCTGGAGGCCCGACAACGTTAGCACCTCGTCGAGCACCAGCCCGTAGCGCAGCGTCAACCCCGGCAACAAGGCGCTACGCTGTGACGGCGGCAGCTTTGGATTGAGTGGCACAATGCGCGCGCCACACTGGAGCAGCGCAAGCCAGGCCAACAACGTGCGCGGCCCATTGGCCGCACACAGCGCGACGCCGTCACCTGCACTGACCCCTTGCTGCATAAAACCCTTTGCCAGCACATCAATCCGTTCACACAGCTCACGCCAGCTTAAGGACACCTGTTCCAGCCGTAGCGCCACAGCATCGCCGCGAACGCCGCGCCAGTGCCGCCACGGCCAGTTGGTGAAAATCACAGCAACCGCTCCAGTGCCCCGGTACACAGGCACGGCAGATCACTGTCGGGCCATGTACGCACCAACTGTGCCTGCATCAGCGACAGCGTATCCAGCCCCGGCAGGCTATCCGGCGTCAGCCAGGCGGCAATGCGCGCCAGTTGGGTCAGCCCCAGGCTCGACTCAAGCGATGAACTGATAACCACCTCAAGCCCCAGGGCATGGGCCTGTTCCACCTGTTCACGTACCTTGTCCAGGCAGCCGGTCAGCGTTGGCTTGATAATTACCGCCGCCAGCCCCGGCTCGGCGGCAAACACAAAATCCGGCTCGCGCAGGCTTTCGTCCCAGGCAATCGCAATACCGGTCCCGGCGGCGAACTCCCGCGACTGCTCGCGGGTCTTGCACGGCTCCTCAATAAATGCGATGCGGGCGCGATGTTCAGGCGCAACGTATTTTGCAAACTGCTGGGCTTTGACCGGCGTCCAGCCGCGGTTGGCATCCAGGCGCAGCTTCAGGTCCGGTATCGCTTCCAGCAACAGGTTTGCCACCATGCCATCGCGCACCGCTTCATAAAGCCCCACCTTGATTTTCGCGACTTTTTCGCCCGGCATCGCCTCCAGCATCGGCAGCACCTCATCCGGGTCGCCCGTACACAGCGGCGCGGCGCGATAGTCAGCCGCTACGGGCAAGGTGTGCGTCAGCTCGGCCAGCGCACAGCTTAAACCAAACGCCGCCGAAGGTGCCTGTGGCCATGCGGGATTGTCTCCACTGAGCCACGCCTCAACCCAGTCCTGGGTTTGCGTCTGCGCCTCTTCAAGCGTTTCGCTACTAAAACCCGGCAGCGGAGCTATCTCGCCCCAGCCTTCGTGATTACAGTCAACAAGACGCACCAGCAATCCGTCGCGCGTTTTCAGGCGCCGCTCACGCAGCACCACGCCAGCATCCATTGGCAGCTGATAACGCCAGATTTGCGCCTGTCGCATTACGGGTTCCGCTTGTATTTGCTGAAGTCCGGCGCGCGCTTCTCGTTAAACGCGTTACGCCCTTCCTGCCCTTCGTCGGTCATGTAGAACAGCATGGTGGCGTTGCCCGCAAGCTCCTGCAAACCGGCCTGGCCGTCGCAATCAGCATTGAGCGCCGCCTTCAGGCAGCGTAGCGCCATTGGGCTGTTTTCCAGCATTTCACGACACCAGCGCACGGTTTCTTTTTCCAGTTCGGCCAGCGGCACAACCGTATTGACCAACCCCATATCCAGCGCCTGTTTTGCATCGTACTGACGGCACAGGAACCAGATTTCACGCGCCTTTTTCTGCCCAACAATGCGCGCCATGTAAGAGGCACCCCAGCCGCCGTCAAACGAGCCCACTTTCGGACCGGTCTGGCCGAAAATGGCGTTATCTGCCGCAATAGTCAGGTCGCACATCATGTGCAGCACATGGCCACCGCCGATGGAATAACCGGCCACCATCGCCACTACCGGCTTCGGGCAGGTGCGGATCTGGCGCTGGAAATCCAGTACGTTGAGGTGGTGAACGCCACTGTCATCACGATAACCGCCGTAGTCACCGCGGATTTTCTGGTCGCCACCCGCGCAGAACGCTTTGTCGCCTTCACCGGTGAGAACAATAACGCCAATGTTGTCGTCATAGCGGGCATCGGCCAGCGCCTGAATCATCTCTTTGACGGTCAACGGGCGAAACGCGTTGCGCACCTGCGGACGGTTGATGGTGATTTTTGCGATGCCGTCGGCAGACTTTTGATAGCGAATATCGGTGTAGCCTTCTGAGCAGTCGTGCCATTCCACTGGCGCATACAGCTTTTGTTCATCTGGATAGATCATGATTAGTCCTCATCGGCCTGAGTGAGTATTTCACGTAGCGCGTCACGAAACGCGCCGGGATTTTCACGATGTGCGTTATGCCCTGCGGCTGCAATAATCTGCAATGGCAGGGCGCGCACCTGGGCCAGCGCACGAAACTTCGCATCGCGCTCGCCACATAAATAACGAAAGGGAACAGTGAGTGCACGTAGCGCGGCTGCCAGGTCTGGCTGGCGTGCCAGCGAGGTCGCCTCCAGCATTGCCGCCAGACACTGCGCATTGTTGTGCGAGCGCAACGCAATCAGCTCGCTGCGCTGAGCATCATTCAAATGGCTGAATACCGGCTGACGATACCAGTCGTCCAGCACCCTCCTCAACGGCTCGTTGAGGAGACGTTGTACCCAGCGGCCATCGCTCTGCGCGCGCTGCTCGCGCTCGGCTTTACAGGCAAGCCCAGGGTTGGCGCTTTCGGCTACCAGCCCCATCAGCCCGGCCGCACGGCCACGACAGGCGTGATACATCGCCAGCCGCCCGCCAAGCGAATACCCTACCAGCCAGTAGCGTTCAACCTCGTAGTGAGCGAGCGTGGCGCGCAGGCACTCGCTCACCCCGGCAAAATCGTGTACGGCCAGGTGCGTCGAACCACCGTGGCCGGGTAAGTCAACCCACAGCTGGGACCAGTCGGCAAAGTCGTTGGCAAATGGCTGCCACTCGCGCTCACAACCAAGAAAACCGTGCAGCCAGACCAGCCACGGCCGACCAGGCACAACGCGAGCTCTGGCATGCAGAATCACAGGTGGCTTACCTGCGCCAGCAGCTGTTGCAGCGTGCGGGTACCTGCCGTGTCTTCAACTTTAAGCTCGATAAGGGTGGCGCCTGTACGCTGCCACGCGCTGGCCATCACGTCCTGCAACGCCTGCCAACTGGCGGGCGCGTGATAGCTCAGCCCGAACATTGCCGCACTGTGCTCAAAGCTGACGTTTTGCGGCATGCAGTAGAAGCGCTCACGCTCGTTGACCGGCGTAGGCAGCAGAGAAAAGATTTGCCCGCCGTTGTTGTTGACTATCAGCAGCACAAACGGCGCAGGGGCCTGGCGCAGCAGCGCCAGGCTGTTAAGATCGTAAAGCGCGGACAGATCGCCCACAACAGCGAGCGTTGGCCGCGCTTTCGCGCGCTGTACGCCTGCGGCGCTGGATATTAATCCGTCGATACCGCTGGCTCCGCGGTTACTCCACACCGGATACCCCTGAGGTAAACGCGCGAGTGCATCCACCAGGCGTACAACCAGACTGTTGCCCAGAAAAAGCTGACCCTGTTCAGGCAAAAGCTGCGGCAGGCGGCGAGCCAGCTGCGCTTCACCAAATTCCGTTGTCATGTCGTCTACTTTCGCCTGCGCCAGCGCTGACAACTGTGCCACCGCCTGCGCCCAGGGCGCACGCTTCTCAGCAGGATGTGCCTGTAGCCATTCGCTGATATCGGCCACCAGCCTGCGCCCCCGGTGGTGTCCGGGGTCAAGGCGTCCGTTAAGGCTATCGACAATCCAGTATTCCTGCGGCTGGCACGTGACCTGCCACTGTAGCAGACGCTTGCCGGTGAGGCTGGCGCCAAACTGAATCACGATATCGGCCTCGTTCAGTTCACTGACGGCGCGAGCATTGCCAAGCCACAGGTCGGCACAGGGCAGCGGCTGACCGGTTTGCGACAACACATCGCCAATCAGCGGCCAACCCAGCAGCTGCGCCCAGTCGGCAACCTGTTCGCCTTCACGCACACTCAGGCGTCCGGCGATGATAACGCCGCGCTTACGCCGCCACGCAGGCCAGTCCTCTTCCTTTATGGCAACGACCTGATGCGGCTCGCGCAGCCACGGCTTGCTGTCCTGCCACCAGTCACCCAGCGACTGCTGCCAGGCGAGGCCACCATCGTCTAATTCCCCATATAACGGTTCGGCAAAGGGGCAGTTAACGTGTAGCGCCCCGCTGTACAAATGCCCCATTGCGCTGTCGAGCGTAGAAACCAGCCAGCGCGCGGGAATATCCGGCGTCGGGCGTGGCAAAGATAAGGTTTCGGAAGGATGAGAGGCAAAAATGCCCTGCTGGCGAATGGCCTGGTTCGCCCCACAGTCGATAAGCTCCGGCGGGCGGTCGGCCGTCAGCACCACAAGACGCTCGCCGGTGAGCCCTGCTTCAATAATGGCCGGATAGAGATTCGCTACCGCCGTACCGGACGTGACAATCACCGCCACCGGCGCTTTACCGGACTTCGCCAGCCCCAGCGCCAGATGGCCCAGGCCGCGCTCATCAAAATGCGTATGGCAGATAAAACGGCTGTTTTCTGCGGCAGCGAGCGTCAGTGGGGTTGAGCGGGAACCTGGTGCAATGCAGATATGACGCACACCGTGGCGGGTCAGCGCTTCCAGAATGACTGCTGCCCAGCGGCGGTTAAATGAACTTGTCGACATGTTGTTGTCCGGTATCAATTTTGCCTGAATATTATATAGCCTGCGTCGCGCGTTATTTTGATATGAATCGTCTGCGCGTTGCTCAGTTTGCGTTCGTGAAGAACAACGAACGCAGCCCGGCGGCCTTGTTGTCGACTTCCTGCCATTCAAGTGCAGCCTGCGAGCCAGCGACAATACCCGCGCCCGCGTAAAGCCGCACCCGCAGCCCCTCTACCTGCGCACAGCGTAACGTCACACAAAACTCGCTGCGCGCGGCGCTAAGCCAGCCCGCCGAGCCTGCGTACCATTCACGCTCGAATGGCTCATACTGCGAGATAAAACGCCGTGCCGCATCGCGTGGCAGCCCGGCGACGGCTGCCGTGGGCTGTAACCGTTGCAGGCACAGTAAATCATCACTGCCCGCCCCCAGCGTTGTCCAGATGCAGCGGCGCAGGTGCTGCACCTTACGCAGCCGCACGACCTGAGGTGGCAGTACGTCCAGCGCCCCACTCACGCCCTGTAGCCGCTGGCAAATGTCTTCTACCACCAGCATGTTTTCACGCTGATTTTTATCATCACGCATCAACCAGTCGCCCAGCTCACGCGCGCGGGCATCGTCAGGGCTACCTGCCACCGTGCCTGCCAGCGCTTCGGTACGCAGTTCATCGCCGGCGCGTCGCCACAGACGCTCTGGCGTAGAGCCGAGAAACACCCGCGTGGCGTCAAATGCCATAAAAAAATGGTAGCAACCGCGGTTGACTCTGCGGCTTGCCGCCATCAGAGCCGCTGCATCGGGTGGTGTGGTGAAATACAGATCGCTGGCTCTTGCCAGTACCACTTTGTCAAACTCGCCTGCGGCGATAGCGCCCGTTGCCTGGTCAATCAGCGCATCCCACTGCGCGCGCTCGGGCAGGTGACACTCGTCGGTACAGGTGAGCGTCAGCGGCTGCGGTGTGCGTGCTGCTGATAGCTGAGAAAGGAATTGGCTCGCCGCGCGCGCGTCATCGCACAGCGAGGTGGCGCTGTAGAGATTCAGGGTCAGCTGCGCGTGGGTGGCGCTGCGCTGGTACAGCAAACGCGGCAGAAACAGCTGGCCGTGCGCAGGATCAAACGCGTTAAGCCCGCACAGAGCGAGCTGTGGGCTGTCATAATGCGCGCTCAGAAACGCCTGCGCCGTGGACATGTCATGAAATGTGGCGCAGGCCCCCAGCGCCGCCAGCTCTTCATCGCCGTTGCGCTGCTGCCAGTAAAACTGCGGCCACAGACGCTGCCCGGCGAGCCACGCCAGCGCATCGCTGCCGTCGCCAAGTGAGAACGGTAATGTAATTTGGTGTAACCCGGGTTCGGTGGAAAACGCGCCCGTCAGCGCCAGCTGAAACTGCTTCAGCACATCGGCAAGAGAACTCACGATAACCTCACCTTCCCTGAAAAACCACGCAGTATACGTGGTTCAGAAGGCAAAAAAAATTCCACCTGTGGGTGAGTAAATACCCGGACTCAGAAAAGTACGGGTAATCACTCAACGGCGCGCCAGTAAAAGCCCCAGTACCAGCCCCACTGCCGCACCAATACCAACACCCTGCCACGGCTTGTCATGCACAAAGTCATCAGCCTGATACACTGCTTTTTTGGTGCGGTAATAGTAGGTGTCGGACGCATGGCTGACGCGTTTTTTTACGTCATGCAACGCCTGCTCGGCACGCGCTTTAAGCTCAACGTACTTCTGGTCAGCCGGATCGCCGGATGCCTGCAACACTTCATCCAGCGTTTCACTTAACAGTGTTAAATCATCATCCAGACTTGAACGGTATGCGTTGTTAAACCCCATTGTGCTTCTCCCTGTTGATGTTGTTTCAGTTACCTGACTATAGACAAGAACAGTGTCTTTTGCGTAACCGTTAACGGCGGGCCATACCAATGTGCGGGATACCGTCTTCCTCATAAACATCACTGACCGCAACAAAGCCAAACTGCGCGTAAAACGCCTGCAAATGTGCCTGGGCACCGAGGTAAATTTCAGTGCCCGGCCAGTGGGTTACACAGGACTTGAGAGCCTCTTCCATTAACCGGTTACCCAGTTTCTCGCCTCGCGCCTGCGCTGCCACAATCACCCGGCCAATCACCACCGGTTCATCCGGCTGTTTCAGAATTCTCGCACAGGCAATCAGCTCACCGTCACGCCAGGCCAGCAGATGGCGGCTTTCACCCACCAGGTCTTCGCCGTCGATATCCTGATAAACGCAGTTTTGCTCTACCACAAATACTGCAACGCGCAGCTGCAATAGCGCGTAGAGCTGCGCTACCGTGAGCTGTGAATGATGTAAGTCTTGCCACTGAATCATGATTGCTCCTTTTTTATCTTTTACCCCGGTTATACTCATGCTTTGTTTTACAGCAGGAAGCGATAAATGGCGATAACGCTAAATTTTCTGGGCACTTCGGCAGGTGTCCCCACCCGCAACCGCAATGTGAGCGCGCTCATACTTAATCCGGGCCTTGTCAGTGGCGGCCTGTGGCTGTTTGACTGCGGAGAAGCCACCCAGCACCAGATGCTGGCGACTACCTTTAGCCCCGGCAAGATTGACAAGATTTTTATCACCCACCTGCATGGCGACCATATTTTTGGCCTACCGGGGCTATTGTGCAGTCGTTCAATGGCAGGCAGCGAGGTCCCGCTGACGCTCTACGGTCCGAAGGGGTTGCGCGAGTTTGTCGACACCGCGCTGCGCCTGAGCGGCTCCTGGACCAGTTATCCGCTGGAGATTATTGAGATTGAGGCAGGTCTGCTGTTTGATGACGGGCAGTTTCGCGTCCGCGCCGCGCCGCTGGTGCATCCGCTGGAATGCTACGGTTTTCGTATTGAGCAGCATGATATTCCCGGCGCGCTCGACGCTGCACGGTTGATTAGCGCAGGCCTCAAACCTGGCCCGCTGTTTCAACGCCTGAAAAACGGCGAAACGGTGACGCTGGAAGACGGCCGCCGGATTGATGGGCGCGATTACCTCAGCCCGTCCACGCCCGGTAAAAAGCTGGCGATTTTTGGTGATACCGCGCCCACGCCTTCGGCGCTACTGCTGGCGCAGAATGTGGATGTGCTGGTGCATGAGGCAACGCTTGAGGCTGCGATGGCAGAGAAAGCAAACTCGCGCGGACACTCTACCTCACAGCAAACGGCAGAGCTTGCCCGCGAAGCAGGCGTTGGGCGGCTGATTATTACCCATCTGAGTTCGCGCTACGGCGAACAAAGTGCGGCAGCGCTACTGGCCGAGTGCCGGGCGGTGTTTTCCAATACTGAACTGGCAGAGGATTTTGCGATGTTTGAGGTTTGAAGGCGGCTGGGTTTTAAGTATTAAATAACGCGCTGTCACCCCATGACAGCGCGTTATTTACTGCCTGTACGGCAGTGAACATGCGGTAAGACTGGTCGCGGTAATAACGCCACTTCTAAGCCACCTGTACGGCAGTGAACCTTGTCCAAACTGTCCATTTTTGCCGGAAGGACTTCTAAGCTGCCTGTACGGCAGTGAACTAGAGCCAGTTAAGCATATCCTGTTGAACTGACTATAAAAAGCCCATAATTCCCTTCTAAAACCCTTTTTTCTGGCATCGCTTTTCAGTCATTAAATATCAATCACTTACACTTACGCAAAATAAAAGGGTCTGGCAGAAGGATAGCAATTAGCACGGGTGCAGCCGCCGTAGCGGCTGCATTCATCACTCATACATACACATCAATTGCGCTGTTTGACCTGGGCTGAGTTTGTGTATCGGTTTCTTCTGGTGCCGCCACCGCCTAGCTGGACTGGCGTTCCTGCTGCTGTTGCAACGCCGCTATCTGCGCCTGTAGCATCTGGATTTGTGTCTGAATCTGGTTAACCTTCTGCTCTTTTTCTTCAGACGTTAACGAATCCGACTTGCTCACCTCTGCCAACTGCTTTTGCAGATTGCTGATTTTGTCTGTAAGCGCTGAGATCTGCTTATCAACGCCCGCTGTAGAAGCAGTAGAGCCTGCCGCACTGGAAAAAACGCTGCTGATTGTTGTCATAATCTGTTTCCTGTAAGAATAGCCATCTACCCTATCGTCCTGACACAGCGAAATTTAATAGCGCGTTTAACACAAACGTGCGCTTTTTTAAAACGTTTACCCAGCGCATAAAAAAACGGCCCTGTAAAAACAGGGCCGTTGATTATTAATAGATTAGCGCGGATTACATCAGCGGCTGAGCCAACTGGACCAGGCTAATCAGCGGCTGCGGCCACACGCCGAGCAGCAGCACGACCAGTGCTGAAATCAGCACCACGATACCGCCTGCGCTAAACGCCCAGTCGTGCGGGGCATCGCGATTAAGCTGCTGCGGCGCACTCAGGTACAGGCTAACTGCCACACGCAGGTAGTAGTAAAGACCAATAGCCGAGCCAATCACCACGGCCGCGGTCAGCCACCACAGATGCGCCTCAACGCCTACCGCCAGTACGTAGAATTTACCGATAAAGCCGAGCGTCATCGGGATACCCGCCAGCGACAGCATCATCACGGTCATCACTGCCGCCAGCACCGGACGGTGCCAGAACAGACCACGATAAGAGAACAGCGAATCGGCGTCCGGGCCACGATACGGGCTGGACATCAGGCTGACCACGCCGAACGCACCCAGGCTACTGAACAGATAACCCGCCAGGTATACGCCCACGGTTTCCATCGACATCTGACCGCTTTGCAGCGCAATCAGCGCTACCAGCAGATAGCCCAGATGAGAGATGGAGGAGAAACCAAGCAGACGTTTAATGTTGGACTGGCTCAGCGCCATCAGGTTACCGAAGATGATAGACGCAAACGCAATCACACCCAGCACCACGCGCACCGCTTCGCTCTCGCCCATCGGCGCGTAGAGGAACAAACGCATCACTACGGCGAAGATAGCAATCTTACTAGCGGTGGCAAGGAAGGTAGAAACCGGCGCTGGCGCGCCCTGATACACATCCGGCGTCCACAGGTGGAACGGCACCAGTGAGAGCTTAAAGCCAAGGCCTACAATCATCAGGCCAAGGCCTGCCAGCAGCAGCGGCTCATGCAGCATGCCGTCAGCAAGGCTATTGCCCAGCGCGCCAAACGACAGGTCCCCCGACTGCGCGTAGATCAGCGCCATGCCAAACAGCAGGAACGACGACGCGGCGGCCGACAGGATGGTGTATTTGATACTGGCTTCCAGAGAACGCTTCTGGCGAAAAGCATAGCCAACCAGACCAAACAGCGGCAGCGAAATCAGTTCAATACCGAGGAACAGTGCGGCCAGGTGGTTGGCACTGGCCAGCAGAATGCCGCCCAGTGAGGCTATCAGTACCAGCAGATAGAACTCTTCCTGGTTGTCGGTGTAGCCCTGTAGCCACGGATAGGCGAACGTACAGGTCGCAAGGCTCGCCAGCAGCACCAGGCCGGTGTAGAACATCGCGAAACCATCAACGCGCAAAAGCGGCGTGACATCCATCGCCCCCGCCTGACCGACAAACCAGAGCGACAGCAGCGCGGCGTTTAGACCGATAACCGACAGCGTGGCGTTCAGAAAATGATTACGGCGCCACGCTATGGAGAGCATCACTACCACGACTGTCAATCCGACGATCAACAGCGGCAATAGCGCTATCAGATGTTGAGCAGTTAAAGTCATGAGCGAATTACGGCCTTGTAGTTGAAATTGAACTGGTGAACCACTGCTGAATATTGCTCATTGCAGCGTGTGAGGTGTCCAGAATCGGCTGCGGATAAAAGCCCAGCAGCACCAGCAATGCCACCAGCAGCAGAATGATGAACAGTTCACGCAGCGTCATGCCTTCAATATCCTGCTTCGCTGCTTCGCTTTTCGCCTGGCCGAAGTAGGCACGGTGCAGCATCGCCAGCGAGTATACGGAGGCAAACACCAGACCAAAGGTAGAGATAATCGTGATAACCGGCACCACTTTATAGCTGCCGAACAGAATCATGAATTCGCCCACGAAGTTACCGGTACCCGGCATACCCAGCGTTGCCACCGCGAAGAACATCGACATGGCAGGCAACCATTTGATTTTGCCCCACAGACCGCCCATCTGGGTCATATCACGCGTGTGCAGGCGCTCGTAGAGCTGACCACACAAAATGAACAGACCCGCCGCAGACAGACCGTGCGCAATCATCTGAATGACCGCACCCTGATAAGCCAGCTGGCTGCCGGTGTAGATAGCAATCAGCACAAAACCCATATGGGAGACGGAGGTGTAGGCGATAAGACGTTTGATGTCAGTCTGAGAGAACGCCATCCACGCGCCGTAGAAGATACCAATCACGCCCAGCCACATGGCAATTGGCGCAAACTCGGCAGACGCGTTCGGGAACAGCGGCAGTGCAAAGCGCAACAGGCCGTAGGCGGCGGTCTTAAGCAGAATGCCCGCGAGGTCAACGGAACCCGCAGTCGGTGCCTGAGAGTGCGCATCCGGCAACCAGCCGTGCAGCGGCACCACCGGCATTTTCACCGCAAAGGCGATGAAGAAGCCGAGCATCAGCAGATATTCCACACCGCCAGACATTGGGGTTTTCAACAGCTGTTCATAGCTGAAGGTCCACACGCCGGTCGCACTGTGGTGTACGAACACCAGCGCCAGGATGGCAATCAGCATTACCAGGCCGCTCGCCTGAGTATAAATGAAGAATTTAGTGGCCGCAGTGATGCGCGTTTTACCATCGGATGCCTTATGGCCCCACAGCGCAATCAGGAAGTACATCGGCACCAGCATCATTTCCCAGAAGAAGAAGAACAGGAACATATCGATGGCAAGGAACACACCGATAACGCCGCCCAGGATCCACATCAGGTTCAGATGGAAGAAGCCCTGATATTTCTCAATCTCACGCCAGGAACACAGCACCGCCAACACGCCGAGCAGACCGGTCAACACCACCATCAGCAGCGACAGGCCGTCGATGGCGAGATGGATGTTAATGCCAAAGCGCGGGATCCACGGCATCTGGAACTCAGACTGCCACTGCGGCAAGCCGGTGGTTTGGGTCAGTGAATAACCCCCTTGCAGCCACAGCTGCAAAGAGAGCGCCAGCGTCAGTCCCATTGTAATCAGCGCAATCCAGCGCGGCACACGAACGCCAAAGCGCTCGGTCTGCCAGCACAGGAAGCCGCCAATGAAGGGGATCAGTATCAACCAGGGTAATAACATAGCTATGTATGTCCCTTATCTTTATTCCTGCTCAGGCTATCTTGCTTGCCATCCTGAACCCCGGCAGTGCTCGCAATCCTCACGTACTTCATACGCTGCGATTGCTGTGCGCTGGCGGTGTCCAGCCTGGCTTCGCCGATAACGCCTGTCCTTCAGGAACAGTTACTTAACATTCGTTTTTATTCCGGGGCGGAAAACACCACCCCATCACCAACTCCGGCAGCTATGCCGTTAACGCAATACCATTAGCAGCGCCAGCACCACGACCGCACCAACGCCCATCGAGGCGAGATACCAGCGCAGGTAACCGTTCTCGCTCAGCAGCAGGCCACGACCGGCTAAGCGCGAGAGAATGGCTGGGATGTTCATCAGCGCATTCAGCGGGTCACGCTTAAGCAGCCAGGCGATGCCCAGATACGGCTTCACGAACACGGTATTGTAGAGCCAGTCAAAGCCCCAGGCGTTGTACCACCAGGTTCCCAGCAGGCGGCCCGGCGCGCTGTTGGCAATGGCGTTCACCAGCGTGCGTTTGCCCAGCCACAGCCATGCGGCAATGAGGATACCGGCAATCGCCACCACGCCAGAGGCAATTTCCAGCGTCAACACGCGGCCGTGTTCCAGTTCGGTCGTCTGCGGCAGAACACCTGCCAGCGGCGGCACAATCATCGCACCCACGAAGGTAGACAGCACCAGCAACACAATCAGCGGCAGGTGATGAGTGATCCCCTTCCCTGCGTGCGCGTGGATCTGCTCTTTACCGTGGAACACGATGAAAATCATACGGAAGGTGTAGAGCGAGGTCATGAACGCACCAACCAGACCGGCAATCATCAGGTTCATATGACCGTTCGCCATCGCTCCTGCAAGGATCTCATCCTTACTGAAGAAGCCAGCAGTCACCAGCGGCAGCGCGGACAGCGCAGCACCACCGACGAGGAAGCAGGCATAGACCAGCGGAATCGACTTACGCAGGCCACCCATTTTGAAGATGTTCTGCTCGTGATGGCAGGCAAGAATCACCGAACCAGACGCCAGGAACAGCAGCGCTTTGAAGAACGCATGGGTCATCAGGTGGAAAATCGCCGCATCCCACGCCTGCACGCCAAGCGCCAGGAACATGTAACCAATCTGGCTCATGGTGGAGTATGCGAGCACGCGCTTGATGTCGGTCTGAACCAGCGCCGCAAAACCCGCCATCACCAGCGTGATAGCACCGACGATGCCGACCAGATGCAGTACATCTGGCGTCAGCAGGAACAGGCCGTGGGTACGGGCAATCAGGTATACGCCCGCCGTCACCATGGTTGCTGCGTGGATAAGCGCAGAGACTGGCGTTGGGCCAGCCATCGCGTCGGCAAGCCAGGTCTGCAACGGCAGCTGTGCGGATTTACCGACCGCGCCGCCCAGCAGCATCAGCGTGGCCCACTGCAGCATGTTGTTGCCTTCGGCAAAGTGCGCCGGAGCCAGTTCCACCATTTCACGGAAGTTCAGGGTGCCAAGCTCGTTGTAGAGAATGAACAGCGCAAAGGCAAGGAAGACGTCACCCACGCGGGTCACCACAAACGCCTTCATGGCAGCAGCACCGTTTTTCGGGTCGGTGTAGTAGAAGCCAATCAGCAGATAGGAGCACAGGCCCACACCTTCCCAGCCGAGATACATCAGCAGCAGGTTATCGGCCAGCACCAGCACCACCATGCTTGCGATGAACAGGTTGGTGTAGGCAAAGAAGCGGGAATAGCCCTCTTCTCCACGCATATACCAGGAAGCGAACATGTGAATCAGGAAGCCTACACCGGTCACAACCGAGAGCATGGTCAGCGACAGGCCGTCCAGCACCAGATTAAAGCCGATGTTGAAATCACCGACCGCCATCCAGGTCCACAGCGGCTGCACGAATGCCTGACGGTCACCGCCGAGGAACTCCATGCCCGCATACGCGGTAATCAGAGCGGCAAGGCCAATTGAGCCCACGCCAATAGTGGCGGAAAGGTTTTCCGACCAGCGACCGCGGGAAAAGGCGAGTAACAGGTAGCCAATCAATGGCAGAACAATGGTTAACCAGAGCAGGTTCATCCGCGCAACTCACTTACTGAATCGATATTCAGATTCTGGCGACGACGATGGAGCTGCAGCAGCAGCGCCAGACCAATACTGGCTTCTGCGGCGGCAAGGCTTATCGCCAGGATGTACATTACCTGAGCGTCCGCCTGGCCCCAGTAGCTGCCTGCAACCACAAAAGCCAGCGCTGCGGCGTTGATCATCACTTCAAGGCTTATCAACATAAACAGCAGGTTGCGACGGATCATAAGACCGGTCAGTCCGAGGACGAACAGCACGGCGGCGAGGATCAGTCCATGTTGTAAGGGGATCATGCTTGCTCCTCCGTTTTTCTTTTCGCACTGTCGCCCGGACGGTTGCTCAGCACTTCCCCGGCTCTGTCTTCACGGCCAAGATGGAAAGCCACAACCAGGCCCGCCAGCAGCAGCATGGACGCCAGTTCAACCGCCAGTACGTACGGCCCGAACAGCGCGATGCCCACTTCTTTCGCACCAATTGGGTTGCCGTCGATTCCCTGGTCGTTAATACCGAGGATGGCGTAAACAATAACGACCAGCAGCACGGCAGACACGATGCCAGGGCCAATCCACAGCTGCGGTTTGAGCCATGCCCGCTCCTGCTCGACCACGGCGTTACCGAGGTTAAGCATCATCACCACGAACACGAACAGCACCATAATCGCGCCCGCGTAAACGATGATTTCCAGCGCACCGGCAAAGTAGGCACCGAGAGAGAAAAACACGCCCGCAATAGCCAGCAGCGAAACGATGAGGTACAGCAGTGCGTGCACCGGATTGGTATGGGTTATCGTCCTAAGGGTGGTCAGGACCGCCACAAGGGCGCAGATATAAAATGCAAATGCCATTCCCGACTCCTTAAGGTAACAGGCCTTTGACGTCGATAGGCTTGGCTTCGTTTTGCGCTTCGCCCTTATCTTTGCCGTCGATTGCCATACCCGCCATCCGGTAGAAGTTATATTCCGGGTATTTGCCCGGACCGGAGATAAGCAGATCCTCTTTTTCGTACACCAGGTCCTGGCGCTTAAACTCACCCATTTCGAAATCCGGGGTCAGCTGAATTGCCGTGGTCGGGCACGCTTCTTCACACAAACCGCAGAAAATGCAGCGTGAGAAGTTGATACGGAAAAATTCCGGGTACCAGCGGCCGTCTTTGGTCTCTGCTTTTTGCAGAGAAATACAGCCTACCGGACACGCTACCGCACACAGGTTACAGGCAACGCAGCGCTCGGCACCGTCCGGGTCGCGCGTGAGCACGATGCGGCCACGGTAGCGCGGCGGCAGATAAACCGGCTCTTCCGGGTACATCTGGGTTTCACGTTTGGCAAAGGCATGCAGGCCTATCATCCAGATACTGCGGACCTGGGTGCCAAAACCCACCAGTAATTCTTTTAAGGTCATGGTCTTTTCACCCCTTATTGCGCCTGCCAGAGAATGACAGCCGCCGTTGCCAGTAAGTTGATTAGCGTGAGCGGCAGGCACACTTTCCAGCCAAACGACATCACCTGGTCATAACGCGGACGCGGTAATGATGCGCGAATCAAAATAAACATCATCATGAAGAACGCAGTCTTGATAGCGAACCAGATGAACGGCGGTAAGAACGGGCCATGCCAGCCACCGAAGAACAGGGTGACAATCAGCGCAGAGACCGTCACGATGCCGATGTATTCCCCGACAAAGAACAGACCGAACTTCATGCCGGAATATTCAAGGTGGTAACCATCGGCCAGTTCCTGCTCGGCTTCCGGCTGGTCAAACGGATGGCGGTGACACACCGCCACGCCCGCGATAGCAAAGGTGATAAAGCCAAAGAACTGCGGGATAACGTTCCACAGGTGCGCCTGGTTGTTGACGATGTCGGTCATGTTAAATGAACCGGCCTGCGCCACCACGCCCATCAGGGAAAGCCCCAGGAACACTTCGTAGCTGAGCGTCTGCGCTGAAGCACGCATTGCGCCAAGCAGCGAGTATTTGTTGTTACTGGACCAGCCAGCAAACAGCACCGCGTACACGGCAAGGCCTGCCATCATCAGGAAGAACAGGATGCCAATATTCAGATCCGCCACCACCCAGCTTGGGCTGACTGGCACAATCGCAAAGGCCAGCAGCAGCGAGGTGAAGGCAATCATCGGCGCCAGGGTAAAGATGACGCGGTCCGAAAATTTCGGTACCCAGTCTTCTTTAAAGAACATCTTGATCATGTCCGCGACCAGCTGGAGCGAACCGCCCCAACCTACACGGTTTGGTCCGTAGCGGTTCTGGAACAGACCCAGCAGTCGGCGTTCACCAAAACTCATGAACGCGCCGCAGGTCACCACCACCAGCAGAATGACCACCGCCTTGAGGATGCTCAGCAGGATATCGATAACATCCGGTGTTAACCAACTCATTGCGCAGCCTCCCGCAGATTATCAAGACGAGCCCCGGCCAGCACAGGAGCAATGCCCGGTATGCCCATCGGCAAACCAACCTGCCCGGCTGCCAGCCCTTCGGCAATTACCAGCGGTAAGCTGATGGTCTGGCCTTCATAACTAAAGGCGACCTGTGCACCGTCGTTAACACCCAGTTTCGCGGCATCTGCCGGATTGAGCCTGATGCATGGCTGCGGCATACGCTGTTGGAAGACCGGTGAGCGCTGCGACATTTCATCGCTACCAAACAGGTGATAGTACGGCGCAACACGCCATACTCCCTCTTCAGCGCTAAAGCTCTGCGGCACGTCGCTGAAGTAGTCAAGCTGACCGTCGGCGGTTTCAATCAGGCGCACGCCCGGATCGCCGTGGCGAAGGCTGCCGCCCACTTCGTCCTGGAACTTGTTCCAGGCCTGTGGGGAGTTCCACCCTGGCGCCCAGGCGAAAGGTACCTGCGAACGCGGTGCGCCCGGCTGGTTGTTACCTTCCATTGAGAACGCGAACATGGAGTCTTTGTCTTGCGGCTGACGCGGTTCGTGCACGCTGATGTTGGCGCGCATGGAGGTGCGCCCACTGTAGCGGTGCGGCTCACGCGCCAGTTTCTGACCGCGAATGCGAAAAGCAGCATCCGGCGCGGCATCTTTAATGCCTGCCAGCTGTGGCAGTTTAGCGACGCAGGCGTCAATAACGTGGTCAAGCTGGGTCCAGTCCACTTCGCGGCTGTTAACCGTCGCATGCAGCGAATGCAGCCAGCGCCAGCTTTCCAGCATAATCGCGCTGGCGTCGTAGTAGGCCGGATCATAGACCTGGAAGAAGCGCTGGGCGCGGCCTTCGTTGTTGATAACCGTCCCGTCGCTTTCGGCAAAACTTGCCGCTGACAGCACCAGGTGCGCGTAATCCATAATCTCAGTGCGCTGATGGTCAATGACCATCACCAGCGGTGCTTTACTGAGGGCCGCGTCAACGCGCGCTTTAGATGCATGGCGGTGCAGGTCGTTTTCCAGCACGATAACCGCATCGGCACTGCCGCTTTCCAGTTCAGACAGCGCGTCGTCAAGCGACCCGCCGCCAATCATGCCAAGACCCACGCTGTTCACCGCACGGGCAACCATTGTAATCCCGACATCCGCACCGCGGCCCTTGAGCGCCTTCGCCACGTTCGCAGCCGCCTGAACCACCGCCGCACTACCGGCGTTGGTGCCAGAGATAATCAGCGGTTTTTTCGCCCCGGCCAGCGCCTGGACGATGACATCAATTTTGCCCTTCAGGTCGCTGTCGATGCCGTCTACCGCTGGCGCGTTGCCGTCGAGCGCATTGGCGATAGCAAAGCCTAAACGCGCCTGATCTTCTACCGGTGCGCGGTAGGTCCAGGCGGCAATGTCGTCCAGGCGCGTGCCGTCAACGTTGGTGACAAACAGCGGATGCTTCGCGCGCTGGCCAATGTTCATGATGGCGGCAATCTGCCAGTCGGCCACTTTCTGCGCCGCCGCCATTTCACGAGCCTTACCTTTCACCGCCTGACGCACGGCAAGCGCCACGCGCGCGCCGGTTTGCGTGAGGTCTTCGCCAAGCACCAGAACCGCGTCATAGGACTCGATTTCGCGCAGCGCCGGTGTGCGAATACCGCTCTCACGCAGCACTTTGAGCATTAGCTGAATGCGTGCCTGCTCGCCTGCGGCGATGCCGGTGTAGAAGTTATCCGCACCGACCAGTTCGCGCAGCGCAAAGTTGCTCTCAACGCTTGCGCGCGGAGAACCGATGCCGATGATTTTTTTCGACTGACGCAGGATATCCGCCGCGCCCTGCATCGCCTGCTCAGCGTTAAGGGCGATGACATCATCACCACGGCGCTGGACCGGCTGACGCGGACGATCTTTGCGGTTGACGTAGCCGTAACCAAAACGGCCGCGGTCACAGAGGAAATAGTGGTTAACCGTACCGTTGTAGCGGTTCTCAATGCGACGTAGTTCGCCATAGCGCTCACCAGGGCTGGTGTTACAGCCAAGGCTGCACTGCTGGCAGATGCTTGGGGCAAACTGCATGTCCCATTTACGGTTATAGCGTTCAGAGTGGGTTTTGTCGGTGAACACACCGGTCGGACAGATTTCAACCAGGTTGCCAGAGAACTCGCTTTCCAGCGTGCCGTCTTCCGGGCGACCGAAGTAGACGTTGTCGTGTGCGCCATAAACGCCCAGATCGCCGCCGTCTGCATAGTCTTTATAGTAACGCACACAGCGGTAACAGGCGATGCAGCGGTTCATTTCGTGAGAGATGAACGGCCCCAGTTCCTGGTTACGGTGGGTACGTTTGGTAAAGCGGTAGCGGCGGAAGTTGTGGCCGGTCATAACCGTCATATCCTGAAGATGGCAGTTACCGCCCTCTTCACAGACCGGACAGTCGTGCGGGTGGTTGGTCATGAGCCACTCCACCACGCTTTCACGGAACTGCTTCGCTTCTTCATCATCAATAGAGATGAAGGTGCCGTCGGAGGCCGGGGTCATACAGGACATGACCAGACGCCCGCGCGTGTCTTCCGCGTTCTGATATTGCTTCACCGCACACTGGCGGCAGGCACCTACGCTTCCCAGCGCCGGGTGCCAGCAAAAGTAAGGAATATCAAGGCCAAGGGTGAGACATGCCTGTAACAGGTTGTCCGCACCGTCCACCTCGTATTCTTTGCCGTCTACATGAATTGTAGCCATAGTCAGCATGCTTCCAGTTATAGCCTCAATAACCTTCGTCCTTTGCACTGTGGCGGTGTTGGCTGCCTTCGCTCGCCCCGGTCATTTAGTTGACTAAACTCCCGGGGACTCGCTCAGTTGCCGCCTTGCCACAGCACAAATGACTGGGTTCTTGATAAGGCGTTAATTATAAATTTTCTCTGCTCACCCGGAAAACCGAACCAGGTGAGGGCATATAATTACCAGCGCGACTTCAACAGGTTCGGCTGAATACCTTTAATGGCATTCAGGTTACTGAAGTCCTGTTTGATGCCCGCTTCAAATTCTTCACGGAAGTACTTAATGGCGCTCTGCAGCGGCTCCACGGCACCTGGCGCATGGGCGCAGAAGGTTTTACCTGGCCCCAGGAAGCGGCACAGCTGCTCCAGGGTTTCGATATCGCCAGGCTGTCCTTCCCCGCGCTCCAGCGCACGCAGAATTTTTACGCTCCACGGCAGACCATCGCGACACGGCGTACACCAGCCGCAGGATTCGCGGGCAAAGAACTCTTCCAGATTGCGCACCAGCGACACCATATTGATTTCGTGGTCAACCGCCATTGCCAGCGCAGTACCAAGACGGCTGCCCGCTTTACCGATGCTGGCAAACTCCATTGGCAAATCAAGATGCGCTTCTGTCAGGAAGTCAGTTCCCGCACCGCCTGGCTGCCAGGCTTTGAATTTGAGGCCATCGCGCATGCCGCCGGCGTAATCTTCGAGGATTTCACGCGCGGTGGTACCAAACGGCAGCTCCCACAGGCCCGGGTTTTTTACGCGCCCGGAGAAGCCCATCAGCTTGGTGCCACAGTCTTCACTTTTAGACAGGCCTTTATACCAGTCCACGCCATTGGCCAGGATAGCCGGCACGTTACACAGCGTCTCGACGTTATTAACGCAGGTTGGCTTGCCCCACACGCCGGAGCTTGCCGGGAACGGCGGTTTAGAGCGCGGGTTAGCGCGGCGGCCTTCCAGCGAGTTAATCAGTGCCGTTTCTTCGCCGCAAATATAGCGGCCTGCGCCGGTGTGCACGAACAGTTCAAAATCAAAACCGGTGCCAAGAATGTTTTTGCCGAGCAGGCCCGCTTCGGTTGCTTCGGCAATCGCGCGGCGCAGGTTGGCAGCCGCCTCGACATATTCACCGCGCAGAAAGATGTAACCGCGGTACGCCTTGAGCGCAAACGCAGAAATCAGCATACCTTCCACCAGCAGGTGCGGCAGCTGCTCCATCAGCAGGCGGTCTTTGTAGGTGCCTGGCTCCATTTCATCGGCGTTACACAGCAGGTAACGGATGTTCATGGACTCGTCTTTGGGCATCAGGCTCCACTTAAGACCGGTGGAAAAGCCCGCGCCACCGCGCCCTTTCAGGCCAGCGTCTTTAACGAGATTAACGATCTCATCGGGGGCCATGCCGCCGAGTGCTTTGCGCGCGCCTTCGTAGCCGTTTTTGCTGCGATATTCATCGAGCCACACCGGCTGTTTGTCATCACGCAGACGCCAGGTCAGCGGATGGTTTTCAGCAGTCAGAGTCAACGTCTTCATTTGTACTGCTCCAGCAGGTTGGGTATCCCTTCCGGCGTGAGGTAGCTGTGCGTATCCTCATCCACCATCATGGTCGGCCCTTTGTCGCAGTTGCCAAGGCAACAGGTCGGCAGCAGCGTGAAACGGCCGTCGAACGTGGTCTGACCCGGCTTAATTTGCAGGTGGGATTCAATCGCCGACTGAATCCCCTGGAACCCCGTAATGTGGCACACCACGCTGTCGCAATAGCGAATAACGTGACGCCCTACCGGCTGGCGGAAAATCTGGCTGTAAAACGTCGCCACACCTTCCACATCACTCGCCGGAATGCCCAGCACGTCGGCAATAGCGTAAATCGCCCCATCCGGCACCCAGCCACGTTGTTTCTGAACGATTTTCAGCGCTTCGATTGACGCCGCACGCGGATCTTCGTAGTGATGTTTCTCGTGCTCAATCGCCTCACGCTCGGCCGCACTCAGCTCGAAAGCTTCAGTCTGTGGTTGTTGATTCTCGTGCATAATTAGCGGTCCACATCAGACATAACAAAATCGATACTACCCAGATGGACGATAAGGTCAGACACCAGGCTGCCGCGTACTGCCACCGGGATCTGCTGCAAGTGCGCATAGCTCGGGGTACGGATACGGGTACGGTAGCTCATGGTGCTGCCGTCGCTGGTCAGGTAGTAACTGTTGATACCCTTCGTCGCTTCCACCATCTGGAAGGATTCGTTGGCCGGCATCACCGGACCCCAGGAAACCTGCAGGAAGTGAGTAATCAGGGTTTCGATATGCTGCAGCGTACGCTCGCGCGGCGGCGGCGTGGTCAGCGGGTGATCGGCCTTAAACGGACCTTCCGGCATGTTGTTCAGGCACTGCTCAAGAATGCGCAGACTCTGGCGCAGCTCTTCAACTTTAAGCATCACGCGGGTGTAGCAGTCACTGACGCCACCGCCGACCGGAACTTCAAAGTCAAAGTTTTCATAGCCGGAGTACGGACGCACTTTACGCACGTCAAAATCAATGCCGGTCGCGCGCAGTGCCGCACCGGTACAGCCCCAGTCCAGCGCTTCTTTCTTGCCGTAGGCGGCAACACCCTGTGAACGGCCTTTGAGGATGGTGTTACGCAGTGCCGCTTTTTCGTACGAGTCCAGGCGCTTGGGCATCCAGTCCAGGAAGTCACGCAGCAGGCGATCCCAACCCTTCGGCAGATCGTGCGCCACGCCACCAATGCGGAACCACGCCGGGTGCATACGGAAACCGGTAATGGCTTCGACAACGTCGTAGATTTTCTGGCGGTCGGTAAAGGCAAAGAACACCGGCGTCATCGCGCCGACGTCCTGGATAAACGTGGAGATATACAGCAGGTGACTGTTGATACGAAACAGCTCAGAGAGCATAACGCGAATCACGTTGACCCTGTCCGGCACGGTGATGCCCGCAAGCTTCTCAACCGCCAGCACGTACGGCATTTCGTTAACACAGCCGCCGAGGTATTCGATACGGTCAGTATAAGGAATGTAGCTGTGCCAGGACTGGCGCTCGCCCATCTTTTCCGCACCACGGTGGTGGTAGCCGATGTCCGGGACACAGTCGACAATCTCTTCGCCATCGAGCTGTAGGATGATGCGGAAAGCACCGTGAGAAGACGGGTGGTTCGGCCCGAGGTTCAGGAACATGAAATCTTCGTTTTCATTGCCGCGCTTCATGCCCCAGTCTTCGGGCTTGAAGGTCAGCGCTTCCATCTCCAGATCTTCTTTTTGCTTTGTCAGCTCAAATGGATCAAATTCTGTGGCGCGCGCCGGGTAATCCTTACGCAGCGGATGCCCTTCCCACGTGGGCGGCATCAACAGGCGCGTCAGGTGCGGGTGACCGTTGAAGGTAATACCAAACATTTCCCAGGTTTCACGCTCATACCAGTTAGCGTTGGGGAAAAGTTTAATGAACGTCGGCACGTTCAGATCGTTTTCTGACAGTGCCACTTTCAGCATGATGTCGCGGTTACGATCGATGGAAATCAGATGATAGAAAACGGAAAAATCCGCGGCAGGCAAGCCTTCGCGGTGAGTACGCAGTCGTTCATCCATGCCATGCAGGTCAAAGAGCATGACATAAGGTTTAGGCAGTTTCTTGAGGAAATCGCCAACTTCAAGAAGTTGCTCTCTTTTGACCCACACTACCGGAACACCGGTACGGGTAGCCTGAACAGTAAAGGCATCCGGCCCAAAGCGGTTACGCAGTTCGCCAATTACCGGGTCATCGAGATGATCGCGGGTTTGCCAGACGGGCTGGGCAGCTTCATGCGCGGTTAAATCGGTCATATTGTTCACCATTGCAAATGGTTCTGTGGTGACTGCCGCTTGCGGACTCGCGCTGTAATTAATTGATATGCGAGTTCAGGTTCCGCTCAGGCAGACACCCGTTAAATTTCGTCTGGTGTACGCAGATTCGTAACAGCAATACGTTCGCCGCGCTTACGCTCGCGTTCTGACTGCATGTTGGCGCGGTACACGCCCTGATCGCCGACCACCCAGGAGAGAGGACGACGCTCTTTGCCAATGGACTCCTGCAGCAGCATCAGTGCCTGCATGTAGGCCTCCGGGCGCGGCGGGCAGCCAGGGATATACACATCAACCGGCAGGAATTTATCAACGCCCTGCACGACCGAATAAATATCGTACATACCGCCCGAGTTAGCACAGGCTCCCATCGAAATAACCCATTTTGGCTCCAGCATCTGGTCATACAAACGCTGAATAACCGGGGCCATCTTGGTAAAGCAGGTGCCTGCCACGACCATAAAGTCGGCCTGACGTGGTGATGCACGCAAAACTTCAGCACCGAAACGTGCCACGTCGTGAACAGCGGTGAACGACGTCACCATTTCCACGTAGCAGCAGGACAGACCAAAGTTATAGGGCCACAGGGAGTTTTTACGCCCCCAGTTCACCATGTCGTGCACGGCGTGCTCAAGCTTGCCCATATACACGCTGCGGTGCACATGCTGCTCAAGGGGGTCGGTTACAATCTCCTGCTTTTGCAGGGGGTAACGGTCGTTCTCACCGTTGGGATCTATGCGGGTGAGCGTATAGTCCATCTTATTGCCTCGCGATTAGCGTTGACGGTTAGTGTAACTGTCGGTTTCCGGGTTCATATGCTCGCGACGAGAACGCGATGGCGTCCAGTCCAGCGCACCAATGCGCACGAGATACACCAGGCCGGCCAGCAGCACTAAAATGAAAATGGCAGCCTCGGCAAACCCTACCCAGCCGCTTTCGCGAATAGAGGTTGCCCATGCGTAGAGGTAGAGTGCTTCTACATCAAAGATGACGAAGAACATCGCTACCAGATAGAACTTGGCCGAGAGGCGTAACCGCGCGGAGCCGACTGAGTCGATACCGGATTCGAAAGGTGTGTTCTTGTGCCTGCCACGAGCGCGTCCACCGAGGAACCACGCCCCGACCAGCATCATGCAACACAGGCCAATGGCAACAATAAGAAAGACAGCAAACGCCCAATGGTGAGCGATGACTTCAGTGGATGTCGACATACTCATTGCTTACTCATCAAAAGCGGCGCTAATACCTCTGCCTGTTCCGGCAGTTGAACGCCACATCGATTCACGGGGAGGAATAAAAAACCCTAAAATATCTACCAGAAAAATCGTTAAGGCAGCAGATTACGACGGTTTTTTACCCCTTTCTATAACCTTTTGTCAACTTTAACAAAAGTAACCACACATTAATTCACATGAACCCAACTCCATTAACATTACATGCCTTATTGACCACCTCCGGGCAGCATTGGGGGATAAATGCCGGTGTTGAATCGAGTCCGTAACAGCGTGGATAGGGTATTACTCCCTCTATTCTGGCAGGAAACGCCACGCATTCCTCCCCCTCACACCGGGTATTTTCTTGATCTAAGACACGCTTTTGTTAATTCATATAAAAAAGAGGCAACAATGTTATGCGTTTTTTAACATTGACAACGCATACCCATTCGTACAAACCCGGGCTCGGGCGGCCAAAATGCACGCTTTTATCACGCTGAGAAATAAGGGAATTATAAGAGGAAAAATGCGGAAAAGAAGGGGATGATGAAAAAACGAGCTTTGAAGCGCACAAAACGCACAGAAAGCTCGCTTGGGGTATTTACAAACTGTTACGACTTTATCGCAGAAAGAGGCCGCTAATTAGTCGATTTCGCCTTCACCGACTGATGTCAGCGTTCCTTCTGCGGACACGCTATAAACGTTCCACGGATTGAGATCGTTCTCAACGGCACGGAACACGGCTTCTGCCAGCTCGTTTTTCGAATCCGCATTGCAGCACAGCAGGTATTCGGTTTCCGGTAAAACCGGCAGCCCATCAGACACCCCCAGCACACGCAGTTCCGGTCCCATCATCTCAACAGGACGCGCTGTCACGCCAAGCCCCGCTTTAACAGCCGCCTTCACCGCTGACAGCGTTGAGGCTACATAGGAGATGCGCCAGGCAATACCCACGGCGTTGAGGTGTTCAACCATCATTTCGCGGTACGGGCTTGGCTCTTCGAGTAATACCAGCGGCACGGGTTCGCCTTTCTGGAAAACATAGTCAGCAGAGCAGAACCAGAGGGTTGGAGAGGTACGTAACGTCAGGTAATCCCCTTTTTCGGGGCGGGTTGTCGTGAGCACCAGATCGGTTTTCTCATCCACCAGCATTTGTGTGAAGCCGGGGCTACGCTTTACGCGCACATCCAGCGCCACTTTCGGCCAGGTTGAACTAATCCGGTTAAGCAAAAAAGGAAGGATGGTATCAGAACATTCATCAGTGGCGCCGAGAGCCAGCACCCCTTGTAGATCGTTAAACATCACCGAACTGCACGCTTCGTCGTTGAAGCGCAAAATTTTCCTGGCGTAACCCAGCAGCTGAATACCGTGTTCTGTTAAAAGCTTATTGCGGCCGTGGCGCGCAAAGAGTTCTTTACCTACAAGTTGTTCGAGTCGCTGCATCTGTTGGCTTACGGCAGACTGCGTCCTGCAGACAGCAGCGGCAGCCGCGGCAAAGGTATTCAGATCAGCGACTGCAACAAAGGTTCTCAGCAGATCGAGGTCAAGATTAAGTATTGGACGATTCGCGTTTATCATATTTTTTCACTAGTAGGTGTGCTCTTTTGGAGCTGCCCTGGTTCAATATCTATGTGTAATCAAAGAGATAAAACAATCCCTTTCGAATCATGTGTTCAGTCATCATGCGACAGGTAGACCTGTCTTTATTATTGATATATCCATTACCGTCGATGAACATTAATGATGACTGTTAACTGCCGCTATTATGTCGACTCCTGCAACATACAAACTTTTGACCTGACATACTAGTCCAGATAATTAAACCCGGGTAATTTTTGTCAATTTTCGTCGCGAAATAACATTATATATTGGCTGGCGCATTTTTATCGTAAAGCAGAGTTTAACAATGGCATTATCATGTGGCACAAGGTGTTGGTACTGGAAGCTGGCGTTATCACATCATCGCCATGCTGGCGAAAGTGCGTTCTGTCAGGGACAACATCCTACCGCAGGCACAGACTTTTTATAAGCTCATTTGCGATTTATCTCATTCGCACTGCACTTATATGCCCAAAAAATCAGAATATTAAGACAACGTTTAATCACTACCATTAACGCTTCAATAAAAAGATCACCGACTTTTTTAACGCTTGTGAATAATTGCTTTTTATGCCTCACCTCACACTTTCAGACAGACGGGGGAAGAGTTTTTACCATAGAAAATATTACCCGTCCTTAAGAATATGACGTTTATGCCAACTCTCTCCAAAATTCACTTGACTGATGCGCAGCAGCGCTATTTTTTATCAAAAAGAGCTAAACACACCTACCGAAACATAAAAAACAAATATTTATCAGCCAGTTAGCAACAAACAGCATTCCTGTGGTTCTGCTTACGAAAACCTGGTTGAATACTCTGATTTCATTCGATTAACGATATCATACTTCAAAATATCCAGCCGTGAGGTTACATTGACGAATGCGCTGCTTCCATGGCGGGAAGCCGGTATCACTATAAGGTTACATCCATGTCTCCTATCGAAAAATCGAGCAAACTAGATAACGTCTGTTACGACATCCGCGGCCCGGTGCTTAAAGAAGCCAAACGCCTTGAAGAAGAAGGCAACAAGGTCCTGAAGCTGAACATCGGCAACCCGGCCCCTTTTGGTTTTGAAGCACCGGATGAAATTCTGGTGGATGTCATCCGTAACCTGCCTACTGCACAAGGCTACTGTGACTCAAAAGGCCTTTACTCGGCGCGTAAGGCCATCATGCAACATTACCAGCAGCGGGAAATGCTGGATGTAACGGTGGAAGACATTTATATCGGCAACGGTGTTTCCGAGCTTATCGTGCAGTCGATGCAGGCGCTGCTCAACAGCGGCGACGAAATGCTGGTACCTGCCCCGGATTACCCCCTTTGGACCGCCGCTGTGTCACTTTCCAGCGGCAAAGCGGTGCACTATCTGTGCGATGAATCCTCTGACTGGTTCCCGGATCTGGATGACATTCGCGCCAAAATTACGCCCCGCACCCGTGGCATAGTGATAATTAACCCGAATAACCCTACCGGTGCGGTTTATTCCAAAGAGCTGCTGATGGAGATTGTAGAAATCGCCCGTCAGAATGACCTCATCATCTTTGCCGACGAAATTTACGACAAAATTCTGTATGACGATGCTGAGCACATCTCTATTGCGGCACTGGCACCGGATCTGCTGACCGTCACGTTTAACGGCTTGTCCAAAACCTATCGCGTAGCCGGGTTCCGCCAGGGCTGGATGGTGCTTAACGGCCCGAAAAAACACGCCAAAGGTTATATTGAAGGGCTGGAAATGCTGGCATCCATGCGACTGTGTGCAAACGTGCCAGCCCAACATGCCATTCAGACGGCACTGGGCGGTTATCAGAGCATCAGCGAGTTCATCACGCCTGGCGGGCGACTGTATGAGCAGCGTAACCGCGCCTGGGAGCTGATTAATGACATTCCCGGCGTAAGCTGCGTAAAGCCGCGCGGTGCGCTGTATATGTTCCCGCGTATTGATGCCAAAAAGTTCAACCTCCACGACGACCAGAAGATGGTGCTTGATTTCCTGTTGCAGGAAAAAGTGCTGCTGGTTCAGGGCAGTGCGTTTAACTGGCCGTGGCCGGATCACGTGCGTATCGTGACCCTGCCGCGTGAGGACGAACTGGAAATGGCCATCAGTAAATTTGGCCGCTTCCTCAGTGGCTACCACCAGTAACCCTCACCCGGGGTGGGCATTGCCTCCTGCCTGCCCCGGTCGCAAAATGCATTATCCTTCGCTATACAGGCGCGGTGATAACACCGCCGCGCTCCTTTAGCCGCACGGGAAACCGCCATGAATCAGAGTCATTTTTTCGCCCACCTGTCACGTCTTAAGCTGATTAACCGCTGGCCGCTAATGCGCAACGTCCGCACCGAAAACGTCTCCGAACACAGTTTGCAGGTGGCGATGGTGGCGCACGCGCTGGCGGTGATTAAGAACCGCAAATTCTCCGGGCAGGTTAATGCCGAGCGAGTGGCGCTGCTGGCGCTGTACCACGATGCCAGTGAAGTGCTGACCGGCGATCTGCCCACGCCGGTGAAATACTTCAACTCGCAGATTGCCCATGAGTACAAGGCCATTGAAAAAATTGCCCAGCGCAAGCTAATAGAGATGGTGCCAGAGGATTTACGCGATATCTTTGAGCCGCTGATTGACGAACAGCAGTACAGCGAAGACGAAAAATCGATTGTGAAACAGGCCGATGCGCTGTGCGCCTACCTGAAATGTCTGGAAGAGTTGTCGGCTGGCAACAATGAGTTTGTGCTGGCAAAAAGCCGTCTGGAAAAAACGCTGGCCGACAGGCACAGCGACGAAATGGACTATTTCATGCAGGTGTTTGTGCCAAGCTTTCATCTGTCGCTTGATGAAATAAGCCAGGACTCACCGCTGTAAATCACGCCCGCCAGTCCAGACAGTCTTTCTTTTACGCAGCGCAATAACACACAAAGACCGGCCAAAAGGCCGGTCTTTGTTACATACTCGTGCGCCACTATTCTGCGTCAAAATAGCTGTCAGAACGGGAACAGCACCGGAATCAGCAGCACACAGACCACCATCACGATAACCGTGAACGGCACACCCATTTTGACAAAATCGCTGAAGCGGTAATTACCCGGTCCCAGTACCAGCGTATTGACCGGTGAGGAGACCGGCGTCATAAACGCCGCTGAGGCTGCCATTGCGACGACCATCGCAAAAGGATACGGCGAGACTTCCATTGATTTAGCAGCGGCCAGCGCAATGGGCGCCATCAGTACCGCCGTGGCGGTGTTGGAGATAAAAAGCCCGATCGAGGCGCACATTACAAACAGACATACCAGCATCAGGTGCGGGCCATAACCGCCGCCAAGCTCCAGCAGCCCTTTCACAATCAGGTCCACACCGCCGGTTTTTTGCAGCGCTTGCGCAAACGGCATCATCCCGACAATCAAAATAATGCTCGGCCAGTGGACTGACTTCCAGGCGCTCTCAGCATCAATACAACGGAATTTCCCCATCAACAGGCAGGCAATGATAGCGGCAATGGGATTAGGGATTTCATCGGTCAACATCAGCGCGACCATTAACGCCAGACAGAAGATAGCGTGCGGTGCCTGAGTGTGGGCAGGCGATGCGTCCTGCTCTTCCACCGGCAGGTTCAGCACCACGAAGTCGCGGCTTTGCAGGCCAAGCTGGCGAATTTGTTTCCAGTTGCCCACTACCAGCAAAATATCGCCAATCTGTAACGACTCATCGACCAGGGAGCCTTCCAGCGCCGCTCCGTTGCGCTTAATACCCACCACGTTCAAACCGTAGCGGCTACGAAAGCCAATATCGCGCACCGTTTGCCCCAGCAGTGCAGATTCGGGCACCATCGACACTTCTGCCATACCCACATCCAGCGCCTGCTCGGAGAAATACTCACCGCGCAGCACCATCGGCTCCAGCATCTGCTCGCCGCAAAACTCACGCAGGTCGACGTCTGAGGCGGACATGTCAATCAGCAGTACGTCACGCACCCGCAGCTCTGTACCGCCGGTTGCGTTAACAATGACTTTGCGAAAACGCCGCCAGCGCTCAAGACCAATGACGTTCGCACCATAGCTCTCGCGCAGCTTCAGGTCGTCAAGCCGTCGCCCAATCAGCGGCGACCCCGGGCGAATAGCCAGGCGGCGCGCCCGCCCGGTCAGGCGATACTCTTTAATCAGCTCGCGAAAGGTGCGGCGTTTCCACAGCTCCTTGCCCTCTTCATTTTTTTCGCCCTTGAGTGCGAAGCGCATGATAAGCATGTAGCCAATACCCAGTAGCAGCACCACAAGACCAATAGGCGTCACGCTAAAAAATGAAAAGCCCTGCAACCCTTCACGCACCAGCTCACTGTTTACCACCAGGTTTGGCGGCGTCGCCACCAGCGTCATCATGCCGCTGATAAGCCCGGCAAAGCTCAGTGGCATCATCAGACGTGAAGGGGAAATCTTCATTCGCATGGAAACACTCAGCACCACGGGAATAAAAATCGCCACCACGCCAGTGGAACTCATAAACGCTCCCAGCCCGGCGACCGTCAGCATCAGCAGGACCAGCATTTTTATCTCGCTGCCGCCTGCCGTCTGCACCAGCCACGCCCCCATCCGGGTTGCCACACCGGTACGCACCAGACCATCGCCAATGATAAACAGCGCAGCGATAAGGATAACGTTGGGATCGCTGAAACCAGAAAACGCTTCGCCGAGCGTCAGCGTGCCGCTCAGAACAAATGCGACAATTACCAGCAGTGCCACGGCATCCATGCGAATTTTGCCCGTCGCAAACATCACTATTGCGCCGGCAAGCAGGGTCAGGACCCAAATGAGTTCACTGTTCACAACCAGTCCTTGTAAGGCGTTGAAGAAAGACAAAAATCATGCCACAAAAAAGCCCCGGCAACGCGGGGCTAAATCATTAATCAGCACGTATCTGTACACGCCCGTCGGGAAGTTTGCTGACTGTCAGCTTTTCCAGACTGTCGAGCACAATATCCACTTCACTAAGGCGCGGCGTCTGCGCGGGTGCATTCACGGCAATAACCCGGCAACCAGCGCCAAGGCCAGACTCAATGCCCGCCGGTGCATCTTCCACCACCACACATTGCTCAGGCGCAATACCCAGAAGCTCGGCACCCAGCAGGTAGGCATCCGGCTGCGGTTTGCCACGTGCCACGCGCTCGGCCGTGACCATCACTTTCGGCTCTGGCAGCCCGGTTACGCGACGGCGGGCGTCCGCCACCGGCATTGAGCCTGAGGTCACTATCGCCCACGGCACCCCGCTCTCATTGAGGTGATTGAGCAGCGCCAGTGCCCCCGGTAGCGCGATGATGCCAACCGTGTCCTCGGCTTCAAGCTTCTCCAGCGCGCGGAACTCGCGTTGTATCTCGTCGTGTGTGGCACCCGGCATAAAGTGGCGCAGCGAGGTTATCGCCTGTTTGCCGTGGATAAACCCCAGCACCTCCTGATGCGATAAACCGAAACGGTCGGCCCACTGGCACCAGGCGCGTTCAACCACCGCCAGCGAATCTACCAGCGTACCGTCCAGATCGAACAGAAAACCTTTACACTCCAGCACACAACCTCCGCATCAGGCGTTAATGATTTGGGTAATTTCGTTGGCGCTAAGATGATACTGACGCGGGCAAGCGTGCCACACTTTGAGCATGCGCAGGTATTTGTCCCACATTGGCGTCTGCGCGTTAAAGCCGTGCGTACCGGCATCAAAATGCGTATAGCGCCCTTCGGTGTTAACCATAAAACGCACGTAGCTCAGCATGCGGGCTTCGGTAGCCGCATCAAACCCCAGGAAGGTAACGCGGCGCTCGTCAATGCTTTGTGCATCCTTCAGGTTGCTCCAGGACACATGCAACGCGTGGTACATCTCCATCACATCAATAATTTCGCGACAGGTTTCTTCAGTAAGCTCACCAAATTCACGGTCCAGTTCACGCATCTGTAAACCGTAGCCGCGCTCAATAATGGTCTGCAAGCGGCGGTAACGATCGGCGTTATCCGGGTCAAGCATGGTCATCATTTTGTACTGATTTGATAAAATCAGGCGCTGGGCGTGGGTCATTTCCATTTCTTGTACTCCTGCAAAAAGAAACCATTAAAAAGGCACATAATGTATGTGCCTTACTGTATACGGTTCTGTGCTACCACGGAATGGTTATAAATCATCAAGAAAGGTTTTATCGAGCTGGCGAAATGCACGCTTGAGCGTATCGGCAAGAGCCTGATAGTCCGGCTTGCCATCCACTGGCGCCAGTGCCTGACCGGCTTCTTCAAGCTTGCTGCGCACCTCATAAAACCAGTTGAGAATGGTCGGCGGCAAAGGCGTCACCGAGCGCTTGCCCAGCCACCATAGCCCCTGTAACGGCAGGCTTAAGGCAAACAGCGCCGTTGCTACTGCCGGACCAAGTTGGCCACCCAGCGCAATTTGCCAGCACAGGGTAAACATCGCCACCGCAGGCATAAAGCGGATAGCAAAACGCGTCGCGCGAATGATGCGGTTTTCAATAAAGACAGGAGCAAGGCGCTTATCCACAGGCCAGGTCTTTGCGTAATGCTGGCCGCGGCTAAATAAGCGAAGACCGCTCACAGGGCGTTGGGGAGAGTCCGACATGGCTGACACCTCAAATACACAAACAAAAAATAAAATTTTTATGCAAAATAACAACTACAATCGACAACGTTCAAAATCTTTTGTCATTGCGCACCGCAATCGGGTATCCTTTGCGGGCCTTTGACAGCCATAGACGGCAAACCGCGGGCTGTCAATTTTCACCTGATGACACTCTTTGTAGTTTACGCTATTTCAGGTAAACGCATGACTATTTCTTCGCCATGCCAAAAAACGGATCTGGCATGACGTTAATCATAAACGTCAGCGTCATCTTGCGCTACGATGAGAGTCTGACTGACGTTTTTTTAGCCACGTATACATAGTAGGTACTTCCATGTCGAGTAAGTTAGTACTGGTTCTGAACTGCGGTAGTTCTTCCCTCAAATTTGCCGTTATTGATGCAGCCAATGGCGAAGAGCATCTTTCTGGCCTGGCCGAATGTTTCCATCTGCCTGAAGCACGCATCAAATGGAAAATGGACGGCGCTAAACATGAAGAAGCGCTGGGCGCAGGTGCTGCCCACAGCGAAGCGCTGAACTTCATGGTTAACACTATCCTGGCGCAGAAACCAGAGCTGTCTGCTCAGCTGGCCGCTATCGGCCACCGCATCGTACACGGCGGCGAGAAATACACTTCCTCCGTGGTTATCGACGACAGCGTGATTCAGGGCATCAAAGACTCTGCTTCTTTTGCGCCGCTGCACAACCCGGCACACCTTATCGGTATTGCGGAAGCACTGAAATCCTTCCCTGCTCTTGCGAAGAAAAACGTGGCTGTGTTTGACACCGCGTTCCACCAGACCATGCCAGAAGAGTCTTACCTCTATGCTCTGCCGTACAAACTGTACAAAGAGCACGGTATTCGCCGCTACGGCGCGCACGGCACCAGCCACTTCTATGTGACTCAGGAAGCGGCAAAAATGCTGAACAAGCCGGTTTCTGAGGTCAACATCATTACCTGCCACCTGGGCAACGGCGGTTCTGTTTCCGCTATTCGCAACGGCAAGTGCGTGGATACCTCCATGGGCCTGACCCCGCTGGAAGGTCTGGTGATGGGTACCCGCTCTGGCGACATCGACCCTGCTATCGTGTTCCATCTGCACGATGCGCTCGGCATGAGCGTTGATGACATCAACAAGCTGCTGACCAAAGAGTCTGGCCTGCTGGGTCTGACCGAAGTGACCAGCGACTGCCGCTACGTTGAAGACAACTACGACACCAAAGAAGATGCCAAGCGCGCGATGGACGTTTACTGCCACCGCCTGGCCAAGTACATCGGCTCCTACACGGCGCTGATGGACGGCCGTCTGGACGCAGTTGTCTTCACTGGCGGTATCGGTGAAAACGCCGCAATGGTGCGCGAACTGTCTCTGGGTAAACTGGGCGTACTGGGCTTTGAGATTGACCATGAGCGCAACCTGGCCGCTCGCTTTGGCAAATCCGGCTTCATCAACAAAGAAGGCACCACGCTGGCGATGGTCATCCCGACCAACGAAGAGCTGGTCATCGCGCAGGACGCGAGCCGCCTGACCGCCTGATTCCCCGCTTCCCCACCGCCAGCTACGCTGGCGGTGTTGTTTTGTGCCGCGCCACACAGCAGGCGCTAACGAAAGAGGATAAACCGTGTCCCGTACTATCATGCTCATTCCAACCGGAACCAGCGTCGGCCTGACCAGCGTCAGCCTCGGCGTTATCCGCGCTATGGAACGTAAAGGCGTTCGTCTGAGCGTCTTCAAACCGATTGCCCAGCCGCGCGCTGGCGGCGATGCACCAGACCAGACCACCACCATTGTGCGCAACAACTCTTCCTTACCGGCCGCTGAGCCGTTGAAGATGAGCCACGTTGAATCTCTGCTGTCCAGCAACCAGAAAGACGTGCTGATGGAAGAGATAATCGCCAACTACCACGCCAACACACAAGATGCGGAAGTGGTGCTGGTTGAAGGTCTGGTACCGACCCGCAAACACCAGTTTGCCCAGTCCCTGAACTTTGAAATCGCCAAAACCCTGAACGCAGAAATCGTCTTCGTCATGTCTCAGGGCACTGACACCCCGGAGCAGCTTAAAGAGCGTATTGAGCTGACCCGTAGCAGCTTTGGCGGCGCGAAAAACAACAACATTACCGGCGTTATCGTTAACAAACTGAACGCGCCGGTTGACGAGCAGGGCCGCACCCGCCCTGACCTGTCTGAAATCTTTGACGATTCCACCAAAGCCAAAGTGGTGAAAATCAACGCTGAGCAGCTACAGGCAGCAAGCCCATTGCCGGTGCTGGGCGCCGTGCCGTGGAGCTTTGACCTGATTGCCACGCGTGCTATCGACATGGCTCGCCACCTTAACGCGACCATCATCAACGAAGGCGACATCAAAACCCGCCGCGTGAAGTCAGTGACCTTCTGCGCGCGCAGCATCCCGCACATGCTGGAGCACTTCCGCCCAGGCTCACTGCTGGTGACCTCCGCTGACCGCCCTGATGTACTGGTTGCTGCCTGCCTCGCCGCCATGAATGGCGTGGAGATCGGTGCCATCCTGCTGACCGGTGGCTACGAAATGGACGAGCGCATCAGCAAGCTGTGTGAACGTGCCTTTGCGACCGGCCTGCCGCTGTTTATGGTGAACACCAACACCTGGCAGACCTCACTGAGCCTGCAAAGCTTCAACCTGGAAGTGCCGGTTGATGACCACGAGCGCGTTGAAAAAGTGCAGGAATACGTGGCTGGCTTTATCGACAGCAACTGGATTGACTCGCTCAGCGCCACCTCTGAGCGCAGCCGTCGCCTGTCTCCGCCAGCGTTCCGCTACCAGCTGACTGAGCTGGCACGTAAAGCAGGCAAGCGTGTGGTGTTGCCAGAAGGCGACGAGCCACGCACCGTGAAAGCGGCGGCCATCTGTGCCGAACGCGGTATCGCGACCTGCGTGCTGCTGGGTAACCCGGACGAAATCAACCGTGTTGCGGCCTCTCAGGGCGTTGAACTGGGTGCAGGCATCGAAATCGTTGACCCGGAAGTGGTTCGCGAGAGCTACGTAGCACGCCTGGTTGAGCTGCGTAAGAGCAAGGGCATGACCGAAACCGTTGCCCGTGAGCAGCTCGAAGACAACGTGGTGCTCGGCACGCTGATGCTGGAGCAGGACGAAGTCGACGGCCTGGTATCCGGCGCGGTTCACACCACCGCCAACACCATTCGCCCACCGCTACAGCTGATTAAAACAGCACCGGGCAGCTCGCTGGTGTCTTCTGTGTTCTTCATGCTGCTGCCTGAGCAGGTGTACGTGTACGGCGACTGCGCCATCAACCCGGACCCGACCGCTGAGCAGCTGGCAGAAATCGCCATTCAGTCTGCCGACTCCGCGATTGCCTTTGGTATCGACCCGCGCGTTGCGATGCTCTCCTACTCTACCGGCACCTCCGGTGCAGGCAGCGATGTAGAGAAAGTGCGTGAAGCGACTCGCCTGGCGCAGGAAAAACGCCCGGACCTGGTTATCGACGGTCCGTTGCAGTATGACGCCGCTGTCATGGCTGATGTTGCTAAATCCAAAGCGCCGAACTCACCGGTTGCAGGTCGCGCTACCGTGTTCATCTTCCCGGATCTGAACACCGGTAACACCACCTACAAAGCGGTACAGCGTTCCGCTGACCTGATCTCCATCGGGCCAATGCTACAGGGTATGCGCAAGCCGGTGAACGATCTGTCGCGCGGCGCACTGGTAGACGATATCGTTTACACCATCGCCCTGACCGCGATTCAGTCCACTCAGCAGTAATCTGCCGTGCATGACATCAGCAGGCCACCTTAGGGTGGCCTGCTTTTTTTGTGCCTGAGAAAAGCCCGGGCACGCAGTGTTACCGGTCACATTTCTAACTTCCGATACTCCGATACGCCACAGAACATGACCTGAGTCAGCATCCTCAACTCGCGACTAACGTAAATAGTTGCGCCTGATGATTATTCAGATTTTAAAAGGAAACCCATGACTACTCCTAATTCATCTCTGGCGGAACGGGTCGGCCCGGGAGCCTGGCTGGCGCTGGGCTTCGCTGTTATCTTCTTCTCCGGCATGCTGGGCGGCAATCAGTGGTACGGGGTTTTTGACTTCACCACGCTTAATGGTGCATTTGGCCGTGTAGTCAGCAGCGCCAGCCTCGATGGTGACACGCTTACCACCACCACCAGCGCGTTTCGCGGCACCGGTGGCCACGGCGCAATGGACGGCTTTTTGTTCGCCCTGGGGCTCATTCCGGCGGTGATGTTCGCACTGGGTATGATTAACGTGCTGGAGCACTACGGCGCACTCAAGGCAGCGCGTCGCCTGCTCACGCCGCTGCTGCGCCCGCTGCTGGGCATTCCGGGCAGCGCAGGGCTGGCGATGATTGGCAGCTTGCAAAGCACTGACGTGGGCGCATCGCTCACCCGCAACCTGAAAGACGAAGGCGAAATTAACGAGGACGAACGCGACGTGTTCAGCATGTTCCAGTTCTCGGCGGGCGGCATGATAACCAACTTCTTCTCCTCCGGTGCCATTCTCTTCACCCTGATCCTGGTCGACGGCAGCGCCGCAGTGCCAACCTCTATCGGTGCCTGCATTGCGGTGATGTTTATCATGAAAATTGTCGGTGCCAACATCCTGCGCCTCATTCTTAAAGTTAACCGTCGCCGCAGCGCACAGGGAGATGCCGCATGAGCCAGCCTGCCACCAAACCTGTTATTACCGATGTCTTCGTTGAAGGCGCACGCAAAGGCTGGACTATCGCCACCACCAGCACCCTGCCTAACGTTGTGATGGCGTTCATTATCATCAAGGCGCTGGAAATCACCGGCGCACTGAAAGGCTTAGGGTTGGTATTTGCCCCGCTGATGGGGCTGTTTGGCCTACCAGGTGAGTCTGCCGCGGTACTTATCGGCGGCTGGATGTCGATGGGCGGCGGTATCGGCGTTGCCATTGGCCTGTTCGACAAAGGCATTCTCACCGGTGAACATCTGGCCATTATTGCCCCAGCCATTTACCTGATGGGATCACAGGTGCAGTACATCGGCCGCATTCTTGGTGTGATTGGCACCCGAGCCACACGTATTCCGCTGATGATTGGCATTTCTGTTATCAACGCCTTCCTGGCCATGCTGCTGATGCGCGTCATTATCTGAGGACAACATAATGAATCTGGACAACTATTTTGCCGAACTGGCACAGCTGGTTAACGTCGATTGTGGCACACACACGCCTGAAGGCGTGGCTCAGGTGGCAGAGATTATCAGTGGCTTGTGGCGTGCGGAAGGCTGGCAGGTACAACGCGTCAACCTCGGCGCAGAAGTCGGTCCGGGCGTGCTGGTCACCAACAAGCCGGATGCCTCACACTACGACGTGCTGCTGGTAGGCCATCTCGATACCGTCTTTCCGCCCGGCACTGTCGCCGAGCGTCCGATGAGCCTGAGCGCCACCCACGCGATGGGACCGGGTGTCTCAGACATGAAAAGTGGCTTACTGAACATGCTGTGGGCGCTGCGCGGGCTGGATGAGGCACACACATCGCGCCTGAGTATTGCCGTTGCCATGAACCCGGACGAAGAAACAGGCTCAGAGTACTCTCATCAGTGGTTAAGCGAACTGGCGCTGCGTTCTAAAACCGTGCTGGTATGTGAAGCCGCACGCGCCGACGGCTCGCTGGTGAAAGCCCGCAAAGGTGTTGCCGGTTATCGTCTTACTTTCAACGGTAAAGCCGCCCACGCGGGCAACGAGCCGGAAAAAGGCCGTTCGGCGATTAACGCACTGGCACAGGCGATTGGCGCTATCAATGCTCTGGCAAACCCAGAGCTTGGCACCACGCTCAATTTTGGTGTCGTGCACGGCGGCGATGCGGCCAACGTAGTGCCAGCCTGTGCCGAAGCCGAGCTTGACGTTCGCTTCTGGCGCAATGACGAATATCAGCGCATCAGCGAACAATTGCAGGCGCTGTGCGATAGCGGATTTCTCGACGGCGTCACCACCACGCTTGTACGCACCACCCATAAACCGGCGATGGCCGCCGATGCAGGCACCCAGGCGCTGATGCAACTGGTGGAGCAGGCAGGTCGTGAAGAAGATGTGGCCATCAGCTGGCAGGCCGTGGGCGGCGGCAGCGATGCCAACCTGACATCCTCATTGGGTATTCCCACGCTCGACGGCTTCGGTCCGGTTGGTGCGGGTTTCCACGGCCCGGATGAGTATCTGGAAATTGACTCCATCGAGCCGCGTATTCGTTTGTTAAGAAGAGTGATCGCCTCGCTGTAAGCACGTCATGCCGTTTGTTGCACGCAGCCCGCGGTGCAACAGAACACTAAAGAAAAAGCCACTTCAGTATGAAGTGGCTTTTTTATCTCGCTGGCGGGAAGCATTCCCCCGTAAGGGCTATCGCCTGCTATCCCGCCTGGTTAACATGGCTACTGGCGGGACGGCTTTCGCCTTGTTCACTCCGCGTCGCGGGCAACCTCGGTACTGTCCGGCTCAGCGGCCGACTTTACCTCTTCGTCTTTTACCGCGCTGGCTTTGGCCGCTTTGGCTCTCTTCGCCTTCGCAGCGCTCTCCTGCCCTGCCTCGTCGCTCTTGCGCGGCTCGTTTCCGGCGTTGCGACTCATCCACAATGCCAGCGCCTTCAGAGAGTCCGGCGTAAATTCATCACAGCGTGCGGTGATTTCTTCCGGCGTCAGCCAGCACACTTCACTGATTTCTTCTTCCTGAAGCGCAAACGGCCCGTGCGACACGCAGCTGAACAGCCCGCCCCAGACGCGACAGTTTGGGTCTTCAAAATAAAACTGGCCATGCTCGGCAAACGGCACGCCTGCAATCCCCAGTTCCTCCTCGGCCTCGCGGCGCGCCGAATCCAGCAGCGGCTCATCGGCCTGTACCACACCGCCCGCGGTGGCATCCAGCATACCAGGCAGAAAATCTTTCGTCTCGGTACGGCGCTGCGCCAGGATTTTCCCCATTCCGTCATGCACCACGATATAGGTCGCGCGGTGTCGCAGGCGCTGTGCCCGCATTTGCTCACGGCTGGCCTGCGCAATGACATCGTTATCTTCGTTAACGATATCCACCCACTCCGTACCAGTTTGACTCTGCTCCACCATCGGGAAACCTTCTTTGTCTCGGGCGCTCTACTGGCGCATTGATGTTCGGGATGCAGCCCACTCAGATCATGAAGCCAGGCGCTGTCCGGTGTAACTTACGGCGTAATCTCAACGCGTGCAATAACCGCGTCGTCTTCCAGTGCGTGAACGCTCAGAACAGCACCATCCAGCATGCCGTAGCTGGCGGCAAAACCGCCTTTCGGGATGCTCACCGAGCCGGGGTTAAACAGCGTAATGCCGTCTTCACGACGCTCGGCCACAGGAATATGAGTATGACCATAGATCAACGCATCGCCAGCAGCGAGCGGCGGCAGGTTATCGGGATAATAGAGATGACCGTGGGTCAGAAACAGCCTGCCCTGTTCCAGTAAAACCTGCTGCCAGGGTGCGGTTATGGGAAAGTGCAGCAGCATCTGGTCTACTTCGCTGTCGCAGTTGCCGCGCACCGCAATAATCCGCTCGGCCTCGGTGTTCAGGCGCTCGGCGACCTGCGCCGGGTTATAGCCCTCAGGCAGCGCATTGCGCGGACCGTGATAGAGCACGTCACCCAGCAGCACCAGCCAGCGCGCGCCGCTTTGCGCAAAACGCGCCAGCACCTGCTCTGTTGCGGGCAACGAGCCGTGAATGTCCGATGCGAACATCAGTTTCATTCGTTAACCTCCGGGTAAATCAGATGGTTCGCAATAATAACGGATTTACGACTGAGGTTCAGCCTTTGCTGATAAGGCTGCGTAACGCTGTACCGACGCGCGCTGCCACTGAAAGTCGGCGTAATCGGCAAGCGCCTGCGGCACCTCGTCGCCGTTGAGCACCAGCCGGTTTAACATCAACGCCAGGTCGGTATCCGCAATGCACCACTCGCCAAAAAGATTCGGCTGCCCATGTTCCAGAAGGCCCTGAGCCAGCGCAAACAGCTTTTGTGCGTCGCGCTGCCCGGCATCGCTCAAAGGTGGGCGCTTTTCACCAGCAAAGACCACCTCCGTTGGGCGTTCGCTGCGAATGGCCATCAAATCACTTCGCAGCCACGCCTGCACCTGGCGTGCACGCGCACGTTTTTCAAGCTCGTGAGGATAAAGGCGCGTAAAAACCGGCGGTGCGAATCTCTCCTCCAGATATTCTGTCATTGCCGACGACTCACTTAATGCAAAACGGTCTACCTCCAGCAGCGGCACCCGACGCGTCGCGCTGTACCCGCGCCACTGCGGTGATAAATGCTCCGCGTGCGCCAGGCTCACGCGCTTAAAGGTAAACGTCAGCCCCTTTTCCATCAGCGCGACATACGCCGACAACACATACGGACTAAACGCGTTTTCATCGCCCCACAACGTTATTTCGGTCTGACTCATGGCAACCTCTTTTTATGTTCCGCAGGTAAAAACTATACTCAAAATCCGACCTCTGCCACGCCCATTTGCGATACGGCGCTAACCCCACATTCTGAACCTCTTCCATTACCTGGTGCAGGCGTGGGCGGGTACGTGAACCTCATGTATGATATTGCACTAAAACCTACCGGGAGCACCTGCATGTCACATCAGCCAGACGCCATCATCCGCATAAAAAATCTGCGCCTGCGTACCTATATCGGCATCAATGAAGAAGAGAAAGCCAACCGCCAGGATGTGGTGATTAACGTTGAGCTACGTTACCCGGCAGATAAGGCGCGCGTCAGTGAAGATATCAATGATGTACTCAACTATCGCACCATGACCAAGGCGATTATTCGCCACGTCGAGGAAAACCGCTTCGCGCTGTTGGAAAAATTGACGCAGGATGTGCTGAATATCGCATGCGAACATCCCTGGGTCACCTATGCTGAAGTGGAGATAGATAAACTTCACGCGCTGCGTTACGCCGACTCGGTGTCTGTGACAATGAGCTGGCAACGCGAGCGCTAGCGGAGGATGCGCATGAAGATAGTCATCACCGGCGCGACCGGACTCATCGGCCAACATCTGGTGCCTCGCTTGCTGGAGTTGGGTCATGAGGTCATTGCGGTTACGCGCGACCCTGGCAAAGCCCGCGCCCGGCTCGACCCACGCGTAGAAGTCTGGAAAGGACTGCACGAGCGCGAAAACCTCAACGGTATTGATGCGGTCATCAACCTGGCAGGCGAGCCCATTGCCGACAAACGCTGGAGCGCTACCCAGAAAGAGCGGCTGTGCCAGAGCCGCTGGAAAACCACCGAGCGGCTGGTGGAACTGTTTAAAACCAGCCAGACGCCGCCTGCGGTGCTGATTTCTGGCTCTGCCACCGGCTATTACGGTGACCTTGGTGAAGTGGTTGTCACTGAAGAGGAACCACCTCACAACGAGTTCACGCACAAACTGTGCGCACGCTGGGAGCAAATCGCCAGCGCGGCACAAAACGAGCACACTCGCGTGTGCCTGCTGCGTACTGGGATTGTGCTGGCCCCGCAAGGTGGCATTCTGGGTAAGCTACTGCCGCTGTTCCGCTTAGGGCTGGGCGGGCCAAGCGGCAACGGGCGGCAGTATCTGCCGTGGATCCACATTGATGATATGGTCAGCGGCATTATCTGGCTACTGAGTCACGATCTGCGCGGTCCGTTTAACATGGTGTCGCCTTATCCGGTACGCAACGAACAGTTTGCGCACACGCTGGGCCACGTACTGCACCGCCCGGCGTTTATGCGCCAGCCCACCGTCGCGCTGCGTCTGGCGATGGGTGAGTCCTCGGTACTGGTGCTGGGTGGCCAGCGCGCGCTCCCCAAACGGCTTGAAGCCTCCGGCTTTATCTTCCGCTGGTTTGATCTGGAGGAAGCACTGCACGACGTGGTGCGCTAACTGATACCAGCAATAAAAAACGCCGACGATGTCGGCGTTTTTTATGTCGTGAAGTCAGCGGCTATTTCAGCGATCCTGACAAAAACTGTTGCAGACGTGCGCTTTGCGGGTTGTCGAACACCTGCTCCGGCGTGCCTTCCTCTTCAATTTTGCCCTGATGCAGAAAAATCACATGGCTGGAGACGTGGCGCGCGAAGCCCATTTCGTGGGTCACTACCACCATGGTTTTGCCCTCTTCGGCCAGCTGCTGCATGATGCGTAATACTTCACCCACCAGTTCCGGGTCCAACGCCGAGGTTGGCTCGTCAAACAGCAGCACCTCCGGCTCCATGGCCAGTGCGCGAGCAATGGAAACGCGCTGCTGCTGGCCGCCGGACAAATGCGCTGGGTACTTCACCTGCTCGCGCGCGTGAATGCCGACTTTTTCCAGATACTTCAGCGCCCGCGCTTTGGCTTCTGCCTTGCTCAGGCCCAGCACCTGCACCGGCGCTTCCATCACGTTTTCCAGCACCGTCATGTGGCTCCACAGATTGAAGTGCTGGAACACCATTGTCAGGCGCGTGCGCAGCAGGCGCAGCTGATTTTTGTTGGCTACCTTCAGCTGGCCGTCTTTGTCGCGCACCAGGTTGATAGCCTGGTTGTTCACCACAATCGAGCCTTCGCTCGGCTTTTCGAGGAAGTTGATACAGCGCAAAAAGGTACTTTTCCCGGAGCCGGACGAGCCGATAATGCTTATCACATCGCCCGCGTCAGCTTTGAGCGACACACCTTTTAGCACTTCATGCTCACCGTAGCGCTTGTGCAGGTCAATTACGTTTAATTTATTCTCAGACATCGTTCACTCAGTGCGCAGAGGAGGACGGGTTCATATGCCGCAGCCAACGCTTCTCTGCTTTACGAAACAGGCTAATCAGCACATACGAAATGATGAGATACAGTAGCGCAGCAATACCAAACGCCGTAAACGGCTGGTAGGTGGCGGAGTTGATATCACGGGCGATTTTCAGCAGATCCGGCACGGTGGCCGTAAACGCCAGCGCAGTGGAGTGCAGCATCAAAATCACCTCATTGCTGTAGGCCGGCAGCGAAATACGCAGCGCCGACGGCAGAATAATACAGCGATAAAGTTTAACGCGCGAAAAGCCGTAGGCGCGCGCGGCTTCAATTTCACCGGCAGGTACCGAGCGGATAGCACCGGCGAAAATCTCCGTGGTATAGGCACAGGTATTGAGCGTAAACGCCAGCACAGCGCAGTTAAGGCCGCTGCGAAAAAAGGCATTGAGAAACTCATTACCCTTAACGATTTCCAGCGTATACATGCCGGAATAGAACACCAGCAACTGTACGTACAGCGGCGTGCCGCGAAACACATAGGTAAAAAACCAGATGGGCAACGAGATAAACTTATTGGGTGAGACGCGCCCGATGGCGAGAAACAGCGCCAGAATGCCGCCCATCAGCACCGAGGCAATCAGCAGCCATAGCGTAATCGCCACACCGGTAAAGCGGTAGCCGTCGGTCCACAGCAGTGATTTCCAGTACTCCTGAATAATCTCAATCACAGTTCGGCCCTCTTAACGCCTACCGAATAGCGACGTTCAAGCCAGAACAGCACGCCGTTGGATACCGTGGTAAACACCAGGTAAATCGCGCCGCACACCACAGCGAAGTAGAACGGCTCCCAGGTGCTTTTCCCGGCAAGCTGCGTGGCCTTCACCACATCTTCCAGCCCCAACAGCGACACCAGCGCCGTCGCCTTGAGGATAACCTGCCAGTTATTACCAATACCGGGCAGCGCAAAGCGCATCATGGCCGGAAACAGAATGCGGCGAAAGGTCTGCGCCCCGGTAAAGCCATACGCGGTGGCAGCTTCAGTATGGCCCTTTGGCACGGCCATATAAGCACCGCGGAACGTTTCAGTGAAGTAAGCGCCGTAGATAAAACCCAGCGTGACGATGCCGGCCGCCATGGGGTCAATATCCCACTGGGCAACGCCGATGGCATCGGTAATCACATTCAGCGCCATTTGCAGGCCGTAGAAAATCAGCAGCATTAGTACCAGATCCGGTACGCCGCGAATGAGCGTGGTGTAGGCTTCAAACAGTAATGCCAGCGGGCGGTTGTGCGAAAGCTTGGCCGCCGCACCCGCAAGGCCAATGATAACGGCAAGAACCAGAGAACTGAGCGCCAGCTCCAGCGTCACCAGCGCCCCTTTAAAAATGACTTCGGAAAACCCGTGCAGCATGACGTCAAACTCTCCTGGCTTGCGCTGCACCCGGCTCAGGGCGCAGCGTGTCGCGGTTAACGTTAGCCGCCATAGACGTCAAAATCGAAATATTTCTTTGCCAGCTTTTCATAGGTGCCATCGGCGCGCATCTCGGCAAACGCTTTGTTGAGCGCTTCACGCAGTTCGTTGTCGTCTTTACGAATACCCATACCGGTACCTACGCCAAACAGCTTCTCATCGGCAATAGACGGACCACCAAACTGGTATTTTTTACCGGCGGCGGTTTTCAGGAAGCCTTCGCTGGCCGCCACTTCGTCCTGGAAGGCCGCATCGATGCGCCCGGCGGTCAGGTCAGCGTAGATATTGTCCTGGCCCTGGTAGGAGACAATTTCAATGCCTTTAGCCGCCCAGTGAACGTTACCGTAAGTTTCCTGGGTGGTGCCCTGCAACACGCCCACGCGCTTACCCTTGAGACTGTCGATGGTCGGCTGAATCGGTGAGCCTTTTGCCACTACCAGGCGGGAGTTGGCCGCGTACAGTTTGTCGGTGAACGCGATTTCCTGCTGGCGCTTCTCGGTGATAGAAAGCGACGACATAATGGCGTCGATTTTCTTTGCTTTCAGCATCGGGATCAGCGCATCAAGCGGGCTTTCCACAAACGTACATTTGGTTTCGATACGCTTGCACAGCTCTTTGGCGATATCGATATCAAAACCTACCAGCTGGCCGCTGGCATTTTTGGATTCAAACGGCGCGTAGGTTGGATCGGTGCCAATACGCACGTTCTGCGGCAACGCAGCGAATGCTGTAGAGACGCTGGAAAACGCCAGCGCCAGAGAAAGGGATAACACCAGCTTTTTCATACTTATCCTCAGAGAATTATCTTTTTAGGCAAAACGTTTTTACATGTTGTGTTGGCAAGTATCGTGCCATTTTTCGGTCCTGGAGGCCAAAGCTTTTACGGCACAAAAGCGTCATTTTTTGCAGAGCCGATGCGTAATTATGCATCCCAAGCGTGCAACACAGGCGCAATTGCACAATACCAGGGCGCCGCTGCACCACTATGGCGCAACGGCGCCCGAGCGCGTTATTCACCGTAGACGTTAAAGTTGAAGTATTTTTTTGCCAGCTTGTCGTAGGTGCCATCAGCGCGGATGTCTGCCAACGCCTTATTAAACGCGGCCTTCAGTTCGCCATCTTCCTTACGCAGCCCGGTTGCAGTCCCCATACCAAAATATTTTTTATTGATAACCGCAGGTCCGGCAAAGGCAAACGCCTTGCCCGCAGGCTGCTTGAGGAAGCCTTCGCTGGCCGCCACCTCATCCTGCAACGCCGCATCAAGACGCCCGGCGTCAAGATCGGAATAAATCAGATCCTGATTCTGATATGGCACAACCTCAACGCCCTTTGCGCGCCACAGATCGTTGGCATACGCTTCCTGGGTAGAACCCTGCAATACGCCGACCTGTTTGCCTTTAAGACTTTCCACCGTTGGCGTAATCGGCGAGCCAGCACGGGCAATCAGGCGTGAATTGGCGCTATAGAGTTTGTCTGAGAAGGCAATTTCCTGCTCGCGCTTCTCGGTGATAGACAGTGAGGAGATAATGGCGTCGATTTTGCGTGCCTTAAGCTGCGGGATCAGCGCATCAAAATCACTGCCCACCCAGGTACACTTAAGCTGCGCGCGTTTGCACATCTCGTTACCTAAATCGATATCAAACCCGACAAAATCCCCTTTAGCATCCTTTGACGAAAACGGCGCGTAGGTCGCATCGGTGCCAATACGTACACTTTGCGGCAGTGCGGCCAGCGCCGAACCGGCAGAAAAACCCAGCAGTAATGCCAGTGTCAGAACCTGCTTTTTCATAGTTAACCCTCAGAGAGCGGATTTTATTATCGGATGTGTGTTGTGCTGAGCGCCCAGGCGCTCACGGCTGCGCTGCACTTCTTATGCCATGTCTGCATAATCAAAGCGTAGCGGCAAACAAAAAGATAACAGCGCCACGCGGGAGCCGTAACAAAAAGAGGAAAGGAATGTTGGAGAATACGACAGCGCCAGCAATTTTGCCCCAGGATGGGGCATCAGCGCACGCCGTTGGGACCTGGCCAGCGGGTAAACAAATCGTGGGGCAATTCGATATCAAACTGATCCAGCACGCGGTTGACGGTCTGGTCAATCACATCCTGAATGCTCTGCGGGCGATGATAAAACGCCGGCAGCGGCGGCATGATGACGGCCCCCATTTCCGCCGCCTGGGTCATCAGCCGCAGGTGGCCCAGGTGCAGCGGCGTTTCACGCACGCACAGCACCAGCGGGCGGCGCTCTTTGAGTACCACGTCTGCGCTTCGGGTCAGCAGGCCGTCGGTGTAGCTGTTAACAATGCCGGAAAGGGTTTTCATGGAGCACGGCAGAATCACCATGCCGTGAGTGCGAAATGAACCGGAGGAGATGCTGGCAGCAATGTCGCGGGCGTCGTGCACGACATCGGCCAGCGCCTGCACATCGCGCAGCGCGTAATCGGTTTCCAGCGCCAGCGTCTGGCGTGCGGCCTGGCTCATTACGAGATGGGTTTGCACATTCTCCAGTTGCTTGAGCACTTCAAGCAGCCGCACGCCGTAAATCGCGCCGCTGGCACCGGAAATACCCACAATCAGTCGTTTCATCTTACCTGCCCGTATCATCGTTCAAGGGCAAACTTTGCCGGATTATGGCAACAGATACAAGACGGCCCCCGTTACGGGGGCCGTCAGACGCTTAACCTTCGTTATGCATTTCCAGATTTTCGACTTCGTTCTGGCGCTGTAGCGCTTTGGCATCGTCGCTACGCAGGGACTCCAGATATTCCAGGTACTGCAAATCCACATCTTTCGTGACGTAAATGCCGTCAAAAACAGAGCACTCAAACTGCTGAATGTCCGGGTTTTCAGCGCGCACGGCATCAATCAGATCACTGAGATCCTGGAAAATCAGGCCATCTGCCCCGATTATCTGGCGGATCTCCTCCACTTCACGACCGTGGGCGATAAGCTCGTTGGCGCTTGGCATATCGATGCCATAGACGTTTGGAAAGCGCACTTCCGGGGCCGCCGAAGCCAGATAGACTTTTTTCGCACCGGCTTCGCGGGCAATTTCGATAATCTGCTCAGACGTGGTGCCGCGCACGATAGAGTCATCCACCAACAGCACATTCTTGTCACGGAACTCCGCGCGGTTGGCGTTGAGCTTGCGGCGCACGGATTTACGGCGCTGCTGTTGGCCTGGCATGATAAAGGTGCGGCCTACGTAGCGGTTTTTCACAAACCCCTGGCGATAGGGCTTATTGAGGATATGGGCGATTTCGAGTGCGATATCGCAGGAGGTTTCCGGGATAGGAATGACCACATCAATATCCAGGTCTTCCCACTCACGGGCAATTTTCTCACCCAGCTTCTTACCCATGCCGACACGGGCGCTGTACACGGAAATCTTATCAATGAAGGAGTCCGGGCGCGCAAAGTAAACATATTCGAACAGGCATGGCGTGGTGGTCGGGTTATCGGCGCACAGGCGGCTAAAGAGCTGCCCTTTCTCGGTGATGTACACCGCTTCGCCTGGAGCGACGTCACGCAGGAACTCAAAGCCCAGCGTATCGAGCGCGACGCTTTCAGAAGCCACCATATACTCGGTACGTTCGCCGACTTCACGCTTGCCCAACACCAGCGGGCGGATGCCGTTCGGGTCACGAAACGCTACCATACCGTGGCCGATAATCATGGCCACACAGGCGTACGCACCGCGAATCTGGCGGTTGGTGGCAGCAATGGCGGCAAAAATGTTGTCGGCTTCCAGCGGATAGTGACGGTACTCGTCCAGCTCGCTGGCAAAGATATTAAGCAGGATTTCAGAGTCAGACGTGGTGTTGATATGGCGGCGCTTTTCCTCAAACAGCTTCTTGCGTAGCTCGTGAGCGTTAGTCAGGTTGCCGTTGTGTGCGAGCGTGATGCCGTAAGGTGAGTTGACGTAAAAAGGTTGGGCTTCAGAGGCGCTGGAGCTGCCTGCCGTCGGGTAGCGCACGTGGCCAAGCCCCATGTTGCCCTGCAGGCGCTGCATGTGGCGAGCTTCAAATACATCGCTCACCAGACCGTTGGCTTTGCGCAGACGAAAGCAGTTGTTCGCATCAATGGTGATGATGCCTGCGGCATCCTGCCCGCGGTGCTGAAGCACCGTTAACGCGTCATAAATCGACTGGTTTACCGGCATAACACCGGCGATACCGACAATACCGCACATGTTGTCTTTTCCTCATTAAGCCTGCAACCCCGGCGCTGTTACCGGGGCAAGAAACTTGACGAGCTTTGCAGATAGTCAAAAAACCATCTGATGATGAAACTGAACTGTGGGACCAGCTGCGACTTTTGCCAGTCGTCGCTCTTTGCCATGCCGGTGAAAGTATCAAGGAAAAACAGAATCGCGGCGACGATAAGTACGCCCCTGAGTGCGCCAAAGCAGATGCCCAGCACTCTGTCCGTTCCTGAAAGGCCGGTTTTCTCAACCAGTTGGCCAATCACGTAGTTCACCACCGCGCCGACGATGAGCGTCGCGATAAACAACACCGCGATAGCTATCCCGTTACGTACCAGTTCATCTTCAAAGCCTGTGAACCAGGTTGCCAGGTAAGTGTAGTAATGGCTGGCGACAAAGAAAGCGCAGCCCCAGGTAACCAGCGAGAGCGCCTCGCGCACAAACCCACGAATCAGGCTTACAAGACACGAAAAGCCAATCACAGCGATAATGGCGTAATCAATCCAGACCATATAAATTCCGCGCTAACTTGCCCTGACATCCTGTTCGGGGCGCATTCTAACAGAAAAAGAAAACGTTTGCGTAGGGATTTCCTTCCCATGCGTAAAAAGAAAAAGTGGACAAAAAAAGCGCTGCTTTTGTTGCCCACCCTTTCATCCTGGGTCGCGCAAAGCCGCGTCAACCGTGGCTTTGCGCGTAAACCGTTACGGCGTGTAGTTCATTACCACACCGTTAAGGCCCGATAAACTGTGCAGTTCACTCAGTGAAGACTTAAGCTTGTCTTTCGATGCATCCGGTCCTACCAGAATGCGGGTGATTTTACCCTGTACTGGCGTGGAAGGAATAGTGTAAGCACGATAGCCCGCACCGCGCAGCTTCTCGACAATCTCACCGGCCTTATCAGCATTTTTCAGGGCGCCAAGCTGAACCACATAAGCTTTGCCCACAGGCGCGGCGTTATCCTGCGTTGCCGGGGTCGGTTTTGGCTGCGGCTCTGACGTGGGTTTCGGTTGCGCTTCTGGCACAGGTTTCGGCTGCGGCGCAGGCTGCGGTTTTGGCTGCACGTTGGGTTTAGGCTGCAAAACCGCATCGATTCCGGCACCGGTGTCATCCGGTAGTGTTGCCGGGTCGATGCTCGGTGCCGTACTGCTGGCGCGCATTTCCTCGGCGGCCCCTTCCGGGGGCTGCGATGGCAGCGACTGGCTGGCAGGCGGCAGCATATCCGGCTCATCATTATCGCCCGGTTTTGGCACCAGCGGGATGGCGGCAAACTCGTCCTGATAATGTTTTTTCTGGCCGTCAAGCAGGCCTGGCAGCACAATTACGCCCAGCGCCACCAGCACAATCGTGCCGACCAATCGGTTCTGAAACTTACTCGCCACCGTTATCCTCCGCTTCCAGGACTTCCATTACGTGCGCCACCGTGTGAAATGAGCCGCACACCAGCACGGTATCAGCTAGCTCAGCCTCTGCCCGTGCCGCTTGCCAGGCCTCGGCTACACTGCCAAACGCCCGGCCCAGGCCCAAATGCTCAAGCAGCTGTTCGGCGCTGGCGCCACGCGGCCCTTCAAGCGGTGCACAATACCAGCTATTTACCACACTCTTCAGGCAGGCCAGCGTGCCCGCTATATCCTTATCGTGCAGCATACCGATTACCGCCAGTATTTTTCCGTCCTGCGCTTCACGCTTTAGACGTTCTGCCAGATAAGCGGCAGCGTGGGGGTTGTGCGCCACGTCGAGAATAACGCGCGGTGAGGTGCTTAAAATCTGAAAACGCCCCGGCAGCTGCGCCTGACGTAGCCCCTCGCGCACCGCGGTTTCGTTTACCGGCAGGCGGCTTGCGCGCAGCGCTGCCAGCGCGGTGGCGGCATTAGGCTGCGGTACCTGCGGCAGTGGCAGGTTATCGAGCGCGCCTGCGGCATCGCTAAAGCGCCAGCCACCGTCTGTCATCTCATAATCCCAGCGCACACCGCGGCGCAGCAGATAGGCGTCTTTTTCCTGCGCCACGGCCTCAATAGAGGCTGGCATATCCGGCTCGCCCACCACGGCCGGTTTGCCCGCGCGGAAGACTCCCGCCTTCTCGCGCCCGATGCTCTCCCTGTCTGCACCCAACCAGTCAATGTGGTCGAGCGCAATGCTGGTGATAACGCTCACGTCAGCATCCACGATGTTGGTGGCATCCAGTCGCCCACCCAGCCCCACTTCAAGAATCACCACATCCAGCGAAGACTGCTTAAACAACCACAGCGCAGAGAGCGTGCCGTATTCAAAGTAGGTCAGCGAGGTGTCGCCGCGTGCCGCTTCAATAGCCGCAAACGACGCAGTGTGGCGCGCGTCGGGCAACTCCTCACCCTGCACGCGCACGCGCTCGGTATAGCGCACCAGGTGCGGTGAGCTATATACCCCAACGCGCAGTCCGGCGGCCATCAGCATCGCCTCAAGGGTGCGGCAGGTGGTGCCTTTGCCATTGGTCCCGGCAACGGTAAACACAAACGGCGCAGGCTTGAGCACCTCCAGCGTCGTCGCAACCGCGCTCACGCGCTCAAGGCCGAGATCGATAGTTTTGGTATGCAGATTTTCCAGATAAGAAAGCCACGTGGCCAGGGGCGACGTGGCTTGGGGAATGCTTTTTTCCATGGTGCCCTTCGGGATTCAGAAATACGAAGGGCAGAACCCTGCGGCCCTGCCCTGTTGCACTGTCAGGCTTCGCTGCCCTGCTCCGGCGCGTCCGGCACGACAATCGGTTCGTGCGGGGCATCCGGGTTCGGCGCAGGCTTATTGGTCAGCTTCGCCAGCACGCTGGCAAGCTTCAGTCGCAGCTCAGGGCGACGCACAATCATGTCGATCGCGCCTTTTTCAATCAGAAATTCACTACGCTGGAAGCCCGGCGGCAGTTTTTCGCGCACCGTCTGCTCGATAACGCGCGGACCGGCAAAACCGATAAGCGCTTTCGGCTCAGCGATATTCAGGTCGCCCAGCATTGCAAAGCTTGCCGACACGCCGCCCATTGTCGGGTCGGTCAGCACGGAAATATACGGCAGGCCGCGCTCCTGCATTTTCGCCAGCGCAGCGCTGGTTTTCGCCATCTGCATCAGCGACATCAGCGCTTCCTGCATACGCGCACCGCCGGAGGCGGAGAAGCAGATAAGCGGGCAACCGTCTTCCAGCGCCTGCTCAACAGCCCGCACGAAACGCGCGCCCACAACGGAACCCATTGAACCGCCCATAAAGGCAAATTCAAACGCCGCCGCCACAACCGGCATACCGTGCAGCGTGCCTTTCATCACCACCAGCGCATCTTTCTCACCGGTTTCTTTCTGAGCGCTCGCGAGACGGTCTTTGTACTTCTTAGAGTCGCGGAACTTCAGGATGTCTTTCGGCTCAAGCTCGCTGCCCAGTTCGACCAGCGTGCCTTCGTCAAGCAGGCTGTGCAGACGCTCACGCGCGCCCATGCGCATGTGATGGTCGCATTTCGGGCAGACCTCAAGGTTACGCTCCAGCTCGGCGCGGTAGAGAACCTGTCCGCAGCTGTCACACTTGGTCCACACCCCTTCTGGAATGCTTGCCCTGCGCGTCGGGGTAATATTGCTCTTATTGAGAATTCGTTCAATCCAGCTCATTGATAACCTTTCTGCCTGAACCTGGTTGGTGCCAGTTTTTCTGTGGGCGGCATCTTGCCATTTTTGCCTCCCGCAGACCATAAATGTCGCTCATTAAATCACAACGCCCGAGCACTTTGGATAAAAAAATACCCGGAGCACTGAATTATCACTCTTTTGCCTGGCGCGCAGCGGCACGTTTATGACGGATAACCTCCACCACACCAGGTAAAACCGACAGCACAATAATCGCAACAATCAGCAGCTTAAGGTTTTCCTGGATAATCGGCAGGTCGCCAAACAAGTAGCCTGCATAGGTAAACAGCAGCACCCACAGCAGCGCACCGATAACGTTATAGGCGGCAAAATGGCGATACGACATATGCCCCATTCCGGCCACAAACGGCGCAAAAGTACGTACGATAGGCACGAAACGCGCCAGAATAATGGTTTTACCACCGTGTTTTTCATAAAACGCATGGGTTTTATCAAGATAGCTGCGGCGGAAAATTTTTGAGTTCGGGTTACTGAAAAGTCGTTCGCCAAACACCCGGCCAATGGTGTAGTTCACCGCATCACCAATAATGGCTGCGACCACCATCAACGCCACCATCAGATGCACGTTTAAATCGTTGCTCGGCAGCGCTGAAATGGCGCCTGCGACAAACAGCAGCGAATCCCCCGGCAGGAACGGCGTGACCACCAGCCCTGTTTCGCAAAACAGAATCAGGAACAAAATGGCGTAGACCCACACGCCGTACTGCGCCACCATTTCGGCCAGATGCACATCGATATGTAAAATGAAATCAATAACAAAGCGGATAAAATCCATCGTAATGCTTTCCTCTGAAAACGTCAGTCTGCCAGAAAAAGCGGCCCCATTGGAGGCTGCGGCAGCGCAAATTCTGTTGGGTAGTCCACCGACACCAGATACAGCCCCTCGGCGCGCGCGGTTGCCGCCGCCAGCGTGCGATCTTTTGCTGCCAGCAGTTCGGCCATCCACTCTTCGGGCCGGTTGCCGCAACCGATGTCCATCAGGCTGCCCACGATATTACGCACCATATGATGGACAAACGCGTTAGCCTTAATATCCACTACCACGTAATTACCGTAGCGCGCCACGTCGATATGCATCAGGTTGCGCCACGGCGTACGCGACTGGCACTGCACGGCACGAAACGACGTGAAATCATTCTCGCCCAGCAGGCACTGCGCGGCACGGTGCATGCGTTGTGCGTCCAGCGGTGCGTGATAGTGGGTAATCCCCTGTTGCAGCACAGCCGGGCGCAGGCGATGGTTGTAGATAATATAGCGGTAACGGCGCGCCGTAGCGCTGAAACGGGCATGAAAATGCTCCGGCACCGCTTTCACCCAGCGCACGGCGATATCCGCAGGCAGGTTGGCGTTTGCGCCAAGCGTCCACGCCGCGTCCTGGCGCTGCGCGCGGGTTTCAAAATGCACCACCTGGCCGGTAGCATGCACGCCTGCGTCAGTGCGCCCAGCGCAGAACACGCCAATCGGCTCTGCCGCGATTTGCGAGAGCACTTTTTCCAGCTTTTCCTGAACGCTGCGCACTTCGCGCTGGCGCTGCCAGCCGTAATATTTGCTGCCGTCGTACTCAATGCCGAGCGCAATTTTCTGCACCGGTATGTCCTGCTGCTCCATCAGTACAAATACTCCTGCACCAGCTTCTCGGCAATTTTGACCGCCATCAGCGCGCCACCAAAGCGCACGTTGTCAGCAACAGACCAGAACTGAATTTGCTCGGGCATACCGTAATCGTTACGCACGCAGCCAATGGAAAGGTGCACGCTACCGGAGGCGTCGCCGACCTGGGTCGGGAAGTCGTTTTCGTCAGACAGTTCGATATCTTCACTGCGGGCAAAGGCATTGCGTGCCTCTTCGCTGTCCAGCGGGCGCAGCGCTTCCACGCTGACGACCTGGGCGTGGCCATAAAACACCGGGGCCTGTACGCAGCTTGCCGATATCATCAGCCCGTCGTCCTGCAAAATCTTGCGGGTTTCATCAACAATGCGGCGCTCTTCGCGCACGCTGCCTTCGCTGTCTGGCAGCAGCGGCAGCACGTTAAACGCCAGCTGACGGCCAAAGTGATCATCTTCATCAATCGGCATGCCGTTAAGCAGGCGCGCACTCTGCCCGGCCAGGGCATCTACCGCCACTTTGCCGTAAGCCGAGGCAGACAGCAGGCTGGTGACCTGCACCCGGGACAGGCCGCCATCGTCAACAATCGGTTTGATGGCCGTCAGCAACTGGCTGGTGAGGCTGTGGGCCGAGGCAATAATGTTACGGTTGCGGTAGTCTGCCAGCACAAACGGATTGACCTCTGGCACCACCAGAGGCACATCCGGGTCAAGGGCAAAAACGCCGCTGGTGTCAATCACCAGGCAGCCTGCGTTAGCGGCTTCATCGGCATAACGCGCTGATGCCTCAGCCCCGGCAACAAAAAACGCCAACTGCGCGCGGGTCCAGTCAAATTCCTGCACATCCTCAACCGGGATGCTTCTGCCCGCAAAACGCAGTTTCTCGCCTGCGCTCTCGGTATGCGCCAGTAAGCTCAACTCGCCCACCGGGAACTGACGCTCGGCCAGCAGTTCAAGCAACGCTTCACCTACGGCACCCGTGGCACCTAATATGGCGATATTCCAGCCTTCAGACATGGTGGTTTACTCCAGAAAACGCAGTTGCCCGCCAGTGCGGGCAACAGAAATGAGGTTAACGAATCGGATGATGAACGGCGTTAAAGCCGAGCTGCTGCAATAGCGTTGCCGTCGCAGCGTCGTCGCACAATACATACAGCGAAGACCACTCACGGCGCTCGCGATAGTGCTTGCGTAATTTATCAAACTCACCCGCCTGGCCTGCCACGTGGCGCAGCAGCGCATCGTCGCGGCGCACATCATACACCAGATGAACCAGCCTTTTCAGCGTACTCTCGTCGAGTTTGCCGTGCAGTGCCAGGCGGCTTACTTCCGGCGTAGGCAGGAGCGTATCAAGCGCCACCTGGTGTGGCGTACCGAGAAACTGGCTAAAGGCTTCAAATACCTGTGTGGTGCCGCGCGCCTTACCTTCGAGCGTATAACCGGCAATATGAGCCGTACCGATATCCACTTTCTCAAGCAACGCAACGTTAAGGTCCGGCTCCGGCTCCCATACGTCAAGCACGGTGCTCAGATGCTGGCCTGATTGCAGGCGCGCCAACAGCGCGGCGTTGTCCACGACCGACCCACGGCAGGCGTTAATCAGAATCGCCCCCGGCTTAAGCGCACGTATCAGCGTCTCATCGGCCAGGTGCCAGGTTTTGTACGGGCCGTCTTTGTAGAGCGGCGTGTGGAAGGTCAGTACATCTGCTTCACGCACCAGTTCGTCAAGCGTGCGGAAATCGCCCGCGTCACCGGCATCTTTACGCGGCGGATCGCACAGTAATGTGCGCACGCCCAGCGCCTCAAGCCGCGCCTGTAAACGCGAGCCAACATTACCCACACCCACAATCCCTACTGTGCGATCGCGAAGTGCAAAGCCATCACGCTCGGCCAGCATCAGCAGCGCCGAGAACACGTACTCCACCACGGCAATAGCGTTACAGCCCGGCGCACCAGAAAATCCAATGCCCGCCTGCGCCAGCCACGCATCGTCAACGTGGTCAGTGCCTGCGGTGGCGGTACCCACAAACTGAACCTTTTTACCACTGAGCAGCGCTTCATTGACTTTGGTGACCGAACGTACCATGAGTGCGTCGGCATCATTGAGCGCATCCAGCGGGATCGGGCGGCCCGGAACGGCGGTGACCTCCCCCAGGCGGCTGAATAGCTCGCGGGCGTAAGGCATATTTTCATCAACGAGAATTTTCACGTCAGGTACCTGTTTTGTGCGGTTTTCACAGAGGCTGCTTCCAGGATAGACCCCATTGAGCGAAAGCGACAAGCGCGCCGTGGCGCTGGCTTTGTAATCATTATGTACAGGGTGTATCCGAACGTCCGCAATATGCAGTATAAAGGCGGCAAGTGTGCCATAATCTCGCCGCCAGGCATACCTGACCTGCCACGCAATGTTCTCTGGTGATTTAAGTAAGGAATTTTGATGATGCACTCCATCCCGGCCGCGGGCGCGCGACCTCCGGGTGAACCTCCGGGCGCACCACCTTCAGCGGGTGCTCAGCCTCTCACACCACAGCAGCGCACCGTTCTGGAGCGCCTGATTACCCGCATTGTCGCCTTAAGCCAGGCACAGCGTGCGGAAGTGTGGGCGGGCATGAAACACGATTTAGGTATTAAAAACGATCAGCCATTGCTGTCGCGCCATTTCCCGGCCGCTGAGCAGAACCTGAACCAGCGCCTGAACGGTGCGCAGGAGCGCCATGCGGTGCGCCAGACCCTGCAACAGCTCACCGAACTGCTGCAACATGGCAATAATCGCCAGGCGGTAAGCGACTATATCCGCAGTCAGTTTGGCCAGACCGTATTAAGCCAGCTCACCCACGAGCAGATCAAAAGCGTGTTGACGCTACTGCAAAATAATCAGCTGGAAATTCCCCAGCCGCAGCAGCGCCCCGCTACCGACAGGCCGATGCAGCCCGCTGAGCACAATGCGCTTAACCAACTGGTCGGCAAGCTGGCCGCCGCCACGGGCGAGTCAAGCAAACTTATCTGGCAGTCGATGCTGGAACTCACTGGCGTAAAAGGCGGTGAAACCCTTCCGGCACGCCACTACACGCTGCTAACCACCTGGCTTACGGCACGCCTGACGCTGGCGCAACAGCCCGCCCCTACGTTGCAAACAATCCAGACCGTGCTGAAACAGCCGCTGGAGAGTAGCGAATGGCGGGAAATTACCGAATATGCCGAGCAGCGTCATCAGGCCACGCCGCAGACGGTGCTGACCGCGCCGCAGGTGCAGGACATACTGAATCATTTGTTCTTAAGACGCCTTGAGCGTGCGACAAGCAGCGCGCCAGTGCAGCCGGAGCACGTTCAGCCTATCTGGGCGCCGTTTGTGCCGGTGATTGAGCAGTTAAAAACCCTCAGCAACCGCCCGGCACTGGGCCTGGTCGCCCTGCTGCTGTTTATTGCGCTGATGTGGATCCTGTTTTGAGTTCCGCCCCGACCGGGGCGGACGTTACTTCCTGAACGCCAGCAGCGTCACTACAATCCCCATCACGGCGGCAATTGCGCCAGTCAGAAATACCGACGGATAACCCACCGCGGTTGCCAGCAGTCCGGTCAGCGGACCGGTCACCGCGTAGGCAATATCCTGGAACGCGGCATAGCCGCCAAGCGCCGTTCCTCGCACCTGCGGCGGTACGCGCTTGACCACTTCCACACCAAGCGCCGGGAAAATCAGCGAACAACCGCAGCCGGTCAGGGCCGCTCCCGCCAGCGCCACCCAGGCGCTCGGCGCCTGCCACAGCATCAGCAGCCCGACGATTTCAATGACTAATGAGGCCAGCGCCACGCGCACGCCGCCGAAGCGGTCCGGCATCCAGCCAAACAGAATGCGCATCAGCACAAACGCACCGCCGAAAGCGGTAAGTGTGAAACCCGCCATATCCCAGCCACGACTGGCAAACCACAGCGATACAAAGGTGCCAATCACCGCAAAACCTACCCCCTGCAGCGCCAGCCCCAGGCCCGGTTGCCAGATAAGCCCCACCACACTCCACAGCGAAGGCCGGTCGCCCTTATGCGCCTCAACCTTGCGCACACCGCCGTTGAAGCACCAGGCCAGCAGTGGCAGCACTATCGTCACCGCCGCCAGTTCGACATAGCCAAAATGACCGTGGATCCAAAGCCCCAGTGGTGCACCGGCCGCCAGCGCGCCATAGATGGCCATGCCGTTCCAGGACATGACTTTGCCGGAGCGCGACGGCCCCACCAGCCCCATGCCCCAGGTGAGCGTGCCGGTTAAAAGCTGGCTTTCGCCAAAGCCGAGCACCAGGCGCCCCAGTACCAACAAGCCAAACTTTGCCATTGCCGACACCGGCAGCAGTGCCGCCAGCAACCATGCAGCCCCGGCCAGCGCACAGGCCACCATGCCCTGCATGGCAGAACGTTTAGCTCCGCGCTGGTCAGCCAGTTTGCCCGCGTAACCGCGCGTCAGCACGGTGGCGAGGAACTGGATACCCACAGCCACGCCCACCATGGCGTTGCCAAAGCCCAGCTCCTGGTGCACAAACAGCGGGATCACCGGCAGCGGCAGGCCGACGGTCAGATAGGTCAGAAACACCGCAAAGGCGATGCGAAACAGCGACACGCTGTCTGAAGAGGTATGTTGTGTCGTTTGAGAAACGGCAGACATGCTGCTTACTCCATCGAAAAGCAGAGTCAGGCGAGAAATACACCACGCGCTCTGCACCCGTAATCAGGTAAAAGGCGCGTTGGTTGACGTTAAACGCTTACGCAATGCAGGGAGCATTGTTAGAAAGGCGAAGTGTGCCGTCAGTGTAAAGGTGTGTCAATGGAAGGTTGTACGAAAGCGCACAGACACACAAACCCGTAACGTCTGGGGGTTGCGCGTGGGGCATAAAAAACGGGGCGCTTTGCGCCCCGTTTTCAGACCTGTTACCGTTACGCTTAAGCGTTCAGTTTACGCATCACCAGCGTGGCGTTGGTGCCGCCAAAACCGAAGCTGTTGGACATCACGGTATTAAGCTTGCGCTCAGTCGGCTGAGTAATGATGTTCATGCCGTTTGCCTGCTCGTCCAGCTCGTCAATGTTGATACTCGGCGCGATAAAGCCGTGCTCCAGCATCAGCAGCGAGTAGATAGCTTCCTGCACACCCGCTGCACCCAGCGAGTGGCCGGTCATGGCTTTAGTGGCGGAGATTGCCGGGGTGTTGTCGCCAAATACCTCGCGAATCGCGCCCAGCTCTTTCACATCACCCACCGGCGTAGAGGTACCGTGGCTGTTGAGATAGTCGATTGGCGTATCCACGCCATCCATCGCCATCTTCATGCAGCGCACCGCACCTTCGCCAGACGGCGCGACCATGTCGGCACCGTCAGACGTTGCACCGTAGCCAACGATTTCTGCGTAGATATGCGCACCGCGCGCCAGCGCGTGCTCGAGTTCTTCAACCACGACCATGCCGCCGCCGCCCGCGATAACAAAGCCGTCGCGGCTTGCATCATAGGTGCGAGACGCTTTTTCCGGCGTCTCGTTGTATTTGGTGGACAGCGCACCCATTGCATCGAACTCACAGGCCATTTCCCAGCACAGCTCTTCGCCGCCACCGGCAAAGACGATGTCCTGCTTGCCAAGCTGAATCTGCTCCACTGCGTTACCGATGCAGTGTGCGGAGGTGGCGCAGGCAGAGCTAATGGAGTAGTTCACACCGTGGATTTTAAACGGCGTGGCGAGGCAGGCAGACACGCCGGACGCCATCGCTTTGGTAACCACGTAAGGGCCAACCGCTTTCAGGCCACGCGGACCGCGCATCGCGTCTGCGCCAAACACCTGGAACTTCGGCGAACCGCCGCCGGAACCGGCAATCAGCCCCACACGCGGGTTGTTCTGGTAGGTTTCTTCGGACAGGCCCGCATCCGCTACGGCCTGCTCCATAGAAAGGTAGGCGTAAATGGACGCATCGCTCATAAAGCGCACAACTTTGCGATCGATAAGACCGGTGGTGTCGAGTTTAACATTACCCCACACGTGGCTACGCATGCCGGAGTCTTTCAGTTCTTGAGAGAAAGTGATCCCGGAGCGTCCTTCACGCAGGGATGCCAGGACTTCCTGCTGGTTATTACCGATGCTGGAAACGATGCCCAAGCCAGTAATCACTGCACGTTTCATTCAATACCTCTTTAGATGGCGCTGTTTAATCATTCGAGTCGCACAATAGCGTACAGTTGTACGCCGAACAAGTCCGATCAGACGAAACCCGCGGAAATTTGCGCCGACAAACGCGCGCCGTTAAGATCGCGCTATCGCCTGCCATACGAGCCACAAACGTGAACCCATCATCCTTACAATCTGCCCGCATCCACTTCAATGAAGACGGTACACCTGTATCCCGAGAGTTTGACGACGTCTACTTCTCTAATGATAACGGGCTTGAGGAAACGCGCTATGTGTTTCTCGATGCAAACCGACTGCCCGCACGCTTTACGGAACATTCTCGCGAGCTTTTTGTAACAGCCGAAAGCGGTTTTGGCACCGGGCTTAACTTCCTGACGCTGTGGCAGGCTTTTCGCACTTTTCGTCATCATCATCCCAGCGCCCAACTACGTCGCCTGCACTTTATAAGTTTTGAAAAGTTCCCACTGACCGCAGACGACCTCGCGGCGGCTCACGCCCATTGGCCAGAACTGGCCGAACTGGCCCAGGCTTTACAGGCACAGTGGCCCCTGCCCTTTAGCGGCTGCCACCGTTTGCTGCTCGATGAGGGCATGGTGACGCTGGACCTGTGGTTTGGGGATATTAACGATACATTGTCTCAGCTTGATGACAGCGCCAACGGCAAGGTTGACGCCTGGTTTCTCGATGGCTTCGCGCCGGCCAAAAACCCGGACATGTGGACACAACAACTGTTTAATGGCATGGCGCGCCTGGCACGCCCGGGCTGTACGCTTGCCACCTTTACTGCCGCCGGTTTTGTGCGCCGCGGTCTGGAAGATGCCGGTTTTAGCATGCACAAACGCAAGGGCTTTGGCCGCAAGCGCGACATGCTGGCCGGTGAGCGCCTCCCACACCCTGGCGCACAGCCGCGCACGCCCTGGTATGCGCGCCCGCCCGCCGAGGTGCGCGAAGCCGCGCTGGTCGGCGGCGGCATCGCCAGCGCTCTGCTCGCACTGATGCTGCTTAAGCGCGGCTGGCAGGTCACCCTTTACTGCGAAGACGCCCAACCAGCTCAGGGGGCTTCTGGCAACCGCCAGGGCGCGCTTTATCCGCTGCTCAACGGCCACGACCCGGCCCTGACGCAGTTTTTCCCGGCCGCCTTTACCTTTGCCCGCCGCCTGTATGACTCACTGCCCGTGGCGTTTGACCACGACTGGTGCGGCGTGACGCAGCTCGGCTGGGATGAAAAAAGCCAGCACAAGATTGACCAGATGCTCGCACTTGGCTTGCCGCAGGCGCTGGCCCACGCGCTGGACGCTCAACAGGTGCAGGCGTTAACCGGCCTTGAAACGGGCTGCGGCGGCATTACTTTTCCACAGGGCGGCTGGCTGTGTCCGGGCGAACTGACGGGCGCTTGCCTGACGCTTGCGCAGGCGCAGGGGCTGGCGCTGCACTATCAGAAACAGGTCACGTCCATCGCGCCACACAAAGCAGGCTGGCAGCTTGATTTTAATGATGGTACACAGGCACAGCACGCCACGCTGGTGCTGGCGAACGGCCATCGCATCAACCAGTTTGCCCAGACTGAGCGGCTTGCGGTGTACGCCGTTGGCGGCCAGGTCAGCCATATTCCCACCACGCCAGAGCTTGCAAAACTGCGCCAGGTGCTGTGTTACGACGGCTACCTGACGCCACAGAACATCAACAACCAGTACCACTGCATTGGTGCCAGCTATCACCGTGGCGTGACCGACATGTGCTACAGCGAAGACGATCAACAGCACAACCGCCAACGCCTGATTGACTGTTTCCCGGCGCAGACATGGCCGCAGGAGGTAGACGTGAGCGGCAGTGAAGCACGCTGCGGGGTGCGCTGCGCCACGCGCGATCATTTGCCGATGGTGGGCGCAGCACCGGATTTTGCCGCAACATTGACCCAATATGCCGCGCTAAGTGAATCACCTCAGGGAGCAGAGCCTGCACCGTACTACTCAGGCCTGTTTCTGCTCGGCGCGCTGGGTTCGCGCGGGCTGTGCAGTGCACCGCTGGCGGCTGAAACGCTGGCTGCACAGATGAGCGATGAACCACTGCCGCTTAATGCCCAGACGCTGGCGGCGCTTAATCCGAACCGGCTGTGGGTGAGAAAACTGCTGAAGGGAAAAGCGGTGCGTTAAAACAGAGCGGGCTGCCATCCGGCAGCCCGCAGAGCGATTATTTGCCTACCAGGTAAGACCCTTTGGTGGGGTCCGTTTTCACCAGCCATTTGCCACTGCTGCGAAATGAACCGGCAGAAGCGTAGGTGTCTTCCATAAACTGGAAGTAGGTGATTTTGCCGTCGTTGACCTTCGCCAGAATGGCGAATGGCGAGGTAAAGGTGTTGCCGACTGCTTTGGAGCGATAGGTGAAGCGCCCAAACACCGCCACGTTTTCACCGCTGGCAAACTTCTCGCTCACTTTAAAATCCAGGATATCCCAGTACTGCGCCACGCGCACAAAGGTGCTGATAAAACCTTCCGGCCCTTTCGAGGTCCCGGCCCACGGCTCAATTTGTTTTAATTCCGGGTTGTCGAAGTTGAGCGATACGTAGGTTGCATCGCTCGCTACCAGTTTTTGCGACGCGTCTGTCACTTTATCCGGCGCGGTATGTGACAAAAAGGCGTTGATGACATCCATCGGTTTGCCGGTTTTCAGCGCCGTTGCCATGTCCTGCTCTGGCGTTTGTGCCAGCGCCTGGCCACTCAGCGCCATGGTCCCCAGCAGCAGAACAGTGACCAGACCATGCCCATAGTTCATTGATAATATGCTCATCTCTCACCTCAGTTTGTTGATTCGTTCGGCATTACGCCTGGTTGTAAAACAATGTGTTTGTACTCAAGGAAATCTTCCATCTGCGCCAGTCCACGCAGACGCCCCTGGCCGCTTTGTTTGTAGCCGCCTTCTTCAAACTCATCACGCATCGTGGCCCAGTCGTTAATCCAGACGGTGCCGGCCTCAAGCTGCGCGGCAACGCGCAAAGGACGGTCCACATCGCCAGACCAGACGCTTGCAGCAAGGCCAAATTCACTGTCATTTGCCAGCGCAATGGCCTGCGCTTCACTGTCGAACACCTGCAAGGTTAAAACCGGGCCAAATACCTCCTGCTGCACAACGTCCAGTGAGGAGTCCGTGACTTCAAGCAGCGTTGGGCGGTAAAACGCGCCAGCCGCGAGCGGACCTTGTGTTACCGGGCCACCGCGCACCAGCACCTGTGCGCCTTGTGCAATCGCTGTCTCCACCATGGCGTTAACCCGCGCTACGCTGGCTTTATCAATCAGTGGTCCCATCTCGCTGGCACGGTCGGATGCAGGACCGACATTCACCGCCTCCAGCCGCGCACTCAGGCGCTCACGTACCAGATCTGCGATGCCGCGCTGCACCAACAGGCGGCTGCCCGTCATACAGAACTGTCCTGAAAAGGTGGTCAGCGATTGCGCGATTTTTGCTAACGCGGCGTCAAGGTTGGCGTCATCAAACACGATAGCGGGCGTTTTGCCGCCCAGCTCAAAACCAAACCGTTTAAGCTTTGCCGCACCGGATGCGGCAATCGCGCGCCCGGTTTGCGTACTGCCGGTAAAGCTGATAACAGGCACCAACGGTGATTCAACCATATGACTGAGTACCGCTCTCTCACCGGTCACCATATTCACCACTCCCGCAGGCAAATAAGGCGATGTGCTGATAATGCGGGCGATAAAGGCGTTCACCTGCGCAGTTTGTCCCGGCATTTTGACCACGGTGGTACAGCCTGCCGCCAGCGCCGGGGCCAGCGAGCGGCTCAGGAGTGCGACAGGCGAGTTCCACGGCACGCTAATGCCGACCACTCCCACTGCCTCGCGAATCAGTAGTGAAAAGCGCCCCTGCGCCCACTGCGCGGCGCGACCGCCGTCGTGATAAAGCAGCCCGGCGCAATAGCGCAACCCAGGTGCCACCAGCGACAGTTCAAACTCGGCCTCCGGCAAAATTTTGCCGTTCTCAAGGCTTAACAGTGACGCCAGCGCCGGGATATGTTGCTCAAAGCGATCGGCCAGGTCATGCAAGGCCCTGGCGCGCAGTTCGCGGTTATGCCGCCACTCGCTGTGGACAAACGCATTGTGCGCCGCGCTCACGGCCTGCCAGGCGGTGTTTTCATCACCAATGGCATAATCGCCAATTTTGCGCCCGGTGGCAGGATCGATACTTTCCCCCTGCTCAGCGCTGTCAAGCCACTGCCCGTCTATCCAGTGCAGCGCCTTAGTCTGAGAGGACGTAACGTGATTCATAATGGGTTTCTCCCACAGTGATAGTGCGTTAACGATAGCGGCTTTACAGCGCAGGAATAAGCCACTACCGTGAGTAACACTGTTCCACTGCTGGAATAATCGATGTCGCTCAATCCCACTGATTTGTTGTTTTTTATTCGGGTTGTTGAGGAAGGCAGTTTCACGCTCGCAGCAGAGCGGCTGGATGTGCCTAAATCCACGCTGTCGCGGCGTATTTCGCAACTCGAGGATACGCTGGGAGAGATTTTGCTGCGCCGCACCACCCGCAGGCTGACGATTACCGATTTTGGTCACACTTTCTACCTGCAGGCTAAGCGCGTGGCCTACGAACTGGATATTGCCGCTACCTTGAGCGACCGGCATTTGCAGCAGCCTGGCGGTCTGTTGCGCCTGTCCATGCCCGGCGGCTTCACGCCGGATATGCTCGGCGCGTTTCTCAACCGCTTTGTGGAGCGCTATCCAGATATCCAGCTGGAAGTGAATATTTCACAGCGCCGTGTGGATCTCGTGGCAGAGAACTACGATCTGGCGCTGCGGCTGGGGAAACTTGCGGATGATGCAACGCTGGTCGCCAGAAAAATCACCACCTTTCAACCGGGGCTGTATGCCTCCCCCGAATGGATAGCCCGCCATGGTGCGCTGCAAATACCGGATGACATACTGAGTCAGCGGGTGCTGATGCTGCAAATGCATGCCTCTGATTCAACCCTGTGGGAAATGGAGCGCCAGGGTGAGCGGTGGCAAAAAACGCCGCCAATTCTGGTGAAAGCCAACACGCCGGATGTGCTGAAAGCCATGGCGCTGGCAGGTGCAGGACTGGCCTGCCTTGCCGAGCACTATGCCAGGCCTGAAGTGGCAAGCGGGCAACTCACCGGCGTACTCACGGACTGGCGCATGCCAGGCGTGCCGGTGTGGGCGGTATTTCCGGGGCGGCGGCTTATCCCCGCACGCACCCGAATCTTTATTGATGAGTTAAAGCAGCACCTTAACGAAAAGGCAAAAAACTAGCGTATTTGTGCCTGCGTGACCGTAGAGCCATGGCCGGCACGGCGTCGCGCCAGAGGGCAATGCCCTTCAGACCAACAGGCAGCGTGGAGGAAAGCAGCTGACAGACCGGTCGATATATCAGCCACATCCAGGTGGCGATCTGCAGCTACAGGCTCAGGTTAAGTCCTGCGATTATTTCCCCACTGGACTTTGCGACCCGCTTCGCAAAGCAGGCCTTTGTCCACGCCATATCCGTACTTTCTGTAACACCAAAAAAGCAAATCAGATACACTTGCCGCAAAGAACAACAAAGCTGGTAACATTTTGCGCGGGCGAACACGGACATCTCTCATGGCGGTATGGCTGGCACTGCTTTCAGTTGCCATGCTGTTTGTCGCGCCAGTCATATCCAGAACGCTCGCTCACCACACCGCCTGCCAGTCTGAACACGCCACAGCAACAATGGACATGTCAGCCATGCATCACGACATGGAAATGACCGTACATTGTGAAGAAAACACCCGTCTGAAACACAGCATGATGCCTGACCCATCCATGTCGCCCATGGAGGAGATTGCCTGTGGCTATTGTCAGTTGCTGATTAACCTGCCGTTTGTTCTGTTTATTTTTGCAGCCCTGCTCTGGCTCCTGCTGCGTATGGTTTACCAAAGCCCGGTCATCGCGCTTAACGGTTCACCGGTTTGTCGCAGCTGGCCGCCACAGCGCGCCCGTGCTCCCCCTGCTGTCGCTCTGCTCTGAAGAAGATCCCTATAACAGATTTTGCGTAGCAGATGACTTGTCTCAGGACAGGCATGCACTGCTACGCCAGAAACACGCGAAGGCATGGAAATGAACACACACTATTTTGTACGTACACCGCTTGCAGCGCTCATCCTGGTCGCGCTACAGACCAGCACCGTTTTTGCTGAGGATCCTCACAACAGCATGCACATGCCGGATGAGTCCGTGATGATAGTCACCGCACCGGCAACCTCGCCACTGGAGGTAGTCACCTCCCCTAAAACGCCCCGCCAGCCAGTACCGGCAAGCGACGGCTCAGATTATCTCAAGACTATTCCCGGCTTTTCACAGGTACGCAACGGCGGTACCAATGGCGATCCGGTTTTTCGCGGCATGTTCGGCTCGCGCCTGCGCATTCTGACCAATAATGGCGAGATGCTGGGAGCCTGTCCGGCGCGCATGGATGCACCAACCTCTTATATCTCACCCGAAAGTTTTGATGTGCTGACGCTGATAAAAGGACCAGAAACCGTGCTCTGGGGACCGGGCAACTCAGCCGGAACCCTGCGCTTTGACCGCGAGCCGCCCCGCTTTGATGAAGCAGGTATTCAGGGCACGGCCAGCCTGCTTGCGGCCTCCAGGCAGCGCTGGGACGAAAATGCCGATATCAGTCTGGGTAACGAAAAAGGCTATTTACGCCTGACCGGGAATAAATCACGCGCTGATGATTACCAGGACGGCAATGGGAACCGCGTGGCGTCAAAGTGGGATAAGTGGAGCGGTGATGTGGCGCTGGGCTGGACGCCCGATAGCGATACGCTGCTGGAGTTAACCGCCGGAAAGAGCGATGGTGAAGCGCGCTATGCCGGGCGCAGCATGGACGGCTCACAGTTCAAGCGTGAAAGCCTGGGCGCCCGCTTTGAGAAATCTAATATTGGCGACGTGTTCAATAAGTTTGAGGCCAACGTCTATTACAACTACGCCGACCACGTGATGGACAACTATTCGCTGCGCTCGCCAGGCAGCGCTATGCCAGGTGGTGCAATGGGCAATGCCATGTCCTCAACCATGAGCATGCCAATGGCGATGGAACTCGACAGGCGTACCGTGGGCGGGCGCATGATGGGCACCTGGACCCTCGCTGACGTTGAACTGCGAAGCGGTGCCGACAGCCAACTCAGCACCCACCGCGGCAAACAAGGCGGCAGTTGGGTGAAAGACGCCCGCTTTCGGGATTACGGGGTTTTCAGCGAACTGACCTGGAATATGACCGGGCAAAGCAAAATCATCAGCGGCGCGCGCCTCGACCGGGTGGTGGTGGATAATTTTCGCGCCCAGCGTACCTCACAACGTACCGATACCCTGCCCGCCGGGTTTATCCGCCTTGAGCACGATCTCGCCGAGCTTCCGGTCATGTTTTATGCCGGAATCGGCTACACCGAACGTTTCCCGGATTACTGGGAACTGTTCTCACCCACCTATGGCCCGGACGGCACAACCGATGCGTTTAGTCAGGTCAAAACGGAAAAAACCACCCAGCTGGATATCGGTGCGCAATACAACGGCAAGCAGCTTAACGGCTGGGTGTCGGCCTACATCGGACGGGTGAATGACTTTATTTTATTTCGCTACAACCCCACCAACACGGCAGTCAGTCAGGTGGATAATGTCAATGCCACCATTATGGGCGGCGAAGCTGGCGTGGGCTATCAGCTTACTGAAAGCCTGAAAACCGATGCGGGCCTTGCCTGGTCCTGGGGCAAAAATACCGATAACCAGCAACCATTACCACAGATCCCGCCGCTGGAAGCACGGCTTGGCCTGACATGGGAGCAAGGTGACTGGAGCAGTACCGGGCTGCTGCGCCTGGTCAGCCGCCAGCCGCGCATTGCCCTCAATGAAGGTAATGTGGTGGGCAAAGACTTCAACAGCAGTGCGGGTTTTGCCGTGTTTTCCGCTAATGCCGCTTATCGGGTAAATGAGTCAGTGAAGGTGAGCGCCGGGGTCGATAACCTGTTTAATAAAACCTACAGCGAACATCTGAACCTGGCGGGTAACAGCAGCTTTGGTTACTCCGCAAATACGCCGGTTAATGAGCCAGGCAGAACGTTCTGGGGAAAAATCAACGTTACCTTCTGAGAGAAACCCGCCCCTGCCTGGCGGGATAGCATGACAGGTAGCCAGGGGCAAAGACGCCCCATTTTGCCTGCCCCGCTCCCCGGATGCCAAACGCGGCTGCCAGGCGTCAGTATCAACCAGACAGGCGAGAGACATCTTCGCCTGTCGCACCATTGCGGCCTGACACCGGCAACATCGCCCTACTTTTGCTCAAACAAAAAGGGAAAGGCATCTGCCTTTCCCTTTTCAACGGTGACGTCAGTATGACTCAGGCTACTTTTGCCTGCTGAAACAAGTTGTCCCACATACCCAACACCAGCGCCTGGTCGCGCGGAGACAACTCCCCGGCGTGAATGGCGTTTTCCAGGCTGCGGGTCACAGTGGCATAAACCGCGTCGGATGAATGGTCTTCACCGCTTTCCAGCTCAGCCACCGCCAGCGTCAGGTGGCCGCGCAGATAACCGCTGGCAAAAAGTTCATCATCGCTGGCGTGCTCCACCATGTCGTCAATTAACGCCAGAATGCGTGCTTCAAATTCCGCGATCATCGTTTTTCCTCTTAAAATCCGTGGCTCAAAGATCTTCCGGCCACGGGAACTGTGCCGCCGACAGCGGCGGCGTGTGATAATAGTTACGCAGCGCCTCAATAAAGCGCGCCGGACGTGCCGGAATGCCCTTTTCAAGATATTCCATGACCTGTGCGTGTACCCGGCGCTGGAACACCACCCGGTCTGGCTCTACATCGCCTTCCAGGTTGTCGCAGCTCACGTTGAACGGGTAGCCCGCCGCGACACAGAACAGCCAGTCAAACGCCTGTGGTTTCACCTCGACGTCTTCAAACTGGCTCTGGGTCTGTGCATCACGCCCGTCCGGGCAGTACCAGTAACCAAAATCCACCTGCTCGCGCCGCGCTTTACCGGCGATACACCAGTGCGAGATTTCGTGCAGGGCGCTGGCGTAAAAACCATGGGCGAACACAATACGGTGGTAAGGCGTGGTTTCATCTGCCGGAAGATAAATGGGCTCGTCGTCGCCTTTAATCAGACGAGTATTAAATTCGCCCGCAAAGCAGCCGTCAAAGATATCAATTAATTGCTGATAGTGGTGTGTCATCGAAATTATGCAATCCCCAGCCAGTGGAGGAGAGCCTGTCCATGGCTGTCAAATAACAGTTTAGCGCTCATCACCGCCGAAACGATAACAATCATCGGGCGAATTAAGCGCTGGCCTTTGCTGAGCACCAGTCGCGAACCGATACGCGCCCCAAGAAATTGCCCGGCCATCATGACAAAGCCGGTACCCCAGACCACCTTGCCGCCGATGATAAACAGCAGCAGGCCGCCCAGATTTGATGTGGCGTTCAACACTTTGGCATGCGCCGTTGATTTCGCCAGGTTATAGCCGCACAGCGTTACGAACGCCAGGGCATAAAAAGAGCCCGCGCCGGGGCCAAAGAAACCGTCGTAGAAACCGACACAGCCACCGGCAATCAGCGCAAACGGCAGGCCGTACAGCCGACGCTGACGGTCTTCTTCACCAAGGCGCGGCATCAGCAAAAAATAGAGACCGATACCAATAACCAGCAGCGGCAGGATCTGGCGCAGAATATCGGCTTTGACGTGCTGCACCAGCAGCGCACCGGCGGTAGAGCCGATAAACGTCATCGCGATATTGAGCTTCTGGTCGCTAAGGCTGACGACTTTGCGGCGGATAAAGTACAGGCTTGCGGACACCGAGCCGCCGCAGGCCTGAAGCTTATTGGTCGCCAGTGCCTGGGCAGGCGACATGCCTGCGGCCAACAGCGCAGGCACCGTCAGTAAACCACCGCCGCCCGCCAGCGCATCGATAAACCCGGCCAGCATCGCCACGAAAAACAGCACCACCAGCAACAGTGGTGAAACCATAAACCAATCCATTGTGCGGCCCCGTCAGAGAAGGTGGTTATCCAGTAAAGCCTGACAGGAAGGCGGCAACGGAGGCGGCGTCTTCTTCGCAGGCGTGCTGCCCGGTTTTGCCGGTTCAAACCAGCTTTGCAGCTCGTAGCCACAGCCGTCACCGGCCGGTGGAGCGGCCTGTTCTTCACATTCCAGACTGCCTGGCGGACAACGCAAACGCACGTGCATGTGGGCGCGGTGAGCAAACCACGGACGCACCTTGCGCAGCCAGGCGCGATCGGTCTGCCCGGCGGTTTCGCACAACTTCAGTTTGATAGCCGGGTTGACGAAAATACGTGTCACGTCATCGTCCTTCGCCGCCAGTTTAATGAGTTCACCAATCTGTGGCTGCCACAGGCGCTCCAGCACGCGCTTGCCGTCAACTGCCACCAGGTCCAGGGCCTGTGGGCGTGCCAACTGTGCGGCACTCCAGCGGTTTTGCGGCAGTTGCAGGAAAATATCCACATCCAGCCCGGTCTGGTGGCTGGCATGTCCGCTGTTAAAGCGCCCGCCTGCTGCCATGCCCAGATCGCCAATCAGCAGCGTGCCAAGCCCGGCCTGGTGCGCTTCACGGCTGAGTTTCTGGATAAAGGCCAACAGGTCCGGGTGACCGAAGTAGCGACGCTGGTCGGTACGCATCACCTGGTAGTCTTCGGAATTGAGCGCCAGCGGCTGTGCTCCAACGATACAGCCGTTAGAGAACCCGCCGATGGACTGCGGGCTACCGGGAATCGGATGGGTGATTTTCTGCCACGGCGTGGCAGCCATAGCCGCGCTGCTGGCCAGCAGCGCAAGTAAAGCAATCAGCGATTTTTTCATGGTATCACCAGCGTGGAATGGTCGTCACAACGTCGCCATTCTGGCCGCGCTGGCGCAGCAGATGGTCCATCAGCACAATCGCCATCATGGCTTCAGCAATGGGTACGGCACGAATGCCCACGCACGGATCGTGACGCCCGCGGGTTATCATTTCCACTTCCTCACCGTCGCGTGTGATGGTGCGCCCCGGCACAGTGATGCTGGAAGTAGGCTTAAGCGCGATGCTCGCCACAATCTGCTGGCCGCTGCTGATGCCGCCTAACACGCCGCCTGCATGGTTACTCTGAAAACCCGCTTTGGTTATTTCGTCACGGTTCTGGCTGCCGCGCAGCGCAACGGTGCTAAAACCATCGCCAATTTCCACGCCTTTAACGGCGTTAATGCTCATCAGCGCATGTGCAATGTCAGCATCCAGTCGGTCAAACACCGGCTCTCCCAGGCCTGGCGGCACATGGTCGGCCACCACGGTGACTTTCGCGCCAATGGAATCGCCCTCTTTTTTAAGCGCGCGCATCAGCTCGTCCAGCGCCTCAATCTTGCCCGGCTCCGGGCAGAAGAACGGGTTTTGTTCCACCTGCGCCCAGTCCTGGATTTCCAGCGGGATATCGCCCATTTGCGTCAGGCAGGCTCGCACGATAATGCCGTGCTTCTGCGCCAGATATTTTTTCGCGATGGCACCTGCTGCCACACGCATGGCGGTTTCACGCGCAGACGAGCGCCCGCCGCCGCGGTAATCGCGCAGGCCATACTTTTGCTCATAGGTGTAGTCGGCATGTCCCGGACGGAACAAATCCTTAATGGCGCTGTAGTCCTGAGAGCGCTGATCGGTGTTTTCAATCAGCAGGCCAATGCTGGTACCGGTGGTGACGCCTTCAAAGACCCCGGAGAGGATTTTGACCTGGTCTGGCTCGCGGCGCTGGGTGGTATAACGTGAGGTGCCTGGACGGCGGCGGTCAAGGTCGTGCTGTAAGTCTGCTTCGGTAAGCGGGATGCCTGGCGGCACACCGTCCACAATACAGCCCAGTGCCGGGCCATGGGATTCACCAAACGTCGTTACTTTGAAGAGTTGTCCAATACTGTTCCCTGCCATCACGGCTCCTTACCGTAGTTATGTTGTCGTTATGATGGAAGACGGCGGGTCGTTGCCCGCCTTAATTATGATTAGTCACGATAAATTCTGAACTGCTCACGCGCGGCGATAAGCTGGGCTTTGGTCAGCATAAAGACCCCGTCGCCGCCGTTATCAAACTCAAGCCAGGTGAACTCCACCTCAGGATACTGCTCAATCAGGTGCACCATGCTGTTGCCCACTTCACAAATCAGCACGCCGTCGTCGCTCAGGTAGTCCGGCGCACAGGCAATAATGCGCCGCGCCAGCTTCAGGCCATCAGTCCCTGCCGCCAGCCCTAACTCCGGCTCATGCTGGTACTCACCCGGCAAGTCGTCCATGTCTTCAGCGTCCACATACGGTGGGTTGGTGACGATAATGTCATACTGCACTTTCGGCAGGTCGCGGAACAGGTCGCTGCGAATCGGTGTCACGTTGTGCAGCATGCCGTGCTCTTCGATATTGCGCTCAGTCACCGCCAGCGCGTCGACGGAAATATCGACCGCGTCCACTTCTGCCTCAGGGAAGGCGTAGGCACAGGCAATGGCGATGCAGCCGCTGCCGGTACACATATCAAGAATGTGCTGCGGCTCGTGGCCAATCAGACCCGCGAAGCGGCTGTTAATCAGCTCACCAATCGGCGAGCGCGGCACCAGCACGCGCTCATCCACGTAAAACTCGTGACCGCAGAACCAGGCTTTATTGGTGAGGTAGGCGACCGGAATACGCTCGTTCACACGGCGAATCACGCGCTCAACGATGCGGTGGCGCTCGCTGGAGGTCAGACGCGAGGTGCGCATATCTTCAGGGATATCCAGCGGCAGGTAGAGCGAAGGCAGAACCAGCTGAACAGCTTCGTCCCACGGGTTGTCGGTGCCGTGGCCGTACCAGATACCCGCGGCGCTAAAGCGGCTGACGGCCCAGCGCAGCATATCCTGAATGGTGTGCAGCTCGCTGACTGCCTCATCGACGAAAATTTTGTCCACTTTTGCCCTCCGCCGGACGATATCGCATAGTATTCGCTGGCTAGTGTGCCACGAACACCGTCACAAATCAGCAGGCAAGCGCAACTGGCAGCGTGAAAAGAACGGCTCACGTTAACGGCGCGGGCAAAAACGGGTACACTTCGGAACATTTCATATATCCACGAGAGACGCATGAAGAAGAAATCTTCACTCAGCCCTGAGGATAAGGCGCTGTTTCGCGGGTTGATGAATGGCGCCCGCAAGCTGACTCAGGACACGGTCGTCCATCGTCCTGCGCGTAAAAAGCCCGGAGTCGTGCCGCAAAAGCGGCTCATTAGTGAGCAGATTGATGCAAGCCACTATTTTTCCGACGAGTTTCAGCCGCTGCTGTCAACCGAGGGGCCGTCACGCTATGTGCGCCAGGATGTCAGCCCGTTTGAACTGAAAAAACTGCGCCGCGGCGATTATTCCCCGGAACTGTTTCTGGATTTGCACGGACTGACGCAGCTACAGGCCAAGCAGGAACTGGGCGCGCTGATTGCGGCCTGCCGCCGCGAGCATATCTGGTGCGCCTGTGTAATGCACGGCCACGGTAAGCACGTTCTCAAGCAGCAGACACCGCTGTGGCTGGCGCAGCACCCACACATTATGGCGTTTCACCAGGCACCGAAAGAATACGGCGGCGATGCAGCCTTGCTGATATTGATTGAAACCGAAGAGTGGCAGCCGCCGGAATTGCCCTGAATAGCAGATGTCAGAAACGAGAAGAGCCGCTCAACGCGGCTCTGATAAAGGTGGCTGGCACAGCCTAATCATCTCAGATAGCTTTTGCCATCTTCAGATTGCAGGGGCTCATCTGCCAGTTAAACACACCCTGCCCGGTTGTTGCATCCAGCGTTACGCAGGCAATGGCAGAGGTGGTAAACATGGGTGCAGTCTCGCCAGGGCACAGTTCAGCCACCAGGTAGCCGACGAGCGGCAGATGGGAAATCACCAGCACGGACTCCACGCCTTCAGCGGCCAGCGCGACAAGGTAATCACCGACGAGATCAATATCACCGCCAGGAGTAAGCTCGGACAGCACCTCTTCCGTCGCCGGAAGCGTTAATACGCCGCGCACTGTTTCCAGAGTCTGTCTGGCTCGCAGGTAAGGGCTCACCAGAACACGTTCGATACTCACCTTCTGATTCTGTAACCAGTTCGCCATCAGGCGGGATTCATCACAACCGCACTGCGTGAGTGGACGGACAGAATCACTGGCGGCATCAAGGGCTGCGTCGCCGTGACGCATGATAAAAACTTGCATATTGCACCGCTTTTGTTAACCAGAATCGTCAACTTACTCCACCAGGTATAACACCATAATTGGGGATTAGCCGACGGCCGGGCATATTGCCTGAACCATTTTTTCGATGGAACGCAGTCTTTTACCCTAATGGTATAACTGTAGTCAATCGCTGTTTACAAAATGAGCACATCAGAATGTGCTCATTACCGGTTTATCGCCTGCCACTGGCCCGCTATGCCACCGCCGGTGCTCCGGCGGGTTCAGTGCTCCACCAGCGTGCGCCGCTATGGGCCATACGCCGCAGCGCCTCACAGGGTGCGAAGCGCTCGCCGTAGCCCGCCGCAAGCTGCTCAAGCTCCTCAACCATACGTTTCGCGCCAAGCGTGTCCATATAATAAAACGGCCCACCCAGAAACGGTGGAAAGCCAATGCCGAACACCGCGCCAATATCACCGTCGCGTGGGCTGCGCACCACGCCTTCATCCAGACAACGCGCGGCTTCATTGAGCATCATCATCATGCAGCGCCGGGCAATATCCTGCTGCGGCTGGCGCGCGACTGGCGTAACGCCTAACAGGGTATACACCGCCGGATCGGCCTTTTTACTGTTTTTACCCCCTTTGGCGGGATAGAGATAGAAGCCACGGCCGTTTTTTCGCCCTTTGCGATCGTCATTCAAAATTGCTGAAACGTTTGCAGGAGCAGCAAAACGCGCGCCGTAAGCCTGCTCAAGAATCGGCATGATTTTGGTGCCCACGTCGATACCTACTTCATCGAGCAGCCGGATCGGTCCCACCGGGAACCCCGCCTGCACCAGCGCATCATCAATGTTCTCAATCGGCTCGCCTTCTGCCAGACAGCGCAGCGCTTCATTGATATATGGCGCCAGAATGCGGTTTACGTAAAAACCGGCTTTATCGGCCACCACAATCGGCGTTTTACCCTGACGTTTTGCCAGACTCACCACGGTCGAGATGGTTTGTTCACTGGTTCCCGCATGGGGAATCACCTCCACCAACGGCATTTTGTCGACCGGGCTGAAAAAATGCAGGCCGATGACCTGCTCCGGGCGCTGTGCCTGAGCGGCAATGTCATGAATGGGTAACGACGAGGTGTTAGACGCAAAAATGGTGTGCGCTGCCGCGTACTTCTCGACTTCGGCTACCATCTGCTGCTTGAGCGCCAGGTCTTCAAACACGGCTTCAATCACCACGTCGCGGTGCTGAAAACCGCTGTAATCCGTGGTGCCGGAGATACGGGAAAGCACGCGGTCACGCTCATTTGCCTTAATATGGCGACGGCGCACGCGCGCGCTGAGTAAATCCCAGGTGTATTTCAGCGCGTGAGTGATTCCCTCTTCGCGGATATCGCGAATGCGCACCGCCAGATTGCCCTTCGCTGCCGTCACGTTGGCAATGCCACCGCCCATCAGCCCGCCGCCGAGCACGCCAATCTGGCGCAGATCACGGGGCGACACGCTGCTTCCCGGGTCTTTTTTGATGTCCGTGCTGGTAAAGAAAAGATGGCGCAGCGCGCCTGACTCGCGGGTCATTGCCAGTTCGCCAAAAGCGCGCGCTTCGGACTCATAACCGCTGGCGCTGCCATGGACAAGCCCGGTGCGTACCGTGTCGATAATGCGCCCAGGTGCGGGATAGTTGCCATGGGTTTTCTGACGCGTCTTTTTCTCGACGGTGCTAAACAGCAATGTGCGAGCGAGTGGACCTGCCAGTAAACGCTCGCGCAGCGCCAGCTTGTGTGCGGGCATATCGCGCTTTTTCGCAAGCTCGACGGCGCTTTCCAGCAAAATTGAATGCGGTACAACGTCATCGACTAACCCTGCCTTCAGCGCCTGACGCGCGCGCAGCTGTTTGCCGGTTAGCATCATCTCCAGCGCCACCGTCACGCCAACAAGACGCGGCAGGCGCTGCGTGCCGCCGGAGCCGGGTAGCAGACCCAACTGTACCTCCGGCAGGCCAAGCCGGGTTTTGTCGTCATCGCTGCAAATGCGGCGATGGCAGGCCAGCGCCAGCTCCAGCCCCCCGCCGAGGCAGGGGCCGTGAATTGCGGCGACAACTGGCACCGGCAGCCCGGCGATTTCAGCCATGATTTGCTGCCCCTGGCGCGCCAGCGCCTGCGCTTCGGCTGCACTTTTACAGCCCGCAATCATGTTGATGTCGGCACCCGCGATAAAGTTATCCGGCTTGCCGGAAATAATGACCACGCCTTCAAGCATGTGGTTTTCACGCAGCTGGCGAACAATGGCGCTCACTTCTTCACCAAATGCCGCCTTGAGTGTATTCATTTTTTCGCCAGGTACGTCGATAGTGACCACGGCCACATTGTCTGAACGCAGCGTCAGGGTAAATACCGGTGTCGTTTCCATTATTCTGCCTCCAGAACCATTGCGGCACCCAGACCACCCGCTGCACAGGCGGTTACTAACCCCAGGCCACCGCCGCGACGTCGCAATTCGTTGAGCGTCTGGGTAATCATACGCGCGCCAGTGGCGGCAAACGGATGCCCGTAGGCAATGGAGCCGCCGAGCACATTGAACTGCTCCTCGCTCACCTCTCCGGTTGCGCGTTCGCGCCCGAGCACCTCGCGCGCAAAGCGATTGCTTGCCAGCATCTTCAGGTTGGTCAGCGTCTGGGCGGCAAAGGCTTCATGCATATCAAACAACGTCAGGTCGCTAAGGGCTATCCCGGCGCGGTCCAGCGCCAGCGGCGTGGCCCAGGCTGGGCCCAGCAACATATCCTGCCAGACATCAATGGCGGTAAACGCATAGCTGCGCAGGTAGCCCAGCGGCGTAAGCCCCAGCTCGCGAGCGCGGGATTCAGTCATCATGATGACCGCGGCCGCGCCATCGGTCAGCGGCGTGCTGTTGGCTGCGGTGACGGTGCCGTGACGGCGGTCGAACGCCGGGCGTAACCGGGCATAGTCGGCAAGACTACCGTCGCGACGTACCACGTTGTCTTCAGAAATCGTCTCGCGATACGGCGGCACGCGCGCGCTCATGACTTCGTGCGCCAGCTTGCCCTCCTGCCAGGCCTTTGCTGCCAGCTGATGTGAACGGTGCGCCAGCGCATCCTGCTCTTCGCGCGTGATGCCGTAGCTCTTCGCCATCTGCTCGGCGGTATCGCCCATGCGCAGACCGGTAGAGTATTCCGCTACCGCAGGCGGCACCGGCAGCAGGTCACGCGGGCGCAGGCGCGAAAAGAGTTTTAGTCGCTGGCTCAGGCTGCGCGCTTTGCTAAGGTCAAGCAGCGTACCGGCAAGCTTTTGGCTCACGCCAATGGGCAGTACGGACGTGGAGTCTGCGCCACCGGCTATGCCCGCGCGGATAGTGCCCGCCATCAGGCTTTCTGCAACGTTGGCAACGGCCTGGAAACTGGTTGCGCAGGCGCGGCTCACGCTGTAGGCGTCGGTGTGTACGCTCATCCCGGTGCCAAGTACGATTTCGCGGGCGATATTGGGCGCTTGTGGCATCTGCACCACCTGGCCAAACACCAGTTGCTCAATGGCCTCAGGTGGGATTTCAGCGCGTGCCAGCAGCTCCGCAACCACCATTTTACCCAGATCAACCGCGGGAACGCCGCGAAACGCCGTCGCCTGACGGGCAAAGGGAGTACGCAAACCGCCAACAAACGCAATGCGATCGCCAGTGCGAGTGACCAGAGAGAGGGGCTGATTCATAACGCTCCTTGAAAAAAATGCCGCAGGGCAAAAAAGTGGTCTGACCTGATCTTATTCTTAACCAAAAATTTACATACAGCCAATCATAAGCGCTAAAAATTGCGAGGCGATGCACGGAAAGAACAAAAGAATAAAAGAAGGCAAAAAGAGAGGCGGAGGTGATATATGTACTGAGCAGAAACGTTTTTTTTGCTACTGGCTGATAAATAACCGCAACACGAAGCTACCGCGCTACGGGATAGGCAAAAAGCATGCAGGAAAGAAAATCACAGGCGAGAAAACTATTACACAATAATAAAGCCCACCTGGCGGCGGGCCTGGTAAATATATTAGCGCAGACCAAGCTGGAAAATTAACGCCTCTGCCTGACAGGCAAACACAAAGTCAATATCCAGACGCACGCCGTCAGCCTCATCAGTGAAGGTCGGCGTAATCTGGCATGGCTCAGATTCAGCGGCACGTGCTTTTGCAGTCAGTGCAGCAAGTGTCTCTTCTGCCTGTGCTTTATTGGCAAAAACCCGGCTGTACGATGCCGTGCAGTCCGTGTTGTCCATGATGGTGCCCACATCCATACAGCAGCAAACCGGGGTTTCATCAGCACTGCATTTACTCATTTTGATTTCCTCTGTATATGCACCAGCGGGGTGCGCAGATAACGATTAATGTATTTTACGCCCCTGCCCCGACCTGCTCCAGTCGTTAATTCGTGTCGCGTCTTTAAGTGACCGAAATCACACTTAAAAATGATCTAAAACAAAAATCACCGCAGAGTTCCCTGGCCCAGGTGACTATTTTTGCCAGCCAGATCCCGTTTCGATGATCATAATTTAAAAAAGCTGTAAACAAACTTGCAACATTTGGGCTGGTCGGACCTATACTCTCGCAACTGGTCTGATTTCCAGGAAAGACGAGAGACCCTACACTTCGCGCTCTTGTTACTACATGTAACATTTTTTGAATAAAGATAATCGATGAGGTTTTGGTCATGAGCCAGAAAACCCTGTTTGCAAAATCAGCTCTCGCTGTTGCAGTGGCATTAGTATCCGCACAGGCCTGGTCAGCAGGCTTTCAGTTAAACGAATATTCTTCTTCGGGTTTGGGTCGAGCCTATTCCGGGGAAGGTGCTATCGCAGACAATGCGGCTTCTGCCAGCCGTAACCCGGCTACTATCATGATGTTTGACCGTCCGTCATTCTCTGTGGGTGCCATCTTCGTCGATCCGGATGTTGATATTTCAGGCCGCTCCCCGACCGGTAACAGCCTGAATGCGAAAAACATCGCCCCTACAGCCTGGGTACCGAACATTCACTTTGTTGCGCCAATTAACGACAAGTTTGGCTGGGGCGCCTCCGTCACCTCCAACTACGGGCTGGCAACCGAGTTTAACGACAGCTACGCCGCAGGCTCGATGGGCGGTAAAACCGACCTTGAGACTATGAACCTGAACCTGAGCGGTGCGTATCGTCTGAACGATAACTGGAGCTTTGGCTTAGGTTTTGACGCCGTGTATGCGCGCGCTAAAATTGAGCGCTACGCGGGCGACCTGGGCCAGATTGTTGCAGGTTCGGGTCTGATTACCGATCCACTAACCGCAGCACAGCTTGCGGGCATTCCTGCTAATACCCAGATTGCCCGTCTGAAAGGCAACGAATGGGGCTTTGGCTGGAACGCCGGGATCTTGTATGAACTGGATAAAAACAACCGTTATGCTTTCACCTATCGCTCAGAAGTGAAAGTTGACTTCGACGGTGCGTACAGCAGCCAGCTGCCGTCTGCTTACAACCAGATTGCAAGCAATCTTGGCCTGGCACTGCCTTCCGGCACTAACGGTCGCACCGTGGGCGGTTCTCTGACGCTGAACCTGCCGGAAATGTGGGAATTGTCTGGCTATAACCGCGTGGCACCGAAATGGGCCGTACACTACAGCCTGACCTATACCAGCTGGAGCCAGTTCCAGGAGCTGAAAGCGAAAGGCACCAGTGGCGAGCAGCTATTCTATAAAGATGAAAACTTCAAAGACGCCATGCGCATTGCGCTGGGTACCACTTATTATATGGACGACAACTGGACGTTCCGTGGCGGTATCGCCTTTGATGACAGCCCGGTACCGGCCACCACGCGCTCCATCTCTATCCCGGACCAGGACCGCCTGTGGCTGAGCGTGGGCAGTACCTATGCGTTTAACCAGGATGCGTCTGTGGACGTGGGCGTGTCATACATGCGCGGCCAGAGCGTTACCATCAACGAAGATCCCTACACCTTCAAATCCAAAGGTCGGGCGTGGCTGTACGGCGCGAACTTTAACTACGCGTTCTGATACCGTCAGTACGCGCAAAGCGGGCCAACAGGCCCGCTTTTTTTTATCTTCGCGTTTTTTGTGCTCACGCTGACATGTCTCACTCAAACATGGCATTATCAATCGCCTTCATCAGCGTAACCTGTGGTTTTCTTACTGCTGTATAAAAATGCTTTGGCCCAGGCATGGTTTCCCGCCGCAAATGACCATAACTGAAAAAACTCCCTCCAATAGCCCTAAAGTGTTTACCCACCCCCTGGCGCGTTCGTGCTCTCTTTCGCCTGTTGGTTACCCACCGCCATGATGACCCTTAACGTACTGTTGGAAGCAAAGTATTTCCCGATGCGGTGAGTATGTTGCATAGCGGGGCTGCCAGACATCCCATGAAACCTGGTCTTGATTGATTCAAGGTTGGTAATCACATGCGGATTTTCAATATCCCCCCAGTACCAGTGCACGTAAGAAATGCCGGGAAACCGGAACTCATGTTCCGGTTTTTTACACTCAGCTCCCGGTCAAAATCTCATCAGGTAACGCATTGAAAAAGAAAGGCCATGGTTGTCACTGCCGTCCAGCGCGCTCTGGTATCTTACCTCACTACCCAGTGTTTGACTGGGACTCAAATGCACTTCACCGCCAATTCCAACTTCGCCCGATGTATACGAAGAGTGTGACGTCAGTGTTGTCCCGGCCGCTTGTGTTTTTTGTTCACCCGAAAAATCGCGCAGCACATTACCCAGGAAATAATACTGCCCATTCCCGGTTAGCGCTGAATCATAAGTCAGGCCAAGTCGCAAGACAGCGCTCTCATTGGTTCCTGGAACAATCGCGTTACCCGCAGTGTCAGTAAAGTGGCCACCCTCAACAAGCCCCCAGGTGAACTGGGCCTGAGGGGTCAGCGCACCAGCGTAAGGAAGACTGAAACGTTGACCCAGCTCTACGCTAAGCGAATAGGCTTTACTATTATGGTTTTTGGCCAGACTCCCCGCAGTGGATGACGCAATGTCGCTGTCAAGCCAATTAAGCTGCCCCTGAAAGTCAGTATAAAACCCTGAATATCCCAAATAAGTTACCGTGGAACCAATCCCTAACCCCGTGGTTTTAATGCTTCCGGTTCCGTTAGCATTGCGCACGTCAGCACTGATTTGGCCATGTTGCACAGTGGCACCGAGAATCCAGTCGCCGGTCGCCGCAGACGCGAGCAAAAAGTCCAGCCCGGCCTGCTGGCCCCATTGTTTGCTCTTAAAACTTAAGCCACTTGTGCTGGTGCCGGGTTCCCCGTGCATCGAATCTCCGCTAAAACGAAGCCAGAAGGATTGCTCTTGCGTCGCTAACCGCTGTTGGCGTCGCTGGTTGAAATCCGGCAGTTTGTTGAATCCGGAAAGAACGAGTGGCAGAGCCTCATACACAGCGCCGGTTGCATTCACCCGCCCCGACAGCAGCCATTGCGTGTCAGCATTCCCAAGCGCGTAGTCAAAAACGCCAGAGGTCACTTTCCCTCCCGAAAGGGCAAAATCTCCGGCTTGCGTCGTGCCGGAAACGTCCACCAACACAACATCGTCGCCTGAAGCATCCCCTTGCGTCACATCCGTTACGCTAATCAGCGTTGTTCCACCGGTAATATCACCGTTTACAATTAACTGGTCGGCATGATTCGTCGCAAAGTCAACATCCACCTGGAGGATGCCCGAGCCGGAGTAATCTCCCGACACGGTAAAATTATCGCGGGTGCTGCCATTGAGCATAGTCAGTGTGCCGTTATTGCTAAAATTGCCGAACAGTTGAAATGGATTACCGGACACATCCACAACACCGTCACGGGTAGTTTCCAGTTGACCTGCTGTCAGCATGCTGTCGCTAAAGGAAATCCTGGCATCACTGGCTACCACCAGGCGCTCCCAGTTGATGACAGAAGCCCCGGTGAGTTCCCCGCTGGAACCTGTAAAAGTCAGGACATCGTCAAAGCCGTCAGCGGTCCCGGCGTCATCACCACCATCAAATAACGTCACTGCACTGAAGTCACCACCGGCAAAGGTCAGGCTATCCGAGCCACTACCCAGCCGAATTTCACCTGAAACCGAGGCGCCAGTGTGAACCGTCGTGAAGGAGTCTCCTTGATTGTTTTCAATGCCAAGGCCCGAAGCCGAACTGACATGGGCCCCCTCCTCCAGGGAAATTTCGGTCATGTTGCCCGCTAACGTTTCCGTTTTTATACCAAAACCATCCCCTCCCGTGACGACGCCTTTCGCGGTAATGCGTTGCAAACCTGTTCCATTGTTAATCGCGAAAATCCCATGAGTACCACCGCTGACATCCGCTGTGGAGACAATCAGATCGGTGCCAGCCACTGCGTTAGACACGTAGATCCCATCGGAAGTTGTTCCCTTCACGCTGCCAGTCGAGGTCACACTCAACGCGCCCGTACCGGACTTATAAACGCGAATGCCATTTCTGTTGCCGACAGCATTCACGGCGGACACAGTAATATCCGTACCACTGCCCCCTTTGCTATACGCGTAGATCCCGTCCAGGATAGCGCCCGAAACACTCCCGGTGGAAGTCACGGTTACCGCGCCAGACCCAAACTGTGGCGCACCAATGCCGTACACTTCGCCGATAACATCCACGGCAGAGATAGTCAGGTCAGTGCCAGCATTAAAAGCACCGATCCCAAGACCGTTTGTCCCCACTACGGTACCCGTTGACGTCACGCTTAAGGCTCCCGTGCCGTAATTAGCCGCTCCAATCCCATAGTGAGATCCGGTCACGTTGACAGCAGAGATAGTCAGGTCTGAACCATAATTATATGCACCGATCCCCAGGCCGTTTTTTCCCACAACGGTACCCGAAGACGTCACGCTCAAAGGGCCATTGCCCTGGTTGCGAACGATAATGCCACCGTTTTCGCCTGAAATATTCGCCCCAACATCATCGGAAAAAGTCACGCCAGTGTTTCCAGATGCGTTAATAATTTGAATGGCATCCCCAGCCGCGACAGCGGCTCCAAAACCGGCTTCAGTTTGAACAATAATCTTGCCTTCTGGCGAAGGTGAAAGCGACTGCGACACATCTGCACCACTCGGCCCTGAGCAGGTCCACATTCCTGAACCGGCGCCCCCCGTCTCGGCACAAGAACCGGCATGCGCACCCATTGTTGTACCAAGCGTGATCGCACTTGCCATCAAAACCGACTTAACGGCTACGGCGAGCGGGTGTTGGGGTATTAAAGGTAGTGTCGTTATGTTCCTGCCACGCAAAACTGTGCTGCGATTATTCCCGCAAATGGGGGATAAATCGTCCATGTTTGTTCCCTCTTCTTTATTATTAACCCGGTAAATATGTCGTCTAATTTAAGTGGCGCATTGAAATTTCCGATGCTGGATATATTTCCTCTCCCTCTTTAGCTTTCTCCGTAACATTTTCATCTACCTTCTCACTTTTTTCTTTACTGCCTGTTTGTTTCTCACAATTTTTTTGCCGTGAAACCGCTGCTGTAAATCGAGCTTATCGAAATCGAAGAGGCTATATAGTGCTTTCTGCTGAGCAAACGAAAGCGTGCTGAGGGGATTTTCTAAAAACGCCCCTGTCTCTTCTATTTATTTCGCGACAATCGTCACATTATCATTAAAAAAGTGTCTTTACGTCTCATAATTTACACAACGGGCAATATGACTACCATTTACAGTTTCTGGTAGCAAAATCAGAACGTCATACAATAAAATGCCCATGTAACAGGAGTGAGATGTTAATCGAGTACTTCCGGGCATACCAATAAATAGTTCGCAGGCGAATAATATACCTGTTGATGTTCTGATAACTCCAGCTCCAGATAGTTATCCTTTTTATCGCGGGAATAACCTTCGATAAAAAAGCCAAAGCAAATTCACAACTAACTGATTTTCAACAAAAATAAACATAAAGCAAAATGCATTTTAGCGGGTGTTCTTTTAATAAAAAACAGTATCTTCGGACAAGAATTGCTATTAATCAATTTTAAAAATGATACTTCTTACCATGATTCCTTTTCCAGTTATCCAGAAAAAAATATTTCCACCTTTCCAGTTACCGCCTGTACTGCCAGCAATCATGAATACAGGCAGGGAAATCGCAGCGGTTCATCAGCCAGTATTAAACGGGAAAGAAAAGCAGCCTGATTTTAAAAACTCCAGATAGTTTCAATTTTTTTCCATTGGTAAAAAAATTTTGCAATCTGGAGTTGTAATTAATTTTTTTTGTGTTAAAAATTTGTTCCAACAATAACTTTTTAAACCTACAAATTCAAAAAATTAAGATTTTTTTCATAAGAAAATAAATTAAGGAGAGTAAGAAAATGTCGAATAACAACTTTACGAGCGTCGTCTCGGTTCTTCACGTAAATGATTTCGACGAAGCTGTTAAATGGTACGCCAAATGGCTTGGGCGCCAGCCAGATATTACCCCTTATGAGGGCATCGCCGAATGGCAACTGGCAGAAAATGCCTTGATTCAAGTTTCGATTGCCCCTGACCCAAGCCTTGCTGGTAAATCATTTGTCGTTTGCGGTGTCCGCAATATTGAAGCACAGATAACAGTTTGTCAGAACGCTGGGGTTACCGCGAGCGAAACACAGGACCTGGGATTCATAAAGCTTGCGCAAGTCAACGATCCCGCTGGCAACACGGTGATGTTCGTCCAGGAAATGTAGAAGAGTATTGATTAGTAAGGATAATGCTCAGGGAGGAGATGTGTTTCAAAACAAGGACGTTGGTGTCTGGAGCTACAGAAGAGAATATGAAAATGATCGCGCGGAAATACTTGAGGCGGTCGACCGGGTTTTTAGCTCGGGCCAACTTATCCTGGGCAAAAGCGTAGCCAGTTTCGAAAATGAATTCGCTTCGTTCCATGGATCTCGTCATTGCGTTGGCGTCGATAACGGCACGAACGCTTTAATGCTTGCTCTAAGAGCTGTCGGTATTTGTGCTGGAAATGAAGTCATCACCGTCGCTAATACGGCGGCGCCAACTGCGGTTGCTATTAATGCAATTGGCGCTCACCCCGTATTCGTTGATATAGCGGAAAATGGCAGCTTTCTCATCGATGTCTCTGTGATTGAGAAAGCTATTACGCCCAAAACAACGTGTATCGTCGTTGTCCATCTTTATGGGCAGGCCGCAGATATGCGTTCAATTTGCGAAATAGCGCAAAAATACGGTCTTGCTGTGGTTGAGGATTGCGCACAGGCACACGGCGCCACCCACCATGGGCAAATGGTCGGCACCTTCGGTGACGCAGCAGCTTTCTCATTTTATCCAACAAAAATACTTGGCGCTTATGGCGATGGCGGAGCTGTTATCACCAATGACGATGCCCTCGCGCAACGCGTTCGTCAACTTCGCGGCTATGGGATGAAGGATCGGTATTTTGTTGAAGACACGCCAGGTTTCAACTGTCGTCTGGATGAAGTCCAGGCCGAAATATTACGCCTTAAGCTCAAAAAAATGCCTGATTATCTCAGCGCAAGACGAGCGATAGCAGCCCGTTATGACGAATGGCTGGCAGACACCGACATTGGCATTCCGACAATTTCACCTGGGAATGAGCACGCCTACTATCTCTACGTTGTGCGACATCCCGAACGAGATGTGATTCTTAACGAGCTTGAGCAGGTCGGTATTCACCTTAATGTTTCCTATCGCTGGCCTATTCATCTGATGTCGGGATTTGCCTATCTCGGCATGAATGTCGGGGATCTTCCCGTCACAGAGAAATCGTCAAATGAAATATTTTCTCTACCAATGTATCCGTCACTGCAAATTGACGAACAACTTCGCGTTATTGGCGAATTACGGCGCATCACGGAGAGTCTGCGCAAACCAGTTAAATCCAAAGTGAGAGTGCTTAGTCTATGACAAACAATACCAGAGAAAAATTGGAGAAAGATCTGTGCGAACTTGCGGCGACGCTGGCGTGGGTTGATCCGGAAGACGTCACACCCGATACGTCGTTATCCGCGATTGGCCTGGACTCGCTTGGAAGTATTGAGCTTGTCGCGCGAGTCGAGGCACATTTCGGTTTTATGTTCCCTGAAAAAAATATTCCGATTCTCGATACCGTTAATGAAATCATCAATTACGCAGAGCGCGTAGTGCAGGAATTGTCTGGGGCTGCCAGCGCATGATAAGTAGAACTCCGGTAATTACAGGTGTTGGCGTTGTTTCAAGTGCGGGAATTGGTGCTGAACATTTCTGGAAAGGAATACAATCGCATGAAGATCGATTCCGGGAAATTTCGCTATTCTCGCCAACGGGAATACCTAATCGCATTGCCAGCGAAATAGGCCCCTGGGTTGCGGGCTATGAAACAATTGACCGAGAAATATTGTCTGAGTCGCGTATTTGTGCGTTCGCAGTGGCCGCACAACACGAAGCAATGGCTCAGGCAAACTGTAATGCATCGGATGTGGACCAGGTTTTAGTTGGGACAACCGTCGGCGATATCGCTACGCATGAAGGAGAAATTCGCACCCGCAAAGCGAACGCTATCGACATTCCGATAGCGATTAAGGTTGATCAAGGATTGCGACGCGCCATTTCTCTTTCCCGAGACAACCTGCCTGTCCAGATGTTTCTAACTGCCTGCTCCGCCGGAAATCTCGCCGTAATTCGGGCTTGCCAACTTATCGAATCTGGTGAAGCCGAAATAGTGGTTGCGGGAGGCGCTGAAGTCCTGTCGCAGATGGCATTCGTGGGTTTCTCCCGCATGCGTGGCATGGCTGCGCAAAAATGTCGGCCTTTTTCCGAAGACCGCGACGGAATGCTGTTGGGCGAAGGGGCCGCTTTTGTTGTTATTGAGTCGGCCGAACATGCTGCCGCCCGGGGGGTTAACTCGCTTGCTGAAATCCTCGGCTACGGCATGTCATGCGATGCCAGGCACCCGACGGCGCCAGACGCGGAAGGCGAAGGCATTGTGCGCGCCATGCAGTCCGCACTGGGAGGGCTGGCGCCCACTGAGGTTGACTACATATGTGCACATGGAACCGGAACACCACAGAATGACGCCGCTGAAACAAACGGCTACATCAACTTATTTGGCTCAAAATGCCCGCCCTTAAGTTCGATAAAAGGCGCAATTGGACATTCGCTGGGAGCGGCCAGTGCCATTGAGCTGGTCGCGTGTGTTTTAGGTATCCAACATCAGAGGCTCATTCCTCAACTGGGTTTAGAAGGCCAGTCAGCGCCCAACTTGAATTTCGTGTCAGGTACTGAAACCAACAGCAAAATAGATCTGGTCCTCAATAATGCCTTTGCATTTTTTGGAAACAACACCAGCGTCGCGCTTGGCCGCCCTCAACAGCGTAGCGTTCCTCGTCGCATTAGCGCCACATCCGAACAACCGAAAATTTACTGTGCTACAGCCAGTATTGCATTTGACGGTCCCCTCCATCACTGGAACGGTGAACGCTTACCTGAACTCGACCAGGACAGATTGCAGGTTCTCATCCGACGTTTTCGGTCTAAACGCGCAGCGGTTGTCGTTGCCGCTATTGAGCGTTGGCTCGACGATGCCGGGAAAGCTGAACGTCCCGATCCGCAAAGATGTGGAATTGTTCTTGGTTCCGAAACAGGTGCTGGCGCAGACATTGAACGGTTCTTAACCGAGTCAGTAGAAAAAGGTGATGCGATCGTTAACCCAGGCTTGTTTCCATGGACGGTTCACAATGCAGCCGTTGGCGCTGCTGCTATTGCCGCCGATTGCCGTGGCCCCAACATCGTTATCTCGTCGGGCGCACACAGCTATCGTGCTGCGTTTGAGCAGTCACTTGCTTTGCTCAAGGCAGGCTGCGCTGACTTAGTTTATTGCGGCGTCTATGAATCGCGTGGCGATGCGGATGGCACTATCGCGTCAATCACCGCGTTGGCAACAAGGCCCGAATTCCTTGGGAAAAATTATCTTGGCCCCGCCGAGCCGATGAACCTGGATACGTCAATTGCCGGTGCAGAAGGCGTAATAAACTGGGCCAATACATTCAAAAGCAGTGCGCTGCGAACCGTGGAGCGCCTTTCATGACGAGCCGTTTTAAAGATGAAGGCAGGCAGCATCGCGTGAGCTTTGTGATCGGTGCCAGCGGAGCGATTGGTCAGGCCGTTTTTGCTGAGCTTTCGGCACAAGGTCAGCGTGTGGGGGGAACGTATCTCTCACGAAAAGACGCGCTGCTCACCTTCATCGCCGACATTGATCCCGATAACCGTCGCCACTGTGCGGTGCAGTGCGACACCAGCAATCGTCAAAGCGTGACAGAGGCCTACAACAAACTTGTTGCCGAGTTGGGGGAGCCAGACAACTTGATTTATTGCGCGGGGATCCGCAGAGACAGGCCGCAGATATTTCAAACGACAGAGGACTGGGACGCCGTCCTGAATACAAACTTGAGGGGAGCAGCGGATTTTGCACGCCTGGCGTTGAGTTCAATGACTCAGGCAAAGCGAGGTTGCATCATCTTCATTTCCTCTGTCGCAGGAAGCTACGGTTTGGCAGGACAAAGCAATTATGGCGCCAGCAAAGCAGGCATGGAGGCTTTTGTCCGTTCGGTCTCCCGGGAAGTCGGACAGTTTGGCGTCGCTATCAATGCCGTCGCCCCCGGGTTAATTGAATCTGAAATGACAGCGGACCTGCCTCCTGCTGCAACCCGAAATTTCCTCGCCAATATTCCGTTTCGACGTTTTGGGCAACCTCATGAAGTCGCATCGCTGGTCGCTTTCCTGACGACTGAACAAGCAAGCTATATAACCGGTCAGACGTTTACCGTCGATGGAGGTCTGTCGGCATGAGCAAACCCCAATCGCGCCCGGTCATTACGGGCATCGGCATCGTCTGTGCTGCTGGAATTGGAATCGAAGAGACCTGGCAGCGCATGCGCAGCGCGCGGCCGCTAGCGACGTCCGTCGAGGTTCCCGGTCCAGCGGGAACGCTGACGCAGTTTCAAGCCTTCGTCGCTCCTGAATATTCAATCAGCGAAATGTTCGAAACCGCACTGCCAGGCATTCAGCTCAAAAACGAGAGCCTCGATTACCCTCGCGACCTGAAGCATCTTATCGCATCAGTCGGTCTTGCACTTGATGATGCCAACGTGCGCTCCGCTGGTATCGCCCTCGATGAAGTCGGCGTGATTGTCGCTGATGAACACCCCGGCATTGAGCAGCTCTCACGCCGGCTATACCGGGGTATTTCTGAAGCAGAAAGCGCGTCTCTCTCAGATAAGGTCTTTGAACTAAATTCATTCCTGGTTCCCTACAGGATAGCCCGGGTGTTTGGATTGGGCGGCGAATGCTTTCATGTTAATTCAGCGTGCACTTCCGGTCTGAACGCCATGGATTGCGCTGCCTCGCAGATTCGCAATCACAGAGCCCCTATCGCGATAGCGACAGGTTGTGATGATCCGCTTAGCTCCGGAAAGTTTGAATGGTTTGAGAAGCGAGGCCTTTACGAGATCAGCGGCAAACTGTCGGCTTGCCCTTCGCAAGCCGGGGGGACCGTTTTCGGTGATGGGGGAGCGGCGCTGGTTTTCGAAGACCGCGACCATGCCATCGCCCGTGGCGCTCGGATTTATGCCGAATATCTCGGGGCTGGATTCACACAAGACGGATGGCGTGTAAGCGCCCCCCACCCCCAGAAAGCCAATCAGGCACGCGCAATTCGAAGAGCGCTCAATGATGCTTGCGTTGACCCGGACCAGGTCAATGTTGTTGTGCCACATTACACGGGCATTCGGGCGACGAATCAATACGAGCAACGCTGTTTAAAAGACATCTGGGCAAAGCGCATTAACGAGCCATATTGCCTGCCTCTGAAGCCCTTTTTCGGCCACAACCTGGGAGGCGCTTCAATTCTGGAGGCCGCCATCCTCGCAAAGATAATCGAGGCCCAGCAAATACCTCACAACCTTCCGCCAGAGACTTCTCAAAGGGATCTGTTAATCACAGAGAACAGCGACTGGCGAACGACTGACATTAACGTTGCAGTGAAAGCCTCTGCAGCCTTCGCTGGCTTCTATGGCGCCGTCGTACTGGGTCGTTGCAATGCAACCGCTCCCCAGCGAGAGGCGGCTTACCAACAGAAAACAAAAAGGTGAATCTCGACGATGTCCAATTCTGACTTTGACTTAATCGTTGTCGGTGGCGGCCTTTCAGGTCTGGCAGCGGCATTCTACTGGTGTTCCCAGGTCGACGCCTGCGCGAAAATTTTAATCATTGAAGCGAGTTCCCGGATTGGTGGGTCATCTGTCGATCATCATTTCAAGGTCAATGGACACGCCATGGCGGCCCCCGGCGGTGCGCAAGAACTTACCTTTCCAGAGTCTTTCTCTTCCAGAGTCCGCTCAACGATGACGACAATCGGCATCGACCTTGACGACCTGATAAAGCACACCGACTTTTCGCACTATCGCAGCCGTGGGGCGAAAAATCATGCGTTTTGCTTTTCTGCAGACCAATGGGGTCGCGATGGTATGGCTTTTTGGCGTTCCGGGGAAGGCATCGATCTTTCGCACGCCCCGCTTTGCAGCGAAGCCAAAAGCCAGCTCTCTAAGATTTTCAGGGGGGAAATCCCCTGGTTCGAAGGGCTTGACGAAACAGCGAAGCTTCAGGCGCTTCAATCACGCTCATGCACCGAAGTGCTCAAGGACTTTGGCAAGTGCCACCCGGAAGTTGAACGTTTCTTTGCCTATTGGACCTCACCCAGTTCAGGTTTGCCTTTTAGCCTTCATCCAGCGCTTGATGCCGCGCTTGTAGGCTATCCGCCAATAGGCGCACTGGCACCTGACTTGCCGGGTCCATGGCCAGGCTTAACCCAGGCTGGCACCCAGTTTTTCAACAGTACTTCACGGGCAATCTATCGCTTTCCTGACGGTAACGCCACGATAGCAAGAGCATTTTTAGCCTGGCTGCGCCCCGATATTTTCCAGGGCGACGGTGCAGCGACCCGGTTAGGTGAACCCATTGACTTTGAAAAGTTGCGCCATGCGGCGGCCACACGTCGTTTCCATGTCAATGAAACTGTCAAGACCATCAGGCCGACTGACGAAGAAAAGGTTGTCGTTGAAACCACAACGCCAGAGGGTGGTTGTGCCACATACCGTGCTTCAGCAGTTATTGTCGCGACATGGGCGACCGAGTGTGAAGCAATGATTCCAGCGCTCAATAAAGCGCAAAAGACGACCGCCTCAGCAATGGGTCGACTGCCCATAATCACTGCCACGGTTGCCGTGTCAAATTGGCGGCCATGGGAACAACTTGGCATCTCAAACCTGAGCTGGCCAGGTCACCCGTCATGGCAACGTGCAGAACTGGGTTTTCCTGTGAAAATCGGCGCTTATTCTCCGCCTGACTCACCAGACCAACCAAACACCATTACGGCAATAGGTGCAACAACCCACCTTCATGACAAGCCTTCTATTGCCGCTGCCATGGGTCGCGAGCTGCTTAATCAACCCCATCAGGCGCAAAAGCTGCGCGATGAACTCATTCGGTTACTGGAATGCGCGCTCGGTCCTTCTGGTTTTGATGCGCGAAACGACATTCACGCCTGTCAGGTTGAGCTTTGGCCGAATGGTTATCCCTGCTACACCACCTCGCTTGATAATAGAGATAAATCGCTCGCTTCTATCGAAGACAAGAAAGCGCTTGCACGCGGCGTCGGGCGTATAGCCATCGCCGGGGCTGACGTAACGGACCGGCCTTTTCTTGACGGTGCTTTAGAGGCTGCTTACGACGCGGTTTCCATGCTCCAGAATCGCCTGACCCGCTCAACTGCGCTTTAACACAACCCTGAAGAATAATTAGAAAGGTAAAAGGAATGAAAATTTTAATCACTTGCCCACCCGCTCACGACCATCTCCTGGGATTACTTCCGATTGCGGAAGCTGCGAAGCATGAAGGCCACGACGTGGCTATCGCCATACTGGACAATTTTAAAGAGGTTGTGATTCGCGCTGGCTTGAAGCATTTCAATGCCGGTGAGGACTGGATACCTGCAGCTATCGACGACCGCGTGGATGATGTACTCCCGGAAAAGATGGAGGAGTTTACACAAGACTTCATGGCAGAAATGCTCTGCGGCCCGGCCGCTATCTCGATGGCGAAAGATGTCAAAAAGATTATCGACAACTGGAAGCCCGACATCGTGATGCGTGACTCAGGTGAGATGGGAGGCCTGTTAGCTGCCGAGATGGCCGATTTACCGCATATTTCTATCGGCGTTTTAGATTTCAACGGCATGTTTCTTGGAGAGCGCATTGTCGCCGCGTTGAATGCACGACGCGCAGAACTCGGTTTGCCAGAGGATGAGCAGGGATACCGGCAATATGAATATGGACACATCAATATGATGTGCCCCACGTTTGCGCCGGAAGAACTGACGCTGCCGAACACGTTCTCAGTCCGCGTTGATGGTGTCGGCCGGGGAGACGTCCTCCCTGAATGGATTTCCACGCTTGCAAACGCCGAAAAGCCATTGATTTATGCCAGTTTCGGTACGGCGGCAGCCACCATTCCCGGTTTTGGCCCAGCGCTGCGTAACGTTGTTGACGGACTGGGTTTGATTGATGCGAATGCCATTGTTTCCGTCGGCAAAAGTCTAAACTGGAACGGCGAACAGGTGATTGACGAACATGACATTCCCAAAAACGTCTATGTTGTCGATTGGGCGCCGCAAGCGCTTTTGATGCGCAATATCGACCTTCTGATTACGCATGGTGGCCCTTCAACAACACGGCAAGGCATCGTCTGCGGCGTGCCAATTGTTGCGGTGCCTCTGCTCTTTGATGGCTTTGAGATTGCCAACAGACTTTGCGAGAAGGGATTGGCCGTTCAGCTTGACTGGACAAAACTCACTTCTGCTGAAGTCGCCGACGCCGTAAAGCAGGTTTTGGAGAATCCTGAATACCGCCGCCAGGCACGCAAGCTTCAGAGGGAAGCACTGGCCGTCCCGCCTGTCGACAATGATGCAGTTCGGTTCATTGAAAACGTCGTATCAAAGGCGAAGCGATGAAGGACGCGTTAAGATTAAGCGAGACTCAGGCGCCAGCCAACTATCCAGGTATTCTGAAATGGACAGTAGCACGGCGCGTGGCCGCCTTTCGTTGCGCCCCTGAGAATAGAAGCTTAGTAATAAAGATAGCGTCAACGTTCGTTTCTGGCTTTAGCGAAACCATCACGAGCGGTGATTCCGGCGCGTCAATCAGGCACGTGCAAGGAAATAACGAGGAGTTCTTCAAGCCCTTCTACGTGGAAGGTGCCGCGTTGGCGCTTGCGGCTTCTCGCGCACTCCCTGTTTTTAAGGCCTCTGAAGGGCCGTCTGATTTGCTTTACCATCTTCCCCAATTCAAGCACGTTGTTTACGCAGGCTGGGGATGGTGGAACGCGTTTATGTTACGCCCCACACGTCGTTTTCAAAACTCAGTTAACGCAACGGATATCTTCAGCGCACTCACCATTGATGGGACGGCCTTTGCGCGCGCCTTCCTGTTCGCTCGCCCCCCCTACTTTGACTTACGAATCCCGCCTGTTTCAAATGCAAAGAAACGGCTGTGGGTTCAGGGGTACGGCAGAGCTTTATGGTTCCTCACCACGGCGAACGCTTCTGTCATTGAACGCCAGCGCAAAAGAGTGGGAAACGAGCTATCCGCTGACCTCGATGCCGGGCTTGGTTTAGCAGCAGGCTTTGCGGGAATGGTCTCACCGGCTTCCTCATTTCCAGGCACAATCCGCGCTAACAAATCAGCTTATCTGCAGGGGTATGCATTTGGCTTGACCGCTCGGGCCATGTCAACGCCAGCGACGTTTTCTGGCTGGCTGCTGTCGCTGCCACCTGGCGAAAAACAACACGCGCAGCGATTCGTTTCAAGATGCCTGGTTGAACCGCGCGCTATCACGGACTGCCCGACAAATGTTTATACCGGATGGCAGGACAAACTGCGCGGCGATTTCCAACACGACGAGATGCCATGATGAGTGATGATCGGTACATTTGCGCTGTCCGTGACGTGATACCCGCCTACCGCCGTGGACTGATGGACGCCCTCAAAATAGCGGGCTACGAAGTCGCCGAGCCTGAGGATGTCCTGAATTGGCTGGCACAATTCCGGGCAGCCCTGGGGGTAAGTGACTGCCATTTCGCGATTCTGCACTCTATCAGAGAAGAAGACGATTTTGTCACTCTGGGCCGCATTCAAAAATTCGACCCGAAGGTTCGCACGATAGCGCTTCTTTTAGAAAACACCGGGGATCGTTACGCACGCGCGTTGAACGCCGGCGCATCCGGGGCGGTCGGCTACGGCGCCAGTCCCACCGAGATTATCAAAACGCTCACCGCCACTTTCGAGGGGGCAGTGCGTCTGCCGCATTGCATTGTAGATGAATTTCTGAGCCGCTTTACCGACAAAAGCCCGGTGGTTCTGGACAACCAGTCTCTCAGAGCGCTCAACAAGTTAGCGGCGGGACACAGTATTGCGGAAATCTCCCGTGAAGAGCACGCATCAGAACGCACTATGCACCGGCGAATGAAAGCGCTTTATCGCCGTCTCGGCGCAGAGAACCGCTACGAGGCAATCATTGCCGCCGTTAAGCACGGATTTATTAAACAACTGTGAAACAGGGAGGTATGTTTTTTGAAAATGATTAAGTTTCTTGTGCCACTTTTAGCGTTGGCATTTGGATATTTCGCCACCACGTATCCCGTTGAGAAAACGCCAAAGTCGCTTTCACTCACGCTGCGTTCGCTGCCACCAGCCACAGCGCCCCTGCAAGAAGAGCGCTCGGTAAATCCATCGGTCAAACACATTGCATCCTGGCTCAGTGCCACCGGTGCAAGTGCTGCATTAGGCGATCTGGATGGTGATGGCCTTATGAATGACTTATGCCATGTGGATCCTCGTTCTGACACGGTGTCGATTGGCACAGTATCGTCAGATCCCAGTAAGCCGGCGCATGTTGTCCATGGGTTTCTGCGCCCTCTCGGCACGACAAACGCAATAGCCCCCATGGGATGCCGAATTGCCGATCTCAATAGCGACGGCTGGTCAGATGTGTTGGTTTATTACTGGGGACGTGCGCCAGCGCTCTTCGAAAACAAAGGTAACTGGCGTTTCTCCGCCTCAGATATCCTTGTTTCTCAAACGCCGACATATGACTGGTATACAAATACTGTGCACATCGCTGATTTTAATGGCGATGGCTTACTGGATATCTTCGTTGGCAATTACTTCGCAGACGGTTCAGAACTTCTCGACACGCAGTCGCGCCGAAGGGTCTCTATGCACACTTCTTTCTCGCGCGCATTTAATGGTGGCATGAATCGCATCCTGTTGCAGAAACCGGGTGAGCCTGGGCAGTTCGAAATAGCTCTCGACGTTTTTGAGCCTAACTATGGGCAAGGCTGGACGCTGGCTTCGGCATCAGCAGATTTTACCGGTGACCTCTTGCCGGAGCTTTTTGTCGCCAATGATTTTGGTCCCGATCAAATTTTTATCAACAAATCAAGCAATGGCAAGTTGCAGCTGGAACCGCGCAAAGCACACAGCAAAAAATTCGGCGAACCCCTGTCTCACAGCCTGGGTCAGGACTCCTTCAAGGGCATGGGCGTGTCAATTGCCGATCTCAATAACGACGGAAACCTGGACATTGTTGTCAGTAATATTACGCAAAAACGGGGGCTTTTCGAAACGCAAATGCTGTTTCTAAATTCTGGCTCTAAAGATGACCCGCTTGAATTCAACAACGCGAGTGAAGAGCTGGCAACCGCGCGCACAGCCTTTAGCTGGGACAACAAAATAGCAGACCTGGATAATGACGGCATCCCGGAAATTCTCCAGGCCACAGGATTTGTTCGCGGAAAAGTGAATCGTTGGCCTGAGATACAAGAGATAGCGCTGGCCAATGATGTGCTCGTTTCCAACCCGGGAAACTGGCCTAACCTGCTCGGTGGTGACATGAGTGGTGGCGCGCCGCGCGTTGTTTTCAGCCGGGCAGACACAAAAAGTGCCTTTCAGAATGTCGCCGACGCCTCCGGTCTTGATGACGTTGGAATCAGCCGTGGGATTGCGCTGGCCGATATCGATGGTGACGGCGATCTTGATTGGGTTGAAGCCAACCATTTTGCCGATTCCCGGCTTGTAGTAAACGAATGTGAGCCATGCGGACCTTTTGTGGGGCTTCGTTTACTGCGAGTCCGTGGCCAGGCGCTCACAAGTAACCTCGACGGACTGAAACCCGCGCATAGCGTCAGCGGGACGGCCGCGATTGGTGCAACGGTCTCTCTCGAATTACCGTCTGGTCAGCGCAAAATTGCGTTTGTCGATGGCGGCAACGGCCACAGTGGGCAACAGAGTACCGACCTCCACTTTGGCCTCACTGAACAAACCACATCACCCATCAATGCAACAATAAAATGGCGGGATTTTGAAGGAAACGTCCGCTCCATCACAATAGAGGTATATCAAAAATGGCAAACGATAATACTGCCGTCGTGATCTCAAATCGTGGCGCATGGACGCGGTTAATTGAAAGATTCCGCCCGGCAACACCTGCTGCTCTGCGTGTCGCTGCGCTGCGTCGATTCGCAGCCGGGATAACATTGCTCACTGTCGCTGGCCATGCTTACCTCGGTTTTGAACAAAGCATCGCACAGCCGCTTGTCGCCGTGCTTGCGTGCTACCTGACTGAGCTTTTTATGGAGACGCTGACATCACGTCATGAACAACGTCGGCCTTTATATCTTGCTGCTGCCGGTTCATCGGTCAGGGTCAAAGTAACAACCCTTGCCGACTTTCTCCTTCCTGCCCATATTTCGGGACTTGCTCTTGGCATGCTGCTGTACGCAAGCAACCGCCTGGATCTTTTTATTGTCGCGGCGGTTGTCGCGATGAGCAGCAAGTACTGCTTTAGAGTCTGGACTGGAAAGCGCAGCAACCATTATTTCAACCCTTCCAACTTTGGCATCGCGGTTGTACTTTTGTTTTTTCCTGAAACAATCAGCATTGCTGCGCCCTATCAATTTACCGCAGAGCTTGGACCACGTGGCGATATTGTGCTGCCTGTTGTTGTCACAATTATCGGCTTGTTTCTGAACATTGTTTTTACTGCACGCGCGCCCCTCATTGCGGCCTGGATCGGTGGCTTTATCCTTCAGGCCGCGTTGCGCTCTGTCTTTGATCCAAACGTTGACTTTGATGCCGCGCTGGCACCGTTAACCGGCATGGCGCTCATTCTGTTCACTCTCTATATGGTCACAGATCCGGGCACCACACCATTCTCAACTCGTGGCCAGATAATCTTTGGGCTTTCTGTCGCCTTAGTTTATGGCTTGTTAATGGAGCTTCATCAGGTTTTCGGCGTTTTTGTCGCATTAACGATTGTGTGTGCTGGGCGCGGTATTCTGCTGACAATATCCAACAGGCGTGGCGCTAAGGTGCTCTCTGCGCCTGATGTGCAAAGCAACGCTGGTTAAGGTGGGCTTCGTTGAGATGAATGCTAATCAGTGGAAAACGCAAGCAACAGCGACGCAAGAAAGGCCACCACAGTCCATGAAAAATGGCAATCTGGCCATTGTTGATAGTCTTATAAATGACGAGTACATGCAGCTTATTGAAGCTGCATGGTCAAAAGTAGGCGGCTATGCGCGAGACATCGTTTCTGAATATGAGGACGATGAATCCGCTCCCGCCACCAGAGCGCAAGCACTGGCATGGCTGCGATTGGCTGCGGCACGGGGCGTTTCACACCATAGCCCTGTTCTACCCGGCGGATCGGCGTTGTCTTTTTTGAAACTTGCGCGAGATGCCTATCCAGATTTCCTTGCGGGTGAATCGAACGGTACTCATTTACTTTTTTCTGGCGATGGTCTGCACATCTGGCGGGGCTATTACAGTTCGTCAAATCCACTCTATGCTCCGCTGAATCAAGCGGCGGCTGCTGCGCTGGCTGAGCGAGTAAAAGAAGGTGTTCCGTTGCGGGTACTCGAAATCGGTGTCGGTACTGGTGGTGCAACCCTGGCCGTAATCAATGCCCTCCACCAGGTTGCCACCGCGCCCGTTAGCTATCTGGCAACCGACATCAGCGCGAGTCTTCTTCGTTCAACGGCGGACAAACTGAACCAGTGCCCTGCCGGGTTAATAGAATTTAATTTCGAACCCTATGATTTTAATACTGAACCAACACGGCAACATGTTTCAACAGGAGGCTTCGATGTTGTGCTTGCGGTTAATGCGCTTCACAATGCCCACAATCTCCCGGCTTCACTGCGCATGTTGTCTTCACTTCTCAAAGAAGGAGGTGTCCTTATAACCAGCGAGTCGATTTGTGGCGCGGGTGAGCAAGTCCATCAAGAATTTTTTCTGAACCTACTCCCCCTACCTGCACATCGACAAGGTTGCTCCAGCCGCTTCCTCTCTTCGCAGGATTGGCAGCATGCGATAGGCAATGCCGGTCTTAAATCTGACATCGCCATCAACAGCATCGGACCAGAGCTTATGCTTTTAGCAACGGTCTCAACAACATGACAGAGCAGAAAGCACCAAGTCTGGTCTTAACTGGCTCCACGGGCTACCTTGGCAAACAAGTGTTGGCGGCGCTGAAGGCGACCAATGTAAAAGTTGAGTCGTTTTCTTTCAGCAAATTTTTAAGAGGCGCCGCCGAACCCGCCGCCTTGCGTAGACTGCAACAGGCTGACGTGGTTTGTCACCTCGCGGGCATTCATCCTCACCAGCCAATCACCCCGTCTGAGAATTTATATTGGGAGGTAAACGTTGTTGGCACGAAAAAACTGCTCACTGCTGCCCAGAATGCCGGTCGTATCGTATTTGCTTCCAGCGCAATGGCAGCAGGAGGAAAAACACAACCAGGGCCGAATCAGGGGCTTCTGGCTTACGCAAATTCGAAGAGAGCAGCAGAGGCTCTGGTTGTAGAGTGCGCGGGCATCAACGCCAGTAGCCTGTCACTGCGTTTTCAGGCCATAGCAGGTGCTCATCGTGAGCCATGCGTCGGGTTAATTGGCAATGCGCTTCGCGCAGCCCGCGAAGGCACGCCGCTCACGATTTTTCGACAAGCGCCTCCTCGTGAATATCTCCATGTCGCCGATGCTGCTTCAGCAATCGTTGCCGCCTGCCTGGCTCCCGTTGAGGGACATTCTGTTATCGATATTGGCACCGGGTTTCCACAACACGTATCAACCGTTGTGCAAACCGTTGAGCGAGTCACGGGAGTTGAAATCCAAAAGCACAGTGTCAGGAGTCGCACAGAACCGGCTCCGCAAACCAGCGACCTCCTGGCCGCAAGAACGTTGTTGCGCTGGCAAGCCTGTAGAAGCGGTCTTACGCGCATCATCATTGACCAATGGGAGGATCAACAACATCGTGCAACGATATCCATTCCCACGGGCGCAGGTTTAATACCATGAATTACGACGCGGCAGAACTCATCCCGCACCGGGGCGAGATGTTGTTTGTTCATACCATCTCGTCGCTGGAACCCGGTGTTAGTGCAACTGGCGAATGGCAACCTTTACGTAACGACTGGCTCAGGTCACACCCACATTCCACCCATCTGTTGCCCATGTTGCCAATGGAAGCGCTTGCACAGCTTGGTGCTTGTGCTGTTTTTGCTCTTGAACGCTATCGAGGCCGCACACCGTTTCTGGTAGGCCTTGAAAATGTTGAACTCCTCCATCCTTACTCTACCGACAGTACGGTTTACCTCGCGGTCGAGATCATGAGCTTAGGAAGTCGGTTTGGAAAAGCACGAGGAACAGCAAAGGTAGGGACACAAACCCTGTGCCGTGGAGAAATCTCTTTTGTCGTCGTTTAGAAATCCAGGACCACGTAAACACCGTCTTGCAATGCCAGTCGTTGGTCGAACAAAAAGCGTAGACAGAGGATTTCAAACGTTAGCAACGGAGGATAATGCAGTTGTGTCACTGCTAATAAACCAGGTTGAAGCAGGAGTAAGCTGAGCAATAAGGATATGGAATGGTGTTTATAGCGATCCCCATATATAGCTGAAAATGCTTTTTAAAGATTAAAAAATACCGCGCGCTGGCAACACAATCCAATAAAGGGTGGAGAAATGACCACAGCCTAGTGTTCGTGTGTGGTTATTAACTGATGGGCGCAGTGGTAATTAAATTTCATATCAGTGACATGGAGTGCTGAGAAATGTTGAATAAACGATTTTTCCCCATCTATTGGGCATTATTTATCTGGGCAATCTGGGGAACGTATATGGCATACGCCGATGCCTGGTATTTATTTCAGGAAAACTGGTTTATGAGTGTGACCATGGCACTGGGTTCATTCATTGCCGGAGCCACCAGTGAGGGGGGAGGAGCCGTTGCCTTTCCGGTGATGGTCCTGATTTTTGATATCCCCCCCAGCATTGCCCGCGATTTTTCATTGATGATTCAGTCGGTTGGTATGGTAGCCGCCTCTATGACAATCATTATGCTGAGAATACCCATTGTCTGGCGGGCGGTAGTACTGCCATCACTGGGTGGTGCGTGTGGCGTGATCTTTGGCATTGAGGTGATGCAGCCAATGATGTCTCCCCCGCTGGTTAAACTTTTCTTCACCAGCCTCTGGCTTTCGTTTGGCTGTGTTTTGTTCTGGACCAACCGACATGCGGATCGCCAGGTTGTGAAGGTCATGGGGCCGGCGACACATTCAGATATTATCAGGTTGCTTACTGTTGGTTTTATTGGCGGGACAGTGAGCGGGATCACTGGCAGTGGCTTAGATCTCATTACCTTTTCGTTGCTGGTGCTGTTTTACCGTACCTGTGAAAGCGTGGCCACCCCCACCTCAGTGCTCCTGATGGCGATCAATTCAGTGTGTGCGTTTCTCTGGATGGAAGGGTTTAGCTCGGGTGTTGCCGAAGCCACATGGGATTATTGGCTGGTATGCATTCCGATTGTGGTGATTGGGGCGCCACTGGGAGCGTGGTTTATTCGCAACAAGTCACGTCTGTTTATTGCGAGAATACTGTATGCTTCTATTGTATTTCAATACCTCGGCGCAGTGATAATACTGCCTATGGATATAAGTCTCGTACTCTTTAGCGCTTCGGTGATTATTGTCGGATTACTTTGTTTCTGGACAGCAATTCATTTTGGTAATCGGCGCTTAAAACATGTCAGGGCTGAGGAGTAAAATTTACGTTTTACGACGTGATGTTTTACCCCAAAACCGGGGTGTTCCGCAGGCAGTAGAGGTCGGTAAGTAAAAAAACATTAACGTACTGTATGCCCCGTTTCCCTGGCGGAACGCATAACAGCTACGGGGAAACGGCTGAACCAGCGGGTACGCTTTTTACTATTCCATGTGGCCCAGGAATTGATGAATATTCAATTCCTGGGCCAAAGCGTTGCCGCATAGACCGTGGCCAGACAATGTCCGAGTTTTAATCATTCGAGTCCACAAGGTCAGACTGCTCGTTTGGTGGCTCCGACAAGGGTTCGGGTGTATTCCAGGTAATCAGTTTGCCAAGCTCAGGCGTACCAGGCGACAATGCCATTGGCGCGTGAAAGCCGGGTAAAAATTCCACGTCATAGAGTTCTGCCACATCACCATCTATCCTGAACCACTCCACACAACCGCCTGTTTTTAAATCAATAATCTGAATGCCGCACCAGGGAGAACTATCGGCCTCTTTTAAACGCTGTTCCAGCGGCAGACCTTCAAATCGTTCATAACGGGGTTTTGATAAACCCACCACGGCGTAGTCACCGTAAAACGCAAGACCACGCAGAAAGCCCGGGCAAAATGCAACAGGTTTGAAATGCCCGGTCCGGGAACTACCATGTGCCTCCTCACTCCCCAGCCCTTCAACTACACCGAGTTCTCCTGTGCCGGCGTTCAGAAGCCACAGACGACCATCATGCCATCGGGGCGAATGCGGCATCGACAATCCATCGCAGACAATCCGACCGGTTTGAACCTCAACAACGACACCACCACCATCGCGCCGATCGCGCCAACCATCCACCGTGTTTGAGCGCGAGACCGCCGTTACAAAGGCTGGTTTGCCATTGCGCATCGCCAGGCCATTGAGGTGGCAACGATCCTCATCCACAATTCGATCAATAAACGGCGGCTTCCAATAAGGTGAGAAACTATGCCGTGACGATAAGGTGGCCAGACAATTGAAACGCGTATTCACAAAAATGATCTGGCCATCTGAAGCCATACCCACATCATGCGCGTCGAGTCTTCCGGTCATATGGATATGGCGTGGCACAAAGCAAGCATCAAAGCTGCCGTTTAACCTCTCATGAGGCTCAAGGACGTTCTCAAAGCGCAGGATCTCCATACCGCCCGCTAAGATAAGCTGGCCACTCTCTTGCCAACTTAGCCCCATCGGTTTAGGCATCGCTGCTTCATGAACGTTTAAGCCCCCCATTGAGTTGCACCCAATCATATAAAGCAGGCCTGATTGATACGACGACACGGCAAGCGAAACACCAAGTTGGGTCAACAGTGTCACGAGTCCGCCAGACTGGCTATATTCAACCTGAAGAGCTCTATCTGCTGCCCCGGTGTCACGCTGCATATCCTTTGAATGCTTTAAATTATCCATATATCTCTCACAACTGCGCTATTTCAGACAATAAACCCGAACCAGACCCATAATTCACACCGGTCAGGAATTAAACGGGCACAGCGTTTCTGAAAAAAACAGGAATAGCCAAAAATCACAGCCCCACAGCTAACAGAAAGCGGCGAGCTTCTGCCTGAAAATCAAGCGATGGCGATAACTGTTTTACGATTCCTTCAAAAACGACCAGCGCCAAAATTACGGTAACAAAATCGGTAGATCCACGTAGTCCGTTACGACGAAATAGCTCAAAGAGTTCTTTTGCAAAGCGAGCCACCTCGAATTGTTCGGCGTTCTTACCTGAGTTTGCGTTGACCAATTCACACATCTCTTTTTCAAAACACTGCCAGTCGAAAGCCCTGGTGCGCCAGGTGGATGTTGAAAGCGCTATTTTCGCGCATTCGCTGCCATTGTTTGTTGCAATCGACAAGAAGAATCGAGTGAACTCAGATTTCCTTGTGGGATCCAGGTGAACGACTAACCCGCAATCGAGTAATACGAGTACTTCATCATGCCTGAACCTGACGTTACCTGAATGCAGATCACCGTGAACGAACCCGTCGACAAAAATCATTTGGAAAAGTGCCCGGAGGCAAGTTTTGGCGAGTTCATCTGTGCGCCCCGCTTTTTTAGCCACTTGCTCGACTCGTTGCAGACCGTCGAGATACGCCATCGTCAGCATGTGGTCGTTTGAAAGCTCACTGTATATGCGGGGCAACTGGACGTGAGGCGATTTGCAAAAATTCGCTCTGAATTTGGTATAGTTGTCAGCCTCGGCTGATAAATCCAGCTGACAAATCAGGACATGGCGAAACTCCTCTACCATTGAAGCCATTGGGATTAACCTCATCTGCGGCAGCAAACTCAGTAGCTTAGCCATTGCTGAAAAGAGCACCATGTCACAAAGCATCCGCCATCGCACACCCGGTCGCACGATCTTAACCGCGACCACTGAGCCATCTAACCGTTCAGCCCGATAAACATGGGCCACGCTACCAGCCGCAATGGGTTCTTCATCAAAGTGCCTGAAGACGCTGTGTAGCTCTCGGCCAAGCAGCTGTGCTATCAGACGCTTTACTTTTGCGGGTTTTCTGGACTCCACTTGTTCTTGCAGGCAGGCTAACTGGGAGGAGATTTCCGGGGACACGATGTCCGGTCTGGAACTGAGGATTTGGCCAAGCTTGATGAAAGTCGGCCCGAGAGCCTGCAGCGCTTCACGCAGTGTTTTACCCTGGGAAACAAAATAGCCACTTCTTGAATTGAAACGCCTCAGGGACCAACTTAAAGACATTTTCAGGGCATAGGCTGAGACAACCAGGCCTATTTCAGCAATACGCACTGGCAGAAGAATGATGAGTTTGGCGCAATCACGCAAACGACCAACCGGGTTCGTCGAATGCGGTTCTGAATATCCCTTGCTGTTTTCAGGCGTTTTTGATTCGTTTTGCATTGCTCTCACGCTTTAAAGAAAATTAACTGGCGTCACTTCCTGATGCAGGTTGAACGTTGCTTTTCACTTTTCCATCAACCCACTTTGGGAGCGACATAAAACTAAAATCAAGGGCTACTATCGCCGGGGCGTTTCTCGCCTTTTTATTACATTGCCCTGATATGAATATCTGTTTCATTATCTTAAAAAAGGCTTTCCCGCCCGATATGAGAAGCGATACATATCCTCATCTATATCGTCTTATTGTTGTCTCGCGCTGGTATAACGGGTATTACGTCGTGACAACGTGAAAATTATCTGAGTGTTTTGCTATTCGGCTACTGCCGATGGATTCGCAAATGCTATCACGAATATTGACGCTGGCTTAATGAGACTTAACGATACTTCCATCAATAAAAACCCACTCTGGATCACGTTAATCACTTAAAAACTAAAAATTTCAGCTATCACACCTTTACCTGTCTACAGGTTGAACTGCCTGAATAGCTTAATCCGGCACCCGCACACCGCGAAATATCTCACCAGAGCATGACCGTTCGCACCCGGAAATATACTCTCTTTATACGCCATTCGATGTTCCGGCTTTTTGTCACCCTGCCCCTGAAATACGTCTTATACGCGAGTAAAGACCGGGTTTTATCTTTTAGCTTAAACAAGGTCATTGAAGTATGCCGCATTCACAAAACCATCACAAGGCGCTAATTTTACTATTATTTCCCACCATCAAGGCCACCTCCCCCCCACAAAAGCACTTGCATAGCCACGACCTGTCTTTGGGCAACACCCAGGGTTGGGATACCTTTCTTCAATTTTGCATCATTTAACACTCATGTTTACCGCCACTATATTTCAACGCTCGACTGATTACGACAATAACGTATTAAAATGCTAACAAGGAAGGCCGTATTGAGAAAATCAATAACCCGAGCTTCCAGAAAAAAGTTAAAAGCGCAGAAAAATGAAACACGCCATAACGTTGAAAATCCCTATCCTCGTTTAACTGTCACCGACACCTCGTTTTCCCGGAGTGAGTCATAATAGAGTTTCGCTTCCCGTCGTGGGCGCCAAAAAAAGCTGGCTTTACCCCTGGCTATTGAACAGGTGACTTTGGCACTGGGGCGTGTTTCATCAGAACTTTCACCTGACCCTGACGATATTTAATCATCATGTCATCGGCTATTGGGTTCTGAATACTTCGCTTTATATTAACAACTTTTCTTTCCGTAAAAATGTGAAGAGTACCAATATTCATATTGGCATGACCACGCCATGCCCCGTCTCAGTTATGCCAGAAGGTTGGCTGTCTCGCCACCTAGACATGGCGTGATTCGCAGCCCTAATATTAAATCCGTAATTTAACGTGATTAAATTTACAAGCAGTCCCACTACGTGAACAGAAATAAGTAAAAGGAATATTTATGATACAACTCGCAGATATGAGATTAGAGGAAGTTGGTCCTGCTCTCCCCGATGAAATCGCAACCCCCTGGAAAGCACTGCGCAACCGCGCAAGCGAAATCTTGCTGAGAATGGAGCCGCGACGCACATTCCCGGATGGTTCACGCGGCTACAAAGCGACGTCACAGACAACAATTGAAGTGGTTGTGGGAACGAAACATGACGATCCTAATGCCCCGCGCGAGCGCTTCGAGTTCCCTGAGTCTGATTTCGAAATCCTTGTTCATGACCCGGTCTTTAGCATGAACGGGACCATTCGCCTGGACCTGGAAATTAAGAACTACCGTACTGAGATGATCAGTAAAGTCCTTTTCCCCGGCCAGACTATCGCTCTCGGTGTGGGTACGTCTTTTAATGCCGACCTCAAGCCTTCTATTGGCCGCCTGGAAATTCCTCTCGGCGTAGAGTTCGGGCCGGAGTCTGTTCGAAGCCAACAATTCATTCATTTGGCTGTTGAAACACCGATGGGAGTGCTGCACAACCCGGATGCCGCCCATATGCGTGCAAACGTCAACCAGGTCCCTCCCGTTGGCTCTGTTTATAGCCAGAATGGGCTTGTACCGATGGCGAATGCACAAGGCGAAATTGTTGCGATTAAAACGCTGACTGAGACGAAAATCGTCAAGCTGTTGCCTTTGACAGAGTAATCCCCACTCATCGCTTTGCAGCCTGGTTGAGGCTCTGCCTGTAAAACCGGGGCTGCAAAGCTCATTGAAAAATTTCAACAAAGAAGACAGCTAAAACATTTATGTGCAGCTCACAACATACCATTTGTTCTAATCGTCAACCAGATTGCAGAATTTGCGGTCAGCGCCTCCTTCAATTTATTGATCTGGGTAAGCATCCTCGGGCAGATGCCTATCGCCGACCTGACGACCATTCGCCTGAGTTAATGTTTGAGTTGAAAGTCGGCATATGTGAGTCGTGTCAACTTGTGCAACTCATTAACGAAGTCCCTCCCGAAATGATGTTTAATTCTCACTATCCATTTCGAACCTCTTCATCTCAACGGATGCAGCAGCATTTCCGTGAAATGGCGCTTAAAATAACTGCCGCCGAAAGTCAGGCTGACTCAGCGCCATTTATTGTCGAGTTTGGTTGTAATGATGGCACCTTTCTTGAGTCATTTGCCAGGCTAGGTTTTATGCACCTCGGTATTGATCCTGCTTCCAATCTGGTTTCAGAGGCTGTGGCTCGTGGAGTTAATGCCAGGACAGGTTGGTTCAATACAGAAACCGCCGCCGAAATAGTCGAATCAGCCGGGCCAGCGACTGTCATTTATGCAGCAAACACCTTTTCTCATATTCCTGATCTCGCCTCAGTCTTCAGAGGCGTTGACCTACTTCTTGCCGAAGATGGCCGCTTTATTTTCGAGGATCCCTACCTGGGCGATATCGTTACGAAGTGTGCCTTTGACCAGATATACGACGAGCATATCTATTATTTCAGCGCCACGAGTATAGATTTGGTTGCCCGGAAATTTGGCTTGAAACTTATCGACGTAGAACACCTGGGAACCCATGGGGGACAACTTCGCTATACGGTCGGGCGTCTACACCAAACACCGTCACGCTCGGTTGTGGATGTTATAGAAAATGAACGTCAGTCCGGTCTGCATTCTGTCGAGCGTTTGAAGGCGTTTGCACAAACCGTTGAATTTCGCCGAGTCGAATTGCCGAAAGTGCTCCGTGAATTGGCCACTGCGGGTAAAACTGTTGCCGGATACGCAGCAACGGCAAAAAGCGCAACGGTTTTAAATTACTGTGGGATCGACCGTAACCTTCTCCCGGTCATTTATGACACAACACCCGAGAAACAAGGCCAACTAACCCCCGGAACAGGGATACCGATTAAGGCGTTCCCTCAGCGTAGTGAGGAATTTCCCGACGTTTACCTGCTCTTTGCCTGGAATCACGAGGAAGAGATCATTACTCGAGAATCCGCTTTCCGTGCTCAGGGCGGCACATGGCTAAAATTTGTGCCTGACATTACGTTATCTTAATGAATTCACTCGCTCATCATCACGCTACTCAGGTTTCCGGGGCTGACACGCTTTTAGAATTACAGAGTTGGCGGCTGTCAGCCAGAAAATGGTCTTCTGCAACGGCAACGCGGATCCCTCTTTGCGAAGTCAGGCAGTGGGAAACATCAGAGTTAAGCCCTGCCTATAGCCACTCGAGCGGAAAGTACTTCTCGGTGATTGGTGTCACGCACGGTTTTCATGGTGAGAAATGCTCTGGCGCCAGCGTAATGCTCGACCAGCCTGAGGTCGGGCTTCTTGGCCTTGCCGTGGCGAGATCCGGCTCGGATTTGTTTGCCCTGGTCCAGGCTAAAGCAGAGCCGGGAACTATCCACGGCTGCCAGATTTCGCCTACCGTACAGGCAACACGAAGCAACCAGCTACGAACTCACGGCGGTAAGCCAGTTCGCTTTCTTGAACTTTTTCGAGCTCCGCACACGGTATTACTCGACACGGTGCAATCCGAGCACGGCAGTATCTTTTGGCAAAAACACAATCATTCGATGATAGTCGAAGTGACTTACTTTGAGCCGCCTGTTGGATTTCGTTGGATAGAAATCAATGTGCTTATTCGACACCTGTCAGTGAGTAACTTGATTCACTCGGATCTACGAACCATTCTTGCTTTAGGTCCGTTCTGGCAAAGCGCAAACGCACCATCTCTGCTCGGCGAAGCTGAACAAATTCGAACATGGCTCGGACATCATCGTGCCAGAATCTCGTTTTCGGCCACTCGCGTTCCTCTGAGTAATCTACCAGGCTGGCGCCGACAGCAAGACAGGCTCCATCGCCTTGACGGTTCCGGGCACGAGGTTATCGGTGTTCGCGTCAACGCCGTAGGCAGAGAAGTCGATTTCTGGGATCAACTCATGGTGAAACCGCTGGCGGTTGGACTTGTTATCCTGGCGGTTCGTCAACACGAAGGCGCACTGCAGGCTTTGTTCAGAACCTGTGTTGAGCCAGGTCTCCTGGATTTTGTGGAAATCGGCCCAACGGTGCAGGTTCCTGGCGCAGAGCAACATTCAGACGAGATGCAAAATCAGCTGGTGCAGGCGCTGGTCAGCGGCAGCGGAAAAATGCGCAACGCACAGATTCTTTATGATAATTTTCATTCTGATGAAGGCGGACGCTTTTTCCAAAGTTCAGTCCGTTACGTCTTAGTTAACTGTGACATTCCCCCTCCCAGCGATGAGTACCGTTGGTGCGATGTCAAAACGCTCATTTCAATCGCGCGATGGGGAAACCTTTTAAATATTCAAGCCAGAGATGCACTGGCTTGTCTGTTGTTTCTGACCCTGGTTTGATGCAATTGGGCTTGAACGCCCTTTGTCCTGAAATACGATTAAGATAGAGACACGCATTAACAGGCTCTCACCGCAATTTCGCTACTGGCAGCTACGGTGAATGGCATGATGGCAGGCGAGCAGCCTGCTTCTTTGAGGATTATCTGAGCTGCGAACAGTATGTTGCCCCGGCCTGTTACCAGGCCTCATCTTGCGAACTCACGTCTCCCTGCCGCCCGGGCAACAGGGAGACATTGCTTACTCGGAATCAATATCCTTAAGATCGCCCTCAATCGCCTGCGCGTTCGGGTTCTCCATCGGCTTAAGCTCGCCGCCATTGGCGATAAAGTCGTGGCGCTGGAAGTAGGCTTCACGCACCAGAATATACGGGTCAGAGGACTGGCGCAGCAGGCCGTCGGAGTCGAGCAGCTGGGCGCGGGTTTCAATCCCTTCAAGCGTCCATTTGCCAATTGTCATCGGCCAGGTTAGCCAGGAAAGCACCGGGTAGAGCGTATCAACCGCATCACCACCGTCTTCACGTAGCGTAAAACTGCCGTAGAACGGCAGCTGTACATAAGGACCGTAACCCACGCCGTAGTAACCAAGCGTGCTGCCGAAGCGGTGCGGCTGAACGCGCTGCAGTTTCGGGTTGGCGGCACCGGCCACATCCATCAGGCCACCGAGACCGAGAATGGTGTTCAGGAAAAAACGCGTGAAGTGGATGGCGCCCTCATAAGGCTTGCCCTGCAGGAAGTAGTTGACCATGATGGCCGGCTCTTCGAGGTTACTGGTGAAGTTGCTCAGGCCGTTACGCGCAGGCTGCGGCACGTAATCACGCCAGGCCACCGCTACGGGACGCACGATGTAAGGATCCAGCACGTTAAAGTTGAAGTTGTACATCGTGCGGTTCCAGCCTTCGAGCGGGTCAGAGCGCCCCTCGGTTTGTTCGCTTCCAGAGCTGGCGCAGCCCACAAGCAGCGTGGTTGCCAGTGCCAGGCCGGTCATGCGAAATGTCATGATATGTCTCCCTCAAGGAATCCCTTTTCTCGCCGGGACGACAGCGCGCCTGCCTGACGCGCTGCTGCATAGCGGTTGCGGGTGGATATTGTTATGGCTGGCGCATTCAGGGCTGCTGGTGCGACACCTCTATCTGCACCGGCTGGGGGCTTACAAGCGGTATCAGCTTGCTCTCGCCCAGCCAGTCGCCGGACTGCGGCACCGGGTTACCATCCTGAGAAATATGCACCTTCACCACGCCCTGTTGCAACGACGACAGCAGCCTGTCCGGCATCATAGCGTTGGTATCATTTAACGACAGTGACAGCGGGAAATGACCCAGCGGTACTTTTTTTACCACCACTGGCACATTTGAGACGCCATCCGTCACCGAAACGAAAACTATCCCCTTCACAGGTAAGGCTTTTTCAGCGTCCGGCGTGAGGCTGATTGTAACAGCCTGTTTCACGTTGTCCATGCCGGCTTCAACTTTCGCCTGCGCAATGCTGCGTTCAATAATCGCGCGACGCTGGTCCTCTGCGGGCAACAGGCGCAGCATAATTTGCCAGGCACCTATCGCCTCCTGCCAGCGCTGTTGTTCGAAGGCGCTGAACGCCAGCAGGCTGAGTGCACGAATATTGGTATGGTCTGTACGCAACGTTTCACGCAGCATTTCACCGCCAAGCTGGTTATCCTGCGGGTCCGAAGAGCGCGTTAATACTTCAGCATAGTCGAGCTTCGCTTCGGCGTTATTGGGCGCCAGCTTCCAGGCCTGTTCAAACGCCTGCGTGGCGGTCGTAGCGTTACCCAGCACCATGCCAATGCGGCCCAGCATCTGCCAGGCCTGTACATTATCCGGATCGTCCTGTAAGCGGGTACGCAGCCCCAGCCCAAGGCGCGTCAGTTCTTCCGTGGTAAGCGGCTTCGCGTCCTGGTCCATCACGCGCTGCATTAACTGTGGCGTTTGCTCAACCACCTGGCGCCACTCAATCACCCTTTGCACGTTTGATGTTTTCAGATAAACGCCAACGCTGACTGCTACCAACAACAGAACCGCAAGTACCAGCACAATACGGTTTAGCGGTTTGGCCTCATCGGTAGGTGAGTCGGGGATATCGTGCAGCAGCGTTTGCTGGAGTTCTGCCACCATCTTCTCGCGCTCTTCGGCGCTGACGTCGCCGTTATCCTGCTCAAGCTCGGCAAGCCTGTCCTGATAAAACGCTCGGTTGAGAGCATCACGGCTGGCGACCTGCCCGTTGCCCCAGGGGATAAATAGCAGCGCCGACACCGCCAGCAGCAAAACGACTATGGTAATAATCAGCGGCGTCATGACGCATTCCTTTTTTCATCCAACAGCGCTTTGAGGCGCTGCTGCTCTTGCTCATTGAGTGCAGTATCGGCTTGTTGGCCGCGCTTGCGGGCGCGCTTTACAATCACCAGCGCACCACCGATAACAAACAGCGCAGGCAACAGCCACAGCACCAGGGTAGACGGCGTCAGCGGCGGCTCATAGGTCACAAAATGGCCGTAGCGCGCGACCATATAATCGATTATCTGCTGCTTACTCTGCCCCTGCTGCTGTAGCTCATACACCTTCTGGCGCATGTCGGAGGCAATCATGGCGTTAGAGTCGGCAATGCTGTTGTTCTGGCATTTCGGGCAGCGTAGTTGTTCTGTCAGCTGGCGGAACTGCTGCTCCTGCGCTTCGTCTTTAAACTGGTAAGTATCAATGGCTGCCAGCGCGCCAAAAGAAAGGCACAGTGCAAACAGCCCGATTAACCCGCGCGCTATCATGCTCCGGCCTCCTGGCTGTATTTGTCCCACAGCGGTTTCAGCTCCTGTTGCCAGACGCGGTCGTTCAGATCCCCCGCGTGGCGGTAGCGGATGATGCCTTTGCCGTCGATAAGAAAGGTTTCCGGCGCACCGTAAACGCCCAGATCCAGTCCCAGCATGCCGTCACCGTCAAAAAGACTCATGGCATATGGATTACCCAGCTCGTTAAGCCAGCGAATAGCTTTGGCGCGATCGTCTTTATAATTCATGCCAACCACGCGCACGCCCTGTGCTGACAGCCCGTTGAGAAAGGCGTGCTCGGCGCGACACGTAGGGCACCAGGTCGCCCAGACGTTCAGCAACAGCGGTTTGCCGTCTGTGAGTGCAGCCTGGTCATAAATTTTGCCAGGAATATCCAGCGACTCCAGGCGAAAGACCGGTACGGGTTTGCCAATCAGCGCAGACTCCAGCCGGGTCGGGTCGTCGCCGTCGGCGTTGCGCACCAGTTGCCACATCAGTAATGCGGCCAGCACCAGAAACAGCGCCAGCGGGATATAAAGCACATTACGCTTCATTACGCCCCCTTGTGCGAATGACGAAGACGGTAACGACGGTCAAACATGCAGAGTATGCCGCCAAGCGACATCAACACGCCGCCGTACCAAATCCAGCGCACGAACGGCTTGTAGTACAAACGCACTGCCCAGCTGCCGTTGTCCAGCTCTTCTCCCAACGCCGCGTACAGGTCGCGCGTCAGGCCACCGTCAATGGCCGCTTCTGTCATCATCATGCGGCTACTGTTATAGAAGCGCTTTTCTGCACGCAATGTGGTTTCCGGCTTACCGTTGCGCGTCACGTCAATAACGCCAACGCCACCGCGCCAGTTCGGCCCGGTCACGTCACGCACTTCACGAAAGGTAAAGCCATATTCATGAATGGTGATGCTGTCGCCCGCCTTCATGCGCACGTCACGCTCAACGCTGTAGCTCTGGCTAAAAGCAATGCCGACGACCGTCACCGCCAGACCGACGTGACCCAACACCATACCCCAGTGGCTGCGCGAAATTTTTGTCAGGCCGCGCCACAGGCTGTGGCGGTCGGTGGCACGGTCAAAGACTTCGCTGACGGCGAGGATAAATACCCAGAACGCCATCAGCAGACCCACAACAGTCATGGCCTCAATGCGGTCCTGCATCAGCCACGGCAGCAACAAGGAGAGCGCAACGGTTGCCACCAGCGCAATCAGCAGGCGGCGGCGCAGTTTCTGCGGCTCATCACGACGCCAGCGCACCAGCGGGCCAATGCCCAGCAGCAGCGCAAATGGCGCCATCATCACGCTGAACATGGTGTTAAAGAACGGCTCACCCACGGAGATACTGCCAAGGCCGAGCTGTTTGTGCACCAGCGGCAGCAGCGTGCCGAGCAGCACAACCAGCATGGCCGCCACCAGCAGCACGTTGTTGCCAAGCAGGAACGATTCACGCGACCACAGCTCATTGCCCACACGCGAGCGTACCGTGCTGCCCTTAACCGCATACAGCAGCAGCGAACCACCGATGACCACCACCAGCAGCGCCAGGATAAACATGCCGCGCGATGGGTCAGAGGCAAACGAGTGCACGGACACCAGCACGCCGGAACGCACCAGGAAGGTGCCGAGCAGACACAGGGAGAAGGCCGAAATCGCCAGCAGCACGGTCCAGGCTTTGAAGCTGCCGCGCTTTTCCGTAACCGCCAGCGAGTGCATGAGCGCCGTGCCCACCAGCCACGGCATAAAGGAGGCGTTTTCAACCGGATCCCAGAACCACCAACCGCCCCAGCCAAGTTCGTAATAAGCCCACGCGGAGCCAAGCACGATGCCCAGAGTCAAAAAGACCCACGCGGCCTGGGTCCACGGACGTGACCAGCGCGCCCAGGCGGTATCCAGCCGTCCGGCCATGAGCGAAGCAATAGAGAACGCAAACGCCACCGAGAAGCCGACGTAACCCATATACAGCAGCGGTGGATGGAAGATAAGCCCCACATCCTGCAACAGCGGGTTAAGATCGCGCCCGTCAATCGGGTAGTCCGGCAGCGTGCGGGTGAACGGATCGGAAGTGAAAATGATGAACAGCAAAAAGCCGAAGGTAATCATGCCCATCACCGCCAGCACGCGCGCCACGGAGTCAAGCGGCATGCCGCGGCTGAACAGCGCCACGGCGAAGGTCCAGCCACTCATGAGCAGTACCCACAGCAGCAGCGAGCCTTCATGCGCGCCCCAGGTTGCCGCCACGCGATACCACACCGGCAGTTCGGTATTGGAGTTGTTGGCGACATACAGCACGGTGAAGTCGTTAACGATAAAGGCGTGCACCAGAATCAAAAACGCGGCGAGGATGACCAGGAACATAGCCCAGGTCAGCGGGCGCGCCAGCGCCATCAGCCGCACGTCCTGGCGCGCAGCGCCCCACAGCGGCCACAGGCTTAACACCAGCGAAATACCGAGCGCGAGGCACAGCAGAAAATTGCCAATTTCCGGCATCATCAGTGGTTATCCTTATAGACTTCCGCAGGACGTTGGTGGTTGTCTTCCATCGCCGCTTTCACTTCTGGCGGCGTGTAGTTTTCGTCATGTTTAGCCAGCACTTCTTTAGCAACAATCAGGTTGCCTTCTTCGAACTCACCCTGCGCCACAATCCCCTGACCTTCACGAAACAGATCCGGCAGAATGCCTTCGTAGCTGACATCGATAACGCCACGGGCATCAAACAGTTTAAACGTCACTTTTAGCGACTGGCTGTCACGTTTAACCGAGCCAGGCATCACCATGCCGCCCACGCGCAGGCGCTGGCCCGGCTCGGGCTTGAGCAGGCTGGTACCTTTACCGTGGATGATTTCACCGGGCGTGTAGAATAAATCGATATTAGAGCGCAGCGCATACAGCACCAGCGCGATGGTCAGCGCCAGCCCCGCAATCACGGCAATCGCCAGATAAAGTCGCGTTTTACGTCGTGGGTTCACTTATGCTTCCTCGGGTTCATGGTTCTCGGCTGCCGCGCGAATACGCCGTTCGCGGGATTCCTGACGGCGGACTTCCTCCAGCAGCGCGCGGCGCTGCCAGACGGTATGTCCTACCAGGGAGAAAATGGGGATAAGGGTTGCGGCCACGGCCAGCCAGACGTAAAACGCATAGCCACCCATCGCCCAGAACTCCTGCCAGTTTGCAAAAGCGCTCTGCATTACGCCCTCCTCCCTTTCTGCGCAAGCTCAGCCACCCACGGGCGGCGGCGCTCCTGAACCAGAATCAAATTACGCAGGCGCATGAGCGTCAGCGTGACAAACAGGCCAAGGAAGCCAAAAATGCACCAGCGCAGCGGAATACGCATGGCCGGATCGATAGTTTGCTGCATGTTGGTGGAGCCCTGATGCAGAGTGTTCCACCACACGACGGAGAAGTGAATAATCGGTAAGTTAACCACGCCCACCAGCACCAGGATCCCGGCCGCGCGCCCGGCCAGGCGGCGATCGTCAAAGGCGTTATAAAGCGCAATCACACCGACGTACAGAAACAGCAGCACCAGCTCAGAGGTCAGACGCGCATCCCAAATCCACCATGTACCCCACATCGGTTTGCCCCAGGATGAACCGGTCACCAGGGCAATAAAAGTGTAGACCGCGCCCACCGGTGCCATCGCCGCGACCGTCAGGTCGGCCATTTTCATCTGCCAGACCAGGCCAATAAAGGCGGCAATCGCCATTGACGCATAAATGCCCATCGACCACATCGCCGCAGGCACGTGCAGATACATGATGCGATAGCTCTGGCCCTGCTGGTAATCCGCAGGCGCATAAACGAAGCCCCAGATGCACCCCACCACCAGCAGGATGCCGCTCAGCAGCCCCAGCCAGGGAATGAAGCGCCCGCACAGGCTATACAGCCGCTGCGGTTTAGCAAGCTGATGTAGCGCTTTCCACATGGTTTATTGCTCACAAAGTTCAACATTATGTTGAAAATCAACGCCGTGATTTTCATCCAGATTCAGCACCGCTATGCGGGCCATTATTTATTGCACGCTCACGCGCAGCGCGGCGGCTGTGGCAAACGGACTTAAGGTTGCACTCCCGGCAAGAAACGCGCCCAGGATGGCAAGATAGCCGTTAACCGGCAAATTCATTGCCGCCGCGTCCAGTGCCGCGGTGGCAAAAATCAAAAGCGGGATGGTCAGCGGCAGCACCAGCAGACTGAGCAACACGCCACCACGACGCAACCCCACCGTTAACCCAACGCCAATCGCCCCGAGAAAACTTAAGGTCGGCGTACCGAGCAGCAGCGTCAGCGCCATCACCCACCAGCTGTGGATGTCCAGCCCCAGCAGCATTGCCACCAGCGGCGAGAGCAGCAGCAGAGGCAAACCGGTCACCACCCAGTGAGCGGCCACTTTCGCCAGCACCACCGCAGGCAGCGGCAGCGGCAGTAGCATCAGCTGCTCAAGCCCTCCGTCCTGCCAGTCGTCGCGAAACAGTCGCTCCATCGCCAGCAGCGAAGACAGCAGTGCTGCAACCCACACCACGCCCGGCGCAATACGCGCCAGCATCTGCGGCTGTGGGCCAATCCCCAGTGGAAACAGCGTAATCACTATCAGGAAGAACCACAGCGGGTTGATAATTTCCGCGCCCTTACGAAAGGCCACGCGCAGCTCGCGCCAGAAAATTTGCCGCATCATTGCGCCACCCCGGCTTGCAGGGTAATACAGCGCAGCGTACACGCCAGCGGGCGCAGCGGCTGATGAGTGGTCAGTAATACCGTACCGCCCGCCGCGGCATGATGCTCAAAGCGTTTTGTCAGCTTTTCAACGCCCGCAATATCCAGCGCGGTAAAAGGCTCGTCCAGAATCCACAGTCGGGCGCTGCTCAGCCACAGCCGGGCCAGCGCCACGCGACGCTGTTGCCCCGCGGACATTTGGGCCACCGGCACATCTTCATAACCCACTAAACCAACAGCGGCAAGCGCATGCCAGCGCGCGTCCTGAGATTCTGTTGGATGGAAAAAACGCAGGTTTTCGTCTGCCGTCATCACGCTTTTCACGCCAGGCTGATGGCCCAGCCACAGTAGCTCGCGGTGATAATCTTCACGCGCCCGGCTGAGGGGTTCCTGGCACCAGTACACCTCGCCAGACTCCGGTCTTGCCAACCCGCTCAGAATACGCAGCAGTGACGTTTTGCCCGCGCCATTCGCCCCGGCAACCTGCACGACCTCGCCTGGCGCAACAGAAAACGAAAGCGCACTAAACAGCACTCTTTCATCACGCACGCAGGTCAGGTTTTGAGCATCAAGCATCAAAGTGGCTCCATCACGGGGAATTAGCGGCGAATGATATCACACACCCGCCATGCCCTCTAAACCCTGCGAGGCCTGATTGATACTCAGAAAGGAGTAATATTTTTTAGCCAGATCAAAAACAGTTCAGATTGTCGCCAGAGTCTGGCTACGCTTAACAGCAGGAATACAAACCGCCAGGAAATTGATGATGACGACGTTACATAAAGATGCCACTACTGATACCGATGAGAAGCAAATGGAACAAGCGGAAAAAGCCATGCCCTCTCGCGCCATGGCGACCCATGAACACATCCGTCACGACGGCGAAAAAGAGCTGGAGCGCGACGCAATGGCGCTGCTGTGGTCAGCCATTGCCGCCGGGCTGTCGATGGGCGCCTCAATGCTGGTAAAAGGCATTTTGCACGTGCAACTGCCAGGTGTGCCGGCTGCGTTTTTGCTGGAGAGTCTGGGCTACACTGTCGGCTTTATCATTGTGATTATGGCCCGCCAGCAGCTGTTCACCGAAAACACCGTGACGGCCGTGCTGCCCTTTATGCACAAACCCACACGTGGCAATTTCCTGCTGCTGTTGCGCCTGTGGTGCGTCGTGCTGCTCGGTAACCTGATTGGCACCGCGCTGGCAGCACTGGCCTTTAATTTTATGCCCGTGTTTGATGAACCTACCCGCAGCGCGTTCAGCGAGATGGGCGCAGCGGTGATGGAAAATTCACCGGTAGAGATGTTCACTAAGGCCATTGTCTCCGGTTGGCTGGTGGCAACAATGGTGTGGATGCTGCCCGCCGCAGGCTCTGCCAAAATTCTGGTCATTGTGCTGATGACCTGGCTGATTGCCGTGGCCGATACCACACACATTGTAGTGGGCAGCGTGGAGATTTTTTATCTGATATTCAACGGCGAAGCGACATGGTACAGCTTTCTCTGGCCATTCGCCCTACCCACACTTGCCGGTAACATCATCGGCGGCACATTTATTTTTGCCCTTATTAGCCACGCGCAGATCCGCAACGACTTAGCGAATGAGCGTAAGGCCAAGCAGGAGAAAGAGAAAGTAGACTAAGGCGCTGGCGATAGTGTAGATACCCGGTTTAACGCCGCGCCCGCGTCATTTTTAGTGTTGCGGCCCCTCAACGTGCAGGGGCCGCAAGGTCCGTCGGCTTCCTTTATTCCCCCCCTTATCCCCGCCGGACCGGTGGCTGGCTGCAATATCTGCAACCGTTGTGCAATGGCTGCCTTCACTTTTTAACTACAGCTGAAATTACGCACTCTCGCCAGCACACGGGGCTAATCTGGCCTGGGTTCGCGCCAGCACCGGGGGCGCTGTCTTAACGCGTTATAAACAACGCCGCACCACTGAGGGGGCGCTTTTGTTTACCGCATTACTGTATCGCAGCCCAGAAGCCTCAATAATCGACACCGGCTGCATTGGGACGATGAAAGCGACTGGTGGCCTCGCATTTCTTGTGCAAGGCGGCCTGACTATTGAGACCTGGCCGTTGTGCAACTCGTCGGCGAAATCACCGTTGATTTGTGCAACTGAGCACCCTGCTCTGGTAACGGAGAGAAGCATACTTCAGGCACGCAGGCCGCATCCTGCGCGCCTTTAATATTTCTGGCTTTGGTGATAGTCTGCGCAAAAAACCAACCACAGGGAATGTGCAGTATGATTTTTGGCGACCAAAATCTGATTGAATATAACGACGGTTTTAGCATTAAAGAGAGCAAAATCAGTGAATCAGAACAACCTGATTTTGTATTTCGTCGCTCCTCGCTTTTTATGGTGTCATGTTTGGTAGAAGCCCTGACACATACCCGCATCGCAACGCCAAAAGGTATTTCTCAGAATTTAGAAAAAGGGGGATACAACGATTTTCACGCACAATTCCAAAAGTCTTTTGAGACGTACAGAACGATTAAAGCCGAGATAGATGTTGATTCGCTGCCCGAAACGCTATATTGCATTTCAAAAGAAGACGGCCAATTTAAAGCAAAACTGGCCGACAAAATAAAAATAGAAATAAGAGAAGTGATTGAATCTGAGCAGCAAGAGATTTACTGCGGGAATTTTTTCTTTCATGAAACTATCACGCAAAACGACGGCGACACGCGTGTTAGCCGCGTTCTGGAGTTTCACACCCCCCTTACTGGCGCGTCTTTTTCAAAGATTTTTGACGCCATTAAAGCGGGCGACAACTTTCTCGGCTTATCGGTCGTTCTTCCGGCATATGTTGACTGGACTGATAACAAAGCCGGTCATGAAGCCGCAATACAACTCCTTGCCCCTGATGACGCCAGCGCTAATTTCATCATGCTATCGGGGGTATTCTCGCGCAAAACCAGCACCATAAACCCCGAGAATACACGTTTAGAAAACCGCCAGGAATTGAGCAAAAAAAATGATGAGGAAGATGCCGACTCACTCACTGAAATATACAATTTGCTTGACGTTACAAATCAATCGTTGAACGAGAGCAAAAACTTTCTCAAAACAATATCGATGTGCATGGTGTTGTTACTCCCGTTTGTCGCCGTCGCTACCCTGAAGATTTTGCTCTAACGCGCCCCATGATGTTTATTCCGCCCACTCCTTAATTGCCATTCGCTTTACCAGCTGCGGGCTAATATAAGCAGTACGCAGCCATGAAAAAGGGGGAATAACATGAGCCGTAACAAGAGCGATGGGGCCAGTAAAGCCTGGATCGCGCAACGGCAAACCACGCGCTGCAGGCTTATTCCGGTCTGCGGCTTTGTGCGACCAGTATCTCTGAAACACTTTAGCCGAAAAGCGGTCGGGAAAGAGTGAGAGGCGGTATTAACCACGCTGTTTAACGTGCCAGAAAATCTTATCGGCATACAACTCATACGCCGCTTTTTGCTCTGCCAGCCAGTCGTGCTGGTTATACACTGCCATTACCCCGCGCAGCTCATGCCCCAACATCTTTTCGGTAACATGGGGCATAATCCCTTCCCCCGATAAATTCGTGGACAGCGAGCGTCGGAAATCGTGCGACCGCCATTCAGGGATGCCAATCTCTTTACGCAGTTTGCGCATGTACAGACTCGCCGACGAGCTATCGAGAGGCTTATCCAGGGACTGTCCTGGGAACAGTACGTCATTACCCACACTCAGCAATCTATCCAGATATGGTTTTGCCTGGTCGAAAATGGGGCGTCGTAGGGCGTGACCTGTTTTCGAATGCTCACCCGGCACCGTCCAGATACGGTCTGTCATATTAAATTCCCCCGCCAGCGCAAGGCGCATTTCAGACGGACGGCAGGAATACAACAGCATGAGTTGATGCAACAATCGGTTGGACGATGTCACGGTTGAACGTTCAAGGGCAATCCAGATTGTTGCCAGTTCGCAATAAGTCAGCACGCGCTCACCCACATCCGGCCTTTTGCCAATGTTCTTAACACTCAGTTTCATCAGCTCGCACGATGGGATCAGCTGGCGGCTGATACACCAGTTGATAACCGAACGCAGTTGCAGCAATACCACGCGCGCTTTTTTCTTGTTGAGGCTTTCTTGCTTGTGAAAAAACTGAACCCAGGCCGATACAGGGATACTGGCAACGGGCACGTCTACAAACTCGGCGTACAGGGTGTTGTACACAACCGACCGGTAAAGCGTTTGGGTATTCGGTTTCAGTCCCGTTACGTATTTCTCCCACCACCGTTCGAGGCACTCTTTGAGCGTCAGCATCCCCTCTTCACGGTTGAAATAGTTTTTGGGGTTAATACCCTTCGTGTACACTGCGCGCAACTCACTGACAATGGCCCGGGCGTCTTTAAGCGACGTAGCCGGATACCTGCCCACTGTCAGACGCACCGCTTTGCCGTTCCAGCGGTAGCGATACTGGAATGTAATGGTGCCGATGGGGGTAATGCGTGCGCTAAGGCCGTCACTATCAGTGACTTCTACAGAGCCGGAATAAGGCTTGTTATGGAGGGTTCGCAGTTGGGTATCACTCAGCGCCACGGCTTTATATCCTGTACACAGGGTTTCAGGCATTCTGTACTTAATATGTACGCATTAGCAAGCGCTTACACCTTTTCCACACTCGTGCAGGCAGAGCAAAAACCTTGATGTAAAGCGCGTAGTTACGATAGTATTGATTCAAAGGTAATAAGCCTGAGTTAACGCCGTATAAAGTCCCCTTAGTTAAATGGATATAACGAGCCCCTCCTAAGGGCTAGTTGTAGGTTCGATTCCTGCAGGGGACGCCATTTCATCTTCCTGATTGCTTTACCTTCCTGTCGGTCTGACAAAAACCGCCTTAATCACCATTGTCACCAGCGGTGATATGTCTTTTTATCCGTGCACGCCGCAATGAAATCCGCGTAACCCGGTCCCCCCTCCCTTACGGCAACAAGAACAGCATCGCGTTTTTTAATACGTAACACTACGTATCTCTTTATTTTTCATACCGTTCTCCCTCGAACAAACCCCATCTGGCAGCCAGGAAAGGCGTATAGGGAGTCTTAACACGGTAAAAATCAAGAAATGCTAAACATGTAAATAAGTTGATTACTGCTGAGATGGGTTTAAGTAGATGGTTCCCAAGCGTTTGAAAGCCGCACGTGAGCGGGCAGGTTTTACCCAGACTAAACTTGGCATTCTTGCAGGTATAGACTCATCAGGGCGGGCCAGAATGTCGCAATATGAAAAAGGAACGCACAGTCCTACTTTTCAGACCGTATGTGCCATTGCCAAAGTGCTTGACGTCCCGGAAGCTTATTTCTACACGCTTGATGATAACTTTGCTGAAGCGATGCTCTACCTCCATAAAGCATTTCGCTTAGCAAAAGAACCTAATTAACTGTTTAATAACAACTTTAACTCAATTCCTCACCTGTAGCGTTAAATGATGCTGTTAAGTATTCCTTTACAATCTTCCTGCTCTTCCCAACACTCAATATCGACGTTTTATTCAGCACCACACTGGCGATAAGATAACCAACCCTGTAACAACCAGCGCTCTTTTTTATACATTATCCGCTGAATGCCCTGAATGGGTTTATTCCGCTTGCTCATCGTGCTTTTAACAGCGCTCTGGTAAGCGCGCCGTAACGTAAGGACTCAGAAGTGAAAGAAAGCATTATTTATTGCCGATGATGTAAGCCGTCTTTGGCTTATTTCAGATGCATGAAAAATGACAATAATGTCGATTAATTCCCAAAGCAGGAATACGCGCTGGCCGAAGGTGGGCACATTATCACCTGCACGCCGCACGGCCTTTCATAAAAGATAGCTGGCCCTGCAACGGGATTGTTACGGCTGCTATTATAAATTAACAATCTGTTTTTAAAGGATTAATAAGGCCGCGTACGCAGTCGCAAAAAAAGCCTGCGAACCCACACAGCGCCGCTTGTATCCCCCCGAATTTGGCGTTACATTAGCGCCGCCTGACACGCTGGCTTTGCCAATAGCGGGGCCCTGAACCAGCTTCATCTTTTCCTGAAAGCATTTCAGTCAGGCAACCCGGGTTTCACCCTATTTCGATTTTGAGCGTACAGCAGTGCGTGGAGCAAAAGACGTGAAATATTTTTTTATGGGCATTTCAGTGATTCTGGTTCTGTGGGTCGGTACATTCTTTCTGATGCTTGAATAAGCCTGCTTTTGCAAAAAGCGAAATGACAACAGGAGCCTGGCGGCTCCTGTTCGCGTTTTACTCGCTCTCCACACCCGCTTTGCCGTTTACCGCCAATAGCCCGTCGCTGCGAAACATCGCTTTAATGCCGCGCAGGGCCTGACGAATACGATCGCTGTTTTCAATCAGCGCAAAACGCACGTGTGTGTCTCCATAATCACCAAAGCCAATACCCGGAGAAACACATACCTTCGCGTCCTGTAACAGTTTTTTGGCGAACTCCAGTGACCCCATCGCAGCGTAAGGCTCCGGGATCTTTGCCCAGACGTACATCGACGCCTTCGGACACTCCACCATCCAGCCCGCTTCATGTAACCCTTTCACCAGCACATCGCGACGGCGCTTATACTTCTCGGCAATATCACGCACGCACTGCTGCTCACCTTCCAGCGCGGCAATAGCTGCCACCTGTAGCGGCGTGAATGTGCCATAGTCGTGGTAACTTTTGATACGTGCCAGCGCCGCCACCAGCTCCTGATTACCCACCATAAAGCCGATGCGCCAGCCCGCCATATTGTAACTTTTTGATAGCGTGAAAAACTCAACCGCGACGTCACGTGCACCGGGTACCTGCATAATGGATGGCGCTTTCCAGCCGTCGTAGACAATATCGGCATAGGCCAGATCGTGAACGACCAGCACGTCATACTGTTTCGCCAACGCCACGACTCGCTCAAAAAACTCCAGTTCAACACACTGTGCCGTCGGATTAGACGGAAAACCGAGGATCATCATTTTCGGTTTGGGATAGCTTTCGCGGATAGCACGCTCCAGCTCGTTAAAGAAATCCACGCCCTCTACCAGCGGCACCGAGCGAACCTGGGCACCGGCAATCACGGCACCGTAAATATGAATCGGGTAACTCGGGTTTGGCACCAGCACGGTATCGCCGTGATCCAGTGTTGCCAGCATCAGGTGGGCTAATCCCTCTTTTGAGCCGATGGTCACAATCGCTTCGCTTTCCGGGTCAATATCCACCTGGTAGCGCTCCTGATACCAGCGCGAGATTGCACGGCGCAGGCGCGGAATACCGCGCGATGTGGAGTAACCATGGGTATCCGGGCGCTGGGCCACAGTACAGAGCTTTTCGACGATGTGGGGCGGTGTAGCCCCATCGGGGTTACCCATGCTTAAGTCGATAATATCTTCGCCGCGCCGACGCGCAGCCATCTTAAGCTCAGCGGTAATGTTGAAAACGTACGGGGGAAGTCTGTCTATGCGCGAAAAACGGCGTTTTGGACTGAAGTCAGCCATAAATTCCTCGAAGTAACGTAAGCGCCCGGACCGTCCGAGCGACGCGACCACATCTTGTGGTCTGCTCAAAACATAACCTGGATAATTTTCATCTGTCGAGGGGGTTCACAAAAAATATTTTCATTCGCTAAAAGAGGATGCTTCACTTGAAAGTTATCTCTTTTTTATTTGCAGATACGGATTTATATTTACGATGCAGCAACAAATAAAAAACATATTCCGATTGCGTGGAGCCAACCCTATGAATCTGCACATTGATGACGTACCGCAAGCCATTCGTGATATCAAACACCAATTGCGCCAGGCGCTACCAGACTACGCCCGGGTGTTTGCCGAACTGGAGGCAGACATTACGCGCCAGATAGATGAATTACAGGCAGTACAGGCACGAGGAGAACATCCGGTGCCACAACTTCAGGCCGATGACATCGTACATAACCGCATTACTGAACAGCAGAAAGCGCTTATCCGCCAGCGCGGTTGCGTGGTGATACACGGCGTATTCCCCCAGGAAAAAGCCAATAGCTGGAACCAGCAGATTGGCGATTATCTTGAAAAAAACCGCTTTGTTGAAAAGCTGAAAAATGCGGCTGAGGATAATTACTTCGGCACACTGGCCGACAGCAAACCGCAGATTTATGGCATTTACTGGTCAACGCCCCAGGTGGAGGCGCGCCAGGCTGAACGCATGAGGGCCGTCCAGGTTTTCCTCAACGGGCTGTGGCAAACCGAAAGCCAGGGGCGTCAGCACTTTGATCCGAATCGCGTGGTGACCTACGCTGACCGCACCCGCCGCCGACCGCCGCATTCCGGTTCACTCGGGCTGTCTCCTCATGTCGACGGCGGCTCGGTCGAACGCTGGCTGGATGAAAACTTTCGTCACGTTTATCGTCACGTTTTTAGCGGCAACTGGCAACACTACAGCCCCTTCGACGCAGAAGGTCGCACTGAGGCTCGCGAGTTTGCGTCCGCGGCTGTGTGCTCCATGTTTCGCACCTTCCAGGGCTGGACTGCCCTGACGCCGCAGCGTAAGGGCGCGGGCACGCTACAACTGCTGCCGGTCGCCAATGCAATGGCCTGGATCCTGCTGCGTGCGCTACAGGATGATGTGCCGGAAGATTCATTGTGTGATGCCAAACCAGGGCGCGCGCTGTCTGTTAACAAACAGTGGCATCCCCTTTTATTGCAAGGGATTTCCTCTATTCCCGATATGGAAGCCGGTGATGCCGTGTTCTGGCACTGCGACGTTATCCACGCCGTTGAAAATGAACACAACGGCGAGTTTGACAGTAACGTGATGTACATCGCCGCTGCCCCCTGGTGTGAGAAAAACGCCGCCTATCTGCAACGCCAGTGGCCTGCCTTTGTGGAAGGACGTTCACCACCGGATTTTGCCGCCGATGATTTTGAAACTGATTTTACCGGGCGCGCGGGGGTTGAGACACTAACAGATACCGGTCTTGCGCAGCTTGGCGGCACACGCTGACCAGCCAGCTAAACGACAGAGGGGATACCTGCCATAAGAAAAAAGCGGCTGTCCTGTGACGGCCGCTTTTGATGTTCTGTGCGTGCCCCCCTACAGGGCGCAAACCTGTGAATCGTCTTTACCCAACCGGGTGCGCCATATCCTGGCGCTTCTTACTGCATAAACACCAACGCCACGCACTCCTGCGCGGCGTTGGTGGTACATCGGCAGACACATTGGTCAGATAACCTGCCCCATCGTCTGGCGCAGATGAGCACCGGAACCCAGCAACCCCGGTTGTTCATGGGTTATCAGGTAAACCGGAATATCCTCGACAAAATCCTTCAAACGGCCTTTGTCTTCAAAACCGCCGCGAAAACCGGAGGCTTTAAAGAACTCCAGAAAGCGCGGCACAATCCCGCCTGCGATATATACGCCACCTGCGGTGCTCAGCGTCAGCGCGAGGTTGCCGCCAAAACGCCCCATAATGACGCAGAACAGCGACAACGCCCGGCGACAATCAGTACAACTGTCCGCAAGTGCACGCTCGGTGACATCCTTCGGCTGGAGATTTTCCGGCTGGCGGTTATCGGCCTTTACTATCGCGCGGTAGAGGTTTACCAGGCCAGGACCAGACAGCACACGCTCGGCAGAAACATGACCAAACTCGGTGCGCAGTTGCTCAAGAATGACATCTTCTTCTTCGCTGTTAGGCGCAAAATCCGCGTGACCGCCTTCGCCTGGCAAGCTCACCCAACGTTTGTCCACATGCACCAGGTGCGCCACGCCAAGCCCGGTGCCTGCGCCATATACCGCAACAGGCTTGCCGTCTACCGGCTTACCGCCGCCAAACTGAATCAGATGTTCAGGTTTGAGCATCGGGATCGCCATGGAGACGGCGGTAAAATCGTTGATAATTTCAAGGTGGGTGAAGCCGAGATTCTTTTTCATTTCGGCAATTGAAAAAGCCCAGGTATGGTTGGTCATCGCCACCCAGTCACCGGTTATTGGGCAGGCGATCGCAATACAACCCGCGCTGATTTTCACCTCCTGTGCCTTGAGATACTCCTGTATTACCGCCTCCAGCGAAGGATAATCCAGGCCGGAATAGGTTTTGGCATGAGAAATATCGCCATTATCAAGATTACACCACGCCAGACGTGCGTTTGTGCCGCCGACATCACCTACCAACGCGTATTGGGTCATTCGTTCCTGGCTCCACAAGGTCAAATTGTTAACACTCTAAAATTATGGTGCTTCAACAACAACGACCATCGTACAGATGACCCGTGAAAATTGACGCCCATCACAGAAAGCGATTAAACGTTTCAGCCTCTGCGCCAGGCGTCGTCCTGATTAGCTTTCCTGCGCCTGATGTTCTGCCAGCGTGCTCGTCAGCACTGCCAGCATGTCAGGGATATCATGCTTAGGCATCATGACCTCGACCAACGCCAGACTCTGACAGACTGCGGCCTGTGCCAGCACCGTTTTGAACTGCGCTGTGTCGCTCACACGCCAGCTCTGCGCCTTACCGTCAACGCTGAGCGCCCCGGCAATTCCCGTCCAGTTCCAGCGGGCAATATCGTTATAGCGCTGATGGGCGCCGTGAATAGCACGTTCAACGGTGTAGCCGTCATTGTTAAGTAGCAACACAATGGGACGCTGCCCGTCGCGGATCATCGAGCCTAACTCCTGAATCGTCAGTTGGGCTGCGCCATCGCCCACAATCAGCACGACGCGTCTGTCCGGGCAGGCCGTTTGCGCCCCATACGCCGCCGGTAACGAAAAGCCAATGGAGCCCCATAGCGGCTGCACAATAAAAGAACTTTCTTGCGGTAGCCGCAGCGCAACCGCCCCAAAGGATGCCGTTCCCTGATCCACCACCAGAATGTCACGCGGGCGCAGAAAATCCTGCACGGTCTGCCACAAGGCTCGTTGATCGAGCGTGCCGCTATCGCTGGCCGGCAGCAGCGCTGGTAGCGCCTTCAGCGCCGGTTCGTGCGCCCGGCCGCGGCAAAGCTGGTACAGCACCTCCACGGCCTGCGCCATTGGGATCCCGCTAAACCAGTGTTCTCCCACCCGTACAGCAGTAGGCTGAACATCAATCACTTTTTTCATATCCAGCTGCTGGGTAAAACCCGCCGTCACGGCATCGGTGAAACGTACCCCCACGCAGAGCGTCACATCGGCATCCTCAATAGCGCTTCTGAGCTGCAGTGTACTGGCTGTGGCACAGTAAGTGCCGACAAACCCGTCCCCCTGCTCGTTGAAAAGCCCTTTGCCCATCATCATCGTGGCATGTGCCAGTGGTGCCTCGCGCATCCACTGGCGCAGTAGCGGCTGCAGGCCAAAGCGCAGGGCTAAAAAATCTGCAAGCAGCGCCACGCGCCCGCTGTGTCCAAGCAGCGTTTGCGCTGCCTGGCGAAATGCCTCCAGACGCTGTGGTGAAGCAAAATCAGGCTCCAGCATCAGCGCATTTTCTGGTGCTGATGCTGGCATCGAGGCTACATCACTCGGTAGCACCAGATACCCCGGCCGACGCTGGCTTAGCGCCTCACACAGTACGCGGTCAATTTCCACACAGGCGTTTTGCGCCGTGAGAGAAGCGTGTGCGATGGAGATCTCGGCCCCAACGCGGGCAAAATGGTTAAAATCACCGTCCCCAAGCGAGTGGTGCACCAGTGCGCGCGCGTGCTGCACATCAAGGCGCGGAGCGCCCACGATGTGAATAACCGGCAAATACTCCGCGTAACTGCCTGCGATACCGTTAAGCGCGCTCAATTCTCCCACACCATAGGTGGTAAGCAGTGCACCTGCGCCACGGCAGCGGGCGTACCCATCGGCGGCATAGGCAGCGTTAAGCTCATTAGCGCAGCCAACCCAGCGCAGATGTGGATTATCAATAACATGATCCAGAAACTGGAGATTGTAATCGCCAGGCACGCCAAACAGATGTTCGATGCCGCACTGCGCCAGGCGATCCAGCAGATAATCAGAAACACGGTAATGAGATTGCATAGCCAGCGTCCTTTTAAAGGTTATCAAACTGAGTATTAACCATTACGTAACAAATTCAGGAAGTTCCGCAGAATGATGCTGGCAACTGTTGTTTACAGCAAAAACAGCGCTGTCCGATTGCTGCACAACACAATGTAAACGTATACATTAGGCTTTAACCGCAGGTACTTTTCACAGGAACGCGTATGACATGGCAGGCCAGCCCCACCCGTTACGACACAATGGAATACCGACGCTGTGGCAACAGTGGACTTAAACTACCGGCCATTTCGCTTGGCCTGTGGCATAACTTTGGTGAGAACACCAGCGCTGACACCAGCCGCGCGCTGCTGCGCCATGCGTTCGATCGGGGTATCACCCATTTCGATCTGGCCAATAACTACGGCCCACCGCCGGGCAGTGCTGAGAGTCTTTTTGGCCGACAGTTACAAGGAGATTTCCGTGGGCTGCGCGATGAGTTAATCGTTTCCACTAAAGCAGGCTACACCATGTGGGATGGCCCCTACGGTGACTGGGGATCGCGTAAATACCTGGTGGCAAGCATGGACAACAGCCTGAAACGTATGGGCCTGGAGTATGTGGATATTTTTTACCACCATCGTCCCGATCCCGATACACCACTGGAGGAAACCATGCAGGCACTCGATAGCCTGGTGCGTCAGGGCAAGACACTGTACGTGGGGCTGTCGCGCTACCCGGCGGCGCTGGCGCGCGAAGCATTCGCGATTCTCAAACGCCTTGGCACGCCCTGTGTTATCCACCAGTTCAAATATTCACTGTTTGAGCGCGAGCCTGAAGAAACGCCGCTGCTGACAACATTAGCGGACTGCGACGTGGGCAGCATCGCGTTTTCACCGCTGGCAGGTGGCCTGTTGACGAACCGCTACCTGCACGGCATCCCGCAGGACTCACGGGTGGCAAGCGCCAGCAAATTTCTGACCCAGGACAGTCTGACGGCACAAAGATATGAGCAGATAAGCAGGCTTAATGAAGTGGCGCAACGTCGCGGCCAGTCGCTTGCGCAGATGGCGCTCGCCTGGGTGCTGCGCGACAACCTGGTGACCTCGGTGCTCATCGGTGCGAGTAAAACGCAGCAAATTGATGATGCTGTCGGCATGCTTACGCAGCGGGCGTTCAGCGTAGCGGAACGGGCTGAGATTGATACCATTTTACGAAGTTAAGAATTTTCGCAAAATCGCTGTTCCGGCTGCCTTTCGGAGTGGCGGTGAAGAAACATCTGCTTACTTCCCGGTACGATTGCATTAACAGGCCGTTTACAGCCGGTCGTACAGGAGAAAGTATGATGTTCAGGTCACTGATTTTAGGCGCGGTGCTGTTGGCAACGCTGCCACTGAGCGCTAACGCAGACGAAATCACCCTGCTGCCGTCGATCAAACTACAGATTGGCGATCGCGACCGCATTGGGCATTACTGGGACGGCGACCGCTGGCGCGACCGCGATTACTGGAATAAAAACTGGAAATGGCAGCGCGGTGGCTGGCACCGGGATAACGGTCGTCACCGCGGCTGGGACCAGCGTCGGGCTTACGAACGCGGCTATATTGACGGGCGCCATGACCGTGGGCCGCGCGGTGGCTGGCACAAACATCGCCATTGATTTTACCCCCCGCTGCGGGGACAAAACGCAGCCCCCACTGCCCACGATGCCACATTCAGTGTTCCCCGCGCGAGCGGGGATACACCGGATTACTGGCTCCCCGATGTGGGTGAGCAAACACGTTCCCCGTGCGAGCGGGGCTGAATCACAATACTACGCCAATCAACAACCAGCCGTTCAGCGCCACCACCAGGGCCGCAATTATCCAGCCCAGCGCATTCACTACCCTGCCGTTGACCAGTTCCCCCATCAGCGCACGGTTACTGGTAAAACACAGTAACGGCACCAGCGCCAGTGCAATCCCAAAGCTCAGTAGCACCTGGCTCATGACCAGAATACGCGTGGGATCAAGCCCCATCAGGATAACCACAAACGACGGCAGCATAGTAATAGTGCGGCGCACCCACAGTGGAATATGAAAGCGCACAAAGCCCTGCATCACCACCTGCCCTGCCAGCGTACCCACCACCGTGGACGACAGCCCGGCGGCGACAAGGCTCAGGCCAAAGATGGTTGCCGCGCCCTCGCCCAGCAGCGGTTTAAGGGTCACGTAGGCTTCATCAAGGTCAGCCACCCCCGTATTGCCGCTAAAATGAAATGCCGCCGCCGCAGTTGCCATCATCGCCAGATTAACAAACCCGGCAATCGCCATTGCGATGGACACGTCCCATTTGGTGGCAGAGAAACGTTCTTTTGCATTCCCGTCGTGCAGGTTCTGCGTGAGTGAAGAATGCAGATAAATCACGTGCGGCATGATGGTTGCGCCCAGCACACCGGCGGCGAGAAAGACCGCTTCGCGGGTTGGCAGTGACGGAATAAGCATGCCCTTGCTCAATTCAGCAAGCTGCGGCTGGGAAAAAACCAGTTCGACAATATAGGCTGCGGCAACAAACAGCAGCAGACCGCCAATGACTTTTTCCAGCGGCTTTTGCCCACGGCGTTGCAGCATCAAAATCAGGAAGGTAGCAATACCTGTCAGCACGGCCCCCTGAAGTAAGGAGACGCCAAGCAGGAGCTTGAAGCCAATGGCCGCACCGATAAACTCAGCCAGGTCGGTGGCCATGGCGATAATCTCTGCCTGCACCCACCAGAACCAGACCAGCGGGCGCGGGAAGTGGTCGCGGATGTGTTCGGCGAGGTTTTTACCTGTGGCTATCCCGAGCTTGGCAGAAAGGATCTGAATCAGCATCGCCATCAGGTTAGCCCAGACCACTACCCACAGTAACAGATAGCCAAACGAGGCACCGGCCTGAATATTGGTGGCAAAGTTACCGGGATCAATGTAACCAATAGCGGCAATAAACGCCGGTCCCATTAATGCCAGTCTGAGTCTGCGTGCCGCACGCCCGCTACCGCTCTCAATGCGACTGTTTGTCATTTTTGCCTCAAGTATAGCCTTTGCTATGTTTCATGCTATCAAAGTGCGAATGATTATCAAGTTCATCTGCAAAGGGGATTCCTGATTATTCTGATAGCCGTGAACGATACAGCCGAAATAGGAAGGCGATGTTTATAAAGACGCCGAAGGCAAAACTTCAGCAAGTATGAATAATTCTAGCAGTTCTTATAAAGTTTTCATTTCTTTACCTGATATCACAAAAAGGTATCACCGCTCACCATTCTGACAAACCATGACACAACTTGCCAATACTGTGCGTTTCCTCTCGTTTTCTTGCCTTTTGTTACATAGAATGTGCAACGAAATTACTACTGACTCTACTCTGGAGCCACCATGTCCCGCGTTCTACACTTCGTTTTAGCGCTTGCCGTTGTCGCGCTTTTGGCTTTGCTGGTCAGCCATGACCGCAAAAGCATTCGCATTCGCTACGTTATACAGCTTTTAGTGATTGAAGTGATTCTCGCCTGGTTCTTCCTGCATTCGGAAGTTGGCCTGGGTTTCGTAAAAGGGTTCTCCGGGATGTTCGACAAGCTGCTCGGCTTTGCGAACGAGGGAACGAACTTTGTGTTCGGGAAAATGAATGACGAGGGACTGGCATTTTTCTTCCTGAAGGTACTGTGCCCAATTATCTTTATTTCGGCGCTCATCGGTATTCTTCAGCACATCCGCATACTGCCCATTGTGATTCGCTTTATCGGTACCGTGCTGTCCAAAATTAACGGTATGGGCAAGCTTGAGTCGTTTAACGCCGTCAGTTCGCTGATTCTTGGCCAGTCGGAAAACTTTATTGCCTATAAAGATATTCTCGGCAAGATGTCGCGCAACCGCATGTACACCATGTCGGCAACGGCCATGTCTACTGTGTCGATGTCCATCGTCGGGGCCTACATGACCATGCTCGACCCGAAATATGTGGTCGCCGCACTGGTGCTGAATATGTTCAGTACCTTTATCGTGCTGTCGCTGATTAACCCGTATAAGGTGGATGCCAGCGAAGAAAACCTGCAAATGGCAAATCTGCACGAAGGGCAAAGCTTCTTTGAGATGCTTGGCGAATATATTCTGGCAGGCTTTAAAGTGGCGATTATTGTTGCCGCGATGCTGATTGGCTTTATCGCGCTTATCGCGGCACTGAACGCTCTGTTTGCCGCCGTACTCGGCATTTCGTTCCAGAGCATTCTTGGCTATATCTTCTGGCCTGTTGCCTGGGTAATGGGGATCCCGGCCGCCGAGGCACTTCAGGCTGGCAGTATTATGGCCACCAAGCTTGTCGCCAACGAGTTCGTTGCCATGATGGATTTGCAGAAGCTGGCCGGTTCACTGTCACCACGCGCAGAAGGCATTCTGTCGGTGTTCCTGGTGTCGTTTGCTAACTTCTCCTCCATCGGCATTATCGCCGGGGCGATTAAGGGTCTGAACGAAGAACAGGGTAACGTCGTTTCCCGCTTTGGCCTGAAGCTGGTGTACGGCTCAACGCTGGTGAGCGTGCTGTCTGCATCAATCGCAGCCCTGGTGCTGTAAGCGACCAACCAATAAAAAAACGGGGCGACTTCGCCCCGTTTTTTTATGCCGCCAGCGGCTCAGGCTTGCCAATCAGCCAGCCCTGCAAATAGTCTACCCCCATCTCCAGGAGCAGTTTGCGCTGCTCCTGGGTTTCAACATATTCCGCCACCACCGTCCACGAACGGGCATGGGCCAGATCGCAGATTGACTTCACAATCTGGGCATCAAGGCTGTTGTTGGTGATATCGGCAATAAAACACCCGTCAATCTTGATGATGTCTGCACGTAAATTTCGCAGCCGCTCATAGTTAGCATAGCCTGTACCAAAGTCATCAATGGCAATGCGAAAACCGTGGCTGCGTAGCAGGGCAATATTCTGCAAGCTGGCTTGCGAGTCAGAGAACGCCTGCGCTTCCGTCACTTCAATGATCACGGCCTGCGGTGCGATGCCATAGCTTTCAAACAGCATGACAATTTCCGGGCCAATCTCTTTTTGCATGAGCGTGAGCGGCATCAGGTTGACGGAAAAACGTGTCTCATCGCCTTCAAGCGGATGGTCGCGCAACCAGCCGAGAAGTTTGGTCAGAATCTGCATATCAAAACGCGCGCTGAGGTTAAATTCCGCCACAATGCCGATGAATTTATCCGGCATGATCATGGTGCCTTTCTCATCAAACATGCGACAAAGAATTTCGCTGTAGCCCTTCCCTGCTTCATTACGAATAGGCTGCGCGTAAAGCTGCAAATTGCTGCTCTCAATAGCCTGTTTCACCTGGCGCAGTAGCAGGACGCGCTCGGAAGTGACATCTGAGACGGCTTCAGCACGGCTGTTTAAACCCAGCACCTGGCTTGTGTTACAGGCTTTATCCGCAAGCCAGCTAAGCTGGCCCAGCATGCGCTGGATTTCATCGCCGGCCAGAGAGTCAGTACTGCCCCACGCGGCTGCAAATTCAATGTCCAGCTGGTCACCATGCCAGTCAATCCGGCGGCTATTGAGCAAATCAACCATATAGCTTAACCGTGCCTGCGGCTCCGGCCCGCGCAGGAAAATCAGCAATTCACTGCCCGGCAGCTGAAAAACACGCTCGCCTTCGTGCAGCCAGGGCCGTAGCGTCTGGGTTACCCGGCGCTTGCAGTGAATACGCATGGTAATGCCGTAATGCTGGCTCAGAAACTCAAGATTATTCATACGCAGGCAGCACAGTGTGCCCTGCGGATACACCACAACGTGGCGCTCCAGCGCACGTAAATTGGGCAACAGCGTGAGCGGATCGGTCATCGCCTGAGTGTAAAAAACGCGCCGCGCCCAGACGCTTTTGCGGTACATGATAGCCATATACAGCAGGCAAACGGTGAAAGAGAGAAACACCGCCAGGATAAACGACAGCGCCGTGCCAGTGCGCACGCCGTAGAGGAAATTCTCGCTGAAGGTCAGCAACAGCCAGGTCGAAAGCGCCCACAGGATATGAATTGTCTGCACGCTGAAAAGGCGAATACCGAGAGTAAACACAATAAAAATCAGCGGAACCAGGTAGCCAGAGATAAGAAGGGTGCGCGTGGGCCAGCACAGCGTAATCAGCAGCGCAACCAGCATGACTAGCCAGCCCACCGCCAGGCCGCGCTTACCAGGTGTAAAACAGGGTGCCAGCGCTCGGCGCATAAAGGCGCGGGCAAACGCCGGGCTAAGTACGATACGAAGTGGATAATAAAAGAGAAAGGTAAAAATCAGTCCCGCCGCGGTCAGCCCCAGCGTATCAACAATGATATAGAGCGTGGTGCTGTGTCCGAAGTAATGCACCAGTTGCGGCGGGAACACGATTAACTGACCGGCAAAATACATGCAAAATTTGATGGCGCAGGGCGTGATAAAGCCCAGCCAAAGCAGGCGCGCACCCAGCCCCTGGCCGGGTAACCCATAGCGCCAGCGCGGACCCAGTAACGCGCGCAGCAGCGCACAGGCGGCAAGCGTCGGCACAAGCAGACAGAGGATAAACGCCATAATCTGTAGGGGCGATAGCTGAAATATTGCCGTCAAATACAGCGCAAGAACGGCAATCAGCGGCAATACGGCCAGCCTGCCAAAAATAAGCAGTATGGCCATGATGACGCTCAGCGGCATCCAGGTGAGAAATATTTCGCTACCATCAATAACGGCGCGTGGGGACAACGTGCGCGAGAGAAACAACAGCGGTAAAAGCAGCACCGCCGCCGTTATCGATTTCCGTACCGAAAAAAAAGCGTGTCTCGTCATTGAGCTCTAATGTCCACAGAAAAGGGCAAATCACCCTGGAAATAATAGTTTTATTAATAACACCAGGCAAGAAGTCACACAAAAGCCGCACTTTTATTACCATCCGGGCAAAAATTGCTGCAACACTGACGTGGTTTTACGAAATGTTCAAAAAGAAGTGAATGCATAAGCAAAAAACCCCCGCTATTAGAGCGAGGGTTTAAATTGGTGGAGCTAAGCGGGATCGAACCGCTGACCTCCTGCATGCCATGCAGGCGCTCTCCCAGCTGAGCTATAGCCCCGACGGACATTTCTTGTATTTACCCTTCAAACCCTGGGAAGGTTTGGTGGAGCTAAGCGGGATCGAACCGCTGACCTCCTGCATGCCATGCAGGCGCTCTCCCAGCTGAGCTATAGCCCCAACGTAAACACTCTGTCGCGTTGACGGGCGGCATAATAAGAATTCCCTGTTCTGGTGTCAACGGCATTTTCGCCCTCCTCGTTCAACCGCTGAAAAAGACACCACATTCATCAGTTTTTCTTCAGTTTCCGTTGGTTGTAGTTAAACATGTCACAGATTCGAGTAATATGACGTATTAATATGAATCCGTAATATCATGACGTTAACGTATAAGGAAGACTCCTAGTGTTCAGGGACAGAATGACGCCGGAAGAGCTGGCATCAATGACTGGCTACAGTCGCCAAACCATTAATAAATGGGTACGCAAGGAAGAATGGGACACCTCCCCTCGTCCAGGCGTTCAGGGAGGAAAGGCCCGCCTTATTCATGTGGATGAGCGAGTGCGCAATTTTATTCTTAGCGCACAACGTATGGCTGAAGACTCGGCCAGCTATAAGTCCAGTGATACCTCTCTTGAAAGTCTGTTACTTAACTCTCTTAAGGAGATAACCCCCGCAGAGCATAAGCAGATGACTTCATTTCTGTTGCGTGAAGGCATCAGTGGCCTGCTGCTACGGTTGGGTATCCGCGACGCCGAAATTACATGATGAATTTTAAACATAAAATGACGCCACAGGAGCTGGCAGAACTGACGGGCTATACACCGCAGGCGCTGAACCGCTGGGTCAGGAAGTTTGGCTGGAAAACCTCGACCCTGCCGGGTGTGAAAGGCGGTCGTGCTCATGTTATTCACGTGGACGAAGAGGTACGCGAATATCTGATGAACACACCGCTGATGCGCAACGCCCAACAGCCGCGTATGGCCGAACCAGAAAGCCCGTACGCGGTAAAAGGTGACAGCCTTGAATACCTGTGGCTTGCCTCGCTACGCCAGCTTAGCGGCAGCGAGCGGGAACAGCTGCATACCATGCTGTATCGAGAAGGCATCGGCGGTATTATCCGCCGACTGGGGCTAACGGAAGAAGACGGGCAATAAAAAGGCCTCCCGCAGGAGGCCTCGCCGGTTTTTTGTGATTACTGCTGCTCACGCTCAGCGATAAACGCCAGTGCCTGGTTAATACGCGCAATGCTGCGCGTTTTGCCAATGGCGTGCACGGTGACGTCAAGACCCGGCGACTGCCCTGCCCCGGTTACCGCAACGCGCAGCGGCATACCGACTTTCCCCATGCCCACTTCCAGCTCATCGGCCGTTGCCTGGATAGCATGATGGATGTTTTCCGCGCTCCAGTCGTCAATAGCAGACAACTTGTCACGCACCAGCTCAAGCGGCTGACGCGCCACCGGGCGCAGATGTTTTTTCGCCGCATCAGCATCAAACTCGCTGAAGTCTTCATAGAAGTAGCGGCAGCTTGCCGCCATCTCTTTGAGCGTTTTGCAGCGCTCACCCAGCAGTTTTACCAGTTCAGCCAGCTGTGGGCCGTTGCGGGTATCGATATTTTCCTGCTCGATGTGCCATTGCAGATGTGTCGCCACATATTCCGGCGCCAGCGTGTTGATGTAGTGATGGTTAAGCCACTGTAGCTTCTCAGTGTTGAATGCGCTGGCGGATTTGCTGACAGCTCCGAGGCTAAACAGATTAATCATCTCTTCACGGCTGAAGATTTCCTGATCGCCATGCGACCAGCCCAGGCGTACCAGGTAGTTGAGCAGCGCTTCCGGCAGATAGCCGTCGTCGCGATACTGCATCACACTCACGGCACCGTGACGCTTAGACAACTTTTTGCCGTCATCGCCGTTAATCATAGAAACGTGTGCGTACAGCGGAACCGGCGCGCCCAGCGCTTTGAGGATGTTAATCTGGCGTGGCGTGTTGTTGATGTGGTCTTCACCGCGAATAACGTGGGTGATTTCCATATCCCAGTCGTCAACAACCACACAGAAGTTGTAGGTCGGGGAACCGTCAGTGCGGCGGATGATAAGGTCATCCAGCTCCAGGTTACTAAACTCAATCGGGCCGCGAATCTGGTCGTCAAAAATCACTGAACCATCCTGCGGGTTGGCAAAACGCACTACGCACGGCTCGTCGGCAGCGTGTTCAGCGTGGCTGTGGCGGCAGTGACCGTCATAGCGCGGCTTTTCGCCTTTTGCCATCTGATCTTCGCGCAGCTTCTCCAGGCGCTCTTTGGAGCAGTAGCATTTGTAGGCCGTGCCCGCTTGCAGCATGTCGTCAATCACGCCGTTATAGCGGTCAAAACGTTTGGTCTGATAGTACGGACCCTCGTCCCAGTTCAGGCTCAACCAGTTCATTCCATCCATAATGGCCTCGATAGCCGGCTGGGTGGAACGTTCCAGATCGGTATCTTCAATACGCAGCACGAACTCACCGCCGTGGTTGCGGGCAAAAAGCCAGGAATACAATGCAGTACGGGCACCACCAACGTGCAGATAGCCGGTCGGGCTGGGAGCGAAGCGGGTTTTGATTTTCATTAAACGGCCTTTATAACGTAAAAATGCCGGGAACCGGCAAGCCTGGAAAAGAGAATGGGCAACATTCTACCACCCTGCGCTGATTCCTCAACGTGGACCCGGTCATTTCTGCCAGGCGGCATTATCTGGCTGGTTTGCACCCCGCTTCTGAAGTGAAAAATTCCCCGCAGGCGACTCAATTTGTTGACAAATCATACACAGCCGATACAGCAGCCAGTCGGTTGACTAATTTTACAACGAATAAACAAAAACTGAGGAAAATGCGTTGACTCATTTTCCGCTATCCCTATAATGCGACTCCACACAGCGGGGGTGATTAGCTCAGTTGGTAGAGCATCTCCTTTACACGGAGGGGGTCGGCGGTTCGAGCCCGTCATCACCCACCATTCACCTGGTGCTCCGCGGTGTGAAAATAAGCAGTAACGAGAATTGGGTGATTAGCTCAGTTGGTAGAGCATCTCCTTTACACGGAGGGGGTCGGCGGTTCGAGCCCGTCATCACCCACCATATTCTCCACTCTCGCTTATGCATAAAGCAGTACCGAAATGGGTGATTAGCTCAGTTGGTAGAGCATCTCCTTTCCACGGAGGGGGTCGGCGGTTCGAGCCCGTCATCACCCACCATATTCTCCACTGTCGCTTATGCATAAAGCAGTACCGAAATGGGTGATTAGCTCAGTTGGTAGAGCAGTTGACTTTTAATCAATTGGTCGCAGGTTCGAATCCTGCACGACCCACCAATGTAAAAAGGCGCCCTAAAGGCGCCTTTTTGCTATGCGCGAAAGCCAAAGATTCGAACCTGCCGCAGATCGAGCCGAACGCCAGTGAGGCAACGGAGCCGCTTCGCGGCGACGCCCGAAGGGCGAGGCGAAGCCGCGTCATCCTGCACGACCCACCAATGTAAAAAGGCGCCTTTTTGCTATGCGCGAAAGCCAAAGATTCGAACCTGCTGCAGGTTCGAACCGAACGCCAGTTTCCCCCCACTGTATGCCCGTGCGTTTCACCAGCAATGTTGTCGCGATGAGCGTCATAACAGATAAAAAATGCCGGTCAGTGGTTAACCGACCGGCATGCATTCTTATGGCACTGGGTATGGAAGCGGACTACGAGCGCTTAAGCGGCTGGACCAGTTTCTCCAGACCTTCTGTTTTAATCAGCAGCGTCAACGCCATCAGTTCACCGAGATTGCCCTTCGGAAATTCACCTTTGCGGGCAAACCACAGCAAGTACTCCTCTGGCAGGTCGATAAGCACCCTGCCCTGATATTTGCCAAACGGCATGATTGTGTTGGCAATTTCGATCAGCTGCTCTTTTTCCATGTCACTCTCCGAGTAAACGCAGCATCTGTGCTTCATCAATCACGTCAATACCCAACTCCTGCGCCTTTGCAAGCTTCGAGCCTGCGGCTTCACCGGCAACCACCAGGTCGGTTTTCTTCGACACGCTGCCGCTGACTTTTGCCCCCAACGCCACCAGACGCGCTTTGGCATCGTCACGTGACATCTGGCTAAGTGAGCCGGTCAGCACCACGGTTTTACCGGCAAACGGGCTGTCGATTTCGTCTACCTTTACCACAACCGGTGCCGGCCAGTGAATACCCACTTTTTCAGTCAGCTCAGCGATAACCTCGCGATTGCTCTCTTCTTCGAAGAAGTTGAACACGTGCGTGGCAACCACAATGCCAACATCCGGTACCTGCTGGAGATCTTCTATGCTCGCAGCCATCAGCGCCTCCAGCGTACCGTAATGCGCCGCCAGACCTGCGGCGGTAGCTTCGCCCACTTCACGAATGCCCAGCGCGTACAGAAAACGGGCAAAGGTGGTTTCTTTGGATTTCTCCAGCGCATTGACCAGGTTCTGCGCCGATTTTGGCCCCATTCTGTCGAGTCCGGTCAGGATCCCCGCCGACAGGCCAAACAAATCCGCTGGCGTCTTCACGTACTCTTTATCCACCAGCTGATCGATTATCTTCTCGCCCATGCCGTCCACGTCCATCGCGCGGCGTGAAACAAAGTGCCACAGCGCTTCTTTACGCTGCGCACCGCAAATCAGGCCGCCGGTGCAGCGCGTAACCACTTCACCTTCAACGCGCTCCACATCCGAACCGCACACCGGGCAATGTTCCGGGAAGATAATGTCGCGCGTATCGTCAGGGCGCTCGGACAGCACCACGTTCACCACCTGCGGGATCACATCACCGGCGCGGCGGATCACCACCCGATCGCCAATGCGCAGACCCAGGCGCTCAATTTCATCGGCATTGTGCAGCGTGGCATTGCTTACCAGAACGCCCGCAACCTGTACCGGCTCCAGGCGCGCAACGGGCGTAATCGCTCCGGTACGTCCTACCTGAAACTCCACATCACGTACCGTTGTCATTTGCTCCTGAGCCGGGAACTTGAATGCCACAGCCCAGCGCGGTGCGCGAGCGACAAACCCCAGCTCTTCCTGCAACGCCAGCGAATCAACCTTAATCACTACCCCGTCAATATCAAAACCGAGCGACGGGCGGTCCTGCTCAACCTGATGATAAAACGCCAGTACCTCGTCAGCGCCCGTACACAGCCGCACGCGCTCACTCACCGGCAGCCCCCAGGACTTAAAGCGCTGTAAACGTTCAATGTGGCTCGCGGGCAACTCCCCGCCTTCCAGCAGACCGACACCGTAGCAAAAGAACGTTAACGGACGTTTTGCGGTAATGCGCGGGTCAAGCTGGCGCAGCGAACCGGCGGCGGCGTTACGCGGGTTGGCAAACATCTTGCCGCCGGTACGGCGCGCTTCGTCATTAATTTTTTCAAACCCGGACTGCGGCAGGAACACCTCACCACGCACTTCCACGCGGGCCGGAATGTTGTCGCCGTGCAGACGCAGCGGAATAGCGCGAATAGTGCGCACGTTGCTGGTAATGTTCTCACCGGTTGTGCCGTCGCCGCGCGTTGAGGCACGCGTTAACAGCCCATCTTCATACAGCAGACTGACCGCCAGACCATCCAGCTTCAGCTCGCAGCAAAAAGTGATTTCAGCATCGTCCTTCAGCCTGTCTTTCACGCGCTTATTAAACGCCAGCCAGCTTTCTTCATCGAAGACGTTATCCAGCGACAGCATAGGCACTTCATGGCGTACCTGGGTAAACTGCGCCAGCGGCTGGGCACCCACGCGCTGCGTGGGTGAATCAGGGGTGACAAGTTCAGGGTGTTGCGCCTCAAGCTCGCGCAGTTCACGCATCAGCCTGTCGTATTCGGCGTCGGGCAACTCCGGCGCATCCAGCACATGATAGAGGTATTCATGGTGGCGAAGCGTGGTTCGCAGCTGTGTGAGTGTGTCTTCTATTGTGTTCATATCGCACCATCAACATAAAAAACCCCCGACAAGCGGGGGTTCAGATAAAAAGCGTTGTCTGTCAGGCCTTAGTGATGCGCCACGCCAATAACCTCGCGAATCGTATCCTGGTACTCACGCAGTTTTTGCGGCGTCATCATCCGGCGCTGGTCATCAAGCACCACGCCACCTACTTCATCAGCAATGTGCTGCGCCGACTGGAGCATCAGCTTAAAGTTCTGTAGCGCATCACCAAACGACGGCACCTGCATAAAGATGGTGATGCCTGGCGTCATGAAGTCGCGCATGGTTTCCGGGTCAAACGACCCCGGTTTGACCATGTTCGCCAGACTAAACAGAACCGGGCCACTGCCGTCCGGGCTGAGATGACGGTGGAAAATATTCATCTCGCCAAACTGGAAGCCTGACTGCTGAATACTGTTAAGCAGCGCATCGCCGTTAAGCTGGCTTCCGGCATGGGCGGCCACATTCATCACAATAACCGCTTCTTTACGACGCGTGGCTTGCTCAGGCTCGGCAGCTTTGGTTTCTGCCTCAATTTCAGCAACCAGTTTTGCTTCCTGCTCGGGCGACAGCGTTTTAATCTGCGGCTCTGGCAGCTTCACCTGCGGCTCAACCATCGGTGGTGTCACCGGCTCAACCGGGCGTTGCAACGCATCCTGCGTTACCTGTGCTTCGCTCGCTTCATCAACCTGCGGCTGTGGTGCATCAGGCTTGCGAATCACCGGCTCGTCATGCACAACGGGAGCCTGTACCGGCTGCTGTGCACGCGGCTGGGCAGACGCATAAGGCGGCTGATAATTGTGTGAAGTGCCTGACGACGGTTCAGGTTCATGGCGCTCCGGCGTTTGTTCAACGCGGCGTACGCGCACTTCACCTACGCCTTCTTCGGCGTCGTCGTCCAGCTCATAGTCGTCACGCTGCGATTTCATACGCCTTTGCGGGCGCTCGCGGAAAATCGACGAACGCTCTTTACGGCTGGTCCACAGTCCGTGTACCAGAAGGGCGATGATGGCTATCGCGCCAACAATAATTAATATCAGACGCAAGTCCTGCATCGTTATATTCTCTGTTGTTCTAACACCTTGCCAATACGGCAAACATCTTACTTACTAAGAGTATTTGTCCAGGTGATGAAGTGCAAGTGCACCCGGTTGGTTCTCAGCATAAAGATAGGCTCAAAACAGCTTTTTGCTGTTTTTTCGACCATTTCTTAGAGAGTTATCCCATCTTAACCAACATATGTATGATAGTGCGCGACCGAACCGGTTGCCCAATTTTTAAAGGAGTAGAGCCAGATTATGGTTGCTAACACGGGTCTTGCCCCTCGCAGCGGGCTTTTCTATTTTTCACAGGGATGGAAGTTGATTAAAGAGCCAGGCATTCGCCGCTTTGTGGTGCTGCCGCTGCTCGTTAATGTACTGCTGATGGGGGGTGCATTCTGGTGGCTTTTTACCCGGCTGGAAGGCTGGATAGCCACGCTCATGGCGATGGTGCCCAACTGGCTACAGTGGCTGAGCTACCTTATCTGGCCGCTCGCCGTTATCTCGGTACTGCTGGTCTTTGGCTATTTCTTTTCAACCCTGGCTAACTGGATAGCCGCGCCCTTTAACGGCCTGCTGGCAGAACAGCTTGAGGCACGCCTGACGGGTGCAACACCGCCGGACACCGGCGTTGTGGATATCATGAAAGACCTGCCGCGCATTATGAAACGTGAATGGCAAAAGTTTGCCTGGTACCTGCCGCGCGCGCTGGTGTTGCTGGTGCTGTTTTTTATCCCTGGCATTGGGCAAACCCTCGCCCCGGTGCTGTGGTTTTTATTCAGTGCCTGGATGTTAGCCATTCAGTACTGCGATTATCCGTTTGATAACCACAAAGTGCCTTTTGCCCAAATGCGCGTTGCCCTGCGCGAGCGCAAATTTATCAATATGCAGTTTGGCGCACTGACCAGTCTGTTCACCATGATTCCAGTGCTCAATCTGGTCATCATGCCGGTTGCGGTATGTGGCGCAACTGCGATGTGGGTGGACTGTTATCGTAATCAGCACGCCAGCTGGCGCTAACAGCTGTGAGGCGGGTGCGTAATGCCCCGCCTTATTCCATACTGAGAGGCATTATTTCACTCCAGCATAACGATATGCTAATTACTTACTTCCGCATAAATCCTGAGCGGGTATGCTGGATAGGTGCAAAATTTCAAACAGTTAAGGAAAGGCCATGAGCAAGATTTATGAAGACAATTCTCTGACTATCGGCCACACGCCGCTGGTCCGGCTCAACCGCATTGGTAACGGCCGAATTCTGGCGAAAATTGAATCCCGTAACCCAAGCTTCAGCGTTAAGTGCCGCATCGGCGCCAATATGATTTGGGATGCAGAAAAGCGTGGCGTACTGAAACCTGGCGTTGAACTGGTTGAACCAACCAGCGGCAACACCGGGATTGCGCTGGCATACGTTGCCGCTGCCCGCGGTTACAAACTGACGCTGACCATGCCTGAAACCATGAGCATTGAGCGCCGTAAGCTGCTCAAAGCGCTGGGTGCTAATCTGGTACTGACAGAAGGCGCTAAGGGCATGAAGGGCGCTATTCAGAAAGCAGAAGAGATTGTTGCCACCGATCCGCAAAAATATATCCTGTTGCAGCAGTTCAGCAATCCGGCAAACCCGGAGATTCATGAAAAGACCACCGGCCCAGAAATCTGGGAAGACACCGACGGTCAGGTTGATGTCTTTATCTCTGGCGTAGGCACTGGCGGTACGCTGACAGGCGTAAGCCGCTATCTGAAAAACACCAAAGGCAAAAAAGACCTCATCACCGTTGCCGTTGAGCCGACCGACTCACCGGTTATTGCTCAGGCGCTGGCAGGCGAAGAAATCAAACCTGGCCCGCACAAAATCCAGGGGATTGGCGCAGGCTTCATTCCGGGCAACCTCGACCTGAAGCTGGTCGATAAAGTCGTTGCTATCACGAACGAAGAAGCTATCTCCACCGCCCGCCGTCTGATGGACGAAGAAGGCATTCTCGCCGGTATCTCTTCCGGTGCAGCCGTTGCAGCCGCGTTGAAACTTCAGGAAGATGAAGCCTTTACCAATAAGACAATTGTCGTTATTCTTCCGTCTTCCGGTGAGCGCTATCTGAGCACTGCACTGTTTGCCGATCTTTTCACTGAGAAAGAATTGCAACAGTGATGCCAGTTCTGCAAAAACGCATAAAAAAGCACCTGTAAGGGTGCTTTTTTGTGGTGCAAGTCAAAATTTTACCTACCTCAGCATTGCTTACCCCTGGTCCCTCTGGTATTTAACCTGCTAATTATTTTGATGCGCGAAATTAATCGCCGTTTTTTGTCTCTTTGGGCTGAATCGATTTACTGATTTGGTGCCAGCGTGAATTACGCGGCATAATGATAACCGACGAACGAAGCGTTAACTGCATCAACTTTCGCGCCATAATGGCGAGGTAAGTGACTGCATAACACCGCGCTTTGTCGGCACCAGAGCGAACTATTACAGGCTAAAGTGTAGCCTCCAGGCTAGACTTTAGTTCCACAACACTAAACCTATAAGTTGGGGAAATATAATGTTTCAGCAAGAAGTAACCATTACCGCTCCGAACGGTCTGCACACTCGCCCTGCCGCTCAGTTTGTTAAAGAAGCTAAAGGCTTCACTTCTGATATTACCGTGACGTCTAACGGCAAAAGCGCCAGCGCTAAGAGCCTGTTCAAACTGCAGACGCTGGGTCTGACTCAGGGTACCGTTGTCACCATCTCTGCTGAAGGCGAAGATGAGCAGAACGCTGTTGAGCATCTGGTAAAACTGATGGCAGAGCTCGAGTAAGTCTTTTTTACCGGGTTCGGAACTAATATCAGTCACAAGTAAGGTAGGGTTATGATTTCAGGCATTTTAGCATCCCCGGGTATCGCTTTCGGCAAAGCGCTTTTGCTGAAGGAAGATGAAGTAGTCATCGACCGGAAAAAAATTTCTGCTGACCAGGTTGAAAAGGAAATCCAGCGTTTCCTGGACGGTCGCGCAAAGGCCGCCACCCAGCTCGAAGCCATTAAGGTAAAAGCCGGGGAAACCTTTGGTGAAGAAAAAGAAGCTATCTTCGAAGGCCACATTATGTTGCTGGAAGATGAGGAGCTTGAGCAAGAAATCATAGCCCTGATTAAAGATAAAAACGTCACTGCCGACGCGGCAGCGTACGAAGTTATCGAAGGTCAGGCCACCGCCCTTGAAGAACTCGACGACGAGTACCTCAAAGAGCGCGCCGCTGACGTGCGTGATATCGGCAAACGTCTGCTGCGCAACATCCTCGGCCTGGCGATTATCGATCTTAGCTCCATCCAGGACGAAGTTATCCTGGTTGCCGCTGACCTGACCCCATCTGAAACAGCACAGCTTAACCTGAACAAGGTTCTGGGTTTTATTACCGACCTTGGCGGGCGCACCTCCCACACCTCAATTATGGCGCGTTCCCTGGAACTGCCTGCCATCGTGGGCACCGGCAGCATTACAAGCCAGGTGAAAAACGACGACTATCTCATTCTCGATGCGGTTAACAACAAAGTTTACGTTAACCCGACCAACGACGAGATTGAGGCGCTGCGCAAGATTCAGACTCAGGAAGCTGAAGAAAAAGCCGAACTGGCTAAGCTTAAAGACCTGCCGGCTATCACCCTTGACGGCCATCAGGTAGAAGTCTGCGCTAACATCGGCACCGTACGTGACGTGGCCGGCGCAGAGCGCAACGGCGCAGAAGGCGTGGGCCTGTACCGCACCGAATTTCTGTTTATGGACCGCGACTCACTGCCGACAGAAAACGAGCAGTTTGAAGCTTACAAAGCCGTGGCAGAAGCCTGCGGTTCACAGGCTGTTATCGTGCGTACCATGGACATTGGCGGCGACAAAGAGCTGCCGTACATGAATTTCCCGAAAGAAGAGAACCCTTTCCTGGGCTGGCGCGCTGTGCGTATCGCGATGGATCGTAAAGAGATCCTACGCGATCAGGTACGCGCCATCCTGCGTGCCTCGGCTTTCGGTAAACTGCGCATCATGTTCCCGATGATCATCTCCGTTGAAGAAGTCCGTACCCTGAAGCAGGCAATTGAAGGCTACAAAGCCGAGCTGCGCGCAGAAGGTAAGGCGTTCGACGAAAGCATTGAAATCGGCGTGATGGTAGAAACCCCGGCGGCGGCCACTATCGCCCGCCACCTGGCTAAAGAAGTGGACTTCTTTAGCATCGGAACCAACGATTTAACGCAGTATACGCTGGCAGTTGACCGTGGTAATGATATGATTTCGCATCTCTACCAGCCGATGTCACCGTCGGTCCTGACCCTCATTAAGCAAGTTATCGACGCATCTCATGCTGAAGGTAAGTGGACCGGTATGTGCGGTGAGCTTGCTGGAGATGAACGTGCTACACTTCTGTTGCTGGGGATGGGTCTGGATGAATTCAGTATGAGTGCCATTTCTATCCCGCGCATCAAGAAAATTATTCGTAACACGAACTTCGAAGATGCGAAGGTGTTAGCAGAGCAGGCTCTTGCTCAACCGACAACGGACGAGTTAATGACGCTGGTTAACAAGTTCATTGAAGAAAAAACAATCTGCTAATCCACGAGATGCGGCCCAAATTACTGCTTAGGAGAGAAGGTTAATGGGGTTATTTAGTAAGCTGTTCGGTGATAAAGGCAACAGCGACAGTGGCACGATTGAAATCGTTGCTCCGCTGTCAGGTGAAATCGTGAATATCGAAGATGTGCCGGATGTAGTCTTCGCTGAAAAAATCGTTGGTGATGGTATCGCGATTAAACCGACTGGCGACAAAATGGTTGCTCCGGTTGATGGTACCATCGGCAAAATTTTTGAAACCAACCATGCGTTTTCTATCGAATCCGATAGCGGCATTGAGCTGTTTGTTCACTTCGGTATTGATACCGTTGAACTCAAAGGCGAAGGCTTTAAGCGTATCGCAGAAGAAGGCCAGCGCGTGAAGAAAGGCGACGTGGTCATTGAGTTCGACCTGCCGCTGCTGGAAGAAAAAGCCAAATCCACGCTGACGCCGGTGGTTATCTCCAATATGGACGAAATCAAAGAGCTGACCAAGCTCACCGGTAGCGTTACCGTTGGTGAAACGCCGGTTATCCGCATTAAAAAATAATGCGAACCTGAGTTTATAAAGCGGCGCCTGAGGGCGCCGTTTTTATATCTGCGTTTATGTACCAGATGGTCAAAAGGAATTCACCATGACACTCTCCACCAGACTTTATCGCACCCTGTCTGCGCTGCTTTTCGCTCTGTTCTCCCCTCTTACCCTGGCTGGCTCTCCAGGCCCTTTTTCGCTGGTCTTTATGGATATTTCCCCTGCCCCCTTGCGGGACGGGTACAGGCTTGCGCTTGAGCTGCGTAATCTGGACTCGCTGCCCGCACCGCGCTCAAGCGACTGTTTTTTCTGTGCCAGCAATAATGACGGCATCAACAGCGTTGGGATGTTGTATATCTATACCGTTCCTGCCGGGCTATCGCCCGAAGTGCTGCGTCGCGCGGTTGAGGGCGATAAAGCGGCAATACGCGACACGCAAGCCGTGTTGAACAATTTTGAGTATCGCGACGGTAGCGGCGTGGATGGGCTGGTGATTTACGACCACCAGCCGGGCAAAGTGACTCTTTACACCATGGGTAAATCGTCTGGCGAAACGCTGGAGTCCGTCAGTAAGCCGGTGAAAAACCGCCTTGCGTTGAGCAGCCTCGACGTACTGCTTGAAAAAGCAGCAAACAAGCTTGAGCGGGGGATTTAGCACCGCTGCGCCTTGCAACTCCGAGCGACGGGTGTTGTCTGACGAAAAACACCATGGGATATAAGGAAATAACATGAAGATAAGAAAAACTGCCGGTCTACTGCTTGCGCTGCTGATGCTCGCCCCTGCCAGCTGGGCCAAACTTAGCGCCCACGAAGAAGCCCGTGTACAGGCCATGCTTACGGCATTAAGTGAGCAGCAGGGACTCATCTTTATCCGCAACGGCAGCGAGCACACCAGTGAGGAAGCCGTGTCTCACTTGCGCCTTAAGCTTAAAAACACCCGCAACCGTATTAACACCGCCGATCAGTTTATTGATAAGGTCGCGTCATCATCATCCATTACTGGCAAACCGTATACTGTGCGCATTCCCGGTAAAGGTGATGAAAACGCAGCGCCGTTTCTTCATCGCCTGATAGCTGAATCTGACGCGAAAGTGAAATAATCCACGCGGCGTCATGCCCTTTTCCTGAACGCAGAAGTCCCGCCTCACCGGGACTTCTGCGTATTAACAACATGTGTTTACCATCGATGCCTTCTTGCCGTAGCACTACATGCCCGGCGTAAACCCCGCTTTTCTTCGTGGGACTATCTTGCCCGCCTGTGCACCGAATTATCCCGACTCAGCATTCTGGCGGCGTTGTACGATAACGCCCGTCCAGCTCCTGAGGTTACTATTGTGCCTGCATTTTCTTCAGGTCCACCGCATCCGAAAACGGCATACATCCCGGCGCATGCGTCTTACCTGGAATAATTTTATCGCCACCGAAATAAGGCTGACGTTTTAACACGGTAGCATCCAACACGGCACGACCACGTGCGACATACTCCCGAATGTGACCCGCCCAATAGCGGTTCTCAGGCGCAACATCCGCTGCGTTAACGCCGGTTGCCTCTATGCCATTTTTAAGCGCGAGATAAATGGCCCGCTGGTTGTGAAACTTCTGCGAGATGATAATAATCTTATTTTGCGCGAAAATGTCCCTTGCCCGCAAAACAGTATCAAGTGTGGTAAAGCCCGCGTAATCACAATAGATAACCTCCGCCGGAACACCTTTTGCTACCAGCGCACGGTACATCTCCTGCGGCTCATTGTAATCGTGTCGACGGTTATCACCGCTCACGATTAACCATTTCACTTTGCCGGCATGATAGAGTGACGCCGCCGTCTCAATCCGGTTGCGAAAATAAAAACCGCCGGGCCGGGTGCCTGGCACTACGCCTGCCTCAGCGTAAACCGCCGTCCCGGCATCGGGATAAAGGCGTGAAGCAGAGGAATCCACTACCGCCTTATTAGCTCCTGCTAAAAATACAACGACCAGCAATATGATAACCGTTAAAAGAAAACACACTTTTACGGCAATTCTGCGAGACGTTCCTTTTCCTTTCACACCGGGCATTGGGTCCATCCTGTTATAAAATCAATCCCTGATCAACGGAAAGGCGTCTTATGCGCTTTCACCTCACAGCGACAATAGCTGTTTACCATCACATAATAAAAGCCGGGCAGAGTATGCCTCTGAACTTAACACGTTAAAACAATCGCGGCTTCTCTTAATGCCCACAAGGTGGATGCGACCGGCTTAACGCATACAGGCGCGCTCAAATTAACGACCATCTTTCGCCATTAAATCCCCGCGCCCTGAGCAAAACTCTCTTCACCAAACACGCCTGTTGATAAATAACGGTCACCGCGATCGCAAATAATGGCCACCACCACGGCGCCGGGATTCGCCTGGGCCACCCTCAGCGCCCCGGCAACCGCACCGCCGGAACTGACTCCGCAGAAAATCCCCTCCTGGCGTGCCAGCATACGCATGGTGTTTTCCGCGTCATCCTGCGAGATATCCAGCACCTCGTCGACTAATGAGGCATCAAAAATCCCGGGCATCCACTCCTGCGGCCAGCGGCGAATACCGGGAATGCTGCTGCCTTCCTGCGGTTGTAAGCCCACAATCGTGACCGGTTTATCCTGCTCGCGCATAAAGCGTGACGTGCCGGTGATAGTCCCTGTTGTCCCCATGCTGGAGACAAAATGGCTGATGCGCCCTGCCGTCTGCTGCCAGATTTCCGGGCCGGTGGTGCGGTAATGGGCCAGCGGATTATCCGGGTTGTTAAACTGGTCCAGCACTTTACCTTCACCGCGCTCGGCCATCTCTTGTGCCAGAGTGCGTGCGCCTTCCATTCCCTGCTCTTTAGTGACCAGAATCAGCTCTGCGCCGTAGGCCTGCATTGCCGCACGGCGCTCAAGGCTCATGTTGTCCGGCATCACCAGCTTCATGCGGTAGCCTTTAAGCGCGGCTATCATTGCCAGCGCAATGCCAGTATTGCCGCTGGTTGCCTCAATCAGCACGTCACCAGGCGCGATTTCACCGCGCGCCTCAGCCTGGTTAATCATAAACAGCGCGGCCCTGTCCTTCACAGAACCCGCCGGATTATTCCCTTCCAGCTTGACCCAGATTTCACTGCCGTTGTGCGGTGCCATACGCTGTAAACGAACCAGCGGTGTATTGCCAATAGTGCTTTCTAATGTGCTCACGTGTGTGTGTCCATGCATGAAAAAAGCGGCCCTCCGGCCGCTTGTTCTCAGGAAGATGGCGAAACCTTCCGTCAAAATAATCAAACATCCGGGACTCGGCAAGCGCCTTTCCCGGCTTTCTTTCAGGCGCTCTGCGCTAGCGGCTGGCTCTGAATGCGCTCCTGGCCGTGGTAAATGCGCGCATTTTGCAGGCCAACAAACAGGCGTTCACCGCGCTGCGGCACGCGCTCATCGCGCAGTACCACCGTCAGCGGCTCAGAACTCCAGCCCAGCGGCTGAACCACCAGCTGCATAAAGTGGCCGCGCGGACTGACTTCCAGTACCTGCACCGGCAGCGGCGAATCAAGGCTGGTACGGCGGCTGACATCCACTTCCCACGGGCGCAGGAACAAATCCACCTCACCCTGCCATGACGGCGTAAAGCCAAGCGGCCAGCGGTGTGCGCCAACCTGGAACTGACCGCCGTGAATAGTACCTGGCAAACAGTTCACCTCGCCGAGAAACTCCAGCACAAAACGGGTGGCCGGTTCACGCCAGACCTGTTCCGGCACGTCTGCCTGTTCAATATTGCCCTGGCTCATCACCACCACCCGGTTAGCGACCTCCATCGCCTCTTCCTGGTCATGCGTCACGAACACGCTGGTAAACTTCAGTTCCTCATGCAGCTCGCGCAGCCAGCGCCGCAGTTCTTTACGCACCTGGGCATCCAGCGCACCAAACGGCTCATCCAGCAGCAAAATCTGCGGCTCTACCGCCAGCGCACGCGCTAACGCCACGCGCTGCTTCTGGCCGCCGGATAGCTGCGCCGGGAAGCGCTCAGCCAGGTGCGACAGTTGCACCATCTCCAGAAGCTTTGTCACTTTCTGGCGGATAGCGGCCGCATTCGGGCGCTCGCGCCGCGGCAGTACCGTCAGGCCAAACGCAATGTTGTCGAACACCGTCATGTGGCGAAACAGCGCATAGTGCTGGAACACAAAGCCCACGCGCCGTTCGCGCGCGTGCAGGCGGCTTACATCGGTGCCGTGAAAGCTAATGCGCCCGCTGCTCTGGCTTTCCAGCCCGGCAATAATGCGCAGCAGCGTGGTTTTGCCGGAGCCAGACGGCCCCAGTAGCGCCACCATCTGGCCGGAAGGAATGTCCAGTGAGATATCGTTCAGCACCTGCGTGCGGCCAAAAGATTTTTTAATATTGCTTATCTCAATGCTCATTATTCCCCTCCTGCTGCAGGCGCTTTTCCTGGTTATTCAGGCGCCACTGCAATGCACTCTTTAAAAACAACGTCAGAATTGCCATCAGGGTCAGCAGCGCCGCGGCGGTAAACGACCCTACACTGTTGTAATCCTGCTCCAGCAATTCAATTTGCAGCGGCAGAGACAGCGTCTCGCCGCGAATCGAGCCTGAAACCACCGAAACCGCGCCAAACTCACCAATTGCGCGGGCGTTGGTCAGTACTACGCCGTACAGCAGCGCCCAGCGGATGTTTGGCAAGGTGACACGGCGAAACATCTGCCAGCCGGAGGCACCGAGCAAGATCGCCGCCTCATCTTCCTGGCTGCCCTGGCTCATCATCACCGGCACCAGCTCGCGCACCACAAACGGACAGGTGACAAACACGGTAACCAGCACCATGCCAGGCCAGGAGAACATCACCTGAAGGTTATGCTCATCCAGCCAGCCGCCAAGCGGACCGTTGCTGCCGTAAAACAGCAAATAAATAAGACCGGCAACCACCGGTGAGACGGCAAACGGAATATCCAGCAGCGTCAACAGCAGCTGGCGACCGGGAAAGTTAAAGCGCGTCACCAACCAGGCAAGCAGGATGCCAAACACCAGGTTTACCGGCACAGCAATCAGCGCGATTAACACGGTAAGCCAGATGGCGTGCAGCATGTCCGGGTCTGCCAGGTTTTGCAGGACCGGCATCAGGCCTTTGGAAAAAGCCTGCGCGAAGATGTAAATCATCGGTACAACCAGCAGCAGGAAAGAAATCACCACGCCTGTGCCAATCAGCACCCATTTGCCCCAGTTCACGCCCGGCTTTGCACCATGCAGTTGTGTTACGTAAGACATCAGTGTCCCCCCAGGCGGTGCCCAAAGCGGCTTTGCAACGTGTTAATGCTAAACAGCAACAGCAGCGAGGCGGCAAGGATAACCGACGCCACCGCACTCGCCGCCGGGTAGTCAAACTCTTGCAGGCGAATGAAAATCATCAGTGAAGTCACTTCTGTCTTCCAGGCAATGTTACCGGCAATAAAGATAACCGCGCCAAACTCACCAAGGCTGCGGGTAAACGACAGCGCCACACCGGCTGTCAGCGCCGGAGACAGTTCCGGTAACACCACGCGGCGAAAGCTCTGCCAGCGGCTGGCACCGAGCGTCTGCGCCGCCTCTTCATACTCTGGCCCCAGCTCTTCAAGCACCGGCTGCACGGTACGCACCACAAACGGAATGCTGGTGAAGGCCATCGCGACTGCAATGCCAAGCCAGGTGTAAGTCACTTTGATATCCAGGTGCGCCAGCCACTGCCCGTAGATGCCGTTAACGGAAAACAGCGACGCCAGCGTCAGACCCGCCACCGCCGTCGGCAGGGCAAACGGTAAATCCATCAGCGCATCCAGCAGGCTGCGGCCTGGAAACTGATAGCGAGTCAGCACCCAGGCCATCAGCATGCCGAAAAAGCCGTTAAAAATGGAGGCCACCGCCGCAGACAAGAGCGTTACCTTATAGGCGGCCACGACCTGCGGGTTGGTAATCACCTCCCAGTACTGCGCCCAGCTCATTTGCGCAAGCTGCATCACCAGCGCGCTGAGTGGCAACAGCAGGATCAGGCACACAAACAACAGACTGGTGCCCAGGCTTAGCGTGAAGCCTGGCAGCACGCGGCGTGACGAGGCAGCAAACATTAACTGCGCCCCGCTGCCAGCAGTTTGTCCAGCTCACCGCCGCTGTTGAAGTGCGTTTTCATCACCTCAGGCCAGCTACCGAACTGTTTTTCGACGCGAAACAGTTCAGTCTGCGGGAAGCGGTCTTTGAGCTTGTCCATCAGTTGCGGGTTGTTCACCCGGTAGTAATAATTGGTGATAATTTCCTGCGCCTGCGGACTGTAGAGATAGTTCAGGTAGGCTTTCGCCGCCTTTTCCGTGCCGTTGGCTTTCACGTTTTTATCCACCCAGGCCACCGGAAATTCGGCGAGAATATTCACCTTTGGCACCACCACTTCGTAGCCGTCTTTTGCATACTGATTGCGAATGGTATTCACCTCAGACTCAAAGCTAATCAGCACATCGCCCAAGCCACGCTCAACAAAGCTTGTGGTCGCCCCACGCCCGCCGGTGTCAAACACCTCAACGTTTTTCAAAAAGCGTGTCATGTATTGCTCGGTTTTGGCCTTATCGCCACCGTCGGCTTTATCGGCAGCGCCCCACGCGGCAAGATACGTATAGCGGGCGTTACCGGAGGTTTTCGGGTTAGGGAAAATGAGTTTTACATCAGAGCGCACAAGATCGCTCCAGTCGTGAATATTCTTTGGGTTCCCCTTACGCACCAGGAACGCCATGGTGGAATAGAACGGTGAGCTGTGATTTGGCAGGCGGTTTTGCCAGTCGGCGGCAACGAGTTTGCCGCGATCGTGCAGGATCTGCACGTCGGTCACCTGGTTATAGGTGACAACATCCGCTTTCAGGCCCTGCAAAATGGACAGTGCCTGTTTTGACGAACCACCGTGAGATTGCTTAATGGTGAGTTTATCGCCGCCGTTTTCCTGCGCCCACTGCTGTTCAAAAGGCGGATTCAGCGCGCTAAAAAGCTCGCGCGAGACATCATAGGAGCTATTGAGTAGCTCGGTTGCCTGAGCCTGCCCTACCAGCAGCAGCGTAGCAGCAAGCGCGTTCCTTACATAGTTGACTGATGTAGCGGCCATTTCCCACCCTTATAAACATAACGCCAAAAACCGAAATTACGGTTATCAGTTTATTTATAACGAGTAGTAAAACAGTAACGCTTTTATATACCGTTTGGTGATTTACAAGCGCAAAAGAATATAAGGCCGCCAGCGCAGAAAAATGCGCGGGCGGCAGGCGGAATTACAGCGAAAGCAGGGTATCGAGGGAGGGAGCAAACCAGTACGCGCCGGTCACCGGTTTGGTGAAGCGCAGCATGGCATCACGCTTGCCATCAAGCTCGCCAAACATGCTCAGAAGCTGCTGCTCAATGTTATGCAGGCGGGCGCAGTAGGCAATGAAGTACAGGCCGTGGGTACCGCTGGCGGTGCCGTAGGGCAGGCTCTGGCGCACAATCTTCAGACCCGCGCCATTTTCTTTCAGATCCACACGCCCGAGGTGCGAAATATCCAGACGTTCCTCACCTTCGAGCTCTTCGTTGGCCACTTTAGTGCGCCCGATGATTTTCTCTTGTTCAGACACGCTAAAGCGGTTGAACTGCGCCAGGTTATGTTCCCAGCGCTGGGTCAGCACATAGCTGCCGCCGTCATCCACACCACCGTTGATAACCGCCACGCTGCGGCGCAATGCTTCGCCGGTTGGGTTTTCGGTGCCATCCACAAAGCCGCTGAGATCGCGCTCTTCAACCCAGCGGAAACCGTGCACTTCGTCTTCAATCTTGAGCGTATCGCCAAACGCTGCCAGTGCGGCCTGGGCTGCGCTGAAGTTCACATCATGGCGCCAGGAGAGGATATGAATCATCACATCATGCTGCGTGGCCGGGGCCAGCCCTTTACCGAGCGGGGTGAAGTTCTTCAGTTCTTCTGCCCCTTGAGCGCCGCTTAAATCACGCCACAGGTCGTGGCCAAACGCCACCGTTGCACCAACACGCGCATCGGGAAATTGCTGTTGCAGGGCGTCCAGCTGCTGGATAAATGTTTTACAACCTTGCTTAAGCGCGGCTATATCGCCCTGAAAACGTGCCTCAAGCCAAATGGCGGCACGACAATGTTCTGGCAAAATGCCACTCTGCACCCGGGACATGACTCCTCCTGACGAACAAAAAGCCACCGGCGGTGGCGTAACTGGGGGGTTATTGTATGGACTTATCGCGCCGCTGCTTTGCGGCGGCGCAAAAATGCGCGAGGATTTTACCGGTGCCAGACAATTTTGGTAAGCGTCCAGTTCTTTAATGTGTCGTCTGGTGGGATAAGACCTTCTGGCCCACGCCAGTCGCCGCTGAACTGGTAGTTAAGATGATTACTCTGTGGCGCTTTACATTCCACTATCTGCGCATCCAGCCCAACACCGGGCTGGCAGGCACCAAAGGCTTTGCTGTAAAGCTCGCTAAACGGCGTGCCGATTTTCACTCCGCTGTCGGTTTCTATGTCCTTATCCAGCACCTCAATGCGGCTGACCTTGCCGTTCTCGCCGTTAAACAGCAGTGCCGTTTTATCGTCTTTGAAGGCTTCGTAATAGCTCGCCGGCTGGCCTGCGACAATGCGCATGCCACGTACCAACCGGTAATCACCATTGAGCCCCTCGGCAATGGCCGCTTCATCCATTGCCGTCTCCCCCGTCACACCGCCAACGCCCTGCTCGCTTACCGTGACCGGGGAGCCAAACCAGTTCCATGGCGCCATGCGCGACAGGGTGGAACACCCACTGAGCAGCACCACCATGCCGCCCGCGAAAACCAGATGCATCACTTTCATTAATCTGTCCTTTTCATCATCTTGAGCAGTAAAGTCCCTGCGGCGCAAAAAGTGTTGCCTCAGTCCTGCCCCGTGGAAAAACAGGCCCGTAGATAGCGGCTCGTTGCCAGCCACCCAAGGGCGAAAAGATCCAGCACTATCAGCAACATCGCAACGATACCGCTCGTTTCGTTCTGTAACACGAGTGTTAACTGCCAGATCAGTAGCGCCAATTGTGCCACGATAAGCACATATTGCCATGCCCGCCACAGCCGCGGGAAATGCTGGCGTCGGCCGCTGAGTAAAAACGCCGCGGCTGCAGGCAGGCCTGCGCACAACCCCAACCAGAACGCCTGCCGGTCGGGATAAAACAGCGACAATATTGCCTCACCCTGCTCGCGCGACGCGCCCGCAACCACCAGCAGCACCCAGGTCCGCGCTTGCAGCACCAGCACCAGCCAGAACAGCCACGGCAGCTTCAGGTGGCCATTATCATCATAATTCGAGGGATAACACATTAATTGTTAAGGTTGCCGTAAGAATGAGGGAGCAGAGTATGGCATTGTAAAGGTTACACACACCAGCTATGCAACTATTCTAGGTACGGAGATTAACAATGAAAAAACATATCCTGGCGCTTCTACTGACTACCGCAGCAATCACCGCAGCCCCGGCCCTGGCGCAAAATGGCGGCTTCAATGGCCCGGCAGGCACCACCACTAGCCAGCAACAAGGCGGTTTTAACGGGCCTGATGTGGCCACAACCACCGTTGAGCAAGCCAAAAGCATGCGCGACGACAGCTGGGTGGTACTGGAAGGCAATCTCGTGCGTAAAGTAGGCGATGAGTTGTATGAGTTTCGCGACCGCAGCGGCACCATTAATGTAGAGATTGATGATAAAGACTGGCGTGGCCTGACGGTTAATCCTCAGGACAAGGTCCGTCTTGAAGGTGAAGTGGATAAAGACTGGAATTCAGTAGAAATCGACGTAAAACGCATCACTAAGCCCTGATACTGACATTTGTTTTCCCGTTCGTCCCTTTTGCGCCAGGCACTGTTGCCTGGCGCTTTTTTTAATATTCGTCGTCTTCAATCAGGCGTCGGCCCAGGCTCACCACGTCCTGGTGTTCGTAGCCAAGACGCTCATACATGCCGAGCACAACATCGTTATCTTCGCGCACCATAATCTGAATTTTGGGGCAGCCGCGGGCAATAAGCTTTTTCTCCAGCCGGCTTAACATGGCATTCGCAATCCCGCGCCCGCGAAACTCAGGGTGCACGCCAAGGTAATAGGCCGAGCCGCGATGACCATCGTAACCGCCCATAATAGAACCGACGATTTCACCGCCGACTTCAGCAACCAGGAACAGCTCAGGCGAGTGATTCATTTTGCGTTCAATATCCATTTCAGGATCGTTCCACGGGCGCAGCAAATCGCAGCGCTCCCAGAGCGTGATCACTTCTTCAAAATCATCCTGACGAAAGATGCGTATTTCCATAGGGTTGCCTGCCTTAAGACGCCAAAATAGTAATTATGGTAGTTACTGGAAAAATAGCCCATATCTTAACTTACTTCACGCATAATAGTGGCATAATACATGGCTGCCGCGCCCTGAAATAAAAAGCAAAACATTTGCCGTTAAAATCAGGTCGTTTCGCGGAGAATGTTACGCTATAACTCCAGACTGTAAGATAACTCCCCGTTCTTAGCGCCGCATGACCAAAAACATTACGCACCGTTTGCCTGCATCCGGTCAGCAGCTGGCGCTATGTCGTTAAAGGGAAGTCTCAGATAAATAACAGGGCCGTATGAGTAAGATAAAAACACTGAAACCCTTCGCATCGCGCCGCCAGTTTCTGCTCACCGGCCTGGCTGCGCTGACGTTTGCCGGGCTGAATAACGCTTACGCCCGCCAGGAAAGCCCCGCGCTGAAGACCAGCAACGGCCACAGTAAACCGAAAAAAAACAGTGGCCGCCGGGTCATTGTGCTTGATCCGGGTCACGGCGGTATTGATACCGGCGCCATCGGCAGTAATGGCTCAAAAGAAAAACACGTTGTGCTGGCAATAGCCAAAAACGTACGCACCATTTTGCGCCAGAAAGGCTATGACGCCCGCCTGACGCGCGACAGCGACGAATTTATCCCCCTTTACGACCGCGTGGAGATTGCCCATAAGCACGGCGCTGACCTGTTTATGTCCATTCACGCCGACGGTTTTACTAACCCGTCTGCCGCTGGCGCGTCTGCATTTGCCCTCTCTAACCGCGGTGCCAGTAGCGCAATGGCAAAATATCTCTCTGAAAAAGAGAACGCCGCAGACGACGTGGCAGGCAGCAAAGTAAAAAACCGCGACCATTATCTGCAACAGGTGCTGTTCGATCTGGTGCAGACTGACACCATTAAAAACAGCCTGACCCTGGGCTCGCACATCCTTAAGCAAATCCGTACCGTTCACCGCCTGCACAGTAAAAACACCGAGCAGGCGGCGTTTGTGGTGCTTAAGTCGCCGTCGGTGCCGTCGGTGCTGGTTGAAACGTCGTTTATCACTAACCCGGAAGAAGAGCGTCTGCTTGGCACCACGGCGTTTCGCCAGAAAATCGCTCACGCCATTGCCGCAGGGGTTATCAGCTACTTCAGCTGGTTTGATACCCAGAAAGCTCACTCAAAACGGGGCTAACCACGATGAAACCCGATATTCAGGCCGTGAAATCCTTCCTGCTCAGTTTGCAGGATACGATTTGCCAGGCGTTGAGTGCGCTTGATGGCGCACCGTTTCGTGAAGACAGCTGGACACGCGAAGGCGGCGGCGGTGGACGCAGCCGCGTGCTGACGGGCACGCTGTTTGAGCAGGCTGGCGTTAATTTTTCACACGTACACGGCGCTGCCATGCCAGCGTCTGCCACCGCGCATCGCCCGGAACTGGCAGGCCGCAGCTTTGAAGCGCTCGGCGTTTCGCTGGTCGTGCACCCGCTTAACCCGTATGTGCCCACCAGCCACGCCAACGTGCGCTTTTTCATCGCTGAAAAACCGGGGGCCGAGCCGGTATGGTGGTTTGGCGGTGGTTTCGATCTGACGCCGTATTACGGCTTTAGCGAAGACGCCGAGCACTGGCACCGTACCGCGCGCGATTTGTGTCTGCCTTTTGGTGACGAGGTGTACCCACGCTATAAGAAGTGGTGTGACGATTACTTTTATCTGAAGCACCGCGACGAGCAGCGCGGCATTGGCGGCCTGTTTTATGACGATCTGAATACTCCCGATTTTGAACACGCTTTTGGCTTTATGCAGGCCGTGGGTCAGGGCTATCTGGATGCCTATGTCCCTATTGTCGAGCGCCGCCGCGCTCTACCCTGGGGCGAACGTGAGCGCAATTTTCAGCTTTATCGTCGTGGCCGCTATGTGGAGTTTAATCTGGTGTGGGACAGAGGGACGCTGTTTGGGCTACAAACCGGCGGGCGCACTGAATCAATTTTGATGTCCATGCCGCCACAGGTGCGCTGGGAATATGATTACCAGCCGCAGCCAGGTAGCCCGGAAGCACAGCTCGCGCAGTTTATCAAAGTGCGCGACTGGGTATAGCCACCACCCGCTGCACTCTGGCCGCTCAACGTCACTTTTGGCGGCCTGTTTCCTTAAAATCATTTTTATTTATTTCAGAGCATTTCCCAAAAATTCCCGCATTTTTCTTTCTCTATTTTATATTCACCCATTTTCGCGAGATTAAATATCGCAGCATTAATAACACGCATTTTTCGCTTTGTTGTCCCTCTGTTCGTGCAACATGAAGTGCAGATATACTACTTCCTGAATGGAATGAACAACCTGAAGGGAACACCAATGACTAAATATCCCCTTTTCATTACCGCTGTTCTGGCGCTATTTCTGAGCGGCTGCGACAACAGTGATAAGGCCACCTCTGAAGCGCCCGGCAATGCCGCCAGCGCCACGGCGACCTCAAGCCAGCCGACTGCGCCCGCCACACAAGCCCCCGCCCCGCTGTCTACCGGCAACGGCGAAGATATCAAAACCGATCTCAGCGCAATGGGCGAAATCATCAATAACAACGAAGCGGAAGTGAATAAACTGCGTGAGAACGTGCAGTGGTTTAACGACAAAGACGAACAGGGCATGTTGCAGGAGACGCTGGCTAAGTCGCGTAAATTGCAGGAAAGCGCCAACCGTCAATTACTGGCGCTGAAGCTTAAAAGCGAAGAAGGTCAGGCGCTGCGGGTCAAAATGGTCGATGCCAATAAACTGGCGATAAAAATGGCAGAGCTGGCCGGGCAGGAAAACGTCAGCGACAGCGATAAACAAGAGCTTGAAGCGCTTGGCAAAGAGTTCCTTGCACTGCAAATGGAAACCATGCAGGACGTGAACGCGCTGGCCGTTGAGTACGACTGGAAATAATCACGCTACCTACACCTGAGCGAAAACGTTAACAGCGTCCCTTCTACATTGTTAAACGCATGGCGGGGGCTTAAGCCCCCGCCATGTTTTACCAGAACGACGCATGCCGCCCGCTCTTTAGCGTTTACAGCACACCGGTCTGGGCTTCGACTACCGCCAGCGCCACCATATTCACAATGCGGCGCACGGAAGAGATGGAGGTCAGAATGTGCACCGGCTTCGCCACGCCCATCAGCACCGGCCCCACCGTTACCCCTTCGGAGCTGGAAACGCGCAGCAGGTTATAGCTGATACGCGCCGCTTCCATGTTCGGCATAATAAGAATATTGGCCGAGCCTTTGAGCGGGCTGTCCGGCATGCGGTCATTGCGGATGCTTTCAACCAGCGCCGCGTCACCGTGCATTTCACCGTCCACCATCAGATCCGGCGCGCGTTCGCGCACCAGCGCCAGCGTCTCGCGCATCTTCAGCGCGCCTGACGCGTCCGATGAGCCGTAGTTGGAGTGCGACAGCAGCGCCACCTTCGGCTCAATACCAAAGCGGCGCACGGTTTCTGCCGCCATCAGAACGATTTCGGTCAACTGTTCTGGCGTTGGGTCGGCATTTACGTAAGTGTCGGCAATGAAGGTGTTGCCGCTTGGCAGCAGCAGCGCGTTCATGGCACCGGCCGCTTGCACGCCCTCGCGGTAGCCAAACAGTTTTTCCACCACTGAGAAGTGCTCGTGATACTCACCGATGGTGCCGCAAATCAGCGCGTCCGCTTCGCCGCGGTGTACCATGATGGCACCAATCACGGTGGTATTGCTCAGTACCGCGCGCTGCGCCTGCTCCTGGGTTACGCCACGGCGCTTCATGATGTCGTAGTACTCGCTCCAGTACTCTTTGTAGCGCGGGTCGGATTCGTTGTTCACAATCTCAAAGTCGCGGCCAGGTTGAATTTGCAGACCCAGCTTCTGGATGCGCATTTCAATCACGCTCGGGCGACCAATCAGAATTGGTTTCGCCAGCCCTAAAGTCACCAGTTCCTGGGTGGCGTGTAGCACGCGGCTATCTTCCCCTTCTGCCAGCACCACGCGTTTAGGATCTTTGCGCGCCAGCGAGAAGATGGGCTTCATAAACAGGTTGGTTTTATAGACAAACTCCTCCAGCTTTTCCTGGTAGGCGTTGAAGTCTTCAATCGGGCGCGTCGCCACGCCAGAATCCATTGCGGCTTTTGCCACAGCGGGTGCAATTTTAACAATCAGACGTGGGTCAAACGGCTTGGGAATCAGGTATTCCGGACCAAACGACAGTTCCTGGTCACCGTAGGCCGACGCCACCACTTCGCTTTGCTCAGCGAGCGCCAGTTCAGCAATGGCATGCACCGCCGCCAGCTTCATCTCTTCGTTAATTGCCGTCGCACCCACGTCCAGCGCACCGCGGAAGATAAACGGGAAGCACAGTACGTTGTTGACCTGATTTGGGAAGTCCGAACGACCGGTACAGATAATAGCATCCGGGCGTACCGCTTTTGCCAGCGGCGGCAGAATTTCTGGCTCAGGGTTGGCCAGCGCCAGAATCAGCGGCGAGGCAGCCATTTTCTCGACCATTTCCGGCTTCATCACGCCCGGACCTGAACAGCCGAGGAAAATATCCGCACCGGCAATCACCTCTTCGAGGCTACGTCTGCCGTCGTCGTCCACCGCATAGGCCGCTTTGGTTTCTGCCATGTTCTCTTCACGGCCTTTATAGATAACGCCGCGCGAGTCGCAGACCACAATGTTGTGCTTCTGCATGCCGAGCGCCACCAGCAGGTTCATACAGGCAATGGCAGATGCCCCTGCACCGGACACCACAAGACGCACGTCGGAGATGTTCTTTTTCACCACGCGCAAGCCGTTCAGTACCGCCGCAGTACAGATAATGGCGGTGCCGTGCTGGTCGTCATGGAACACCGGAATGTTCATACGCTCGCGCAGTTTCTGCTCAATGTAGAAGCACTCCGGCGCCTTGATATCCTCAAGGTTGATACCACCGAAGGTCGGCTCCAGCGCCGCCACCACATCAATAAGCTTATCCGGGTCAGTCTCATCGACTTCAATGTCAAATACGTCAATCCCGGCGAACTTTTTAAACAGTACGCCCTTGCCTTCCATCACCGGCTTACCGGCAAGCGCGCCAATATTGCCAAGCCCCAGCACCGCTGTACCGTTGGATACCACCGCCACCAGGTTACCGCGCGCGGTGTACTTGTGGGCGGCCAGCGGATCGGCGGCTATTTCCAGACAGGGGGCTGCCACGCCAGGCGAATAGGCCAGCGCCAGGTCGCGCTGGGTCGCCAGCGGCTTCGTTGGCGAAACCTGAATTTTGCCAGGGACAGGAAATTCGTGAAAATCGAGGGCGCTCTGTTTTAACTGCTCATCCATCGTGTTGTACCTGTGTTTTTGTTCTGAACATATGCAGGGTTAAGGACCGTTAAGTATCTCCTCTCCCCGGTTTGTAAACTTTGAACAGCGCCATACTCTCACCATTACGCGCCAGAAAGTGTTAGAAATTTTTAGACAACATGTTACAGAACCAAAACTGCAATGCCACACCCGTCTGCTATGCTTTTTTGTTATGCATCTCAAACTTTTCCGCCAGAGGGCGCGCCGGGACGCAACATAAATCACTGATAATCATGGAGTCGCATACATGAACCAACTTGAAGCCATTAAGCAGTTCACCACGGTCGTGGCCGACAGCGGTGACATTGAATCCATTCGCCACTATCAGCCAGAAGATGCCACCACCAATCCCTCTCTGCTGCTCAAGGCCGCAGGACTTAAAAACTATGACCGGTTAATCGAAGATGCGCTGGAATATGCGCGCAAGAGCAGCGACAAGCGTGAACAGCAGGTCATCAGTGCCTGCGACAAGCTGGCGGTGAATTTCGGGGCCGAGATCCTGAAAAGCATCCCCGGGCGCGTCTCCACCGAGGTGGATGCCCGTCTGTCCTACGATAAAGACAAAAGCATTGCCAAAGCGCGCCATCTGGTCGCGCTGTATCAGGAGCAAGGCATTGATACATCACGCATTCTGATAAAGCTCGCCTCCACCTGGGAAGGCATCCGTGCCGCCCATGAACTGGAAAAAGAGGGCATTCACTGCAACCTGACGCTGCTTTTCTCCTTTGCCCAGGCCCGCGCCTGCGCCGAAGCGGGCGTGTTCCTGATTTCACCGTTCGTTGGCCGTATATACGACTGGTACAACAGCCGCCAGCCAATGGACCCGTATGTGGTGGAAGAAGATCCGGGCGTTAAATCGGTGCGCAACATTTACGACTATTACAAACAGCACAATTACGAAACCATTGTTATGGGGGCGAGCTTTCGCCGCACCGAGCAAATTCTGGCGCTGGCAGGCTGTGACCGCCTGACTATCTCCCCTAACCTGCTTGAAGAACTGCAAAAAAGTGAGCAGCCGGTAGTACGCAAGCTCATCCCGACACCGCACAAATACAACCGCCCGGAGCCAATGAGCGAAGCCGAGTTCCGCTGGGAGCACAACCTGGATCCGATGGCCGTTGAGAAACTCACCGACGGTATTCGTCTGTTCGCCGTCGATCAGCGCAAGCTCGAAGACCTGCTCGCCGCCCGCCTTTAACCCGACACGGAGCACACTATGACTCGTCAGGCTCTTGCCAATGCGATTCGCGCCCTGAGTATGGACGCGGTTCAGAAAGCTAACTCCGGGCACCCCGGTGCACCGATGGGAATGGCGGATATCGCTGAAGTACTGTGGAACGACTTTCTTAAGCACAACCCGATTAACCCAACCTGGTATGACCGCGACCGGTTCGTCCTCTCCAACGGCCATGCCTCGATGCTGCTCTACAGCCTGCTGCATCTCACCGGCTACGATCTCTCGCTGGAGGAATTGAAAAACTTCCGCCAGCTGCACTCGAAAACGCCCGGGCACCCGGAAATTGGCTACACGCCTGGCGTGGAAACCACCACCGGGCCGCTTGGCCAGGGGCTTGCCAACGCAGTGGGACTGGCGATTGCCGAACGCACGCTGGGCGCACAGTTCAACCAACCAGGCCACGATATTGTCAATCACTATACCTGGGTGTTTATGGGTGACGGCTGCCTGATGGAGGGCATCTCACACGAAGCCTGTTCACTTGCCGGTACGCTCGGACTCGGCAAGCTGATTGGTTTTTATGACCACAACGGTATTTCGATTGATGGCGAAACCGACGGCTGGTTTACCGACGATACGGCAAAGCGCTTTGAGGCCTATCACTGGCACGTCGTGCACGAGATTGATGGTCACGATCCGCAGGCGATTAAGCGCACCATTGAAGAAGCGCAAAGTGTGAAAGATAAACCGTCGCTGATTATCTGCCGCACCGTGATTGGCTTTGGTTCCCCCAACAAAGCAGGCAAAGAGCAAGCGCACGGCTCGCCGCTGGGTGCAGAAGAAGTCGCGCTGGCGCGTAAACAGCTTGGCTGGAATGAACCGCCGTTTGTTATCCCGAAGGACATTTACCAGGGCTGGGATGCGCGCGCAAAAGGCGAGAAGTCCGAATCCGACTGGAACAGTAAATTCGCCGCGTATCAGCAGGCACACCCGGAACTGGCGGCTGAGTTTACGCGCCGACTGCGTGGCGAGCTGCCGCCAGACTGGGAAGACACCACAGCACAACTGGTGACAACGTTGCAGGAAAATCCGGCCAAAATCGCCACCCGCAAGGCATCCCAGAATGTGCTCAATAAGATCGGCCCCATATTGCCAGAATTGCTCGGCGGCTCGGCCGACCTCGCCCCCAGTAACCTGACGCTCTGGTCGGGGTCAACGTCACTGAAAGAAGATATCGGCGGGAATTATATCCACTACGGCGTACGCGAGTTTGGCATGACGGCTATTGCCAACGGTATCGCCCATCACGGCGGCTTTGTGCCCTACACCGCGACCTTCCTGATGTTTGTGGAATATGCCCGCAACGCGGCGCGCATGGCAGCGCTGATGAAAGCGCGGCAAATCATGGTTTATACCCACGACTCGATTGGTCTTGGCGAGGACGGCCCGACGCACCAGGCGGTCGAACAGCTGGCGAGCCTGCGCCTGACGCCAAACTTCAGCACCTGGCGGCCGTGCGACCAGGTAGAAGCGGCGGTTGCCTGGAAAGCCGCCGTAGAGCGCCATCACGGTCCGACGGCACTGATTCTCTCGCGCCAGAATCTGGCACAGATGGACAGGACTGGGCAGCAGGTTAAGGATATCGCGCGCGGCGGCTACGTACTTAAAGCGTGTAAGGGTAAGCCCGATGTGATTTTGATTGCCACCGGCTCTGAAATGGAAATTACCGTGCTGGCAGCGGATAAACTCACGCAAGACGGGATAAAAGTGCAGGTGGTATCACTGCCGTCAACGGACGTGTTCGACGCCCAGGACGACGCCTGGCGGGAAGCCGTGCTGCCCTCTGACGTTAGCGCCCGCGTGGCTGTGGAAGCCGGTATTGCTGACTACTGGTACAAATATGTCGGGCTTAAAGGTGCCGTGGTTGGCATGACGGGATTTGGTGAGTCGGCACCTGCCGAAAAGCTATTCCCTTACTTTGGCTTTACCGTTGAAAACGTGGTGAAAAAAGCGCGCCAGGTGTCAGGGCGTTAGGCGCGCATTCGCCTGACGCGTGACCCACAGTACGGGCCAGGCATCTGGCCCGTGCCAGCCGTCGCAGGCAGGTTCTGCGGCGTAGCGCGCCAGGCGAAAACGCTGGCCGTCAAAGCGCCAGCGTGTTGCCACCCCGCAGTCGCCGATGCCCCTGCTTTTTTCAAGCGTGCGTAGCTCACCCGTTTTCTCATCAAACTGGCCGTTCATTAGCTCAAGCCGCCGGTTTTGTCCTTTGGGCTGAAACGGCAGTGTCAGCTGCACCGGTATTGCGCGCGTGGGATCGTGCCTGGGCACGCGCCAGGCCAGGTCAACCACATTCCAGGCGCCAGCCTCACAACTCACCAGCACCAGCGCACTGGTTTCACTCAGCGCCCAGGCTCTGACCTTCCGGCGCTCCGGGTCAATAGAACAGCGGCTGGCGTTCATGCGCCAGGCAGCATAATCGAGCAGCGCCGCACGCTCTTCTTTGCTAAGCGGCGTCATCGGCTCCGGGCCAGGCAGCGTCTGTAACGCCGGGACCAGGGGGACACTTCGCGCCGCCGCCAGCCCTTTTTCCAGCCACGCACTTTCCGTGCCAACGCGCTGCTGCCTGTCGTCGATATATAACAGCGCAGCCTTCAATCCAGTGAGTGAAAGGTTGCCGGGTCCATCATGCAGCGTGATGGTTTCCCCTTCGCCAATTTCACGCAAGAACGCGTCAATGGTGCTGCTGTCGTTGGTAGACAGCATGTGTTCACCGCTGTGCCAGCGCCCACTGAGCACAAGCGGTACGCCATCAAGCTGCAGGCGCGGCGCAATCGGCGGCTGGCCGACAAAAGCATGGGTGAGTGCGCCCAGTTCAATACGCAGTGTGGCATCAACGCCGACGCCAGCGCTGCGGCCAATCGACATCACCAGTCCCTGGTGCAAACCGGTATTACGCGCCTGGCAGAAATTCTGGTTGTTGCAGGTCACCTGCCAGTCAGAAAAGCTGCGCTGAACAGGTTCAGCCAGCACGCAGGCAGAAAAACACAGGCAACACAGTAGCAGAGTTTTTAACGGATAAAGCATGGGCAAGACGTTCCGGCGGGCATCTCAGTGGTCGAATTATGTCCACATCTTCGGTTGCCCTGCCGCTGCACTCAATCAGATTTTTCAGATTGCTCAGTCACCTTCATACCGTGCTGCCCTTGCTTCTGACGGGGGTTTACATCACGCCGCGCAACTGTAACTGCTGGAGCAGAATCACCGTTTTACCATCGCGAATTTCACCGCGCTTTACCCTCTCCAGCGCATCAGCAAAAGGCAGTTCCAGCACGTCGATATCTTCATCTTCTACGCCACCGCCCTGCCCGGTATGTTGCGCATCGCTGTACTGCGCCATAAAAAAGTGCACCACCTCAGTGACACCACCGGGCGACATATACAGTTCAAACACCTTCTCTACCTCGCCCACCTGGTAGCCCGTCTCTTCAGCCGCTTCTTTGCGGGCACAGACCTCTGGCGCGTCGGCATCAAGTAGCCCGGCGCAGCATTCAATCAGCATGCCGTCAGCATTACCATTGACCCAGGTTGCGACGCGGAACTGGCGCGTCAGCACCACAGTTTTCTTTTGCGTGTTATAGAGCAGAATGGTTGCGCCATTGCCGCGATCGTAAACTTCGCGACGGTGGCGCATCACCTCGCCGCTGCGGTGAGTTAAATCGTAGGTAATGTTGCGCAGGACAAAATAGTTGTCGGAAAGGATTTTGTCTTTGATGACCGTGATACGTGGTGACATAGCAGCTCCCTGAAAACAAGTACAGTGCCATACTACGTCGTCAGCAAGGGATTGTCGCGAAGCGTAAAAATGCCGCCCGACGAACGCGAGCGGCAAAAGGGATATCAGAAGCCTGGCTGAACCTCACGCATATCCGGCAGCTTGTGGGCAATACCCTTGTGGCAATCAATACAGGTCTGGCCGTCTTTAATGGCCTGTTCGTGCATCTTGCCCGCCACCGTTTTCTGTGCGGTAAAGTCCATGTAATCAAAATTATGGCAGTTGCGGCACTCCTGAGAGTTGTTCTCTTTCATCCTGCGCCACTCGTTTTGCGCCATGCTCAGGCGGTGTGTTTCAAACTTCTGCGGCGTGTCGATGATGCCAAAGATTTTGCCGTACAGCTCCTTGCTGGCCTTGATCTTACGCACCATCTTCGGCACAAACTCATGCGGCACGTGGCAGTCCGGGCAGGTCGCACGCACGCCGCTGCGGTTATTGTAGTGCACTGTTTCCATGTACTCTTCGTACACGGTAGCGCGCATTTCGTGGCAGCTGATGCAGAACTGTTCGGTGTTGGCCGCTTCCATCCCGGTGTTAAAACCGCCCCAGAAGATAATCCCGGCACCGAAACCCAGCAGCAGCAAGGTGCCAAGCGCCAGACGGCTCGGGCGCCACCACCACTGCCAGAGACGGCGAATCAGGCCTGGCTTTTTGTTTTCCATCATTTGCCTCACTTACCAAAGCCTTTGGACGGCTCGAAGGTGTTATCAACTATCGGTGCCGCATCAGCCTGCGGCACATGGCACTGCAAACAGAAGTAACGACGCGGCGCTACGCCGGAGAGCACTTTGCCGTCGCTGTCCATAAAGTGAGTCGGGCTGATGCGCGGTGCGCCGGTATTGCGATAGTGCTCCACGCCGTGGCATGCCAGGCAGCGGTTGGTATTGGTCGTCACCTGGTAGCCATCAATGCTGTGCGGGATCATTGGCGGCTGGTTTACATAGTTCAGCGCCATACGGTCCTGCTCTTTGGGTATGCGCATGTTTTCCTGCACGCCGGACACTTCCGGTGACTGGCTCAGATCCACCGCGTCCACCGCCAGCGCAGCACCGCTCATCATTAACATCAACGCCGCCATGCAGCTAAAAAAAGGTTTTTTACGGACAGGGCTTTTCATGATTTTGCTCCCGAACTCCATCGTGTCGTTATTTTGAGAACCTCTTCAGCGCAAACATCCACACAGCGACCACAGGCCATGCAGTCACGGTCGGTTACCTGCGCCGGGCTCTCTTTATCCAGCACCGGTGCACGCAGAATGTGCGGCTCCGGGCAAACGTGAAAACAATCCATACAGCGGGTGCAGTTATCGCGCCCCGCAGCACTCACTTGTAGCGCGCCTTTCGCGCCAGTCAGGCCGTAAAACGCGCCTAGCGGACACAAATGCCCGCACCAGCCGTGCTCTACAACCAGCAAATCAAAGACAAATAGCGCAACCAGTAGCCAGAGTCCGGCACCGAAGCCAAAGATAAGGCCGCGGCCCATCAGCGACACCGGGTTTAACCACTCCCACACCAGGCCGCCGAAAACCGCGCTACCCACCAGCACCAGCGCCAGCAGGATGTAGCGCAACCCGCGCGGCAGCGCCGCAGAACGCGTGATGCCAAAACGACGGCGCAGCCAGGCGGCGAGGTCAGTCAGCGGATTCACCGGGCAAACCCAGCCACAGAAAGTGCGCTTGCCGAGCAGCGCATAGCTCACCACCACCACTGCGGCCCCCACCAGCGCCAGCGTGCCGGGCAGATGCCCGCTTGCCAGGCTTTGCAGAATCATCAGCGGGTCACTCAGCGGTACGGTATCTAAGAGCAGGCTGCTGCTGTAGTTACCGCGCAAAATCCACACGCCGAGTAGCGGACCACTGAGAAACAGCGCCAGCACCAGCAACTGCGTGATACGCCTGAGCACCAGCCAGCGGTTGCTGCGCCACCAGCCTTTCCTGGCCCACGCATCGCGCCCGACGTCCTGCTTACGATTTGCCATCGCCACTCTCCAGCCAGCCGAAACGGTAGTGATGCCCCAGTTCGCCCTTCGCAAGGTCGCGCGGCAGCACTTTTATTGCCGCGACATCCAGCACGCAGGCCTGCTCACACTTGCCGCAGCCAGTACAGTCGCTGCTGTGTACCGTCGGCAGGAAGCGCGCATGCTTGCCGGTGCGGGTGTTGCGCTCCAGCTCAAGCGTAATGGCCTTATCAATGGACGGGCAGACGCGATAACACACGTCACAACGCAGCCCCTGGAAGTTAAGGCAGTTTTCCTGGTCCAGCAGTACCGCAAGCCCCATGCGCGCGTCATCAATGGAGGGCAGTTCGTTGTCCAGCGCACCGCTCGGACAGACCACGGCACAGGGAATGTCCTCACACATTTCGCACGGGATTTCACGGGCCACGAAGTAGGGCGTGCCGGCCGCATCACCCGTTACCAGCGTCGCCAGCTTCAGCGTGTCATACGGGCAGGCCTGAACGCACTGCCCGCAACGCACACAGGCGCGGGAAAAAGCCGGTTCTGCTAATGCACCCGGCGGGCGCAGGCGCACCCCGCTTGCCTGGCTGCGCTGCTGCTGAATACCCAGCAGCGCCACGGCAATTCCCAGCCCGCCAGCCGCCCGCGCGGCATCGCGCAGGAAGCGACGGCGCGCCGGGGTCGGGGCATCCTTGCGCGCCATGATTTACACCTTCACCACTTTAACGGCGCACTTCTTGAAATCCGTCTCGCGAGAGAGCGGATCGGTCGCGTCGATGGTGAGGTTGTTCACCAGCTGGCCGGCGTCAAAGAACGGCATGTAGACCAGGCCTTTCGGCGGCGTGTTACGCCCGCGGGTTTCCACAGTGGTAATAACTTCGCCACGACGCGACACCACTTTGACCTTTTCACCACGGCGCATACCGCGGTCTTTGGCATCCAGCGGGTGGATAAACAGCACGGCTTCCGGGAATGCACGGTGCAGTTCCGGCACGCGGCGCGTCATGCTGCCGGTATGCCAGTGCTCCAGCACACGGCCGGTCGACAGCCACAGGTCGTATTCTTTATCCGGCGCTTCGGCGGCGGGTTCAAACGGCAGCGCAAAGATAACCGCTTTACCGTCTGGCTTACCGTAGAACTTATAGCCTTCACCGGCTTTGACATACGGATCGTGGCCTTCGCTGTAGCGCCACTGGGTTTCTTTGCCATCAACCACCGGCCAGCGCAGACCGCGCGCCTTGTGATAGTCGTCAAACGGCGCCAGGTCATGGCCGTGGCCGCGCCCGAAGGCCGCGTACTCTTCAAACAAACCTTTTTGCAGATAGAAGCCCAGTTCGCGCGCTTCGTCATTCAGCTGGTCGTCTTTCAGTTCGCTCAGCGGGTACTTGCGAATACGGTCGGTGGCAAACAGCACCTCATAAAGCGTTTTACCGCGCATTTCCGGGCGCTGGGCCAGCAATTCTTCGCTCCAGACTTCGTCAGTCTTAAAGCGCTTCGCAAAGCTCACCAGCTGCCAGAGGTCAGATTTCGCCTCACCCGGTGCAGCAACCTGCTGGTGCCAGAACTGGGTTCGGCGCTCGGCGTTGCCGTAGGCACCTTCTTTTTCCACCCACATTGCAGTCGGCAGAATCAGGTCGGCGGCAAGCGCACTCACCGTTGGGTACGGATCGGAAACAATCACGAAGTTGCGCGGATCGCGCCAGCCCGGCATACGGTCTTCGTTAATGTTCGGACCGGCCTGCATGTTGTTATTACACATCACCCAGTAGACGTTCAGTTTGCCGTCTTTGAGCGCACGGTCCTGCGCAATAGCGTGCAGACCCACTTTTGACGGAATGGTCCCTGACGGCAGGTCCCACTCTTTCTCGGTAATCTGGCGGTGCTTTTCGTTGGTCACCACCATGTCAGCAGGCAGACGGTGGGCAAAGGTGCCGACTTCACGCGCCGTACCGCACGCAGACGGCTGGCCGGTCAGCGAGAACGGACCACAGCCCGGCTGTGAGATTTTGCCGGTCAGCAGGTGGATGTTGTAGCACAGGTTGTTGGCCCACACGCCGCGCACATGCTGGTTGAAGCCCATCGTCCAGTAGGAAATGACTTTCTTGCTCGGGTCCGCATACAGCTTCGCCAGGCGCTCCAGCTGATCTTTTGGCACGCCGCTCATCTCGTGCGCTTTGTCGAGGGTATAGTCGGCGACAAACGCCTTGTACTCTTCAAAGCTCATCGGCTCAGAGGCGTCGGAACCCGGGTTTTTCGCGGCTTTTTCCAGCGGATGCTCAGGACGCAGGCCATAACCGATGTCGGTAGCACCGCGGCGCAGGGTAACGTGCTTAGAGAAGAAATCTTCGTTAACCGCATCGTTCTGAATGATGTAGTTAGCGATGTAGTTGAGGATGGCGAGATCAGACTGCGGCGTGAAGATCATGCCGTTGTCCGCAAGCTCAAAGCTGCGGTGGCGGAAGGTCGACAGCACGGCCACTTCCACGCCGTTGTTGGCCAGGCGGCGGTCGGTGATGCGCGACCACAGGATCGGGTGCATCTCCGCCATGTTGGAGCCCCACAGCACAAAAGCGTCGGCCTGCTCGATATCGTCGTAGCAGCCCATCGGCTCATCCATACCAAAGGTACGCATGAAGCCCACTACCGCCGATGCCATGCAGTGGCGGGCGTTGGGGTCGATGTTGTTAGAGCGAAAGCCCGCTTTGAACAGCTTGGCGGCCGCGTAGCCTTCCCACACGGTCCACTGGCCGGAGCCGAACATGCCGATGCCGTCCGGGCCTTTCTCTTTAAGCGATGCCTTAAACTTCTCTTCCATCACATCAAAGGCTTTTTCCCAGCTAACCGGCGTGAACTCGCCCTGTTTGTCGTACTCGCCGTCGCGCATACGCAGCAGCGGCTGCGTCAGACGGTCTTTTCCGTACATAATTTTTGGCAGGAAGTAGCCCTTGATGCAGTTCAGACCGCGGTTGACCGGCGCATCCGGGTCGCCCTGGCTTGCCACAACGCGGCCATTCTGGGTACCGACCAGCACGCCGCAGCCGGTGCCGCAGAAACGGCACGGCGCTTTGTCCCATTTGATGGCGTCAGACTGCCCTACCACCGCACGCGCGGCGGCGGGAACACTGATACCGGCTGCCGCAGCGGCCGCGGCGACGGCGTTAGCTTTCATGAAGCTACGACGACTGAGTTTCATGGAGTTTCCTCACCTGTGCTTTCCTGCTGGTGGTAAACCAGCGAAACCGCCAGCACGCCTGTCACTTCGCGTGCCGACTCAATAGTATCCAGCAGCGCTCGCGACGAGGCTGCCTCCATCACAACCGCCAGCTTGCCGGTTGCCGCATCGCTGGCGGAGACTTCACTGCCGGGCAGCGCGTTCAACGCCGCGCTGACTGTGGCGATATTCTCTGGGCGGGTCTGAACCATCAGCCCACATACCTGCCAGCTACTGCTCATCACGACTCCTTAATTCGATAGCGCTAACCGGGCACCCCGCCACGCACGCCCCACAGGCACTGCACAGCGACACATCGGTTTGCGGTTTAGCAATGCCCGCCAGCGTCGGGCGAAAACGTATGGCGCGCTCAGGGCAGGCATCTTCACAACTGCGGCATTCGACGCGGTTTTGCGCAAGGCAGCGAGTGCCAATAGTGACCTGATACTGCCAGGGTTTACTGTCGCGCACGGCGAACAGCGGTTGTGGGCAACTCTCGGCGCAGGCGTAGCAAAATGTGCATTCACCGCGCTGAAAATCGACTTCGGGGAAGCCCCCGGCACCGCGCTTGATGACCGTGGTTTCACAGACCTCAACGCAGGCATTACAGCGGGTACAAACAGCGGTGAACTCCACGTCACTGCGGCTCCAGGGCGGCCGCATGGCGTTTGAACCCGCGCGAAAAGCGCCGGTCAGTAAGCCACGTCGGGAGAATTGCGCCATCGCTGTTCCTTACCTCTCATTACTGGGGAACGCGCTGCGCTTTTCGTCAGAGAGCCGTCGCAGGGAGGCAACGGGTCATTCCCCTGGATTTATGTTGGTAAAAATATTCGACACAAGGGGGTAGACGCATCACCCGGAAGGGGTAAATCACGTTGCCCGATCAAGGTTACGTCTGTTTTGTGGAAAAGTGCCGCAAAACCAGCGGCAGCGCGCGCTTTTTCAGGCAGATGCGTTTAAGGAATGTTTAGATTTTGCCGGCCCTGGGGTGGTTAAAAACGCGCCACTGCCTACTCCTTTATTGCCGCTTTTGGCGTCCATGAGGATTAACGCGATTCAATGCGCGTAATGAGATAAAAAGCGAGGTTTAACGTTAATAAAAAACCCCGCGCTGAACGCGGGGCGGGAAGGCTTATGCTCAGGCACTGAAGTAGTCGAGAATACCGCGTGCAGCATGCTGGCCTTCGGCCATGGCTGTCACCACCAAATCCGCGCCGCGCACGGCATCGCCCCCGGCGAAAATCCTGGGATGCGTGGTCTGGTAGCGTAGCCGACTTTCCACGCCAGCCTTGATGCGCCCGCTACTGTCGAGCAGCACGCCGTGTTCTTCAAGCCACGGCAGCGAATGCGGGTGAAAGCCAAACGCCATAACAACCGCATCGGCAGGCATAACAAACTCCGAGCCAAATACTGGCTCAGGTCGTCTGCGACCCTGCGCGTCCGGCTCGCCAGGGCGCGTGCGCAGCAGTCGTACGCCGCAGACGCTGCCCTGTTCGTTTAGCACGATGTCCACGGGCTGTACGTTAAACTCAAACAGTGCGCCCTCTTCTTTCGCGTTTTTCACCTCTTTACGCGAACCTGGCATATTGGCTTCATCACGCCGGTAGGCGCAGGTAACGCTTTGCGCGCCCTGGCGCAGCGCGGTGCGCACGCAGTCCATTGCCGTATCGCCCCCGCCAAGCACCACCACGTGTTTGCCAGCCATATCAACATCAGGTGCTTCCTCTGTTGGCATCAGCCCCATCAGGCGGCGGGTGTTGGCAATCAGGAACGGCAGCGCGTCATGCACGCCCGGTGCGTCTTCATGCGGCAGACCGGCCTTCATTGAGCGGTAAGTGCCCACGCCGACAAACACGGCGTCGTACTCTTCCAGCAGCTCACTGAGCGGCACATCGCGGCCCACTTCGCAGTTAAGGCGAAAAACGATGCCCATTTCGCTAAAAATTTCGCGCCGACGTACCAGCAGCGATTTATCCAGTTTGAAGGCCGGGATCCCAAACGTCAGCAGCCCACCGATTTCCGGGTGACGGTCAAACACCGTAACCCCGGCGCCAGCGCGCACCAGGCGCTCAGCGCAGGCAAGTCCCGCCGGCCCGGCACCGATTATCGCGACACGTTTGCCAAGCGGTTCCACCTTTTCCAGCGTTGGCCGCCAGCCCTGCGCCAGTGCCTGGTCAGAAATATAGCGCTCAATACTACCGATAGTGACCGCGCCGGACTCATCACGCAGCGTACAGCCGCCCTCACACAGCCTGTCCTGTGGGCAGACGCGCCCGGTAATTTCCGGCAGGCAGTTAGTTTCGTGCGACAGCGCTGCCGCCTCCAGGATGCGCCCTTGTTTGACCAACTCAATCCACTGCGGGATATGGTTATGCAGCGGGCAATGCCACTCGCATATGCTGTGCTCACCGCACTTCAGGCAGCGCTGCGCCTGCGTGCTGGCCTGCTCTGGCGTGTAAGGCAGATAGATTTCATCAAATTCCTTAAGCCGCTCTTGCGCCGCTCGCGTTTGGGCCACCTGCGGCGGCGCAATGGCGGCAAGCCTGGCCGCAGCATTAAACCCATCACACACGCCTGCACTGGCGACCGGCTGCGACTCGCGCACGGCGGTTGACTTACGCCGCTGCGCGCTCTGGGCTGCCAGCGCCGCGGGGGTAACCAGCGTCAACGCCGCCGTCGGGCAGGCGCTGGCACAGGCGGGGCCTTCGGCACGCGCCTCACACAAATCACATTTGTGCACGCGCATCTCACCTGCCTCGAAGCTGACGTCGATGGCCCCAAACGGGCACGACACCTCGCAGGATTTACAGCCAATGCACAATTTTTCTTCCACCTGCACAGCACCATGGCGCCGGGAGATGGCCCCCACCGGGCAGCTTTTAAGACAGGGTGCCGCTTCGCAGTGATGGCAGGTCACCGCACTGCGTCGACCGTTCGCTTTAATCACCTGAATACGCGGCGTAAATGCGCGTGCGGATAACACATGCTCACCGTGGTTATGCGCCATGACGCAGGCGACCTCACAGGCACGACAACCCAGGCAGCGACTGGCATTGGCAGTAATAAAAGGACTCATCATGACATCACCCACTTGCTTCGTGTAATCATATTATTTTTGTATGGTTATTGGTGTAACCGACAAGCGGCAAAGCGTGCAATCGACATCTGCACGAAACGCAGCAGAATTTGTCGGATATCCGTCGCGGATCAAACTGTGGTGTGCTTTTCACCAGCGCTGCACATGTCTGCACACCGCCGGAGGATGTAATCACAGCGTTACAGGGATTTTAACTACGGGTAGCAGGCTATAGTTAAAGCGAGCGAAACGCGGCAAATGCCCATCAGGCAGGTTTCCGCGCTGTGCTATTTCTGGTACGTTGCCGCCATCCAGTCCCGGAGGAATCACGGTTTATCATGGTTAAGCGCCCGGTATCGACCAGCCTTGCCCGCGCCTTCTTCTACATCGTTCTGCTCTCCCTGCTGACAACCGGCGTTGCGCTGATAACCCTTGCCAGCAGCATGCGCGATGCCGAGGCCATTAACATTGCCGGCTCATTGCGTATGCAAAGCTGGCGGCTTGGCTATGATTTGCACAGCGAGCGTCGCGAGCTTGAACGCCACCGCGCGCAGTATGAAAAAACACTGAGTTCACCGCTGCTCAGTTCGCCCGGCGGCTGGCTGGTGCCAGAACAGATACGCCAGCGCTATAGCGCACTGCATCAGGCGTGGCGCGAAATGGACGCCCACCTGGCGCGTGGCGATCTGGCCTGGTACCAGCAGAATATTGATGAATACGTAGCGCAGATAGATCTCTATGTCCTCACGCTCCAGCACCAGGCAGAGCACAAGATGATGCTGGTGGTCGCCGTTTCCGGTGTTGGCTTTATCGCTATTTTTACGCTGGTGTTCTTTACCCTGCGCCGTATTCGCCGCCAGGTCGTCGAGCCGCTTAACGCTCTGGTGGCGGCCAGCGAGTCCGTAGAGCGCGGAGATTTCGACCACCCACCGCTGAAGACCCATTTGCCTAACGAACTGGGGCTGCTGGCGCATACCTTTAGCCGTATGGCCGGAGAGCTTCGCAAACTCTACCAGTCGCTGGAAGCGAGCGTGCAGCAGAAAACCCAGAGTCTGAAAGAGGCTAACCGTCGCCTGGAAGTGCTTTACAGCTGCTCGCAGGCGCTGAGCGCCAGTACGCTCGACCGACACAGTTTCGAGAAAATCCTCACCATTTTGCGCTATAACACCCAGCTTAATGCCGTCGAAATCCGTACCTCAGATAACTGGCTATTGCAGGACGGCGCACCGGATAACAGCGTCCCCTGGAGCAGTACGCCAGTGCGTTCGCAGGATAACCTGTTGGGTGAACTGCGCTGGCAAACCCAGGCGAGCACGCCATCGGCACAGCTGATGGAAAGTGTTGCCAACATGCTTGGACGCGGCCTGTGGTTCAACCAGGCACAAAAGCACCGCCAGCAACTGTTACTGATGGAAGAGCGCGCTACTATCGCCCGCGAGCTGCATGATTCACTGGCGCAGGTGCTTTCCTACCTGCGCATTCAACTCACGCTACTGCGCCGCGCTGTGCCGCAGGAAAATACCCAGGCCCACGGCATTATCGACGACTTCACTCAGGCGCTAAGCGATGCCTACAGTCAACTGCGCGAGCTGTTATCGACGTTTCGTCTGACGCTACAGCAGGCGAATCTGACCGCTGCACTTCAGGAAACCATTGCCCCACTGCGTGCACGCAGCGCTGCGCAGATTCACCTGGAATGCAGCCTGCCGGATCAATCGCTGGATGCCCAACGCCAGATTCATCTGTTGCAGATTATCCGCGAGGCCGTGCTTAATGCCATTCGCCACGCCGATGCGCAAACGATCACCGTGCGCTGTTTCAGCCCAACGCCGGGGGTGCACGAGGCCGAAATTATCGACGACGGTCGCGGCATTGCCACACTTGAAGAGCCAGAAGGCCATTATGGGCTTAATATTATGCAAGAGCGCGCCGACAGGCTTGGGGGCGTACTCACCATTTCCCGCGTGCCGCAAGGCGGTACGCGCGTTTGCGTGCGCTTTAGCGCCGTAACGCAAGACAGAGCCGACAGCGGCTCTCACAACGACAAAAACAGCAAATCACCAGGGAGCAATGTATGACCAACAAGAACAGCTATCAGGTTCTGATTGTGGATGACCATCCGCTGATGCGACGCGGTATCCGCCAGTTGCTGGAAACACAAGAGATGTTCGACGTTGTCGGCGAAGCCAGCAGTGGCGCTGAAGCCATCAGCCTTGCCAATCGCCTGGAGCCAGACCTGATTCTGCTGGATCTGAATATGAAAGGCCTGAGCGGGTTGGATACCCTGCACGCCCTGCGCCGTGATAGCATTAGCTCTCGGGTGATTGTGCTTACCGTATCCGACGCACCGACGGATATTTATGCGCTGGTGGACGCCGGTGCCGACGGTTATCTGCTCAAAGACAGTGACCCGGAAATGCTGCTGGAAAATATTCTCCAGGGCGCGATTCGCGGCGGTGCATTTAGCGAGCAGGTAAAAGCCCACCTGGAAAACAGAAAGGACAACGAATCGCAGAGTTCGCCGTTCGCCACCCTCACCGAGCGCGAACTGGATGTGTTACAAGAAGTGGCACGAGGGCTGTCCAATAAGCAAATTGCCTCCGTGCTGCATATTTCAGAAGAAACCGTTAAAGTGCATATCCGCAACCTGTTGCGCAAGCTTAACGTACGCTCACGCGTCGCCGCGACGGTGCTGTTTCTCGAAACTCGCGGCCTGTAAGTTCCTTACGCAGGCCGCAGCTGGCCTGCAAAACTGAAGATTGCTTTACAATTTCTCCTCATTTCCTCCACGTTTGTGCTGGTGGAACCAGATACAGTTGCTGCGGTTACTGATAATTACGCGTTGACGCGCTCGTGAGGTTCTTACTGCATGGCGAATTTTTTTATTAATCGCCCTATTTTCGCCTGGGTGCTGGCCATTCTTCTGTGTCTGACTGGCGCGCTTGCGATATTTTCACTCGCCGTTGAGCAATACCCGGACCTCGCGCCACCCACCGTGCGCATTACCGCTAACTACCCCGGCGCTTCTGCGCAAACGCTGGAAAACACGGTCACGCAGGTTATTGAGCAAAATATGACCGGCCTTGATAACCTGATGTACATGTCCTCGCAAAGCAGTAACACCGGACAGGCCACCATAACGCTCAGCTTCACCGCAGGCAGCGACCCCGATAAAGCCGTGCAGCAGGTGCAAAACCAGCTTCAGTCTGCTATGCGCAAACTGCCGCAGGCGGTACAAAACCAGGGTGTCACGGTGCGCAAAACCGGCGACACCAACGTCCTGATGATTGCTTTTGTCTCCACCGACGGCAGCATGGACAAGCAGGATATTGCTGACTATGTCGCCAGTAACATTCAGGACCCAATGAGCCGCGTCAACGGCGTCGGTTCTGTTGATGCCTACGGCTCACAGTACTCCATGCGCATCTGGCTTGACCCGGATAAGCTCAACAGCTACCAGCTCACCACCCAGGACGTGGTTAACGCCATTTCGTCTCAGAACAGCCAGGTCGCCGTCGGCCAGCTTGGTGGCACACCGTCTGTCGATTTGCAGGCGCTGAATGCCACCATTAACGCCCAGTCGCTGCTTGAAACGCCGGAGCAGTTTCGCGCCATTACGCTTCGTGTTAACCAGAACGGCTCGCTGGTCACGCTTGCCGATGTGGCAAAAGTGGAGATAGGCGCGGAGAATTATGACTATCTCAGCCGCTATAACGGTATGGCGGCCTCCGGGCTTGGGATCAAGCTCGCCTCTGGCGCAAACGAGATGGAAACGGCAAAGCTTTCCCTCAGCCGCCTTGACGAATTGGCGCAGTATTTCCCGCACGGGCTGGAGTACCGCGTTGCCTATGAAACCTCTTCTTTTGTGAAAGCCTCCATCACTGACGTTGTCAAAACCCTGATTGAAGCGGTGATTCTGGTCTTCGCGGTGATGTACCTGTTCTTGCAAAACTTTCGTGCCACGCTTATTCCCACCATTGCCGTACCGGTGGTGCTTCTCGGAACCTTCACGGTGCTGTGGGCATTTGGCTACAGCATTAACACGCTGACCATGTTCGCGATGGTGCTGGCAATTGGTCTGCTGGTGGATGATGCCATTGTGGTGGTGGAAAACGTTGAGCGCATCATGAGCGAGGAAGGGCTGTCGCCACGTGCCGCCACGCGCAAATCGATGGGGCAAATCCAGGGTGCGCTGGTGGGCATTGCGATGGTGCTGTCTGCCGTCTTTGTGCCAATGGCGTTCTTTGGCGGCACCACCGGGGCCATTTATCGCCAGTTCTCAATCACCATTGTTGCCTCAATGGCGCTGTCGGTGCTGGTGGCACTGGTGCTCACGCCCGCCCTCTGCGCAACGTTACTCAAGCCACTGAAAAAAGGGGAGCACCACGGCCAGCGCGGTTTCTTCGGCTGGTTTAACCGTACCTTCAACCGCTTCGCGCTGCGCTATGAGGCGGGTGTGGGCAAGATTTTGCAGCATTCGCTGCGCTGGTTACTGATTTACGTGCTGCTGCTCGGCGGCATGGTGTTTCTGTTCTTACGTCTGCCGACCTCGTTTTTACCGCAGGAAGACCGTGGGGTGTTCATTACCTCGTTCCAGCTCGCCCCAGGCTCAACCCAGCAGCAAACGCTGAAGGTCGTTGAGCAGGTTGAACAGTACTTCATGACCCAGGAAAAAGACAACGTCACCTCGGTGTTTGCCACCATCGGCTCCGGGCCTGGCGGCAACGGACAGAACGTCGCGCGCATGTTTGTGCGCCTTAAAGACTGGGCCGAGCGCGATGCCACAACCGGCACCTCGTTTGCCATCATCGAGCGTGCCACTAAAGCGTTTAGTCAGATTAAAGAAGCACGCGTGATTGCCAGCAGCCCGGCGGCGATTAACGGCCTTGGTAACGCCGCGGGTTTTGATATGGAATTACAGGATGCGGCGAACCAGGGCCACGATGCGCTGATGCAGGCGCGCGATACGCTGCTCTCCCTGGCGCAAAAAGACCCGAACCTGACACGCGTGCGCCACAATGGCCTCGACGACAGCCCGCAGTTGCAAATTGACGTTGACCAACGTAAAGCGCAGGCAATGGGTGTGTCGATTGACGACGTCAACAATACGCTGCAAACCGCCTGGGGCTCCAGCTACGTCAATGACTTTATGGACCGGGGGCGCGTGAAGAAAGTCTACGTACAGTCGCAGGCGACATCGCGCATGCTGCCGGAAGACATCAATAAATGGTATGTCCGCAACAGCGCCGGTACGATGGTGCCCTTCTCGGCCTTTGCTACCTCGCGCTGGGTTACCGGCTCGCCGCGTCTTGAACGCTATAACGGTTACTCGGCACTGGAAATTATCGGCGAAGCCGCGCCGGGCGTGAGTACCGGGACCGCGATGAACATCATGGAAAATCTGGTCAAACAGATACCGGGCGGTTTTGGCCTGGAGTGGACCGGCATGTCATACCAGGAGCGCCTGTCCGGTTCGCAGGCTCCGGCGCTGTATGCGGTGTCGCTGCTGGTGGTGTTCCTGTGTCTGGCGGCGCTGTACGAAAGCTGGTCAGTGCCGTTTTCGGTGATGCTGGTGGTGCCGCTTGGCGTTATCGGCGCGCTAATTGCCACCTGGGCGCGCGGGCTGGAAAACGACGTTTATTTCCAGGTCGGGCTGCTGACGGTAATTGGCCTGTCGGCGAAGAACGCCATCCTGATTGTCGAATTTGCTAACGATCTCAACGCCCGCGGTCAGGATCTGCTGGCCTCGGTGCTTGAGGCCTGTCGCCAGCGTCTGCGCCCTATTCTGATGACCTCACTGGCATTTATCTTCGGTGTGCTGCCGATGACCATCAGCAGTGGCGCAGGCTCCGGCAGCCAGCACGCGGTCGGCACCGGTGTGATGGGCGGGATGATCTCGGCCACCGTGCTTGCCATCTTCTTCGTACCGCTGTTCTTTATACTGGTACGTCGGCGCTTTCCGCTCCAGGAGCCGCCGCACGATTAAGGCTTCGGCCACGAAAAAGGCGACCAGAAGGTCGCCTTTTTTCTGATACCCGCAGGTATCGCCACATCGCTTTTCGGAATGAAAGGTTAGCGTTTAACGAGCATCTGCTCGATAAAGACCTTCCAGTTCCCCAGTTCTACATCAATCATAACAGCCTCTCTTATTATTATGCTCATTATATCGCCAGCGCAGCCGCAGGTGAATGAGCGATACACTGAATCGTGAAAGCCGTCATTAATTTCGCACTATCGGCGCACGTTTTGCTGTTGTCAGACGTCTGTGTACTCCTGTATGCATGGACGACAGCCGTTTTATAGTGCTCGTCGAAAATTCATGCACTCTGCTGGCGCAAAGGTATATTAATTAAGCATTCCCGGCCCTGGTCAGGTATATTTACGCGTCAGAAAATCAACCGCCAGGAGCGTCAGAAAAGACGTTTTGAATCAGCAGCAAAGGACGAAGATAAGTATGGTCATCCTGTACGGCATAAAAAATTGCGACACCGTGAAAAAAGCCCGCCGCTGGCTGGAAGAACACGGCATTGAGCATCGCTTTCACGACTACCGCACCGACGGCCTGAGCCACGAGATGCTGGCAGGCTTTATTGATGCGTTGGGCTGGGAACCACTGTTGAATACCCGCGGTACCACATGGCGCAAGGTTGATGAAGCACGCCGTGCCACGGTTAATAACGCCGAAGCCGCCGCCGCTTTGATGCTGGAAATGCCGGCAATCATCAAGCGCCCGTTGCTCTGCGCGCCGCACAAGCCTATGCTGCTGGGTTTCAGTGACAACAGCTATCAGCAGTATTTTAGTGAGGTTTAAGTATGTCCTGCCCGGTTATTGAGCTGACTCAACAGCTTATCCGTCGCCCCTCGCTCAGCCCTGACGATGCGGGCTGTCAGGCGCTGCTCATTGAGCGTTTGCGCGCCATTGGCTTTACGATTGAACGCATGGATTTTGGCGATACCCAGAACTTCTGGGCCTGGCGCGGCGAAGGCGAAACGCTGGCCTTTGCCGGTCACACCGACGTGGTGCCGCCAGGTGATGCCGACCGCTGGATAAACCCGCCGTTTGAACCCACCATTCGTGACGGCATGCTGTTTGGTCGCGGTGCGGCGGATATGAAAGGCTCGCTTGCCGCCATGACGGTTGCCGCCGAGCGCTTTGTGGCCCAGCATCCAAACCACAAAGGCAGACTGGCGTTTCTTATCACCTCAGATGAAGAAGCCAGCGCGCAAAACGGCACGGTAAAAGTGGTTGAAGCGCTAATGGCGCGCAATGAGCGCCTTGATTACTGCCTGGTCGGTGAACCATCAAGCACCGAAGTGGTGGGTGATGTGGTGAAAAATGGCCGCCGCGGTTCGCTCACCTGCAACCTCACCATTCATGGCGTGCAGGGACACGTGGCCTATCCGCACCTGGCAGATAACCCGGTGCACCGCGCAGCCCCCATGCTCAACGAACTGGTGAATATCACCTGGGACAACGGCAACCAGTATTTCCCGCCCACCAGCATGCAGATTGCCAACATTCAGGCCGGGACTGGCAGCAACAACGTCATCCCCGGCGAGCTGTACGTGCAGTTTAACTTCCGCTTCAGTACCGAACTTACCGACGCCATGATTAAACAGCGCGTGGTGGAACTGCTGGAGCGCCACCAGATGCGCTACACCGTTGACTGGTGGCTGTCCGGCCAGCCGTTTTTGACCTCACGCGGCAAACTGGTGGATGCGGTGAGTAATGCCGTTGAGCACTATAATGAAATTAAGCCACAGCTGCTGACCACTGGCGGCACCTCAGACGGGCGCTTTATTGCCCGTATGGGTGCGCAGGTAGTGGAACTGGGGCCGGTTAACGCGACCATTCATAAGATTAACGAATGCGTCAACGCCGCTGATTTGCAGCTTCTGGCACGTATGTATCAACGCATTATGGAGCAGCTGGTCGCCTGACCGGCACCCAACAGAGGAGGTCACCGTATGGAATGGCTGGAAAAATACTGGTGGGTACTGATTCTTATTATTCTGGTCGGTATCTTTATCAACGTGATTAAAGACCTGAATCGCGTTGACCCGAAAAAGTATCTCGATAACCGGCCTGAACTGCCGCCCCATCGTGATTTTAACGATAAATGGGACGACGAAGACGACTGGCCGGAAAAGAAACAGTAAAACACGAAGCCCCTTCTCAGGAAGGGGCTTTTTTACATCATGGTAATAACATCATCGTCACCAGGTTTACCGCTCAGCGCTTCATCGAAGTAGTGCTTCGGCACGGTGTAGCGCAGATGGTCGAGCACCGCCTGCATACTACGCTCATCAATGGCATGACCAAGGTCTTCAATCAGGTTCAGCGTAGCATCGCCGCCCAACGCCAGCAGGCGCTCGTGCGCCGCAACCGCATGTGCGGCCTCCACCACACGGTCTTCATCGCCGTGAACCAGATGTAACGTCACCGTTCCTGGCACATTTTGCGGCAGTGTCGCAAAGCGGCCGTTGAATGCCACCAGCCGTGAAGCGAGTCCGGGTGCGGCTTTTACGCTCTCCAGCACCATCATTGCCCCTTGCGAGAAGCCAATCAGCGCCGTTGCCCCCGGGCGCACACCGCTGTGCTGCTGCCAGTAATTGACCTGTTCTATAAACGCAGGCATTGCCTTATCAATGCGCGCCTGGCGGTTTGCTTCACTGACGCCCGCAACGGAAAACCATTCACGACCGGGACCACCCGCAGGGCCACTTGGCTCAGGACCACCTACGCTGACGATAAGCGCATCCGGGTACAGCGGCGCAAACCAGCGTCCGATTTCCCCCATGGAAATAGGGTTGTCGCCAACGCCATGAAACAGTAGCAACAATTGCTGGGGCGGTGTGGCGGGGCTTTGAACAATAAAGTGATCGTGTAGCATGGCAGCCTCCTGTGTGCTGGAGTGCAGTCTACGCCGCAGGGTGTAAATCACCACAGGGCAAAATTGATGATGTTACTAAAATTTTTTGACGTTACCCAGGCGCTGCGCCAGCGCTCGGGTGCGGGCCTCGTCAAGCGCCGACAGCGCCTGCGCCGTTTCCGCGCGCCAGGCTGCCAGCAGCGCTTTGCGCCCATTCAGACTTAGCATGGCGCAAATCGTAGCACTATCGTGGTGCTGCTCCAGCCACGCGCGCAGCGCAGGCAATGGCAGACTGACGTTAAGCAGTAACCGTTGCAGGCTACCGAGGCTCGCCTCTGGCGGGCGATGGGCAAACGCAAACCCCGCCAACTCCCACTCATCTCTCTTATTAAGCGTAGACGCTGCCAGCGCGTTAACCGGGATCTTCTGGTCCACCTCGCGGGCAAGCCAGGGAACATCGCGCGCCAGGCGCGATTGCTGGAGTTGTGTGAGCCGCTGTCCGGCAGGCGTTAGCGGCAGCAACGCCATGGCGTTATAGCAGCCGCTGCTGGCTTCACGGTGGGTGCCAAAACGCACCAGCTGAAACCCAGCCCGCTGCCAGAAGCGCCACAGTTCTGCGGTGTAACCAAGGCTCACGCAAAGATAGTCATAGCCGTGGGCAAACTGCGCAAGGCTTGCCAACAGGTGGCTGCCGGTGCCACGGCGCTGCCACTGTGGATGCACGGCGATGCGGCTCACCCGCAGGCCTTTAAGGGTTGCCGCAAACGGCGATGCGCCGTGCGCTGCCAGCGACTGGGCGACCAGGTTACCACGCGGGCGACGCACGCCTGCCCATACGCTCAGGCTCAGCGCCGGTGATAATCCCCCCTCGGCCACCAGCCAGGCAGCAGCGAGCGGTATATCGCGCGCGCGCGTCAGGGCAAAATACTGACCCGGCGCATCCATCATGCGGCGCAAATCGAGTGGCGAGGTGCGGTAATGTGCGCCGGAAAGCAGGCGATAGGTTTGCCCGGCGCGCGCAGGCGCACGTTGCCAGAGGTCAGACACTGGCGCGTCGGTGGTTAGCGCGAGGTCTGAGTTTAACGTGGGCAGCGTATCGTCAAACAGCAAAAGCGTGTCGATGAAGCGCTCCAGTGGGCAGCCAGAGGCCCAGCGCACCGGTACGTTAAGTCGATAATGGCGAAGTTGCGCTACCGAGGCACAAAACTTCAGCATAAAGCCGCGCCCGGTGCCTTCGTAGCCCTGCACGGTGGTGGTCATCAACACCCGCGGATAAGCGTCAATCAGGCGGCGCAGTACCGGGGTCGGGAGAGCGGCGGCCTCGTCAATCACCAGCCAGTCACCGCTGGGTGCCGTCCCCTTCTCCAGCGCCAACAAAAGTGCGTCAGGTGCAACAAAAAGACCTTTGTCGTGCGCGTGGCGAGCCAGCACGTCCGTTGCAGCCCTGGCGGGTGCTGTCACCACGCACGGACCAGGCCAGTCGTGAATCAACATGCCCGCCAGAGCCGACTTGCCGCGCCCGCGTGGCGCGGTCACCACCGCTACGCCGTCACTCATCTGGCGCAGATGCGCCAGAATCTCCTGCTGCCCGGCAAGCGGCGCACCGTTTACCTGGTGCCAGTCCGGGCGTGCGCAATCTGCGGGCCAGCGTGGTTCAGCACCCTGTCGCCAGAGCAGAGTCTGGCTATCGTCCTCAAGGCAGGTCTGAAGATGGTGAATAAAGACGGGAGTGGGAATGGGCTGCGGGCTGTCGCTCCAGCGCACGCTGTCGGCGTCGGGCTGTGCGGGCCAGTGCTGCCAGTCGGGTGTAAGCAGCACCAGCCAGCTACCGGCACGCAGGGCGCCCGAAAGTGCCGCCAGCGCTTCGGCATCCAGCCCGTCGCGGGCATCAAATACGCCGTGGAGAAATTCGCGCCCGAGCAAGGTACGTAGCGCACCGGGCGCACAGTGTAATCCTGGGCGCTGACGGGGGCTCACCCACAGCCAGTCGCCGGGGGAGCTTGCACTCAGGCGGCGGCACTGTGCCTCGCACCAGGCGGCCTCGCCGCTCAACACCAGCAAGCGCCGAATGCCCTGCCGTGCCTGACTGGCACTCAGGGGATCCAGCTTATCGAACATCATTAATTACAGTCTGCCGTTACCAAAGGTATCGCACTGGTTCGGGTCACCACTGTCAAAGCCGCGCTTAAACCAGGTGTAGCGCTGCTCAGATGAACCGTGGGTAAAGCTGTCTGGCACGACGCGTCCCTGGCTTTGCTGTTGCAGCCTGTCGTCGCCAATCGCCTCAGCGGCGTTCAGCGCCTCCTGCACATCGCCCACTTCCAGGATGCCCTGTTTATCCATATCTTTACCCCAGACGCCCGCAAAGCAGTCGGCCTGCAATTCCATACGCACGGAAAGCTGGTTTGCCTGTACCTTCGAGGCGTTTTGCTGCATCTGGCGCACGCGCGGTTCAATGCCCAGCAGACGCTGGATGTGGTGGCCCACTTCATGGGCAATCACATAAGCCTGAGCGAAGTCACCACCGGCGCCAAGCTTACTTTTCATTTCGTCATAAAAGGACAAGTCGATATAGACCGTACTGTCTGCCGGGCAGTAGAACGGCCCCATTACAGACTGGCCAGTGCCGCAGCCCGTGCGGGTGACACCGCGATATATGACAAGCTTCGGCTGCTGGTAGGTTTTGCCCATTGCCCGAAACTCGCGTCCCCAGGTGTCCTCGGTATCAGCAAGGATAACTTTGGTGAATTTGGCCGCTTCTTCATCGTTCGCGCTGACTGTTTGCTGACTCTTCTGGCTAAGAGACTGGCTGTCACCGGTCAGAAGTGGCGTGAGATCAAAACCATAATAGCCTGCGACCAGCACCACCAACAGCACGACAATCCCGCCTTTACCGGTTGGAATGCGAAAACCACCGCCGCCGCCGCGGGGAAACCCACCCTGTGAATCACCACGTCTGTCTTCAACATTGTCACTCTCGCGACGCCCTCGCCAACGCATAGCCTGCTTCCTTTTTAGGGTTACGATAATTAATGAGATCGTAGGTGGTTCGGCGGCGGATTACCACAGAAAAGAGTAAGGAAACGCACTCATACAGTGACAAACCGCGGCACAATAAAACGTAAAAGGCCGCCGCTCCTCTTACGAAGTGCGGCGGCCTGCAACGTAAACGATTGCGTGGTTAGCCTAAATTAACGCCGAGACGGTGTGCAACCTCTTCGTACGCTTCAACAACGCCGCCCAGACTCTGACGGAAACGATCTTTATCCATTTTGTTGAGCGTGGCTTTGTCCCACAGGCGCGCGCCATCGGGTGAAAACTCGTCGCCCAGCACCACTTCGCCTTTGAACAGACCAAACTCCAGCTTGAAGTCGACCAGAATCAGGCCCGCATCATCAAACAGTTTTTTCAGCACGTCGTTCGCTTTGTAGGTCAGCTCCTGCATACGCGCCAGGTTCTCTTTGCTCACCCAGCCAAAGGTTTCGCAGTAAGACTCGTTCACCATCGGGTCATGCATGGCGTCGTTTTTCAAAAACAGATCGAACAGCGGCGGATTAAGCTCAATCCCCTCTTCCACGCCCAGGCGCTTAACCAGCGAGCCTGCGGCACGGTTGCGGATAACGCACTCTACCGGCACCATGTCGAGTTTTTTCACCAGCGATTCAGTATCGGAAAGCAGCGCTTCGAGCTGCGTCGGAATGCCTGCCTCGGCCAGTTTGGTCATAATGAAGTGGTTGAACTTGTTGTTCACCATTCCCTTACGATCGAACTGCTCAATGCGTGCACCGTCACCTGCTGATGTATCGTTGCGAAACTCGAGTATCAGCAGATCGGGATTTTCCGTGCTGTGTACGGTTTTCGCTTTGCCGCGATACAACTCAGCTTGCTTTTGCATCTTTCATTACTCCAGATGTGATGACCGTCTGTGCGGCCCGGTATTTAACGCGAATGAAAAAGGCCGGCTCGCGCCGGCCTTCGGTATTACTTGCTGAAAGCGGCCTGGAAGACCGCCACCAGCGCATCATTTTGCGACTGGGTAAGGGTACGCCCCTTCGGATCGATAAACTGCAGGCTGCTGCGGTTATCAAGGTCGCCAACCTGAAGCTTGTATTTGCCGTTCGGCAGTTTCGGATCGGCTGCACCCAACGCACGCCAGTCACTGTCAGACAGCGCATCGTAGGTTACTTCCATGCTGCCCTTAGAACGGCTGCTGTCGGTCACTTTCATGCCCGCTTTTGGCAGTACATTCGGCAGACGATTCCACACGTCGTTAAACGGTGCACGGACCACCAGCATCGGCAGGCCGGTATCGTCGGCACCGCTCTGCACATCCACAGACGCACCCGCGCGCGTGCTGCTGGTCTCGGTGTTCATGCTCTTGTCCAGACCGGTGCTGATGGCGTTGAGCATCTGCGCGCTGTAGCGCTGCATTGAGGCGGCGTCGGCAACCGCTTTACCGCCCTGCTCCAGACCCAACAGCTTGACGACCACCGCCTGCTGATAGCCCTGCTGCTGCACGCTCACCTGGTAACGGCCACGATACTGTTCGTCTTCGTCTGCGCGGTTCCACTGTACCCAGTCGGTGCTCAGCGACTGGCTGGCATCGTCACGTTTGGCGATAGCAAAGTTTTGCGCCTGCATCACGGAAACCACCTGCGGCCACAGTGCACCAGTACGACCGTTTTCCATCAGCATGGTGGCGGTATCACCGGTAAACTGAGTACGCGCACCGTTGACCAGCGCCAGCGGCTGTGACGGCGGGCGAATGTCGAGCTGTTTACCTACGGCACCGCTGCCGTTAGTGACCGGCACGTTATACTGGCTGTTTTCAACGGGCAGAATCAAGCCAGACGGCGCATTCAGCACCGCCAGCGGTGATGCCTTCAGGTAGGATTCATCACCACTCACCTGACGCTTATAGCGTGAATCGGAACTACAGGCAGCAAGCAGCATGACGAGCGATACGCTCACTACTTTTGCTACCGTTGCCTTCTGAACTGAGTAAGTCATTCAATCTCCCTAAAACTTTACAGCAAACCGGCGTGCTTAAGCGCACTGATTACCACCGGACGACCTGCGTCGGTCAGCGGCGTCATCGGCAGGCGCAGCGTGTCGGTCGCCACAAGACCCAACTCCCTGGCAGCCCATTTCACCGGGATGGGGTTGGGTTCAACAAATAAATTCTCATGCAGCGGCATCAAACGCTGGTTAATGTCGCGCGCGGCGGCAAAATCTCCCGCGGCGGCCAGTTCGCACATGCGCGCCATATCGCGTGCGGCAACGTTTGCCGTCACCGAGATAACGCCGTGTCCGCCCAGTTGAATAAAGTCCAGCGCGCTGTCGTCGTTGCCACTGAGCAGGATGAAGTCATCACTGACCAGTTCTTTGATCTGGTTCACACGGCTTAAGTTCCCGGTGGCCTCTTTAATGGCAACAATATTTTTTACCTGCGCCAGACGACCCACGGTCGCAGGCAGCAGGTCACAGCCCGTGCGCGACGGCACATTATACAGAATCTGCGGTAGACTCGTATTCTCAGCAATCGCTTTGAAATGCTGGTACAGCCCTTCCTGAGTAGGACGGTTGTAGTAAGGCACCACCGTCAGACAGCCCACAATGCCGCTGTCGTTAAAACGCTGGGTTAAGGAGATAGCTTCAGATGTGGCGTTTGCGCCTGTTCCGGCAATGACGGGAATGCGGCCATCGGCCAGCTCCAGCGTCATCATCACGACGTCACCATGCTCATCGTGACTAAGCGTCGCAGACTCGCCGGTGGTGCCCACCGACACAATCGCCGAAGTGCCATTTTCGACATGATAATCAATCAGTTTTTTAAGATCTGACCGACAAACGTTGCCTTTCTCATCCATCGGCGTGATCAGCGCGACAATACTTCCCGTGAACATGGACCATCCTCTGTGCTTGCAAGTGCTTTAATGGTACGTTTGGTGCTGCCTCAAAAGCAAGCGGGCCAGCGGGATCTGTGCGGTTGTATGCGAGTTTTTTTTATGCTTTCCTTATGATTACCCTCTCGTTCCACAGGAAGCTCTGGTTTGACTGATTCATCACAACACTACCTGGTCATTACCGCTCTGGGCGCAGACCGTCCAGGGATAGTGAACACCATCACCCGCCATGTCAGTAGCTGCGGCTGTAATATTGAAGACAGCCGGCTGGCCATGCTGGGTGAGGAGTTCACGTTTATCATGCTGCTGTCCGGAAGCTGGAACGCCATCACGCTCATTGAATCCACGCTGCCGCTCAAAGGCGCCGAGCTGGATTTGCTCATCGTCATGAAGCGCACGAACTCACATGCGCGCCCGGATATGCCCGCCACGGTGCGCGTGCAGGTCCAGGTGCCAGACTCCCCACATCTTATCGAGCGCTTCACCGATTTATTCGATAAACATGAAATGAACATTGCTGAACTGATTTCCCGTACTCAGCCTGCAACAGACAAAACCAGGCCCTCTGTGCCTGAGCTGTATATTCAGATAGCCGCACACAGCCCGGCGCAGGATGATGCAACAAACATTGAACAAGCCTTCAAAGACCTGTGTACAGAACTTAATGCACAAGGCACTATTAGCGTGGTGAATTATCCACTGCAAGATGAATAAAGATGGAGAGCAGTTATGAATCCACTGAAAGCCGGCGACATCGCACCCAAATTCAGCCTGCTTGACCAGGACGGCGAACAGGTCAACTTAACCGACTTCCAGGGACAGCGCGTACTGGTTTATTTTTACCCCAAAGCCATGACGCCAGGCTGTACGGTACAAGCCTGCGGCCTGCGCGACAGCAAGGACGACTTAAAGCATTACGGCGTTGAAGTGCTGGGCATCAGCACCGATAAGCCGGAAAAACTTTCCCGCTTTGCAGAAAAAGAGCTGCTTGATTTCACATTGCTTTCCGACGAAGACCACCAGGTCTGTGAGCAATTTGGCATCTGGGGCGAGAAAACCTTTATGGGTAAAACCTATGACGGTATCCACCGCACCAGCTTTCTGATTAACGGCGACGGCGTTATTGAGCACGTCTTTGATGATTTTAAAACCACCAATCATCATGAGATTGTACTTAACTGGCTGAAGCAGCACGCGGTCTGAGTGAGCGCGTTATCAATAAAAAGCCGACATGATGTCGGCTTTTTATTTGCGGTTATCACGCCGCCCGGCGCAGTCTCATGCGTATTTCACGCAGTCACAGCGCGCAACCTTTAGTGCGTTTGCGGCGGCTGGGGGCTGTCTGGCCAGGCACGCACCACGGCTTTAACCAATGTTGCCAGCGGGATGGCGAAGAAAACGCCCCAGAATCCCCACAGGCCACCAAAGATAACCACCGAGAGAATGATAACCAGCGGATGCAGATTCACCGCTTCAGAGAACAGCACCGGCACCAGCAGGTTGCCGTCCAGCGCCTGAATCACCAGATAAATGATAAAACAGGTCCAGAACTCCGCACCTACGCCAAACTGAAACAGCGCCACACCAATGACCGGTAGCGTGACGACAAATGCGCCGATGTAAGGAATCAATACCGACAGCCCCACCAACACTGCCAGCAGCAGCGAATAGTTAAGCCCGGAAAACCAAAATCCGATGTAGGTCGCTACGCCGACAATCACCATCTCCAGCACTTTGCCACGAATATAGTTGGTGATTTGTTGGTTCATCTCGGTCCAGACCTGGCCTGCAAGACCACGGTTGCGCGGCAGCACCCGGCGCACAGCGTTAAGCATCTGCTTTTTGTCTTTGACCAGGAAAAAGACCATCAGCGGCACCAGAATCAGGTAAATCGCCAGCGTGAACAGCCCGACCAGCGAGGCAACGGAATATTTCACCACCGACTCGCCCATGGTTGTCATGCGCGCACGTGCGTTTTCGGCCATCGCATCCAGAATGCCGGCATCCACCAGCGCCGGATAGCGGCGCGGCAGTGTGGCAGCAAACTCTGTCAGGCGGTTGAACATGGTCGGCATATCGCGAATCAGGTAGATACCCTGTTGCCAGGCCACCGGTGCGACCACAAATGCCAGCAATAACAAAATGCCGACAAACAGCACCAGCACCATGCTGGTAGCCCAGGTGCGCGAACAGCCAATGCGTTCAAGGCGGGCTGTAGGCCACTCCAGCAGATAGGCCAACACCAGCGCCACCAGCAGCGGTGCCAGAAGCCCGGAGAAGAAAAACAGAATGCAGAACCCCGCCACCAGAATCACCAGCAGCGCGATGGCCTCCGGGTCGCTGAAGCGACGACGATACCACTGTAACAACATCTCAAGCATAGTTTTCCTTTCCAGCCTTTTTGGGAGGGGATGTACGGCGCGGATTGTAGCGAAATGTTGCGACCAGCACTTCGTTTTTATTGCCCTGTTCCGGTTCTGTTTGTGATCGTTGCCACCAAAACCCGGTTTATCCGGCAAGAAAACAAGACACCCATCACAAATTTAACACCATGAAATTATTAAAGTTTTTCTATTTCCTGCCGATAACTTTCTTATCACTTTTGTGCAGGAGCAGACCGATGAAAAAGGAACGTCCGGTAACGCATCACGAATTTGTGTTTGATGAAAATGCCACACTGATGTCCACCACCGACCTGGAAAGCCACATCAACTATGCCAATGATACCTTCATTGCTATCAGCGGCTTCACGCAGGAAGAGCTGACAGGCCAGCCTCATAACATTGTCCGTCACCCGGACATGCCCAAAGAAGCGTTTCGTGACATGTGGTTTACCCTCAAGCAGGGCGAACCATGGACCGGGCTTGTCAAAAACCGGCGCAAAAATGGCGATCACTACTGGGTACGCGCCAACGCCGTACCGGTTATTCGCCAGGGGAAAATCAAAGGGTATATGTCGGTACGCGCGCGCCCTGATAACGCGGAAATAAAGGCAGCGGAACAGCTGTATAAAGAGTTTCGTGAAGGTGATAAGAAAGGACGCGATTTCTTTAAAGGTGTGGTGGTACGTACTGGCTTTATGCGCTGGCGCACGCTGCTCAAAACGCTGCCTCTGCGCTGGCGGTTGCGGGGCGCGCTGTTCATGCTTTTGCCGCTTTGTGCGCTGGCAGGCAGTACGCTGGGCATAGCCCCCCTCACTAATGCGCTGTTCACCGCGGCGATGGCGCTGTTTGTTTTTCTCATCAGCCTGTTCCTGGAAGCCCAGATAACCCGGCCGGTGGAGCGGCTACGCAAGCAGGCGCTGGCGATTGTCACTGGCGATTACTCGCGTATTGAACACATGGACCGCGTGGATGAAATAGGCATGACGCTCAGAGCCGTCAGCCAGCTTGGTCTGATGTTCCGCTGGCTGGTTGATGATGTCAGCGCCCAGGCGCTGAACGTGCTGAAAACCTCCGACACGTTGCGCGCAACTAACGACGAACTGAGCCAGCGCACCAACCGCGCGGCCTGTAACGTTGAGCAAACGGCGGCAGCCATGCATGAAATGATGAAAACCGTGCAAAGTAACACCGACAAGGCCAGCGAGGTAGACAGCCTGTCGCGTGAAACCAGCAAAGCCGCCACCGGCGGCGGCCAGGTCATGATTAATATGGCTGAAATTATGGCCGCTATCACTGAAAGTTCTAAGCAGATAACCAATATTACCAGCATCATCGACGGCATTGCGTTTCAGACCAATATTCTGGCGCTGAACGCTGCCGTTGAAGCAGCGCGTGCTGGCGAGCAGGGCAGAGGTTTTGCCGTGGTAGCAGGTGAGGTACGCCATCTGGCCCAGCGCAGCGCCAGTGCAGCTTGCGACATCAAGCATCTGGTAGAAACCAGCGGTGAACAGGTGAAAACCGGTAGCGAAGAAGTGAAAGGCGCATGCTGCAAAATGGATGAAATCGTTGAGCGTATTCAGCATGTTACGCAGTTAATTGCCGATATCAGTAACGCGACCGCCGAGCAGGCGCGGGCGCTGGCAGAAGTCAGCCAGGCGGTGCAGGAACTGGACACCATTACTCACCAGAACGCTGAGCGCGTGCAGGAAAACGCCGTTGCGTCAGGCCAGATGAACGACCAGGCTGAACGACTTGCCGAAGCCATTTCGGTATTTCGCTAACGCCTCACGGCTGACGTTTTGTACTGTTATCATCATACCGGGCCTGGCGCCCGGTTTTTTGCTGGCAGCATAACCAAATGCAGTTGTCAGAAAGGCGCACCGGGGACTTTATTCAAACAGCCTGCCCGGCTACACTCCGGTTGCCGACGAGTTGAACTCTGCCGTGTTTGGCTTACCCTGGAAAGATGACAAAATAAAGGAAACGAGGCTATGTTCAGGCAGTTGCGAAAAACGCTGGTTGCGACCCTCATTACCACGCTGATTGCCGGGCAGAGCGCTCCGGTGCTGGCAGATGCGTTCGACAGCCTGCCGGATATTGGCACCACCGCCGCCAGTACGCTCTCGATTGGGCAGGAAAATCAGATGGGCGATTTTTATATTCGCCAGCTGCGTGCGAGCGCCCCTCTCATTAACGACCCGTTGCTTAACCAGTACATCAACCAGCTTGGCATGCGCCTGGTCAACCACGCAGACTCGGTGCGTACGCCCTTTTTCTTCCATTTAATCAATAACGACGAAATCAACGCCTTCGCTTTTTTTGGCGGCCACGTGGTACTGCATTCGGCACTGTTTCGTTACGCCGACAATGAAAGCCAGCTTGCCTCGGTGGTAGCGCACGAAATTTCTCACGTCACCCAACGCCACCTGGCGCGCGCAATGGAAGACCAGAAGCGCAACGCGCCGCTGACCTGGGTGGGCGCGCTCGGTTCTATTTTGCTGGCAATGGCAAGCCCGCAGGCAGGCATGGCCGCGCTCACCGGCACGCTGGCAGGCACACGCCAGGGCATGATCAGTTTCACCCAGCAAAACGAGCAGGAAGCCGATCGCATCGGCATTCAGGTGCTGCAACGCTCGGGCTTCGATCCGCAGGCCATGCCTGCGTTTCTCGACAAACTGCTGGATCAGGCGCGCTACTCCACCCGCCCGCCCGAAATCCTGCTCACGCACCCCTTGCCGGAAAGCCGACTTTCTGATGCCCGCAACCGCGCCAACCAGATGCGCCCCATGGTCGTGCAGTCGTCGGAAGATTTTTACATGGCGAAAGTGCGCGTGCTCGGCATGTACAACTCAGGTAAGAACCAGCTTACCAATGATCTGCTTGATGAACTCGCCAAAGGCAACGTGCGCCAGCAGCAGGCCGCCCAGTATGGCCGCGCGCTTCAGGCGATGCAGAATAACAACAATGCCCAGGCGCGCCAGTTGCTTCAACCGCTGCTCAGTGCGCAGCCCGACAATCCCTGGTATCTCGACCTTGCAACAGATATCAGCCTTGGCGAAAACAAAGCCAGCGAAGCTATTGCCCGCCTGAACGGAGCAAAAGATTTACGTAATAACCCGGTGCTGCAAATCAACCTCGCCAACGCATACCTGCAAAGCAAGCAGCCCGGCCCGGCGGCGACCATTCTTAACCGCTACACCTTCACCCATCCTGACGATACCAACGGCTGGGATCTGCTGGCGCAGGCGCAGGCCGCGCTCAATAATCGCGACCAGGAGCTGGCGGCACGCGCTGAACTGCTGGCGTTACAAGGGCAGCTCGATCAGGCCATCACCACGCTTAGCAGTGCCAGCTCCCAGGTAAAAACCGGCAGCCTGCAACAACAGCGCTACGACGCCCGTATCGATCAGCTGCGCCGCCTGCAACAGCGCTATGCGCAATACCAGAAAGGATAAAGGAGAAACGATGTCCACACCGGTCACGATTTACCATAACCCACGCTGCTCCAAAAGCCGCGATACGCTGAGCCTGCTCAAGTCCAACGGCATTGAGCCTGACGTGGTGCTGTATCTGGACACGCCGCCGGACGCGGCCACCATAACATCACTGCTCCAGATGCTGGGCATGAGCAGCGCGCGTGAACTCATGCGCACTAAAGAAGATCTCTATAAGCAGCTTAACCTTGGCGATAGCGCGCTCTCAGAACAGGCGCTGATCCAGGCACTGGTCGACAACCCGAAGCTGATTGAGCGCCCGATTGTGGTTGCCAACGGCCAGGCGCGCATTGGCCGCCCGCCGGAGCAGGTACTGGAGATAGTGCAGTAAGATGACGCCCGCAGTGCGGGCGTTATAACGACAGAATATCTTTGACGAAAGGAATGGTCAGCTTGCGCTGGGCGGTAATGGAAGCGCGATCGAGCTGATCGAGAGTGGTAAACAGCGTGCGCATTTCACGGTCGAGGCGCTTGAGCAGAAAACGGCCCACGTCCTCTGGTAGTTCAAAACCACGTAACCTGGCGCGCAGTTGCAGAGCCTGCAATTTATCGTCATCAGACAGGGGTTGCAGGCGGTAAATCTGCCCCCAGTCCAGACGTGATGCCAGGTCCGGCAGTTGCAGATTAAGCTGACGTGGCGGCCTGTCGCCGGTGATTAAAAGCCGCGTCTGGCCGGACTCCAGAATCCGGTTATAGAGATTGAAGATAGCCATTTCCCATAGCTCGTCACCGGCCACACACTCAATGTTATCAATACACACCAGCGACAGTTGCTCCATCCCTTCCAGCACCTCCGGTACAAACCAGGTGCGCTTATCAAGCGGTACATAGCCCACGGCTTCGCCGCGCTGCGACAGTTCAGCGCACGCTGCGTGGAGCAAATGACTGCGCCCGCCCCCTTCCCGCGACCAGAAATAGAGATAACCGCTGTGTTCCTGATGCAATACGTTGTGCAGTGCGGCAAGTAAAGAGGGGTTACCACCCGGCCAGAAACTTGCGAACGTTTCATCATCGGGGAGATAAAGTGGCAGGGAGAGCTGTGCCGGTGTATTCAGAGGAGACCTCAGCCTGAGCTTACAGAAAAACGGGTTGAGTTTATCACAACTCAGGCTGATGTGAGAACCGGGCGGCGTATACCGCCCGCAAAGGTATTAAGCGCGCGCGTCGTCGCTTTCATCCGGGTCAAGCACGGTCTCTTCCGGGCGCAGTACGCTGATGAGCTTGAAGATAAGGCTCAGCGCTACGCCAACAATGGTTGCCAGCGCCATGCCTTTGAGTTCAGCAGCGCCAATATGCACCTTCGCGCCGCTGACGCCAATAATCAGAATCACCGAGGTCAGAATCAGGTTTTGCGCCTTGCTATAATCCACTTTCGATTCAATCAGCACGCGGATACCGGATGCACCAATCACGCCGTAAAGCAGCAGTGACACACCGCCCATTACCGGCACCGGGATTATCTGGATAGCCGCCGCGAGTTTGCCCACACAGGACAGCAAAATGGCGATAACCGCCGCGCCACCAATCACCCAGGTACTGTACACGCGGGTGATTGCCATCACGCCGATGTTTTCACCGTAAGTGGTGTTCGGCGTGGAGCCAAAGAAGCCGGAGAACATGGTGGACAGGCCGTTAGCAAACATGGAGCGGTGCAGGCCCGGGTCGCGAATTAAATCTTTTTTCACGATGTTGGCGGTCACCACCAGGTGACCGACGTGCTCCGCAATGACCACCAGCGCGGCGGGCAGGATGGTTAACACAGCAAACCACTCAAAACGCGGCGTGTAGAAGGTCGGCAGCGCAAACCAGGCGGCTTCACGAATCGGTGTGACATCCACCACGCCCATAACAAAGGAAAGCGCGTAGCCCGCCAGCACGCCAATCAGGATAGGAATGATGGCAAGAAAGCCGCGAAACAGCACCGAGCCAAACACCGTAACCGCCAGCGTCACCAACGAAATAGTAATGGTGGTGCCATCAGCGGACTGGCCGTCGGCAGGCAGCAGGCCTGCCATATTCGCCGCCACGCCCGCCAGCTCCAGACCGATAACCGCCACAATCGCGCCCATGGCCGCCGGAGGGAACATCACGTCCAGCCAGCCGGTGCCCGCTTTTTTCACAATCAGCGCCACCAGGCAAAATAACGCCCCGCAAACGATAAAGCCGCCCAGCGCCAGCTCATAGCCCAGCGGCAACAGCAGCAGCACCGGCGAGATAAACGCAAAGCTTGAACCGAGGTAGGCCGGAATTTTGCCTTTACAGATGAAGAGATACAGTAGCGTGCCGATTCCGTTAAACAGCAGGACGGTGGCCGGGTTGATATGAAACAGAATGGGAACCAGCACGGTGGCCCCAAACATCGCAAACAGATGTTGCAGACTGAGTGGAATGGTCTGCAATAACGGCGGTCGTTCACTCACCCCGATAGCGCGGCGCGTCATAAAATCATCCTCTGTTGTTGTAAGAAAAACCAAAAAAAAGCCGACTTTCGAAGTCGGCTGCTTTTATTATTTTGTACCAAATATCTTGTCACCGGCATCACCGAGGCCGGGAATAATGTATCCCTGCTCGTTAAGGCCCTGGTCAATGGAGGCGGTGTACAACTCCACGTCCGGATGCGCTTTTTCCAGCGCCGCGATCCCTTCCGGAGCCGCCACCAGCACCAGCACTTTAATGCTGCTGCAACCGGCTTTTTTCAGCAGGTCGATGGTGGCAATCATTGAGCCGCCAGTTGCCAGCATTGGGTCAACCACCAGCGCCATGCGCTCATCGATGTTGGATACCAGCTTCTGGAAGTACGGCACCGGCTCCAGCGTTTCTTCGTTACGGTAGATGCCCACCACGCTGATGCGCGCGCTCGGCACGTGCTCCAGCACGCCTTCCATCATGCCCAGACCGGCGCGCAGGATAGGCACCACGGTAATTTTCTTGCCTTTGATCTGGTCGATTTCCACCGGGCCGTTCCAGCCTTCGATGGTGACCCTTTCGGTTTCCAGGTCTGCGGTTGCTTCATAGGTCAGCAGGCTGCCGACTTCAGAAGCCAGTTCACGAAAGCGCTTGGTGCTGACGTCATTCTCACGCATCAGGCCCAGTTTGTGTTTCACGAGCGGGTGTTTCACTTCCACTATTTTCATGCGCTGTTCTCCTCGAATGCGGCAACCACAAAAAAAATCGCGGGATTATACCGCTTTTTTCCTGCTGCGCCATACGAAAGGGATCAAGGTAGCCCGATTGAGTATAGAGTAATGATTTGCGCCAGCGTCTTACAAGAGCCTCGCAAACGTTTGCCTGGGCTGTTAGAATCTCCGCGTTTTCTATCTACCCAACCGCGTGGGGACTCAGCAGTGACCGAAAAAACCTCTCTCAGCTACAAAGACGCCGGTGTTGATATCGATGCAGGCAACGCTCTGGTTGACCGAATTAAAGGCGTGGTGAAGAAAACCCGCCGCCCTGAAGTGATGGGCGGACTGGGCGGCTTCGGCGCGCTGTGCGCCCTGCCCCAGAAATACCGCGAGCCGGTGCTGGTTTCCGGCACTGACGGCGTTGGCACCAAGCTGCGTCTGGCAATGGACCTTAAGCGTCACGACACCATCGGCATCGACCTTGTTGCCATGTGCGTCAACGACCTGGTCGTACAGGGCGCTGAGCCGCTGTTCTTTCTCGATTATTACGCAACCGGCAAGCTGGATGTGGACACGGCCGCCAGTGTGATTAGCGGCATCGCCGAAGGTTGCCTGCAATCCGGCTGCGCGCTGGTCGGTGGCGAAACGGCAGAGATGCCGGGCATGTATCACGGTGAAGACTACGACGTGGCGGGATTCTGCGTCGGCGTGGTTGAGAAATCAGAGATTATTGACGGCAGCAAAGTAGCCGACGGTGATGTGCTGGTCGCGCTGGCCTCCAGCGGCCCGCACTCCAACGGTTATTCGCTGGTGCGCAAAGTCATTGAAGTCAGCGGCTGTGATCCGCTCACGACCGACCTTGATGGCAAACCGCTTGCCGACCACCTGCTGGCCCCAACGCGCATTTATGTTAAGTCCGTGCTGGCGCTGATTGAGGCGCTGGACGTCCACGCTATTGCCCACCTGACCGGCGGCGGCTTCTGGGAAAACATCCCGCGCGTGCTACCGGACAACACCCAGGCCATTATCGATGAGTCTTCCTGGCAGTGGCCGCAGGTCTTCAACTGGCTCGCACAGGCGGGTAACATCAGCCGCCACGAAATGTACCGCACCTTTAACTGCGGCGTCGGCATGGTTATCGCACTGCCCGCAAGCGAAGCAGACAAGGCCGTTGAACTGCTTAACAATCTGGGTGAAAAGGCGTGGAAAATCGGTATCATCAAAGCATCTGATAGCGAACAGCGCGTGGTCATTGAGTAATGAAACACATCGTGGTGCTTATCTCCGGCAACGGAAGCAATCTGCAGGCGATTATTGATGCCTGCCAACAGCAGCGTATCAACGGCACCATTAGTGCAGTTTTCAGCAACAAAGCCGGTGCTTACGGCCTTGAGCGCGCCAGCGAAGCAAATATCCCCGCTCACGCGCTGTCGCCCGCCGATTATGACGGGCGCGAGGCCTTTGACCGCGAACTTATGCGCCAGATTGACGCATACGCACCGGACCTGGTGGTGCTTGCGGGCTATATGCGCATTTTAAGCCCGGCGTTTGTCGCGCACTATACCGGGCGCTTAATCAACATTCACCCTTCCCTGCTGCCGAAATACCCTGGCCTGTACACCCACCGCCAGGTACTGGAAAACGGCGACGAAGAGCACGGCACGTCGGTACACTTTGTCACGGATGAGCTCGACGGCGGGCCGGTGATTTTACAGGCCAGCGTGCCGGTTTTTGACGGCGACGACGAAGAGATTATTACCGCTCGGGTCCAGCACCAGGAACACGCGATTTATCCGCTGGTCGTAAGCTGGTTTGTGGATGGCCGTCTTGAAATGCGCGCCAACCAGGCCTGGCTTGACGGCAAAGCGCTGCCCGCCCGGGGCTACGCTGCCGACTAACCTTCCCTCGCCCTTTCAATCACGAAAGGGCGCTTTTTAGCCATCGTTGGACATCCCCCGCCTTTGCTCGCCATAATAGCACCGAGACGGAATAGCCACGTCCCGAGAACAACAAATCGGAGTGTGAGTCGCAATGGGTCAGGAAAAGCTGTATATCGAAAAAGAACTAAGCTGGTTATCGTTTAACGAGCGCGTGCTTCAGGAGGCGGCCGATAAGGTCAACCCGCTAATTGAGCGCATGCGTTTTCTGGGTATTTATTCCAATAACCTTGATGAGTTCTATAAAGTGCGTTTTGCTGAACTGAAGCGGCGCATTATTATCAGCGAAGAACAAGGCTCCAATTCGCACTCTCGCCACCTGCTCAACAAAATACAGACGCGCGTGCTGAAAGCCGACCAGGAGTTCGATACGCTTTACAACGATCTGCTGCTGGAGATGGCGCGTAACCAGATATTCCTGATTAACGAGCGTCAGCTTTCCACCAACCAGCAGGCCTGGCTACGCCACTACTTTAAGCAGTATCTACGCCCGCACATTACGCCTATCCTGGTCGCGCGTGAAACCGATCTGGTGCAGTTTTTGAAAGACGATTACACCTATCTGGCCGTGGAGATCGTGCGCGGTAGCGAGATCCATTACGCTCTGCTGGAGATCCCGTCTGATAAAGTGCCGCGCTTCGTCAACCTGCCGCCGGAAGCCCCGCGTCGGCGCAAACCGATGATCTTGCTTGATAACATTCTGCGCTACTGCCTGGACGACATCTTTAAGGGCTTTTTCGATTATGACTCGCTAAACGCCTACTCCATGAAGATGACGCGTGACGCCGAATACGATCTGGTGCATGAAATGGAAGCGAGCCTGATGGAGCTGATGTCCTCAAGCCTCAAGCAGCGCCTCACCGCTGAGCCGGTGCGCTTTGTCTATCAGCGCGATATGCCGGATTCGATGGTAGAAATGCTGTGCCAGAAGCTGTCGATTTCGCGCCTGGACTCCATTGTGCCCGGCGGACGCTACCATAACTTTAAAGACTTCATCAGCTTTCCTAACGTAGGCAAAGCTAATCTGGTTAACAAACCGCTGCCACGCCTGCGCCACATCTGGTTTGATAATTTTCGCAACGGCTTCGACGCCATTCGCGAGCGCGACGTGCTGTTGTACTATCCCTACCACACCTTTGAGCACGTGCTGGAGTTGCTGCGCCAGGCGTCATTCGATCCCAGCGTGCTGGCCATCAAAATCAATATTTACCGCGTGGCGAAAGACTCGCGCATTATTGAGTCGATGATTCATGCCGCGCACAACGGCAAAAAAGTCACTGTGGTGGTCGAGCTACAGGCGCGTTTTGACGAAGAAGCGAATATCCACTGGGCCAGACGCCTGACCGAAGCGGGTGTGCACGTTATCTTCTCCGCACCGGGGCTTAAAATTCACGCCAAGCTGTTTCTTATTTCGCGTAAAGAAGGCGATGACGTGGTGCGCTATGCCCACATCGGCACCGGTAACTTTAATGAAAAAACCGCGCGGCTTTATACCGACTATTCGCTGCTGACGGCGGACGCACGCATTACCAACGAAGTGCGCCGGGTATTTAACTTTATCGAAAACCCCTATCGCCCTGTCACCTTTGACTACCTGATGGTGTCGCCGCAGAACTCACGCCGCCTGCTCTATGAAATGGTGGACAAGGAGATTGCCAACGCCCAGCAAGGGCTGCCCTGTGGCATCACGCTTAAACTGAATAACCTTGTCGATAAAGGACTGGTTGACCGCCTGTATACCGCCTCAAGCTTTGGCGTGCCGGTTAACCTACTGATTCGCGGCATGTGCTCACTCATCCCACAGCTTGAAGGCATCAGCGACAACATCAACGTTATCAGTATTGTGGACCGTTATCTGGAGCACGACCGGGTTTATATTTTTGAAAACGGCGGTGACAAGAAAGTGTTTCTGTCATCGGCCGACTGGATGACGCGCAACATTGATTACCGCATTGAAGTGGCCGTTGCGCTGCTCGACCCACGCCTTAAACAGCGGGTGCTGGACATTATTGCCATTTTGTTCAGCGACACGGTAAAAGCACGCATTATTGATAAAGAACTCAGCAACCGTTACGTGCCGCGCGGTAACCGCCGCAAGGTTCGTTCGCAGTTGGCGATTTACGATTACATTAAATCTCTGGAACAGCCTGAATAATCATGCCGATTAACCAACACTCTCCGCGACCGCAGGAATTTGCTGCGGTCGACCTCGGCTCAAACAGCTTCCACATGGTCATTGCCCGTGTGGTAGACGGCGCTATGCAAATCATTGGCCGTCTTAAACAGCGCGTGCATCTGGCCGATGGGCTGGATGCCGATAACCGTCTTAGTGAAGAAGCGATGGAGCGCGGCCTGACCTGCCTTGCGCTGTTTGCCGAAAGGCTGCAAGGGTTTAATGCCTCCAGCGTCTGTATTGTGGGCACCCACTCACTGCGCGAGGCGATTAACGCACAGGAGTTTTTACAGCGGGCTGAACAAGTCATCCCTTATCCGATTGAAATTATCTCCGGTAACGAAGAAGCGCGCCTGATTTTTATGGGGGTTGAGCACACCCAGCCGGAGCGCGGCAGCAAGCTGGTGATTGATATCGGCGGTGGATCAACGGAGCTGGTTATTGGTGAGAATTTTGAGCCACGGCTGGTAGAAAGCCGGCGCATGGGCTGCGTGAGCTTTGGGCAGAATTTCTTCCCCAATGGCACCATCAGTATTGAAAATTTCCGCCGCGCGCGGCTTGCCGCTGTCCAGAAGCTGGAAAATCTGGCCTGGCAGTTTCGTATTCAGGGCTGGAACGTGGCGCTGGGTGCTTCGGGCACCATTAAAGCCGCGCATGAAATCCTGCTCGAGATGGGCGAGAAGGACGGCCTGATTACGCCTGAGCGCCTGGATAAGCTGTGTGAAGCCGTACTGTCGTTCAAAACCTTTGCGGCGCTGAGCCTGCCGGGTCTTTCTGAGGAGCGCAAAGCGGTGTTTGTGCCGGGCCTGGCTATTTTGTGTGGCGTATTTGACTCGCTGGGCATTAAGGAGCTGCGCCTGTCTGATGGTGCGCTACGTGAAGGCGTGCTGTATGAAATGGAAGGCCGCTTTCGCCACCAGGATGTGCGTATCCGTACCGCAAAAAGTCTCGCCACCCGCTACGACATTGACGCCGATCAGGCGCAGCGTGTGCTGGAAACCACGCTGAATATGTACGAACAATGGCAGGCGCGCCACCCTAAATGCGTTAACGTGCAGATGATGGCGCTACTCAAGTGGGCCGCCATGCTGCACGAAGTCGGCCTGAGCATTAACCACAGCGCCCTGCATCGCCATTCGGCCTATATCCTCCAGCACAGCGACCTGCCAGGTTTTACTCAGGAACAGCAGCTAATGATGGCAACGCTGGTACGCTTTCACCGTAAAGGCCTCAAGCTTGACGACATTCCACGCTTTACGCTGTTTCGTAAAAAAGAGTTTATCCCGCTGATTAAGCTACTGCGTCTGGGCGTGTTGCTGAATAACCAGCGCCAGGCGACAACCACACCACCAACACTGGTACTGGAAGCCGAAGATAATCACTGGACGCTGCGTTTCCCGCACGACTGGTTCAGCCAGAACGCGCTGGTGCTGCTTGATCTTGAGCGTGAGCAGAAATACTGGGAGGCAGTCAGCGGCTGGAAACTTAAAATTGAAGAAGAGGAAAACGGCCACGAGGCCGTTGTCTGAAGACGGCGGGCGCTATCAGCGCCCGCCTTTATCCCCAGCGGGGAATCAGACTAAATCTTCCAACGGTCGCGGTCGGTCTATCAGGTGGCCCTGGATATAGTCAATGCCGAGCACTTTCACCGCATCCAGCACGTCCTGCGTCTCCACAAACTCCGCCACCAGCTGCATATTCTTCATTCGTGCCAGCTGGCAAATAGACTCCACCAACTGGTAATCAATGCTGCTTGAAGCAATATTGCGAATAAAACTGCCGTCGAGTTTGAGGATATCGACGCTCATTTCTCTGAGATAGGCGTAACTGGAGTAGCCAGTGCCAAAATCATCAATCGCGATGCGACAGCCGAGTTGCTGAAGCTGGAATATTGTCTGCCCGGCCAGCGCCATATTGGTGAGCGAACTGCTTTCAGTGATTTCAAATACCAGTTGCCAGGCCTGCACATTGTAGCGATTGAGCAACTGACCGACTTCAACGGCAAAATGCGCACGGCAGATTGACGCCGCCGTCAGGTTAATGGAAAAACGCACACCCGGCAGCGCTTCACGATGATTAGCAATAAACTGCAGCGTGGTTTCCAGCACCCAGCTATCAATGCGCGAAGACAGGCCAAACTCATGGGCGATGGGCAGGAAGCTGTCAGGCGTGACCAGCGAACCGTCTTCACTTTTCATTCTGAGCAGGATTTCGTAGAAATGGTCGCCGCGAATACCTTCAACTCGCTGTACCATAAGCTGAAAACCACCGTCATCCAGCGCCTTTTGCAGCCGGTTCATCATACTGATTTTTTGCTTCACGGCATTTTGCACGTGACGCGCCCCACGCACCTGCAGGCTTTCAGGACGGTTAGTGCTCAGTGAGAAATCAGCCATTGTCCCCAGTTCACCAAGTAGCAGGTGCTGATGCACAACCGGCGAGCGAACGTAACAATATCCCAGCCCAACCTGAAGCTGCATTGACATGCCATCCCACATAAAGCGGAAGTTCCGGGTTTTCTGGTAAAGCTCCTCAAGCCGCGGTTTGCTTGCCTCTCCGCTCAGGCGCAGCACCAGTTCTTTGTTCGACAGATGATAAATTTGTTCATCTTCAAACAGTGACTGCTGCAACCAGTTGGCCAGCTGCTGCTTGTAGCTGATACGCATCAAAACACCGTAATTGCGCGCCAGTAAATCCATCTCAGGGAAATTCAACAGACACAGCGTCGAGCCAGAAGAAAGATTCAGATCGCGCGTTAACGCACGCAGGTTCGGCATCTGTACAATCGGGTCGATAAACGCAACGTGCCGCACCTTATCGTAAATGGCGCGCTGGTGAGTGGTTATCTCCGCCATCAGGTAAATTGTGAAGGAAAACACCACATAACAGGATGAGGTGATTGCCATCTGAATCTCTAAATAGCTGGTAGGCGCTAAATAGCGGTAGTAATAGTGACTCAATACTATCAGCACCAGTGCCCAGACGGTGGTGATAAACAGAAACCCAAAGCGCATCGCGCCCCAGATCATCACCGGTAGCAGCAATGTAAAGGTGTAGTTCGTGTTAAATACCGTACTGCTGTCGTTGAGCGGCACCAGCAGTAAATAGACAAGCCCCAGCAGAATCAGCGCCCAGAGCAGGACTTCGAACTGGCCTGCCCGCGGGTGAAACTGGCTGCGCATACGGGAAATGAAGTGGCGTACAAACGGCGGATGACGCAACGCCCGAATAATAAAGTAGAAAAAAGGCAGCCCCACCAGGCCGCTGACAAGCAGGCTCTGGTAGTTAATAAGCGTACTGATTTGAAAAGGGTCATTACCCAGCATGCTGATTCTGGCATCGTACAAGCCAAAAATAATCGCACCCTGATAAATAATGAAAAACAGCGTTGCCTGACACAAGACCAACCAGAACAGACGCGCGGCACTGAGATGTGCATAACCAAAGCTAATCGCATTGCGTCGCGGAACAAACAGGCGGTAACCGCCCCAGCAGATAACGCAGGTCAGGAGGTAATGGATAACGGCCGCAACCGCATCTACTTCGCCACGCATAGGCAAATAGCGCATCACCAGTGCCAGAGCAATACCCGGCAGTGCCGCCCAACCAAAGACCAGCGTCAGTGCCATCATCAGCGCAGGCGGCAGGTAAAACAGCACCACCCTTACGCCGTCAAGCTCCGTATAAACATTGCTCAGCGTGACTAATGGGTAGAGTACGACAGGCAAGATTAACGGCAGACACCACCAGCGATTTTTATATTTTTGATACCAGTCAGACCACTGCATGAGATGCCCCAAGACGATACCCGACTCCCAGGCGGTAATTTCCAGACAGGCATCCAACCTGGCTGTTGCTAGCGGCGGGTGATAAAACCTTCCCGCCTTATTGGATGGCTGATTTTAGTGAGCCACGCAAAGTTAAAGGTGACCCAGATCAAAAGAAGCACCGGGGTTTATGTCTCCCCTCACACTCATTATATTTTGCTTGCCGTCAGGCCAACAGAAATAATTCATCACAATGAAAGGATTAAGAGAGACTGACGAAATTTTACGCAGTAAGGAATTGACCTTGTGGTACGAGTGTGGCTAAATTTTGCCATCGCCCGTCGCGTCGGGCCTGCTAAAAGGAACGCAGCGTGTCACAGCCTCCAGGGGTACGAAACCGAAACCAGTTTAACGGTCGTATGACCCGAATCGTACTGCTTATCAGCTTCCTCTTCTTCTTCGGACGTTTTGTCTACTCCTCCATCGGTGCCTGGTACCATCACCAGGAAAAAGTCAGCTCCCAACAGTCAAGCCTCAGCGTTGAGCAAAGTGGCGGTGGCGTAGCGCGGTAGTTAGCTGTTCTTCGAAATAACATCCTGTGCTTACGCGTCGCTTTCTGGCATCTGGTTAACACGCGTTTCTGACGCAAACAGGCGGTATCCGTCTGCATCGCGAATCTCTGTAATAAACCACCGATTTCCATCAATGAAAAGTCCTGGTAAAGCACTCTATCAGATTTGCCGTATTGGTCCCGGGTACGCCGCAACCTGCTTATCTGCCGTCAGGAGCGTAATACCTTCTACTGCGGCCTGCGCAACCAACAGGCGATCGAACGGATCTTTATGTAAAGATGGCAAATTTTCAGTCGCCACGGTATGTTCGCTGGTAATAACCAGTTCCGTGTAGCCGTTATCAATAAGACCTCTTCGCAGCACCCGCGCATCAACCTGAAAATCATCACGCCCCATGCCACGTTTGATGGCTATCTCCCACAGGCTCGCCGCGCTAAAAAAAAGCTCATTTTCAGGTGCACTCAGCAACGCTTTCGCCTGCCGACTAAGTCGCTCCGGCATGCCCGCTGCCCACAGCAGAACATGCGTATCAAGAATGAATTTCATGCTTCTCCACCAAAAAGAGCTTCAATTTCCCCTGCCGCCATGCAGTCAAAGTCCTCTGGAACGGTGATTGCGCCCGCCATAAACCCCAGACGCTGCTCCTGACCACTCTCTGGAATGCCCAGTGCCGCGACCTTCACCAGCGGTTTACCAGCACGGGCAATGATGAATGATTCCCCCTGAGCCGCCATTTCGACCAGGCGCGAAAGATGCGTTTTCGCTTCATGAATATTGACCACTTTCATCTCCATCTCCGGAACTGAACTAAGTCCGGTTAGTCTGGTTTAAAAATCACGCAAAGTAAAGCGTACTTTTTTTCGCCGCTGTAGAAGCAACGCACAACAAACGCTCTGAATACATACCTACACAGATGAGTAAGCCCTGGCCAGCACAAACAAAAAAACACAGAAGCTGGCACCAGGAAAATCAGACGTTTTATCAGGACGTGAAAATCACGTTGTGAACAGCCTTCCAGAACCGTGGCTTTATTAAAGGAGCGCGTATGACCGGTAGTTACAATAATAAAAAACCCCGCCGGAGGAGCCGAAGCGGGGTTGTCATATCAGGTATTCACGACTTAAAAAGGAATATTTCACTCAGCTATTAACAACATGAGAAACCCATTTAAATCAAAAAATAAAACATAAAGCCAATGCCATGATGCGGCGAGGACGCTCACACCTACCTCTTTTCACGCACAGGCGCAAGTTTTCGGTCGCTCATGAGCATTTGCTCCCATACTCATAATCCCCTCCGCTCGCCTGGCCCGCTGAGGAATACAAAGAATGGCAAGCTCAAAGATTATGCCGCTTTATGCACAATTCCACAGCCCAAGGCCTTCTCAGAAAAACGGAAGAGAAAGCACGCTAAATCAGTCACAGCGGTCAACACGGCCTGAACTTGCCCACGCCCGCGAACATTACTGGCTCATGGGCGCTACCGCCTGCATCGTATTTTCTGCACTGGCCTCCACCGCCTGCGCCTCAAACGAAGCATCCTCTACACCACGCCTGGCGTGGCGGCGATCGGCAACACCAGAGCAGTCGGCAACGCCGGATAGCTCTCCATCAAGCACAGCATGGCCCCAGTTCTCCAGGCGAGTGTACCAGGCCTTATCCTCAGCGCGCTTCAGCCAGGCAATTGCTTCCTCATCCTGCTGTTGCGCCGCTTTTTCCAACCAGAGCCGCGCCTGTAGCTTGTTCATGCCCGCACCGTAACCGTTCGAATAGGCCTCACCTACCTTAAACTGGGCACGGGAATTACCCTGCGTCGCCGCCTTGCAGAACCATTTGAACGCTTTTTCCGGGCTGGGGGCATAATGATCCAACAGGGCAACTTCTTCGAAGGAACCGGCAGCGGCAGCAGAGATACCTTCAGAGTTGTCCTGGTAGAACCATCCCAGATTTATCTCGGCGTTTATGTTATTACTGGCCGCAGCACGTTCAAACCAGGTGCCAGCCTTGACCCGGTCCTTGTCAACGCCTTCACCGCGCCAGTAAATAACACCCATTTCATTCTGGGCATCCGCATCGCCTTGCTCCGCCGCCTTTTTGAACCAGCGCACCGCTTCAGCGCTGTCCTCAGGACCACCGTCACCATCGCGATAGAGCATAGCCAGCTGGAGCTGTGCGCGAACCATCCCCAAACTGGCAGCCTTGTCCCACCATTTGCGTGCACCAAGGTAGTTTTGATTCTGGTAGAAGTAAGCGCCAAAATTGAACAAGGCCTGTGGGTCCCCCGTCTCGGCGGCTTCGCGCAGGCGGGTAAATTCGGTGAGTTGATCGTCGCCCTGCTCAACCCTGGGCAATGGCTCGCTAAAGGCGGACGTGTTGCCCTCAGCCCCGGAGATGACTAAAAACCCAGCAAAAGTAAGAGCGGACACGCTCCCCCATCGGTTAAGCATAGGTGACCATCCTTATGTCGGTTGAATCGGTCGGCGAACGTCCTGCGCGACCGCTGTCAGGCCATCAATGACAGCCTGTATCGGCAATCTCAATTATAAGCAATGCGTGAAAGCGCTGCCGATACCATGCCGGTGTCATTCACCCAGCCATGGTATCGGCATTTTACCTCAGTATGCCTTGCGCATACCCCAGGATCACTCCCACTCGATCGTGGCAGGTGGCTTCCCGGAAATATCATAAACCACACGTGAAATGCCGTTAACTTCGTTGATAATGCGGTTAGATACGCGGCCCAGGAAGTCATACGGCAGGTGTGCCCAGTGCGCGGTCATAAAGTCGATGGTTTCTACCGCACGCAGTGAAACCACCCAGTCGTATTTACGGCCATCGCCCATCACGCCCACAGAGCGTACCGGCAGGAACACGGTAAACGCCTGGCTGACTTTATCGTAGAGATCCGCTTTGCGCAGCTCTTCAATAAAGATAGCGTCAGCGCGGCGCAGCAGGTCGCAGTACTCTTTTTTCACTTCGCCCAGTACGCGCACGCCCAGACCCGGCCCCGGGAACGGGTGGCGGAACAACATGTCGTACGGCAGGCCCAGCTCCAGACCAATTTTGCGCACTTCGTCTTTGAACAGCTCTTTAAGCGGCTCAACCAGGCCCATCTTCATCTCTTTTGGCAGACCGCCCACGTTGTGGTGCGATTTAATTACGTGCGCCTTACCGGTTGCCGAGGCTGCAGATTCGATAACGTCCGGGTAAATCGTGCCCTGCGCCAGCCACTTCACGTCTTCGAGTTTCAGCGCTTCTTCATCAAACACTTCAACAAACACGCGGCCAATGGTTTTACGCTTGGCTTCCGGGTCATCAATGCCCGCAAGCGCACTCAGGAAGCGCTCTTCTGCCGGAACGTGGACGATGTTGAGACCGAAGTGATCGCCAAACATCTCCATCACCTGCTCGGCTTCGTTCAGGCGCAGCAGACCATTGTCGACAAACACGCAGGTCAGGCGCTCGCCAATAGCGCGGTGCAGCAGCATTGCGGTCACGGAAGAGTCCACGCCGCCAGACAGACCGAGGATCACGTTATCCTGGCCAACCTGCTCGCGAATGCGCTCAACGGCATCGTCGATGATCTTCGCCGGCGTCCACAGCGCTTCACACTGGCAGATGTCGCGCACAAAGCGCTCCAGCATACGCAGCCCCTGGCGGGTGTGGGTCACTTCCGGGTGGAACTGCACACCGTAAAAACGCTTCTCTTCGTTAGCCATAATAGCGAACGGGCAGGTTTCGGTGCTGGCTACGGTCACAAAATCAGACGGGATCGCCGTGACTTTATCGCCGTGGCTCATCCACACGTCCAGCAGCGGGTTACCGGCATCGCTGAGCGCGTCTTCAATGCCGCGCACCAGCGCGCTGTCGGTTTTGACTTCCACCTGGGCATAGCCAAATTCACGCTCATTAGAACCTTCTACGTGGCCGCCAAGCTGCATAGCCATGGTCTGCATGCCATAGCACACGCCGAGTACCGGTACACCTGCGTCAAACACATACTGCGGCGCACGCGGGCTGTTATTTTCAGTGGTGCTCTCCGGCCCGCCGGAAAGGATGATGCCGCTGGGATTGAACTCACGAATCTGGGCTTCTGTCACGTCCCACGCCCACAGTTCGCAGTAGACGCCCAGTTCACGCACGCGGCGTGCCACCAGCTGAGTGTACTGAGAGCCGAAGTCGAGGATAAGAATGCGATGCTTATGAATATTTTCCGTCATTGACGCTGATTCCGAGGCAAAGAGCAATTAACAATAAGTGACCGGGCGCACAAGGCGCCCGGCAGTAAAATCAGGAACCCATTCGATAGTTCGGGGATTCTTTAGTGATGGTGACGTCGTGCACGTGGCTTTCCTGAATACCTGCGCCGCTGATGCGCACAAATTCCGCTTTAGTACGCAGCTCATCAATCGTGCCACAACCGGTGAGGCCCATGCAGGAGCGCAGGCCGCCCATCTGCTGGTGCACTATCTCTTTCAGGTAGCCTTTGTACGCCACGCGGCCTTCAATGCCTTCCGGCACCAGTTTGTCGGCGGCGTTATCGCTCTGGAAGTAACGGTCAGAAGAGCCTTTAGACATCGCGCCGAGCGAACCCATACCGCGGTAAGATTTGAACGAACGGCCCTGATACAGCTCGATTTCGCCTGGCGATTCTTCGGTGCCTGCCAGCATGGAGCCAACCATGACGGCGCTGGCGCCTGCGGCGATAGCTTTCGCGATATCGCCGGAGAAGCGGATTCCGCCATCGGCAATAACCGGAATACCGGTGCCTTCCAGCGCTTCAACCGCGTCAGACACGGCGGTTATCTGCGGTACGCCCACGCCAGTCACGATGCGGGTAGTACAAATAGAGCCAGGGCCGATGCCCACTTTCACCGCGCTCACGCCAGCGTCGGCCAGCGCGCGAGCGCCTGCACCGGTCGCCACGTTGCCGCCAATGATTTGCAGGTCCGGGTATTTAGCGCGCGTTTCGCGAATGCGCTGCAACACGCCTTCAGAATGGCCGTGGGAGGAGTCAATCAGCAGCACGTCAACGCCTGCGGCAACCAGCGCGTCAACACGCTCTTCGTTGCCCGCACCTGCGCCAACCGCCGCGCCAACGCGCAGACGACCATGCTCGTCTTTACAGGCGTTCGGCTTACGTTCTGCTTTCTGGAAATCTTTAACGGTGATCATGCCGCGCAGGTGGAAGCCTTCGTCAACAACCAGTGCTTTCTCAACGCGTTTTTCATGCATACGCGTCAGCACAACATCGCGGGCTTCATCTTCACGTACCGTCACCAGGCGCTCTTTCGGCGTCATGTAGGCGCTTACCGGCTGGCTGAGATCGGTCACAAAGCGCACATCACGGCCGGTGATAATGCCCACCAGTTCGTTCTCTGCATTCACCACCGGGTAACCGGCGAAACCGTTGCGCTCGGTCAGCTCGCGCACTTCCAGCAGCGTGGTGCTCGGCAGCACGGTCTGTGGGTCAGTTACCACGCCGCTTTCGTGTTTCTTCACGCGACGGACTTCTTCCGCCTGGCGCTCAATGGACATGTTTTTGTGGATAAAGCCGATGCCGCCTTCCTGTGCCAGCGCAATAGCCAGACGCGCTTCCGTCACGGTATCCATCGCGGCAGACAGCATCGGGATATTCAGACGAATGGTTTTAGTCAGCTGAGTGCTGAGATCGGCAGTATTAGGCAGAACAGTAGAGTGGGCGGGAACGAGCAGAACGTCATCAAACGTCAGTGCTTCTTTAGCGATACGTAGCATGGCAATATCTCAACCTGAGGGTGGTGGAATGGATAAAATATTGCCGCGGCATTATACAGGGGGAAATCGATTGCATCCACATTTTTTATCAAAAAACTTGCCTTTAACTGCTACCCCGGTACTATCGATAAGATAACCCGCTGATTTGGAATTTGATCCAGCTCACATGTCTGCCTCAATACCCGCCACCGTTTTTACCGTCAGCCGCCTGAATCAGTCGGTGCGTCAACTGCTGGAAGGCGAAATGGGTATGGTATGGATAAGCGGTGAAATATCTAACTTCACTCGTCCGGCCTCCGGCCACTGGTACTTCACGCTCAAAGACGATACCGCCCAGGTACGTTGCGCGATGTTTCGCAACAGCAACCGACGCGTCATGTTTCGCCCGGAACACGGCCAACAGGTGCTGGTGCGCGCCAGCGTCACCCTGTATGAGCCGCGCGGTGATTACCAGATTATTGTTGAGAGCATGCAGCCTGCGGGCGAAGGCTTACTCCAGCAGCAGTTTGAACAGCTTAAAAACCGGCTTCAAGCCGAGGGCCTGTTCGAACCTGCGCATAAAAATCCCCTACCCTCTCCAGCGCGCCAGGTCGGTGTGATTACGTCAAAATCCGGTGCTGCGCTGCACGATATTCTGCACGTGCTGCAACGCCGGGACCCATCGCTGCCGGTGGTGATTTACCCGACAGCCGTTCAGGGCGTGGATGCGCCCGCACAGATAGTGCACGCCATTGAGCTTGCGAACCTGCGTAACGAGTGCGACGTGCTTATTGTTGGGCGTGGCGGCGGTTCGCTGGAAGATTTATGGAGTTTTAACGACGAACGTGTGGCACGCGCTATTTTTGCCAGCCGCATTCCGGTGGTCAGCGCCGTCGGACACGAAACCGACGTCACCATTGCCGACTTTGTTGCCGACCTGCGTGCGCCAACCCCTTCTGCCGCCGCCGAAATCGTCAGCCGCAACCAGCTTGAGCTATTGCGCCAGCTTCAGGGCCAGCAGCAACGCCTGGAAATGGCGATGGATTATTATCTCTCCGGCCTTGGCCAGCGTTTTATTCGCCTGCACCACCGTCTGCAACAGCAGCACCCGCAGTTGCGCCTTGCGCGCCAGCAAAACGCGCTGTTCAGGTTGCGCCAGCGCCTCAGTGTCGCGCTGGAAGGTGAATTACGTCAGCAGCACGAACGCCTGCAAAAACAAACCCGCAGGCTCAACCAGCAGCAGCCGCTGGCACGTATTCACCGCGCCAGCGCGCGCCTGCAGCAACTGGAATACCGGCTGTCACAGCGAGTCTCTCAGCGTCTTGCCAGCACGCGCGAGCGCTTTGGCAACGCCATCACCCATCTGGAAGCCGTCAGCCCACTGGCAACGCTGGCACGCGGCTACAGCGTGACCTCGGCCGCCAGCGGTCGCGTACTCAAGCAAACCAAACAGGTTAAAGCGGGCGACAGCCTCACCACGCGCCTGGCCGATGGTTGGGTGGAAAGTGAAGTGACTGCAGTCAAGGCGGTCAGGAAGTCTCGCCGTAAAGCTTGATAAGCTTGCCCCGTCACTGAATATTTCTCTGCGTATCCTACGCGGGGCAGCAAGCGGGATCATTGCTTGTGCTCACCTTTCTTTTCCAGCGTTCATCAACGCCATCGCGTGATATCCATCACAACATGGGTTTCAGTGAGGATGCTACTGGCAAAAATATCACGAGCAGTAAAATTAATATTAGTGCTATATAACCCCCCAACGAACTTCACATTCATATCCACTCACAAAAACCGATAAAAACCTTCATTCGCTGAAAATACACATCCATGATTAAACATCACAGCCCACTTCTGTAAACAAATACCACCTTTCAATCGCTGTGCCACTTGCTTTTCCCTTTCACACCGTGCCGGGCCAAATAATGATTAAAAAACCGCCTTTCGAACGCTCACTAAACACGCATAACGCACAGTTGTAGGCCAAAAAAGCCATTATCACTCGCCATAAATCTCTCTACACATCAGAATAAAATCCAATATTCCACCCTGCGCTTCTCTTTTCACCATGGCAACAAAAGCGTAGACAGATCACGTTTTTTATTTTTATATTAAAAGCACCAGCTGCTTCATTGATATATTGCCGGGCAATTCTGCTTTATGCTTACAGCAGGCAGAAACAACAAACCTTTAATACGGGGCTTGTCGGTGAAGTTTGTGCGGTAGCCATCGCTAAAAAATGACGCGCGAGATTTTTATTTTTTACATCCTTTAGAACAGCAAAAAATATCGCAAAATGCAGTAAATCTTAGGAATGCTATTTGAAAGGGAAAGCTTTATGAAGAATATTCAAATTCTTTTAACTACACTCGTTATTATTTTCCTGGTTGGTTGTCAAAAAAGTAAACCGATCACGGACGACACTCTCGTCACAAGCCAGGTCGATGGCGTGACGCTCACACACCGCAATGCCATTACCCCACCACAAATCTTCACCCCCATTAATGAAGACTACCGTGCTCTCTATGCCGCGTCACTCATGAGCACACCTGATTTTGGTGGCAAAATCGTTCGTAAGCTGGACAACGGCGAAACCTATGTCGCGCTGGGCCAGGTCGAGCATTTCTGGATAGCGCTTGCAGATAAAGAACAGCAAGAACTAATTGGTTACGTACCCATGCGTGCCGTCGTTAAAAGTTCGCTTTACGCAAACACCATACGCAAAGATACACGTCGCGTGCGCAAAAGCAGTAACAAAGCCGTGAAAAAAAATTGCGTAACCCTGTCCGCTGACAGTAAAGCCTGTAAAAAAGCCGACGATAACACCTGGATTATCGACTAACGACAGATAGTCCCTGACGGGCTAACAGGTAATAGCATGCTGACTCGCTATCTCGGCGCATCCTCGCCAGTGATACACTTTGTCTTTATCACCGGTATTTTTTTACTGCTAACTGGATGTCATCGTGCAGCACCGGTACAGGAGACTCAAAAATACAACCTGAGCATTGGTGCGACGTCTAAAGCAAATAACTCAGCGCCACTTAAGGTTCAGGTCTTATTACTCAGGCTGGATACAGAGTTTATGGCCGTTGATTTCGACTCTCTACAAAACCACAACCAGAAAATTTTAGGAACGTCATTAATTAACAGTAGCGAATTTTTCCTGACACCCCAGCAACTCACAAAGCACCTGACAAACCAGACATATTCAGACGCGCGTCATATCGGCATTATTGCACATTACCAGAACATCAACGGCAAGAAATGGCGTATTTCCTTACCCTTATCAGAACAATCAAAAGAAAAATCATCTTATAGATTCTGGAAAATGTTCGCGGGCGAAAAGCAGGCACATATTTTTATCGATGAAAATGGCATTCACCTTCTCAACGACGCGTTATTTCGTCAGAGCGCCGCAGGAATGGCTGGCGTTGATAAGCCAACTCATTATCAAAAATAACAGCGACCGCCTGAACCGGCAAACAGCAACAGCGCACTTGCCGTCTGGACTGGATCGCGCCATGACACCCCATTACTGCATTCCCCGGCAGATGCCATGCAGTTCCTCTCTTCACATGATTAACCAAGGATTGTTATGAAATGCTGGCTCTCAGGCTTCGCGCTGCTTATGGCAGCCACCAGTATCGAAGCCGTTGCGGAAAACTATCGTATTGTGCAATCACCTTCGCAAAAGCTGGATGTCTGGATTGATGACGTCAAAGACGATTCCGTTAAAAGCTGGTGCGCACAGGAGATATCACTGCGAATTGTGGCAACAGGAAACAAAGAACCGGAGGTGCTTGATCCCTTTATGCCGCGCCTGGGAACGCTACTGAGTAAACAGTGCCATCAGCTCACCTCGCTTTCATGGCACCTTACCGATGCTGAAGGCGCAAGCCTGGCAACCGGCAGCGCCAGTGCGACCAACAGCTGGCGCATGATGCTAAACCAGCCATCGCCTGACATCCCTGCCCCTGTCATTACGCCCCCAGGCCTACAGCCCCAGGTAATAACCGCGCCGCTTTCTCTGGACGCCTCTCCTCTTGCCAACGATCGCCCCTGGCAGGAGTTTCGCCTACAGGATGGCTGCATCCTGCGAGTGTTCTGGCAGGACAGCAATATGATCTCCGGCTGGTTTATTCCTGATGGCGACAAAGACAGCTGTGAAACCAGCCGCTGGTTGCACGGACGGCGCAGCATCGTGTTACAAAGCGACAGCGGCGAACAGGAAACGCTACCGGCTACCTTTATTCGTGGCTTCACCCTACTGGGAATGGCTGACAATGACGACCTGGAAAGCTTGTCCATCGTCACTGCCAACAACGAGCGCCTGGTCCTTGCCAGCAGCCAGAGTCCACAAAGCTGGATGATCCTGCCCTATATCCCGGCCCTCAACGGCTGGCAAGCTCAGGGGACCATTGCTGTAGAGCTGCCTAAGCAAAAAGCACAGAACACCAGCCTGATGAATGAGCAGATTAAGCGCACACGCGACTACTGGTCGACATGGTTGCCTACGGGGGTACGTCAACGCCTGTTGCTGATTGATACATTGCAGCCTCAGCTGCGTGATCCGGCAGCCAATGCCTGGAAAACCCTGGAATAAGGACGTTGAGATGACAATGCTGAGTCAGGTGCTACGCAAAACCTCGCTGGCACAGGCACAGGTTCTTCTGGAAAATGATATTAAAGCCAGCCCGGTTAACGCCAGACTGCGCGCAGCCCTGGTCCAACTTTTATGCCTGAGCGGTAACTGGTCGCGAGCGCTCACTCAGCTTAAAAGCTGGCAGGCACTGGCGCCACAGGCAGAGCCAACGGTTACGCTGCTGGAGCAAACTATCGCTGCCGAACAACGACGCGAGGCGGTACTTTCAGGCCAGGGACGCCCGTCGATGTCAGAAAGCCACTGGCCGTGGCTTATGCTGATGGCCGACGCCTTATCGCTACCCGCCCCTCAAGCCTCTGCGCTCAGAAAAAAAGCGCTGGAGCAGGCCTGTGCGACCCCAGGCACCGTGACACAAACAGATGGCAAAGAGCGATCGTTTAGCAACCTCAGGGACGGCGATGCTCGCTTTGGCCCGGTCTGTGAAGTGTTTATGAATGACCGCTATTTCTGGCTGCCTTTCAGCGCCATTGCACAGGTAACGTTTCAGGCACCGTCCAGCACCTTTGACCTTATCTGGCGTCGTACCCATATTCAGTTGCACGACGGCCATGAACAGACGTGTCAGATACCGCTACGCTACCCCGTAACAAATTCACAAGCCGATGATCTACTTCTGGCACGCGCCACTGAGTGGCAGGCACTGCCAGCCAGCGATAACCAGTTCACAGGATATGGACAGAAGGTCTTGACCAGTGAAAGCGGCGAATACCCGCTGCTTAACCTGCAAACTCTGCGCTTTCAGGCACAAGACCATGACAAATAAGCCCATCCAAATTAACGACGTGCAACGGCACGGCGGCTGGCAACATCGCAAAAGCGCGATGAAAAATACCGCCATCTACGCATCACATTTGAGCGGGGCATATTCCAGTACCGGTTTAGCGCTTAACCCTATCATCAGAGAGTGTTTAACATGACTCATCGGACGCCAAATCAGGATGTCCCCACTGCCCTGCCGCCGGGGTATCGTTTCAACGAGTTTGAAATTAAAGAGGTTATAGGCGGGGGCGGTTTAGGCATTGTATACCGCGCCTGGGATCACCAGCTGGAGCGTATTGTTGCCATTAAAGAGTTTATGCCCTCGTCGCTGTCACGGCGTGGCAATAATAGCGCGCTGGTATTACGTAGCCAGCGTTGCAGCAAGGCTTTCACTACCGGACTGAACAACTTTACTCAAGAAGCACGTCTGCTTGCTCAGTTTACTCATCCCAACCTGTTGCAGGTGCTGCACTTCTGGGTTGAAAACAACACCGCCTACATGGCCACCGTGTTTTACAGCGGCATGACGCTGTCACGCCTGAAGAACCAGCATCCAGACCAGATTGATGAAAGCTGGATTCGCCAGATGCTGCCAGCACTGCTGGACGCAATGAAAACCTTGCATGATGGCGGCTACCTGCACCGTGATATCTCACTGGACAATATCCAGATTCAGGAAGACGGGATGCCGGTGTTGCTGGACTTTGGTTGCGCACGCCGTACCGTCAGTAATATCGCCGATGAAACCGAAATTATGCTGCGCCCTGGCTACACGCCCATTGAGCAGTACACTGACGACAATGAAAACGAGCAAGGCCCCTGGACCGATATCTACGCACTGGGCGCAGTGCTGTATACCCTGATAACCGGCACCCCGCCGCCGGTAAGCATGGCGAGAAATACAGAAGACCGCTATGAGCCGCTGAGCGAACGTCTCCCGCCAGGCTACTCACCGTCGCTGTTACAGGCCGTAGACCGCGCGCTGGCGCTTCAGCCACAAGACCGCCCTCAATGCGTGGATGAATTTGCCGAACTGCTGGCGCTACCGGTAAAAGAAGAAGAGCCACTGGCACAAGCGCCGCAACCGCCCTCACTCACCGGCATGCCCGTCAACGTGGTGAAAAGAGAGTCATTGTCATCGGTGCTAAAACACCTGGTTTTTCGCCGACCGGCCATTAGTGCCGCTTGTGTGGTGGCAGGCCTTGTGCTGGGCGGCCTGTTTATCAGGAGCATGATGAGCACAACACCGCAGGCCGCACTGGCCAGCGACACCCTGTCGTCGCCTGTAGCCAGCGCAGCTCTTAGCGACAACGAGCAGGAAATCGCCCTGTTCTACTTTCAGCTGAGTAAGGGAACCCAGTTACTGATTAACAACCAGCCTTACGCGCGCGACGCCGGACCAGATGGTATTCTCACTGTGCGCCTGAAGGCCGGTCAGTACACCTTTGCCGTGCAACAAAACGGCACCGCGCCCGCCAGGAGCCTCATTGTTAAACACCCCGGCACCTGGTTTATCACACTTTAATTCCTGTGGTGGCACTCACACCATAAACATCATCAAACCGTTACGCCTGAGTGCACACAACCACCCTCTCAGGCTGGATAGCAAGCCTGGTGTGGCGGCGTTGGCGCGGGTGGACAGAGACAACTAACCGCGCCTGCGCCCGGAAAGGCTCCTGTTGCTGGAGCGTGCAGAATGGTGAAAAACGGCAAAACCCTTACGTCGCGACGGGCACAAACTCCACACGCTTTTTCGAAATCAGCCCGTGGCCGTTGCAGCAAAAATAATCCACCGCGCCGCAGGCTTTTAACACTTCAAGCGGCTGATGGCAGTCCGGGCAATGGGCTTCAAGCCGGTAGTCTTTATTACAGGTGGCACAGTGGCCGCCTGTCTCGTTGGACTCCAGCAGCGAATGACACTGCGGGCAATGCATGTTTTCCATTCTGAAAGCCTTATGACAGTGAGCTGTCAAGGTTGCGCTATATTCTGAGCGGCTAGTGTAGCGCAGCGCTAACAGACTGATAAGCCAACAAAGCAACATCGCCCGCCAGACACGGGGACGATAATCCGCTTCGTCGCCTGAACCACGCCTGTGCGGGGGGTTTACCACCACTTTATGTCCTTCATGACAGAACACACAGGCCGATACCATGCCAGGGACATCAGAATATTGTCAGGTCAAACGACGGGGAAAACGCGACAGAAAAGAGCACGCTCAGCACAGCGGTGCAACCGATTCGCGGATAACCAGCCGGGTACTCAATGGGCTGTTTTCACAGCTTGTATCACCGAGGATGTGTCCGATGGCCGCCTGCACCATCTGCACGACGGGGATTTCCATGGTCGTCAACGCCGGGCTGACGTAGTTGCCGATGCGCGAATTATCAAACCCGGCCACGGACACGCGCTCTGGTACGCGGATTCCGGCCTCAGTCAGCGCCTTAATAGCCCCCAGCGCCATATCGTCGTTCGCCGCCAGAATGGCGCTAAACGCCACCGACTGTTCGAGTAGCTCACGCGTGGCACGATAGCCGCTTTCCATTGACCAGTCGCCATGGCGCAGCAATGTCTCATCGGGCGCAGCGCCGTGGCGCTGCATACCATCACGCCAGGCGGCCAGACGGCAGGAACCGCTACGGGAGCCGGTTTTACCGCTGATAAACGCAATCTCACGGTGCCCCTGCGCAAGGAGATAATCGACCATCTCCACTGCCGCACGGGCGTGATCGACCCAGACGCTGTTTTGCGGGTTGCGCGTGAGCTCACGATTGAGGATATACAGCGGCACCTGGGAACTTTCCACCATTTCATCCAGCGCCTGATCCGAGAGATATTCCGGGTAAACCACCACGCCGGCGCAGCGCATGCGGATTAAAAAATCGATAGCCTCGCGCTCCTGGAGCGCGCTGTATTTGCTGTCGGCAAAGATCAGCTGATGGTTGTGCTGGTTAATGAAAGTGGCTGCGCCAGACATCATAGAGGCGAAATAAGGGCCGTCGTAAAGCTCACTGCTCATCGCAAAGCCAATAAAACTGGTTTTCTGCATCGCCATTTGTTGTGCCAGCAAATTCGGTCGGTAGCCCGTCTCTTCAATGGCTTTCTCTACCCGGGCCTTCAGATCCGCACGCACCAGATCCTTACCGTTGAGCACGCGCGAAACGGTCGCCTTTGATACGCCCGCGCAATTCGCGACATCCTGCATGGTCACCATGTTCATTCTCCTGTTGGGCAGAGCAGAAAACCCATCGCCTCCCGTATCTGGGGCAATAATGTAACAGATGCCGCCCACAGGCAGTAACGCTTGTGCCTGCGGGCGGTAGCGCGGTTTAGCTGCTGGCTGCCGTGTCTGCCACACCCGATGGCTCACTGCCTGTACGTGTGCTGGAAGTGGCCTGCTCCTGCGGCTCTTTAAAGCCCACCAGCCAGACCAGTACGAAGGTCAGCGCGATAGTCACCCCAGCCCCGGTGACTTCCCCCATAAAGGACATCGGGTTTTCCGGGCTGATGGCGTTAACGATGGTAAGAATGCCCGGCAACCCGGCATAAGCGTAGTAGTAGCTCCCAAAGAAGCTGGTGACGACCGCTCCCACCGCCCCGGCGATACAACCGCAAATAAACGGCGTTTTCAGACGCAGCGTCACGCCATAGATGGCCGGTTCGGTGATGCCGAAAATACCGGTCACCCCCGCCGACAGCGCCACCGTGCGGAAACTTTTCTGGCGCGTGCGCAGCGCAACGGCAAACGCAGCGGCCATCTGGCCGAGTACCGCCATCGTCTGGAAGGCCTGGAAAGAGTCCCGCCCGTACATATCAAAGTTGGCTACCACTACCGGCGTCACGCCCCAGTGTACGCCAAAGATAACAATCACCTGCCAGATACCGCCGATAATAGCAGCGGCCAGTGCCGGTGCGGTTTCAGACAGCCAGTTGTAGGCCGTGGCAATGGTCGTTGCAAGACCGGAGGTCAGCGGACCAATCAGAATTAGCGTGAACGGCACCATCACCACCACGCAAATCAGCGGCGTGAACAGCGGTGACACCACCTCAGGCAGCTTGCGACTCACCCAGCGGTCTACGTAAGACAGCATCCACACCAGAAACAGCGGCGGTAGCACCGAGGAGGTATACACCGTTTTCGCCAGCGGCAGTTGCAGGAAAGTGATAGTTTCACCGCCGGCAATTTGCGCAGCAATCGCCGCCCAGTCCGGGTTTATCAGTGCACAACAGCACAGTAGCGCAATAAATTCATTGCACTTAAAGTGACGCGCTGCCGTCAGGCCGATAAACACCGGCAGAAAGGCAAACGGCGTCCAGGAAATAAAATTGAGTACGGTAAACGTGCCCATTGCAGCAAATGCAGGCCAGAACAATTTTGCCAGAATCAGTAGCCCTTGCAGGATCCCCGCCGCCGCCAGGATATAGATAATGGGCGCAAACACCGCTGACATGGTGGCGATAACCTCATCCAGCACGCGTTTTTTCGGCTGCCCTACTGCCATTTTTCCTGAATCGACGTGCGCGGCCAGCGCATCGTAGACATCTGATACATGCGTACCAATGACCACCTGGAACTGCCCACCGCTGAGTACCACGGTAATCACACCGGTCAGGCGCTTTACATTTTCAACGGCGTTTTCCGGCATTTCTTTGAGGACCAGACGCAAGCGTGTGGCACAGCGGGAGTAGTTCACCAGGTTATCCTGCCCGCCGACCTCGCGCAAAATATCCTGTCCCAGTTTTGAATAATCTCTCACCTTACCCATAACATCCCCGATTACACAGTGACTGAATAAATTGTTGTTCAGCCCCCAATCTGAAACCGGTTTCAAAACCCTGCAACCGGTTACAATGAGATTTGTGTTGGGTGTCGCATTTAGCAGGACTCAGGGAGAAGGAATGTGCGGTCGCTCAAGTCATATCCCCCATAATGCACCAGGCGCTAAGTCCCGATGAACGGCGGATGGCATGAAAAACAGGCAGCGCATTCTGCCTGTTACCACAATACAGGTGTGGCCTCAGGCACTATAGCCCCAGGCACGCAGAAAGCTTGCTGTAGACGTGCGGGCAAGTAACGCCAGCTCTGCCTCATCAACCGACTGCTCGGAAATTAACGCTCCCGGCAACAGATAGCCCATTACCGCGCCCAGAAAGGCCGCCGCCTGCATCCAGGGGTCGTCCATGTGCAATAAACCGCGCGCTTTCGCCTCAGCCAGCGTATCGGCCAGCGCCCGGCGGACTCTTTGCACCGGGCGCTGCTCCAGCTCGGCATATAACTCCGGCTTCTGCACCAGCAGCTGAATCAGCAGACGCTGAAAATGGATATTTCGTGGCAGATAAAAGTGCCGCTGCACCACGTCGGCGCACCGCTGGAGCATCAGCGGTAACTCCTCCAGTCCTTCGGACAAAATCGCTTTTACTGACGGTTGCATTTCGTCGTTGAGAAAGTGGAATGTCTCCAGTACCAGCGCATCTTTATTAGGAAAGTGGTTGTACAGCGTCTGGCGCGTAGTGCCCGCTTCTACAGCTATGCTATCAAGTGAAACATCAAGCCCGTGGGTAAGAAATAACTCACTTGCCGCATGTAAAATCCGCGGACGCGCTTTCATGGGACGACCTGGCTGCCCTTTAGTCATGCCTGAAATTCTCCTTTTGTGGTAACGCAAGCCGATTTCTGCCACCGCTCCTGAACATGGTCAGCGCCTTCTGGAGCAAAATAAAGAATAACGGTACGTAAATAAGTGTCAGCAGTGTGCCAGAAATCATGCCGCCTATCACGGTTGTACCAATCTCTTTACGACTCACTGCCCCCGCGCCCGACGACAGCACCAGCGGCACAACGCCCGCCATAAACGCCAGCGAGGTCATGACGATAGGGCGTAAACGCAGACGCGCACCTTCAAGCGTAGCCGTTAATAACGATTCGCCATTTTTGATTTGCAATAGAGCAAACTCAACAATCAGGATCGCGTTTTTCGCCGTCAGGCCCATTGTGGTCAACATGCCCACCTGGAAATAGATGTCGTTGTCGTATCCCGCCAGACTGCTTGCCAGCACCGCCCCCAGAATGCCGAGCGGGATAATCAGCATGACCGCAATCGGCACGGACCAGCTTTCATACAGTGCAGCAAGGCAAAGAAAGATAAACACCGCAGAGGCAAGATAAACCCATAACGTTTGTCCTGAAGACTGCTGCTCCTGCCAGGACAACCCGCTCCATTCAAGGCCAAACCCCTGCACCTGGTCGATAATCTGCTGCATTTGCTCCATTGCCGCACCCGAGCTTTGGCCTTCTACCGCAGCGCCCTGGAACTGGGTCGCAGACAGCCCATTAAAGCGTTGCAGCATCTGCGGACCGTTCATCCACTGTAGCGAGGCAAAGCTGGCAAAAGAGGACATCTCTCCGCTTGAGGTACGCACGGACCACTGCTCAATGTCTTCTGGCAGCGCACGCCAGGGGGCATCGCCCTGCATGTAGACCCGCTTTACGCGGCCGCGATCGATAAAGTCATTAATATAGACACCGCCCCACGCAGCAGACAGCGTGCTGTTAACATCGGTCATCGCGATGCCCTGTGCGGACGCTTTCTGTTTATCAATGCTGACATGCAACTGGGCTTTGTCATCCAGCCCGCTGATACGCACGGCGTTGAGCAGCGGGTTCTGCGCCGCCTCGTTTAACACTTGCTGGCGCGCTGTGCGCAGCGCGTCATAGCCGCTGGCGGATTGGTCCTGCAACCACAGCTCAAACCCGCTGGACTGCCCCAACCCACGAACCGCAGGCGGGGACAACACGCTGACCCGGACGTTGCCAAACGATTTGAAGTGCTTATTCGCCCGTTCAATTATCTGCTGCGCGGTTTCCTGGCGCTGATCCCAGGGCTTTAGCTCGGCAAACGCCATGCCGACGTTCTGACCGTTACCGGCGTTGTTGCGCCCAACCACCATAAAAATGACGTTGAGGTTGTCCTTTTCTTCGCTCATGAAATAGTTCGCTATCTCATCTGCCGCTTTTTGTGTTTCGGCCATTGTGGTACCCGCTGGCGCCGTAAACTCCAGCATGACTGACCCCTGATCCTCCGTTGGCAGAAAGCCGCCGGGCATACGCTGGTACTGCCAGGCCATCAGCGCTATCAGCGCACCGGCAAGCACAAGAAAACGCACCGGCCTTGCGCTCAGTATGTGCAACCCCTGGATATAACGACGCTGGGTGGTTTCTACCCCACGGTTAAACAGGCGAAAGAAGCGGGCCGGATTGGGGCTTGCCGGGCGCAAAAACAGCGCACATAGCGTGGGGGTGAGCGTCATTGCCACCAGCACCGAAAGCCCCATCGCAGCAACCAGGGTGACGGTAAACTGGCGGTAGATAATGCCCACTGAACTGCCCCAGAACGCCATCGGGATAAAGACCGCGGCCAGTACCAGTGCAATGCCCACCAGCGCACCGCTGATTTCCCCCATGGCGCGTCGCGTTGCCGAACGGGCGTCCAACCCCTCCTCCTGCATCAAACGTTCAATATTTTCCACAACGACAATGGCATCATCCACCAACAGCCCTATCGCCAGCACCATCGCAAAGAGCGTCAGCGTATTAATGCTAAACCCCGTCAGCGACAGCACTCCAAAGGTGCCAAGTAGCACCACCGGCACGGTGATTGCCGGAATCAGCGTCGCCGACCAGTTTTGCAAAAACAGATACATGACGATAACGACCAGCACAATTGCCTCAAACAACGTGCTCACCACGCCCTGAATAGAGACCAGCACAAAAGGGGTGCTGTCACGCGGATAGGCGGCAACCAGCCCGTCAGGAAATTGTGCCGATAAGCGTTGCACTTCGGCACGCACGTTCTCGGCGGTCGCCATCGCGTTGGCACCAGAGGCAAGCTGAATTGAGATCCCCGCCGAAGGGTAGCCATTGAGTGTGGTCTGATTGAGATAGTTTTCCGCGCCAATAGCGACACGGGCCACATCTCGCAGATACACCGCCGAGCCGTCGGTGTTAGTACGCAAAATGATGTTTTCAAATTGCGCTACCGTTTGCAGGCGCGACTGCGTGGTGACGGTCGCGTTAAGTGCCTGCCCGTTAACGGTTGGTAGCGTCCCTAACTCACCGCTGGTGACCTGGGTGTTTTGTGATTCAACCGCCGTCTGCACATCAGACGGCATCAGGTTGTAACTTGCCAGTTTTACCGGGTCAAGCCAGATGCGCATCGCATACTGCGAGCCGAAGACCGTCGTTTCCCCCACACCATCCACCCGACTTAGCGGATCCTGAAGCGTACTGACCAGGTAATCGTTAATGTCTACGTTGGACATGCGTCGGGTTTTGTCATAAAGCGCCACTACCATCAGGCTGTCGCCCTGAGATTTGGTCACCGTAATACCCTGCTGCTGTACTTCTTGCGGCAGACGCGAGAGAGCCTGGTTGACCGCATTTTGTACCTGTACCTGCGCAATATCCGGGTCAGTCTCCTGGGTAAAACTCAGGCTAATACGCATCTGACCTGCCGAACTGCTGGTTGATGAGAAATACAATAAACCGTCAATCCCTTTAATCTGCTGCTCAATAACCTGCGTTACGCTGTCCTGGACAATTTCGGCCGATGCACCGTTATAGTTGGCAGTGACAACCACACCCGGTGGCGCGATATCCGGGTATTGTTCAACCGGCAGCGTTAGCAGCGACAGGCCGCCGCCCGCCATAATACAAATGGCCAATACAATGGTCAGCACCGGGCGGTTGATAAAGAAGTTGGCAAACATGGTTAGCTTCCCCCCTGGCTTGAGAGGTCAGAAATGCGAACTTCACTGCCCTCCCGCAATCCGTTTGGGCCACTAATTATTAGCCGCTCCCCACCCGCCAGACCTTTATCGACAAGCCAGCTATTGCCTACGCTACGGTTAAGGACCAATGAAACCGCGCGCACCTTACTGTTGTCATCAACGACCATTGCAACGGGTTCGCCCGTTGCGGTGCGCTGCACCGCCTGCTGCGGGATTAAAATCCCCTTCTCGCGCCGACCAATTTCAACGCGTGTGCGCACAAACATGCCAGGGAGCAGGTAACGTTCGGGGTTGGGATAGGCGGCGCGCAGGCTCACCGCACCCGTGCTTTCATCCACCGCGACATCCGCGAACTGTAGCTTGCCAACGTACTCATACTGGGTTCCATCCTGCAACAGCAGATGAGTGATGACGTTCACTGACGCTATGCTGCCGTCATCCACTGCGCGGCGCAGTGCCAGGAAGTCATCGCCTGACTGCGTCATATCAACATACATGGGATCCAGACGGCGCACCGTCACCAGTGCCGTTTCCTGATTTGCCGTCAGCAGCGCACCGACCGTGATACTGGAGCGACCAATCTGGCCATCGATAGGCGAGGTAATGGTGGTGTAACGCAGGTTAATTTGCGCGGCCTGCACAGCGGCTTCGCTGGCAGCAACGCTGGAGTCGGCCTGTTGTAGGGCCGCCCGCAGGTTGTCGTAATCCTGCTTGCTGATGTAATTCTTGCCAATCAACTGTTGCGCACGCTGATACTGTAGCCGGGCGGCCAGGCGCGCTGCCTGTGCCTGTTTTAAGGCGGCTTCAGCCTGATCCAGCGCAGTCTGGTACACCTCTTTTTGTAACAGGAACAAAGGCTGGCCCGCTTTAACAATTGCGCCTTCGGTAAAGAGCTTTTTCTCAACGATCCCATTGACCTGTGGCCTGATTTGCGCAATTTCCGGGGCGACAGTACGGCCTTGCAGATCGCGAGTTAACGTGACGGGTTCAGGCACCAACAGTAACGTCTCCACCTCGGGCGGTGGCGCAGAAGGTGCTTGCGCTGTGTCATCACAGCCCAACACACTAAGCCCAATAGCAGCAACGCAACTCCACCTCACAATACGTTGGTAAACAGCCATAGTTAACCCTCTGCGATCAATTTATTTACTTTACTGTAAAGTAAATGAATTGATATCACAAGGTTACAGTTTATGTATGAATATGCCTAATCAATCAGCTTAACCAGAAGTACCGGGCGCATAACAATGAGCGCCTGCTGGCGAGCCACACGTAGCGGGAACAGGCCTGCTATGGCTTTATCAGGCAGGACTGATGGATGGCAGGACACTTCGTCACCATGACAAAAAGGCACTCAGTCAGCACAATCTGCTTTACCCCTGACAGTAAAGTAAGCCGCTTGCAGCGCTCGTACTATTTTCACGGCCAGGGTACGGGTTGGGTTGAGGTCATTATCCCGACGTAACGCCCCCTGAACCGATCCGGTAAGTGATGCATACAACCCTGCCAACGGCTTGTGTGATGACCATCACAGGTAATTAAACTAACAAACCGGATTATAAATCTAATTAATACAAACAAACCAAAACATTATCTCTTTAAATGAATAAATAAATTTATTATTTGCTGGCTGCGGCATCGGACGTTAGAAAAATAAGCGTCTGCAGAGGCTCTGTGCTTATCACTGTAGCAACAATGCATATTCCGATACATAAACGGAGGAGAACATGTTTATTTCGAAAGCTATTCGCGTTTTTGTCACCGTATACCAGGAAAAGAATATCCACGCTGCTGCCGAAAGGTTGTATCTGACAGTCCCGCCGGTAACACGCATGTTAAAACTCACCGAAGAGTGGGATGGTGGAAAACTGTTTACATTGAAAAATAACATCATGACACCAACAAGACGCGGTGAACGACTTTATCGTCAGGTCTACCCGCACTATGCCGCCCTCAACAGCATTAACAGCAGTCGCGAAGATAAGACATTCAGAATTGCTTCAGACAGCATTAACCTGACCGTGGTGACAGACTTTCTAAACTCGGTACTGGAACATGTCGGCGAAATTGTCTCGCTGAATAGTAGCGAAAATATCAGCCATGATGACAATATGTATATTTCCCTGACACCCGTGCTGGCACCTCCTCACTTCAGTGAGTTCAAAACCTCTGCCAGTCTGTCACTGATGTGTGCCAGCGACATTGCTGATAGCTGGAGACACCATCCCTGTCTTATTGAAACCAGCCTACAGGAGACAGGCAGCGTGCAGGATACATTCACACGCATGCAGGCTGACGGTTACTCCGGCACGCTAATGCCTGTGGATAATACCGCTTATTTGCAGCAGGCGTGTATGAAGGGAAACATGGGGCTTTTACCCTCAAAACCAGGTAACGCGGCTCTCACTGAACTGCCCTATCAGTGCTCAATTGCGCTTTATATTTACGTGAATGACATCAAACGCAACGCGCTTAATAACCACATATTTTCCACTGTTGAACGGATGTGTCATCACAATGGCGACATCGTCACACATTAATAATCCAGGGATAAAACAAATGAACAGAAAATTCAGCGCACACAGTGAAAAGAATCTGGCGAATATTCATCCCGATCTGATTCGTGTTGTTCGCCGTTGTCTTGAAATTTCACGCGATGACTTCTGTGTAATAGAAGGGTTACGCTCACCGGAGCGCCAGAAGCAGCTGGTACGTGAAGGTCTAAGCCAGACACAAAACAGCCGTCATCTCACAGGCCATGCTGTTGATATCGCACCTGTTGTTCACGGAAAAATTCCGTGGAACCACTGGCAGAGCTTTGAGGTACTGGCAGACAGCATGAAAAAATCCGCGCAAGAACTTGGTATTAACATCATATGGGGTGGAGACTGGAAGACATTTAAAGATGGTGTTCATTTTGAACTTGAAAAAACGGCTATTACTCATAATCATACAGTAACACGTTGATTATTCCAGGGTTGTTTTCGCATAAAATCAAAAAAATAAAAATGCAACGCCATTGATTATTAACCTCATAATAAAATAAGAGTTAAGGTATTATTAGCGTGGCCGCTGGCTCATGATCCAAATCAAAGCTGAAGCTGCATAAAAACGCTATAAGTAAGCCCAAATTATTTACTAGGAAATATCTTAATGAATTTTTAATACATAACCCAATCGCTATATTACTTTTATTTTATATTTTCTCGGAGTCTATTACATGACCTATAATCTGGAAGACCGCCTGTTCTATCGGGCGGAAGACGGATGCGTCTGGGGACAGAATAATATTGAGCAGAAACTGACATTACCTCCTACATCAAACCGCTTGTTAACTCTGTTAATTGAAAAACAGGGTGAAGTGGTACTACGAGAGGAAATTTACCATCGTGTCTGGGAGTCTTTTTACCTTGAGCCATCAGGAAATAGCCTGAACAACCATATATCACAGTTAAGGAAAGTGATAGCCAGTCACGGCATTCACGATGAGGTTATCACTACCATTCCTCGTATTGGCTTTACCATTAAAAGCCATATAAAAATAGAACATCTCAGGGAGGAGATAAACATCAACCGTCAGGCACCGCCTTTGGTGTCGCTCTCCAGACCACATAAAGACATTATGTCCTGGTCACCGGCTCGGTTTGTTATCATTATTCTTTTTTTTACCGCCTGCGTTTTCGTTCTGAAAAGGGTCATTGATAATCTACTCCCCAATATGTTTACTTCCAACATGCCAGTCACTGAACAGGTGGTAACAGGAAAATGCGAAGCCTGGTATCTTGAAGATACGACACAAAAAAAATCCGTTATCCCGCCCGAAGTATTAGTTTTAATAGAAAAGAAATATGGCATCAGTTGTGATGAGCAGTATGTACTGTTTCTACATATCAACAACAATGCCTCCTTCAATCAACTGGGTACCGTATTCGCCAGCCGATGCCACCGCAGCGGCCAGGGAAAAGTGGAAAACTGCAGTAACATTCTATTAAAAGAATTCAGGTATCGATAATGAAAACAAGCTGCCTTTTGTCAATTTTACTGACCATTATCGCCGTGGCCTTTTTTAGTTATCTGTACCAGACCAGCTTACACAAGCTCAATATTGGCTGCACGGCAAACTTTATCCATATTTCGGAGAGTGAGCAATACTCTATGATAACGGTCATCAAACAGGAATTCAGGCCAAATGAAACGCTGACAGTAATAATGGATGGAAAGATACAGCTCGGTGATAACACTTATACGCTGAAAAGGCGGATCCATGGGCAATATCGGCATGAGGAAAAGAATGTTTATCGTCTCAGGCAAAGCAAAATTTTTCTTGCAGGCAGCGATAACGTACCGCCAGATGTTTTCCGTAAATATTTTTTCAACCTTAATCCCCAGCAGGATATGTTTTTTACCATTTCCCGCCTGGAAAACCAGTGGATAATCGGGACACCCTACACGCCTGCTTTTGTCTGTGAGAATTAAAAACCATAATATATAAAATTTCTATCTAATAGTACATTAAACACCAGGGAATTGATTCAATATCTGGCTAATCATTTAATATATTAGACCTTTACCAGCCAGTCTTGATAGCGTTAAAGAAAATTCACAACCGGGAAAAACCATGCACATTACCATTACAACCGAAAGCTATATTATGTGGCTATGTATTTTATTCGTTTCACTGTGGGGAGGCATTGTCAGGGAACTGATGAAGCGTAACAGGCTCAAGGCGCAGCGCTGGGCCTCCCTTGGTAGACAAATTATTGTCTCTGTGTTTGCCGGTACGCTGGGCGCTTTGCTGGGTTTTGAACTTGGCTTTAGCGACTATATGAAAGTGCTGATGGCCGGCTTTTTCAGCTTAACTGATATACAGTCAGCCAAGAAAATGTTCGACATGATTATGCTCAGGAAAACGGGCATTAAATAAATGCCTTTGTCGTCTGTCGACGTCCAGGTGTTGTCCCGGGAAATGGACGTTGCCTGGCCATAAACAACCTCGCTCCTCCTGGCACTGAGTAATAGCGGTTATTCTGGTACATTAAAACCGAGCCAGCTTCTCATCACATAACGCCCGATCATACTGCTTGCAGCATCCTTAGTGCAGTCTCTCACTTGTCGCTCGTCAGCTACCAACCTTGAGGCTACTTATGCTGGCTGAGCTGCAAACCAGAGTGCTGTTGTTCAAACACTGTGCTCATCACCAGCCTTAAACAAACGTGCAGCCTGAATACTCCTGGGTTGTTATGTGTTATTCATCGGTTCAGCAATAAACCTGCACGCACCGCCAGCGAATGGACTGTGGTAAAAAGCACTCATTGGGTAGCCTGCTGAAGACTACAATAAAAAAACCGCAGCTATTGGCTGCGGTTTTTTGTTAGCGGATAATTTTATTTAAAATCAAGGTCAATAACCTGGTAGAAGGCATTACCGGTGTCAGCAACTTCCCACACGGCCAGCATCACGTGATAGCCCGTTCTTTCAGGCAGAGTCATGTCATGCACTGTCGGCTGTGGCGGGCGCAGAGCATTGTTGTGTGACCAGAATGGCTGCTCGGTAAGCTGCACCATGTGGAAAGGCTGCGCTTCAAACTGGGCGCGGCTCAGCGGCTGTGATGGGTCCCAGTTTTCACGCGTCATGAAATAATTCCAGCGGCGGGTTAAATGCACTGCACTGTAGTTCCAGGATACCGTCAGCGTTTCACCGCTTTTTACATCATGCTTTTTCCAGTCTGAACCTGGGGTATCCAGGAATTTACCCGTAGCCTGCCCTGCGCTGGCAATCTGGCCATCCGCCGGCGGCGTGCTGTTAACTATATCATCAGCGGCAATAGCATCTCGCAAACCTGACGCTGTCGCCGGAAAAAACTTACCGGCTTCGCGCTGATTCAATGCACCAGTATCCAGCTTCCCTTCCTGCCATGCAAAATAGGCACGGGATTCCGGGCTGAATACATGGCCGTGGCGCAATTCATTTTTCTTATCGCTCATTTTCATTTCCTTTATTTATGGATGATATAAACCTTAATCAGATATTAAGAGGCACTAACTACCTGACGGAATGAAGGTTATATCCATCGCATAATCGGGACAACGATAATGATTATTGCGTTTTTAATAACAATTAATTTAACCTGTAGACCTTATCTTTCTATAGCCACCTCAGCATTCGGCCTGAAAAATAATATCCATCTGTACAAATACAGGAAAAAAGCGTTGTCTGTAAAATATGTTATCAAGCGTGATGTCAAACATCTTATTTTAAAAAACACCTGTGGTGACTGATACCAGCCGAATAAAATGCTTCAGACTTCACCCTGCGTTCAACTCATTGGCTGTAAAAAGAAGGTATAAGATTTGTGACCTGCCAACTTTTTTAGCGGTAATAGTAATTATCTGATATGTGCAGGGGCGTCCCCCTGCATATCTAATGCGTTTTAGCACGATCCCCACAGAACGGTAGAATAAATTACCGAGCCATTGAGATAAATAGTCACTTTTAAGCCTGAGGGAAAAAAGCTGCCGCAGGTTTCCACACAAGCTTTAATCTCCGCCCCCGCAGGAATAGTAACCGGAGACGTGACGCAAAAATCACCGTAAATCGGAGCGGTAAAACAGATTTTATTTGTTTGCTGATTATAACTGGCAGACACACAGGCAGAAAGTTTGAGAGCAAGAACGCCCTGGCTTTGGAGATCTGCCGTAGCCTTATGTGTTTGCGCTACCGCCGGTGCAAATCCTACCTTTGTAAAATCAGGCACAATCTGGGAATTAACACTATCGTGATTCTCATTACACTTACAGTCAGACATGGGTATATCCTCATTAAAATTAATTGAGTGTTTATTGCAGTGCTTTACAGAGAAATTAAGTGTGAATTATGAAACCGTAATAGCGGGATCCCAGCAGTAATAACCATACAGGGTCTGATTTTCACCAGAGCTGTCCAGGGTGTATAAGGCGAATGAAACAATAAAGTGCTCACTACCCGCCTGTTTGACAGTAGAACTGTAATTTGAAAAGGTAATTTCCTGATTTAACGGTGGAATACCGTTATTTACATCAGGGTTCGGCATTACGGCACCAGTACGAACCTCAAGATTAGAGACAAACTGGTTAAATACCCTGTCCCCGGTCTGGTAGGTGATACCATAAACAATGACGGCATCGTCAGAGTTTGCATATATCGAGGTCCCTGTAAAAGCAACCAGATCGCCGACATTAGCCCGAAAGCTTAAATCAGCAGTCCCTTGCCCGGAAACATCCCCCCTGGCCCCTGTTACCAGTAAATATTCACTGGCATGATCTATTCCAGTAGGATTAGAAGCGTCCTGACTCGGGTTTGGGTAGTTTTTCTTTACATATTCGGTATCAATTACAGCCAGCACATTAATTTCAACCATACTTGCGTTAACTTCCATAAATACCTCACATACCTTATTTGAAAAACAAAAGGGATTGCTGTTTTATTAAAACAGTGATATTTAGTTTATACGTCAAAGTGAAATATATTATTAACTGCCCATTATTGCCCTCCGTTATATCGCTGAATAAAATCTTGCCACCGATAAACATACTCAGAAGACTAATCGGAGTTTAATAAAACTCAAACTTTCGGGTGATAATAATGAAAAAAACGATATATGGCATATATGATGCTAATTTATTGAATTATGGCTTATTTGTTTCTTGCTCTTTTATCCACAACGAAACTGGTAGCATTAACACAATACATAAGAATAATTAATAGTTTTTTATTTGGCTTTTTTGCAAAATTCGCTGCGTTACCCCGGTAGCTTACTGTTCAAGCAGAAGGACCAGCCTTCTACAGACACCTGCCATGCCCTGCCCTCACTGGGTATTCACGCTTTTTATTTGTATCTCAAACCCTTTTGTACATCTGAGCAAAACCCCAGCTGAGCTATGGTTTACCAGCTGAATAGTTAAGCGTTGCGCATGCCGGAGGCTGGAGGGTGGAGGGTGGAGGCTGGAGGCTGGAGGCTGGAGGCACGATGCTTGATGTTGGAGTTGGAGTTGGAGTTGGAGTTGGAATTGGAAACAAAAAAGCCCGCGCAGTGCGGGCTTGAGTATTTCAACAGCTGACGATTCAGTGAATCATCATTTGCTCTTTTTAATGTGCTTAATAAGACGCTTACGCTTGCGCATCTGAGTCGGCGTGAGCGTATTGCGCTTATTCGCGTACGGGTTTTCCCCTTCCTTAAACTGAATACGGATAGGTGTGCCCATGACGTTTAACGACTTGCGGAAATAGTTCATCAGATAGCGCTTGTAGGAGTCCGGCAGATCTTTGACCTGGTTGCCGTGAATCACAACAATCGGCGGGTTGTAGCCGCCTGCGTGTGCATATTTGAGCTTAACGCGGCGCCCGCGTACCAGCGGCGGCTGATGGTCGTCAACAGCCATTGTCATGATGCGTGTCAGCATGGAGGTGCCCACACGGCGCGTCGAACTGTCGTAGGCCTCCAGAATGGATTCAAACAGGTTACCTACACCACTACCGTGCAACGCTGAAATGAAGTGCACACGTGCAAAGTCGATGAAGCCCAGACGGTAATCGAGCGTCTCTTTTACCTTCTCCTTCACTTCCTGAGTCAGGCCATCCCATTTGTTGACCACAATCACCAACGAACGACCACTGTTGAGAATGAAGCCCAACAGCGACAAGTCCTGATCGGAAATACCTTCGCGGGCGTCAATCACCAGCAGCACCACGTTGGCATCTTCAATCGCCTGTAGCGTTTTGATGACCGAAAACTTTTCCACGACATCAGTGACTTTACCGCGCTTGCGCACCCCGGCGGTGTCGATAAGTACGTACTCACGTTCGTCACGTTCCATCGGGATATAGATGCTGTCGCGAGTAGTACCTGGCATGTCGAACACCACGACGCGGTCTTCACCCAGAATACGGTTAGTCAGTGTGGACTTACCTACGTTCGGGCGCCCGACAATAGCAATCTTGATAGGCAGGTCCTGCGGGTTGAAGGCTTCTTCTTCCTCTTCAGGATCTGGCGCTTCGCCGTTGTCGATAGCAAACTGTTTCCAGTAGGCTTCATCCTCGTCGATTTCTTCGACTGGCGCCACTTCATCCATCCACGGCAGCAACACGTGCTCAAGCAGGCTGGTCACACCACGTCCGTGAGAGGCAGCAATGGAGTAGATTTCCCCCATTCCCAGCCCCCAGAAGTCGGCAATCGCCTGGTCGGCATCCAGACCATCGGTTTTGTTCGCCACCAGGAAGGTTGGCTTCTCACGCGAGCGCAGGTGTTTGGCAATGGCTTCATCGGCAGGCATCAGCCCCGCACGCGCATCCACCATAAACAACACCACGTCAGCTTCTTCAATCGCCAACAGCGACTGTTCCGCCATGCGGGTTTCCACGCCCTCTTCTGTGCCTTCGATACCGCCAGTGTCGATGCAGATAAATTCACGCCCTTCTACCTCTGCACGACCGTACTTACGGTCACGGGTCAGCCCGGGGAAGTCCGCCACCAGCGCATCACGGGTGCGAGTTAAGCGGTTAAATAGCGTCGATTTACCGACGTTAGGGCGCCCGACCAGCGCGACCACAGGTACCATTGTTAAAGCCTCGTCACTTAAAAATCGAATATCAAACGGCACCACATTGCACCGTTTTCTTAAAACAGCAAACGGCCCCTGGGGTTTCAGGGGCCGTTTTCATCAAAGCTCAACGCATGTTAGCGTGTGAGCGAGTAAAGCGTACCGTCTTTCGCCTGAATCAACAGCTTGTCGCTGGCAGAGACCGGCTCGGTCTGGAAGCCAGAGCTGTCCAGTTTCTGCTGAGCCACGAATGAACCATTATTGGTATCAAGCCAGTGAACATAACCCTCGCTGTCGCCCACGACAATGTATCCGTTAAACAGCGCCGGGGTTGTCAGGTTACGGTGCAGCAGATCGCTCTGGGTCCACTGCGTCACACCGCCCTCGGTGCTCAGTGCCAGTACGCGATCGCTCTGGTCGACCAGGTAAATACGGTTGCCGTCGATAACGAAATCGTTAACCGAACCCAGCTCGCGTTTCCACATAATCTGACCGGAACGTAAATCCAGTGCCGCCATGTTGCCATTGTAAGCAATCGCGTAAACCACACCATTTTGAACAACCGGAGTGGTATCTACATCACTGATGCGATCGATTTCGGTCGCGCCCGTGGTGCGTGCAATACGCTGCTGCCAGATCATCTGGCCCTGGTCCATCATCACCGCGCTAACGCGACCGTTGTCGCCACCGATAATCGCTGCGCCAAAGGCAGTCGCCGGTGCAGACTCACCGCGCAGAGACAGCGCAGAAACGTCCAGGTTAACGGTCCATTTTACACTACCGTCGTTTTCATCAAGCGCCTGCAGAATACCGTTGCTGGTGTGAACCAGTACGACACCGTCGCTGGCGACCGGACTTGCCAGTGCTTCGCCTGCAACGCGCACCTGCCAGGCAATGCTGCCATCAGCCGTGTTCAGCGCATAAACCTGTGCTTTTTCGCTACCGACATACAAACGGCTGCCGGAAACCACTACACCGCTGGAAAGCAGGGCTGAGCGGTTGCGTGAGAAAAAGCCGGTTTTCTCAGAAAGGTCTACTGACCAGATTTCTTTACCGTTATTCGCATCCACCGCTTTGACTTTGCCAAAGCGGTCAGCGGCATAAACAGTGCCATCCAGCGAGGCCGGGTGCAGGTTTGAATAAAAATCACCAACGCCATCCCCAACAGAGGTTTTCCATGCCGTCTGCGGAGTGAACTGATTGGTCACCTTCGGCAGTGGAGCCATTTGCACCACATCTTCTTCACTGCTAAACAGTGAGCAGCCGCTGAGCAGCGTCAGAGAAAGCAGCCCTGGCATGAATAGGTTACGCAATTGCATCGGGTCCCTCTTAGCTGGATAAATTGTTTATTTTCATCTGCATCATTTCGCGCAGCGCTGGCGAGGCATTGCTTGCAACACCCTGACTCCATGCATCACGCGCGCCCTTACGGTCGCCCTTGCTCAGCAGCGCTTCACCGCGCACATCTGCAACAATGGCCTGCCAGCCTTCGCCTTTCACCACATCCAGCGTCTTCAGCGCATCGTCGGCCTGTTTTTGCTGAATCTGAATACGCGCCAGGCGCAGACTTAATACCGCCTGCAGGTTAGCATCTTTCGTGTTCTTCAGCCCCTGCTGCAGCTGTGCTGCCGCCTTTGCCAGTTCACTTTTGTCAGCATACTGCTGTGCCAGCTCCAGCGCCGCAAATGCGCCGTAAGAGCCCTGCGTGTCGGTCACAAACTTTTCAGCGCTGGCAAGCGTATCAGGTTTATCACCGTTGAGGCCGGTGACCACTTTCTGATATTCCTGCGACGTCACCATAGCAGAATCAGCCTTATGGTTGTTCCAGTAACGCCATCCCAGCAATGCACCAATACCAATTACAACACCAACCAGAAGCGCTTTGCCATTCTCGGCAAAGAAGCGTTTTACCGCTTCCATCTGGTCATTTTCGTTCTCATAAATTTCCACGCAGTCTTTACTCCTTAACGCTAAGTCTGCCGGGCTTACTGACCCAGCAGTGCCTGCAGATGAGTCGCTACATCATTCTGGAGCACGGTTTGCTGCTCTCCAGAACGTAAATCCTTCACTACTACTTTACCGCCTGCAACCTCATCCTCGCCAAGCACCAGCGCCACGCGAGCGCCCCACTTGTCAGCACGTGCAAATTGCTTTTTAAAGTTGCCACCGCCGTAGTTGGTCATCAGCTTACAGCCCGGCAATGCATCACGTACTTTTTCTGCCAGCAGCATTGCCGCGCTCTGAGTCCCCGCTCCCGAGGAGATGAGATACATATCGACAACGGAATCTGCTTTAAATTCCGGATTAACTGCCTGAACCAGCAAAACAAGCCGCTCAAGACCCATTGCAAAGCCCACACCCGGTGCTGCACGACCACCCAGCTGCTCAACCAGCCCGTCGTAGCGACCGCCCGCGCATACCGTACCCTGTGCACCCAGGCTCTCGGTCACCCATTCAAAAACGGTACGGTTGTAATAATCAAGACCACGCACCAGGCGCTGGTTGACGGTATAGGCAATACCGGCGGCATCAAGAGTGGCACACAGGCCAGCGAAGTGCTCGCGGGATTCTTCATCAAGATAGTCACCCAACTGCGGTGCATCATTGAGCAGCGCCTGCACGTCAGGATTTTTAGAATCCAGCACGCGCAGTGGGTTGGTATACATGCGGCGCTGGCTATCTTCATCAAGCTGTTCTTTGAACTGCTCAAGGTACGAGACCAGCGCATCACGGTAGGTCGCGCGCGCCTGCGACGAGCCAATAGAGTTCAGTTCAAGGCGCACGTGCTGGTCAATTCCCAGCTCACGCCACCAGCGAGCCGTCATCATAATCAGTTCGGCATCAATATCTGGCCCGGCCAGCCCAAAGGCTTCGGCACCAATCTGGTGGAACTGGCGATAGCGCCCTTTCTGCGGACGCTCGTGGCGGAACATCGGCCCGATGTACCACAGACGCTGTTCCTGATTGTACAGCAGACCATGCTCGATGCCCGCACGCACGCAGCTTGCAGTCCCTTCAGGACGCAGCGTCAGGCTGTCGCCGTTGCGGTCTTCGAAGGTATACATCTCTTTTTCGACCACGTCGGTAACTTCACCGATGGCGCGTTTGAATAACGGGGTCTGCTCTACAATCGGAGTACGGATTTCGCTGTAGCCATAGCTGCCGAGCACCTGTTTTAGAATGCCTTCAATTTGCTGCCAGAGCGCCGTCTCTGCCGGCAGGTAATCGTTCATGCCGCGAATGGCTTGAATGTTCTTTGCCACGTTTGTTCTCTGTTATCTCATACAAAAAATGAACCCGTAATGAGACTGCCCTGGCTGGCAGAGCGTCTCGCGGGTTCAATCATACACGTGAAGCGCGCCGCTTCACAATTTGCTTTATTTTTCCAGCTGATGAACATTGATGCGTTTTTGTTCATCCAGCATTGAGGCCTTGGCGCGGATCTTCGCCTCAAGCTGCGCGATCATGTCTTCGTTATCAAGTCGGTCTTTACGCACGCCTTCTTCATAGAAGCCGCTTTTTCGGTTGCCACCGGTCACGCCTAGCGTGGACACCAGCGCCTCACCCGGCCCGTTTACCACGCAGCCGATAATGGAAACATCCATCGGCGTGGTGATGTCTTCAAGGCGCTGCTCCAGCGCATTGACGGTGCCAATAACGTCAAATTCCTGACGCGAGCAGGTCGGGCAAGCAATGAAGTTGATCCCACGAGCACGAATACGCAGCGACTTCAGGATATCAAAACCGACTTTGATCTCTTCAACCGGATCGGCTGCCAGTGAGACGCGCAGGGTATCGCCAATGCCCTCAGAAAGCAGCAGGCCAAGACCAATGGCAGACTTCACCGCGCCACTGCGCGCACCGCCTGCTTCGGTGATCCCCAGATGCAGGGGCTGATCGATAGCCTTCGCCAGTAAACGATAGGCTTCTACCGCAAGGAATACGTCAGAAGCTTTGACGCTCACTTTAAACTGATCAAAGTTGAGTCGGTCAAGATGATCCACATGGCGCATGGCCGATTCCAGCAGCGCCTGCGGCGTAGGCTCACCGTATTTTTCCTGGAGATCTTTTTCAAGCGATCCGGCGTTAACGCCGATACGGATAGGAATATTTTTATCACGCGCGCAGTCAACGACCTGGCGGATACGCTCTTCGTTACCAATGTTGCCCGGGTTAATACGCAGGCAATCTACACCGTATTCCGCCACTTTAAGCGCGATGCGGTAATCGAAGTGGATATCTGCCACCAGCGGCAGGCTAACCTGCTGCTTAATAAGCTTAAACGCTTCGGCAGCGTCCATAGTAGGAACGGAGACACGCACGATATCGGCACCCGCACGCGCCAGCGCATTAATCTGGCCAACGGTGGCCTCCACATCCGTGGTGCGAGTGTTAGTCATGGACTGCACGGCGATGGGAGCACCATCGCCGATGGGAACATTACCCACGTAGATACGGGTCGATTTTCTGCGCTGAATGGGTGATTCGTGGTTCATGCTACTTCTCTGTCTTTGCTGCTTATGCTGTGCATTATTCTGCGTTCAGCGTCAGGCGCGCAACCTGGCTTGTTCTGATAAAGCGGCTCAGATCGACAGGTTTACCCTGATACTGAATCTGAACGGCGGCCGGTGCACCAATCTTCAGGCGGTATGGTGCCTGCCCGGTGAGGTTCAGGCTGCCGTCTTTACGCTGCATACCACTGAACAGCTTTTTGCCTGTTGCGTCTGTCACTTCCAGCCAGCAGTCAGCGTTAAAATTCATGACGATAGCGTTAGCATCGGACTGGGGTTGCGTTGCTGCCTGCCCGGTAGGCAACGTGCCTGCTGTTGCATCAGCGTTAGCGTTGGTATCAGTATTCGCCGTGGTAGCACCATCAACGTTTGCCTGACTCGGTGAAACAACGCCAGACGGCGTGTTGTTATCAACCTGAGCGGGCTGCGAGGTCGCTGGCGCGGTAGTGGTGTTCTGCACTGTCGTGTCCGGTGCAGTGGCCTGCCCGCCGGTTGCAGAAGGTTCTGTGGTCTGCGTCTGCTCAGTGCCAGAGTCCTGACCCACAATTTCACCATTATTAAGCGGAACAGGCTGAGGTGTTGCGCTGTCGGCGCTCACTTCAGGCGTTGAGGCATCGGCCATAGAATTAATTTCTTCCTGCTGAGCCTTGTGGTTTTGCCACCACCAGGCGCCGGTCAGGCCGATAACAACAAAAAGCACCAGCCAGGTGAAACTCATCAACCAGCCATCACGCTTTTTGCGCCGCTTACCCAGAGAAAAGCCCTGAACCGTCTGAACCTTTGAGGATTTCATCGGAACCTGCTTTTCCATCATCGGCAGCAGTTCTTCCTCAGGGATGTGCACAAGGCGTGCGTATGAGCGGATATAACCGCGCAGAAAAGTAGACGCCAGATCGCCAGGGGTTTTGTCCTCTTCGATCTCGCGCACGGTAGAAACCTTAAGACACAGTCTCTCCGCCACCATCTGTTGGCTCAGTCCAAGTTGCTCTCGGGCGCTACGCAAACGTTCACCCGTGCTTAATGCTGTATTTTGTTCGTGATTGGCTTCAGTATTCATTCGCTACAACTGCTGGAACTGTTGGAATTAAATAAACAGACGCCGACTCACTTTAGCGCACTCCGCGCTGTGCCCGCGCCGCGAAAAAATCTTTGTATGAAGCTATACGCGCTCCATCCGAACACCCAGCTATGCCCCTGAACAAACAAACTTACGTCAGGTTCCTTAACCATAGACAGCTTTTTATCAACTGTCCGGTTTATCTGAACATAAGCCCTACGGGGTACGCAGCTAAACTGTTGTTGTACCGCTACATACTGCCCTAAAGCGCCAGGAAACGCACCGTGTTTGTGAAATTTGCTGAAATATTCCAGCGCCATATTTCACTGCTGAAAAAAAATGGCGCTTTTTTATGCCGGCCGTCCTCAGTACTGACAGCCAGCATAAGGTTATCCGCAGCAAATCAGACTGCTTTTACCGCAATTGGTTCCCCCTGCGCGCGTTTACGCAGAGTACGTTTGGTGCGGTCAATCACCTCACCGGCCAACTGACCACAGGCGGCATCAATATCATCACCGCGGGTTTTACGCACAATGGTGGTAAAACCGTATTCCATCAGCACCTTGGAGAAACGGTCAATGCGGCTGTTAGAACTGCGACCATACGGCGCCCCCGGGAACGGGTTCCACGGAATCAGGTTGATTTTGCACGGCGTATCTTTCAGGCACTCCGCCAGCTGATGGGCGTGCTCTGTGCCGTCGTTGATGTGATCGAGCATCACGTACTCAATCGTCACGCGGCCCTGATTGGCGTTAGATTTATCGAGATAGCGGCGCACGGACGCCAGAAAAGCCTCGATATTGTATTTCTTGTTAATGGGCATGATTTCGTCGCGGATAGCGTCCGTTGGCGCATGCAGCGAAATCGCCAGCGCAACGTCAATCATATCGCCAAGTTTATCCAGCGCAGGCACTACGCCTGAGGTGGAAATGGTCACGCGGCGCTTGGACAGGCCAAAACCGAAGTCATCAAGCATGATTTCCATCGCGGGAACCACGTTAGTCAGGTTAAGCAATGGCTCGCCCATGCCCATCATCACCACGTTGGTGATAGGACGCTGGCCGGTAACCTTTGCCGCACCAATAATTTTTGCCGCACGCCAGACCTGGCCGATAATTTCTGACACGCGCAGGTTGCGGTTAAAGCCCTGCTGCGCAGTAGAACAGAATTTGCACTCAAGGGCGCAGCCAACCTGGGAGGAGACGCACAGCGTTGCGCGGTCTTCTTCCGGGATATAGACGGTTTCAACGCGCTGGCCACCGACGAGAATTGCCCACTTAATCGTGCCGTCGCTGGAGCGCTGCTCTTCAACGACTTCTGGTGCGCGAATCTCGGCAACCTCTTTCAGGCGGCTGCGCAGCACTTTGTTGATATCCGTCATTTCGTCGAAATCATCACAGCAATAGTGATACATCCACTTCATGACCTGATCGGCACGAAAAGGCTTTTCGCCCATATCGCTGAAAAATTTACGTAAATCCTGACGAGTGAGATCCAGCAGATTGATTTTTTCATTTTTGCTGGCAATGGCGGACGGCGTGGTCCCGGGCGTGACAATTTGCTCTGACATAATGTTTTCCGGCCTCGTTGTTACACGTTATGGCCCCTGGAGGGTTATAAAATGAAGCGCCTCTGAACACCATCGTCCAGAGGCGCTGCATTGTACAAATTCTGCGACGTGTATGCCATGCCCACAGCGGGCAAGGATGAAAGAAAATGTAAACGTCGCTTAATAATGTGCTTAGCGGGTACGCTTACACACTTCGCCTTCACCGAAGAAGAAGGCAATTTCACGCGCCGCAGACTCAACAGAGTCAGAGCCGTGGGTGCCGTTTTCAGTCAGGCTGTCAGCATAATCAGCACGCAGCGTACCGGCCAGCGCGTTTTCCGGATTAGTGGCACCCAGGATTTCACGGTGGCGGCGCACCGCAGATTCGCCTTCCAGTACGGAGACAACAACCGGGCCTGAAGTCATAAATTCAACCAGACCGTCAAAGAACGGCCTACCGTCGTGCTCAGCGTAGAAACCGCGCGCCTGCTCAACGGTCAGATGCAGCATTTTGCTGCCAACAATTTTCAGCCCCGCCGTTTCGAAGCGGGCAAAAATTTCGCCGATTACGTTTTTCGCCACCGCGTTCGGCTTGATGATGGAAAACGTACGTTCAATTGCCATGACTGACTACCTCGTAGTTGTGTTCTGTTGTGCCGGCAAAACCGGTGTATGTAAAAGTGGCGAGGATTATAAAGAGAGGTACAGCCCTTGCCTATGGTTAGAGATAACATTTTTTTAAAAAATCCCGTTTTTCAGCAACACACTCGCACTGACGCTATTTTATGCTTTTGCATTACGCCAGCGAGCGGAAGCTGGCTCGCATCCCTGAGAACACGCGCTTGTCGCAGGCGCTAAAAACATCGACAATCCACAGTGATATGCTGACGCGGAGGCAAGCATGACCCTCTCTTTATTTGTGACGAGCGACTGGCTCACCGAACATCTCGACGACCCCGAAATACAGATTATTGATGCCCGTATGGCGCCGCCCGGCCAGGAGCACCGCGATGTGCCCGCAGAATACCGTGCGGGCCATCTTCCGGGGGCTGTATTCTTTGATATTGAAGCGCTCTCTGACCATACCACGCCGCTACCGCATATGATGCCACGCCCGGAGAGCTTTACCGTTGCCATGCGTGAGCTTGGCGTTAATCGCGACAAACATCTGGTGGTGTATGACGAAGGCGACCTGTTCTCGGCACCGCGCGCGTGGTGGATGCTGAAAACCTTTGGTGCCCCAACGGTTTCCATTCTTGCTGGCGGTCTGGCAGGCTGGAAAGCCCAGCAGCGTGTGCTGGAAACCGGCACCGTTGATTTGCCGGAAGGCGAGTTTGAGGTGAAGTTTGATGCACAGGCGGTTAAACGCCTGACCGACGTTTTGCTGGTAAGCCACGAAGGCGGTGCGCAACTGGTTGATGCCCGTCCGGCACCACGCTTTAATGCACAAGCCGATGAGCCACGCCCTGGGTTGCGCCGCGGCCATATTCCCGGCGCACTCAACGTGCCGTGGGGCGAGCTGGTCGAAAATGGGCAGTTAAAAGACGGTGCTGCGCTTGCCGCCATTTTTCAACAGCATGGTGTAGACCTGGAACAACCCGTCATTGCCAGCTGCGGCTCTGGTGTGACTGGCGCGGTGGTGGTGGTGGCGCTGCACACGCTGGGCGCGACTGACGTTACGCTTTATGACGGCTCGTGGAGTGAATGGGGCGCGCGTGATGACCTGCCGGTCGAACCTGCGGGCAACTGATTTCCCGTTATCGCTGACGGCTCATCATAAATGAAACGGCCCCTTCGGGGCCGTGTTCAGATAATGCGGTTGGTTTTGAAATCGCGCAGGAAGCTACCCCAGCGCCGTTCGTAGAACGGCGTCAGGTGCGCCATCATAAAATGGCTGATACCGCTCTCGCCTTCGGCGATAAGGCAAATGTCCAGCGGGTCGTCACCCGGCAGCGTATCCATTGCCACACTGCCCGCCGCCTGAATAATAGCTTCTACGTCGCCATCGGCCTCAATCCCCAACAGCAGCACCGCCTGCTCCTGCGCCTGTTCTTTTAACGAACATACAAATGCGCGCTTCACGGTTTTCATGCCTTTAAACAGCGTTGTCAGTGAGTCTATCATTTGTGCCGGTGGTTCAGGCACTTCGGAAAGCAACAGGGCTTCGCCGCCCTCCAGCACCGTCTGCTGACTGAGCGGATCGCCTTCTTTACTGAGCAAATGGCTGATTTCCCGCGGCGTGAATTCTTTGCCGGTTGGCAGTTTGGCGTTAAGGAACAGCGTTTCGCCAAGCGTCATTTCAAATAGCGTGCGCACAGGCATCACCACAAACGCCTGTTCGCCAGCAACCGCCTGCTCCAGCGCGGCCAGCGAGGTAAAAAACGGAATAACCGATGCGCCGTCATCCTTTTCCCAGTGCTGTAAATCGACCGCGCTGTTGGCATCCATCGCTTCGCCCTGCGCGGACTCACCGGGCACCCAGACGCTGGCATCCAGTAATGTACGGAAAAAAGCCGGACGGTGCGCCGGTTCGGTCGCCGCCTGCTCCAGCAGCGTTTCTAACTCATTTTTCGTTTCTGACATAGGTTATCCGTCAAACAGCGGCACCGCTTTAGCGCTCATGCCGCAGCACTCTGTGCTTACGTTTCCTTTCTGAATGCAGACTCTGGCCCACCGGCCTTGTACGCTGTACCAGGCAGACGCCTGGTACTCACGGCAATCGGCTCGTGCCAGCGAACTTACTTCGCTGTCAGCAGATGTGCCAGCGTGCGCACACCAATGCCGGTGGCACCCGCCGCCCACTGCTCAACCGCCGACTTGCGGTAAGTCGCAGAGCAGTCGATATGCAGCCAGCCTTTGCGGTAGCGCTCAACAAAGTGAGACAGGAAGCCCGCTGCCGTGCTGGCCCCGGCCGGATACGCCGCACCGCCGGTATTGTTCAGGTCGGCAAAATTCGACGGCAGCTGGCTGCGGTGCATTTCTGCCAACGGTAAGCGCCAGAAGGCTTCGTTTTCTGCCTGTGCGCTTGCCATCAGACGATTGCAGAGCGTATCGTCAAAGCTCAGCAACGCGTGGTAGTCGTTACCCAGCGCCGTTTTCGCCGCCCCGGTCAGTGTGGCACAGTCGATGATAATTTCCGGGTTCAGCGCGCTGGCGTCAATCAGGCCATCGGCCAGTACCAGGCGACCTTCAGCGTCGGTGTTCATCACCTCAACGGTTTTACCATTGCGGTAGCGAATGATGTCGCCAAGCTTAAAGGCGTTGCCGCTAACCATGTTATCGGCACAACACAGAATCAGCTTCACGCGCTTGTTAAGACCACGAGTGATGGCATAGGCCAGCGACCCCGTCACCAGCGCCGCACCGCCCATGTCAGACTTCATAGAGTCCATAAAGTTGGTTGGCTTGAGGCTGTAGCCGCCGGAGTCAAAGGTGATACCCTTACCGACCAGGCAGGCGTACACCGGCGCGTTAGTGTCACCGGTCGGGTTGTAGTCGAGCGTCAACAGCACTGGCGCACGACTGGAGCCGCGCCCGACGGTATGCAGCCCAACATAATTCTGTTCACGCAGATCTTCGCCTTTGGTTATGCGGTAAGTGACCGCCTCGCCGCCGACCTTGCTCAGCAAATCCACCGCGCGCTGCGCCAGCTGCTCCGGGCCGACATCTTCTGCCGGGGCGTTAATCACATCGCGCACCCAGTCAATGCAGGTCAGGCGGCTGTCCAGTTCGCGCTGCTGCGCCTCATCGAGGGTTGCCCATTCGACGTTGCGCTGCCCTTTTGGACCGCGATAGCCCAGCCAGAAAGCCCAGCTTTTCTCAACGTCCCAGCCGCTGCCGGAAAGACACACGTGCTTCAGCCCCTGGCCGTCGATTTTACGCGCCGCGCGCTGAATCATCGCCAGGTCATCCTGACCGTTCAGGTGCAGAGTCACGCCTTCATTGTTAATGCTGTACGCCGCTTTCTCTCCCCAGCGAGCATCCGCAGGTGCGCTGGAGAGCATAATGTTCATGGCTTCACTCATCTTGTTTTCCTTATTGTGTTGTCGCCCGTTATAAAAACGGGCCGCCACTGGCAGCCCGTTGTGTTACTCAGCTTCATCCAGCCAGACCAGCAGGATAGCTTCGAGAATCTTTTCGTTCGACGCATTCGGATCGTCGTCAAATTCGTCCAGCTCGCAAATCCACTGATGCATATCGGTGAAGCGCACAGTCTTCGGATCGAGGCTCGGACGACTGTCGTACAGCGCCTCGCCAATTTCGCGGCTATCGGTCCACTTCAGTCCCATACTACCCTCTGTTAATGCTCGCGTGCATGGTTGATTGTGTAACGCGGAATTTCCACGACCAGGTCTTCATCGGTCACCCGCGCCTGGCAGCCGAGACGGCTTTCTGGCTCCAGCCCCCAGGCTTTGTCGAGCATATCGTCTTCGTCTTCGCTGCTTTCTGCCAGCGAGTCAAAACCTTCACGCACAATGCAGTGGCAGGTCGTGCAGGCACAGGATTTTTCACAGGCGTGTTCCACTTCAATGCCGTTACGCAGGGCAACGTCAAGGATGGTTTCACCGGCTTTCGCTTCCAGCACTGCGCCATCCGGACAAAGGTCCTGATGAGGCAGAAAAACAATCTTTGGCATATTAAACCTCGTCCACGGAGTGGCCTTTCAGCGCCTGACGAATAGAAACATCCATCCGGCGTGCGGCAAACTCCTGTGTCTGTTTATCTGTTGTTTTAATGGCTTCTTTAATGGCTTCAACGTCATCGCCCAGGGCCGCAATACGCAGTTGTTCTGCGGCCTGCTCAATAGCCTGACGTTCTTCTGTGCTCAGCAGTGCGCCGTCGGCAGTAAGCGCGCTACGCACGCTTTCCTGTACCCGTGCAGCTTCTACTTTCTGCTCGGCCAGCATGCGCGCCTGCACATCCTGCCCGGCAAAGTTCATGGAGTCCTGAATCATGGAGGCGATTTCGCCGTCGGTCAGGCCGTAAGACGGCTTCACCTGTACAGAGGCCTCCACACCGGTGGATTTCTCCATTGCGGTCACGCTTAACAGCCCGTCGGCATCGACCTGGAAAGTCACGCGAATATGCGCACCGCCTGCGGGCAGCGGTGGAATACCGCGCAGCGTGAAACGTGCAAGCGAACGGCAGTCCTGAACCAACTCGCGCTCGCCCTGGGTTACGTGAATTGCCATCGCCGTCTGGCCGTCTTTGAAGGTGGTGAACTCCTGAGCGCGTGCCACCGGAATAGTGGTGTTGCGTGGAATAACCTTCTCCACCAGCCCGCCCATAGTCTCAAGTCCAAGCGACAGCGGGATCACATCCAGCAGCAGCATGTCGCTGTCTGGCTTGTTGCCCACCAGGATATCTGCCTGGATGGCGGCTCCCACCGCAACAACGCGATCGGGATCGATTGAGGTCAGCGGCGTGCGGCCAAAGAACTCGCCCACACGCTCGCGCACCAGCAGCACACGGGTAGAGCCGCCGACCATTACTGCTTCCAGTACCTCGCTTGTCTCAACGCCCGCGTCTTTCAATGCACGGCGGCAGGCCAGCAGCGTGCGTTTGACCAGCGGCGCAATCAGTTCATTAAACTGCTCGCGGCTTACCGTGCCACTCCAGCCCGCCACACTGACGGCTACCGTGTCTGCATCACTGAGCGCAATTTTTGCCGCCACAGCCGCATCGAGCAACTGGCGCTGCAAACGCACGTCATCGCGATCAGTCAGCTTCGCCTGCTCGCGCAGCCAGTCGGCCAGCAGATGGTCGAAGTCATCGCCCCCGAGCGCCGAATCGCCGCCGGTTGCCAACACTTCGAACACGCCGCGACTCAGGCGTAAAATGGAGATATCAAATGTCCCGCCACCCAGGTCGTAAACCGCAATCACGCCTTCCTGCCCGGAATCCAGACCATAGGCAATGGCCGCCGCCGTTGGCTCATTGAGCAGGCGCAGCACGTGCAGACCGGCAAGTTTCGCCGCATCTTTGGTTCCCTGGCGCTGCGCGTCATCAAAATAGGCAGGCACGGTGATCACCACGCCATCGAGTTCGCCCGAGAGTGCTTCCTGCGCGCGCGTTGCCAGCGCTTTGAGGATATCGGCAGAGACGCGAATCGGGTTGACCAACCCGGCGGCAGTTTCAATCATTGGCAGGCCATTTTCACTGGCCTGTAAACGGTAAGGAAGGTGCGGATAACGCGCCTGGATATCGCCCAGAGAGCGGCCCAGCAGGCGCTTTACCGAGCTAAGCGTGTTGACCGGATCGCTGGCTGCCTGGGCGCGTGCATCCCACCCTACACTCAGGCTATTCGCCTCATAATGCACCACAGAAGGGAGCAAGTGACGCCCGTCATGGTCTGCCAGCGTGTGCGCCTGGCCGCTTTGTACCGTCGCTACCAGAGAGTTGGTGGTACCAAGATCGATGCCCACTGCCAGCCTGCGCTGGTGCGGTGCGGCACTCAGGCCGGGCTCACTGATTTGTAATAAGGCCATGGTTAGCTTCCAGAATTAAAAATCGAGCAGCTTTTCTTCGAGTTGTTCTGCACTGGAGCGAAGTTTATCGAGAAAACGCAGTTTACGCACCGTATCGGCCGCCTGTTCCCACATTTCGTCGTTAAGCTCCTGCATCATTTTTTCGCTGCGGGTATGTAGAGTGGCATCCGTGCGTTTGATGAAGGCTTCCAGCCGTGATTCATCACGAGCCTGCTCGATTTCCTCAAGCTCTTCGCGCAGCTCCAGCTGCTCCATCAAAAAGGCGTTATCACGCACCGTCTGCTGCTCGCTGGCTAAATCGTAGCCGTGCAAAGACAGCATATATTCAGCGCGGGACAATGGCTGGCGCAGCGTTTGCCATGCCTGATTGATGGTGGCAGAACGCTGAACCGCCTGCAGGCGTTCGGCCTCAGGATGGTTTGCGAAGTTATCCGGGTGGAACTGGCGTTGCAGCTCCTGGTAGCGAGCAGCCAGTTGGGCAGTGTCCAGCGCATACTGCACCGGCAGCCCGAAGAGGGAGAAGAAATCCATAGCAGTCTCGGGTTTGCGTCAATAAACAACAGCGCCCCACACGCTGTTACCGCGGTGGGGCAAGGTCCGAAAGAGGCAGCGCTAGACGTTAAAGCTTTCGCCGCAGCCGCACTCGTCCTTCACGTTAGGGTTTGTGAATTTAAACCCTTCGTTCAGACCTTCTTTCACAAAGTCCAACTGTGTGCCGTCAAGGAACTGCAGGCTTTTACCATCGATAACAACCTTCACGCCCTTGTCTTCAAACACCACATCTTCTGCGGCGGGTTGATCGACAAACTCCAGTATGTAAGCCATACCGGAACAGCCAGACGTGCGAACGCCAAGACGCAGGCCAAACCCTTTGCCACGGTTGGCAAGAAAGCTGTTTACGCGTGCGGCAGCGGTGTCGCTCAGGGTAATCGACATATCAAAACCTCAGTAATTATTTTGCTTCACGTTTGCTTTTGTAATCCGCGATAGCCGCTTTGATAGCGTCTTCAGCAAGGATTGAGCAGTGAATTTTCACCGGCGGCAGTTCGAGCTCTTCGGCGATATCGGTGTTTTTAATCGCCTGCGCTTCGTCCAGGCTTTTGCCTTTGACCCACTCGGTCACCAGCGAGCTGGAGGCAATAGCGGAACCACAGCCGTAGGTTTTAAAACGCGCGTCTTCAATGATACCGTCATTGCTGACTTTGATTTGCAGTTTCATTACGTCGCCGCACGCCGGTGCGCCAACCATGCCGCTGCCGACGTTGTCGTCGCTGTTGTCAAAGGAGCCAACGTTGCGCGGGTTTTCGTAATGATCGATGACTTTTTCGCTGTATGCCATGGTTAATATTCCTTGTCCGGTGCCGATTAATGATGCGCCCATTCGATGGTAGTCAGGTCAACGCCCTGCTTAAACATCTCCCACAGCGGAGAGAGGTCGCGCAGGCGGCCAATGGATTTGCGCACCAGTTCGATGGTGTAATCAATCTCTTCTTCGGTCGTGAAACGACCCAGCGAGAAACGGATTGAGCTGTGAGCCAGCTCATCGTTAAGGCCCAACGCGCGCAGCACGTAGGACGGCTCAAGGCTTGCGGACGTACAGGCAGAGCCTGAAGACACAGCCAAATCTTTGAGCGCCATAATCAGGGATTCGCCCTCAACGTAGTTGAAACTGACGTTGAGAATGTTCGGCGCGCCCTGCTCCAGGTCGCCATTAAGGTAAACTTCTTCAATATCTTTCAGACCGTTCCACAGGCGGTCGCGAAGCGCACGCTGGCGCGCCATCTCGGTAGACATCTCTTCTTTTGCAATGCGGTAGGCTTCGCCCATACCGACAATCTGGTGCACCGGGAGCGTACCTGAGCGCATACCGCGCTCGTGACCGCCGCCGTGCATCTGCGCTTCAATGCGGATACGCGGTTTACGTTGCACGTACAGCGCGCCAATGCCTTTTGGCCCATAAAGTTTATGGCCAGAGAAGGACATCAGATCGACTTTAAGCTCGCTCAGGTCTACAGGCAGTTTGCCCACGCTCTGGGTGGCATCAACGTGGAAGATGATACCGCGTGCACGGCACATTTCACCGATAGTCGCAATATCCTGCACCACACCGATTTCGTTATTCACGTGCATGATGGAAACGATGATGGTGTCATCACGCATCGCCGCTTCGAGTTCTTTAAGGCAGATAATGCCGTTACTCTGCGGGGCGAGGTAGGTCACTTCAAACCCTTCGCGCTCCAGCTGACGGCAGGTGTCGAGCACCGCTTTGTGCTCGGTTTTGCTGGTGATGATGTGCTTGCCTTTTTTCTGATAAAAGTTGGCTGCACCTTTAATCGCCAGGTTATCGGATTCTGTCGCGCCGGAGGTAAAAACAATTTCACGCGGGTCCGCGCCAACCAGTTCGGCAATCTGGTTACGGGCGATATCGACCGCCTCTTCCGCCTGCCAGCCAAAACGGTGGGAACGGGATGCGGGGTTACCGAAAGTCCCATCCATAGTTAAAAACTGCATCATCTTCTCGGCAACGCGCGGGTCAACCGGCGTCGTCGCAGAGTAGTCGAGATAAATCGGTAATTTCATTGCTCTTAAGCTCCGTACATCACTCAATGCTGAAACACTAACTAAAATACAGGGAGCGATGCCCCCTGTTGATTCAGAATGTCATTATTGTGGCTTACTTATGCGCGCAGTTTGACGTCAATGGCGTCCTGAGCGCGGTTACTGCGATGGGCTTCATTTTGCTGGCGGTCGGACACGTCCATAACTTCCTGGTTGTTCACCAGTTCGCCCAGCGTAATGTTATTGAGAAAACCGGTCAGACGGTCACTCAAGTCGCGCCACAGCGCGTGCGTCAGGCATTTATCACCGCCCTGACAGCCGCCCTTGCCCTGACAACGGGTTGCATCAACAGATTCGTCGACAGCACTGATAACTTCACCAACCGCGATACTGCTGGCTTCCTTACCCAGAAGATAGCCGCCCCCCGGACCGCGAACGCTGGCCACCAGACCATTCTTACGCAGACGGGAGAACAACTGCTCCAGATAGGAGAGCGAAATTCCCTGACGCTCAGAAATATCAGCCAACGGTACCGGGCCCGCTTCAGAGTTAAGTGCAACGTCAAGCATTGCAGTCACGGCATAGCGCCCTTTAGATGTCAGTCTCATGTCTTACTTAACCTCAGAAATGTGCCCCTCGACCCGGGGGTTTTGCCATAAAAAACGTTTTACATAGCGGGGCCAAGTCTGACATTCCTGAGTAAATTGGTCAACTATTCTTCCGGGCGTTTAACGCGCCTGCTTATAACTTATGGCTTCGTCTTATAACCGGATTCCATCGAGGCAAGCATACCGCGTAAGATGTTGAGTTCCTGACTTTCCGGGCGCGCGCGGGTGAATAAGCGGCGCAGTTTATTCATCACCTGGCCGGGATGGTTGGCGCGAATAAACCCGGTATCCAGTAATACTTTTTCAAGATGGCCGTAGAAACGCTCCAGATCGTCGACCAGCGGATACGGGGCTTCTTCTTCTGGCTCCTGAGAAGGGGCATGCTCTGAGGCAAGAAACGCCATGCGCACTTCATAGGCAATAACTTGTACCGCCATGGCGAGGTTCAGTGAGCTGTATTCGGGATTAGCGGCAATCGCCACGTGATAATGGCACTTCTGAAGTTCGTCGTTGGTAAGCCCTACGCGCTCGCGGCCAAACACCAGCGCCACTGGCGCATGCTGGCCCTCTTCCACGCTTTTAAGTCCGCACTCGCGCGGGTCGAGCATCGGCCAGGGCAGCGTTCGTGAACGTGCGCTGGTGCCCACCACCAGGCTACAGCCGCTCAGGGCTTCATCAAGCGTATCCACAATCTGGGCGTTGCCGATAACATCGCTGGCGCCAGCGGCAAGCGCAATGGCCTGGGAGTCCGGTTTTACCAGCGGATTAACCAGCCAGAGATTGGTAAGGCCCATGGTTTTCATGGCGCGAGCCACGGAACCCATATTGCCGGTGTGGGAGGTTTCAACCAGTACGATTCGGATATTCTGCAGCATAGTCTTCAGCGCGGTAAAAGTTTATCCCGCCATCGTATCATAATCCGAAGACATATTCCGAACCCTCTGCTATACTCCGCGCCGTTTTCCCGTTCTTTAACATCCAGTGAGAGTAACCCATGCATCCGATGCTCAACATCGCAGTGCGCGCCGCGCGTAAAGCAGGCAACCTGATTGCCAGAAGCTATGAAACCCCCGATGCGGTGGAAACCAGCCAGAAAGGCAGTAATGATTTCGTCACCAACGTAGACAAAGGCGCAGAAAGCCTGATCGTTGAAACTATTCGCGCGTCCTACCCGCAGCACACGATCATCACCGAAGAGTCCGGTGAACTGGCTGGCGAAGACCAGGATGTACAGTGGGTTATCGATCCTCTGGATGGCACCACCAACTTTATTAAGCGCCTGCCGCACTTCGCGGTGTCTATTGCCGTACGCGTCAAAGGCCGTACCGAAGTGGCGGTGGTTTACGATCCGATGCGTAACGAACTCTTCACTGCCACCCGCGGACAGGGTGCACAGCTTAACGGCTACCGCCTGCGCGGCTCCAACAGCCGCGACCTCGATGGCACCATTCTGGCGACCGGTTTCCCATTCAAAGCCAAACAGCACTCCGACAGCTACATGAAAATCGTCAGCAAACTGTTCACCCGCTGCGCGGACTTCCGCCGCACTGGCTCTGCAGCACTGGATCTGGCCTATGTAGCGGCCGGTCGTGTGGATGGTTTCTTTGAGATTGGCCTGCGCCCGTGGGATTTCGCTGGCGGTGAACTGCTGGTGCGTGAGGCGGGTGGTCTGGTGTGTGATTTCACCGGCGGCCACAACTATCTGTCTACCGGCAACATCGTGGCGGGCAACCCGCGCGTAGTGAAAAACATGCTGGCTGAAATGCGCGACGAACTGAGCGAAGCGCTCAAGCGCTAAGTCTCTCGTTTCCCCTCACTGCCCGGTGAGGGGATTGCTCTGCCGCCCACGCTCATAAAGTTGTACTCCCCCCAATCCCCTGTTCAAACCCATCGCTTTTCATATTGCAACCCGTTATTTTATTTAAGAATCAAGAAAAGGACTTTTTATGAAAACATTAGTGATATTAATGGGGCTGCTGGCGACAGGTTATGCCTGTGCGGAGGAAAGTACCCTTAAGGACGGCGTGAAAAGCGCAGTAACCAGTCTGATAGCCACTGGTAAAGACGTACTCAGCGGTACAAAGGACGGTGTGGATGAAGGGCGCAAGAGCGGTGAAAGCCTAGACGGGGCAGTGGTAATCAACGACAGCGAGGCACTGCAAAAACACCTTAGCGTGCGCGCCCTGTCGGTCGAACAGACAGGCAACCAGCAATACCAGATAACTCTGGCACTGCGAAATGATACCGACAATATCATTCGCCTGGCTAATCTCCAGGAACGTAAATCGCTGCAACTACTGGATAAAGACGGCTTTGTCGCTTATCTGCAAAAGCCACACCCGGAGGTTACGGTCCCGCAAAAGGCCGCTATACGCGAGCGTTTTGTTTTTATCGGTCAGGAAGATACACCGGTAACGTTACGTCTTTACGGTATGGATATCGCCCTTCCCTCACCTGACGTGAGCAACAAACCGCAGTAGTTTCATTGCGCCCCGGCGTGCTTAACACAAGCGCGTTTAAAACGGCCTGATGCCCTGAGCAGCAGGCTGTGCGCTAATCCACATCAGCCACGCGGCCACCATCAGTATTATACCCCCCGCCAGTGCCAGCGAGGCACCACCGACCTGTCGCCACAGTACCGGAGCACGCCTGTGGCCTAACCGCTGCGCCAGCGCGCGAAAACCATGCACCAGCAACGCCAGCGCGGAGATAGTCAACGCCGTCCCGGCCGCCATTGCCAGTGCCGCCGCTATGCCCCAGGCATAAACGCCAATCACCTTGCTAAACAGCAGCACCATAATCGCCCCGGAGCAGGGGCGCATGCCCATAGACAGCACCACCATTAGCCTGGCGCGCCAGTCTTCACCGGCGGCCAGTTGCTGCCCGGTGGGTATATGTTGATGGCCGCAGCCACAGTGAGCGCTGTGTTCATGATGCAGCGTGAAAGCGGTGAAAGTTGGGCGCGTAAGTAACCGACGTAAGTGCTTTAGCGCACGCCAGCATAATAAGAGCCCGAGCGCCCCCACCAGCAGATAACTGCCCTTCTCCAGCCAGAAGCTGCTCATGTGCAGTGAGCGTGCCGGTAGCTGTAACAACGCCAGCAACAGCGTCACCAGCCCGATAGCCACCAGTCCCTGCAACAGCGAAGCGGCAAAGGTCAACCGCAGACTGCTTTTGAGTCTCGACGGATGTGTGGTAAGCCAGGTGGTAATCACGATTTTACCGTGCCCCGGCCCCAGCGCGTGCAATACGCCATAAATGAAACTAAAAGCCATCAGCGAAGCGCCTGCGCCAGCAGGAGACTGCGCAACGGCTTTAAGCAACGCGCTCAGTTGCTGGTTAACCTCGCGCTGCCAGAGTGCGCTTTTCATCATCACCTGCGGCCATGCCTGCCACAGCATCAACCCTACGGCCAGGCTTATCAGCGCCAGTAAGACTAACGGCCATAACTGGAGCCAGCGGCGAGGCTGGCGCCGCCTTGCGGTGACCACTACTGACATGACAGCGTCACCTCCTGAGCAAACTGCTTACCCAGATTCATGTCCTCAGGCGGCGCATCGGCTTTATCAAGCGACTGGGCAAATGCCAGCACCTCTTCGCCCGGTTCTGGGGTTTTAACTGCCACACGACAGCGCTGTTGCAGCGCCTTCGGCAGTGTCACATCGCTATCGTTTTCATAAAACATATCAACATAGTAGGTGGGATCAAAGGTGGAGAAACGGTAGCTCTGTCCGGCAAGCGGCTGCGGCTTTGCCAGCGGCAGCACAAAGCTCAGCACCGCTTTGTGCTCCTCGCGGGAAAGCTGGTAATCCTGCGGCGTAGCGCTGAACGTCACCTTCTGGCCGTTGTGCCAGAACTCGGTGAAATAGTGCTGCGCCAGCACGTTTGCCATCACTTCTGCCGCGAGCTTTTTCCACACCTCATCGCCCGCTTTCGCCCGCCCGGCGTCATACAGCAAGTCAGCCGAGGTGATTTCATCCATCACCCAGCGCATTTTAAGTCCGCTCAGGGTATCGCCCTGTATCACCAGGGTGGTCGTCAGACTAATAAAGCTGTGCGGGTGCGCCTGCACCACGCCGGGTACGGCCAGCAACGCCGCAAAAATAAAGGCACAACATCCTGATTTGCTAACGCCCATAAATCCTCAGATAAAAATTCTGTGAGCAAGCCGAAAATAACGCATGAAAGTCACGAGCATTCACAAACGAAGCATAATGCGTCGGCTATTCTTAGTGCTGAACCATACTACGGGTACACCGGATGATGACACAGATTTGTCCACCGCCGTCGGTGCTTTCCGGTCCGCAACGCCGCTGTCATCTGCTTTTGACGCTCTGCCTGCCCGGCCAGACCGTGACGCCTGAACACATCAGCCGTCTCAACGGTGTGGACGACGCCGTCAGCCGCCAGGACATTGCCGATGCAGCCCAGGCGCTGCGCCGCTATCACCGGCTGAGTTTGCGCACGCAGCCCAACGGCAGCTATACCATTGAAGGCTCCGCCCTCGACCGGCGTCTGTGCCTGATGTACTGGCTGCGCAGATCGCTGCGCCTGTGCCCGCATTATGTTCATCAGCAGTTTACGCCAGCCCTTAAAACCGCGCTTAAACAGCCGGGCATCGCACGTGCTCTCTATGACGACACCAATCTCCAGGCACTGATTAACCTGTGCGCCCGCCGCCTGCAGCGCGTATTCAGTACTCCTGAGCGCGAATTTTTACAACTGTTTCTGCCCTGGTGCTTGCTCCAGCATCAGCTTGGGCAGATTCCGCAGTTTACCGCCGTACAGCGCGGCTGGACCCAGGCGCGCACTGAATCGCAGATTGCGCATGAAATCGTGCGCCACTGGCGGCGCAGAGTCACGCGGCCACCGCACGATAACGAGCTGCACTTTCTAACCGCACTGTTTATGTTGCTGCGCACGCCCAGCGCACAAAACGACCGTAGCCCGCAAGACCAACAACTGCTCGCCGCCATTGATACATTAATTGCCCGTTTTAATTCACTGTGCGGCCTGCGCTTTAGCAGCGAAACGCGGTTACGCGACCAGCTTTATGTGCACCTTGCCCAGGCGCTGAATCGCTCTGTGTTCGGCATTGGGATTGATAACAGCCTGCCACAGGAGATAACTCACCTTTATCCGCGCCTGATGCGCACCACGCGTGAGGCCGTACAGTCGCTTGAAGCTGAGTTCGGCATTCACTTTTCCAGTGAAGAGACGGGGCTGATTGCCATTATTTTTGGCGCCTGGCTGATGCAGGAAAGCGCGCTGGGAGAAAAACAGGTGCTGCTGCTGACCGGTAACGATCCGCATCTGGAAGAAGGACTGGAGCAGCAGCTGCGCGAACTGACGCTGCTGCCGCTCAGCGTGCGGCGTCTGAGCCTGCACACTTTCCAGCAGGAAGGCGCGCCCAGAGAGGTGACGCTTATCGTTACGCCGTACGCCACCTCACTGCCGTTGTTCTCCCCGCCGCTGATTCACCTTACCCTACCGCCTGGCGAGCATCAGCTACAGCGTATTCGCGAAATTCTTGAAAGCTAACGCGCCTGCACCTTCGGGCGCAGCGCAAGCGCAGGCAGCGCCACCAGCGCCATCACCCAGAACAGTCCATTGGTCAGGTGCTGATACAAATAGCCGGAAATCATCGTCATTACTGCAATGCCGCCGCCCATCGCCACCGCCGAGTAAACCGCCTGCAGGCGAATCACTTCACTCCCATGACGCGCCGAAATGTAGCGCATTGCCGCGAGATGGCACACGGTGAAGCTGCCGCAGTGTAAAATTTGCATTACCAGCAGCCACGGCAACGCGCTGGTCCAGCCCATTAACGCCCAACGCACGACACCACTAAGACATGACAGCAGTAGCAGGTCACGTACGCTCCAGCGCCGGAACAGGACGTTGCTGAGCGCAAAAATCACGATTTCTGCCACCACGCCGAGCGACCAGAGATAACCAATCGCTGAAGAGGAATAACCTGCGCTCTGCCAGTAAATCGCGCTAAAGCCGTAGTAGGCGGCATGCGCACCCTGTAACAGCGTGACGCAGGTAAAAAAGCGCCAGTTTTCACTCAGCAATCGCCGCCACGCCTGCCAGCCTGCGCTTTCCTGCGTCAGCACTTCACCTTGCGGCATCACCGAGGGACGCAGCAACATGCCGCCCAGCATGGCGGCAATGCCTGCCGTCAGCACCAGCAAAATAGCCTGATGACCGAACATTGTCACCAGTTCACCGGTCAACGCAGAACCTATCACAAATGCCAGCGAACCCCACAGCCGCACCCGGCCATAATCCATGGTAATTTGCTGCTGCCAGGTTCCGGCCAGCGCATCGGTAAGCGGCACCAGCGGCGAGAAGAAAAAGTTAAAGCCCACCATCACCAGCAGCAACCAGGCCACGCTGGTCCCAAACCAGAAAGCGACGGTGAAAATCAGGGTCAGCAGGGCCAGCAGGCGCAGCGCCTGTACCAGCCAGGAAGGGTCTTTCACCACGGGAGCCAGCAGCAGGCTGCCAAGAAAGCGTGCCACCAGGCCTGCGCCCAGTAAAAGACCAATGGCCTCCGGTCCCATTCCAACGCCCTTTAGCCAGACGCCCCAGAAAGGTAAGAAAATGCCGTAACTGAAAAAATAGGTGAAATAACCAAGCGCCAGCCAGCGCGGGGATTGCAAAGCCATAGACCCTCCCTGTGAAGAGCCGCTACTCTGGCAGAGGTGACGGATGCTGGCAAGGCATTAGTAATAGGTGGTGGTATAGCGGATTTGCTGGCGCTCTTTCTGCTGGTTGCCGCCCTGAACCAGGGAGTCAACGGCAAAATCACACACGCTGGGATTCCCCTCTTTGTCGTACTGGCATTTTTTTAGCGCCTGGTAGAATGGCACGCCGTTATCCAGCCCCTCCGTCACAAAATCCCAGGGATCGGAGAGTTTTTGCTTAGGCTCGGTAATCAGCAGCACATCGTGCTCTTCACCATAGAAGACCGTGCTTTTCGGCATTCCTTCCGGCGTATAAAAATACTCTTTGTAAACCCAGGCATCGTGGGCATCCTTCACTTTCACCAGCAAACCTTTTTCATAGATGTAGAGTTTACGCGCCTGGCCGCTGTTGGTTGTTGCGACTATCTGGCAGTCGTCATTGAGCACAATGGTGTTGCGTTTATCACGGGTGGATACCAGCGTGTTTGAATCACTTGCGCGCACCAGCGTCATGACATGGTTATTCACCCTGTCTTCACGCTCGTAGGCCTGCAAACAGCCGCTCGGATCAAAGCGCCCTTTCGCCACCATTAAACGGCTGTTCTCGTTGTCATACAGGACTTGTTCAAAACTTTTCACCTGCCCGCGTAGCGGATCGAACTCAAGCTCATTGGAAAGGCTCACCATTGCCGGTTGAAAAGGCGCGACGTCATCATCGCCCCAGGCAAACCCCGCCATCAGGGCGGTCGTGAAACACAGCACCATTCTGTTCATAACGCTCCGAATCCACTCCAGCCTGGAAATAACGGCCCGGGAACTCATAGCTTAGTCGCTATAACGCCTGAGAACATAGTGGGTTATGCCACTTCGTTGCCAGGGCCAAATCTGTTAACGACATGATTTACTCCCGTCAGGCGCTGCCACTGGTTTTTGCACTGAAATTTCCCACCGCTGGAGTAATTAAAAAATTTAACTCCATTTACATTAACTTAACATTGCAGGGCAAATACAATAATTACAGAGGATAACCCGGTTATGCCGTCCGATACGCTGGCGTTTAATGCGCCTGTTACTCACCACCCTGCGCGCACGACGCTGTCAGAACGCATCAACGCCCTTCCCTCCTCTCCCGGGCTGTGGCGCTTTGTGATACTGCTGGCGTTAGGCGGATTTTTTGAACTTTACGACCTGTTTCAGACCGCCTACATCAGTAGTGGCCTGGTGGCTGACGGCATTTTCCACACCGGCAAAAATGGGCTATTTGGCATTGCTGACCAGGCGGCGTTCGCCTGCGTGACGTTTCTTGGGCTGTTTGTTGGCGCAAGCCTGCTGGCACCGCATGCAGACCGCTACGGGCGGCGCAAAACGTTTATCTTCGCGCTGGCCTGGTACGGGACGTTTTCTCTGCTGATGGCCGCGCAAAGCAGCCCGGAGGCCATTTTTCTGTGCCGCTTTCTGGTGGGCATTGGGCTGGGTGTGGAGCTGGTGACCATTGATACTTATCTTAGCGAATGGGTGCCGGCGTCGATTCGTAGCAAAGCCTTCGCGATTGCGTTCTTTATCCAGTTTCTTTCCGTACCGAGCGTTGCACTGATGTCCTGGTGGCTGGTGCCGCATACGTTTTTTGGCATCAGCGGCTGGCGGCTGGTGATTATTGCGGGCGCAGTCTGCTCCATTCTTATCTGGTTTATCCGTAAAAACCTCCCGGAATCGGCGCGCTGGTTAGCACAGCAGGGCCGACATGAAGAGGCGCACCAGGTAATGCGCAACATGGAACAGCGCTGCGGTGTTGCTCCCGTTGCACACTTCAACGCCGGAGAAGCGACACAGCACAGTACTGAGCGCGGCTCGTTTCGTGAAATCTGGTCCCCGGCTTACCGCAAACGCACGCTGATGCTGATTGTGATGAATTTCTTCCAGGCTATCGGCTTCTTTGGCTTTGGCAACTGGTTACCCGCACTGCTTTCCGGCCAGGGGGCAAGCGTCACCCACAGCCTGCTGTACGCGTTCTTTATCACTCTCGCCTACCCCATCGGCTGCCTGATTTGCAGCCGCTATACCGACCGCATGGAAAACAAATGGCAAATTGTTCTGTCATCGCTAATGACCGTGGTTTTCGGCACGCTGTTCGCCATGCAGAGCCAGCCGCTGATGCTGATTGTGTGCGGCTTTATGATTACCTGGTCTAACGCCTGGCTTACCATCAGCTACCACGCTTACCAGGCAGAAGTGTTTCCAACGCACATCCGGGCGCGGGCAGTCGGCTTTTGCTACTCCTTCAGCCGCCTGTCAACGGCGTTCACCAGTATTCTTATCGGGCTTATTTTGCAGCTGGCCGGGGCACCGGGCGTGATTGTCTTTATCGTGGTGAGTATGCTGATGGTGATGCTGTCGGTGGGGCTGTTCGGGCCAAAAACCCGCGGACTAAATCTGGAAGATATTTAAGTGCAGCGGCGAAGAAGCGTCACAGCCTGTCGCCAAAAACAGGTTTAAGCGCCGCCGCTGAGCCGGAAACAAAAACGCCGACGTTAACGTCGGCGTTTTCTTTAACCATCGGGCTTATGCGTAAACCGGGAAACGTGCGCAGATATCCAGCACCTGCTTCTTCACGCGCTCGATAACGCCTTCATCGTTAATGCTGTCCAGCACGTCGCACATCCAGCCTGCCAGCTGCTGTACTTCCGCTTCTTTAAAACCGCGACGGGTCACAGCAGGCGTACCGATACGGATACCTGAGGTAACAAACGGGCTTTTCGGATCGTTCGGCACGCTGTTTTTGTTCACGGTGATGTTCGCGCGACCCAGCGCGGCATCGGCTTCTTTACCGGTCAGGTTCTTGTCTACCAGGTCCAGCAGGAACAGGTGGTTGTCGGTACCGCCAGAAACTACGTTATAGCCACGGTCCAGGAACACCTGCACCATCGCTTTGGCGTTTTTCGCAACCTGCTGCTGATAGGTTTTGAACGCAGGCTCCATGGCTTCTTTGAGCGCCACCGCCTTACCAGCAATCACGTGCATCAGCGGGCCGCCCTGCGCGCCAGGGAATACCGCGGAGTTGAGTTTCTTATACAGTTCTTCGCTGCCGCCTTTAGCGAGGATCAGACCGCCGCGCGGACCAGCCAGCGTTTTATGAGTGGTGGTGGTCACAACATGCGCATGCGGTACCGGGTTTGGGTACACGCCAGCGGCAATCAGGCCTGCCACGTGCGCCATGTCAACGAACAGGTAAGCGCCGATGCTGTCAGCGATTTCACGCATTTTTGCCCAGTCAACTACGCCAGAGTAAGCCGAGAAACCGCCGATGATCATCTTCGGTTTGTGGGTCTGCGCCTGCGTTTCCAGGTCCGCGTAATCGATATGGCCCGTTTCGTCGATACCGTAAGGAACGATGTTGTAAAGCTTACCGGAGAAGTTTACCGGTGAACCGTGAGTCAGGTGGCCGCCGTGCGCAAGGTTCATGCCCAGTACGGTGTCGCCCGGCTGTAACAGCGTGGTGTACACAGCAAAGTTCGCCTGGGAGCCAGAGTGCGGCTGCACGTTGGCGTAGTCGGCGCCAAACAGCTCTTTTGCGCGGTCAATCGCCAGCTGCTCCACCACGTCCACATACTCACAACCGCCGTAGTAGCGCTTGCCCGGGTAGCCTTCAGCATATTTGTTGGTCAGCTGAGAGCCCTGCGCCTGCATTACGCGCGGGCTGGTGTAGTTCTCGGAGGCGATCAGTTCGATGTGCTCTTCCTGACGGACTTTCTCCTGTTCCATAGCCTGCCACAGTTCGGCATCATAATCGGCAATGTTCATTTCACGCTTTAACATCCGCATCTCCTGACTCAGCTAACGGTAATTGGACTACTACGAAATGGCCCCGTAAGGGCGAAGGGCCACAGTATAACTGATTCGTATTGTGATGACAGGTCTTGACAGCGCTTTTTACGCAAACGATTGGCTCGCCGCACCGCAAGGGTTTGCGGGCATCTCAGTAGCCTGTTGTTTCAGGAAAGATCTTCATTTTGTGATTGACGTTTTTTCACATCTATTCCCCGCATCTTTACAGGGATACAAAACGCATATAACATGCATCTGAAAATCATGTTTAAGTGCACCACGAAGGAACGTCCGCTATGCTTGATTCACAAACTATTGCTGTTGTGCGCTCCACTCTCCCTTTACTGGCCGAAACCGGGCCAAAACTGACCGCTTACTTTTACGATCGCATGTTTGCGCATAATCCGGAGCTCAAAGAAATTTTCAATATGAGCAACCAGCGCAACGGCGATCAGCGCGAAGCTCTGTTTAACGCAATCTGCGCGTATGGCGCGAATATCGATAATCTTGAGGTACTACTCCCTGCGGTAGAGAAAATTGCCCAAAAACACGCCAGCTTTCGCATTCAGCCTGATCAGTACCAGATTGTAGGCAAGCACCTGCTTGCAACGCTCGACGAAATGCTCAATCCAGGCCAGGAAGCGCTGGACGCCTGGGGCAAAGCCTACGGCGTGCTGGCACAGGTCTTTATTGACCGCGAAGGCGAAATCTATCGCGACAGTGCCGCACAGACCGGCGGCTGGGAAGGTACGCGCGCGTTTCGCATCACGGCGAAGACACCGCAAAGCGCGCTGATTACCAGCTTTGAACTGGAGCCTGTTGACGGCGGCCCGGTTGCCCACTATCTGCCAGGTCAGTACATCAGTATCTGGACCAAACCCGAAGGGTTTGAGCACCAGGAAATTCGCCAGTATTCTCTGACGCAGGCCGCTAACGGCAAAAGCTACCGCATCGCGGTTAAGCACCAGCAAGGCGGCAAAATGTCTGGCTGGCTGCATCAGTACACGCAGCCGGGTGATATTGTGCAGCTTGCCACGCCGTGCGGTGATTTCTTTATGGACATTGAGCCTGCAACACCGGTTACGCTGATTTCAGCGGGAGTGGGTCAAACGCCGATGCTCGCCATGCTCGACACGCTGGCGGCAAATGGCCACCCGGCAGAGGTCAACTGGTTCCACGCGGCACTGAACGCCAGCGTTCACGGCTTTGCCAGCGAGGTGGCACAGGCAGGCTCTCGGCTGCCGCGCTTCTACAGCCACGTGTGGTATAGCCAGCCGCAGGCCGCTGACAGCGGCTATGACAGCGCAGGGCTGATGAATCTTGCGCAAGAAGAAGGCCGCTTCAGTAACCCGACAATGCAGTTTTATCTCTGCGGCCCGGTAGGCTTTATGCAATTCGCGGTAAGCCAGCTGGTGAAGCTGGGCATCAACCCCGAGCGCATTCATTACGAGTGCTTTGGGCCACACAAGGTGCTGTGATCGTACCAGCCGTGATAAAAAGCCCGGCCAACAGAAGTGGCCGGGCTTTTTTTATTCTGCAACATTCACGCCTGATGCCGCGTGGTAACCACTTTCCTGCGCTGATGGCAAAAGAGGTTATTCGGGCTGTGTAGGAGCAGAGTCCTGCTACAGCAAACCGGCTATGTCCGGGCAATAAAAAACCCCAGAGGCTCACCAGAGCGGCTGGGGTGATAACGGCTGACGGCGTCTTGTCAGATAGCCGCATCGTCCTCTTCGCCAGTGCGAATACGCACCACGCGGGCAACGTCAAAGACAAAGATTTTGCCATCGCCGATTTTGCCGGTCTGCGCCGTGCGGGTGATAGTCTCCACACAGGTTTCAACAATATCGTCCGGTACCACAATTTCAATTTTTACTTTCGGCAGAAAATCCACCATGTATTCTGCACCGCGATACAGTTCGGTGTGCCCTTTCTGACGCCCGAAGCCTTTGACTTCAGTCACCGTCATCCCGGTAATACCGACTTCTGCCAGCGCCTCACGCACGTCGTCCAGCTTGAACGGTTTAATAATCGCATCAATCTTTTTCATCGTGGATCCTTCAGTTAACCCGGCGCCGCAGGTTAAACGCCATTACGGTCGCTTACGTTATCACAGACATGCCCGGGAGCAAACAGAGCGCTCCCACGTCGCGCCGTGAGGTAATTATTCTTTAAAATCGTTGGCTTCCAGCTCGTGACGCCCCAGCAGTTTATAAAACTCAGTGCGGTTACGCCCGGCAAGCCTTGCCGCCTGGGTGACGTTGCCTTTGGTGATTTGCAGCAGCTTGCGCAGATAGTTCAGTTCAAACTGGTTGCGCGCTTCAGCAAACGTTGGCAGCACCGTGTTCTCCCCTTCCAGCGCCTGCTCAACCAATGCCTCTCCAATAACCGGTGCCGAACTCAGTGCTACGCACTGCTCAATCACGTTGACCAGCTGGCGCACGTTGCCAGGCCAGCTTGCCGCAATCAGGCGCTTCATTGCATCGGTGGAAAAACTGCGCACGAACGGCTTGTGCCTGTCTGCCGCCTGGCGCAACAGGTGCGCCGCCAGCAGCGGGATGTCTTCAGCACGCTCCTGTAACGTCGGGATTTTAAGACTGACAACATTAAGACGATAGAACAGATCTTCACGAAACTCACCGCGCTGCATGGCTTTGGGTAAATCGCGGTGTGTCGCAGAGAGGATACGCACATCAATGTCGATATCACGGTTACTGCCAAGCGGACGAACCTTGCGCTCCTGTAATACACGCAGCAGCTTCACCTGTAGCGGCACCGGCATATCGCCAATTTCATCCAGAAACAGCGTGCCGCCCTGGGCGGCCAGGAATAACCCTTCGCGGTTGCTGACAGCACCGGTAAAGGCACCGCGCGCGTGACCGAACAGCTCAGATTCCAGCAACTGCTCAGGCAGTGCGCCGCAGTTAATGGCGATAAATGCGTTGGCCGCCCGGGGGCTGGCATTGTGGATAGCCTGCGCCAGCATCTCTTTGCCGGTCCCGCTCTGGCCGTTAATCAATACGCTGACATCCGACTGAGCGACCATGCGCGCCTGCTCCAGCAGGCGCAGCATCAACGGGCTGCGGGTGACAATATTTTCACGCCACTGTTCATCGCCGCTTGCCACCGTGTGCACCAGTGCATCGTCAATCGCTTTGTAGAGCGCATCCCGGTCAACAGGTTTGGTCAGAAAGCTGAACACACCCTGCTGAGTCGCCGCGACCGCATCGGGGATAGAGCCGTGCGCTGTGAGGATAATGACCGGCAGGCCCGGATGCGCCTTCTGGATTTCGCTAAATAGCTGCATCCCGTCCATTTCATCCATGCGCAAATCACTGATAACGAGATCTATCTTCTCGCGCATCAGCATTTTCAGGCCTTCAGGCCCACTTTGCGCAGTCAGCACAGTGTAGCCTTCGCTGGTAAGACGCATGCCAAGAAGTTTTAGCAATCCCGGATCGTCATCCACCAACAGCAGGCGCGCGGTCTTTCTTTGCGTCATGGTTTTGTCCCTTCTGACGGTTGTTCAGCGTCATGCGTTTTCTTGTCACCGGGCGATGCCAGCTCATCGTTCTCGTCTGCCGGGACATTTTTTTCTGTGGGAAGGTAGCTGCCAGAAGATTTACGGCTGGAAAGCTGGCGCTCAATATCGGTCAGATTTTGTAACTGGCGCGTGGTTTGCTCAAGCTGGGCACGCAGGTGCTTTTCCTGCTGGCGCAGACCATCCAGTTCCCGGTCGGTATTTTCCTGTAACGTGCTGTAGCGCCCGCGAGCCTGCACCAGTTCAAGCTCGTTCGCCTGGCTCTCACGCCAGAGCTGATACAAAGGGCGCAGCGAATCCGGTATGGCATAACTGACGTTATCCAGTCTCATCGCGTACAGGCGTCGCTCCTGGGGCGTGATGCGGGCTTTCGCCAACACAATGCTCTGGCGAAACGCCGCCTGCCAGGTTTCTTCATTCCAGCGATGGGCGAGCATGCGGGCATCCGCAGGAGCCAGCCTTTGCGCGCAGTCCATACCGCGCAACCAGTAAAGTGGGTTCTCTTCTGCCGTCTGCCCTTTGATTTGCCACAGCGCATCGCAGGCCACATTTCGATAGTCGGCAAGCTGCTGTTCAGGCGTAACAACCTCTGGCTTAATCTGTGGAACACTCACATGCTCACTGGTCGCACACCCCGCCAGCAGCAGCGCCGACGGCAAAAGAAAACGTCGCGCGCCTTTTATTACCGCGCGCCATGCTGCCGTAGTTATCGTTTTTTTCATTTGTTCCTGCTTGTGGTCCAGGCTGGCAGCTCAATACGAAAACAGACGTCGGCCTGGGTATCATCCACCAGGCTCAGAGCGCCCTGCATTTGTTGTACGCAGTCCCTGGCAATGCTCAACCCCAGTCCGCTTCCCTTAACCGCACCTTTACGTTGCTGACTGCCCTGGAAAAACGGCTCAAAAATCATAGCACTTTCGCTGTGCACAATGGGCTGCCCGGTATTGGCAACCTCAATCACCAGATGCTCCTGCTCCAGCCGACTGCGCAGATAAATGGTACCGGATTCAGTGCCATAGTGCACCGCATTGGAGTAGAGATTATCGAGTGCGCTCAACAGCAGGCCTGGCTCTGCCATGCACTCAGGCTGTGCCAGCGCAACCTGCGTTTTCATCTTTTTAGCCCGGGCAGGGAGTGAATGCGCGGCAATCACGCGCTCAAATAAGGGTGCAAGCGCCACCGGCTCGCTGTGGGCGCGGGTGTCAGCCAGCCTGCGATTATAGTCGAGAAGTTGTTCTATTAACGTTTGCAGGTTACGGCTGCTGTCATCAAGAATAGCGACCACCTCTTCCTGCTCTGCGGTTAGCGGCCCCACCACTTTATCGGCCAACAGCGCCGTTCCCTCACGCATACTGGCAAGCGGGGTTTTCAGCTCGTGTGAAATATGGCGCAGAAACTGATGGCGCTGTGACTCAAGCCATGTCAGGCGTTCACTGAGCCAGATAATACGTTGACCGACCGAACGCAGTTCGCGCGGTCCACGAAAAAGCTGTACGTCACTCAGACGTTTTCCCTCTCCCAGCCGATTGATCATGCGCTCCAGCCTTTTTACCGGACCGATTATCATGCCGGTAAACAGCATCATCAGTGCAAGGCTGACCAGAAATAGCCCCAGCGCCTGCCAGCCAAAGAACTGGCCGCGTTCGGCAATCTCCTGCTGTAACTGCTGACCGCGTGAGAACACCACGGTACGCGTGGCCTGTACCATTTCTGCATTAGCGCGCGCAAACCTCTCAAGGTAGCCGGATGCGAGAGGCTCAGGTCCGCTGTTCTGGCACTTAAGCACCGCAAGGCGATTAAGGTCCTCACGCAGCGCTTTCCAGACCGCTTTGTCGGGTAGCACGCCTGCATGGGCGTCCAGCATTTCGCTATAACGCTGGCGCTGGCTTTGGTACACCCGCTCAAGCGTTGGGTTATCCAGCACGCAGTACTGGCGATAGCTGCGCTCCATTTCCAGTGCAGCGTTGGTCATCGCTTCACTGCGACGGGCATCAGTGAGCGTGGTGCGGTTGGTGGAGGCCGCCTGAGCACTGAGCGCATTCAGGCTTTGCCATGCCTGCCATGCCAGTACCAGCAACGGTAACAGCACCAGCAAAAAGGCCATCATCACCAGTTGGCGCAGCGAGCGGGGAAAGGTAAGCCAGCGTTTCAAGAACATTCCCTCAATGTTTTTCCTGGCACCGATGCTAACGCAGCCAGCGCCTGAACGACAGCAGCAATACGCCTGCGTGAAGCACAATCAGCAGACGTGACTTTCACTGACAGGACAGTGGGGTTTGGGGTTTGGGGTTTGGGGTTTGGGGTTTGGGGTTTGGGGTTTGAAAAAAGGTTAACGCGGAAAGTCAGCAGAAAAGAAAAAACCCGCTTCTGTCTTTCAGAAGCGGGCTTTTCACAGGGTTCAGTCCGTGGTGTGATGACCACAGCCCGAGAATCAGGCGGTGCCTTACTCAACGTTACGCCCGGAGCCTGATAAAGGACTCATGTCACAATAATCAGTAGTTGGACGGCAGGCACCTTTTTGTGCGTCATTCGAAGTTTATGTAGCGCAACCTTGCGGGGCTGACATAAGAAGGTGAATGAGCCACTGTCATAACCATAGCACGAAACGTGCCAGCTTTAGGGTTAACTCATAATTAATTGATAAAAAAGGAAAAACAACAAAGCGGTATTAATTATCAAAAATGAGCATCAGCCTAAACCTGTCGCTAAAACCCGACACAGTTATTATCGAAAAATGCTACTGATAAAAATCAATAACTTAAATGTCTCCTTTCGGAGACACTTAAGCTTGTACTCTGTCGCAATTTACCGACAATTTAGTTTCATCGAGCAAACGTCACGACATAAAACTTTAGCCCAACTGTTTGCGCGCATTGCGGAACAGGCGCATCCACGGACCATCTTCATTCCAGTCCTGCGGATGCCAGGAGTTAGCAACGCTGCGGAACACGCGCTCCGGGTGCGGCATCATGATCGTCACACGACCACTTTCGCTGGCAACCGCAGTTATCCCATTCACAGAACCGTTCGGGTTAGCCGGGTACGCCTGCGTGACCTTGCCAAAGTTATCCACGTAGCGCATTGCCACCAGACCTTTGCTTTCCAGCTGTGTCAGCTGCGCCGCATCACGGAACTCTACCTGCCCTTCGCCGTGAGAAACGGCAATCGGCAGACGCGACCCCACCATGCCATCGAGCAGCAGTGAAGAACTGGCGCTCACCTCCACCAGGCTGAAGCGCGCCTCAAAACGCTCTGACTGGTTACGCACAAAACGCGGCCACAGGTCACTGCCGGGAATAAGCTCGCGCAGGTTAGACATCATCTGGCAGCCGTTACATACGCCGAGTGCCAGCGTCTGCGGGCGATGGAAGAAGCGTTCGAACTCGTCGCGCACCTGGGCATTAAACAGAATGGATTTTGCCCAGCCCTCGCCAGCACCAAGCACATCGCCGTAGGAGAAGCCACCGCACGCCACCAGCGTATGGAAAGACTCCAGATTACGACGCCCGGCAAGCAGGTCGCTCATGTGCACATCAACAGCCTCGAAACCTGCCCTGTCGAATGCCGCGGCCATTTCCACATGCGAGTTAACGCCCTGCTCACGCAGCACCGCCACCCTGGGTCGCGCGCCGGTCGCGATATACGGTGCGGCAACGTCCTCATTCATATCAAATGACAGCTTCACGTTCAGACCTGGATCGGCGTCGTTGCGTTTGGCATCATGCTCGCTGTCGGCACAGACTGGGTTGTCGCGCAGGCGCTGCATCTGCCAGGTGGTTTCAGCCCACCACATGCGCAGCTGAGTGCGGCTTTCAGTAAACACGGTCTGTTCGCCCGCACTCAGCACAAAACGGTCGCCCGGCACGGCTTTACCGAGGTAATGCACACAATCTGCCAGACCATAGTCACGCAGCAGGCTTTCAACAGACTCACGCTCTGCGCCAGCAACCTGAATCACCGCACCCAGTTCTTCGTTAAACAGTGCGGCCAGGCGGTCATCGCCAAGAGTTGCAATATCTGCCTCTACACCACAGTGGCCGGCAAAGGCCATTTCTGCGAGCGTCACCAACAGGCCACCGTCGCCGCGATCGTGATAGGCCAGCAGTTTACCCTGCGCCAGCAGCGCCTGGATGGCATCGAAAAAGCCTTTCAGCTGCTGCACATCACGCACATCCGCAGGCTTGTCACCCAGCTGGCGATAGACCTGAGCCAGCGCCGTCGCACCCAGCGCGTTGTGGCCCTTACCGAGGTCGATAAGCAGCAGCGCGTTGTCATCGGTACGCAGTTGCGGTGTCACGGTCTGGCGCACATCTTCCACACGGCCAAAGGCAGAAATCACCAGTGAGAGCGGCGAGGTCATTTCGCGCTGCTCACTGCCTTCCTGCCAGCGGGTTTTCATCGACATGGAGTCTTTGCCCACCGGAATGGTCAGCCCCAGCGCCGGACACAACTCTTCGCCCACCGCTTTGACCGCCTCATACAGCCCGGCATCTTCACCTGGGTGTCCGGCTGCCGCCATCCAGTTAGCGGAAAGTTTCACACGCTTGAGGTCGCCAATGCGGGTACTGGCAATATTGGTCAGCGCCTCGCCGACGGCCAGACGGGCAGAAGCCGCAAAGTCGAGCAGCGCCACCGGGGCGCGCTCGCCGATTGCCATTGCCTCACCGTAGTAGCTGTCAAGGCTTGCCGTGGTCACAGCACAGTTAGCCACTGGCACCTGCCACGGCCCTACCATCTGGTCACGTGCCACCATGCCGGTTACCGAGCGATCGCCAATGGTAATAAGGAAGGTTTTTTCCGCAACAGCGGGCAGATGCAGCACGCGCTTAATGGCATCATGCAGTTCAACGCCCGCCAGGTTCAGTGCTTTGCCACTGGCCTTGTGGGTAGCAACATCGCGGGTCATTTTCGGCGTTTTGCCTAACAGCACGTCCAGCGGCATATCAATAGGCTGGTTGTCGAAGTGGCTGTCATTGAGGGTCAGATGCTGCTCCTGCGTCGCCTCACCAATCACCGCGTATGGTGCGCGCTCGCGCTGGCACAGCGCATCAAACAGGGCAAGCTGCTCCGGTGCCACCGCCAGTACATAGCGCTCCTGCGATTCGTTGCACCATACTTCCAGCGGGCTCATACCCGGCTCGTCGCTGAGAATATCGCGCAATTCAAAGCGCCCGCCGCGCCCGCCGTCGCTTACCAGCTCCGGCATGGCGTTAGACAGGCCGCCCGCGCCCACGTCATGAATAAACAGAATCGGGTTGTCATCGCCAAGCTGCCAGCAGCGGTCAATCACTTCCTGGCAGCGGCGCTCCATTTCCGGGTTATCACGCTGTACGGACGCAAAATCCAGATCGGCATCGGACTGACCGGATGCCATTGACGATGCCGCACCGCCGCCCAGACCAATGTTCATCGCCGGACCGCCCAGTACAATCAGCTTCGCACCAGGCGGGATTTCGCCTTTCTGCACGTGATCAGCACGAATGTTACCGATACCGCCTGCCAGCATGATGGGTTTGTGATAGCCGCGCAGCTCGCAGCCATTGTGGCTGTCCACCTGCTCTTCATAGGTACGGAAATAGCCGTTCAGCGCCGGACGACCAAATTCGTTGTTAAACGCAGCGCCGCCAAGCGGGCCTTCTGTCATGATATCCAGAGCGGACACAATACGTTCAGGGCAGCCAAAGTCCTGCTCCCACGGCTGCTCAAAGCCCGGAATACGCAGGTTAGAGACAGAGAAACCCACCAGCCCGGCTTTCGGTTTAGCACCGCGCCCGGTTGCGCCTTCATCGCGAATTTCTCCGCCGGAGCCGGTTGCCGCGCCCGGCCACGGTGAAATGGCGGTCGGGTGATTGTGGGTTTCGACTTTCATCAGGATGTGCGCTGGCTCCTGGTGCCAGGCGTAACGGTCACCCTCGGCATCGGCAAAGAAGCGGCCAACCTCAGAGCCTTCCATCACCGCCGCGTTGTCTTTATAGGCTGACAACACAAAGTCCGGGGTCTGTTCGAAGGTGTTTTTAATCATTTTGAACAGCGATTTGGACTGAGCCTCGCCGTCGATAACCCAGTCGGCGTTAAAGATTTTATGGCGGCAATGTTCGGAGTTTGCCTGGGCGAACATATACAGTTCGATATCGTTCGGGTTGCGCCCCAGTCGGGTAAACGCCGCCTGCAGATAATCAATTTCGTCTTCCGCCAGCGCAAGCCCCAGGCGAATGTTGGCCTCAACCAGTGCTTCACGCCCCTGCCCCAGCAGGTCTACACTCTGAACCGGCATCGGCTCATGGTAAGCAAACAGCTCCTGCGCCTGTTCAAATGAGCTGAATACGGTTTCCATCATGCGGTCATGCAGCAGCGTGCTAACGGCTTTCAGCTGCGCTTCGCTGAGCGCATCACCGTGAATGTAGTACGCCACGCCGCGCTCAAGACGTTTAACTTGCGTCAGCGCACAGTTGCGGGCAATGTCGGTTGCTTTAGAAGACCACGGCGACAGCGTGCCTGGGCGCGGCGTCACCAGAATCAGCGTGCCCTCGGGGGCATTTTCTTCAATGGTTGGGCCGTATTTCAGCAACCGCGTCAGGCGGGTGCGTGCTTCATCGTCGAGGGGAGCGGTGAGTTCAGCAAAATGCATATACTCTGCGTATATTCCCTTCACCGGCAGTTGGGCCGCCTTAAAACTATCCAGAAGTTTGTTAATACGGAAGGTCGACAGGGCGGGCGAACCACGCAGAATTTCCATCATAAGATCTCTCGTCTTCGAAGCGGCTGTATGGCGCCCTTACGGGCGTCCGGGGGAAAACGGGCGTCATTATAGAGAATCCGCAGCCCCGACGAAACCGTTTGCGTAGAAATAAAATCGTCACACCCTGTATGATATTTTGTGCACAAATTGTGCCGCAAGAGTTGCCAGCATACGCATTGTTGAGCAAAATGCTGCTCGCCTTAAACCGTACAATCTGTAGTTCATCATTGTCCCTTATTGAGATATCAGGCACCGCAGAGATTTAACTTATTGAAAAAGCTAAAGCTTAATTATCTGCTTATTGGTGTTGTGACCCTGCTTCTGGCCATGGCACTCTGGCCGTCCGTCCCCTGGACCAGCAAAGCCGAAAACCGCATTGCTGAAATAAAAGCGCGCGGTGTGCTGCGCGTGAGCACGGTCGCCACCCCGTTGACGCTAACCCGCGTCAACGGTAAAGACAGCGGACTTGATTACGAGCTGGCGCAGGGATTTGCCGATTATCTGGGCGTAAAGCTTCAGATAACCGTGCGCTCGGGTATCGATAAATTATTTGACGACCTGGACAGCGGTAGCGCAGACGTGCTCGCCGCAGGCCTGGTGTATAACAGCGATCGCAGTAAACAATATAATGCGGGTCCCGCCTATTACTCTGTCTCCCAACAAATGGTGTACCGGATGGGCGCCCCACGCCCCAAAACGCTCAGTACTGTGCAGGAGGATCAGCTGGTGCTGGCACCAGGGCTTGCCGTGCTGAGCGATTTGCGTGCGCTTAAAGAAAGTAAGTACCCTGACCTCAGCTGGTCTATTGACGACAAACAAAATACCACCGCCCTGCTGCGTAAGGTCGTCGATGGCAGCGTTGCTTATACCATCGCCGATTCAGTCGCCATCAGCATGTTCCAGCGTATCCACCCACAGCTTGCGGTCGCGCTGGATATCACCGATGAACAGCCCGTCACCTGGTTTAGTCTGCGCGGCAACGACGACAGCCTGTCTGCCGCAATGCTCGATTTCTTTAATCAGATGAATAACAGCGGTACGCTGGCGCGCCTGGAAGAGAAATACCTCGGACATGTGGGTAATTTTGACTATGTGGACACCCGCAGTTTCCTGCGCGCGGTAGACAGGGTGCTGCCCGATCTACAGCCCCTGTTTGAGAAATACGCCACCGATATCGACTGGCGTCTGCTGGCCGCCATTGCCTACCAGGAATCCCACTGGGACAGCCAGGCAACCTCCCCTACCGGGGTGCGCGGCATTATGATGCTCACGCGTAACACGGCGCAAAGCCTGGGCTTAAGCGACAGGCTTAACCCGGAGCAGAGCATCAGCGGTGGCGCGCGCTATCTGCAGGTCATGATGGAGAAAGTGCCGGAGACAGTGCCGGAAGATGAACGCATCTGGTATGCGCTGGCGGCGTATAACATGGGCTATGCCCATATGCTTGATGCCCGCAACCTCACAGCGCGCTTAAAGGGCAACCCTGACAGCTGGGCAGACGTGAAACAGACGCTGCCGCTGTTAAGCCAGAAGGCATATTATAAAAATACCACATGGGGCTACGCTCGCGGGCATGAAGCCTACGCTTACGTAGAGAATATCCGCAAATACCATCTGAGCCTGGTCGGTTATTTGCAGGAGCAGGAGAAACAGAAACTTAAGCGCCAGCAGTTGGCCGATCACTACCCGGTGGTCAGCCCGATTGAACTGTTCACTCCGGTTTTCGGCTCGCTTCCTTTAGCGCCTTCTGTTGCAGGCGACGCGCGCGAAAGAACTCACTCAGCAAAGTCGAGCACGCTGGCGCAAGCACACCTTCCGTGACCTCAACCCGGTGATTCATGCCCGGGTGAGCCAGCACGTCCAGTAGCGAACCCGCCGCTCCGGTTTTGGCATCCCGCGCACCAAATACCAGTCGCCCGATGCGGCTGTGAACCATCGCTCCCGCACACATCACGCACGGCTCCAGCGTGACGTACAACGTGGCATCCAGCAGACGATAATTCTGTAACACCGCCCCGCCCTGACGCAGCGCCATGATTTCGGCATGGGCTGTGGGATCGTGACGCCCTATAGGTCGGTTCCAGCCTTCGCCAATAACCTCGCCGTTGAGCACCAGCACGGCGCCAACCGGCACCTCACCTTCGTCCCAGGCACGACGCGCCAGCGTCATCGCATGCTGCATCCAGTATTCATGGTCGTGATTGTCTGACACGCTGCTCCCCGCAAAGTCAAAAAAGCGCCGCGCATTATACACAGATTTCCGGCTGCAACATTATTCCAGCTGCTGTAGCTCGCCACGCGGTGTGACCCGCCAGCGGTGCTGGCAAAACCACAGCAGCGGATTATCCTGGTTGCTGTCGCTGTAACCGCTGTATAAGCGCAGCGGCGTACCAATGCGCTGTTCCAGCTGGACAACCTTCTCATGCCCAAGACAGCGCAGCGTCAACACCCAGCCACCGTAACGGCGCTCAATCTGGCTGGCAATCAGATTGACACGCGGCAGCCACAGTGTGTCGTGGTACACCTGCTCAACCAGCCGCTGCGGTGAGCCGGTAATGAGCCAGACGCTGGCGTCGGTACTAAAAAGGTAGTTATCGAGTCGCGCCTGCACCACGGGAAATGCCGTCACATTGGCGCGAAACCACGCCACAAACGCCTGCTCCAGCGATTTAAGCCGCGCCTCGCTGTGCCCAAAGGTACAGGCCCACAGCAGCAGACTCATCGGCCAGCGGGCGGCGCGTCCGTGTATCAGCAGCCCCAGTCCAATGACCGGCAGAAGCGGCAGCACCAGTACGACATTCACCGGCTGGCGGCGCAACAACCAGCGCAAAAACGTGCCAAACATATCCTCCTGATGCAGCGTGCCATCAAGGTCGAAAAATACTACGCGTTGTTCATCACTGGGCAAACCGTTACTCCTGGGCAGTTACTCTCTGTTAACGGAAAATCGACGATGACGATAATCAGGTAAACCGATACGACATCACTTTAGCGCAAACAAAGGCAGCCGCTAGCGCCATGATCTCTGTCAGGCCTGTAGCGCTGCACGCAGATAACCACGGTGGGCGGCCAGGCGCGCCTGTGCCTGCGCAGCGTCCAGCCCGGTCAGTACCATCAGAATGGCCGGCTTCACTTCATAGCCGGTTTGCTCCAGTACCGCTTGCGCGTCTTCACGCGCGGCACCGGTTGCCTCCATCACCATACGACAGGCGCGGTCCACCAGCTTAACGTTGGTGGCTTTCATATCGACCATCAGGTTCTGATAAACTTTGCCGAATTTCACCATCGCACCGGTGGAAATCATATTCAGCACCAGCTTTTGCGCCGTGCCAGACTTCAGGCGTGTGGAGCCAGTGAGCGCCTCCGGGCCAACTACCGGCGAAATTGCAATGTCAGCCGCCTGCGCTACCGGGGAGTTCGGGTTACAGGACACCGCAACGGTGCAGCAGCCGCAGCTACGTGCGTACTCAAGGCCACCAATCACATACGGCGTACGCCCCGATGCCGCCAGCCCCACCACCACATCGTGCGCCTGGAGCTCCAGCGCCTTAAGATCATCAACACCCAACTGTGGATTATCTTCAGCTCCTTCGACCGCCTTAAGTAGCGCACCGGGCCCACCGGCAATCAACCCAACCACCAGATCAGGCGGCACACCAAAGGTCGGCGGACATTCAGCAGCATCAAGCACCCCCAGCCGCCCGCTGGTCCCGGCCCCCATGTAAATGATGCGCCCACCGGCAAGCAGCGCATCGGCTGCTGCATCCACCGCCTGCGCCACCGCAGGCAGCGTGGCGTTGACCGCCTGAGCAACCAGTGCATCCTGCTCGTTGAAGCGCGTCACCATCTCCAGCGTGGAGAGTGCATCCAGGTCCATGGTTTGAGGATTTCGGGTTTCAGAAACCAGTACGCCGAGATTCATTACTACACCTCTGAATATTTAATTCGATTTGATGAGGTTATAATGGAATATTAAATTCAAACAGGCGAGTGTTATTCCCACCCTTTTGGCAACGATTTGCAGAGACTGACAACAGGAGAACGGCGGTGAACTGTTTGCTATGCATCCGCCAGCGCTATTCAATGCTGGCACAAAGCGACCGAAAACTGGCGGATTACCTGCTGGAGCACACCGAGCGTGCGCGCCATCTCAGTTCACAGCAGCTGGCAGCGGAGGTTGGGGTGAGTCAGTCAAGCGTGGTGAAGTTTGCCCAGAAGCTGGGCTATAAAGGATTTCCGGCGCTGAAGCTGGCGTTAAGCGACGCGCTGGCGAGTGGCTCACGTCCGGTACCGGTACATAACGAAATACTGGCTAACGATCCGCTGAAACGTGTGGGAGAGAAGCTACTGGAAGAGAAACTGGCCGCGATGACGGCAAGCCTGGATATCAACGGTGAAGAGAAGTTAGTGCAGGCCGCAACGCTGCTGGGCAACGCGCGGCGTATTTTGTTAGTGGGGATTGGCGCTTCCGGGCTGGTCGCGAAGAATCTCGCCTGGAAGCTAATGAAAATTGGCGTGAATGCAGTGGCCGAACAGGATACGCACGCCCTGCTGGCCACGGCGCAGGCGATGAATGAAAAGGATGTACTGCTCGCCATTTCCCACTCCGGCGAACGACGTGAGATAAACCTGGCGGCAGATGAAGCGCTGCGCGTCGGTGCCAAAATCCTCGCCATAACTGGCTTTACTCCTAACGCCCTACAGCAGCGCGCCAGCCATTGTCTGTACACCATTGCCGAGGAGCAGGCGACGCGAAGCGCCGCCATTTCCTCCACCAGCGCTCAACTGTTACTGACCGACCTGCTGTTTATGGCGCTGGTGCAGCAGGATCTGGAGCATGCGCCAGGGCGGATAAGGCACAGTGAGGAGCTGGTGAGGAGATTGGAGTGAAGAGGCCGACGTCAGGTATGAAAAACGTACAATCCTAACGTAATATCAACACTCAGGCTGGTAGTTGCGGCCAGTCGATATCCGGAGCGGTATCCGTATCAACTCTGTAAAGCAGAATGCTGTAGCGCTCCCATTGCTCAAGAAGCGTAATCTCTTCCTTGCTCGCCATATCAAGCTTTACCGCTCTTTCTAACACTAAAATTGTATCTCGCGCTTCCTGCATGAGCCTGTCTTTTTGAGCAACAGCGCCCCGCACTAGAGCCTCTGGTGTTGGCGGCGGAGGTTCAGAAAGTGCCGGTTGACCACTTTCATCCGGCGCAATGCATTTTCCTGCACTCTGCCCCGCTAAAAGAGCCGCATACGTTTCATCCTCTAATGCAATGACATCATCAGGCCATGCCCCCGCTGACATATAGTCAGCTTCTAATGAGGCCGGATAAAAGGCATTATTCCTGGCGCTGTAATAGTAATTAGTGTTCTTTTCCATTATTAATACCCCACCGCATACCAGTAGACACCTTTAGCCGTAACCGGCCTGCCTGCCGAGTCAGAAAGACCATATCCAAACTGTGAGTTTGATTTAATCTCACCTGCGGAGGACAGGACATTCGAAGACGTTATTGCCGAGCCATAAATCGGGTAAACCTGAAGTGAAGCAAATACCGACGGAAATGCAATTGGTAGAGTCACGTTGTAATACCGATCATCACTGCCGCCAGTTGCCCTTCCCCACATAAAGATCATTCCAGTTGATGTGTCTTTGAACCAGCCATTGACAGCCTTGCCGATAGTATTTTTGGCCTGGTAGCGTGTATCAAAGTTTGAGTAATTGGTGGGTGTTACTGTTCCATTGATCCGCATGTCGCTACTGGCTACAATTGGAAAAGAATTGGCCGAAACTAAATTCACCTGACCACTTTCTTTTAACTCAATCCTATTGTTACCGCCTTTATAGTTATTTAATACAGTATCATTATTACTACGACTACCTTTCCCGACATACCACGTATTTGCCCCATCCACATCACGTGAAATAATATAGGATGCATGGCCAGAGGTTTTTAAATTTAACCTGATTGCCTCGCTATCTGCATTGACCGTCAGTGCACCTGAAAGAGTGCCGCCTGACAATGGTAAGGCTCCAACATCTGAAGCTGTCGGCTTATAGCTACTCGAATATCCTGAATACCAAATCACTTGAGAAGCGTTAGTATAGGTATTGTTGACAAGTGCATACCACTGTCTCGTATTCGTCCAGGCATAAACCCAGCTACTGCTGGTATAAACAGCAATGACCAGTACCCCCATTATCGAGTTACCTGAACCAACTGGCGCACCAATCGTTGGATTTGAGGTGCCATCACCATTCATAGTGTAGAAGCCACTACCCAACTTGACGGCTTCAAGAATATTGGTTAAGCACGTATGGGTACCACGTGCACCAGCGCCAAAATCACCGACTTTTAATAAGCGCCCGCTGGTGATATCGGTTGAACTCGTCGTCACTGTTGCCGTTGCGGCATTGCCAAGCCCCAGATTATTTCTTGATACTGCCTTATCCGTTAAATCCGATAAATTATTCCCACGCTGCGCCGCGTTAACAATACGGCTATCATTTCCTGCAGCTACCGTTCCACTTGTCGTCCCCACATTCTGGACCGCTGCACCTTTTAATCCAAGATTACCGCGCGCTGTTGCGGTATTTGCAACATCACTCAGATTAGATGTTGACTTCAAGTATCGCCCATCCAACTGACTGGTGGCATTATTCAGCAGTGCCTTTGTCAGCGTATCGCGAAGTTTTTCAAGATCTCCGTCATCTGCCACGTTATCGCCAGATTTATCAGCCATAAACTGCGCTAACACAGCTGCAATCGTGGACGCCTGACGCCAGACTTTATTTAACTGCTCGCTACGGGCAATACCCGAACGGAACCCCTCATTAACAGCCTCAAGTTCTTCATATTCATTTTGCGAAAGTACATTTGCATCCTTGCCAATAGCAAATGCTTTAAAATCATTTACCGACATAATTAAAACCTCCTGACTGACAACGTAAATCTCAGAGAAAGAACCGCTTGCATGATATAACACCCACGAGCAATAAAAAGATATAACAAAAAAAACCGGCGCTCGCCATACATTCATTACAAAAAAATTATAGATTTAATATTGAATTTTACGCCCACAATTTAATCAATAGAGAACAGAAGAAATACAAGTAGAAAAAAGAAAAAATCACTCAACACCATATAATAAAAAGTAAGAAAAAATTGTTTTACAATAAGTCATTATCGTTCAACACTTGGCTCTGCTAAAATCTCAGCGCACTCCAGGAGGCTTCCCAGTCATATAATCATTTATTATTGCAAAAAATCAATTGCCCCTCTGAAAAAGAGCAGCGGGCAAACCTGTCAAAATTAGCCATTAAGATATTCGGTACCATGCCATCAGCTTGACATAAGAGTTTATGGTTGAAACGGCAACAGCTTGCCCCGTATTTCCTGTTGTGCCGGATACGCTATGTGTATGAGCGCCAATAGCCACGGTATGCGTATGAGCGCCAACAGTAACGCTATGTGAATGCGCCCCCATAGCAATAGTATGAGAATGTGCTCCCATAGCTAATGTATGGGTATGCGCACCGTCGGTTGAAGAATACGCAGTAAAATAGTTGGAGACATATCTACTTCCGGATAGCGATACACCGGCATTTTTAGCACCACTCCAAACAGGAGTGTTGCTACCATCATAGGAAACGGAGGTCAAATGCCTGTGTGCCCCTGAACTACTTGATGTTTTAGTACCGTAATCAAAAGAACTGGAGGTTTTTGTTCCCAGATCGGTTGTTGAGGTCGTTTTTGTCCCATAATCAAACGAATTAGATGCTTTCGTACCATAGTCATAAGAGCCAGATGTTGCAGAAAAACTATGAGAGTGGGCGGGCAGGTTTGCAGTTGAAATAACGACGGAGTCAGCCCCACCAGTAGTCAGAACATCGGTTCCACTATTGTTCGCCAGGCGTACCGTTTTATTTTCATCAAGATAACGCCAGGTCGTTCCCGGAAATAATGTATTTGGGTTTTTATTCTGCGCAAACCACATCACCACTCCAACAGGATAAATCGTATCCAGGCTACGAGTGAGTGCATTTTTTACAGCCTTAGGGGTCGCCGCTACACTCTCACTGTTACTATCCGTTGAATTGCTAAGTTTCGTTATCCCAGAAATTGACAGTGATGCTTCAGGAATAGCCTCAGCAGCGGTCGTTAAAAGCGCAGATTTTAATTTGTTCTGAAGCGCAGCGACATTACCATCATCAACAACATCCTCACCATTAGTTTCAGCAATAAAACCAGCAACGACATGGGCAATTGCACTCGCCTGGCGCCATACCTTATTAAGCTGCTCACTGCGGGCAATACCGGTTTCAAACCCCACGTCACGAGCCGCCATTTCATCGTATTCTGCCTGGGAAATCACATTGGCATTTTCGCCAGTTGCGAATGCCTTAAATTCATTTACGGGCATCGTTGTCCTCCGTAATCTCATAAATAATACCAATACCAGCGGGCTTAATCGCAAGATATCCCTGGCGAATAATCTCTTTGGTCATGGAAGAAATGGCCTTACCGTGAACGGACACCATCATTGTCATATCCTGGTTATCACGCACGCTAATCTGAATATCGCCCTTCGGCCAGATACTTTGCAAAATGGCAGGTAGCGTTTCCATAGTGCCGTCCCAGTTATTTGCCCCGACTTTAGCGCGTAGTACCATACGATAATTTTCATCGTCTAAATCGACATAACCAAAATCCGCGTCGTAGCGGTTCTTCCAGTAACCGTAATCAAATCCCAGTGGCTCATTGTCAAAGGTGAAAAAGTAGTCGTCGATAGGTGCTACGATCGTGCGTCCCTGACCAATCCACAATCCCAGCACGTCAAGCTGTTTGCCCACGGCACGGTCAAGGTCAAATACTGGCACCAGCGCAGCACTGCGGCTCTGCTGAGTGCTAAACGCCAGCCCCAGCGCTTCAACGGTCGCCAGAAACTTCGGTGCCTCACGCTGTGCGGATGGGATAAGCGTACTGTATCGGTTACTCATACACTCACCGTTGTTACCTTCACATTGGCCATCTCACTCACCGCCATCTCGTTAAAGGCAATCTCAACGTTCTTCGCGCTGAGCGCACTGGCGTTCACGCCAATCTCCAGCGACAGAATTTCATAGGTATCGCCACCCTCAGCGTTGCTGAGGCTTGCTGGTTTAAACAGACGAGAGTAATAGAGCACTTCACCAATGGTCAGTCCGTTGATGTAGCTGGCTACCGCCTGAGAAACGCCGTTGCCAATCTCGGTGGTATAGCCCGTTAGCGGGCGGATTTTGATTTCGGCATAAACCGGTACGCGAGCAGGCCGGAAGAAATGAATCTGTTTACTATTTCCCCAGATGTCGGTGACGCTTTCTTTGGTGGTCCCCCAGGTCGGCACGCCAGGCGCCTTTTTCTGGGCGATGGTGTTGGCTATCTGTGCAGAGTCACCGCCATCAATCACCACGGCGATATTGTGTGCCGGAACGCCGTTCGCGTCGGTTTCATCGGTGTCGTTATCGAGTGTTTTTACCCGCGTCACACCATTAAGACTCGCCAGCGCACTGTGTAGCCCTTCCATCACCGAGCGTGACGGCAGTGCGACCGAGAGAGCCTGCCGCTGACGCAACTGCGCATCAGTTTCCACTGGCCGCCCTTCGGTGGCGGCCACAGGGTTGGTCACGCTCTGCCAGCCCTGGGTGGGTGTCGCTATTTGGCTGATGTCGCCCGGCAGCGCGCTAACGGCACCTCCAAGCTGACAGGTTGCCGTTGCCGTTGCAGTGCCGTGTAAATCAAGCGTAACCACCGGCGGCAGTAGCCACAGGTTACCTGCGCTGTCGCGCACCTGGCCGTCGTGAATCAGGGTACCGACACGCCCGGTGAGCAGAAGATCAGCAGTAGAAAAGCTCGCTGCTTTACGGGTAATGCCATTGATTTTCACGTTACGCGACAGCCCTTCCCCCATCGCTGTGGCAGGACTAAAGGACTGCCAGGCCGCCACGGTCGCATTGTTGCAACCGTGCATAGCGTAGGCAATGAGCGACAGCAGCACACCATCTTTGCTGTCTGGCTCGATATAAATATCAGAGCCGTAAATATCGCGAAAAATGTCTTTCCACAGCCCAAGGATGCTCTGAAAATCCGGTGCACTCATGCCGCTTTGTCCGATAACGGGCAGCATTTTGTCGATTACATCTTCATACATCTACCGTTACCTCCCCGTACACGGTATTCAGCGTCGCAGAAAAACTCAGGCGGCGCGTTTCACTGTCATTTCTGGTAGAGAAATGCTGAAGCTGGCGAAGGCCTGGCGTGCCGTTAATACGCTCACGAATCGCCAGTGAGTAGACGTCCGGCGCCTGCTTGCCCAGCACGGCGCTGTTCCAGGGCGTGCCTTCGTCAGTATCCAGAAACCACTCTCCGCGCCACAGCGCCAGTCGGCTGCGCACCGCCTGCGCTACGGCCTCGGGTACATCGGTGTAAAAGCAGTTATCGCCCCGGCCAAAGGCATAATCGCCGTCAATTTCTTTGCGGTATTTCATTGTGGTTTTCCTGTACTACCCAAGCCGCCCTGTACGCCAGAATGTGTATGACCCGACACGCTGATACCCTGCGCTGTCGCATCCCCGCTGACGCTGAGTTTGCCACCGATGGTGACATCACCGCTGATGCTGAGCGTTGGCGCGGTAATATCCACGCCGGCGTCGGCGCTGGCGCTGATTTTACCGGTGGTCACCAGGCGCACATTGCCGTCTGCGGCAAGCTCGATAAACGCGCTGCCGTCGTCGGTGCGCAGCTGCGCGGCTTCGGTACTGATGTTGTTAATATGCTGTGCCTGAGAGCGCGGCCCCGGAATGGCGAAGGCGTCCGAGAGCGAGTGCTGGCGGGCGCTGGCGCTTTCCTGCGAGCCGCCGCTTTGCCACCAGAAGTCAATTTCACGGTCAGCAAACACCACCAGACACTCATCGCCTGCCCGAACCGGGAACGTCAGCGTGCAGCCGCCGCCGCGCGGGAACACCACCGGCACGTCCACCAGTAGCGGGTAGTCTTCTGTGCTGACGGTGCCATCGCTCGCCATCGCCCCACCTTTAACCACCGGCTGCACCACACAGGTGACAGTTTCCGGGTCAAACGATTGAATAACCCCGGGTACGGCCACGTGCAGTGAGCTGCTAATGGCGTTTGCCAGAGAAGAAAACGCCTCCAGCGGATCGGCGCTCAGGGTTTCAGATGTCAGTGCCATAAAAACTCCGGGCATAAAAAAACCCGCCGCAGCGGGTCAATGATTCATTAAGTATCGGCGTAGCTTATTTCGCCTTTGCCGACTGCGGTTTCAGCGTGCTGGTATCGCCGCGCGCCTGGCACATCAGATTCATGTACCACTCACTGCCACGGGTATTGCCGCTATAGGTGATACCGCGCACGATATAGATACCATCCGTTGCAATGGCATCCGGAGACGTAGCTATGCCGCGATACACCTGGTTAACGTTTTCCTTATCAAGCACAACACCTGACTGTTGGTACTCTGCCTTTTTATCGGTTGACAGCAACGTCTCGTCACTCAGCTCCTGAGTAGTAATCGACGCCTGATTGATATGCACCAGCCCGTTAAGCCGGATTGCCGGGTTTATCAGGCACTTTGCCGTAATACCGGAACCGGTGGTGCGCAACGGTGAACCAATCAACCCGGTTTCGCGGTTAAGTTCGACCGCCGTTTCATCAACAATCATCGCGTCGTTGAAGATTTCCAGCCTGCCGTCGAGAAATTGCCAGGTTGCCTTAAAGTCGGGATGTGATACCAGTTCATCAAGATAAGTGGCAATCGTGCCGTTGAGCGTTTTGCCGCGCGGGTATTTCGTGGTTCTGAACGTGGGCGTTTTGCCACGCAGAATACCGTAATCCTGTTCCAGCTTTTTTTGCAGCAGGTCGTAAACGTTTTCATCGCTATAGCCTTTGGCAAGTGTCGCGGAAATACGCGCATAGCTGTAGGCTTCAAAACCATCGAGCGCCTGGATGGTCACCCAACTTTCTGTGCCGGAACGCCCTTCAATCGCAATACGAATATCACCGCTGAAGATGGTGCCAAACCGGGAAGAACCGTTGTTCTCATCAGCTGCCACCTCGTGCACCTGCCCGTCCGGCTCCAGACCAAAATAACCAGCCGAGATCTGCACCCGAGAAAACTCTTGTGCCAGCAGGCGGCTAACGGTATCCCGGCGCAGGTTATAGATTTTAATTTTGGCGATACGCGGGGTTTTGGCCTGATTCCAGGTCACACTGAAATCGACGCTAAAATCCGATAGCGCAATGCCTGAGCCGCTGTTATCAAGCAACAACAACTCAAAGCGCCGACGCCAGAAATGACTCATAACTCCTCCTGACGTCAGGCGCTGATGTAGAGCAAGTGACTGCGCTTGCCCAGGCTGGTTTTGCCCGGATAGAGCGTTGCGTCGTCGTCCAGCAGCACGCGCAGCTCGCCGCTAAACCCCAGATGACGATACGGCTCGAACAGATCTACGCCCGTCACCAGCGGTACACCGCTGATGAGTGGCTCATCACTCTCGCTGTGAATATCTACCACCCAACCTGACTCGTCGCGCCACAAAAGCGTAAACCGCAGCCAGCGGCCACCGAGTTGCACGGCAAAATGTTGATTATCCGCGGTAAGCGGAATTTCGCTGATGCTCATAGTTCCCCTTATTTACGCGAGTTAGCTTTGAGGCTGTCCGCAGGAATAACGCCTTTGGTTCCGGCGTTATGCACTTCAGACGTTGAAGTCCCCGCCGCCATACGGCCTTTAGGCGCGGCGGACACGCGCTTGCTGTCGGCAATGAGTATCTGTTTAAGCGTCAGAGAACAGGTCAGCACGTGGCGCGTTTTCTGCTCCGTCGTAAAACCCAACGAGGTAATAAGCATGTTGTTGTAGGTACGCTTGCTGGTCACGACGGTAATTGGTAGCGCGCTTTCCTGGAGTTTAATCAGGCTATCGAGTGTCTCAGCAGGCGTAAGCCCCTCGCCAATTTGCCAGTTCCGGGTATCAGTAAAATCCAGCAGCGAGCCGCCACCGGCAAACCCGCATTCCATGGTCACCTCAGCCGGTTCAACGTAGGCGTGATCGCTGATATTCGCACCACGCTCAACCGGATGTGAGGTGATGTTGAGCCTGTGGGTATGCCCTTCCTTAGTGATAACCGTCGGCACCAGCGTGCCAATACTGGAGCGTTCGCTTTTAAAAATCGCGGAAAGAATGTCCATTTATACTCCTCTTGGCGCCAGAATCTGGGCCGCACGGGAGAAATTATCCATAACCTTATCCGATACCATCTGCGGATCCCCTGTCCCAGAAACATAGCAATGATTCGTTTGCTGGATGTTATTCACTGTTTGCTGTGGTAGCTGTGTTGCTATACTGTTTATACCCGTTCGCATATCGCCAAGCGTTGTGCTAAGCCAGTTCGGATTAAAGGCATTTTGCAAAGCTGGGCTGTTAATGGGCAAACTGGGATTGTTGCTTAATAGCTGGGCATTCAAGGAGCTAAGGTATTGGCCCTTAATGGGTAAGGCAGCCCCACCTTGTAATGGCACGCTGCCACTGGTGTCTGATAAAGGCTGGCTCAATGGGCTTAATGAATCATCAGGCCTGAGCGCAGTCTCTTTATTCTCTTTACCCTTTTTGAAAAAACTCCATAACGCTTTCGCACCATCAATTGCTACAGGTGCCAGGGTTGCAATATTTGCAGCCAGACCAATAGGCCCTGGAATAAAACGCGCGCCCATCATTAACGCGCTTGCAGACAAAACTCGCCCGCCAAAAATCTTTGCCCCAAAGTTGGTAGCACTTTTGGCTATTCCCGATGATAAAAGACGAGAAAACATTCCAGGTTTGGTTGGTATTTGTCGACCTATCGGCTTTCCTGCGGTCATAGAGGTAAGCGAACGACCTGACAGCTTGTTACGTTTTTGCCTCTTTTTATTTTTCCTGGCGCTACGGTTTTGCTTTTTCTTACCGCCTGGGGCCTTCTTGCTTTTGCTACATGGAGTAACATCAATATCCGGTAATTCTTTATTTCTACCCCTGGAAAACACTCCCCATAAAGCACCAAAGAATTTTGAAAAACGAACTAACACACCACCTGCTATAAACGTCAGAAAACCGTAGATTGCTCCCTTCCAGGTTGTGGCCGAAAGAGATAACGAACCAAAAGCATTGATAACCGTCGACACCATACCAACCAAGTTGGAGATAACGTCAATTGCAGCAGTACACGCAGCTTCAATCTGCGGCAGGTTCGCTAAAATGGTCTGTGTCAGCCGCTCAAGTGGGCCAGCCAAACTCCCCGCCAGTTGAGCACCGAACTTTTTTTCAAGAATGTCTTTAACGCCATCAAGGCTATTCAACGCATTCAGGAAATTCTGCGTTTGTTCACGCACTTTCTCTGGGTCAAAGCCTATCTCAGCGACCTGCGCCTGGTACTCCTCCTGCCGACTGCCCATTCCCTGGCGGGCGGCCAACAGAGTTCCCTCGTTCAGACCTATTTCTTTACCCAGTTTTTTCGCCTGTTCTTCAGGCATTTTCTCCAGCAGCAAAAGCAGATCGGTGAAAAGCTTACTGCTATCAAGCAATTCACCGTTAGCGCCCTCAGAATCTAAACCCTGTCTGGCAAGACTCTGTCGGTTATTTTGATTCTTAAGGTAATTATTAAACGCGGCTACCGATGCCAGCGAGTCACTGGTTTCTCCACCCGAAGACCTGGTCGCATACGCCAGAGATTGATACTGCTTTAGCGACATTCCAACCTGCTGGCTAGCTTGCCAGCCCGCTCTCATCTCCGTTGCAATACGCTCAGTAAAAGTAAAAACTGCAGTATTAAATTTCAATGCAGACTCACCGAGCTTATTCAGCTCGGGTGTATATTGCATCAGAAATTCTGCACCTTTAAACAGTCTCCCCGGCTCTTTTATAACCGCTACATCATTTGCCATCTTGCTCTCTCCACCGCTCAATGCGGGCCTGATTGTCCGCGTTCATCCCCAGGTAATCGTTCATCAGCGCGATGTCATAGAGATCCACCGCGCCGCTTTTCAGATCCATCCAGTTGAGATGAAAAACTTCTGCCGGGCGCAGAATGTAATCTTCCTCGCCCGGCAAAGTGTCAAGGATCAGGCCACTGGTAGCTCTGGCATCGCTGCGTCGGGGAGTTCTTGCAAAAAATTTCCCAGCGAATCGGCCACCACCCGGGCCACCAGTTGCAACATCGTCATCAGATCGATATCGTCAAACGCCAGCGCTCCCTGGGTAAAAACCGGTACCCACGCCTGCATATGTTCACGGGCAACCACCGCCAGGCAGGGGTGGATAATGGCATCACAGTCTTCTTCACTCATTGCACTAATCACATCGGCAATTTTCGGCAGCAGAATTTGCATTGCTGTTTCTGGATTTTCCTGAGCTTCCTGAAAATCCGCCGCCATCTCAGCCAACAAAGGCAGTAGCTTGCGTGCAACACGTAATTGCTCAAAAACCCCCAGTTTCGACACGCGATATTTAGCGTCTTTAATGGTTAATTCCATTATTTAAATACTCCCCACACCTGGTCGATTTTGCCGCAGTCAAAGACCCACGCCACAGTGCCGCCTTCTTTGGCATTTTTATTGTCCGGCAGCTTCTGGAACGCCACGGAGCTTGCAGAAATCACGTCACCAGAGGAGGTGTTGCGGATAGTGATAGAATTACGGCCCCAGGTAGCAGAAGACAGCGTCTGTGCGTTGTAGGCCAGAGACAGTTTTTTATTTACCGGCGAGCTTTTCAGCAGGTTGACGGTAATGGTGCCGGTCTTGCTCGGGTTCATGCTGTGCATCACTTCGCCATCAATACCTTCCGTCATGGTGTTCTTTTCGGCTTTCATCGCAACCGAAATACCTTCCTCAGAGTTGGCTGAACCGGCACCAAAATCGATAACGCCATGCGGGCCAGACAGGGAGGCGGTAACATCCATAAAAGAGTAAGTGCTCATGTATTTTATTCCTTATCGTACAACGTTGATTTCGACATCGGCGTAGTGCACTGCACCGGCCAGTTTGCAAGCGACCTGGATAACCGGTGCCTTGCGTGCTTCGCGATCGGACTGCGCCTGAGTGGCAATGGCGGGGGCGTAGACGTAATAACCGCTGGTGAGGGTATCGCCTGATGCCAGTTCGCCAATCTCACCGCCGTTCCACACACCCGGTGCGACCAGGCCATTCGCCACCGCCTGGTTGAGCGACTGCTCAACGTTGCTTACAAGGCGCGTCACGCCAGCATCGGTTTGCGGGATTTTGGTGGTGCTGGTGTAAAGCAGGTTGAACAGGTTGGTCTGCACGTAGTTTTGCAGCCAGTCGAGGCCGTGGCGCTCGTCAAAGAAATCGCCATTACACATCACACCTTCCTGAATGATGGCGGTGTCGTTGTTGTAGTTCACAAAGACGTTGCAGTTCTTTGCACGCAGCGCATCGGCCTGGCCGCGGGTCAGGGTTTCGGCACGAATGCCCGGCTCCTGCTTGAACTTAAGCGTGATGGTGGTGTTATTGCCGTTGAAGTTAACGCTGAACGCACGACCAAACATCGATGCCGCGGCATACGGCGTCGCGCTGGAGTACTGCACGAAGGTGCGGCTGAAGTTGCTTGCTTTGAGTTTAGAAGCAATATCATCTTTTACGTCTGCTGCCAGCGCCCGAGTGGACTGAACGGTATGACCAAAGCAGCGCGACATGGCATCCGCTTCAATAAAGGCTGCCGCCTCCAGTACGTCTTTATCGCTAAGCATCTCATCAGCAATCACCATGCCGTACCAGTCGCCGGAAGCGCCTGACAGTGCCGCCAGGGCATCCGCCAGGCTCTCCTGATCTTTACCCGTTACAGCCGTTGCGCCAGCGTGCTCGCTCAACCCCATCAGTTCAGCAAGATTGCTGCCTTCAGCGGTGGCACTGGCAAAACCCACGGAAGAGCCAGCGCCCGCAGTAATGGACTGCACCGCAAAGCGGCTATTAGTTTCATCCCAGTAGACATTGGCACCGCTCAGTGCATCCTGCAAACGACCAGCAACGCCGTTCAGGTTCGTCTCCTTACTCAGATCGACCCCGGTCGCGCTGCGCTTTGTGCCATCAATCATGATATCCAGCACACCGTTGGTCACCGCGGTAAAACGAGACAGCGTCTGCTGATCGTCGGTCAGCACAGCACCGCGCAGCAATGCCGCAGAGGCACTTTTTACCCAGCGGCCAATCAACAGGTCAACCGGGCGCGGCGACTGCTGGAAATACAGGCGGGCAGCCTGATATTCCGCTGAGCCAGTACCAAAGTCAGCGCTCACGCTGGTGATATCAGAATAGGTGCGCAGACGCTCACCCGCATCGATAACATCACTGCTGCCGACAACCAGCAGCGCGCCAAAGTTGCGCGCCTGAGCCGCGCGAGCGGCCATGCTTACGGTGACGTTAACAACATCAGAAACAGGTAAACCCTGTGACATACTTACTCTCCTGTAAAGAAAATGACGGGAGCCTGAGTCAGCGGCATCACGCCGTACTCACGAACAACCGTGCGGAAAAGGCGAAGCGTCACGTCGTAACGCTTTGCCGGTTGGTTATTGATAGTTTCGAAGACACACTTCAGCGCCTCATGGCCGCCGAAGGTAAAGCCCAGTGCCTGCAGTTGTGCCTGGTTTTGGCTTACCAACACACCGTCAAGAAAGCGTGCGGCAAGTTGCTGCCCCTGAGGGCCGCGAAACGTCAGGCAACATGAAAGCGTTTCGCCTCGCCGTAGCGATGCGCTCTCATTTCCCTGCTTCGTGAATGCGGGATTGAGATCGCGTCCAATCTCGGTTACCGCAAACGTGCAGCTGTTCTCTACCTCCGGCAGGCCTGACAACACCTGTGCCTGTGCGACAATGGCCTCCTGTGCCAGAGCCGAAACACCGGCAATCCAGCCTGCCAGCAGCGCATCCAGCGCCGCATCGTAAGCAGGCTCTGCGCCCAGCGGCGTTAACCAGCCAGGCGTATTACTGCTGTTACTCATGTCCCCTCCCCGGCGTATACGCCGTTGTGTGGCCCATAAAAAAAGCCCCGATAAGTCGGGGCTTAAAAACAAATACGGGTTATTTGCGTAATCGCTCCATCAGGTCTTTTTCAAAAACCCCCGTAGAGCGGCATTCAACCAGTTTGACTTTATCGTTGCCATCGCCAGCAGTGAGCCCGGCGATACCACTAACCAACAACGAAATACGCGTACCCTCGCCTGCGCTCCAGATAAGCGCAGCAATGTGGTACTGCTCCTGAATATTTTGCGTCTGCTTCAGGGTGGAGCAATCAAGGTAAAGTGAACTCAGTTCAGGGTCATCACCGACCGTGGCAATAACAGCGGTTTGCCTGTCTTCAAGCAGTGGCAACAACCCTTTTTCATGGAAATAACGCAGCGCGGTATCATAGAGTTCGTCCGGGTGACGGTTATTGATAACAGTACTGACAGGAACGTTATCGCCAGAACGTCCTGGCTCAGTTGAAGTTCCACTCTGTTGCGTTCCCGCTTTAACAGGCCCGTATAGCTGAATACAGCTTGCCAGGCATAGCAATGCACTGGCAATAAAAAGATATCGCACGGCCATTATCGATAATAAAGCGTAGTGCACCCCGCCAAAGCGGTAATACACCATAAGATATAAAAGACTCTGAGATCCATCTGCTTACTCCTGCGCCAAAATAGCTACCTGAATAATATTTTTTGAATAAAGCGGGTGATAAAAACAGTGACGTATGAAATACGCAGATCGGTAGACGTTTAACGATACGCTGCTTAATCAGAAATAGATTACGTCCTTTGAGTCTGACGACGAACAGGTAAATAAAACGCTTCCCCACCCGTTATTTATCTTTTCGTCCTCTGTTAAATCAGGCGATAAGGCAACCAGGATGCTAGCGTCGCATGGCATCGAAGGCCTTCTCACACGCCAGCCCCGCTATTCGGCGGCGGTCAGCTTCTGCTGCCAGCTGCTGATTGCGTTCGACAGACTCTGCAAGCACGTCGGCAAGCACACAGCTGGCTGATCTCCCTGACGTGCCTGTGTTGTCAGCACAGGTGTCTGTACGGGAGTTGTTGCGCTGTAATTGTAAGACGGTGCGACGCAGCCGCTCAGCGGCACCACGAGCGGTAGCAGCATCAGCGCGCAGCGTCGCCAGTTGTTGTTCTGCATGTTGAGTTACCTGTTCCATTTCATCGCGGCGGCGTTGTTCTTCAGCGCGACTTTGCGCTTCATATTGTGCTGCCCGTTGTGCCTGAGCTACATCACGCTCACTCCAGCGCAATTTCCAGCGCCTCTCACTGGTATTTGACCCCTGCTGATATCCGGCGGTGTAGAGCGCAAGCAGCAGTAAAGCCACTGTCACCTGGCGCCAGTATTTGATTATCCCGTTCATGACTATCCTTGATGCATTTGTGCAAGCCGCCTTTATCCATTAATGCAATGAGAGACGATTACTGCCCCGTCACCCAGGGCACCGGCACAGCATCAAGCTGAAACTCCTGCCAGGCCCCTTCAACAACGTTGCCGTCATTATCGTAAATATCGACCCTAAGTGTTGATGAGGTAAACATCATGCCGTTGGCGGGCAGAATGAACGAGTCAGCGGTAATAATGCCGTCGTCAACCAGCGACTGATATATCGTAATATTTTCACGCTGAAATTCAAGAAACTCACGTACCGACTCAATGGCGTAAGCTGGCGTAGAATAAATTTCAATATTCCGTCGCCCAACGACATTCAGTGGGCAAGTCGCAGGGTTATAAAAAGGCCAGCTGGCATAATCGGGGTTAAGTAGCTCGTTATTTCTGACAGAAGCGAACATACCCAGACCAACTTTATAATCCATTTTATCGTCTGGGACATCGGTATTCATATCAACAGCTAAAATGCTTAACACCTCACCTGGCTCAATCTCCGTTGACCAACCGATCATTTTTGCATTTTTAGCGAACATATACATATAGCCTCCAGTGATAATTTGTCACTCAGGGAGTATTATTATGATAACGTTGAAATACGACAGCACAGAGCTTATGGTCAGCACAAATTATCCTGCTATTATTTATCGCCACCGGTGCGGCGATTAAAAATTGACAGTAGTTTGTCCCGGACTTTTTCTGCACCCACAAAACCAATTGTTGCGCCGACAAAGGTGACAGAGTTTTCCGGCAACCCAAACAGGGCCAGTGAACCGGCTATCGCGAGCGTGAGAATGCCGCACGACAGTGCACCCGTTACCGTTTTCACCACCGATTTACCATCGTAAATACTCATGAGCGAAGAAATGCTGCCAGCTGCCGCTGCTGCGTATATTGCGGGTAAAAAATCTTCTATCCACTTCATTGTTAACTCTACGACTTTATAAAATGCAAACATATTATACCCCTGACTCTTTCTCATATATCTTGAGAGACTTCCGGAGCAACTGGATATAAAAACCTCACCACGCTACTCACCACCAGCGCAATCAGGCCAAGGGGAGTAAATCCTCATTTCAGAAATATAAAGGCGCTACCCTCTGGCAACACCTTTAAAAAATAAAGCAACTGGAGCACACCTTTTACTCATAGTGCCGCAATTCATTTATCTGGTAAAAATGATTTGACCGTTATTTTTCGCAAAGGAAATAATCATGCTCTGCTTTACGACGCCGCACCAGCCCCGGCATGACCTTACCTCCGGCACGGTTCCAGCGTAAAAACTGCCCCGCAGCACCTGCATAATCTTTCTGATTGAGCATCTTTAATAACGTTGAAGTAGAAAATGCTCGGGTACCGATATTCCAGGCAAGACTAAGCATGGCATCAAATTGCGCCTGGGTTACTGGCACTTTAATCACTTTGTTTAATGCCTGCTCATAGCTAATAATACCACGGCGCAGCAGCTGCTCTGCCTTAAACCTTGAGATGACCATACCAGGTTGTACGGGCACACCGTCTACTGGCTGTGTCCAGCCAAAACCAATAGTCCAGGGTGCGCCACCTGTTGCGGGGTCTGGATAAGCCTCCAGACTGCACCCCTCAAAACGTTTGATCAGCGCCAGGCCCTGCTCACTGATATTCATATAAACCCCTTAACTTATTTTTTTAAACGGCGTCATGCGGCTGCCGTTTAAAACACGTAAAAGAAAAAGGCCACATAATGTGGCCTTAAATAAAACCGGCAAAAAACACCTCATCATAGCGCAACATATCTATAATTCAGCGTCTGCTACTGCCGAAAGGATGATAAAAACCCTTTATTATTATGATAAAGACAGATGTAACCTGAACTATTAACAGATAACAGTCAAACCGTCATTGCTCTTAATAATACAAGACTAACCGTCATTTCGCGGACCGCGCAATACCTTAATCAATAAAAAAAGGAACAGCAGATAAACCGCCATCCCTTTCGATGATATAAGACTAACCGCTATTTCGCGGACCGCGCAATACCTTAATCAATAAAAAGGAACAGCAGATAAACCGCCATTCCTTTCGATGGTATAAGACTAACTGCTATTTCGCGGACCGCGCAATACCTTAATCAATAAAAAAAGGGACAAAAGATGAACCGCCATTCCTTTCGATGGTATAAGACTAACTGCTATTTCGCGGACCGCGCAATACCTTAATCAATAAAAAAGGAACAGCAGATAAATCGCCATTCCTTTCTCTGATATAATGTTGATAAATTTTCGCGGACCGCGAAATAGACTAATCAATAATAAGTCGCCAGGTGTTTTGACCTGTGCATTCATTATCGCAATTCCACCTCACATACCACACGAGATATCAAGATATAAACATAAGCAGAAGAACACTAAGCCTGAAACGTTAAAATCATTACCACATAACCACTTTCTTCAGTGGACGTGGTTTGGGTTCTTCTTTAACAATAGTCACTTCTACTTCGGGATCCATTTCCAGCGTGGCGTCCAGCATACTCAGGCAGCCATCAATAAATCCTTCTGCAACCTGCAGCTGTACCCGTACTGTCTTTTCATCTTGCTTTAATATACGCGCCAGCGTGCGCTTCGATGCGCCGTAAACATAATGCGCCATGAGAAGATCATATTCCCCGGTCTGACGAATCTGGCGCAGCCGAGAAACACAGGAATCAATTAATAAACCATCATCATCACAACAAGTTGGTCGCGTCGAACGCGGAGCCGCAATCAAACCTTTAAAACCTGCCGCCACCGGTGACCAACCGAGTGCAATATAGTCTCTTGCTGCCCAACCGCCCCAACGCTCAAGAACTCTTTGAATATTACGCACCGTGAACCCCTCCTAACCACTGAAATCTCGCCGCTCGCCCTGACATCGCGTCAATGCAAAAGAGGCCCGTCAGGAACGTCTTCCGCTATCTCCCCACCTGTCAGGCGGCCTGCTGGAATCCGTTTTCGTATTACCACAACCGCCATTTTATCCGAAAACGCATTACCTGGCAACCCGGAAACGGTTTGAAGTGGGCCTTTTTTTATGCGATTATGCATTAACCAGTTAACCGCGGAGTTACCTTATGAACAGTGCACCAGACACTCTGCAACGAAATATCAAATATTTAATGGAAAAGGCCAGCATCAGTAGCGTTACTGAACTGGCACGGCATCTTAAAATGCAGCAATCCACGCTGCACCGCATGCTGACCGGTGAAGTCAGAGATCCGAAATACACGACGCTGAGTAACATCGCGTCCTTCTTTGGCATCTCACCTGTAGATTTGATTGAGCGCGACCTGCAGCACTCAACGCCTGCCGCCGCCGAGATAGCCAGTCCGTCCTGGCAATTTCACGCTCAGGGCGTACCCGTGCTCGGTAACACACAACTTGGGCACGGCGGCTACTGGAGCGACATGGAATATCCGGTGGGCGGCGGTGATGGCTATCTGCGCTGGCCGTCCTGCGATGAAGAGGTGTATGCGCTCAAATGCGTGGGCGATTCTATGATGCCGCGCATTAAAGAAGGTGAGTTCGTTATTATAGAGCCCAACCATAACTATCATCCCGGCGATGAAGTGTTGGTTGTCACCCACAGCGGCGAAGTGATGGTAAAGACCTTTTTGTTTGAACGCGATGGCTATTACCATCTGTTACCCGTCAATGAAGATCATGCCCCCATTCGCATTGCAAAGAACGATGTCGCAAAGATTCAGTATGTGGCAGGCATTGCCAAGTCCACACTCTGGGTACCATGATAATGCGTTAAAGAAAAGAAATAATGCAATTTCGCATTAATCAGAGGTAAATAATCAGCTGCCTTCTGGGTTCAGGGGGCGTATAATGCCTGCCCTGTTTGTGTTGTTGAGATCTCCCCGTGGCGTTAGTCATCACCAAAAAATGCATCAATTGCGATATGTGCGACATTGTGTTTTTTTATCTTTAAATTCAATTAATTATAATGGCGTGTTGTTTTTTGCGTTGCTTTGCGAGCGGACAAAAATCAACCATCATTGTATTGCGTAACACAAAAAATCATTATGGGCGTAAGGGCCAAGTTAGTTCAGCGCACAGATTTGAATCAACGGCGTTAAGATTGTCCAGATAATCCAACCATAAATTAAACTCGCCTTTCTCTTCTTCGCTCAGTCTGCCTAGGGCCAGCCGTGACGGCCATTGCTTACTGTTAATGTATGCATTTGCTTCATCGATCAGGGCTTGCTTTTTTACTTCAGCCGCATATTTAACTTCTTCCTCCGATGGCGGCGGCACCTCAACCCAGCACGGCTTATTCTCATCATCATGTCCTAATGTTTTTCCAGTTGGATATTGCCCATTAAATTCATCTGCAATTTCATCACTTATTTCAATCCCATCTTCGGGCCATGCTGAAACAACTTGATAGGCATCCCGTAGCCATTTTGGAAATATAATTTTTTGCGATGGACTAAAAACGTAATTACTCATTAGTAACCTATCCCCCATATTGTGGCACTTGATGCTGATTTAGAATATGACGACGCAACTTTAAATCTAGACCTATCAACAATACTTGCGCTTGAAAATGGATTTCCTGAAATAGCATAAATCAGAGAGTTGTTTAGCGCCTGCATTATAGTTAGGCATTGCGTCGGAAATGGAACGGGCCAACTCGCTTCTACTGATTGTAATGTCCCATCGTCAGATTGTGGCATTGATACTGTTCGCCACTGAAAGAAAATATTTCGTTCGATGCCACTAACCATAGACGGAATTGAAATATAGCCTGCGGTACTAATAGACGCATTAGAAGCCTGTAATTTTGCCCCAGCCCCTAAACCAAGATTTGCTAACGCTAAGGAAACTGTACCATCAGAGTTTATATCTGAGAATGGATTAGAGCGATTTAAAAAAAGCTTCCGTAATGCCTGCAATAATTGATCATGTTTGTTTTTATCAAGTTCTATACTTGCTGTTTCAACAACATTTACCAGTTCTTCTTGCAACATATCAAAATAATCATCATCCAGATCGGTAGCTGGCGTTCCTGTTTGCGGGTTCCCGCGGGTAAAACCATTTTTCCCCGCACCGAATTTATCCTTCAGTGCAGTAGCTGTATCTATGCGATGCATAATTACTCCGGATATTTAAATATTACGTAAGTATGAGACGGGCATAATTTATTAATGACGCATTCAACGACAGTATCCCCCCAGATACGAACGGCTGAATTACACGGGTCGTTAACTGTCATCCATGTAGTATCAGTTGAGGACGGCATATTAACTTGCCAGTAATAGCGCCAGTCAGGGGAATAGAGCGAATCAGTGCAAACAGATGTGCAAGTGAATACACTTTTTTCATATCGTGTAATCGTTGCGTCAGGTTTGCCAAGCGCGGCTAACTGAGAGAGAAAGAAGGCCTCGTTAATACCACCAGCCAGGTTAACTTTTGCGTCTAGCCTCTGCTGGCGCTGCCGCAATGTTTGTGTGCCTGCCGGGATGCATTCATCAGGCAGGCCGCAAATTGTTTCCCAGCGTCCTATTAGCTCTTTTGTTGTTCTGGGGTCGATCTCCTTCATTAACTCATCCGCGCGTATGTGTAGTCTGTACAAGGAGGGCGCTACACCAGCTATTGCCGCATCCTCGCCAGACCACGCCGGGCCGGGTGGCAACAACGCGGTCAGCAACTTCGTGTAATCGTCCTGGGTTACGTCCACAGAATTTCCCCCATTGTTGCCAACTCGTTTTTCGCTATGGGAGTATTTTCAGTAGGGGATAAAAGTTGATGACTGTATTCACCTGCTGCAATAGAGATTGCCTCATTGATACGCGATATCTCTAATTCCCCTTGCGGGTAGCCGTCGCGTTGCAGGAATGATCGTAACTCCGCGATGACTGCCGCCCGAACTTCTTCCGTATCCGGTGTGAGCCTTATCCTGAAATCAACAGCCCGTGGGACAGGTGCAAAAACATAAAGGTCTGCCCCCGCTACAGGTGCCAGCGGTTCAATATGGTCTTTAGCAGCCTTAACTGTGTCTTCATCGGGGATCGGATTGACCAAGTCATTTGTCGCAACCATCACACCAACCGTTCCCGTTCCCATCCAGTGCCGATAGGTCCAGGCACGTGACAAACCGGCCACCTCTTTCGCCCACACAACATAATCCCCATCTGCCCCGCCCTGCGGTGTCCAGTAGTAACGTTCGATTACGCGCGCGCGCCAGGTCTCCTGTTCTTCAATATCAAAGCCGCCGGTTATTGTGTCAGCCACACCAGCGGACGGTAAACCAGCAACTGGCGTTACCAGATACATCGCGCTGCTGTCGTCCATATTTCCCGCTGCGCCTACCGTTGAGCAGATCACAGGAAGGCGCAGCACCCCACCCGCGCTCACCGCATCAGCCGTTGCTGTGTACTGTACCAGGTCATCACGCTGTATCACTGAGCCGTTAATAACCGTTATGCCGTTCGTTACCCCATCCCAGCGCATAAACCCTGTTGCGTAAGTTGCTGCTTTGCGTGGGCAACGCTTCATTGCTGCGTGGCGTGCCAGCCAACTTTCATCGCATTTATCAGGGAGCATGTTCAGCGCCAGATAATCTATGTACCCATAGACAGTATGCAGCGCCGCGGCATAAACCTTTGCTCTCACATCTTCATCCATTCGGCGGAGCTCGTCGCTAATATCCAGCATCGCGAACAAATCAGAGCGGATCATGCTGATATTTTCCGCCAATGTTGGGCGGCTAAACTCACTATCTGCCATCTGTTATCACCTTCCAGAAATCAGCAAACGAAACAACAACGGGGCTTTCGCCCCGCCAGATGGTTATTTTGTTTCCCACTTCGTTAATGCCCGTTCGCTGAACATGAACGTCTATGCGCTTCGCTACACCATCATCAATCATCCAGTTCAGTGCTTCGGTTATGTAATTTCTTATCTGGTTGATTAACTGATTAGTCAGTTTTTCACGGCGCAGCAGCCACAGGCGGGAGCCGTATCTGTCGTTCTGTACAGTTGGCCATGTGTCACCCCACCAGCCCATAGGGCTATCAGTTCTATCGTCAGGCTCAGCGCGGCGCCATGTGAACAGGCTTATTACTACTGCCCGGATCAAAGGCTCAAGCGATGCGCTGGCGCGTACCTGCTTGCCGTCCACCAGCAACACTAAATTTTTCATCAGCCCCCCATTTTCTGATTAGGCGCGCTGCCACCATTGTTCGGGTGAGTGTGCTGGTTGTATGTGTCCCTCATACCCGCCATGCTTTGCCCGCCACTACCCGCCCGATCGGTAATATTTCCGGTTGCCTCAATGTCCATGTTAAAACGTGCCTTCGGTGCGTTCGTGAACGTTATTGGCTTACCGCCACCATTTACAACGATCCCGGTTCTGGTCAGCACGACGCTTTGCCCGGTGTCGTCATGCACCGCCACTTCACCAGCAGCAAGTGCGGTCATACGGTAACGCCGGTCTGCAACGCAGATCGCCAAGGCATGAGATCGTTCACCATCAGGGAACAGCAACAATGCTTCTGCACCGGCCTGTGCGTGACTTGTGAACCCGTATTGCTCCAGATTTTCGATGCCTGCTTTTTGCTCTCCGGCAATCATGCTTACATCTACTGTCTGGCATTTTGCCGCCGGGTTTACCGCACCAATCACGGCACGACTGATTAAGCCCAGCAAGCGCCGCTGTATAGCTCCAAGATTCATCAGAATGGTAGCTCCTGTTTTTTGCTTTTTTTCTTCTTCTGGGATTTACGGCTGGCGGGGTTTTCAGGTTCTGGTAGATAGGCGTCAGGTGGAGCCAGGCGCAATTCTGTTAACGTCCCGGTAGCGCCTTTCGTAAACGTTACCTCAGCTATCAATAATTCATCGTTATCGAACCCACAAACGGGGTCATGAACAACGACAAGCTGGTTGGGTTGCCATAACGAGCCGTCGCCCTGCCGCCAGCCCCACACGACATAGGTAACTTCATTGGTTCGCGCTGCGCGTTGACGTGCTTCAAATTCGGCTCTCGCGATACAGCTGGCTCCTGTCGCCTGCCCGGTCTGGCGAATAAAGACGGGGCGGTAACGCTCTATGCCTGCATCAATGGTTCTGGCTCGTAATGCCGATGTTGTCGCCGCGCCGAAGTCCTGATCATTTCCGGCGCGCTGTCCGGCAACCTGATACGTTGAAAATCGCTCACGAATGCTTTTTTCTGTATCACAGGAAATAATATTTTGGCCGAGCACCAGCGCCGTACTGGCGCGCGATGTGCCAATGCCACCAATGACCAGCTGTCCGCTGGCGTTGTCATATGCCAGCGCCTGCTGCTGCCCCAAAACCTTGTTAATCACTTCAATAACTGTTTCACCATGATCGGGCTGAACGTCAGCAATCACGGTGGCCGGTGCCCCTGCATCAATCACAGAAACATCGAAGGGCTTAGCAAGTTCCGTGGCTATCTGTACCAGTGACCGCCCCTTAAATTGTATTGCCGTAGCGCTACAGTCGATAAGGTCTGCCGTCAGGCTGCGGCCACTGATTCCCACGCTGATTGCGTTGGCGTCATAACGAACCGGCGTAGCTTCAACCCAACCCGTAATTACTGGGTCATCACCTATGAGAACCTCGACCCGAGCGCCTGCTTGTATGCGCGGCTGTAGCGAGCCTGTACTATCATTACCGGGCCACTCTCGCGTTATCTCTACGGTGAAATCACGCGCTATACGTTCAATTCCAGCTCCGATCTTTACGTCTGTCCAACCGCCCCATTCCCGCCCGTTCACACGCAGAATCACGTTGTCGTTCATATCGCTGGCACCCGTAATGTTTTAGCAGGAACAAAGCCGGGATGGGCAATACCATTACGCTGAATAATTTCCTGCGCCCGTGTTGCATTGTCATACCAGCGTGCCGCCAGCACTATCGCCGGGGCGGTTTCGGCAGGTGTACGCTCAACAGTACGCGCAATCACGGATAGCCTGTGCTTAATGTCTATATTCAACGCTGCTTTCACACGACGTAATGCAATAAACAACTGATCGTCGTCTGTACGGGCCAGTTCTTTATCAATCGCGGCATTCAGAGTATCCCGGACCTCTGTCAGTTCTTCCCAGGTAGGTAACGCGTCAGTTTCAGTAGCGCCTGTTGAAGTCACCACGCTTTCGGTTTTTTCAACCTGTGATGCCTGGCTGCTGCTATTGCCGCCTGTCATCGGCGGCACACTCACAAGGGCGGGATGGGATACAGTGGGCCATGTTGTTTCAGTTACCCCAGCAGTAACGCCCGTGCTGCTCGATGAGGGCGCGGCGTGTTGTGTTAGTGGGGCTGGCAGGTTCGACGTGGTAAAAACGGCTTCAGCTATGGCAGTAGTGCGGATTGCACTTGCTACATAGTTTCTCTGCTCAGTCTGGCTCTTTGTGCTTACACTGTCGGTTTTCCAGACTCCCCGCGGCGCTAAATCATTACCGAGGCTGACGCCAGACAGGGTTTTAATCATCGTGAGCAAATCTCCAGTATTTCCGTACAGCCGGTTTCCTGTCCGCCACATCGTTTGCAACCGTTCAATAAACGTTTTTCCAGATGATGGTGGAGGCAATAAAACAGAAATATCACCCTGTAATAATCTGGCCGCATCTGATATTGCGGAATCAGCAATAGACAAACCATCCTGAATAAAACCAATCATATCCATTGTGCTATTAATAACACCATTCTGAACAAAGTCTGGCAAGCCACCCAGACCAAAACGAGCAAATGAATTATTGATGCAATCATCTAATAAGGTGCAGGATGAAATTAAGTTTTGCGCCGTTGCCGCGCCTGCTGTGGGATATGATAGTTCCCCTGCCTCGACGAACTTTAAATCAAAGCGCACCATGCGCCCTTCTTTACTGCTTGTACTGACCTTTATTTCACCGTCAACACATACATTAATCTCTCCCAAAGACGGATGAATTAATGCCCCCGGCCCAGGCTTGTTAAGAGCATCAATTAATAAATCTCGTTGCGTATAGCAATCATCACCTATGACGTAAGCTGTGATATTTGTTCTGAAAGTCGTTTTGCCCAGGTCTTCAGAGTATGGTTTGTCCCTGTTCGGGTATTCATGTGTTTCCGTTCTACGCCCAACGTCTGATGTTTCAGCCTCAACCTTAAACACCACGCCACGGAACGATGCATTTTGAAGGCGTTCTTTCCAGCTCATGTCTTAGCTTCCCATTCCATACGCCCGTGAAAGCGATGTATAGCCCACGTTTTCGTTTACATTCACCCCGCCTTTTGCTTTTGCAGCAACACGCGTTCCTGCCGGAGTATTGGCAAAATCAACATTCACATTGACTTCAGATTGTTTATTAGTTGAAGGGGTTATTTGATATGGTGTAATTTTGCCGCCAGATATTTCAGACGTATAACTATTATTCTGAACACCGGCCTGAATTTCAGCCAACGACTTACCAGCATTACCTTTGAAATACTCAATGATGGGAGATACCTTTTCCCACATACTTTCGAACCAACCAACAACTGGCCCCCATGCAGATTTAATTGATTCAAGCGGCGACCAACCAAAAACACTTTCAAACAAAGATAACCCATTTTTAAACACCTGAGTTATTGATTCCCACAGTAATGAAAACCACCCTTTAATTACATCCCAGTTTGAAACAATCAATCCAAGTGGCGTCCACGACAGAACATCCATTACAACTGATTGCCCGCCTGTAAACCAGCCAGTAATGTTACGCCATAAATCAGCAAACCACGATGATATAGCGCCCCAGTTTCCGATTATCAAACCCAACGGGCTGAATGCAAATGCTGTTTTTATTATTCCCCACGCAATATTTGCAGTTGAAACAACTCCGCTCCAGAATGTTGAGAACCAACGTTGTAACGATCCCCACGCCGCAACGATCATTTCAAGCGGAGAGAAACCCAGTGTATCCTTTATAGCTGACGACCCGGCGTTGAATAATGATTTTATTCCACCCCAGACACGTTGAAAAAACGGCGCAACTTTCGACCAGTTCGCAATGATTACGCCAGCAATTAACGCAACACCACGCAATATAATGCCTACTGGCGACATTCCGACAACAGCAGACAGAACCCGCGTGGCTACCGTCACACCAAATATGCCAATTTTCAGCGCCGTAAACGCTACGGCTGCACCGGCCAACCCTTTAACCAATTCGGGGTTGTGCGTTATAAAATCATTTACCCGACCTAGCATCGGGCCGAGCGCTTTCGCCCCGCTGTTGATTGCGGGCAATAATGCGTTACCAATCGCAATGCCCGTGGCTGTTGCCTGGTTGCGCAATAGCTGTAACTGATTTGCTGTTGTTGCCGATCTGTTTTCAAACTCGCGTTGCATAGAACCAGCGTATTTGCTGGCATCTGCCACCATTGCAAAGTTTTGCTTAACAAGGTCCAGGTTCGTCAGAAGTGGAGCAATTGCCGCGATGGATTCATTGCCGAACATTACTGACAGCGCGGGCGCCTGCCGTTCCTTGCTCAACTTAGATATGCTTTCCATCACCTTCAGGATGGTGCCTTTGGCGTCCTTCTGCATATCCTTTGCTATTTGCTCGGCGTCGAAGCCCAGAACTTTCCAACCTGCGGCTTGCTTGTTCGTTGCCGCCTTACCTTTAGTGAGGGCCAGCATCAGGTTTTTAATACCCGTAGCCGCTATTTCCTGCTGTACCCCAACACCAGCCATTGTCGAACCGAGCGCCGCAATCTCACCAGACGCGATACCAGCGACTTCGCCCAACGGCCCGACGCGGGTAACGATGTCTGATATTTGCTGCGCATTAGCCGCGCCGTTGTCTGACAGATAGTTAATCTTGTCCGCCAGTGCGACTACTTCCTTCTGTGTCATCTTGAAGGAGGTGCGCCACTTCGCCATCATATCGCCGGACACATCAGCAGACTGATCGAACGCAACCCCCATTTTCAGGGCGTCTTCTGCAAACCCTTGTAACTCTTCGCGCGCAAAACCAGCCTGACCGCCTGCGGCAACCAGCTTTGCAATATCGCTGGCCGCCATTGGCAGGCGTTCCGACATTTTTAATATGTCATCACCCATCTGGCGGAACTGGTCTGGCGTGTCAAAGTTGACTACCTTGCGAACATCAGCCATTTCGCTTTCGAAGTCGATCGCCGCTTTTGCTCCAGCAACAAACGGCGCTGCAATCGCACCGCCGGTAATAATGTCACCCAAGTTCAGGTCTTCGAATCCGGCTTTTTTTATCCCGCGCTGGAACCCCTTAATCTTCTTCTGCATGGAATTTAACGCAGGCGAAAGCTTATCCACCCCGGTAATCAGGGCTTTCAATTCAAACGATGCCATTACTGTGATTCCCTGTTTATTCGGTTTGCCTGGGCGGCCAGGAGTTCTACGGTTGCGAAGGGTTCGCTAAGGAGTTCAAGAGGGTTAAGACGCCAGTACTTCGCGCAATCGAAATAGGCGTTTATCAGCTGTCTGGGTTCGACGCCCCCAGGAAAAAACCGGCAATCTCCCAACTCAGGGTATTCAGATCGGCAGGCGCCATATCATCAACAGAACTGGGCGGGATGCTCGCAAGGCGTGAAACATACTTTGCGACAACACCAGCATTAATCATTACGCTGGCGTCTGCTGAAAGCTGATACGGGAAACCCAGTTCGCGCACGTCTTTTCCTGTAGGATCGCGCAGTTCAAGTACATGAACGTCTTCGCCGTGCGCCTTAACTGGTTTGGTGAGAGTGATTTCTTTCATTGGTAATCTCCTTCTTCGCCGTGAAACTCAAGATCAACGGTCCCTTCTTCGGCATTGTGGTTTGCTTCGCCGTGCAGCCAGGCGCTTGATAATACGTACACTTGACCATTTGCCAGCTCTGCCGTAATTGTCATAGCGTCAGATGAAACAATTTTGCGGATTGGGAAGTTCTTTGGCACTTTCATAGTGCCTTTGACGTAAGCCGCACGATGCGTTTCCTTCCTATCTACTGAACCATCCAGGCCAATAACATCATCGTTTACAACGGTGTTCATAGGCACTTCAATGCCACCGGTAAGGCTCAACTGCTGGCCGTCAATTTTGAAATAACAGGTTCCTGCGATGCGGGCCATTATTCGGTTTCCTCTGTGTATTGCAGGCGGAACTGGTTCACAACAGCGAACACCCGCAACTGGTTAACGTAATCAGGTGGGAATAGTGTATTCAGGCGGTTCGGGTCGTTGGCGTCACGCTCAACGATCAAGTACTGGCTAAACAGCTCGTAGTTTTCGACGATGCCATCCCGTTCCATCTGCCGATAAGCCGCCAGCATTTCACCCTTCGCCACCGCTGGCGTGATGATTGCCTGTCCTGGGCCAAAGCGTGTGCCATCGTTCGCCAGCTTGTGCCGCCCGTATTTGCTTGTGATAACGGTTTTCAGTTTGCGAAGAACGTAAGCGCTGGTGTGTAGGGTTTCGCTATCCAGATAGCTGTTATCCGCAACCCCCCAGGCATTACGCTTGTATGTCGTTACAGAACGTTGAATGCGTAGCACCCCGCTTTCAACGTAAGATGTAGCTACCCCGTGAGTTAACAGAGACTGCTGCTCTGTCATCGTGAAGCGCTTACCCTTTGGTGCTGGTAGCATCCCAACAAGCTCGCCGGTTTGGGTTGGCCGTGCCGGGTCATTACGAATGAACACCGCCTCGCGGGCTGTCCTGCTTGCTGCCAGTTCGTCCGCCGGGGTTTGAGTGTCCGGCTCATAGCCTGCAAGGGTAACGTGTTGCAGGTTGAACTGGTCACCTGCTGTGATGAGTTCTGACAGCGTTCCCAGCTTCGCGGTGTACGTGTGGCCGTAAAGCTGGCGCGCATAACTCCAGCGCCCACTTGTATCGTTCATCTCGTTTGCAAGCGCTTTGATGGAAGCCGCGTCATTAAACGGATGCCCGATGTAATCAAAGGGTTCATCAGCCATTGCTGCAATAGCGTTACTAAGGTCTGGCGCACCGCTGCCGGTTGCACCACGCGCAACCTTGATCTGAATACCTGCCGGGAGAACTTCCCCACTGCTGAAACCGTAATAATTCAGGCTCACCGGCAATTCATTGCCCGTAAGTCCTTTGTGCCGTGCTGTCAGCGTCACAACGCCAGCGCTGGCAGATGCCGTAAATGGCAATGTGGCATCAGCGCTCACTGCTGCGGCGATAGTGCTCGCCACGGTGGCTTCTTTGTCACCCTGAACCGCTGCAACCTGAATACGCTGGCGCCCGATATAGAGGCTAACGGTGCCGCTTTCGGTTACTGTTCCGGTGACTGTTAACGTTACAGTCGCAGCGACACCCGTTGGCTCAGGGACTGCAATCACATAAAGCTCACCAAATGGATCAGTTTGACGATAAGCGGCCACCATGCGCGCCAGTTGACTACCGGCCCCGCACTGCTGGCGCGCATAATCCGCCGACGGCATGATTGCCAGGGTATTTTTTTCAATCACCGCGTCGGCATTAACATGCCCTAGCAGCAGCGAAGGCGCACTGGTCGCCGCCGTGTTCGCCGCGGAATTATCCATTTCGGCAAAAAACAACGGGACGAGAGTATTGGATGGAATAGTACTCATGCTAATAGCCATCAGCTTTTACCCTTCTTGTTTATGGTGTCGGTGTCATCCGGTGGGTCAGCGCGCTGAACGTCACCAGCGGCCAGCCTGCGCAACCAATAGCTGGTTTCATCAACGTTTCGGCCATCTGCTGGCAGCAGGTCGCCGCGGGCAGGATCGGGAACCGATCGCCCTTCAGTGGGTTTAACGAACATTTGTTTTCTCTCAGGTGGTGTAAATAAAAAGGCGGGCCGTCCTCCTAGGAACAGCCCGCCTTTTTGTTCAGCGATAATCTACGGTATTAATATTACCGAATTCGTGCAGCCTGCCCAGGCAATAGCTTTTTGTTCAGGCTGGCTTCAACGGTACACAGGTGAATGTACCCATCACTGAAGCGATCATGTAGTCGCCCGGCAAGCGGGGATTCAAGCGCGCTTAGTACAGGCAATAATTGATTCTTCCAGGTGTCGTAAAGCACCCTGTAATGTGCCGCCAAAAGTTTGAGGTAATAGGCATCTTCTTCTTCCTGTGTAATCTCAGGTTTGGCCGGATCAGCTTTGTGAAGCTGCTTCTCACATTCGATAAAGTAACGGCGAACCTGCCGCCCAGCCTCGTTACGTTCAACCATCGCAAGTTCTTTGGCAGTGTCTAAGGTGAGGTGATATTCAATTTTTCCCCGCCCGTGACCTATTTCCCGGTTTTGGGAAATAGCTATGTAGTCCTGATTAGCAACAAAACCGTATTCTTTGATGCGCTCAGTGATCCACGAAGCGAACCTTTTCCCGATATGCAAGAAGGCGTGAAGGTCCCGTGCGTTACAAAGTAGTGATGGCTCGTTTGAAATAGTGCCTGAAAAAACGGGGATTAGCTGGTTAGCCATAATGACTTCCTTTAAGTTTTAGTCGTAAACACCAGTTAGTAGCTGGTGACCGGGTGTCAACTAGAGCCTTAAAGGAGCTCCGGGCATATTCCCCTTACGGGTATTTTATTAACGCCTCTCCACCCGGTCTTTGGATGCAGTTACGCCGTATTGCAGGCATAAAAAAGCCGCAAAGCTATCGGGTGCGGGTGACCGCCTTTAAGTTCTAGTGCGGGCAGTATGCGATAGGCTTTGCGGATCTGTCAACGAGTGGTGGTGAACTGTGAAAGGCTGGCTTGCCGGTCAAGAAAGGAATGCGATGGGCCTTTCGGCTGTTATCGCGATTAGCTGCATTTCGATTTCCGAAACGCAGGTGGCAAACCTATCACATCAGTTTGATAGGTTATCAAGTACTAATCGGTGCTCTACTTCCCCATCCGGCCCGGTGCCGGGGTCGATGAAATCAACCTCAACGCTCAACGTTTCCAGTTCGCCCAGGTCGTTTAGCTCGTCGCGCTGGCGGCTGATAAATCCGCCTTCACCCTCGTCCCCGTTTTCTGTCAGCTCTGTATCAACCCGGAAATCGAACTGATAAATCAGCTCATGCCGGTTCACGTCCAGCAGCGTTCCACCGTCATAGGTGATTGGGTTGCCGGTTGGCTCCGGGTTCCAGCCCAGCAGCGCACGAAACAGCATATTGCGAATATCATGGACAACATCGAACGATGCGGACTGGCCGCGCTCATCAACACCATTGCTCACGAAAATGATTACGGAAAACCCCTCGCTGATAGTCTGCCAGTAGTCCGACTGGCTACGCTGTTCGCTCGCATTGTCATCACCAGGAACAACATATGCTGCGGGGAGTCGTAGCTTGCCTGTGTCTGGCAGGTTCTTGAACTGTGCGGCTCCAGCCACCCGGTTATCGAATACAGGGCAGCGCGCGCGCAGCGTTGCAATGATGGGTGTCAGTTTCATTTCGTCCGCCGTTTGACAGGTTTCACCGCTTTACGTAGTTCACTCGCCAGAAAGTACTGCGTCCAGCTGCGGTTACGCTCCAGAGTTTCGACCATGAAATTATTACGTGGGGCTATACGCCAGCCGCTGCCACCGGAAGCGCCGCGGTGATGCCCGCGTTTGCGCTTTGCGCCGCCTCGCACCCCGTAAACCAGATAAGCAGGATAGAAATCACCTTCTATCATTCTGTTGCCTTCCCCATTGCGCTGGTTAGGAGCGATACGCGCAAGGAAACCAGGGCGCTTTGCCCCGCCGCGGGGAACACGATAGCCGATAGATTTGGCGAGGCGCCCGGTCTGGTATCCGGGGTTTTCACCCTGCGCCGAACGTCCGCGGCGCATGACCAGTTTTCTGGCCTCGCGCATATGCATCTGGCCGATACGCACAAAGGCACGGCGCACCCGCGCGCGGTTAAAGTTCAGCTCGCCGTTCTGCTGGAAATCAACGTGTAAAAAGGGAGTTCCCATTTTGCCCCCCGGTATCACTTACGGTTTTAAACTCGCCCAGTTCAGTACACTCCAGTAGCAGGAAGCGACGCTGGTCGTTCAGGTCACGCCCCCGCTGTACGCGGTAAACCTGCTCACCGTGAACCACTTCAAAATCTGACGTGATACCGCGCCGCCAGCGGATGATTACGTAATGCGTTACAGCGTTGTCCGTCTGCGCCGTTTCCCGGTAAGTCGTGGCGCTGGTCTGAGATATTTTGGCCCAGGCCGGGAACTGCTCTGGATAGAACGGCGTTACGCCAAAACCGTTAACCGGGACATCTTCACGCTGACGAATGACAACACGCTTATTAAGCTCGCCGGGCTGCGGTAACAAATAGGTTGCGCTGGCTTGTGTCTGCCTGATTTTCATAGCGGGATGAACCTGTAGGGTCCAGCAAGCCAGGCGTAACCCTGCGGCAGCTCGCTCATTTCAATTTCAGTTACGGAAGCGCGATTTTCATAAAAGTGCGTTGCCAGTAATAACATCGCCATTTTGATATCTGCGGGAATCTTAAGGCCGTCCGGGTCAGTGTCCGGCGGTTCATCGTTATAGAGTTTTCTGTTCAGATACGTTTCTGTGCGCGCCTGAACCGCCTCACCGATAAGTTTTAGAAAATCGTCTTCATCGGCTAAATCGGCATCCAGCCGAAGCTGGGCTTTAATCTCTTCCAGTGTCAGCAGCATGTTTGTTTCCATGTGCCCGCCAGAACGCGGGCACAAAAAAACCGCTTAACGCGGCGTATGGTTAATGGCTGGCTTGCTGTCAGGCGGCAGCGCCCTTACCTACCAGCGCTTTGATCGCGGAAGTGTCTTCCAGGATGCAATCGAAACGGTGGAAGGCCACAAAGCCGGTCTGGTCGTACTCAACATAACGTTCAACGAGGCGCTTCAGCGTCATATAATTCACGCGGCGGATAATGAAACGGTTAAAGTCTCCACAGTACATAAACTTCTTGCCCGCTCCGATATCGTCAATTTCCTGATCGATAACGTAAGGCACATTAAGCACGGAGGCTGGCGCCACGCCGACAATGTCCGGGAGCCACAACGGACGGCCTTTGGCGTCTTCCATGCCGCTGATAAGTTTTAATGTGCTGTCATTAAACGCAAGGCGGAATTTGGGACCGTTGCGATATGCAGGATCAAGACTGTGCTTCAGCTCAAGGATTTCTTTCCACGTTACGGCTGTGGCGGCAGCAGTCGAAGTTGTGCCTGTAACCGATGTTGCCAGCCCCTTCGGCTGTTTTGGCGTGCCGGTACCGGTCCCTTGAATAATATAACGGGCCTCACCGCGACCAATACGTTCAGCGATGCGGCGGGCCAGATAGGCTTCCATGTCGATTGCACTATCCTGCAACAGCTCGTTAGAGACGCGAATAATTTTGGAGGTCATTTTCAGCGCGCCCAGGCTGTCCATGCCAAATTCGGTATCTTCTTCCCCGGCCTCTTCATTCTCGCCCAACAGCACGCCGAACTCGTTTGTGCCGTCGGCGGTAGCCCATTCCATCGTGCGCCCGTCTGAGGTCGCCAGAATCTGCGCCACACTGGCAATGCCGCCGTAGGCTTTCATCTGCTCAACAACTTTCGCAAGGAACGTCGTTGGTACGGTATAGCCGCCCTTTTCATCAGCTCCCACGCTTTGAGCGCGTAACTCACGCAGCGCCTTACGTTCTTCAGAAGTCAGTTCACCGGCACCGTGACGCATCCATTTATCAAAAATCTGGCCGCGCTGCTCATCGTTCTGGCCTTCACCATCTTTTTTCTGGTTGTCGCGCTGTTCCTGCTCCTGATCGTCAACGTACGCCTGGTCCTGCTTACGAAGCTCTTCTTCGCGAGCAATCTGCTCATCAATTTTCGCCAGCTCGTCTTTAGCTTTATTCCAGCTCGTTCGCTGTTCATCGGTCCAGGCTTCATCACCGATCTTATCGTGCAACGCGCGCATATCAGCCGCGATAGTATTACGTTTTTGCTTTAACTCATGCAGTTTCATTGTGTTCTCTCAGGCGTTTAATAAGGTAAGGACGCGCTCACGCGCCAGTTTCTGGTTGACTGCTTTCAGAAGGTCACCGCTTTTACGGGCTTCCTGCCAGGCCTCCATCGAGCGAACGCCCGAATCAGCTTCCTGATAGGCCGGATAGGTCACGGGACTTACGTCATAAAGGCGCGAAAACCGGGTAATCTCACGAATCACCACGCCTTCTTCATCTTCGTACCAGTGCTCACCATCGCGAGCGATACGAAACGCGAAGGAACTTTGGTTAATATCCCCGCGCAACATGGGCGCCAGAACGAGGTCACGTATCGTTTGTGTATCGGGGGCGTCAATGTTATAGCGGAGCCCCTTCTCATCCACAGATACCTTTAACGTTCCGGCAGCGCTGCGCCCCAGAATAAAGTTAGGGTCATGGTTAAACAGGCCACGAACATCATCATTCAGCACATCATCAAACGCGCCGGGCTTAATGATTTCACGAAACCCCCACAGCGGTTCGGAACGGCTATTGAAAACGGAGCCATAACCAATGATCCGTGTGGGTTGTTCACTGTGCTGTTCCGCGCGGACTTCGCCGCTGTAGCAACGCACTTCACGGTCATTCATCTTTTTTATCCTCGCTGCTGTCTGTCTTGAAGTCCTTTCCGGGGTTGGCTGCATTCACGCTAACGAGCATTTCATCAAGCCCTTCCACAGGGTTCATATCTTCGAACGCGCGTGCTTCGTTGCGGCTCATCCAGCCATCGGTAATCGCAAAGTGATAGAACTGTGCGCGTTCCTGCGGTGTACCGCGTAAAAGGCCAGTCAGGTTAAAGCGGGTATAGAACCCTGCGGCCAGCTCAGCACGGGTAAACAAACGTCGGTTTAGTTCCTGCTCCCAGTTCGTAACCCACGGCATCATCGTGTAGCGAACAAACTGGATAGCCTGTTGCGTAATGTTTGAGAACGTGGCCTTTTCCAGATCATTAATCATGTGTGCAGGCACGTTAAATATGCCCGCTATCAATGACCGGTTTAATTTTGACATTTCGATAATCTGCGCATCCACAGGTGATACCGTCAGCGCCTTATAATCAAGCTCCGCAGGAAGTAATAAGGTTTTATTTTCCTGGCTACGTAGGGCTTCGGAGGCTTTTTGCCATACCTTTTTTAATCTGGTCCAGCTGTCTTGCTTTAATTCCTGCTTAACAGAAATAATTCCGGCTGGCCGTGCATTACCATTAAAAAAACTTTCGGTATATTTCTGGCCGCTCATCCCCATACCAATAGTTTCGGCATGTTGCATTATGGGACTGAGGCCCAGTTTCTGGTTATTCCCCAGCGCGCGGATGTGGATCATATCGTCAGGGCTAACAGCAAATGCGCCCTCTTCGTTATAAACCCCGTAGGTGTAACGCCCGCCGGTATTCAACAGCGTGGTTTCCCACGGCATACAGCAATCAAGACTTGTCAGCTCACCGCGCCGGGAACGCTTCACCCGCGTGTAACCATTCCCCCAGCCCAGAATGTGCCGTTGTTTCAGCTCGCGCCATTTGTAACTGGTCTGCCACACGTTAGGTTCATCGTGCAGCAAATAGAAAGCAGCATGGTCGCGCGCTGGCTCGACTTTATTATTGTGCCGACGCATAACATGTAGTGGCATCTGTGCCAGATTTGACGACAGAACATAAATACAGGCATACACCGCCGCCAGTTTCATGGCTGTTTCTGGGCTAACATAGACATCTTTGTTAAATAGCCCGTCTGTATCTGCCATTTCTGCTGTTATTGGGTTTGCCGGATTTTCCAGTGGTTCACTTCGAAAAAGTGCATCAAGTAGCATTTCGCCTCCGCGCCATCAGCAGCGCATAAATCAGCATCATTACGCCTGCTAAAATTAATGCCGCGGCTTGCCCGAACTGTTGAAATATTCCGGCGATTAATAACCCGAAACCAGACAGGCCGATTACATCTGTGATTAATGACCTCATAAAATTAATACGTCCTCATCTGGATCAAGACTGGAAAGGAAGTCAGCTGGCTCTTTCAACATTGCGCGGCCAATGGTCTGAATAAGCGCCACCGCGCCATCAATCTTATTTTCCGCCTGTTCTTTAATGGGTTTAACCACATCGTCATTACCCGGCAGAGTTTTGCCAACCACGTTCCCGATACACCAGGTCATTATCGGGTTGCCGTCGTGATGGAAACGGCCGGATTCAATCGCCGCTTCCAGCTCTTTCGTCGGGTCTGACATGTTGGTGTAGTTCTGAATGATGGTTATCGGGTTCAGGTTTTCATCAGCCAGTTCATGAGAAATACCAGTTGCGCCAAACGGATCGATTGGAGATTCGCTTACCGGGTTCAGCCGATTAGCTGCTTTAGCCTCTTCCATGATGTAACGGTAATCGACTTCAGCACCGTCGGTTACTGTCAGATAACCCATCTCCACCCACTTCTGAAAACGTTCAGCCGTGCGGCGGTCCTCGTTTTTCTCAACGCTGTATACCGTGTCATACGGCACCCAGAACCGGGGAGCTATGCTGTAGTAATGCGTCCTGCCGTCTATCTCCCTTGTAAACAGGCGGGCCATGCTGTTCATATCAAGCTTGCGGGCAAGGTCAAAGCCCAGCACACAGGGCTGGCCCTCAAATTGTTCCAGCGTTAACGTTTTGTCTTCGCACGCCTGCCAGCTAAGCAGGTTAAAATAAGCCGCCCGCGCTGATACCCAGATATTCAGATGTTTGGTTTTGAAGATGTTCGCCAGCCGCGGATTGTTCATTGCGCGGCGCTGCTGGCTTAACAAAAAGTCCCGGTAAACCGAGACACCCATGTTTGGGTTTGCCTTTTCCAGCGAACGCGGGTCTGTCCATTCGTCGCCTGGGTCAACGGTGTAGATAATGCCGAACAACTCATCATTCGGGACGGTGCCGTTAAGCATTTCGATGACTTCCCGGCGCTTGTCGTAGCATGGGCCTTCAATGTTATAACCGGCGGTTGTAATAGCCCACATTATCGGCTGGCGCCGTGCGCCCATCCCCGTAATCATTGTGGTGTAGAGCGCGTCAGAATCATGTTCGTGATATTCATCAACGATTGCACAGTGTGGTGATTGACCATCACCGGGGTTGCCGATCAACGGTTCGAATCTGGCGCCATCCTCCGGGCGGCTCATGTTTTTGGCGTTCACATCAATGCCGAACGCCTCAACCAGTAGCGGGGTACGCTTACACATCAACCGGGCCGGGCGGAAAACCTCCCACGCCTGTTTCTCTGTCGTCGCGCCGGAATAGACTTCGGCACCAAACTCATCGTCGCAAGTGAAGCAGAATAACGCCACGCCAGCACTGATAGCTGATTTACCGTTTTTGCGTGGTATTTCGGTGTAGACCTCTCGGAACCGGCGAAGCTTTGAACCTTTATGCACCCAGCCAAAGGCGTTGCAGATTATGAACAACTGCCACGGCTCCAGTGTGATAGGCATACGCTTAAACGCCCACTCCCCCTTCGTGTGCGGTAATAACTGGATGAACTTTGCTGCACGTTCAGCCAGGTCCTTATCGAACCGATAGCGAAACTTTTTCCCTTTCTCCTGCGCAAGATCGTCAATGTGACGCTGGCAGGCATCAATTACATACTGGCAGACCGGAATTTTTCCGCGCACAACGTCACGCGCGTACTGATTCGCGCGGTTAACGTTCGGGTATGCTTTCCGGCTCATGAATTGATTACCTTTAAAAATGGATTGGTAGCTTTCTTCTGGCCCGCCAGGCCGATTAGGCGTTGGCGGCTGCTGGGGTCCAACCCCAGCATTGAGCCAGTGGAAGTCATTTCTGACTCTTGTTCTTTCTTTGCTGTCAGCTCAGGATTTTTAATCATGCCACCCATCGCGCCAGTGATAGCGTTACCCTGGTGCGCGATGTTCTTCACTGCGCGGCGCCAGAACTCATACGCCACACACCATCGTTCCAGTACGGCCAGGTCGGTCACGCACAAAAGCCCTTGCCCGCAAAGTTCCTTCGTTGTTAACTTCCACATCACTGATGCAAGCTGTAATGATTCTGCTTCGAACCACTCTGGCGGTTCCACTCCTTTAATCGGAGAGAACACCGGTTCATCTTTGTTCAGGGCGCGTTTACCGGGGTTACCGGCCAACTCCTTACGCGCGGTGGGCTTTGGCCGACGCCCGGAACGCCCAGCCGTTCCAGCCATGAACACTCCTGGTTAAATTTCATTTTTCGCGGGTATAAAAATTCGATTGGGCGGGCAGTCAGGAGAGGCTTTGCTGATAGCGATTTTACCCCCCCTACCGCCCTGTAAGCCGCTCTCGCGCCGTCTTCACTCGATGACATGGGCGGCATAAGCTTTGAAGGTTGTCGCTGCTATCGCTGCCTCCGTGCGCTACAGGGGTGATGTGGTCCACTTCAGTGGCGGTAGTAATCACACCCCGGCGCAGGCACTCCTGGCATAACTCACGGTCACGCCTGAGTACCTGCGCCCGCAGCACATCCCAGCGCGGACCATAACCACGCTGTTTGCGTGTCTGGCCCGGTTTGTATAGCCGCCATCCCTCGCCACGGTGCGAATCGCAATATCCTGATTTGTCTGTTGTCGTATTTTTGCAGCCACGTTTGCGGCAGGCTTTCGGGGTTCGTGGAGGCATAGGTTTAACTCACTACAACCAGTGCTTCATTTTCTGCACGAATCCAAATGGGTCTAGCTGAATCGGCTCCCCACACACCAAACAGCCGCAGCCCCGTTACATCAGAGTCTGGCTTGCTTGCTGACTTACGCATATATACTGTGCCGGTTACAACCTGAACTATTACAGCTTCAGACTCGTCACCTGTTGCTATCTGCAACCATTCATTAGTCAGATAAACATCTTTTGTTTCATCCATTATTAATTCCTTACGCCAGTACAAAATCGGGGTGAGTAGGCATCACGATGTACTGTTGCGCCATTTGCGGGATGTCGCCGTAAATCACGTCAATAAAAAAGCCGTCACGTTTGGACGGCTCTTTAATCGTTTTCCGGGTTTCAGGGTCATACTCTCCGTCATCGTTGTAGAGCGTGCCTCTGACAACGATTTGCAGCGCAGGCGTCGGTGATGGCCAGCCTGCTTTTTTTGACCACCAGCCTGTTGCGCTCTTTGCTGTATCCTCATCCGGGAATTTCAGGTATTGCATCAGAACCCCCTGCTGTACTGAACGCGCGTAATGTGACGAGTTGACCAGTTTCGCGTGGATTTGGGAATATCGAAATCGCCACCATTCACTGCTGCAATCTCTGTATACGTGCCGTCAGTGTAGTGGATGCGGATTGCTGTGGCCTGGCCACCCGGGTTTTGAATTTTCGCAATTGGCTCTGCGCGGGTTGCCCCAGCCGTGCTCGTCAGTATTGGAGACGTTGCAAATGTTCCTGTCTCTGCCTGCACGCTCCAGCCAGCGAACGCATCACCCAGCTGAGTCTCTGATGTGCTGTAGATGACGACTGTGCCGTTGTAGTTTGCATTTGCCGCACCATTAGGAATTGTTTTTGTCGCGCACTGCCATTCAGCTGCATTGCGAAACGTTATCTGATTTGCAGCGCCGGTATTCTCTGCGTAAACAGCGAACACACCCGCTGATTTTCCATACACCGATAGCGTAATCGGGAACTCTAAACCAAATAACGCTCGCGTCTGATACACGCCGCCGTCAGATGTTGCAGACGATTTTTTGATTAGACGCGTTGTGTTGCCGTCCGGTGCTGTAGTTGTGCCTGTTATATCAGCCTGATATGCACGCCAGCCGCTGCCACTTACGCGACTGTCGATTATTGGGTTAGTGCGCTGTGGCTCAGGTTCATGACGACCTACTGCAACGCCGTTTTTATATTCTAACGGCCAGACGTTAGAGGGTGCCTGCTCAATCGCGCCGTTTTGCGCAATAAACGACAGATTGCCGGGGCGGCTGTACAGCACGCGCGGGTCAAGCTTTGTAGCAGTGAAATCAATATCACTTAAATCGATTGCAGAATTGCCACCAGCGCGACCAACTACCGGCATCCCTGTATAAAAAATCCCGCGGCGCTTCACTTTCGGCCCCCGCAGTTAATCAGCCAGGCTTTGTTATGGGCCAGCACATCACGTTTTGTCTGCCTGTCCATAACGGTTACGTCCTGCTCGGTAAGGTAGATGGGTTTAACCCAGTCGCATGAGGTATCCACCAGCTCAACTTTTACGCGTCCACGATTCGCGCAACTCGCTATCAACATCACTGTCAGGCATATGGTTAACGGTTTGCTGAACATCACTGGCTTCCTTCGTTACTTCAACACGCCGTGCCGCTGCGGCTTCAGCACCTGCGGCTTTCTCTTCGGCTCGTTGTGATTCTGCTTCCTGCTGCGCTTTTGTTCGGCCTCTTGATTGCCCTATGCCGAATGCACCAGCCACCAGCACCAGAAGCGCGATAATTGCCCCTGCGATTGCGCTCATTTTTGCGGCTTCCGTTGCAGTGTCATGCGTGAGTACATACCGGCTACAGCAACCAGCAGCGCAGCAACCTTCAACCATGAAGATGGGATTTCAGCTTTCCATTCCGGCGGAAGTTCGAACCAGATTGTCGGCAGCAAACCCAAGGCAACGAGCGCCTTCGTTGAATGCCAGCGCCACCAGTCGCGCCAGTCTTTCACTAAACGGGGTTTCATCAGATAAGCCCCTTATACGCGTCGTAAGTTCCTGTGCGCATCACTTCAGCATGGCGCTTCGCTCGGCGCGGCGTCTGGCGAGCCCAAAGGCTTTTCAACATGTTTTCCGATGCCTGCTTATAGTCACCACGGCTTATAAGGCTCAGTGTCACGCTGAATGAGGCCAGGCCATTTACACCCATCTGATAACCCATACTGATCAACACATCGCGGCGTGCTTCATTGCAGTGCGCCAGCGCGGCTTTAATCTGTAGGTTTTCATTCATCTGGCGTACAAGGTCATCAACAAAATATTGTTTCCAGACATCACCCACGGCGCGCGGAACAGTGAATGTATAGTGGGTCAGTGGTGCGCCCTTTGGACCAAGCTTGATACCACCAGCCACCGTCGGGTAGCCCAGTGTGTCCAGGTAGGGCTTTTCTCTGTAGCCCTCTTCGTAGTTCAGGATGCCGATAATCTGGCTCATTTTCTTTCACTCCCTGAATGCAGGACTGCGCTTGCTGCCCGTTCCTGCGTAATTTCGTGCTTCGCAGTAGCAAATGAATAACCTGATGTGAATCCACCAAAATAAATCCCCAGGGCAGCGGCCAGAATTAAAAGCCACTGGCGCCGGGCTATGTTCTTATGTTTATCAGTGCCATTCTTTTTCATTGGGTTTTACCTGAGGATGCTATAAAACGATTAATTTCACTCGCCAGTTTTTTGTTTGACTCCGTAAGCACAGCCACTTCCCTTTTTAAAGCTTCATTCTGTGCTTCAAGGTGTTTCTGAGAACTCTCGATAATCTGTAAACGGGCTTGTGTCTCTGTAATGGTTTTCCAGTACTCCCGTATTACATCGTCCTTTTCCGCTATTTCTAACCTGAGTTGCTTGTTTAATGATTCCAGGCGTTCTATCGACTGCGCTTGCCGCTCAAGCATCGCTATTTGCTGAATGTCATTAGCATTGCGTGCACGGTTGGACATGTAATAGCGGCCAAAGGTAATCCACCCGCCAGCCCCGGCGGCAAGGGCCGTAAAGAAGCCTCCCACCGTTTCCTTTGTGATGAACTCAAGAGCCATAATATTTCCGTTTCAATTAAAAAAGATTTTGAAGCATCGCAACCGCCAAGAAGCTCACTTCAAAGTCCCTGTGATGCCGCCATTGGCATAAAAAAAAGGGCCACCAGCCGGTAGCCCTTTGACTTACGTAATTAAGGTTTGTTACAGGTGTGACTTTGCTACGATTATGACTGATTAATTCTTTTAAACAGCGTTAAGCCGTCTAACGAAGTAACCACTCTTAACACATTAATATAAAATTTGCGGCCCGCGGATGGTTATTTTAATTATTATTTGTAAACTTCGACTTCGGGGTCCATATCCATTTTAACGCCCAGCACAGATAAACAACCCTCAATAAACCCCTCCGCCATTTGAATAACTATCCTGACCCGTTTTTCATCACTTTTGACTATTTTCGCAATTCGCCGCTTTGATGTTCCATAAACATAATGAATAACCAGATAATCATATTCCTGCTTTCTGACTGCCTTTAGTTTGTTCATGCAACTTTCAATAATTAATCCGTCATCGTCACTACAACTTAACCGGGTCTTTCCTTGCTGAGGTATTAGCCCCTTGAAACCCGCAGCGATGCTTGAATAACCAATGTTTACGTTGTCATTAGCAGCCCAGCCGCCCCACCGTTCTAATACTGCCTGTATGTTACGCTGCATGAGTTGCCCCTTTTACTTCTCCTGTAATCATTACGACACTGCTGTTGCACTCATTGCCCCAGCGGTCCCATCCCGGCCATTCCTCACGTGCGAACAGTTCAATGCGGGAGACATCGCCGTAAAGCTGTTCAAGACGATGGCGTACAGCCCAGGGCTTCTCGCTATGTTCACCCAGGCAACTGTGTACTACCTGCTTAACCGACGCGCTGGCGCGTTCACGTCCGCTTCCACGTGTGGCTATCAGTACATCCTCCGTGTTGCTGCGGGTGTAATTGCCGCCATTCATGCGCGTTTCTGCGTCCAGCATTTCAAGCAGGTCGGTAAAGTCCACCAGCGCGCCTTCGGCCAGGGCTTTATCAAAGCGCCCTCCGGCGTTCTGGTTCAGCTTCACCCACGTAAAGCCTTTCATCGTGCGAACCCGGAACCCCCAAGCTTCGGCCAGCTCGACAGCCTCACGGTTATGTGTGCCGGTGTACCACATCGCCAGAACGGAGTTTTCAGCAGCCAGTTGCCAGACAGGTAGCCGTTTCAGGTCTGCCATGCTCATTGTGCTGTAATGATTGTTTGCGGCGCCGTTGCTAACCGTGTTGCCGTACTGCCAGGGCGGATCGGCATAAATAAGGTCGTAAATCATGCGGCTCTCTCCTTTTTAAGTTCGCGGGTTTTACGGCGATAGTGAGCCGCTATTTTTTCCAGTTCTTCGCGGCTGTAGTGCTTTGCTTCATGAGGGCCTTCCAGCCAATCCACCAGCTCCGGGCCGTACCATTCGATAAGCGTGGAGCGATAGCTTTCGTGTACAGTTTTGTTCTTCGCGGCAAACCTACCGGCGCCGCCGTTACATGCCTTGCACTGCCTGTAAGCGTTCTTCTCTTCAAAACGCAGTTCTGGCCGTGCACCTACACCCATGTAATGACCACAGTCCCATTGCCCGCCGAACACTTTGGGAGGGTGATATTTTCCACAGCTGGGGCAAGGCTTACCCTCGTCACGCTCGCGTATGAATGCGTTAAACGCTGTTTGCGCTTTCTTTAGGAAATAACCACGTGGCTGAAGTTCCTTTTTGCGCATCTTCAGCTTTGTTTTACGGTCACGTTCTGCCAGTAGGGCTTTTGCCGCGCGCTGATAGTCGATGGCACAACGGGGGCCACAAACTTTCTGAAGGTGTCGTGTAGGCGTAAACGTCTTGCCGCACTGGGCGCACTCCTTCGGCTTGTAGGTTTTGGCTTTCGCGGGCTTCCTCATTTTTTGGCCTCGCGTTTAAATACCCACTCATAAACTTCAGCGCCTTCAATCAGCAGGTCGTTGAAGTCGCCACGGGCAGGCCAGCGCACTGCTACTGTTTCCAGGTCGTTCTTCGCGTGGAGGTTTGCCGTTGCGCACTCAAACGCCGCGGCGTGACCGGCTGCGTTATTGTCGGCATCGGCAAAAATGATTAGCGAGCGCACTCCGGCAGGTGCACGGAACCGGCGCATGAAAGCGGTGTTCATCGTCGCCCAGGTGGCACACTTCGTTATCTGATGGCAGGCAAGCGCAGTTTCGATACCCTCTGCAATACCCAGCGTTGAAGCCGTGGGGAACATTCGCACCGCTACAGAACGCGCGTGGTCCAGATAGTTATCTTCCTGCAACTTCATTAACTTCTTAGCCGCGCCACCAGCGTTTGCCTTCTTATCACCATCAAGCAATGTGCGGTGCAGGTAGCAAAGCGCGCCGCGGTCATCTGTTGCCAGTGCATAGATTGATTGCAGCGTTCGGCCAGCTGCGCGCTGATTGTCGCAGTAACGGATATTTTCGGCAGGAAGTGCGTTAATACCACGGCTCTGAAAATAACGCTCACCGCCCGTTCCGCGCAGCGGGGTTAACGTGGAAAATTTACGGCTCACGCACTCCCGTTGCTGTGCAAGTTCGCTTTTAACCGGGTTTGCCGTCTTCTGCTCTGGTGTGTATTGGTTGCCAATGATCCTGTCTACCTCACCGGCCAGCATACCAAATTCTTTGCCTGTGGCAGCAGCCAACAGCGCCCAGCCATCACCAGAACCGCACACACAGATATAAGAGCCAGTTCCGTCCTTATCGTCACAGCGGTACTTCCCTTTCCGCCCGCAAACAGGACACTCCCCTTTGTAATGATTTTTGCCAGTAATGGGCGGCAGCTTGTACGCCTCGAATATTTCACCCCAACGGCCTATTGCTGCTTCTTTCGTCTTCATGCTGCTTGATCCTGTTTTGCTTTGCCTTTGGCGTAGGCGATCTGTTTTGACCGGATGTAGTTCGCCACTTCCGGCGTTATCTCTTTAGGGGTGTTGTCCAGCCCACGCGGCCAGACGTCGAACTTCTGGCGGTAGGTATGCGCGCACCAGCCATCACTTACCGGCTTGCCCTGCGCTGCGCGGGTGCGCTGATAGAACAGGATTTGCGACCACCAGCTTTGCTTTTGCTCTTTTGAAGGTTTTGATTCAGCACTACCAATTTTCTTCAGGCCGCGGGTTCTGTCCGTCTCGTAGTCTTCGCCCGCCAGCGGTTTGAAGCCGCACTTCGGGCAGATGTAAACGCCAGCGGGTTTGACGTAATGGCACTGGCCGCACTCTTTCGGCAGCTTTTCAGGCTGGTCGGTTTTAGCTACGCGCGCGGGTGCGTCTTCCATGCCATCAGAGGATGAAGGGAGGTAGTCGTATTCAATGTCGTCGGGATAACCCAGCTGGTTAACGGTGCCGCTGTGGTCGAAGATGAGGCAGTAATCTTTCCCAGGGGCTGGGCGCAGGCCACGGCCCAGCGTCTGAATCCAGCGCATTTCACTTTTGGTAGGGCGGGCAAAAATAATACAGCGCACATCACTGTCGAACCCGGCAACCAGAACGCCGACGTTCACGATGATTTTGGTGATCCCCTGCTCAAACCGGCGGATGGTTAACTGGCGTTCGTCGTGAGGTGTGCTGGCCGTCATAACTTCGACTGCTACGCCAGCGCGGGCAAACTCCATCGTAACGTAATTAGCGTGGGCCACGTTCACACAAAAGCAGATTGTCGGGCGGTCCTCGCCGTTCTCCATCCAGTTCTTGACGATATCGCCCACCAGCTTTGCTTCGCTCATCACAACGGCCAGCTGTTCTTCGTTGTAGTCGCTACCGTATCCCGCCTGGTATGTCGTCTTGACGTTCGTCAGGTCCGGGTGTGACGGTGCGTAAAACTCGTAGTTGCTCAGCGCGCCAATAGCGATCAGCTCTTTCATGGTGGTCGGCTTGATCAGACGGCGGTAGTAATTCCCCAGGAACTTCGCAAACGGTGTTCCTGACAGACCAACCACCTTCGTTGCTGTATTGCGGGTAAGGTTGTCGATTACCTGAAGCAGCTTCTTACGCTTCAGGTGCGCTTCATCCACGATCAACAGGTCGATGTTATCCGGGAACTCACGGCGTATAAGCGTGTCCGCGCTGGCTATCTGGATCAGTGCAGTCGGGTTGTACGACGGGTGATCGCGCCATACGTAGCTGATTTCATCACCCGGCAGGCCGTACTGAATAAACCGTGTGGCGGTCTGGTCAAGCAGCACTGTATACGGTGCCACAAACATTACGCGCATCCCGCGGCTTACAAAGCCGTCTGTAATCAGCGCGGCAATAGCGGTTTTGCCAAATCCTACAGGCGCATACAGCAGGAAGGAGGCGTTTTGCTTCCACTCTGCACGCAACATGTTCAGGGCGACAACCTGCTTTTCACGGGGCTGGATGTTAAGCATTGTCCTTCCCTCCCCATACCAGGTTAGCGGCGCGGTTGTCCAGGGTATCCCCGTTAATGTGCGTCACTGCTGTTTGGCACGATGGGTTAGGCACAAATGCCGCTGCCACCAGCTCATGAACGCCAAACTTAGCTCGCTGACGTTTGACGCTCAGCGTCACAGTTTTGTAACCGTTTTGGCGAACGCGCCCTTTCAGGCAACCGCCATTGATACGGCGAATAAAATATTCAGAATCGGCAATGCGCGGAACGCAGCGTACTCTGCCGTGAGTACTGACTTCGTATGCCCTGGCGTATGCTGCCACCGGCACAGGCGCCCACTTTTCTTTCACGTCTGAACAAATCATTTTCAATCTCCATTTAGACGGCTAAACGTCCAGACAGCCAGCGACGTTTCAAACCCCTTACAGTGATCAACTTAACCATTTCAGTTGTTGGTAAAGTCCCTGTTCCAGCGCTTCGCGCTAAACCCCAAAAACCGCCCCCTTTCCCCCATTGATGCTTATGAGGGATAGCCGTTTAGACGGCTAAAAAAAATCAATCAACCCGCGGTGGTGGTGACGTGTAACCCCGTGATACTGGGGTGTACCGTGCGCAGAACTCACGCAACCGCTTGTTTGCCGATCGTCTGGCCGCGTTCTGCTGTCGGAATGACACCTGTTCAGCGTCGAATGCGTCCTGGTACGCCTGCGCATACGCAAGCGCGATTTTGTCTCTCAACCCAACAGGCAACGTGGAAAGTTGCGCACGTATCCACGCCCCATCCTCACGGGTGTAAACCGCAGGGAGAGCGACATAATTAAATTCGTCCTGATACATTGGCCCTCCGGCGTCACGGTGTACGCTGGGCGCTGAAATGATTAGTCTGGTGGTTTGGCAACCTCATCGGGAGCGCAGAAAACCCGGAATAACAACGTCAAGTGTTCCTGCCATTTGCTCATGACTTGGTAGCTGTTTTTTTCTATCTGTGCCCGTTCGGTAGCATCAATCACACCATCAGACGTGGCTTTACGGATGTAATGGGAATGCCTGCCAATCCATTCGATTGACTCCATTAACCGCTGATTAATATCCGCGTTATCTACGTCATCAACATCCGTAAGCGGTACAAATACCCCGCCAGTGTGTTGTGCGATTGCATCTGCAATATGGTTAGTTCCACCCGCCCGTTGTAGAACTAAGGCCCACCCCAAAGGGAAAATCTGATCACCTTCAGAGCGGAGGCGATTGAATAACGCGCTCTCAGTGGTATCTAACCATTCGGCAGCTTCAGCGTATCCACCTGGTAATTCAGCGATGGTTTTCTTGATAGCGACCACCAGCCAACTGGGTTGTTTTTCAATCTTCCAATGCTTATCACCCACAACTTTCCCCTTCTTACTGTGGTTATGATTTGGGAGTTACTTGTGTACGCTTTTCATAAAGCTCAGGCCGATACACGAGCCCACCTTGAGTGCGGTAAGCAGCTTCTGTTGCTCTGCCCTTAGGAATCAATCCACCAGGGCGTTTACGCCATTGATAAAAGGATTCAGGGGATACCCCAAAAAAATTCGCCGCCTCGATAGGTGAGCCAAAAAAGGTTTCAAGTTCTTGTGTAGTCATACCACTTCTCCTAATTTTTTTTAGATACTAAAACCAAAACATTTTTTGGTCAATTAAAACTAAAATAATTTAGGTTTTTCAAACGAGGTATTTGAAGTGAGCACATTCGGTGCAAGGCTCCAATCATTGCGAAAAGAAAGAAAACTCACGCAAAAACAATTAGGCAAAATTGTTGGGGTAAGCGACGTTACAGTTGGCTATTGGGAGAAAAACCAAAACAGCCCTGGAGGAATGTCCCTTACAAAATTAGCCAAGTATTTCGGGGTATCAGAAGATTTCTTGCTTACAGGGAAAGAAGAGAAGTCCAACATCGCCACATCCTCCTTTGGCGTGATGCAAGTTCCAGTTATCAGCTGGGTTCAGGCTGGAGCCTGGACTTCAGAAAGTGATGCAAGAAATTTAGAAGGCAAAGTGGATTACGTTCTTACCAACGGCCATCATTCCATGGGAACTTTTGCTGTAAAGGTTCGTGGTAAATCTATGGAACCGGATTTTAAGGAAGGAGACACTCTTATAGTTGACCCCGACCTTTATCCAGCCCCAGGAGACTTTGTTGTAGGAAAAAATGGCAGCGAAGAGGCAACATTTAAAAAATATCGGTCCAGAGGAGTTAATGAGAACGGCGTAGAAGTGTTTGAACTGGTCCCATTGAACCCCGATTTTGCCACTCATAGCTCATTAACTGAACACATCTCAATCATTGGCGTGGTGATAGAACATCGACGCCAGATGCGCTCCTGATCCTTCGTTAAAACCCCTTCCCCATGGAAATCTAAAAATATTTTGATTTCCACCTTGACCAAAAAACTAAATTAATTTAGATTTTCATCATTGAAGTTAAGTTTTGCTCGATAACCTAAGAGCAATTAAGGAGTTGATGTGATGAAAATGCGTAACAGGAGTGTATCGATTCTAGTCAACGGCACGACGCTTGCCTGCATTAACACCAACAAGGCCGTTGCTGCGGATTATTTAACTTTTATGGAAGCAGTAATTGGAGCATTGATGCATGAACCGTCACTTGAACACGAGGCTAATGCATCAAATAAAACCATTCTACACAAACATTTTGGAAGTTTGGGTTCCTTGCCAATTACAGATCCCAAAGGTCCTCAATAAAAAAATTAACTCTAATTGTCCCTGCATCTTTTGATGCATCAAGAAAATGCTGAACAACATCGTCAGTTAGTGAGGTATTCCATTCCTTAAAACTATGGCGAGGGAAATATTTTTCAAAAATTTCATGAACGGCAACTTCTCCAACTGAAGTATCGGGAATCATCCCGCAACGGGAAAGACACGTGGCAATAAGAGTTGATTTAAGCATTTCCTTTTCCTTGCAGAAGTAATCAACCGCAAGGATACCACTGAGCCTGAAGTGGTGAAAAGACAAGCAACGCTCTTTAACAATCTGCAAAGTCGGAACAGCGCACTGAACCTGTTTAGACCCCTACGCATAAATGCGATGTACCGCCGGGTGCGATCCGGTCGGCGGGAAGATTAGCCCCGGTATTACGGGCGTGAAAGGGCAACACTGGTGGCAGAGGTGCGCAAGCGCAAACAGTTTTCTTTGGGGTGTGGTGAAGGGTTCATGGACGGGAATATGTCGCACGTAAAGCGGCGAGGCCCGAGGAACTATTGCCGAATTGAAGTAGGCCGAATCGGGTCGAAATGGGTGTCCCACCGACCACACCACCAAAGCAAACTGACTGAGGTAAATCATATGTGCAGATACACAGTGTCAACTATCAAAGACATTCTGAACCGCGCGGGTGACCGAAGCGGTTATGCGTTCGATAAGTTTGGCCCTTATTTCGTAAATGCTGGACGCCTAAAGGCCATGAAAAATCATTTTGAAAACATGGTTGAAAATGACGACGTTCGCGAAGTGAAGCGTATCGCTGATAGTTCGAAAAAATCCATTGAAAAATGGTTCTCTTTTCTGGCGGACCGTTACGCAATTTAAGAACCAAAAAATGAAATATATCTCAAGAACTGAAACGGGATATAAAGCAATCCCGTACAGCAAAGAATGGAAACGCTCAGTATATATTGGCACATTCGAAAATCCACGGCGCGCGCGTGTCGCCGTGGATTTATTCACACATTGGCATAAACATTACCGCCTCAGAGATATACCGACAATGCCGGTAACTAAAGATGCAATAGATATTGAGCGGAACACTAACGTTTAGAAAGGATTAAACAATGAAGGATGAAGTTATATTAAGCGATGTGCAGCTGACAGAATTTAACGCTTTAATTAGCAAAGCGTTAATGCAGTTAGCAAACCTAAAGAATACAAGTCTCTCTGAAATTAAGAAATCTTTTGCCTATGGCGTCGGAGGTATAACTATTCACAGCCTCGCTTCTGGCGATGGTAAAGCGCTCAACGCGTTAGTGCATTCATGCGCAGGTGCAGATGCCAGGACCAAAAAAAGGCGGTTGCGCGAAGTCCAGAAGCGTATAAACGCCGAACTACGTAGGCGGGCTAAAGCAAAGGAGAAACAGCGTGACTATCCGTAACGTTAATTTCTACAGCACTGACCTGATGCGCTGCCCGCGCGGTGTACAGGCTACCCGTAACCCTTTTTCCCTCGCCAAAGCGTGGCGCCGGAGCAAACTTTACAGGCTCCTTAGCCAGAAAGGCGATCCATCCACTGACAGGAGTCCCCATGTCTGAACCTGAAAGCAAAAGTAATACGACCCCCTTCAGCCAGCAGCTGGCCTACATCAACCGCGGCACCCTTGATGCCGAACTGACGGAAGCCCTGGCTGAAGTTATTAAAGCCGTCCGTGAGACAGGAAAGAAAGGGGCAATCACCCTTACCCTTAACTGTTCAATGCTGAACACACGCGACGAGAACACAATGAAGGTTACGCCAAAAGTAACCCGCACCATCCCTGAACTGGACCGCGCGGATACCATCATGTTCTCAACCGCTGATGGCGACCTGTTACGCGACGACCCCAACCAGACGCAGCTTGATTTACGTGTGATTGACACAGCCCCAGCAGCAGCACCGATTAAGCTCGCCGCCCAGTAATAACCACCACAACCAAATAAGGAAATTATTCAATGAAAGAATTTGAAGGCTCAACTGTGCGTGAAATTAGCGCTCTGACTGCTGCAACGCTGAAAGCTTCCACAGATATTCCGTCCGTTATTGTGCCGGACGGCTACTCGTTGCAGTCGATGGAAAAATTACAGCTGGCTCCATCCCGCATTCGCCAGAAAGTTAATTTGATTTCTCCAGGCTCTTTGATCGCCTATATCCAACAGTTCCGCGATGAGCGGACAGCCGTTTTTGCTGACAAGACTACAACGAGCATTACCGCAGTTCTGGATTATCACCAGTCGGCTACTTCAGCGAACTGGGGCGATCATAAAGCTGAATATAACTGCCCGTTTTCTGATGACTGGAGAGAGTGGAAGTCTTCCGACAAGGTCAAAATGGATCAGGGGGATTTTGGCGAGTTTCTGGAAAACCATATTCACAATATCGCGCCTGTGGGTGATGACTACAAAGGCCCGTCAGGTACCGAACTGCTGGAAATGGTTCTGGCGTTTCAGGAGACACGTAAGGCGGAATTTAAGTCTGTACGCCGCCTGAACGATGGCACCTATCAGATGGCGTTCAGTGATGAAAAATCCGGTTCAGGGAATACCTCACTGCCTGAAAAAATTAGCCTGGCAATTGCCCCATTCCACAACGGCCAACCGTATCAGCTCGATGCTCGCATCCGCTACCGACTGCGCGATGGTCAACTAATCCTATGGTATGAGCTCATCGAACCGAAAAAGATTGTTGAACACGCTTTCCAGGAAATCGTGGTTGATATGGAAAACCAACTGGGTGAAGACCTGCCCATCTACGAAGGCTCTATTTAACCCCTCTGAATGTTGTTTTATGCGCCGTCGCGGCGGCGCATAGCGAAGCATTCCCTAAATTTTAAAGGTGAACATCATGGCAAGCTTAGGCCAGCTGTATAACGACAAGGAAGCCGGGTTAACTACCCGTAAAACATACAACGTTCCTCTGAGCGCTCTTTACACGGAAGAAGGCTATAACGTTCGTGAGCTCAATCAGGCGCACGTAGAAGAGTTCCGCGACGCCTTTATTGCCGGTGAGTACATCCCACCTCTGGCAGTTGAAGTTACCGAACGTGGCGTGAAAGTTATCGACGGGCATCACCGTTATCATGGTGCACTGGCCGCTGTTGCAATGGGTTATGACATTGTTCGCCTGGAATGTAAGGACTTTGTGGGCTCTGAGGCTGACAAAATCGCCTTCATGGTGACGAGCTCGCAGGGGCTGGCACTGACCCCGCTGGAACGCGGCGCAGCTTACCACCGTTTACAGAATCAAGGCTGGAGCCCTGCCGAAATAGCGACGAAAGTTAAACGCTCAGAATCCGACATTCTCCAACACCTTCAGCTGAACGAATGCACTCCCTACATTAAAAGCCTGGTCCGCGCTGGCTCCATGAACTACGCGATTGCTATTGGTATTGCACGTGAACACGGTGTGTATGCAGACCGCGAAGCCGCTCGCCTGATGAAGAAAGCTGAAGAGGCTGGAAAGAAAAAGGTTACGAAGAGCATCGCTAAACCTCAGTTCAGTGCGCCCAAAGCGCGCCGATTCCTTGAACTGCTCGCAAACTTTTCTGAATGCTCGGAGAAATCCAGCGGTGAACTGGTCTTTGAAGTTCAGGCATCACTTAAAGCTGAAATCAATTCAATCCTCCAGGAATACACGCACGACAACAAACCAGCTCAGCCAGCGGAAGGCACCGACCCGGACGCCATCGCCGCAGCCGAACTACAGGAATCCGCTCAGGCGGCTGGCATCACAATGACCATTGAAGAGGAAGCGTAATGGTTAATGATCTGAGGCTTGAGCGTCGCACCTGTCCCACTGGTGATGAGGCAATCGACGTTTTCAATCGCGATGGGGGTTACGTTTTTACCGTGCCAGCCGTTCTTCTTGATAGATGCACTGCGGATATGATTCGGCTGCTCAATCAAACCTATGCGAAGGGGGTAGATGTCGGCCTTCGTAAACGTAGCCAGCAACTGGCCTCCCTTCTGCTTATCAACCCGAACGCAATGATATGAAAACACATGAACTGAAAACGCTCCCGTGTCACTTCGGGCCGGTGCATGACGGCCTGAAGCTGGCAGAACTGCGCGTAAATGACCGAGGTTATGCAGTAGGTGACACGCTGGAATTACGCGAGTGGCAACCAGACGGATACACAGGCGCATCCCTACAGGCATTAGTTATCCATGTTGCTGATGTAGGCCACCTGCTGCCGGGTTATGTCCTGCTCAGCTTCGAACTTTTCACCACACATTGAGGGGTTGTTATGACTGTAGTTAATGTGCGTATGGCGCGTGTGACAGAAGACGACCTGAAACATTTATGGCGGCTGTTCCGTGCCGCCCAATTGGCTGAATGGGAAACGAGAAGACAAGAAGCTTCACAAATCAGCTTCGCCCCGGACTTTCTGACGCGGGAAGAGATTTTCTTCTTCCGTTGCGCATGGCGGGCTTGCATTGATACCGGCGCGTTGTCTCGCCTGCTGGGTGGCTATGACACCCTCTTCCTGAACTTCGCTGACCCCGGTAAAGATTATCTGGACTTCAAGCCTTCATTACGTGAAGAACTGGAAAAGGCCGCTCTATTCGATGTGCTCTTAGAAGCTTATGAAGAGGCTCGCGCCGGTGAATCAAACAACGCGCAGCCGCCGATTGCATGGATAAACGAGGATGAGCTACCGACTAACTACCCGTATGACGCAATGTATCCACACTCAAGCATTGATGTTGTGCGTATGTTCCCTGTATTCGGGCCAGCCGTGGTGCCGGGGGAAATGAACCCTACGACAATTCGTGCAGTTGCTGCTGAGTGGGATCGTGAACTGGATGATGATGAGGCAAATGTAGCTGCTGATTCCTGGAATGCTTGCCGAGCCGCAATGCTTAACGGAGAGTAGGGATGATTGAAGAAATGATTATGGGCGGGGCCATCACCATCTATCTGATCGGTGTGGCTGTAACGTTTGTGATAATGGCACGTAGGGACCGCGGGAAACCTCCTGATTTAGTGGGTGGCCCTGACATGGCGTTAATGGTTGCCATTGCCTGGCCTGTACTCGCTATTGCCAATGCATTCATAAAGTTACATCAGGGTTATCAGCGCACTATCAGGTGGTTGTATCTCAAGGCATCTAAGGACTAAAACAAAACCCAGGAATATTCACACCCCAAGGGCTAAAATCCCGATATACTGTATACATATACAGCCTAAAGGTGAGGCGTTCATGAGAAGGTTCAGTTCGGGCGGTGCCTATTTTTACTTCCTAAGTGGTGGGGATATCATCACCAGGCAACATCTGCATGATGCCGGAGCGCTTTCGCAGTTCGCTATCTGGCCCAAAGATGATGGTTATTATGCCGCCGAATGGAATGGCTCCCTTTGGGAAGTCATGAGGCTGGAACCGTTCGCTTGTGAAGATGATGCATTCAATTATGCCTATGATATTTTTAGCGTCCAGCTAAAGGCCGATGCTATAAATAATCAATATCTATCGCGACAGATGGAATATATGGATAAGGTTCAGGCTAAGATTATCCACCTTTCAGAAAGTCAGTGACATCTACTCACAAATCCTGATGCCTCGCACCTGCGGGGCTTTCTTTTACCTGTAGAAAATAAAATGAAAGAAGTGATCCGCGGAGATACGGAGCCAGCACATATCGTGGTGGCTCAGAAAGCCATTGACGCTTTTAAGGCAAGATATGGTGAAGGGAATAAATACAGGCCACAAATATTCTGTGTGAAGTACAGGAACAAGGCTTACCAGATTGAAGTGGTAACAAGAAAGAAAACGATAGCCGCTACAGTGATAACCGGCGCGCGCAAGCTGGGACGTGTTTACGGGAACGATTAAGAAGAGGTAATTACATGAACGTTACAGCCAAAGAAGCCCCTGACGAGTTGCTAACGCCTGAACAAGTTTGTGAAATGCTGGGAGGGATAACCACTAAAACGTTAACGCTCTGGAATAATGCACACCGACACAGAAAAATACTGGCGCCCATCCGTTTCACACATAAACATGTTAGGTATGAGCGCAAGAATGTATTAGCTTTTATTGAGCGGTGCAGAAGTGAATATTAATTTATTGATTAAATGTATCATGAACGCTGTTTAAAAGCTTTTGAGCAAGCAGTGTCGCGTTACTCAATAAACTTTCTAAATCTTCATCTGTGATTACGACTGAATTCCCTTCTTTATCTTGACCACCGCGATGAACTAAATGATTACGAATATGCGTTGCCTTTTCAATAAATTCAATAGGCCAGTCATTTTGCGTTTCAAATCCAAATGTGGCCTTAAAACGTTTTACAACCTTATCGGTACTATGCCAACTTGCACTTATTAAATTCTCTTTTATTGACTTAATCAACTCCTCTCTCATATCTTCAATGGAGTTCCCTTTGAAAGGTAAGGAGGCAATTTCTTTACTGACTTTATAGTCAGTTTTGCCTTTTTCAATGCAATTAGCAATGTAGGAATCATTTTTTTCTATAGAATTTATAAACAATTCTACGTAAAAAGTTTCCAAAGCAGTAATAACATTCGTATAGAGTATACCGAGAAGATGCCTTTTATGCGGTGCTGGATAGGGCGCCTGAGAAATTACCCTGATCATGCCAACATTTTCATAAAACTTATTATACGGTTCCAGGGAGGATATTACAGCATCGTAAACATCATCATCATACCAATCAGCGCGATCAGAACTTCCAGACCACTCGTCGCATTCATACTGAAGTTCTTCTACTAACTCATCTATACAACTTTGATTAACATATCCTTCAAATTTATGTTGCAGCTCTTCAGCAGCATCATAGGGCCCGCCGTAAATGTATTGATACCCCCCCTCCCGGCTTTCATAGGGGCAGGCATTTGCCGGGTCTTCATAGTTTTGGTAGAACCATTCACGCATTGCTTCTATCTGATTACTTTTACTATTATAGCGCAAGGATTGAATTGGAATTTTTCTATCATTGACATAAAAATATTCTTGCATAATGCATCACATCCTTAAAACTCAGGGCAACTTTTATAAAAACTAACGTATCACACTATATATAATTTAGTTCAAATTATATCCTGCGTCTCACCAGTGCCGCCTGTGCAAGTATGCTCCTTTCGTGCGCTTCGAATGCTTCGCGCTTCAGGGCCATCTCTTCATGTAATATTTCGTCTGAGAAGTCGTAGTGTTCAGCCATCGGGTCATCACCTTTGTTTGAGTGATGAAGGCAGAGCATACTGATTTCCCGGCGGTCACTTCTGGAATAGCCCTTCTCTTTCATCAACGCGATAATGTTTGATTTAAGAAATTTCCGGCAAAGCGTATTAAACGCACCTTCCTTGCCTTTAACCGTCCCGTCATGCTTAACCCCTTTCACGATACCTTCTGGGCTGTACGTCTTCATCAGCTTATCCAAAGACCGTTTAGAGAACGGTTCTTCCGGATTCCTGGGCTGAAGGAAAACGTAATCTTTATTACAGCCTGGTGCGGCGTCACTCCATTCCCTTTGCTCAGACAGAATACGGCCCAGTTCCGGCGTGATCGGGATGCGGAAAGCTTTCTGTGTTTTCATTGCCCCGCGCATACCGATCACCCCTTCGGGATACACTATCTCCCCCGCCTCTTCATTCACATATTCCCAACGCAGATTACTAACGTTGATCGGCCTGACGCCGGTCAGAATCATATAACGCATGGCGTTCTTCTGATGCACGGATGAACAAGCCGCGACGTTAATCCACAGCCTGGCGATAGACTCAATGTCAGTAAAAAGTCGGGTAGGTGTCGGTCGCTGTACTCTTGATGAGACGTAATCGTCCGGGATACTGGCCGCTATGTTCCGTCCGTTGCAAAGCCGCGGTGCGTTGAACTTCCAGACCCGGCGCAGTTCCGCGAACAACTCCAGCGCATTATTGTTTGAGCGGGTTTCTATCCACTGATCCAGAATTTCGGTCAGCCGGTTATATGGCACATCACTGAATATCTCCCTTTCACCGAAGGCCAATTTCAGTCTGTTGATGCGTGCGCTGTAAGTCGCAAAACTGTTTTCACTAAGCTTAAGACGCTCCACCTTCGCCGCCAAATCATCCCGGTACGCCTCCAGGGCAGCGTGTACAGACTCAGCTTTTAAACCACCTTCAGCAATTTCCAGCGCCTTTTCCCGCGCCACAGGCAGCGTCATTTCCGGCCACTCACCCAGTTTACGGCCTTTCAGCTGCATCACCTTTGGAAACTCTGCGTAGAACGTCACCTTTCCGGCTTTGCTGAAGTCGATACGAAGATAGCTCACCCTTTCGTACTTGGAACGCCGGGGCTGGCCGACGCGCGGCAAAATGATTTTGGCCGCTGCAACACAGATTTTCATGTGTGTACTTGTATAAGGGGGTTTGCACCCTTCCCACTTCTCTGAGGCGGTTAAAAACTCTTCGTTATTGGGGGTAATCGGTTTCTGTGTTACAGTGCGCGCCATCATAAATCCTTACCGTTCGGCATCCGTTATGCCATGCTCACACATGCGTGTTTTTATAGCGTATCAAAACATACTGTGTTGCTGTTTTGTGTTACGGAACAGAGTTTATCAAGGTTTTTTATACTGTACAAATATACAGATGGTAAGTAATAGTAAGGTTTATGATGGGCGCTTAACTGAATGATTTTTATGAATAAAGAAGCTAAATAACTGATATGGCTCTGTTAATTACCAAAAAATGCATCAATTGCGATATGTGCGAGCCGGAATGCCCGAACGAAGCCATCTCCATGGGGGAGAGCATCTACCAGATTAACAGCGATCGCTGCACCGAATGCGTTGGTCATTATGATACGCCAACCTGTCAGAAAGTATGTCCTATTCCCAATACGATTCTGAAAGATCCGGCACATAATGAAAGCCAGGAGCAGTTGTGGGAAAAGTTTGTATTACTTCATCACGCCGACAAGATTTAGACACTCGGCCAGCCTCTTGCCTCAGTGCGCCCGGGCAACCTCAGACAACCCGCCCAAACGGGCAACCTCTCCCCATGCCAGACAATCGCCGTGTACGTCCTTCGCTAAAGCACTCCGGCGATGAGCATAGCCTGGTTCAACATTCGAGAATAACCGTCGCACAGGCGTAACGTCGCTCGTCAGCGAGTGTTACGTGCACGAATTTTACGCCCATTTGCTGGGCCAGTTGCTCCGCGGCCTCATGAAAACGTACCTGCGGCTTACCCAGCGCATCGTTAAAAACTTCAAATTGATCGAACGCCAGACCATTGCGAATGCCGGTACCAAATGCTTTTGCTGCTGCTTCTTTAACGGCAAAACGCTTGGCAAGAAAACGAACAGGCTGTTGATGCGCCTGATAAAGCGCCCATTCACTGGCGCACAGTACGCGCTGAGCCAGCCGATCGCCCGAGCGCGCAATGACCGCCTCAATACGCGCAATCTCAACAATATCCGTGCCAAGCCCGAGAATTGCCATCAGCCACGCGCTTCCAGCATCAAACGTTTCATGTCGGCCACCGCCTCTTTCAGCCCCACCATCACCGCGCGCCCGATAATGGCATGGCCAATATTCAACTCATGCATTTCCGGTAGCGCTGCAACAGGCTTAACGTTGTGATAGGTCAGGCCATGCCCGGCGTTCACTTTCAGCCCCTTGCCTGCGGCATACGTCGCCGCGTGCGCAATACGCGCCAGCTCTTCCTGCTGCGCCGTTTCGCTTTCGGCATCGGCATAAGCGCCGGTATGAATTTCGATATACGGCGCACCAGCCGCAACCGCGGCATCGATCTGCGCAACCTCGGGGTCGATAAACAGCGACACCAGAATGCCTGCCTCGGCAAGACGGCAACAGGCATCGCGCAGTTTTTCCGGCTGACCTGCAACATCCAGCCCACCTTCGGTGGTCACTTCTTCGCGCTTTTCAGGCACCAGGCAGCAAAAATGGGGTTTTGTTTCACAGGCAATAGTGAGCATTTCTTCCGTAACCGCCATTTCCAGGTTCATGCGGGTATGCAGCGTCTGACGCAGAATACGGACATCTCGATCGGTGATATGGCGACGGTCTTCACGCAGGTGGACAGTAATACCGTCAGCACCAGCCTGCTCGGCGATAAACGCCGCCTGAACCGGGTCCGGGTAGCTGGTGCCGCGAGCATTACGCAACGTGGCAATATGGTCAATGTTGACGCCCAAAAGTAATTCCGCCATGACAATCCTCGGTAATCTGCAGTCAGAACCGCAAGTGTACACCGCAGCAGGAAAGCGTGGCTATCAGCCTTGCGTTATTGAGGGTCGGCGGGGGATTTAAGTGCCGTTTTTTTCGGCACAAACTGGCGAAACAGCTCGCGGCTTTTCAGCGGCTTGCCGCCAAGGTAGGGCTTAAGCGCAATGCGGGTAAAGCGTTTCGCTGCCCGCAACGTGATGGCATCAGGAAAATGGCGCTCGGCCAGCGCACGCAACTCGCGCCCGGTGAAGCTGACGTTATCAACCACCAGACTCGCGATAAAGCCTTTTTCTTCACGGTAGCGATAGGTCATGGTGTCGCTCACCGGCTCACCACTACCCGCGCAATGCAGGAAATCAACGCCGTATCCAAGATGGCCCAGTAACGCCAGTTCAAAACGGCGCAGCGCTGGTTCCGGCGAACCGTGACCGCCCGCCAGCGCCTGAATGCAGTGTAAATATTCGAAGAATAGCTCAGAAAAGCGCGTCTCCTGCTCCAGCACACGTGCGAGCAGTTCGTTGACGTAAAGACCGCTGTAGAGATGAATACTGGTAAGAGGCAGCGCCAGAGAGACAGGTTCGGCGCTACGCAGGGTTTTCACATCGCCACGCCCGCTCCAGCGCACCAGCAGCGGAGTGAACGGTTGCAGTGAACCTTTAAGACTGGAGCGCTTCGAACGCGCTCCTTTAGCGATCAGGCGGATACGCCCGGATTCTTCAGAAAAGAGGTCGAGCAGGAGGCTGGTTTCGCTCCAGGGGCGACTGTGCAGCACAAAAGCCCGTTGCCAGCCTTCCATTGCGCGGCCCGTTACATGTCGTCGATATAGCCGAGGCTACGCAGCGCACGCTCGTCGTCGGCCCAACCAGACTTCACCTTCACCCACAGTTCAAGGTGAACTTTGGCTTCAAACATGTCTTCCATATCGCGGCGCGCTTCAATGCCGATGGTTTTAATTTTGGCCCCTTTGTTGCCAATCACCATCTTTTTCTGCCCCTCGCGCTCAACGAGAATCAGACCGTTGATGTCGTAACCACCGCGCTCGTTGGTAATAAAGCGCTCGATTTCTACAGTAACGGAATACGGCAACTCAGCGCCCAAAAAGCGCATCAGTTTCTCACGAATAATTTCAGAGGCCATGAAGCGCTGGCTGCGGTCGGTAATATAATCTTCCGGGAAATGATGGATAGCTTCAGGGAGATGTTTACGCACAATACCGGCAACGGTATCCACGTTCATGCCTGTTTCCGCAGAAATAGGCACGATATCGAGGAAGTTCATCTGGCTTGCCAGGAATTGCAGATGCGGCAGCAGCTCCGCTTTATCAACCACGTTATCGACTTTGTTAACCGCCAGGATAACCGGCGCTTTGCCGTCACGCAGTTTGTTGAGCACCATTTCGTCGTCAGCAGTCCAGCGTGTGCCTTCCACCACAAAGATGACCAGCTCAACATCGCCAATAGAGCTACTGGCAGCACGGTTCATCAGACGGTTGATGGCGCGCTTCTCTTCCATGTGCAACCCAGGCGTATCCACATAGATAGCCTGATGTGCGCCTTCAGTATGAATACCGACAATACGGTGGCGCGTGGTTTGCGCCTTGCGTGAGGTAATAGAAATTTTCTGCCCGAGCAGGTTATTCAACAGCGTCGATTTGCCCACGTTGGGGCGACCCACGATGGCAATAAATCCGCAGTACGTTTTTTCGTCGCTCATTCCAGCTCCAGCTTTTTCATGGCTTGTTCAGCCGCGGCCTGTTCAGCCTTGCGGCGGCTGGAACCGGTGCCAACAACCGGTTCGCCTAACCCACTCACCTGACAGTGAATAGTAAATTCCTGATCGTGCGCTTCACCGCGTACCTGCACCACCAGATAAGACGGCAGCGGCAGATGGCGGCCCTGCAAAAACTCCTGCAGACGCGTTTTCGGATCCTTTTGCTTATCACCGGGGCTTATCTCATCCAGCCGCGTCTGATACCAGCTCAGGATCATTCGCTCTACCGTCTGAATATCGCTGTCGAGGAACACACCACCGATCAACGCTTCTACCGTATCGGCAAGGATAGACTCACGGCGAAAGCCGCCGCTTTTAAGCTCACCCGGCCCCAGACGCAGGCACTCGCCCAACTCAAACTCGCGGGCAATTTCTGCCAGCGTATTACCGCGAACCAGCGTCGCACGCATGCGGCTCATATCGCCTTCGTCCACGCGCGGAAAGCGGTGATAAAGCGCGTTGGCAATAACAAAACTTAAAATGGAGTCTCCAAGAAACTCCAGCCGCTCGTTATGCTTACTGCTGGCGCTGCGATGCGTGAGCGCCTGCTGCAACAGATCCTGATGCAGGAAAGTGTAGCCCAGTTTACGCTGGAGCCGGTTAATTACGATGGGATTCATGCGATACCAGTAATATGAATACGTCGACAATTCAGCACACGAAACCGCGCTACTTTTAGACCAGAACGGTTTTGTGTGCTGCGGCTCCCTTTACGGGAGCCGAACTAAAAACACGGAGAAATATTCTATACGTAACGACAGGGGATGTCGTTAACTGATTAGCCCCGATTAATGAATACCGCCAATACGACTCAAACGTACGCCGGTTGGCCATTCGCCCTGCTGTTTTTCAAAGCTCATCCAGATAGCAACGGCTTTACCCACCAGATTTTGCTCCGGCACGAAACCCCAGTAACGGCTGTCTTCGCTGTTGTCACGGTTATCGCCCATCATGAAATACTGACCCGGCGGCACAATCCATGAGGCGGTTTGTACGCCTGGCTGGCGGTAATACAGGCCAACCTGGTCCTGCGCGATCGGCAGCATCAGGATACTGTGAGCCACATCGCCCAGTTTTTCGGTGCGTGTCGTCAGGCGTTCACCGCCCTCTTTGTTCTGGTCCAGCGGCAGTTGCCAGAACCCACCGCGAGCCTCGCCGCTTCCCGAAGAGAAGGTTTCGACAAAGTTACTTGGCTCAACGTTGCTATAGGTAATCGCCAGCGCATTGTCGCAGGCTTGACCAGAACTGCAGTTCGGTTCAACCGTCACCTGTTTAGCAACCGGATCGTAAACCACGCGGTCGCCCGGTAGCCCCACGACACGTTTAATATAATCAACGGTCGGATTACGCGGATATTTAAATACCACAACATCACCGCGTTTCGGATGACCGGTCTCGATTAGCGTTTTCTGAAAAATAGGATCTTTAATTCCGTAGGCATATTTCTCAACGATGATGAAATCCCCAATCAGCAACGTGGGCATCATTGAGCCAGACGGGATCTGGAAGGGCTCATAAATAAATGAGCGCACCACCAGCACAATGGCCAGCACCGGAAAGACCGAGGCGCAGGTTTCCAGCCAGCCCGGTTTTGCCGCCACTTTTTTCAGCGTGTCTTTGTCCAGCTCGCCATTGACCGCAGCCTGAGCATTGGCCTGCGCCGCACGACGTTTTGGCGCAAATACGAATTTATCCAGACACCACAGCAGCCCGGTCACCAGCGTGGCAATCACGAGGATCAGGGCAAACATATTCGCCATGCCAACTCCTTAAAATTATTTACCGTCTTTGCCCACGTGCAGGATGGCAAGAAACGCTTCCTGCGGCAGCTCAACGTTGCCGACCTGCTTCATGCGTTTTTTACCTTCTTTCTGCTTCTGCAACAGCTTTTTCTTACGACTGACGTCACCGCCGTAGCACTTAGCCAGAACGTTTTTACGCAGCTGTTTAACCGTTGAGCGAGCAATGATGTGGTTGCCAATGGCCGCCTGAATCGCAATATCAAACTGCTGGCGCGGAATCAGCTCTTTCATCTTTTCAACCAACTCACGACCACGATACGGCGCATTGTCGTTATGGGTAATGAGTGCCAGCGCATCCACACGTTCGCCGTTGATAAGCACGTCCACACGCACCATGTTCGATGCCTGGAAACGCTTAAAGTTGTAATCAAGCGACGCATAACCACGTGAAGTTGACTTCAGGCGGTCGAAGAAATCCAGCACCACTTCCGCCATGGGAATTTCATAAGTCAGCGCAACCTGGTTACCGTGATAAACCATGTTGGTCTGCACGCCGCGCTTCTCAACACATAGGGTGATGACGTTACCCAGGTATTCCTGCGGCAGCAGCATGTGACACTCAGCAATCGGTTCACGCAATTCATCAATGTTATTGAGCGGCGGCAGCTTGGATGGGCTGTCGACATAAATCACTTCTTTGCTGGTGGTCTGCACTTCATACACTACGGTCGGTGCTGTTGTGATGAGGTCAAGATCGTACTCACGCTCCAGGCGCTCCTGGATAATTTCCATGTGCAGCAGGCCGAGGAAGCCACAGCGAAAGCCAAAACCCAGCGCCGTAGAGCTTTCCGGCTCGTAGAACAGGGAGGCGTCGTTAAGACTCAGTTTGCCCAGCGCGTCGCGAAAGCTCTCATAGTCATCAGAGCTAACCGGGAACAGACCTGCATACACCTGTGGTTTCACTTTTTTAAAGCCAGGTAACGCTTTGTCGGCCGGGGCGCGAGCACTGGTCAGGGTATCGCCCACCGGCGCCCCGAGGATGTCTTTAATGGCACAAACCAGCCAGCCTACTTCGCCACAATGTAACTCAGTATGGTCAACCTGCTTAGGTGTGAAGATGCCAAGACGGTCAGCGTTATATGTCTGACCAGTGCTCATCACCTTAATTTTTTCGCCCTTGCGCAGTGTGCCGTTCTTCACACGCACCAGCGACACTACGCCCAGGTAGTTATCGAACCAGGAGTCGATGATTAATGCCTGCAGCGGTGCGTCCGGGTCACCTTCCGGTGGCGGAATGTCGCGCACCAGGCGCTCCAGCACGTCCTGCACGCCAACGCCCGTTTTAGCCGAACAGCGCACGGCATCAACGGCATCAATACCGACAATATCCTCAATCTCTTCTGCCACACGCTCCGGGTCAGCAGCCGGCAGGTCAATTTTGTTCAGAACCGGTACGACTTCCAGGTCCATTTCCATTGCGGTGTAGCAGTTTGCCAGCGTCTGGGCCTCTACGCCCTGACCGGCATCCACCACCAGCAACGCGCCTTCGCAGGCAGCAAGAGAGCGCGAAACTTCATAAGAGAAGTCAACGTGCCCTGGGGTGTCGATGAAGTTAAGCTGGTAGGTTTCGCCGTCAGAGGCTTTGTAATCAAGAGTAACGCTCTGCGCTTTGATGGTGATGCCGCGCTCGCGCTCAAGATCCATCGAGTCAAGCACCTGCGCCGCCATTTCGCGATCGGAGAGGCCACCGCAAATCTGGATGATACGGTCAGACAACGTCGACTTACCGTGGTCAATGTGGGCGATAATCGAAAAGTTGCGTATGTTCTTCATACAGGAGATTTTTATACCTTAATAATGCCTTCGTGGCCTCGCGCAACGCGCTGTGCTGAGACGGGATTGTGGCTGCGGCTCTCTGCGCCGGAAACGCTGCATTCTACACTACAACCAGAAAACGGGGAAACTGCTCATCAGCAGCGTGAACGAGGAAAGTGTCAGATAGCAAAAGAGCCGGCTCACCGGCTCTGTGAAACAGAAGAGGTATCGACCCGCAGGGCATCTGGCGCTAACGCAACGCTGAGAATAACCGGTTGCCATTGCGCGCGGTTGCTCAAACGTGGAGATAACCCGCGCGCCAGCAGAAAACCGCCCACACCGCCGAGCAGTGCGCCGCAAACGGCGGCGATGTCGCCACCAAACAGCGCCTGAAAAAGACCCGCCATAGAAAATAATCCCACCAGCGGCGACATATACACCAGCAGCGCTGAACTCAACAGGCTGCTTTCGGCAATGCCTAACTCCACTTTCTGCCCGGCCACCAACGGTTCAGTGCTGGGCACAGTGATGGTATGGGTAGTTTGTGGGCCAAGTTTATTTAACACGCGTGAGCCACAGCCCGCGCGCGAGGCGCAGCTGTTACAGGAGGATTTTACGTCACAGCTGACCAGCGCTTCGCCGTTTTGCCAGGAGACCACCGTCGCCCATTCTTTGATCATTGCGCGCTCCGGAATTTCACGTTATCTGCCACGCGTTTTGCCGTCTGCGGCGGTAGCTCGCCCACAATGGTGATTTCAGCGTTATTACGCACTTCCGTGCTGACGGTACGGCGACCTGTACGCAGCATCTCATTGCCACGCGAACCCGCAGTGGCACGGTTAACGTTAACGGAAAAACTGAACAAACCATCAGAATAAAGGCGTGACTCCATCGGTGCGCCAATGGCGGCCAGCGGACGACGGCTACGAGAAACTTCTTTAAACCCCTGCGGCAACCAGCTTACTGTCCAGTTAAAGTCAGCTTTATCACCGTCCGGCACAGACAGGAGCGGAGGCAGGCTGGCTTTAGCCAGGCCGTTCATTGAGTTACCAATACTGTCATCGAGCACAGCGTTGATGACACGAAACTGCTCAAGCGTTTCACCATCGCGGTCAAGCAAGTCCACTCGCATCGGCAATTTTGTTTGCGCATCCATCCACACAATATAGCCATAGCGCGTACCATCACGCGCAACTACACGAATCACTTCGCACATTCTGTCGGCAATACGCGTTTTACCCACGGAAATAAAGTCGTAGTAAGGCGAAAGCTTTTTGAAATCGGAGTAAACGATGGAAGGAAGCGAATCGACAATATAGTCGCCGGTGAGCGTGAAAGGTTCAAGCCCAGGCTCGAAGTAGCTGATTTCACTACCACGCTGCACCACTTCACGGCGCGGGCCATCGAGCTGCAAAAGCTGAGCGAGGGGCTTATTATCCACTCTGGCATGGCGATAACGCAGTGACTCCACGCCCAGTTTATTGATGTTGATAAAAGCCAGTTCGTAATTAAGTGACTGGCTGGCCGCGTTCATCTGCTGCAACAACGCCCCGGACGAAACATCCGCCGAGGCGTGAGAGGAGAAGAACAGGCTGCCAGCGACAAAAGAGATGGCACACCAAAGCTGCTTCATTACTGCGACTGGGTTCCTAAAGTTTGGTTTCCAGGCACCTGTAAAGCAGCCTGCTGCGTTTGAGAACGTTCAAACTGCAACTGCTCGGCATGCAGGCGACGCTGAAGCTCATAGTCCTGAAGCATGGCATTGATACGGCGGCGCTGCTCCTGAATCTGTTGCTGCCCCTGGTTGCTGGCATTGCTGTCAGCCGGTACACCCAGACTGACCGGGCTTGCTTTACCCATCATCGGCAGTGTGTTGAAGACCGGCGTTTCTGGCTGGCTGCTACCATCGCCAGAACGACCGTTGTACTGCTGCACGCCAACAATCACCGCCAGCGAAACGCAAGCCGCCATACCAATTTGGGTAATCTGGCTTGCCCACGGGCGCATCTTTTTCCAGAACGGCATTTGCTGCCACTGGTTAGGTGCAGGCTGTGACTCCTGCAGTGGCGTAACATTGCTGCGCGCCGGTTCTGCGGCAATCGCGGCCATCACGCCTGCGGAAATATCAATGTTAAGCGCCTGTTCACACACCTCACCGCGCATCGTGTCGCGGATGAGATGGTAGCTGGCCCAGGTTTGCTGCAATGCTTTATCACCAGACAGCGTACTCATCAGTTCACTGTCCAGCGTTTCCCCATCCATCAGAGCGGAAAGTTTTTCTTTCTGCATGCCTAAATACCTTTTTCAGTATCCCGCTATCGTCAACGGCGAATAAGCGGTTGGACCTTATTATCGATAGCTTCCCTTGCCCGGAATATACGCGAACGCACGGTTCCTACCGGGCAATCCATAATTCCTGCTATCTCTTCATAGCTTAGGCCATCAAGCTCCCTTAGTGTAATTGCCATGCGTAAATCTTCAGGGAGTGACTCAATGGTACGGAAAACTATCTGTCTCAGTTCCTCAGACAACATTAAGTTCTCAGGGTTCGAAATTTCTTTTAGCGCACCACCACTTTCGTAGTTTTCCGCGTCGATAGCGTCCACGTCGCTGGAAGGCGGGCGTCGCCCCTGAGCCACCAGATAATTTTTCGCCGTATTCACCGCAATGCGGTAAAGCCAGGTGTAAAACGCGCTATCACCCCGGAAGGAATCAAGGGCGCGCCAGGCTTTGACGAAGGATTCTTGCACCACGTCCGGTACGTCACCTGACGGCACATAGCGGGAGACCAGATTAGCCACTTTATGCTGATAGCGAACTACCAGAAGACTAAATGACCGTTGATCGCCACTCTGAGCCCGTTCGACCAGGACCTGATCCGTTAACTGCTCGCTCATCCGAGGTAATGTCTCCTCAAACTCTTATCCTCGCGTAATAGAAAGGCCACTCCGAACTCTGCACATTGAGCAAGCAAACGCCCAGAGCACCGGTTTTCCGAAAAGTTCCATTACGGCCATTGTTCTTGTGCTACATTTCGCGGAATCTGGTTATGTTTCATTCTAAATTTCCGCGCCCATCAGTTTTCACTGCGCCTGAATTAAAAGGCATCAAACAAGCCCTCTGCAGAGTATCGCATGCAGGGGCTTTTTTCACCCTTAAATCTTTGCCCTGTTGTGGGATAAACCTTATGAAAAACCAACTTTTACGGGTATGTGTTTAGTTTTTATAACCTAAACGTAAAAAAAATGGTTTTTCAACGCAGCCAGAATGCTATGCTCAGACAATGTGTTTAGTAAATTAAACAAAAAGCCATGTTCCCTGATGATACCCTCTCGTGTGATGTACTGATTATTGGCAGTGGTGCTGCGGGCCTGTCGCTTGCTCTGCGCCTGGCTGAACACTGCCAGGTCACAGTGCTCAGTAAAGGCCCCGTTAACGAAGGCTCAACGCTGTACGCGCAGGGCGGCATTGCCGCCGTGTTTGATGAAGCTGACAGCATTGACGCACACGTTAAAGATACGCTTATCGCCGGGGCCGGGCTGTGCGACCCACAGGCCGTGCGCTTTGTGGCAAGTAACGCGCGCCAGTGTGTGCAATGGCTCATCGAGCAGGGTGTGGCATTTGACAAGGACAACAGTGCGCCAGGCACCGGAGGCTATCACCTCACGCGCGAAGGCGGCCACAGCCATCGCCGTATTCTCCATGCTGCTGATGCCACAGGAAGGGCGGTAGAAACCACGCTCGTCGGTAAAGCCTTACATCATCCTAATATCCGTATCCTTGAGCGCCAGCACGCCGTCGACCTTATTCTTTCTGATAAATGCGCCCTACCCGGCCCACGCCGGGCGATGGGAGCCTGGGTCTGGGACAGCGAGCGTGAGCGCGTCGTTACCTGTCATGCGCGCAGCGTGGTGCTGGCAACCGGTGGTGCTGCAAAAGTCTATCAGTACACCACTAACCCCGATGTAGCCTCCGGCGACGGCATCGCGATGGCATGGCGTGCGGGCTGTCGCGTTGCCAACCTTGAATTTAACCAGTTTCATCCCACTGCACTTTATCATCCGCAGGCACGAAATTTTCTGCTCACGGAAGCCCTGCGTGGTGAAGGAGCCTGGCTGGTGCGACCAGACGGTAGCCGGTTTATGCCCGATATTGATCCACGCGCCGAGCTTGCCCCCCGCGACATTGTTGCACGCGCGATTGATGGTGAAATGAAACGTCTGGGCGTTGAGTGCATGTACCTGGACATCAGCCACAAGCCAGAAGCGTTTATTCGCCAGCATTTCCCCATGATTTGCCAGAAGCTCGCCGGACTGGGGCTCGATTTGACGCGCGACAAAATTCCGGTCGTGCCAGCCGCGCACTATACCTGTGGCGGCGTGCTGGTAGATTCGCAAGGGCGCACCGATGTGACTGGGCTGTGGGCAATTGGTGAAGTGACCTGCACCGGTCTGCACGGCGCCAACCGTATGGCGTCAAACTCGCTGCTGGAGTGTCTGGTATACGGCTGGTCGGCGGCGGAAGATATTCTGCACCGGCTCCCGGAGTTCCCGGCAATACAGGTGCTGCCGGACTGGGATGAAAGCCAGGTTGATGACGCTGATGAGCGCGTAGTGCTCAATCATAACTGGCATGAGCTGCGGCTGTTTATGTGGGATTACGTGGGTATTGTGCGCACCACCAAAAGGCTGGAGCGCGCACAGCGCCGCATCGCGCTGTTGCAGCAGGAAATTAACGAGTACTACGCTAACTTTCGCGTATCCGGCGATTTGCTGGAGCTGCGCAATCTTACCCAAGTGGCAGAGCTGATTGTCGGTTGTGCGCTACAGCGTAAAGAGAGCCGCGGACTGCATTTCACCCTTGATTACCCGCAGCAAAATGACCGCGCGGAGCCAACCATTCTAACCCCGCAGCGCGCTACATAAACAGATAGAAATCCTGAGTGAGGCCGCACCAGGCGGGTGAATACTCACGATCGCCACTGCGAATCACCAGTCGCTCGGTAAAGCACTCACCAGCCCTGGGTGAGAAACCGAGCAACACCCGATGTGGCGGGCGCATTTCATTGTCTGCCACATCGGTGCGAAAACGGCAGTGCCAGCCCTGCTCCGTTGCCTTAGCAATAAACTGTTGGCCGATTTGCTCCGGTAAGACCACGCAAAAGAAACCTTCTTCGGTGATGAGCTGCGCCGCACAGGCCAGTAGGTCCTCGTGCTCCAGTGACGAGGTATAGCGCGCTTGTTCGCGCTGTTCATTGCCACAGGCAACACCCGGCTGAAAATACGGCGGATTGCTGACAATCAGCTGATAGCGCATCGTCTGCGCCGCGGCCCAGTCGCGAATATCTGCCTGGTGAACACTCATGCAGTGCGCCCAGGGGGACGCCTGTGCATTCTCGTGCGCCTGCTCTGCCGCCTGTGCGTCGAGTTCCACAGCATCAATCTGCGCCTGTCCGGCAGTACGTTGCGCCAGCATCAGTGCCACCAGCCCGCTGCCGGTACCAATATCCAGCACCCGCTGCACATTTGCGACCGGCGCCCAGGCGCCAAGTAAAATCCCGTCAGTACCTACTTTCATTGCACACTGGTCATGTGCCACAAAAAATTGTTTGAAAGTGAATCCATTGCGCGGAAGAACCGCTTTTTGTTCTGACATAGCTCACACCTGGTGAAAAGACCGCAGTAGCATAGGGGAAGACAACGCCATCGAAAAGCCCCGGACGTCGGAAACAGATGAACATCACTGGCATAACGTCTATAATCGGCGCCCCACACAGAGGTAGACCATGACCGTAACCACTTTTTCCGAACTCGAATTAGACGAAAGCCTGCTGGACGCGCTGGAAACCAAAGGTTTCACACGCCCCACCGCGATTCAGGCGGCAGCCATACCGCCCGCGCTGGACGGACGCGACGTTCTCGGCTCAGCGCCCACGGGTACCGGTAAAACCGCAGCGTACCTGCTGCCGGCCATTCAGCATTTGCTCGACTTCCCACGCAAAAAATCCGGGCCGCCGCGCGTACTGATCCTGACGCCCACGCGCGAGCTGGCGATGCAGGTTGCCGATCACGCCCGTGAGCTTGCGGCAAACACCCACCTGGATATCGCGACTATCACCGGGGGCGTGGCGTATATGAACCACGCGGAAGTATTCAGCGAAAACCAGGACATTGTGGTCGCCACCACCGGTCGCCTGTTGCAGTACATAAAAGAAGAAAACTTCGACTGCCGCGCCGTGGAACTGCTTATCCTTGATGAGGCCGACCGCATGCTGGATATGGGCTTTGCCCAGGATATCGAGCACATCTCCGGTGAAACCCGCTGGCGCAAACAAACCATGCTGTTTTCGGCCACGCTTGAGGGCGAAGCCATCACCGATTTTTCGCGGCGACTGCTGGAAGACCCTGTTGAAGTCTCTGCAACACCGTCGGTGCGCGAGCGTAAAAAAATTAACCAGTGGTATTATCGCGCTGATAATACCGAGCACAAAACCGCACTGCTGGCGCACCTGCTCAAGCAGGAAGATACGCGCCGCGCCATCGTTTTTGTTCGCAAGCGTGAGCGCGTGCATGAGCTGGTGGAATGGTTACAGGCTGCGGGCATTCATACCTGCTGGCTGGAAGGCGAAATGGTCCAGGCCAAACGTAACGAGGCGATTAAACGCATTACCGATGGACGCGTCAGCGTGCTGGTCGCCACCGATGTCGCAGCACGCGGCATTGATATTCCCGACGTAACCCATGTGTTTAACTTTGACCTGCCGCGCACCGCCGATGTTTATCTGCATCGCATTGGCCGTACCGCGCGTGCAGGGCGCAAAGGCACCGCTATCTCGCTGGTTGAAGCCCACGACAATCTGCTGCTTGGCAAAATCGAACGTTACATTCAGGAGCCGCTGAAAGCTCGCGTCATCGATGAATTGCGCCCTACCACCCGAGCGCCAAGCGAGAAGCTTAAAGGTAAGCCGTCCAAAAAAGTGAAGGCGAAGCGCGAAGAGAAGAAAAAAGAGAAAGAGGCTGAAAAGCCGCGCGTTAAACAGCGCCATCGTGATAAGAAAAACATTGGTAAGCGCCGTAAACCCAACAGTAGCAATGAAACGCAAAACAACGAAGAGTAAACACAACCGCCGATGATTCGGCGGTTTTTTTTGCCTTATTCGACCATAAAAAAAGCCGCCGGACTATGCCGACGGCTTTGAAAACGCGCCCGGGATTACAGGCTTTCGGTAAAGGTACGGGCGATAACGTCGCGCTGCTGTTCCGGCGTCAGTGAGTTGAAGCGAACAGCGTAACCAGATACACGGATAGTCAGCTGCGGATATTTTTCCGGGTGCTTAACCGCGTCTTCCAGCGTTTCGCGACGCAGAACGTTAACGTTCAGGTGCTGACCGCCTTCCACGCGCACTTCCGGTTTTACTTCCATCGGAACTTCACGGTATTCAATCTGACCCAGTTTGCTGACGGCAACAACGTCGTCCTCAGCGTAACCTGCTTTAGCACACACACAGCGCGCTTCGCCGGTTTCGCTATCCAGCAGCCAGAAAGAGTTCAGCAGGTCGTCATTGGCGGCTTTCGTAATTTGGATACCAGTAATCATTTGTGCCTCCCTATGGGCTTCGTTATTCATTTTTTTAGCCAGCATCTGGCTAATTGGTAAAACCTTTGTTGTCCTGATGTTCTGTATACCAGCGCAACCTGGGCCATTCATTGATTAAAATCAATAAAAACCATTCAGAATATGTGGGCATGGCGGCATTTATTTGTTTTACATCAACTTAGCCTAAGCAGCGGCATGCGTCATATTTGTAAATTTTCAACTTTTTTTGATAAAAGCCGTCGGCAGTGGCAGGAAATTTTGTCCTGCGTAAAGAAGCGGTTAAGCTATGCCGACACTTATCGCAGGAGAGCGAGATGACCACGAAACTCACCTGGCACGACGTGCTGGCCGAAGAAAAAAATCAGCCCTACTTTATTGAAACACTGCAGGCAGTCGCAGCACGACGTGCGCAAGGCGTAACGGTCTATCCACCACAAAAAGATGTCTTTAACGCGTTTCGCTACACCGAGCTTGGTGATGTGAAAGTGGTTATCCTTGGGCAGGATCCTTATCACGGACCTGGTCAGGCGCACGGTCTTTCTTTCTCCGTGTTACCGGGGATTGCGCCCCCGCCGTCCCTGCTGAATATGTATAAAGAGCTGGAAGGCAGCGTAGCGGGCTTTTCTCGCCCAAACCACGGCTATCTCGAAAGCTGGGCGCGCCAGGGCGTGATGCTGCTTAATACTGTGCTGACAGTGGAAGCCGGGCGGGCACATTCCCATGCAAGCCTGGGCTGGGAAACGTTTACGGATAAAGTCATTGAAATTATCAACCAGCACCGTGAAGGCGTAGTGTTCCTGCTGTGGGGCGCACATGCCCAGAAAAAAGGCCGTATTATTGACCGCCAGCGACACTGCGTTTTGCAGGCACCGCATCCCTCTCCGCTTTCAGCGCACCGCGGTTTCTTTGGCTGCGGCCATTTTGTGAAAACCAATGAATATCTGCTGGCGCGCAGTGAAGCGCCAATAGACTGGCAGCCAAAACTGCCCGAAGAAATGGCGTAAAAAAGCCGCCCTGAGGGCGGCTTTTTCATTTCTGCCTTTACGACTTCACGGCGTTTTGTCGCCACCATTCGCCCAGCAGCACACCGGTTGCCACGGAAACGTTGAGGCTCTCAACGTTGCCAGTGCCATCGATGGAGATACGCAGATCTGCATCGGCAAAGGTCGCATCACTGATGCCGTCCTGCTCCTGACCCAGCACCAACACCATTTTTGCCGGAAGCTCGGCCTGAAACAGCGGCGTTCCACGGTGGCTGGAGGTGGTTACAATGCTGTAGCCCGCATCACGGAACTGCTTAAGCGCCTCACCAAAACTCTCACCAGTAACGGCCTGTACATGTTCTGCCCCACCGGCCGCTGTTCGTACCGCCGCCCCCGATTCCAGCAGACCGGCATCCTGTACCAGCAGACCTTTCACACCAAAATGCGCGCAGCTGCGCATAATGCCGCCCAGGTTATGTGGGTTACCGATATCTTCCAGCGCCAGCACGCAGTCCTGCTCCAGATCTTTTTCAATCCACTGGGTTACGGTGGTGCCGTTACGTTTTTTGATCAGGAAGCAAACGCCACCGTGGTGCTCTGTGCCGGAAGCTTTAGTCAGCTCCGCGTCATCCACCACGTGATAAGCCTTACGGTTTGCCGCCATCCAGCGTAATGCTTCTTTAAAGCGCGGCGTCACACTCTGGATAAACCAGGCGCGAACGATAGAGTCAGGACGGTGTTCAAACAGAGCCTGGCAGGCATTCTCACCGTAAACGCGCGTCTCTTCCGCACGCTGGCGACGCAGCACTTCCGGGTCAATAAAGCTTTTGCCGCTGATACCGCCATGATCCGGCGCGCTGTCGGCCTCATTGCCCGGCGCGCGTGATACCGTGCGCCAGGGTGAGGCGTCGCGGCGTGGACCACGGTCTGCATGTTTGTCTTCGCGTGGGGCGCGGCGCTTGTCACCACCAGCCTTCGGCTTACCACCGCCTTTACCGGTGCGCGGGTTGCGGGAACGCTGTTCGTCGTCGTCACCACCGCGGACATACATCACTTTGACTTTGCCGCTTTTACCCTTGAATTCGTCGCTCATCTTTTGTCTCCACCTGCTCTGCGCGAAGCGCGCAGATTACCCGATGTTTGTACGCTTATCCATTAACTTTCACGGTTACCCGGCCCCAGGAATAATTTAGGGCAAAACTATTACACTCATCGAATAAACCAGATTGCCGGGTGCGGCAGTCTGGTCAATAATAAGTAACATTATTTAAACAACTTCCCTACAAAGCCAACATTACGTATTCCCTGAGGTTTTTTCTATGAATACAGTCTGCGCTGCCTGCCAGGCAATCAATCGCATTCCTGACGATCGCATCAATGACGCTGCTAAATGCGGGCGTTGCGGCCATGAACTTTTTGATGGTGAAGTGATTAACGCCACCAGCGAAACACTGGATTCACTTTTAAAGGATGAGCTGCCTGTCGTAGTTGACTTCTGGGCGCCATGGTGCGGACCATGCGTTAATTTCGCCCCCATTTTTGAAGATGTTGCTGACGAGCGCAGCGGCAAAATTCGCTTTGTGAAGGTCAACACCGAAGCTGAACCTGAGTTGAGCGCCCGTTTTCGCATTCGCAGCATTCCGACCATTATGATTTTTAAGAATGGACAGGTAGTGGATATGCTCAATGGCGCGATGCCCAAGGCTCCGTTTGACGGCTGGCTGAACGAAAATCTGTGATGTTCAAGGGGCATTGCGCCCCTTCCTCCCCTCTGCGAAAATGGCGGTTTTTACACAGATGCTGTGATGACTGACAACGCCGTTCTTCGCCTGCGCGCCGAGCGCCTGGCACGCTCCACCCGCCCTTTTATTGCCCGAGGCAACCGCATCCGCCGCTGCCAGCGTTGTCTGCTGCCCCTTAAACTGTGCCTGTGTGCAACGCTCCAGCCACAACCAGCACACAGCCGCTTTTGTCTGATGATGTACGACACCGAGCCGATGAAGCCCAGTAACACCGGGCGGTTGATTGCTGATGTGCTGCCCAACACGCTGGCCTTCGGCTGGTCACGCACCGAGGCACCAACAGAACTGCTCACCCTGCTGGAAAGCGAGGCGTATCAGCCGCTGGTGGTGTTCCCGGCGTCTTATGCCTCCACTGAACGTCGCGTTGTCAGCGAGCCGGATAGCAACGGTAAGCCGCCGCTGTTTATTATGCTCGACGGCACCTGGTCTGAAGCGCGCAAAATGTTTCGCAAAAGCCCGTGGCTGGATCGCTTCCCGGTGATTTCTGTGAGCCTTGAGCACCTGTCGGCCTACCGCCTGCGTGAGGCTCATGCAAGCGATCAATACTGCACCGCTGAAGTCGCCACCGCGCTACTGGGCCTTGCCGGTGATGAGATGGCAGCACAAGGGCTTAATGCTCACTTCACGCTCTTTCGCGAGCGCTACCTGGCAGGAAAACCTCATCATCAGTGCAGCATCACAGCAGAAACAGTAGAAAGCGTTTAAAATCAGGAAACAAACGTCCTGAAGGAGAGCGTCATGAGCCAACGCGGGTTAGAAGCCTTGCTGCGCCCGAAATCCATCGCCGTGCTGGGAGCGTCAATAAAGACCAGCCGGGCGGGCTATTTAATGATGCGCAATCTGTTGGCCGGCGGTTTTTCCGGCCCGGTGATGCCCGTAACACCTGCGTATAAAGCCGTGTGTGGCGTCCTGGCCTGGCCAAGTGTTGATGCGCTACCGTTTGCTCCTGACCTCGCGATACTTTGCACTAACGCCCGCCGTAATCCTGAACTCCTTGAAGCGCTGGGGCAGAAAGGCTGTAAGGCCTGCATTATTCTCTCTTCTCCACCGGAGCAGCGCGATACGCTCATGGCGTGCGCCGCCCGCTGGCAGATTCGCATCCTCGGCCCAAACAGCCTTGGCTTGCTGGGCCCGTGGCAGGGGCTGAACGCCAGCTTCTCACCGGTGCCGATTCAAAAAGGCCGCCTCGCCTTCATTTCCCAGTCCGCTGCTGTCTCCAATACCATTCTCGACTGGGCTCAGCAGCGCCAGGTGGGCTTTTCATGGTTTATCGCACTTGGCGACAGTCAGGATGTTGATGTGGACGAGCTGCTTGATTTTCTCGCCAGAGACAGCAAAACCAGTGCCATCCTGCTTTACCTGGAACAGCTGAGCGACGCACGGCGTTTTGTCTCCGCAGCGCGCAGTGCGTCACGTAATAAACCGATTCTGGTAATAAAAAGCGGGCGTAGCGCCCGCGCACAGACGTTGTTGAAAACGCGCCCCGGCCTTGATGCCGCCTGGGACGCCGCCATTCAACGTGCAGGGCTTTTGCGCGTGCAGGATACTCATGAGCTTTTTTCTGCCGTGGAAACCCTGAGCCATATGCGCCCGCTGCGTGGCGAACGGTTGACCATTATCAGCAACGGCGCAGCGCCGGCGGCACTGGCACTCGATGAACTGGAGCTCAGAAACGGCAAGTTGGCGCAACTTGATGACGACACGCTCGATAAACTTAAAGCAAAACTCTCTCAGAACGTCGAAGCGGCAAACCCGCTTGATTTACGCGACGATGCCACAACAGAACACTATCTTCAGGCACTGGAAATCCTGCTCGACTCCACACAGCAGGATGCCATCATGCTTGTCCATGCACCCAGTGCATCTGCACCCGGCAGCGAATGTGCCCGACAAATTATTGAGTTAATCAAACGCCATCCACGCGGTAAATACACCACGCTGCTGACCAACTGGTGCGGTGAACACTCATCGCAGGAAGCCCGCAGGTTATTTAGCGAAGCCGGTATTCCGACCTACCGTACACCGGAAGGAACCGTAACGGCCTTTATGCACATGGTGGAATACCACCGTAACCAGAAGCAACTGCGTGAAACGCCGACGCTACCACGTCATCTTGCCGCGAATGCTCAGCAGGCATACAGCCTGATTAAGCAGGCACTACAAAATGGGCCAACCACGCTCGATACCCACGAAGTGCAGCCTATTTTGCAGGCGTATGGCCTGATGACGTTGCCGACCTGGATTGCAGGCGACAGCGCAGAGGCGGTGCATATCGCAGAACAGATAGGTTATCCGGTTGCACTGAAGCTGCGCTCGCCAGATATTCCCCATAAATCGGAAGTCCAGGGCGTTATGCTTTATCTGCGCACGGCTGAAGAAGTGCAGCAGGCGGCAAATGCCATGCTCGATCGTGTCAAGCTTACCTGGCCTCAGGCACGCATTCACGGGTTGCTGGTACAGAGCATGGCCAACCGTGCAGGGGCACAGGAACTACGGGTTGTGGTGGAGCATGATCCGGTGTTTGGGCCACTGATTATGCTTGGCGAAGGCGGCGTTGCCTGGCGTGCAGACGAACAGGCGGCAGTCGCCCTGCCACCGCTCAACATGAACCTGGCTCGCTATCTGGTGATTCAGGCCATCAAGCAGCATAAAATTCGTGGGCGCAGCGCGCTGCGTACGCTGGATATTGCCGGACTGAGCCAGCTGCTGGTGCAGGTATCCAACCTGGTAGTGGATTGCCCACAGATAAAACGGCTCGATATCCACCCGCTGCTGGCCTCCGGCAATGAGTTCACCCTGCTTGATGTGACGCTGGAGTTGGAAGATTTCACGGGTAATAGCGAAAACCGGCTCGCCATTCGCCCTTATCCACAGCACCTTGAGGAACAGGTGCTGATGAAAAACGGTGAGCGCTGTCTGTTTCGCCCGATTCTTCCCGAAGACGAACCCCAGCTACAGCGCTTTATTGGCAGAGTAACAAAGGAAGATCTTTACTATCGCTATTTCAGTGAGATCAACGAATTTACCCATGATGACTTAGCGAATATGACGCAGATCGACTACGATCGGGAAATGGCATTTGTCGCGGTCCGTCGCGAAGACGGCGACGATGAAATTATCGGTGTGACGCGTGCGATTTCCGATCCGGATAATGTCGATGCCGAGTTTGCCGTGCTGGTACGCTCCGATCTGAAGGGGCTGGGGCTGGGCCGCCAGCTAATGGAAAAACTGATTGCCTATACCCGTCAGCACGGTTTGCAGCGGCTTAACGGCATAACTATGCCGCACAATCAGGGGATGATAGCACTAGCGAGAAAACTGGGCTTCAACGTCGATATTGAGCTTGAAGATGGGATAGTCAGCCTGACGCTAGAACTGGCGCAGGAAAGCCCTTCTGTGTAAGTTACTGGAAATGTTACCGACATTGCCTGGCAGTAATGGTATTATTGTCAGCTTCTGTCGTTGTCATGGAACAGAAGGCCATCTAATGAATAGAGAAGATAAGCACTGTGATGTTGTCAAAATTTAAGCGTAATAAGCATCAACAACACCTTGCCCAGCTACCGAAACTTTCTCAGTCAGTTGATGATGTAGGATTCTTTTTTGCTCCGGCCGATTTCCGGCAAACGCTACTTAAGAAAATCGCTGAAGCGACCCAGCGTATCTGTATCATCGCGCTCTATCTTGAGCAGGACGATGGCGGACAAGGGATCCTGAGCGCACTGTACGCCGCTAAACGACAGCGCCCCGAGCTGGATGTCAGCGTGCTGGTGGACTGGCATCGCGCCCAACGCGGACGCATTGGTGCCGCCGCTTCTGACACCAACGCTGACTGGTATTGCCGCATGGCGCAGGAAAATACGGATGTCACTATCCCGGTGTACGGCGTACCGGTGAACACCCGCGAAGCGTTAGGCGTTCTGCATTATAAAGGATTCATCATTGACGACAGCGTGCTCTACAGCGGCGCCAGCCTCAACGATGTGTATCTGCATCAACACGATAAATATCGCTATGACCGCTATCACCTGATTCGCAATGCCCGCATGTCAGACATCATGTTTAACTGGGTTCAGAATCACCTCGCTCACGGGCGGGCTGTGAACCTGCTGAATAATGAAGAGCGTCCGAAAAGCCAGGAAATCAAAAACGACATTCGCTTATATCGCCAGACGCTGCGCGATGCCGGATATCGCTTTGAGGGCAACGCGGATAATGACACTCTCGCCGTTACCCCGTTGGTTGGCCTTGGCAAAGGCAGTGCGCTGAATAAAGCGATTTATCACCTGATGCCCTGCACAGAGGACAAGCTCACTATCTGCACGCCTTATTTCAACCTTCCCGCGGTGCTGGTACGCAACATTATTGGTCTGCTGCGTGAGGGTAAAAAGGTGGAAATTATTGTCGGTGATAAAACGGCTAATGACTTCTACATTCCAGAGGACCAGCCGTTCAAAATCATCGGAGCACTGCCCTATCTTTATGAAATCAATCTACGCCGTTTCCTGAGCCGCCTGCAGTACTACATTAATAGCGGGCAACTCACGGTGCGGTTGTGGAAGGATGACGATAATAGTTATCATCTTAAAGGTATGTGGGTGGACGATGAGTGGATGCTGCTGACAGGCAACAATCTTAACCCGCGAGCCTGGCGCCTTGATCTTGAAAACGCCATCCTTATTCATGACCCGCAGCATCAACTCACGGCTCAACGTGAAGAAGAGTTAGCACGAATTCGTACCCACACAACGGTTGTCCAGCACTATCGCGATCTGCAAAGTATTGCCGACTATCCGGTGAAAGTGCGTAAGCTGATTCGTCGATTGCGGCGCATCCGTATCGACCGGTTGATTAGCCGTATTCTGTGATTGATAAAATGGCCCCGCGGGGCCATTTATTTTATGGAGGCCGGTATGCGCATTCTTATGTTGCTCTCCCCCCTGATACTGAGTGGCTGCAGCTCAATGCACCTGGCGCAGGATAACTGGAGCGGGCAGGACAAAGCACAGCACTTTATTGCCTCAGCGATGCTCTCCGCCGCCGCAAATGAATACGGGCAACGCCAGCAAAACTGGAGCCGCGATCGCAGCGCAACCTTTGGTTTGTTGTTTTCAGTCAGTCTCGGCGCGGGCAAGGAATTTTGGGACAGTCGCCCTGGAGGTTCGGGTTGGAGCTGGAAAGATTTTGCCTGGGATGTAGCCGGTGCCAGCACCGGCTATGCTATCTGGCAGTTAGCCGACCATTAAAGTTTCATTCCTTTGCCTTTGCGGTGCAGCATCAGCGAGACCAGAAATGAAATTGCCCCCATCACAGAAACATACCAGAAGAAGGTGGTTTCTGAACCGAGCGATTTAAGCGACAGGGCGACATATTCCGCTGAACCGCCAAAAAGCGCATTGGCTACTGCGTAGGACAGCCCAACACCCAGCGCCCGCACCTGAGCCGGGAACATTTCGGCCTTCAGAATGCCGCTAATAGAGGTGTAAAAACTGACAATCAGCAGCGCCAGCATAACCAGGCCAAACGCCGCCCACGGCGAATTTACCGTCTGCAACGCAGTCAGAATGGGTACGGTGCAAATGGTAGCCAGCGAGCCAAAACACAGCATGGAATTACGCCGCCCAATCTTATCTGACAATGCACCAAAGAAAGGCTGCACTATCATATAAATAAAGAGGGCACCGGTCATGATCATGCTGGCGGTGTTAGCGGTCATCCCCGCGGTATTGACCAGATACTTTTGCATGTAAGTCGTGAAGGTGTAAAAGCTCAGCGATCCACCGGCAGTAAAACCCAGCACCATGACGAAAGCGCGACGATTACGCCACAGTCCCCGCAGTGAACCCGCCTCTTTGAGCGCACGTGTGCTTTTATCTGACGTTTCATCCAACGAACGACGTAGCCACAACGCAACAACTGCCAGCACCGCGCCCAGCGCAAAGGGAATGCGCCAGCCCCAGGCTCGTAATTCCTCATTGGTCAGGATTTGCTGCAATACCACGACAACCAGCAGAGCCATGAGCTGCCCACCAATTAGCGTGACGTACTGGAAAGAAGCATAAAATCCCTTCCTTCCCTCCACAGCGACTTCACTCATATAGGTCGCGCTGGTGCCATACTCCCCACCGACCGATAATCCCTGAAAGAGTCGTGCCAGAAGGAGCAATGCCGGTGCCCACGTGCCAATAACCGCATAGCCAGGCAGACAGGCAATTACCAGCGATCCAAAACACATCATGCATACAGAGATAAGCATGGAATTTTTACGGCCATGTTTATCGGCAATATAGCCAAACAGCCACCCACCGATAGGACGCATCAGAAAACCAGCAGCAAAAATACCGGCTGTCTGCAAAAGCTGGGTGGTCGGGTTTCCTGACGGGAAGAATATATGCGCAAAGTAGAGCGAGCAAAACGAATACACGTAAAAGTCGAACCACTCCACCAGGTTACCCGAGGATGCTCCAACAATCGCCCATACACGTTTGCGGGTATCGTGATCCACCAAACGTGTTTTGTCGGCGGCGCTTGCTTCTGTCATCGTTATTTTCTCCAGTCTTCTGGCCTGAGTAGGCCTGATAAACGCAAAGCAACAGATTGCGCCGGACATAAGAGTAAAGAAAGTGTTAATTAATTGTATAAATGTATTTTGTGATGCTGAGCGGAAAACGATTTGAAGCCGCTTGAGGTTTGGGAATTTGCGGTAAATGTATTCGAGGCTCTGGATTTTCAGGGCTCTTGATGACGCGTGGGCTATGTGCCGGGACTGGGCGGCAATAAGGATGATTTAAGGTGTGGCGTTAGCCTGCATTGCCAGCGACACCATCAGTCAAAGCAGAAAAAGGAACAGGGTAGACAGGGTTCCCGTTTTCCTGCCACGGCACGGGACAACCCGGCAGCCTTTTGCCACCTGTCCCTGTCACTCTTACCATGGCCCGTTTCCCGGACGCCACACAGCAAAAGGCCCTGCACTTTCGTGCAGGGCCTTCTACTTTATTTGATGCCTGGCAGTTCCCTACT